>CBDCVY010000013.1:1890000-4002951 GCA_965223245.1 Nitrospinaceae bacterium | reverse complement strand
CCATTAATGACAACTCTACTTGAACAGAATTATGAAGTAATGTTAGAAACGGGCGGATCATTAACTTTAGAAAAAGTACCCAAAGAAGTTATTAAAGTCATGGATGTAAAATGTCCGGGAAGCGGAGAAGTATCTAAAAACTTATGGGAAAATTTAAATACCTTAGAACCCAAGGACGAAGTGAAATTTGTCATACTCAACCGCGAGGATTATGAATGGAGCAAAGCTACCCTATTTAAATATGAAATCCATAAAAAGGCTCACATATTATTTTCTCCAGTGTTCGACCGTTTGGATTTAAAAGATTTAACTGAATGGGTTTTGCAAGACAATCTTCCAGTTAGAGTTCAGCAACAACTCCATAAAACTATTTGGGGAAAGGATGCCATTGGAGTTTAGGATTTAATTCAAAGTAATCTGTTGTTTAAGTTTCTAACCCTGTACCTTTCCAATATGAATCAAAAATTTTCTCCACGCCGTCTACAAAACAAATTACTCAAATGGTTTGATGCCCAGAAAAGAGAAATGCCCTGGCGCGATACCAAAGACCCTTATAAAATCTGGATATCCGAAATCATGCTGCAACAAACTCAAGTCAAAACAGTTATTCCCTATTTTCGAAGATGGATGATCGCCTTTCCCACAATAGAAAAGCTTGCACATGCTCGCGAGGACCGCGTGTTAAAATTTTGGGAAGGATTGGGATATTACTCGCGAGCAAGAAATTTACATAAAGCGGCAAAAGTTATTTTAGTTGAGCATAAAGGTAAGGTGCCCAATTCTATGGATGACATTATTAAATTGCCCGGAATTGGACGATATACTTCTGGGGCTATATTAAGTATTGCTTATGATATGCCCTATCCAGTTTTAGATGGAAATGTTAAGAGAGTAATCTCTCGATTGTTCACACTAAAGGAAAATGGAGTGAACGGAGTTTCTGAAAATAAACTTTGGAGCTATGCTGAAAAGTTAGTTCCCAAAAAGCGCCCAGGTGATTTCAATCAATCCTTAATGGAACTGGGCGCCACAATCTGTGCCCCCAAAAATCCACTATGTTTGTTATGCCCTTTAACCTCGATATGCCAAGCCAAAATTGAAAACACTCAAAGCGAATATCCCCCTAAAAAAGCAAAACAACCATCCAAAAAAATTGAGGTAAGCGCAGCCGTTATTTTTCGAAATGGGAAAGTATTTATTCAACAACGACCAAAAAATGGATTAATGGGCGGTCTTTGGGAATTTCCGGGAGGCAAAAGAAAAAGCAAGGAAAGTGAAGAAGAATGTCTTAGAAGAGAAATTCAAGAAGAATTAGATGTTAAAGTTAGCATACAAAAAAAACTAATGACTATAAAACATAGTTATACTCAATTTCGAGTAACGCTCAACGTTTTTTTATGCCAATTAAATTCGGGAAAGATTAGCGCATCCCAATGTGAGCAGTGGAAATGGGTTTCTCCAGAACAACTAAAAAAATTTACTTTTCCGGCAGCCAATGTAAAAATTGTAGAATATTTAACTAATGAACAATCCTCAAAATAACTTCCTCAAGTAAGTTTCACTCTAAACTTTATGGAAAAACTCAAACAATCAGAAGAAGGCACAAAAGTAATCCTCATTGGGGCTATTGCCAATTTAATTTTATCGTTATTTAAAATTGCTGGAGGCATCTTTGGGAAAAGTGCCGCAATGGTTGCGGATGGAATCCATTCTTTTTCAGATTTATTAACAGACATAGTTGTTTTAATAAGTTATAAAATTGCACAAAAACCAGCAGATGAAAATCATCCTTATGGTCATGGTCGAGCGGAATCTATTGGAGCTACCGTGGTGGGAGCCATAATTATGCTAGCAGGATTAGGGTTAGCCTTTGAAGCTTCAGAATCTATCGCACAAAAATCTTATCAAGCTCCCAATGTATTTGCTCTCATTGCTGCTATTTTTTCGATTCTAGTTAATGAGGGACTTTTCCATTACACCCGAAACATAGGAGAAAAAGTAAATAGCCCTTCTATTGTTGCTAATGCCTGGCATCATCGTTCGGATGCAGTTTCTTCCATTGCCGCCTTAATTGGAATTATTGGTGCTATGGTCGGGTATCCAATTATGGACCCCATTGCCGCAATTGTGGTGGCCATTCTAATTTTAAAAGTAGGATATGACATTGCTTTTCGTAGTATAGCCGACCTTATGGATACCGGTCTAAGCGAAGAAGACACAACACGTTTAGAAAATGAAATCAATAATATTCCCGGGGTAATTCGAACTCACAACCTCAGAACCAGAAAAATTGGGGCAGATATACTTATGGACGTTCATGTTCAAGTCGATAATGAAGCTTCAGTGACTGAGGGTCACTTAATTGCAGAGTCGGTCAGAAGAAATTTAATTTCCCGTTTTAGCAATGTTCAAGATGTACTTGTTCATGTGGACACTGAAGATGATACCGATTTTGAGCCCCTTTATTGGCATAATCGCGGTGAACTAGAAGCGAAGGTCAAACCCATTATAGATTCCTTCCAAGATATTTCTAAACTCACTCGTTTACGCACACACCATCATAAAGGGCATACCATACTGGAAGTATTTCTATTAGCAGAAAACCCAACAGATTCTAAAATGGACGAAAGACTCATCAATCAGTTAAAAGAAACCCTTCTTAACCTGGACCATGTAGATGAGGTAAGAATTTTTTTCGAATTTCCCGAAAACTTAAAATAGCAAGGAAAGGACGTTTTATGCCTATTTGTATGACCGCCAATTACCAAGTTCTTCCTGAAAACGTGGAACAATGTAAGGAAGTAATTATGAACTTTGTAAAATACATTCGGATTAACGAGCCCACTACTTTGTTTTATATGGCAAACCAAGAGATGGGTCGGCCCACTCGTTTTCTACACACCATGATTTTTGAAAATGAAGAAGCAGTTATAAGGCATCAAAGCTCCCCAGCCACAAAACGGTTTGTAGATATGATCTATCCATCCGCTGTGGAGCCTTTAGAATTTCGAGAATTTTACATTTTGGGATTTAAAAGTACTTATAGTGAAGAAAAGAACTAAAATTCACTTTGCAATTTTTAGCTCTTTCAAAACATCCCCTTCCCAGGAGAAGGAAAGTCGTTTTCGATTTTTATGCGATTTACTTTGATAGGCGGCCCCATAAATTAATGGCAATGAAACACTTGGTTCTACAAAGGCCATACAAAAGTTTGCCTTTTTATTAATTTTACCCCAAGACTGAGCTTCACCCAATGTGCTTCCACTTAAGCCACCCCAATGCGGAGAATCTGTGGTCATTTGAATAGCATATTTGTGGCCACCTGTGCTACGACCAAAGACATAACTCATTACAATCGAGTCATTAATATAGTTTTTTGGGACACCCCCAGCCACATAAAACGCTGCAGTTCTTTTAGACTTACAAACAATTTGAGTGATCTCATAATTATCACGAATCACATCTATGGTTATGGGTTGACGACCTTCGTTTCTTGCCACGTAATAATGCTCCGTCAATCCGATTCCAATACTTGAATCACTAATTGCGGGACAAAAAATGGGGACACCCTTTTTTCTCGCGGTAACTAAAATAGAGTTTTTATCGTCAATCACACCAGACAATAAAGAAATAAACTCTCTACTCGAATAACTTTTGGGTTCTAATGAGTCAGCAAACTGTCCGATGAGGGAATCGAACTGTGCAAACTTTTCTTCATCAACGTAAGTATCGTATATTCTATTTATCAACAGGTCTCTAAGTTTTGTATCATCAGCATCCGGGCTTCCATAATAATGTCCCGCCCCCATAGCAGCGTAAAAATCTTGATACAGAACTGCACCCGTGGAAACAATCACATCAACCATATTGTAATGAATTAAATCGCGAATTACCTTTCGAAGACCTGCGGCGATAAGAGGGCCTGCTAATCCAAGCATGATGGTAGGACGCTCTCGGTCTTTGAGCATTCTTTGAAAAATACTTGCACATTGGCCAATATTCCGCGCCTGGATTGAAGCATCTTTAAAAGAATCTACCAAGTCAGCTATATTTTTAATTTTACCAAAATCAACCTGGTTGACAGGAGTATGCAAAATGGATTTCTTAAGTTTTTTTTCTTCCTTGTTTAATTTGTGAACTGAATTTAAAAAATCCTTATAGGCCATTGACTTTCCTTGAAATTAGAATTTAAAGCGAAAAATAATAGCGTTTTAGCAATTTTTCGTCAACCCATTAGGCATTTTTACTCTACTTAAAAATCACACTCTTGAGCATAAATCCTGCGCATGCGTTTGTGTATTCACCTGGTCAATTGCTTCTACAATTACTCCTTTTTCATCTATAACATAGGTAATTCGGGAAGCATACCCATCGTCTTTACTTTGAATGGCTTGATAGGCAAGGGCAATTTCACGACCTACATCGCACAGCAATGGATAAGGAAAGTTAAATTTTTCTGCAAAAGCTTTATTCTCAGATTCATTATCTAAACTTACCCCAAATATTTTCACATCTTTTTCTTGAAACTTCGAAAACTCATCGCGGAATCCTTTTCCTTCCTGCGTGCATCCAGGGGTATCTGCCTTTGGGTAAAACCATAAAATTACTTTTTTTCCCCGGAGCTCTTTTAAACTAACACGGTTGCCATTATGATCATTAACTAAAAAATCAGGAGCCTCAGTCCCTACTTTTAGCATAGGAATCCTCCTTCCAGTAAGTTTATAAAATAAAGTTTTTAAAATGAATTTGAACAAAGAAAAGTTAAACACTTAGGTTAGATGCATTAGGAATGGCAGAGGAGCAAAAATATTTTTATAGTTCAGGAATTCTATTTGTTCTCCGGATCATTTTTATCAGAAGGTTCCTTTAAAAATTTACGTAAAAAATCCGTTAAGTCGATCCCAAAATAACGTAAAGCTGCCAAAATAATCGCAACCGCCGTAGCTTCATCTAAATTACCTATCAAGGGCATATTATCAGGAATAATTTCAAACAATCCGGCAGTTGGATTCAACAAATAGATCAACGCAATGAATCCCGCAATTGCAACTAATAGGCTTTTCACAGTTTTGAACTCCTATAAAAACTTATTTATCAAACAGTTTTTTAGCTATGTGCTCTCCAAGAACCAAATCATCCATTCGAGTAATTTTAATATTCCATTCCGAACCCATTACGATTTTAACAGGTTCTCCTAAATGCTCAATTAAGCTTCCTTCATCAGTCCCATAGAATGAATCTCGGTTTGCTTTCTCAAATGCCTGGTTTAGTAGTTTGTATGTAAATGCCTGGGGAGTTTGAACCCGCCACAACCCATCGCGCGAAACCGTATTTTCTACAAAATTATCTTTTCCTTTTTTAAGAGTGTCATTTACAGGAATAGCAGTAATAGCTGCACCATATTTCTTAGCAGCTTTAATAATTTCCTCAATCAGTTGTGATGTGACAAAGGGCCGGACTCCATCATGAACCACAACAATATCGGTATCAGGTTCAACGGCTTTAAAACCATTAAAAACTGAATCCTGTCTTTTTTCACCGCCCGTAACCACCTGATGAACTTTTGAGGGAGATCCAAGCCATTGTTTTGCAACATTTTCTTTTTCAGATAAAGGAACGGATAGAATGATTGAGCTTAAAATATCACATTGTTGTAACGCTTGAAGCGTATGGTCAAGAATTGGTTTTCCATTTAAATTAAGAAACTGTTTGGGTGTCCTTCCCCCCATTCTCAAGCCTTGACCGGCTGCAGGAATAATTACGCATACTTTCATAAAATAATTTGAACCTGAAATTATAAAACCGCTTCAAAAGCTTCTTGCAAACTTTTCACAAAAATCAATTCTATTGAATGGTTGGATAAAAATTTAGATTTCTTTGCGGATTCAGGAATCACCACTCTTTTAAAGCCTAATTTAGCAGCCTCTTTAAGCCTTGAATCCAATTGCATCACGGACCTTACTTCTCCGGTAAGACCAACTTCCCCTATCATTATCGTATTAGAATCAACCGGTAAATTTTGAAAACTACTGGCGATGGCAGTAGCTAGTGCTAAATCCATTGCAGGTTCAGTAACCTTAATTCCTCCAGCTAAATTAACAAAAATATCCTCCCTTTGTAAATTTAGCTCTAAACGTTTTTCCATAATCGCCACTAATAGATTAATCCGATTCGGGTCTAAATTGGATGTCACCCTCCTTGGCATTCCGACAGTTGAAGAGGCTGTTACCAAAGCTTGCACTTCTACCAAAAGGGGTCGGCTCCCTTCTAGTGTAGCTGCAATTACCGAACCGGTTGAATTCTCTGGACGTTCTGCTAAAAATATCTCTGAAGGATTGGATACAGGAATAAGTCCCTCCAATCCCATTTCAAAAACGCCCATTTCAGGGGTTGAGCCGAATCGATTTTTGATAGCACGTAAAATACGAAATGAATGACCCCGTTCACCTTCAAAATATAATACGCAATCTACCATATGCTCTAAGGATTTAGGTCCGGCAATCGCTCCCTCTTTTGTAATATGACCAATAATAATGGCGGGCAGAGATCTTTGTTTACATTCCTTAAATAACTTAAAAGCAACCTCCCTAACTTGGCCAATACTTCCGGGTGCCGACTGGAGTTCTGAAGTAAAAAAAGTTTGAATGGAATCGAGAACTAACAAATCAGGCTTAATTTCATCTACTTTCTTCAAAACTTCTTCAATACATATTTCTGAATACACCAAAAGATTATTTGAAGAAATTTTTAGTCGATCCGCCCGCATTTTTATTTGCTCTAGAGACTCCTCTCCAGAGACATAAAGTAATGTTTCACCTGATTCCGCCAGTTGAGCCATACTTTGCAAGACTAGAGTAGACTTTCCGATTCCCGGATCTCCCCCAATTAAGATTAAACTGCCAGAAACAATCCCCCCACCCAAAGTTCGATCAAATTCATCGATTCCGGTTGTCATTCTCTCCCGAGCGGTTGAAGAAATTTCATTCAACGGTCGAAGTGGAGAAACCTTTAAATTGAGGGCAAGTGAGTTTTTGGGTGAAGAACTTGAGGAGGATACTTTCTCCTCAACCAACGAGTTCCACTCAGAACATTCGGGGCATTTACCTAACCATTTCGGAGCTTTATGTCCACAAGATTGGCAAATATAAATTGTAAGATTTTTCACCATTATTAAATATTCCCATTAACCTCAAACAAGGCAGATTGCCCAATCATTAATTCCAAAGAAAAAACACAAAAATCCTTTTAAAATCTATAAAAGGATTTTCACAATTTCTTTTTCTAGTCTAAATATTTACAAAGGGCAATATTTTCCTATTCGGGATTCAAACAAACTAGCCCGAGTCTAACCTCTATTAGATATTCACGGCCTTTTTTAAACTATTTTTTGGCTGTGGATTTCTTGGTACGACGAGTACTTCGAATTGAGTTGAGAATATTATCATTCTTAACGTTATTGGCATTAGACATAGTCCGAATATCATTTAAGTACGCTTTGGACTCTCCATGCGAAGTAGCTATACTTTGCATTAAATCATTTCTTGCGGTCGCAACTGCCTGATAAAGCTCATTTCTAGAAGCAGTAATAACTTTACCAATGTCTACCTTAGAGTTTGATAACTCTGCATGAAGTTGTTCCGCTGAATCACCTATATCCTTTTGAATCTGCACTTTAGATCCATTTATAGAATTCACCAACTCAACCTTGGATTTTTCGATAGCTTGATTTGAACTAGATAGAGCTTGGAAAATATTTGATTGCTGACTATTAAACTTCTCTTCAATTTCATTTTGTTTGACTGCAATTGCTTTCAAAATATCTATCAACTCGTTTATTTTTTGTTGCGTTAAATTGGACTGATTACTCCCTGCGTCTATTTTTTGCATAGAAAGCTGCACATCCTTACCCAGCTTAGATGAATGAGCTAACATGGATTTTGTTGAGTCGATGAGTTTATTAAACTTTTGATCTGTTTGTAGGTTTGCAGTTTGAACTTGAGCAACTTTTTCTTGCATTGAAACTATAGCCTTGGTGGATGAAATGCTTTGTCCTTGTAGGGCTTTTAAACCATCGGCTAATTTATTTAATTTTGTATCTGCAATCAACAAATTGTCTTTTACCAAATCAATTCTTTGTGCAAACTTTTCAAATTTACCCTGATTTGTCCCACCAACTGCCGATAGCTGCGACAACTTTTGGTCCATAATTTTTTTCAGACTCAACATCGCCTCTCGACTACTATTAACATTTTCATTTGCTTTATTGAGGTTTCCAATTAATGTATTGAGTTTTAGATCACTATCCGTTTGCTTTTGCAAACTACTTTCAATCACTTCTACTACTTTTTGACTTTTTAGATCTATCAACTGAGTATTTCTGTCCACTTGTCCCAAACCTTCCTTCACACTTTCATTTTGGACTTGAATGGCCTGGAAGCTTTCATCTATTGATTGTTTATTTCCCTCTACTGCTGTAACAACTTCTTGAATGACAGTAATCGCCTCGTCAATTTTCTGATTCACCTGATCCCCTTGTTTATTTAAAGCATTTTGCACTGCAACAAAATTATGGTCATTTTTATTAGAAAAACTACTCAGCGATTTTTCATTCCTTAGCACAATTTGTTCAATCTCTTTTGCTACTGCGTCTTTTACCTGAATTAAATGGGAACCCACTCCCTCCTGCAGTTTACCCATAGCAGTTTTGAGGTTCCCCATTTCATTTTTTTGGTCCCCAATCAATTGATTCATACTTTCTTTTTGTTCAACAACAAATTGGTCCAGTTGAGATTTCTGATTCACTCCTTGATCATTTAGAGTTATTGCTAAATCATTTAACTGTTTCGTTAGCCCTTTTTTAACTTGTGAGTCTAAATCCTCCAAACGCAAATCCATTTGCTGAACCTGCTCAATCATTTGGGAACTATTTTGCTCAATTGCCCCTTGCAAACCAGGAAATGAACTTTTCACATAATCCATCTGCTGTAATAATTTTGCTTGATTCACTTTAATATTTTGGATTTCTCCATTAATATTTTTAACCTCGGAGTTAAGGCTATTTATTTTTGGAATAACACTTTCTTGAAGACTCGCATTCATTAATTTAATGCGAGTCAACAATTTATCCATCTTTTCATCATTTCCAAACAGCTGAGCATGGCTATTTGAGGCCAATATAAAAAACAAAACACTAGGTAAGAAAAATTTTTTCATCATCTTTCTCATCCCCATAAAAAAGTTGAATGAATAACCGAGATTAGAAGTAAAATCAGGCTAGTATAAAATAGAAAAAAAAATGACCGCAACAAGTATATCGCGTTGCGGTCATAAAGTTGAGAGTAAAATTGGGTTAGGACAATAGATTTAATAAATCCGTCCTATTCTGCTACCATAAAGTGAGCTCGCCTATTATTTTTCCAGCAATTCTCACCGCTTTCGAAACAAAATGGCTTTTCCTCACCATAGCTTATTGTAAATAATCTGTCTTCTTCCACACCTAAGGAAACCAAGTATTTCTTGGTGGCCAAAGCTCGTCGTTCCCCTAAGGTCAGATTATAGTTGTTAGTTCCTCTTTCATCGCAATGACCTTGAATTTCAACTTTAGTAGCTGGGTTACTTTTCAACCAGTCAGCGTTTTTACGTAATATTTCCATATTACTATCATCTAAATCATAACGATCAAAATCAAAATGAATATCCGCCAATTGGTCTTCACTTTTGAAGGACAATAATCTGGCTTCTTCAACACCTGTGTTTGAGTCAGCAACAATTCCTCCATCTCCAGAAGCTCCACCATCACTAACTGGAGGGGTTTCTTCATTTGCAAAAATATCAAATGAGTTTCCGCCATTGGATGACTCATTTCCCATGGAACCTGAACTATCACCCATGGTTCCTGATCCACCAGCCATAGTATCACCAGAATTGCTTCCAGAATCAGTAAAAGAGTCTGCCATTATAGGTGAAGATCCGTCCGAAGCCATCGTATTGGATGAACCGTCCATCATACCATTTCCAGATTCCATTCCAGACATGTCAGAGTTTTGATTGCTTCCTGAACCACCAGAAAAAGGGTCCGCTTCATAGGGCTTATCTTGAAGAGCCATAGCTCCGGCGTTTCCGCTTCCAAAATCTGATTGTGAGGAATTCCCATCAAAATCAGGAGCCGCTCCTTCACCCATATCAGACGCCATCATATCCGGTTCATCTGCTGGAATAGGTCCATCACCGGGAGAGCTTTCAGTTATAAATGGAGATGATTCCACTTGACTGTTATCCCCTTGGATATCAAATCCCTTTTCCTGAAACCCTGACTCATCAATGCCTTCTTGTGAGTTTGTGCCCCCATCGTTTTCTGCTTGTAGCTCGGTAGAGCCCGAGTTATTTGCTTCGGGACTGGGAGGAGCTGATAAAGTTTTCGCACAACCTGTACCAACTGTAATCGCTAAAAGTGCTACTAGAAGGTAATTCTTTTTTGTCTTTTTGTTTAAATTGTTTCTTACCATATTGAAACCTCGTGATGAAACCTTAAAAAAATGAATATTTATTTAACTAACGATCATACCTAATCGAATTTCTTTACTAAAGCAAAACACAAATTTCAAAAGATCGAACTTTAAGGGACAAATTTACAAACAATTACCATTATAGAAAAACAAAATCAATAATGTCAAATAGATCAATTATTTAATGACCATATTTTTATTTACTTTCTCAACAGATCTATCCCATTAATAAACGAAAATAATCAAATTTGAACAATTTGATCGCCCTGAGATTAAGGACTAAACCTATTTATTCGGATAAGGCGACCATGTAGGGCTAAATGCCGCTATATCAAGCTTTGTTATCGGCCTACTTTGAGGGCTTCCAATCCGCCGTACTTGAATGGAAGATTGTTTGCCTTGAGTCATGTGATAGGCAATAAACCTGCCATCTGGAGACCAAGATGGCTCCTCTTTGCTTCCCGGCCCACTGGTAATTTGAACGGTCTTTTTGGATTCGGGATAATAAATCTTTATTTGAAACTCCTTCCCTACCAAGGACGTGTAAGCAATTTTATCTCCATCAGGGGACCAAGCTGGATTGTCATTATAGGTGGAGCCATAAGAAATCCTCGTAACCCCCATCCTATCCCCATTTTCAGAATCCATAATATATACCTGAGGACGACCTGTCCCCGATCTATCTGAAGTAAATGCAATTTTCTTACCATCGGGAGACCAACTTGGAGAGGTATCGATATTAAAATGACGGGTTAGCCGGGTTAATTTTCTCCAACGGTTCAATATATAAATTTCAGAGTTCTGATCCCTACTCAATACCAGAGAGATTTTGGTTCCATCAGGTGACCAAGCAGGGGCCGAATTTAATCCAGGTAACTTTAATAAAACCCGCCTTCTTCTACCAGACGAATCGACCATTATTAAATCAGGATTATGATCCTGAAATGAGGTAAACACGATTGAGCGTCCATCGGGAGACCAATCCGGGGAAAGAACAACAGACTTTTCATCGGTCAGTTTTGAAATATTAGCTCCATCAAAGTCAACCGCATACATTTCCTTGCCTTGCTCAGTCCGTGATAGAAAAGCAATTTGGGTTTCTGCCACACCAGGCTTTCCCGTTAACTCCTCCATCACCTTGTCAGCAAATCGGTGCATTATTTTTCGGATAAAGCTTCTGGTACCCTGGTAACGTTTTCCCAACAGAAAGCGTTCATTGATGACATCATATAAACGAAAGGTAAATTTAACTTTCCCATCTTTACCTTGTGATTCATATTGAGTTTTAATTAACCATTGAGCACCTAAAGAATTCCATTGTCCATAACTAACCCCCCCTTGCGCATTTTCCAGGTCTTCTAATTCTTTAAATGATTCATGATCTAGAGGGACAAAAATCTCAAATAACTTAAGATCATTCTCCAAAATTTTCCGCCCTTGAACTCCCACCTCAGGATCGCTATTTTCTGTGGTCGCCAGAAATCCAGTAACAGCAATTGACACTTCTTCCCGTGTTTCTTTAGAAAGATCAATTAAAATATCAGTCTGAGCGTAAATTGTTGATTGAACGCTAAAGACAATGAGTGTTATCAGCAAATATTTAAAAATTTTGAGGGGAATTTTATTCATAATTAAATTCCAAGGTTAATCGCATGTTGGGGATCCTTAAATCATCAGGAAAAACAGGAAATGGTGCTGAATCCTGGATTGCTCGAATCGCTAAATTATCCAAATGGAAATCATTGGATTCTTGTATTATTACTGGACTGTCAATATTACCTTCAGGAAACACATAAAAAGAAACTAAAATAACGCCTTTTCCTCCACCAATAGGATCTTTCCAATGTTCTTGCACACGACTTTTTACCATCGCCGCATAATGATTAATCACGTTTGACGAAGGTTTACCTTTGGGAGCAGTTCTGGAAGTTCCCATTGGTTTAACTTGTTTAATAGAAGACCCCGGAGTTTCCACTTCAACCTGAGTTTTTAAATCCGGTGCTTCAATACTCCGAATTTGACTTTTATAAACCGATTCTGTGGGAGTTGGAGATGAAGTATTCTTACTAGTATTTATTTCGACCGTAACTTCAATAGACTTTTTCTTTAAGGAATCCAGCTTCTTATTTAAGATCGGAGCAAAACTTTTTCTATTTGAAGGTTTTTGTCGTACCTCTACATGTTTATCTAATTTTGCAACAACCACCGGCTTACTTTTTAACTTTTTCAATTCCGCTAATTCTTTTTGAATCGACTTGGGAAGTTGTTGAGTTTTTACAGAATCTAACTCGACTTTTTTTTGAGTTAAGGCCTCAAAAGCTTTTTCCTGAGGATTTTGGGGAACGGTTGGCACCACTTGGTTTTGCCTAGGAACAACCCTTTGAATATCTTTTTTCATTTTTATATTTTCAAAATCTTCAAAAGGATCATTTGCAGGAACGGGTACAACGAATTCCGATTTTTTGGGATTTGAATTTGGTTTGGGTCTAATTTCATTCAACTCTTGAAACGTTTGGTCTAATAAAGGATCCCTTGTGGGTTTTGCCGGTACCGGTTTGGGTTTGGAAACCTGGGGCTCAATTTTTGCTACTTCATCTAATTTTTTAAGTAATGGGTTCGCAACAGGCTGTTTTGCCACTGGTTGAGGAGAAGGTTTCACAACTTTCTCTTGTTGAGTCGGAATCTGCGCCGGCTGATAATTTTCTATTTCCTTACGCTTAAACTCCGAAGTTTTTATTTCTGGTGCAGGCTTTAACTGATAGTCAAAAGGTTTCGGTGCTTCCATCAAAGGAGTCACAATAGGTTTCGGAGGAACAATAGGCTTTAATTCAGGAAGAGGTTCAGGTTGAGGTTCTTTTACAGCTTCCATTTTAGGTTTTTCTGCCACCTTTTTCTGCACAGGAGCAGGTTTAGGTTTTGCAATAACTTTCGGTTTTTCAGGAACCTCTTTTTTCTGCACAGGAGGCATTTTTTCTTTTGGAGTCACACTCTTTTCGACAACAGGCTGGGGTTTAGATACCTGGCTTGGTGATTTCGGTATTTCAATCAAATCAACCATAAAAGCGGGTTTTATTTTTTGTTTCATTAATTGAGCTTTTGGCATAAACATCATAATGGTTAAAAACGCAAAGTGCACAAATACAGATATCACCAACATCTGGTTAAAATTTATAAAAGGAATACGATTTACTCTCATTGCTGTGGATCAGTCATCATACCAATGTTATGCACGCCAGCACGTCGAATGGTAGTCATTACCTTCATTACATAGCCATAATCTAAAGTTTTATCCGCTCGAAAATAGACAGCAGCATTTTTATCATTATTTTTAATATATTGATTTATCCTTTCAGTTAGGATCATTAGATTAGGGACATTTTCATCATTCCAATAGATTTTTCGATTATTTTGAAGGGTGACAGACGGAATTTCTTTAACCTCTACAACCGATGAACTTTCCTGAGGAAGTTCAACATCCATGCCATGCTGCATCAAGGGGGCGGTAATCATAAAAATGACGAGCAATACTAGCATTACATCCACAAAGGGAGTGACATTAATGTCTGCCATTAAATTAGTGTTACGCTTTACAATCATTTCTTTTTAGTCAATGCGAACAGGGTCGGAAGATTCTTTCATAAAGTTTTTTTCTACCATAAACAAAAAGTCTTCTGAAAAGTCTTCCATACGGTGTGAAAATCCGCGAATTTTGGCATTTAGGTAATTGAAAAATACTACTGCAGGAATCGCTGCCACCAAGCCTGCCGCTGTTGCAATCAATGCTTCTGCTATCCCAGGAGCCACGCCACCAATACTCGCTGACCCCTTTAAGCCAATTAATCGAAAAGAGTGCATTATCCCCCACACCGTCCCAAATAATCCAATAAAAGGTGCGGTACTGCCCGTTGTAGCTAAAAAATCTAATTTGCCGGACAACCTTTCAATTTCACGGTTAATGGATTTATTCAATGCTAAATTAATCCCTTTTAGATCTTTAGTGGTTAAGCCCGTCTTGTCCCCCGGGTTTCCATTTGGGGATTTTTGAACTTCTCTATAAACATACAATTCATTATAGCCTGTTAAAAATACACGGGCGACAGGGCTGTATTTTAACCCTTTTGAAAAATTGCAAATGTTATTCAAACTTTCACTTTTGGAAAAAAAGTCTATAAACATTTTATCTTGTTCTCGGGCTTTTCTAAAAATAAAAAACTTTGTAAAAATAATGGCCCACGAAACAATTGAAAACACCAAAAGAAGTAATAAAACGCCCTTGGCAGTGGGAGTTGACCTAGCAATCAATTCCAAAGCACTTAACGGATCAATGGTCTCAGAGACTTCTTGCATGGAGAATTCCTAAAGAATAAAAAGGAAGGATAAATTTCTTTAAATTTAATTTAAATAGCTCAATCAGTTTAACTTAAGTAAGTTTATTTTAAATATTATTTTTTGTCAATTTAATCGATCAGATTTTCACTTTGTGTACGAGGTCATAACACTTTATTAATTAATTAATAAAATTCACCAATTTTTTTTATATGCCTATAAATAGGAAACAAAATTCTTAACTTTTTAATAGTTTTTTATCTCAAAAAGCACACTTTTGCAGTATTTCATACACTTTAAACTATCCATACGGATATTTATTTTTTTACACGCTCTAAATATTGACCCGAGGAAGTTGAAACGCGAACAACCTCATCAATTTCAATAAATTGAGGGACTGTAACCACTAAACCCGTTTCCAAAGTTGCGGGCTTTCCTGAGCCAGATGCTGTGGCACCCTTTAAGGGCGGCTCAGTATCAATAATTTTCAGATCCACCGTTTCAGGAAGATCGATTCCAATGGGCTTCCCTTCATGAAACTCGATCTGTGCCTTTGTATTAGGGAGTAAATAAGACTTGGAATCAGAAATGATATCTTCATCTACAAAAATTTGTTCATATGTTTCGCAATTCATAAAACAATAGCCTGAAGTATCTGAGTATAAATACTCCATTTCAGCCTGCTCTAATACGGCTCTTTGTATTTCCTCATCTGCTCGGAATTTTACTTCAGTTTGATTTCCATTCTTTAGGTTTCTTAATTTCGCCTGCATAAAAGCGCGTTTATTACCAGGCGTTCGATGTTCCGCGGACATCACCCTGTATAAATCATCTTTATAAATAATCACATATCCCGGTCGGATGGAGTTTCCGCTTATGTAGGTCCCCATAAATTCTCCTGATGTTCCCCTAAAAGTAATTGAGGGGACAATTTAAATATTTTCTTTCAGATTCTCACCTTGACGAGGTCCATATTAAAACAAATTCTTTATCATCAACGCAACCATTTTGAAATGTGGCACAATAACAACTTATGAAATGCCCCTTATGTTATTCAATCGCAAACCTTTTTACCCATGACAAATTTCGAGAATTCTTTCATTGCCACATTTGTCACCTGATATTCGTTCCTCCTCCTTTTTTCCTATCTAAGGAGGAGGAGATCCAAAGATACTTAGAGCATGAAAATAGCATAACTAATCTTGGTTATGTTCAAA
Source organism: Nitrospinaceae bacterium (assembly GCA_965223245.1). Taxonomy (GTDB): domain Bacteria; phylum Nitrospinota; class Nitrospinia; order Nitrospinales; family Nitrospinaceae; genus CBDCVY01. The sequence goes on along the minus strand of CBDCVY010000013.1, from coordinate 3,986,903 downwards.
TGTTCCAAAATAAAATTCAATTATTAAAGTTGTATTGCCCAAAGGCTCAAAAGATTTTAGATTTTGGATGTGGCTATGAACCCGTACTTCAAGAATTGCTAATTAGGGAAGGTTATGATTCCGAAGTTTACGATATCCATTTTTTCCCGGAAATACCTAAAAGAATTTTTTTCGATATTGTAATTTCCACTGAAACTTTTGAACATTTTCAAAACCCAGAAAAAGAATTAAATCTAATCTGCAGCCTCCTTAGACCAAAGAGTTTTTGCGCTATCATGACCAAATTTTATCCTCAAAAAAACGAAGAACCTAATATCGAACAATTTAATAATTGGTATTACAAAAGGGACCCTACTCACATTTGTTTCTATAGCACACAAACTTTTCAATGGATCGCAAACCATCTGAATATGGAAATCATATACAATAACGGGCAAGATTTTGTTATTCTCCAAAAAGCCTGAAAAATTTTGTTTTTACTTATCCTCTAAATTCCACAATTTAACCAATGAACTAAACTTAATGGAGAAGCCAACATTGAAATCTATTTGGGTTATAAGTATTTTATTTCTCCTACTGAGTATTCCCCCAAAAATCAGTCAAACTACCGAAGATTTATTCAGTAAAAGGGATCCAGATTCGGCAATTAAGATGATTCGTTTCCCCCAGTCCATGGCAGTCGTTCAATCTCGACCCGGTGCAGGGAAATATTACACAAATAATTCAATAAAATTTTCACATCTTAAAGAAAATGAGTTGGATAGAATCTTAAGCGATCCTAAAGCCCTTAAACAAACCTTAAGAAAAGTAGACCCTACGCGTATTGCTCCTGTAACTTTTCAAGAAGACCTTTTTGGAAACCTAACCCGCGAAATGCTAAACTCGGCAGGAGAAAAGTATAAAGTAGATATTTTATTGGTCTTTCGTAGAACTATAAATAAATTAACCTCATCCTCTCTTACTTTTCAAACTCAAGGACTCATTTATTTAGTAAAGCAGAAAAAAGTCATCCCTTTGTCCAGCAGCAAAAAGAATGTTCCATATTCCTCTGCGGACCAATTCCAATATCTAAAACAATCCAACAAAGAAAGCTTAAGAACACTTACGGAAAATGCACGAAAAAGTATTCTTTCATACAAATTTGAAAAACGCCGCTCAGCTTATTAAAGAAAAATAATTAACTTTTTTATTTAGAATTAGAAAAGCTTCGAAGATAAAGCACTAAACTCCAAATATCTTCATCAGACAAATCAGCATGTGAGGGCATGGATGTATTTGGAGAACCATTTTTTATGATCCAAAATAATTGCCCATCGGATATATTTTGCATAGTTTCATTACAAGTAAAATTGCGTGCAGCAGGAGTGCTTTCAAAGTCGGGATCACCCAATCCACTTCCGTTTTCTCCATGGCATGTTTTACATACTAAAGGGGTAGCTGTTTTTTGATACAATTTTTTCCCTTTTTGAAAATTTTCAGGATTAGCATTTAAAGGATTAATAGCCTTTAACATCGCCTTGGGTGCTTCAGATGTTTTTCTAACCTGAGGACAATTTCCTAAAGAAACTTTTTTAACACCTTGCTTTTCTATTTGGGTTTCAGCATTTGAACCTGAATTCATACAGCCAAGCAAACTCAAAACAAACAAAAAGTATAGAGAGAAAACTTTTTTCATATATAAACTCATTGATAATTAATATTGGTCAATTTTTCGTTTTTATTCTACCATCAACCCACTGAAATGACATGGAGAGCCAACCTTATTCAATTCAATGAAAACAATAGTAGAATTATTTCCATAAGAGTTTCTTAAAAGGCAGCTAAAGCAAAATGCTTCAGCCGCCTTCAATTCATTTTAATTTATTCACCTTTAAAAGTTGCGCGTAGATAAGCAATCACATCTGCTAAATCCTGAGGAGGCAAAGTTAACCCCCAATCCGGCATATTAGGAGATTTACCAACACTTTTACCGCCATAATAAATTACGTTAAAAAGATAGTCTTCCGGGTAATCACTTAAAGGCAATTCTGCATGGACAGCAGGCTTAGGATCTAAACCAGCTGCACCCGGTCCATCTCCCTTTCCATTGACACCATGACATTGTGTGCAGTAGTTTTTATAAACTTGAGCACCTCGCTTGGCGTCCGCCTTTTTAAAGTATTCTGTATTCCAGGGTTCAAAAAATTTATAATCTGATTTTCCCAGAGTCATCAAATAACCCACAATATAGCGAACTCCAAGGACACTTAAATCAGCCAAGTACTCTCCACTATGAGGAGTAAAATCTTGGGGATTTAAAGCAAAACGATAAAGCCAATCTACATTGTACCGATTTCCTGAATCATAAAGATTAGCACTTATTGCTCCGCCAATTTTTTTTCCTTCTTCTTTTATTTGGTGACACCCCAAACAGGAAAACTTTTTATAGATATCTGCACCTAATTGGTTTTCCATTTCACTGAAATTGGAAAGATCAATCACATTTTTCTTGACTCTTGGATCCAACAAATTTTTTTCAAAATATTCTGCAACTGCATTTGCCTGTGTTTCAGATAAGGCCATGTGCTTCATAGCACCAGTACCCTGATCCCATCTGTAACTATTGGGATATAAATTTTCTTCTTTTCCTTGGAGCCAACGGCGGAGCCAATCGCTTTGATACTTGTTCCCTCCCCACATTAAATCAGGGGCTTTCAATTTAAATTTGGAATCCGGAGTTCCTGAAAACCGGTGGCAGGAGGAACAGATATTATTTATTAAATTCTCCGTCTCTTGATTGCTATTTGCCCAAGAAATCGACACACCACCGAAAAGAACTAAATACAAAAAAATTATGATGGAAATTTTTAAATGACAGGACTGAAGATTTGATTTCATAAGGATCCTCCTAAATAAATTTAAATTTAATTTCAGGTCAGTATTAAATGACGGATCCCAATTGTTTGCTTTCCAAGAAAACCATTTTCTAAACAAGCAATAACATGGACCAGCAAATATTTAAGGGCGAGATGGCTCAATAAAAAAGTAACATTCAAATGAAAAAATCTGATTTCCTCCTTTAAAAAATGTTTTTGAGCCTTCTCAGAATAAACTCCCCTCCGCCTCCCATCCTCTAAATAGAACGCCAAGTAAGCATCTAACAAAGCTTCAATTACTTTCAGAAAATCGTCGTATATAAAGTATTAATTGCCAAATCTCTTCATCAGAGAGAAAAAGTTTAAAAGCGGGCATCCCTGTTCCCGGAGAACCATTTTTTATGATCCAAAACATTTGACCATCTGTAATTTTGCTCATTGTCTCGTTACAAGAAAAATTTCTGGGCATAGGTGACAAACCTTGAGCCATCATACCGAACCCGTTTCCTGTAGGGCCATGACATACTTTGCAAGCGGTTGGTTCGGCAGTTCGTTGATAAAGAGACTCTCCGCGGTCCAGATTTTCCCGAGTTGATTCTAAGGGGTTTTTCAAAGATTCTATTTCGTTTGGAGCCTGCGCAGTGGTTCTAGTTTGAGGGCAGATCCCCTGACTTCTCCTTCCCATCCCATGATGCATAGAATGCCTGCCATGGTGCCCCCCATGGGGCCGTCCATGATGCATGATCAATTGAATATCTGAATATTCAGTTTTACCTACAGCCCATAATTCTCCAGGACAAAAAATAGAAATCCAAAAAAATAAAACTGTTAATTTTTCCAATGAACAAATAGATCCTAAATCAAAAAATTTATTCATAATATTTAGTTTTTCTTTGCAAAGCTTCTTAAATAAAGGATTAATTGCCAAATCTGATTATCATCTAAATAATCAAACGCAGGCATTGCTGTCCCGGGAGAACCATTCTTAATCACCCAAAACAATTGTCCATCAGGCAATTCATCCATTGTATAAACACAGGTAAAATTCCGGGGTTTCGGTTGCACTTGGTGAAACATTATCCCCAGACCATTCCCCGAAATTCCATGGCAAATTCTGCATTGGCTGGGCTTTGCATCAATTTGAAATAAGGTTTTACCGGCTAAAATATTTTGAGGAGTAGGCTCCAGAGGGTTTTGCATATTTAAATATTTTTCAGGTGCTTTGGGAGTTTTTCTAGGTTGAGGGCAAATCCCATCAGGTTCGTCACTATTTAAAATATTCTGTGCATAAACAGAGGAACAAAAGGTTAAAAATAATAGAATTAATCCAAGCCAGATAATATTCACTTTTCTTAACACTTTAAATCTCCTTAGGGCTCATCCCAAGTCAAAAAGCTTTATGGTAATTTAGGAGCGTTAATTTTTATAGGTTCACCATCTAGGGCCTTAAGAAATGCAACGACATCCAAAACCTCTTGCTTATTCAAATTTAATGGAGTGATAAATGGGCTTAAGTTCTCCTTTACATCACCGCCCCGGTTGTAAAAATCCACAACTTCCTTAAGGGTGGCCTCACTGCCATCATGCATATAAGGTGGGTTTTTGGAAATATCTCGTAAACCTGGAGTTTTGAACGCACCTTTATCAAAACTATCCTTTGTTACATTAAAGCGCCCCAAATCTGTTTTGAGCGGGCCATGCTGCTTAACTCCTATATTATGAAATTGGCTGTCAGTAAATACGGGCCCATTATGACAAATGGCACATTTTGCTTTACCAAAAAATAATTTCATCCCCCGCACAGATGCCTCTGACATAGCAGACCGGTCACCTTTTGCATATTTATCATAGGCCGAATTTTTAGATACGATGGAACGTTCAAATGTTGCAATTGCTTTGGCAATGTTTTCCTTAGAAATTCCGGAAGGACCAAACACTTGATTAAATCTTTTCTTATATTCAGGAATATCGTTTAGCTCTTTTATTAGTTCATCAAAATTTTGATTCATTTCTCCGGGAGCTGCAATGGGACCCATAGCTTGTTCCTCTAAAGTACTGGCCCTCCCATCCCAAAATTGCGCCTCAAAGTAACCACTGTTAATAATAGTAGGAGAATGCCGACCCAATTCTTTACCTCCAAAACCTATGGTTCTAGGCAATCCATCCGACCAACCTTTTTTAGGATCGTGGCAGGTTGCACAGCTAATAGAATTGTCGCCAGAAAGTCTTTTATCAAAGTAAAGTAATTTTCCAAGCTCTTCTTTATCTTTTGACCATGGGTTATTCTTTGGATAGGCCATTTTAGGTATTGGTTCATATGAGGAGTCTTGTTCCTGAGGTTTTGTATGACTGCAGGAAATTAAAACCAAGACTAAAAAAAGGCTAAACACTATTCGCATGATTGCAAACTCCTAGAAAGGATTGTCAAATAATTCATTGGGTTAGGATTTTTATTATCCAACCAAGTTTATTTTAATACGTCCACCTATAAAAATGCCAGAGTGACTTTATTTTTATTTTCCTCTAAATGTACGAATAAATTGAATTACATACCAACCTTCTTCCTCTGAAATCACCTTACCCACTCGAATTGGCATTCCTGTCCCCGGACTTCCATTTTTCAGCACCCACATCAATTCACCATCGGTTCTTAAATCCTGCCATTTCTTATCAGTAAAATCCCTTGGAGAATGACCTGGCAACAAAACTCCTTTGCCATTGTTACTATGACAGGTAACACAAAGACCTTTGCCAAAATAAATCTTCCTTCCCTTTTCAATAGTTTCGGATGTCTCCTCAAAGGGACTTTCTATTTCTTGAATTGTTTCAAGCTCCTCTTCTGGAACCCGTGGCTCATAAATGCTTGGATGAAAAGCAATGGCCGGCTGAATAAGAAACAACACCACAACCAATAAGAAAACGATAGAGAAAAGTTTTTTAACATTTTCCATAAATTTGAAATTCATTTAATAAACCAAATAGAATCAGTCTAGATATATTACTTTACTTTTCCATGCAAAGCTTCCCAATGCCCTACAGATTGGGCAATCCCCACGGTTCCGTCAGGAATAGGTGCATCTTTTGGCCACAGGTGAAAAATAATACCATCGGTTTTTGCTACATGATCTACTAAAGATTTTACTTCTTTTTCGTCTGTTGGATGAATGACGGCCACTCGACCTGTTTCAATTTCCTGCTTGTGATCATGCCAGTTTGCTTTATGCGACCAACCGGGAATGACTTTTCTAGCCAAATCTTTAGAAACCATATATTCAACCTCAGTCATTCGAGCGTTTGGATCCGTAGATTCAAATAAAATACACTGGATTACATCTTTATTAATTGGTTTGCAATAATGGTGAAAAGGGCCAACAACTTCTCCATCCATCATATGGGGTGCCGTGACATGAATAGTGTAGCCTGCCAACGGTCCGGGACTCTCTTCGGCAAATAAATTGAATGGGGTGACAAAAAGTATCAGTAAAGATAAAAATGCTGAGTTTAAATTTTTCACGACTGCCTCCTTTAAAAAATTTTTTGAATTTTGTAATTCAGAAATTCTAATTATTCGATTTCTTATTAAGAAATAGGTCCTCGTACCAAACGTAAAAAAGCATCAGGACCATTGATTTTATCCTGATAAGTTTGGCCTCCTTCATCCTTAAATGAAACAACGATTGCCTGACCGCCTTTTTCTTCCTTGGTCCATGTTCCCCACCCTGATCCTTTTGGGAAAATCCGGTCAATAAAAATCTTATCTCCATCCTTATCAATATTTCGACGGCGGCGATCATATAAGGCATGTGCTTCCTTGGCAGTTGGTAACCTCCAGTCACTATATCCTGCAAATTTCTTATTGTTCATTCGCTGGACAAATTCTTGAGCTGTATACCAATTCACCCATTTTCTCTCAATCTGCCAATAATCTTGCTTCATCCACATCAGTTTAGTGCTTGAGTCTAAAATGGTCCCATCTCCAAAATCTTGAAACCTCTGGTCTGATGAAACTTTTACAGGCTTCTTACTTTCACTGTCTGCCTGTAAGGGTGAATTTAGGAAAAACAACCCAAATTGAAAAATAAAAACTACATAACAAAAAACTTTCACTTTATTAAGCATGGTCATACTCCAATGGCCAGAACAAAATTTCTTAATGTTGTGTGATGTTCGTAAGTTTATCAATTCTCATGGGTACAAGTAAACGGGTAAATACGCTTGACAGTCCATAACGTTTCGGTAAAATCAAACCAACAAATCCCCACAGGAGGCTGCAATGTACTTCCTTTGTAATAGATTTCATAGGTACTTAAACTATTTAGTTTGGGTATTGTTAATTTCCTTAATTTTTTCTTTTCCACTAGAAGCCAAACCCAAGGACAAAAAGCGCTGGGACGCCAAATACGAAAATGAGGTCTATCTGTTTGGCAAAGACCCCGTTCCATTTCTTAAGGAAAATTTAAACTTATTACCCAAAGGCAAAGCCCTGGATATTGCAATGGGGGAAGGTCGTAATGGAGTTTTTCTTGCGGCCCATGGTTTCGATGTCATAGGTTTAGATATTTCCAAAGTGGGACTTCAAAAAGCACATCGATTAGCAAAAGAAAATGGAGTTTCCATCAAAACTCAAGTAGTCGATTTAGAAAAAGCCTCCTTAGAAAAAAATTCCTATGATGTCATATTGATGATGTACTACATGCAAAGAGATTTATTTGATCAAATTAAAGAAGCCCTAAAACCCGGTGGGATGGTTGTCATAGAAACATATAATACTGATTATCTTAAATATAATTCCGGCTTTCGACGTCAGTGGGCGTTAGAAACCAATGAACTATTGAAGGTTTTTAAAGATTTTAAAATCATTCGATATCAATCTTTCGATGATGGGGCTCATCAAGCCTATTCGAGTATCATCGCACAAAAACCCTGATTGTATTCCCTGAACAAAACTCAACAAATTTTCACCACCCTTGCCAATGCGTTTCCCTTGTGGGTAATTATAGGGGCCGTTTTGGCTTTTGGGGAACCGGCCACGGCCACATGGTTTAAGCCTACTTGGATTCCCTTTTTCCTGGGCATCATTATGCTGAGTATGGGGTTAACTCTAACTTATCAAGATTTTTTAAGAATTTTAGAAATCCCTAAAGCCGTATTTATTGGAGTTGGACTTCAATATTTAATTATGCCTATTTTGGGATATTTCATCTCAAAGCTGTTTCACTTACCTCTCGACTTTATTATTGGACTAGTACTTGTTGCCTGCTGCCCAGGTGGAACTGCTTCGAATGTTGTGTGCTTCATCGCTCGGCTTAACGTTGCTCTATCGGTTACACTCACAACCTGTTCTACCTTAATTGCTGTTTTAGCTACTCCACTTTTAACCACTTGGCTTATTGAATCACTCTCTCAAGATTTGACTGGAGTCGCTATTCATGTGGATACCTTGGGTCTTTTAATTAACACGTTCCAAGTAGTCATATTGCCTGTAACTTTGGGAATTCTTCTCAATCATTTTTGCCACAACTGGGTAAAAAAAATTACTCCATTTACTCCTCTTTTAGCGGTTCTATCCATCGTATTTATTGTAGATTATATATTAGCTGTTAAAAAACAAGCCATCCTTGAAAGTGGATTGATATTAATATCGGCGATAGTGACCTTGCACTGCTTAGGCTTTTTATTAGGTTATTTAACTTCCAAAACTTTAAGATCGGGAGAAGAAAACTCCAGAACCGTCTCCATTGAAGTTGGGATGCAAAACTCAGGGCTCGCAACCGAGTTAGCACGAAGTAATTTCACAAACTTTGGACTTGCCACTGTTCCGGGTGCTATTTCGGCCTTAACGCATTGCATTTTAGGCAGCCTAGTTGCCGGCATATGTCGTCTGTGGCCTCATATATCGAACTTTAATGAATCAATAAAAAAATACCCTAATCAATAAACCCACCTTGTGACAAAACTAAAAACCCCTTAACCTATTTATTAGAAATAAACTTTTTATTCGCCAAAACCTTTTAGCAAAATAAGAATTTCTAATTTCTTTAATGACCAATCATTGTGCTCCACTACGGAATCCGACAAGAAAAATCTAGAAAACCATCTTCACCATTTCCATCTGATGTAATTGCAGCCTCAAAAATCCAGGTGATGGAAGAATATTCTCCTAGAAAGTATGCATTTCTACAAGAGGGCGGAGGCGTTATTTGGGGACCTTCTCCATCAGGACGTTTTGTCTATGGTACTAATGGATTTACTCTTTGGTGTCAAGCAAATGGCTATATTTATGCTTCCGACGGATTACACCAATTGTTTTCTGTTGCCAAAGAGGGAGAAGAACCTCAAATTGCTTTTTTTCTAAATGTAGGAGCAAAAGTAATTTCACTACTCCCCGTTCCTTATCTAAAAGATGGGGCCAAACGTTTCACTATTTTCTACCTCCATGCAGCTTACTACTTCACCGAATGGAAAGATATCACTTCAATAGTACGGGTAACTGCAAGTCCCGATAACCAACTATTGTTTTCTATCTTTATCTCTTTTAAACAACCCAGATCAAACTGCAGGTTACTGACTTATTTTTCTCCCCATGAAAAAAATGATTTAAGTAAGTCGGATGAAGACCGTTGGTTCCTGACCACCAAAACCACTCATAATTTGAAAAAGAAAGGTTCTTCACAAATTATAATACCTGCAAGTTCTTTGATCGTTTATGAGGACCCGGACCGCAATACTTCCTTAACTCATTTGTCCTTACTTCGCGGGAGTTGCGCATTTCGTGGGACCAGGTTTTTGGATTATCAAACAACTACCGCCAGAAATGAATTTGTCGGAGGTAATAACCGCAATTTAAATAACGCCGTCGCCTTAAACAGACTTCACTTTCCCAATCAAAGATTAGAGACCGTTTTTAACGATAAAGGCATCTTTTCTAACGCTATTTTTTTCGAATCAAAAACCTCATCAAATGCACGATTCGATTTCGCTTATCAGAGAATCAGCAATCAAAAAGAACTTTCAAAGCTGTCGACCCAACCCATTCTCTCAACATCAATCGACAAATCTATTTCAAAGATAAAATCGATATCGAGTAAAAATAAACAAGCCCTCAAATTCAAAGGTTGCTTTAATCCCAAAATAACTGAAATCAAAGATCAGGATTTCTTTCCTTTTTTAACCAATCTCCAACATCAGGTAGCTGTATGTTCAGAAATTAAAGGCTATATGCAATTAGCACCGCGATCATTGGTGGGCATTAGAGATGTATTTCAAGCTCTGGAAGCTTACCTTTACTTTGCTCCTCAAATGGCAAAACGAAAAATTCTAGAAGGACTGAGCTACACCTGTCCCGATGGAAGATGCTTACGACAATATCTTCCCGGAAGCCTTATTGCAGATACCAGAGAATTTATCGACCAAGGGTTGTGGATAATTAAAACAGTGGTGGAATATATTAAAGCTTCTGGAGACCGTTCTTTTTTAGATCAGAAAGTCGGCTATCACCAAATCATAGACGACAATCCATATCTTGGAACTATTTCTCCCATTAAGAAAAAAGATACGGTTCTGGATCACTTAATTAAGATCTTATTTTACCTAATTAAAAATATTAATCCAAAAACCAATCTGCTAATGGCGTTGTATGGGGATTGGAATGATGCCCTTGATGGACTTGGTTTTACGAAAAAGAAAGGAAAAAAGTTTGGAACCGGGACCACTGTCATGGGGAGTTTACAATTATATCAAAACTGCAACGATATGTTGGAAGTCCTAAATTGGCTCAACTTAGAATCTAAATATAAAAAAGAAATTTCTCTTTACAAAAAAACCAAAAAGAAAATTTTAAATGGTTTGATTAAAAATTCCCTACTTCATAAAAACAATAAAAAAAGAATTTCCCATGGATTTGGGGATGACGAAAAATATACTGTTGGGGGTTTCAACGATCCGGACGGTAAGTCACGCTACAGTTTAACCAGCAATGCTTACTGGATAATCAGTGGAGTGCACAAAGAGGCTTTAAATAAATCGAATCAAAATATGTTACCTCAAATATTAGAAGCATACGATGTCCTTGATGATAAATACGGTCTTCGAACATTTTATCCTGCTTTTGAAAGAGGAACTGAACATTGGTTTGGCAGAATTCCTAGATTACCTGAAGGGACTGCAGAAAATGGCGCCACTTATAACCATGCGACTTTATTTGGAATCTGGTCTTTATTTCAAATAGGGGAATCCGGAAGAGCTTGGGCCCAACTTGAAAAACTCTTGCCCTTTACTTCTATTCACAAAAACTACAATTTAACTCCTTTTGTCATTCCCAATTCTTACATCAAAAATCTTCACAAAGGATTAGATGGAGAATCCATGAACGATTGGCAGACGGGAAGCTCCAATGTTCTCCTTAAAATAATAATTTGGTATGTATTTGGATTTCGACCGGAGATAAATCATTTAAGAATTCAACCTGATCCTCTAAGTCCATTAAACAATTTCAATTTTCAGACTAATTACCAAAACAAGACTATTGAAATGATCTATAGAAAATCTTCGAGCACCCAAGAAAGAAAAGTTCAGTTGAATGGAAAACCTCTTAAATTATACCAAGATGATGAAATGAAAATTCTGGTAACTGATATTAATAGGAAACACCTCAAAAAAGAAAATCAAATAAGAATACTCGATCCAAAAATAAAGTGAACTCCATTCAAGCTCCCTTACCTGTCGAAAACGTCTACTTAGGCCCTAGTGGCCAATGGACTTTTTTCACCTTTGTTGCCATTTTAATGGCTTATGCCTATTATCGTTGGCGCATTGGACAAAAAACAAAAAAGCAAACCTACTCAGTTGTCGAAGAATCTAAACGCTTCACTTGGTTTGTGGCAGGCGGTGCTATTATCGCCACCATGTTTGCTAGTGACACGCCTTTTGTTGTGGGAGATTTTATTCGTTCAAAAGGTGGGGTGGGCTGGAACTGGTTTTGGCAAAGTGGATTAATCGCCTTTTCCCTAGGTACCTTTTTATACGCAGAAATTTGGGTAAGGCTTCGGCTTTATGCAGATGCTGCTCTTCCATTGCTTCGTTTTGGAGGCCAAAGAGCAAGAGTTCTCATGGTCATCCAAAGCCTGGTAGAAATTCTTGCAAGAAATAATGCTGTAATGGGTACAGTATGTAAAGCCATGGTGATGGTCGTACTGTTAGGTTTCAATATTTCCGGAGTTTATTTTACATTTGATGGATTAGACATCTTCCCTCATTTTTTGCCTCACGGTGAAGTTTATCCTCTCAATGCATCTTTAACATTTGCTGCGGAACCCTTCATATTTTTTGCAATGCTTGTTCCCGTAGTGGTCTTCAGTCTCTTTTCCGGATTTCGGGGAATGGTCTTAGCCGACAATGCCCAAATCATACTTGCCGCCGTTATGTTTTTTGGAGCAATGATCAATATATGGGGTGACTTTGGCATCAAAGGAACTGTGAATAAAGGTAAAGCCATGTTAGCCAGCGGTGAGACACGCAATTCATTGGTAAAAATTGAAAAGTCTCTTTTTCAAAAAAGCACTGCAGATCCTAATCAATTGATTAATAATCATATCCTCATAGAAACTTCTCATCTTCCGGATAAGTATATTTTTGATCCAAAAATAACTGGGTTGAGCAAAAAGATAATTCTAGACGCTGTGAACAGGAATGAAGCAGACCCATTTTATCAATTTTGGAAAAACCATTTCATACCTAAACCTTGGAGATTTAAAAACAAGGAAACCATAGCTCAATTACAATCTGCTGGGCTCATGGATGACCAAATGTTTCCGCCCGGTAATTTCTCGGATTTAAATTCCTACACGGCCGCTTTAGATAAACAAGAAATAGAAAAAACTGAGATTTGCGCTTTCTTAACCGGACAGCGTGTCACCAATCCGGATACTATGGGGAGTCTGGTTTTGCATTACCCGTTTTCCAATGAACTATTTTTTTCAATTGTAGGGTTGATTGCCCTTCTTGGACTGCAACCCTTGTTAGGATCATTTATAGGCGGTTATGCAGTTCAAAGACTCAAAGATTGTAAAAACGAATTTCATGCAGTCGGCGCAGGCCTATTTCATTCAACTTTTTCTTTTGCATTACGACATCATCCTTGGACAGTCTTAGGAATCGCGTCATTATTTTTAGTGCCTTCCATTCACGCTTATGGTGTCCATTTAAACGGAGATGCAGCCGTGGCAATCTCCGGATTTATTTTATTCGGATCCGGAATCTTAGGAGGACTTTTCGTTTCTGTAGCCTACGGAGCTTACATGTCCACCATGACCAGTCAGCTTTTCCATGGAGGATCATACATCATGGAGCTATGGAGTAATCTCAGAAAAAAGAAATCCTCTCAACTAGAAGAGTTTGTTATCGGAAAAGTTGCCATTCTAGGTTTAATTTTTCTATTACTTTATTATGTCATGCATGTGGATAATTTATTGACCGGTTGGGAACTTGCTATTGAGCTTCTGGCCGGAGCGGGACTTCCTACTGTATGCATGTTTTGGTACTGGAGGATCAACAGTTACTCTATTTTAGCCGGACTCATAGGGTCTCTGGTAGCTTATGTGCTTCTACATGGATTTGGTCCTATTGATAATCTGGTAGCTTGGTTGTGGGCGCATCAATCTATTTGGGATTTTGAATTAACTTATGGAATAAAAATTTATCATTACATTTTTGCGGCAACTATTGGAGACACTTGGTATTTAGAAGAGGAATCCTTTCGCCTTATTCTTAGCGTTTTTACAGTCATGCCATTCTGGATCATTGCCACTTTGCTCACAAAGCCTGAACCTGCAGAAGTTCGAAGAAGATTCTTTGCGCGAGCTTTACCTTTTGGTTGGTGGCCGGAGGAAGTGAAGTATTTCAATTACGAAAAACATCATATCGTTTTTCCATGGAAACGATTTGCATGTGCATTAATAACTTCAATTGCGGGCATACTCTTGATTATAGGGTTTACAAAACTCGTATTTGGAGAAAGCATTGGTTGGATCTATTTGCCACCCGCTATTTTGTTGGGATTGATAATGTTTAAAACCATGAAGCAAATCAACTTCTCTAAAGTCCCCGTTTCTGAAGAATTATATAAAAAAGTTTTTAAAGATTTTGAGTACCCGGAAATATTTGCGGAAACCTCAAAAGAAAAGTCTTTTGAGAAAGAAGAAACCCCTTCCGAACCTGCTCTAATTAATTAACCAGAATCCAAAATTAAGAAACCATGTCCCAGGTGAGAATTTGATCTTCAGGAATGGCAACTTTCGCTTTGCGGCCCGCCACTTGTTGAATATCCGTTGCGGAAATTCCTATTCCGGGGCGTTTAGCGGTAAGCATATCTAACGTAATAACGGAACCCGAATCAATTTTCACTTTAGCAACCAAACTACGTCTGGCTCCTAATTTTACAGGTTCCTCAGAAGCTTGAGCCTTTTTTTCTGGATCTCCTAGAGCCTCATGGACGCTTTGAGTTATTTGTTTAAGTCGTTTTAAATCCCAAGGTTCCATTGAAATTTTTTGATCGACCCCTGGCATGTCGCGATCCAAAGTGAAATGTTTTTCAATCATGACCGCTCCTAATGAACAGGCAATAGTGGAAGCCAACAAATCAAGTGTATGATCTGACAATCCAACTGGCACATTAAATTTAGAAGACAATTGAGGAATACATGACAAATTCATTTCTTCATGCTTCGCGGGATAATTAGATACACAATGCAAAAGAGCAACGGGAGGATTTCCGTCCTTTTGAATGATTTCTAATGCAGCAGCAATCTCCTCTAAGTTTCCCATTCCTGTAGATAAGGCAATGGGCAAACCCTTGGTTGAGACATATTTTAAAAACTGATAATGGGTCAAATCTCCTGAAGCAATTTTAATGGCAGGCATGCCCATCTCCACTAACATATCTAGTGAAGCTTCATCAAATGGAGTCGAAAATAAAGGAATGCCTTGCTGCTTTGAAAAATTAAAAAGAATTTTATAATCTTCTTTTGACAACTCATACCGTTCGAAAAATTTATAGAACTCGATGGTTTGATCGGGCTGATCGGGATCCTTTGCCAAAAATTGAGTGGTATAAAAATCTTTGGCATTCCAGGTTTGTAATTTTACAGCGTCTGCACCATTTTCTTTAGCGGCTGTAATCATTTGTTTGGCTAACTCAACATCGCCATTATGATTAAATCCCACTTCCGCAACCACAAAAGCAGGAAGACCCGGTCCGATGGGTTTATTGCAAAATTCGAATGTATTTGGGAAAGACATTGCCATTTCACTCCTGAATCAATTTATTATCGGCAAAGATTTCAATTCCAATGAGGACTATCGAGAAAACCACCCAAAAACGGGAGTTAGAGAAGGGTACCATTGAGACAAAAATCCTAATTGTTTTTGTCGCAAGGGTTTTACCCAAACCAGAATAAAGAAAAAAGTTAATCCATAAAGAACAGCACTCCAAAGAACATGTGTCTCTCCTATATAAGAAACTAACAAGCACGGAATTAAAGCCAATAATGCCAGGCACATAAATTTAGAAATCAACGGAAATATTCCCCGAGTATTGATTACCTCGGTAACCATTAATAATTGTCGAAATACCATAAACGTCATGGTCGAGCCAGTAGCTAAAACAGCACCCCATTCTCCATATTTAGGAATCCACAATGTATCTAAAAGTACATTAAGTAAACTTCCTTCCACACTCACTCGGAGCACTTGATTCTTTTTACCCACTGTCACTAAAACCCATCCATTCATTTCTGAACCCAGACAAAGTTGAATCGCAAGAAACACAACATATAAAGTTAATAGCTTACCCACTTCAGAAAACGCGGAGCCGTAAACAAAGGTGATCAGAGGTACCGATTGGGTCGCCGCAAAAACATAAATAGGTGCCGTAAGAAATACTGCAAACCCCACTATCCAAACCCAAATATTTGAAAGACCCTCTTCTTTTTGCCGTGCGTAAGAATCCGAAAATAAGGACAGCGCTAAAGCCCCAATTCCTGAAAGAATAAAAGTCAACATTCCCCCAAAAGAAGTCGCCAGATGGTAGTAACCAACATTAGCATCAGGTACCCGGAAAAAATTCATTAAAAGCACATCCGTTTGGGTTAACAAGCCAAAGCTTATGAGACTCACTAAATAAAGAGTTCCAGCTAAGCTGCGTGTTTCGGTTAAATCGGTAGAAGTGCTCTCGCCAAACAAATAATTTCTGCTCCGTAAAAAATAATAGGCGAAATTAGCAATCGAGGACAAAACATAGGCCCAAAGTACACCTTGAATACCCGCATCCATTTCGATAAAAAATAGCAAAAAGAGAAGATTCAAAATCGCGTTAATCCCCTCACCAAGTATTACAGACTTGTAATCCAAATAAGTCTGCAAAACAGCCGTAAATAAGGAATTCACTCCTACCACCAAAAAATAAATCGCTAAAATCCCTTGGTAATCGAGCAATTCAGGAGTGGCAATCCATTGAGAATATTGAGGAAGAAAATAGAAAAAGGCTCCCACTAATAAGAGAGAAGTTGCCAACCGCACAAAAAGTACTTTTTGAAGAACAAAACGTCCTTGCTTTAAAGAAGGATCTGTCACTTGCAATTCAGGCAACACTTTATGTAATGCCATTTCCAGTCCTAAACTGTTGACCAACCGCATAAAAGCAGGAATTACCAACAAGGTGGCATAAAGACCCAAAGCGTTTTTTCCTAAATAGCGAGTGATGATCACCGAAAGAGCAAAATAAACGATTTGAATCCAAATTTTCCCAAAAATGTTCCAGGAAATATTTGCTATGAAGCTTTGTAAAGGAGACAAAGATTTTAACTCAGTGAAAAATTAATGAATGGAATTTCAAAAATCTTTTGGGAAATTGACGAGATTTTTGGTGCGTATTGATTAAAAAGAATATCGGATGTTCAGAAACTTTGGAGGATACTATTCCTTCCTTACTTCCATATGATATTATACACAAAAAATTTTCCTAAACAGTTAACTCAAGACCGTCTTTTTTTGGAGGTCCCTCAGTGCAAGCGTATAATGTTTTGGTAGTCACGGAAATTCATGGCTTAGCTGATGAAGTTGCCGATGAAATGGCACTTCGATTAGAAGAAGCCTGCTTTGAACGAATCCCCACCTTAAAAACTGCATGGGAAATTAAGGTGGAATCGCAAGATGAAACAGACGCAAAAAACTTGGCCATTGAAAAGTTTGTAAATGTCTGCCGTACGTACCCATTCGAATTACGATTGTTGGTACAGGCCGGAACGGGGCAAATAGTTAGAAGAAAAAAGGTTTTCGAAACATAAACCATTAATATATGGCTGGCGCACAGATTTTATTATTTATGGTGTGATGAGTGCTTCATAAATTCAAATTCCCTTTGAAGAAGGGATGGCTAATTTTCAAACACGGATTAGTTTAATAAGAATCTGTACTCTGGCCCCTCCTAAATGAGGGCCAGTCAATGAATATAATTTTAAATAGTTACTGCAATTTAAAGTGTAATTACTGCTTTGCAGATGAATATATGGAAGAAACGGTTCGGACTCCTGGTAAGTCAATGGAACTGGACTATTTTCAGAAAGAGTTGCTTCCAAAAATCAAAACTGCAAGTGTGATCAATTTTATGGGGGGCGAACCTACTCTCCATCCTCAGTTTAATGAAATCTTTTCAAACACTTTAGAAACTCTATCACCGTATTCAAATCTTGGTATTTTTACCAATGGGCTTATGCCGGATAAAGTTTTAGAGGTACTTGAACACACCATTGGTGTCAATGGCAGCATCAAACGGAACATAAACTTTTCCGTTTTACTGAATTGGCAAACATTGGAAAATATATCTGAGAAAAACCATCAACGTTGTAATGAGGTGGCGCAGCGACTTTTAAAACTGAATGGATATGGCGTGACCTTTAGCATTAATTTATATTCTAAGAACCAAGATCTGCGCACTCAATGTGAAGAAATCGATAACATTTATCAAACCATTGGGTTACCTAAAGACAAAACTTATCGCATTAGGATAAGCCCGGCATTCCCAATTGTTGGAGAGATTGATAACATATATCTACCCATTAGAGACTTTCCAAAAGTTGGACGACAAATGTTGGATCTCTTAAAAGAATTTCCACAAATGTGTTTTCGATTTGATTGTTCCTTCCCTCCCTGCTTTTTAGACGATGTCAAAGAGGATGAATTCGACCTCGTTTCACGTTTTTATTTTCACGGTTTTCAACAGGTCCCCGATCTTTTGGAATGGAATCAACATCAATTTTATTTTGGTTGTGCCGATGGGAGCCCCATGGACATTGATGCAAAGGGCGATTGTTTCAATTGTTTTCCTTTTCACAATCAAAAACTAGGAAATGTAGAAGAATTTAAAGAAGTAAACTCCATTTCAACGGCTCAGATGGGATCCAAGTTTCTCAATTACGTTTTCGAGAATACTGAAACAAAAGAACCTTGCAAATCGTGTCCACACTACATGATACGTTGTTCAAGTGGATGCTTTGCGTATAATTTTGTTGAAAAAGATGCAGAAAGCCAGGAAAAGGCTGGGCAATTTCTACAAGCAAATTCCTAAAGAGCCGAACCGGTAAACTCTGTCGAGCGATCTTCCCCAAACTCGTTACTTATCATAAGCAAATGAAATCCTTCCTCGGTTTGTACAGGTCCAAATAATTTTCCTTTAAATATCTGGTGGTTCCGAACACTATTTCGAATGATTTTCTCAAGCTCATGGTTTTTTAGAACAGGATCATAACCTTGGATGCGCGGATCATCCGAACTCAATTCTATCCAACCTAAATTCCCACCATCTTCTTTCGTAGAACAGAGACTATACTTTTCAGCCAACCGCATCACCATTTGAATTCGACCTACTGAAGTTTTAATTTCGTCTACTGTAGATTTCAAAAGATCGGCAACCTCTTTCTTATCAACTACAATATGCCTGACTTGGATTCTATGAGAAAAACCAACCATTTTGTTACCTATCGAAAAAAATATTCAAGGGTGCCTCTAAAAATTAGTATCCTGACCACCAATCCTTTGGAACTTTAAAATGCCCTTAAATTTCTATTAATAAATTTACAACCAAATCTTGAATGTTTGGGTGGAAATATACTAAATTATTTCAGCAAAAATTTCCAGTGACCTATGACTTATAACGCACCAAAATTAATTTTAGCTTCTCAATCCCCCAGAAGGATCGAATTATTGAAGGCGGAGGGATATTCCTTTAACGTCATACCCGCCTCCATTGAAGAAACTATCGATCCTCGTCTGAGTCCACAAAAAAATGTTTTGGCAATTGCTAGGAAAAAAGCTCAGAAAATCCACGAAAAACATCAAAATCATTTTGTTTTGGGAGCAGACACTATTGTTGTACTTGAGGGAAATATCATTGGGAAGCCAGGGGACTCAAAAGACGCAAATAAAATCCTGAACCATTTAAATGGAAAAGAACATGAGGTCATGACCGCCATTTCTTTTATTGACTCAAAAGGGAAACTATTTGAGGAAGTGGAAATTTCCAAAGTAAGGATTAAAACTCTGACCCAAGAAATTATTGATTCCTACATTAAAACCGGAGAACCGTTGGATAAAGCTGGCGCTTATGCTATTCAAGGAAAAGGTGCTTCATTAGTCGAATCCTGGTCCGGTTCGTACTCAAACATTATCGGCTTGCCCATTGAAATGGTAAAAAAGATATTACAAAATCATGGTTTTTAATTTTAACAAACATAAGAAATAAAAATCTTAAACAAGAAGATCAAATTCCCAGAAAACAAGTCTTTACGACACTCTTTTAAATTTAATAAATTCGCCCAATTTGACTTTACATAAAAACCGAATCAATAAAATGCTTGACAAAATAAGGTTTATGCGCATCAAAAAATTAAAAAATTTTTAAAATTTACTTGAAGTGTTTTAGATTTTATACATACTATAAATTATTAACTCCTAATAATTGTTTTTTTATTAAAGCTCATGCATAAAGCAGATAAAGAACCATTTCAAATAGAAGGTCATTGCGACAAATGCAAGGCCCCTCTGTTTCTGAACCATTGCTCAGATTGGTATGGCAATTCGATTCTTTCGCTGCATTGTTGGAATGGGCATTATAAATGGATCGAAATTCAGGACATAGAAAAGAATTTACATATCGATCCCGAAACCAACGTAGTGACTTACATCGGGTTTTTCGATGTATCATGAGTCAAAACCACTCTAAATCAATTTATAAACTCATCTATCTAAACCTAAGCTTCATTTTCATGCTTGGTTTTTTTTCCTTCGCAGTTGCTAACCCTGAACCGCCCCAGGGTATGATTTATATCCCTGAAGGTTATTTTCCCATGGGAACCGGCAGCGGAGAAGAAGATCAAAAACCCATGCACTATGTTTTCACTTCTCCCTTCTTTATCGATAAATACGAAGTCACCAACTCTAAATATAAACAATTTATTGAATCGACCAATCATCCTGCACCCAAATACTGGGAAGATGAACGGTTCAATCAACCGGACCAACCCGTGGTTGGTGTCAGTTGGTTCGATGCCATGGCTTATGCACGTTGGAAAGGACGACGTCTTCCTACAGAAGCTGAATGGGAAAAAGCTGCACGCGGTAATGACGGGCGGCTCTATCCTTGGGGAAAAAAATGGGAAAAAGGATTTAATTTATTTTTTGTAAATATTTTTGGAATGGAGGATCGATATAAATTCACTGCACCAGCGACCTACTATCAATCAGGTGCCAGCCCCTTTGGAGTCCTAAATATGGCTGGAAACGTTTGGGAATGGTGTTTGGATTGGTATGATCCCGAATATTACAAATTCAGTCCAGAATTGGACCCTGAGGGACCTGAGCCTAAGCAAATGAAAGTGCTAAGGGGAGGTTCCTGGATTAATAATATTGATGAGGTCAAGGCTACAACAAGAGCGAGAAATCTGCCTTCCGTAAAAAATGATATTTACGGGTTTCGCACCGTCCTCCCTTTACCCTAAATAATTCGTTGGCCCAATAATTAGAAATAGGTTGACAAGTCCCCACCTCGCGATTTATTTTCTTAATAACGCTTCCAAAAAATAAGTGATTTTAACTTCAATGTAGAGGGTATGCCATGAATTGCCGTTCCAAAATCAAAATCATATGGGGATTTGTTATTTGTTTGTCTATACTTTTATCAATTCCCGCTCAAGTTTTTTCCCATTCCGGACACGACCATGAGGATGGCCCCTCTATTACTCTTCCAGAAGTATTAGCTCAAGTCAATGGAACTGATATTAAGAAAGAAGATATTTGGGCGGATTTAAAAAGGAGCGTTAAACGATATAAAGCACGTGGTATGGCACTTACTAATGAACAAGAAAAAATTGCCGCAAAAAAGTTATTGGACAATGAAATATATTTCAATCTTCTATTACAAAAAGCACAAGAGATGAAAATATCTGTTCCGACTCAAAAAGTAGACTCCCAAATCGAATCCATAAGAAAAAAATTCAAATCGGAAGAAGCATTTTTAAAAAAATTAGAATCCCAAAGTTTGACCCTTGAAACCTACAAAAAACAACTCGCCGATGATTTTTTGGCAAACGCGGTTTTGGAAAAAGAGGTTGGCGCTAGCATAGAAATAACGGATGAGATTTTAAAAAACTATTATGAAAAAAATAAAACCCGGTTTACTCGGCCTGAGCAACGTCGAGCCAGT
This sequence comes from Nitrospinaceae bacterium, assembly GCA_965223245.1. Classification (GTDB taxonomy): domain Bacteria; phylum Nitrospinota; class Nitrospinia; order Nitrospinales; family Nitrospinaceae; genus CBDCVY01. The sequence goes on along the minus strand of CBDCVY010000013.1, from coordinate 3,965,297 downwards.
GTTATTCTTGTAAAAATAAAGGGAAAGGATGAGGTAGAAGCAGAGAAAAAAGCTTTAAGCATAATTCAAAATATTCAAGCCGAATTAAAAAAAGGAACTGGATTTTCTGACTTGGCTAAAGAATTCTCTCAAGACTCTCTCGCAAAAAAAGGCGGAGACTTGGGTCTTTTTACTAAAGACCATATGTTTAAACCTTTTGCTGAAAAAGCATTTAAGTTAAAGGTAGGAGAGGTAACGAATGTTTTCCGTTCAAAGCACGGGTTACACCTGCTTAAGCTCACAGGTATTGTTGAGGGCTCAAAAGGTGGATTTGACGCAGAAAAAGAGAACATCCGTAAAAGCTTTTTACAAGAAGAAATCAAGAAGAAGAAAAAGCCCTATTTAGACGCCCTACGCAAAGAAGCTAAGGTCAAAGTTTATTTCTAAATACCAAATTATTTTTTAGCTTTCTTTTTTTTACTGGTTTCTAAAGCACTCAATTTTCGTTTTACAATTTTTCCCTTGTCCCGCTCAAAATCCACCTTTAGATATACGGTCTTCGGGAACAATTTATAAACCATAGCCTCTTTTTTCTTACCGGCAAAATTAATTGTAATTTTATCTCCAGCTTTCATACCCCACCTCTTCTAGAAATGTTCTTTTTCAGGTTGAACCTTTTTATTGGATCCAACTGGAGAAATTAAATGAAAAATGTTTCAGTGTCAACGCTTTCTTATACTCATTTCCGAATAGAATTATTACAATCTATACTTCACCTTTAAAATCAAGCAGCCTAACTAATAAACCATTTTTCTACACACTGAAAATTTATTCTAACTGAAGCTCATTTAATTTGGTCCTTCCCAACGTTTAATAGCATTAAATCATTAATTATTGAGTTATAATTTTTTTCACGTATGTTGCTCCTTAATAATTAATTGGTATATTTAAAAGCCTCCATGTCCAATCCTTCTTATGCACAAATAGTCTTTAATCTTCCTCTTAAGGAACCCTTTACTTACAAAATCCCTGAATCCTTTGTAGGAAAACTTTCCGTAGGGATGCGGGTGTTAGCGCCTTTTGGCCCTAGACAATTGACCGGATATGTTATTGGATTCACCAATACTTATGATCCCAAATACAGCTTAAAGTCTATTTCGGATCTACCAGATCTAAAACCAGTGCTTCCTCAAGAAATTTTAGATCTTACTCAACATTTAGCCAATTACTATCAGGCAGGCTGGGGTGAGGCCATTCGCGCAGCTCTTCCCGCAGGAATGGATGATGAGATACACGAGGTTTTTGAAATCACCGGCAAAGGTTCCACCTCTTTGCTCAATCAGCAAGTGTCCGGTAATGTTTTAAAACTTTTAAAAACGCTCCACAGTAACAAACCTTTAAATCGTCGACAAATAAAAAGTCAACTCAAAACGGGATTTAAAGCGCACACTCTCGCAGAAGCCCAAGAAGCTGGGCTTATCACTGGAAGGGCAGAAACCAAACGACGCTCCATTCAGTATCTTCAAGAAAAAGTTATACAGCCAAACACAAAAACCCTTTCACCAGAAAAAATAGATGATCTTTTCAAACGCAGTCCAAAACAAAAGGAAATATTCTTATACTTACTGGAGGGTGAAAAATCTCTTGAAGAATTAAAAGAACGGTTTCCAAAATATGCAGGCCCTTTAAAGCAGTTAAGAGAAAAGAAACTGGTTAGTACCATTTCAAAAAAAAAATCGCGGCAAATGCAAACCAAGAATTCCTCCGAAGAACATTTCCCTGAGTTACCTCCTCCCTTTACTCAAGAACAAGAAGAAGTCTTTTTGCAATTAAAGAAAATTGTCCAAAGACAAGAACACAAAACCGCCCTTCTCCATGGAGTCACAGGCAGTGGTAAAACCGAAATTTACCTGCGTAGCATTCAACTTGCTTTAAAAATGGGCAGAACTGCAATCATGTTAGTCCCTGAAATTTCATTAACTCCACAAACAGTCACTCGATTTCAAAAGCGATTTGGTTATCAGGTGGCGATTCTCCATAGTGGTTTGACACAGGTAGAACGCTATTTGGAATGGGAGAAAATCAGAAAAAAGAAAGTATCCATTGTCGTAGGGGCACGATCAGCAATCTTCGCTCCTTTTGAAAATATAGGAGTCATCGTAATCGATGAAGAACACGACAACTCCTATAAGCAGGACACTTCCCCGCGTTACCATGCTCGAGAAGCAGCTATTTTAAGAGCAAAACATCATAATGCTTTGGTTATTTTAGGGTCGGCCACTCCGTCATTAGAATCCCGATTCCGTGCTGACACGGAAGACTATCTTTACTTTTCACTGACTAAAAGAGTGGGTGATAGGTTACTCCCAACTGTTCAATTAATCGACATGAGAAAGGAACGGAAAGAAGCAAAAAACTTTTCGATATTATCTCTTCCACTTAGAAAAGCCATTCGCGATCGCTTGGAGCGAAAGGAACAAGTTTTTTTATTTCTGAATCGACGAGGGACTGCCAACTATTTACTTTGCCGCAAATGTGGTTATGTATATGACTGCCCGAATTGCAGTGTCTCCTTAACATTTCATGGCAATGCAAATTTACTCCTATGCCATTATTGCAACTTTTCCACAGTAATGCCAAGAGGCTGCAAATCTTGTGAAGGCGAAGTGATTCGGTTTAGCGGTTTTGGAACGCAAAAACTAGAAGAAGAAACCCTGTTGAGTTTTCCGGAAGCAAAAGTGGCACGATTAGATAGGGATACAGTCCGCCAACCTCATACATTCAAAAAAATGTATCGAGAAATGAATTCAGGAAAAATTGATATTTTAATTGGCACACAAATGATCACCAAAGGCCATGACTTTCCGAACGTCACCTTGGTGGGAGTGGTTTATGCAGACATTTCTTTACACATCCCAGATTTTCGATCCTCCGAGCGGTCCTTTCAACTTTTAACACAAGTAGGAGGACGGGCAGGTCGCGGAAAAGTTCCTGGCCATGTAATTATTCAGGCACATGACCCAAGCCATCCTGTATTAGATTGGGTTAAAGATCACGACTACACCACTTTCTTTAACAATGAAATTCAAATGCGCCAACGCCTGCAGTTTCCACCCTTCACTCATTTAACGGGAATCGAAGTTGAAAGTGAAGATGAGGCTACTGGGGAAGCCACTGTGACGTCTTTAAAGAAAGTGGCTGTTGAAAACCTGGCTAAATTCCCTGAGGTAGAGTTACTAGGTCCGTCACGAGCAGCTCTTTACCGTTTAAACAATAAATTTAGATGGCATCTTATCTTACGCTCACCCGAATCACATATACTTCAAAATTTTTTGAAGAAGTTCCAAGAATCTTTTTCAAAGAAAAAAGGATTTTCTAAAAAAATAAAGATCACACTTGATGTCGATCCGCAAAATTTACTGTAAACTATTAAGAGTGCCTCAAATATTTTTTCTGGTCATGCTACCTGCGTTTTGAATTTTATTTACTTGTCTAAGTGACACTTCATTATGAAACCCCCTTAGGAGTTTTTTACTGCCACTCCGGAGTCATCTTTGGACATTGTCCTGTGAAAGGAATTTATGCTAAGAAAAACTTACGACTGGGTCATTCACTGGTCCGCAACTCCGCATGCACTCCCTGCTTTAGCTATTATTTCTTTTGCCGAGTCCTCATTTTTTCCTATACCTCCCGATGTACTTTTGATTGCTATGACCATTGCTGTACCAACACGGTGGTTTAAGTTTGCATTCGTTTGCTCCATTGCTTCTGTTTTTGGTGGTATGTTCGGATATCTACTGGGTTGGCAGTTTATGGACTTGGTGGGTAACAGAATAGTTGAGTTTTATCACTTCCAAGAAAAGTTCGATAAGATTGGGAGTTGGTATGATAAATATAATGCCTGGGCAGTTGCTGCCGCGGGTTTCACACCACTTCCTTATAAAGTATTCACATTAGCAGCAGGAGCATTTAAAATTAATTTTCCTATTTTTGTTTTAGCTTCCGCTGTCAGCCGGTCCTTACGATTTTTTATAATTGCCATTTTGTTATACAAATTTGGCCCCACCATTAAGAGTTATATAGATAAATATTTCAATCTTCTTAGTATCTTATTTTTTGTCCTATTGGTATTTGGTTTTATATTGTTAAAATACATTCTTTAAATAAAGGTCTTTATGAAGGCAGAACATATTGTCGTATTAATCACAACCGATTCGCAAGAAGAGGTGGACAAACTTAGCCGCGGTTTGGTTGAATCTAAACTGGCTTTTTGTGTTAACTCTGTACCAGGAATACAGTCAACGTATTTTTGGGAAGGCAAATTATGTGTAGATAAGGAATTTTTATTAATTGTAAAAACTCGGGCTAGTCGATTTGAAGATTTAAAGCAATGGATCGAGATAAATCATAGTTATGACGTTCCTGAAGTAATAGCAATACCTATCGTAGATGGTTTAGATTCTTATATACAGAGTATAAATAATTGGGTTCAAAAAAAATAACTCACAATATTGAAAAACTATTTAATTAAATACCATGAGTCATATACATATCCCTAACGATTGGGAAATTCCAGAAAACGAAATCACTCCAGAATCCATATTCTTGAATCGACGTGAGTTTTTAAAAACCGCAGGTTGGGTTAGCATTCTTTCAGGAAACTTACTTTATGGCTGCACACCAGGCTCCGAAGCCGTAATCAACCAACGTCCTGAATTAAACCTCACTCCTTTAGAAAAGAAATTGTACCCTGCAAAGCGTGTTACCAAATACAAAATGGATCGAGAGTTAACTCAAGAAACCATTGCGGCCAATTACAATAACTATTATGAGTTTAGCGAAACTAAAGAGGATGTACATCATCATGCTCAAGCATTAAGCACACGTCCTTGGAAAGTGGAAGTGACAGGGTTAGTGAATAAACCAAGAACTTTTGACATAGATGATTTCCTCAAGTTATTCACTCTAGAAGAACGGTTTTACCGGTTGCGTTGTGTGGAAGCCTGGGCAATGGCAGTTCCCTGGACAGGGTTTCCTTTAAAAGCTTTATTGGATGTCGTGGAACCTTTATCGAAAGCCACTTATGTAAAGTTCACTTCTTTTCATGAACCCTTCACCGCTCAAGCTCAGCTGGCATTTTGGCAACCCTGGCCTTACACCGAAGCACTGACCGTAAAGGAAGCGGCAAACGAGTTAACTTTATTAGCTACCGGTATTTATGGCCATCCTCTTCCCAAACAACACGGTGCACCTATCCGATTAGTAGTGCCATGGAAATATGGATTTAAAAATATTAAAGGAATCCAAAAAATTGAACTGGTAGATTACAAGCCGGAAACTTTTTGGAATACCTTGATACCGCACGAATATGATTTTACTGCTAATGTTAACCCTAAAATTCCACATCCCCGTTGGCCACAAACCCTGGAAAAACTAATAGGTACAGAAAACGAACGCTTCACCCAATATCTCAACGGCTATAGCGACTTTGTTGGCCACCTTTATCAGCAACAAGGATTATTTTAACCAAACCCAGTTTATTTTAAGCTTGATTTGACACAGCGAAACCCAATATGGTTGAGTCGCGCCGAAGGAAGTTCGTAATTGCGACGTGAGGTACGGAGGAAACTTGCTAGGTCGCGCCAGGAGCCACCTCTAATACTTCGGTATTTGCTTGCAAAAGGTCCTTTTGGATCTTTTTTAGGACTATCTTGATAATAATTATCTATATAAAAATCGCCTGTCCACTCCCACACATTGCCAAGCATGTCATACAAACCAAAGACATTTGGTTTTTTTTGTCCCACAGGATGTGTTACTTTCTCTGAGTTATCCCAATACCATGCAAAATCATTTAAAATTTTGTCTCCCCAGTAATAACGAGTCGAGGTTCCTGCTCGTGCCGCTTTTTCCCATTCAGCTTCGGTGGGAAGTCGTTTATTAATTGTTTGACAATAGTCTCTCGCTTCAAACCACGTTACCTGATCCACAGGTAAAGTCTCCCCATAAAAATCCGAAGGATTATCTCCCATTACTTGTTGAAATTGCTTTTGCGTAACCTCGTAAATATCTATCCAAAACTCGGAAACAAAAACATGGTGAGGAAATTCATCTTCAGACTCTTCTGATCCCATCAAAAATTCACCAGCGTGAATTTTGACCATACCATTGGTTTGAGCCATTGAATGGCAAAACCCAAAAACAATCAGGAAGAAACCTAAAGGTACTAAGGTAAGGATTTTACAAAGAATTGTATTCATTTTTTTGAAACAAACAATTCAATAAAATTGGCAAGAAATCCGGCTATCGCGCCTCCCGACCCTGCCGCCATAATCAAAATATCCCGGTCCCCGGTTTGGTATCCAAGTGCGGTTCCGATCACCACACCCAAACAAATAGTGATCAAATACCTTTTGCCCCCAAGCCAACCTAGCAGTCCACCAACCCCAGCTCCTAAGGCACCAGCAACCACAGATAAAAATGGGCTTTCAACGACCCACCCAATCATCACACCAGTAAGGCCAAGTAAAAACATACCTAAATAAATATTATTCTTTTGAACCATATAAGGTCATGATACTACATTTGGAGCTTAGGCCTTTTAAGAAGAATTAAGGAATTAGAAATTTAAAACTACAATCAGGCAAGAAAAGATTTTTATGATTTTATGTAGCTACAGTAGGAAGGGTTATTTCAATTTCAAATTACAGGTACAATGTCCTCCATGACATTTTTCCTGTAAAAAAATTTATTTTTTAAAGCTCTTTAAAAACGGCATCCAGACTGGTTTTAGCGTCCCCAAAAAGCATGCGAGTGTTTTCTTTGAAAAATAACGGGTTCTGTACACCTGCATAACCCGTTGCCATACCTCTTTTCAAAACTATAGTAATTTTTCCTTTCCACACTTCAAGGACTGGCATGCCGGCAATGGGACTATCAGGTTCATCTTGTGCCGAGGGATTAACAATATCATTTGCACCAATGACTATAGAAACATCAATATTAGGAAAATCATCATTGATTTCATCCATTTCATAAACAATGTCATAGGGAACCTTTGCTTCTGCCAAGAGAACGTTCATGTGACCCGGCATACGCCCTGCAACAGGATGGATGCCAAATCGCACATTTACTTTTTTCTTTCTAAGCGCTTTGGTGATTTCGCAAACAATATGCTGAGCTTGAGCAACAGCCATCCCATAACCAGGAATAATCATGACCTCTTTAGCCTCTAAAAGCAGGTCCGCCACTTCAGGGGCCTCTAATGCCACAACTTCCCCTTGCTCTCCCGCGGTAGCTGAAGATGAACTTCCTGTTGTTGTACCAAAACCACCCGCAATTACAGATAAAAATTTACGGTTCATGGCTCGGCACATAATGTAACTCAGAATAGCACCACTACTACCAACCAAAGCCCCTGTAACTATCAGTAAATCATTATTAAGCATAAACCCGGTCGCGGAAGCTGCCCACCCTGAATAACTATTCAACATGGAAACAACAACGGGCATATCGGCCCCACCAATAGCCATAACCATATGAATCCCAAATAGCAGAGCGATTACAGTCATAATGCCAAGAGGCATGAGACCACCGCCAACAGCAGATTCGTCAACAAACACTTTACAGTAGTAAATAGTTATAATCAGTAAACCTAAATTGAGCCAATGCCTGGCAGGCAACAATACTGGGTTGCCCCCTATTTTCCCACTGAGTTTCCCAAAGGCAATAACTGAACCAGAAAAAGTGATGGCACCTATTAGAATTCCAAGATAAGTTTCAATATCATGAATTGTTTTCTCTACCCCTACCAAAGGAGATGAATGGTCCATAAAGTTGGCATACCCTACAAGAACAGCAGCCATCCCGACCAGGCTGTGCAATATAGCCACCAACTCCGGCATTTCTGTCATTTGAACACGTTTGGCTAAAACTAACCCAATGCTGGCTCCAGCTAATAATCCAACAATAAGAATTCCAAAATTTGCGGTGACCCCTGCGATAGTAACAATCAGCGCAATGGCCATTCCAATAATGCCGTATAAATTTCCACGACGAGCTGTTTCCTGATTACTCAGACCACCTAAAGCCAAAATAAATAAAATGGTCGCCCCTATATAAGAGACGGTTACGATTCCTTGATTCATCTAATCGCCTCCTACTTGCGAAACATTTCAAGCATACGTCGCGTTACCGCGAACCCGCCCGTAATGTTAATTGCTGTGATTAATATAGCCAGCCCCGCCAGCCACATGATTAAACCTTCCGGAGAACTTATCTGAAGCAATGCCCCGATAATGATAATGCTACTGATTGCATTGGTCACACTCATTAGAGGAGTATGTAAGGCTGCTGTGACATTCCAAATCACCATATATCCTACAAAACAAGCCAATACAAATACGGTGAAATGGGTCATAAAAGATGCGGGAGCGACAGCCCCTAAACCTAACAACACTATGGCTCCTATTCCAAACGTAAGAGCGGGCCCTAAGACAGAGGGCTTTTCTTCCACCGGCTCAGAGGCTTCTACAGGTTTAGAGGTCTCAGTAGGTTTAGCTGGAGCTGCGGACAATTTAGGTGCCGGAGGAGGCCAGGTGATTTCCCCGTCCTTAACAACAGTAGCACCCCGTACTACTTCGTCTTCCATATCTACCACTACATTGCCATCTTTTTCGGGACACATGTCTGTTAAAAGGTGTCGCAAATTGGTGCCATATAGTTGACTTGATTGAGTGGCTAAGCGGCTAGGCAAATCTGTATAACCAATGATGGAAACTCCATGAACGTTGACTATTTTTTCAGCTTCAGTTAATTCACAATTCCCACCCTGCTCAGCTGCAAGATCAACAATCACACTTCCATCTTTCATTGAGGCAACCATATCTGCCGTAATGAGTTTGGGAGCCGGTTTACCGGGAATCAATGCCGTAGTAATAATAATGTCTACTTCTTCAGCTTGTTCCGCGAATAGCTTCATTTCTGCTTCAATGAATTCCTTACTCATCACCTTGGCATAACCGCCGGTACCGGAACCCTCTTCTTCAAAATCGAGTTCCAGAAATTCGGCATCCATACTTTCAACCTGCTCTTTAACTTCAGGTCTTGTATCAAACGCTCTTACAATCGCTCCCATACTTTTTGCTGCGCCGATAGCGGCCAATCCAGCAACGCCAGCCCCTATAATCATAACTTTAGCCGGAGGAATTTTTCCTGCAGCAGTGATCTGCCCTGTAAAAAACCGACCGAAGTGTTGAGCAGCTTCAACCACCGCCCGATACCCGGCTATGTTTGCCATCGAGCTGAGTGCATCCAGTTTTTGTGCACGAGAAATCCTAGGAACACTGTCCATCGCAATGGCCGTTACTTTTTTCTCAGCTAATTTTTTCAATAGCTCAGGGTTTTGGGCCGGCCAAAGAAAAGTGATTAAGATTTGACCCTCTCGCAATAAATCCACTTCCTCTATATTAAGAACCGGATGAAATTCCGGGGATCGGACTTTCAAAACAATATCACTATTTTCCCAAATAGCCTTCGTACCTTCTACAACACTGACTCCGACCTCAGTATATGCAGAATCAGAAAACTTTGCCTCCAAACCAGCACTGGATTCTATGGAGACTTCAAAACCTAATTTGATAAGTTGGCTGGCAACTTCAGGGGTTACAGCAACCCGTTTTTCGCCAGCATGGACTTCTTTTGGAATCCCTACTTTCATTTTTTATATTCCTCAGAATTGGAAAAATTTTTATAGAAGTGCCAACGAATAATAAACAAAACCATTGGCAAGTCAAAAGAAAATTTTCAAAAAAAACCGGAAAAATGAGGCAAGAGGGTACCACAGAACCCGTTTAGAATAAACCCCTTAGATTAAAGGGTTAAAAATATCTAACCTCTAAATTTCTCCAGGTGAGTTTTACCCTTTACCATCGCTGGGTAAAATAAAATTATTAATGGAAAAAAATAGATCCTAATAACTAAACTCTATAATGTGAGGATTTTTACTTTTAGGGTTAAATTTGAAATTAGGAAAACAGATTAATCAAGGAATGCTGAATAAATTCAAAAAATACCCTTTTTATAGTGCTAATTCTTGATTCTTTGGGGTTGGAGGTGATAAATTAGAAAACAATAATATTTAACTATTTTTGCAATTACACCCTAAATCATTGCAAAATCCTAACAAAAATTTGGATAATTTTATTAAATGGCCTATAATTCTGCTCTTTAAATTAACCGCCTCAGGTCGCAAAACTCCTTTTAAACAAAGGAACTTACAGACTTAGGCGCAACTTATTGATAATTTACAACTTAACGCTTAGACTAAAAGGAACCTTGCTGAGTTTTCCTTCCTTCTCCTGGGTATAATAAATTAACACTGGTTTCGGATCAAAGCCGTGAATGAAGCTCTAAACCCAAAAATTCCAGATTCTGAGGATTCTGGTCAGCACAAGCCTCAAATTATTCCTTCAGCTATAACCAATCTTCCTCAAAATTTCTCCAATACCCTGCAATTATTTCAAGGATTATTTAAATTTTTCTTTTTTTCAAGAAACCGATATGGAGAATTTACCTTTGTTAGTGAACAGGTCAAAGATATTTTGCAATACTCCTCAGAAGAATTTAAGAAGGATTGGGAAGGCTATTTAAGTGAGGATTTGGTTAATGAGGATGTCTGGTTAACACGCAATGAGACATACTTTAAGGACAAACTTGTAACCTACAATTTAGAAATAAAAAACAAAAACGGACAACTCATTTGGTTAGAGGTTCTCGAACAACCTGCTCTGGATAGCGAGGGAAAGGTGATTCGATATGATGGAATTGCCCTTGATTTTACATCCAAAAAATCTTTAGAAAATAGATTATTTAATCGTGAAAAGCGTTTTCGAGAAATCATCCAATCTTCCCCCGTAGGAATTTTCCATGTAGACTCGGATAACCTTTTACTTTATGTAAATAATACCTTCCAAAACTTTATTGGAAAACCGCTCTGTAACATATTAGGAAAACCCTGGTGGGACTTTATCCATCCGGAAGATCAAGAAAAAGTCCGAAACCTTTGGGAGAAGCCTAAAAAAAATGATCAGGAAATCGTGATTGAGTGTAGGTTAAAGAGACCAGATCAAGAAATTCTTTGGACTCAGCTAAGATCCCGATTCTTGTTGGACGAATCTGGCAAAATAACATTTGTTACAGTAGAAAATATTACAGATTTAAAAAATGCCCATGAAAATAAGTCCATTGCGTTAAGAGAACTGCTGGAGCTTAAAAAGCAATTAGAAGAAACGGTCCGAACTGACCCGTTAACGGGCCTTCTCAATCGCCGCGGTTGTAAAGAAAAAATGGATGAGCAACTTAGTCAATTCAAACGATATAAAAGACCATTTTCAGTTTTATTATTGGATGTCGATCATTTCAAATCTATAAATGATACTTTTGGGCACGATGCAGGAGATGTTGTTTTAGTCGACTTGAGCCGATTGCTAGAAAATACGATTCGTCAACAAGATTTTCTTTGCCGGTGGGGTGGTGAGGAATTTGTCCTTCTTTTAACTGAAACTGCAATATCTGGCGCGAAAGTTATTGCCGAACGCCTTCGTTCAAGTGTCGAAACCCACCACTTCACCTATTTAGATAATAAAATCCCTGTTACCATTAGTATTGGAATTAGCCATTATTCTGAAAAAAATCAAGATGTGGACTCTGCGATCCAAATGGCTGATAATCGATTATATGTAGCGAAAAGATCTGGTAGGAATCGGATAATATATTCAGATCAAGATCAAGCTGAAATCAATACTAAATCGGGTTAACTTTTGAATTTTTAGTTTATGGATAATCAAGAAATAAAAGACTCTCTTCGTAAATCAATTCCAAATATTTATAAATTATTAGCTTATGGTTACCAGCTCACCCCTCAATACAAAAGAAAAATCCAGGCCTTTGAAACAAATAGATCCCAACGAGAATCCAATTTATTAAAAAAGATTTTTAGTAACGATACAAATGTTCGCCATGGCCCATTTGAGGGAATGAAGTATCTCAGTCAGGCCCATGGAAGCCGCCTTCTTCCAAAAATTACGGGATGTTATGAAAGCGCCATACAACCTTGGCTGGTAGAGTCTTTTAAAAAACCTTATTCGAAAGCCATCGTTATTGGATGTGCGGAGGGATACTATGCCGTGGGATTGGCTTATAAAATGCCAGAATTATCTGTACTGGCATATGATCAAAGTGAAACAGCTCAATTACTTTGCCAGGACCTCTCTCAAATGAACGGAGTGGCTGGTCGAATTGAAATAAAAAATAAGTGTTCGCAGGCAGAGTTAAATATTCATGCAGGAAAAAACACTCTTATTATTTGTGATATTGAAGGTGGGGAAAAAAGTTTATTGGATATGGAAGCTGCTAAAACTTTGCAATACTCTGACCTCATTGTAGAAACTCATGATTGTGTGGAAGAAGGGATTACCCAGACTTTAGTCGAACGGTTTCTAGACACTCACAAAATTGAAATCGTATATGATCATCCTGTGCAACTACAAGAATATAAAATCTTACAAGACGCATCCCAACAGGATCGTGAATTTATTATTAATGAACACCGCCCTAAAGGTATGTGTTGGCTCCGCCTTACAGCTCTCGCCACTTAATCTATTCTTTTCCTCAATTTTCTAAAGAAAAAATTCCATTCTGATCCTGGGTTATTTTCAACCCTCAATCCACCTTTTTCGAACAAATACCCAAATGAGAATTGCTTCAATCCAAGCAGCAAAAACGGCATACGGGATTTGGGATTTATTATCTGGCAAAAATAGAGGTTTTAAGGATTCTATTTTTAAGATAGATACTATTAAAGGAAATAAAAAATACAATATGGCTAAATAAACAATTGCCGTTGTTAACGCTCTTTGGTGATCTTTAGATAAACAAAAAAAGACTATAATACCGAGATCACGAATTAAAAACCCTGTCATACTCCCAACAATACTTAAAGTATTAGCAGGTTGGTTCATTAGATAAATATTACCCCCTGTCTTAATATGATAAGCAAATATAATTACGAAGTATAACAGGACGATTATTAAGGAAAATATCCATCTAGGAATTTCGTTAAAAAATTGATGTAACTTTTTTTTCTGAAAATACACTGTTAGTTTGTTAAACACCGGTCGATTTGGAGGTTGCCAAATAATAATCGCATAAGTAGCAATAACAACTACAATCCACCCACGGTAGAGACGATTGATCCATAAATCGGAGCTTTCCATTAATGACCTTATATATTGGGTCCCTTGAGAAATTCGTATCAATCCCTCATAAAATCCCATTACATAAATAGAGATAAATATTAAAAATACAATCCAGGGCCAAGGTGAATTTTGCATTTGAAATTCTTTTCGCATTTGCATATAAACACCCATTATTGCCCAACCAGCTAAAAACCATATTTCTGCTAAATAAAAGTAAATACTTTGAAAGTTCCACGAGTACCAATTTAATGTTATGTTCCTACCATATAATTTGAAAAATATTCCCAATTTGCTAGTGATGACTATTCCACTAATTACCAAAGATGCTCCAAACCAAACTTTCAATGATTTAAAAAACTTCATTTGCATGGGACCAAACCCTATCAACAAACACAGAGCGTGATTCAAAATGGCTAATCCAATTAGGAAAGTAATAGCTGGGAATAATCCCCCTTGAAATAATATCCAATTATCAGATTGGAAAAATGAATCCGGTGAAAAAACATAAACCATGATCATAAACAAAAACACCCAAAAACCCACAAACCAGGCCCATAGAGTCCCACCAATTAATTTTCCCCAAGTCATAGTCCATGGTTGAATGGAAGTCATTCTCTGAAGTGGCCATGTATTCCTTTGAACTTCTCGAACTAGAGACATTTCAGCAAGCAACCCCCCCAAAAAACAACACCAAGTAAAAAAACGAATTTAAAAACTCCCAATATGGTCTCTTTTCCCTCTGAAATTAAAGCAACATAAAAAATAACTCCTAAAATTACCGAGGTTAGAATTAGACGATGACGAGTGACTTCCATCCAAATATTTTTTCTGAGTTCAGGATTATCGATCATGTGACCCTTCTCCAAACTTTTCAAGATAAGACTCTTGAAGGTTTTTATTCTGAACTTCAAAAGAGCATACTGGCAAACCTATATTTAATAATTTTTTAAGTAATTGATGTTGGTCCTCCAAATTTCCCTTAAACTTAAATGTGGCTTGAGTTGGTTTAATATGTAATTGTTGAATAGACTCTATTGATTGAAGGTACTCTTCGAATCGGTCTATTGGGTGGGACAAGGTAATCACCATTTTATTTTCTGATAAACTTCCATGTTTCTGAATGGAGGAGTGTTCCTTTAACTCTCCATCTTTAATAACCATTATATGAGTAGAATAATCCTCTAGTTCTGAAAGAATATGTGAAGACACCAATAAGGATTTTCCTAGTTGATGTAATTCCACTATTAACTCAGAAAGATGAAATCGCGCCTCCGGGTCTAGACCAGACGCCGGTTCATCAAGAAGTATAATTTTTGGGTCGTGTATTATAGCTTGACCAATAGCTAATCGCTGACGGAGTCCTCGAGAAAGTTCTCCTGCTTTTTGTCCTAATCGTTTAAGTAATTGTACTCGTTGTGCTGTTTTCTGGATTGCCTGACCGGTTTGGGATAAAGGGATTCCATGGGCCATTGCCATATAAGCGAGACACTGCTCCACAGTAAGTTCTTCATATAACCCAAAAAAATCGGGAAGGTAACCAATCACTTCATGACATTTTCGAGGTTCATCCAACACAGAAATTCCTTCTACTTGAATTCTTCCCAACACAGGCTGGTCTAAAGCGGCTAAACAATTCATCAATGTTGTTTTACCTGCACCATTTGACCCTACCAGAGCTGTCACGGTCCCTTCTTCTATGGTGAATGACACATCATTTAAAGCCCGATGTCCAGGATATTCAAATGTAAGATTTTGAACTTGAATCAAACTCATTATTTTCAAATTCCTAAAAATTATCTAAGGCAAAAATAATTTTATTAAGGGGTAGCTCGCACCAAAGGACTTTACAAATAAACCACACTCCTTAAAAAGGTTAACTCATTTTGAGTGCATATTCAATTAGTTTTGAGACGATTTATAAAGTCGAAAAAAAAGTGAAAGTTTTGGCGTGATGGGTTAAACAGGTTAGTCGTATTCAGGAAACCTCTAATTCAAAATACGCAAAAAAACGTCTTTAAAAAAACAATTGCAAAGTTATTACTCTAGTTTTATTTCCGGTCTTGCCCAGGCTTATAATCGTATCGACTCTAAGCTTTTTGGGTGATTTACTGACAATAAATCTCAACACTAATCCATGTCATCAAAAACCCCAGAGGCTAAGCTTTTACGAGCAGTGCGGGCTTCTTGTTCTGCACGGGTGATACCTTGGTCGTAGTCATTGTAATCCACAAATTGTAAAACAGGTTCCATCTCAGGATGGCGTTTTAAATATACCTTAGCCATGGTTTGACATACCCTTCGGTATTTTGGGTGCCCAGCCTTTTGAGTTCTTAATTCAGTAAAATGTCCCAATTCCCGAAGGTTCATTCCCATATTCCAACGGATTAAATGGTTAAATAAAGACGCATACTGAGCCTCCTGCCTTAAATCAGCACGGATCAAATCATAATAAAGCGATTCTGCTTTTTCAAAACACTCCTGCACCTGTTTTTCAAAACCAATTTCACTAATTTCCTCCGGGATCGAGTAGCCAAGTAAAACTCCCATATCTTGTCGCTGCTGAGTCAGCATTCGATGCCTTTGCAAATCACGGTATTCCGCAAAACCGGCAATGATGTCAAAATTTATGGGGTAACCATATTCAAAAGCCCTTCCCGGACGATCCCTTTTATTAGCGCGGTCACCTAAATAAATATTAAAAATTTCTTTGCGTTTTTCTTCTGATAATTTACCTACCACTCGGCGAATTTGATGGGTTGAATGTTGAACATAAGGGAAAATCATAGCCGCTAAAAGATTCACGCCATAATTCTCAGGGTTATCATCTAATAGTTCCACTTCCGGTGAAGAGTCAATACTTTCCGAAGCAAATAATTCGCTGCAAATTTTTTGCATTTCATTTTCAACAATAGCCGCATATTCATTTTTTTGAGCCCGCTTAATAAATGTAGGTATCTGATGGTTTAAGGCTTCTTGAATTTTTCCTGCAAGGTCATTGGCCTCTCTTAAATTCTGTGTCAATAATTTAGAAATCAAACCGGAAAAAAATCGCCCGTTGCCAACAATTCCCATATTTGCCTGGGTAGAGGCGGGTAAAATACAGCGAATCACATCACAAGCTGCACTTCGAATGGTAAAATTGTATGCGATTCGATGAGCTTTTCTTTCTTTATCATCCTGAAGATCACTCTCCCCGGCCTGAACTCTTCCATTTGATCTGTCGACTTCAATCTTAAAATCATTTCCCGGCAAACGTTTTCTAAACAAATCTTGCATGGGTTCCACCATGGAAGCATAAGTTTCAAAAATAAAATCCATAGTTTGAATATACTTTTGCCCCAAACCTGATTCCATAATATTTACTGGTCGGACATAACGCCACCGTTCATCCCGTTTTTGATCATAAAGAACATATCGAGTTGATTCCTCAATTGGAGAACCCCCAATACGACAATCCTCAATAATCTTGGTCATCAGGTTTGAAACTTCTTCAATGCATAAAGGGGACACTGCTAACTCGGCAACGGACTCATCGCCAAACTTATTGACCACGCGGTCGATCATTTCACTTCCCTTCATTTCATTGGGAGTACCATCAGTATTTAGAAATTCCCGTGCAATCGTTTCTTTAAATCCCGTTGGGGCACGACTGTAACGAGCTAACGCCGCCCCAATAACCTCCGGATTCAGGTTTTTCAGGGAGAACACCTTAGCCTCAACATCCGTTAAATAAGGAGTAAGGATTTCTTTCTCCCGATCGCTTAATTTATCTGTCCGTTTTTGTTTCATAAAGAGGGTCCTTAGCACATCGAAAACCGGTGTCACTATACCTTTCTTCGGGCCGAGTCCAACGCCTAAAAGCACTGAGCAATGAATCTTTAAAGTTTACCCATGAGCCCCCACGAACTACTTTTAGTTCTCCTGTTTCCGGACCCTTGGGATTTCTATTTATTTTTTTTTGATAATATTTATGATCATACCAATCTGCTACCCACTCCCATACATTGCCGGCCATATCATGAATCCCATAAATAGAAACCCCGGTAGGATACGAACCCACATTTGTCATGGTATGAATGCCTCGCCATTTCCTCCGATAGGTTGCCCTTCCTGGGGGTAAATCATTTCCCCAGGGGAACATATTACCTGTGGGTCCCCTCGCAGCTTTTTCCCATTCCGCTTCCGTGGGAAGCCGCTTGCCGCGCCATTTGCAATAAGCATCTGCGTCGAACCAACTGACTTGGGTTACCGGTTGCAGACGAACTTCTTGATGAAAATCATTTCCCTTCCAAAGGTTATTTTCCTTACATTTTTCAGTTTCGCACGAATCATCTAATGCCGGTCGATGCCCCGTCGCTAAAACGAATTCCCTATATTTTTCGTTTGTCACTTCATAAATATCAATCCAATAGGTATCCAAATAAACCAATCGCGAGGGAAACGCATCTTTAAACCACCAACGAGTACAATTTTTATCAACTTTTTGACACCATTTTAAAACTTTTGACACTTCCTTAAAGTTAAAGCCCATCTTAAACTTACCTGCGGAAATTTCGACCATATCGGAGTATTCGTGAAGATCTAATTTGGTTTCTGCATCTTGTGGGGATAACTCTGCAGAAATCGGAATTACCCAAATTAATAGCGGAAATAATAAAACTGCAAGAACTTTGAGGGATATTTTGCGGACACGATGAATCATTAATCACTAGCAATGTTAAACATTAATTACCTTGATAATTGCGCCCACGAAAATTCAATCCAATTAATAGATTAGGATTTATCCACAAACCGGGTCATTTCCTTACCATGAATATAAAACAAGGAAAGCCCTAAAATCATATTGATGGTATACAACCAAGTCAACTGGCTATGATAGCTGTCAAATTGTTTTTGTAGCTTAACATTTTCAGGGTTGGCTTTTTTTTGTTGATCCATTTCATGCATTTGCGGTCGCAATATACTTCCAATATAAAGTGCCAGCAAAATCATGATGCCTAAAAAAATTTCTTTTAGATAAGGTCGTTTCGTCACTTGCGGTTGATGAAAGCCAGAGCCAGGTTGTTTTGCCACCCACCATTTTATTAATACTGCAACTACCATTAGGCCAAGGCACCAATAAATAATTTTGACATTAAAAATATCCATGATTCCATTCATTATATTGCTGGCCATTTGAGGATGTTCTTTCAGCTTTATACGGACAATAATCTCCACTAAAATTCCCAATAGAAACATCCCACCGACCCAAAGGGCTAGTGAAAATAAATAGAGCCAATTAGAAATATAGACTAAACGTTTCATAGTTTAGGATCTTGTCCATTTGAAAGTTTCTTGTTCTCAGCTTGGGATGGTTTCCGGGTATCCTCTTTTTTCTGCTTTAATTTCGCAATAATTTCAGGGTCTAGTTCCCCTGAAACCCTTTTTCGTGAGAATTTAAAACTTTTTTGAATTTCTTCTTCCTGCCGCTTTTGCATCTCAATAATTATCGCGTTATCCCCCCCAAATCCACTTTTGACAACAGACCCATCTTTATAACGATTGACTGAATTTAGGATTGACAAATAAATTACAAAATAAATAAACGCAAATGTATAAAGAACTAATGGGATAAAAGACTTGATCCGCTTTTGTTCTTCTTCAGGTTTTCCTACCCACCATCGTTTAACAGAACCCAGCATTTTTTTGCCTCAAATCCAAAATAATAACAATAAAAACAAAAGCTTAAGCCCATCCGCTTTAGTTATATCTGGGCTCATCATATCAAAACCCTTGCTTTGAGACAAGTTACTCTAACTACCCTAATTTTTCCTCAATTTGAATTATTTTTGAGGTGGTGATATAAAAGCCAATTGTTTACTTTCCCAAAAAA
This sequence comes from Nitrospinaceae bacterium, assembly GCA_965223245.1. Lineage (GTDB taxonomy): Bacteria > Nitrospinota > Nitrospinia > Nitrospinales > Nitrospinaceae > CBDCVY01. The sequence continues at coordinate 3,946,190 of CBDCVY010000013.1, read as the reverse complement.
ACCTTCTTTAAGTTTTTCAATTTTAATTAACATTCAATAAGGTTCAAGTTTTGATAGAAATACGACCCGTTTCGAAAATTAGTGCATCCATATCAGTTCCCGCGTCAAAGAGTTATACCAATCGAGCTTATATAATTGCCTCCCTGGCCGAAGGACTCGTTCGTCTAAAACATCCTCTCATTAGTGATGATACCCGTTTTATGAAAACAGCCTTAGAACAATTCGGAATTGATATTTCAGAATCCCAAGATGAAATAATCGTCCATGGAATGGGAGGCCAATTGCAAGCTCCTACCAAGGAAATTTTTGTTGGGAATGCCGGTACCACTATGCGGTTTCTCACTACCTTAGCGACCCTGGCTCCGGGTATCACCCGACTCACTGGAAATGAAAGAATGCAAGAGAGACCTATTGAAGATCTGTTAGATTGTTTAAAACAATTAAAAGTAGAAGCTAAGTCAATTAAAAATAACCAATGCCCGCCATTAGAAATTAATGGAGGCCAACCTCTTGGGGGAGCCATCCAGCTGGCAGGAAATAAAAGTAGTCAATACTTAACCTCATTGCTTATGTGTGCTCCCTATTTCCAAAATCCGACAACTATCAAAATTATTGGAGAGTTAACCTCTAAACCTTATGTAGATATCACTCTCGATATCATGAAGACATTCGGAATTAATGTGGAAAATGAGTCCTACCGGGCCTTCAAAATTCCTGTGGGAAATAAATATAAGCCGCAAACGTACTCTGTGGAAGGTGATGCTTCCAGTGCTTCCTATTTTTTCGGAGCAGCTGCAATTACCGGTGGGGAAGTCTCCGTTACTAACCTTAACCCTAAAAGCGCACAAGGGGATATTGGCTTCCCCTCGGTCTTGAAGCAAATGGGCTGTGATGTTTCTGTTTCTTCAGAAAAAATTACGGTCCGGGGAAAACCCCTAAAAGGCATAACCATTAATATGAATTCTATGCCAGATGTAGTTCAAACTTTAGCCGTAGTTTCCTTATTTGCTGAAGGAAAAACTACCATCACCCATATAGGAAATTTAAGAATAAAAGAAACCGATCGAATTGAGGCTCTATCTAAAGAGTTAACTCGATTGGGAGCTCAGGTCGAAACCGGCGAAGATTACCTGGTGATTCAACCAGGTCCCTTGAAAGGCACAAATATAATTACCTATGATGATCACCGAATGGCAATGAGCTTCTCTCTCGTCGGTTTAAAGTTACCTGGAGTTCGCATTTTAAATCCAAAGTGCGTAGAAAAATCCTTTCCCGGCTTTTTTGAAGAATTAGAAAAACTATATGAATAACCAAAAATTCACCAATGAATTAATACACGAAAAGAGTCCTTATTTACTTCAACATGCACACAATCCTGTCAATTGGTATCCCTGGAAAGATGAAGCTTTTCAAATTGCAAAACAAAAAAACCAACCTCTTTTGGTGAGCATAGGTTACGCAACGTGCCACTGGTGCCACGTGATGGAACGCGAATCTTTTGAAGATCCGGAACTAGCAAAATTTTTAAATGACCACTTTGTTGCCATTAAAGTCGACAGAGAAGAACGACCGGATGTCGATGGAATCTATATGAAATCCATACAAGCTTTTGGTCAACAAGGAGGATGGCCTTTAAATGTATTTGTAACTCCTGAAGGAATTCCTTTTTATGGAGGAACCTATTTTCCTCCCGTGAGTCGGTACAACCTTCCTTCATTTTTAGATGTCCTAAAGTTTATAAATAAAACCTGGGAAACGGAGCCGGAAAAAGTCATTAAACAGAGCACCTCCTTAATTGAATATTTAAAAAGTACCAATCGACAGGAGCAAACAGGGTCTTTAGAGTCTCTTAGTTTTTCCGGTGAGGATAAAACCCAGAAACTTTATTGCGATCATTACGATAATTTAAATCATGGATTTAAATTTCAAACACAAAATAAATTTCCCCCTTGCATGGGATTATCTCTGCTTTTAAGACATCACCATCGAACGGGTGACAAACACAGTTTAGAGATGGTTGAAAACACACTTAGAGCAATGAAATATGGTGGAATTTATGACCAAATCGGTGGAGGATTAGCTCGTTATAGCACAGATTATCATTGGCTCGTTCCGCATTTTGAGAAAATGCTTTACGATAATTCTTTATTCGTTACTTCGCTAATCGAAACTTACCAGGTTACCCGGAACCAGGAATTCGCTGATTTTGCAAATGATGCTCTTCATTATATTGATAGAGATATGACCTCAGAACAGGGAGCTTTTTTCAGTGCTGAAGATGCCGATAGTGAAGGCGTCGAAGGTAAGTTTTATGTTTGGACTAAAGAAGAAATTGAAAGTGTGCTCAGTAGAGAAGAAGCAAGTATTGCAATCCCTTTTTATAATGTCACCGCCCCAGGTAATTGGGAACGAAAAAATATTCTACATTTAACCCGTCCTCCACAAAAAATTGCTGAGGAACAAGGTCTATCACTTGAGTTCGTGAATGATAAATTGGCTCAAGCCCGGGGAAAACTTTTGGATGCCAGAAATCAACGTGTACGCCCTCTCTTAGATGACAAAGTTTTGACTTCATGGAATGCACTAATGATTCGAGGTATGGCTCAAGCCGGAAGAGTTTTGGAGGATACCTCCCGAATCGAGAAAGCAGAAAAAGCCCTTAAATTTATTTGGACCCACTTGCGAACAACGGAAGGAAAACTGCTTCGCAGGTTCAGAGAGGGAGAAGCCCGTTACGATGGATATCTATTCGATTATAGTTCGATGGCTGTGGCTTGCTTGGAATTGTATGAGTCTACTTATGACCCCGACTATATTGATAAAGCTTTAGAGCTAATGAATATGGTTGAAGAAAAGTTTAGTTCTGAAAAAGCCTATTATGAAACTGCTGATGATGGTGAAGACCTCATTGTTCGCCAGGTTTCAGGATACGATGGTGTCGAGCCCTCGGGAAATAGCAATGCCGCACTAGCTTGGTTAAAGTTAGCAGCATATCATTTAGAACCAGAATTTGAGCGGAGAGCAGAAAAAGTGTTTCTCGCATTTTATGATGAAGTAATGGAATATGGCCTCAATTCTGCTTTTATGATGCAGAGCTTGCATCTTTATTTGTCTGGACTAAAAGAGGTCGCCATTATTGGGATTCCCAATCACCCAAGTACAGAAAAAATGCTCAAGTATATTCGTAAAGGTTTTTTCCCTAATGCAGTTTTTGCTTTTTCCTTAGATGATGACCCTCAAAAAGACCGTGTCCCTCTCCTTTCTGGGAAAACTGCCGTGGACGGAAAAACTACCGCCTACGTTTGCAATCATGGTACCTGCCTGGCCCCTGTAACTTCTGTGGATGATTTAAAGGAATTGTTGAATGACTATCGGCAACCTTTAGAAAACCAATGACTTAATTGTCGATTAGGTAATACATTTCATTTCCCTATAGGTTGTGTTAATATTTTTCCTAATTTTTCAATCAAATGTTTTTAGTTTCTTTATATCAAGCTTATCAAACCAAAAGGTTATCGGTATGAAAAAGGATTTTATTGATTCTATCGTAAATCAAGCTCTTTCCGGTGAAGGCATTTCAAGAGAACAGGCCTTGGCTTTAGATGAACTTAACCAGGAAGAATTGGAATATTTATTCCAGGGAACTGACCGCATTCGCAGCAAATTTAAGGGAAGAGAAGTAAAGATTTGCTCCATTGTTAATGCAAAGTCCGGGAAGTGTCCTGAAAATTGTGGGTTTTGTGCTCAATCCTCTAGTTTCGAGACTGAATCTCCAGAATATGAAATGATGAACGTGGACGAAATTGTGGCGGCAGCCAAAAGAGCCGAAGCATTTGGATCTAATGAATTTTCCGTGGTAACCTCTGGAACATCTATAAATGACCCCAATGAATTAAAAACCTTAAAACAAGCCATTCGGCGTATAAAAGAAGAAACAAATTTAGAAACTTGCAGTTCCTTAGGTTTAATGAAAACAGAACAATTAAAGGAACTTAAAGAAGCAGGATTAGATCGCTTCCATCATAACCTCGAAACATCAGAGAGCCACTTCGATAAAATTGTAACCACACATTCTTACAAAGATGAAGTAGAAGCTGTGCGAAATGCCAAGGAAGCGGGTTTGCATGTATGCGTGGGTGGTATCTTTGGAATGGGAGAATCATTTTCGCAAAGGGTTGAACTTGCATTGGCCATAAAAGAATTAGATACGGATACTTTTCCCATTAATTTTTTAAAGCCCATTGAAGGAACAGCACTTCAATCTCTACAGTTATTACCTGTCTACGAAGCATTAAAAACAATTGCTTTGCTTCGGCTAGTGATGCCTAAGATGGACTTTTTTGTTTGCGGAGGTCGAGAAGAAATACTTGCCGATCAGCAAGAAAAATTATTTGCTGCAGGTGCTAATGGAATCCTGGGGGGAGATTACCTGACTACAAAGGGACAAGATCCAAATCGGGATATGGAAATGATAAAAAGTTTAGGGCTTTACCCTGTTTTTGAATCTGCTGAATCAATTGGAATGGCAGAGGGGACTTCAATAGAGGGTCAAAAAAATTAAACCCCTCGACATATCAGAGGGGCTCTACCGTTTTATGCGATATTCTCGTCAATAATTTTTTTGATTTCAGCCTTAGATTTAACCCCAACCACCTGTTGAACAACCTGACCATCTTTAAACAATAACAACGTAGGAATTCCTCGAATTCCATATTTGGTGGCTGTATTAGGGTTATCATCTACATTGAGCTTTCCAACTAAAACCTGACCGTCATAATCATTTGCAAGCTCCTCTACCGTAGGGGCCAACATTTTGCAAGGCTGGCACCATTCCGCCCAAAAATCGATTAAGGCGGGTTTACCTGCATTTAAAACGGATGAGTCAAACTCAGAATCCGAAACTGTAACAATTTTGCTGCCAGACATAAATTGATCTCCTTAAGATTTAATTCTTTAAATACCCTTACCGGAAGGCCCAAATGGATTTATTGGTATGATTACGAAAAGTGTTCAAGGTCCAGCACCTTTCTTGATCCTATAACCCTAAAACATTTATACCTTCTTTTCAAGGAAGATTCCTAAAAGGGCAAAAATGATTCAAAAATTTTTTGAAAAACATTTTGAAACTTCCCGGTAAACTTTGGTAAGGTTTCAAAAACCCATTCAAATATCTAATTTAGGAGTGACTTTATGCCCAACTTTATCCATTGGTTTGCTTATGATGAAATGATGATTCCTGAAAAAATGGAAGAGCACGGGCTTGAGTATACTGCTGCCTTTAGCGTCACTCTATCGGCTTACCGTTTAAAATTCAATAAGATCCCTTTAGACAACCACGGAATCGAAGGCGTTGGAGATCCCAATATTGTCCCCACAGATAGTAATTTGGGGATGATGGAAGGGATATTATACGAAATGGACGAAAAATTTTTACCAAAACTCGATGAATTACATCATCACCCTGACGAATATTTACGAAAAAAAATGAGATTCACAAAACACGATTTCGCTTTTGTTAATGGTGTTGTGTACATGGCCCAAAAACACCGGACGGATGATTCACTTTTACCCACTAAAGAAATTTTGAAGCGATATAAGGTCTGCAAAAAGAAATTAACTATGCTATATATTTCTCGACTCGTAAATATGCCTACATTAGAGGATAAAGCCAAAAAATAGTTATCATATGAACTTTTTGGCTTTGGTCCGCTCACCCAGTTCCTCGTTTGTTGGAGCTATATCTAATCATCCTGATAGGGAAACCATTAAATTCCAGACCGCGCTGAAACAGCATAATGAGTATATTAAGGCTCTTAGAAATTCCGGAATCCAAGTGAGAACTTTACCACCTTTAGAAAGTTTTCCGGACAGTGTATTCATTGAAGACAACGCCATAATCCTTGATAATAAGGCGTTACTTTGTTCAATGAAATCTTCCACCCGAAAAGAAGAGGTATTTATTACAAAGGGAGTATTGGAAGAATTCCTTCAAGTTGAAGTTTTAAAATCACCTGTCACCATTGATGGAGGGGACGTTTTACAGACAGAAAAGATTATTTTTATTGGACAATCCTCTCGAACTAACCATAAAGCAATTTTAGAATTGGCCAAGTACTCTTCAAAAAAAATCGTTCCTGTTGATGTCAAAAAAGATCTACATTTGAAATCATCGGTAAGTTATTTGGGGAATAATACTATTGTTTTGGATCCCTTAAAGATCAATGAAATTCATTTTAACGGATTTAAAAAGATAACTGTTGACCCCAAAGAAAGCTATGCCGCCAATTGTCTGGCAATAGGGGATAGCGTTATTTTACCAAAGGGGTTTCCTGATTTAACCGAAACTCTTTTCAATCAAGGATGGCAACCCCTTCCCATTTCAATGAGCGAATTTGAAAAAGCCGATGGAGGGGTGACTTGTTTAAGTTTAATTTTGCCTTGCCCTTAATGGTTTAACAATTAATTGGGCAACTCTTGTTTTAAATCTTTTTGGTACCCGACCAGTTCTACGTAACCTTTTCCCGAAACGTTTTTATCATCAATAACCCCATCAACTGTCACACTTCCTTCCCAATAAGAAGATGCTATGGAACGTAGCTGAGTCAATTCCTGGTCTGCAACATCGGGTAATACTTTTAAACGAATGGAATGTTCAGGAATTTCTATAATCCAACTTGAAGGATAGGTTGCTCCTGTAATTTCACTTGTCCAAGTGCCTTGGGTAGATATTTTATAGTTTGGAAAAGACAAATGAATTTTTTCACCATTTGCTTTAACCAAAGTTCCACTAGAATTTTTTTCCACACCCCCATCCTTTAGACGAATTTGATACAGCATAATCTCTTCAAAGTTATCCAATTTAAGGGAAAACCAATCCCAACCAATTTGTTCAGGGCTCAACTGATTACTGGAAAACTCGTGGTCCATCCAACTAGAACCCTCAATAATAATTTCTTTTCCTTTTATCTTTAACTTTCCTTGGGTATTCATTCGTGTATAAGAAAAATAATGTGAAGCATTCCCGGGTGTGTCCCCTTTTTTACTGATTCCCTCTTTGCCATGAATTACCAGTTCTTTTTCTGGTTTTAGCCAGAGATCCAATCCAACATTAGATTCATTGGCAACTAAATGGTGCTTACCACCATTTTCTTGTGATAGAACCCAATCTTCATTCCATACTAATAGCTTATCTGAAGATGCACCCGCCTGACCCAGACCTTTTCGATTGACTCGCTCAAAAAATAAAAACTCCTTTGAATCAATATCCGTTACTGTCATATGAGCAAAATAAATTTGCTCAATGGCCCATTTTGAAGGATTTTTTATAGTTTTTTGCGGATCAAGGCCCACTCGAAAAAAAGTTAGCTGATATCCATATTCTTTACCTCCCTTATCAGCCAAATTTCCAGTGTAGTACCACCATTCAATCCGATAATCATCATGGGCGTAAAAATCACGTGGAAATTGGTAGTTATAGCCCTTTAAAGCTGAACGAAATGATTTTTCTGCTCTTCCTTCGGCAGTTGACATCCCCAAAATGACCGTTATCGTAAAAATTAAGTAAAAGAATCTCAAAAGTTTTCCCTACATTTGTTCGATAAAGACTATGACCCGTATTTTTAATTTCAGCAGGTTAACATAATAATCCTAGTCCAAAATAAACTTTTAAAGGGTATTGTCATCCCTTAATTTAGAAAAAAAGATGAATATTTTAGTTACCGGTGCAGCCGGAATGTATGGGGTTCATTTAGTGGACTTATTAGTCCAGCGCAAAGATGTGACCCGAGTGTATGGAATAGATGATTTTTCTCGCTGGTATTTTGAACCAGACCCTTTTATCAAATCAGAAGCTTTCCGCAATAAATTCACTTTAATCCGCAAAAGTTTTTATGACCTGACAGTTAAAGAGCTCAACGATATGCAATTAGATACTGTTATTCATCTAGCGGCTTTTATATCTATCCCAGAATCTATGGAGCAAGCAGATGGTTATTTCAAAAATAATGAATGGGGCACATTTCGGCTTATGCAGACCTTAGTGCGAACTGAAAACTGGCCAATGATGATTTATGCATCCTCCCCAGAAGTTTATGGCAACCCAATTTATACACCTATGGATATTAATCATCCCATGTTGCCTCGAAGTATTTATGCGGTAACTAAATTAGCGGCGGAAAAACATTGTAAGGCTATGCATGAATGGTATCACTATCCTGTAACCATCATTCGTAACTTTAATACTTACGGAGAAAACCAGGATATATCAGGAAATGCCGGAGTCGTGTCTTCCTTTATTATGCGCTGTTTAAAAAACGAACCTATAACCATTCATGACGGCGGAGAACAGACAAGAGATTTCCAATATGTCAAAGATGCAATTCGAGCCTATTCTCTTGTCACTACGAAAGACAAACAGTTTGCCGGAGAAGTTTTCAACATTGGCACGCAAAAACAAACCTCCATTAAAGAATTGGCTTTTCTAATTAAAGAACTTTCAGAATCCCAGTCTGAAATCAAATTCATCCCTGGTAGAAACGCTGACTTGATGTCTTTAGAGGCAGATTATTCTTTAATTAGAAAAAAAACAAATTGGAGACCAGAATTCTCCTTAGAAGAAGGTCTCAAACGAACAATTAATTGGTATCGGAAACACCTATGAAAAAAGCATTAGTTACAGGTGGCGCTGGTTTCATTGGCCGCTGGTTGGTAAAAAAACTACTGGATGAACATATTGAGGTTTGGGTACTTGATAACCTTGATAATGGGCAAGAGAGTAACCTTGATGAATTTAAGGATAATCCCTATTTGAAGGAAGTAGTCATTGACGACATCCGCAACACAAAAGTGCTGGAAACTTTATTCAAAACTCGCTTTGATATGGTTTACCATTTGGCCGCACAAATCAATGTCCACGAAAGCTTAAAGAATCCTCAAAAATCGTTTTCTGTAAATGTTGAAGGAACTTTTAAAATCTTAGAAGCCTGCAAACCTAATAAAACAAAACTGCTTTTAATGGGGACATGCATGGTTTATGATTTAGCAAAGAGCCAAAAAGCTATTAGCGAAAACCATCCTCTCAAACCAGTTTCTCCCTACGCAGGATCCAAACTGGCATCGGAACAATTAGCTGAATCTTACTATTATAGCTATGGACTCCCCGTTATAATATGTCGTCCTTTTAATACTTATGGTCCATTTCAAAAACATAATCTGGAGGGTGGTGTAATTTCAATTTTTGTAAAACAAGCATTGGAAAAACAACCTATAAAAATTTTTGGTGATGGCACTCAAACCAGGGATTTCCTATATGTAGAAGATTGTGTTGATTTTCTTTATACGGCTTCCACCAATGAAAATGCATTAGGTCAAGTGATCAATGCCGGATTGGGAAGAGATTTCACCATTTATTATCTAGCAAAAATGATATGTAGTGATCCAGAAAAAATCCAATTCATCGAGCATCACCACCCTCAATCTGAAATAAAAAAACTTTTGTGCGACTCTTCCAAGGCAAAACATTTGCTGGGTTGGGAACCCAAAACTGATTTAACAACTGGGATTGAACATATTCGCCAATGGTTACAAAACCCTTACGTATCGGCATAACCGGAGCCAACGGTTTTATAGGCTCTCACCTAGTCGAAACACTTCATCAAAACTCAATGGTACAGGTGATTCCCTTAACCCGATCTTCAAAAACAGGAAACCTGGAATCAAAATCTCTCAAGAAAAAAAATAAACAACTAGATTTAATTTACCACTTGGGAGGTGTCAATCGTGGAACTGACGAAGAGATTTTAAGTGGGAACATATTGAACACGCAAAGTTTGATCTCTGTTGTTCAAGCCATTGGCAAACCCTTTCCACACATTGTATTTGCTTCATCAGGCCAGATTTATCAATCATCAACAAAACTCATTCGTGAAACCAAAGTGATTAAACCTCCTACCGTTTATGGAACTGCAAAAAAAGCCGCTGAAGATTTGATTCGAATATCTGGAATATCCTATACAATTTTAAGATTAAGTAATGTTTATGGGCCCAAATGCAAAGCAAAGTATAATTCGGTGATTGCCACATTCTGTGAAAATGCCGTAAAAAAACAGCCACTCACCATTCATGGAAAAGGAAATCAGGGACGCGACTTTATTTATATCGAAGATGTAATTGATGCTTTTATAAAAGTCGGGAAATTTACGTCAAAAAAACAGGGCGTTTTTAATTTAAGCTCAGCAAAAGTAACACCTCTAAATCAAATTGCAAAAAGTATAAAAAAGCGTCGCCCTTCAACAAAGATTAATTACATTTCAAATGCCGATACTGGACCCACAGCATATTGCTTGGACAATTCAAAATTTAAAAAACATTTTAATTGGAAGCCCTCTACGACTTTAGAGAAAGGCATCACACAAACTCTAAAATGGTTTGATAGGTATAAATAAAATGCAGGGATTAATCGTAGAACGTTTAACTAAGAAGTCGGACCATCGTGGCTGGTTGTTTGAAGCATTGCGGGGAGATTGGCTTGGACCAAAAAAAGAGTTTGGTCAAGTCCATGTATCGGTAGCATTGCCTGGGAAAGTGCGAGGCAATCATTTCCACACTCGAAAGGCAGAATGGTTTTTTGTCACTAGTGGTTCAGCACAGCTTTTATTAATTAATAAAACAACCAGGGAAACTAAAGAAATATTTTTAAGTGAAAAAGATCCCAAGTCGATTTGCATTCCCCCAGGTACTATCCACGCAATAAAAAACATTGGTTCTGATCAAATGGTTTTGATCGTCTATTCTTACGAACCCTTCGACCCAAATGATCCGGACACCTTCTTCCAAAAGATTTTGGAGTAGCCTTAAACTTAACTTATGAATAAAGTTTCAGCCATCATAGTAAATTGGAATGATAAAAAAGCAACCGCAGAATGCATTCATTCTCTTTTAAATCAGGATTATTCTAATTTAGAAATTATCGTCAGTGATAATGGATCGACAGATGGATCTCAAGAATATCTAAAAAAAACCTTTCCTCAAATAATTCTCATCGAGAATGAAGACAACTTAGGATTTGGTGCTGCAGTCAACCGAGGATTTGATATTGCCCAGGGTGATTACTTCATTTTTTTAAACAATGATCTTATTTTGAAATCTGATAGCATTCGCCATCTTGTCAGTTTTCTAGAAAAAGATCCATCTGTTGGAGCAGTCATCCCAAAAATTCTTTTCTGTGAATATCCCAAAAAAATCAATTCCTATGGGGTGAATATCCATTTTACAGGAATGGCTTATCCCAATATGCTGGAAGAGAATGATTCAGAGGATCTTAAACCTCAACCTTCTGCTTGCGGAGGAATATTTTTATTTCGTCGATCTCTGTTCAATATTATTGGAGGATTTGATGAGGAATTATTTCTCTATCATGAAGACCATGACCTTTCCTGGCGAATTCGATTAAATGGCTACCAACTCATGGTTTGCCCTGATGCTGTATTTTATCATCATTACAAATTCAACAAAGGCCTTTCCAAGTTTTACTATTCAGAAAAAAACCGGATCCACATTTTAATTAAAAATTTTCAAGCAAAAACTCTCCTATTAATAACTCCCGCCTTAATAGTTATTGAACTCGCACAATGGTTCCATGCGCTGACTCATGGTTGGCTCCAACTAAAAATCAAAAGTTATTATGAGCTAGTTAAATCTTTCCCAAAAATTTTAACCAAAAGAAAGTCTCTTCAAAGCAAACGTAAAGTTTCAGACAAAGAAATTATAGGGTTATACGAAGACACCCTGCGGTTAAGTGGGATTAAAAGCTCATTCCTTGAAAAGGTACTTAGCCCTACCTTAGGCTCTTACTGGTCCTTGGTTAAAAATTGGATTTAACCAGCCTCTTCTTTTTTAGAGATAAAAATTTCCTCAACTATCTTATGACGGTAAGAAAAGATTTTATGTAAATCTTTTTTAATGATAGGGAGAATAAAAACATCGCCAAAGACCCATAATGGCACACGATAGGTAACCCGATCCCGAATTAAAGTCCCTTCGTCTTTAGCTATAAACTCGTGGGTGTGGTGCCATAACCAATAAGGGCCAATCACTTGCACATCTGAAAATTGTTGATTGGTATGCCATTCGGTGATTAAAGTTTGCCATCGAAATGGGATACCATATAATTTTAATTGATAGTTAATTCGAACACCTTCTTTTAATTCCTCTGAGGATTGACTCAAGACTTTAAAGTTTAGAAAACGTGGAGTTAGAGTTTCAAGGTTTTTGGCATTGGAGAAAAATTCGAAAGCCTTTTCTATCGGCTGGGGAACCCACTGCTCCATATACAAATTATGTGTTTTCTTGTCCGATTCCGTTTCTAGGGCTTTATCGAGATTTGGGTATTTAAATACGAAACCACTATCCAAGGCTTTTTTAGGCTTTACCTTTTGTCCTCCTAAAATAACGTCCGCCATTTCACCCAGAACCATTTTCAATAAAAACTTCGGTGCCGTAAACCATGTAGGGCGATTTAGGGAGTGGCCCAAAAATTTCGAGAATTCTGCATTAGTCACGCAATTCGCACTAACTGCATTTATAGGACCTTGAATTTGCTTATTTTCCAAAGCAAAAATCATCATATCCACTAAGTCGTCTACATGAATCCAACTAAACCATTGTTTTCCATCACCACACTTCCCACCCAATCCTAATCTAAAAGCGGGAAGCATCAAGTTTAGAGCGCCGCCTTCACTACCCAACGCGACTCCAATTCTAAAAACTACTGTTCGGATTCCAAGGTCTTGGGCAGCAAGAGCTTCCTTTTCCCATTGATGACATAAATGAGCTAAATAGTCATCCCCCAAAGAAGAGCCTTCATCTAACTCTTCGTCTCCACGATCACCATAAACCCCAATTCCAGAAGGGGAAATAAAAATTTCAGGTTTTTGCTCCAATTCCTTAAAAACTCTAATCCAATTATGTGTGGACAAGATCCGCGATCGATAAAGCTCATTTTTTCGGCTCTCTGTCCACCGCCCAAAAATATTTTTTCCCGCCAAATGAATGACAGCTTCAACCCCTTCCAGGGCCTCACGAGGCGGTTCGAGTAAGGCAGGATCCCAACCATAAATTTTGCAGCGAATCGGTAACCTTGTCACTGCATTTTTAGGATCACGGGTTAATACCACCACTTCATGTTCAAGGTCTCGCAGTTTTAAAAGCAATCTATGGCCAATAAAACCTGTTGCTCCTGTAACTAAAATTTTCATAATTTTCAAAAAAAATTAAACTTTGCTTGTTTCTATTATTTAAAACAATCATAATGTATCATCTAAAGCTTTAGTATTAAACTAATAAACTTTTTATTTAATGGAAGGAGTCATTCATGCCTTACGAAAACTTCCCAAACTATATCGATGAAACCCCTGGGATAAAATATTACTGCACTTGCGGGGAGTCAGCTAAAAAACCTTATTGTGATGGTTCTCATGAAACTAAAAATACAGGAAAACAACCTACAGAGTTCATTGTTGATAAACCTCGGAGGGTGGCTATTTGTGATTGTGGAAAAACAAAAAATTCTCCCTTTTGCGATGGAACACACAGCGCTTAAGACGTAGTTTATTATTTCTCTCCTTTTTGAAATTTTCTAACTTTGCAAAAACTAAAAAAATCTTTTACCCTGATGTAAGATCTTCCCAACTATCTATCCCATCCAAATTTGTCCAATGATCCCAATAGCCATTCAAGCCATTCAAGAAAACAAAGTTCAAAATTTTTTTTACCGCCTTCAGATATATTGTTTATTAGGGTTTATTCTTTTTGATTTTTTTTCAATAAGCCTGACACACATCTTAGCCTTTATAGGAGGGATTTCCTGGCTGATTTCTGTACATTTATCTAATCAATGGAATAAGCTTAGGCATCCTTTATTAATTCCATTTTTTCTTTTCGCCTTAGCAAGTATTTTATCCGTTATTACTTCTTTAAATCCCCCAAAAAGTTTCACACACTTAAAGCGCCTATTCGAAATGCTACTATTTTTTTGGGCACTGAATAACTTAGGGACTGGCAAGTTATCAGATTTTTTAAACCTAAAATTAATTTCTAAGCCGTCTAAATTTTTAAAGAATCTTACCAGCTTACCCCTAAGAGATGCGACAATTTATTGGATGATTTTTGTTGCAACTCTGGCAGCAATCCTGGGCATAGGTCAAACTCTTATACAGGGGTTTGATCTAAACCACCGTGCTTCTGGAACACTAAGTATTTACATGACCTTTGCGGGTTTACTTATGCAAGTAGGGTTGGTTGCTACCAGTTATTTATTGTTTCGGAATATAAAAAACAAATGGATTTGGGGAAGTTTAATTTTAATTTTAGTCAGCTTACTATTAACTTTAACTCGGCAAACTTGGTTAGGTTATTTAGCAGGTTTATTTGTTTTGTTAATGGGTAGGAAACCATTCGCCTTACTTTCCATTCCCCTAGTTTTATTTATAGTTTTCCAGGTATCCCCTTCTCCTCTTAAAGAAAGAATCAAGAGTTTTACCGAAGTTAATGATGCTACTTTACAAAAAAGATTGCAAATGTGGGATCTGGGTTTGAAAATATTTAAAGAATATCCTATTACCGGATGCGGTTTTAGGTGTTTAGAGGAAGTTCGTGATCGATATCCCAATCACAAAGAAATTTTCAACAATTATAGAACCTTACACAGCAACCCTATCCAATTAGCTGTAGATGCAGGAATCACCGGTGTGGCCGCATGGCTATTCCTTTGGATATCGTTTTTTTACACAGCGCTAAGATGTCTAAAAAATAAAATTTCAAATGAGGATCCTAATTATTGGATAATTTTTGGAAGCCTGAGTTCAGTATTGGGGTTTTTGGTGGGGGGATTTTTTGAAACTAATTTCTATGATTCTGAAGTGGTACTACTATGTTATTTTATAATGGCCTTACCTTTTTCTATCATCAATAAAGATAAGGTTAAAAACTAATCATTTATTCGCCTCATAAAGTTTAATATATTTAAAATAAGTCCCCAACCCCTGGCAGAAGCAAATTAAAAAACCCTCATTCCCATCTAGAAATCCTCTTCTAATAATGTATCCCTTTATAAAAGCCACCAGTCCACGAGAAATGGCCTTAAAAGGACTAGAGGACAGTTTCCCCTTATTTTGATCCGCGTACAAAGTCGAATAAAACTGGAATTTATCGATTAAACTGGCCGCATTATCAAAAGGATAATGTCTCAATACTCCCTTTAAATCCTCAATCCGCATATCGGGAGTAACAACAATACTTTCGTGCACCATGTTTTCATTAAACCCAGTCCTTTTTTTATTATAAAGACGAAGAATCTTATCAGGATACCAACCGCATCCTCGAATAAATTTTTTATTATAATAGGATTGACGAATGAACCTGTAAACAACGTTTTCTTTTAAGTTTTGATTAAGAATAGACCAACTAAGCTCAGAAGACAAAACCTCATCGCTATCTATCGATAGTATCCAATCATTTGTCGTCATCTCGGTAGCCAGGTTTTTAGTTGGGCCAAAACCTATAAAATCATGCTCTACGATTTTAACATTTGAAAACTTTCGAGCAATCTCCAGAGTTTTGTCCTTAGAGCCGGTATCCATCAACAAAACTTCTTCAAATTTTTCTAATGATTTTAAGCATTCTTCAAGATAGTCTTCGCCATCTTTAACAATTATTGCGACGCTTATCATATTTTTTTCTCAAACCTTTATTGGTAATTAATTCAATCCTTTATTCAAATTGTAGGGCGAAATCTCGTGCTGGCATTCCGATTTTCGTTCCATTATCTCAATTAAACATACCCTTCAAAACAAATCAAGTCCTGTAACTCTCTATTCTATAAGTAGTTAGAGAGGTCCAACCTATTCTTAGATTTCTTAGTTTTTTTGGCAACAGTTTTGCAATAAGTGGAATCATATTCAAATTTAATTACTAAGAGAGGGCTTATGTTTTATGAAGTTAGAGTTTTAAATAAAGATGGAAAAGTTAAAAAGAAAATCTCAAGCCAAAGTTTAAGTGATAAACACTGGAAAAATTTCAAGGAAATGGAAGATGGTGTGGGTCTACTCACCACAGCTACAAAACAAGTTCCTTCTTGGGTAAAACGTAAGCTAGACCTAGAATATCCCGTATTACATGAACAATAATTAGGACCTAAAAGTTTATAGCTATATCAACTGGAAAAAATCAGTTTTAATTTCCAGTCCTTGAATTTCTTTAAATTCTTAAAATTATTGGTGACCTTATCACAAAATTGACTGGCAATAAAAAAACATCTTTTCCTGGAGAACATATTAAATTAAACGTTTCCGGTAAATTTTTTCCTGGCCTTAAAATTCCAGGAGAAAAAATTTTTGAATGATTTTTCTTCAAAACCTATTTTCATTCAATTCCTTTCCTAATCCGCAAATATTTAAAAAATTAGCCAAAAGGTCAACATCTCCCCTAGTTTAAAAACACTAAATTTCTCTCCTTAAAAATTCCACTAGAAAAACTAAATAAAAAATTTATTTGAAATTATTTTTGTCAAAATAAATAGGTCTATTAATTCATTAAGAAAAGTTTAGGCAGGTAAAGGGATTCACCAAATGGCGCGATTTAAGTTTTTTTTATTCTCATCACTTGCGTTAGGAAGAAATAAAAATCCAAAAGTCTCTAAACGCCAAACTAAAACCTCCAGTCCCTTTAATAGATCAAACCAATAAAAAGGGACTTTAAAGATCGACATTCGGTTTAAATCATTTCGTCCTAAGATAAAATCTACAAGCTGCTTTTTAGAATGCTTTATTAATATCCAATTTCCTCTTTCTCGGAAAATTTGAATCAATCGAAATAAGTTATTTATTCTGTCAAACATTGTAGATTGGAAAAAACTTTAGCATTTAAATAAAAACTTATGAAAATTGCATTAACCAAGATCATATTATAGGATTAGACTCGACAAGTAAAGTTTTCCACTATTAAGCTAAATTGAAATTCAGGAATCTAAAAATGGAACCAAATAACTGGGTTCAAGAGATTTTCAAACTTATCGATTTTAATACGCCTTTTATAGATTGGCATATGAACTATATGAAACAATTTGTTGCCATAGATAGTCGAAGTTTTGGAGTTAATGAATTCCCTGGTGATCGAACCTCCCCTTCGGACATGAAAGAGATTTTAGAATTAGCATCCACCTACCTAAAAGAAATAGGATTCCAAACCATTAAAGTTAATTCTCCCTCTCCTCACTTAGAAAATGCCACACCTATTTTAATGGCTGAAATACATTCAGGAGAGAGCAAACCTACAGTTTTATTATATGCACATTTGGACAAACAGCCTTATATGGACGATAGCACGTTCAAAAAATGGGGAGGAATTTCACCAACTCAATTAACATGGAATGAAAGCAAAACTCGTGCGTATGGGCGCGGTGCCGCAGATGACCTGAGCGGGGTTATAGCAACCGGGATGGCAGTAGATGGCCTATTAAAATCACTTGAACTACAAAATGAGGCGAACCTCCAAAATCGCATTCAACAACTACCATGTAATATAAAAATTATTTTTGAAACTGAGGAGGAATCTGGGTCATATTCATTAATGGAACAAATACATCAAAATCTGGATTTTTTTTCTTCTATTGACTGCGTCATCATTACCGATGTCACCAATCCCGATACTGGAAAACCAGGCCTCACTACATCTCTTCGAGGATTAGTTCAGGTGCAGGTGCAAATGCAAAGTGTTTCCACAAAAAATCATATAGATGAACAAACCGCATTATATAAAACCCTTGCGACATTAATGGATGATAACCAAGCAATTGCTATTGAGGGAGTTCAAGATGCTCCTGTTACACCTGAAGAAAAAGATTGGCTCGCTCTAATTCCCACCTCAATTGGAACTCTGCGCAATCAAGCGGGTCTACTCCCTCAAGTAATACCCACAGTTGCCAATGAAAAGGTCTCAATTATTGAATCTCAGTTTCGAAAATCTTTTGTTAATATCCGCCCTGGTCAACGGGTTACGGGTTCAGTTATTTTAGGAGCAGCAGGAGTCCGCTTAACTTTCAATTTTTCACCAACGGTGAATAAAAATAAATTTCATCAGCTCCTTTTCAAACAAATCGAGAAACTCAACTCATTTAATCTTAAAATAGATTTGATCTCTGTAGAACCTAATGACCCCAATCACTACATTCTCGATTTAATCCTTCAATCTTCAATCAAAGATCCACATTCAGGAGTCCATGGGGGACCGTTTCCAATTCCAGAAGTTCAATTGGCAAAAATTATTGATAAAATAATCTCTTATGACGGAATCTTGTTGATATCTGATTTAGATAAATTGATTACGGAAAATGAAACCATTTCACTTTTATCCGTCCAGCAATTATCCACTCATTCCCTAAACCAACCTGTACCATTCGAAAAATCGATTGCCAACTCCATAGTTGAAATCCGTTTAGCTCCCGGAAGCGATGAAGAACAAGTTTTAAATAAATTAAAAAATCATTTATTAGAAAAGACACCCCAGGGGTTCAAATTATCAATAGAACCTGATAAATCTGCTAAACCTTGGATGACATCTATTTCGCAACCAGCCTTCAAATTAATGTGGGAATCATTAGAGAAAGGGTTTAATGAAAAACCCTGTCTTTATGGATGTGGAGGAACCATTCCCTTTATAAGAAAACTTATGGGTGCTCTCGGCCCCATACCTCCTCTTTGCATTGGGGTGTACGATGCCCATTGTCAAATGCACGAACCCGGAGAAAGCTTATCTATGATAGATTTAATTGGCGGGTCCCGATCCATTGCCTACTTTTTAGTCCATTCCCAAACAGCATTTTAAAAATACAAAATATTTTTTCTAACAAATTGAATTTTGCCAACTTAGTATCTATTGTCTTTCCCTGCGCAATACAATCTCTTAAACTAATTAAGAACACAGTTTTCAACTGTATTAACAATTGAATACTTTATTTCGAATCAATCTTCACCAGGATTACTATCATTTTTCTTTTAATTGCTGTTTTTTCCAATTAGCCCTTTCATGACACTTACCGTACCGGCAAATTACAGGCGAATAGATTTAAAATTTTTGGACCACAACGGAACAGACCATTTTGACATTTTTTACAAAACAAAAGTTTTTGGAAAAACTAAGTTTGTAAAATATGCTTCCTCCAAAAAAGAACATCAGGAAAAAGTATACCGCTTGTTAGAATCCGAAGAAAAGACCATTGATTTTTATATTATCGAAGAAGATTTATTTAAATATTATAATCATGCCACGAAAACGTTAAGGAAAATTGTTTCAAATCCGAAGCTTCCTTTTGAGATAAAAGCAAAAAAAGTTTACGATGTTTCTAAAAACATCATGAAAGAATTCTTCGAGAATAATGCTTCCGATAAAGTTCTCGTCTGTTCCGGAGAAGTGATGGAAATGATGGAGGATTGCTTTAAAGATACCGACGTTGGTTTCTATGGAATTTCAAAAATCACAAACAAAGATTATTACACCTATACCCACAGCGTTAATGTAGGCTTATATTGCATGACCTACGGAATTAAAACGAACATGAAGCCTGATGATATTAAGCTTTTAGGTTTAGGTGGATTACTGCATGATGTAGGAAAGTCAAAAATTTCGAATGAAATATTAAATAAAAAAGGACGACTCTCCCCAAACGAATTTTCAACTATAAAAAAACATGCTCCCATTGGAAAAGAAATTTTATCAGGAATGAATTGCTTTGGTCACTCCATCATCGATATGGTTGCTCAGCATCATGAAAACTATAGCGGCACAGGTTATCCACAAGGTCTCAAGGGAGATGAAATCTCTCCTTTTGCACGTATCTGCAGAGTAATGGATGTTTATGATGCTCTTACAACCCGACGTTCCTACAAAAAAGCAATGGACCCCTATGACACACTTACCTTAATGAGAAAACAAATGTTAGACGATTTCGACAAATCCGTATTAGATCATTTCATTAAATTCATGGGCCCAGAATAAAGATTTCGAATTTTTATAACAGGGCAAAAGGTTTTTATGATAAAAAAGCCTATGGCTCTCGACCAAAACCTTGCAAAAAAATATTTCCCATCAAATGGAGACGCGCTGCTAATTGTAGACGTACAAAACGACTTTCTTCCCGGTGGATCTTTAGCCGTTAAAGAGGGAGAAAAAATAATTCCTCCTCTAAATAAGCTAATTAGCATTTTTAGTCAATTGAACCTACCCATTTATGCAAGTCGGGATTGGCATCCAAAAAATCATTGTTCCTTTCAGGAGCAGGGAGGCCCATGGCCAGCTCATTGCATTGCAGAAACAGAAGGCTCACAGTTTGCTCCGGGGTTAAATATTCCTGACAATACAATAATAATTTCAAAAGCCCAGACACAGGAAGAAGATGCTTACTCGGCCTTTCAAAATACTTCCCTTAAAAATAATTTACTTGAGAAAAATATTAAGCGCGTTTTTATTTGCGGACTTGCCACTGATTATTGTGTTTTAAATACAGTTAAAGACGCCCTACAACATAAATTTTCTGTTGTGCTTCTTAAGGACGCAATCCAGGCAGTGAATGTTAATCCCGGCGATGGCCCACAAGCTCTTTCAGAAATGGAAAGTTTAGGCACAAACTGCATTACAACCCATATACTAAAACCTTTATTTCGCTCTACCTCTCCCCTTTTGACAGATCTTTATCAATTAACAATGTTGAAAGCTTACCACGATGAAGGAATGACAGATGAAGCAGTCTTTGAATTTTTTATTCGAAATCTTCCGGCCCAAAGAAACTTTTTCGTTGTTGCTGGCCTAGAGCAAGTACTAGAGTATCTAGAAACATTATGTTTTACGGATCAGGATATTTTCTGGTTAACGCAAACCAAATTATTCTCGGAAGAATTTATTCAATCTTTAAGAACTTTTCGTTTTTCAGGACACGTGGATGCACTACCGGAAGGAACCATTTGCTTTCCTAATGAACCAATAATACGAATAACAGCTCCTATACAGGAAGCTCAACTCATAGAAACTCATATTATTAATATCCTGCAATATCAAACTTTAATTGCCACAAAAGCCGCCCGAATCGTTTTAAGTGCCCCAGAAAAATCATTGATTGATTTTGGATTACGTCGGGCGCATTCTCTTGAGGCCGGACTTCTTGCATCCCGCGCAAGTTATCTGGCAGGCTTTGCAGGAACAGCCGCAGTTGCTGCAAACGTTGAATTTGGAATTCCTGTTTTTGGAACTATGGCCCATTCCTATATTCTTTCTCAAGACGATGAACACCAAGCGTTTCGAAACTTCATCAACTCTTGGCCGCAAAATGCGATTTTATTGTTAGATACTTATGATACTGAAAAAGCAGTAAACAAAGTGGTCCTACTATACAATGAATTAAAAAAGAAAAATATTTTTATAAAAGGAGTACGGATTGATAGCGGCGATTTAGCCTTACTTTCAAATAAGGTAAGATCTATTTTTGATAAGGCAGGATTGCAGGAAGTAAAAATATTTGTAAGCGGAAAACTAGATGAATACGAAATAGAAAGATTAATATCAAAAGGAGCCGCTATCGATGGATTTGGAATTGGAACACAACTTGTTGTATCCTCAGACTGCCCTTCATTAGATTGCGCCTATAAATTACAAGAGTATCAAGGTAAGCCGCGGAGAAAACTTTCTCAAAATAAGTCTACACTACCCGGTAGAAAACAAATCATCCGAATATGGGATCAAGACGGAAAGATAAAAGAAGATCGGTTAGTTTTAGACAATGAGATTTCCCAAGAAACACCCTTATTAAAACCCTATCTCCGGTTGGGTAGAAGGTTGAGTCCGCCACTTTCATTAGATCAAATTCGTTTGTATGCGAAGAAGCAAATGGATCAATTGCCTGATGATTTACGCTCTTTAAATTCCCAAAGCATTTATCCTGTTCATATTTCAAAAAAATTAATTGAGTTGGCCAACCAGTGTCTTTAATGTTCAAACAAACTTAGGAATACTTTTTAATGTTTTATTGGATCAATTACAGCGTCTGACACTTCCAATGCCAATTGTTTTAATTTTAACTCTCTTACACGGAATTCTTGGTCCGTTACTTCTAATATATCTAAAAGGCTCTTAGTGCTTTTCAGACAAACTTGCTCTAGTCCATCGGAATACCCCCATTGAAAAGCAAGGTCTTTGGCTAGTAAAACAACCGCACTGTATTTGTCAGTTTTACCTTCCATAGGCAAAAGATAATTTCTTTGAAGTATTTCAATTAACCGCGGTGGAAAATTCCAAGTTCGCCCCAATTGCGCTGCAATTTCACCGATAGAACAACCCAAAATTTCTCGAACCGCATCATCTAAAAATATTTTTTTTGATCTGCAGATTTCTGCTGCCTGAATTAATGCTTCCGGGTTTTTATCAATTAAAGCAATTTTTCCTATATCTTGGATTAATCCTGCTGTAAAACAAACATCAGATTGCAAAGGTCGAATAAAACGTGATAGCCCGGAAGCTAAAACTCCTGTGACTGCCGAATGTATCCAAATTTTCAAAAAATCCTGATCCATAAGACATACGTTTTTTGAATAAGGGTCAAAAATTGGAGTGGTGAGTATTATACTTTTAATTATTCCCGGGCCTAAAAGGGCTACTGCTTGTTGCAATGAATCCACTTGAGATTGGAATCCATAAAAAGGATCATTAGCAATCATTAAAATCCTGCTAGCGATAGAAGGATCATACTGAATCATTTTTACCACGTTAAATTCCAATGTGGTGGTTCTGTTGATTCCTTCTAATACTTTTGAGATCTGATCCGAAGGGGTGGGAAGATGGGTAATACTTTTATAAGGATCAAGCGGAAAGGGTCTCATTAAGATCTCCTACTATGGTGCGATTCCGACCCTCCTCTTTAGCTCTATATAAAGCACGATCAGCTAATTGGATCAATTCCGTTGAAAATTTCATATGTTGAATATCCAATTCAGCAACCCCACAGCTAAGAGTAACCTGAAAGATTTTTTCCTTACTTTTAAATTTCTTTTTAGCGAATTCATTACGAATACGATCGGCAAATTGCTTTGCCCCCTCTATGGGAGTTTCTGGAAGAATCAATAAAAACTCCTCCCCTCCATATCTTGCTGCAGAGTCATTGGCACGACAAACCCGGGAAATTACCGAAGCCAGGGCAATTAAAATTTCATCTCCCATTTGATGCCCATACGTATCATTTACGGATTTAAAATGATCAACATCCATCATGATCACAGATAAGGGAGATTGATAACGTTTACTCCGATTGAATTCACTTTTAAGAATATTTTGTAACTGCCTATGATTATACAGCTGAGTTAATCCATCTGTAACCGATAGCATTTCAGTTTTTTCATAAAGGAGAGCATTACTTATAGAGAGAGAAATGAATTCCACAATATTCAAAGTATAGTCTAAATCTCCTACCCCAAAAGCACCTTTCTCATTATCATTTATATTAAGTACTCCGATGATTTGGTTTTCAATCATTAAAGGAATACAAACTAAAAATTCATTCTTAAAAAGTGGATTTAATTTACCCTTAAAATATTTGGATTTTGAAAAATCAGGCTCGAAAATATAGCGTCCTTGGGACAAAGCATCTTGCATTATCCCGGATTCATGAAGGTCTAATTTTAATTCATTGGGGAGTTTTGGATGATTATGACAAGAAAGAGTCAAAACTCTTTGGATCTTATCGAAAAGAAACAACGAAAAATACTTTATCGATAGAATATAGGGAAGCTTTTCCTCTAATATTTCCCTTATATCATCAAAGTTTAATCGACTAATACTTTTGTGCAGGAATAGAAATTGATCCAAACTTAATAGAGTTTTTCCCAATAATTCATTTTGCCGTTTTAGCAGGGTTTTAATTTGCTCCGCATCCTGCAATTTTTTCAGAATAATCTGTTGATTTTCACCCATGGGCTTTCAATATTTTTGTTTAAAATATAGATATTCTCAACTAGGGTACCGCCAATTTATTGACATTCATACAGGAAATAATTGCCCTAATTCCCCTTTTAACAGGTTCTCTTAATTTAGTATAAACAGATTCACTTTTTTTTGTCCTTATAAATATTAATATTTCAGGCGATTTCTGACGAAACTTCTATAGGGAAGTTTTATTTTTATTCTTTGTATCACTTGGCACCTAAATTGCTAATTAAAAATTGTATCCAATCCAGGTTGATTGTTTAAGGAAGTTTTTCTTTTGCCCTCATTAAAAATTTTACTAGTCCTTATAGTATTTTTAGCAAATGGTCTTACACCAGATCAAATCTCTGCCGACGATACTAAAAAAGAACCTTTAACCACTATCAAAAATATTCGTCTGGGAGGACATCCGGAGGACACGCGAGTCATCATTGAGTTAAATAAGGATGCTTCATATAAAATGTCTCCCGATTTTGAGAAAAAAAAATTAGGTATTATTATTTCTAATGCGCTTCTTGCTCCAAATGTTCGATCTCAAATATTAAGAGATGATAATCTTTCTCAAATACATGTCCGTCAAAACGATAATTCAGTAAAAATCAGTTTGCGTTTTAAAGAAAGCAATACTAGGTTTATCCATTTTTCCAAATCAAACCCCTCCCAAATAATTGTCGACCTTAAAGGAAACCCAAACCCACTCATTCAAGAGTCGCATCAATCAACTAATAAATCGTTAAAAGCTGCACGGAATAAAATTAAGCCCTATATCCCGGGAATTCCAAAAAATAAGATAAAGGAAATTAGTAGTTCAGATTCAGAAAACAAATTAAAAGGGGGTTGGGAAGAATATGAAAAAGGTCTTAATCTATTTCAAAGTCAACAATATGCTGAAGCCTTAGAAGTTTTTCAAAATTTTAAATCCAAATTTATTGAAAGCCCTTATCTTTCGCACGTCGCTTATCTAACAGCTGAATCCTTATATAACTTGGCAAAGGCACAAGAAAATCCTAATTTTGAGAAAGCTCTTGAAGCCTATCAATTAGCAATTCGTAATTACCCCCAGTCTCACTTTTATGACCATGCCCTCTTCAAAATTGCCTCTATCTATGAAGAAATGAAATTTGTTCTAGAGGCAAATACTCTTTATTTAAATGGTATCCGACGTGATCGATTAAGCCCATATAATTTTTTCCGTGAAATCGGGTTGGCTAATATGATGCTTCGGGAAGGACGACATGACTCTGCTTATTCAGCTTTTCAAAGAATATTAAGAAAAACACCAAAAAATCAGGAAGCACGTAAGGGAATTTTCGAAATCGCAAAATGGAATTATGAAAATAACTATTATGACAAAGCCCTTAAAATATATGAAGATGCCGTTTTTCGTTGGCCGGAGGAACTCAACGAAAACCCGGAAGTAAATTTTTATATAGGACAAATATACTTTTCAAAAAACCAATTTGCTAAAGCAAGAAAATACTTTTTTAATCTCGTCAACCTAGACCCGGAAAATGAAAATGCTCATTTTAGTTTAAATCGAATTGGAGATTCTTATCTTATTGAAGGAAATGGTCAAGGTGCTCTTTCAACTTTTAATAAATCACGAAATACCAATCCCGGGAGCGCAGAGTCTCAGTATGGAATGATTCGGTTAGCTGATGTAGGCATTCAATATCCTACTCTGCCGGTTAGAGATATAATATTTAAGGTGCGTCCTTTTTACCACCCCTATGAAACTTATGACGAAGTGTTAAAAAATCCCTCCTCATTGGAGGTCTTAGCTGAGGTCACTTTAAGCCGAGGAAAAGCATACTTAAAGGAACTACGATTTTTACAAGCCTTTAATGAATTCAAAAAATTATTGTCTTTAGATCCCTCTTCACGTTATTTCCAATCAGCGAAGAATTTAATTTATCTCTCCTTGGTCCATCTAATTGATCAATATTCTCAACAAAAAGGTTATTTACCAACCTTGTATGCCTACAGCGATTTTGTATCCTTAAATATTGGGAAGATGGAAAATGTTAAAACACTTTTACAAATTGGAGAAAGCTATAAAGGCGTTGGCATGAATGCGGAAGCATTAAAATTTTTTGAAAAAGTTAAACTCAAGGATTTAAACAAAGCTTTCACAGACCGTCTCTTTTTAAATTTAGGAAAGATTCATTTAGAAGAAAATAATTTTAAAGAAGCGAGCCTGGTAGCTAGGACATTTATAACTAAATATAAATCTAGCTCACAAATACCGGATGCAATGAAAATTCAAGCCGCTGCTTTCAAAGGACAAAATAAAAATAACATGGCAATAAATATCTATCGCCAGTTGCTAAAAAAAGGAGATGTCGAAAAAGCCGAAATTCATTACCTTTTAGCGGAAACACATTTTTCATCAGGACAATTAAAAAAAGCAGCTACGGAATATAGAAGAACCTTGGATAGTTACCATTCCAAGATTCGAAATCCACCCGACTATATACCCAACGCATATTATAAATTGGGAATTGTTTACCATATTCAAAAAAAGTTCGAAAAGTCATTAGATGCGCTAAAAGCAGGTCGTACCCTATTTCCCGATCATCGACTAAGAGCCTGGGGAGACTACATCATTGTAGAGAACTTAGAGCAAATGAATCAAAAACAACTGGCCGAAACAGAATTAAAATCACTCGTAGAAGTAAACAACTCTGAAAAGGTAATTCAAAAAGCCGCAGAAACTCGGCTTAAAGTAATTGACTGGGAAAACCGTTTAAAAGAACTACTTTGAACTTTACACTAAACAATGATTACAGATAGAAAAGTTCACACCTCACAACCTATTACTATGGCAGAAGATTTACCCAAAAATTTATCGGCAATCGAGTTAAAAACCCTTCGCTCTGCTTTCGAGTCCTTTAATGAAACTACCCGGCACCTGCAAGAATCCTATGAAAAACTTCAAAGACAAATTGAAACGCTCAATTTAGAACTTGAGAATAAAAATATAGAACTCAAACAAAACTTAAAAGAAAAAGAAGAAGTTAAAAATTATCTTCACTATATCCTTGAAAGTTTAACCACAGGAGTAATTGTTGTTGACCATAACGGTAAAATAACAACTTTTAATCAAGCGGCTGAAACAATTACCAGCCTTGCCTCAAATAAATGCGTTTCAAACTACCTGGTGGATACCATAGACAATGAAATTATTATCAATATTGTTAATCAAATGCAAAATGGGAAAACCCTTACTCTTTCCGAAGAGATACAGTGGATCACAAATAATAATCAGAAGAAAATTCGGCTTACAGCATCTCCTCTAAAAAATCCACAAGGCCATCCC
This sequence comes from Nitrospinaceae bacterium, assembly GCA_965223245.1. GTDB lineage: Bacteria > Nitrospinota > Nitrospinia > Nitrospinales > Nitrospinaceae > CBDCVY01. Next base: position 3,918,856 of record CBDCVY010000013.1, on the reverse strand, counting down.
ATTGGAACCGTGTTAATTCTTCAGGATATAACTCAATTAAAGCAATTTGAAGAAGAAGCGCAACGAAATGATAGGTTAAGAGCAATGGGAGAAATGGCAGCAGGGATCGCTCATGAAATTCGTAATCCTTTAGGAGGAATTGAGCTATTCGCATCAATGCTTCAAAAAGATTTAAATAAAGATAATGATAAACGTCCTCTGACAGAACATATCATTTCAGGTGTTAAAAATATGGATCGAATTATTTCGAGCTTGCTTTTATTTGCCAAATCGCCTGAGCCGTCTCGACAACAATGCGATATCAATCAATTGTTGGAAGATATATTTAAATCTTCCACTCAATTACGAATTCCCAAAAACATTAAAACTCAATTTAATTTTAAAGAAAGTAAATTACTAGCTACTGGGGATCGCGGGTTATTAGAGCAGGTATTTTTAAATTTCATTAGAAATGCAATTCAAGCCATGCCTCAAGGAGGCGAACTTAATATTCAAACAGAGAAAAAAGCTTCAAGTGTTGATAGCTTTTATCATCGCCATTACATTGCTATTACATTTTCAGATACAGGAATTGGAATCTCCTCAAAAGATCAAAAGAATATATTTAATCCCTTTTTCAGCACCAAAGATAAAGGCACTGGCTTGGGGTTAGCCATTGCTCACAACATTGTCAAAGCCCATCAAGGCACCATAGATTTAGAAAGCTGCGAAGGGCAAGGGGCCACTTTCACTGTAAAAATTCCAGGATGGGAAGAATAAATTGATGAAAAAAAACCTTTGCAATAAAATTTTAATCGTTGATGACGAAGCGGAAATGCGTGCCGCTTTAACAGAGGCCCTAATCAGAGAAGGCCTTGAACCTAGTACCGCAGAAAATGGGAAAGAGGCAATAGGGCAATTTAAAAATCTTGATTTTGATTTGGTGATTTCCGATGTCAAGATGCCCAAAATGACGGGCCATGAACTTTTAAGTCAGATAAAAAAAATCTCCTCCCAAACCCCTGTTATTATGATGACAGCTTTTGGAACCATTGATAATGCGGTTGAATTGATGAAGGAGGGAGCTTTTGACTATCTTTTAAAACCTTTTTCAGTGGACATTCTCGTTTCGGCGGTTAAGCGTGCCTTAAAAAATAAAATCACCTCTTCCTCAAAATCCACCTCCACCTCTTCATCTTCTCCCAAGCCAGTATTCTTCGATAAAAAGAGAGAAATAATTACATGCAATTCAAAAATGTTAGAACTGCTTAAATTTGTAGAGAATATTGCTTACAGTAAATCAACGGTATTAATCGCAGGTGAAACAGGAACTGGCAAAGAAATGTTTGCTCGATATATTCATCAATGTAGCCCACGTTCTGACAAACCGTTTCTTGCAGTAAATTGCGCCGCCCTTCCAGAAGGATTATTAGAATCAGAATTATTTGGGCATGAAAAAGGCGCATTCACTGGGGCCATCAGTAAAAAAGAGGGAAAGTTTGAACTTGCGAATAAAGGAACTATTCTTCTAGATGAAGTGACTGAAATGAGTATGGCTCTGCAAGCCAAGCTCTTAAGAGTTTTGCAAGAGCACGAAGTTGACAAAGTGGGGGGTCGTGAACCTATCCCGGTGGACGTCCGAGTTATCGCTACCACCAACCGAGATCCCCAAAAACTTACCGAGGAAAATAAATTCCGTGAGGACTTGTATTATCGCTTAAATGTCATTCCCATAAATTTACCTCCATTAAGAGAAAGGCCTGAAGACGTCCCTGCATTAGCAGAATACTTCCTAAAAAAGCATAGTTTGGCTAATGGGAAACCCTTAGCTCAAATTTCACCAGATGCAATTAATACTTTAAAAAAATACCCTTGGAAAGGGAATGTTCGTGAAATGGAAAATATCATGGAACGTGCGGTATTAGTTTGCCAAGAAAATATTCTGAGTCCCTCGCATTTGTTTTTAGAAGCAAATCCAGTTTCTTCCAGCAACAAGGGTAAAGCCTTAGGGAACTTTCAAGGTACTATTCAAGATATGGAACGTGTTCTTATTTATAAGACTCTAGATGAAGAATCCGGGAATAAGACGCGCGCTGCAGAAAAGTTAGGAATTAGTATTCGAACTTTGAGAAACAAACTCAACGAGTACCAAACAGAAAACCAATAAACTTCATTTTTTTCAAATAAAGTCAAAGTTTGCCTCATTGTCAAACTAATGACAGTATTTTCCATCCACAATCCTTGGTCTCAATAGAATCCTCCACATTATTGTTAAACAGAGGCATTTTAAAGTGGCAAAATTCAATGATTTTGAGGGCTAATCCAAGAAGTTCCAAGAACTTGTACTAACCCGATTATTTGGTATAAGTTTTGCTAATAAATTTCCATAACCATTTGAAATTGTTAGATTTTAGAATTTTAAAACTAAGCCCAATGGAAGGACGTTCTTATGGATTTTTCTACATCGATGAATATTAGCTCTTCAGGTCTCACGGTTCAGAGGAAGCGGATGGAAACCATCTCAAGTAATTTAGCCAATATTGAGACTACGCGAACCCCCGAAGGAGGACCCTACCGAAGAAAAGATATCGTCGTTTCATCCCTTCCTTTGAATGATGACTTTGCTTCGCATTTTAATGATGAACTTGCCGACCAGGTAAGACAAGTCATAGCCACAAACATTTCAGAAGACCAAACGCAGCCCAAGTTAGTGTTCAACCCTAGTCATCCTGATGCCAATGAAGAAGGATTTGTAGCCTTCCCTAATATTAATATGGTTCAGGAAATGGTGGATTTAATAAATGCCTCTCGATCTTTTGAAGCTAATATTCAAGCAGTAAATGCAGCAAAATCGATGGCAATGCGAGCTATAGAATTAGGCAGATAATATTTTTTATCAATCAATATACTTTCTAAATAACTCCCTCTAATAAATGGACAATTTTCTCCAGTTCATTCAAAATTTAACTACCCGCTTTAAAGATCTCTCAGCCACTAATAAAGCCATCGCTTTAGGCTTGGCAGCCGCATTTGTAGCTTCTTTGCTGACTATGGTGATTTGGATTCAATCTCCTGATCATCAGTTACTATTTGCGAACCTTTCTCCGGAAGATGCATCCGCAGTTGTCGAAGAATTAAAAACAAGAAATATTGAATATGAACTTTCTAACAATGGAAAAAATATTCGTGTCCCCGCCGCAGTGGTTCACGAAACTCGCATCAACCTTGCCAGTAAAGGATTACCCGAAGGTAATGAAGTGGGATTGGAATTATTTGAAGACACTCCTTTGGGAATGACTGAGTTTATTCAAAAGTTGAATTTTCAACGGGCACTTCAGGGAGAACTCTCTCGAACAATAAAATCTCTGGATGCAGTGAACCAAGCCCGTGTTCATTTAGTAATTCCAAAAGGAGAAATTTTTCTAAAAGACAAACCTGAGGGGAAAGCCTCAGTTATGTTAAAAATTCGTTCGGGTAAATCTCTTACTGAACATCAAATTCAAGGAATAGTCCATTTAGTTTCAAGCAGTGTAGAAGATTTACCCGCAAATAATGTGGTCTTAGTGGACTTTAATGGAAATCTTCTTTCGGGACAGAAAGGAGCTTCATCCGAATCAGCCCTTTTTACTGCATCCAACTATAAATATAAAAGAAAAGTCGAACAAGAATTAGAAGCAAGCATTATTGGAATGTTTGAAGAGGCCTTAGGCCCAGAGAAAGTAATTGCCAAAGTTTCTGCTGAAATAAATTTTGACAAAGTTGAACGAACAGAAGAAATCTTTGATCCTGATTCCCAGGTAGTTCGCAGCGAACAAAACTCCAATGAATCATCCGTTGGATCTTCTCCTACTGGCGGAGTTCCCGGAGTTCAATCTCTCGTTCCTGGTGGACAAGGTGGCCAGACTACGGGTGGAAACCCTGCACAAAAATCAAAAGAAAAACAAACATTTAATTATGAAATCAATAAAGTAATTAAACATGTCACAGAAACATCCGGTGAAATAAAGAGGCTGTCTGTAAGTGTTTTGGTAGATGGTCTCCTCCAAGGAGATCCTCCCGAATATAAACCACGTTCCAGCGAAGAAATGGCCAAGTTTTTAGAAATTATTAAAACAGCCGTGGGATTCAATGAAAAACGGGGAGATAAAATTCAATTAGAAAATGTGAAGTTTGATAAATCTCAAGAGCTTAAAAGAGCTGAAGAATTAGCCACTGAAGAACGTTGGGATATGATCATCACCGGTGCAAAAATTTTAGGCGCTGTTATACTATTATTGATATTCATTTTAAAAATTCTAATGCCCATGGTCCGATGGGTATCAACGAGTGTAGAAGTGGTCCCTGAAGAAGAACCTTTACCCAGCCATGAAGAGTTAGAGGCGGAAGAAGAAAAGAAACGAATTCAACGCGCAAATAAAGAAATGACTGACATGCGTCAATCCGTAAATGAGTTTGTTGAAGCCGATCCCAAATACGCTGCCGGGATTATTCGGAAATGGCTAAAGGATCGATCTTAATAATGGAATTTTGTTATGTCACAAGATAGAAAATACACAGGTCCCGAAAAAGGTGCAATTTTCTTAATGTCTTTGGGAGAAGAAGGCGCGGCCAAAATTTTGGCTGAAATGGAAGAACGAGAAATCCAAACCATTGGGAATTACATGTCCGCTCTTGGCGATGTAGACATGTTCGTAATGGACAGTGTCACTAAAGAGTTTTACGAAAACGTTGAAACAGGCACAGGTGGACTGGGTATCCCCGGATTAGATTTTTTAAAGACCACCTTAATGCGGGCAATGGATCCTGTAAAAGCCTCAGAAATTCTTAATAATATTACTACCCCAGGAGAAGATTTAGGAGGCGGGCTAGAAACCGTCCGAATGTTAGAACCAAAAGTTATTGCTACTTTTTTGAAAAATGAGCATCCACAAACGGCTGCAATAATTATGGCGCATCTTGAGTCTCAAGTTAGCAGTGCAACCTTAAGAGAAATGCCCGAAGAATCCAGAATGGAAATCTTACATAGACTGTCTACTTTGGAGAGAGTATCTCCCCAGGTCATTCGGGAATTAGATGAGGCTCTACAATCTGAGTTCCGCTCTTCCGGGGCAGTATCAGGTAGCAAAATGGGCGGTGTGGTTCAAGCGGCACAAATAATGGGGTCCTTAGATCGAGCGACTGAAACCTCTATTTTAACAGCCATGGATGAAGTAGACCCTGACATGGCAAATGAAATTCGAAACTTACGATTTACTTTTGAAGATATCCTTAAAATTGATGACAACGGTTTGCAACTGGTCCTAAAGGAAGTAAATCAGGAAGACCTTTTAGTTTCCCTCAAAACTGCCAGTGAAGACTTGCAAAATAAAATTTTCGCTAACATGTCTGAACGGGCGGCAACCATGCTAAGAGAAGACTTAGAATCCTTAGGGCCCACAAGAGTAAGTGAAGTTGAAAAATGTCAGCAAAAAATTGTGGCCATATGTAAACGGCTCGAAGAAGAAGGCAAACTCGTAATAGGTGGAGGAGGAGAAGAGCTTGTTTAAACGAAGTAATGATTTTTCAAATTCCTCCCTTAACGATACCACCTCTACTGAAAACAATCCTGATTCACTATCTGAAATCCCCACACCCTTTCAACTGAATGAATTTGTCTCGAATACTCAATCTGTAAAACGAAAATTCACTTTTGATTCTGAGCAGGCCAGAAACTTCGAAGTAAGCAACGTAAAAAAAGCAAGAGAAGGCGTGAAAGAAATTTTTGCAGATGCAATGGAGAAAATAAAACTTCAAGCGGACCATATTCGAGCACAATCTAAAAAAGATGGATATGATGAAGGATTTGCTGAAGGGTTCAAAGCAGGAGAATCTAATGCCGCAAAAGAATTTATGCCCTTTCTTACCACGACTCAGAATTTAATAGAGGACCTTAGTAAGTTTAGAAAGCAAATGTTTCCTAAAGTTGAACGGGAAATGCTAGAAATGATTGTAGGGATTTCAAAGAAAATTTTACAAGTCGAGCTTGAAAAAAAAGAAAACAGTATTCAAGATATCATTCGACTTGCGGTCCAATCCATTCTCGATAGAGAAACAATGACTATTAAAGTCCACCCCACTGATAAAGGCTATGTAGATAAGTATCAACCACAATTAAAGGAACAATTTCAGGATGTCCAAAATTTAAAAATTGAAGGACACGCCTCCGTTCCTCAGGGACATTGTCTAATAGACTCAAATTTTGGAACCATCCACGCCGGCATAGAAACCTTACATGATCAAATTGAAAAAATATTAAACACTGCACCCATTCCCGAAGAATCGACATCATTTGAAACTAACGAGTAGTTGTTAAAATGCAGAACACGATTGATTTAAAAAAATACAACTCTTATATAAATAGTTTGCCGTTAGTAAAAAAATGTGGCCGTATCAACCGTGTTACCGGGCTTATTTTAGAAGGGGATGGACCTGCAGTTTCTCTTGGAAGTATCTGTACCATCCATTCTCCACAAAATAAAAAATCAGTGGATGCTGAGGTCGTGGGTTTCCGTGATAATAAAATTTTGCTTATGGCTTTAGGTGATATGGCGGGATTAGTACCCGGAAGTATTATTGAAGCAAAAGAAGAGTCCCCTACTTTAAATGTCAGTCCGGGATTATTAGGTAGAGTCATTGATGGAAATGGAAATCCATTAGACAATAAAGGACCCATTTCTATGGGGAAAGAATATTCAATAATAGGCACGCCTTTAAATCCTTTAGAAAGATCTCCAATATCTCGTCCTCTCGATGTAGGGATACGTGCATTAAACGGTCTAATCACATGTGCCCGAGGGCAACGAATAGGAATAATGGCAGGAACCGGGGTCGGCAAATCAGTATTAATGGGAATGATTGCGCGTAATACCGAGGCAGAAGTTAACGTCATAGCCCTTATAGGAGAACGGGGACGGGAAGTAAAAGAGTTCATTGATGAAAATTTAGGACCTGAAGGTTTAAAAAAATCGGTTGTTGTTGCGGCTGCTTCGGATCAACCTCCCTTGGTTCGATTGCGAGGCGCTTTCATTGCCACGACCATCGCTGAGTATTTTAGAGATTTAGGGAAAAATGTGATTTTAATGATGGATTCCGTTACACGGTTTGCTTTAGCACAAAGGGAAATCGGTCTTTCAGTTGGAGAACCCCCAACAACCCGAGGTTATACACCTTCAGTGTTTTCCCTACTTCCCAAGTTACTGGAACGCGCAGGAACTTCCAAGGGTAAAGGAACCATCACTGGACTATATACTGTATTGGTAGAAGGGGATGATCTGAATGAACCTATATCTGATGCAGTTCGTGCCATTCTTGATGGACATATTGTGTTGTCTCGTCGCTTAGCTTCTCACAACCATTACCCTGCTATTGACATACTAGAAAGTATCAGCCGATTAATGATAGATGTCATTACTCCCGAGCACCATGAAATTTCCATGAAGTTTAAAGACATTTTGGCCACTTACCGTGAAGCAGAAGATTTAATTAATATTGGAGCCTATACCCCTGGAAGCAATCCCAAAATTGACCTGGCCATAAATAAAGTGGAAAAATTTAATCAATATTTAAGACAAGGAATTCAGGAGTCGATTTCCCTAGAAGAAAGCATTCAACAACTCAATCATATACTGACTAATTAGACAATGAAATTTCGCTTCGATACCCTATTAAGATTAAGAAAAAATCAAGAAGAGCTGGTTCAAAAAGATTTTGGAAACATTCAATCTCATTTAAACCAACAGCAAAAAGCATTGTCTGATATGGAAATAGAAGAGGATTCCAATAAAAAACAATTCGTAAAAACACTACAAACACCCACAGAATCAAATACACTAAAACTCTATAGCAACTATTTTCAAGCCATCAAAAGCAGAGAACAAACTCAAGGACAAATTATCTCTGAAATAGAAAAGAAAGCCTCCGAAAAAAGAGATGAGCTGATTGAAGCCATGCGAAAACGAAAGACATTGGAAATTCTTAAAGATCAAGCCTTAATACGATTTCAACAACAAAAAAGGAAACTAGAGACAGCTTTTTTTGATGAGATAGCATCCTCCCGATGGCACAAGAGGTCACAGTGAAAACTATATTCCAATTCCAAAATCTTAAAATTTTTATTTTTTTATTCTTTGTTATCGTTGGTTTGGCCACCCCTGGTTTAACTCAAGACTCTGATACTGCCCCTGATCAGGAAAACAACCAGGATAAACAGGAGCTTGAATCCACGGGTGAACCTCAGATTAAAGAAACCCCAAAAGAAAAGCCAAAGCTTCCTCAAAACCCTTCAGCATTAAATCCTGAAACTCTGCGAATGCTTGAAATGATAGCTAAGAAAAACGAGGACTTAAAAAGGCGCGAAGAAGAATTGCAACTCAGGGAAAGTAATTTAAAAATTCTTGAAGAAAAAGTTTTAGCAGACCTGAAAAAAATTGAGGAAGTTCTCGCAAGAAGTGAAGAACAAGTGGGAATCAAAAGAGATTTAATTGAAAAAAATGTAAAATCACTTGTAAAAGTATACTCCGCAATGAAGCCAAACGAAGCAGCAACTCTTTTAGAGGCAATGGATCAAGGGGTGGCCATTCAAATTATATCCAAAATGAAGAGCAAAATCGCCGGGAAAGTACTTGCAAAAATGAAAACGAGATCCGCCAAAAATATCAGTGAAAAAATTGCCGGAAAACGGGATCGCAGAAAAGTCAGGCAATAAATCTTCTTGGAAGAACAATTCTACTTAGCTGAGGCCTGATCTTTATCAACGATTCCAAACGACATTAAGTATTTCATTCCCTCTTCCAAGCCCATTTTTAAAGGAGTCACATCCTTTTTTGGTATCACAACGTAAAATCCTAACGTTACATTTGGCAACAAGGGCAGAAACACATTAACTAATTCATCCTCAGCTTTGGTTGCTACTTCTCCTTCAGTCGTCCCCGCAACCAGGCCAATCATACTTAGGGATTGGTGAGGATATTTCACTAAAACCAATTCTTTAAATGAATTTGATTTGGTTTTGGAAATGGTCTCTATAACCTGCTTAATGGTATTGTAAATGCCACGAACAAACGGAGTCTTCTTCAACAAGGCTTCACCCACTTGAACCAATTTATTCCCAAAATAGTTGGTTCCCAGGAGCCCCATAAGAAAAATAAAAAAAATAACGATGATCATCCCAAGACCTGGCAAATAAAAGTTTTCTGGTAAGGGCAAATTTAATTTAATAATTACTGTTGAAATCAGGGGGGCCATCCATCTGTCTAAAGCGTTAATCACAAAAGAAAATAGGATATACGTCAAGACAATTGGAATGGTAATCAACAATCCCGCAATTAAATTGTTTTTGATGAAACTCACCAATAGAGACCTCTAACAATAATTGTAACTATTTAATATATTAGAATTCTCTATTCAATGTCAAAGGGGAATGAACTTTTAATTTAAGCTAATTCACAAAGCTTACTTGGTGAGGAAGGAACCGGTGAAGAAATCGTTTTTTTGGAGGGAGTTTTTTTGGCGGGTTGAGGATACTTGAAAACCTTTCCTTCATAATTTTTTACCATAATTTCTTCTTCACTAAATTCTACAATCGAGTCGGGTAATAAACGCACCTTACCTCCACCACCAGGCGTATCAATTACAAAATAGGGTACTGCCATTCCAGAAGTATGCCCTTGCAGTCCACGAATAATTTCTAAACCTTTTTCAACTTGAGTTCGAAAATGGTCTGTCCCCATGGTCATATCAGCTTGATATAAGTAATAAGGTTTTACCCTAATTTTCAAGAGCTTCTGGACCAACTGTTTCATTGTCTCCACATCATCATTCACGCCCTTTAACAACACTGTTTGGCTTCCTAAAGGAATTCCCGCATCGGCCATAAGGTTACAGGCTCGCTCCACTTGCGGTGTGATTTCATCCGGATGATTAAAATGTAAATTAGAATATATTGGGTGGTATTTCTTCAACATATTGCAAAGTTCAGGTGTAACACGGTCCGGTAACGTCCCTGGAACCCGAGTCCCTATTCTGATAATTTCCAGATGAGGGATTTCTCGTAATGATCGCAATATCCGTTCTAATTCTTTGTCCGGTACTAGCAAAGGATCCCCACCAGACATAATTACATCGCGAATTTCCGGGTGGTCCGCAATATATTCAATTCCTTGACGTAAAGTTTCTCTGGTCACGATACCAGGGAAACCAATTTTTCTCTTGCGTGTACAAAAGCGGCAAATAATTGGGCATTGGTTATTCAGCATTAATAATACCCGATCCGGGTATCTATGAACCAACTCCGGTACTGGCATATCTTTTTCTTCATTTAAAGGGTCTGCATCAAGAGACTCCTCCATTGCTAAATAATCGTCTAGCTCTTCTAAAGTGGGAACAACTTGCTTCCAAAGAGGATCATTCTCCTGTTTAATCTGATCCATAAAATAAGAATTAATTCTTATGGGGAAAACCTCCGATACTTTTTGCAATTTCTTTAAGTATTCAGGAGAACGGGATATAAATGGCAAGTCCTGTACTTTAACTACGCTGCCGCTTAATTGCTTTTGCCAAAGCTCCATGGATATCCTTTTGTTAGGGAGATTAAATTTTCTTTGAATAGGTTGTTTTCAGGTAATCAATTATTTCATATTCATCAGCCAAAACCACGTCTCCATCGATTAGAACAGGAACGGTAGTTTGACCTGAAACTTCTTGCACTTCTTTGCGTAAATGGTGTGGCCAGGGAACATCAATTTTTTCATATTCAATTCCCAAACTGTTTAAAGTGTTACGAACTAAACTACAATAACCGCAACCATCAATATTATAAAGTCGTATCATAATTTATAATTGATTTTTAATTTTCGACCGCGCAAGGCACCATTATCGCATCAACCATTCCATGGATTTTCTTTTTATCCTGTGGGCAAATGGTCGCTAAAATTCCGCCTAATTGGGCCTCTTGGTTAACAATAAAGTAATAAGGAGTGAGCCTTACTCTACCCTGCATTTCTGCCATTGTATCTGTTTGTGGATCCCAATAACTCATTTGAACTTTTTTTCCCTTATGAAATTCCTGCAAAATATAAGGCTGCTTTTCAAATCGTTCTAAACTTTTTCTTAATGTTTCTTGCCAGACTTCACTTGAAACATCGTGGCCTACGGTTACCCCTCGACTTCCCCAAGATTCTGGAGAAAATCCCGATGGTTTGATAACCAGTTCACGTTCTTTTTGAGTTAGAGTACTTAACTCTGCCCAATCCTGGACCGCCCTGTTCCTTAATTTCAAGTTAGGAATCACTCCGTGAGGAGGCAATGGGTGATTATCCAGAATCCAACTTTTGGGAATTAGATGATTTAAATTCTCAAAAGTTTCAGATTTAAGGTGTTTTTCCCACCAAACTCGCAGCGCGGGATGATGGAACAAGGCAAAATTCAACTTTTCTTCTAAATATGGCTTATATGGGGGTGTGGTACTTATTTTACCTTTTTTATTGCTGTAAATTAGCAATTCAGATTTAGGAATATTTTTTAGATCAAATAATTCAAAAAATCGATAAACAACATCGATGGAAATTTTTTCTCCCTCATTCTCAATAAACAATCCTTCTTCAGAGAATATAACTTGTCTAGGATGCACTGTGTAAACCTGGCGTTCTTTTTTTCTTAACTCGCTACTTAAAAATTGCATTTCCGCAAGATAGTCCACAGCCTCATCGGAAACTATAATAGCAACCGTGGGATTGGATACCTTTGAAGAATCTTCCAACATTTTAAAAAATGATTCTACGATACCTTTATCACTACCACACAATTCCCATCCGTTATTGGAATAAGCATTCATTAGATGAGCCGTTAACCCAAAGCCACCGGGAACGGAATCCAGTTCTGTAACAGCAAATCCATTATCCTTAACAATGATATCAGGTCGAATTATTCCGGGTAAAATATTCTTAAATTTTTTCATCCTGGAATATTCAATTAAGTCTGATGGTTTTCCCTGATCCAAGTAATCTGCTACCCACCACGGAGCCTTCCCCTTAAAGCTCTCCAGGTACAAACTATTTAGCGCTGAATAAAATTCTAATAGAGTCCCCCCTAACTCTTTAAAAGATTCTAAATCTTGAGAGGAAACTTTGTAAGGTTCTGCTGCTATTCGCCAATTCTTAACGGTTTCATTTTGCTTTAAAGAATAAAGGCCCGATTGAATGAGAGAATCTTGTATTTCTGCGCAAATATTTTCAGGTACAACTATCATGGCATTAAAGTATTAGTTATTAAAAAAAAATCAAACTTTGCGGTTTGTTACTTAATGTGGATTCAATAAATCCTAGAAGGATTTATTTTGCCTATCAATAATACCCCAAAAGAAGTATTGCTTGAGTTTTTTTCTAAATTGTCAGGAAATCCCTTTTCCTTAATTTTAAGGATGATAAAATTCCCATACAACAAAATTAAATAAAAATATCTCTTTCGACCCATTAAGAACTAAAAAATGAACCGAATTTCTATTTTCCCATTACCTTCTTCAGTTTTTTTTCCAGATACTCCGCTATCCCTTCACATTTTTGAACCAAGATACCGTGACATGGTTGAAGATTCCATAAAAAATAACCAATTGATTGGAATGGTCCTTCTTAAACCCGGATGGGAAAATGAATATTATAATAAACCCGAAGTTCAGCCCATAGGGTGCGCCGGAAATTTAGAAAAATGGAACCGCTTAGATGATGGCAAATTTGATATCGTCTTGAAGGGGAAAAATAGATTCAAAATAATAAAAGAATTTGGAGACACCTCTTACCGACAAGCAGAGGTAGAATGGCTGCATCCGGTGAATGATCAACCTTTGGAACCCAATAATACTTTATTGAACAATCTAATGGGTACTTTTAGACAGTTTATTGATTCCCTGCCTGAAAAAAACTCACAAAAAGTAAAGCCAGACTTATCAGATTGTAAAACTCTGAGCCAAGCTGTAGACCGAATTTCTTATCTTTTCGATATGTCTTTAGATCAAAAAAAGTTTTTTCTTGAAGAAATAGATGTATTAAAACGTCATGAATTCCTAATGGAATATCTGAGACTAAAAATCAAACTTGTTTTCCAATCCAAAAAATTTAAAGAAACCAATTTTGACTATAGACGAAACTGATATCCAAGCCTCTTATTCTTTTCGACAAAAAATTATCTTTCTATGCTTGGTTTACTTTTTCCCTGAACCATTTTATTTTTAAAACAGAAAGACCGGTCATGTAAGAGTTTCCTAGAAATATTACCAAATAAAAAAATAATTCAATCTTTCCCAACAAAGAAAAAACAACAAATCCCATAGAATTGGTACAAACACATAACGGGCCAATGAGCTTAAGAAATTTCTGATCAGCAAACCAGATTTCTTTTTCTTTATCTGTTTCATGATAGCCGGCAATTCGCCGACAAACTTCATCGAACTGCTGTACTAATCGATCCTGCCATCCATAAACCCAATGATGAAACTTTTGTAGATAAAACGTCAAACTTGAGATTTCACCGGTTTCCAGTTCCTTAATATCCTGAGAAGTGACTGCCTCGTCCACACGATTTAACTCATAAGAACCCACCCACTGTGTGTAATTCACATAATAATAAACCCAATAACTGCATTGAATGAAAGTGCTAAGTAAGGCCATCCCTCCCAAAGCCCAATAGTATCCTGGTTGCGCGGACAACAAAGACAAATTCCAGGTAACGGCTGCATAAACCAAAACAGCAACTACAAAATCCGAAAAGGAATCTAAAAATCGTCCTAATCGGGTTTCTTCTCCACGTACTCTTGCTAAATTACCATCCACATTATCTAAAAATGATTTCAGGTACAAAAAAATTGCTCCCAAAATGAAAGCAGTACTTCCTCCCCAAAAATAAATTCCTGCGGAAACTAATCCCATGATTAATGCTAGAAATGTTATTTGATTTGCTGAAATTGGAAGGGGATAAAAAAATTGAACAGCCCACCGTTTTGGGAAATACCAAAGATCATTGATATCAAAAAACCGGTGATCCTCCGGAAGCTTATTCATCTTTTCACAAGTATCAATCGTATCCATATTTTCTAACAAATACCGCAAATCTTACAAGTGGCCGTATCGCATACAGGAGTATGCTTTGCCCGCAATCCCCGTTGATAATCCTGCCATAAAAAATTAGGGCTGTAACCGTGGTCAATGATATCCCAAGGAAGAAAGTCATTTTTTTCGAATTGTCGATAGACTACATGATCGGGATGAGGATCCATTTTTTGCAATGCATGTTTAGCATCATGACCATTCAATAAATACTCTTTAAAAAAGTTTAAAGCGCGACGGTCACCTCGTGAAAAAAACGTCTGCAAATAAGCTTCATTAGGAGAACCAAAGGATAAATTAATATTAGGAAGTCGACTGAGCGCTTTTCTTACTCTCATAAACCTTTTTTTCAAAACTGAAATCGATTCCATAGGATGCCACTGGAATGGAGTACCTGGTTTTGGAACCAAAGGACTTAAACTAATGGTAATGCTGCCAATCTTTCCGCGAATGCGACAAGCATCCACATACGCCTGCTGAATGGATTTAACAAGCTTAATAAATTGGTCAATATCTTCCTCTTGTTCCAAGGGCAGACCAATAATGGAATAAATCTTCAAGTGCAAAATCCCTTTTTCAGTTAGGAATCGACATTTATCCACAATAAAATCATCGCTGGCCGATTTATTAATTACATCGCGCATTCGTTCAGAAGGTGCATCCACAGCCACGGTAATAGTTTTTTGACCGCTTTGTAAAATAAGATCCACCAACTCATCCGTCAAAGTTTCCATTCGCAATGAGGAGAAAGAAAGTTTTTTCCCTTCGTTAACAAGTCGCTGGGCCAAAGTGATTAAATCAGGATGATCGGTAACCGAAGGCCCCACTAACCCAATGGTAGACAACCCTTTTCCCTGATTTTTTAAGACTTGCGATAGTGAATTATAAGTGTCTTCAAGGTTTGGCTCCCGCGGAGGACGGTAAATAAAACCTGCAGTGCAAAAGCGGCAAGCCCAAATGCAGCCACGGGTCACTTCCATTAATGCCATATCTTTAAATGCTGAACCAGTATCATGCCACTCAGAATGTGTACAAAGGTCCTTGGAGTTTTCAGGAACCCAATGACGTATTACCCGATCCGGATTTTTGGCCACAGGTTTTAAATCAACCTGGTATTCTCCTTCGTATACAGGTTGAAAAAACTTAGGTACATAAATACCCTGAATCTTTCCTGAATTAATTAGCAATTCCTCTCTGCTTTTCCAATGCCCTTCGGTATATTCTTTAAAAAATGCATCTGCCAATCCTTCTCCCTCACCCACAAAACATAAATCCATAATCTCGGCTAAGGGTTCAGGATTGATAAACAAAGCCGACCCTCCGGCAGCAATAATGGGGAAATTTAATCCTCGTTCCTTACGGTCTAAGGGAATGTTAAAATATTTAAGGATGGTTACAACATGGAGGTAATCCGGCTCAAAAGAAATTGAAAAAGCGATGATGTCAAATTCTAAGGGTGAAAGACCTAAATCATGGGAACGCATTTGATCCGTTTTCAAGGTAGACTGCTCGGGTGTCCAACCCAGTGGAAGACTAAATCGGTCGCAAGTTACCCCATCCAATTCGTTTAGAATGGCATACACTCTTTGAAAACCTAAATTAGCAAGCGCCACATCATTGGTACTTGGATAAACCAACAATACCTTGGCCTCTCGTGCTTTGGAGTGTTTAAATTGAAATGAGTTTAATTCTTTTGTATCCATTTAAAATATTTGAGGGGTTAAACATATAATCTTACTCGAAATACAGCCCTGTGACCAGATTTCTATAAATTTATGAACAATACTTTACAAAATATTTCTCCTGAAGAGCGCATGAAGGGTTATCTACTAAAGATAGCCACAGGTCCCAACATGAGCAAAAACCTCACCGAGCAAGAAGCACAAGACGGGCTTTCCTTGGTTCTCGAAAATAAAGTTTCTGCAGTGAGATCAGGATTATTTCTCATTTCGCTTAGAATGAAACGCGAAACACTCGAAGAAAATATTGGCTTCTGGCGGGCCTTAGACAGTTCCACTCATAAACAATCTATTGAATTAGATAACCTTCTTCAGATCGCCGATGCATTTGACGGGTTTCAACGAATCCCTTATTTTGGCTTTTATACATTACCGGTTTTAGCTGAAATGGGGCTCCCCGTATATGGCCATTCTTCTTTACCGTTACCACCAAAGTTTGGAATTACATTTGAAGATTTACTGGTTAATTATTATGGAGTCCCAACTGACACATCATTTGAACAAAGGAAAATCCTTATTCAACGCAATGGATTTGGATACCTCAGCACACAACAAAGCCATCCAAAGCTTGACTCATTGCAGGACCTGCGCAAAGAAATTGTAAAACGCCCCATGCTAGCTACTTTCGAAAAAATGCTCATACCATTAAAAGCTAAAAATAATTTTCTAGCTACAAACTATTTTCATCCGGGTTATGAAGAACCCATGTTAGCTGCTGCGAAATTAAGCGACTTCAATACTGTAATTATTGGCAATGGGATGGAGGGTACAACTTTATATGGGATTCATAAAAAAGCTAAATTATTTATTCACTCTAAAGAAAGAGAAACCGGGGAGGAAATTCTGCACTTTGAATCAATGTATGATGAAACCACCTTGGGTAAAATTCAAACAGCCTTTGAGGAACTTAAAGAAGTCTCCACATCTCGAGAGAATGTTGCCGAACTTGGAGAACGTGCTTTAAAAGATAGCTCTGGCCCCGCGGCTGTCATGATAGCGCATCAAGCGGCTACCTTAAAAACTCAATTTCAAAACACTATTGACTTCCAAAGGGCTTTTAATTTAGCCATCCAACTTCAAAAATCAGGAAAATGTCTTCAGAAATTGATGAGTTGTATCAAAGAAATGTGAATAAATACATTTAGTTTTCTAACATAGGTTGTAGGTGTTTCCACACTGTATGGGTAACATGGTTATAACCTTTTCCCACTGGATGAATACCGTCAGGTTGTGTTAGTTCACGATGAGCAGCCACATCTTCTAAAAAGAAAGGAATAAAAGGTAAGTTATATTTTTTTGCTAAAATTGAAAAACTTTTTTCAAACTCGTTCGTATATTCAAGACCATAATTGGGTGGTATTTTCATCCCCGCTAAAAGCACTTGCGCTCCACTATCTAAACAGGATTCGATAATCTTGGATAAATTTTTTCTCATTTCTTCTATTGGCAAACCTCGTAGGCCATCATTAGCTCCCAGTTCAAGGATCACGATTTCCGGTTTATGCTTGAGCAACCAATTAATACGTCGAACACCTCCAGCAGTGGTATCCCCAGTCACCCCGGCATTGATAACTTTATGAGAATAGCCTTTCTCCTTGAGAAGCTTTTGTAATCTTTCAGGGTAACTCTCATTTTCCGGGACCATATAACCTGCGGTAAGGCTATCACCAAAAGCCAAAATTACCGGTTTGGAATTCGCCTCCCCATCATGCATGGACAAACCCCAAATCAAGACTAATAAAAAAACAACTGGCATCAACCGCCTGACTTTGTAAAAATAATTCATAAGCGCTATCCAATATGTTTGCGTATTTACATAATTGCTTGTGGGTTACTTTTAACATTTTATCAAATACAGTTTATCAAATGATCCAAACCATTGACTTAACAAAATCATTACACGGCGGCGGTCACCGCGTCGATATACTAAAGGGTATTAATCTAATGGTACCCAAGGGACAATTTGTTGCTGTTACTGGCCCCTCAGGAAGTGGCAAGACCACGTTACTTAGTCTATTAGCAGGGCTAGATATACCTTCCACCGGATCAATTTTAGTGGATGGAGAGGATATCACAAAACTCAATGAGGATGAATTAGCTCAACTGAGAGGAGAAAGATTCGGTTTTGTTTTTCAAAATTTTCATCTAATCCCCACTTTAACCGCTTTAGAAAATGTGATTCTTTCTGCAGAATTGAACGGTACAAGTAGTGCTCACAAAAAATCTAAAGATCTTTTAGGAACCGTGGGTTTAAGTGAGCGTTTTCATCATTATCCCTCTCAACTTTCAGGTGGAGAACAACAGAGATTGTCTTTAGCTCGCGCTTTTATCAATGAGCCGGATATAGTACTGGCGGATGAACCGACAGGAAATTTAGACAGCAAAAACAGCGACCGTATCTTAGAGCTTATTTCTGAATTACATAGAGTCAAACAAGCTACTATCCTTCTTGTCACTCATGAAAATCATATTGCCAAAAAATCCCAACGTATCTTAACAATGGAAGACGGTAAAATTATTAATGACACTCTTAACACAAAAGCATGACTATTTCTAATCGTCGACTTTCTTTTAAACAAATTTTTACTTTAGCCTGGAACGAATGCCGTGGGGCGGGAAGACGGTTTATCTTTTTTATCATTTGCCTTGCCATAGGAGTTGGGGCAGTAATGACCATCCAAAGTTTTTCTAAAATTTTGGAACAGGCTATTCAGAAAGAATCCAAAGGACTTCTCGCCGCAGACATAGTCATATCAAGTAGTTGGGAACAAAGTGACCAAGATAAAAATTTTCAAAAGCAAATTCTTCCACCACAAACAGAATTTGCTTTTATCAAAGAATTGAATGCTATGGCTCGGTTCCCTTCTTCTGTAGAAAATAAAACTGCCAATATTTTAGCTGAAATAAAATCAATTCCTTCAAAACCACCATATTATCCATTTTATGGTGAATTAAAAACTCGCCCTGCTCTTCCGCTTAGCCAGTTGATTTCCGGAAACGGTGCAATAGTAGAACCAAACTTTCTAATCAAAACTAACTTAAAATTGGGAAACACATTTCAATTAGGAGCAACCCAAGTAAAAATAACCGGAATCATAGAAGCTGAACCTGACCGAATTTCACGGGCCTTCAGTATTGGCCCACGCGTCATGATTTCACATGAGACCCTGGGACAAGCAAAACTAATCGCTCCCGGAAGTCGGGTAAAACATAAAACCTTTATTCATCTTCCCTCCAACTTTGATGTTGAAAATGCTGCCTCTTTGTTACAGAAAGGATTGAAAGACAAAGCAACTTCAATGCGGACTTTTAAGGATAAGGAATCCTCTCTGACAAATTCGATTGATCGTATGGGAAAATATTTAGGTTCAGTGGGGGTAATTGCTCTGCTTATGGGTGGCATTGGCATTGCCATGATCATAAAAACTTTCATGGCACAAAAATTAGATACCATCGCTATTCTTAATTGTCTTGGAGCATCTTCAAAAACCATTTTTACAATTTACTTAATACAATCTCTTTTATTGGGTTTGGTTGGAAGTCTTTTAGGAGTTAGCATCGGTTATGCGTTTCAACACTTATTACCCTCAAAACTCAGTGACCTGTTAACCTTAAAAGTGGAACCCGAGTTTATGTGGGAACCTGCAATACAATCGTTACTCCTGGGAGTAATTACTACTTTACTGTTCACACTTTGGCCCCTCATCCGTGCGGTTCGAACAAGACCATTAAGATTATTTCGCCACATTGCTGAAGAGGAGGAGCTTGTAAAAGGTTCCCGTCGTCAAAGATGGCTAATGGGAACCATTTTTTCCATCGGTTTAGCAGGTATGATTTTTTGGCAAGCTGAATCAATCAAACGTGGTTTGGTTTTTTTATTAGCATTAATAATTTCCGCCTGCTTACTAAGTGGAATTTCTTTAATAATTTTAAAATTGATTCGCAAGCTTCCTCCTTCCAAACGTATGACTCGTCGTTACGGGTTAGCAAATTTATATCGACCTAATAACCAAGCGGCTTCAATCATTACTGCATTGGGAATGGGAATCATGTTAGTGCTCACAATTCGTCTTGTACAAATGGATATGGTTTCTATGTTGAATGGAAATACTGAGGCTCGACCTCCAAATTTCTTTTTCATTGATATTCAAAGAGATCAAACTCAAACTTTTGAAAAGGTAGTTGAATCCATTGCTCCAAATGCCGAAAAAACTTTAACCCCATTAGTAAGATCACGGTTTCACAGCATTGATGAACGTCGTGCCGATTCGTGGAAATACAACAAACGTCACGAAGAAGAATGGTTCATCACTCGTGAATTTGTAACCACTTATATGGCGGATCCACCGGAGCGAGATAACACCATAGTTAAAGGAAAATGGTGGTCAAAAGATGAGGCTTCAAAATCCCTGGTTTCGATTGAAGAAGATGGGGCCAAGAGATTGGGGGCCAGTATAGGTTCTCAACTTACCATGGATATTCAGGGTATAAAAATATCTGCGACGGTTACCAGTATTCGCAAAGTAAATTGGCGCAATATGCGAACTAATTTTTATATGATTTTTTCTCCGGGTGCTTTAGAAGGTGCACCAGTTACTTTTGTTAGCACAGTCAATGTTGATAAAGAGAAAGAGCTTCCTCTACAACAAGCAGTCGTGCAAGCCTTGCCAAATATAACTGCATTAGGAACACGGGACATCGTTGAAACTGTCGAATCGGTAGTCAATAAACTCTTAACCCTGGTAGATTTCATGTCCGGTTTTGCCATTTTTTCGGGTTTATTCATTTTGTCAGGTGCAGTCGCTTCAACAAAGTTTCGGCGTTTAAAAGAATCTGCAATATTGAAAACTTTGGGAGCTAAACGGCAAGTTGTAGCCTCAATCCTTGGATATGAATATGCGGTTTTGGGGATTATTGCTGCTGGAATTGGAGTATTCTTATCTTTAGGATTGTCTTGGGGAATTATGGAATACGTTGTTAAATCAGACTGGCATTTCCGGATTACCCCTCTAGGTTGGGCGTTTTTAGCTGCAGTTTTCTTAACTACCATCACGGGGATTCTTAGCAGCTGGGATGTCCTAAAAAATAAACCCATCTATACTCTCAGAAAAGTTGATATCTAGCAGATTCAATACTAAATATTTTCTTTTACAAGTAAATATACATTTTCATTTTCTATAACTACCGGATAACTTAGGACATCTCCCTTTGGATGAGAAAGGCATTTACCATTAGTGATATTATAACGCCAGCCGTGCAAAGGGCAGATGACAATTTCCCCTTGTAATAAGCCTCCACCTAAATGACCTCCACGGTGGCGGCAAAAATCATCAATGGCAAATACTTGACCATCCAAACTAAATAAAGCAATGGTTTTATCACCAACATCAATTGTTATTCCTTTGTTATTGGATAACTCCAAAGCTTTACAAACAAAAATTTTAGACATTATTTTATTTTTCTGAATACACTGTTAAACATTGGCTTTCTATTTTTGAAAGTATACAATAGTGCAGAACAATTAGATAAGGGTGGAAATGATTTTTTTATTAGCGTTATCAAACATAAAATTTTTTAGATCTATTGTTTGGGTTATTAGTTTAGCGACTTTTCAATTATTCCTTACCTCTTTGTCCGAGGCTAATGATTTCACACCCTATAAATCTCGAGTACCTTTTGAAGCCCCCCAATATGTTCCGCCACCGCCACCTCCTCCCAAGGTAATTCTGACCAATAATAATGACGGAACCATCACTGATAATCATGGATTAATGTGGACTCAAAAAGACAGTTATGCTGATTTAGGACAGTGTTTAAATTGGTATGAATCAGAAGAATACGTAAAAAATTTAAAAACAGGAGGCTATAGTGATTGGCGAATGCCCACGGTAATTGAACTTTACGGTATTTACGATGACACCATAGAAAATGTGTTGGCCTGGGATCATGATTCAAATAACCCATTACACCTTTCAAAGCAATTTTCTAAAGGTTCAGCCTATTGGTATTGGACTGGCGAAAGGCCAGAAACGGATCTTACCGATTGCTGTGCGTATACTTATTATTTTGTAAAGGGGTTTTCCAATATTCGAAGGTTAAGCAGTTGTGCCAACGGAGGAGTTCGTGCAGTGAGAAAAGTGGATTAGCTTTCCTTTACTTTCTTGGTTTTTTTATTTTCACCGTTGTTACCATTTTCCGGATAATACATGGCTTCTTTTCGATGCCGTACAATTTTCCCACTCACCATATAAATAATGTCTTCGCAAATATTTGTAGCATGGTCCGCTATTCGTTCCAAGTAGCGTGAAGCCGATAGCAAATTAATATGATTATTGACTGCCAACGGGTTTTCTCTTAACCAAGATTCGAAATGATCATACATTTTTCGATTGAGCTCATCCACACGGTCATCCATAACACAAACTTTACGAGCCCAATCATCATCTAAATTGATCAATGCATCCAGGCTGTAACGAAGCATATCTAATACCATTTGGCACATTTCTGTAAATTCAAGAGTAATTGGAACTTCTTCCTGCTTCGCCAAATAAATGGCGCGCTCAGCAATATTGACTGCCAAATCTCCAATACGTTCTAAATCATTATTAATTTTTAAAATGGAGACAACCCAGCGTAAATCATTTGCAACGGGTTGATAAAGTGCCATTACTTTTAAACACTCTTCTTCGAGTTCCACTTCACTTTGATCAATTTTATCATCACCATCGATGACTTGTTGACCCAGCCGTACATCCCTTTGAGTAAGAGACCTTATACTTCTTTCTACAGACTCTTCAACTTGCGCTCCAAGGGCGTGGATCATTTTTTTTAATTTTTCCATGGAACGTCCAAAATGTTTTGTATGTCTAGCCATGATTCACTCTCTTTTAGCCAAATCGGCCAGTAATATAATCTTCAGTTTCCTGTTTCTCTGGTTTTGTGAAAATCTCATCCGTTTTTCCAAATTCAATCAGTTTTCCCATCAACATAAATCCAGTATAGTCAGAAACTCGTGCTGCTTGCTGCATATTATGAGTAACTAGAACAATGGTATAATCCTCTTTTAAATTAACCATTAATTCCTCAATTTTTGCTGTTGCCAAGGGATCCAAAGCAGAACAAGGTTCATCCATTAATAGTATTTCCGGTTCAACTGCAATAGCTCTGGCAATACATAACCTTTGTTGCTGCCCTCCAGACATACCTAAAGCATTATCTTTTAAACGATCTTTAACTTCATCCCAAAGCGCAGCACCAACTAAACTTTTTTCAACAATCTCATCTAACTGGTTTTTATTTTTTATTCCATGAACACGCGGTCCATAAGCAATATTATCATAAATAGATTTCGGAAACGGGTTCGACTTCTGAAAGACCATTCCCACCCGCCGTCTTAATTCACTTACTTCTAAATTGGGTTCGTAAATATCCTTACCATTGATAAGAACCTGTCCACTTAGACTTGCAGAATCAACTAAATCATTCATACGATTCACACACCGTAACAAAGTGGATTTTCCGCAACCAGAAGGCCCGATAAACGCTGTTATTTTTTTACTTGGAATGTCCATATTGACTTTAAATAGCGCTTGTTTAGTGTCGTAAAACAAATCCAAATTTTTAATATTTACAATAATGTCCATTTCTTCTGGTTGATACATGGGAAAATTTTTAGTATTAAAATCCGCTTCTTGTGTTTCAGGACTACCCAATTCAACAAAATTAGGTAACGGAATCTGTTTTTTTTTGGCCAAGTCCATTCTATATCCCTCAATTAAATATTGGAAACCCGCAACTTCTTTCTTAGACGTGTTCTAAGAGCAATGGCTAAACTGTTTAGAATTAGTATAAGGCCTAAGAGTAATAATGTGGTTGTATATACCATGGGCTTCGCCGCATCAATATTAGGAGACTGAAAACCAACATCAAAAATATGAAATCCTAAATGCATAAACTTTCGGTCTAAATGGATAAATGGGAAAAATGAATCCAAAGGTAACGAGGGTGCCATTTTTACTACCCCAGTAATCATTAATGGGGCCACTTCACCTGCAGCACGAGCCATTGCTAAAATAAGCCCAGTTAAAATCGATGGCATCACAGCGGGCAATACTACATTTTTCAAAGTTTCAAATTTTGTAGAACCCACCGCTAAACTTGCTTCTCGAATTCCTTGAGAAACCGCAGAAAGTCCTTCTTCCGTCGTCACAATAACCACCGGAACCGTTAATAAAGCTAATGTTAAAGATGCCCAAAGAATTCCACCTGTTCCATATGTTGGAGTAGGTAGAGCTTCAGGAAAAAAAACTCGGTCAATCGTCCCACCCACAAAGTAAATAAAGAAACCAACACCAAAAACACCGAATACAATTGAAGGGACACCGGCTAAATTATTAACCGCAATTCTAACCATACTAATAACAGTTCCCTGTTTTGCATATTCTCTTAGAAAAATAGCCGCAAGCACACCAAACGGTGTAACCACTATGCTCATGATCAAAACCATTAACACCGTTCCAAACAATGCAGGGAAAACACCTCCCTCTGTATTTGATTCTCGGGGATCCATAGAAATAAAATCCCAAGCTTTTTCAAAGCCAAAGCTTATCTTAGAAAGAATACCAAAGGTATTTGGCTGATATATTTTTAGAATAGAACTCAAAGGTAAACTTATTTTTTGGCCTTCCACGGTTTCTACAACAGCACGTTCAGTTAATGAGGTCCGTAGTTCCATTAATTCTTTTTCATAGGCCTGATATCGCGTACTCCAATCTTTAATTTCCTGATTCAATTCATCAACCTCTTCACCAGAATTAATACCCTCAAGAGAAAGCTTCTTCAGTTGAAGACGGCTTTTTTCTAAATAATAGTTTACTCTTCCAATTTCATTTTTTTCAATATGGTGAATTTGGTCAACAACCGATTTTACCTCCGGCAATTTGGCCTCTAAAAGATTTAACACCTTCTTGGGTTCCTTTGACAAAAGCTTATCGCCATCCCAAACTTCTTTGGCCCACCCAAAAAAGTTTCCCCATTCCGTCCTTTCAAAGACCGTCACATCATCCGGGAATGATTTTTCTTTCACTTGAGATTCATCAACCCAGGTAAAATCCTGTCCATAAACATCTCGGTTGGCTCTTTTAATTTGTATTCGATATAAATTTTCTTTGGTTTCACCCCCGGTGGAATTAAATACTTTTTCCCGATCCGTCAATTCTCCCATTACAACTTTTCCATCATTTAATTTAAATAAAGCAATATCACTCGGAACAAAGTGGCCAAATCCATTAGCAAATAACACAATGATCAAACCGCACAATAGGACCATTGACAAGGCCAATATGGAGCCTGTGAACAAAATTAAAAATTCTCCGCGTGTCCAAAATTTTTTCATAACAATTGATATTTCTTTCTAAGTCGCAATCGAACCCATTCAGCCAAAGAATTAAAAATAAAAGTAGTAAAATATAAGATTAATGCGGTTAAAAATAATACCCGAAACAGTGTTTCACCTTCAGGGGCTTCCGGTAATTCCACGGCAATGTTTGCTGACATGGCTCGAAATCCGTTAAAAATATTCCAATCCAAAATGGGAGTGTTACCAGTTGCCATCAATACAATCATTGTTTCCCCAACTGCTCGACCAAAACCAATCATCACTGCAGAAAAAATCCCCGGAATTGCTGCCGGCAATACCACCTGAATCGCCGTTTGCCAGGGAGTCGCCCCTACTGCTAAAGAAGCAGCCGTTAGATGCCGAGGAACATTTGATAATGAATCTTCAGCAATGGTAAAAATAATAGGAATCACGGCAAAACCCATCGCCAATCCTACAATCAAAGAGTTTCTTTGATCAAAACCTAATCCCATGGTTTCCCGCAACCAAGTTTTATAATTTCCATCAAAAAAACTAGATTCAAAAATCGGCCCTGCCATATAAGCAATTAAACTTCCAATCAAAACAATAAAAATTAAAATCCAAAAATCTTTGAGAGAATTTTTTTCTGAAGATGAGCGCCAGGTGAATTTATCTCCGGCCCATTGGTATAAATAAACTAAACCCGCCGTAACAAAAGGGAAAATTATTATGGAAGGCAATAAAGTTTCAACCCTTGGAGAAAGCCATAATGCACCAAAGAATCCTAAAACAACACTGGGAATAGCTGCCATAAATTCAACGGTTGGCTTCACCACACCCATAAGAGACGGATTCATAAATTGCGAAGCATAAAAAGCACCAAACAATGCTATCGGAATCGCAACCAACATCGCATAAAATGTACCTTTAAGGGTTCCAAATATGAGCGGAATCAAACTAATTTTTGATTCAAAATCATCTGTACCTCCTGTGGACTGCCAAACATAATCAGACTCAGGATATCCTTCATACTTCACTTCATTAAAAAGAGTATTCCAAGTGATGTCTGGATGATGATTTTCTACTACCCATCTTTTAAGTTGCCCTTTTTCATCAACAGCCAACAACCCATTATCCTTGGGAGCCAACAAAGCTGTTTGAAGAGATTCGCTATTACCTACCTCAATTTCATACTGCGTTTCTCCGGATGTGCCGTAATGGTATTTAATTATCCCAGTTGAATCTGCTGTAATAAAACCTTTATTCCTTTGGGATGCTGCAAAAATCGTGGGTAGAACAGAATGGGATTCAAATTGGTGAACTCTTTCCATTCGATGTCGATTATCATCGCCTCTTTGAAAATGAAAACTCGATACCCCACCCAAATTGTCCATAGCCACAAGGGTCATTCCCCCCTTCAAAAATCCGAGCCCAGAAACTCCACTGTCCCTATCAGAGACTGCTCCAAGAGTTTCAATTTCATCAACGCCTTCCCTTGGATTAAGATTGACAGCAATTATCTGACCGGATTCTGTACCTACATAAACTCGATCAGGATTTTGTCCCAATACTAAAGCTGTAATTTGCCCCTTGTTAGGAATCAAAAATTCACTTCGACTCTCTTTTTGCCTGACTGTCCCCATTAAAGTTTTCTTTTGGGTAATTTCAATTACCGAAAGATTATGGTTTCCGGTAACCCCTGCTATCCAAAAACCATCCTCATTTTTTATATGGGATAAAAGAGTAACCGGCTTCCTTTCTGAATTAAATTGAAAAGAGGAATTAGGTTTTACACTTCCAATTACTTCACGTCGATCATTTGCATAACTAACACCAAATTTAATTTGAATGGGAAGAACCCTACCATCAGATAAACTTAGAACTATTGAATTATTAAGAGGAGGAGAAGCAGCAACAATATGAGCATCACCTAAATCAGATAATGAGATTGGATCAAAACTTTGATTATTTTTAACAGAAAAAAATTTTATTCCGGACTTTGTAATAATATAAGCAACCTCTTGATATTCATCCACACCAAAGGCTAAAGGTGGAGAGGAAATCTGCAGGTCCATATCCGCAAGTGGGGTGAGACGCGGAGCTTTAAATAAAGGAAACACTTCCGCTGCGATAACAAAAAAGATCGCAAGAATCACAAAAATAATAGAAAGACCGCTGACTACTACCACACGGGTAGCCATGCGGTCTTTCGAAAGACGCCATCGCAAAATTTGGGAAAGGCTTTTTCCCTCAAATTGCGATAATGATTCAGTATTTCCTGATAGGCTCTTGCTCATCTTAATTCGTTAAAGAAGAGCCGGTAAGAGCACTTATATCTTCTTGAGTTGCAGCATTAGGCAATGGATAATATCCACCTTTAACAACCACTTCTTGGCCTTCTTTAGAAAGAACCATTTTTAAGAATTCAAGAGTTAATGGATCTAAAGGCTTACCCGGAGCTTTATTCACATAAATATAAAGAAAACGAGCCAAAGGATAATCGCCTGATAAAGCGTTTTCAGCTTTTGCTTCAACAAAAGGCTCACCCGATTTTTCACTCAATGGCAAAGCACGAACTCCTGCGGTTTTATAACCAATGCCACTGTAGCCAATCGAATAAGGATCAACACTTACACTTAAAACTACTGAAGCAGAGCCTGGTTGTTCCTTAACTGTGCTCTTGTAGTCGCCTTTTTTTAGAGCTTTTTTCTTAAAAAATCCGTAGGTTCCGGAAGCAGAATTCCGTCCATATAAACTAATCGGTTGAGATGCCCATGATCCAGTTAAACCTACATCTCCCCAGGTCATTGCGTCTTTACCCCCACGTTTGAGAGTTTTGGAAAAAATCGAATCGACCTGTTCCAATGAAAGTCCTTTAATTGGATTATCTTTATTAACAAATACCGCTAAAGAATCTATAGCAACACGAACCTTTGTAGGCTTATATCCAAATTTCTTTTCAAACTTATCCATTTCAGAAGATTTCATTTGTCGTGACATGGGTCCCAATTGAGAAACTGCTGAAATCAATGCGGGAGGTGCAGTTGAAGAACCTTTTCCTTCTACCTGAATATTTACATTTGGATAAAATTCGCGAAACTTTTCTGTCCAAAATGTCATGAGATTGTTAAGCGTGTCGGAACCGACACTGGAAAGATTTCCACTTATACCCTGTACTTTTTTGTAACCGGCAATGGAAGGATCTACTTGGACTGTCCCACTCCATGCTGAATTTACAAAGGATGCGCCTATAAAACAAATGCTCAATAGGATCACAAAAAGGTTTGGTTTCTTCATTTTCAAATTCTCCTAATTTTATTTCATTCAGCCTAATAATTATTTATTAGATTTTCATTAGGGAATGGTTAAATTTCGATGGCACCACGCCCTAACACCTAAATAATATGAATTGGAGATTATTGTAGAATGAGAAGAAGATTTGATTTTGGTTTGATTAGAAACCCATCAACATTTTAAACCTTCGAAATTTCAGAGAGTTTGTGATCCGGAAGGAGGATTTGAAATGTGCTGCCCTGTCCAATGCTACTCTGGACGCTAACCTCACCACCATGGGCCTGGGCAATATGTTTGACAATTGCAAGCCCCAAACCGGTGCCACCTAATTTCCGGCTACGAGCTTTATCGACTCTATAAAACCGCTCAAATAAACGAGGCAAATGTTCTTTGGCAATGCCTTGTCCTTGGTCTTTTACATAAATCACAATATTTTTATTTTCAATTCGGGCACCCACTTGCACCGTACTAGCTTCCTCACTATATTTAATGGCATTATCTACCAAATTTGAAACAGCTTGTTCCATAAGTGCAGAATTTATCATTAAACACAAATTGGGGTCACACTCCAAATTCACTTGAATTTTTTTATCAGCGGCTTTGGTGTTACTATCCAAGATTGCAGATTCAAAAATAGGCTTTAACCGACTACTTGCTACTTTAATCCCTTCTTTTTCTGCATCTTGCTCTATTCTGGATAAACTTAATAAATCTTCAATAATGGAATTTAAACGATCTGCTTGTTTCGCCACTATCCTCAAAAACCGTACAGTATCTTCAGGGTTTTCTTTGGCTCCATCTAATAAAGTTTCAACAAAACCTTTAATAGAAGTAATTGGAGTTTTTAATTCGTGAGAAACATTAGCAACAAAATCACGTCGAACTGTCTCTAGCCGACGCAGTCGTGTCACATCATTCAATACTATGACGGCACCAACGGATTGATCCCGGGAATCCCGTAAAACAGTTCCCACTGCCTGTAAATAGCGTTCTGCTTCAATATTATGAAATACAATATCTTCTTCTAAGGTCTGCTCACTTTTTAAAATTTGTTGAACAAATTCCTGTAATTGAATATTCCTGATTACTGTTTGTACACTTTGGCCCTGGGCTTGTTCAGGAGGAGTTCCTATAAGATGCGCTGCAGCCTGATTGATACTAATCACATTTTCCTCTAAGTCCACAGCAATAACACCTTCTACCATACTGGTTAAAATCGCTTCCTGCTCATTTCGTTGAGATGTGATTGTCCGAATCCGCTCATTCAATTGAGCCGCCATTTGATTGAGAGTTTTTGCCAAGCTCATAACATCTTCCGTACCTTGCACTTGAATACGCGATCCAAAATCCCCGCCTGCAAAGCGAACCGCATTTTTCCTCATTATGGAAAGAGGCTGACTGATTTTCCGGGATATATATAAACTGATTGGGGTTGCCACCAGCGCAATTAAAATACCTGCAAATACAATTTTCCATATCAGATCTTTTAGGGCTTCATCTAAAATTGTTAGAGGAATCGCCGTCCGAACTACTCCTGCAACTTGATTATTATTTTCAACAGGAACGGCAACATAAAGAAGGTCCGTTTTTAAGGTTTTGCTAGGCCGGATAGAAGATCCTTTTTGCCTGGTCAATGCTTTAACAATTTCTGGTCGATCTGAATGGTTATCCATACGTAGGGGGTCTTCTTCAGAATCCCCCAATACTTTTCCGTCCTTTGAAATTAATGTCACGCGGATTTCTCTGGATTGACCAAAAGTTTCACAAATTCTCTGAAGGTCCGCTTGAGGGCTTTCGAGCAGAGGAGGAATCTCTTGTATTAAAAATTCTGCATGAGATTCCAGGTTTTTAATGGTATGTTGATAATAAAAATCTTTTAGGGAACTAACGGTATACCAACCAATAGCACTCAAAGAGATGATAATAAGTAGTAAATAGGAAGGATATAATTGTTGGAATAGATTTCTTCTTAGCATATTTCTTCTTGAAACCGGTAACCTACGCCACGAACCGTTTCAATATATTGGGCACAGGATTCTAGTTTTTTTCGTAAACCTACAATTTGGAAATCCACTGAACGGTCTGTCACTGCATGATCTTCCCCTCGAATGGCATCCACAATCTGACCACGAGTAAATACCCAGCCTGGCCGCATTGCCAAAATATGTAAAATTTGAAATTCTGTAAACGTCAGGTTTACGGGCTTATTTTGAACCCGAACTTCATGTCGTCCAGGATGAATGAGTAGATCTCCTATCTGAATTACATCATCATTAGGTGCTTTAGAATCTTTTTGTCGTCGAAGAACTGCTTTAATTCTACTTATAAACACTCGAGGACTAAAAGGCTTGGTAATATAATCGTCAGCTCCCAATTCTAAACCCGCAACTACATCAGATTCTTCTCCCTTTGCAGTAACCATAATTATGGGGATATGGCGAGTCCCAGAATCACTTTTCAGGTTCCGACAAACTTCAAGTCCATCAATTCCCGGCAACATAAGATCTAATACAATTAATTGCGGATTCTCGTTTTTGGCAGTTTTTAACCCTTGCTCTCCTGTTTCCACACAGGCAACCTTATAACCTTCTCTTGCCAAATTATATTGAATCAGCTCTAAGATATCCTCTTCATCCTCTACCACTAAAATTTGTTCTCTGGACATATTTCCTCCGGTTTGTCTTCTATGAGCTTACCATTGAATGGAAATTTTGTTTGAATTTAGTAGCGTTTACATAAGAAATTCATGAGAACCCAAAAATTTTCTGTTAGTTTTTTGTAAAGGCATTGATTTAAGCCTTTATATATTTTCTCAAAAATTATTTTTTTTCTAAAGTTTTTAAGGAAACTTTCCGATAAAAAGATAAGGAAAAATTTCATTTACATCTTGAAAAATGAGGTTATCGATGGAAATTGGATTGAGTGGAAGGATAAATTCTTCATCTTACACCGGACTGAACTCAAAAAATCCCTCCAGCACCCCTAAATTAACTAAAGATAACCCAGCCAATACAATTGCGGCCACTATTGAAGATAAGGTAGTAATTAGCGGCAAAAATTCTGAATCTACTTCCACTTCATTAACAGCTGAAGAAAGTGAAAAAACAACAGTTATAAACAATAACTCAGATTGTGAGGATTGTGAAGAAGAGCTTACCCAAGAAGAACAAAAAATAGTTGAGCAGCTAAAAGCCCGTGATCGCGAAGTTAAAGCCCATGAGCGCGCGCACCAAGCTGCCGCCGGAGGATTAGCTCGAGGAGGTCCTTCATATACTTATACCACCGGACCTGATGGACAACGATATGCTGTGGGAGGAGAGGTTCAGATTGATACTTCACCCGTTCCTGACAATCCTGAAGCTACTATTCGTAAAGCACAGACCATTCGACGAGCCGCCACGGCACCTGCAGAACCTTCTGCCCAAGACCGAAGTGTCGCAGCGGCCGCTTCCAAAATGGAAGCCCGTGCTCGCCAGGAGCTCTCTCAGGAAAAAGCTGAAGAGACTTCAGGAAAAGGTGAAAGCTCTCCTACTTTGGATTCCAATTCCGAAACTTCTGAAGTATCAGAGGAAAAATCAAATAACAATTTAGGAAGTAACTCTGAAGATAAACCTATTCATGGTGGACAACAATCTCAGCGGGAAAAAATTATCCAAAATTTTTCTGAGTCAAATTCCTCCAATGAAATCGGAAGTTTATTAAATGCAATGGCTTAAATTTCATAACCTTAATTAAATCTCTCCTAACTAAACCGCAAATCCAAATAAAAACCTTTACCCAGATTATGCATTGGGTCGACTTTTCTGGTTTGCTTTTCCACAATATAGGTAAGTGAACATTTTGGGACCTTCCATATAAAACTTGTCCAGTTCTTCCAGATGAAACCCGGAATCAGTAATTAAATTTTCCATATTACGATTGACATGACAACCCCCCGCAAATTTTTTTTGAATTGGGTTCCATAAATTTTGTATACGGGCAACTGATTTGTTGGGAGACTGGCCATGCTCAATAAAATAATAAACTCCGTCTGGTTTCAATACTCTTTTAAACTCCTGCAATGCCTGGCTGGGATTGGGAATGGTGCATAAGGTCCAAGTGGTTACTAGAGAATCAACCAAGTTATCAGGCAAATCAATCGCATCCTGTGTCCAATTTACAAATTTTATGGTAGATGGGAATTTAGTAATTCTTTTTTGGGCCAACCGCCGACCCACAATGGAAGGATCTAAAGCAAAAAATTCTTTTATTTCATTCTGATAATGGGGAAGATTCAAACCCGAACCAAAACCAACTTCTAAAACAATACCATGAACTTCTTTTAGGTATTTAATGCGAATCTCTTGGAAAGATTTCCCCCGCATACACCAATCGATTCCATAAGGTAAAATCTTCTCTGAATAGAAGCCCATGGCTTCATATTATCAAATTATTTAATGAAGTGCTTAAGTAGGATTATGCAGCTTTTTATAGGCATCAATAGCTGCTCGAAGTCTTTTTTGGGTTTCATCCAGTCCCGCGTACCCCTTTGTTTCCATTTTTCCAGGACCCTTATAATTTTCAAACCAAGTCTGAATAATTTCCAATGTTCCCGGATATTTTTCTTTAAGCCCTTGTAGAGAATCTATATCCAAAATTGAATTTAAAGCCGGGACACCTATTAATTTATCATCCTGCTCTCCCCGATCTAACAATTTTAGCATTCCAATAACTTTAACCGGTACGACCGATCCACGGGGTAACGCGGGCCCTAAAACTAAAATGTCTAAAGGGTCTCCATCTCCACCCTCTTCTTTGGGTAGAACAGTTTGAGGAATCATCCCATAATTTCCCACATAGCTGATATAACGAACCATTCGCGGAGTTCCTTTTTTATGTTCCCATTGAAGGGTTCCATCGTGTTCATTAACTTCCCATTTTGCATTAGTACCAGTGGGAATCTCAATAACAGCATTAATCATTCCATTAATGGTTTTCGCAGGGTATCCTTTCCAAAAATTTTTTTCTCCTATGATGGTATAAGTGTTTTTATAAATCAGTCCTTGGGCTAAGTTTGAATTGGGTTGTGTAGTTTGTGAGCATCCTACTGACACTCCTAGACTGATCGAGATTAAAATTATCAATGCTTTTTTAATCAATTTCATTTAATTTTCCATCCAATAAATGGTTTTAGATTAACTTATTTTACAAATACAAAAACAAAGCTGAACTTTATGAATTCTGTCTACATTTTGTCCATTGCCACCTATTCTCTACTAACTATATCGATAATTTTTCTCTGGTCCATCAATTATCGAAAACTGTGGATTCTATTTTTTTTACTTTCCATATTAACGGGCTTTTTTGCAGAAAGAATAGTTTTTATAGGGCTTCTTCAAACCATCGGATTCAGTGCACTTATATCTATTTATTATTCAGGCAAATTTAAAAACTTTAAAAAAGCTTTCTTGGCATTGGCAATTGTTCTATGGGGTCTCATTCTTTCGCACCATTTCAGTCCTGGTTTTACCAATTGGAAAATTGTTTCAGAAATTAAACTGTCACCTGACAGCATACCTTATAGTTTTTATCTAAACTTTGACAAAGGTATTGTTGGACTTTTTCTTCTGCTTTTTATTCCCAATTTAATTCATAATAAAAATGAACTGAAATCTATGGTAGCCACATTGATCCCCATATTTCTTTTGGGATCTTTTCTAGTCTTATTATTTTCCTTTTTGTTAGGGTATATTTATTGGGATCCAAAGTTCCCTGACTTTTTTTCGATCTGGGCTTTAAAAATGCTTTTCTTCACCTGTTTGCCCGAGGAACTAATTTTTCGAGGATTCATTCAAAGAGAACTTGCCTCAAATTGGAAAAAATTTTCATGGGGTCCCCTGGCTTCCCTAACCACATCTTCATTTTTATTTGGTTTAGACCATTTTGCCGGTGGCCTAAAATATATTTTTCTCGCATTTATTGCCGGTTTCTTCTACGGATGGGTTTATCAAAAAACCAATCGAATTGAAAGTAGTGTGTTATTCCATTTCTTATTGAACACATTTCATATCTTAGGATTTAGTTATCCGGCTTTAGAATCAGCCTTCGGGTAGGATTCCTTAACTTTATTTTAAAAAAATTAAGGTTTGATTATTTTTTTATTTGAAAAGAGATAGGAAAAAAAGATATTTGAAGAAAGTTTCATATGATTTTTTATGTAAAAATCAAACAAACATTCCACTGACCTCATTAAATTCACTAACCACTGTCTCTTCAAAATCTTTTAAGTCCTCTTCAGTTAATCCAATTTCCTCTAAGACTTCTGAGGATATTTGTGGTACTTGAGGTTCTCCACTTGCCCCTAACTCCAGTTTATACGCCATTGAGTCGGCAATATGTACAATTAGGGCTTGAGTCTTGTGTTTTGTAGCTTCTAATGGGTTATGATGAAATGCGACACCTTCAATTAAGCTTTTTGGTAGATCCCATTTCTTTAATAAGTTTTGCCCCACTTCTGCATGGGTAAAGTTTAAAAATTGGTCTTCTTCTTCAAATAAATGTGTTTGATGCTCTAAAGCAGAGTCTAAAATTTTTTTCATTTTTTCGGGAGCTTCTTTAAACAAGATCAAACTCCCCAAATCGTGCAACATTCCGGCCAAATAAAACTTCTCAACATCCTTTACCTGAAGATGTTTAGCTATAATTCGAGCTCCCAATCCAACCGCAATACTGTGTTTCCAAAAAGATTCCATATTAATTACATCTTTTGGAATTCCTTTAAATTGGGTCAATACTCCGGTTGCTAAAGCTAAATCAGCTAACTGATCCGTCCCTACAATATTTAATGCATGTGTAATCGTAGAAACTTTTGATCCTAAACCATAAAATGGGCTGTTTACTACTTTTAATAGCCGAGCTGACAAAGCTGGATCATTACTGATTATCTTTTCAAAATCATTAAACCCGCTATCTGGGTCATCAATCGCTTGTTGCAGTTGATGGTAAATCGTCGGAGGAGAAGCAACAACATCGTCAACAATATCTATTGCATTGAGGCTACCTCCCTCTTTTGGCAAGGCATGCCCATTTCCATTATCATCTATGGAAATTACATTATTTATTTCTGTCAACAGATTTTCAAAATCAATTGGTTTTTTAAAGTAACCTTTGGCTCCGGCTTTTAAGCACCCTTCCTTTAATTCGTCATGATCTATCCCTGTGATCATGAATATAGGGAGTTTGGGATGGCTTTTTCGTAATTTCTTCAAACATTCCACACCGTTTATTTTTGGGATACGAATATCCAGAAGAACACAACTTGGGTCCAACTCGTCGACTTTGGCTAAACCTTCTTCTCCATCAGGTACGGATTCCACCTCAAAATCTTGGTTCGTCATATATCGTTTAATGTTAGAGCATGCTTTTAGATCATCATCTACTACGAGAATTTTTTGGTTTGCCACAGAAAATAGCCCCTATAAATATATAGCAAGATTTTCTTACTTATTTGATTTAATTACCCTATATATAAAAATATAAGGCAATAGAAAACTAAATTAAAGATAAATTGGAAAAATGATTGGATTGAGGCAAGAAAGGCTTATTTAAAGGCTAATTTTTGTACTTAATTCAAAAAATGAGAAAGACCAGAATGTATTATTTTTTTTCAATTAATTATTTTCATAACTAAAGGTCCCCCGCATATAAGGAAACAATATCTTCTTAAATACAAGGGGAAATTCTTGCCATTGCATTGTCTTGTCTAAACAGTAATCAGCGCCCCAAGTAATACACTCTTTTTTACTCTCGAAAAAAGAGGGATTTTGAGAAAAATAACTAAAAGTAATTATTTTCGTAAAAGGAAATAAGGTTTTTGCCATACTTATCAGTGGCAAACTATATTGATTCGAGACCAAGGGATCAATGATAATTAAATCAAATTGTAATTTTTGGAGCCATTCTAAAGCCTCATCAATACTGAAAGCATGGTGCACTAAGGGTTTGTCAGAATACCCAATATTCAACAAATTTCCCTCAATGAATTTACATATCTTCTTATTTTTATCAATTGTAAGGATCTGCACATTTGCTCCTTATGAATACTCTTTAGTTTTTAAAACCTAAATAAGAAAAATTGAATAATCAAACTTGAAGGTGAGTAACATTTCAGAAGATTGATATTCCTACATCGATATTTTTATAGCAAAAAGGAGGCCAAAAAATATTCATCCCCTAACTAGCTATTTTTCAATAGTTTTAAGATTCGAAATTTTATTTTTAATAATATGACGTTTAAAAAATTAACCACTCCCTCTAATTTTTTATACATTTTACTTTGAATTTAGCGCTCTTAATCAAATGAGGGATTCAACAGATAATCAACCCAGATATCACCCACTTGTAGTGATTCTATTTTCTACTCGTTGAATTTGAAAAAAATTACATTTAATCTATAGAAAAAACTAAGATGATTTAACAATGAAATGCCCCAAATGCAGTAATAAGCTGAGTTCTACTGAATCCTGTCCTTATTGTGGAATAATAATTTCCAAGTATATTGAAATCCAACAAAGAAAATCTGAACACTACTCACCCCCTAAAACTGACCCAGGAATCAAAGATTCATTTGAAAATGAATTGATGGAAACCCCTGAAACAGAGCCCCTGGGATTAAGTTCGAAATTTAATGGATATTTCGTCTACTTGGAAAAAATAGCATCATTACCCTGGAAACCAATTTCAAAGATGACTGTTCTTTCTTTTTCCATAGGGTGGGCTGCATTGGTTTATTTATTGGCTACCAAGGACATGCTGGGTTCAGATTCAACAATATTATATTTAACTCATAATGTGAACCTGGTGTTTCATGAAGCGGGCCATTGGATCTTTGGAATTTTTGGATTCAGGATTTTGACTATTTTGGGAGGAAGTATAAATCAGCTACTCATTCCCTTAATAGTTACTGCCTCCTTTTGGTCAAGGAGAGATGCGGTGGGATATACTTTCGGCTTATTTTGGTTCTTTGAAAATTGCCTCGACGTTGCTGTTTACATGGCAGATGCACGAGCTCTTGCTCTGCCCTTAATTGGAGGTTTAGGAGAAGAAGCTCATGATTGGAAAAATATCTTATCCTATTTTGGTTTAATAGAAAAAGATACTGCCCTTGCCTCAGCGGTAACCACTGTTGGTTGGTTCGGAATTATATTTACCTGGTCTTGGTTTTGTTGGATTTGGTTTAAAAATAGAGAACAGGTTAAACCCCACTCAATTATCCATTAAAATCCAACTAACTTTCTAATTTTTACACACTGAATCTAGAGTTATTTTAAATAAGATTAAAACCGATCGTACTATTAACACTATCCTTAATCACTTTTAATGCTGCATTGATGGCTTGCTCAGCGGCAATCAACCCCATCCCTTCTACAGTGAGCAATACAGTTTTGGTGGCATTTTTATTAATATCCAACAATAATTTTGCAGTCTGTTTATCAATTTTACCTTTTACAAACATCTTTTCTATAGATATTAAACTTTGGGCCAGCTTTTTAGATTCTAATTCAGCATAATCTTTTATTTCTGGCCACTTATCTTTAAAAGTTCCCTTGGCGGCGGATAACATACTTTTGGATAAACTAGAAATTTTTAACCCCATAACAAACTCCTGTATTCATATATTTTGGGAATCAGTATTTTTATTGACGTTTTTTTGCCAGTTCAAGTTTTAAAATAGCCGTAAATTGACTATTTAATGAATTTCTGAGACTTTCAATTACGGGACCGGAAAACTGACCTGATTTTTGTAATTGCTCCATCTTGTCAAAGTTATCCTGAACCAGCCCCAATTGTTTAATAGTCAATTCATTTTTATCGATTGCTTCTGCTCTTACTCGAATTGCACTTAGATCGACTGCAATATCATTATAAAAATTCTTAGTTTTTTCATAAGTCCAATCCGGACTTCCAGCTTTAAACTGCGAAAGCACTAGAAATGTTTCTACTTTCCTTTGTAATGCTGTTACCGCTTTATCTGTTTGCTCGTCATAAGATGAAACAAATTTGACCGCACAACCCGTTTGAATTACCAAAGCTATGAGAAAAAGTAAAACGGCAGCGACCCTATGCCAATCATTTCTATTTCTTTGGGCAATTTTTAGATTTTCCATCGATCCATATTCCATTTATTAAGGTTAAAGTTGACCTACATTACTTTTGAAACACGAGCCAAAGTTTTAAAGTATTACCAGGGAAATTGTTTTCTTTTTTCCAAATAAATTTTTGGTAATTTCGATGCGGATTATTGCATATTAACTTATTGTTTTAAAGGAGGAAGTAAAATAAATTTTTTATTAAACATTTAATGAGGATTGTTAAACATGGGTTTGTAGATAAATTTTATAGATTAAAAAATATTACTTTTCTAACAAAAAAGGGGTTTTCGATAAAAGAAAATATTAAAGTCAGTTAGAATCATCTATATTAAATTAAAGATTAGATATAAGGAGCATTGTGTTTAAAAACTTTATACAGTGGAATATTATCCTTCTTGGTTTTTTTATGGGGTGCTCTTTAAAAAACTATTCCCTGACACCACCCGGAATACCTCCATCCAATAAGAACTCAAAAAATATTTCTTCGAACTTAAATGCTGAAAAACAAATATTAGCTTTATTGACATATTGGGACAAATCTATTGAATGGAGAAAAGAAGCAAATACTTCTTACCATGAAATATCAGAGTTTTTTAATTCACACAAAGGGCGCCTATCCTCTTTAAATACTCGAGAATTGCACAACCTATTTGCATATTACATATTGCAAGTTAGAAAACAATTAATACACTCAATTCACCCTGAATTTCTTCGATTAGATTTTGATCAAATCAATATTAATCCCGATATAACTTCTGATTTGCATTCTGATCCTATTCAAATCAACCCAAACGATCCATTAGGAAAGGCTTTTTTAAGAAACTTCGATATTTCATTTGCTGCATCATTAATTTTAATAGACAACTACATTCTAGGCTTGGATCTTTATTTAAAAAACCCTGCTATGCGAAGAAGTCTATTTTTCGATTTCCCAAATCCACAAAAAAATATTTCAAAATCAATTCAAGATGTTTGGAATAATTACAACGGAACCTTCAAATATTCTCACCGCCTAATTCAAATATTTAAATTTTATGAGAAGACCGAACCCTTTCGCAACAAAGATAAAAAAACAATCCTTATCTGGCAGAGTTAGATCATTTGATAAAAGAAAGTTTTACTTTTAGCGAACTCAGAGAAGACTCAAAAGAAAAAAAACTCATTTCACGTTTGAAAAACAGGTTCCAGCTTTTTTTAAAAAAGAACGGAGACAAGGTATTTGTAACAGGAAATCATACCACGCATACCTTGAGCAAGGTTTTTGGAAACAGTATTGGAATAGTTCAAACCCGAAAAGGTAAACTCTGGGATTTACCCGTACAAGAATATAAGATTCTCCAGAAGGAAATGAAACCCTTGGATATTCTTTTAGAAAAGACTCCTTTTCGTCTCACCGACAAATTCATTCCGGGTCACTATGGTCATGTTGCAATTTGGGTAGGAACGGAAAGTGAACTAAAAGATTTAGAAATTTGGGATCAACTTCCACATTATTATACATTGGCTAAAATACACTATGCATATCAAGGACCTTCATTTCAAGAGTCCATTCGTAAGGGGAAAAATATTATTGAAGCTTTGCGACCCGGAGTAGAGATAAATTCATTGCGAAAATTTTTAAATATTGATGACCTTGCCGTATTAAGACCAAAAGATTGTTCACCAGAGAATTCTGCCACTAGGTCCTGCTTAACCCGAAAAAACAAACAAAACTACCTATTGGAAGTCTTTAAACAAATCGGAAAAGATTATGACTTTAACTTTGATGTCAACACAGAAAAGAAAATCGTCTGCTCAGAGTTAGCCTATAGAACTTTCTTCAATATAGACTTTTCCACCTCAAAGTCGATTGGCAAGCATTCTATTAACCCAGACCAAGTAGCTTTTAATGCTGATGACAATATTGATCCTTTTTATCCAGTCATTCTATATTTTGATGGCAGAAGATTCCATGGAGACAAAATATCATTACAAAAAAAACTTAAAAAATTGTTAAACAAAAAATACTTTCTCTTTCATTAACCTATTTTTACTTTGAAACTAACCAAGGGCTCTTCGCAAAACGATTCAAGAGCAGCATTTTGTTTTCATCCCAAAAGAACGGAACTAACCCTAATACACCCCTATCTATCTCACTTAATTCCAAACATTTCGACATAGCTATATTCAACTGTTTGATATACAATCGAAATTAATTTTGAAACTCATAAATGGGTTTCAGACGGTAAAGCAAAACCATAATTAAACAATTAACTTAAGGAGCCAAACCATGTCATTATCGAAATGTGTTACTGCCGAATGTATAGGTACATTTTGGCTAGTCTTAGGGGGATGCGGAAGTGCTGTCCTAGCCGCAGCTTTTCCTGAAGTAGGGATTGGATTAGTAGGAGTTTCCTTTGCATTTGGATTAACAGTACTTACCATGGCTTATGCCATTGGTCACATTTCCGGTTGCCATTTAAATCCGGCAGTTTCGATCGGTTTATTTATGGGAGGACGATTTCCAGCAAACCGTTTACTTCCTTATATTTTGGCGCAAGTGGTAGGCGCCTTGATAGGTGCCGGAGTTTTATTTCTTATCGCTACCGGAAAAACAGGCTTTGATGTCACCGGAGGTTTTGCCTCGAACGGCTTTGGAGCTCATTCTCCAGGTGGATATTCACTTACAGCAGCATTAGTATGTGAATTTGTCATGACTTTCATGTTTTTATTAATAATACTCGGTGCCACAGATTCCCGCGCTCCCTCCGGATTTGCTCCTATCGCTATTGGTCTCGGCTTAACCCTGATACACTTAATTAGCATCCCTGTCACCAATACCTCCGTAAACCCAGCCCGTAGCACAGGAACGGCATTTTTTGTGGGAGACTGGGCAGTTTCCCAATTATGGATGTTTTGGGTTGCTCCAATAGCAGGAGCAGTAATCGCTGGAGTAGTTTACAAAACTCTTTTTGAAGAAAATGTAAACTAAACCAGCTTTAACGATTTCAATTAAATATAGTTTAGGAGCTTAGAAAGAACAAAAAAATTAATGGATCAAAACATGGAATGGAATTGAGTTTAGGTTTTAGTTGAATTATTCTATGCCTTCAAGATTTTTATCTACTTAATTCTCTAACCAGGAAAGTCCATTGTATTTTTCTAAGCCGCTTAAGGCCTTTATTCTAATATTGATCATTGGAGCGTTATGGATCCCTGTTTATGAGAAATTCAAAAAGCCCATTGATCCTCCACAAATTTCAAAAGCTCGTGAGGCATTAACAGAAATTTTTAAGAGTTGCCAAGGCCATTGGAACAATGATAGAGCGCCTGAAGAAAACTGCAACCTAACAATAGCAAAAAACTTGGCAACTACATCTCTTTCAAATGAATGGGATTACAGTATCTTAGATGGAACTCGCGAACAGTTTCTAGCCATTGCCGAGGCAAAATATGATGAGGGAATTATTAAAATTTCTATAAATGCAGATGGTGATTTCCAAGAGACGACTATTCCTGATGAATCTTTTGGACTTTGGTAACTCACCGCTTTTTAACGATTAAATCTAAAATAACGACAACTTTTTACTTAAATCGTTAATGAATTTCACAGATATTCCTTCCTGCAAATGACTTTAGTTATGAATAAAAAATTAAAAAGAACCCTGCTTATTGGTTTGCTGGGCGGAGTT
The DNA here is from genome assembly GCA_965223245.1 of Nitrospinaceae bacterium. Lineage (GTDB taxonomy): Bacteria > Nitrospinota > Nitrospinia > Nitrospinales > Nitrospinaceae > CBDCVY01. The sequence continues at coordinate 3,876,553 of CBDCVY010000013.1, read as the reverse complement.
TCTATTGCCTTACAATCCTGTGGGTTGATATTCAAAACAAGCATGCCAGGTGAATCCTATACCGGTGTCCTTCCCAATCTCACAGCAATCGAAAAAAAATTGATGGGCAGACTTACAAGCCATGTTGAACAATTAACCACAGTAATAGGAGAAAGAAATCTTTGGAATTATGAAAATTTGGAAGCCTCAGAGAAATATATCTCAAAAGAATTTCAATCTCTAGGGTATACTGTAACCACTCAAGAATACCTAATCCAAAAAAAACCTTTTAAGAATATTGAATCTCACCTACTCGGCACTGATAAACCGGATGAAATATTAATCGTTGGTGCACATTATGACAGCGTTGATGGCTCTTTAGGAGCGAATGATAATGGGTCTGGCGTTGCCGCCTTATTAGAGCTTGCTCGAATTTTAAAAACAAATCCTCCATCTAGAAGCATAAAATTTGTTGCCTTTGTAAATGAAGAGCCCCCTTTTTTCCAAACTGATGAAATGGGAAGTCGAGTCTATTCTCGAAACCTGAAGGATAAAAATGAAAAAATAATTGGGATGATTTCATTAGAAACCATGGGATATTTCTCAGATGAAAAAGACAGCCAAGAATACCCATTCCCTTTGAATTACTTTTATCCTGATATTGGAAACTTTATTGCCTTCGTTGGCGACAACTCATCCAGAGAATTAGTAAATTTATCCATTGAACTCTTTAGAGAGCACACACAATTTCCCTCTGAAGGTGGCATAATTCCCGCATGGATTCCTGGCGTTGGCTGGTCTGATCATTGGTCCTTCTGGCAGGAGGGTTATCCGGCAATCATGGTTACAGATACAGCACCCTTTCGTTATCCGCATTACCACACCTATGACGATACCATAGACAAAATAAACTTTGAAAAGTTGGCTCGGGTAGTTCAAGGTTTGAGTAAAGTTATTTATGAACTTGGAAACCAAAAAAATAAATAAATACAAAGGAAGATTGACCCTTCTCAGTATCAAACTTCCAACAAGTCATTTCTATCTTCTATTGACTCTCCTTTTCTTTTTTCAGAACAGGATATCCAAAGGTGTATATCCATTTATCTGAATCATTTGCCTGGGGTGGAGCTAAATCTCTTGCCGGCAAATGACATCCAAGACAATCCTCTTTATAGTTCTTTGAAACTGTTTTTGTGGAATTTTCCGTTTTAAATAAAGACCATCCCCAACCATCGCCCCATAACTTAGAATCTGGAAACCGATTTTGAGTATCTCGAACTAAAACAAACCATCCTTTAATTGTGGTTGCATGGCTCACAAAAGGACCAGTCGTCATGGACATTGTTTTGGTATTAATAAGTTCTTTAACAAGAACAGCCCCATCTGGAAACTTTCTATGCTTTTTATAATATGTAATAGTTTCAGGTTGAGTGTAAACAATATGAAATTCTTTTGCTCCGGGATTTTCCTTCCCAACAGCATGAGACCATGTTCCAAGAACAGGCCAAAGGTTATAATTCTTCGGGACAGAAATTGCCCCCGTTGTTAAATTAACATTAGGCACGAATGATTTAGCAGCACCATTTTGAGCTGAGACTATTACACTGAAATACAAATTGAAAAATAATGAAACGAATATCGATTTTGAAAAAAATTTCACTTTAAATCCCTTTATTAACTGAGTATTAAAATGTGGATAAGTTATTTAAAAAAAGGAAAAAGGAGCTACGAATTCTCTGACTTTTAATCTTATAGCTCCTTTTCGCTTGTTTATCTGCGGATAGTTGCTTCAAACAAATTAAAGATCGGCAGCTTTTTTGTTTTTAATTTTTATCCAATTTACTTCGGCCTTTTGAATATTGCCGGAAACATCTTTATTCCAGATTCCTTGTATTTTGTTGTCCAAGTTTAAGTACAGTTTATTGTCAACAATCTTCCAAACATCCGGGTCTCCCACAAATTTTTTGCCTACCGCAACTCCATAAGCACAATAACCACCATAGGCGGGCAAATATTTATGCGGGTTTTTAGCAAACTCTTCCTGATTAGCCTTATTAATAAATAGATATGTAACTCCATGGTGCTCAACTATGTGGTTTCCATTACCTTTGAGAGGTTTTTCATTTTTGTGATAAGAAACCAGATCATAACCTTGGACCCCGACAATACTGGTTTCCAAAGTGGAATCCATTTTTGCCATAGTTCCCCCATTCATCATCTCCCCTTGCCCAGCAAAAGCTAAATTGGATACAAGAGCAACCATCAAGGTAATGATTGGGACTAATTTTGTTTTTAATGTTGAGAAATTCATCGTCTACTCCTTTTCGTTAAAAAAATTAAAAATGTCTTCAAAACTCTCGCATTACGAGGTAGACAGATTAGTATTAAAAATTTTGATTTCATTACAAAATTTTTTAATATTTATTTATTAAACTTCAAATTTCCTTTAAAATTAAGGTTTAGTTTGAGATTAAAAAATTCTCGCTCTAAGAACAAATTAGTATTAATTTTTAGAGGATTAATCCATGGCATTGGCCTCCAAACGCGAAAAACTAATAAAAACTGCTCATAAGCTTTTCTCGAAATATGGATTTCACGGGGTGGGAATTGAATTAATTTTAGAGGAGTCAGGAATTGCCAAAAGAACTCTATACAATCATTTCAAGTCTAAGGATGAACTCATTTTGGCGGTTCTTCGTTATTATGACCAACAATTTCGTAATAATTTTATGCGTGAAGTGGAAAAATCAGCAAAATCCCCCCAGCAAAGATTGTTAGCAATTTTTGAGGTCGCTGGGAAATGGTTCCAACAGAAAGATTACTTTGGGTGCTTGTTTGTAGGTGCTGCCGGCGAGTTTCCAGAACAGGGAACAGCTATAAGAAATATTTGCAAAGAATTTAAAAGTTTAATCTTAGAATATATTATTGGATTGGCAACCCAAGCAAAAATTAGCAAACCCAAACAACTTGCCGAACAGTTGCTTTTGTTGCTGGAGGGAGCCATAACGATGTCTCAAATCAATAGTTCCTCTAAATTTGCCAGACAGGCGCAAAATGCTGCAAAAATCTTAATTCAAAAATATAGTTTATAGTTGCTAAGCAGGCTATTGGGCACCAAATTTTATTTTCAATAATTCGAGGAGGTAATAAAGTTTTTAATTATTGAGCCGTGATCAGGAATTCGGGGTAATAGAGGGTGAGATAATGATTTTTATTTTCAGGAGAAATCAAAATATTTTTAGGGCCGATAACCAGCATACAAATCCCCACGATATTGCATACTGCCCCCCCGTATCGGCTCTATCCTTTAATGATGTTGTAAAGTACACTAAAATGGAAAAATATGGAAGGGTTATAATAGGGGGGTTTTTAAAGAATTTTCGTCCATTATTTCGACTTTAATTGAATGATAGACCAATAACAAAGTGGATCCTTGCATAAAAATATAACCATTTTTCTGTACATCATACTCTATAGACAGGATTTCTTACATTTGGAATCTATTTTACGTTAAATAGGGGAGCATGTATTTTTATGATAGGCGTGATAAAATCAAGCACCAGTTTCGAATACTAATAAAGTGAAATCCCAACTTAATGAAATTAAAAAAAATATTTCGCCTTAGAAGATTATGGGTATATTCAGCTTTAATGGTCTTGGGAACCATTTTTCTGTTTTTTCTGTTGCCTATCCCGCTTTTATTTAGACAAATTATCGTATTGATTGGAATAGCTATATATTCCTCTATAACCCTGATCTCTATTTTTGCGAAATGCCCTCGTTGTAAACATTTATTTCATAGTGTGTTTGCTTTTGATAATCCATTTTCGAGCTCGTGCCGCTCCTGCGGTCTATCCCTGAAAAAAAATCTTAATGAATCATCATAAACCCGATGGTTAGATTAAAATTCTAAAAACTAAGATGATTTTGTCTCGGTTTTGAGAGTTTAGAATAGTGGCAAAAACAAAGGGCTATGATCATTAGATCATAACCCTTCGAGTTTTATGGCGGGGCCGACGAGACTCGAACTCGCGACCTCCGGCGTGACAGGCCGGCGTTCTAACCAACTGAACTACGACCCCGTTGGTTTCATTTTTTAGGAAATACTTGCTGAACAAAAAGATCTGCAAAGATCTCACCCGTTGCAATTATTTTAAAATACAACTACCCAGGCGGTAAAAATATTTTTCGGAAAAATGGTGGGCTGAACAGGGCTCGAACCTGTGACCCTCGGCTTGTAAGGCCGATGCTCTCCCAGCTGAGCTATCAGCCCATCTTTAATTTCCGCTGGTTCCCTTATATCAAAGATCAGGGAGTATATAAATCGAAATCTTCTCTGTCAAGCTGTTTTCAATTAATAAATCGCTGCTTAAATTAAACTCTATCTGTTTACTCACTTTATAAAATTGACACACCAACCCACTGATTTTAAAATAATTAGATTGAAAGGAGTCTAACTATACTATAAAAATAAAGTCCATTGGGTGACTTAAGTTTCTTAGTTAACCCTGGCTTAACCAAATGTCATTCTCAAACCCTTTTACTTGATACAAATTTGATGGTTTGGCCCACCCAACTGTTTCTTCATGTATTTCCATTAAAGAATTGATTAAAAGCCGCCTTAACGCATGACCTCAAATCCTCTACTAAAAAATTTAATAGAAATCACAAGTAATATTTCGGATGCTTATACTACAGCCTTATTTCAGTTAGATTCCCATTCGCAACAACTCAAGATAGTAGAATACTTATCGTTAAGTCCTAATTTTAAACCTGATGTTGCCATAGATTTAGGACAAGGTCTTATTGGACAAGTTGCTGAGGAGCGCCAACCTCAATTACTCGATTTCTCATTAGAAACATCGCCGACCTTAGAAATATACGAGAATAAAGAAAATCTTAAATGTTTTCTCGCTGTCCCCATTTATCGTGATGGACTAACAGGGGTTCTAGTGGTTGATTCCAAGGAAGGCTATAGTTTTTCAACAAAAATGCAAAAACTTGTTACCGGATTGGCGGAGCAAATGGCCTGGCACTTAATAAAAGAAAATGAATCCTCTAACCGGGAAATGCAAAAAAATATTTCCCCAATATCTTTAATCGAGTGGGGTCAGTATCTTGCAGAATCATCAAATCGAAAAACATTAGCCGAAAGATTTCTTCAAACCTCACATAATCACATTCCTTTTGATGCGTTAGCCGTGGTTTGGTTTAAAAGTGATGGCACGGGAAGGGTGACACAAGCCAAGGGTTGGAAACAGTCTGTTAAACATCTTAATATATTGTCCGAAGAATCCATTTGCGGATCCTTTCAACGGAATCCAGAAGCAAAACTCATACATCATCCTTGGTCCACGGGTCGTTTTATCTTTGCAAAAGACGAAAAACCAGAACCTTTCGAATCCGTAATCATATCACCCATCATTGGGAAAAAGGGATTGCAAGGCTTAGTGGTTTGTGCTCACAAGTCAGAGGACGGAATGAATCATTCTGACCTGCAAAAGTTAATGTTATTGACTACTTTAGGTGCTCAAGCACTGGATTACTCAGAAATCACTCAACAATGGGAAAATGATAAAAATCATTGCCAAATTTCGGGGCTTCCAAATTACCGTTTTCTTTTGAATCATCTCAAAACTATTGAGAAAGAGGCCTTCAAGGGTAATGCAATTAGCGTAATTACAATCCATATCAAAAATTTAAATTCTATTTACGAAACTGATGGCATTGAAAAAGGCGATCACTTAATCAATCAGATCGTTTCACAAGCTTCAGAGTCCCTGGCCCTTCCCAAGTTTGTATTTAAATTTTCAGAAGACACATTAATTATTTTATTAGCTGGAAAAGACGAAGAATCTATAGATATACAAAACACTCTATTGCAAGATAGCCTACAACACCCTAATCTATTAAGTAGAGACAAGCTTACTCAACCAGAAATTCGATTAGGACTGGCCAGATACCCTAAGGACGGAAAACACCTAGAGGGGCTTATTAGTGCTTCCAGGTCGAGAGCATTTTATACGAAAGAAGAAACCGAATGATACCGAAATTTTTTTCCAATCTTTTAGATAAATTTTCTGCCGATGTCGCCATGGATCTTGGAACGGCCAACACTTTAATTTATGTTAAAAACCACGGTATCTTATTAAACGAACCCTCTATTGTCGCCATATCCAATAATGGAAATGGCAATGGCCATGTTGAAGCAGTTGGACTGGAAGCAAAGAAAATGTTTGGTCGTACTCATGCCCGTCTACAAACCATTCGCCCCATGAAAGACGGAGTGATTGCAGACTTTGAGATCACTAACAAAATGATTAGTTATTTCATTGAAAAAGTATTGAAACGATTCCGTGTCATTAAGCCAAGAATGGTTGTAGGAATTCCCACTTGCATTACCCAGGTTGAAAAGAAAGCGGTAATCGATGCTGCAATTCTTTCCGGGGTCCGTGAGGTTTATTTAGTTGAGGAACCTATGGCTGCTGCCATTGGAGTAGGAATCCCCGTTCATAAACCAGAAGGAAATATGGTAATAGATATCGGTGGAGGAACGACCGATGTGGCCATCACCTCCTTATCGGCAATTGCATATGGAGAATCTATTCGTGTAGCTGGGGATGAAATGGACGAAGCCATTCTTAGATATATGAGAATTGAACACCAATTGAGTATTGGAATTTTTGAAGCAGAGCGCATCAAAATTGCGGTTGGAAGCGCTTTTCCTTTAATAGATAGGAAATATATTGAAGTAAAAGGTCTCAATATTAAAACTGGAGTTCCTACCTCAATCACAGTCAATGATGAAGAAATCCGTGAAGCGATGAAGGAACCTATTACCGCTATTCAAACCGTTGTTCATAGAGCTTTAGAAAAAACTCCTCCCGAACTATCTGCAGATATTTTTTCCAATGGAATCTATATTACCGGTGGCGGGGCCTTGATCCCTGGCTTAGATAAACTTGTTGAAGAAACAACCTGCCTGAAAACTTTTGTTCCTACCGAACCCCTGACCAGCATCGTCAAAGGTGCCGGGGCGGTTCTTGACAACTTCCTTGAAATGAGAAAAGTTTGCATAAACTGAGTCCCTTTTGGTATAGAATGGGTTCATTTTAACCAAGGCAAACAGTCATTTTTTGAAAAATGGTTCCATCCTCTTTGGAAAACATAAATCCAGATACGCCAAAATGCAGCGATTGCAACTTGTCTGTAGAGGAGCAGCCTACCTGTGTTGAATTTGACGGACAGGAAATTCATTTGTTCCATCCTGTTTTGTGTCGGGCCTGTTTGCTAATACAATGCGAAAAATATTCTGTGGATTGCGTTAACTGTGGCGGGAAAATCCCTCCTTATTCTCAAGTTGGCGTTTTAAAAGCAGATCATGGGACCACAGAGTATGTTCATTTAAGATCCTTTTGTTCCACAGCGGGTAATGCCTTCTATGGATATTGGGGTAAAGGTAAACTAGGAAATTATGTTCAGGTGGAAGCATGCTAGAAGTCACTTTTGAAAAACAAAACCGTACAATCAAGGTAGAACCCGGGGAAAACCTTAGAGAAGCTGCAATTGCCAACAAAGTTGGGATTTATGCCCATATTTTTAAATTATTAAACTGTAGAGGCAGAGGACTTTGCTCTTCCTGTAAAGTGGAAATCGTTTCCGGAAAAGTATCCCCACTTAATGAGACAGAAACAAATAATTTAAAAAAACAATTAAATAAAAATCCAAACTTAAGACTCGCGTGTCAAATAACTGTAGAAGATAATTTAGTAGTACGGTCACACGTATAAACCAAAAATTTCTTTAAGTTGGGATTTAATTTAGATGATCTGCTCAACCCAGTCCCAGCTGTTATAAGCATATGATTTTATTGGCTAAAGACAATCTTGAACAAGCTCGGAACCATGCTCTTGAGGAATATCCCTATGAATGTTGTGGGATTATTATAGGAAACCCGGAAAATGATCAAGAAGACATCCATTACCGATGTACTAATATCCAAAATCAATTACACGAAAAGGACCCTAAAACCTATGTCAGGGACGCCAGAACCGCTTTTTTTATAGATCCGAAAGAATTAATGGAAATTTTTAAGAGTGCCAATGAAAAGGGATTAGCGGTTAAATTGTTCTACCATTCTCATCCGGAACACGATGCCTATTTTTCAGAGGAAGATAAACGGATGGCATTATTCGATGGAGAACCTACCTATCCTGAAGCACAGTATTTGGTAATTTCGGTGTATAATAGGAAAATCAAAGATGAGGCCTTTTTCAAATGGAATCAGGAGACAAAGGCTTTTGAAAAGCAATTGTATTAATTTTTTCATAGCATAAAGCAAATCTATTGCTTTATTGAGGGAGATAATAAGTCATGTCTTTAATGATTACAGAAGATTGTGTCAATTGTGGAGTCTGTGAACCCGAATGTCCTAATGAAGCAATTTCAGAAGGTGATGAAATCTATATCATTGATTGGGAACGTTGCACAGAATGTGTCGGATGGTATGAAGATGAGCAGTGCGTAGAAGTCTGTCCGGTAGATTGTATTCCTAAAGACCCAGAACATGTAGAAACGAAAGAAGAACTTTTAGAAAAAAAGAAAGCCTTGGTGGGAGAATAGTTTCACATTTTTCTGCGCCTTTAATGTAAGGATCCTTATTGTGGATGAAATGAAAGATGAAGTTGAATCAGTTTTAGATACCATTCGTCCGGAACTTATGAAAGACGGTGGGAATGTAGAATTGGTAGATATTGATGACGGAATTGTTAAGGTACGCTTGGTTGGGTCCTGCAGTTCTTGCTCCAGTTCAACGATGACTCTCAAAATGGGTATTGAAAGGGCTCTAAAAAAGGCAATTCCTATGGTACGCTGTATTGAAGCCGTGGAATAAAATCATCCAAATTTGAGACCAAAGATCTTTGGATTAATAAATTAATTATGAAGACCATATATCAAACCCGGCGGGGAATAATGCCGGGTTTTTATTTTTTCAGAAAAACTCTTAAGTTTATCGCTTTAAGTCTGATTGGATTATTCCTGGGATTCGGGATTAATGTCAATTCTGCAGAGGCCTTAAAAGAAAAACAAACAGCCCCTGGTTTTTCACTTTCCACACTAGAGGGTTCTAACTTTAATTTATCCGATCTTCGTGGCCAATATATTCTTCTCAACTTTTGGGCCACTTGGTGCGGTCCTTGTAAAATTGAGATGCCATCCTTAAATTATCTTCATGACAAATTTAAGGGGAAATCGTTGAAAGTCATTGGCATCTCCAATGACATGTTTGGAGCCAGAGTGGTCGAACCCTATGTAAAAGCTAATAAAATAACTTTTCCCATCTTGCTTGATCCGCAAATGGACATAAGCAAAGACTATGGTATTACCAGTTTGCCCACTACTTTTTTGATTGACCCGAAGGGGATAATTGTTGGTATTCTACACGGGGCCGAAAATTGGGCTGCGCCAGATACTATTCTGTATTTTGAAGAATTATTGTCACAACAAAAGTAACCGGGTCAAAAAAATTTTACTGCTTAGACTTTGCAAAGTTCGCATTTTTTATTTTGATCCTACTTTTTAATTTCAATTTTATTGCATGAAGTTTTCACTCTACAAAATTATTATTTGTACCTTGATCCTGTTGACCACCACTGTAAAGGGTGAGGCCAATAACAATCCTGAAGAAAATGTCCTAGAAGGGGACATGGCATTTATTTCGGCAGGACAGTTTATATTCGGTACCAACAAAGAGGACAAAAGTGGTGAACTATTGGCATTGGGAGTACCCAAAGCGCTATACAAAGATGAGCACCCGGAACAAAAACCTTTTCTAAAGGGATTTTATATAGATCGCTATGAGGTGACCAACAGGCGGTATAAAAAATTTCTGAATGACATTCCCAATGATCCCCGATTTAAACCGATCATTAAGAATATTGGGAAATATGCTCCACCCAAAAACTGGGAAAATGGAACCATTCCGCCAGGGAAAGAAGATTTTCCAGTAACTTGGGTAACTTGGTACGATGCCTCCAATTTTTGCGAATGGGCAGGTAAAAGATTGCCTACAGAAAAAGAATGGGAACGCGCAGCACGCGGAACGGATGGCCGGGAATATCCTTGGGGAAATGACTTCAAGTTAGAAAACTCTAATTTACCCAATCAAGCTCGGTCCAAAACTTTACTTGCAAAAGTCGGGACCCATCCACAAGGTGCCACTCCACTGGGAGTTCATGACCTTGTAGGAAATGTATGGGAATGGATTGCTGAAGATTACTCGGCTTATCCGGGAAATATTTATCAAGATGAATCCTTTAACGCGGGCTACAAAGTATTAAGAGGAATTTCGTCTTCCAACATTGGGCATTTCCCTGGTGAATCATACCTCCAAGTTTTAAAAGAATTCGCACGTGCAGGTTACCGACAATATGCTGACCCCAGTCAAGGCGCACCTGATGTTGGATTTCGTTGTGTGAGTTCAACCAAACCAAAAGCTTTAAATTCCCCACCCTCAACCCAGGAAACTTTAAATACAAAATCAAACGAACCATTGTCTTTTGGATCAGCTAGCTCTTCTCCAAATTCTTCCACTACTTCTGCTAGCGAAGCTTCCTCAACGAAGTCAGGGTTTAGTCCCTTCGAACCCGAATCCCCTTTACCTAAGGCAAGCATATTTTTGCTCATTATCCTTTCCTTTATAGCCGGAATGTTTAGTTTTCTTTCTCCTTGCACATTGCCTATTTTGCCGGCTTATTTTGCGGTTACTGCTCAAGCCAGTCGAACTCGAATGACTATGAACTCATTTGCTTTTTTCTGTGGTTTGGCTTCTTTATTTGTATTGATGGGAGCCTCTGCAAGTTTTCTCGGAAGTCTTTTAAGAGACTATTTATTTTCACTGACCACCTGGGGTGGAATTCTAGTTTTAATTTTTGGGATTATGACCGTTTTTGGTAAAGGATTTTCCGGTGCCAGTTTCAAAAGCGCCCCTACCTCTACATTCATTGGGTACTTTTTATTTGGTGCTACCTTTGCTATGGGTTGGACTCCCTGTGTAGGGCCAATTTTATCCGGAATTTTAGTACTTGCGGCATCAGAAAAAACTATCTATGAAGGTATGGCTCTCTTATTTTTCTTTGCCATCGGTTTAGGCCTGCCTCTAATATTATTAGCTTCACTTTTTAGCAACATGGGAAAAGACAGTTGGTTCTGGAAAGTTTTACGGGGTCGCGGTTGGACTTTAAATTTGGGAGGACGCTCTATACTTTTGCATTCCACAAATGTGTTGAGTGGAGTTCTTTTAATTTTTCTAGGCTGGGCATTAGCAACCGGAAAATTAACCTATATAAATAGCCTTATCCCTATTGAACTCCAAACCTGGTTTAGTGGACTCGAGGAAACTGTAGTCCACTGGTTTTCGTAGACTAATTTCCTCTTTGCAAAACATATTTTGCCTGCTAGAATAGCCCCATCATGAGCTGGAAAACCATTGAAAATAGACAGGTAAGCTTTAATAAAATCAGTATTTTAGCATTGTTATTGCTTTTTGCTTTGACTGCCTGTTCGGGAGTGGAATCCATTACCCGTAAGCGGTGGGAAACTCACCAAAACACTATTATCCTTAAAGATTTAACCAAAAAGTTTTCCTTACAGGGCGCCAGCTCCGGACTCAGAAATGCACTAGAAACAGAAATGACAGATTCCATGTTCATGGTGGTTCCCAATAATGTTAAAGCCAAATACCATTTGAAATTTCAAGTCACGATGTTTGACCATGGCAATCGATTCAAGCGTTTTGTCACTTTTGGGATTGACGATGGGTCACGTGCTTTAATGAATGTGAAGGTCGCTTTACTGAGTCAAGAAGGCATGTTGGGTGCCTGGGAAGTTCAAAGTTGGGTCTCCGGAGGAATGACCGGTGGATCCCCTGACAAACTTTATGAAAAAGCCGCGCAACAAATCCTAAAAAATCTTAGAGGGCTTTAATCTTCCCCATAATATACAGAATTACCATTCCCCATTCCTACTCACAACACTATTCATAGCAATAAAATATTTTAGCCTTTTTACCCAATCAATTCTTTAAAGTCCAAACGATAACTGTCTATCCGCTGTAAGACATTTTTTCTTTGATTGGGTTGCATATTTGCATCTATTTGCAAAAATATCTGCTGCCATTCCTGTTCTTTTTGCTCAAACCGAACCCTAAAATTAGTTGGCCATGCAGCCTTTGCATTTATTATCATTGGGCGGAGTTCTTTACAAATTTCGGATGAATTTTGGTGTTTCCTTAATATCTGAACAAAGTTTTTTTGAAAGGTTTGACGCTTTTCAAGTTTTACTCGAATCCATTCAGGGTCTTCTCTTACTAGTTGTTCAATAAAAAGTTTTTGTTCTAGGGTCAAAGAACCATACCAGTTTTCTAATAACCCAAAAAGCCAATCTAAAATTTCCGCCCGCAGTTCTGTAGATGAAAGTTTAGTTTGATCCATTAAATATTGATTTTTATTTTTGAAAATAGATTCCAAGTAAAGAATCTGATCGTTATCAACCGTTTCTAAAAAATCAGAAAAATCGCACAATCCTTTTTCAAACAATCTTTCCCAAAAACCCCAATGAGTTTCTTTAACCCACTGAATATCATTAAAGCTGAGCCCATCTCGATAACGGTCCTGCAGGCTTTCAAGAGCCTCGACCAAATTCGGAATTTCATTTTGACGATGCCACTGCTGCAAATCATCAATTTTTTTTTCTAAAAATTCTTCTTGTTTAGAGGTGAGATTAAAATAATTATCAATACGTTTTAATAGAAACCAATCAGAAAGGTTGTATGCTATTTGAGTTTGACTACAACCCAGGAAAAACAAAAGAAATAAAAATGCCAAAACCAATGGTCTTAAATTTTTCAAACCTTTTCTTTGGCAAACTTTAGTCACTAAAGCAATGCCTTTCTCAATAGGTCTTAAAAATGAATTCAGAACTAGTACCCGATGTAGCCCCTAATAGGCGGCAGTACAACATACGGTCCTACCCCGACCACCCCCGGAAAAACGAATATATTATAATTGGGCGGATAGTCTGAGTAATAATTCCCATATTGATAATATCCTCTATTGGGGTAATAGGCTCCACGATGCGGATCGACAAAATTTCGACGATGAGGTTGGCGATATTTATTTCGAGGTCTCAAAGCGGCTGGTTTGTTTCTAGAATTATCCCTTACAAATCCATTTCTGATATTTTGCTGTCTCCCAAAACTGCGAAAATTTGCGGTAGAACCTCTAAGGTTATTCCTTCTATTCAATTTGGATGAGGACCTAAAAGTTCTATTTCTATTAATGGATCTCGATTTTCGAGAGTTCAATTTATGAGAATGAAAAACCGAATTTTTTCTTGCACGAATTCGATTGGAAAATTTATTACCTCGTACAGAAAGTTTATGTGAAGACGTTTTTCCATTATGGTTATGAATTCTATTGCTTCCATGATGACGAAACTTTCCACGTGGCCCTGCCCAAGTCCATTGAGCCAAAACAAAAATTAATGTAATAATAGTTGCACAGAAAATAATTTTTTTCATGATGCTCTTTACCTCCTGAAAAGAAACATCTTTGAATCCGTAATTGGACCCAAGGTTCCCAAATTTGAGGCCAGTATATCAATGAAAAAATTGTCAAAACAAGTAAAGAATCATTAAATTTTTGCCCTATTGAGGCAATACAAAAAATCATTCATAATCGCTTATAAAATGAAGGGTTAGATAGTATCCACTTACCTATAATTTCTTCATTTTCTCCAGGTTCCATTTTGAGCCATCTTTTTCATATAATTTCTAATACAAAACAGCCCTAAAACCATTAACTGAATCTATCTTCTAAAAAAAATGTTTAATGAAATTTAAAATTGATACCGATAAAAATAAAAAGTCATTCAAGGAGGAATGAACATGAAGACCCCTCAAGAAAGAGAATTTTTCAGCATAAAAATACCCCATCCATCACAGCTTTCTAAAACTTTTGAAGAAAGACAAAAATTACGTCGCTTAAAAAAATATCGCACTATGGAAGAAGTCTATGGTCCAAATTTTTTAAGAGAAAATAAAACTTACAGGTAAAGCCCTCCTTCTTCATCTTTTTATTAGTTTTAGAAAATTGAGTTTCAGAAAGTCGACTCAAAAACATTCAGAAGATTTTTATATACGATTGGTGGCGGCAGGGAACCTATTTAGATTTTTAATGGTTTATTTCAATGCAGATTCACGATTTACAGAAAAAGGACTATTTCTCCTGCCCTCAACCTTGGAAAAGCAAAATCCTTAAATTTCAAAATCTTGCCAGAAAAAAAACTTTAAAGGGGGCATTTTTTACCCCCCTTTTTTTGCAAAAATAAAGTAGAGTTTCTTGGGTTTCCTTACCTACCTGTGGTAGTATATGCGCTCTTAATGTTCTTAAAAAAGGGGGATTTATGGCAATGGGAAAAGTTAAATGGTTCAGCAATTCCAAAGGGTATGGGTTCATTGAATCTGAAGAAGGGAAAGACGTGTTTGTACATTTTTCTGAAATTCAGATTGATGGTTATAAAACCTTAAAGCAAGGACAAGATGTTGAGTATGAAGTGACTGAAGGCCAAAAGGGCCCACAAGCCGCAAAAGTAGTACCAAAATAGACCTACTTTTCCCAAACCATTATGTCGTTTCTTCGGCTTCTTCTTTAGGAATTCTGTACTTGGTTTTTCTTTACAGTACTAGAATATTAAGGGGGGTTTTTTATTTTTTAAATGCATTTTAATTTATAAAAAATATTTTTATCCTTCTCCATCCGATCATTAAATTCAATTTATTATTTCTATATCCGCCGGCACAAAATTCTTATAATTAGGGTCCACCCTCACGGCTTCTTGGTAATGAAAAATTGCCTCTTTTTCCCTTCCCAAGGTTCGATAAATATCTGCCAATTTTCCGTGGGTCAAAGCATCTTGGGGATTTTTTCTTAAGATCCTTTGATACTTTTCGATCACCATTTTTTGTCGAATTTGTTTTTCAATATCACGGTAATCTTCTTCATACAGTGGATCCAATTCTGCCGCTAATTTATAATGCTTTCTGGCCTTATTGTATTTCCTCATTTTAAAATAGAGCTGTCCCATTTCAATATGCACAAGACTATTATTTTGATCCAGATCTAGAGCTTCTTTAAAAAAATTCAATGCATCTTTTATCTGACTTGCCTGGGCAAATTTCAATCCCAGGCGATACCTAAGATTATCATCTTGGGGTTTTAACCTCAGAGTCTTCTTAAAATAAGACTTTGCCGATTTATATTCTTCCATTAAAAAATAGTTCATCCCCATCTCATAATTCAATCGCGGATTATTGGGATCTTTTTTTAAAACTTTTTCGTCCTGCATTATCTTTTTCAAAAAGGCCTTGTCCTTTTGCCAATTAGAATTATCTTTACCATATACAATTCCGAAAGGGATTATAAAAAAACTAAATTGCAGTAAAGTAAAAACTAAAACAAGGTTGAAAAACCTTTTCATGAATGGCTCCTTTGAAAAAAATCATTGGGTTGACACAATAAGTTTAATGACCTCTTTCAAAGGTTCCAAATCGTTTTAGTTCCCTAAGATTGTTTTTTTTATAATGACCCTTTTCTCAATCAAAAAGAAATGAAGAACTTTGACCTTGGAAAGACAGAGATTGCGTGTTTTTAATTTTCAGATTGAAAAAGTATAGAAGCTTTTAAAACAAGTCGAAAAGATTTCATTAGCAAAGAGCAAAAAATTTCTCCCTTACGCCGATTGAAGGAAGCTTGATTTTTTCAGGGAATTAACTTTCCAATTTGATTTAAATATTTACCTCGGAAATACAATCCCATTTCTGTAAACCAGATATTTCCCTCATTATCTAAAACTAATTGACTGGGGTGACTTTTTGGAGTGGGAGTGGGGAAGAATTCTACCCCTTTATTTGTTCCGGGTTCAGCTTTAGCTAAATCAAGCCTACCAATACTGGCAGGACGATTGGCAGTAAACCAAACCCATTTCCTCTGGTCATCGACGATTAAATCATGCGGTCCTTTTCGTTTACCAAGCAAATATTCCGTTATTTTGGGAGGCTGGTCCTTTGGAAAAGTTAAATTTGCCAATTTACTTTCAAACATTTCTGTAAACCATATGACAGCATCGGTACTAAGAGTTATCCCATGAGGTACAGATTTTTCAGGTGGAATTGTGAATTCTTCAACTTTTCCTGTTTCAGTATCGAGAACACTTACTTTGTTAAAAAATACCTGTGCCCAAAATTTGCCCCCTTGTGTGTACCAAACTTTTTTTCCCTCTAAAGCCAATCCATGTGGATGACCTTCGGGTATTGGGAACTCTTTGAAAGACTCTAATTCAGGGTTGAACCGACCAATTTTATTGGTTTCGAATTCTAAAAACCATATGTGACCGTCTTCTCCTTCTTTAATTTGATGAGGCTCACTTTTGGGAGTAGGAATTTCGTATTCTTTAATCTTGCCAGTTGCGGGATCAAGTTTTCCAATACGGTTTCCTTTCATCTCGGTGAACCAAATCATTCCATCCCGAGCCACTGCAATGTAATGAGGTTTGCTATTTGGTTGGGGTAAATCATATTCTTTAATCCCCTCAGATGTTCCAGGTTTAGACTGAGAAGGAATCAATTTGCCAATCTTATTGGCATTGATTTCTGTAAACCATAAGTTACCCTGCCCATCCATGGTTATATCTGCCGGACTACTGTCCTTCGTAGGAGTCATGTATTCAAGAATTGTGGAAGCATAGGCCAAATTCAGCCCAATCCAAAGAATTACAAAGCTTAATAGAAGTCTAATCCACAGTTTTATTAGAATTTCCATAACAAAATCCCCCAGATTTTTTTATTCAATTATACCTTCATATAAAAACCACAACAAAAAACACTTTGAAACTATAGATATGAATTTTCTGTTTTTTAAGACCACAATACTTTATACTTTTTATATTTACAGCGAATTTCTATCTTATTTAAACTGCTCCCGGTGCTTGGATGAGACCCTATTTGTATGGTCTGTTAGGCGTCACGTTAGCTTTCGCCTCCTACATTCAAATTTTTCAACCCAATTGGTTTTTGGAGAACCTTAATCCAACTCCATCTCAATTTACGAAGATCCAAGCTTCACCCTTAGATGACAAAATTCCTAACATCATGGAAGTTTCTCCCCAGCAAATGCGAAACACGCTTGAAGATAGTTATCGTCTGCAACCCGACAGAAGATTCTTATTAGCGATCGCTAATATCTACACATTTTTTACTGGAGAAAAACCTTCGGATCCACAAGTAAATTTTGACGGAATTTTGTGGCATATTCACTATCAAGGAATAAATGTGGGGTCCATCCCAGAGTTTCCGGATTTTTCAAACTTCATGACCCTATTGGTAAATTGGACGAAACATTTAAATAGAAAGCACCCTATTGCTCTAACGAATGATAACTTCCATCCAAACCATAATTTAATAAAAAAGGAGTTCAACAATTACTACACTCCATCTATGGCATTAGTGGCTCAAATGTCCAACCAATTTTGGAATCAAGGAATCCATCACAACTGGGTTATTCAATCTGCGGCCACAGCGCTCGCCCAAATTATTTTCCAAACTTTAGATCTTATTGAAATCACCGACGCCCTAAAAGCAAAATCCTTATGCAACTTAGCTCTTGCACGAGGATTAACAGCGTCTGCCATGTCACGGGAAGAAACTTTAATTGCGGAAGCTCTAGGTTACTCCTCACATGCAAATCTTTTGGCGCTTACCTTACCCTTAAACGATCCTCTACGATTATTTTTATTAAAAGAGGATTCGATTCTCCGTAACGCAGCTCATTCTCAAAAGACTAATAAAGAGACCCGCTACTTATGGTTATTAAGATTAGCGAAAAAGGGGAATTTTGAAGAATGGCAAGATTGGCTAGCAAGTGCATTTGGAGAAGACATTATCCAACTCTCAGTAATAAAAACCGGATTTAATCTAAACTCTTTTTATTCAAAACAGAATTTTCCAAAATTAACTCAATTGTTAATTCTATTAAATTTGTCAAAAGAATCCGGAAACCTGTCAACACAAACCCTATCAAAAATTTTCACAAAGGGAAGATACAATAAACAACTTTCACATTCACTAGGAAAAATATTGGGGGATTCCACAAATTTGAAATCCCTCTTAAATAAATTTGAAATCGAAGTCTCATTACCTACTGAGAGATATTCAGGTGTTTTCTTTAATTCGCAAGACTACGAACTATTCTTTAGAAGTTACTTTTATTCTTCAATTTTTACAGAGGGATTATTCTATTTGGATAACCTAAGCGATAGGAAGAGTGCAAATACATATGCAGAAATCCTTAAAGCCAGTTCCAATAATCTTTTAATCGAGGGTCAAAAAACAGTTAACAAATTTAAAAGAATAGTATTTTCAAAAGACCAATTTTTTAACAAAGTAAAAAATTCCATGGGTTCTTTTTCCTTTTTTCAGCCCAACCAAGCACAACAATTATCAAATTGGTACTATGATTTAACTCAAGCTCAAAATTCTCAACCCAAAAAAGATGAAATGATTGAACAATTGATGGGTTTTAATCAATGGGGAACACCGCTCATTCTTCGAACTTGGCAAGAACTTCAAAAACATCTACATAGTGGAGACCCGGGAATTTGGATTTGCGTACGCAGGCTGGTTTCGCAATTAGACACCCGTCCTGAACACCTAAAAGCGATGGCAGACATTGCTTACGAGAACCTGCTAGATCTAAAACTTTATGAAAAAGTGACGAAACAACTCATTAATGTTGCCGAACAAGACCATATAGCTTCTAAAGCATATATCTCTTATTTAAATCGAGATCAAATTGACTTACTCCAATTACTTCGTGACCCCACCACACCCACAAACTTAAAATCATATATAGTCAGTTTATTAAACAAATTTGAGGAAGTTCCATTACCGGTAATTGAAAATTGGTTTAAAAAAGTTGTGAAAGAAGACCCAAAAAACTGGAAAGCACGTAAACCTTACATCAGTTTTCTTTTAAACAAGAAAAAATACGACTCCGCAAGAATTGTCATTCAGGATTGGTTAAATAAAAAGGTTTTAACGTCCAATCTGGAAATTCCACATGCTCTAACCAAATTGGCAAAAACCTATTATGAAGAGAAGCAATATAATAGAGCCTTACCGGTTATTTTGGAAGCGGTCCCTAGTTATACGGGAGGATCCCTAAGTTGGGCAGGAAAAATATTTAAAGAACTTGGCCAGCAGGAACAGGCGGAAGAAATGTTTATTCGATGCTATAAAAGATACCCGGGTTCTGCAAGTTATCTTTCTAATCTTGTTGGATTTTATTGGAACCAATCCAAATTCACTAAGGTCGCTCTTTTAATAAAAAACCATCCTTACACCCTGACTGCAAATCATTGGCATCAGCTAGGTTTTGAAATCACAAAAAACTTTAAAGAAAAACCCTTAGAGCAATCTCTACAAGCACTTGATGCTATTACACAAATCTCTTCTTATTCGAAAAATAAAATTTTAAAAATTTGGGCTCAATCCGCTTTTGAGTCAGGGCACAGCGAGTTAGCATTCAGGCTATCACAAGGGGTGTACCTTCAAGGTAGTGATTCCATTATTTTTCGAATCAAAATGTATACATATTTAAAAGAATTCGCCGGCGAGGAAAAAGCTGTCAATTGGCTAAGAGAAAATCTTCCGCAACAATTAATGGGACCTGCAGCTATGTATTTTTTTGCCGATAGCCATTTTGAATTATTGTGGAAAGTTATGAAATCTCCCGACACATATAACTGGGTGTTAAGAGCAGCCTCCTCTTTAATTTATTTCGATATTTCACCCAAAGAAATTAAGCAATTAAAAGCTTACTATTCCCTACCGGGAATGAAAGAAAATAAGTATGGCATCTTAGGTCTTTATCTTTTAAACGAGATTTCCAAAAAAGAATTGCTCCTGCGAATGGACACCCCTAAAAAACGCTGCGAATATTCTTTTTTCTTAGGCTTTAAAGCTCAAACTCAAGGAAGAATAGAAGAAGCCATAGATTGGTACCGTATTTGTTTGGAAACAGGTCTCTCCAACAATGGTGAATACTTTTTTGCCATGAAGGCTCTTAAAAGTTTAATTTCTTCTCAAAAAAGCTTGTCTCATTTTAGACTTCAAACCCGTTCTCAAGCCGCATAAAAAACTTTTTATTTGAAAATTTTTCCTTATTTTGAATATTGAGAGTTGGACTTTCCCCTTGTTTGGTCACCGATTTTTCCTTAGAATGAAGATCATCAACTGGGAACATAAGGTTTCTCCAAAAACTGTTTATCCCCCCATTTAATTGAAAGAACCCGTATTAGTTTGACAATGAAGGGATTTCGCATATGAAAAAAATAGATATCGCCGCAGAAGATGTTTTGGATCACAAGGCAGAGTGTCTTGTGTTATTTTGTCCTGAAAAAAAGCCTTCCGGATTGATCAAAACAATTGACGATCGATTCAAGGGTGCCATTAGTGCCGCTATGGAATCTAAACGCTTTGAAGGCAAACTCAACCAAATACTTTCCTTAAGTTCCAAATGTGTATTAGGAGCCGACAACCTGATTCTTGTGGGATTAGGTGCCCTCAAAGATTTAAATGAAGAAAAAGTACGACAGACAGCAGGAACTTCCGCCAAGGTAGCAGAGAGATCAAAATTCAATTCAATTTCTTTCTATATCAGCGATCCTGAATTCAATAAAATTTCTAAATCCGGAAAAAGTAAATCCGGGAATCCGGTTGCATCCGCTATTACGGAAGGCGCATTACTTGGCCTATATCATTTCGATGAATATAAAACTCCGGACAAAGACAATCCTCCTAGTCGAATCAAAACTATTACTTTAATTACATCGGCAAAAGCAAAGGTCGCTTCTATAAAAAAAGGTGTAGAGTCCACGCAGTTACTGTGTGATGCTGTGATCAGCACACGGGACCTAATGCACCATCCCAGCAATAAAGCAACTCCAACCTATTTAGCGGACACAGCAAAAAAAATAGCTAAAAAGTATAAATTCACCTGTAAAGTTTTAAATAAAGAAGCCATGGAAAAAGAAAAAATGGGCTCCTTATTGGGTGTTGCAAAGGGGTCTCATGAGCCTCCCAAATTTATAGTAATGGAATACTTTGGAGGAAAGAAAAAACAAGCACCCATAACTATAGTGGGCAAAGGCATTACATTTGACACCGGAGGTATCTCCCTTAAACCGGGAGCAAATATGGATGAAATGAAGTTTGACATGTCCGGTGGAGCTGTAACGATTGGAACGTTACAAGCAGCTGCCAGCCTGAAACTTCCTGTCAATGTCATTGGTATAATTCCTGCTACGGAAAATATGCCCGGAGGGTCCGCCATTAAACCGGGAGATATCCTCAAAGCTTCTAACGGTAAAACAATTGAAGTGCTAAACACAGATGCGGAAGGCCGATTGATATTGGCAGACGCATTAGTGTATGCTCAAAAATACAAACCCAAAGCGATAATTGATTTGGCCACTCTTACAGGTGCATGTATTGTGGCATTAGGTCATGAAGCCAGCGCAATAATAGGAAATGACGAGAAATTAATTCAAAAACTTATAAAATGCGGCACTGCAGTTGGCGAGCGTGTTTGGGAACTTCCTCTTTATGATGAATTTGAAAAAGCTGTAAAAAGTGATATTGCAGACTTAAAAAATATTGGGAGCCCTGGAGTTGGTGCTGGCTCGGCAACAGCCGCAGCATTTTTAAAACCATTTGTTGGCGACTTTCCCTGGGCCCATTTTGATATTGCCGGTACCGCCTGGACCAGTCAAGAAAAACCCTATGTTCCCAAGGGCGGATCGGGATACGGGGTTCGACTTCTTGTAAACTACTTAAGAAATTTATAACTCTATGCAAAACGCCATCATTATTTTTATCCATTTGTTATCGGCCGCTATTGGAGTGGGTGCTTCCGCATTTTGCCTTTTGTTATTGCTGCCTAAAATAGAAAAAAGTGCCTCACACCAAACTCTAGATGAGAACTCGATTATTTATAAAATGATGGAAACACTCGCCCCTACTATTTTCGTTTGTGTTCTTTTATTGGTAGGATCTGGTGTCTATTACTTAATGGAAAATTATACGGACCAAGTAAACCTTAAGGATGGATATTATAATGTCCTGGGGATAAAGCTCATATTTGCGGTTATTGCATTTTTTCTCAGTGCTTATCTTACCTTTGGACTTCGGTCAAAAATCGCTCATTTAGATTTAAGGCCAGAAAACAAAAGCTTGGTTCGCCCTACCTTGGAAAAAATGCGCTTGCTTAGTCAAGCTAGTATGTGGACTATTGGGATAGCTCTTTTCTTAGGAGTTTACCTAGCACGTTACTGAGGGGTCATGTCAGGATCTTGGGAAAAGAAAATAAATGTTTTAATTCAAGAAGCCCAAGCGTTGAAAACCGGCGCTTGGAACCGCAATGATCCAAATTTTTCTCCATGGAAAACTAAAACAGCTCAGTTTATTTTGGAGCACTCCCCAACTAAAAAACCTACCTTTGATGAAATCCGCTTTGCTTCTGATTTTTTTCTATCAAAGAAACAAGAAGAACAAAATGAAATTAATGATCGAATCGCATTATCTTGCGATATTGATTTAGCAATAGAAATTTTGAATCTTATCTTAGACATTTTAAAGGACAAACAACTTAAACAAAAAATATCTGCATCAAGTGAACCTATCACCATAAATAATGAAACTAAAGAACCTCCTTCGTCCTTGGGAATGGGATTTAATGAAAATTTCTATAAACCCTTAATAAATCAATTTAGTTTCAATGAAAGAGAAAAAGAAGAAGTAATTTTCGAATTGGAGCGTTTAGAGAAAACCTTACTAGGAACCAACCCTGATTGGGATAAGGCTAAACGAACGCTTAAGTTTCTTTTAGACTTTGACCGAAATTTAGCTATCAAATTAGTACCCAAAATTCTTACTTACTTTGAAAATTCTTAGTTGAGTAGAAAATAGTTTTTCAGTAACATGATGGAAATATATTATTTGGAGTCCCTTATGTCAGATGAAGAAACGTCCACATTCATAAATGAAAATAGCCAATCCGGAGAAAGTACTTCCGTCCCTCAAGAAAACCCTAATCTTGAGGAAAAAGAATCTAATGAAGAAATTGATTTGAATTTGCTTTTTCCCGAAGAGGAAATGGATTTAAACGAACTTTTTCAGGATCAAGAAACTAAAACCCTGTTAAAAAAAATCAATAAAAATAAGAAAGATTTAGGAAAAATAGAAAGTCGTTTTCTAGAGAATAAAGAAGACCAGGAAAATTCAAGTGAGGAGAAGGACATCCGTTAATTCAAAACCATTAACTTCATGATTTAGAATTTTATCCACAATCTACAAAAAAACTTTGGGTGTCTAAGCTTTGCCCATCTAAAAACATTTGAACTTTCCAAGTACCCGTAAACTGTTTCCCCGCTTCCTTCGGCTCCGCAAAGTTTTCTTCTTTAAACACATTGGTAAACTCCAGGGCAAACCAGGATTTTTCAATGTCATCTTTTCCTTCGAAGTGGGATTCAGTGGTTTCCTGTTCCTCACCGAGGGAATTAAACCAAATTACCGAAACTTTATGTTTTTCGTAAATTTTGTGCCATGTGATCTTGAGAAATACGGGTTCCAAACAGCTGAATCGATTGGATGAACGTGGGCTATTAGGGTCTTTCAGTAAGATTGCTTCAAAGGCAGGACCTTTGATAGAAGTTTCATCATTAATTGCATATACAAACGTATGTATACTCAATGTAATTATTAAAATTACACCCATTACCAATAAGGTTCGTTTTAGAAAATCAATCACACCTAAAAGTAGCAATTAATTAATAGGGTTTACCCGTTAAAGGATCTCTTCGAAGGGCATGAGGATGCAAATCATTTTTACCATTTTGCAAACGATCTATCACATTAGTCATATGGTCGTAACCCAAGTTATAATTTAAAGTGCCAAAGGTATCTCGGGCTAATGTAAAAGAATTTACGGCTTGAGTGATTTTATCCGCTTTCCAATATAAGTGCCCCATGCCTTCATGAACAGCCCCTAAAACTCGATTAGGTTTTTCTTTTTTCAATATTTCCAATGCTTGTTTATACCATTTTTCAGACTCAACAATTTCATTTAGCCCCATAAACATATCGCCTAATTCCTTCAATGCGTTCGCCTCTCCCAAAATATTTTTTTGATCGGAAAAATATTTCACTGCAATCAAATAATTTTCTTTCGCCTCATTTGGCTCCCTTGCCCAAAGGAATAAATCTCCTAACGACTCATAAGTTTTTGCCGCATGAAGGAAATCTTTCCTTTCTTCATAGATATGAATGGCTTTACGATAATGTTCTTCAGCTTCTGGAAATTCTCGGAAAAAATAATGCTCGGAAGCTTTTTGAATGTGGGCAGAGGCAGGATCCTTAGGTACAGGGTAAGGATTTATAGTATCGTCTTTTTGAATTTTCGGAGTCTTATTTAAAATAGAAAATGGCAACGCCACTAAAAAGGCAAATCCTGCTAAAAGAAAAACATTTTTTATTGTAAGGAATTTTTTCATAGCCTAGCCCCTAAAGGGCAAATCATCCTGCGCATGGCTAAATTATAACTCAGTCTTAACTTATATGGGGAAATAAAGGAATTGGGCTGATTATTCGAGAAGAATCAACCTGTTACTTGCAAACCTCTAGAAACAAACCGGATAGGAAGGACCTGGCCTCCTTGTTGCTGAAGAATTTCGCCAACTTTATTTTTCGTGCCCTTCCGAACAAAAAATGCGACACATCCTCCACCACCGGCACCACAAACTTTAGCCGCCAAGGCTCCACAGGAAAATGCCGATTGAATCAGGTGTTCAATTTTGGACGTGCTAATTCCCGGGGCTAGAGCCTTTCGCGCTAACCATTCTGCATTGAATAACTTTGGAAATTTGGAATCGTCCCGGTTCATTAAGATACTTTCCATCTTTGTTGATATAGATGCAATTTGAGAAAGGCTTTTGTTTACTTTTGCATCTGCATTGATTGCTTTCTTATAAACAGCCCAATTATTTATTCCTGAATTATGGGGTTTGCCGGTATAACAAAGAACAAATCGATCAGACCAATTTTTTAAATCCAATGGAATTTTTGTTGATATTATTCCTTTAAAACCAGAGTGGATGCTCTGAATGCCCCCATACATCGCCGAGTAATAATCTTGAGTTCCGGCAGGCACTTGAATTACTTGAGTTTCAATATTTTTAGCCACTTCAATCATAGTTGCACGATTGAGATTTTTCTCGGTAAATCGATTTAATCCACCATTTAGTGCAATATTTAAAGCTGATGACCCACCAATCCCTGATCCAGCAGGTGCTTGGCAATCAGTTACCAGCTCCAACCCATTAACCGGAGAATAAAATTTCAAAAGTTTAATAATTAAAATTAAAGGATGTTTCTCAGGAAGGGAACGCAAACTGGAAAAACGTTCTCGAATCTTTAAATCTTTTGACTCGATAATTACAGCTTTATCCCTACGGGGAAATATTTTTACTTTTGCATATAAATTAATAGCCCCATTAATGGTGGGAGCATTGCCAAAAAACAAATACAAAGGCCAAAGATCCAACGTTCCTCCGGCAAAGTCAATTCGGGTAGGGCAAGTACTTTCAATCATAAACAAAATGACTTAAGGAAAGAGTCACAATGGGGGGAATTCCAAAATAGTCTCTTAAAGATTAAAAAAATTAACGAATAATACTAAAGGTTTTCTTCAGTAATGGATCCATCATTTAACTCATCTATTTTTTCTTTCATCTTTTCAATTAAACCTTTTATTGATTCCTTGCGGATTATTTTGGAAAATTGAGTTCGGTAATTACGGACCATACTCACACCTGCAATGATAAAGTCATAAACCTGCCAATCACTATCTGTTTTTAACAATTTATAATCTACCTCGACAGAATCGCTTCTTCGAACGACTTCTGTTTTGACCATTGCATATTTCCCCTTAATTATCTCTTCATTATAATTAATTTTTTCATCCTGATACGATTCGATTTTACTTGCATAAGAATTTTCCAATAACTTTTCAAATAGTGAAAGAAATTGTTTTTTTTCATCAGGAGATAAACTTTTCCATTTAGCTCCAAGAGAACGTTTCCCTATTTCCTCATAATTAAACTTAGGGCTTATTATCGTTCGAAGCTTTTGACGTCGTGCGTTACGGTCTTCCTTGTATTTAGGATCAGTGACTACGTTAATCACGTTATCAATGGTAGTTTTTAATCCATCTGTGACTGCCGATGCTTGAACGGTAGTCACATGAAATATGGAAAAAAGTACCAACAAAACCAGCCATATTTTTGCCAAGTGCGTTACTTTCATTGAACATCCTCCCCTTTTTTCACCTTTTTATTTTATCTCGTTAATCAGCTAATCAATTTTTTTATTTACCGTTGGATTAGTCGAGCGAATGCTTGATTATATTTCAGATTTTCTTCATCAAATAAAAAAATAAACTCGTTACAAGCAGCACTTTTTAATAAAATTTGTTATGTTCAGTTTAAACGACACTTTCCCCTATGACAATATTTCAAAAATATTTCAATTAACTTAAATTTTTTATTCAGCTTTATTTCAGGGTTTTATATTGTATTTGAAATTTTAAAAAACAAAGTTTCCGCTCCAGGAATACTCAACTCACCGAATTCTAAAATTTTAATTACCTATTTTTGAAAATTAGAAAAACTTTTAATACAAGTGAATATAAAATGTGATTATATAATTGAGGTGAGTAACTAAACCTTGAAAGGAAACTGGTTAAATTTTCCAGAATTAAACATTTAATAAAACTAATAAATCAAATGAAGTAAAAACTCTTTTTTCACGCTGTAAATCGATTTGACTTATCGTCCCCTTTATCCTTTTGAGAGCATTTCGGTAAGGGCACCAATACCCCATGAGAACTTTTTTGATCTATCCCTTGTTTAATTCTTAAAGTAGAATAAAAATCATTGATGATTCCTAAAAGAGCCTCTGCATATTCAGGGTCTGCATGGCGAACGACATATTTTAATTTTTGAATAGCTTCCCTCATTTTTTTCCCCTCTTTTTTGAAGAAACCATTTGCTATACTCGCGATTCCTTTAAAAACTCATCCAAATAGTGGAAAAAATGCTCAACCTCTTCCAGTGAATTATAAAAATGAGGCGATATCCGGACAAAACTTTTTCTAACAGAAACCGTAACTTTACGGTTTTCAAGGAATCGAGAAAACCTTTCTAAATCTCCTTCTATCTTGAAGCATATTATTCCAGAACGCTCACTGTCTTTTGTGGAACTTAATATCTTTAAGCCACGCGCTTTCAATTGGTCAATTACGTAACCACCTAAACCTAGAACTCGATCCGAAATTTGTTGAACGCCAATCTCATGAAAAATTGAAAGTGCCGCCCCAAACGCATGGATTCCCATGGTATTGAAGCTTCCTCCTTCAAATCTTCTCGAATCTGGTTTAAGTGTAAAATCGTATTGAGTATAATCACTCGAATTGACCACACTATCCCAACCTACCATGATCGGGCGAACATGCTCCAATACCCTTGAA
Organism: Nitrospinaceae bacterium; assembly: GCA_965223245.1. GTDB lineage: Bacteria > Nitrospinota > Nitrospinia > Nitrospinales > Nitrospinaceae > CBDCVY01. Next base: position 3,848,879 of record CBDCVY010000013.1, on the reverse strand, counting down.
GAGATATAAAGCCCCCCTAATCCCTCCACACTTAACAACCATTTATGTCCATCGGCTGCAAGAAAATCAATTTGATTCTCCTCCACATCCATCGGCATAATGCCCAGTGATTGTATCCCATCCACACAAAAAAACACCCCTTTTTTTCTACAAAATTCGCCTAATTTTTTCAAATTATTTCGGAAACCACTATTAAATTCTACAGAGCTGATTGAGAGAATCCGGGTGCGGTGATTTATTTGAGCAATAATTTGCTCATACGGAATACAGCCACGGACCGCTTTCACAAAACGCACTTCTACACCTAATCGCTCCAAGTTCATCCAGGGGTATACGTTGGCCGGAAATTCTATGTTCGGTATAACAACATTATCGCCCCTCTTCCACTTTATTCCATTGGCAACAATAGAAATTCCTTCAGAAGTATTTTTTATAAAGGCGATTTCACCAGGTTTAGCATTTATGAGACGAGCAAAGCTGTCACGGACTGATTCTATTTCTTGCATCCATTGTTGATAATAAACTGTTCCCTGCTGACAAGCTTGTTGTGCAAATGTGGATATTTTATTTTGTACCCTTTGGGGTAAAGGCGCCACTCATGCATGATCCAAATATATCTGATTCTGCGTTACCGGAAATTCCTGCCGCCACGCTTTCCAATCAATTTCTTCCATAGCTCTCAATTCCACCGACTGGAGGCGCGTAAAATTGAACGGAAACCGTATTTTTTACGGATGCCGTCAATCCCTGCATATAACCTCTGCCAACGCTGGTCTTCCAAGGGTTCAAACAATTCCATTTGCACTCCTTGCCGGAGGGGAGAATTGCTGGTGGTATGTAAAATTTCTTTGGTTAGGCTCGAGCTCTCTTCTTGAATCTGCACTTCTGGCAAAGGGTAACGAATCAACTCTTCCCTTCCCAACTGAAACTCTTCTTGCATCGTCAAACCAGGACTATTAGCCCCACGCTGAGCGATGTGCCTCGCCGCATCTGACAATGATGTCAACGCCACCCCTAACAACCGAACGCGGGTTCGCCGAGTAAACGACTTCCGAAATAGACCTAATACAGTTTGTAAAATCACATAATCCTCATCCACCGGTTGGGTCAAGGTAAAAGAACGAGTGACTGTTTTAAAATCGGAATAACGCAGTTTGAGTGTAATACAACGCGCACACAAGATCGATGCGCGCAAGCGCGACCCTGCTTTTTCCACAAGGTAACTAAGTTTCGATTCCAAAAACTGCGGATCTTCCGAGTCTTCTTTCAAAGTTGTCTCATGGCTGATGGATCGAGTTTCTTCCCGTTTTAATACTGGGGACTGACAAATACCGTGTGCCCTTTCATATAAACTTCTTCCCCATACCCCATAAGCTTTCTCTAACAACTCACGCGACAGCAACGCCAGTTGACTGACTTTCCGGATTCCCATGCGTTTCAATTGAGTCGCCATTTTAGGGCCAATACCGGGAATGCACTTAATTGGAAATGGAGCCAAAAATCGCCCCTCCTGCCCCGGCAGTACACTCAACATCCCGTTAGGCTTCGCCAGGTTGGATGCCACTTTTGCCATGAGTTTATTCGAGGCAATACCAATCGATGCATTGATACCAACGCGATCCTGAATTTCATCGTGAAGGCGAGTTGCGGCTTTTAATATTGGACCCTGCAACCGTTCGCAACCGGTCAAGTCAACGTAAGCCTCATCCAAAGACATCGGTTCAACCAACGGTGAATAACTATCTAAGATTTCAAAAATACGCTCAGAGAATTCACTATATTTACCATGAGAACCACTGAGAAAAATAGCCTGTGGACATAAACGGCGCGCGCGTGCCATGGGCATCGCTGAATGCACTCCATAGGATCGCGCTTCATAAGAAGCAGCCGAAACCACACCACGGCCTCCTAAACCACCAACAATCACCGGCTTGTTTTTTAAGGAAGGATCTAACACCTGTTCCACCGATACAAAAAATGCATCCATATCGATATGTAATATCTTCCTCTCTACGCAAGAGTCGAGACACTCATTAGCATTATTATCCTGGTTTGTTAAGCTCATTCAGCCTTCTCAAAAATATGCTCTACCTCTGACCCTAATCAGAATTTACGCATGACACCGATAACCACACCTTGAACCTTAAGATCGCCTTGTTTGATAAAGATAGGCTGCATGGCTTCGTTTGCAGGTTGTAGCCGCACATGATCACCTTCACGGTAGAAACGCTTTAAAGTTGCGCATTCATTATCGAGTAAAGCAACCACTGTTTCTCCATTATTCGCATCCTCTCGCCCTTCAACGATAACAAAATCTCCATCTTGTATATGGTCATCGATCATTGAATCCCCTTTAACGCGTAGCACAAAAATATTCCTATCTTGTGCAGCAGGGAATAAAGAAACCATCTCCCGCATTTCAAATGTCTCAATGGGTTTACCCGCAACAATGTGTCCCAGCAAATGGTATTCAGGAACCGTAGGCGCATCTTCCTCTACCAGTTCAATCGCTCGACTCATGTTATGTTTACGTTGAATCAACCCCTTAACCTCTAAGTGACTTAAATGTTTATGGACGGTGGCCGGAGACGATAAATGAAACTCCTCACCAATTTCCATAATACTGGGAGCGTATCCCTTTTCGCGGATATGTTCTTTTAAATATTCGTAGATTTCCCGTTGCCGTTTGGTCAGATGCATGTCGCATCCCTCCTCTTACTACAATGGTTCATTGATAAATGTCTCAGGGTGATACGTCCCCATCATCATAGACGAAAAAAAGGCGAAAAGTCAATAAATTTAAAAGGAAAATATCAGAAATTTCACAAGTTCAATAAAGGACAAACTAAGGACTTAACAAACCTAAAATGCAGGAAAATTAGTAAAACAAGGGGAACAAGCAAAAAGAAAATAATTACTTCAAACTTTAAAGTAAGACCCAGGGCTTAAAATTAGAAGGGAAAATTAAAAAACAACCTAGGAGTTCTTTTCAATAATTTGCTTAGCGGCTCTGAGAGCTTTCTTAATTTGAGGAAGTCCACCACCCGGGACAAAATCTATATACTGAATCACATTATTCTCATCCACAACGATAACCGTACGTCTTAAAAATCCAAAGTCACTATTGAGCAAACCGGTTTGTTTACCAAAATCGAATTGAGGCCGATCCGATAAAAATAAAATATTTTCAATTTTGGCTTTTTGTGCAAAGCGAAACTGCCCCTCAGCAGAATTAGTACTGATGGTAATAATTTTTATATGCTGATCTAACCCGCCGTTGGTTTCACTAAAACGATGGGTTTGCTCATCACAAACAGGAGTATTGAGTTGGGGAACAATGCTAAGAATTTTCACAAAACCTTTAAGATCATCTAATCGAATATCAGGTTTTTGGTACTGAGACAAAGTAGCATTAGGAAGCATTTTACCCACCTCCAGAACCTGCTTTCGATTGACAGATTCATTGGCATTCAAATTACTTACAAGCAAAAACCCAAAAGTCACTAATGCCAAATAAGAAAAAATGTTTTTAGTTTTCATAAGCCTTCTCCCCTGTTTTACCAGTCTCTTGAAGCCAATTAAAAAACTGGGATAAATTTTGCATTTTCAAAATTCCTGGGATTGGACATTGAGCACCTTCCCCACCAACAATGATGCTGCAATTCTTAGAAATTTTATTGCGTAGTTTTTTAAGTTGGGTTCGCGCCGATTTAGCATCGTAAATACATGAAACACTAATACCTAAAATTTCCGCATTACATTGTTGAACGGTAGAAACAATATCTTCGACAGGAGTGTCCCTTCCTAAAAAAACCACTTTTTTTTGATTTAATGCAGCTAAAACTGCAGCCATTTGCAAACCTAATGAATGAGGTTCATCGGGCAAATTCGCCAATACACACACAGGCCCCTGGTTTCTTTCATTGAGCCGTCGCCACATGGTCCCCAAAAAATCCCCGAGCCTGGCAGAAACAAAATGCTCTTGCGATATAGATAACTCTCCATTTTCCCACTCATGACCAACACGGTAGATAAAAGGAGTTATACAATCCTGAACAAAATTTAGTGGACCCATCTTTCGCCACTGAAAATGAAACTCTTGACTCAATAAATCTTCATTATATTTACGAACCGCATTCATCCATTTATCGAGAATAGCAAAGTCCCTTATTCTATTTGAATCAACCGCAGGTTTTTTGACCGAATGAATTAACGAGGAAACATTAATTAAATTTTCTAATTCTTGAAGCGAGGCATGAATTATTTTTCCTGGACGATACCCAGCGTCTAAAGCACAAGCAACCGCTTTTATCCGGGGAACTTCTTCTCTTAAATACCTACGATGTCCTGAAGGAAGCCTCCTTGTTTTGGGAACACCATAGCGACGCTCCCAGATTCGTAAAGTATGAGCGCTCACTCCAGTAATTCGGGAAAACTCACGAATAGGAAGCTCTGTATCTTTTTCACTTGTTATCTCTTTTTTCAATTTTCTCAGCCCATTAAATAAAACCCAAAACCTTGCCTACAAACAAATACTTAGACAAATAACTAAATTTTAGACATTTTAAAAATTTTTTCAAGCTTTTTAGACAAAAAATTTGATTTTATGAATTTTTATACCATATAATATCTTTAATGAGAGGGCGATAGAAAACATCATACAAAATATAAAAAATGCCAATTTAGGCATTTTTTATGTGACTTTGGAGAATAAAAATTGGATAAATAAAGTAAGCAATGGTCCGGCGAAAGGCTCTGGGGAGCTTTCCAGTGAAATTAAAAACCCATTTCAGGCGCAAACTGGATAGTCGGACTTACCTTAGGTATTGAGAGAGGAGGGTTAAAGAAAAACTTATTAACCCAAGCATCTGGTGACAATTTAATGATTTATGAATGCAAAGTCTATGATAAAAACGGAAACTTAAAGAAAGTTTTAAAGTATAGAGATCTGGAAAAAGAAAAGCTGAATTTCCTCCAACAAAAATCCACGATAAAAGGTTTGCGTACGATTACCAAAATGAGAGACGCCAAACCCAAACAACCTAAACAAAAATTTTATAATAAGTTCTGCATCGTTTGTGAAAAGGAATTTCACCCAAGACATCGTGCCGCAAAATATTGCTCAGCAGAATGCCAAAAAGTTTTTTATAAAAGAAGGAAAAATAAGAAAACTTCTTAGAATTACTTATTATTCAAGAAAAGAGTCTCTTGCGAAAATTTCAGCGCATCCTAAGAGCCATTAATCCATTCAACAGAATAGACTGGACCATGGGAAACTAGCACCACAGCACTGAAGCTCAAAATGTTGATTCTCGATGGAAACCCAAAAGATACCACATTCAATTTTGCCGGATCCTTCATCATATTTTCCATTTTGACTTTTTCAAAAAAATAGTACAATCTATAGCTAATTATAGTGAAGCGTTTGGGGCGCCAGGGGAGTCTCGGCGCGGATGTTCACCCCCTGGATGAAAGGAGGTGATCCATTGTCTAGCGATTGTAGACTTGGAACCTCCGTAGGAAATTGTTAATTCGGTTTCCCGGAGGTTCCACAGTTTTCTAAGGGCTGCCAAATGTTTTGGCAGCCCTTTTTCATTGGAGTTTTAATTTTCGAAATATGACCAGAAAGTTCTTTCTACAAAGTCCTAGAAAGAGAGCTTTCAAAGTTTCATGTTCAATCGATATCTTGGGCACATCGGAACCCCAAAAAATTGTAGCGTGCTTGCGGTTCCATATAATTCCTGGCCCAAGTTGCAGAAAACTTTATTGTTAAATGGGATTGATAAAGCCCCCCGCGAATAACTTTGTACTTACCTTTGTCAGTTCCAGGCATTCCATTAAAATCATAATCATCCACAGTCCATTCCCAAATATTATGCCCCATTCCATAAATTCCATATGGGCTGATCCAATCATCCCGCTTATCCACAGGTTCAGGAATAAATCCTGAAAACCCATTATTAGGATGTTCTTGAAACCGCTTCCAGGGCCATTTTCTGGCATCTATCCCTCGAGCCGCTTTTTCCCATTCTTTTTCTGTCGGCAACCGTTTACCCAAAGATTGGCAATAAGCATCCGCTTCTAAATAGTTAACTAAATTTACCGGGAATCGTTCCTTACCGGGAGTGACCCAATACCTTGTGTTTACTTTTTGATAATCCCCTCGAGTCACTTCAAACTTGTCGATGAAATAAGCGGGCAAATTAATTTTTTTTCCTAAGTAGGTTTTGGGATCACTAGCATGACCATATACGAATTCACCTTCAGGGATGTAAACCATTTCCTCAGGTACTTTTAAATTTGGGGGGATTTTAACAGAAATTTGTTCGACTGAATTATCTGAGCAGGAACAAAAAAACAAAAAAACGATTAACGAAAATAGTTTTCGCCATGGATTCATATGCCATCGGGAGATTTGGGAGGGCGTTTATCAAAAAAATGAAAGACCTCTCCTCCATTGATAGGTAAAGGCTTTTTCTTATAATCCAGTGGATGATCGATTCCCGGTTGAATCGTCCCATCCACGGAATAAGGCCCATAGTCCGCCCAATAATTTCGGCTACGTTTTTCCGAAAACTCTATACTCGTAATATACTTAACGTTTTTGTATCCATACTTAAATGGAGCAATAAGCCTTAAAGGAAACCCATGATCTTTAGATAATGGCTTACCATCCATTCGTAACACAAATAAGACTCTGGGTCTCAATAATTCTTCCAAAAGAAAACTTTCATAATAAGAGTCGGCTGATTGGAAAGTTACATATTTCGCCTTAGGATCCGGTTGCACGCGCTTGACAATTTCCTGGAAATGAAACCCTTCCCACTTCGCCTTGGCAGACCAACATTCCACACATTTTAACCGCGATACCTGAGAAACCCTGGGAAATCCAAATAAATCTTCGTAGCTCAAAGTTAAAGGTTGTTTCACTATCCCCTTTATCCCCAAAGACCATTTATTGATATCGACTCCTAAAAACGGATTTGCACTACGAATATAAAACCCCGGTGTGTCACGGTTTTGTATATAGTTTGAAGGTATATTTTTATTATTTTGAAAATTGACCGTCCCATCACTCTTCTTTGGAAACAAAAAGCTTACCAAAGATAAAGAAGACGCTTTCAAAAAAAATCGGCGATTCCAATTTGATTTCCAAAAACTCATCGTTAATCTCTCAGACCTAATACATCTTGCATATCATATAAACCCGGAGGTTGATGAATAATCCATTGGGCAGCACGTACTGCTCCTCGGGCAAAGGTTTCTCGACTTTGGGCTCGGTGAAACACTTCCAAGGTTTCACCCATACCACCAAACATCACTCGGTGCTCTCCAACGATATCTCCTGCACGAACCGTATGCACTCCAATATCTTTTTCACCCCGGCCTTCACTAAAGCCATGACGTCCATAAACGCCTACATCACTTAAATCACGCTTCAATGACTCTGCAATAATTTCAGAAATTCGTACTGCCGTTCCACTGGGAGCATCTTTCTTAAATTTATGATGCGCTTCTACTATTTCTACATCATACGCATCCCCTAAAATTTTAGCCACATCTCCAACTATTTTAAACAAAACATTCACTCCAATACTCATGTTAGGAGCTAAAACACATCGAATGGATTGAGCAGCATCTAAAATCTCTGCCTTTTGTTTGTCAGAAAACCCTGTTGTCCCAAAAACTATAGATTTATCATGCTGCTTCACCACCCGAAGCGTATTCATGCTTGACTCAGGAGTTGTAAAGTCAATGATGGCATCACAAGTTTGTATCACTTTTTCCAAATCCTCTGAAACAGGAATATTTTTATTTCCAATACCGGCCAATTCTCCCACATCTTGTCCCAAAAAAGGATTACCTGCCATTTCAGTTCCACAACCAATATCCACATCAGCCGTATCTTCAATACAAGAAACGATGGTCCTACCCATGCGCCCTGCCGCACCAATCACACCTATTTTTAACAAAACTTAATCTCCTTATTAATAAATTACAGGACAATAAAAATCGAAATCATTTCAATCCAAGAAATTTCTACTATTGAAGATGAAAAGCCGATTAAAGTAAAGCGTATTCTTTGAGAGTGGATTTTAGGGTTTGGAGGTGCTCTTCAGAAAGTTCAGTCAAAGGAGGGCGTAGCTCAGGAGAAATCATCCCCATTAAAGAAAGTGCTGCTTTTACAGGGACCGGATTGGTATCAATAAACATAATATTATTTAAATGCATCAAATCATAATGCAATTGGCAAGCGTCATTTACTTTTTGGTTACGAGCTTTATTACATAAATCGGCCACTTTATTGGGAACCACATTAGCGGAAACAGAAATTACTCCTTTTCCTCCAATTGCCAAAATTGGCCATAACAAAGCATCATCACCGGAAAGCAGAGAAAAATCATTCCCGCACAAAGCAATCACCTCACTAATTTGCCCTATGGAACCCGAAGCTTCTTTAATACCAACAATATTTTTTCGATCCTTTGCCAACCTTCCAACAGTGGGGGGAAGCATGTTTACTGATGTCCGACCTGGCACATTGTATAAAATAATGGGTAGACCGGTTTCCTTTGCCACAGCCATAAAGTGCTGATACAAACCTTCCTGCGAAGGCTTATTGTAATAAGGGGTAATCAGCAAAGCTCCATCGGCTCCGGCCTTTTCCGCATGTTGAGTGAGTTCAATCGCTTCCTGGGTCGAATTTGAACCGGTTCCGGCCAAAACCGGAATTTTTCCCTTACACTCTTCTACAGCAATTGAAATGACTTGATGATGCTCATCATGCGTCAAAGTTGCAGACTCCCCTGTAGTTCCACAAGGAACAATTCCATCAGTTCCATTTTCTATATGAAACTTCAATAAATTACGAAACGCCGGCTCATCCAGCTTTCCATTTTTAAATGGAGTAACTATTGCAACAAAAGATCCTTCAAACATATCGCGCTGTATATCCCTCTGGAAGTTAATTACAATTCTTTAATTTGACCTTCAAAAGTTACTTTAGTCAGCCCTTCCAAAAAAACAGAAGGAGAGTCTCCCTCACCATTGGAAGAAGGTTCAATATAAACCTTTAATGATTCGCCACCCCGGGTTTCCACGCTGACCGGAGAAGCGATTTCAAACCGCTGGGTGGCAAGAAGTGCAGAAGCCACAACTCCAGTACCACAAGCAAGAGTCTCTCCTTCGACCCCTCTTTCATATGTTCTTACTTTTAAAGAATTGTCATCTTTTTTTTCAACTAAATCTACATTGGTCCCCGATGGAGCAAATACGGAGTGATAACGAATACCACGACCAATTTTATCAACATCCTCATGTTCCACATCGGTAGAAAAAACAATGGCGTGCGGAACCCCAGTATTAACACTATCTACTTTGTAGGACATCCCATCAAATGAAACTTCTAAATCTCTTTGCAAATCATGAGGAGGAGTCAGTTTGACTTTCACCACCGGACCATTCACTTCTGCAGAGATGATTCCAGCCACCGTTTCAAAAGAATGCTTTTGTGGAGCAATGGAATTCTCAAAGGCATAACGCGCCACACAACGACCTCCATTACCACACATTTCTGCGGAGCTGCCATCATTATTATAAAAATCCCACTTGTAATTTGCCCTATCGGATTCTTCTAAAAAAATAACTCCATCTGCTCCCACAGATACTTTTTGCCGACAAACTTTCTGAACAAAGTCTCGCTTTATTTCAGGGTCAATAACGGCAACACGATTGTCGATAATAACGAAATCGTTACCGCTTCCACTCATTTTGGTAAAAGGTATATTCACTTGGTTTCCTTAGAACATTTATATCTTATTTGGATGATACTTGGCCGGATAGGATTCGCCTAAACGAAGGGTCGATTCTAGCACAGGGGTCCCGAAAGGGTCAAACACTTGAATTCTTAGAAAAGTTTTAAGTATTCTTTCTGTTTTAAGCAGGAACCCGCCTTCTATAAAAAACCATTGCAATAAAAATTAGACACACTATTGCCATCATTCCCGGAAATAAAATAGTTGTAAACGAATAATTCTCCAAGGCCAATATTGAAATCATATTGCGCAGTGTCATTAAAACAAAAAAACTTAACTGCTCCTCAAAAGGATTGACATAAGTCTTACGAAAAGTTGGACCAAATCCAATTATGTCAACAAAGGTTAATATAATAACCGCCCATAAGGGATCGGAAGTTAAATTCCACAAGGGCAATGAGGACATTGCAATTATAAATAAAATCAAATCCGTTCGTGTAATAGAACTGTCTGATTGTTTTTTATATGCTAATACGGCAACATAAATGGAAATAATTCCTGAAAACCCAATCGGCCACGCTCCTACACCGCCTTTATCCGAAAGCTGGGCGAGAAATACAATAAATGTTGTTGACCCCCAAATTATCCAGGAAAACACATGAGGTTTGGTTGTCCCTTGTTTAATGGATCTTATGTATGGAAAAAATGCAATGAAAGTCAGCGCAATAGCCACTGCACTGAGAATATCTTTATACATTAATATTCTCCGGTAAAGATAGATCCAGTTCAAACAAGGAATACTTCCAGTCTGATATAATAATAAATAAATTTACTTAGGAAATATAGGAGGTAGTTTTTATGACAGACCATCCACAAAAAAAATTGGTACGAGTTCGCCCAGATGAATCTTTTACCAGCAAACGAAATTTAAATTATTTCCTTGGAATTTCTGAACGCACTGCGGGAACACAGAACCTATCTATGAACCTGGTAAAAATTCCTCCGGGAGGAAAAGCCGAACCGCATTATCATGATGGTTTTGAATCAGCTATTTATATTCTAGAGGGTCAGGTAGACAATCGATTTGGAGAGGGATTAAAAGAGTCCATAATCACTGGAAAAGGAGATTTCCTATTCATACCACCAGGAATTCCGCATCAACCGAAAAATCTAAGTGATTCCGAACCTGCCATCGCCGTCATTAGCCGTAATATTGCTACTGAACAAGAACCTGTGATTTTATACAATCCCAAAAAATAACCCTAGTTGAGCTAAACCATTCCAACAGGATTATTATAAATTTCCGGACGCTGGTGCGGTTGGATGTGAAGTTGTTTGAGATCATTCGTTCCAAAATGATCCACGTAAAGGAAAATATATTCCCGAACACAAGTTCTTAAATCCCATTTCCCGTCGTGATTGCGCTCGAACTCTTCGAATACATCCAACGCTTCTTGAATATTCAATCCTTCATCTACAGTAAAATAATAGTCTAATGCTAAGTCCCATTCAGGATTTTTGTAGGCATTCACTCCATACTTTTCAGGTTCCATAGCAATGGGACTATATTTACCCAGGACAAAGGTCATGAAACCTAAAGAATGAACATTCTGGCAATTTTCCTGGACAAACTTTTTACTATCTTCTGCTTCCTCTGATGTTTCCCCGGGAAAACCAAAAAATCCCATAATATGATTCCAAATCCCATGCTTGGCGGACATCGCCAAATTAGTACGAATAGCATCTAAATTTGTTGCCTTGTCCATTAGCTTCAGCACACGTTCATTACCAGATTCATAACCAAAATGTAAGTAACGACAACCAGACTTTTGTGCATCTTTCCACACTTCATCGTCGAGTAGCGTTTCCTCGAACCGCATATGTGTTGTCCATGCGATATCAACTTTATTATCAATTAATGATCGCGATAATTTTCGAAACAGCGCTGGTGGATAAGACTCATCCGTAAAATGAAAATAACGGTTTCCATATTTATTTTGAAGAAAACGAATTTCTTCTGTAATTTGAGCAATTTGCTTCGTACGATATCCCTCAACATAACCCTGAAAATGGTCACAAAATGTACATTTCCCCCAATAACAGCCACGAGTTGCCAAATAAGGAAGGATCAATCGCGGTACAAAATATTTGTCCAGCGGCAGGCCATCAAAATCCGGGGGCGGTAATTGGTCCATATTTTCGGAAAGTACTTCCTTATTCACTTGTATTCCATCAGCCCCTTTGTACATCAAATTAGGCATTTGAGAAAAATCCTTTTCACCTCTTTCCAAGGCCTCAATCAATTTTAAGAAAGCGCTCTCACCTTCATAAAGAACTGCGGTATCAAATAGTTCAAATAAATTATCTTTTTCCACCATAACATCGCGAATGCGTGTAATGATATTTCCACCTAAAGTAATATGCGTATTCGGAGATTGTTCTTTGATCAATTTACAAAAAGTAAAGGTAGGAATTAGCTGTTTTTGCTGGACCACCGATATCCCTACAACATCCGGTTTTTCTTCAGTAATTAAATCTTCCAGCAAAAACCTATATACATCCCGATAGACATTGATCTGGTTATCATCAAGGGCTTCTATAATTTCCGTGGACATAAAGGGTTTGTAAACCAAGTCCGTTTCAATGGGAGGGAAACAGATTTGCGCTGGATAATAACCAAGAGAAATCACTGACATTACGTGGTGCAAGGTGCTTGTGGCCCATTCTAATTTTTCAATATCAAAAAAATCTTCCGTTTTCAGAACACGTTTTGCCTCATTTACGCTTGCAATGAGTTCAACAAAAACTTCTTCTGTCTGAATTTCGAGAGCGTTTTTAAGCTCTCGTTCTTCTTCGTCAAGCCCATGCTGATCTGCTTGAGTTTGCAGATGCCTCAATTCAAAATGAATTCGGTTTTGCACATGCCGCAAAAACTTCTCGCTAAACATTAAATCATACATCTCAACATTGATGTCTTTTTGGACAACTTCATGACCTGCAGGACGCAATACGGATGTCAAAGCCGGTAAACTCAGATAAGGTTCCGAGGGAAGCCAATCCGGCGGAAAAATTAATAGGATTTTCATGTATAAACCTATTTATCTAAAATTAGTATCAAATGGTTTGTTTTTCTAAATACACAAAATGGAATCACAAAATCCGTGATAAAGAGCGCAGATTCCACCATATTGGATAAGCCCTATAATACCATTTTTCCCAACCCGGACCCAAATATGTAACCTTATCATTTAAATTTACGAAGAAAGTCTAATTTGATACCTCTAGGATTAATCATTTCCTCTAAATTCCATTGACAAGCATTTCCAACTCCGTATAATTCAGGACAAACACATATAATTACAGGGGTTAAGAGTTCCACCCGGTTTAAATTAAATAACTGAATTTCATTCCATTTTTACATTGGGTTGGACTTTTTTTTTGCCTCTGATAAATGATATTCTCTCAAAAAATTTCATGTTAATAGAACTCGGCCTTTGGGTCGAGTTCTTACATATTTAAAGATAAGAGGTCTCTCATGATTGTTGGTGTATCAAAATTGACTCATAAAATTTTTTATAGTTTTTTGATTGTATTACTTACCACGGTACCTGTGCTTGCGGCCAAAGGTCCGGTTAAAGCCACTTCTCTTTCTATTTCTTTAGTGGATGGAATTGCGGTTGCTGATAATGGGGATATTTACTTCGCCCGCCGAGATCATAACATCATTAGCAAAATCGATAGTCGTGGTTTCTTACATAATGTTGTGGGGAGCGGCGCATCCGGGTTTTCTGGAGATGGAGGACCTGCTACCCAGGCTAAACTAAGGGTACCCGCAGGATTATGTTTTGATTCAAAAGGAAATTTATACATCGCGGATAGAGAAAATCACCGAGTTCGCAAAGTCGACACAAAAGGAATTATTTCTACAATAGCAGGAAATGGTATTGCAGGATATAGCGGAGACGGGGGTCCTGCCACTCAAGCGAATCTAAATTTACCTTCTGGAGTAGTTGTAGATAAAAACGGCAATATATTTATATCAGACCGTTCCAACAATCGAATTCGTGTGGTGGATTCAAAAGGCAATATTCAAACATTTGCCGGTAGCGGCGCCGAAGGCTATAACGGAGATAATATGCCTGCTCTCAAAGCCACCATCGATAAACCCTTTGGTTTAGCATTGGATAAAAAAGGCAACCTTTATATTGCGGATCGTGGGAATAATCGAATACGTAAAATTGACTCTTCGGGACTGATTAGTACTGTTGCGGGAGACGGTGGATTTTATTTTATTGGTGACAATGGACCTGCTTACCGAGCCAGCATAGCCGGTCCCACAGGTATTGTTCTTGATGATAAAGGAAATCTGTATATTGCTGACCGATATAATAACCGCATTCGGGTCGTGGACCCATTAGGAATGATTCGCACTATTATGGGAACGGGTCAACAGGAGTATAACGGCGACGCTGAGGTTGCAAGAGAAACGAGTCTCCACCTTCCTTTTGATGTGGCTTTGGATAAAAACGGAGATCTTTTAGTTGTTGATCGCTCGCATTATAGAATCCGCCGAATGAGCATTCGCGGCAATAAAGTTGAAACTATTGCAGGCAATGGAAAAAAGAAATTCGGTGGCGATGGAGGACCAGGCAATGGCGCTATTCTTAACTTTCCGCACGGAATTGTAGTCGATAGCAAAGATAATGTTTTAGTAGCGGACAAATCTCATTACCGTATTCGAAAAATTAGTCCTGATGGAATAATTAATACATTTGCCGGAAACGGAGTCCGAGGCAACATTGGAGATGGAGGACCTGCAATCAAAGCATCTATCTTCCCTACTGTTATGGACATTAATAATAAAGATGAAATATATTTTATTAGTCCCAGCGGGTTTGTCAGTCTTATAAGAAAAATAAATTCTAAAGGTATTATTAGTGAAGTAATGAATACAGGGGAAGATCATTATCAAAAATCCGTCAAGAGAGACTCGGGTTACGCCACTTCGGCTAAGTCGGAGATTACAGTAATCTCGCAGTTTTCTGAAGTGATTGTGGGTCCCGATGGCCTTCTATATATTACAGACCGAATAAATCACCAAATTCGAAAAATTAATTCTAAGGGACAAATCATCACTATTGCGGGTACCGGAGAAGCCGGGTATTCCGGGGATGGTGGTCCAGCTATTAAAGCTTCCTTTAGGGATCCCCAGGGAATGGTATTTGATAAAGCAGGTAATCTATATATTGCCGATTCGGCTAACAATGTAATAAGAAAAATCGATACAAAAGGCATTGTCTCCACAGTTGCCGGTAACGGGAAACATGTAGACAGCGGGGATGGTGGACCTGCTCTAAAGGCAGGAATTCGATCTTTGGGTGAAATTGAGATTAGTCCTTCCGGTGAACTTTATATCGTTGAAACAGGAACACATGTAATTCGAAAAGTGGGTAAGGATGGCAAAATTGTTACAGTCGCTGGTCGATCAGGCATCCAGGGCTTTTTTGGAGACGGCGGTCCGGCTACCAAGGCAATGTTGAAACAACCTGCTGATATTGCTTTTGACTCAAAAGGAAATATGTACATTACTGATATGGGTAATAACCGTGTGCGAAAGGTAGACAACAAGGGAATCATTTCTACATTAGCAGGAACCGATTCCTTCGGGTGGGCACACGAGGGAGAAACCGTGGAAATTTATTTCCAGAATTTTCCCTAAGAAATACTTTTCTTTACAATAATTCAATGACCAATATAATCCGATTTTGGAGAAATTTAGATGAATAGAATGGGTAAGTTGACTTGGGCAACATGTTTATTTTGTTTATTTGCCATCAGCGCAAACTTTGCTTGGGCTGATGAAAAAAATGATCTTTTAAATATTCTAAAAAAAGTAGACGCCGTAGTTTGCTCCAGTCCAAAAAAGATTTCTGATTATTATAGTCCAAAAATTACCATAATTTCTGACGACCACAGAATTTTACTTGAGAATCGAATTAAAGATTACGAAAGTATGATAAGTGATCTAGAAAATATGAAATGCAAAAATGAAAGAACTATTTTAGCCGGCAACGTAGGTTCTAACGTGGGCTTTCTACTAGTCGACGAAATGATTAGCGTGTCTTCACGTTTAAGTACCGATGAACGACAACACAGTGTATGCACCTATGGTTTTGTTAAAAAGGGTGGATCTTGGAAAATCGATCACGAACATTGTTCCAGTCTGCCGGACTATACAATTGTACCCGGAGATGATGCCCTTTATTATTTTCATAACCCTGTGTATTAAAAAAAACATTTTCACAAAGGGTTGTTGGCATTTAACATAGGAACATGTTGAATCCAACAGAAACAATAAAGTTAGGACCAGTTTGCACGTCTCAGGGCACGCAGTTTTCTTTGTATTCTGAAAATGCGACCCGAGTTGAAATTTGCATATTCGACTCTGTCGAGGCTGAGCAAGAAACTTATTGCTTACCCTTAAAAAAAAGTTCAAATCATATTTGGCATGTTTTAATAAAAAATGCCGGTCCGGGGACTTTATATGGTTATCGCGTCTTTGGTCCCTTTAACCCCGGACAAGGTCATTGGTTTAACCCCTCAAAACTCTTAATTGACCCCTATGCCCCTCTCTTAGGAAGATCCTTAAAATGGGATGATAAATTATTTTCCCTTTCTAAAGGAGGCATGTCTTCCATCCATGATCCTGATTTTCGAGATTCGGCATCTTGTGCTCCATTAGGCCAGGTGGTCGAATCCTCTTTTGATTGGGGAAAAGACTCTAGTCCTAAAATACCCTGGGATGAAACCATTATTTACGAAACGCATGTAAAGGGTATCAGCCAACTTCACCCAAAAGTTCCTGAAAAGATAAGAGGAACCTTTTTAGGGCTGTCTTCATCTCCAATTGTGGATCATCTTCTAAGTTTAGGAATCACCTCTGTTGAGTTGCTTCCAATCCACCAGGCTGTCACCGAGAAAAATTTACACCAAAATAACTTAGTGAATTATTGGGGATACAACAGCCTGCTTTTTTTTGCTCCGGATAAAAGGTTTGCAACAGTAAATGGGGACCCAATTCGTGAATTTAAAGAAATGGTCAAAGTTTTACATTCTGCCGGGATAGAAGTCATTTTAGATGTGGTTTTTAACCACACTCCGGAAGGCAACGAATCAGGACCCACTTTATCTTTAAAGGGAATTGATAATCTCACTTATTACAAATTAGATGAGAAAAACAGTTATACGTATTTGAACTATACCGGTTGTGGAAATACCATCAACATGAACCACCCAAAAGTTCGTCAACTCATTTTAGATTCGTTACGTTATTGGGTGCAAGAAATGCATGTTGATGGATTTAGGTTTGATTTAGCCACAGTATTAGGACGTGGTAAAACTCACTTTGATGGAAATGCCGAAATTTTTAAAGAAATTCGCAACGATCCCATCCTAACTCATACAAAGCTCATTGCTGAGCCTTGGGACCTTGGCCCTGAGGGTTATCAAGTTTCCGGTTTTCCCAAAGAATGGTCAGAATGGAACGATCAATACCGTCAAACCATACGACGTTTTTGGCGGGGCGACCCTGGACATATCGGATTATTTGCCCGCCGATTTTCCGGAAGCAGTGATATCTATAGCCCCAAGAATAGACTTCCTCAGGCAAGTTTAAATTACATCACTTGCCACGATGGTTTTACTCTTGAAGATTTAGTGAGCTACAAAGATAAACACAATGAACCTAACCTGGAAAACAACCGGGATGGCACCACAAATAATGATAGTGAAAATTATGGTGCTGAAGGGCCTACTAATGATTCTGACATTGGTTCTCTTCGAAACCGACAAAAGAAAAACCTTTTAGCCACTCTTTTGACTTCTTTAGGAGTTCCAATGATTCTTGGAGGTGATGAATTAAGTCGAACTCAAAAGGGAAACAATAATACTTATTGCCAGGATAATGAATCTAATTGGTATCACTGGAATTTAAATCAAGAGCAGGAGGAATTTTTAAATTTTTTTAAAAAAGCAATTCAATTAAAAAAGAAATCTCCATCCTTACGAAGGGCACAATTTTTTGATGAAAATATTTCAAAAGATGAACAAGATGTATTATGGCTCAACCCTGAGGGAGAGGAAATGGATGAAACATTGTGGCATGATGAAACACTTAAATCCATTACCATCGTAATTCCCACCTATGCCCTAAGCATTAACCCAGAAAACCCCAATTCCTCAATAAAAAATTCTCTCGCAATATTGATCAATGCAGAATCCAAAAATCAACTGTTTCAATTCCCTAGTTTCTTCTTACCCATCCAACATTGGGATGTTATCTTAAATACAGACTCAGCTAATGCGGAAAAAAGTAACTCAATAACACACAAAAACAACGGAATTTTGTTGAAACCCAAAAGTCTAGTAATATTAAGATTAAAATAAAGCGCCACTCAGTAATTATTTTTTCCTAATAAGTTTTCTGGTCTTATAATAGATAACAAACTCACATGAATTTCCTAATAAAGTAAACTATTAATAATGAATGAGCTTTGGAAACAAATTGGCAAGCCTGTAGTCACCGTCGATTATGATATAAAAGACTTAATCCCGGATTATCTCGAAAAAAGGCGGGAAGACTTATCAAAAATAAAAAACAGCTTTTACAAAAAAGATTACACTTCAATTTCACGCCTCGGACATATAATTAAAGGATCAGGAGGAAGCTTTGGTTTCAATGACCTTAGCTATATTGGGAAATCTCTTGAGCATGCGGCTGAAAAAAAAGATGCTAAAACCATCCGAAAATCCATTGATGAATTAACTCATTATTTAGATAATGTGAAGGTTGTCTACAAATAGATATTATTGACCCGCAGATTTCCTTACGCGGTTGTTTTAATTCTACTCAACTCCAAATGACCTTTTTCTCCAAATTTACATTCTGTTTTTGGACAGTACTTACTTTGACACTTTTAAGTCCTTTGTCCGTTTTTGCTGAGGACGTAGATCAATCATCAATCGAAAACAACAGTACTCTAAATTCATCCTCCGTTTCTTTGGAGGAAATGTATAGCCTGAAAAACAAAGACAGCCGGGAACTGTGTTTAAACTGTCATAAAGGAATTGAACAAGTCAGCACTTCTCATCCATTAAATTGGGGTTGTACTATTTGCCACGGCGGAAAACCGGATTCGTTAGATAAAGAAAAAGCTCACTCTACCTTAATATATGATCCAACCGCGGGTACCGGGAAACGCAATCCCTCTTCTCTAAAGGTAGTCCGGCAAAGTTGCGGAAAAGCTCAATGCCATTCAGGCCATCAAGATGAATCTCTCAACCATGTGGACCGTGTGTTGAAGTCCATGATGGGAACAATGGCAGGTGTAATTTCAGGATTAAGGTTTCAATGGGGTGGTCAACCTTCACCAAAAGCTAAATATGGAATTTATTCTATTACCGACTCCGATGGAAAAATTCCAAAAGAGATGTTAGCCGTGGAACAATTAGAAGCCCTTCCTTTTTTTTCACCCTCGAGTTTTAAGAAAAAAAAATTTTCTAATTCCATTATTCCTATTTCCAAACATCCCGGTGATTTTTTTATACGTGAAACGTGTTCAAAATGTCATATAGATTCTCCTCCACCCCCCGGACAATTCCGATCCCAGGGTTGTGCTGCATGCCATTTTCGTTATGATTCCAAGAGTGTTTACCAAGGTCAAGATGAAACTATACCCAAAGAAACCAAAGGATATCCTGCTTTGCACCAATTGACCGCCCTTCCCCCGATCGGAATCTGCTCACAATGCCACAAAAGTATATTAAAAGCTTCCGGTCCTGAGGTAAAACCAGAGGAAATGGAGAACAATGAAAATATTCCTTTCGGAATAGGTCAGGTAAATCAAGATGTCCATTTTTCCGCTGGCTTAGAATGCATTGACTGCCATACCGAGTCTGATATCATGGGCGATGGAAATATATACTCAAAACAAAACCAGGCCGTTGAAATCAGCTGTGAAACTTGTCATGGCTCTTCCAGGGCTAATCCTAAGTTTGAAAAAATAATCGATTCTAAGGATCCTGTCATTCGTCAAAGTAAACACTATCAAGGGGTAAAAATTTCTGTCGGCGATTCTATGGTACTCACTTCGCGCAAAAATAAAATGAGTAATGTTAAATATCAAAACAAAAAAATTATTACTTTTAGTAAGCGAAAAGGGACCTCTTTTAAGACTCCGCAGACCAAGAAGTGGTGGACAATTCATAATTTCCCAGGACATCGACAAAAACTTGGCTGTACATCTTGTCATTCTCAGTGGGTCCCTGAATGTAAGAGTTGTCATCTTACTCTTAAATCACAAAATGCATCATTTCCCTTAAAAGAATATTCAGAGAATTTTTCTTTCATTCAAGTAAATGAGCCGGGTTTAATGGTAGGCCCTCGAGGAAAAGTAGTTCCAATGTCCGCGCACAAACCTATGACCTTGACCGCTATAGACGATCAAGAACATTTTGTCCCCGTCATTAGTGAATTTGGCGACAATATGGGTGAATATAAACAATGGGAATTCACCAACCCTAACGGTTATTCTGGCACTCATTCCGTTTATGCCGTTTCTCCTCATTCTGTGGGAAAAAAAGTTCGTTCTTGCGCGAGTTGCCATTTATCTCCCAAGGCCTTAGGATTGGGGGTAGGAAACATTCTCTGGGGAAAAAATTCTACCGGAAAGTATGATCGATTTCTTCCCACCAATCGATCCAACCAAGTCAAAGGAAAGTCTCCTTTCAGTCCTGATGCAAAAGTTGGATTAAGTGGGTCGCCTCTCGCTGGCACTTCACAAGAAAAAGCACGACCTTTAAATCAAGAAGAAATCACAAAAATTTTAAAAGTTGGAAACTGTATTCCGTGTCATGATAAATATGGTGATCCTATTTATAAAAACTTAAAAGCCAGTTATAAGTTTGAACGTAAAAACGCTCATAGAAATTTAAGAAAAAAAATACTTAGAAAACGTTGACCACTGGATATGAAACCTTCGACTCCTAAATTTTCTTTAACTTTACTAATTTTTCTCTGCTTGTGCGTTCTCTTTGTACCACAACCTAAGGCTGACAATTTTTTTGATTTTTTTTCACTTCCTAAGGTTCCTGAATCCTCGGAAGAAACATCCGACGAACCTATAGTAAAACCCGAAGAAAATTCTTCAGAAGAACCCTTAGAAATATTTGAAGAAGAAAAAGACTCTGAAAACAATATTCCAGATGTTTCTCAACCCACGAACCCTGACCCTTTAAGCCCATTTGATGAAACCCACGTTCCCCCTGTTCCTTCTTACCAACAGGAATCTGAACACCTTTCCGAACCTATCCCCGGTTCTCAGTCAGAAGATACCTTTGAAAAGAAAATGGTGGAAATTCCGCCGGCCCCGGTAAAAGATAGAATCGATGCGGGAGATTTTCGCGATCCGTTTTTTTATATGCGTGGCAATTCAATAGACAGCAAGAACTCCTTAAGACCCGGAACTACAATTGATGGCCTGCGGTTTAACTCCTATCTGGATTCAAAAGGATTCATTGAAAACTATTACAGAGATTCCAATTTTAAATTAGAAGATGTGTTTGGAAGAATCCTATTAGACAATAATGAAGGAGGCTGCTTGATCTGCCATAGAGGAATTGAACAAATCAGCACCAATCACCCGTTTCAATGTAAAAAGTGTCATGGAGGAAATCCAAGAGCCCAGACTATGAAAAGGGCTCATAAAGGAATGGTTTCCAACCCTTCAGATCTAGAAAATGCTCCAAAATATTGCGGCAAATGTCATGAAGAACAAATTGAAAAAATGGCTAATTCTTTAATGACTACAAGTAGAGGAATCATAGAAACCACCAGGAATGCCTGGGGGGCACCTCCATTAGAGCAACCTCAAACCCAGATTAGCAAAACCCCAGTTAAAAAGAAGGCCCAAAAATCAAAGAAAAAAATTCTTAAAGAAGAAAAAAATGAAGAAGATGATCTATTATCTTTTCCCTGGGTTTACCAAAGTCAAAAACACCCGGTGGATGACTTTTTAGAGAAGAAATGTTTGCGGTGTCATCTTCAAGGTCCCTCTCCACACCGACCCGGTGATTATCGATCAACAGGATGTGCCGGTTGCCATATGATCTATTCAAATGATGGAATTACTTTAAGCCGTGACCGCGCTATTCAGAAAACCCAAAAAGATTCATTGAAAAAAAATCGTGATCGATTTTCCAAAAAGTTTGCGATGAACAACTTAAAAAACCCACGTGGTTATCCAATAGTTCATCAATTTACGGTTGCTATTCCAAGCGTCCAATGTGAACATTGCCATAATCATAATGGAGTGGGCAATGAATATGAGGGTTTATTCGGGCTTCCGCCAGAACATAAACCTGTTCAACGAATCACTGATAAAGATACACCCGTATTATATGGAAGGGAGCATGAGTTTTTAACTCCTGATATTCATCGAGAAAAAGGTCTGCACTGCATTGATTGCCATAGCACAGATGAAATAAAAGCAAATGCCAATGCCTACCCTACACAACATGATGCAATTGGAATTCGATGTGAAACCTGTCATGGGACCAACTCCAAACCTCCGGAAGGATACAAATTGGTTGAGACCGATTTGGAATCTGAGGAGCTGATTAATAAAAATCAACTCAATCCCAACTTAAAGAAAAAAATTAAAATGGGTGACACCGTCATGGCCGGTCCAAACGGAAGTCCTTTGCCCCATATCTTGTATAAAAAAGGAGAATGGACTTTATATTCAAAAGTCACTGGAAATGAACATAAAATTCCTGTGCTTAAGGAACTTAAGGCCATGCCTTTGAGTCATCAAGTTCCCAAGCATATGATCCAAGTGGAATGTTCAGCCTGCCATGCCCGTTGGTCCGCCAGCGAATGGGGATTGCATTCCATTCGAGAAGATGTTGTTGACCTGAAAAAATGGAAGGATTGGAGTTTTGCAGACCCAACCTTACAGTTTTTTCAAAATGAAGGAACTTCTAATGAAACCTCAAATTCCACTGAAATGATCAATTGGCGAACCGCTAAATCTAATCCAAATGAAATATCAGGGGAATGGAAACCCGGAATTTGGTGGAATTTAATTACAGAGTCCACTTGGGATAAAATAATTTTAGGGAAAAATCAAAGGAACAATTATTCGATTTTAAAACCTCAATATCAATATTTCATAACACAACCGGAATCATCTAATCCCCGGTTAAGAGCAGGCGTGCCTATTACCAATAAGGGTTCTCCGGGATTGGTTATGACTCCTCACACACCTCATACCATTCGTTCAAAGGGACGCACCTGTGAGAGTTGTCATGAAAGCACAATCGCCACAGGCCAGGGTGATTCAAATTTACTCATGATAGAGAAGGGAAAGTATTTTCTTGAAGAACTAAAAACAAAAAACCGAGTCCTTCCAAAGTTTCAAATTAAACAAATGATTGCTTCAGATGGAATTCCTTTACAAACTATTTATCCGGAAGGAAAATCCAGATTTTTAAAATTAAAAGAAATCAAAAGATTATTAACCCAAAAGGATAAATATAAGGCGTATCGTTTTTTAGACTTAAGGCATCAACGATTTCCCAGACTGTTATCGAGAAAGACTTTTCCTTTTGATGATCTTCATAAGAAAAACGAAAAGAAATTTGGAGAACCCTATAGAAAAGAAAATCTTTTTTATTATGACCTAAATCAAAACCAAATCTTTTCCTATAAACCGAAACCTTCGACGGATGTCTTCAATCAAGAAGATACCAAAAAATTATTTGAACCAAAAAGTAACTCTAGTATCAATCCTTCTCTTCCATCAGATAACAAACAAGTTCCATTTTACGGGAATGACCCCAATTTACCCAACTCCAACTATTATCAAAATGGTGAATAAGAAATTATGATCCCCTGGAGAGACAGATCTTTTTCCAGTTTTTCATGGAAATTAAAATTCATTTCTCAAAAATCTGTTGGTTTGGTTTTATGCATTTTCTTCATTATTAGCGTTACTCAGGTAAAGGCAAATCCCTCACAATTAATTCAAAAATTTAAATGTGGAGACTGTCATCGATTCACAGTACCTCAATCAGAAAAAAAATATATTGGGCCGGATTTATTTTACGCAGCTGACAAATATCAACCCACATGGATAGAAAAATTTCTTCAAAAACCGCAAATTATTCGCAAAGCGGGGCATACCCAGGACCCAGGGTTTCTAAAAGGATTACCGCAATTTAAAGGACCTCATCCGGCAATGAGTCCTGAAAATGCCAAAATAATGACTCAATATTTAATGTCCCTAAAGCTTAAAGATTTGCCTCCCATTGAGATAGATCCCGCTCCCCTTTCAAAAGTAGGAAAAGTAAAAGCAAAAATGAAGTTTGAACGTGACCACAGTTGTATCGCTTGTCATGAAAGCGTTAATTTAGCAGGATTACCAAGAGGAGGAGTGTCCGGGCCCTCATTATTAAATGCAGGCAATCGATTACGCGCTTCCTGGGTGTACCATTGGTTGAAAGATCCCAGAAAATTTCTCAATAAAGGAAGGATGCCCATTTTCAAATTGGATGAAGACACTTTAATACAGTTAACAAAGTATATCGTTTCTCATAAAAAATCAGATGATGAGTAGACTAGTCTGTCAGTTTCTCCATATTTAATTTTTCTAAAAAGTTAGCAGCCTCTATTAAAGGGAGCGAATTAAAATCCATGAAATTGATTTTTTTTAAAGAACATTTGAAAAAAACTTCAACGTTTATAATTTCTTATAGATTTCTTTTTAAAATTCTTTTTGTAATAGGATTTTTTTTAATGGCTTGTGGTCAGGAAGGACCAGAGAAAAATGAACCACCCACACCTTTAACTAGCGAACCCCTCACTCCCCAACCACCACCTTCTAAAGTGGCAAAGCCCGTGCTCCAAGAAACTCGTGATACTTATCAATTCTATTGCGCCCAATGCCATGGGGTGAAAGGCAAAGGAAATGGTATTAATGCTCCTTTTTTGACTGTACCTCCACGAGATCACACTAAAGCCTCTTATTTAGAAACTCGTAGCGATGAACAATTATTTACCGCTATAAAACATGGGGGACTTTCAGTAGGACGAGCCCCCTGCATGCCTAGTTGGGGGAATACGCTAGATGATACTCTAATACAATCTCTCGTCCGCTATATTCGGGAGCTCTGCCAATGCGAAGCATTATAATATTCATTATTAAATGTCGAATATTGTCATATGCTTCTAAAGAAGGTATATTTAGCCCAGCATACAATTCATAAACTCTAAATGTAGGAAACCGACCATGGTTGAAGTCGTTCCATTTAAAGGGCTCTTATATAATGAGTCCAAAGCAGGTTCATTGGCTGAGTTAATAGCGCCACCTTACGACGTCATTCGCCCTAATATGCAGGAAGAATTATATTCCAAAAATCCTTACAATGTGGTTCGATTAATATTAGGAAAACAATTCCCTGATGATAGTGAGGATAACAACCGTTATACACGGTCAGCCAAAGATTTCCTTGAATGGAAGAACAAGGGTATTTTAAAGGAAGATTCTTCGCCATGCTTTTATGTTTATAGTCAAGAGTTTACCTTTAATGAAAAAACCAATCATCGAATTGGTTTTTTTGGCCGGGTCAAATTAGAAGATTTCAGCCAAGGCAACATTTGTCCTCATGAGTTTACTCTTTCCAAAGCAAAAAAAGATCGCGCGCAACTGATTCGGGCATGCCGTGCAAACTTCAGCCCTGTATTTGGCCTGTATTCCGATCCGGAAGGAGTTATTGATAAACAATTACATGAAGTTATAAAAAATCCCCCATTAGCTACAATCCAGGAGAATACCATCACCAATCGGATCTGGCGCATTGAAGATAATGAGCTTATTGCTTTCGTTTCAAAACAATTTGATGATAAAAAAGTATATATAGCCGATGGCCACCACCGTTATGAAACCTCCCTTGGGTACTTTAAAGAACATGGCCATGAAGTTCCAGATGCCGCTCACGTAATGATGTTTCTTACAAATTTAGATGCGCAGTCCTTAACCATTTACCCAATTCACCGACAAGTGAAATGCCCTAAGCCATTTGATCGGGAAAAGTTTCTTCAACAATTGGAACCTTTTTTTGAAATAGAGATTTCTAAGCCCAATCTATCTGCAGAAAAATGGATTGAAACTTTAGAAAAGAATGGGCAACAACAAATTAGTTTTGGAATCTACTTTGGTAAGGGAGAAGGAATATTCATAAAGCTAAAAGATACCAAAAACATTATTCCATTTTTAGACAAGGATGATCCTGATGAACTACAAGTTTTAGACGTTTGTCAATTGCATTCCCTAGTGCTTAAACATTTATTAGAAATAGATACTAAAAATCCCGACCACCAACAATACATTTCATATAATGTCCGCACAGAAGAAACTATGGAAAACTTGGATGCAGAAAAATTTGATTTGGCTTTTTTTATGAATGCGACCCAAATTAATCAGGTTCGCAGCTTAGCGGAGAAAGGAATTCGACTTCCGCAAAAAGCCACCTATTTTTATCCTAAGCTACTATCCGGTTTGGTAATCAATCCCTTCCGGTTATGAAAATAGTTAGCGCAGAATTTATTACCAGCGCCGTCAGTCCAAAACAATATCCTCATCTGGATTATCCGGAGTTGGCATTTGTAGGAAGATCCAATGTTGGAAAATCCTCTCTAATCAATTCTCTACTCAATCGGAAAAAACTGGTTAAAACCAGTGCCACTCCGGGGAAAACCCAATTAATAAATTTTTTTAACATCAATGATCAGTTTATTTTCACTGACCTCCCGGGTTACGGTTATGCAAAGGTGGCAAAACAAACCCAGGCCAAATGGCAAAGTATGGTTGAACAGTATTTGCTGAACCGCAAAAATCTAATATTGGTCATCTTAATTTTAGATTTCAGGAGAAAACCAACCGACCTGGATTTGCAAATGCAAGAATGGCTGGAAAATCACCATATTCCCTACTCTTTGGTAATCACAAAAGCAGATAAATTAAATCAGGCAGAACGGTCCAAACAAATAAAGATTATTAAGAAAGTCTTTTTAAATCAGAAAGCTCTTGAAATGATACCTTATTCCAGTAAGGAAAATTTGGGTCGGAAAGAATTATGGGGTCATTTAGGCAAACTCATAAAAGAAAGCCTTTCTTGAAAACAAACAAGAAAGGCCCTTTTTATTTTTAAAAACTTAACCCCAGAGATCCTGAGGAATTTCCAAACGGTCTACTTTATTTCCATTCACAATGTGCGAGTCTATTATTTCTTCCACATCTTCGGGTTTGACTTGTCGATACCAAATTCCATCTGGATATACAACCACTACGGGTCCCATGGAGCAAGGCCCCATACAACCGGCATTGGTTAATAACACTTTTCCGAACAACATTTTTTGTTCAATTCCCATGGAAAATTTCTCATAGACTTCCATGGCCTTATTTTCTCCACAGGAACCGCGTGGATGCCCTGGTGGACGTTGATTAACACAAACAAAAACATGTTTAGACGGTTGCGGCATTTTTTCCTCCAAAAATTTCGTAAAATACATATACAAAGCAAAACGTTTATTTGCTTTGGTTCAATTAATGTTACCCTCAAAGAGCTTTACGCCCTAAGACGCTTAGTTGATCCCTTTAGGGGGTGGGTAGTATACTATATTTTTCTTATTCTGTGTTTCTATCCTAAAGCAAACAAAATAGAAGCCCACACCCAAAATTTTAATATCGATGAAGCATATCCCTTTAAAGGATCCGGATTTGTTTAAGCATGGAATTGACACTGCCTATCTTTCAAAGATATGGTTTCACTTATTCAAAAAAAATGTTGACCATTTTGATATTCAATTACTTCAGGGAGATGCTTCCACTCGTCAATATTTCCGATTGATACCAAACCCGCGACAAATTTCCACAGAACCCACTTCTTTGGTCCTCATGCAATTAGAGAAACCTGAACCAGATAAAAATGAAATTGATTTCACTCTTATCTTAAAGTTTCTAAAAAACAATCAGATTCAAGTGCCTACGCTATTTCATTACGATGTTCAAAATGGATTGTTATTTTTGCAAGATTGTGGAGATACTACCCTAGAGGATATTTTAAAACCATTAAATTCTAATGAAAAACGAGTTTGGTATGAAAAAGCAATTGACCTGCTTTCCCATATGCAATTTGATGCTACCCAAAATATTGACAGCGATTGTCCCGCATACCATCGTCGGTTCGATGTAAAAAAATTAATTTGGGAATTAGATTTTATGCTGGAACATTATATTGTTGGGCACCTACGGACTCAATTATCTGAATCCCAAAAAAAGGCAATCCAAAATCATTTTCTTGAACTTTGCAGGGTGTTAGAATCTCAGCCACTTTGGTTTACTCATCGAGACTTTCATAGCCGCAATCTAATGGTACAAAATAATCAGTTAGTCGTCATTGATTTTCAAGACGCTCGAATGGGGCCTTGCCAATATGATTTAGTTTCACTTTTGCGAGATTCTTATGTTCCATTGCCCGAGGCCTGGATTGAAAATTTTATTGACCAATTTATCCACAACAAAGAAAAATTAGAAAATAATAATATTGATAAAAAAGAATTTAAAAAGATATTCGACTATATGGCTATTCAAAGAAATCTCAAGGCGATTGGTACTTTCGCTTTTCAAAGTGTGGTAAAACAAAATAATCGCTACATTCAGTATATTCAGCCCACTCTGGGATATATAAATCGGACATTGAAACGGCAACCAGAGCTTTCAAAATTAAAGCAGGTACTAGAAGACATTATTCCAGACCTAAATTCCATCAAATAGAGCCCTTACTAAGTTTATGATACTCCTCAAACGCTACGTCCTAAAACAATTCCTCCAAAATTATTTTCTGATTCTCGGTGGTTTAGTCGGAATATTTATTTTTATTGATGCATTTGAAAGAATGGATGATTTTTTAATTAAAAAAGCCCCATTAAGTGATTTCTTATTTTATTACATTTACAAAGTTCCGTTTATCTTGTTTTACATGGCTCCGCAATCCGTACTTTTAACTACAGTTATCACCCTTGCCACACTCTCACGTAACAATGAGTTCATTGCAATGAAAGCCTGCGGTATAAGTGTGACCGGAATCACCATGCCTATACTGAGTATGTCTTTGATAATTTCTTTATGCATTGTGTTTCTCAATGAATTTATTGCCCCCATAACCAGCCAAAAAATGAACTATATTCTTCATGTAAAAGTGAGAGGAATTCCGGACCAAGCGAAGCTGGCACGGGATAACTTATGGTACCGATCTCGAAATGGAGCCATTTGGAATATAAATTATTTTGACCCTAAAGAAATTAAAATGAAGGGAATCAGTATTCTTTTTTATGACAGCACTTACTCCAATTTATTTAAAAGAGTTGATGCGAAAGAAGCACAATGGAAGGAGGGTCGATGGGAGTTTTCCAATGGCTTTACGAGATCATTTCTCGCTGATGGAACCAATCTAACAGAACCTTTCGAAAGGAAAGTTATTAGAGTTCCTGAGCAGCCTCATGATTTTCAAAAAATCCAAAAACGGCCTGAAGAAATGTCAACACGCGAAATGTTCCATACCATCCAGAGTTATGAAAGCGAAGGAATAGATACTTCCCCCTATTGGGTGGACTTAAACCAAAAGCTTTCCTATCCCTTCATTGGAGTGGTCATGGCTTTCTTGGGAATTCCCGTCGCTCTTATTTCAAGTCGACGGGGCGGCCTCCTGTATTGCATTGCAGCCAGCCTGGTTATGGGTTTTGGATTCAGTTTATTTTATGGGTTAGGAATTTCATTGGGCAAAGGAGGAACCTTCCATCCGGTTTTAGCTGCCTGGGGCCCCAACCTTTTATTTATTTGCATCGGTTTATATCTTCTTTTAACTGTCGACAGTGACTCCATCTTGCCAATTTAATTTATGAAACAATTTGCCGCCATTGACATAGGTACCAATACGGTCCGCCTAATAATCATGGAAGTAGATTCCCATGAAAACTTTAGGGAAATAGATTCCGAGCGCGTTATTTGTAGGTTGGGGGAAGGAATTCACACCGATAAACGATTACTTCCACATCGCATAGAGCTGGTAGTCAACGTTTTAAATCAATTTAAAACCAAGTGCGAATCTTATGGAAAGATTCCGATTCAGGTTGTTGCCACTAGTGCAGTTCGTGAAGCATCCAATAAAAATTCATTTATTGAAAACGTGAAAGAATCAACGGGACTGAATGTTAATGTCATTTCTTGGGAAGAAGAGGCACGACTGACTCTACAGGGAGTTTTCTGGAAACTACCTGACCACGCAAAGTCTACGGTTATTTTTGATATTGGCGGAGGTAGTACAGAATTTATTTATTCTAATGGCAAAAAAATTATTTCCTCTTACGGCACCTTGTTGGGTGTGGTTCGTCTTACAGAACGGTTTATCACTCAACATCCTGTTTTGGACGATGAATTTTACAGCTTGGAAAACTTTTTAAACGATGAATTTGTGGTAATAAAAGAAAAACTGCATTTACCGCAACCGGAAGTACTTATAGGAACTGCAGGCACTGTCACCACCTTAGCTGCCATGGATCAGAATATTTTTCCGTACAATCCGGAAAAAATCCATGGCATGCTTCTCCCTCAAGAAAATATTCAAAAATTGATGGAAGATCTCAAAAGTAAATCCCTGGAAGAACGGTTAAAAATAAATTCTTTAGAACGGGGCCGGGAAGACTTAATCATAGCTGGAACTGCGCTAGTTCTAGCTACTATGAAAGCATTCCATTGCCCATTCTTGACTGTAAGCGAATACAGTTTGCGAGAAGGAATTTTGCTAAATGCTTACAATCAATCAAAATAAAAATTTCCATTTGATTTATTAGGAAAATCAATGTAAATTATATATATCCTCTATACTACAAAAATAGTTATGGGGTTTATTTTATTGGGAAGGGGCCTTAGTCTTCAGGGTTTTGAAGGGGTTCTTGATCTGGGGGCTCTGGCCTTCTCAACAAAATATTTCCTATAAAATCCAAATTCTCCTGCCATTAAAATCTATTTATTTACCATTTACTTTACAATAATTCTCCAAACCAAAAGTATAAATAATTTTCTTATGCCATTTAAACCTAACATTTATAGAATTGAAAACATCGGAAAGGGTTTTGTGGCAATAATGGCAAAACCCACTTCCGGAGATTGGATTGAAGAAGAGTTTGCCAATATTGCCAGTGAAAACATTAATCAAATTGTATCTTTACTTGAACCCAGTGAAGAATTAGAAGTAGGCCTTCAAAAAGAAAAAATTTTAACTGAAAAAAATGGAATGAACTTTTTATCTTTTCCTATTCAAGATAGAGGCTTGCCAAACTCAGTTGAAAAATTTGGAAATTTCACAAAAACACTTTATCAGCAAATTTTAAGTGGAACTAATACCGTGATTCACTGTCGTGCAGGTATTGGCCGTGCTGGCATGGTAGCTGCAGGAATATTAATTCATCATGGATTCAATGCAGATAAAGCGTTTTCTCATATTTCTTTGAAAAGAGGGATAACAGTACCGGATACCAAAGAACAATACCATTGGGTTTTGTCTAACCATAATTCAATCGTCAAAGCTGCTTATGATATTCATTATTTATAAACCTTTATTATTATTTAAAATATTTTATCCCTCTCCCGAACCAAACTAGTCCTAAATAAGTACTTTTCTAACAACTCCCACGATTTAATCCTTGAGAGAAATCAAAATTTCCCCAATGGGTGTGAAAAAATCGATTCCTAACTTTTAAGCAAAATCTTTTTTATTTTACAATACGCTTAAGAACGACTAACCTCAATTTCATATAAAATCACTATTATAATTTTTCATGAAACTTTACGAAGAGCTTCTCAAAACTCTTGCCGATCATACCTCCGCGGTAATTTATATAAAAGACTTAGAAGGAAAGTACATTTTAATTAACAAACAATATGAGAAGTTGTTTTCTGTAAAAAATGATGAAGTCAAAGGTAAAACTGACTTAGATCTTTTCCCGCTAGATTTTGCAGAAAAGTTCATGAAAAATGACCACCTTGTTTTGAGGTCCGGCAAGGTAATGGAGATAGAAGAAAGCGCCCCCCATAAAGACGGAATGCATACTTATATCTCAGTCAAATTCCCCGTCCACAACCAAGAAGGAAAAATTTTTGGCATAGGAGGGATTTCTACCGATATCACCAGCCGAAAAAAAATGGAACAAGAATTAAAAGACTATAAGGATAACCTCGAGCTGCGCGTCAATGAAAAAACTCTTCATCTCCACAAGGTGAAAGATGATTTACTCAAAGCCAAAGAGAGGATTGAACTTATTGAACATGGTTTAAAATATGCAGGAGACGCCGTATTTTTTCTAAATCTAAGTAATTCCGAGTTCGCTTATGTAAACGAAATGGCCTGTAAAAGTCTGGGGTACTCTTATAAAGAATTAGTAAACATGAAAGTCTATAACATAGATCCTAATAAAGCTTCCAGTCATTGGAAAAAGTTTCAGTCGAATTTGCTGACCCATAAAACCCAGAAATTTGAATCTCATCTTTTAAGAAAATCGGGTAGTACCTTCCCTGTTGAAATCACTATGCACCTGATGCAATTTGAGGGTGAAAAGTACGGAATCGTATTCGCCAGAGATATTTCAGAGCGAAAAATAGTTGAAAAAGAACTAATTCAGACCAAAGAGGCAGCCGAAAAAGCTAGCTTGGCTAAATCTCAATTCCTTTTCAGGATGAGTCACGAATTACGGACACCAATGAATGCTATTCTTGGATTTGCACAATTATTAGAAAAAGATCCTAAAATCCAATTAGATAATCAGTTAAATGAATCCGTTGCCCAAATCATAGAAAGCGGAAATCATTTACTTGATTTGATAAATGAATCATTGGACCTTGCCCGTATCGAAGCCGGAAATTATGACTTAAAAATTGAAAGTATAGAAATTAACGAATTTACAAAAAGCATTCTCGGGATGATGGCTCCTTTAGCAGAAAAAAAAGAAATCCAACTTATTGATAAAATCTTGATAAATGAGTTTAGAGTATTAGCTGATCGAGTTCGCTTAAAACAGGTTTTACTCAATTTAATTTCGAATGGAATCAAGTACAACAATAAAGGAGGGAGTGTGACCGTTGAGGCAGAGCTTTTAGAATCTAAATTGGTTAAACTCCATATTAAGGACACAGGAATTGGAATCCAACCTGAAAAAATCAATCAAATTTTTGAACCCTTCACTCGACTGAGAAATGTAGAAAGAGAAATCGAAGGCTCTGGAATTGGGTTATCCGTTACCAAAAAGCTTTTAGAAATAATGAATGGAAATATAACTGTTGAAAGCAAATTAGGCACCGGAAGTTGCTTTACCATAGAATTGCCCGCAGATAATGAATTACCTATTTTAGAAACAAAAAAATTCTCACTGGAGGATACAATTAAAACTAATTACTCCACAGAAACTGAAACCAAACAAGTACTTTATATTGAAGACAATTTATCAAATATTCGACTCGTTGAAAGAATACTTTCTGAACAACCTTATATTTGTTTACAGTCAATTTTAAATGCCCGAGAAGGAATCGAAATTGCTAAAAAATTGCAACCACATTTAATAATCATGGATTTAGATCTTGAGGAACTAGATGGTATTTCAGCATTTAAAATATTAAAACAACAAAAGGAGACTCAAAATATTCCAGTCATTGCATGTAGTGCTTTTGCTATGAAAGAAAATATTCAACAGGCACTAGAATTAGGTTTTGAAGCCTACCTAACAAAACCAATTGATATAGATGAATTCAACCGAACACTACAAAAGTTTTTATAAATAAATTCACCAAAAACAACCTTCCTCCTAATCTCCTTTTTATAAAACACCCCTCTCAAAGAATTACCCAATCAACATTCCATAATACAAGATCCCCAACCTTTAACCCCATAAAGGCAAAACCTGATAATATCTTTTAATCCATTTCTGTTGAATTCTTTACTCTTAAAGTTTTTTTTCATATTTGAGTAAGTTTCTATTTGATTTATATTTATATTCAATGTATTTTTATTGATTAAGCTTTCCCTAGCTATGGACTGGTCGGGGGTCACCATTTTGCTGCTCCGCTTTTTATGGAGAAAATGACATGCAGCGAATTTCAATTTTGCTCATCGGTTTTATCTGTTTTCAAACTACTTTGTCGTTTGCAAAGGAGGAAAGCAATGTCTTTTTTAACCCCACCTCCGGGTTTACAATCACAAAACCTCCTGAATGGAGTTTCATTTCAACGCAAGCCATAGAAGCGAATAGAGCCCGGGTTCAATTAGAAGATCAAAAACTACAAGAGCTTATGCAAAAACAGGCAAATGCGCCTTTAGTAGCCTTCACACGCTACCCAGAACCCTATGAAAATCTCAATCCGAGCGTTCAAGTTATTCTTAGGCCTTTAGGCCCTCTGCAAGGAATGCCTGCAATGAAAGTTCTTAATTTTTCAGTGAAAGCAATGGAGCGGGCATTTTCAGATTTTCATTTAATCCATGAAGTTCAAGAGACCGAAATCAGCGGGCTCCCAGCCGCTTATATGAGGGCTCGGTATACTGTGGCAAATCAAGAAGGACAACAGTTTCCTACACTATCTCGAATGTGGATAATTCCTCGTGGGTCTTATATGTTTCTGATAAGCATGTCTGGCCCCGGTGAAGGCTCGGATGTTTTAGAAAATTATTTTCAACAAATTCTTGAAAGCATTAAAATCGAAAAATAGAACAACAAACTTTTAAAGCAAATTTTTTTAAATTTGAAATCCTGTTTAATTAGTGCCCTGCCCTGGTTCAACCATTAAAAAAACTTCACAAGCCACAAACAAAAATTTAGAATTATCAAACTCGTATTTAGGTATTAAGCTTTCAGTTTGACATCCCCAAGTATATAATATATGTTTTTTTAATAACTCTTTAAAATAGCATCATAACCATGTCCCGCAAGCAAACCACTGCAAAGAAAATAATCAGTATTGATAAAGCCAAAAAGTCTTCACAAAAACCGATGAAGGGCCGGGAAATCCTGGTCCAAAGTTTAGAAAATGAAGGCGTAGATACCATATTTGGTTATCCTGGTGGTGCCTCAATGGAAATCCATCAAGCGCTCACCTTAAGCAAAAAAATTAGACATGTATTACCCAGACACGAGCAAGGAGGGTCTTTTGCAGCGGGTGGATACGCTCGAGCCACAGGGCGCCCCGGTGTTTGTTTAGCAACATCAGGTCCAGGTGCAACAAATTTACTTACAGGGATAATGGATGCGAAATTAGATTCTATTCCCATAGTTGCTATTACAGGTCAGGTACCCACCGTCGTTATGGGTAGTGATGCCTTTCAGGAAGCCGACGTGGTGGGTGCAACTTTTCCAATGGTCAAGCATAGTTATTTGGTCCAGGATATTAATGATATTCCACGAATGGTGAAGGAAGCCTTTCATGTTGCCAGCACAGGACGACCGGGACCGGTTTTAATTGATATTCCCAAAAATATTCAACAACAAGAAGCCATACCCAACTTTAATGTTTCTTTAGATATCCCTGGCTACAAACCCAATTTGAAGCCATCGAGCCAGCAAATTAAAAAAGCAGTCCATTTTATTAAAGAAGCCAAACGACCCGTTATATATGCCGGAGGAGGAATTTTAGCGGCTGAAGCTTCTGACGAGTTGAGAAAGTTTGTTAAGAAAACGGGAATTCCTATCACCAATACCGTTATGGGATTGGGGTCTTTTCCGATGGACGATCCCCTGTCATTACATATGCTGGGAATGCATGGAGCCGTTTATGCAAATATTGCAATTAACCAAGCAGATTTGGTTCTTGCTTTAGGGGTTCGGTTTGATGACCGTGTCACAGGTAAACTCTCCGAATTCTGCAAAGGAGCTAAATTCATCCATGTAGATATTGATCCCTCAGAAATCAACAAGAATATAGCCATCGACGTTCCTATTCAGGGAGATGTCAAACAAGCCCTGAAGATGATGAACGAATTGGTAACACCCCAAGAGCATACAGGACCTTGGGTCAAACAAATTCAAAAATGGAAAAAAGAGTTTCCCCTGACCTACCAATTAAATGACAAAGCAATTGTTCCTCAGCATGTGATAGCAGAGTTACAAAAACTTGCTGAAAAAGATTCCATTGTTTCCGTTGGCGTAGGACAACATCAAATGTGGGCAGCTCAATTTTGGCGGTTCCATACACCCCGAACCTGGCTTTGCTCCTCTGGGCTAGGTTCTATGGGTTACGGACTTCCTGCTGCGATGGGAGCCCAAGTCGCCTTTCCGGATCGGCAGGTCATTAACTTTGAAGGGGATGGTTCATTTTTAATGAACATTCAAGAATTACAAACTTTAAAAATCGAAAACATCCCAGTAAAAAATGTTGTCTTAAACAACGCACATTTAGGTATGGTAGCTCAATGGGAAGATCGGTTTTATAAATCTTTGCGAGGTCATACTTTTATTGGAGATGCCAACTTTTCTGAAATTGCTGACGCTTTTGGCATTAAAGGGGAAAGTATTAGCAAGCCAGAAGAAGTTCTCCCGGCTCTTAAACGAATGCTAAAACATAAAGGCCCTTATGTATTAGACGTCAAGTATCCCTACAATGACAAAAGTCACGGGCATGTAATTCCCATGATTCCGGGTGGCCATACTTACCTGGATACAATCCTGAACCAGGACACTAACCTCAGAGATTACTGGACAAAAAAGGGAGTCGATTTTTAAAGTACTTTAGAGGACTCAACTTCGTATAGTTTTGAATCACGTTCCTTTTTTTGCACTGTATTCGAAAAATGCACGAATAATGTTGTCTTCAATGCGGTCTTGCTTTGCCCAATCACCGTATTTTTGCTGAATCTTTTGCTTGGTTGTTTCTATTACCTGAGGCAATTTTAACCCCATTTCCAATCCCTCTTTCACCCAATCCCGAAGTCGCATTAAGTAATGTTTGGTTTGAGTTACTAAGGGTTTATTTCCTGGTTTACCATGGCCAGGAACAATGATTTCAGCATCTAAATCTTCCATTTCGATAAGGGTCTCAATCCACAAATCAATATAGGCATCTTTTAAATCTGGAATAATCTGGTTATAAACTAACCCTCCGGTGATGATTATTCGCCAGGAGGGCAAATAAACATACAAATCTCCTTTTGTGTGCCCGGGTCCATGGTGTTTTAATTGTAAACGATGCCCACCTAAAGCAACTTCCATACCCGTTTGAAAAATCGCATTGGGAACACGTATTTTAATTTGTTTGGCCGCTAATAGCCTCAATAATGTTTTTTGCGTGGCTGAGTGTGCAACAATAATCTTCGTATCTGGAAATTCTGAATTTCCTGAAAGATTTTCGGGATGAAAATGAGAATTTATTAAAAAAACTACTGGTTGTTGGGTTATTTCATGGATTCGGGCCTTGAGTCCTTTTGAATCACTTTTAGCCTCACCGGGGTCAATTACGATTACGCCTTCCTTAGTAACCACGAAAGTAGAATTTGCAGAATCCGTTGAAGAGGAAACTACCGTATAAATGTTTGGTAAAACTTCTCGTGTGCGAACATCTTGTGCTTCGGCCAACCCGATCATTAAAAAAACCCCAAGAAAAAAACCGAATTTCAGAATACCTATTTTGCTCATGCTTTCTCACCCATCCTTATTTATTTAAGAGGATTTCAATTCAATAAAAACATTAGTAGTTTGCCTTCACACCTGTGAATATTTCACATCCAAAAATTTCTAGGCTTTTTTGGCAAGCGAATGAACCTTCTCTCCAATAGCAAACAATCCGTTACAATAATTTCCAATTCCCATCCAATAGAGAGCGGTTTTTTCGCAGAAAATTCTGTTAGAAATAAAAAAATGCAAAATCCTCTCAACTATTTAGTTCAGACGATAGTAACAAATATTAATCTTTTTTAGCTAATAAGAATTGCCGTGCATGTTAACATTGAATGGCTTTTAGGAGCCACTGTTTTATGTTAAGGTATTGATATGAGTGATATAAAAAAAGAAAAATATGATTTTCTACATCTTTTACTGGGCGAAGGAGATGCGATGGTTTGCCTGGATGCAAGAAATTCGATGGTCGACGTACCTAAATCTCACCAAAATAATCCTATTCTAAATCTAATTTTTAACCTGAATTTTAGACGACCCATCGAAATAGATGAGGATGGAATCTATGCTACTCTATCCTTTGCCGGCCGACCCCATAAGTGCATTATTCCTTTCGATGCAATCTGGGCTATTTATGAGCCTTCCACTCAAAAAGGCCAGGTCTGGGAAGAAAGCGTTCCTCAAGATATCGACCTTATGGAACATTTACAAAAAACTAAAACCACCCAAACTGCCTCAAAAGCTGCTAAAGCACCCAGCAAATCTATAAAATCCTCAGAGGCATCCAACAAACCAAAACGTGACCGAAGCCACCTTCGAGTCATTAAGTAGATTTGATTAAAAAGAAATTGTATTGAGTTGGAGCGTAATTTAGGATTTTTTGCTTAAGTGAATAGAGCAAAAATATTTTCTTTTACAAATCATCCCCAGATAGTTTAAACTGCACGGCTCAACCAATATAACGGTGGGCGTAGCTCAGTCGGTAGAGCTCTGGATTGTGGCTCCAGCGGTCGCGGGTTCAAATCCCGTCGCTCACCCCAAATTTCCTTACAACAATTTTCCTACATTAAACCTTTTTTCAAATACTTTAATTAATTGAATTAATTTCATCCCCCCTAACCTTTTCTCCTAAATCTATTGCTCGTGCCATGGAACCAGTTTTTCAAATAAAACTGTTTCTTACAAAATAAAAAAATCGCGCATTGTAATTCATACGAAATATTTTGTCATAATGGATAAATTATTAATCCAGACTTCAATATAGATTTATCAAAATTCTAAAAGTTTGTTTTTTTTAAAAACATGGTTAACTTACAGCTAATAATTGAATTCAAAGCCAAAAATAACAGTTATTTTTTCAACCCAATTAGTTTTACAAAACCATGAAAATTAAATGAAGCTTTTAAATTCCCGTCCTGAAAAAATCTCTGCTGATTTTTATTCACCAAATGATGCCGAATAATAGATAAAATCTTCTGATGATTTCCAAATGTATTTTTTTATTTTAAACATTTCTGGTTTTTTGGGAAAAGACCATTTAATTTTGATATATTGTTTAAACAAAATTTTTGATATTCTTTAAAAATAAATTTCAAACCCTTACCTTAGAGTCATTTATAAAATATAACGATATTGTTTATAACTGATTGATAAATAAACATGCGCCCGTAGCTCAGCTGGATAGAGTGCCGGACTTCGAATCCGTAGGTCGCAGGTTCGAATCCTGCCGGGCGTGCCAGTTTTTCAAATAAATCTTTGCGTTTCAAACCGGAAATCCCCTTATTGAGCTCGCATTCCTAACTCCAAGTTTAATTAAGCAGCAAATTGAGGGATATATTAGGAAAGGAAATCACTATGAAAATTACCTGGAGCAAAAAACTATTCCTTATCTTTTCATTTATAAGTGCTTTTGCCTGGTTATCAGCCGCACCGTCTATTGTTTATGCAGAAACCTCAGGAAGTTATGTTCATCCTTCTCTTGAGGATCCCGGAAAATCTTCTTCATCCAAAATGAAAGAGGGAAGCAAAAGCAAACCTCCTGAACATCCTGATATAAAAAAGAAAGAAGGCTCAAAATACAAAACCGGGAAGGGATATAAATCCGGCCACCACAGTCCTCATGGTTACTCCCATGGCGCTAAAGGATACCCTCATAAACCAGGTCATGGCAAACCCTCAGGTAGCTATTCAAAACACGGCTCCAATAAACACGGTTATAGTGGACATGGTTATAAAGGTGGAAGTCACGGAAAACATAGTGGTCACAGGGGCCATCATAAAAGCCATGGCAAAACCAACCCATTCAGCCATATATTAAAGTTTTCAAAGAAACTCGGATTAGATGAGAACCAAGTCGAAAAAATTAAAGAAATGAAGTTTTCCTTTGCCAAGACGAATATCCAACTCCGGGCAGATCATACTATTGCTCATATGGAATTAGATAAATTGGTTCATTCAGGGAATGTAGACGAATCTCAAATTAGAAGTGTAGGAGAAAAGATCGTTAAAATAAAAACAGAAAAAATTCGAACGATGATTGAAGCAAAAATCAACTTATTAAAATTATTAACCGATGATCAAAGAAAAAAAATCAGTAATGTGCATTCAGGTCATTAAAAAATACTTGGCGGGGGCGACCTTAGTTTTAGTGGTCTAGCCCCTACTAAGTTTCTTTATCACCTCATCCTAAGCTTAATGGGATTTTTTCTTCAAAAGAGCTGAGGTAATTTTATAAACTACCCCCGCATAGTCATCTGATAGATACAAGTCCCCCTGGGGTGAAAGCTGAATGTCCACTGGACGGCCGTCCTTTTTTCCATTGGGACGGAGCCATCCCGAAATAAAATCTTCATGCGATAAAATATTTCCTGTTTGATCGAGAATTACCCTTACAACTTTATAACCAGCAGGCTGAGAGCGATTCCAAGAACCATGAAAAGCAATGAATAAACTGTTCTTATATTTCTTCGGCAAATTTCCTTTTTGATAAAATTCTAGACCTAAAGGCGCCATATGCGCCGTAAAAGTATAGGCGGGGGGTTCCGTCATTTTACAATCCATTATTCTCCCAAATTCAGGATCGGGCATATGATTTTCATGACAATAAGGCCAACCATAATGTCTACCCTTTTTTATAATATTCAACTCCTCGCGTGGATGGTCGTCGCCTTGCCAATCACGGCCGTTATTAACTCCCCACAGTTCCCCTGAGTACGGAGAAAACTCAATACCGACAGAGTTTCGGAGTCCTTCGGCAAATATCTCATGATGAGTACCATCCAAGTTATAACGCGAGATCGCAGCACGTAACCGACTATCTTCAATACAAACGTTACAAGAAGAACCCACCGAAAGGTAAAGTTTGTCGTTTTTAATTTTAATTGTCCGGGTAAAATGTCCCCCCGTTGGAATCCCGGAAATAACAGCTTGCGGCTCACCATATTGAAACGGTTTTGCAATACGCTTAAAACGGACCACTTGATCTTCCTCAGCAATATACAGAAAATAGTCTTTTTCGATTTGCACAAAAGCTATCCCATGGGGCAAGTTTCGGTCTTTTAGGATTGTGACAATTTTATCTGCCTTTCCATTCCGATTTTGGTCCGGCAGGGCTACAACATTTCCTTGTCTTGTTTGAGAAATAAATAAAATTCCCTGGTCATCAAAAGCCATATGACGGGCGCTAGGCACATGGTTGGCAAATATGTTAATTTGTATATCCTTTGGATGCTCCAGTCGCATATCTTCAATAGACGATACAATATGTTTGGTTTCACCCAAAAGAGAACCCTTTAAAAAACCGAAAATTATAATTAGAGTTAGACCAAAACTTTTTAAATAGATCATAAATTTATAGTTTAAAATCAGAAATAGGTTATTATATTAATATCCCATAAAATAAAAATATTACTTCCAATTTACATTGAATTTAAACCTTTTCCTCGTGTTTTTCATCAAAATCGGGAACATAAAACAGAATAAAATTATCCAACTCCTATTAATTTTTTACCTAAAAAATGAAATTTGAAGACATTTTAAAACAAAAAGTATTACTGCTTGATGGAGCCATGGGCACCATGGTGCAAAATTTAGATGTGACCGATGAAGATTTCGGTGGCTCTCTTTTTCGAATGATGACCGACTTGTTACTTTTTTCTCGGCCAGAAGATATAGAGAATATTCATTGGGAGTATTTGCAGGCAGGGGCAAATATCATTGAGACCAACACGTTTGGGGCTTCCCCTTTGCGCCTCAAGGAATTTGATTGGAATCAAATCGACTCCGGAAAAATGTCAGCTATTCCTAATGGCTTAGATTTAAAGCAGGGGGACTTAAATGCCATTGCCTATCAAATGAGTCGTTTTGGTTGTGAGGTAGGGTGCCGAGCTATTGAAAGATATAAAAGTTCCAATGATTATGATGGACGTCCTTTGTTTGTTGCCGGTTCCGTGGGTCCTTCCAACTATGTAATTTCCAGCACACAAGCTAACTTAGCGCAAGCCACTTTCAATCAAATTGTTGAAAATAATCAGGTACAAATTGAAGGATTAATTGATGGCGGAGCAGATTTAATATTGTTTGAAACTCAACAAGATATTCTTGAAACCAAGGCCTCTCTCATTGGGGCGCGGAAAGCTTTTAAAAAGAAAAATAAATTTTTGCCTGTGATTGCGCAAGTAACCGTAGATACTTTTTCTAAAATGCAAATTTTTAACACAGATATTCATGCTGCCTATACAGCAATAGCGGGAATGGGGATCTCTGCCTTTGGCATGAACTGCAATGTGGGGCCATTAGAGTTAGTCGACACAGTGAAACGGCTCAACCAAATTTGCCCGCATCCTATTTCTGTGATTCCTAATGCAGGTCAACCTGTCTCAGAGGATGGACAAACTTGTTATAAATTAGAGCCAAAAGAAATGGCTAATATTATGGAATCTTTTGTTAAAGAATATGGAGTGTCTATAGTTGGCGGCTGCTGTGGAACACGACCCGATCATATTCGAGCCTTACGAGAGATGATAGGAAATGCAGCACCTAAACCCCGTGAAACAGATAATAGAACCTATATTTCTGGCCCACAAGAAGTTGCGGTCCTAGATAGCAAAGATGGATTGATTTGTATTGGAGAACGTTTAAATGTTCGTGGTAGTAAAAAAGTGCGGGATGCTATTGAACAGGATGAAGGTATAAAGCTGGATGTACTCGAAGAAGTAGTCCACGAGCAAGTCGCCGATTTAGGAATGGAAATTATTGACGTATGCATGGATAGTAATATTGTAGAAACCGAAAAAATTCTTCCTAAAGTTATCCATGATCTAACCAGCGATTTTAAAGCAACTATGTGTATAGATTCATTCTCCGTAGAAGCCTTGGAAGAAGGTTTAACAACCTATCCCGGTCGCCCTATTATTAATTCAATCAGCTTAGAGGAATACCGTCCTGGTGAATCTAAACTTGACGCGGTCTTATCAACCACCAAGGACCACCATCCGGTTTACATTGCATTAGTAAATGGGCCTGAGGGCCCTGCGATTACTGCAGATGAAAAATACCAATTGGCCAACGAAATCGTTCAACAATCTCTGGACAAACATGGGGTCACGCCAGATCAAATATTAGTAGACATAAATGCTTATCCAATTGGGAGCGAGTCGAAAGAAGGAATGAATTTTTGCAAAGAAGCATTGGACAGTTTGCCTAGAATAAAATCTATTCATCCTGATTTAAAAACCAGCATAGGAGTAGGAAACTTAACAGCAGGTTTGGCTCAAAAACCTTATATGCGCAAAGTCTTAACCAGTGTCTTTTTGGATGAAGCCCGTCAAAGGGGATTGGATTGCGCCATATTAAATCCCAATCATTATGTTCCAGTGGAAAGCCTGCCTCCTGAAGATGTGGAATTAGCAAAAAAAGTAATTCTAGATCATGATATGGAGGCATTTGAAAAACTGGAAGAAGTTGCCCTTAAAAAGAAAACCGGAAAAGTCTCGAAAAAATTTGACTACAATGCCCTGGAATTAGAGGAAAGTATTTGCAGAAAAATTTTAGATGGCGTTAAAGAAAAGTCTGAAGGAACAATTGAGAAAAATGGATTGGTATACACATACCACGATAAAATTGTTTTACAAGCAACCCAGGTGATCGACAAACATGAACCACTGAGTTTCATTAGCGATTACCTAATGAAAACTATGCGGGAACTTGGCGATGGATTTGGCCGAGGCGAAGTCAGCTTGCCGCATTTACTAAAAAGTGCCGATGTAATGCGTAACGTGATGGGGTTTTTAGAAGCGTATATGCGACATCAAAGCGGCGTTGAGCCAGGAGCAGCTATTGACTATAAAGGCACGGTGGTAATTGGCACCGTGTACCAGGATGTTCACAGCATCGGTAAGGACCTAGCTAAAACTTTATTGGAAAATTATGGTTATCGAGCTGTGGACTTGGGAGTTCAAGTACCCCTAGAAAACTTCGTTGAAACCGCGCGCAAAGAAAAAGCCGACGCTATTGGAATGAGCGCGCTTTTAGTTCAGACATCAAATCATATGATCACAGTTGCACGCATGCTTAAAGAACAAGAATACGAAATTCCAATACTAATTGGCGGGGCTCCGGTCAATGATCGGCATGCTGGTTATGTTGCAATGCATGGACAAGATGATTTGGAAAATATTATTCCAAATATTTTTTACTGTGAAAGCGGTATGGATGGAGTAAACACCATGAACTCCTTGTCTGACAAACAACAAAAATCTTTAGTATTAGATAAGAATCGCGAAAAACTAATTCATAGTTACCAACGAGCCAAAGGAATAGAAGAAGATAAAAAGAAACTGCTTTCTACATTAAAAAGAAGGAAAGTAAATTTCAAAAAATATCAGGTTCGGCAAAATGGTTACGGAGTCCATAAAATAGAATTTAAGTTAGATAAATTAGCTTCCTCTATCGATACCAAAAGTCTGTATTCACTGAATTGGAAATT
Source organism: Nitrospinaceae bacterium (assembly GCA_965223245.1). Classification (GTDB taxonomy): domain Bacteria; phylum Nitrospinota; class Nitrospinia; order Nitrospinales; family Nitrospinaceae; genus CBDCVY01. Next base: position 3,804,376 of record CBDCVY010000013.1, on the reverse strand, counting down.
TGGGAAAAAATCTTCCTGGGCCAAAAAGGGAGTTAAACTTGAGCAATTAAAGGAACTTCAAAAAGAGTGGCTTGAAAAGTCTCAAGCCAATAGTTGGATAATTCCAAAAGCTCGGTTTGCTTTATTGCCTGCGCAATCCGATGGAGATGATTTAGTTATTTACGACCCTAATCGACCGGACCAAGAGCTGAAGCGTATCAATTTCAACGTTTGTGTGGGTCAGGGCAAAAAAGATATTTTTTCTGTGGCCCAGTACTTCCATTCCAAAGACTCGGGAATTATGGATGTTGTTGGGTTACAAATCACGACCGCAGGCCAAAGTTTAGAAAAAGCAGTGGACGCTTTTAAAAAAGAAAATGACACCGAATCGGCTCTGTATTTACAAGGCTTAGGAGATAGAGTGGCAGAAGATTTTGCGGAGTATATACATCAATTACTGAAAGTGCGAACGGGCAGAAAAAAAGATGATAAAGGGAACCGCTACAGTCCAGGGTATCCTTCCTTAGAGGATTTAGTTAATAATCGTGTGATTTACGAAATTCTCCAGCCGCAGGATTTGGGAATCTCCCTTACAGAGGCTAATGAATTTGATCCTCCAAGTACCACAGCGGCTCTGGTTTGTTTTCATCCGGAGGCCGGTTATTTTTAGGAGAGGTTGTTAGCAAAATCGGATAATGTATTTTTCATCCAGCCGTAAACTCATTACCGCTCCGCTCAAAAAATGTATATGTAAAGGTTTTATAATGTCTTTCAAAGAGCAAAAAACCGCAATTTTCGGGATCACAAATAATCACATAAATGGTTATTTCTTAATAACTTACAACCCTTTCAATATAACAAATTTAAAACTTGTAATATCCCTCCTGTTTGCTAAAATGCAATAAGGAAACTACGCTAAAAAAATTTTCTTCGAATCGAAGAAGTGTTTGAAAAATCTTTATTTTAGCCTTTTATTAAGAATAGACTTCTAGGGAATCTACAGAATATGTTTAAGCGATTTACAGAAAGAGCACGCCGAGTCATCATTTTAGCCCGAGAAGAAGCGGAATTATATCGACATGAGTATCTGGGAACGGAACACATCCTCCAAGGGGTCATTAAAGATGGAGGGGGTATTGCCGTCGCACTACTTCAAAAATCTGGGGTGGATTTAAGCCAAATTAAACAAGAATTAGAGAAAAATCTCCCGCGCAGTTCAAACTCCTTAGTGATAGGAGATATTCCTTTTACCTCAAGAGCCAAAAAGGTGCTCGAATTTGCGGTCGAAGAAGCGCGTTCCCTTAACCATAACTACATTGGAACTGAGCATTTGCTGCTTGGGTTGCTAAAAGAAAAAGAAGGAGTGGCTTGCCGCGTATTAAATAGTTTTGGCATGTATTTCGACGATGTAAAAGAAAAACTTGTTGAAATGTTTAAAGAACCTGGGGAAACCACTCGGGAAGCTGGTAAAACACCTACCCTTGATGAATTCAGTCGCGATTTAACCCAAATGGCTTTAGCTGGAAAGTTAGATCCAATTATTGGTCGTAGTAAAGAGATTGAAAGAGTTATTCAGATTCTGAGTCGCCGCACAAAAAATAACCCCGTATTGATTGGCGAACCCGGCGTAGGTAAAACAGCAATTGTGGAAGGTCTTGCCCAACTTATTGTAGAGCGGGAAGTTCCTGACAGCTTATTTGATAAGCGTGTGGTTTCTTTAGATTTAGGTTCCTTGATTGCTGGAACTAAATACCGCGGTCAATTTGAAGCTCGGTTGAAGGGAATCATGAAGGAAATCATCCAAAACGAAAGCGTAATCTTATTTATAGATGAACTTCATACCCTTGTGGGTGCCGGTGCGGCAGAAGGTTCAGTAGACGCATCCAATATGCTGAAACCAGCATTATCGCGAGGAGAAATTCAATGTATTGGTGCTACCACTTTAGAAGAGTATAGAAAATATATTGAAAAAAATGGCGCTCTTGAACGGAGGTTTCAACCAATCGTGGTAAATCCTCCTTCCGTAGAGGAAACGATTGAAATTATTCGTGGACTGAAAGTGCCTTATGAAGTTCACCATAAAGCAAAAATTACGGATGAAGCTATCGTAACTGCGGTTCGTTTTGCTGACAGATACATTAGTGATCGATTTTTACCTGATAAAGCAATTGATGTAATTGATGAAGCAGGTTCGCGAGTACGGTTACGTAAAGCAACCCAATCTCCTGAAATGAAAAATATCCAACGTGAAATTGATTCTTTGGTTCGAGAAAAGAAAATTAGAATCGAAAATCAAGAATTTGAAAAAGCGGTTGAGTTAAGAGATAAGGAAGAAGATCTCCGCTCAAAACTGGATCAAGCAAAAGCAAAATGGGATGAAGAAAATCAGTTACAAGAACCTTGTATTACGGAAGAAGATATTGCCTCTGTCGTTTCCAGTATGACTGGAATTCCGTTAAACCGTATTGAAGAGAAGGAATCTTCACGCTTGCTCAATATGGGTGAGGAGCTTGCGGGTAAGATAGTTGGACAGCAAGAGGCTATCGAGGCAATTACAAAGGCAATTCGCCGATCCCGTTCTGGTTTAAAGGATATGCGCCGGCCCATTGGAACATTTCTCTTTTTGGGGCCGACTGGGGTTGGTAAAACTGAATTGGCAGGTGCACTTGCTGAATTTTTATTCGGCGAACGAGATGCATTAATTCGGTTGGATATGTCGGAATATATGGAAAAATTTAATGTCTCGAGGTTAACAGGTGCACCTCCCGGTTATGTCGGGTATGAAGAAGGTGGCCAATTAACCGAAAAAGTTCGAAGAAAACCTTATTCTGTAGTTCTTTTTGATGAAATTGAAAAAGCTAATCCTGATGTTTTCCATTTACTTCTCCAAATCATGGATGACGGGAGATTAACCGATAGCTACGGTCGTAATATTGACTTTAAAAACACCGTGATCATTTTAACATCTAACATTAGCTCAAAAATGTTGGATAAAGGTTCTTTGGGATTCCATAATAATGATATGGACATGAGTTTCGATAAAATGGAAAAGGACCTCAAACAAGATTTAAGAAAGACTTTCAACCCAGAGTTTCTAAATCGATTAAGCGATATAGTGGTATTCAAGCCATTGACTCTGGAAAATGTTACCAAAATTTTAGATATCCAAATCCAACAACTTAACGAGCAGTTAATTCAACAAGGGTTAACTCTCGATATTACAGATGAAGCCAAAAATTGGCTGACTGAGAAGGGTTATGATAAAAATTTTGGAGCACGGCCTCTTAAACGTGCTATTCAAAAGCATTTAGAAGATGTTCTGTCCGACGAAATGCTAAAAGGCAGATTTAAATCAAGTGGAATTATTGAGGTTGCCCTGGATGGGGATGAATTGACTTTTAACGAAAAGTCCAGCGCCCTCGATACAGTCTCTTAAGATTGAAACTTTTGAGTCCTTTTTATTAAGGATTCCTTTGACAAAAGCACGGTTAAAGTATTAAGCTTTAAGCCTTCTCAAGGCTTAGAGCTTGATACTTTTTTTTTGTCTTTAATTGCTCCTGGTAAAAGTTGACTTCCTTATTTAATTCAAAAATATTTATTCCTTTCCTAAAAGGAATTAAAACTGAGTGGGCTACTTTTTTAGTATTCTTTTTTCTTGTTCTAGGTTGGACGGCTCCTGTATTGGGCCAGCAAGACGGGATGATTGTTAAATCTATAAGTATCCAAGGAAACCAACGAGTCGATTCAGAAACTATCCTCTATTACATCAAAACAGAAGTAGGAAAACCCCTTTCAAGAATTCTCGTTAGAAAAGATATTAAGGAGATTTACAGACTGGGCCAGTTTTCAGATATTCATGTTGAAACGGAGGACCAGGATGGAGGCGTTTCAGTAACCTACTGGGTTGTTGAAATCCCTTCAATCGGAGATATTACGTTCGTTGGTAATGATTTATTCGAAGCTAAGGATTTATTGGAGGAAATATCTCTCCGTCGTGGCGCCACTTTTAATGATCACTTAATTAAAGATACCGTAGAAAAAATAAAAGCCAAATACCATGAAAAAGCTTATTTTTTGGTTCAAATAGCAGTTGACAAAACTACCACGAATGATGGTTTGGTTAACATAACTATCAATATAAACGAAGGTGAGAAAATTAAAATCGAAGAGATTCGATTTTTAGGCAATAAGTTTGTTCGGGCCGATGATCTGCAAGATCAAATGGAAACTAAAGAAGAAAACCTCCTCACCTTTTTTAATGACTCCGGGGTATATAAAAAAGATATATTAAAGCTTGATATTTTACGATTGGAAGCTTACTACCAAGATAGAGGTTTTTTGCGAGTTCGAGTCCATGATCCTTCCATCGAAATCAATCGTGCCAGTAAAGAAATTTATATTACTATTAGAATCGAAGAGGGGGACCAATATCGCGTAGGTAAAATTGAAGTCGAGGGTGATAAAACTTATTCAAATAAAGAAATTTTAAAATCAATAGAAACGAAACCGAAAGCCATCTACAATGTTTCTCAATTAAGACAGGATATTCTAACAGTTACAGAATTGTATTCTCAAAAAGGGTACGCTTATGCAGATGTGAATCCAACCAGCAAAATTGATGATAAAAAGCGTCTTGTTGATTTAAAAATTGTTATTGATCCAGGAAGTAAGGTTTATGTTGGGAAAGTCAATGTTTTAGGAAATTTAAAAACTCGGGACAATGTAATACGAAGAGAATTTCGAATCAAAGAGGGCGAGTTATTTGACAGTAAAAAACTAAAACGAACAAAACAAAGGATTAATAACTTAGGCTATTTTGCAGATGTAAAAATTGATACCCATCGAGGTCAGGAACCGGATTTAATTGATATTGACACTGTTCTAACCGAAAGACCTACTGGTTCTATTTCCTTTGGGATAGGGTTTAGTTCTGTTGAAAACTTAATATTCAATGCTTCAATTGCTCAAGACAACCTATTTGGTCGTGGACAAAGATTGAATTTATCAACCAACCTTTCTTCCCGAAGAACAAACTTTGATTTAAATTTCACAGATCCCAGAGTATTTGATTCGGAAGTATCCTTTGGGATTGATGCATTTAATAGTCGGTCTAACTTTTTTAGTTTTGATAGCGAATCCCGTGGGGGTGGTGTTCGGTTTGGTAAAAACCTTTCTGAAACAGATTGGATTGGACTTACATACAGGTTCTCAAGGGTGGAAATTTCAGATGTGTTACCTGCCAATCAAACCCCATTATTAACAAATGGAACTCGGACTACCAGCCGAATCGGCCCAACTTTCATCCGTGATACTCGGGATAACTTTATTAACCCTACACAGGGTTGGAGGCATGTGGTACGATTTGAGATTGCGGGTAATATTTTAGGAGGATCTGATTTTTTCAAAGCAGGTTACGAAGTCTCTTTTTACCATCCAATAGCAAAGTTTTTTAACAAAAAGCTTGTAGGAGTTATTCACGCTGCCATTAACTATGGCCAGGGATATGGTGGTGAGATCATGCCTGTTTTTGAACATTACTTTTTAGGTGGAGCCAACTCTTTACGTGGTTTTACAATAAGACAAGTAGGTCCAAAAACCTCAACAGGTGATCCCTTAGGAGGAGATCATTCTTTATTAATCAATTTGGAACTCCAATACCCTTTAAACAAACAATTCTTGTTTTATACATTTTACGATCGCGGAAATGTTTTTGGGAGCGGAGCGGATCTTTCCTCTACAGAGGAAGTTATTGATTTTTTCAATATGAGGGAAAGTGTTGGAATTGGGATGCGGTTCTTCAGTCCATTTGGACCAATTTCAATAGCCTATGGAATCAAGTTGGACAGACAAACCGGTGAGTCCTCTGGAGAATTTCACTTTTCTGCTGGAAAGGCATTTTAACTTAAATAGAATTGAGAGAGATTATGATTAAAATTTTTATGAAATTACGTTGTTTTCTATTAATTTTTTCTGTGGTTTTTGGGTTAGGATTTTTTTATACCCATCAAGCATTTGCTCTTACCAAAATTGGATTTGTAGACATGGAAAAAGCTGTTGTTGGAACGAAAGAGTTCAAAAGGGGAATTGCTAATTTTAACCGTGAATTTCAAAAAGAAAAAGCTGTCATTGCCGCTCGTGAAGAGAAAATCAAAAAAATGCTTGAGCAAATCAACAAACAGGGTTTCGTTCTAACACCTGAATTAAAAAAGAAAAAAGAAGAAAGTTTCTTAAAAGAAAAGAAAAAGTTTGAACGATATGTTCAGGATCGTAATGAAGAATTTGAGAAAAAGCGTCAAGATGTAATGAGTAAAATTTTAGAAAAAATGTTAAAAGTCCTAAAAGTAATGGGCAAACAAAAGAAGATGACTATGGTATTAGAGAAAAAAGCACTTTTTTACAGTGATGATGCATTGGATTTAACAAGTCAAGCCATTACTGCTTATAATAAAAAATATAAATAACGTGAACTAAATAGACGATTTCCCATCCGGCAACCTTTCTAACGAGGATAATTATGTTAGATGTCAACGAAATCCAAAAAATCATTCCCCACAGATTTCCGTTTTTACTAGTGGATAAAGTGATCGAATGTGACGATGATACACGAATTGTTGGAATAAAAAATGTGACTTTAAATGAACCCTTTTTCCAAGGTCATTTTCCGGATTATCCGGTGATGCCGGGTGTCCTTATTGTGGAAGCCTTAGCCCAAGTGGCGTGTATATTGGCCCTTAGAATTTTGAAAAAAGAAGGGCATCCCCTCCATTTTGTTCACAGGAGTGGATGGCGTAAAATTTCGAAGGCCAGTAGTTCCTGGAGATGTGTTACGCTTAGAATTAATAAAAATCAAACAAAGAGGGGAACTATTCCGTTTTGAAGGTTCAGCCTTTGTTGATGACGAGTTAGCTACCCAGGGAACCTTGCAAGCCATACTAGGAAAAGCTTGAATTTATTATCGATTCCAGTTTAATATCAAAAAAAAATTTTTATTATCAGTGGCTTGTCCCACTGATCCTCACTGGATATTCCTAAATTTTTAATTTAGCAACCCAACGACGGTACATCTAATGGAAATTTCGAATTCTGCTATTATTCATGATACGGCTCAATTGGGAAACAATGTTAGTATTGCTCCATTTACCCTAATCGGGCCTTATGCCAAAATTGGGGATGGAACAACTATTGCCGCTCATGTAAATATTGAAGCTAACACTGTTATTGGAAAGAATTGTCGAATTTTTCAGGGCGCATCTATTGGGGGAGAACCACAAATTTTAGGGTTTGATAAAGATATTTCCTCCTCCGTTCAAATAGGGGATAATACTACCGTTCGCGAATTTGTGACTATCCACCGTTCCAGCAATGAAAACGGCAAAACTTTAATTGGTGATAACTGCATGTTTATGGCCTATTCCCACGTCGCCCATGATTGCCAAGTGGGTAACTTTGTAGTTGTAGTCAATTATACTGGTTTGTCAGGTCACATCGTGGTTGATGATTATGCTTTTATTTCCGGAATGGTAGGCTTACACCAGTTTATTCGGATCGGCCAAAGCGCAATGGTGGGTGGAATGTCCGGTGTAAACCAAGATGTTTTACCTTATTCAACGGTTTCTGGGGCTCCCGCCCGGCTATTGAGCATTAACTCTGTAGGTATGCGACGAAGAAATATTAAAGCTAATGTTCGATCCGCCATTAAAAGTGCTTTTAAAATAATCAAGGAATCTGGATTGAATAATTCTCAAGTAATCGAAAAAATTGAAAGTGAAATTGAAATGTGCGAGGAAATCAGATACCTTATTGACTTCATGAAGAATTCAGAACGGGGGTTTATTGGTAAATGAAGAATTCTAAGATTGGAGTGGTAGGAATTGGGAAAATGGGCGAGTATCATGTAGGTGCCCTCAGTGAAATGAGAGATGTCGAACTTGTTTGCGTAGCAGATGTTGATCAAAACCGCTGTAACCATATTTCCCAAAGATTTGATATCCCATTTGAAAATGATTATCGCAATATTTTTGATAAAGTAGATTCCGTTGTTATAGCGGTTCCTACAAAAATGCACTATCCCATTGCTAAAGAATTTTTAACTTCTGGAATTCACGTCTTATTAGAAAAACCTTGTACCGATGACCTGGAGCAAGCCCGAGAATTGTTCAATTTAGCAAATAGTAAAGGGCTTACTTTGCATATTGGCCATGTGGAACGTTTCAATGGCGCAGTTCAGGAGTTGGATAAATTAGTAACAGATCCTGTTTTTGTTGAGTGCAAGCGAATGGGGCCATTTGTGCAACGCATGAAAGACGACGGTGTAGTTTTGGACATAATGATTCATGATATTGATATTTTACTGAACCTCATTCAAAGCAAGGTGGTTCGTATGCAAGTCATGGGCAAATCAGTTTTTACCGAAAAGGATGATTTAGTTTCAGTCCAATTAGAGTTTGAAAACGGATGCCTTGCTAACATTGTAGCTAGCCGGGCCTCCCAAAATAAAGTCCGAACTTTATCGGTTACTCAAAAAGACTCCTATGTAATTTTAGATTACACAGACCAAGAAATTTATGTACATCGTCATTCCTCTTCAGAACATATTTTAAGTAAGGATGCCCTTCGCTATAAACAAGAGTCCCTTGTAGAGAGGATTTTTGTTCATAAAGAAAACCCTCTTAAACTTGAGCTTCAACATTTTCTAGATTGTGCAAAAAACGGTTCTCCCAGAATGGTAGCTGTAGATAAAGAGTTATATTCTTTAGAAATCGCACTTGAAATTGTAGATGCTTTAAAACGAGCCGAGGTCGCCTAATCACCTTGTTTTTAATTCTTACCCAATCTCCCTCCCTGGGAAAAGCCGTATACCTGAAAATTAATTTTTTTATTGTTGAATTGTTATGACAGATCAAATAAATAACAAAATTGGATTGATCGCAGGAGCGGGAGAAATCCCAATTTATTTTGTTAAAAAAGCTCAAGAAAAAGGAATTTCTATTATTTCAATAGGACTCACAGAGGATATTCACAAAGATTTACAACCTTTTGTTGAAAGTAGCTATTACATCAATATGGCAAAAGGTGGAAAAATTGTAAAAACTTTTGCAAATGAGAATGTTAAGAAGTTACTTATTATGGGGAAAGTTGAAAAGAAAATGATATTTAAACCCCAAATGTTTGACTTAGAAACTTTAAAAGCTTTCATGGCCGTAAAATCCAGCCAAGACAAAACGGTAATGATGCACATCATTGATGAAATCGAAAAAAGAGGGTTTAAAGTATTAGATCAAATGGATTTCATGAAAGAATTGTATCCGGAAAAAGGTATCCTCACAAAAAAGTCTCCTTCCGATAAACAAATGGAAGACATTGAGTATGGACTCCCCATTGCAAAATATATGGCAGACCAGGAAATCGGCCAAACTATTGTTGTCAAAAATAAATCTGTAATCGCAGTAGAAGCTGTGGAAGGTACAGATTTGACCATAGAGCGAGGTTGTCAGTTTTCTAAAGGTAAGTGCACGGTGATCAAAGTGAGCCGAACTGATCAGGATTATCGTTTCGATAGTCCCGGAATTGGAACAAAAACTATCCAAGGATTAATAGATGGCAAAGCCTCGGTTTTGGCTTTAGAAGCAGGTAGAGTCATGATAATAAATAGAGAAGAAGTCCTCAAAATTGCGAATCGTGCTGGGCTTTCCATTATTTCCGTTTAATAAACTTATCAGCCAATGTCAGCACAAAAAATATTAATTGTGGCGGGAGAAGCCTCAGGTGATTTGCATGGAGGTAACTTGGTCACAGCCCTAAAAAAAAATTATCCTGCTTTGGAATTTGAAGGTGTAGGTGGAAGTAAAATGCAGGCCGCCGGAGTTGATACTTTATTTAACATTGATCGGATGGGAGGGATGGGCCTATTCGAATTTTTTAGTACTCTTTGGCACCATATAAAAATATTTAGAACATTGGTTAAAGAATTAAAAAAGAAAAAATACATTGGCGCCATTTTAGTGAATTACCCGGCTTTCAATTTAAGGTTAGCCAAATATTGCAAAAAATTTAATTGCCCCGTTTTTTATTTTATCAGCCCACAAGTTTGGGCCTCTCGAATGGGACGAATTCATACAATTTATGAAACCGGGAAAAAAATGTATGTCATACTTCCATTTGAAGAAAAAATTTATAAAGACATTGGAATGGATGTTGAGTTTTTAGGTCACCCTTTTGTTGATATCGTCAAACCCACCCTTTCCCGAGAAGAAACCATCCGCGATTTAAAATTAAACCCAGAAGAGCCAATCATTGGGCTGTTCCCGGGTAGCCGGATGAGTGAAATAAATTACCTTTTAAAAGATATCCTAGGCGCGGCTAAGCGCATTAAAGAGCAGTTACCAACCAGTCAATTTCTCTTACCCGTGGCAGATAATATAGATATAAATATTATTCGGAACCGACTTAACAATAATCCTCTCAATATTTCCCTATTGTCAGGTAGAAATTATGATGTAATGAATTGCAGTGATCTCCTGATAATGGCTTCAGGTTCTGCCACTTTGGAAGCAGGAATGTTAGGTTGTCCAATGGTTATAATTTATAGAGTTCACCCAATAACCTATCGAATTGGAAGAATGTTAACTGATATCTCTCGGTTTGGGTTAATAAATATTGTTGCGGAGGAGGATGTAGTTCCCGAACTATTAAATGAACAAGTGAATCCTGAAAATATTTTTCAGGAAGCAAAAAAAGTACTTTTAGATCCCCAAAACTCAAAATCGGTTCGATCTCGATTATTAGAAGTTCGAAGTTCACTTGGCCAACCAGGAGTTTTAGACCGAATTGCAAACAGTATAATCAAAGCTTTAAATCTTCCTAAACAAACTTCTGATGAAAAGATTTCTCTTTAATTATATTCTTCCACCCCTATTGTATTTTATTCTCTACCTTTGGTATTTAACATTACGACATAGAAATTTAAGCCCTGAAATTGAAAAAATAATTAGGAACCAACCTGGACGATACGTCCTGGCGTTTTGGCATAGCCGACTTTTTTACTTGTTTTTCTATTTTCGAAATCTAAAAAATTTTACGGTTTTAGTAAGCCCCAGCCATGACGGAGACCTAATAGCAAGGCTTTGCCAATTATTTGGTTATAAAGTTGTTAGAGGTTCTTCATTTAAAAATACATTTGGAGGTTCCAGGGAAATGGTGAAGCTACTGAAAAAAGATTTAGGGGTGGGAATCGTGGCCGATGGATCACGAGGTCCCAGACATAAAGCACAAGTAGGCTCTATGCAACTTTCCCGAATCACGGGAGCACCTGTTTTTCCAATAACCTTTGACGCACATCCCAAATATGAGTTTAAAAGTTGGGATCGTTCTGTACTCCCTTTGCCATTTTCACGGTGCACCGTAAAGTTTGCCCCTCCCATAAAACTCCCCTCAAAAGCAGATTCTTTAATAATTGAGCAAAAGCAAAACGAATTGACGGAAATTCTTTGCAAAATTACAGAAGAGTGCTCAGTATAATCGTTGCTATATTTTCGGGCAGAGTTTTTTAAAGTGATGATTTTTTTGGCAATAATTAGGATTGAGTTTTTTCCTATTTTGTCACATAATTAACCGAAATTTATCTAAACCCTTAAAATCAAAAGCCTCCGATTCTCATTGTTAATAAGGAGAAATGCGTTCTTATTGGCATGAAAATTGATTCTATATTATGAAACGATCAGCACCTTAAGTTCCGAATTGCAAAAATCTTTGTAATGTTTGGAAATTATGGTAGGGTTTTGCCTTGGCGATTTAAGGCAACTTCCTAAAGATTATTTTTTAATGAAAAGTACCAACACCGTACTGGCATATTAGTTGGAAAAAATTTAATGGCCGGAACAAAAATGAGGGAATCCCATGAAAAAAGTGGAAGCGGTTATTAAACCATTCAAATTGGATGAAGTGAAAGACAAATTAAATGAAATCGGGATAAAAGGAATCACTGTCAGTGAGGTTAAAGGCTTTGGTCGTCAAAAGGGACACACAGAGCTCTACCGTGGTGCTGAATATGTTGTGGATTTTTTACCCAAAATTAAGCTGGAAATTATCATTCCTGATGAACTTTTGGAAGATGTTATCAATGCAATCATGAAAAGTGCTCAAACCGGTAGGATTGGGGACGGAAAAATTTTTGTTACGGATTTGGTGGATACCATCCGAATTCGAACGGGTGAGCGCGGTGAGAACGCCATTTAAAACCAAATGCTTATTCAGTTTTCCCATTTCTTCAATTAGAAAATAAATTTAATTAAATAACTTTGATAAACGGTCAAACTAAAAAGAAGGAGGAGAGGGTCTAATGACACCAAAAGAGGTAATTGATTTTGCGAAACAAAATAATGCGGAAATGGTGGACCTGAAATTTATGGACCTCATTGGAAGCTGGCAACACTTTGCAGTTCCTATCAGTGAACTTGTAGAACATATGTTTGAAGAGGGCTTGGGTTTTGATGGTTCGAGTATCCGTGGTTGGCAAGCAATTAATGCCAGTGATATGTTAGTAATTCCTGATGGCAAAACCGCTGTTATGGACCCCTTTTTCCAGGTATCAACTCTAAGTATGATTTGTAATATTGTGGACCCCATTACAAAAGAAAAATATACCCGTGATCCCAGGAATATTGCACAAAAAGCTGAAGCGTATTTGAAGTCTACCGGTCTTGGTGATACCGCTTTCTTTGGTCCTGAACCTGAGTTTTTTGTATTTGATGATGTTCGATATGAATCCGATATCAATATGGCTGCCTATTACGTAGATTCTAAGGAAGGAAATTGGAATACAGGTCGTGATGAAGGTCCTAACTTAGGCTATAAACCAAGATATAAAGAAGGATACTTTCCTGTATCTCCAAGTGATAGTCTAGCAGATATACGCACAGAAATGACTCTGCTAATGGAAAAAGTAGGCATCGAAATGGAATGTCATCACCATGAAGTTGCTTCCGGTGGCCAATGTGAAATTGATATGCGCTATTCTCCACTTGTAAAATGTGCTGATAATTTGATGTGGTATAAATACATCGTAAAAAATGTAGCAAGACAACACAATAAAACCGCCACCTTTATGCCAAAGCCAATCTATGGAGATAATGGATCCGGAATGCATGTTCATCAAAGTATCTGGAAGGATGGCAATCCTTTATTTGCAGGAAATGGTTATGCAGGTTTTAGTGAAATGGGATTACACTATATTGGTGGAATACTGAAGCATGCTCGGGCCTTGGCAGCTTTTGTTGCCCCGACAGCAAACTCTTATAAACGTTTGGTACCAGGTTTTGAGGCTCCTGTTAATTTAGCTTATAGCAGTCGAAATCGAAGTGCAGCCGTTAGAATTCCTATGTATTCCCCAAGTCCAAAAGCAAAACGACTCGAATGTCGATTCCCGGATCCAACCAGTAACGGTTATCTGGCCTTCACTGCAATGCTAATGGCAGGATTAGATGGCATTGAAAACAAAATTGATCCTGGTGAACCCATGGATAAAGACATTTATGCTTTGGGACCTGAAGAACTTGCTAACATTCCAAGGTTACCCGGTTCCCTTGAGGAAGCTTTAGGTGCTTTGGAAGAAGACCATGAATTTCTCTTAAAAGGAGATGTTTTTACTCAAGATGTTGTAGACAGATGGATTTCCTATAAACAGGAAAATGAGTTGGATGAAATTCGTCTACGACCGCATCCATATGAGTTTTACCTATATTATGATGCTTAATCCATATTCTTAGTAAAACAATCTTTTGTTAATTTTAAATAACCTCCCTGAATTTTCAGGGAGGTTATAGTTTATTTGACTGGGGTTCAGTTTTAGGAAACCCATGATTGAGCTTACGGACTTACCTCATTTAATTTTTGAAAAAATACCTTGGGAAGAACGGTTTGATGGAGTTCTTCGCCAACTCAAGCTTGATGAACCGAAAAAGGCTTGGGAAATTTTTTCTAAAATAAACCTCCAAGCAAATTTTAAAGACTTATACCCTACTTTTTTCCCCTCACTTTTTACCAGCCTAAAAAACTCTTACAAGGCGGATACGGCCTTAAACAACTTTGACCGACTTACAGAAAAAATTGTAGATAAAGAACATTTATACTCTCTTTTAACTCTTTCTCCGGAATTCTTAAAAACTCTAATAACCCTATTTTCCGGAAGCCAAGTCCTTACTGATACTCTCTTAAGCAACCCATCTTATATTGATTGGTTAAGCCAAGATGGAATGCTAACTGTTTCTAAAACTAAAAACGTACTTTATCGTGAATTTTACCAAATGGCTGGCGTCAATTATTCAAACGAACAAATCCCATCCCTGTTAAGAAAATTTAAAAAACGTGAATACATAAGGATAGGTTTACGTGACTTAATGGGATTAGTAACCTTAAAGGAAAATGTTGGGAACCTATCTGATTTAGCCGATATTTGTTTGCAAATTGCCTGCGATTATTCTGAAAAAGTTTTAAAAAAGAAATTTGGAACTCCCTTTTATGAAGGGCCAAATGGGGAAATTTTGGAATCAGAGTTTACAGTTTTATCAATGGGAAAGCTTGGAGGAAGAGAACTTAATTATAGCTCAGATATTGACCTTATTTATATATATAGTTCAAGTATGGGAGAAACCCAATCCCAGGATCCTGGTAATCCATCTATCTCTTCTATCAGTAACCATGAGTACCACACCAAGTTTGCAAGATTAGTCACACAAACCATTAATGAAATTACTTCAGAAGGTAACGTCTTTCGTGTAGACCTCGATCTTCGACCCGAAGGCAAAAGTGGGGAAATTGTAAATTCTCTGACTAGTTGTGAAATTTATTATCAATCATGGGGAAGAACTTGGGAACGGCAAGCCCTAATCAAAGCTAGAGTTTCAGCCGGTAGTGAAAATTTAGGAGAAGAGTTTTTTACAATGATTCGTCCCTTCATTTATCGAAAAAGTTTAGATTTCAATGCCATTGAAGAAATTAAAAGCCTAAAGAAAAAGGTGGATCTAGATTTAAAAAAGAAAAAGTTAGAGAAAGGCCATATAAAACTCGGTCCGGGAGGAATTCGTGAAGTCGAGTTTATTGTCCAAGCCTATCAGCTTTTATTTGGAGGTCAAGACATTCAGCTTCGAGAAGCAAATACTTTGAACGTATTAAAAAAATTGAGAGACCGTGAATTCTTAAACGAAGAGGAATATTTTGGATTAAAAGAAGCATATATATTTCTAAGAAACCTAGAAAACAGAGTCCAAATTTCATTCGGATTACAAACGTACCACTTACCCAAAAATGAAACTGATTTAGCAGTGTTGGCAAGAAAAATGGGTTTAAATGACTCTTCCAATGAAGCGCTAATATTAGCACTGAACACAGAATTTGAAAGACATACCGATTTTGTTGCAAAAATGTTCGCTAATTTATTTTCAGAAGACAAAGATCAGAAAGCCGCGGACCATACATTTCAGAAGTGGGATGCTCAAAAAAATTTGGAATCCAGATTCGACCCGGAATTGCTTAAAGATTTTAATTTTAATAATTCAAAAAGGACTTTTTCATTCTTACAAAGTTTGCGCGACGGCCCTAAGTTTTCTCATCCCAGTGAACGAAGTATTCGCGACTTCTACTCAATGCTTCCTACACTTTTAGAAATTTGTAAAAATGTGCCTAACCCAAATTCTGCTATAGAGAATTTAGTTAAGTTTGTGGAGGCCAGTCAATCCAGAGATGCATTCTTAGCTTTGTTTAACGAAAATGAAAAATTCTTAGAATTATTATTAATTTTGTTTGGTGGAAGTGAAGTCCTTTCCCAACTTCTGGTAAAACGACCCTATTTAATTGATGTATTGTCTAACCCAGGATCCATTTACCGATTTAAAACTCCGGAGGAAATGACTAAAGATCTAGACGACGCATTACAAAAACTGGATGGATTAAATAATAAAAATGTTTTTCTTCGTAAATTTAAGAACGGTGAAGAATTGCGAATTGGAATAAAATATTTAATCGGTGAAACAGGACTTCCAGAGACTTTGGCAGATCTATCAAATTTGGCAGATATTTATTTGAAAAATGTTTTGAGTTTAGCTTTAACAAATAAATCATTACAAAATTCATTGGATCCCATTCCTCATCAATTTGCAATCATTGGTTTAGGAAAACTCGGCGGTCAGGAATTAAATTTTGGTTCTGATTTAGACATCGTATTTGTTTATGAGGAAAACGAAGAATTTAAAAATCACATTGAAGGAGATATCGTAAGTTGGTACTCCTCTCTGGCTCAAAACGTATATCAACTTTCTACCGAAATGACTTCTGAGGGTCTTGCTTACAAAATCGATACCGATCTAAGACCTGAAGGAAGTCGTGGAGCTCTTGTAATTTCTTTAAATGGTTACAAAGATTATTTTAAAAATCGAGGACAGATTTGGGAACAACAAGCAATGACCCGGGCACGCTTTGTGGCGGGAAATCCCGATGTCGGCAAAAAGTTTATTGAAATTGTTCAGGAATTTAGTTTTCCCAAAAAATTCGAATACGATTCCTTAATTGAAATTGCCAGATTACGCGAAAGAATGGAAAAAGAAATCGGGCAAGAGGTTAAGAAGGGGAAAAATGTAAAATTAGGTTTTGGAGGCCTTGCAGATATCGAATTCCTGGTACAAATTCTACAAATGATGAATGGACATCGTTATCCTAAATTGCGTGAGACTAATGTATTCCATCTAATTCAGATTTTATCATCTTACGGTATTTTGCCTTACGAACAGGGAGAAGAGCTTGGAAAAAATTATCACTTTCTCCGGAATCTAGAATGCGCCTTAAGACTACTCAATCCGCGGTATTCCAATTATCTCCCAAAAGATAAAGAAACTTTGGGGGTATTGGGTAGAATGTTAAGCTTTCCGGGGAATCACTTCGAAGAACAAGGAAACTCTTTTATGGAAGAATATTTAAAAGTAACAAAAAAAGTTAGAACCCTTTATAGAGATTCAATGGATACTTTTTTAAGAACAGCTCTTTAACAGAATTTTATTTACTGAAGGCTTAGCTCTCCAGTAAATAAACGATTCAATAACCCATTATGCTGCCATTGCTGTTTTTAAATCCATAACACGGTTGATATCTAATACTAATAGTAGTTTCCCATCAAGTTTATATACACCTGTGATCAATTCTCGAATTTTTTCATCAAGAGTATCAGGAGGTGATTCATAATGATCATCAGAAATTTCCATTACATCCCCAATTTCATCCACCAATAAACTCACTACATCTTCTTGGGTACGGACCACAACATTCATAGGGGGGTTTTCATCAGAATTTTCTTCCATAGCCAACCGTTGCCGTAAATCAATTCCCGTAATGATTTGGCCTCGAAGATTGATTAATCCTCTTATCACTTTAGGGGCTAAAGGAACTGCTGTCATTTCTTGAAAACGAAATACTTCTTGTACATCCAATACATCGATTCCAAAATAGTGATTATCTAAATAGAAAGTACAATATTGCTTTGTTGTGTTTGACATTTATCTCCTCCTTAACCCACCATCAATGATTCATCGTAAAAACTGGGATCCGCTGAACGAATAACCCCTTCAACATCCAATAAGTCGGTAACTTTGCCATGGACAACTGCAGATCCCAATACGCCTTGTCCGCCAGAACCTTGTTTAACTGTAACCATCTCTTCGACAATATCAATGATTTCCCCGACTACAACACCTACACTCCGACCTTGTGCAGAATAAACTATGACTTGCATTTCTTCTGTCTCAGGACGCATTCCTCCAAAAACATCAGATAAATAAATTAGCGGCATTATCTCACCTCGATATTGAACCACATCCTGGTCGCCCGAATGCTCTATAGTACCTCGCTTGAATTCTTCTAAGCGGGCTACCATGGAAAGTGGAACTGCCATACGCCCTTCTTGTCCTAATGAGAAAATCAATAAAGTTTGCAATTCTCCATTGTTTGAATCCGATTTTTCGGTTGCATCGGAAGCGGCTTGTCCATGAGATGCTTCTGATAAAACTCGTGCTTTCTGAGCCAGGCCCATGACATCTAAAATTAAAGCCACTTTCCCATCACCCATTATCGTGGCGCCTGCAAAAGCAGTAATCCCTTTTAATTGCTTACTCAGAGGTTTTACGACAATCTCTTCGGTATCGAGAATTCCATCTACTACAAGACCAAATTGTCGTTTGTCTGCCTGGAGCACTACAATATTGATCACACCCGCTTCCTCTAACTGCTGAGAAACATCCAACTCCTGGTGTAGATAGACTAATGGAAGCAAATTACCTCTAAGCCGATAAACAGGAGCTCCTTGTATCTCTTCAATACCTTGGGTAGCTTGGTCAGCCTCTAATCTCACTAATTCAACTAAACTCACTTGCGGAATCGCATAACGCCACCCTCCACATTTCACCACTAAGGCAGGAATAATAGCCAAAGTGAGAGGTATTTTTACTTTTAGAGAGGTACCTTCATTCACCTTAGTTTGGATATCAACGGTTCCGCCAATTTTCTCAATATTGGTTTTAACTACATCCATTCCTACTCCACGACCGGAAATGTTTGACACTTTTTCCGCGGTGGAAAAACCGGGGTTAAAAATCAAATTCACTACTTCCCGATCACTCATTTTTGTGGATTGTTGTTGAGTGATCAAACTTTTTGAAAGTGCTTTTTGGCGGATCTTTTCAGGATCAATGCCGCCTCCATCGTCAATAATATCAATATTGACCTGACCTCCTTCATGGTAAGCACGAAGCTTTAATACTCCTTCCGGATTTTTTCCTTTTGATTGCCGGGCCTCCGGCGATTCAATACCATGATCCACAGAGTTACGCACAATGTGTGTGAGAGGATCCTTGATCGCTTCAATTAGTGTTTTATCTAGTTCCGTTTCCTTTCCCTCCATTTCTAAACGGACCTGTTTATTGACAGAATGGGATAAATCTCTAACCACCCTAGGGAACTTATTCCATATGTTTCCAATGGGTTGCATTCGAGTTTTCATAACCCCTTCCTGCAACTCAGTAGTCAATTGATTAAGATGTTGGGTAGTAGCAATAAAAGTTGCATCCTTTTCAGTTGCTGTAAACTGCATTATTTGATTTCGCGCAAGAACAAGCTCCCCAACCAAATTCATTAACGAATCCAACATTTCTACATCGACACGAATACTTTCAGAGGATCGACTTGGAGGAGCACCAGGGTTTGAAGGTTTGGATTCATTTGTAGAGGGAGAAGAGTTTTCATTATTTTCAGGCGCTTTCTGCATCTCTTGTTGTGGTTGTTCCTCCTTAGAAGCTTCCTGATTAGGTTGGGCACTCTCACTGGCAACCATTGAGGAATTTGGCTGTTCAGAAGGAGCATTTTGCATCTCACCTTTGTTTAAAAACTTATCCTTAACTGAGAGAACTTTGGCAGTGACCAAGCTTGCAAATTCTTCTTTCATATTCAATGCTTGGAGTGTCGCTCCCAAATTTTCCATTACTACTTCAAAGTGGGAATCGACAAAACCCTTTTCCGCCAATGTTTGATGAGATTCATTTAATTCCGAGCTTAGATCTTCTGAAGGTTCTTTTAGTGAACCTACTAGAAATTCTCGCATGTGTCGGCGAAGGACAACTAAATCTAATCCCTCAAAAAATTGCTTAACTCTTTCATCTTTGGTTAATTTGTCGTAGAGCATATCTACTGTTAACTCTATAAAAACATGTCCACCCAACTGTTCTAATGGAGATTTTCCTGAAGAACCCGCAACGGATGATGAAGCATTTTCTGTTTTTTCTTCGGACGAAACAACAACTCCCAAATCATCATTTTTAGATTCTTCAGAGACTGAGGTTGGATTATCAGAGGATTTTTTGGTGGGGGTTACCGCGTCAAGCTCAACATCTTCTCCGGCTTGGAGTCGGGTCAATGTTTCCACCAAAGCTGAATAATCCACATCTCCTTCATTTTGATCTTTTTCAATGCAAGATAATACCTGGCGAATTGCGTCAACCATTGAAAGAAGTGCACTTGCGATTGCAGGAGTCATACTCAATTCACCATCTCGAAGTTTACTTAAAAGATTTTCTCCGACATGGGCAACAGATTCTAATTTGGTAAATCCTAAAAACCCGCAAGTTCCTTTTATTGTATGAATAGTTCTGAATATACTTGCCAGTAAGCTTTGTTCATCCGGATGGGCCTCTAACTCTACTAAATCTTGGTCTAATTGATCAAGATTCTCGTAGCTTTCCGTCAAAAACTCGTTGATAATCGGCCACATATCGTCCATGGAAATCTCCTTCAATGTTTTGTTTTACCCAGTATTTCAAGAAATTTGAATCTTGATTTTATTCAAATTTTCTGTAATTGTAATGGAATGTGCATTTCAATTAAGCAAAAAAAGTGCCAAAAACTATTATTTTGCAGTCTTTTAAGGAAGGGTTTTTTAAGGATTTTGATAGAGGTAGGAAAGTTAAAAAAACTCATTATATGGAAATTCGTACATTACTCTTAAAACTGGAACGAAAGTCCATGCACATAAAAAATTTTTGCCTAATAACAGCGCTAAATAAATTCTTTACGCTTAAGTCCGTACTTATTCATTTTGTCGTATAAAGTTTGCCTAGGAATACCTAAAGCAGTATAGGTCTTTTTTATATCCCCTTTTTGTCGAATTAATTCTTGCTCAATTGCGGTTTTTTCAAACATATCTACTTGCGTCGCCAGGCTTAATGTTTTTTCCTGCTGCGGACTTAGGGTAAACTTGGGTAGATTCACACCCTCGTTAATTGTCTTCAATGACATACCTAATACAAATCTTTCAGCTTCATTTTTTAATTCGCGAACATTTCCTTCCCAGGACCTGAGCATTAAATTTTGAATGGTGTCTCGTGAAATAATTGGAACTTCATAATTATAACGGTCACATGCTTCCGCGACAAAAAACTGGAATAAAAGAGGAATATCTTCTCTACGTTCTCTCAAGGCAGGCAGATCTACTTTAACAACATTTAATCTATAAAATAAATCTTCTCGAAACTCATTTTTTTGGCTCGCCTCTTTAAGATCGACCTTTGAAGCAGCAACCACGCGGATATCGACTGGGATGATTTCATTTGACCCTAACCGTTCAACAACTCTTTCTTGAATGACTCTTAATAATTTTACCTGTAAATTGAGAGGCATACTTTCAATTTCATCCAAAAAAATAGTACCACCATCCGCATGCTCAAATTTACCAATTCGGCGAGCTTCTGCTCCTGTGAAAGCCCCAGCTTCATGACCAAAAAGTTCACTTTCAATTATAGTTTCCGGGAACCCCCCACAGTTTAGAGGCACAAAACTTTTTTTACTTCTTTTACTTTGATCATGCAAGTAACGTGCAATTAACTCTTTACCCGTACCCGTTTCACCTTGAATCAACACATCAACGTTAGAATCTGCAACATTCCTTATAACCTGCTTAAGTTGTTCGATAGCAGGAGATTTACCAATAATCTTTACTCCTGGAGATTTTTGAGATTCAATTTCTGACCGAAGGATACGATTCTCTAAAATCAACTTTCTTTTTTCAATCGCGCGGTTGATGGCCTCTAAAAAATGCTCTGAGGAACAAGGTTTCTCAATGAAATCATAGGCTCCCAAACGCATCGCTTTCACCGCCATTGGTACATCTCCGTGCCCTGTCATAACAACCACTGGGATTTCTTTATCAATCATTATGACCTGTTGCAAAAATTCAAACCCATCCATATCGGGCATTTTAATATCAGTCACAATGATGCCAGCCCACCTGGGTGAGATCATAGCCAATGCATCTTTAGGATTAGAGAAACAGGAAACCTCATAACCCACTAACTCTAAGGTCTGTTTTCTGGAGTGACGGATATGCTTTTCGTCATCTACAAAAATGACTTTGCCTTGCGCGCTCATTAAGTTGTTTTAACAGGCTCAGGTAGGAGAGGTAGCTTGACAATAAACTCTGCCCCTCGATTGGAATTGTTATTTACCTCGATAGCACCCTCAAATTCTTTAATTATATTTGAAGAAATTGAAAGTCCCAAGCCCAACCCTTTCTTGATGTTTTTTGTAGTAAAAAACGGTTCAAAAACATGTGGAAGTTCATTTTCACTTAAACCTTTGCCAGAATCTTTAAAGCTTAATAAAATTTCATTATTATTGCTTTTTAAAGATAGGGTCAATATTTTATTTTTTTCCCCATCCATGGCATCTAAGGCATTTGTGATTAAGTTTAAAAATGCTTGCTCTAATTTTAGGGAATTTGCTTGAGTAATCAACTCTTCTTTTGGAAAGTTTTTTTTCACGACAACATCTTTTAGTCGATTTCCCAAAGATAATAAAGAAAGCGTTGATTCCAAAGTTTCCTGCACGGAAACAGATTCTGGAACAAATGACTGGTCACTTAATCTATTTTTTATATTGTCAATTATATTCCCTGCTCTTTGTGTAAGATCGCAAACCGCTTCAAAGTTATTTTGTACGTCTTCGTATCTTTTTTGTTCCAGCAAAAAATTTATGTTGTCAATATAAGCCTGTATAGCCTCTAAGGGTTGGTTTAATTCATGGCTTATTTCTGCCGACATTTCACCCAATATCGCTAATTTGCCTGCATGTATTAATTCGTTTTGTGCTTTTATTAACTTTTCTTGCGCCAACTTTCGATCCGTGACATCTCTAAAAATACCCATTAATAATTTACGGTCATTCTGAAAAATTTCATTAAAAGAAACTTCCAATGAAATTCGATTCCCATTCTTATGTTGGCCGATAAATTCAACCAATTGGTCACTTTTCGCAAAGTTTATTTTGGGGAAAAGAGGTTCCAGTGAAGTATTTGACTCATTGCCATTAGCAATCGGGTTGGGTATAAGTTTACTAATATGTTTTCCTATGACCTCTTCCGCTTTATATCCAAATGTTTTTTCACCCGATGGATTAAGCGAAAAAATAATTCCATTAAAATCAAAAGCAATAATTGTATCAAAGGAATGGTTCAAAACCGATTGCATTTGATCTTCTTGGGCTCGTAATGCCATTTTCGTTTGTTTACTATCATAAGCAATACGCATAGAACGGACCATATGAGTCAAGTCCAAACTTTCTTTAACCAAGTAATCATGCGCGCCTTTTTGAATCACTTTTATGGCGAGGTCCTCATTATGATCAGTGCTAAAAACCACAAGAGCAACATTGGGAAACTTTTGATTTACAACATTAAAAGTTCCCAATCCTTGGCTGTCCGTAAGGAATAAATTTAAAATGACTAAATCAATAGAGCCAGTTTCTAAATACTTTATTCCTTCCTTTAGTGTGGAAACGATTTCCAAACTAAAAGGGGGGTTCTGTAAACGACCTAAGAGCACCTTAAGTAAGTTTGCATCTTCATCGTTACTTTCAACCAGTAAAATTTTTAGAGGGAGCTGGTGTGGTATCTCCCCCATTGGGGTAGTAGAAAAGCCTTGCATGGTCTCCCATTTTCAAGTTTTCACTTTTACAATGGTAAGAGTTTTTCGCGAAAAATCAATAGTTTTCTATCCATCAACTAAGTTTTTATTATTAACGAAAATTCTTAAATTAACTGAGCGGGGACTTTCCTTTTGAAAAAGCATTGAGCTTATATTGCAAACTATCAATTAATGCTTGCCAACTTGCTTCAATGATATCTTGAGAAACACCTACCGTCCCCCATTTGGAGTGGTGATCACCGGATTCTAATAGAACACGGGTTTTTGCTCGCGTTCCTTTTTTTTCATCTAATATTCTAACCTTATAATCGATTAAGCTTACTTCTTCCAATTCAGGATAAAATTTTATTAATGCCTTACGAATGGCCTTATCCAAAGCATTCACAGGTCCATTTCCTTCTGCTGCAGAAATTTCTTGAACTCCATTCACCTTAAGTTTAACCGTAGCTTCAGAAATCGGCTCTTCATCTTCCATTCGCTTTTCAACTATCACTCGAAAACCAATAAACTCGAAATGTTGCTTTTTTTGACCCATGGCTTCACGCATCATCAATTCAAATGAACCTTCGGCCCCCTCAAATTGAAATCCTAAATTTTCTGATTCTTTTAATCTCGTTAATAAATTTTGAATTTTAGGATCTTTTGAATCTACATCAATTCCAAACTCCTGGGCTTTATAAACTATGTTACTTTTCCCTGATAAATCAGAGACCAAAATTCGAGTTTGATTACCTACTAAAGCAGGATCAATGTGTTCGTAAGTCGCGCGGTTTTTTCTGATAGCACTCACATGCACTCCTCCCTTGTGAGCAAAGGCACTTTTCCCCACAAAAGGCTGATGATTCCAATGAGCCCTATTTGCTAATTCATCAACAAAGGATGATAATTCTTTTAGTCCTTTAATTTGAATTTCATTTATACAGTTCAGTCCCATTTTAAATTTTAAATTTGGAATAACTGAAACCAAATTACAATTTCCACACCGTTCTCCGTAACCATTAATGGTCCCTTGGACTTGCTCAGCACCAGCTTGAACCGCGGCTAAAGCATTGGCCACTCCAAGCTCAGAATCATTATGAGTATGTATACCCATTTTGACGCTAGTTGCATCTTTAATCGTTTGAAAAATACTATGAATCTCCCAAGGCATAGATCCCCCATTAGTATCACAAAGAATCAGCCAATCAGCGCCAGCATTCTCAGCCTCCTTGATTACTCTTAGGGCATAATCAGGATTGTTTTTATAACCATCAAAAAAGTGCTCCGCATCAAATAAAACTTCCGAAGTATGCTTTTTTAAAAATTGAATGCTGTCCGTAACCATTTTCAAGTTGTCTTCTAAACTTGTAGAAAGAGCTTCATGGACATGAAGGTCCCAACTTTTTCCAAAAATGGTGATCGATTTGGTTTCGGCTTCAATGAGCTGCCTTAAATTGGGGTCGTTTTCAGCAGTAGTTTTAGGGGACCGCGTGCTCCCAAAGGCAACAAGGCGTGATTGTTTGAATTTGGAATGCCTGGCTCGTTTAAAAAACTCAATATCTCTAGGGTTTGACCCTGGCCATCCACCTTCAATATAATGAATTCCGTTTTCATCTAATTTATGAGCTATCCTGATTTTATCCTCAACCGTAAAAGATATTTCTTCGGCTTGAGAACCATCTCGTAGAGTTGTGTCGTAAATTTCTATTGAACTCATTTTTAACCCGCTTTTTGGGTTTTTATGGGTTTTGTTGCTTTTCTGGGTTCAGAAAATTGTTCGGGGTCATTTTCTAAATTAAATCCCTTATGAAGTGCGCGAACCGCAAGTTCTAAGTATTTTTTATCAATAATGCAAGAAACACGAATTTCCGAAGTACTTATCATAATAATATTAATTGATTCGTCTGAAAGAACTTTAAATATATTAGCGGCCACCCCTGAATGACTCCGCATTCCAGCCCCAACAACGGAGATTTTAACAATTTCTGAATCTGCGGAAACCTCCATCGCTTTCACTTCATTGGCAGCATTGCTCATGAGTTCTAAAGCTTCTTGTAGAAATGTAGTCGGCAAAGTAAAGGAAATATCTGTATGACCTTCGGCACTCACATTTTGAATTATCATATCTATCGAAATCGATGCTTCCGCAAGAGCTCCAAATATTTTAGCGGCAATTCCCGGCTGATCCGGAACCCCTTTAATTGTAATTTTTGACTGATCCTTGTCATACATTATTCCAGATACTACAGGTTGTTCCATATTAAGATTCTCCTCACAAATCTGGGTACCTTGATCTTCTTCATATGAAGACCGAACTACGAGAGGCATATGATACTTTTTTGCAAATTCAACACAACGAATTTGTAAAACCTTTGCCCCTAAACTCGCCATTTCCAGCATTTCATCAAAGGATACCATATTTAATTTTCTCGCGTTAGGCACTACTCTGGGATCAGCCGTATAAACTCCTTTTACATCAGTATAAATTTCACATCGGTCTGCATTAAGTGAAACAGCAAGTGCGACAGCCGAAGTGTCGGACCCTCCTCGGCCCAAAGTTGTAACATCCCCAAATTCATTAACTCCCTGAAAACCTGCACAAACCACCACATGATTTTCATCTAGGATTTTTTTGGCACGTCCTGAATTGATTTCTTTAATCCTTGCTCGGGTATGGGTACTATCAGTCAATAGACCCATCTGGCGACCCGTCAATGCAACTGCAGGGCATCCAATTTCATGCAAAGCAATGGACAATAAGGCACTGGAAACTCTTTCTCCGGATGAAAGTAAAAGGTCAATCTCACGTCGTTTGGGTTGGTCGGATAATTCTCGAGCCATGGTGAGCAATTTATCAGTTTCGCCAGCCATAGCTGAAACGACCACCAAAACATTATTGCCTAGCTCTCGGGTTTCTTTAATTCGTTCAGCAACTTTTTTTATTCGGTCAATACTTCCAACTGAAGTTCCACCGTATTTTTGGACAATTAAATTTGTACTCATATCGCATTTTTAAGAAATTCTTCAATCAATAAGGCTCCATTTTTAAAATGAATGGAACCTGATTTCAAGATTTCTTCATCAAATTTTTCTATGGAATCCGATTTATTATCTACGTTGTAAACAACAAAAGGAACGGCAACATTATTATATTTCATCAAATTAGCCGAGCTTCTGTGTGGCTCTACCAAATAGCAAATTGACATCCTTTCTTATTTCCATCAATTCCAATATTGGCCCTAGCACTTCCTTATCAATTTCTTCTATCATTTGAATTTTATCGTCAATATTACCCTGCAAAGAAACATGTTCACCTCCAGCAATATGTAAGAAAACTACATCATGGTCTTTTAATGCTTCGATGGCAATTTCAGTTTTTGATCCAATATCTGAGTTTAAATAACCTGTCCCTCGCTCAACGGTTTTAACTTCTAAGTCAACAGTTTTACCAAGCCCTTTCATTAAAAACGAGGCAGTAATAAGACAGCCTCTTTTTTCAAATCGACTAAAAAAAGAAG
Organism: Nitrospinaceae bacterium; assembly: GCA_965223245.1. Taxonomy (GTDB): domain Bacteria; phylum Nitrospinota; class Nitrospinia; order Nitrospinales; family Nitrospinaceae; genus CBDCVY01. The sequence goes on along the minus strand of CBDCVY010000013.1, from coordinate 3,777,396 downwards.
GTAATGGCTCCGAAAGTTTTTCTCCATCTCCCCAAATCCAAATACTATTGATGACATCCTGTCCATCTTGTGCTCTTTTTTTATTGTATGGATGATGATGCAAAATGATTTGCGCTTGGTTCATTATATAAACTAAATCTTTATACTCTAAACCTTGCGGCATATATTGCCTAATTCCTTCACCAATTAATTCATTAGGTGGAATTAATTTACCCTTAAATGGAGAATGTTTTAAAACCAATAAATGCTGGTGCCCCTCCCCATAGTGAAAGGTTAAATCCTCATCAACAATTTGCTCCTCCAAAGCTCTCAACAACGACTCGGCAACTTCTGAAGAAATCTGACCGGCAGTATAATCCTTCATTATCATGTCATTATGACTGGATTGAAGAATCACAAAATCACAGCAAAGGGCTATTTCTCCGGCATTTAATTCAAGATCTAATGCTCGAGCTAAATAATTTCCAGTACCGGCTTGATATTTTTCAGAGTCGAACCCAAGTAAAGAAAGGTAAGAAACATCTTCTCCTACTGCCATTCCATCAGGAATGGTTTGAACAGAACCACATTTTCCCTCTGCGGCTAGCCTGTCAAAATTTGGTATTTCAGCCATTTGTAGAGGAGTAAGATTGTCCTTTTCGGCAAAAGGTTCATCTGATAAACCGTTACAAATAACAACAAAATATTTTTTCATTTTAAAAATGGCTTTTTGGAGTAAGTAATAAACTGAGAATTATAGCTTAAAATCAGAGGAATTCTAGGGCCAAAGGCAGGTGAAGCCAATGAACTTCCAAAAAATTTAGATATTTTTGGTAATAAATGGAGGGTTCAGTAAAAAGAGATCTATGTAAAGACGTCTATATCCATAAATCTTAATCAATTTTGCCTCTAGTTTTAAAAGTATGTATCTTTATTATTAGCTTAAGAATTAGATCCAGAAAATTTATAACATTTGAAAGCAACGGAGATTTACTCACATTTTTGGTCAGAAAATCTCCGATGCTATGAAAACTCAAATGATCAAACTTTCATCAAATCAATTCATTTTAAACTTTGCTAGCCTTTTACTATTCATGAGAAGTAAAGTAATAAATTCCCATAAAAGGTGTTTTAAAAAGAAAACGGCCTTTCATCCCAAATTAGCAAATAAAGAAAACAAGCTCTTTTAACTAGAAATAAAACTATTTAAAAAAAACCAGTTTTATTTGTGGGTGAGGCTTAAAAGACTATTTTTTCACAACATACTCATGCTCGCGACAAATCTGATTGGTTTCTTCCTTAGTTACCTGCTCATTAAAAAGCTGACAGTAATTGCTTTTTCCTGATTTCAAATAATGCCGGCAAGAATGACAATTTCCAAAGGTTTTCAATTTATTTCCTTTTTGACAAGAATCTAACAATAACTTTAAGCTCGAAATGATATCATCTTGTTTTTTAGATGAGATAAGTTTTTGTCCCTCTTTTAAAACTGGAGCAGGAATAGCCTTATCAATAAATCGTTTTCCCTTAGATGTCACCTTTAAGTGAGCGACGCGGCCGTCTTTTTTATCAGGTTTTTTAGTCAGGAAACCTCTTGTCTCCAAAACCTTTATCGTTTGGGAAGTGGTGCCCTTTGTCAAACCTAAGTACTCTGCAACCGTCAACAAAGTATCAGAATACTTATTACAAATGGATAAATAATGTAACGCTTCTACTTGAACGGGTTGCAGATCGTGACTACTTCCTGATTTTCGCGCTTGCACACGAACAAGATTTCCTAATCTTTCTACATAATCGTGAATAGTTTGAATTTTCATAATCTAGTTTGGGGTCTAAATTGTTAATAAAAAGGTTAAAACTAATTTCTAATACCTAAAAACACTTAACTAAATACTCGAAAGTTTATATCAGGAAAAAGATTATTTTTTTCCTCAAGAGAAATCAAAAAACGCTCATCTATGGACCCCGCTTTAATTGCATCATACAACCTGTTAAATTGATGTAGGTGCCCCTTGGTCCTTTTGATCGCATATTCTACCATAGTTTCAGCAAACATTATAAACGCCCAATCACTACTTTGTGCTAATAAAATTTCTCTGGCTGCCTGATTTAGGGTGCGCTCTACTAAACCATGGGCTTCCGAATATTGGCCTGCCAATTCGATCATCCGTTCTGTAGCCTTGTGTAAATGACGGTATATCCAGTCATTTTTGTGACTCAACCAATGCTCATGAAATCCTTTGAACCCCCAACTTGAAATAGACGGAGTCGATACCTGGTTTTGGGTATATTTTCCCAAATAGCCTGATGGGGTTATAAGCTCAAATACGTTTTGATCATATACAGCTCTTCGAATTAAATAATTCAGCCAATCTGGCCCTTCATACCACCAATGCCCGAATAGTTCTGCGTCATAGGGCGCAACCACTATTGGCGGTTTTCCCAATATATGACTTAAATGCTCAATTTGCTGCTCGCGATTGAACATGAAATTACCCGCGTGATCCGCGGCTTTTTCCAGGGCTTGTTTAGGACAATAAGCCTCCTTGTAGCTTCCTTCATTGGTAATTCGATGATATTTAAAACCCGTCATTTTGCGATCACCAGTGGTTGCAATGTAAGGCCGAATATATTCGTATTCCAAATCAAATCCAATATCCCTATAAAAATCTCTATAACAATAATCCCCCGGATACCCTTCTTTTGAACTCCATACTTGTTTCGAAGACTCCATATCTCTTCCAAAAGCCGCAACACCATTTTCGCAATAGAGGGGAGCATATACCCCATGCTTCGGCCTTGGGTTCGCATGCAAAATCCCGTGTGTATCCAAAAAGAAAAAGTCAATTCCCGCTTCCTTTAAAAATTTTTCAATGCCTGGTTCATAAGCACATTCAGGAAGCCAAATACCTTTTGGCCTTCTTCCTAAAAATCTTTCATGGGTTTGAACCGCCACTTGAATTTGCGCCCGCACAGCATTGGGATATAAATGCATTAAAGGTAAATACCCATGGGTAGCGCCACAGGTAATTATTTCTAAACTTCCCTGAACCTGAAATTTCTTAAAAGCTTCAACCAAATTTTTCTTATATCGGTTTTCATAAATATCTTTAGCTTCTTGCAGTTTTTCTTTGTACATCCAGGCCACATCATGGAAATGAGGGTCGTTCTTAATTCTATGAATTTCTTTTTCGGCCAACTCTATTGATCTGTTTAAAAACCTTAAATATCGCGATTGAAGAAGAGGATCTCCCAACATTGAAAGGAGGGTTGGGCTTAGCGACATAGTAATTTGAAAAGAAATACCATCCTTAATTAAATTATCAAATACTTTAATGAGAGGAATATATGTTTCAGTGATTGCCTGGTATAACCAGTCTTCCTCAAGAAATTCATCATATTCAGGATGTCGCACAAAAGGAAGATGTGCATGCAAGACTAAACAAAGATAACCTTTAGGCATATTAGATTTACTTTCTATTTTTTAACAGAAAAAGAAGAGGACTGATGACTACTAAGACCATAACCCGTTTTGGGATCAGATAGACTCTCGTTCAGAACGGGTCTCCCTTTAGCAAAACTCCATTGAGAGAAATGTTGTTGGTGCTGTTCTGGGCTCAACATCCACTCTTTATCTATTATTTCACTTGGACTATTTGCTGGCAATGTAAACAAATTAGATCGAATTAAGGAGAAAAAAGAACCTTCAGGGCCAATCAAACCTAATTCTAAATAAAAACTTTTTCCAGGAGGAGCTAATTGCAAGTACCAGCTTTGTGCATCGGGATGAATATTTTCATCATAAAATGATAATGCAGTTCGGTCATCCTTTTCCTGTGGCAAAACCCGTAAAACCCATCGGACTTCTTCTATTCCACAATTTAGCTGATCTAAACCCCTTTGAACCGGCTCTTCCTGTAAATCCCAATATATAAATACCCATTCGGGATCTCTAGGAAATGCAAATAACTTGTGATCTCCGTAACGAAGTGGGAATTCTCCGGGTTCTTCTGTGTAGGTTTCGTCATGAATATGCGGATCACCCACAATGAACTTTGCAGCTAAATCCTCTTCTACTTGTAAGGTATGAAAAATTTTAATAGGTTCTTTTTGATCAGAAAAGTTTTCAGATTGCTCCGGATTCATTTTAATTAAGGTTTCATCAGAATTGAATTTTAACTTTCGGCCTTTAGGTTTTTTCCCAACGTCTGTTTTTTTTCCTCTCGATTTGGATTTTTTGGAAAATGATTTTTTTATCCCAGCTGTATTTTTCTTTTTGGAAATCTTTTTCGAAAATTTTAATGCTTCCTTTTTTAAAGTAGCCAACAAATCGGCTTTATTTAATTTCGAAATTCCAGAAATCTTATGAGTTTTTGCAAACTCACGTAATTCCGCCAAAGACATATCTTCAAGGTTTTTACTTTTACTCACTATCTTAATTCCTAAAACAAAAAACTACTGCTTTCTAGTGGTAAAAAAACAGCTAAAATTAAAAAGAGAATTTAATAAGGTAGATTCGCTTTTAAGGAAGAGGCACAGATCAATTTTTAACTTAGGATTATTTTAAATCAAACCGGCCCAATTGTAAAAGATTATGATCGACCACAAAGTTTGATTTAAGTTAGACAAAGGATATCTCGGTATACAAAAAATTTTTTTATTAATCTCTTTTCTACAAACCGTTTTGGGTTCAGAACTTAAATCAAACCTTAATTATTTGCCATAACTAACTAATTTGAACCCTTGCCCTCAAATCACCCTAAAAAAAGTATTTTATGATTTTTCTATGGAACTAAAAACAATTTTTTTAATAAAAGCCAAAATTTAAAGTTATGGCTTCACTTTATTAATTTTAACAGTGCCTAAAATATCAGATTGATCATATCAACCTTCTTCATTAAAAGTGGGAAACTCATCACTTCAACTGTTCAAGGTAAAAAAATGACCTGAAAACAGAAATGCGATTTCCTTGAAGGATTTAATTGGGATAAAAGATAGTCGAGTTAATTCACCAACTCATTCAATTTCCTAGAAATTGAGGTTTTTTGGTTATTATTTTGGGTAAAGTTGATTAATGGTTAAATCTTAAGTCCCAAATTGCAATAACAATTTGGGTAAAAGGTTTAATTGTGATACAGTGGATCAAATAAGTTGGTTGATTCGCCGTTTACTGTTTTAATTTAAATCGCTCAGAGCAAAATAAAATAATATAGAATTTTATTTTCCCAGCCATCCTTTGGATGGTTTTTTTTTGCATTTAAAACTTAAATGTCGAAGCAACCAATTTCTGCTTAACGATAAGGGGACGCTGACTTCAAAATGACTTGATTGGCAGACCCAAAACTCAAGGAGAGTATCAGTATGTCAGTAGGTAAAGTAAAATGGTTTAATGAAAGTAAAGGTTATGGCTTTATAGAATCTGATGATGGAGAAGACTGCTTCGTTCATTTTTCTGAAATTCAAGGTAATGGATTTAAAACTCTGGTTGAAGGTCAGACTGTCGAGTTCGAAAAAACAGCAGGTCAAAAAGGCCCTCAGGCATCAAACGTAGTTCCCAAATAAAATGCGCCAAAAAAGCTTTCCCCGGTAGAGTGAAAACTCTGCCGGTTTACTTCATCGAAATAATGAGCTTTTCAAACAAGCGGAGGGAAAATAATGCATGAGGTCAAGGTTTTCGATAGCTCGGGAAATTTAAGGAAAATCATCACTGTGGAATCATTAAACGAAAGATCAGAGATGCAAATGTCGTTTCCTGCTATATTCAAAAAAAATAAGAAGGGTGGGAAAAACTCAGTTGAAACTCCCAAAATCCCTTCAACTTCCAAATAGCCATATATCCAACAATAAGGGGTTTATATTTTAAAAGTCATTGTTTATCAAAATCAGGTCGACCGGGCTCTAAAAATGTTAAAAAGAGAGTTGAATAAAGAGGGATTGTTTAAAGAACTAAAGGCTCGTCGATTTTATGAAAAACCTTCTTTAAAGAAGAAGCGCAAGATCAAAGAGGCTATGAAAAAACGAAAAAAAGCAATGCGGTATTATCAAACACCTTTTTAATATAGTTTGGTTAGTTTTTTAAAGTCTAGGTTTTTTTATTTAGTCTCTTTGTTTTCCCGCTTTTTATCTTCGAACAAAAAATTATAGAATGACTGGAATATACTATTTCTTTATTATTCTATTCATTTTTTCAATAGCTAAAAATTTGGAAAGTTTCTCTGACTTTCTACTAAACAGAATTTAATTATCTTTGTTTGAGAAAATTTAATTCTAATTTAGCTAGCTCACCTGTTCATCACCTCACAATAAGAAATATTTAATAGATTTACATTATAATTCACTTTATTTTTAATCCTCTTTCCCTGATACTGAAAATATCTCAATTAAAACTTTTATGAGGAGCATCTGTCAGCAATGAGCTATTACTTAATGCTTAATAAATGGGAAGGTGAAGACCAGGATTATGCGACTGAGAAAGTTTCCAAAGTGTTTCGCATGGATCCTCACCAAGCATCCGATATTGTAGAAAACTTATCCGGAGGAAATCCTTGGCAATTTGAACACCAGGTGTCTAATGACCAATCCGAAGTCGCCGAAACTTATTTAAACAGTTTAGGGTTTGAAGTAGAACGAATTCCTATCATTGAGGATGATTTCGATTTTGACAGCAACATAGAAAATGAAGTTGAAACTATTGGAAAAAAACCCGGGATGTTTTCGAAAATGTGGGGAGCGTTAACAAAAAAACGCTAATTAAATTACTAATGCAACGCCTAAATTAATTAGGGTTTTTGAGGTGAAGAATGAGCAACTACATTATTTTAAATTCATGGGACGGCCAAAACGAAGAACAAGCCGCGACAAGATTGGCTATGATGTTTCGTATGGAAATCCAACAAGCTGGCACCATTGTTAAAAGGCTTTTGGATGGCAATCCATGGCAATTTGAAAAAACAATATCAGACCGTAAAGCAGAAGTAGCAGAAAATTACCTAAGGAGCATGGGGTTTGATGTTGAACGCTCGCAGGCTGAATCCAGACCTGAACCTCTCCCTATTGATGATTCGATTGTTGAAATGAGTGCAAGCGAAACACCTGGCGAGGAAAATCTTCCAAAAGAAGAAGGAATCGAAAACACTGAATCTGTAACACCCTCTCCCCCAGGAATGCCCTTTAAGAAAATGAAGGTTCAATTTCATGGGGAAGGCCTGGAATTAGCAAAAGTAATGATCGTCAACTGGATTCTAACAGTATTTACTTTTGGTATTTATTACTTTTGGGGAAAGACCAAAGTTCGTCGCTATTTATTTGAGGAAACTTCTTTTGCCGGTGATCGCTTTTCTTACCATGGGACCGGAAAAGAATTATTTAAAGGTTGGTTGTTCTTTGTATTCATGGTTGCAGTAGTAGTAGCCCTATTGGCAGCAGTTAATAATTGGCTTGGACCAGCAATGGGCCAGTTGATGGAAACCCTTTTGACCATTATTTTTATAGTGGGGCTTCCTGCGCTAATGGTAGGAGCCTACCGCTATCGACTTTCCCGCAGTTCATGGCGAGGAATACGGTTCTCTTTTCGAGGCACCCGTAAAGAAGCGGTATGGATTAACTTTAAAGGTATGTTATTGAGTTTCTTAACCCTGGGGCTTTATTCTCCTTTTTTCCAAATGAAAATGGCTAAATTCTGGAATGGAAATTCTTATTTTGGAAATAAAAGTTTTAAGTTTACTGGAGAAGGTAAAGAAATATTTAAAAAATTTTTAATAGCAATACCACTCACCATCCTCACGGCTGGAATATACTTCGTATGGTATAAAGCTTATTTGACAAGATATACTTGGTCTAAAACCCATTTTGCCGGAGGAACTTTTAAATTTACTGCTACAGGTTGGCAATTTTACAAATTATATATAGTCAACCTATTACTTTTAATTGTTACATTAGGGCTTGCCTTCCCCTGGATTATGGTCAGAAACCAAAAGTTTATTGCCGAACATCTGACTATGGAAGGAAATGTTAATTTAGACAAAGTAATTCAGGAAATTCAAAAGAGTGGAGCCATTGGAGAAGGCGCCTTAGATATGTTTGATGTTCAAATGGACATCTTTTAAAACAAAAGGCTAAGGAATCTCTAAGTGACCACTCTTTCTAAGAATGAGTTCATAGGAACATTTTTTGATGGAATAAGTCCCAACAAAACTGAAGTTGTTGTGGGCTTTACTCCAGAACGGCTAATCCTAAGTTTTCCTGACAATCGAAGACGCTCTTGGAATTATTCAGATATTCGCTTGACCCATTTTGGGAGTAAAAATGAGACTATTCGTTTGGATTATAAAGCCTCTTCAGGGCCCAATTACGGACACCCTTCTCTATTAATTCATGACAAAGAATTTTTAAATAAAGCTTATGAAGCCGCACCTGGGGCCTTGGTTTCATTCTGGAAACGTCCAAAAAATCGGCCCTTTCGGGTAATTGTCATTGTTTTAGCCTTGCTAGCCATACCTCCTTTTTTGTTTGGACTCTGGAATTATGGTCTACCCAAGGTTACAGAAACTATTGCCGAAAAAGTTCCCACCGAGTGGGAACAAAAATTAGGGGACACCGTCTATCAGGCTATGTTTCCTAAAACAGTTGAGGAACCTTCGCCCAAGGTTCAGGCTGCTTTAGATCAAATCGAAGACCGTTTATTGTCCACTCTACCAGACCAGCCTTATGATTTTCGAATTTATATTCAGCCAAGTAAAACGGTTAACGCTATGGCCTTGCCCGGTGGAACTATTGTGGTGTTTCAAGGATTACTTGATCTTACAGAATCCCCAGAGGAATTAGCAGGGGTTTTATCACATGAGTTTCAACATGTATTGCTTCGTCACTCAACACGCGGTATTATTCGACAGTTCATTGCAGGCGCTCTGTTAGCCATCGTAATAGGAGATACCAACGGAGTCATGGATACAATTATGGGCGCTGCAAATCAGTTGGAAACTTTGAATTACAATCGTCAAATGGAATCAGAAGCAGACCAGGAAGGGATGAAAATGATCCTGGCTGCCAAAATTGATCCCAAGGGAATGATTGATATTTTTGAAAAATTTGGCCAAAAAGAAAAAGAATTATTAGGGCAAAATGACACCCAACAGGACAATAAAAAATCTGGGAAAGATGAACCTAAATGGCAGGAATATCTATCCACACATCCTGAAAGTCAGAATCGATTGGCCCATCTTAAAAGTCTTTCTCAGGAAACTCAATCCAATCAAAGCCCTTTGCTACCCAACTTTGATTGGGAAATTATGCACAACCCTCCCAAAAAGGAAGAATCTTTATAGTCATAATTCTTTCATGGCTTTCTTATGATAGTTGTCACTGGAGGAGCCGGTTTAATAGGAAGCGCCATCGTCCACGCCTTAAATCAAAGGGGCATCACTGATATTCTTATCGTAGATGTTAAAGATCATCCGGAAAAAGAAAAAAATTTAATTTACTTACGTTATGGTTTTTTTATGGACCGGGAAGATTTTTTAAGAAAAGTTCAAACTCGGCAATTAAAGGGAGTAGAAACCATATTTCATATGGGTGCTTGTTCTTCAACCACCGAGACAGATGAAACCTTTCTTCGAAAAAATAACCTGGAATACACTCAGGAATTGACCTTATTCGCTATTGAAAAAGATGTACGGTTTATTTACGCGTCCAGCGCAGCAACGTATGGAAATGGCAGGCAAGGCTATTCAGACAATGAAATGTACCTGGGAAAATACCATCCATTAAATCTTTATGGGACAAGTAAGCATAACTTCGATCTATGGGCCAAGGAAAAAGGCCTGCTTTCCGGTATAGCGGGTTTGAAATATTTTAACGTATTCGGTCCCAATGAATACCATAAAGAAGACATGCGAAGCATGGTATTGAAAGGTTTCTTCCAAGCCCGTGATCGAGGGTGCATCCAATTATTTAAATCTTACCGTCCTGATTATTCACATGGAGGCCAAAAAAGGGATTTTATTTATATTAAAGATGCCGTTCGAATGACTTTGTTTTTTATGGACCATCCACACGTTAATGGAATCTTTAACATAGGAACAGGAAAAGCTCGTACGTGGAAAGATCTCGCAGTTTCAATTTTTTCCGCTATAGGAAAGGACACTACCATTGAGTTTATTGAAATGCCAGAAACCATTAAAGAGCAATACCAATATTATACTCAAGCCGATATACGAAAAATTTGTACCGCTGGGTTTAAGGAACCTTTATTAAGTCTTGAAGAAAGTGTCCAAGATTATATTAAGAATTTCCTCCTACCCAAAAAACGATTAGGACAATAAAAGTCTCCTCTTTTATAATTTCACTTTAATTTATAGAAATATTGTTTCACTAAGAGACCATTCCGGTCTATTATTAAGTTTAATTATTATTGAAGAAACGGATCGATAATAATAAAAATTTGAAATTTTTTCTTATAAATTATCGGGAAAAGTTATGAGTGATTTTTCTAAAGAAGACCTTTTAAACCGCCTGGATAAATATCGCCAGTCAACGGCGGAAGAAATCATAGTTGAAAAAGGTGAAATTATATTAAAATTATTAAAACATGGCGTCGGGCTACCCTCACTTGCAAAATATGAATTAGCTGGTGTGGATTTGTGCGGAGCCGATCTTACATACGCAGATTTATGCGGAACAAATCTTAAAAAAGCAACATTAATTGGGGCCATTTTTTCTCAAGCCGATCTTATGGATGCAGATTTAAGTGGATCCAATTTGGGAGGAACCAACTTTTTTGATGCAGACATATCCAATTCCAATTTTACCGGAGCAAATTTAGCAAAGGTTGACTTTTCAGAGGTAAAAGCAAGTGGTGCAAAATTTGCTGGTGCAGATATTGGGTATGGTTCAATTTTTATGGATTCAGATTTCTCTAATGCAGATTTATCCAAGACTATTCTACAAGGGGGAAAGTTCTCTAATGCAGATTTATCTGGAGCAAACTTGAAAGGCGCAGACATGAGAGGAGCAGAAGATTTATCTTGTGACCAACTAAAGTCTGCTTTAGTGGATAAAGAAACTCGGATTCCAGCTTACATCAAAATGAAGTGGGTCTCAGATACCGAATTTGAATGTTGGAAAAATGAGGACGATATTGACGAAACACCCTTGTATCCAAAATTTTAATATTATTTTTCCTTTAATTGTTTTTAAGAAATAATCTATGTCAGTTTTACCAATTCGAAATTGTTTAGACCCTGTTTTAAGAAAAAAATGCGACCTTATTGCCAATATTAATCAGGAATTGGTCGATCTTTCTGAAGATATGGTCGAAACAATGTTCGACGCCAAGGGGGTGGGGCTGGCCGCAAACCAGATTGGATTGCCTTCACAATTGATTGTGGTCGACCTAGGTTTTGAATCGCAAGAACGCAAACCTTTAGTCATTGTTAACCCTACAATTACCGCCTCGGAGGATACTGAAATTGGGCAAGAAGGATGCCTGAGCATTCCAGAAGTGTTTGCTGATGTAAAACGATTTAAGCAAGTAGAAATAAAAGGCGTAGATCTGGATGGCAAAGACTTACGAATTGAAGCTGAAGATTATCTAGCCCGAGCTTTTCAACATGAAATGGACCATCTCAATGGAAAATTATTTTGGGATATGTTGGGAAAAATAAAACGAGACCTTTTAAAAAGAAAGTTCAAAAAAAAGCTTAAAGAGATGAAGACATGAACATAGTCTTCATGGGAACACCTGAATTTGCCTTACCCACATTAAAAGCCCTTCACAGTTCTAAACATTTAGTTCAAGCTGTTGTAACACAGCCGGACCGGCCTAAAGGTCGTGGCCGGGAACTCCAGCCTCCGCCAATCAAACAATATGCTTTAAATGAAGGAATCACTGTCTTTCAACCCGAAAAAGCCAGTTCAAAAGAGTTTGTAGAAACATTAAACCAGTTAAACCCTGACTTAATTGTTGTCATTGCTTACGGTCAAATTTTACGAGAAAACTTATTAAACGTCCCTAAAAATTTTTGTATGAATATCCACGCTTCCATCCTACCAAAATACCGTGGAGCCGCACCTATAAATTGGGCTATTATAAATGGAGAAACGGAAACCGGGGTGACAACAATGCGGATGGATCGCGGTTTAGATACAGGCGATATGCTTCTAAAAAAAGTCGTACCCATCAACTGGAAGGACACCGCAAAAGAATTACACGATATTCTCGCTTATGAAGGAAGCCAACTCACCCTGAAAACCTTGAACGCGTTGGAAAACAATTCTCTCAAATTTATTTCCCAAAATGATGAAGATTCATCTTACGCACCTAAATTATCAAAAGAAAATGGATTAGTCCCATGGGAAAAAAAGAGTATAGAAATATATAACCTCATTCGAGGAGTCCAACCTTGGCCAGGAGCTTTTACTTTTCTGAATGAAAAAAGGTTGGGCATTTTGAGAGTTGAAATTAGCGATGGTTTATCAGACGACTTGCCAGGTTGTATAGCCAGAGTTTCTGATTATGGAATAGAAGTAGGCACTGGAGATGGCCGTATAATAATTAAGGAACTTCGCCCGGAAGGGAAAAAGCCTATGTCTGCCAAAAGTTTTCTCCAAGGCAATATTATTAAACCTGGAAATACTTTTCTTTCTCACCAAAAATAACCATTAACTAGGAATCATTTAAATGCCAAGAACACTAATTACTGGAGGAGCAGGTTTTCTAGGGTCCCACCTATGCGAATATTTTTTAAACAAAGGCCACGAAGTGGTTTGCATGGATAATCTTGTTACAGGTAGCTTGAATAACATATCTCATTTAAGAGGAAATGAAAATTTTGAATTTATCCGTCATAATGTTTCTCGATACATAGAATTAGAGGGAAATCTCGATTATTTATTACATTTTGCTTCTCCGGCTAGCCCAATTGATTATCTTGAATTGCCAATTCAAACCCTAAAAGTTGGATCACTTGGAACTCATAATTCTTTGGGGTTAGCAATGAATAAAAAATCTTCTTTTTTGTTGGCCTCTACTTCAGAAGTTTATGGGGATCCGGAAATCCATCCGCAAAATGAGAACTATTGGGGAAACGTAAATCCCATTGGGCCTCGCGGAGTTTATGACGAAGCAAAACGTTTTTCTGAAGCGCTGGTAATGGCTTACCATAGAACACATAATTTAGATACAAAGATAGTTAGAATCTTTAATACTTACGGCCCACGGATGCGAATTAGGGATGGAAGAGCCATTCCCACATTCTTGCATCAGGCTCTCACTGGGAAAGATTTGACAGTATTTGGCGATGGGAAACAAACAAGAAGCTTTTGTTATGTTGATGATCTGGTCGAAGGAATTTACCGACTCACAATTTCTAACCATCATGATCCCGTAAATATTGGGAATCCCAAAGAAATGACTTTACTCGAAATGGCAGAGAAAATTTTGAAAGTAACCGAAAGCAAGAGTAAAATCGTTTTTAAACCACTTCCTGAGGACGATCCCAAAGTGAGACAACCAGATATTGAAAAAGCTAAAAAGCTTTTAGATTGGGAACCCAAAGTCGAACTAGAAAATGGCTTGCAGGCCACCATTAACTACTTTAAGGACCAAATCGCGTCTTTAAATGGTGAAAAGTGAATCCATGGCCCCTAAAGGTTCATCCATTAAAGATTGGCCTGAAGATGAACGACCTCGAGAGCGGTTAATTCGGTATGGGGAGGACAAACTTTCAGAAGCACAATTATTAGCGATTTTGATGGGTTCCGGAGATCATCGGAGTAAAAAAAACGCTGTGGATATTAGCCGAGAAATACTCAGTCAGTTTGAGAATTTACAAAATTTAGACCGAGCTTCGGTCAAAGAAATCTCCAATGTAAAAGGAATTGGACCGGCTAAAGCTGCGCAAATAAAAGCCGCTTTAGAACTGGGAAAACGCATGGCCTCTCAACAGTCTGGCACAAGAAAAAAGATGAAAACAAGCCAATCGTTTGTCGAACACTTTGCACCTTTTATGAGAAATCTGAGAAAGGAAATAGTAAAGGTTGTACTCCTCAACCCTAAGCTCTATATTATTAAGGATATAAATATTTCTGAAGGAAGTGTAAATGCAAGCATTGTCCATCCCCGTGAGGTTATGATTCCAGCCATACGTGAATCCGCAGCAAAAATTGTTTTGATTCATAATCATCCTAGCGGAGATCCTTCACCCAGTCAAGCAGACATTGAAATCACCCATCGCGTTTATAAAACCGGACAGATCATTGGAATAGGAATGCTTGACCATATAATTATTGCAGGAGATGAATTTTACAGTTTCGCCGATGAAGGGATGATTTAATTAACCAGACTATGGAACAAATAAAAAACTTTCTCAATGAAAGTGCTGCTTTAAAAAAAATCGTAGCTGATACTCTATCAAACCAGATCCAAGAAGCCATTGAGGTAATAAAAAACAGTTTAAATAATGGCGGAAAATTACTTCTCATGGGTAACGGAGGTAGCGCAGGTGATGCACAACACATTGCCGCAGAATTGATCGGTCGCTATAAAAAGGAAAGAAAATCTGTACCCGCAATTGCATTAACTGTAGATACTTCAATACTAACAGCCATAGGAAATGACTATGGCTACGATCATGTGTTTTCCCGACAAATAGAAGGTTTAGCACAAAAAGAGGATATCGTATTAGGAATTAGCACCAGTGGGAATTCTAAAAACGTTATTCGGGCTATTCATACCGCCAAAAATATTGGCGCCCAAACAATTGGATTACTCGGAAATCAAGGGGGAGCGGTGAAAGAAATAGTAGACATTGCAATTGTAGTACCTTCATCCGATACAGCCAGAATTCAGGAAGTCCATATTACGATTGGACACATTATTTGTGAAATACTTGAACAAAACTTATAAAAATGAAAACAAAATTCACTCATTTTTTTGATAATAAAAAGCGTCCCAAGGTTTTAGTCATTGGAGACCTTATTTTGGATGAATATGTTTGGGGATCAGTAACTCGTATTTCTCCGGAAGCACCCGTTCCGGTCCTTGAGTGTAAATCTGAAAACATCTCCTTAGGTGGTGCCGCCAATGTTGCAAATAATTTAGTCGCCCTGGGTTGTGAAGTTCATCTTGCCGGCGGAATTGGTACGGATGAAAAGGGCGACCGATTACTGGAACAAATTCAAAACCGATCTATTTGTACTGGAGGCATTTTTCGATTTTCCAACCGACCAACAACTTCTAAGGTTCGAGTCATCGCTCACAATCAACAAGTACTGCGTATTGATAAGGAAGATAACCGCCCCATCACTGAAGAAGCCGAAACAAACTTTATTGATTTTCTTGATAAAACAATTCCTAAAATGGATGGGGTCATTTGTTCTGATTATGACAAGGGTATTTTGACAGAAAAAATTATGCTGGCCATCATTGACCAAGTAAAAAGATCGAAGAAGAAAATCGTTGTGGACCCAAAAGGCAAAGAATTCGCCAAATATAATGGGGTCACAGTTATCACCCCCAACGAAAAAGAAATTGAGCGCGTTTCGCCCATTAAAATAACTTGTCGGGAAGACTTAGATCGAGCCGCTGAGTATTTGTTAAATATGACAAAATCTGAAGCCATATTAGTGACCCGTGGGAAAAAAGGAATGATACTTTATTCCAAAAAACAAAAACCTTTCGAAATTTCTACACTCGCCAAAGAAGTTTATGATGTCACTGGAGCAGGTGATACCGTTATTAGCGTGTTTGGAATGTCCTTATTCAGTGATTTCACATTTGAAGAAGCAGCATGGATTTCAAATATGGCTGCTGGGATTGTTGTAGGGAAAATTGGTACTGCCGTAATCACCCTTAAAGAAATTAATGAATTTCTTAAGGAAGAATTACTACGGACCTCAAAGTCTGTTCTTGAGTTGGAAGAAGCTAAACGTATAATAAGCCTCGCTAAGAATATAGGTAAACAAGTAGTATTCACCAATGGTTGTTATGATTTAATCCACGGCGGACATATAGAGTTTCTACAACAAGCCAAAAGCAAAGGGGATATCTTAATACTGGGTTTGAATAGTGACAACTCTGTAAAAAGATTAAAGGGACCCGACCGTCCTATCAAATCTCAAGAAGAGCGTGCAAATATTTTATCTGCATTGCAGGACGTTGATTATATTGTAATATTTGATGAAGACACCCCAGAAAATTTAATTCGCGAATTACAGCCGAATATACTAGTGAAAGGGGACGATTATAAAATTAGTGAAGTAGTGGGACGGGAAATTGTAGAAGCTTATGGAGGTAAAGTTGAATTGATTCCTGTGGTAAAAGGTCTTTCTACTACAAATACTGTCGATCAAATATTAGCCAGCCAAAAAAATAATAATTAACTACTTTTATTTCAAAGGACGTCGGCAAAGCAAATTAAATGTATTTTGGGAGTTTACTATATGATTTGCCACCCAGGCACTTAAACCAAACCGACGAGCACAATATTTTTCCATTCCTAAAATTTCCATTCCCTGACTTTTTAAGATTGACCTCACATTACATGGATTGATCCCGCCAAATTTACGTTGATAATCTGACAACTCATAATCCTCTTCAAACAGGGCGATATTACGTGCTTTCATTACTTGTCGGTAAAAACGTTCATCCAGCTTTCCTAGAGTCCTATGTAATTTAAAACGCCAACCAGATGAGATATTTTGTTTTAAAGGTTCAAAAAATATTAATAAAATTCCTCCGAGCGCTAAACGATCACAGAGAGATTTCAATATTGATTCATAATCATATAAATGATGGAGTAGCGCAGAAATAACTATCCCCTCATAATGAGTAGTATCTTTTCTTATAAATCCTTCTATATCGTTACAATTCAAATCAACCAATCCTTGCTTGTGCTTTGGAACAGATGACTTTAATGCATGGATCATTTCTTTTGAAATGTCCACTCCTGTCATTCGACATCCTGCCATTAATAACGGAATAAATAAGTAACCCGTTCCGCAACCAACATCTAACACATGAGGCTGAGGGTGAGAGGAAAGACGTTCACAAAAGGCTTTCAGTGAGCTCTTTAAAATTTTTGATTGATAAAAATTGGTCTGCTCTGGGTGCCTTTCTAAATATTGGGCATCTTCCAAAGCATGAACTCGCCGGTTTTCATCTAATATTTGCGCCTCAAGAATTTTTGTATCTGCTATACTCATACAGCTTCCATAAAAAAGAATCTCTTGTTAGTTTTAACCGTTTCACATTCATTGCAATTTTCACAAGTTTTTGGAAAGTCCCCGGACAAATGCTGTTCACGTAATTTCCAAATTTCACTGGAATACCAAAGATCCCAAACTGAATCATTCCATGCATTTCCAAGTTTTAGAGTAGCATTGAAATCAACACAACAAGGAATCACGGTTCCATCCCAAAGAACAACCAATTTCCCATAGTCTTTACCGAAGGGTTCCGGGCATATTTCTTCTCGAGGAGATTGAGTGAGTTTTGGTTGCAACCTTACGTGATCTACCAGGGTCTCCCAATAGCGAATATATTCATCAGCATCCTGCCAGGACTCATCCTCTACTGTAAAAACTACCCCCATTTCTAAATTTGGCTTTCTTTTTTCCTTTTCGTCCTTGAGCCTTAAAATATTTTCTTTTATTTTGGCAAGCTCAATACCTCGGACCCGTTTAAAAGTTTCCGCGGATCCATCAATAGAAAACCGAATTATACTTAGAGGACTTTCAATAATTCGATCAATCATTTTAGGAGTTAATAAAGTTCCATTGGTATTCATAACAATGTGCTTCACCCCGCATAAATGCGCATAGTCAAACATTCGAAAAATATCTTTATTTAATAAAGGTTCTCCCCAATTGTGCATACATAGATGCTCCAATTCCGGTACATCATCGACCACTTTTTTAAATAGGTCAAAAGACATAAATCCTTCAGGTCGATTCATACCTTCCGTGACATAACAAAAAGAGCAACGCAAATTACAAGTATTTGTGGGTTCTATAATTAAGGAAGTTAATTTTTTTACATCCATCAGTCGACCACCTTATCAATAATGTAATCAGGACGATTTTGAACCTGTAAATAAACCCGCCCTAAATATTCACCTAAAATTCCAACAGAAAATAATTGGACTCCTGCAAAAAAAGAAAATACAGCGGATAAAACCACAAATCCATCTACCAAAATCCCTTGAAATAATCGTTGATATAATAAGAATGCAGAGAGAATGAATCCTAAAACTGAGCTAAAAAACCCCAAATAGGTAACTACCCTTAGGGGCATATTGGAAAAGCCTGTAATTAAATCTAGCGCCAATTTTACTAATGTAAAAAAACGATACTTTGTTTTCCCCTGAGATCGTGGATGATGCTCTACCTCTATCTCAACAGAGGGAACGGCCATCCAACTCATCAAAACAGCCATGTATCGGGAACGATCACTACACAATTCAATTTTTTCAAGTACACTTTTTCGCATTGCACGAAAAGAACTTAAACTCAATTTAAAAGAATTTCCTGAAACCACTTGTCCCAACCACAATAAAAACCGGGACCCGAAAGAACGAAATACACCGTCACTCCGTTTTCGAGCTCGCGTGGTAACAAGATCGACTCCCTCCGTCATTGCATTTAAAAGTTTAGGGATCTCTTCTGGTGGATTTTGCAAATCAGAATCAATTTGCACCACAATATCTCCCCGACAATGGCGAAAAGCAGCTAAGACAGCAGCTTGCTGACCAAAATTTCTTGTGAAACGAATGATCCTTAAATTTGGGTTTTCCTCTTTTAATTGATTTAGTTTTGCAAAAGACCCGTCTACACTTCCATCATCTACAACTAGAATTTCGAAACTTTTTTTGAGTTCCTTACAAACATTATTGATCCGAAAATGGAGTTCTTCCAATAAAGGTTCCTCATTGAAAACCGGGACCACCACCGAAACATCGACTTGAGCATTTGCATCAGGTAAAGAGTTTTCCTTTATAGGTAACGTATAGATTCTCGATTGTTCCATAACCTTAGCTCATTACCGGTGAATTGGTGGGAGATATTGCGTTTCGCCATAACAGAGCAAATGGAGTTTTCATAGCCGATTTAATAATCCATTGTGGTTCCATTGCTCTCAACACATAGCGAGCCCGACTTGCACTAAAGTAAAACCGGCGGTTGGCTTCACGCTTTAAAGCCACTAAGTCTTCATCGCTCACTTTGCTGGCATTACACTCTGCTTTATCAAACGAATAATCTGAAAAACCATCGTTAGCCAACTCTCGTTCATAAATAAAATCATCCCTCAATTCTGTCCCTGGATTAGGAATCACAATTGAAAAATTAGCTGTGGTCAAACCTAAACTACAGGCAAAATTGATAGTCCGCTCCATCTCTTCTCGCGTTTCAGTAGGGAAACCAAGCATAAATAATCCGTGCACACTAATTCTTGCCTGGGATAATTTTTCAACCACTCCCGGTAGAATGCTAATGTCTAAATCTTTTTTGATCATGTCTTGAATTCGCTGGGAACCGGATTCAATTCCTAAGGCCATTCGATAAACACCCGCCTGAGACATTTTTTCAATTAGCTCATCATCAAAAAAGTCCGCGCGCACCCCATTTGGAAATGTCATATGAATATTAAGGTTGCGCTTGATGATCAAGTCCATGATTGTTTTGGCGCGATTAATATTTAAATTAAAGGTATCGTCTACAATATGAAATTCTTGCACATCGTATTTTTTCTTTAAATATTCCATTTCATCAACCACGACTTCAGGGGAACGGTATTGAATTGACTTTGCAAAAATGTCATGACAGTACGTACATTTGAATGGGCATCCACGAGAAGTGACTATGGGCATAAACCGCCGATAACGATAGACCGGAAAAAAATCCATTGAGCATTTAAAATTGAAATAATTTTCCAAATGCATAAGATCATACTCTTGGGTAAGAGGATCTAAATCTTTAATTACCGGGCGTGCTTTTGTAGTAATAATTTCCTCTCCCTTGCGAAAAGCAATCCCATCTACCTCATTTAAATCAGTTTTATTTTCTAAAGCACGAACCAAATCAACAATTGTATAGTCCGCTTCTCCTATGACCATGGAATCAATTTCTTTATGGTTAAGAATATATTGAGGGTCGTGTTTGCAATGGGGTCCACCCATAACAATATGGACATTAGGCTTTATTTCTTTGACTCGAGCAGCTTCTATAAATCCATACCGGCTTTCAATGGTCATAACCCCTATCCCTACAACATCAGGATCAAATGTATTCAACATATTTTTTAAATCCTGTTCTGAGTTCTCCGAAATTCTCAGATCAAGAATTTTGACTTGGTATCCAGCCCGTTTTAATGTCGAACCAACTGCTATTAATCCCAGGGGCAAACAACGAGCCATGGATTTTTTTTCAGCAGAAGGCCGCAGCAATAAAATTTTCATAAAAAGGTTCCTCTATAAAAACAATTCATTTACAAGTCATCATCTCGTCTTTAATAAACTGATTCGAGGCGAATTCTTGCGCAGGAATTGAAATGGGTGTTAATTGTTTCTTTTGCGTGGGTCCAATATATTCGGACTGACAACATCCTAGACAGCCAGGAAAAATTTTTTCTTCTTTAAGCATCTTGCGGAAATTTTTTACTCTTGGAGAATCCCAAGAGAGAGTATCTTCATCTTCTCCTGCTTTCCCAATAGGATAATGCGGACAACTGAAAACATCTCCATATGCTGACACAGCTGCTTTTGACCAGGGAATGTAGCATCGATAATCTTTATATGAACTTTGATTCGTGTAATATCGGACAATTTCCTCAACAGTAATAAAGTTTGGAGAAAAACGAAGCCGTGAATTGAATTTCTGACTATTTTCGATTAACTGATCGAGTTGTTTTTTGAGGATCTCTGGGTCAATTTCTTCAACCGGGGGTGCTGGCTGACGGAGATGGGTTTCATCATTATAGTTTTCGTAATGATTGTATTCGGCCGGATTTTTTAAAGCAAAGTTACTAACATTAATTCCTAATGATTCTGCATAGCAATATAATGGAACTAATTCCATCACATTTTTTTTATCAATGACACATGTTAAATGGGTCAAAGGAAATTTATGGCTTCCTCTTGCTTTAGTTAACCGCTCTAATCCTTGTTTGGTTTTTTCAAAAGAGCCGGGGACTTGAGTAATCTCATCGTGAAGCTTTTCTCTGCCTTCAAGAGATACTCCAATATAAAAAATACCAGGGCCGAAAAAAGATTTAACTCGCCGTTGTATTAAATAATTAACCACCTTTTCATTTAACATCGTTCCATTGGTGATTATATGGACTTTATGTCTTGCGGCGGTAAATTCTAGAATATCCAAAAATTCTGACTTCATAAATGCCTCGCCACCAGTAAATGTGATAAGGCTATATTTGGGTAATCCCTCAATAATGGATTTAATTTTTTCTGCAGTTAGTTCATTCTTGAAAGTTCGATTGGTTTCTGTGTC
This sequence comes from Nitrospinaceae bacterium, assembly GCA_965223245.1. GTDB lineage: Bacteria > Nitrospinota > Nitrospinia > Nitrospinales > Nitrospinaceae > CBDCVY01. Next base: position 3,755,919 of record CBDCVY010000013.1, on the reverse strand, counting down.
CTCAATAATTTCCAAATAGTGGCACATTTGACAACGTAAATTACAGCGATAAGTCACTTCAAAAAAAACATGCGCTGGAGGTAAAGCATGCTTCCATCCAAAATAATAAGGAGCCAAAGAATAAATTCTAGGAAGCCACTTTTGTAAATTTTTAAATGTCCACATATTTAGGCCAATTTCAACCGGTTATCACCAATCACTTGGGGATTTATTATTTGAGAATGGATTTCAATTTAAAAAATTTCCCTCTCGTTATTTATCGACAGAATGTTAATTAAATTTAAGAACTAATTTGATTTTTATTATTAAGGTAAGCTTTTAAAGTTGAGATTCTTTGGAATTTTAAAAGGAATTTATTTAATTGCAGATACCGTTTGGGGTTGCCAGGATTCTTTCCTCCATAAGGACTTTTCCCACCACTTTTGGTTTTCACTATAAAATCGAATCGTTTTTCTTAAACCTTCCTTTAAAGAGGTTGAACTTTTCCAACCCAATAAAGCATAGGATTTTGCGGTTGAGGAGATATGACGGTTTACCTGACCGGGACGATCATCCACATATTGGATCAGATTTCTTGGTTTTCCTAAAATATCCAAAATTTCTTGCGCAATAGAAAGAACGCTCGTATCTTTTCCGGTACCTAAATTTATTGCGTGCCCTTTTATAAGGTCCAGATCAGCGTGTAATATTTTGTCTAAAGCGAGACAAGTATCCCCCACATACATCCAATCCCGGGTACTCTGTCCCGTTCCATGAATGGTTATTTCCTTATTATTTAATGCACTAATGACAAAGTTGGGAATTGCTTTTTCGAGATGCTGACAAGGGCCATAATTATTAAAAGGACGAACAATAATGGCGGGTAACTTATAGGTTTGAATATAAGAATAGACTAATCTGTCAGCCCCCGCTTTAGCGGCTGCATAGGGACTCATGGGATTCAATGGATGATCCTCATCCATAGGATCCTTAATTGAGGTGCCATACACCTCGGAAGAGGAAATATGAATAAATCGCTCAACCGGGTGTTTGGCAATGGCATCGGCAATCACATGGGTGCCAATAACATCGGTTTCAAAAAATATATGATTATTGTAAATGGATTTTGTTACGTGCGATTCTGCTGCAAAATGGACTACCACATCGCTTCTTTTCACAAGAGATACTACCGTATCTCGATGGGTAATATTTCCCTGATAAAACTCAAAATCCTTATCTTTTTTTAGACTTTCAGGAAGATTTTCTAGGTTTCCAGCATACGTTAAAGCATCCAATAATATGATCTTGTATTGGGGATACTTTGCGTGAATATGGCGAATAAAATTGCTGCCAATAAATCCGGCACCACCGGTAATTAAAATAGTTTTTTTGGGTAAATTTTGAGCCTGCATATTTTTTCCTGAGATAATTACTTATTCGGTTTTTCAGGAGAATTTCTTTAACTTATTTAGAAATGGGCAATTGAAGGATTTTTTTATGGAGAAAATAGGGAAATTCAATACCGGAGGGAATTACCCCTCCGGAAATTTGCGTTTCTATTTATAGGCTAAAGCATCTTTATCAATTCGTCGACGCTTTTTTCAATACCTTTCGCTACTTCTGAAATAGATTGTCCCAACATATATGCAGGGGTACTTACAATTTTATTATCTGAATCCACCACTGCTTCAACAACGGTGGCAGTTTGATGTTTACTACCCATTACCTCAATCTTAGTTCCAGTGCCTTCATCATTACCAATTGTAAGAGTCGGTTGAACACCACTATTTTCATAAATCTTGGCTAGCATTGTAGGCGCAATACATAATGCGGCTTGCGGCTTTTGTTTTTCTCGAAATTCATTTACTAATCGCCTCACCTCAGGATGAACATCGCAGTTTTCTCCCTTGACCGCAAAATCGCAGAGATTCTTAGCTGCTCCAAACCCTCCCGGAATAATAATGGCATCCAAATCGTCCGCATTAATCTCCGAAATATCCTTGATATTTCCACGGGCAATCCTGGCCGATTCCACTAAAACGTTTCTGCTTTCGCCTTTGGATTCCTCCCCGGTGAGATGATTAATCACATGTAATTGTTCAACATTGGGAGCCATACAAACGGCCTCCACCCCCGCTCGATCCAAAGCTAATAAGGTAATTACAGCTTCATGGATTTCTGATCCATCATAGACCCCGCACCCTGATAAAATTACACCTACTTTTTTACTCATTCCACGCCTCCACCATAAAAATATTGATAGATATCTTAAAAGGAAATCCGGTTTTATTCATAAGATTCATTGTGATAGGGAATTTTAGCACAATTTGGGAAAATGCTTTAAAGGGTGTTGTTTGGATAATTGTTCAAGCAAATTGATTCTTTTCTTACAATAACTAACCTTAATGCCGTTTAACCCTTAATTTTAAAGGATTTATTAATCACCCAGCTGATGGGTTACATACTAAATCAGGAAAATGGCTCTATTAGAAGCGTAAAGATTTTCAATTTGCAGTTTCGATGCTAAAATAGAGCTTCAACTATGAAGACATCTAACCAAAAAATAGAACAAGGCGCTAATACCGTTGAAGAATTTCCCATTAATTTGTTTTGGACTGGGGGTTGGGATTCAACATTTCGATTAATATTTTTGATTTTGGTAGAAAAAAGATCAGTTCAACCCTATTACATTATTGATAAAGATCGACCCTCGACAGATTTTGAGCTTAAAGCCATGGAATCTATTAGAGAGGAGTTAATCCGAAAATACCCAAAAACAGAAAAAAAGTTACTCCCTATTATTTGGGGACATAAAGAAAAAATCAAACCTAATAGCTTCATCACCGAGAATTTTTGCAAAATTGATTCTCAAATATGTCGTCTTGGTAGCCAATATGACTGGCTTTCACGTTACGCAATACAGGAAGACCTGAATGATTTAGAGATTTGTCATGAAAAAAAATTAGCCCCTAGCGATTTCGATAAGGTACTTTTCCCTGAACTTTTTGGCGAAGGCCATGGCCGCCGAGTAAAAGAGTCCCCTTCCAAAAAAGAAATGATCATTTTTAAATACTTTCGTTATCCAGTGGCGCATCTTACTAAATTGGATATGGAAGAATTAGCTAAAAAACACAACTTTTTTGAAATTTTAACTAAGACTTGGTTTTGCCACACTCCCAAAAAAAATGGTGATCCTTGCGAAGTTTGTCGTCCTTGTTTGTTAGCCAGAAAAAGTGGACATACACATGGATTACCTAAAACCAATTACCTTAGAGACATATGGGTTAAAGTTTCATCAAGTGTGACTCATATATTCCAAACTATACAAAAGAAAATCTCACGATTTTTCTAAGCATCCCAAATTTGCTTTTTCTATATTAAACAAAAAAATATCATAAAATTAATGACTAATTTATGAAACCGCATTTCAACGAAAATCCAGACAACTCTATTAATGGTTCACCAATTAATATTATGTGGACAGGTGGTTTTGATTCTACTTTTCGCCTTTTGCAGCTTCTTCTAGTCGAGAATAAACGTACACAGCCTTTTTACATTATAGACGAGAACAGGAAGTCCACTGAGTTTGAACTCAAGGCAATGAATTCAATAAGAGAAAAATTACCCCTTAAAACAAAACCTCTTTTACTGCCAACCATATTAAGCTACAAAAAGGAAATTCAACCCAACCCGATTATTACTCAACAATTTGAATCTATGAAATCCAAATTCAGGCTGGGAACTCAATATGATTGGCTGGCTCGCTATGCAGACCAAAACGGTTTAAAGGATCTAGAATTATGTTTTGAAAAAACAGTTCCACCTATTGCATTTGATAGGTGGTTTTATTCGGAGATATTTGGAGAAGGCCATCAGTGCCAAATAAAAAGTGACTTAACTTATGAAGAGATGAGGATATTTAAATATTTTCGATTTCCCATTGCACATCTCACTAAAGTTGAAATGGAAGAAATCTCAATAAAAAATAATTTCTTTGAAATTTTAAAGTTGTCCTGGTTTTGCCACACACCTAAAAAAAATGGTAAGCCCTGTGAAACCTGCCAACCTTGCAAACTGGCTAGAAAAAGCGGGTATTCGCATGGATTGCCAAAAACAAATTTGTTTCGGGATTTATATATACGATTTTTATCTAAAGCATCCTTAATCCCAAAGATAATCAAAAGAAAATTTTCCTAATTCCCTCTCTTGCCTAATTCGAAATGAGCGATCCGCTCTAAAGAAATAAAAATTGATAATTATAAAACTTTAGCAAGAAAAACAGCCGCAACAGCCAGAGGTGTAAAATACTTGAGAACAAACTCCCAATACGCCGCCCATCTAAATACAGTTTCATGGCGCTCAATTTCTTTATGGGCTTCTTTTGTTCCCCAAACCCACCCTACGAATATTGCAGTGAACATTCCCCCTAATGGAAGCAAATAGTTTGAAGATAAATTATCCACCAAATCAAAAAATGTCATGCCAAGGATTTTACTTTCAGATAAAATCCCAAATGAAAGTCCAGAAGGAATACCAAATATATAGATTACGGTTCCCATAACAAAAACCGCCTTTTTTCTATCCCATCCGAGTTGATCAATAAAATAAGCAGCCACCGCTTCTAACAATGAAATTGCCGATGTAATTGCAGCAATCGCCAGCAATGCAAAAAAAACAAAAGAAACGACGGTTCCAAAAGGCATGGTTGAGAATACCGTAGGCAATACTTTAAATACTAAACTAGGACCTCCCTCTGGTTCCAATCCCATTGCAAAAACAGCCGGAAAGATCACCATTCCCACAAGTAATGCAATCATCGTATCGAAAAGTACGACATACAAAGTGCATGACGTTAAGTTTTCTTTAGAGGAAAGATAACTACCATAGGTAATCATACATCCCATCCCTAAACTTAAAGAAAAGAAGGCTTGGCCCATGGCCATTAAAACAACTTGGGAATTGAGCTTGCTAAAATCCGGTTCTAGATAAAACGCCACTCCTTCCATGGCACCGGGTAAAGTTAGGGAACGAATCATAAGTAAAAAAAGCATTACTATTAAAGTAGGCATTAAAATATCACAAGCCCGCTCAATACCACCATGGACTCCACGTATGACTATGGCCATGCATAAAATCATAAAAATCGTGTGATAAATTACAATTTCTTTAGTATTCGAAATAAAGCTTGAAAAATAGGTCCCTGCTTCTTGTGGGTTTCCAAAGTGATCAATAGCATGCGTAAGTGATTTAACCGTATAAGCGAGAGTCCATCCTCCGACAACTCCATAAAATGATAGAATCAGAAATCCGGAAAGTACCCCCATGAAACCAATTCCCACCCAGGGCGAATTCGGTTTTAGCGCATTAAAAGCACCCACGGGATTAAGATTAGTTTTTCGTCCTAAAACAAATTCAGATAACATTATGGGTAAGCCAATCACTGCAATGCATAGGAGGTAAACTAAAACAAAAGCCCCTCCCCCATTTTGTCCTGTAATATAAGGGAATTTCCATATATTACCCAATCCAACGGCTGATCCGGAAGCCGCTAAAATGAATCCAATACGAGATGCCCAAAAGCCACGGTGATTGTTCGTTTTCATCAGTACAGTATAGGTAAAGGGATGTTAAAACTCAACGGTTGTGGTCACCTGTTTTTTAGAATTTTGCTTTAAGTTGGTTACTCATTTTTTAATGCAAATTCTTTAAAAGCAGTGAAGCTCTTTTCATATTGTGACTGAATGGTAGCAAGATTGCATAATGGTGGTTCATAAGGGTTTTGATTTAAAGACAAAGATTCTAATTGAGCTAACTCAGGAAGCAGCGGATCTCGACGAAGCAGTGGCAAAGTCCCTTCATCAAATTTAAATGAATTCGATGCGTTTTCCAAAGCTTCCAAGGGGCTAATACCTGACTCAATATTATCCTTAATAAATTTTTCGATTTTATTAATTCGCGATTGTATAACTTGGTGGGGATAATCGGGTTTAGATAAAATCATAAATTCCAGATGAGGCCAATAATTATTTATAAAATCATCAAAATGAACTCGAGTATTATTACTAAGACGAATATCTCGTGCCGCGTTAAAATTGGTTTCTAACAATTCATTATAGACTTCCACAATATTATGAACCGAATCGTAAAGAACCGCTAAATGATAGGTATTAACTTTCTCATAAGTACGAAATGAATCCATTGCTTTTATTAAGTACACTAGGACCGCGTGCATATCTTGCATCTCAATAAAAGAGGCTGACCAAGGAAATCGATTTTTATACCATCCCCCAACATCCTCAGGATAAACTTCGCGAGTGGAATCTTCAGGTCTCTGCTCTCCATTTTCAATATAATTTAAAATATCATCTAATTCTTTGTAAGCTAAATCCAACCCCGATCTAACTATTGTATAGGGATACAGTTTTCGCTGGTACTCCATGTATTCTTTTAAATCAGAGTCTTCATTTTCTCGCGGGTGTTGAAAATCACGGTTAGAGATGTCTTTAGAAAAAATCAACATGTTTGCGGACCTTTTATAATTCGAATTTTTTGATCAACTTTTCCATACTGATGGAAAGTTGGACATACGCTTTTAATATATCAGTAGCAGTTATGATTCCCACGAGCTGTTCTTTTTTTACTACCGGCAAACACCCGATCTTTTTTTTGGCCATAATAGCCGCGGCATCGGTAGTTTTTTCTTCAGGACCAATGGTAGTCACATTACGGCTCATAAGGGTTTTCACCTTGCGGGCATTAATTGTAAATTGAGTGCCACCTTCACTTTGAACTATTTTTTTTCTGGGTCCTAAAATTTTTTTCAAATCCCGGTCCGAGAGAATTCCAATTATTTTTCCCTTTTCAATTACCGGAAGGTGACGAATTGATTCAAAGTTAAACAATATAAACACCTTATCAAGCAAATCGTCAGGCCCAATAGTATGTAATTTAGTAGACATCAATTCTTTAACACGCATAATTGACTCCGAAATAAAAACGAAATTTTTCTGAAACTTTTTTAACCAGAATCCTTTGGAGGTTTTACCATTTGTGAAAATAATTTTAAAATATTTTGTTTTTCTTCTTCACTCATATTTTCTAATTGTTTTTGAATTTCCGACCACTGTTCCGGAGTCAACTGACTGGAAAAGTTTTGAATCATATTTTGCAGATCGCCAAAATTTGGGGGATCTTGGGTTGTTTTGGTAGGACCCATCCCTGCCATGGCTTCCCACAAATTTGGGTCAATCTCAGATTTATTTTTCTTTTCAGAAAGCTTTAACTCTTCTTCCTTTTGTAGGGTACGAAACACAATAGAATCCTCTTTAAAACCCCCTACAATCCCTTGATTTTCTAAAATTTTTAATACTTCCGTCAGCGAGGTTTGATGTTGCTTACAACTTTCAAAAACCGGCTTGAAGGGTAATTTTACCGATTTTTCTGGAAAACCATTCTTTTCGATTGAATGGAGAATACTTGCAATAACAGGATTAGGATCTGCCATAGTCATGATTAAATTAAAATTTTTAGTAGCGAATTATAGAGGACATTTTAACAATTAGAAAGCATAAGGGAAAAACTTTCTTTTAACCTAAAGGGGCAACCATTGAGGAAGGGAAAACTGCGATTTTAGAAGAATTTCCAATTAAACCAGAGCCTAAAGTATTGATGCGTTTGACCTACTTGTTTTATTAAAAATCCACTATCCGCTTAAAGATAGTTTATTTAACAATGCCTGACTAAGAGAATTAACTTTTCCGGATACTCTTATCAACAAATCTCTCAAAAAGTATGTTTCTGGTAAACCATGGGTATGACCACTTTTCCGGGCAATCAAACAAGGCTGACAAACCTCACAAGGTTTTCCATTTTTCTTAGGTGTGTGGCAAAACCAAGTTTTTTTCATGATTTCAAAAAAACCATGTTTTTTAGCCAAGTGTTCCATTTCCATTTTTGTTAAATTCGCAAGGGGAAATCGGAAGAATTTAAATAGATTGATTGCGGGAAAGCTTGGATTTTCTTTTATACGGTATTGGTTCGCATCCCCAGTCAATTCTGCAAATAGCATGACATCCAAACCTTGAGGTGGAACACTTTTCTGGTAGGAAATTTCTAAATTGTTGATGTTCTTTTGGATGGCATATCGAGCTAGCCAATCGTATTGAATGCCAATACGTACCTTTGATTTAATAAGTTGATATTGCTCGGTGATGTCAGGATTGGGCCGAATTTGATCTTTTTTATCAAAGATTGTAGTTAGAAAAAGGCTTATTGAAGCAGGATAGAGTTTTAAAACCTCTTTCCGTATTGATTCCATAGCCCGAATTTCATAACTCGTAGATGGCCTTTCAGAATCTACAATATAGATAGGTTGGACGGGCTTTCTCTCTACAATCAGTAAATACAATAGACGAAAAGTAGAATCCCAACCCCCGGTCCACAACAAGTTAATAGGCAAACTTATAGCGGTATCAGAGTTGTTTTGAATTCCAGACAACTGCGAGGTCATTGACCTTAGAATGTAAAGATTTTGCCTCCCTATAATTACTTTATACCTTTTCCTATAAAGATGTAAATGAAAAATTTGATTTTTGAAAGGAATCTAATTTTAAGAAGAGAATTTACGGATAATTTCCTTATGTAGAAATTTTATTAATTTTGCCAAAAAAAATTTTATTTAAATTATAGAAATGAGAAACCGCAGACTCAATAGTTTGGTCATTTAGCTCAAAATTTACTATTTTAATTACTCGTCAATTTTTAAAAATAAGCCTAAATTCTCAGTTTCATTAAAAATTTATAATTTTATTTTTGCTTAGGGGTCTGGGATAATTAGGGGATCGGATTTTCTTATTGGTAATGAACGTCTTGCTTAGGAGGCGAGGATGAAAATTTATTGGAAATTGATAGTAATCGGGGGTCTGTTGGTGGGATTGGCGGCTTGCGCACAACAGCAACCCTACACACCCGTTCCCACTGGACCGGTAGATAATTCACCCGGCCGTGGCACCGTTTATAAGGACCCATCCACACCTGGTTCGGTTGGTGGTGTCGGTATTGAATCGCAAGACATTCGAAGTATGACCGACAAAATGATTCGCGATATGTTGGGTACTCCTGTTTTGGCTCAACAAAATACGCCTCCACGCGTTATCATTGACTCGGAATATTTTACTAACGAAGGGTCCACCCGTATCAATAAAAAGATTATTACAAATAAACTTCGGGTAGGACTTCAGCGAGCCGCCGGCACAAGGATGGTTTTCGTACAACGGCATTATAAGGACATTGTCGATAAAGAACGTTCTTTAAAGAGAGATACAACATCAAGTGGAGCTCCCAAAGTCGATGCAGGTACTCTGGAACGTGTAAAGTCGACGCTAGGAGGTGATTACCGGCTGGGAGGATCCATTTCAACCTTGGATGCTGTAAATTCTACAACCGGCGTAATGTCTCGATCCCATTATATAGTTTTCGAAATGATAGATCTCGAAACGGGACAAATCATTTGGAGTGGTGAGTATGAATTCAAGAAAGAAGGCACTGACGACGTCGTATACCGATAAGGATCATCCTTTTTTTTCTTGGGTTCGACTTGCAGGTTGGTTGGCATTTACTTGTTTGACTGCTGGGCTTTTAGGATGTGCCTCGACCACACAGTATGAATACTACGAAGTACCAGAATTGGAAATGCAAGCCTATCTTCAAGACAAGCCAAAACAGTTGCATTCTAATTATCGGCGTATTCTTCATGAAGGTCCCCGTAATTTAGTTCTCAACCATATGGAAACCGGATTGGCAGCGATGGATCTGGGGGCATATGATAAAGCCGAAGAATCTTTAGAAAAGGCTCTTCTTAATATTGAAACGGTTTGGGCAGAAAATAAAAACGCAGAAAGAGCCCGTAGTCTGTGGTACGAAGAAGGACGAAAAGACTTTAAAGGAGAACCCTATGAAAGGGCTATGGCTTACTATTATCGCGGATTACTTTTTCTAAGACGGGGTGATTATGAAAATGCCAGGGCCAGTTTTAAGGGGGGGCAATTACAAGATGCATTGGCAGAGGATAAAAAATATCAAGATGATTTTGCCCTATTGATGTTTTTAGAGGGTTGGGCTTCTCAAATGAATGGGGATTTTGATATGGCCAAAGAAGCTTATGACCATGTAAAAGAACACCGGCCTGATTTTGTTCCCCCTGACCCTAAGGACAATGTTCTTTTAATTGCTGAAACCGGGTTTTCTCCCGTCAAAATATCCACCGGCCCTGGACGATCAGAACTCAGATTCAAACGGCGTGAGGGAGTACCTGAGGTCGGGGCAAAATTTTTTATACGAAGTGGCGTAATTTCTGCTTATGAAATGGAAGATATCTTTTGGCAAGCCAGCACTCGTGGAGGTCGCAAAATTGATAAAATTTTAGCCGACAAAGTGGAATTCAAACAATCTCATGGAGAACGCGGACGTGCGTTGACTCAGATAGGTCTGGCAGGAGTTGCGATATCCGCTCAGCATCGTAGCGAAGGGGGACTTATTATTGCAGGTATATTAACTGCTTTAGGGTTAATTGAACAAGGGGTAGCAGGTGCCGCACAAACCAGGGCTGACAATCGATTTTGGAAAAACCTTCCTGATCGAGTTCACATTTATACATTTCAATCAGAAACGAAGCCCATTGATGTGGAAGCATTATTTTACGATTCTGAAGGCGGTGAATTACGTCATCTCCGCTCATCAAAAGAAATTAAGTTTGTAAACAATCATTCGGGGTTTGCTTGGCTGCGGTCCCGTTCTGCTCAATTAAATTAGGGAGATCGTCTAATGAAGGGCTTAACAAAACGGCTTTTTAAAGTATTTTTTTCTTTTTTGGTATTGGCAGGGTTATTTGTTGGCTGCGCAACACAACAGAAGGATCCTTGCCAATCTTTTATGACAGATCCCCCAGCGCAATCGGGTTACCAAATGAACAGTGTCAAAATTTTAGACCGTTCGCTCGAATCGGAAAGTGTATGGGTGACTTATTGCCAAGGACAGAGGGTAGGCCCGCCTCCTGATTCTCCTCCGCAAATCGTTCGCCGTTATAAAATTTCGACACAAACCCATACTATGAAAACGTCACCTTCAGGAATAAAGGAAGTAATGGCTGTTTTCCAAAATCATACGGAATATCCGCTTCAAATAGAGGGCCGAACCCAATTTCTAGATGAAAATACGATTCCAACTAAGGATATCACTGAATGGCAGAGGATCCATTTACCTCCGAAAAGTATTGGAACTTATCGAGCCTCCTCGAAAAAAACAGAAGGAATTGCCGGCTATTACATAGAAGTTCGAGAGGGAAGGTAAGACTTTTTACATTTCGCCACGGAATTTTTTGTAAGGAACCGCATGATCCTCATTGAGAGCCATGGTTACCAATTGATTTTCAGAAACGATGGATTTAAGAACATCTAGCAAAGTTGTAGCGTCTGTCAAATAAAGTTGCGCATTTTTTGCATTCAACTCTCGATGGAGTAGATCTTCATATAAATTAATTATGGGTCCGGCTTGAAGGATTAGACCTTCAATGTTTGAAAATTCGACGGTACGTGTTTGTTTTTGTTTTGAAGACTCTGCGTAATCAATCCAACGATCAGCGGTTTTAGGTGCTTCTCCCCAATCAATTAATTCATTTTTTGTTCCTTCCTTACCTTTTTCATTGATGGATTGATTTACATTGGTTGCCAAAGCATCCATGGGAACCCCTTTGGATGTTTTACATAAATGTCGAATAGAAAATATTAGCTTATTAATATGGCTGTCGAGTTGAAATCCATTATCTGAATGAGGACGAATCTCGGATATCCTTTCAAAAGCATACCATAGACCCCCTTCCCTTTGTACGGCCATACGTCTTTTATCTAGAGGATCCAACAAACCCAGACAAGTTTTCACATCGGTAACATTTCCTTGCGGAGAATATGTTTGCAACAATTTTTGGCGCAGTTCTGGGTTGGCAGATATAACTTCCGGTTTCTTTTCTTTAGGGGCTAATGCCTTATTTTTAGTAATCTCTACTTTTTCTGTTTTGACCCACGTTTTTTCCTTTTCAGGTAAACGCAAAGGCTCTTCAGCAGTTTTAGGGTTTTCACAACCCCCTAAGAAAAATAAACTAATCGCCATAAAACCATAAAAAACTCGATAAAACATACAAACGTCTCCAGTAGGGTCCTCATTAAATTGGATTTCTTCTTTATACAGGAATTTGGATAACTATGCTAGCAAAGGCACCGACTAAAGCTTTGAAAAAGCAAATAAAACCAGTCACTTCTTACTTAAGTAGGAAATCTTTTCCCTCAAGTTAAACTTTTCCAGCAAAACACCCGCTATATAACCTATTGTAAAAAAGCAAATTAAAGTCATTTTTTTTCATTTGTACACAAGGTGGCTTTTCCGGCATTAGGCTTGCACTAATTCATAATTGAACAGGTCCAGGAGCTAACCAAGGAATTATCGTATGAGAAAATTTCACTATATCTTAGGAGCTTTATTAACTGCCTCCCTTTTAACAGGTTGCGAATTAAAGTTGGAACCCTCAAAAATATGGGACAGATTTTTTGATAAAGAAACGGACTCCGAATACTATGAAGAAAAATCCGAAGATTTAATCAACAAAATTGCTCAAGATGTTGAGGAATATGAAATCAATAAGGTAGTCGTAATGGATTTAGTGGATGACCAAGGTAGAGTTCCTGTATTAGGTGAATACATGGCCAACCGTGTGGTAGAAGCTATTACACGACGTAAATTCTTTCGAGTTGCACAACGAGGTGAAGTTTTAGAAACCTTAAACAAACTCAGCCTGCAACCCTCTTTCCTTTATACTCAAGATGAGACAAAACGCATTGGCCATGCACTCAATGCAGAAGCCATTGTAAATGGTACGGTAAGAGATATTGGATCTAATATTGATGTGCACATCGCTTTAGTGGATATTGCCAGTGGGGAAGTAATTTCTTCAGCTACAGAAAAACTCAATCGAACCAAATTTGCGGTTGAACTTCTTCATCATTTTTAACTTCAATTCAGATTTAATTTTATAGATTTTTATGGTTTGTAATCTCTAATTTTTGGGTTCATTTAAAGGAAATAACCGATTGCGTCCAAGCCGTTTTGCTTGATACAAAGCCTCATCTGCCCTTTTAATACAATCTTGGAAATCTTCCTCTTCTAAGTCAAGCGTCCCAAGGCCAATGCTAAGGGTAACAGGAATCAATTTTTCCATATAACTAAAAGAATGTGCTTCCGTTTTTTTAATTAATCTATTGGCTAATATTACCCCACCATCGAAGGTTGTATCTGGTAAAAGAAATAAAAACTCCTCTCCGCCCCATCGACAAATTACGTCTTGCTTGCGAGAACTACCTTGCAATAGATTTGCTAATTCGATTAATACATAATCCCCACCATCATGACCCATCGTATCGTTAATAGTTTTAAAATGATCCACATCCATCATTAAAACACAAAACTGTTTTTGAGTCCTGCGAGTCCTCTGATATTCATATTTTAGTTTCTCAATCATATCTCTGCGATTTGAGATTTGAGTAAGAGGATCTGTACGAGCGGATAGTTCGAGTTCTTTTTTTAGTTCCTTCAGTTCAGTAATTAGTGCATCCTTGGCCTGATTACTTTTTTCAAGGTCTCCTGCATATTTATAAAGTTCAACTTCTAGATTTTTTTTGGAAGAAACATCTCTAATGATTCCCACAAAAAAACTTGAACCCTCATAGGAGATATTTGAAATTGTTAAATTTACGGATAACTCATTTCCATTTTTATGCACTGCTTCAATTTCTACAATTTCTCCCAAAATTTTCCCTTGCTTAGTATGCAAAAATCGACTAATCCCTTCAAAATGACTTTTTCTATACCTCTGCGGAACTATCAAATTCCCTAAATTCTTTCCACGGACTTCATCTATGGACCATCCAAATAGTTTCTGAGCACTATTATTCCAATAAATTATTTCTCCAAGATGGTTGATAATAATTATCGCATCATGAACATTATTTAAAATGACTTCGGTAAATTGCTCTTGCTGTGTAATAGAATCTGTGATCATGCTTACCTAAAAAAATAATCAAGGAATATATAATTTAGTTTAAGCAAAATATTTTATTTTCCAATATTTTTGTTAATTCCAAAATTATTCTGCCTACACTCTCTAATAAGGATAATCAATTAATTCCAAAGGAAAATACTCACTCAAAATTTTTTAAGAAATTTTTAGAAGGCTTAAGAAACTTGTCGGGTAGGAACCGATTTGTGGCTTTGAAAATGTTTAAAACGGGCTAAGGCCATTAATGGAAAAAATTGTTGATACATATGATACTTGATATAAAAATGCCCAGGGAACCCAGTTCCGGTAAACTCATCCTCATACCAGGAACCATTTTGTTTTTGGTTTTGAATTAAATAATCAATTCCTTTTTTAGCATTAGCACTTTCTCCTTCACCCGCTTCTGTTAAAGCCATCACGGCCCATGCGGTTTGGGAATTCGTACTAACTCCCTGGCCGCGCAAGGTTGGGTCCGTATAACTTTCACAAGTTTCTCCCCAACCACCATCTGAGTTTTGATGGTTTTTCAACCAATGGACAGCTTTGCAGATATAAGATTGACTCATATCTTCGCCTATTGAATTAAGCCCTGAGAGCACAAGCCAGGTTCCATAAATGTAATTAACACCCCAACGGCCAAACCAACACCCATCTTCCTCTTGATCTTCACGAATAAATTTTAGAGCTTTTTGAACTTTAGGATCATTAGGGTCGAATTGAATTCGTCCTAATAACCAAAGGATTCTCCCCGTAACGTCCACAGTGGGTGGGTCCAACATAGCTCCATGGTCGGCAAAAGGAATTTGGTTGAATAATTCATGGTCATTGTCCTGATCAAAGGCACCCCAACCCCCATTGGTACTTTGCATACTCATCAACCATGTGAGTGCACGATCAAATTCTTTTTTCTTTTTTTCTTTATCTGCAATTGGAATACGGTTTAATGCCATTAAAATTTCGGCCGTATCATCGGTGTCAGGGTAACTTTGATTATAAAACTCGAAGGACCAGCCTCCGGCAGGGGTGGATGGATTTTTTATTTTCCAATCTCCACGCTCAGTCACTTGCTTTTTCCATATCCATTCAGCAGCTTCGACCAATTTAGGATGATCGGGAGAAATCCCCGCGTCCATTAATGCGTTGCAGGCAATAGCCGTGTCCCATAAGGGAGAAACACATGCCTGCAGAACCAAATGATCATTCCGGTCAATAATAAAACGATCTACAGCTTCCAAACCTTTAACCATTACAGGATGGTTCAATTCATAACCCAACAAGCTAAGCGCTAAAAGGGAATTAAACATGGCAGGTTGAATGCCACTGAAATCACCTTCAGGTTCCTGATGGTCCAGTGTCCATCGTTTGGCTTTATTAAGCGCAAATTTTCTGAAGGGTTTCCAGGAACATTTCCCTAAAATTTTTATTGCCTTATCCATCATTAAAAAGAAACCAGGCCAGTTAAGACCGCGCTTCTTCACCTTAATAGAAAGATCTCTATCAGCATCTGTAAAAATTTCCGGTACAGATTGTTCTTCCGGTAATGGCCAGACCGGTTTTTTTGTACAAATGATGCTAAGAGGAACCACCGTACCTCGCGACCAACTCGACATTTCGTAAATGTTAAAGTAAAACCAATTAGGAAGAAGTATCAATTCTACAGGTGTCGCTGGAACAAATTCCCAAGAGCTTTGACCCAACATGGCTAAAAATATTTTTGTAAACACTCTGACCTTACGGACACCTCCTTTTGCAATTATGCACTCCCGGGCTCTTACCATTTCTGGTGCTTTTGGAGACATGCCTGTCATTTTTAGCGCAATATAGGCTTCCACGGTAGTACTGATTTCACTAGGAGCACCAAAGTATATATTCCATCCACCGTCCTCTCTTTGATATTTCAGTAAATAATTTTTGCACTTCTCTCTTCTTGCAGAATCATCAATGCCCAGAAAATGCATTAAAAAAACATATTCAGCTGTAATGGTGGGATTAGACTCCAATTCCTCTACCCAATAACCCTCCGGATATTGAGTGGAAAAATGATAATCAATGGCTCTTTGGATCGCATCATCCAATTGGTTTTGGGATTCAAGCGATTGAGTTTCTGGAATTTCCGGTGATTTTTCTTGCTCTGAAGAAAGTGGTTTTAAATCTGACATGGTGGTGTTTGTTTATAGCTGGAATTAGGAAACGTATTTAAATTTTAAAATATATTATTTTGTTAAAAAAATAAAGGATATCAATAGTTAGCTGATAAGATGAAAGCTTACCACATGACGCAAAGGAAGTTCTATGTTGGATTTTACCTTATTCAAAAGATACCAAATTCCTCTTTATATTTTTGTATTCACTTTAGGTTTAACCTCCTCCTCATCTTCAAACCCCGGTAATGCAGCTAAAACGTTAATAAAAAATGCAGATCTCGTTATTACCATGGATCCCAAGTTGGGTGAAGGTTCGTTAGGTATTTTAAAAAATTCAGATGTACTTTTTGACCAACGAATAATTTCTGTTGGTAAAAAACTTAAATCTCCCAATGCAAACGAAATAACCGGCAAAGGAAAAATCGTATTGCCAGGTTTTGTCGATGTCCATAACCATTTGTGGCAATCTCTTATTCGTGGATGTGGGGCAGATAAAGAACTCATGGGCTGGCTCAAAGAATGTGTTTTCCCCATGGGAAAAAATAATATAGATGAATCCGAGGCCTATAGCGGAGTTCGCTTAAGTACTCTTGATCTCATTTCCTCAGGAGTCACCACGGTTTTAGACAACTCGCATAGTTTCACACCGGAATTTACAAAGGGAAATTTAAACGCGCTGGAGAAGTCGGGATTAAGATATATTTTTGCTTACTGTTATAAACAAAGTAACCAGATTGAGAGTGATATTGAAAATATTAAAACCCAATTTACGGATCCCAATCCATTAGCCTCTTTACAAGTATGCGCTCACCCTGCCCCTGCAACTCTTGAAGGATTAAAGGTGATGGCTGATATTTCCCAAAAATATAATTTACCACTTAACATTCATCTATTAGAAAGTAAGCTTCAAAGAAGTGAAGATCCGTTTCAACTTTTAAATGAGACAGGAGCTTTTCGGAGTCATATTTTTGCGAACCATGTAATTCACATTTCCTCGTTTGAAATATCTCAATTGAAAAAATACAAAGTCTCGGTTTCACATAATCCTCTAAGTAATATGAGATTAGCCTCCGGGATAATGCCTATAGAAAAACTATATAAGGCAGGGATTAAAATTGGTTTGGGTTTAGACGGAGGCACCAATGATACCAGCGATATGTTTTCTAATATGAAGGCCGCTGTGGGAATACAACGTGCCATATCTTTGAATCCAAACTCTTTCCCCGGTATTAAGGATATATTACGTATGGCTACTCTTGGAGGGGCTGAAGCGTTGAATATGGAAAAGGAAATTGGGTCGCTCAACCCTGGGAAATATGCTGACCTCATAGTGCTTGATTTGAACAAGGTCAATAGTGCCCCACAATGGAACGTCATAAACGCTATAGTTTTTAATGCACAACCCCGTAATGTAAGGTATGTATTTGTAAATGGGAAACCTCTAATGCAGGATGGAATCTTGGTTTTGAAAGATAATACTTCCCCGGATCAAATTGTCACTCAGGCCAAGGAGGCCGTGAAAAGAATCAAAAGGAAATTGAGAGCCCATTGACCTGTAAATTCTCATTACTTACTCAAAAGCCGGGATTTTCTTGACATTAGGTGTTCATTTTTCTATGATATACGATTCAATCATTCCTGAAATGATTTACCCTTATAATTCAGACTGTTAGAGAATTTGCGCATGAAAACGTATGTTGCTAAAAAAGGCGAAGTAGTAAAAGGTTGGGTTCTAATTGACGCCAAGGACCAACCCGTGGGTCGTGTAGCTAGTAAGGCTGCCGCGGTTATTCGAGGAAAAACAAAACCCATTTATACCCCGCATGTTGATACCGGAGACAATGTAATCATCATTAATGCGGAAAAGGTTAAACTTACAGGAAATAAATGGGACCAAAAAATTTATTACCGTCATACCGGTTGGGTGGGGGGAATTAAATCCACCACTGCAAAACAGTTGCTGGAAAAACGGCCACGTGATTTACTAAAGAAAGCTATTGACGGTATGCTACCGAAGACTCGTTTAGGTCGAGCTTTACAAAAAAATTACCGCATTTACGATAATGATCAACACCCACATGGGGGTCAAAAACCCGACACGGTAACGGTTTAATATAAACAACTTTTAAGTGTGAGAATATAACTATGGAAGATCGGTCTTACGCCACTGGACGAAGAAAAGAAGCTATTGCTAAAGTTTGGCTTACTCCTGGCGAAGGAAATATTATGGTAAACAAAAAGGACTTGGCTTCCTATTTCCGTCGACCAACTGCAGAGATGGTTGTACGGCAACCATTAGTATTGACCGAGACTTTGGGTTCTTTTGACGTTAATGCTACCGTATTGGGTGGAGGTTTATCCGGACAGGCAGGGGCTCTTCGCTTGGGGATCTCCAAGGCTTTGCAAACGGCCAATCCTGAATTACGATCTACTTTAAAAAAAGCAGGTTTCTTAACTAGAGATTCACGTGAAGTCGAAAGAAAAAAATATGGTCGACGCGGTGCACGAAAACGGTTCCAGTTCTCAAAACGTTAAGAAAACTATTTAGTTCATTTATTTTACAAAGTCATCCTGGGAAGATCCGTTATTCGGGTCTTCCCTTTTTTATTGAAGACAGGTCATGATAAAAGTAAGCATAGCTGGCGCAACAGGATATACAGGGATTGAGTTACTTCGATTATTGTTGAACCACCCCAATGTAGAAATCCAAACTCTAACTGCAGATTCCCATGCCGGGAAAAATATTCAGGAAGTGGCTCCTTCCTTAAGAGGATGGGTCGATCACACTTTAGTTAAACTGGAGCCCTCAATAGCAAAAGAATGTGATTTGCTATTTCTTGCGCTACCGCACACCACTTCCATGAAACAAGTTCCAGAGTTGTTAAATGGAAAATGCAAGATTGTTGATCTGAGTGCGGACTACCGATTGCGAGATCCGGTCGTTTACGAACATTGGTACCAAACCCCACATATTAATAGTAAGGCATTAAAGGATGCAGTGTATGGCTTGCCCGAGTTGCATCGGGATTCCATTCGTTCAGCTCAATTGGTTGCCAATCCGGGGTGTTATCCTACAGGAGCTATATTGGCCTTAGCCCCGCTAATGCAGCTTGATGGAATCGATTTGGATTCTATTATAATTGATTCTAAATCCGGTGTGTCCGGTGCAGGCCGCAAGCTAAGTTTAGGCACACATTTTTGTGAAAGCAACGAAGGGGTTTCTGCGTATGGTTTAGCGGAACATCGACATACCCCTGAAATCGAACAGGAACTCAGTAATCTTTCTAAGCAAAAGGTAACTGTTTCCTTTTCTCCTCATTTGATGCCAATGATCCGCGGAATATTGACGACTATTTACATTAATACTTCCTCAGAATGGAACCGGGCAAGTTTAATTAAAATATTTGCTGATTTTTTTCAAAGCGAACATTTTATAAGAGTTTTACCGGAGGCTCAATACGCTAATACTCATCATGTGACGGGATCAAACTTTTGTGACATAGGAATTCAATTTGACAAACGGAATCAGCGAGCCATCATTACAAGTGCAATTGATAATTTAATGAAAGGGGCATCTAGTCAAGCCGTACAAAATATGAACATTATGTTGAATATTGATGAAACACTGGGCTTGGGTTTGCCCCCTCAATTCCCCTAAAGAATAAAATGAAGTTATTAAAGAAATTTAACGTACCTGGATTTGAGGTCGCAGGAATCGATTGCGGAATAAAAAATCAAGGGCAAAAGGACTTGGCATTAATTGCTTCAATGGGTCCTGCCGTTGGCGCGGGAGTGTTTACAAAAAATAAAGTTTGTTCTCCAACAGTAGCAATAAGTCGGCAAGTCTTAAAAACCTCAAAGTCTATTCGGGCAATAATTGTAAATAGCGGTAATGCCAACGCTTGTACAGGAGAACGGGGTGTTCAAGATTGTCATTCCATTATCAAGTCAGTGAGCCAAAACTTTGGGATTCCCGCTAATCAAGTATTAATTGCGTCGACAGGAGTTATTGGTGTTCCATTACCAAGTCAAAACATCGTAGAAAAAATGCCTGTACTTGTAAACAATTTGTCTCCAAAAGGATGGACTCAAGCAGCTGAGGCCATTATGACCACAGATTTAGTCAGTAAATCCGCTGGCATTCAATACGATGATATTGTGATTGGGGGTATTTGTAAAGGATCTGGAATGATTCAACCCAACATGGCAACCATGCTTTCCTTTTTAGTAACGAATCTTTCAATTGGGAAAAAGGATTTACAAAAAGCACTTAAGATTGCAGTCGATGGCACATTTAACCGAATCACGGTGGATGGAGAAACGAGTACAAATGATATGGTACTTTTGCTCGCTAATGCAAATAAGCCCGCCAATCCTGTAAAAAATGGTTCAAAAGAATTTAGTACCTTCGTTTCAGCTTTAACAGAACTGTGTCGGGAGTTAGCATTTAAGGTTGTTAAAGATGGAGAAGGTGTTACCAAATTTGTTACCGTAAAAGTAACAGGAGCTAAAAACTCAAAAAACGCAGAAACAGTTGCACGTACAGTCGCGAATTCAAAACTTGTACAAACTGCAATTTTTGGGCAGGATCCCAATTGGGGACGCATTATTTGCGCGGTAGGTTATGCGGGGGTTCCCATTGATACCAATAAAATTGATATTTCTCTCAATGAAGTTCCCTTAGTGCAAAACGGTCTTCCGGTTCCTAAGCTTTCAACCTCCATATTGCGAAAACGGATGAAAAGTAAATATATCAGTATTCAAATTGGTTTAAACATTGGCTCAGGTAAAGCTGAAGTGTTTGGTTGCGATCTTTCTTATGACTATGTTCGAATCAACGCAGAATACACCACTTAATAATTTACCTTCTTCTAAATATATACCCACAAGCTCGGCAAAGGTGCGGCTTGCCAAACCAAAAGTAAGGGATTCCCAATAAGATGCCATTGAGAAATCCTGATACAGGATTTCTCATCTCTTCTACAAAACCCTGACTACCGCAGTTAGTACATTCCAAATGTATCAGACTTTCAGCCGGGAGGACATGAACCGGATCACTTTCAATAATTTCCATCTGTTCCAGATCTGTTGGAAGGGAGGTTTCTAAAATTTTATTTGCCTCTTCCCATTGATCTTCCGGGACTTCTAATTTAACTCCTCCCAAGGCAGGAGAATACAACCAGTCGATACTAATTAAATGTTCATCACGAATAAATGCCGAAATCCCCTCTGCTTCCAAACGAGATTTTGCCAAATGCGCCTGATAAGGCATTGAATAAGTAGCTATGATTTTAAGAGATGGTTCCATCGTTTTGAATTTAAAAATCAGATGATCGATCTAGAAAGTGCTCAGAAGTTATACAAAACTATAACAGCCTTCTCCATATTTTCTTTTTATATAGTGACTTCCGTTATATTGCGAACTCAACCCAAAGTGGTAAATGGTCGGATAGTCGATAGGATACTTGGACTTTGCTCAGATCCAAATCTGTGTAAACGTGCGGCAGGAAATCAAAATTCCCTCCTTTAGAAACATTGAGATCAATTAGGGCTCTTTTACTGGTACTGAACCAAGCAATTTGGTCATAGTATTTGTCGGTAGGATCATCTGGATCATCAAATATAGTTCTCGGCAAATTTCTAAGTTCTTCCGGTATGGTTAATCCAGTTGAAGTAAATGCATCAAATAACGGACTTCCCTCACGGTCAATATTAAAATCTCCAAGACACAATAAATTATGGTGAAACCGATTGCTTCGTCGGGCCCAGTCTCTGAACATATCAGCAATTTCCTTTAACTCAGGAATCCGATCCTTAGGCACCTTACCAAATAAAATGTGAAGCGTTACTAAAATAAATGTAGCTTTTCCTCTTTGAAAACTTACAGCATAGGGAGTCCGAGCAAATTGCTCTCTAAGAGACCCTTCACTCAATGCATCCAGCCTTTCAGGCTGTACAACCAGTTCGGCTGCCAAACCCGAAGGCCGAACCCGTGTTCGTTGGAAAAAAAAGGCCAATCGTTCTTTATTCCCTGATTTGCCAGCAGTAACATCTGTCATCAGAAACCCCCAATCGTCACCCAAAAAGCGCATAGTATCGCGCAAAGCTCGGAGGTCTCCCCTTACTTCCTGGATGGCTATCACATCAAACCGAGAAATTATTTCTATGATTGCACGTAACCCACGCAAGTCGCGCTTAGGGCTATCTTTACTTGAGGCCGTCCATTTACGGGTAAGAGAAGAAAAGGAACGGATATTCCATGTGGAAATTAATAAATTATTTTCTGTTTTGGGAGGAATTTTTTTATCTAATGCATCTTTTAAGGAGCAAAGATCTTTTTTAACAGCCTGCGGCGGGGTGTCCATAATAGTTGGCATGGTCCCGTCTCCCGGTTGAGTGTTAAATATTTTAATATATAGGTTTATCCACTATCCAGGCACTTTAATATTGGTAAAAATTGAAATCTCTTTAACTAATCCCATCTATTTGGAAAAACCTAAATAATATTTAGGAAATGGAGGGTTGGCATTAGAGTTACCTTTTATTCCTGCCCCATCTGTGCGTGAGGGTGTCCAAACTATACCTTCAACTGATTGAATTGTATGATCGACTAATAAGCCCCATTGGTATAATAATTTTACATCTAAAGAGACATCTTCTTTTTTTCCTATCATGAGCATTGTAGAAATTTGATCTGAATAAATAAAATCAAAATACTCAGGAGTTTCTTTGTAATTGAATTGAATATAGTCCGCTGCGTCTGCATCCATCCCCATTTGTTCTGGTCTCTGTATTTTCCATTCGGCCTGATAAGTTTTTGTTATAGAAATATTGGTGAATAAGTTTAAAGCAATTACATAGATCCCCGCAGAAACACAAAGTGCAACAAAAACAAGAAAACGAAACTTAAAACGGCTCAAAAGAAAGACAAAAACCGCACAAACTAAATATGTTATTAACATCAAAACAGGAAAACCTTTGCCGTACATGGTACTCAAACCTATTTTTAATCCCCCAATAATAAAAATTGAATAACTAAGTAAACGAACAAGACCTTGTTGTGGGTCACTTCCTTTATTATTCGATTTATCCTTAAGGATTATCCATGGAATAGATAATGCCATGAACAATATAAGCTCAGCCAAAAATGGTACGGTGGTAAAAATTTTCCCAAGATAACTTAAAAATGACAAAAATTAATCCTTCCTTTCATATAAATATATTTTTGATTTTAAAGTTTAAAAACAATTGCGGTTATAAGTATTTACAAGGGTATTAACTTCATCACCCGAAAGGGATTCAGTCCATTCGTAAACGTATTTAAGTTGCTCAATTTGTGCTCGTAATGGATCACTTAAGTTACGTTTTAAAATTTCATCGAACATTATTTCTACAGTCAGAATTCGTGGTGGAGGGGGACGTCGATGGACCGTTGGCGGGATATTACTATTTGACTTTAAGGGCTGGGCAAAAATTTGATGCCACTGTAAATCGGCTTTTTCACGAACTTCATTCGCTTTGCGAATAGCATTAAGAGCTTCCGCATCGTTGTCCGAAGTTGTTAATTCTAATAATTTAAATATCTTTTCCCTTGGCATATAAAAAAAGCCATTTCGATAAAAAATCGAATAAGATTAAAGCTCTCCCTTATTAGAGGGTCGTAGAAATTTTTTCATCAAAGTAGCATATTAGTGTTTTTTGCGATAGTCCAATCTCAAAATGCACATATCATCTTTATATCTTCAGGTTTTAGATTGATCTCAAATATCAATAAATATAACCGCTGATTCTAGCTTGGAAAAGACTTCAAGCTTCAATTTTCATCTAAAAGTCGACAAAGAATCCTCACTTTCAAGGGATTCTTTTTAAGTATAAAACAGCTGACTTTTAATTTAGACGTGGAACCCAAATTTGAGACCACCGCCGACTTATCCGAAGTCAATTCCTCCTGCCCATGAAACTTTGCAGTAGAAATAATTTCTGGCAAATTGGATCCTAAGGGATAATAAAAAAACTGGAAATAACCCTTCAATGTCCCAAAATTCTGGTAAAATGCGTAATTAGAAGGAAATTTTCAGTAAATTTCTGGTTTCATCCATAACTTCTTGTATTATACCAACTTCTTGTTATCCTAATTATATCCCTTTACCAGTTTTTTGGCCTTTCCAAGTGGTGAAGGGGTGGGGTTTATTATTTGTGAAACTCACTCAAGAGCAAACTGTTAAAGCGGTCCTTTTTTTAGAAAAACCTCCAGCAACATCAGGTTTTGCTAATTGGTATTTAAGAGAAATTGTTGGGTTGCCCTTTCTTTTGATCAACTTGTTGAATCTCCAAAAAGGAGGGATAAGCCACGTCGGAATTTTTTCCAGAGATTGGAGTACCACAGATATAGAGAACTTGAACATTGTTTCTAAAGATAATCGACTAAATTTAAAAATAACCTGGTTATCAGATACTGAGGAACAAAAAGAATTTTTATTAAATGAGGATTGCCAATTGATTGCATCAGGAATGGCCCTTCACCAACATCAACATATTGAAAATGCACTTAAAGGAAAATTGAGTGATAGGGGAATGGATCTTTCAGGGTACTGGGAAATCCCAAATAGCTTAAAAGAAAACATTTTTCAAGAAAATGGTGAGGTAGATATTCAATCTATCCCTAATTTAGTTGGCACAAAAATAACTGAATCTAGCCCGCCTCGTTGGAAACTTTTATTAGGTTCTTTAGGAAACCAAATAAAGGACCGAATCGATTTTAGCCGACAAAAAGAACGTTTACTTAAGCAAGCAGGAATGGAAAACGATAGTTTGATGGATCGTTGGGTAACAAGACATGCTTCCCAAGAATTCACTCGTTTTTTCGTCCAAACTTCAGTAACTCCCAATCAAATTACCTGGATGCATTTAATAGTCGGGATAGTTTCTGCAGGCTTTTTTTACCAGGGGGATTATGCCCTTAATGTCATGGGATCTTTTTTGTTGATGATATCTTTATGGCTAGATAGCTCAGATGGAGAGGTTGCTCGTTTAACGTTTAGACAATCCAAAGAGGGGGCACAGTTTGACATTATCGCTGACAATATTGTTCATTTTGCTGTCTTTTGGGCAATTGGAATAGGATTGTTCCTATCAACTGGAGAAGCGGTTTACAAATGGTTAGGAGGCCTTGCCGTTTTGGGTTCCTTTTTATGTTACACCTTAATGCAATCTGAAATTCAATTTAAAAGATCGGACGGGAAAGCCGAAACTAGGGCAGTAGAAGTAGCGCATGCAGATGAATTTATTAATAGAGATTTTATATATCTTCTGTTTTTTTTAGCTTTAGTGGATCAACTACCGATTTTTTTGGGTCTCACAGCAATAGGATCCTTAGTATTTGCAGGAATTGTTGCTTATGGCAAATTCAAATCTGCAAAGTTTGAAAATTAAATTATTACAACAATTGAGTGTTAGATGAATTTTCAGGAAAATTTAAATCAATTAATTTCTATTTTAAAAGAGAATAAAAAAACTGGCAAAGCCGCTACATTATTTTTGGGTGAAAGCTGCTCGGCAAAAGCAGGGATGCCCTCAACCAATGAATTGGTTGGGTTAATAAAAGATAAGTACCCAAAGGCTTATAAAAAAGCGGAAACAAAAGATTTAAAAGGCTGTGTAGAGCAACTCACTCAATTAGAAAATGAAACTCTGTTAGAAGATTTTGAGAAAAACGCTAAATTAAATTGGGCCAATTTATACGCCGCCCAAATGATTTCTAAAGATTATTTTAAACAGGTTATGACTACATCTATTGATTCCCTATTAGTTAGAGCTTGTTCCCTATTTAATGAGTTTCCTTCCATATACGATTGTGCTGCAGGCACTCTCATTAAACCGGATTGGGTCTCCTCCAAAGCAATTTATTATTTGCGGGGTCAAACCCTGGGAGCAGGCCAGGGTTCCTGGGAAAGTTTATTTAATAAAGCTTCCTCCAAAGGTCCCTGGGTAGTTGTCGGGTTTTATCCTGAAGAAGATGATCTGATTCTTAAACATTTAATAAGAGGTTCAGAGGATATTGATCAAGGGTTATTCTGGGTGCATTCCGATACGTCTCCCCTTTCCAATTCGATGGAAGAAAAAATTAATTTTATTTCAAAGGACGCAAAAATTATCTATGCGGACCCTGATAAGTTTTTTACATCCTTAGCACAAGAATTGGCTTTGCCAGTTCCTGAATTCATAACAAATCCATTCTCTTTTCTTGGTGAAGTAATTCAATCTGTCGCTACTTATCCTTCAAATTATGAAAATGAAGAAATTCCCGTAACGGACATCGCTCTGACACAAATTGAAGAAACCGTCCAAAACTATGAAGGACAACAAAAAGCAAAGAATTTAAATTTTGAAAAAGTTAGTTTTGATTCAAAAAATCAAGATCTAGTTGAAGCAATTAAAAATGCTCGATTTGGTTTCATGGCAGGAGAGCCAGAAAGAATATTAAACCAGCGCAAACAGTATGACATTACACCTACTCCTCAATTGTCAAGTTTGCTTACTTGGGCTTACTTAACCGTTGGCGAATCTCATTTAAATAATGCAATAGAAACTTCTATTGACAAGATGATCCCACTCTTAGAAAAAGCAGAAACTAATTTTAACTTGGCTTTAGAGATAAATTCCAACAATTATGAAATTTATTCTAAACTCGGAAAAGTTTACTTCAAAAAAATGGAGCATGGCTCATCAGAAGAAAAAGAAAAGTTTCTTAAATTAGCTGAACAAAATTTCAATAAAGTGCTTTCATTAAAACCAGAACAAGAGGATGCAAAAATGCATCTCGGTTTGATTTACGTTGAAAAAGCCAATCTCGTCGAAGATCAAAATGCTTCTTTATATGGTGATGCCGTTGAAAACCTGCAATCAGCATTGAAACAAAATCCTGATGATGCAGAAGCAGCTTTTGGCTGTGGCATTGCATTATTTTCAATGGCAAAACGTAAAAAGGGTTCAGAAGCTCTAAGGTTTTATGGACAAGCCGCAGAAAAGTTTCAACTTGTATTAAAAAAACAACCCAACCGAATGGAAGCTCTTATTCCTATGGGTCAATCTCTATTAAAGTTTTCTCGAGTAAAAAAAGGTGAGGAAGCAGACCGCATGCTGTCCATTGCAGCAGAAAAGTTTCAATGGGCCACAAAACTGAATCCCAATACTCCGGAAGCTTATCTTGGTTGGGCTGACGCATTGCTGGAACGAAGTATGTTGCGTAATGATAATGTCAGTAAGGAACTATTTGGTTTGGCTAGGAAAAAATTTGAAAAAGTCATTGAACTCAAACCCGGAAATCACCGAGTTCACTATAGATGGGGAAACGGTCTTTTCAATATGGCTCTAAGGAGAAAGGGAGACGCGGAATCTAAACTTCTAAACCAAGCTGCAGACCAATTTAAAACAGCTTTAAAAACTAATCCAAAAAATTATGATGCCCAAATTCGACTCGGCAACGTTTATTTCCAATTAGGAAAAACTAAAAGTGGTATTGAAGCGGAAGCCCTTCTTGGTAGCGCAGAACATTATTTCAAAGAAGCGGTCAAATCAGAAAAAGCAAATCATGAAGCTTTGACTTATTTAGGAAATGTATATTTTCAACAGGCTCAAAATAAAGAAAAGGAAGAAGCAACTCCATTATTGGAAGCAGTTATCGAAAAATGTAAATCAGCTTTAAAAGTTAATTCAGATCATTTAAATGCAATGACTCTTTGGGGAAACGCTATTTACAAGATGGCCCAATTTTCAAATAACGAAGAAAAGGAATCGCTAATTCAACAGGCTGAGGAAAAGTATAAGACCGTAATTAAATCTCAACCTAATGATCCATTAGCTTTAACTTACTGGGGTGAAATTCTATTAAACAAATCTAAAAAAGAATCTGGTAAAAAGGCGGATACTTTATTAAATCAAGCTTTGGAATACTTTCAATCGGCTTTAGATATTCGTGATGATATACCTGAAGCACTAAAATTTATGGCAGAAGCCTTAATGGAACAAGCTGAAACTAAACGTGGAATAAATGCACATCCTTTGTTGGCAGAGGCGAAAGGGAAGCTTCAACAAGCGGAGGAACTACAACCGGGAATTGCTTCATTCAATTTAGCCAAGTTAATGGCTCAATTAGGAAACGAATCGAGCTGCCGTGAATGGTTGAAAAAATGTAAAGACCAAGGGACATTGCCTCCTACTTCGCAGCTGAAAAAAGAAGAAAAGTTTGCTTCCATGAGAGGTTCCAATTGGTTCAAAAAAATAACCGGCGAATTAAGTCTCGATCCATCGACTCCAAAATTTTCAGAGAAAAACCCTATTCTTTCTCCTCGTTCTAAAAAAGATCAAAGCAAAAAGTCTAAGTCAGAAAATCCTACAGCACCTATGCCCCCTTCATAACCTTTGGAAAGCGCAAAGGATATTTACTTTTTTAAGAATTGTTTAATATCGTCGATTGATGAAGTTTGATTGACGGACGGAAGTGAATCTATAAATTGTTTTCCATATCCCTTATTGATTAGTCGGGAATCTAAAATTGCTACGATACCCTTATCACTACAAGTTCGGATCAATCGCCCAAACCCTTGACGTAACTGGATAATTGCACGCGGTATCTGGAAATGACGAAATGGATTGATAGACCGCTTTTTTAAATCTTCAATCCGCGCTTCTATTAAAGGTTCAGAAGGAACATCGAAAGGCAACTTTGTGATAATGACACTCGATAATGCTTCTCCAGGTATATCAACCCCTTGCCAAAAAGAATTAGTTCCAAAAATAATCGAAGGCTTCTCCTTAAACTTTTCTATCATCCGGGTGGGAGATATTTCTCCCTGTTTCAACAATTGATAATTTTGTATGAGGGGGTCTAACTTTTGGAAAACACGGTTAAGGGTGTCATAGCTTGTAAATAAAATAAAAGTTTTTCCCTCCGTAGCATGAATTAATTCTAAACACCGATCTGCAAGAGATTTGATATAAAGATCCATCGTTTCATTGGGCTCGGGTAAATCTTTTGGCAAATAAAGTAACGCTTGTTTTTCGTACTGAAAGGGAGAGTCCAAAATCGATTCTTCTGCCGGCTCAAACCCTAATCGTTTTTTAATGTAAGAAAAATCTTGATTAGTCGATAAAGTAGCAGAAGTTAAAACTATTCGATCCGTTTTTTTAAATACCTGCTCGCGTAATTCATCTTCAATATTTACTGGAACTCCACGAAGAGCAGCACGCACAAAACGCTTCTTTCTATTGATTTCCAACCAGTAAACATATCCGGGAAGATTTTGGTTCAACAACGCGGACAAAGCATTATTAAACTCAAAAACCCGAGTTGCAGCAGCATTGATTTCTAAATATTCTTCCTCCACCAATTGATTGGTTAGTGTTTTTAACATTTCATGGAGGTCTTGCATTGGAATAAACAAATTATTGTTTATAACCGGAGGATTATAAAACCTCAAGCTCCTATCTTGTAAACCATATTCGTCCAACACGTTTTGAAAAAAAGCTTCTACAGCAGCTCTGACCTTAGTAACTTGAATTTTTATACCATGAGTGAGTTCGGATGGCAGTCGAGTTAATGAGCCTCTTCTTGTCCTGGGATTGTAAAATCGGTCTAAAAAATAAAATAAACTTGAGTTTGAAATTTCTAATCCCAAAAAGGATGTTGCGGCTTCTTCAAGGTTTTGAGCCTCATCGAATACAACTGCATCATATCGTGGCAAAACAGCTCCGTTGTTAGCCACGTTTGCAAAAAATAAGTGGTGATTGACTATAAGTAATTGAGCACCATACCAGCGCCTTCTTTCCTTAAAATAAAAACATTGGTCATATGTTTCACAATTTTTGCCCATACATAGATCTTTGTTCCGTCCCACTTCTTCCCAAACAGAAGAAAAAGGTTCAAAAGGCAAATCACTTTTTAATACCTGTTGCAGTAGATTGTGACCACTGAAAAATTTCGTTCCATTGCTCCTCGGCTTCTATTTCATTAAACAAATTGGTTTGTGATGCTCTTTTCATTCGACGCAAGGAAAGATAGTTTTCATTTCCCAGGCATAAGGAAAACCGGAAGGGAATCCCAAGAGTCCGGTTAATAAAAGGGATGTCTTGGTTTATGATTTGTTCCTGCAACGTCTTAGTATAAGTAGAAATGACAACACGTTTATTATTCTCCAGCGCCCATAAAACGGAGGGTATAAGATATGCCAAGCTTTTTCCTGTCCCCGTCCCCGCTTCCACCATTAAATGCTTGGATTTTCTAACGAATCCGCTACTTGGGCCGCCATCTCAATTTGTTGTGGCCGATGCTCATATCCAGGGAGCTTTTCCGATAATTTTCCACCAGAATCAAAATATTTTTGAATAGTCATTGTTTCCATGAATATGAATACTAGGTGGGATTCATTTATGGGTAAAGCATTTTTACAACAAAACCTGAGATTTCTCAGAAATTTGCAAAGTTAGGCAAAAATAAAATCAGATTTTAATAGCTTTTTTGAAAAAAATACTTTTAAAATATTAGTAACCCATTGATGTTGGGTGCGTTAGGTTAAGCTATCTAATTTACTATAACTTATTGTATTTATTTAATAATTTGTTATAACATGAATTTGATTTTCAGCTCCAGAATCCGTGAACTTTTTGCCCTAAGTGCAAATTAAATTTGCCCAATAAAATTTTCTCTATTAAGGAGAGCCCCATGAAATTTCTATCGTCTCTCATTATTTTGTTGCTGGTTTTTTCACAAAATGCTTTTGCGGAAATAACTAAACAACATAATTTATTAAAAGACTCAACTGATGTCTTAGAACAAATCTTAAGCATACCCGATTTAGAAATCCCACAAAGATTAACCTCACAAGCAAAGGCAATTCTAGTATTTCCTGCAATGTTAAAAGCTGGTTTTATTGGGGCAGTACGATATGGAAAGGGTGTGGCAACCGTACGTCATCCTGAAACAGGAAAATGGGGCCCGCCTTCATTTTTTACAACCCTAGGTGGCAGTGTAGGGTTTCAGGCTGGAGCACAAGCAATAGACTTAGTGCTATTGGTTATGACCGAACGCGGAGTCAATGGTCTATTGAAAAATCAATTTACTCTAGGAAGTGACCTTGCAGTTACAGCAGGGCCCGTTGGCCGGCATGCAGAAATTGGATTAGATATATTATTACAGGGTGATGTTTACTCTTATTCAAAAAGTAAAGGCATTTTTCTCGGAATTTCTTTAAAGGGAACGGTCATAAAACCTCATTATGAATTAAATAATGAGTACTATCGGAGTGAATTAACTCCAAAAGAAATAATGATCACAAAAACTTTGAGAAGATTGCCGGAATCATCAAAACGATTTATGCGGGATTTTAATCGAATGACTCCAGCCTCTAAAGAGTTGTACCCGGGTTCAATGGCAAAGTTGGACAAGTACCAGTCTCAAAGCCCTCTAATCCAGACGGTAGAAAACCCAACCAGTTCATATCCATCTCAAGAAGTGAAAAAAACTAAACCGAAGAAAAAAAGCAAACCTCTTTGGTAGCCACTATTTTCAAATACTATAACTTATACTCTCTAGTTGGGGGTTAGTATTTTTGCTCTTACCTTGGCACTAATTACGTCAAGTGTAATGACAACAATAGCAATTGCTAAAAGTGCAGTCCCGGCTTGGTTATATTTTAAAAGATTGATCCATTGTTGTAACAAAAACCCAATGCCCCCACCTCCCACGAAACCTATTATTGTCGACATCCTTACATTAATATCCCAACGATAAAAAGTTAATGCTAGAAATTGGGGAATTACCTGTGGAACCACTCCATACAAAATAATCTGAAGCGGTGAAGCTCCTGTTGCTTTAATAGCTTCTACCAATCCAGAATCAATGCTTTCAATTTGCTCAGAAAATAACTTACCAAGCGCCGCGGTTGAATGGATTCCCAAAGCTAATACCCCCGCAAAGGGACCGATCCCTACCCAAACAGCAAAAATTATTGCCATTATGAGAGGCTCAATAGAGCGAAGCACATTAAAAATGGTTCGTACGAAATAATAAATCCCGGCTGTAAAACTATTTCTCAGCATCAAGTTTCGAGCTCCTAAAAAACTCAATGGTCCTGCCAAAATAACAGCCAATGAAGTTGCCATTAATCCCAAAAAGATAGTTTCGACAATCTTTTCCGCTGTTAGCCTTAAGGTAGGACTGAATTCCCAACCACCGGTTCGCCAAGACACTATCGCGCGGACCCACTGCTGATCACCTCTTGCTGAGGGAGGAACTTGCGATTTGACCAAAAAATAACCCTCTGAGTCTGTTGTAAAAGAACCTAGTGGAAATTCTTGTTCTATAGAATTGACCCAGTTTAACCTTCCTTTACTCTCAGGTTTTAAATTAAATCCCTCAATAATTATGTCATCACCAATCTTTCCCCTATTTTTAGACAATTTCAATTTAGGTTCTAAAGATTTTTTGGGAGGAGGTGAGAATGGCTCATTCTTTGTAGAGTCATTAAGTAAGAAAAGGGATTCAACTGAGGAGGATTCGGTTTCCCATGTAATCAAATCCGGTTGTAATAATGCCGAAATTAAAGGACGAACTAGGTGAAAATCACGGATCAATTCTCCTAAGTCAATTTGAGTAACCTTCCAACCATAGCTGTAAATCATTCCTGCTATAAGAATAGATAAAATAAAGTGGGTCTTGGTATAAAATGGTCGGTATGATCTTGAGATGCTCATGGCGGGTCAATTATATTTGGATACCCATTGCCGTGATCCATAACAAACCTAAACCAAAAATAAGAACAGAGCTATTGAGCCGCACTGACCACCCATGCAGACTTTTAAATTGAAGCTCCAACGCTTGTTTGTTTTCAGGTTGTTCCAACAATTGTTGTTTAATTTTACGTGCTTGCGGATTTATCACCATTCCCGCATAAAAAGTACAAGCCGCCATAATAACTAAAAAGGGCAAACGTAATCCAACTGAACCCTGTGGACTCATCAATAGAGTTGCCACCGCTAGTAAGCAACACACATAACCTAATCCATAATATTTCGGAAAAATATTACCAATCACATCACCTGCTTGTTTACGTTCTAAAACTTTAAAGACTGATGGCGCTACAAAAAAAGAAAAAAAGATTACACTTCCAATCCAACAAACCAGAGCCAATAAATGAATAAAGCTTATTAACGTAATCATAAAGTTTTAATTGGAAAGCTCACTATGCCTGAATTTTTTTAAAGCTTCGTAAGTTTCTTCTACCACTTTCTTTGCTGCAACACCTGGGTCTGATGCATCTCTAATAGGGCGACCTACTACCAAATAATCCGCACCAAACTGAATTGCCGATCCAGGTGTTACTATTCGACTCTGATCATCCTTATCCACAACACTCCACTGGGGTCGTATACCAGGAACCACCGTAAGAAATTCTTTTCCAAACCGCCGTTTTACCTCCGCCACTTCTTCACCAGAACAAACAATCCCGGAACACCCGCATTGCTTAGCCATTTCCGCCCGGGCCATTACTAATTCCTTTGCATTGATATTACTTTTGTATCCTTGTTTTTCACTAAAATCATTTTGGTTCAGATGGGTGAGGACGGTAACACCCAAAACTTTCAAGTTTCCCAGGGCCTCCTGACTCGCACGTAACATGGCTTCTCCGCCGGAACAATGGACAGTGATAAACTCTATTTCGTGAGCGGCCGCAGAACGAAGCCCACCTTTGACGGTAGCAGGAATATCATGCAATTTGAGATCAAGAAAAATTTTAGCATCACTCTTATCTTTAATAATTTGCAAAATCCCCGGGCCTTCCTTGATAAATAATTCTAATCCCACCTTAAATACGCCCACCAATCCGCTTAAAACCTTAACAAAATGGGTAGCACTTTCAAGATTGGGAGTGTCTAAGGCAAAAATTAAGCGATCTTTAGCTTGCAAATTTTGAATAGGAACACTCATTTTAATAAAAAATTTTCAAAGATTGATTTGAAATCACTATAGGCTTGTATTTGTAATTTGTAAACTAAGTTTATGGAATAATAAAAGCATCTAAAAAACGAGTCATTATCGAACCGTCTTCGATTTTAATTGAAGTATTCGTGTTGACTTCTCCGGAAAGTTCCCGATACATTATCAACGGAACATCCCCTCCAGCGGCAATAGTATGAACATAGCCGCTACCAAATCGCAAATTAATGTCCGTGAAAAAAAAATTCCCTTTCTCAGATAAAAATCCCTGCAAAGTACAAGGCCCTTTTAAATTTAGATATTTTCCTACAAGAGAAACAGCGTCAATTATTTTTTCATTTAATTGAATAACACTTTGCATCACTTCTCCCGCTCGGATCTTTTTCCGCTCACGAGGAACAATAATTAATGGCTTTGCTTCCGGATTTGAATACCAATCAACACTAAATTCTCGTCCTTCCAGCTTTTCTTGAATAATTTCCTCAATTACAGACTTTTTATAAAACTCAAATTCTTCATAATTATTTATAATCCTGACATTTCTTCCACCCTCACCTTTTCTATTCTTCATTATTAAAGGAAATGAAAGTGATGTTGGTACATTTTCCAGAGAAAATGATTGGGGTGTTTTCAAACCAATTTTTTTTAAATAATTAAAAAGCAGAAGCTTATCGTGACACACTTGGATAGTTTCAGAACTTTGTATATAGAGTTGGCAATTGTTTAGAAAAAAAGATTCGCGATGTTTATCTAAAAATTCGATAGCCTTATTCGTTAAAGGCAAAACGGCATTTACTGATTCTGCCTTACAAATTTCAATTACGGATTGTTTGCAATCCGGATGATCAAATTGAGGAATTAAATGAGAATGCTCCAGAGCCTTTAGACCCGCTGAATAGGGATCGCTATCAGCGCCTATTAATTTTCCTGTTAAACCAGCACGTTTCCAGGATTGTTGGAAGGCTTGGACTAATGAGACGCGCCAATGCGGGGCAAGAAAAAGTAAATTAACAGCTTTCATATTTTTATTAATGCGGATATTTTTTAAATTAGAGAACTGATTTTCCCAATTTGATGGATAATTTTTGCAGTGGCGCCCCAAATCCTATGCTGCTTAAACCAATAGGCCACCATATCATTAGAGGCTTGGTGTCCCACATCTCGATGGTGGGTGGCCAATAGAGGTATAAACGGAACCTCTAGAATTTCTGCCACTTCTAGTGGATTACCTTTTAAGGGAGCCAGTTGCTCTAAAAAACAAATGAAAGGACTTACCCAATATCCCGTTTTTGTTTTTACTTGTGGTAATTGTGCTAACACTTTTGGGGATTCCACCACTAAATTAATTTCTTCCAGGGTTTCCCTTAATGCCGTATTCAATAATGTTTCATCGGAAACCTCATATTTCCCACCAGGAAAAGAAATTTCTCCAGCATGTAGTTTAAGTCGATCAGAACGCTTTATTAGCAAAATATGCAGCTTGTTATGCTTGTTAAAAAAAATCACCAATACAGCCGCGCTGTTAGCATCCCCACTTGAAGGTTTTAGAAAAACCGGGTACTCTATATTTAGCTTGTTGGTAAATAAATTCAGATCCATTTATTTTTCAAGTCAACATTTGGGAGTCCTAACTCCAAGACTGAGCAAACTCGGCTTCATTAAAGCCCACCGTTATCTTATCACCTTCAACTGCAATGGGTCGTTTTATTAATCGTCCATTTCCTGCTAATAATTCGAGGGCTTCTTTTTCAGTCATGGTTTTAATTTTATCTTTTATTTTTAGTTCTTTGTACTGAACCCCGCTGGTATTAAACAACTTTTTGGTTCCATAAATTTTCATGGCTTTTTTTAAAACAGTTTTTGGTGGGGGATTTTGGGTGATATCGATATCTTGATATTCTAATTGCTTGCTGCTCAGGAATTTTTTCGCTTTTTGACAGGTACCGCATTTATTGTATCCATAGAATTTCATTTTTTTACCTCTCAGGGTACTAAAAGTTTGTTAATGGCTTAAAAATTAAGGGTTCTATCGATTAATAAGAATTTAGATCGAAACCACCATATATTGTAGGTAAAGATTATATTTACCCAACCAAATGTATAATTTTGTTTCACAATGACAATGGAATGATATAATGTCTCGGCATGTTTATGCAAGACTCACCTCTTCTTTTTAGAAAGATCGTATCGCTATGCTCCTTAAACATTTAGAACTGACCGGATTTAAATCATTTGTCGACTCCACGCGTTTAGATTTTACCCAAGGATTTACAGCAGTAGTAGGTCCTAATGGCTGCGGAAAAAGCAATATATCGGATGCCATTCGCTGGGTAATTGGGGAGCAAAGCTCCAAAAACCTAAGAGGAACTCGTATAACCGACCTAATTTTCAATGGTAGCAGTTCTCGGAAACCCGTCCATCGTGCAGAAATAACCATTACTTTAGGAAATGTACCTGAAGGATTGCGGATAGCAAATATTCAAAATTTGTCTGACGAAATAAAAGTGACTCGGTGTTACCACCGATCTGGTGAAAGTGAATTCTATATAAATCAGATACCCTGCAGGTTAAAAGACATCACTGATTTATTCCTGGATGTGGGAATCAGTCCAAAAGTATTGACCGTAATCGAGCAGAACCATATTCAGGATATTGTTACCTCCAAACCTGAAGATCGTCGAATTTGGATAGAGGAAGCAGCTGGAATATTGAAATTTAAAGTTCGAAAAAATGAGGCATTAAGAAAACTGGAAACTGCCGGACAAAATTTAGATCGCATATCAGATATTGTCCAGGAGTTGAGCCGACAAGTGGAATCTTTAAAGCGTCAAGCTGCAAAAGCCGAGCGTTATAAACAGTTCCAAAGTGAGATCAAAGAATTATCCCTAAATCTTTTTTCAAAAAGAATTCGAAAGTTCCAACAGGAACTCGAGCAAATAATAGAAACTTTAGAAGAAGAAAATGAGCAAAAAACAAATTTAAATGCCAGGTCTTCTACATTTGATACTCAAATTACAGAATTAAGATTAGTGATTGAGGAACTTACAAAAGCTCTAAATCAGAAGCGCGAAAAACTGCAGGAATTAAATGATGAAATCCGAACTAACGAACATAACATAGAGCTCCAAAAAGCACAGATTGGTCAAGCCCAAAAAGACATAGAATTTGGACGGAATGAAATTTCACAAATGATTCTTGAAATGGAATCTCATAAAGTTGAGGCAGAAAAACAACACAATGAACTCAATTTGGTAGGCGAGGAAATCAAATCCCATGATGAAAAATGTCAGTTTAAATCCCGCGAGTGGGAACATGGGAAAGGATTATTAAATGAACTGGGAAATCGAATTAAATCAAGCGAAAGTCAATTATTAGACTTGTTTAATAAAATTTCCCAGCAAAAAAATCAAATCGCCTCTTTAGAAACTAGGCAAGAATTTCTAAAAGATCGAGAAACTAAACTTGAGAATGAGCAAAAAGAAACCGAAGCTCAATCCGTCGAGGTTAAAACAAAATTACAGACGGCCGAGACTCTTTATAACGAAAAAAAACAACAATGGGAAACCAATAAACAAAATCAGTCTCAAATGGAATTAGAGTTAAACACCTTAAATTCCAAACTAGAAGTTTTAGATCAGGAAATTCACTCTTCCAAAGAGGCATTTCTTTCACAATCATCTCTTTTTAAATCCTTAAAAGAATTAAGAACTAAATTTGAGGGTTTTGGTGACGGGGTTAAAGCTTTAATGAGCCATGCTAATGGAGACCGTCCCTTAGGCTTGAAGGAAGTAATTGTCGATGTCATCAAAGCTCCTGCTGAATTTGAAAAAGCCGTGGAAGCGGTCCTGGGAGATCGGCTTCAAAGCATTATCGTAGACTCCTATTCCAATACTGTTGACGCAATCCACTACCTAAAAGAACACAAATCAGGACGAGGTTCCTTTATCCCCTTACAACCAAAACCAACAGCAATTACCTTTGCCAGTATGAATGGGAATCAAGGAGCCATTGGCAAATTATCGGATTTTATAGAAACGCCTGAAGAATATAAAACTCTTTTAAATATGCTGCTAGGAAATGTGGTTGTCGTTAAAGATTTAGAGACCGCTTTTCACATCCACCATATGGAAGAATTCACAGGTACAGTGGTAACTTTGAATGGCGAAGTAATTGATTCTCAGGGAGTGGTAACAGGAGGTTTGTCAGAAGAAACCAACCAGGGTTTATTGGTACAAAATCGGGAAATCGATGAGCTAGGTAATCAAGTTCAAGCATTAAATCAAGCTTTAAACACCGTAGTTGCAGATAAAGAAAGTGTTGCTAGCACTTTTTCTTTAATGAACGAAAATTATAAAAATATTAACTCAGAAATACATGAAATTGAAATTGAAAAAAATAACCGAAAAAATGAAATGGTACAGCTACAAAATGAGCTGGAACGCCTGGAAAAAAAATTGTCTAACTTACAGTATGAGCGGTCTAATAATCTTCATGAAAAAAATGAATTGTCTCAAGAATTAGAAACTATAATAAGTTCAAAAAGTCAAACTGAAGAAGAAAAACAACAATTAGAAGTGCTCCTTCAAGACCTACAGAAAACCTCGAATGAGCAGCGTGTTGTCTTAGACCAACAAAACGAGGAAATCAATCAAATTAAAGTTCAAATGGCTTCACAGAGAGGAAAATTTGAGAACATTGAAATAGATATAAAGCGCTTACAATTACAACAAGAAAACTTAAAACAGCGAATTACTTCGAGGGAATCCGATAGTAAGGCTAATACGGAAAAAATCGAATCAGGCTCACAAGCAATTAGTGAATTCGAAAATATGATTTTAAGAAACTCCGCGATAACGGAGGAGTTGCGAAAAAACCTTATCCAGGAAGAAGAAACATTTAAAGAAAAAGAGGTTTTACTCAATCAACTGGATCAAGATTCCAGACAACTTGCAAGGCAAATTCAAGAGCTAACTGAAGCCATTTCAAAAAAAGAACTCAAACGTTCCGAATTAAATTTGCAAATTTCCCATATTGAAGAAAGAGCTTGGGAAGATTTTAACGTAACTGTAGAAGACATCCTTCATACCAGCGAAGGGAATGTAGATGAAGAAGAGGTTTCAGAAAAGCTGACAACTCTTAAAGACAAAGTAGCACGTATTGGTGAAGTTAATCTTGCGGCTTTATCCGATTTCAAAGTAGCCAATGAGAGATATTTGTTTCTTCAAAAACAACAAGAAGATTTAGCTGAATCCATTCTTTCTCTTCACCAAACCATAGAAAAAATGGATAAAACCACAAAAAAATTATTTCTGGATACCTTTGAAGATGTTAATGAAAAATTTAAAACTATTTTTCAAAGATTGTTTTTGGGTGGCAAAGCAGAACTTTCCCTGGTAGATCCTGAAGATCCGCTTGAAACAGGAATTGAAATTACCGCCAGTCCATTGGGAAAATCAATGCACAATATAACTCTTCTTTCAGGTGGAGAAAAATCCATGACCGCCATTGCTTTGGTATTTGCAATATTGAAAGTGCGTCCCAGCCCTTTTGTCCTCTTAGATGAAGTTGATGCCGCTTTAGACGAAGCCAATGTAGTGCGTTTTCAAGAAATGCTTAAAGAAATGTCTGAAAAAACTCAATTCATCATTATCACCCATAATCAAAAAAGTATGTCTTTTGCCAATACTCTATATGGTGTCACTATGGAAGAACGAGGCGTTTCCAAAGTTGTTTCAGTAAATTTGAATTGATTAAAAATATCTCCCTTTTTTAGATCCTATTTTCGCTTCATTAGTCTTTCAAAGACCTTCTCCTGGCAACCCCCTTTGCCTCTTTTTATTTGGATGATATAATCCGGATAAGACAAATCCCGTTCAAAAAAAGTATGACAGAAGCTAAAGACATTAATAATAGCTTGGAATTCCTTCGCTATTTTGAAAAGTACACCGAAGCTGAGGATTTGTTATATATCATTCAGCAAAAATTGGAAAAAGATCCCACTTACCTTGATCTTTCATTGCAGACCCTTTCTGAAGAAGACTATAAAGTTCTTTCCTCTCTAAAACCTTTAGCATTGGTTAAAAAATTAAATTTAACTCAAACCAGCCTCAACACGACTAAACTTCAATATCTATGCGTATCGCCTTTTTTATCTGAGCTGGAACATTTGAATTTGGGCAATAACAATGTAGATGATGATGGCGTGTTTTATTTATCAAAAGTTGATGTATTCAAAAACTTAAAATCTTTAAATTTAACTTGTAACGAATTGGGACCTATTGGTTCCAAAGCCTTATCAAAAAGTACCACTTTAGTTAATTTAGAAGATCTAGATCTTTCTTATAACCAAATCACAAATTTAGGCGCTAAGTCCTTAGCAGAATCCGCGTTGGGTAATCGTTTACGGTATTTAAATCTTACTGATACTGGCATCGGGGACGAAGGGACAAAATACTTTCCCCAATTTCCCCCAATGGAACGTTTGGAAGTACTTGATCTATCTGAAAATAATTTAACCGATCAGGGCGCAGATTATTTGGGGCAAACCACCTCATTCCCAAATTTAAGATCCTTAAAGTTAAATAGTAACCACTTAGGAGATGATGGGATTTACTCCATTGCTAACTCTGACCTTTGTAACTCATTAGAAGAACTACAATTAAAGTGTAATGGACTAACAGCTGATAGCGCGATCACCCTGGGTAAATCCAATAAGTTTACCCAACTGAAACGTCTTAATTTAAATAATAATGATATTCGTGCCGAAGGAACCAAGGCGTTAGTCGACTCAAAAAATACACGCCAATTGGAATTCTTGGACCTAGGGGAGAACCAATTAAACGCAGAGGGTGCGATTGCACTAGCAAATGGAAACAATTTGTTAAATTTAAAAACTCTCCATTTAAATAATAATGCCATTACCGATAAGGGTATTTCTGCTCTGGCAGAAAGCCATCATCTAAAAAACTTGGAAGCTTTATATTTAGAGCAAGATAATTGGATTCACGCCTCCGGAGCAAAAGCCATTGCAGAATCAAAGACTTTTTCCAGCTTACGGATATTGGTTCTTGGATTAAATTACATTGGGGATGAGGGTGCCCGCTCACTTGCAGACTCCAAATTTCTAAACGAACTGGAATTTTTAAATGTAATTGGGAACAAGCTCACCCCAGTTGGGGAAGATGCATTACGATTCTCCGAAAATTTAAAGAACCTAAAAACGCTAGAAGTGGTATAATGGGTTGATTTTGGCCTAGTTGAAAACTTAGGCTAGAAAACCCTTTGACAAATACCTCGATTTAAATTAAAAAGGGATGGAGTTTTTAAAATCACCTCTATGGGGTATTTAAATTCTTGCTAGAAATCTGTATTACTTTAAATAGTCTACTCAATTGGGATCCTGTAAATCTGTTATGCAACCTCTAAGAAATACAATTATTGAATTTGTTAAAAACCATGGCGAGGATGAAGAACTATTCTTGCATGATTTAGAAGCAATTGTTGAAAAGGAGGGAGACCTTGTTTTTCCTGTGTTACTTAATGTTTTAACACAACTGGAATTTAGCGATCTTGAGGCAAAAGATATTTGGGAGGAAATTCTAAAACATAGAAAAGAAATTAGCCAATCCCTATCTAGGCAAGTCAATTTATTAACTGCGATATGTGATTACTTTCTAACCGTTCGTAAAGCTTTTACTTATCCCAAAGTTGTTGAGTTGAAAGTTTTTGAAGAAGCCAGTCACTATTCAAAATGTGATTACTTAACCGGTTTATATAATAGAGGTTATTTTGAAGAGGCTCTTCAAGGGGAAATCTCCCGTGCTAAGCGCTATAAAACCGAGTTTTCTCTCATATTTTTTGATATAGATAATTTTAAGCGTATTAATGATACTGTCGGTCACCTTGGTGGGGATTTAGCGCTAAGTAAAATTGCGGATTTAATAAGAACAGAAAAACGAGGGGAAGATATTGCTGCCCGTTATGGAGGAGAAGAATTGGTTCTTGTCCTTCCATCAACAAGTAAATCCAATGCAGTGATTAAGGCAGAACGGATTCGACAAAAAATTTCTGAGCTCCCTTTAGCATTTGGGGGAATTAACTTTTCTGTAACCATGAGTGGAGGCATTGCTACTTATCCTCACGATTCCAATACGGCTGAGGGAATCATTGAATGTGCAGACCAAGCCCTTTACCGTTCCAAAGCTTCCGGAAAAAATCAGATTAATTTATATTCTTCCGACAAACGACAATATGTCCGTGCGGATTTTGCAGGTCCAGTAGTTATTAACCGATTGGACAATTGGCTAAGTTATAGCCAAGTTTCTGCAACCGGCAAAGATTTAAGCCTTTCCGGAATGTTATTTGAAAGTTCAGAAGTTATTGAAATAGGTTCTCGCATACAATTACAAGTTCCTATTCCTAACCCTCAAAACCCGACCATTTTGTTAGGCACTGTGGTACGACTGGAATCATTGGATCCAGGATATGATATTGGAGTTTCATTTGTCCAAGTGCGACATAAGGAACAAAAAGAAATTTTGGATTTTTTGATAAAGCAATCACACTATTCAGTAATGGAGTCTAAATAATTCTATTTAGAATTAAGTTAGCAACCGAAAAAGTGAATAAATTTTTAAAAGGCATGATGCCCATAAATTAAGATTAAAATTTCATATTATAATGGCAAAACCAAATACAAAGAACTCTATGGATGGAATTCTAAATTGGGAAAAATCGGAAAGCTTTCCTCAAAAAGTATACCTTAGAAAAACACTCCTTGATCTAATAAATCGTTTTCCCAAAAATCAGATCAACATGTTAACGGAAATCGATTGTTTAGAAAAAGCCTTTGGAAAAACTGTATATTCCATTCTTCTAAATTTGCTGACTCAATTAGATTTCAAAGAAAATCAAGCAGACCAGATTTGGGGAAAAATTGTCTTGCATTGGCAAGGAATGGAAAAGAAATTGAACCGCTCAGTAAATCTAATCACCGCAACCTGCGACTTTTTATTAACTGAAAAAATTTATTTTAATCACCCCAAACTTGTCGAATTAAGTGAATTTGAAAAAACACAACAAAATTCAAGGAATGATTCACTTACAGGATTGTTTAACCGGAGTTCATTTGAAGAAATTTTGAAAGTGGAATTATCCCGGGCAAAACGCTATGAAACAGATTTTTCTATTGTATTTTTTGATTTAGATGACTTTAAAACTATTAATGATTTATATGGTCATCTGGCTGGGGACGAAGTTCTTAAGAAAGTAGCCAACGAAATAAAAAGAAATAAACGAGGTGAAGATATAGCGGCTAGATACGGAGGAGAAGAGTTGGTATTAATTCTACCCGAAACTAGCAAACAAAAGGCCTTGATTTTAGCCCAGCGATTTCGTCAAAACATTGAAAACTTAAAGTTTAATTTTGGAAATCGACAAGTGAATGTGACTGTTAGTTGTGGATTGGCCACTTTTCCTTTAGATGCTTTAACCTCAATAGAACTATTAGATTGTGCCGACAAAGCTCTGTATACGGCCAAAGCTCTGGGTAAAAATCGCGCTGAATTATATTCTAAAGAAATGCGTATCAGTAACCGCTTTACTTGTTCAGGAAAAGTAGAAATCCATCCTTTACGTTTTTCCCCTGCAAATAATTTCTTACAAACCAATCTAATCAATATCAGCCAATCCGGAGTGTTGGTGGAATCATCAACAGTTATTAATAAAGGAACTAAAGTGCAGTTGAGTCTTTCAATTCCTGCCTTGAAAACTTCTTTAAATTTGATGGGTTCGGTAACTCGAGTGGAACCCAATGTGAAAGCATTTACAATTGGAATTTCTTTCTTCCCATTGAGCTTCAAAGAAAAAGAAAATATTACCCAAACTATTTCCTCCATCTTTAATTAGCCATCTAAATTAACTATTCTCATAAGACTTTAAAATTCCTAGCAATAATTTCAAATTATGCGTTAATTCCTTTTCTATTGACAAACCCTTGAAAACTGCTATTTTCGTAGCGAAGTTTGACAACTGGAAAAGGGAAAACGGTGAAAATCCGTTGCGGACCCGCCGCTGTGACTGGGTTATTTCCTCAAATTGCCACTGTTTAAATTGAATGGGAAGGCTGAGGAAATGTTTGACCCAAAGCCAGAAAACCTTACCAGATTGGATGAACCATCGAACTCTTCGTGGAATGAGAGGTTGTTGGCCCACTAGTGCAGGTCGCAAATAGTTTTCTTGGGTTTCCTAAACTCAGCTAGAAAAATATTCATTTTCGCCTTAGCTAGATTGGCCCCCTCAGTGGGGATTTTTTTTGGCCTAATTTTGTTCTTCAAAATTTAGAGTCAAACATCTAAAAACCTACCTCTTCTTTCTTCTGTAAATCGTTCGGTATTTATCCTCCAAGAAATAATTTACGAATATTCA
This sequence comes from Nitrospinaceae bacterium, assembly GCA_965223245.1. GTDB lineage: Bacteria > Nitrospinota > Nitrospinia > Nitrospinales > Nitrospinaceae > CBDCVY01. The sequence continues at coordinate 3,711,278 of CBDCVY010000013.1, read as the reverse complement.
TATTCTAAAATTTTTCGCTATGAAGTCATGAGAAATTTTTTTTCTGCTTTAAATTTTTTGACCGTTCTACCAAACCCATTCAAAGACTATTCGGTTTCCTCCAGAATGGTATTTTATTTTCCACTGGTAGGGTTTCTTATAGGGGCTTTACTCATTGGAGTTGATAGATTAAGCGCACTTTTTTTACCAGATGAAATCCGCGTCCTCTTGGATTTGCTTTTTTTAATTGCGGTGACAGGTGGGTTACATTTGGACGGTCTGGCAGATTCTGCCGACGGTTTGTTTTCGCATAAATCAAAGGAAAAAATTTTAGAAATTATGAAAGACCCCAGAGTAGGTGTGATGGGTGCCGTTGCTCTAATATTTTCTGTCTTATTAAAGTTTTATGCTTTATTAAATATTCCAACTCCAACTTGTTGGCTATGGTTGTTAATAACTCCAGCCATTGCACGCTCGGCTCAAGTTTTCGGTCTTACATTTATGAGTTATCCGGAGAATGCAGGCGGTCTAGCAAACGATCTCTATTATGGAAAATCTTATAAAAGTTTGGTCGGCTGTATTTTCCCTTTTGTACCAATTTTATTTTTAAATTTTTGGATAGGAATTTTATCTATTGGAATATTTATTTTACTCACGTTTTGTATTTTGTTCTTCTTCCACCAGAAAATTGGAGGAATGACAGGAGATAATTTTGGCGCACTTAATGAAATTATTGAAATCTGTTTCTTTATATATGGAGGAGTGGTATGCCCTTTTACAACTATGGGTTAAGACCACTAAGTAATTATGGAGAATAGGAAAACACTTATTACCGGTGGCTGCCGAAGCGGTAAAAGTCAATACGCCCTAAAATTGGCTTCTAGATTATCTGTTCGAAAAGTATTTATTGCGACGGCCGAAGCCCACGATGATGAAATGTCTAAGAGGATTAAAAAACACCAAAAGGAACGAGGACCTGAATGGATAACGGTGGAAGAACCTATCAACCTAATTAAGGTCTTAAAGGAAGAGGAAAAGAAACAAACCAAAAGTATAGTTTTAGACTGCATTACCCTTTGGATTTCAAATTTATTATTAAAACCGCTTTCCTCTGAGAAAATATTTAAGAGAGTCGACGAAGTAATAAATTACTGCATACAATCAAAGATGAAACTTATTTTTATCACAAACGAGGTTGGAGCAGGGATTGTTCCAGAAAACGAATTAGGGCGAAAGTTTAGAGATATAGCCGGAATTGTCAATCAAAAATTCGCTTCCCATTTTGATGAAGTGGTGAATATGGTTTCTGGCATTCCAACGGTGATAAAAAATAGTGGGAAGAATCGAGACAGTCAATCCAATGATTCTTTTTTAAGTGAGAAAAATAAATCGAACATCCATGAATTTTCTGAAGTTCATAAGCAAGGTCTTTATCAAGCAATTTTTAAACGGCGGGATATTCGCAGCTTTAATTCAAAACCTATTCCTCCAAAAGTTTTAGGGAAAGTTTTACATGCAGCACATAACGCAGGTTCTGTAGGGTTTATGCAACCCTGGAATTTCATCATTATTGATAACAACCAGATCAAACAAAAAGTTGCAGAAAACTTCAAGAAAACAAATTCTCAAGCAAGGACGCGCTTCAAAGGAGAGCGTCAAGAACTTTATGATAGTTTAAAGTTGGAAGGAATTCTCGAAGCTCCAATCAATATTTGTGTCACCTGCGATCGGTCTCGATTGGGTCCTCATGTTTTAGGAAGAAACACAATTTTTGAAACAGATATTTATAGCACTTGTTGTGCAGTACAAAATCTATGGTTATCTGCCAGAGCCGAAGGATTGGCCGTGGGTTGGGTCAGCATATTAAATTTAGATCAAATCAAAAAAGATTTAAAACTTCCTGAGGATGTAATTCCTATTGCTTATTTATGTGTGGGTTATACAGATAAGTTTGAAGACAAGCCTATCTTAGAAACCAAAGGCTGGGCAGATCGTTTAGAGTTAAAAAACCTTGTTTGCTATAACTATTGGAATGGATCCCCAAAGAATAAAGTTGTAGAGATTTAATTTAAAAACTTTTGAAAATACAAAATTAACTTGTTTCTATTTTTTTAACCTTTCTGGTTAGGGAAGCTCGGTGAGAATCCGATACTGTCCCGCAACTGTGATAGGGAAGGGACCGCTCTAGGCCACTGTCGTTCGATGGGAAGGCGCGGTTGCAATACCCTTAAGTCAGGATACCTGGTCAGAAAAATCTATTGCCTTCGAGAGAAAGGAAAGATCATGAAATTGTTAAAGTTTGCTTTTATCGTTTTCTTTTTATTGCAACTCATTTATCCTTTTCAATTATTAGCTACTGAGAAAATCGAAAAATTAAAACAGATTGACGTAGACGCAGCAAGAAATCCTCTTGCATTAAAAAATCTTCCCACTTCTGTAACAGTCATAACCCAACAACAAATTGAAGAAAAAAGCTATATCAATGTAGAGGATATGTTGCGCGAAGAATTGGGCTTAGATGTAGTTCAAAATGGTCCTTTAGGTTCCAACACAACTGTTTTTACCCGAGGCGCCGGTTCTTCCTCTACTTTGGTTCTCGTCGATGGAGTTCAAGTCAACTCCAACACAACCGGTTCATTTAATTTTGCCCATATACAACCGGAAAATATTGAAAAGGTCGAAATATTGCGAGGTCCACAAAGTACCATTTGGGGGGCTGATGCTGTGGGGGGTGTGATTAATATTGTAACAAAGAAGGGAAAAGGACAACCTTCTCATTATTTTTCTTTTGAAGGAGGAAGTTTTGCAACGTTCAAAGAAGTTTTAGGTAGTTCTGGAGAAATCGGTAAGTTCGATTATTCCGCAACAATTTCAAGAACTGATTCACAAGGTTTTTCCTCAGCGGAAGCTAGTATTGGAAATACAGAGAACGACGGGTATCAAAATACTTCCTTATCAGTGAGAACAGGTATGAATTTTAGCGAACAAGGGAGGGTAGAATTAATTGGACAATTTATCGATGTTCACAACGAATTTGATAACATTGTTTTTATCCCCGTTGACGGTCCACCATTTTCAACGCAAGAATCAATATTCTTTTCAATGCCAATAAGTTTTGTAATATTTCCTTGGTGGGACATAAAAATCAATCCAAATTACTCTTACACTGGATTAAAATCTCGCGACCAACTTTTTGCAGATTCTAATATTTACAGCACAAACTACACCTTGGACATTCAAAACAATTTTGTTATTGGGGAATTTCTATCTTTGATTGTTGGTGGTGAATACCAAAATCGGAAGGGAAGCCTTTCAAGAATTGGGGTGAACGCAGACCTGGGAAACTTTAGTACCTATATGCAAGGGGTTTTAGATCTTTATGAAGGACTAATATTAACTGCGGGGTTTCGTTTTGATGACAACGATTCTTTTGAAGACAAATTAACTTACAAATTTGAAGGTGCTTATCGTGTAAAAAATACTGGCACACGCATTCGAGCAGCTTATGCAACCGGATTTCGTGCCCCAACAATTAATGAGTTGTTTTTCCCGAATTTTGGAAACCCCAACCTTAAACCGGAAGAAGTCAAGAACTGGGAAGTTGGGTTTGACCAAAATTTGTTAGGAGATCGAGTAGTTCTTAGCTCTGTATTCTTTTATTCTAAATACACTAATCTAATCCAAACATTATTCACTCCTCCTTCGACATTTTCAGCAGCAAACATTGGGAAAGCTTTATCTCGAGGAGTGGAAACCTCTTTAAAGATAAAGCTACCTCAAAATATACTAATTTCTGCAAATCATACTTGGAATATTGCGAGAGATGATATTACCAAACAAAGGTTATTGAGAAGAGCAGAACATAAATTCCATATCAATTTTCAACATAATTGGCGCAAAAAGTTAAAAACTTTAATAGGAGTTACATACAAAAGCGATACAGTAGATTTTTCAGGAAGAACTGATAAATATATTGTTGTTCGTTCAGTGTTGGAGTATCAAATTTGCAAAAATTTAAAGCTCACTTTAAGGGGAGAAAACTTATTTGATGAGAATTACCAGGAAATTTTAGGATTTGGTACAGCCGGAATTTCCGGATATGCCGGTTTTACTATTAACTTCTAATGGAGCATACAAATGCAAAGAAAACAAATTTGGCACCACCCAGTAATTTTCTTGGCAATTTGTATTGCCTTAATGATTGGAACCCGCAGTTCACTATTTCGCTCTCACTGGGAGGTTCCGGATTTTACTCTTGCCGCCTTTTTCTTAGCAGGGGTATATTTACGAAAGTATATTTATTCAATAGTTTTATTTTCAGGAGTGGGACTCATTGACTTCGTATCAATAAAAAATGGTGTAAGTAGTTGGTGTGTAACTCCCGCGTACGTCTATTTAGTACCAACTTATTTATCTCTTTGGTGGGGAGGAACTCAATTTCGAAATTTGAGGATTTCATCTACCCGCCAACTTTTGGCTTTGATTGAAATGGTTTTCTTGTGTGGAACTTTAGCTTTTTGGATATCAACAGGTAGTTTTTATTTATTTTCAGGTTATTATGATTCGTCTGTTTTCATAGAAAAGTTCTATAGGGCACATCATAACTTTCCAAATTACTTAGGAGCAGTCTTTTTGTATGTTTCAATTTTTGCACTCGCTACGAACTTGGTTCAAATCATTTCAGGATCCTTTGGACCATCAATGCGACAGCCTAAGAAAAGAATTTTAACATTAAAATAATGAGTGACCATCTCCCATGAAAAAACGACCCACTTCAGATCCAAGGAAACGCAAGGGGCTAATAATTGTCAATACAGGTGATGGAAAAGGAAAATCCACCGCCGCCTTTGGCTTGGCAATACGAGCTGCTGGAAACAAAATGAAAGTTTTCATAATGCAGTTTATGAAAGGCCAATGGAAATCCGGTGAAAGAAAAAGTCTTGAAAAATTTCCTTCTCTAATTGAGGTTGTACCCATGGGAGATGGGTTTACCTGGGACACAAATAACCGGGAACAAGATATTAAAACCGCAAGCAAAGCTTGGGAAATCGTCCAATCAAAGATAATGAGTGGAGATTACTCATTAGTCATTCTTGATGAAATAAATTATGTGCTCCATTATGAATTTTTACCAGAAAGAGAATTTATAAATGCTCTTAAAAACAAACCGGAAAAAGTCCATGTCGTTTGCACAGGTCGAAACGCTCCTGAAAGTTTAATTGAAATCGCAGATATGGTGACAGAAATGCGGTGCGTTAAACATCCTTTTAAAGACCAGAAGATACCCGCACAAAAAGGAATAGAGTTTTAGAAATAAAATAATTTTTTTCTCATTGAAAATCCTGATACTACTAAACAACTTTAGCAATGCTTCCTATAATTGAAAACACTATCCATAATATTGAATCTATCGATTCAGAAAAAATTATTGCCGCACAAAAACATATCGATTCACTGACAAAGCCCCCAGGCAGTTTGGGGCGTTTAGAAGAGTTAGCACGACAGTATATTGGTATTCGGGGAAATATTAATCCGAAAATTGATAAAAAAGCTGTTGTCATTTTTGCTGCCGATCATGGTGTTGTAGAAGAAGGGGTCAGTGCTTATCCTCAATCTGTTACACAACAAATGGTCCTCAACTTTTTAAACGGAGGGGCTGCAATTAATGTACTTGCTAATTTTGCACAAGCAGATATTTTTCTTGTGGACATTGGCGTAAATTATAACTTTGACTCTCTCCCAAACTTAATCCACAAAAAAATTGCTCCCGGAACAAAGAATATGAGCCAGGGTCCCAGCATGTCTCGAAATCAGGCAGAAGAGGCAGTTCAAATAGGAATAGAAATAGCAGAAAACTGTGCAAAAAATGAATTCGATATTATTTGTACTGGCGAAATGGGTATTGGTAATACAACTCCCAGTTCAGCCATACTTTCGGTTTATGGAGAAAAAAAACCGAAGTTTACCACTGGAAAGGGGACGGGTATTTCGGATGAACAATGGCTAAAAAAAATTGCCGTAATTGAACGTGCTATTGAAAATAACAAACCCAAACCTAAAGATCCCATAGATGTGCTTGCAAAAGTTGGTGGTTTCGAAATTGGGGGGTTGGCGGGATTGATCCTTGGGGCTGCGTCCTATAGAATTCCCATCGTTGTGGATGGTTTGATTTCAGGAGCCGCTGCCGTATTAGCTTTAAAAATGCAACCTAAAGTGAAAGATTCTATTTTTGTCTCTCATCAATCTAAAGAGCTAGGACATCAAGTTTTTTTTAAGCTATTAGACGTGCCTCCACTTTTTGATTTAGGTATGCGATTAGGTGAGGGGACCGGAGCAGTATTAGGCATGCAGTTAATTGAGGCCAGTGTGAAAATATATAACGAAATGGCAACTTTCAAAACTGCGGGAATTTCCGAAAAAGAAAATAATTAATTTTATTTTTCGGAGGTTGTCAGGAGAGGGTGGCCCAATTCTTCACGTTGCTGGACATAACCTTCGGCGCAGAGTCTGGCTAATTTACGAACACGTCCAATGAAACCCGTTCTTTCGGTAACACTAATCGCTCCTCGTGCATCTAAAAGATTAAACGCATGGGAACATTTAAGAGTATAGTCATAGGCAGGCAACACTAAGTTTCTTTCCATTAAATTTATTGCCTCGGCTTCGTACATATTAAACCATTGAAACAATCGTTCTTTATCAGACTCTTCGAAATTGTAACGGGAAAATTGTTTTTCTGTTTCTAAATGCACATCACCATACTTAACACTTTCATTCCATTTTAAATCATAAACATTATCAACGTTTTGCAAATACATTGTGATTCGTTCCAGCCCGTACGTCAACTCAACCGAGATAGGATCCAAATCAATACTTCCCACTTGTTGGAAATAGGTAAACTGAGTGATTTCCATTCCATCGAGCCAGACTTCCCAACCTAACCCCCAGGCACCCAGCGTAGGTGATTCCCAATCATCTTCTACAAATCGGATATCGTGCTTTAACGGATCGATTCCTAAAACTTTCAAGCTTTCTAAATACTGATCCTGAACATCTTCTGGGGAAGGTTTAAGAATTACTTGATACTGATAATAATGTTGCAGGCGGTTAGGATTTTCACCGTATCGACCATCCGTCGGGCGCCGTGAAGGTTCCACATAAGCCGCTCTAAAAGGTTCAGGTCCGAGCACCCGAAAAAATGTGGCTGGATTAAAAGTTCCCGCTCCAACTTCTATATCATACGGTTGTTGAATCACGCAATCTCGTGATCCCCAATATTCGTTTAATTTTAAAATTACATCCTGAAAATTCATATCCTACGTTTTTAACAGAGAGGGCATTTGCTGTCAACTTATGAAATAACGAAGCAAAGCTACGGTCTTAAGAATAAAAGTTTTTAGAATACTGCAATCGAATTAGGTTTCAGGTGGACGTTCCGAATCGGCAGGGAGAGATCCCATTCTCTTTTAGACATGCGTTTTACTAATTTTAATCCAGTAATTTGATAAATTTCCAGCAATTTTGGTTTTGCCTTATAACGACCAAAAATACGCTTCTCTCCTACAATTTCGGGTTTTAAAGTTTTTAATTTAGGAATAATCTCTTGCATAGGTTGCCCAATATTTAAAATGAGTCCTTCTAATTTTCCTTCCTTCCCTTTAGGGCAATGCACTTTGATATCACCTCGCTTCTTGATTATTTTTTCAGCTATAGGTTTATCAAATCCTAGTATAGGAACAATAGCCTGCAAGGGAATATTGCCACCACCTCTGGCAGATATTTGCTGCATAATTTGGATTACTTTTATAGCTCGTTTTTGATCAGGTCCTTTAATAGGAATTTCCAAAAGGTTTTTTAAGTCAAAAATGCTCATGGTTTTGGGGATTCGCTTTTAGGTTGAGGGTTTTCTTTATGGGTCTTTTTGGGTTCCTCTTTTTTCTTATTTAAGTCTTTTAACTTATGTTTTTCTATAAGCGCATCCAGTTTACTAGTAAACTCTTTGGATTGAACTTTTTTTTGTCCCCACTGGCTGCCAGTGACTCCAGCCTCTTTACTAATAATGGGCATTTTATTTTTCCACTCATTCCAAAAGGGAGTATCAAACATTTCTACTAATTTTTTAATCGCATCATGGCTCATATGTTTTTCATAGATTGGCACTACTTCATCAACCAGGTTATCCAAATCCTTTTTCCCGATTAATTCATTGTAATCATTCCAAAACTCTTTTGGTATTTTTGGATAAGTTGAAGTTACAACAACAGAATATGATTTCAATAAACTAGTCTTCATATAGGCCAACTGATCTTTAATTCCGGTAACTTGAAGGAGCTTGCGAATATTCGCTTTTTTTTCAGCAGAGGATTCGGCTCCTGCTTGAACAGTCAACCCGATACAAAGAAAGAACAGAGCCCCTGCAACAATAAATAATTTTTTCAAACTGCACATTTTCATATTCTTTTCCTCTCCATATTCATAAATAGAAAATATTAAAGGTCTTTAAAGTTTCGCCGTACCGTCTCTATTTCTTGACGATATCGCTTACCATCTCCATAATCGAAAAAATAAGCAAATCGATTATGCAACGCACGAGTTTTACGAGCATGTTTAATAGGGCACCAATACTGTTCGGTTCTAGCTGCGATTTCTCGACTATACGCAATAACCCCGTTAAAATAACCGCAATAGGCACAATTCATTTTTTCAATTGGATTCAAATAAGCCAAATAGTGGCGGTCAATCACGATAAAGTCTCCTCTTTCCACTTTGGGAATTCCGTAAATTGGAAAACATATGCATTGGTAGAATGAAATCACTAAATCCATCAATAATGCCGGCACCAGGCAGAACCAAATGATAGGAGCAGTTAAGATTACGAGAATTCGTGCGTCTTTGATATAACGAAAAGTTTTTTTTACAAGGAGCTTATGTTGTTGTCGAACCTCTTTCTCAAATCGAACGCGTTTCTTTTTTATTTTATAAAAAAATTCTTTTTCTTTTTGCTGAATTTCTTGTAAAAGTTCTTTTTCAAGGTTTTTAAATTTTTCTAACCATTTGTCCATTGAGTTTGGCATGAAAACCTCACGTAAATAAATTCCGAACTCAGATTACCATTATTTAATTGAAAACGGGAAATTTCCTGATATTAATATATTAAGGGAAGGAGGCGTTTACCTATGCATACTCTATTTAAAGAAATCAATATTCAAGACGCTCAACGCATTTTGAACTATTGCCAAACAAACAGCATTCAAAAAGGGGGCTTGTTTGAGGTGTATTCCACTCCCGGAGAAGATATTCATATGATAATAGTAAATTCCTGCCCGGAGGATGAGCCTTTAGATAAGTTTAGACCTTTGGGCGCTTTTTATTTAAACTACCTAAAACCTGGCTCAATATCTATTGAAGAAAACGATCCTCACTTTGATGGAATGGCAAGCAGAAAATATCATGTGGCTGCGATAAAACAAGTGATAAAACTACTCTTGGAATATGGTCACCCCGGTCACAAAATCTCCTACAATGATCTTCCCTCCATACCCAAGTAATTTCTCTTGATTTTATTCCCTATTCACAAAATAATCTTGAATTTCTCGGCCTCTTACAAATTTTATATGTTAGCACATAAAACTAGTTTTATTGAGGCAGCAGAAGTGACAGGATTCTCATTCAGGAATGAATTTTATTTCTATCCTTTAAAATACCGGGCCTAGAAATTCGTGGTACAATTAATCACATATTTCAGATGAAACCTATCTAATCGATGGAGGAAATCATGTCATTAAAATATAAATGCGCGTCCAAGTTATCAACAGCCGTTTTTTCTTTTATCTTTTTCTCAGTATTTACCTTCATTGGATTCCACGATTCAGTGCTTAATTCTGCTTCGGCGGGTGAGAAAGTAAAAGTTTTATACCATGTGGATAGCAATGATTTAGGAACGGTAAAATATGCAATGGCTTTGATCAATAAGCACATTGAGGCTGAAGGTGGTCCGGATAAAATAGATGTGAAGCTTGTTGTGCACGGTCCGGCACTTCACTTATTCAAGGCAGAAACCATTGACCCAGAACTTAAGGCAAAACTAAAGAAAGTGTTAGATCAGGGAATCGGTGCAGAAATGTGTCAGGTATCGATGAAATTATTTAATACTCCTTTGGATAAACTGGCCCCCGGGTTTCAACCTACGGGTCATCCAGTGGCAGTGAAACGCATTGCCGACTTGCAACGAGAAGGATACATATACATAAAGCCATAGTTAAAGTTCTTAATTACCCTATTAGTACGTAAACCATATGGGAAATTATCAACTATTCACCATGTCGTTGTTTCTGAAATCTTCTCTTCTTTTGATTTAGGAATCGCTTTCGTTGTTTCGGACTCATATTTCGCATTCGTTTTTTTAACGCCTTCTTTTTTTCCGAGGGAAGATTGCGCCAGCGTTGTTTAAATTTTTGCTGTTGCTTGGGAGGCAAATTACGAAACCATTTTCGTGTTTGTCGAATATTCTTCCGTTGTTTTGGCGACAGGTTTTGAAATTGTCTAAATTTTTTTCGGATTCGAGCCCGTTTTTCCGGAGAGAATTGTTTCCACTTTCTAAAACGCTGTTTAAAAGTAACACGTTCATCTGAATTTAGTTTAGACCATCGTGCAGCACCCTTTTGCAAATTACGTTGGCGTTTAACCGGTAATTGATCCCATTTCTCTGAAAATCGTTTTAATATTTTTTGTTCCTTTAGAGACAAGGATTTCCAAGAAACAGGACCTTCCTCAGCAAATACATAAGAAAGATTAAGAGGACTTATCAAACAATAAATTAAACTTATTCCTAAAATTTTATTTATTTGATTTTTCATTTTTACCTTGCTTGGGCTCTGGTAAATCAATTTGATCCAATTCTTCCGGATTTAACCACTGCCCTTCATCAGTTTCGAAGTCTGCTAAAAATTCTAAAAAATCTGCGGACAGAGCCTCATCTTCAATTTCTTGGTCTGATGGCTTTCCTTTGTCCTGTGGAGAATCCTCCGCAAAAACTCCTAAAGGAAATAAGTTCCAAAGGATAATGGACAAAATCCACAAAATATTTTTAACCTGCATCGACCCCTTCCAGTTCTAGCCAAACATAGAAGTCCATATCTTCATATAGTTCGAGCTGGTCCGTTGAGGTTAAAAGATCTACATCCTCAAAATCTACGTTAACTGAGGTTGGTGATTTAATTAACAAAACACCCGCCAAGATCAAGATAACGATAGATGCAAATACCATCTTTGGTTTTAGAAACCATTTTTGAAACCAGTGACTTTCTTTTTGAGATTCTAAAACCTGATAGCGGATTCGGCTCAATCTAGATTTAATGCCACTATCTAGATTTTCTTCGGTTGCATCTAATTCTTCTTTGACTCGTTTAATGAAGTCATCATTTGAACCCTTAATTTTCATAAATCCAAACCTTCCAACTTTTCACGTAAAGTTTGTAAAGCCCGAAAATAATGAGATTTCACCGAACCTTCTGAACAATTCATTGCCAATGCAGTTTCCGAAATACTTAATTCCTCCCATGCCCTTAAAAGGAAAGCTTGTTGTTGACGCAAGGGTAATTCTTTAAGCACATTTTCAAGCTTAACCCTGGAAAACTTTAGGGCAACACTCTCCTCAGATTTTGATTCCTTTGGATCAGGGAGTAAATCAATAGGGTTCTCCAAGTATTCATTTTGATTTTTAAAGTTATTCCATAATGCATATAATTGGTTTCGCAGGCTTTGTTTTCTGTACCAATCACGAATCCGATTTTGCAATATTCGAAAAAATAATGGACGCCATTCTTCTTTTGGTTTGTTCGAGTAGGTACGGACTAATTGCAACATACTATCCTGAACAATATCCATTGCCTCATCAATATTATCAGTCGCCATTCGGGCCATTTGAAACGCCCTTTTTTCAACCGATGCTAAAAATTCTTCCATAGTTTAAGAAATTTCTTGAGCATGAAAAGAGAAAGAGACCTTTTTAAATGAATTAATGATCTCTATGCTCCTTTCACAGTATAACGGTTCGAAGAACTTTATAAACCGGGTGCAAACATTCAAATATTACAAAAAAAAATTTTCCATTACCCAACTTTATGCAAAATAATTAGTTGGTTTTTGGTTGATATTTACAGGAATTAAAAAGCTACGACGATCAATTCCTCGATGTAATCGTTTGCCTTTACGATCCATACGTCGATTAATTTTTTTTCCTTTGCGATCTAGTTTTCTATCAATTCGATTTCCCCTTCGATCTAATTTACGCTCTATTCGATTTCCTTTTCTGTCCAGTTTTCGTTCAATTCGATTACCTCGCCGGTCTAGTTTTCGTGCTAAGTTATTTTTTCCCTCTTGTTGAGCCCGACTAGACAGGTTATCAAGACGATCATTTATTCTTTGTCCTTTGGCATCTAATCGGTTATCGATTCGCTGTCCTTTATTATCTAAATGATTATTTATACGATTTCCTTTAGCATCTAATCTATTTTCAATACGGTTTCCTTTTCTATCCCAATGGTTTTCTACTTTTTGACCTATTCCACCATTATCAGCAAAAACAGGGGAAGAAGATAATAAGGCTGCAAGAGTAAAAGCGTTTAAAAATTTAGATTTTGTCATTTCATTCCTCCTTGTTGTTTAATTCAATCTGTTGCTCAAAATATAAAACGCTTCACCTTGAAATTTGTTTACACGAAAAACCTATTTTTTTAAAACTAAGGAAAAATCAATGCAACTTGTTTTTCGATTCTTAAATTATCAAAGAAGTATTAAGGGGTTGTAATAAAAGTCACTTATTAGTTATGAACAGCATTTTTAAGGTAGTAGAAAAATTTTAAAAAATTTAAACGGTAGTCCTTCCGAACAATTTGAATCTTTTGTAAAAAAGGTTTTTATTTATTTATTTCCAAAAATTTGATAAAAAGAGCCCGTTCCGCATAAAAATTGCATCGTAGAATACTGTTTATTCTTGCTCAGCTTCCTAAATTTCAAATTGAACAGTTTTACTTTGTTTGTATAGGGAAAACGGTGTTTTAACCCTAATACATAGAAAAGTGCTACATATTTAAAATGATTCTCATTTTTAAGGTGTGCACTTTTTTTTAACCGTGACAAAATTTTTATAAAGTTTTTTTAAAAAATCGAGTTTTTTTCGGAAACTCGATGCTTTCTACTCAAAAGGTTTAAGTCCCTTCAATTTTATTTTTGCAATAATGAGGTATATCGTGAGATTTTGCTTTAAAGAAAAAACTCAAAAACATTTTTTTCCTTATTTATTTCACACTTTTCTTATCCTTAGCTTCCTTCTTCTTAATGTTATAAATGTTACTGCTGGTACTGTTGACCGGGGCCCCTACTTACAAAAGATAAGTCCCACAAGTGTGGTAGTTAAATGGAGAGTAAGCACTTCAGAGTCCTCCTATAGGAGTGTACATTATGGAGAATTTCCCCAAGATTACAGCTCTGTAAAAACTGATTCCAACCCTGTCAATGTTTCTCTTTGCAGTAGCTGTGGAAACTTACTTGAGCATAGGGTTACCTTGACAAACTTAAGTCCTGGGACTCGTTACTATTATGAAATTGGAACTTCAAGTTCTCCTTTAAATGAATCCTCTGCTCGGGGTAGTTTTATGACACCAGTGGGCGGTGGAAATCCTCAACCTACTAGAATTTGGGTGGTTGGAGATATGGGGACAGGTAGTTCCATTGCAGATAGAGTTCGCGATTCCTTTAAAAATTACAGCAAACTTCGTAGAGCCGATCTCCTTTTAGCTTTAGGTGATAATGCATATACCAACAATGGCTTTTGGGAAGGTTCCGACGGTGCTTACGAAGGTGGATTATTTGATACCCTCCCAGAAGTTCTACGTAATACTCCTATCTTCACAACATTTTCTGATGGCGAACCTTATTCTGATGTAAACGATCAAGCTGGCCCCTTCTTTAAAAATTTTGAATTTCCTGCAAATGGAGAATTAGGCGGAGTTGCTTCGGGTGTGGAGGATTACTATTCTTTTGATTACAACAATATTCACATAGTGGTTTTGAATTCCTTAAAGCGCTCAAGATCCTCTGGATCCTCAATGTTAACCTGGTTAGAGGATGATTTAAGTTCAACCAATCAAGATTGGATCATCTGTATTTTTCATAACCCTGCCTATTCAAATGCGGTGAATAATAATAGCACTATCCCTACAGAACTTAGAGAGAATGTCATTCCAATACTTGAATCTAATGGAGTCGATTTAGTTTTGAGTGGGAATAATCATTGGTATGAACGATCTTACTTTACCAACAACGGGAGTAAAATTACATCAAGCAATGGAAAATCCTTTCCGGAGTCTGGTGCTGATGGAGCATATACAAAATCAGGAAAATCGGGCGCTGTTTATGCCATCGTAGGCAATTCAAGTCGACATACTTCCACAAATGGATACCCCAAACATCCCATCATGTACACTGAATTGGATTCGGGTGATGGTGTATTTGGTTCTATGGTACTAGATATCTATGCGAACCGGATGGAAGCCGGTTTCTTAGACGACGATGGTTTAATACGAGATAAATTCACCATCGCCAATTCTGGCGACGTTGCGCCACCTGCAATTTTTGCAGTTCATCGTATTAGCAGCACCAAACTGGATGTGCAATTTTCAGAACCCGTCCATGAATCTAGTGCAGAAACTAAAAGCAATTATTCACTAAATAATGGCGTATCAATAAGCAGTGCTGTTCGACAAAGCGATCCAAGAGTGGTTCGATTAACTACATCTTCATCAGTAACGGGATCTGAAGTATTAACTGTGGTAAATGTCAAAGACTATGCAGCCAATTTGCCAATACCAAGTCCTGGAATTCAATTTAACATTAATGAAAACTCTACTTACAGTGGTGGAAGTCCCCCACCTCCCCCACCTCCACCGCCTCCACCGCCAGGAGGGGGAAGTACTGTCAGTTTTCAAAATGGTGTGGATGGATATTCTGGAACTAGAGATGCTACCTTGAGAGAATCTTCTCCCAACACTAATTATGGGAATGAGAACCATTTATGGGTTGATGGGACAGCCCCCGATCCTGCAGATGGTAGCTACGGTGAAGTAGTTTCCGTACTCTCTTGGGACTTATCTTCGATTCCCAGCAATGCGGTTGTCCAATCCGTAAGTGTGACTCTAAACTTTTGGGATGCAAGCTCCGGTAACCATTACTTCCACGAAGCCAAGTCTTCCTGGTCCGAAAGTTCAGTCGACTGGAACGACTTTGACGGATCGGGTGACATTGGGTCTACAGTTTTAGGGGTCATTGGCCCTAATCTATTTAATGAACAAGAAATCTTTTTGAATCAAAATGGCATTAACCTGGTTCAAGGATGGATTAATGGGACCGTTTCCAATCGAGGCTTTGTCTTGCAAACCGATGGAAATAATAATGGTATTGGAATTGACTCTAGTGAATCCTCTACTTCTAAAAGACCTAAAATCACTATTACCTATTCAGTGGGCGGGGGAAATTCGGTCAGCCTTCAAAATGGTGTGAATGGCTATTCCGGTACAAGAGATGCTACCTTAAGAGAAACTTCTCCTAATTCTAATTATGGAAGTTCGAGCATCTTACTAGTTGATGGAGTCGCCCCGGATCCTTCCAATGGAAACTATGGCGAAATAATGAGTGTCATCTCATGGGATTTATCTTCGATTCCCAGTAACGCCGTGGTCCAATCTGTCAGTTTGACTTTTAATATTTCAGATGGGAGTTCGGCCGACCATTATTTGTATCAAGCCAAGTCTTCCTGGTCCGAAAGTTCAGTCGATTGGAACGACTTTGACGGATCGGGTGACATTGGGTCTACCCGCTTGGGTACCATTCCGTCCAATATTTTTAATGAACAGGAGATCTCTTTGAATTCAAGCGGTGTTAACCTGGTTCAGGGATGGATTAATGGAAGCATTACTAATCGAGGATTCATTGTTAAAACGAGTGGATCCAATAATGGAATTGGTTTCAACTCTAGTGAAGCCTCTTCAAAAAGGCCTAAAATAACTATTACCTATTCAGTGGGCGGGGGAAATTCAGTCAGCCTTCAAAATGGTGTGAATGGCTATTCCGGTACAAGAGATGCTACCTTAAGAGAAACTTCTCCTAATTCTAATTATGGAAGTTCGAGCATCTTACTAGTTGATGGAGTCGCCCCGGATCCTTCCAATGGAAACTATGGCGAAGTAATGAGTGTCATCTCATGGGATTTATCTTCGATTCCCAGTAACGCCGTGGTCCAATCTGTCAGTTTGACTTTTAATATTTCAGATGGGAGTTCGGCCGACCATTATTTGTATCAAGCCAAGTCTTCCTGGTCCGAAAGTTCAGTCGATTGGAACGACTTTGACGGATCGGGTGACATTGGGTCTACCCGCTTGGGTACCATTCCGTCCAATATTTTTAATGAACAGGAGATCTCTTTGAATTCAAGCGGTGTTAACCTGGTTCAGGGATGGATTAATGGAAGCATTACTAATCGAGGATTCATTGTTAAAACGAGTGGATCCAATAATGGAATTGGTTTCAACTCTAGTGAAGCCTCTTCAAAAAGGCCTAAAATAACTATTACTTACTCGCAGTAAGAAATAGTTATTTTATTTTGGAGCGATTTTCCAAAAAATGAATGGCCGAGGTAATAAAAAAATTATGTGGTGTTTCCAGGTTATACTTTTTTCCTAATGTAACAATCGCTCCATTGAGAGTATCCACTTCAGTACTCTTAAGGGAGCGAATGTCCTGCAGCATTGAGGGCTCATGATGATATGTTGCCGGCAGCTGATTTTGATAAAAAATCTTAAAATATTCTTCTGCACTTACCCAGTGCGTCCTAAAACCAGCTGCTTGCATAACTTCAAACACTTCTAAAGCAATCTTTTCCATCAAATTTCGTGTCGAAATCGATTCCCCAAGTTTTCCATACGGGACATCAAAAATCGTACTTAAACCATTTAGCATACAGTTATATAACATTTTTGCCCATAGATCCTTGTCAATGGTTTCTGTGACTTCACAAGGGATCCCTCCCTCATTAAGGACATCCCGCAAAGGTTTAAGATTGCTTACATTTCCTCCAAAAAGACTTCCCATTTTAATGGCATCAGCATGTACAGTAATTTCCACTTTATTTTTTAAAGGGCGATGAAACCCCGTTATTACTCGAGCATTCTTTATTTGATGTTTTGGTAGAAATTGACTAAAGATTTCCGCGTTTCCCCAACCATTCTGGCAAAGAACCACAAGAGGCTCTCTCTTTTCACCCTTTAGAAAATAAGAAATACTTTCTGCAGCCTTTTTAGAATCGAAAGATTTTGTGCAAACGAGAATATAATCAAAATTTTTTTGAGGTAGATTATTGAGGTTATCTGTTACAAAGAATTTATCTGGTAAGGAATGATATTCGCCAAAAATACCAACTCGTTGAAGACCATTTTTTTTTAATTCATCAGCTGTTTCTTTCTTTCCAATTAAAAATACATTTTGTCCCGATTGGATTACGAAACTAGCTAACCCTAGGCCTACGGCACCTGCCCCAAAAAATAAAATATTCATGGGGGCATTGTAGCATGGTTTATTTGATAAGATTTATCTCGAAAAACAGAAGATATCCCTTTTCTACACCGCACTTCTCATTGAGGCTATTTGAGGTTGGGCTTGATCACCACTTGGATCTTGGTATTGTTTTTGTACCTTGAGAATTTCATCTAAGGATTTAAGGAAGTAATCCACAATTTTAGGATTAAAATGTTTTCCACTTTGTTCCTTAATTAAATCCAAAGTTTTTTCCAAAGGCCATGCCTTTTTATAGGGACGCTCAGAGGATAACGCATCAAACACATCACAAATTGCTACTATTTGACCTTCAAAAGGAATGTCATTCCCTTTTAGACCCAAAGGGTATCCGGAACCATCCCATTTTTCATGATGAGATAGAGCAATTGTTTGTGCCATTTTAAGAAGATCGGACTTTCCTCCTGACAGAATCTCACCTCCAATGGTCGAATGAGCTTTCATTATTTCCCACTCTTCTTCATTCAATTTCCCCGGTTTTAAAAGAATATTATCCGGAGTGCCAATTTTTCCTATATCATGCATGGGACTTGCATGGAGTATTAAATGACAATAGTTTTCATGCATTCCAGCCGCCCGAGCCAAAATCGCAGAAAACCGACTCATCCTGACTACATGATTCCCTGTCTCATTATCTCGATATTCCGCAGCTCTTCC
Source organism: Nitrospinaceae bacterium (assembly GCA_965223245.1). Classification (GTDB taxonomy): domain Bacteria; phylum Nitrospinota; class Nitrospinia; order Nitrospinales; family Nitrospinaceae; genus CBDCVY01. Next base: position 3,693,017 of record CBDCVY010000013.1, on the reverse strand, counting down.
TAATCGCTCAACTACTTCTAGCCGGGTGTCTTCCAACAACTTTGTCCGCTCGTAAACAGTTCGCTCCAAATATTTATTTTGCTCTTGGGTTTGTTTATGAAGCAGTCGGATTTCCAGCATATTCCCAATGCGTTGTAAGGTTTCATTAAAATCGAAAGGCTTCACTATAAAATCCTTAGCTCCAACCTCCAATGCTCTTCGCTTAGTCTCTGTGTCCGATTGAGCTGTAAGGACAAGGATTGGTGCATAGGAGTCGCTTTCAATATTTTTTAACTCCTCCATTATTTCAAATCCACTAACATGCGGCATATTTAAATCCAACAAAAGAACATCAGGACGAAAAACTTCATACATATGAACTGCCTGTCGTGAGTCCGTGACAGATTGTATACGCTTGTACCCAAACCCTGAAAGCATTTCTTCAAGCAATACCACATTAGGCTTGGTATCATCCACAATTAAAATCTTTGCCTCTTCCTTTTGTCCTTCCTCTAGCATATTTTTTTCCTCAATCTATGGAATTAATATTCTTAACAAAATACCCCTTAAGTTTTTGTTAGAACATCCGCAATATTAAAGTAAATCATGAAAATTGAATGAAACTTATTAACCCAATACACTTTCTAAATTAAAAAATATTTTTATTAAACAGAGAAAAGGATTCCTTCTCTAACTCTTACCCGTTCTCATTAATCTCAATATATAAAATAGTGTAAGGGTTAATTAAAATTTAAAGAGTAGTTTTTTCGTTTAGGTCATTTTTTCCAAACCCGCCCCTTCAACCTTAAGCTTTCAAATAAAGATAAATCAACATAGAAGGAAGAACCGCCGCAAGGTTTACTTTGTAAATCTATATTCCTTTTTCTCGTCTCATTAGTCATCCACAAAGACAAATCCAAAACCCATCAAATCATTTTGTTTTTTTTCAAAAATAATTTACCCAGTAAATATTCATCCACTATTGAATTCCAAACATATCCAACAAAACAACCGCTCTAATATTCCGAGCACACACTTCAATTATTTCACATGAATATAAAAAAGCCTTAAATAAAAATATACTCGAAATTAAATTTATTCTAAAAATTATTTAATACGAGCCCATATCCTAAGTTTTTAAATAGAAAATCAAAAAAGAATTATTTCAAACGGCTTATTTCTTTTTGAGCGGCAGAGACCATAAAAATTTGGCACGGATATTCAAGGCATTTTTTAAAGCTTTGGCAGGCTTTAATATTTTCACCTAGCAACAAAAATTTTTGTCCTATAAAAAAATGAGCCTCACAAATTCGTTTCTCTTCTATATTCTTATTTGAATCCGGGGTAGCATTTATTAATAATTCAGTTGTCAATTCGTCTAAAAAGAAAAAGACAACAGGATTTGGCCAATGTTTAGGATTCAAATTAACCGATTGGACCACCAATTGTAATTCTCCCGTTCTCCCATCCCGCTCACGACTTAAGTAAAGCCAGGTCATCCCATATGAATCCCGTGGATCCATATCAAGACAAGCTTCAAAGTCTCCTTCTGCTGATTCAAAGTTACCACAACAAAAATGCGCTAATCCTCGTTGAAAAAAAATGGAGACATCTTCCGGGCTTAATCGCAAAAGGTTGTCATAGTCTTCGATGGCTAAGTCAAAGTTACCCTCTTGGAAAAAAGCTTCACTACGATAAAGATAAGCATAAAAAAAATCCGGATCCAGTCGAATCATTTGATTAAAACCCTGAATAGCTTGTCGAAACATTCCATTTCTGTAAAATGCCAAACTCCTAGGAAAATACGAGGCCGGGGAATCAGGGCTCAATTCAATCATTTGGTCATAGTCATCCATCGCTTTTTGGAATTGGCCCATTTTATTTAAAGCATCCCCACGACTATGAAGAGCCCGCAGCCGGTCTGAGAAAGGCAGTTCTCCCTTTTTCAATAATCCTGTCAGGATAAAGACTGCTTTTTCAATGTCTCCTTGATCTAAGGCTAATTGGGCTTGTTGTAATTCAGACATTTTTTTAGTCTGCGAAAATTAAACTAAGAATTTTTTCAAAGCTTTGTTCACAAATAACGAAAAAGTATTTAATCTAAATGTATGCCCAATTCCAGATCTAATCAAGTTCTCAAACAGAACTTCGGAATTTATTCTTGAACATATGAATTCAATACATCGAAAACCCAACAAACCTTTTAAATCGAGAGTTGCCGATTTAATGGCTCCTGTTGCTCGTCACGATCGGGTAATCAATACTTTTGACAAATTGATTTTAGCTTTGATCCTACTTAATGTATTGGCGGTAGTTTTAGAAACCGTCAAATTTCTAAATGCAAATTATGGAATTTGGTTTTTCGGTTTTGAAATTTTTTCTATGGTTTTTTTTACCACTGAATATCTTTTACGGCTGTGGGCATGTACCACTTCAGAGAAATATCGTGATCCTGTGAAAGGTCGGATCCGTTATGCCATCACACCCATGATGCTCTTAGACTTGTTAGCTATCCTGCCTTTTTATCTTTCAACATTTTTTGCAGTAGATTTACGGTTTATACGGGCTTTTCGATTATTTCGATTATTAGTTGTCCTAAAGTTAGTGAGATATTCTCGCTCTCTCAAATTATTCATTCAAGTGGGTAAAGAAAAAAAGGAAGAGTTGTTGGTCACCTTTTCTATGATCATCTTCCTTTTAATTTTTGCTTCCTGTATTATTTATTTTTTGGAAAATGAAGTTCAACCCGATGCTTTTTCCAGCATACCCGCTTCCATGTGGTGGGGAGTTGCTACCATGACTACAGTGGGCTATGGAGATATTTATCCCATTACCCCCTTAGGTAAAGTTTTCGGTGGGTTGATTGCAATTTTAGGATTAGGAATGTTTGGATTACCCGCAGCTATCCTGGCAACTGGGTTTTTAGAAGAATTACAAAAAGGGAAAGACTCTAATTCTCCCAATCAATGTCCTCATTGTGGAGAAACTTTAGAATGTTAACCAAATGATATTTTATTCTAATTTAAAAATCTAGAAAACGGAATTTAATGGATATAAAAGCAATATTTTTAGTGACCTCGTTATTGTTAAATTCTCAAACTCCTGCCCATATGATTTCTGGAATTGGAATTGCTGTTCATAGCGGGGATACCTTTACAATCCTCAGTGACAACGAATTATATAAAATTCGCCTGGCAGATGTCGATGCTCCAGAGTTAAAACAATCCTTCGGACGACAAGCCCAAAATTTCACATATGACATGATATATGATCGAAAAGTGGAAGTTACCATTGAGCAAATCGATGTAAATGGGCTATTCATTGGCAAAGTCGCTCTGGACGATGGACGAATATTAAATGAGGAACTTTTAGCTTCCGGGTTAGCGTGGCATTATCGGGTCAAACATCAACCTTCTCCGAAATTAACAAAGCTAGAATATTTCGCCTATTCAAACCATATTGGGTTATGGATGCAACCCGATCCATTACCCCCTTGGGAATTCCGCAAAGAAACATCCATTCCTGAGGCTCCAGTCAGTCCGAACAAAGTTGATTACAATCAAATTTTTCATTATGGGATCGTAGCTAATGAGAAAACGAAAAAATACCAATGGCCTGCCTGCCAAAAATACAAACCTTTTCCTCTCAAAAAAGCGATCATCTTTAGCAATATGTTAGAAGCAGAACGCGCTGGTTACATACCTTCCAAAGGATGTCCTTAATTCCAACAGTTTTATCAGGGTCAAAGAGATTTGCTTTTCCTTTAAGTATATTTTTTACTATAATTGTCAAACTGCACCTTAAATTATGGAAATAGAAAATGCATCTCATCCCAGAATTATTAGCACCCGCTGGCAGTCCAGAAAAGATGGAATATGCTTTTGCTTATGGAGCTGATGCGGTTTATGCAGGAATTCCAAAGTTCTCTTTGCGGGCGCGGGAAAATCCTTTTAAAGATGCGACCTTAAAGACCGCGATTGACCGGTCCCATCAATTAGGAAAAAAGATTTATATCACCGCAAATATTTTACCTCCTAATCGAAAAATCGAATCGTTTAAAAAATCTTTGTCATATTTTGCTGAAGCCGGACCCGATGCTTTCATTATGGCTGATCCGGGGATGATTCATTTTATGCGAAAAGAGTTTCCACAAATCCCGATTCACCTTTCAGTGCAAACCAATACGATGAATTGGCCTACAGTTCAGTTTTGGTATGAACAGGGGGTAAAACGCATTATTCTTTCTCGTGAATTGTCCCTGCCTGAGGTCCAGGAAATTCATGAAAAAGTACCTGGAATGGAGCTGGAGGCATTTGTTCATGGGGCGATTTGTATTGCCTATTCGGGCCGGTGCCTTTTATCAAATTATTTTAATCACCGTGATGCCAATCAAGGAACATGCACTAACAGTTGCCGATGGGAATATAACTTAACTCAAGAAAATAGTGAATCAGCTAATGACTTTTCGCAAAGCACCCACAACCCCGAGATTTTAAAAGGCGAATATTTTATTGAAGAAAAACTACGTCCCGGAGAATTAATGCCAATCGATGAGGACGAGCACGGTACCTATATTATGAATTCTAAAGACTTGCGAGCTTTGGAATTCTTAAAACAAATTCGAAATGCAGGCGTATGTTCTTTAAAAATCGAAGGCCGTTCCAAAACAATTTATTATTTATCTTTGGTCGTAAGAACCTATCGCAAAGCCTTAAATGACCTGGCAGAAGGTCGACCCTTCGATTCAGCCTTGTTAGAGGAACTCAACAAAACCGCAAATCGCGGTTTTACCTCGGCATTTTATGTTCCTAAATCTGACCATGAAACAGAGCGCTTTGATTCGCCACAAGAAGAAGATTTAACACAAGTTTTTGCAGGTCAGGTAACGGGAGAACGGCCTGGTGGATGGATGGAAGTTGAAGTTAAGAATAGAATCGAAATCGGGGATGAACTAGAATACATTTCTCCCGAGGGACAACATAATTTCCAATTAACTGCGATGGAGAACCTAAAAAACGAATCTATATCGGTTGCCCATGGCGGGAATGGTCGCGTTTGGATCCAAATGGAAGCACCCGTTCACCCCTTTGCACTGCTCAGTTTGGTAAAAACTAAAGTTGCTGCAACGTAGATGCAATCAAATAACCTAAAATAAATTCAAAGAAAAAAGTTTTACTATTTAGCCATTTCCCATATATATTTTGCGGATCTATTTTTTTCATATAAACAGGATCAATTTTTCTTATTAGAAACAGGCTTATCTATTCAAACTAAAAAAATAATGTCCTTTTGTTAAAGCAATAAAAAAACCCTAATAGATGAAGTAAAGTGTTGTGGAGGCCAGACGACTCTGGGTACAATGGTAATTGAACTTTAATAACTTACCAAGTTTAAAGGTAGTTTATGTTTAGAGTCGGAAATGGATACGATGTTCATCGCCTTGAAGAAGGCGAAAAACTAATCTTAGGCGGCGTGGAAATTCCACATCCTAAAGGGCTTTTAGGACATTCGGATGCTGATGCCTTATGCCATGCTATTTGTGATGCCCTGCTTGGCGCGAGTGGAGGGGGCGATTTAGGTCTCTACTTTCCCGATACGGACCCCCGTTGGCGTGGTGTTTCCAGCCTGGTACTATTAGAAAAAGTGGGTCGGATGGTAAATGAAAAAGGATTCCAAATCATGAATATTGATTCTACCATTGTGGCTCAAAAACCTAAACTCGCGTCTTATATGAACCCTATGAAGGATAATATCGCCAAAGCTCTTAGCATTTCACCCTTCCAAGTCAATATTAAAGCAACAACAACTGAAAAACTTGGGTTCCCCGGCCGTGAGGAAGGTCTCGCCGCTTATGCAGTTGCACTAATTGAAAAGATCTGAAACTCCCTTTCTTGATTCAAAATATATAAAGAAAATCATTTAAAAGAGAAAAAAATCAAAAATCCAATTCTCCCCATTTCCTAATTCTTCGTTTATAATGCTTTTTGGTTTAAACCTGCCTATAATAACCAACCTATGAGGTTCCATTTTAGGATAATTTTGTGTCATTAAATGATCGTATTGTTATAACTGGAATTGGACTTACCGCACCCAATGGAAATTCGTTAGCCGAATTTCGCAAGGCATTACTAGAAGGAAAATCGGGTGTTCGCAAGTTTAGGACTCGATTTATGGGCGAAGTTCTTGCCGGAGTCTGTGATTTCGATGAATTGCGTTACCAAAAGAAAAAAGAGGTACGTCGTGGGACACGGGCAGGATCCATCGCCGTTTACTGTTCCCGTGAGGCAGTTTTGGATTCGGCGATTGATTTCGATGCTCTCGATAAATCACGGATTGGGGTTTACATAGGAACCACTGAGCATGGAAATGTTGAAACAGAAAACGAGGTCTACAACATCAGCCAATATGAGTATGACACCAAATATTGGTCACATCATCACAATCCACGCACCGTAGCCAATAATCCTGCTGGGGAAGTAACCTTAAATATGGGGATAACCGGACCTCATTATGCCATTGGAGCCGCCTGCGCTGCGGGAAATTTGGGAATCATTCAGGGTGTTCAAATGCTCAGGTTAGGCGAAGTCGATATGGCTATTGCAGGAGGTGTTTCAGAAAGTATTCACACCTTCGGTATATTCGCAAGCTTTAAGAGTGAGGGTGCTTTGGCAGAACACAAGGACCCCACCAAGGCCAGCCGACCCTTTGATAAAAATCGTAACGGAATAGTTTGCTCCGAAGGGGGTTGCCTTTATACGCTTGAGCGATTAGGTAATGCACAAAAACGCGGTGCAAAAATATATGGTGAGATAATTGGTTACGCTAGTAACTCGGATGCATATGACTATATTCTTCCTGAACCCAACCGCCAAGCCGAATGTATGCGCTTAGCTTTGAAACGCGCAGAATTGCAACCCGAGGATATCGCTTTGTTAAACACTCACGCCACCGCAACTCAGTTAGGAGATATCCAAGAATGTAAAGCTGTTCGAGAAGTTTTCGGGACAAAGGGCCAAACTCGAATCAATAACACAAAAAGCTACATAGGGCATACTATGGGTGCGGCTGGAGCATTGGAACTTACAGGAAATTTACCGGCCTTTGAGGATAATTATGTTCATCCCACCATCAATTTAGATGAGATTGATCCGGAATGCCAACTTAACAATTTGGTTGCCAACCAACCTGAACAAATGGATCAGGTCGATGTAATTATGAACAATTCATTTGGCATGTTCGGAATCAATTCAGTTTTAATCGTAAAACGATTTACTGCCTGATACATAAAGCAATCCAGTATTAAACCTGTTTAGGTTGCCTCTGTGCAAGGCCCTTCCAATAATAAAAAATGAAGAGGGAAGAATTAAAAATAGTATTGAAATTTTGCGTCTTTTCCCCTAAGATCAAGAATTTAGGAGATACTACTCGATGACCCGGGACGAAGTTCGACAAGCGATAATTGATATCATTGCAGATATTGCCCCAGATGAGGATTTAAGCAAGCTAAAAGACGACGAAAAGCTGCGGGACCAATTTGACCTGGATTCCATGGACTTTTTAGACATTGTGATGGAATTGCGTAAACGTTACAATTTGGAAGTTCCTGAGAATGATTACCCGGAACTTGTCAGTATGTCGAGCTGTATTGCTTATTTATTTCCCCGATTGCAGGATCAAGAGCCCGTCACCTAATAGTAATTCCCGTTTTTCCCGATTTCCCCCCTATTGATTTATTAAGTTTCCTGGTTCATTATTCATTTCATGACCTACGATGCATTGATCATAGGAGCCGGTTTATCCGGTTTGGCCGCAGGCATTCGACTAGCACTGTTCGATAAAAAGGTAATAATTGTTGAAAAACATGTTGAAGTCGGAGGCCTCAATTCCTTTTATGTAAGAAAAAATCGCACTTTTGATGTTGGTTTGCACGCTATGACCAATTTTACCCCAAAGGGAATGCGATCCTCTCCACTGGGTAAGCTTCTTAAACAACTTCGATTGAAACATGAAGATTTCCAATTATGCGAGCAAGAAATGTCAGAAGTGCGGTTTCCGGGAAAAGCTCTCAGGTTCAATAACGATTTTAGCCTTTTTGAACAGGAAATTGCCGAACAATTTCCCAGTCAAATTGATGGGTTTCGCAAGTTGTTGGAACATATTCGGAATTTCAATGAGCTAGACATCAATAACCATCAGCAGCTCTCTTCTCGCCAGGTCCTGGATCAGTATTTATCCGATCCACTTCTAATCGATATGATTTTTTGCCCCCTTATGTATTACGGCAATGCTCAAGAGCATGATATGGATTTCTATCAATTCGTCATTATGTTTAAAAGTGTTTATTTTGAGGGGTTCGCCCGTCCTCAGGGAGGCATGGTCTCTATTCTTAATATGCTGGTTGAAAAATACCAAAACCTGGGAGGGGAATTAAAAATGGGGGCTGGTGTTAGTCAAATTAAACACCAAAACGAAGTTTTACAATCGGTTCAACTTGATTCGGGTGAAGTTATTGAAGTAGATAAAGTAATATCTTCTGCCGGTTATGTAGAAACCATGGACCTTTGCCATCCTAATGTAGATGGGCCGGAAAATTACATAGTCGGGCAAATTTCTTTTTTGGAATCTCTATTCGTTTTAGGTAGTGAACCCAAAAAAATCGGTTATGATAAAAGTATAGTGTTCTATTGCACAGAACCTCAATTTCAATATCGCGTTCCAGACCAATTAACCGACACAACCAGCGGGGTTTTATGTGTCCCCAACAACTTTAAATATGAAGGTTCCCTGCACGAAGGGATTATACGCGTGACGAATCAAGCAAATTTTAAATTTTGGGACTCTATGATCCGTAAAGACTATCGAGCAGCTAAAAAGGCTTGTAGGGACCAAGCTGTAGAAGCTTTGCTCAAATTTTTTCCCGATTTTCGGGAACATGTGGTATTTTTAGACACTTTTACGCCAAAAACCATAAAAAAATATACGGGCCACCTCAATGGTGCGGTTTATGGTTCCCCTAAAAAAGTCAAAAACGGATTCACCCCCATCAGAAATTTGTTTATTTGTGGGACAGATCAAGGATTTTTAGGTATTATTGGTGCGACGCTGAGTGGGATATCGATGGCCAATCTGCATGTTTTGCAGGGTCAAAGCAAACCGGAATACGGGAGAATTTAATGTCGAAATACTGGTTAAAAGGAGTCAAGCAAGCATACGACACAATTATCATCGGTAGCGGTTTAGGTGGGCTCACCGCTGCAAACAAACTAGCGAAAATGGGTCATAAAGTATTGATCCTTGAGCACCACTACAATTTAGGAGGTTTGGCTACCTGGTTTAAGCGTAAAGGAGGGCATATATTAGATATCTCACTCCATGGCTTTCCCATTGGAATGATTAAGACTTGTAGAAAATATTGGTCTAAAGAAATTGCCGATTCTATCATCCGCCTCAAAAATATTCGATTTGATAACCCTCAGTTTTCTTTCATGACTTCTTTCGATAAGGTGGACTTTACCCACCTAATGCGTGAGCGATTTGGAATTTTAAAAGAAACTATAGATGATTTCTTTACTACCGTTCGCGGCATGAATTTTTATGACGACTTAAGCATGACCACTCGTGACCTCTTTGAAAAGTTCTTTCCGGGAAGAACCGATGTGCATCGCCTTCTCATGGAACCCATTACATATGCCAATGGATCTACGTTGGATGATCCTGCTATCACTTACGGTATTGTATTTTCAAATTTCATGGATAAAGGAGTCTATACCTTTGAAGGTGGAACCAATGCTCTCATAAAAAAAATGAAAAAAGAACTTCTTCGAAATGGAGTGGATATTCGCACACATTGTTTGGTGGATAAAATTCTGGTCGAAAATAAAAAGATTGTTGGCGTCAGGGTTAACGGAAGAGAGGTTCATTCTAATGCGGTACTGTCTAATTCCAACCTATTGACGACAATTCATAAATTGGCAGGTGATGAACATTTCTCAGAAGAGTACCTGAACGAAGTTAAAAAGGTAAGACTGAACGACAGTAGCTGCCAGGTATATATAGGAATAAAACGTGGCGAAAAAATCGATAATATCGGGGATCTGTTATTCACTTCACAAGAACCAGAATTTGATTCTGAAAAGCTATTAGAACCACATACTACTAGCCGAACATTTTCTTTTTATTATCCGGAGTTGAGACCCGGATCTAAAATGTATGCCATCGTAGCTTCCACGAATGCACGTTTTCAGGATTGGGCCCATTTAAAAGAACAAGAATATAAAAAAAAGAAACAGGAATTAATTGAAACTACTTTAAACGCCCTGGAACGTTATGTACCTGATATAAGAAGTAAGATTGGTCACTTAGAAGCTTCTACCCCTAAAACATTTAAGCGTTACACTCAGCACCCCGGAGGAGTTTCCTTTGGAACCAAATTTGAGGGTCTTAAGGTAAGTAAAGAATTGCCTAAAGAAATTGCTGGTTTGTTTCATGCTGGGTCAGTGGGCATTATCATGTCGGGCTGGCTGGGAGCTGCGAACTATGGAGTGATAGTCGCAAACGAAGTAGACAAGTTTTTACAGAAGATGCATACACCAAAAGAAGAACTAGAAGTTGTAAGCGTTTAATTTTAAAAATACTCAATACCGTTTCTTTAAAACGAATATTGTGTACTCTCTTCCTTTAATCTTCCTTACCCATGAAATTCGATTTTACAGGCCAAACTGTAATTGTAACAGGTGGTACTCGCGGAATTGGCCGAGGTATCGTAGAGTCGTTTTTACAAGCAGGGGCTACTGTGGTTGCGACGTTTCAGGCTAATCAACAAGCAGCTGAAAAGTTTCAAGAAGCAAATAAAGAATATAAAGATCAATTAACTCTAAAGCAATTTGATATAACGCAATTTTCCGAGGTTGAAAGCTTTTTTCAATTTATGCAAGAATCCTTTGGTAAGTTTGAAGTTTTAGTGAATAATTCCGGAATTCGACGCGACTCAGTTTTGGGGATGATGCGGGAAGAGGACTGGACCCAAGTCATGGATACCAACCTTACAGGAACCTTCCACATGTGCAAGTTGGGAGTGCAAAGTTTAATGCGCCAACGCTACGGGCGAATAATCAATATTACTTCCCCCATTGGAAAATTCGGTTTTCCGGGCCAGTCCAATTATGCGGCCACCAAAGCCGGGCAAGTTGCACTTACGAAGTCTTTATCCAAAGAAGTCGCAACCCGAAAAATTACTGTCAACTGTGTTTCTCCAGGATTTATTGATACTGAATTCATCGCTGATTTGTCCGAAGACCAAAAGGAAAAATACTTGAAACAAATTCCGTTAAAAAGATTTGGTAATGTTGGAGATGTAGCTCATTGTGTATTATTTCTTGCTTGCAGGGAATCATCTTATATAAATGGCGCGGTATTGGAAGTTACTGGAGGTTTATAACCATGAACGAAATTGAAAATTCTATTCCACACCGGCCTCCATTTTTATTTGTTGACAAAATCCAGGAACAAACCAATCAATATATAAAAGCCTATAAACAAATTAATCCTGACGAATCGTTTTTTAAAGGACATTATCCCAATCATCCCATCATGCCGGGAGTTTTAATTTGCGAAAGTATATTTCAGACTGGAGCCATATTAATCTCGAAAAGGATTGGAGGATTTCCTTCAGGGGTTCCCGTATTAACACGAATTCAAAATGTAAAGTTCAAGAATCCTGTATATCCAGGAGACCAACTAGAAATGGAAGTCCATCATATTGAAGCGGTTGGACCTGCTCATTATATGAAAGGCAAAGCTTTTGTTAATGGTAAACCTGCTTGTTCTGTTGAATTTACCGCAATGATGATGGAGGATAGCCCATGAGCTTTCTTGAGTTGCAAGGTAAAACCATTTTAGTCACCGGTGTCGCAAACAAAAAAAGCGTAGCCCACTTTATTGGAAAAACTCTAACTGAGCAAGGGGCGCGTGTTTTATATAGTGTACGTAGCGAAAATCGAAAAAAGTGTACTGAAGCTTTGGTAAAACCGGCACCTGTATTCGTTTGTGATGTTGAAAAGTCTGAAGATATTGAAAGATTACAAGACCAGATTACAAACGAAACCGATGTGCTTCATGGAATGGTCCACTCAATTGCATTTGCAAATTTTGCTGAAGGTTTGAAACCATTCCACGAAACCAAAAAACAAGATTTTTTGCAATGCGTAGATATTTCGTGTTTTTCTCTTATTCAACTTGCTAATACATTTAAAGAATTGTTTGATAAAAATGCTTCCGTTGTTACGGTCTCAATATCTACTACACGGATGGCAGCGGAGAACTATGGTTATATGGGACCTGCAAAAGCAGCACTGGACTCTTCCCTTTGCTTTCTGGCAAAATCCTTCAGTACTTTCTCCCAAATACGATTTAACTCCGTCAATGCAGGCCTGCTCAAATCCTCAGCATCTGCTGGGATCCCTGGATATATAGACTCCTACCTTCATGCGGAACAATTGACCCTTAGAAAAAAAGCGTTGACTACCCAAGAAGTAGCTAATGCAGCAGTATTTTTACTAAGCAAGCGTTCCAGTGGCATTAATGCGCAAGGAATCGTTCTCGACGCTGGAATGTCCATCAATTATTTTGATAAAGACATCGTCAAAAAAGCGCAACGCTCTAATTAGATACCCACATCACGAAATCGTATAAAAGATATTTTTGTAAATATAATTCTCAATTAATATCTTCAAGATTTAAAAATTTTTTTGAAACTTTTAATTTATCTTACTCTGTTACTCAACCGCAGGGTTTAAAGATAACAAAGACGTTTTCAAAAGTTTTTGCATACGATTTTTCTTACAATAATTTTTTCTAATTTCCCATAGTTTATAGCCTTGAATAAATTTGTGGTCTCTGTTTACCTTAGAGTAATGACATGCTAATCTGCTTGTACACTTAGATGAGCCAGAAAAGGATTAAATGGATATAGGGACTGTCAAAGATTTTGGTCAAAGGATTTTTGACCAATACGCAACCGAGGAAGAAGCCAAAAATAAGTTTCTATTTGCGAAAGCCTTGCAAAATAACACCCAATTAAATGGAGATGTTCATCAGGCTTTTTTTTCTGTGGTTAACGATGTTTGTTCCAAAGAAAATCATTTAGATCAGAAATGTGCATTCAGAAAAACTCTTATCGAAAACATTAAAAATATGGTGATGTGGCAAGAGTATTTTAAACGAAATACGGATGTTGATGGAAAAGCAATTTTCAAATATTTAAAAGGTGACAAAAGTGAAATTCATTTTGAAGAATTTGAAAAGCAGTCCGCTTATTTTCAGTTATACTCAGAAGCCTTATATACTTTAATTCAAAGTGTTTTAAATCGATTTTATGATGAAGAAATAGAAAATAATTACTCAATTATTTTAGCTAAAACCTATCGATTATATTACCAACACCTTTTTGATTCTATTACCGCCCAATCACGCGGAACAAGCTCTATCGATACAGATGTGCTTGAGAAACTTAAAGATTTGTTTATTAAGGTCGAGGAGCCTGCATTGCGAGGCGAAGAACTAGTTTACGATATAAATAGTATTTAGAAATACTATCTAACCTCCTTCCCAACAAAATAGTTCTTTTAACATTTTAAAAACTAGAACCCCGGCAATCATAAAATAGAATATTTTTTCGCCCAAGGTTTTTACGCTTGGGCAAAAAAGTTATTGAATAATTCCATGGATTATAAGGACCTCCAAATAAAAGAGATGAATATGAAAACATCCAATATTTTTTTTACATTGGGCTTAGTGTGTATTTTTATTTTTCTAATAATTTTCTTTTCAATTTATACCAATCCTTACACTCCCGAAGGCCATGAAGGTTATGTATATGAAAAACCTCGAGTATGGGGAAATGGTGGTTTTAAAGGAAGAGTAAAAGGTCCGGGAAACTTTGGTGTCTCCTTTTGGCGAAATAGAGCCATAAATGTAGATTTTCGCCCCATGACCCTGAATGAGGAATTTAAAATTCTTGCAAAAGACGACCTCAATGTAAACTTTAGGTTTCAAGGAGTTTTTGAAATCAAAGAAGGAACTATTCAACAGGTTGTGGAAAATTATGGCGGAAGAAATTGGTATGTTCGGTTTGTAAAGGAACCTTTTCGATCTTTTGTCCGCGATGCTGTCCATAGCTTTGATTCTCGAGAAATTAAAGCGAATCGTGAAAAAATTTCCCAACAAGTTTTAGTTAAGCTTAGAAACCACTTAGAGGGAACTCCATTTCAATTGCTAAAGCTAGTTGTAGGTAATATTGATTATCCCGAAGCGGTGGCACAAGCCGTAGAAAGAAAACTGGCTGCAGAGCAAGAACTGGAAAAGAAAGCGATTGAACGGCAAATCGCTATTAAAAATGCCGAAATTCGGGTAGAAGAGGCAAGGGGTATAGCGGAATCACAGAAAATTATTAATTCAACTTTAACAAAAAATTATTTACAACATGAAGCCATCAACGCACAAAATAAAATGGCAGATTCCCCAAATCACACAACAGTCTATATCCCGGTTGGAACGAATGGAATTCCGCTGGTTTACAACCTGGATAAAAAATAGCTAAGTTTATTTGCAAAGTTGCAATTCCAGTTTTTCAATCACCCTCCCTAAGGTTAATTCATCCCAAGGGGTAGATTCGATTTCTTCAGGCATAGTTTCAAATAGGAACCAAAGTAAATTTAAAATAGCTTGAGTTTGAACCGTATCAAACCCATCTATTTGGAACGATTCTAAATGAAACATGAATTGATCTAAATAATAACGATCTCCCCTGCCCATCGCAAGACGTGCTAAACCCGGCATTAAGTATTGAAATGCTTCCGGTTTAATTCCACACAAAGGGTCCCATGCTGGAGAACCTACTTCTTTTAAACTTACAGAGGCCGGGGTCACCTGCTGTAAGGTTTCTTCATGTTCTGCACATTCACAACAATGATTGGGATTCTTTAGAAAACGGATTGGTCGGGATATATGACCAAAAGCATTATCAATATCTTGAAGAACCTTAAGTTTATCCATTGTAAAAGAGTCAATAGGTTTTACTTTAGGTTCTCAGATTTTATGAAAAGATAATATAAAAAATTGGGGTATCTATTAACCCCTTCGAACTAAACGAACGGAATGGGAAATAGTTTTATCATTTTTATCGTACCAATAGGGACAACCATTTAAATAAAACATGATTTGAGCTTCACTGCCACGTTCGTTACTGGTCCAAGTGCAATTACCTGCACCAGGAGGAAAAATAGAATCCAGGTGAATATCCCCCCCTTTAGCATCTTTGTTTAACTTTTCTTCTTCATAAAGGGATGAAGCTTCATGAATCGTGGGCACTCTCCAATCACTATGCCCTCCAAATTGATGATCATTGGTTTCTTGAGCGTATTGATTTGCTTCGTCCCAAGAAACTTCCTTTTCTAAATCCAACCAAGAGTCTTTAGCTTTCCAGGTGAGACTGGTGAGAGAATCATAAATCGTATCATCATCTTTTTTTAAAAATCGAGATTTCGGAGGTTGCATAAAAAGTCCTTTATATCAATATTCTCAAAACCAAAGCTTTGAAGTTAAGGGAGCCTCTAAGAATCTTATTTTGCGTGTGCGTGAAACTAACTCTTATTTTCTAGGTGGCGAATCCTAGCACGTCAAAAAAATTAACTATTGAGATCCACAAATATTATTCTGAAAAAAGTAAGCGTTAGTTTACAAATTTGATTAAGTTCTGTAAAGATCTTCTCTTCGATCTTTTAAAAGATCATTGTGGGAGTTAATTTTCTTTTCCCTTGCCAGGTCAAGGTCGATTTCAATAACTTTTATCTCTTCCTGGTCCTGTGAAGCTCTATAAAGCACTTCGCCATTAGGATCAACAATCTGGCTTTGACCAATAAATGTAAGAGATTCACCTGCAATCCGGCTTTCAGATCCTATGCGATCAGCAGTAACAGCATATACCCGATTTTCCAGGCACCGGGTAATCATAGATTGCGGACAATGCGGTAAGACTAAATTGGAAGGATGGGCAATAATGTCAGCCCCGTGTAAAGCCAGCGTACGAGAAACTTCGGGAAATCGCCAATCGAAGCAGATCATGACCCCTACGTTGGCATGGCCAAGTTGAAAAGTCTTTAAAGGCATATCCCCTTGTTTAAAAAATTTTCTTTCTGTATCAAAAATATGAGCCTTTCTGTATTTTCCTAAATACCCTTGAGAGCTAATGATGACAGCAGAGTTAAATAAAGTTCCATTTTCAATTTCTGCAATGCCAGCAATGATTGCAGTTTGAGTTTTTTGAGCTAACTTAACTAAGAACTGCGTGGTTTGGCCCTCAGGAATTACCTCCGAAATGGCCTTTGCTTCCTCGATGTTTTTAAATTGATAGCCTGTATTAAAAAGTTCAGGCAATACCATCAAATCGGCATTAACATTTTGGAAAGACTTTTCGATAGCCACCAGATTGCTCTCCACTTGACCGAAATCTGGATGGGTTTGTAAAAATCCAACTTTATATAGGGTTGCCATATTTGATTTTGGGAAGTAGGTATTCGAGGACTTTTATTTTAACTGCGAATGCTCTTGCCGAAATAGGTGATCAATTAAAACAAGGGCAACCATGGTTTCTGCCATGGGAACGGCTCGAGGTGCTACACAAGGATCATGTCTGCCTTCCACTCTGATTTTAGACTTTTTACCTGTTTGGTTTACAGTATCTTGAACCCGGTTAATGGAAGAGGTAGGTTTTACCACCATTCGCAATACAATATCGTTTCCATTTGAAATTCCGCCTAAAATCCCACCAGCATTATTGGTTTTGGTAGAAATTTTTTTTCCTTTTTTTATGAAAATATCATTACATTGTGATCCTTTAAGTCTTGCCGCCTCAAACCCAATTCCCACTTCAACTCCTTTAACAGCTGGTAGGGACATTAACGCTTTGGCTAACTCTGCATCCAGTCGGTCAAAAACAGGTTCTCCTAAACCGGCTGGGACACCCTGTGCAATAACTTCTATAACACCACCTAAAGAATCCCCTTGTTTTCGAACTTTCATTATGGCATCCACCATTTGTGCAGCTACTTTTTTATCCGGGCATCTTACGATATTTTTTTCAATTTCTTTTACATCAAACTTTTTGGCTACCAGTTCGCCAATTTGCTTGGTGTAAGCAAAAACTTTAATCTTTTTAAGGGCTAGTAATTTTTTAGCAATCGCCCCTGCAGCCACTCGCCCTACGGTTTCTCTAGCACTGCTCCGGCCTCCGCCTCGGTAATCCCTGAATCCATACTTTTCATCATAGGTAAAATCAGCATGGCCCGGACGGTAAAGATCTTTAATAAGCTCATACTTGGAAGAGTCCGCATCACTATTTTCCACCATCATAGAAATCGGGGTTCCAGTGGTTTTTCCCTTAAAAACACCTGAAAGTATTTTAATTTGATCCGGCTCTTTTCTAGTAGTGGTAACTTTACTTTGCCCCGTGCGACGACGTTCTAATTCCTTTTGAATATCTTTCTCAACCAAAGGTAATCCGGACGGGCAACCATCAACAACAACGCCAATACCCTTTCCGTGGGATTCACCCCAGGTAGTTACTTTAAATAAATGTCCAAACGTATTTCCAGGCATACTAATTAATAGGTAAAAACGAAATAAAGTAGGTGCAAAGAAGGATTTAAAACTGTGTCGTTAAACAAAAAAAAGCAGGGCCAAACCCTGCTCTACTTATAAACAATAGAAATAAGAGGTAAATCATGAACAAAAACTAATCTTCGGAACTATCCTCAAGATCATCATAATCATCATCGTCCATGATTTCAAAATGCCCATCCACTAGCTCCCTAAGCTCCTTACCTGCTTTAAAAAAAGGGACTTTCTTGGCTGGAACGTCAACACGATCACCGGATTTTGGATTTCTTCCAATCCGGGCATTACGATTTCGAACTCGAAAACTTCCAAATCCACGTAGCTCAACCTTTTTGCCTTGCGCCAAAGATTCTGTGATACTTTGAAACACAGTATTGACCACAACCTCTGTTTGTTTTTTGGTCAGGTTGATTTGCGCGGAAACCTTTTCTACCAACTCCGCCTTGGTCATGAAACTTCTCCCCCTAATGGCCTCGTAATATGGGAGAAGTATACCACTAACCCCAACTAAGTCAAGAGTTTTTGAGCATATCGAAATAGATAATACCTTTTTTGTATGTATTGGGATTTTTTATAAATTCGGACTTTTTTTTGTTAGAAGGTTTCTTTAATAAAGGTTAGCCAACTTCAAAAAATGTTATAAAATCGGTTCATACCCTATCTGAGCCACAAAATTATCGAAATAGCAAAATTTTGAGCTGTAAACTATCCCGGAAGCCATAGGTACTGGAGGTGGGGAAACCGAGCCGGCCAAAGGGCGCTTTTTATATTTTCAGCAACTGCATTATTTCCTAAAAACCATTCCATAAAACTTTGTTTTTTAGACTCTTTAACAATTTTTGGTCTTCCATGTATCCCCAAAACCTCACTCAAACTGGCAATTGCATCTTCCAGGCTCCCTATTTGGTCCACCATTTTCAATTTGAAAGCCTGACGGCCTGTATAGATTCTTCCATCCGCCAACTTTCGAGCCTCAGGTATTTTTAAATTCCTTCCTTTTGCCACTGCTTCGACAAACTGCTGGTGGACATCATTGACTACTCTTTGTAAATATCCTCTTTCTTCCTTACTCATTTTTCTGGCAGGGGATCCGGTATCTTTAAATTTTCCACTTTTTACAACTTCAGGCTTCAACCCAATTTTTTGAATCAACTCTTCTGCATTGGAAAAAGCCATTATAACTCCAATGCTTCCTGTTAGAGTTCCGGGATTAGCAAAAATACGATCCGCAGCAGCGGCTATATAATAACCCCCTGAAGCAGCCAGGCTTCCCATAGAGACATAAACCGTTTTATTCTTTGCCCGAGTTCTCAGAACCTCATCATATATTTCTTGTGAAGGCGCAACCGCTCCCCCTGGTGAATCAATGCGCAAAATAATACCCTTAATACTTTTATTTCTCCCATACTGCGATAATTGATTCACCACTTCAGCAGAATCCGATATCATTCCTGTAACCTCTACTAAAGCGATCTTTTCCTTACCATTGTCTAAGTCATTAGACATGAACTTCCCTAATACAGAAGAGAGTCCAATCAGGGCCAAAAGCCCCACAAGAAAATAAATTAGACCTCGACTAAAAGATCTTTTCGGTTTATTTGTTGCCGTTCCTGCCATATTTCTCTCCAAAGATTTTAAGGTTAAGAGGATTCCTCGGTTTGTTCTTCCGGATCATCAAGCTGAACATCTTCCATAGCAATTTGCGAAGGATCCATGTTCTCTTCATAAGCCTTAATACTTAAACCAATCTTCTTATTAGTGGTATCGACCTTAACCACCTTAGCCTTAATAGAATCTCCAACTTTTACAACTTTTTCCGGATGAGCAACTTTTTCTGAACTCAATTGTGAAACATGGATCAAACCTTCTAATCCCTCGTCAAACTCAGCAAAAGCCCCAAAACCGGTAACCTTTACTATAGTTCCTGAAACATCTTTACCAATAGGGTATTGCTCAGGGATATTTTCCCAAGGGTCCGGTTCAAGTTGTTTAATTCCAAGGGAAATCCGGCAAGCCTCCTTATCAATATTCAAAACAGCTGCAGTGACTTTGTCCTTTTTCTTAAGGGCTTCAGAGGGATGTTTAATTTTCTTGTTCCACGCCATATCAGAAATATGGATCAAGCCATCTACACCGTCCTCTAATTCCACAAAAGCTCCAAAATCCGTTAAATTACGGACAATACCTTCCACTTGGGAACCAATCGGATATTTTTCTTCAATTTCATTCCATGGGTTAGGTTCAGTTTGCTTCATCCCCAATGAAATTCGTTTCTTTTCTTTATCAAGAGTTAACACAATTGCATCCACAGAGTCTCCAATAGAAACTACTTTATTTGGATGTTTTACATGCCTGCTCCATGAAATTTCAGAAACGTGTACTAAACCTTCAATCCCTTTTTCTAATTCCACAAAGGCACCATAATCTGTAATACTGACTACATTGCCCTGGATTTTTGTATTAACAGGGTATTTTTCTTCAACATTAACCCAAGGATCGGGAGTAATCTGTTTGAGGCCTAGAGAAACTCTTTCTTTTTCTTTGTCATATTTCAAGACCATCACAGTAACCTTGTCCCCGATGGAAAACATTTCTGATGGGTGGTTCACGCGTCCCCAGGACATGTCGGTGATATGGAGAAGACCATCAATGCCACCTAAGTCAATAAACACCCCGTAATCGGTAATGTTTTTAACAATACCTTCAACTTTATTTCCTTCCTCCATTTTTTGAAGAGTACCTTCTCGAGCCTGTTGCCGTTCTTCTTCAAGCAAAATTCTTCGGGAAAGGACTATATTGCCCCGCTTTTTATTCATTTTAATGATCTTCATTTCAAATCGATCACCAATTAATTTTTCAAGATTTCGTACAGGGCGAAGATCAATTTGAGAACCTGGTAAAAAGGCTTTTAATCCTATATCCACTGTGAGACCACCTTTTGCTTTGGCCACTACAACCCCTTCAATAATTTCTCCAGATTCAAAAGCCGTGACCAGTTTTTCCCAAATTTTTATTTTGTTGGCTTTTTCTTTAGACAGCACAACAATGCCATCATTATCCTCAACTCGCTCTAAAAAAACTTCAACATCGTCTCCGATTTGGAGGTTTTTTTCCGACTCAGGGAATTCATTTAAATTAACAATTCCTTCCGATTTAAAACCTACATCAATGGTGACCATCCCTTTTCCTACATTCAATACTTTCCCATTGATGATTTCGCCCTCTTTGAAGTTGGTCATACTTTGTTCCAGATAGGCTTCCAATTCTTGGCGAGCAGCTTTATCCTCCTCTGTTAGCTCCTCATCCTCAAAATCATCAAACTCCAAATCAAATTCCTGCACAATGTTTCTCCTTAAAACTAAATTATTGATATTCTTTTCTGTGTTTATTTCTCTTGAACAGATTGAATTGCATTTGACACCCTTTCAATTACCTCATCAATTGTCAGTCCGGTGGTGTCTACAATAACTGCATCCTCTGCAGGTCGCAAAGGCGAGACCGCCCGATTTTCATCTTCAAAGTCTCTTTGCTTCATCTGCTTAATTACTTCATCTAATTTCAAACCTGGATATTTTTCTTTCAATTCCAGGTAACGACGACGAGCCCGTTCTTCTGGATCCGCCTTTAAAAAAAATTTTCTTTCAGCATTAGGGAAGACATCCGTCCCTATGTCACGTCCATCCATAACAACATTTCCTGTTTTTCCCATTTGTCGTTGTTTAGCAACCATAAGTTCTCTTACTTTTGGGTTGGCTGCTACAATGGCCGCAATTTGTCCAATGGATTCCGTTTTCAAAATGGTAGTTAAATCCTTCCCATTCACCAATACTTTCTGGCCTTCCGTATTGGGTACAAATTCTATTACCAATTTTTTCGCCAATAATGATACTTGATCCAAATTTTTTGGATCTACATTATCCTCATCTGTTTTCCAGGCTACCGCACGATACATAGACCCTGTCTCAATGTAATTAAACCCTAGTTTCTGGGCAATTATTCGAGCTACCGTACTTTTACCACTACCCGCAGGCCCATCGATAGCAATTATCATTCGGTTTCCTTAGTTAATAACTCACGCCTATCCTTGGCCATTTGAAATGAATTTTGTAAGGTCTCTTTATCCTCACTATTAATATAAGTTTTAATAATGTTCAGTTCTTGTTGAAAATCATCAATTAATTTATTTAGATGCTTTTTATTATTCACACAAATATCTCTCCACATTACAGGATCACTTGATGCAATACGGGTAATATCCCTTAGTCCCCCCGCAGAGAGAGATAAAAGTTCATCATGATTTTTCGTTTTAGATTGACCCACTGTATTCATAAGAGTGAAAGCCACTACATGAGGTAAATGGCTTACAGCTCCATAGATATAATCATGTTCATCTGCATCCATTTCTTCTACCATCATTCCTAACTGCTCCCAAAATAACCGAATTTCTTCCAATGCTCTGGGGTCCGTTCGAGGGGTAGGAGTCACAACACATCGAGCATTTTTCAGTAACTCCTTATTAGAAGCCTTCCATCCTGTTTTTTCTCCACCAGCAATCGGATGGGAGCCTACAAAACGAATTTGATCGGACATTAATCCATCGATTTTATTTACCAGTGAGCTTTTTACCGATCCCACATCGGTTATCAAACAACCTTTTTTCAAGAAAGGAAGCATTTCCTTTAATCTATCAACTAGCACCCCTACGGGTGTGCAAAGGATTATTAGATCAGAGTTCTTTACAGCTGACTCCAGATCTGTAAAGCTTCTATCAACAATATTGGCTTGCTCTGCTTCCTTTAAGTTTTTGGCATTTCGTCCAAAACCAATTATTTGGTTTGCCACTCCATGAAATCGACAAGCTTGAGCAATTGCTCCACCTAAAAGGCCAACTCCAATAATACTTATGGTTTCAAATTTAACCATAAATCAAACCAATCTGGGATATGATCCCAATACACGAATGAAGACACAACGCCGTCCAAGTTGGTCAATTACTTTTCCAATGCTTTGATCATCTTTATGGCCTTCAAAATCAACAAAGAATAAATACTCCCAGGGTCGATTGCGTAAAGGACGGGATTGAATTTTCGTCAAATTGATTTTATGGCGGGCAAAAAGTTGAAGTACTTTAATAAGTGAGCCAGCCTCATCTCTAATCGAAAACATTATTGAGGTTTTATTATGTTTGGCTTTTTTTGCTGGTTCCTTGCTGATGACTAAAAATCGAGTGGTATTTTGAGAACGATCTTCAATTCTTTCTGCTATGACCTCTAAATCATAATATTCAGCTGCCAATTTCCCAGCTATGGCAGCCGTATTTTTATTTTTTGATGCCATCTCTGCTGCATTTGCAGTGCTGGAAGTAGCAATTTGTTCAATTCCGGATGTGTTTTTATTTAGCCAATTACGACATTGAGCCAATGGCTGAGGATGAGAGTATATTGCTTTTACTTTTTTGGAATCCCCTGTCTTCGACATGTAAAACAAGTTAATTCTTAATTTAATTTCTTCACAAATGAAAAGTTTTGAATCTACAAAACAATCCAACGTTAAGTTCACAACTCCTTCGATCGAGTTTTCAATGGGGACAATACCGTAGTCCGCGTTTCCTTGCTCTACTTGAGAAAATATAGATTCAATGGTTGCGCAAGGCAGAAAAACTGCGGAATGGCCGAATTGTTTAATGGCAGCTTGGTGCGAAAAAGTAGTTTCTGGCCCCAAAAAGGAAATTCGTAAAGGCTTTTCTAAAGCTAAAGTTGCTGAAAATATTTCGCGAAAAATAATTTCAATTGCCGAAGAGGGAAGTGGACCGGAATTCAAAATCCTTAAGCGTTCGAATATGTCTCTTTCACGGTGAGGAACATGAAAATGGTTCGCTTTATTTTGCTTTGATTTTTCTTCGCCGATTTTTATTGCTAAACTAGCCCGGCGATTGAACAATTGCAATAATTTCTCGTCGATCTTATCGATCTGACTTCGAAATTGATCAATTTTGCTCAAACGATTTGTACCGCCTTTACTTGGATTTTCGAAACTTGGAATTTCGAATGCGAATGTTGATGATTTCACATTTTCCCACTAAAATGCAAGCATAAAATTCAGTTCACCAGAATATGATTAGAAAGGAAACCTAATGATTCTTCTAGAATTTAGTATGTCGCCTATGGATAAGGGGGAAAGTGTCAGCCCTTATGTCAGCCGTTCTCTGGATATTATTTCAAATAGTGGTGTTCCTTATCGTCTAAATCCGATGGGGACCGTTCTCGAGGGAGAATGGGATGAAGTGATGGAAGTGGTGAAACAATGCTATGAAAAAATGAGCTCTGACTGTAACCGGATCACATGTGCAATAAAAATTGATTATCGGAAAGGGAAAACCGGTCGACTAGAATCTAAAATGGCTTCTGTGGAAAAAAAGTTGGGTAAGGAACTTAATAAATAATCTTCAATCCGGAAATAAATTTGGCTCAATTTATATTAAAATACTGTTGTTTTTTCCTTATTGATTAAATTCTTGGTAATAATCCACTTTCCTTCTCGGGTTCGATGAATTTTATCTTTTTCTACCCAATTAATCCGGCAATGCTCTCCCATTCTTTCTCTGATTCTTCTGTTAATTTCTTCTTTATCTGATGAAGGGGGTAACTCTTTAGGGACGAAATGAATTTCAATAAGGTCAATTTCTTTTTGTAATAATTGGAATTCCGCCACCCATTTTTTAAAGAAAAACATCCTACTAAAAAACAGTCCATGGACTTGGCTTCCATCTTGGGCAAGGAAATGGTCTGCAATTCGACCCGTCACTTTTTCAAGCACTGGAGTAGTTTCTCCACAAAGGCAATGGTCTCCCATTATGGCAGTGTCTCCAATTTGATAACGAATGAATGGCATTGAATAGTTTCTTAAATTGGTGATCAATACAATCCCATCTTCACCCGGTTCAACTGGTTTTCCATCACTATTAGTGATTTCCACATAATTAAAGAAAGGAAATGTATGCATTTTTCCTTTTGTACATTGAGCCGCAATAATCCCTAATTCCCGGCTACCGTAGTAATCCAAAACATTTTGCTGAAAAACATCTTCAATAGTTTCACGCATATACGGTTTAAGCGTTTCAGCAGAGGTGATTAAGAAATTCGGTCGGTGGCATTTCAGATTATTTTCTTTTATATGCCTTGCAAGTAAATACAAACTACTCGCATAACTTCGAATTAACTCTGGCTTAATATGATTAATGGCATCCCGAAAGTTACCCCACATATTGGGGGAAACATCAAAAGAATTTAAGAAATAAGTGCTACTTAAAAATTGGCCAATTTTCGATTTAATAGAAGATGAAGTTTTTAAATCCCTTGCCGACCCCCATATAATAACTTTGCGGGTATCAGCATAATCGATTCCTAAAAACTGTTTGTAATAATAGTTTTCAGTTGCCAACAACCATTCATTATAATCTTTGTCTTGGTAAAACCGAATGGGTTGGGCCGTTGAACCACTAGAACTATTTAAAAAATAGGGCCGTTTTAAAAAATCAATGGATTTTAATTGCTCTAAGTTTTTTTCTATGGCTTCTCTACTTAGGATTGGAATGTCTTGAAGATAGTTTTCTAAATCTTTTTTGTAGGGAATGGACCTGCTATAAAAAGGAACATTTTCTCTGGCATGAGTCAAAAGGTCCTTAAGAAGAGAGTGAGTACTTTCATTATTTACTAATCCCCAAGTCTCCTTATAATATTCTGCCCAATTTTTAAAAATGAAATTATTCCGCAAAAAATAATAAAGTCTTGCTTTCATTTTCATAAGGTGACCAGAGATTCTATTTAATGCTATTGGAAAAGATTTATCTTTATTGGATATTCGACTTTAAGCAAACTATCAATTGAAAAAAAACAAACGTCTGCCAAGCCGACCCAAAAGTGTCGAATCAATAATTAATTTTATTTAAACAATAGTTTGTTTGAAAGTTTTCCGGTCACCCTCCCGTTTTCGGAATTACTTGCACACAAACTACATTATAAATCTAGAACTCTTAATTAAGGAAGACTTGTAAAAAAGCTACTCTTTTTTACAGGGTCCTTAAAGGATAAAAAATTGATTTTTGATCTCTCCAACTATTAATTCCTTTAATTTCCCAGGGGGTTATATTATAAGTTAAAAAAGCTAATTTTATAGGATTTTTATTTTAGAACTCTTTTACAACGGTTTGGAATTCATTAGATTTCATCAAATAAGTTTTCAGCAATACTATTCCTTAAACTTATAAAATCAAAGACTTTGACCCTCTTTAAATTATTTTACATTAAGCCATGAGTATTAAAAATGATTTTTTGCTTTCCATTTTCTTTTCACCCTTTTTACAATAAATTTCCTTTATTTTCATATTTTTAAACGTTTGCCCTTCAGAAAGTTTATTTAAGTAGATTCAATTTTTTTAATAATTTAGTTCTCATTAAAAACATATTGCCAGTTTTCATAGTTTCATCGAAAGGCTTGAATTGAATTATTTAAATGATCCAAAAGTTTTTTAATTCAAAAACAAATACGCGCCCACCTAAATTAAGTACTTTTGGGCAATTTCACTATTTTAAAGATCCCTTTTTAGTTTCCCAAATCTGTTGTTTTTAATTTATTATTAAAAAAAAGAGGGCTAAAGCGAAAGCCTATATCGTAAAACTCCATAAGAAAATTCCTAAAATTTTAGGAATTTTCTTAATATTAAATCGATTTTCTTCTTAATACCAAACTAATTTCTAATTAAAAGTCATTGAAAAACCACTAGTTAAATAAACTTTATCAATTATTTTTATTATTTTGTTTTGTTTCTATTATAATCCTTTCTCGAAATCCTTGTTATTTATACCAATATTATTCCTTTTAATAAAAGGGGAGGACGTCCTATGAGAAAATTTTTGTTTTCTTTTGTGATGATGTTTTGTTTGATGATTGGTTTTAGCGCCACCTCGGTTTTGGCAAGCAATGATGAAGCAATAGCTAAAGAATTGACTTTATTATTAAAATCCTCGAGAGCGGTTTTGGTTCAGAATAAACCGCTGATCAAAAATCCCACTGGGGCAGGAATTGACGTAGACAAATTCCTTGCAATTACTAAAGATAATTATGCAAAAATAGCTGGAAAAGGTTTTGAAAAAGGCTCCGGGGATTTAGGAAAAGCCCAGGATGTTCTGCTTACTGCTATTAAAGGAGTGGTTGGAGATGTCATTAGTGGGAAAGATAAAGATTTAGACCCCAAAGGGCGTTTTCTTCCCGCAATTTTTGCAAGAAAAGCAGCCACACGATTTGGTGAAACCTCGGGTGGTAAAATGTACCTTAAACTTACTACCCAAGATAAATATTTAGTGAATGCTTCTAACAAAGCAGATGATTGGGAAAAAGGTGTTATTGACGGGAAATTTCTCAAAGGGGATTGGAAAAAAGGTCAAACCTTTTCAGAATTAACTACTCACAATGGCAAAAAAGCTTTCCGCTTAATTCTGCCTGAGTATTATAAAGCCGGCTGTATGGGATGTCACGGTGGTGACGCAGGTGCTGGAATCCATGCTGGTAAATCTGGAGGCCACGAAGGTGACCTTGGGGGTGCCATCAGCGTTTCAATTTATAAATAAAAATATTTTTTATTTTGATATCCATCGATTCAATATTGATGGAAAAAAATTTTAACTCCTCTGGACCTAATGAAAAGGTTTCAGAGGAGTTTTAATTATCCAAACGCCTGTGAAGATAAAGCAAAAAGATGGTCTCGCTTACCTGGAAGAGATTCACCATTTAAACTCATAATAGGTTGTTGGGCTTCGCTTCTAAATCCCATTGAAATTAATTGATTAATTAATTCATCATGCCGGTCTAATACATCCAGTCTAATACGACCATTATGATTTTTTGTTAAGGCTTGAATTACTTTAAAAACAACGTATCGACTGAAGGCCTCAATAGGGCCTATAAATAGATGTTTTCCATTTATGGACCCTATCCCGTAACCCAAAACCACTCCCTTTAAATTCTTGATTAATGCACCTAATTGAGATTGTTCAAATCTTGCTTGAATCATTCGCTCGCGATTTCCTCCTGTAATCTGACTGTCAATTTGATTCAAAATCTTCAAATCACCATGTGTGATTGAGGTTACTTTCATTTGTGAGTCTTTTGGAATATTAAATTCCCAAGAAAGTTTTTCACCCACCAATTTCGATATAGATTCAACTTGTTGAAAACCAAAGTTTTCATAGTATGATTTAGCTTTAACCCCTGCGACTAGCATAATTCTGGAGGAAAAACATTGTCCCTCATGCAATAAATGGTTGATTAATTTTTTCCCCAACCCTTTTCCCTGTTCTTTAGGGCTAACTAGAACCATTCCGATAGATGACAGCTCTTTACCAAATTTAAAAATACCCGCACAAGCCACTAAATCATTCTTTGTGGATCGCAGACCATACATCAATCCCACATTTAGAATAGTTTTCCAATCCTCTATAGAATGTTCCCATCCCGCTTCTTGAGATAGTTCATAAAGTTGAGGAATATCATTAGCAGACAACTTATCCATCACCATTATCGAGAAATATTGATTAATATAAGTCTTCTAAGCGTTCGACCAAGAGTGCGGTAATCAAACTTTCTCTCAATTTTCTGAGTAGAGGTTGAAAGCTGATCTTTTCATTTCTAAGAGAAACAGAAAAAACATCAATCCCGCGTCCCCCTTTTGTTGAAATTTTAGCTCTGTGCAGCTCAATACCAAATTTTGCCAGAGAATGTACAATTTTATACAACATTCCAGGATGGTCTTTTGCTTCAATTCTAATAAAGGTATAAGAGTTATCCGGGAAATTGTCCGTTTGAATCCTGGGCAAAATAGGAGCCTTAGAATTGTTTTCATTTATCAACCGTGTGCGCCCTTTAAGAAGATGGTTGAGGGTAATTCGTTTTTCAATAAGAGCCATCAAATCATCTTTGACCATTTTCCAAATTTTATCAGCGTCTCCGTGTATTTGGGTGGCCTGTTCGCCGTCAATTTGTAAAATTATGATGGCAAGATTATCTTTTCGAGAAAATATTTGAGCTCCAAGAATATTAAGAGCTTTTGCAGTTAATGCACCAATAAGGTTTTTAACTACATTGATATTACTGGGGCAACATAGAATCAGATCATAAAATTTTCCTGACTCATTATATTGGGTTTTGAATACGAAGGACTGGCCTTTTAACTGATTTATTAATCGAATGTGATCAATAACATTTTTTGAATCGGCAATTTGAAGGTAATCTTCAGGCATTAAATCAAAGTGTTCAATAATTTTTTCCTGAGATATTTCTTTTCTTAAAGAGGATATAACTGCCAAGCGAGTGGCTTTAGGCTTGTCCTCTAAAGATTCGGGTCGGACTAAAAAATTACGCGTTCTATGATAAAGCTCTAAAAGTAATATTTTTTTCCATGCAGTCCAGGTGTCCGGCGCAACAGCTTTCAATTCAGCATAACTGATGAGTAACAACAGATTAAGTTGATCCACGGATTGGACCAGTTCGCCAAAATTTTTAATTGTAGAATGTTCATGAATATCTTGGTGAAAAGAAGTTTCATTCATCGTATTCAAATTTTCTATAAGGAATGCCAGGGATTTTCGCTGGTGTTCTTTTAGTTTTAAATCGAGAACAACTCTCTTAAGGGCTGATTTAATTGTTTGTTTTCTTTTTTGACGTTTTTCACCCAAAGCATGTAACAGACAGGCCAATTTAAGTATTGGTAATTCTTTATTATCTAAATAAATCTCCTGAATACGGCCAAGGTTCTCCTCTTCTAATAAAGGAATTTGTTCTAAAAATTTTACCATTCTAAGCGAGTGCTCATCGGTTGTATAACGGTGATAATAATCATAATTAACTTGAAAAAGAATTTGCTCGAACTCCGGCAACAAACGCCCTAAAACTCCAATTTCATGCATCAGCCTTAAAATTTTTTCTGAATCAGGACTTTCTAATAACTCAGTAAAAAAACTACTCACAGATTCTTTTTGCAAGAAATCTGAATCTATAAGAAATAAGTTTTCTCTTATTGCTCGTTTCAATTTAGAACTTGGTTTAATGTTGTATTCCTTACAATATTGAAACACTCTAAGAAAATGATCTTTATCTTTCCCCAGCAATGACTCTTCATTTTCAATTAAAGTTAATTGTGATTGGCGAATAGAAAACCCATTTGACAATTTCTTTTGCCTTAGGTTTGAAATGACAGATTTAATTAATGGCTTCGCTTCTAAACACCTATTAAAAACATCATCCGCTATTTGCCTTATAGTTGTGGCATGCCAATAATAATCATGCATAAAAAATTCTACACGCGCGCTTTCATTCGGTTCTTTATAACCTAAATTTTTTGCCAAAAGTTTTTGAACATCCAGGTCCAGTTTATCGGTTTTTTTATTCTTTAAGTAGTGAAGCTCATTCCTTACACTTAACAAAAAATCAACTGATTTTTCTAATGCATCCAGTTCTTTTGTGGAAATAATATCCTGTCGGTTTAATTCCGTATAAGACTGCCCTTCGAAACGAATAGCCACAGCCCATTGTGTTAAATGATAATCTCGCAAACCTCCAGGACCATTTTTTATATCCGGTTCGGGTTGACTTGTCACTCCCTCTTTCGCTTCTTTTCGGGTCAAGAAATCCTTTAGCTGACCATTTAGAAAATTAAAAGAATTTTTCTTAAAAACATTTTTTCGAATTGAACTCGAAAGTTTTTTGTACAAATTAATATTTCCAATTAAGAGTCGCATTTCGACCATTGAGGTTCGAATGGTAGTGTCTTGGAGAGCCAGACTTTGACAATCCTTGACGGTTCGACAACTATGACCAATTTCTAAATTGATCCCCCAAAGAACAGAAATACTATCCTGAATAAAAGAATCTAATGCTTTGTCCAATTTACCTTGATAAAGAAACAAAAGGTCAATATCAGAACAAGGATTTAGTTCTCCACGTCCATAACCACCCACCGCCACTAAAGCAAACTTATCTAAAAGAGTTTTATTTTTTACGCCGGATAATTTTTCAAGGGTAGTAATTACATATTTTATAGTTTCATCAATAAGCCCGGTATGGGCCTGGACCACTTCCCTTCCTCCTGCTCCAGATCTGTGCCACTGCTTAATTTTTCCCTTCTCCGCCTCCAAAAGTCCCATAAACTTTTGAAAATAATCCAATCTCTCTTTGGAATCTTTTGGAATATCTCCAAGAGAAGAAAAATCGATAGAGAATTGATATTTTTTGGGAAGAGAAGCCAAAGTGATTCCAAATGAAATTAATCTGAATGTAATTGTAATAAAAGGAAATCTACAAGGGTCAGATATAAAACAAAACACTTAAGAATGGAAGAGCAAAACTTTCCATTTCTAACGTAGGAAATTACTATAGCAAATTTTCTCAATAAAGACCGTTTTCGATCTTAGCAAAAATTCTTGACAAAAGGGGTTGTATAATTTAGTTTACCTCATTCATTTACATTGAGTTGTGCTCTTGTATTCCCTTTAAAAATAGGGATTTGTATTTCACCAAATTTTTATTAGTTTAAATATTCCCCGTAAGTTTAGGGATTTTTATAAGTAAAAAACATTGGGAAAATAATTTCTCAGTCAATTGCACCTTAAGAGTTTCTGACTTAATTTAGGAGCTGAATGATGCGAAGAAAAATCACTGTTGTAGGAGCCGGGCAGGTGGGCACCACTGTTGCCCAACTGATTGCATATAAAAATTTAGGTAACGTCATTCTCATTGATATTGTAGAGGGAATCCCCCAGGGAAAAGCATTAGATTTGCAACAATCCGGTTGTCTTCAGGTTTTTGACAGTCTCGTTCAAGGTACAAATGATTATAGTGACACCAAAGATTCAGATATCGTAGTAATTACTGCAGGCGTTCCTAGAAAACCCGGTCAAGATAGATCTGATCTTTTAATTACAAATGCAAAAATTGTAAAGAGTGTTACCGAAGAGATCATGAAATATTCAAAAGACCCGATTATTATCGTTGTCTCAAATCCTTTAGACGCCATGGTTTATCTAACCAAAAAAGTTTCCGGCTTATCTAGAAAACAAGTTATTGGCATGGCCGGTGTACTGGATTCAGCAAGATTTCGTACTTTTGTTTCTCTTGAATTGTCCTGTTCTTTAGTGGATGTGGATGCAATGGTTTTAGGGGGTCATGGAGACTCTATGGTGCCCATGCCACGTTACACCACTGTTTCGGGTATTTCGATCACCGACCTTATGACTCACGAACAAATTGAACGTTTAGTTGAACGAACTCGAAAAGGTGGAGCAGAAATTGTTGGGTATCTAAAAAAAGGAAGTGCTTTTCTTGCCCCAGGTGCTTCCGTTGTAAAAATGATTGAGGCGATTTTACAGGATAAGCGGCGTATATTACCCTGCACCGCTTATTTGGATGGAGAATACGGTTGGAAAGATATATTTTTTGGAGTTCCTGTTGAGTTAGGACATGAAGGTATTGATAAAATTATTGAGCTTAAACTAACTGATGAGGAAAAAAAGGCGTTAGACAAATCCGCTTCCGATGTAAAAACTACCATTGATGAAATAAACTCCTTCCTCGGTTCTTAATTATTTTATCCATTGAGCTTTTTAGATTAACTTTATCTAGTCAAGAACCATTTTTGATAATTTCAAAATTATCGAAAACTGTTGTTCCAGAGGGTTTGCCATCACATTCTAATTGAACCTCTTCCCACATGGGGTCGTCCGGACGCCACCGAGGATTCGCGGATTCATCATCCACAGTGAGACAAATGCGGTACGTTTTACCCATCAATTTATGTTCGTCTATTTTTAAGCTAACAAAATGAAACATAAGGCTTCGTAAAGCAAGGGAACTTTTTATCTCTTCCGGGGCAATTCGTTTTTTGACCCCCTGCATGTCTGCAAATGGTTTAAAAAAAGCGCCTCCCCCTCCAGAAACCATATAAGTTACCCCCGACCCTTGTGGGTAAGAAGATTTTTCCAATACAGTAAATGTGTCGTTCAATTTTTTAACAGGAAAAAAACGTTCATAAGAATGCTGGTTCCCTGATAACACTAAATCAGGCTTTAAATTATTTATATCCTCAAAAATATGCTGATTGTGCTTGCGATACCAAGCGGTCGTTATAGGAGGTTCGTGAAGGGCAAAGATCACCCATTTTTCTTGTTGGCGTGCTTTTTCAATAAGCGGCTGAACCCAGGGAGTCGGATTTTTCCAATCATAATTATTTAATACCACAAAGAGTGCAGGTCCAATTTCTATAGCTCCCTCCAATTTTCCTGGTCCATTTTGTTTGGCATTGTTTGAATCAAAAGGCGTTGCCATAGGTGCAATTTTTTCCCAACAACCTGAGGCTTTCGGTTTCCATTTATGTGGAGGTAAATCATTATCCCCTGCAACAAAAATTCGAATCGAATAAGGATCCACTAAAGTTTTTCTAATGGTATCAATATAATTATCCGGACAATGATCTGGAAATTTATCCGGTTGATATACAAAATCTCCAAGATGCAAAATAATATCAGCATTTTGGTTTTGCATTTCCTTTTGAATTTGCTTAAAACTGTTTTTGGCAGAACGTTCACCGATTCCCGTATCCCCCACAATGACAACCGAAAGAGATTTTTCCTCATGACCCCAAGCGGCTGATGAAAAACTAAAAAGGACCATCAGAGTAACCAAACCAAAAAAATAAAATGAATGTTTGCAGGTCCTCAAAAAAAATTTAAAAGTCATTTCGCATATCCTTACTTGTTTTAAAGCTTTCTTTTTTGGATGAGAAATTCGGGCAGCGTTTCTATAAATTCCCTAATCTGATCTCTAACTCTTCGATAATGTATTAAAGCTTCCTCCTCTGAGTTAGCTTCTTTTGCTAATTTAGGAGGATCATCAAATCCTTTATGAATAATTTTTGCTTTTCCGGGAAAAGATGGACAAGTTTCATCTGCTGCACCACAAACCGTTATCACAAAATCAAAAGGGATATCCATTACCTCATTTACATTTTTAGAATGGTGTCCTGAGATATCCACACCTACTTCTTCCATTACCTGGATTGCCTTCTCATTCATACCATGAGGATCTGTACCAGCAGAATGAGGCTCAATGGATTCACCTTTCAAATTCTTTGCCCATCCTTCCGCCATTTGACTACGGCAAGAATTACCTGTGCACAAAAACAAGATTCTTAATTTTGCATTTTTCTGCTGCATTTTGTTTCCGTATTTTAATTTTCTCACTATTCTACTATATTTTATTCTCAAGAATTAAATTAGGCGGGAACAAAAGAATTAAAAAATTGATATGGAACCGCCTCCCAACAGGAGACGGCTCCTCAGCAAAGGGTATAACAAGGTCTCGGGGGGGAAGACCTCTCCCTTAAAAAAACATTAAATCAGACTGATAATAAAATTAGCTTTATCAATCATAATTTTTGATTGGGTTGCATCAATCCTATTACCGGATTGTCCTTCAACTTGATTGACAAATGCTCTTAAAATATTTTTAGCCGTTTGATCACTATTTTTATGAAAATGAGTTAAGCTAATGTACCTTGAATAAACTCTTTTCACATATTTTCTTAAATTATCGAGGTATATCCTTTCTAATCCCTCATCTTGAGATTGCATAAAAAAGCGCATACGGTTCATAAGAAAACTGATATGCCTCTTATATTTTCGTATCATATTTTCGGTTTTCTCATCACTTTGGTCAGATCTCATTAAAGAATTTTCTGCAGAATTTAATTTAGCTAGCAAACTGTTTTTTATACCAGAGTTAATATCCAGATTTTTTACAATTTCAATGAGAATTTGTAATTGAATACCAGGAACTGGATTGATGGTGACCAGTTGATTTGCCGTCGCTTCATTTCCAGAGGTATCCTGTGCAGTCCAAACAACCTCAGTCTTTCCAATAGGAAAACCCTTGTTAGGCGCATTGTTGAATACTGGACCCATTCCAATACTATCCTCCACCTCAGGGTCTCCTAAATCAACAGTAGTGAATTCAGCAGTTTGGTCCATGGTAATATTTAAAGGAGCCGTAATAGAAGGAGGTGTTGTATCCTTGACTATGACTTTACGCTCCAAATGTGCTAAATTTCCTGCTGCATCCATTACTTCATAATGTACTGAATGATTTCCTATTTGGAACGTATCAATGGGTAGACCACTGATTTTTATATTTGCAGTTAAATCTCCATCTACGTTGTCCAAAGCCGTGGCTCCTGCATCTACATAACTTGTACCCGCTTCTACTTTTACTGGACTTTCACCTAACAAGATCAGTTCCGGGGGAATTGTATCTGTGGGTAAAACATTGACAATCCGTTGAGATTGAGTGGAATTTCCTGCAACATCGGTTACCTCATATAGGATAGTATGCTGTCCCAATACGTTCGTGTCCACGGGTAACCCAGTAACCAAAATGTTTGCAGAGATATCACCATCCACATCATCCAATGCAGTTGCACCCGGATCCACATAAGCCTGTCCCAAATCAACATTAGCAGGATTATCTCCCAGGAGTGTTATTACCGGTGGGACAGTATCAGAGGGTGGTGTTTCTGGGGAATAGAAAAGAAAAGCACTTCCGGAATCAACTTCGCCATTGTTATCATCCTGGTAAGCACCCATAATGACATCATCCACACCATCCCCATTAAAATCACCGGCTGCAGAAACGGATATTCCAAACTGATCGTTAGAGTTTTGTCCATCGAAAATATAATCTGCATCAGAATCCGCTTCTAGTGTAAGTTGACTGGCTGTGTTCTGCCCAAAAAATAGAAACGCGCTTCCCGAGTTGTCTTCACCATTATTATCATCAAGAAAGGCACCCACAATAACATCGCTAAAACCATCGGCATTGAAATCGCCAGCAGAACTTACAGAAAATCCAAATTGATCTCTGAATCCAGCTCCATTCAAAATTACATCAGCATTGGAATCCGCCCGAAGGTTCAATTGCGTTGCAGTATTTTGCCCAAAAAAGATAAAGGCGCTACCAGATCGGTCCAAGCTATTGTTATCATCTGAACGTGCTCCAATTATAATATCTCCACGTCCGTCATTGTTGAAATCGCCTGCGGAGGCAACGGACCCTCCAAATAAATCTCCTGTGCTTTGACCATCAAGGATGACATTTGCATCTGCATCGGCCCTAAGAGTCAACTGAGTTGCCGGATTTCGACCAAAGAACACAAATGCACTTCCAGAGTTGGTTTGAAAATTGTTATCGTCTCCACTAGCTCCAACGACAACGTCATCCAATCCATCTCCATTAAAATCTCCCACATTTGCAACTGATGTACTAAATTGATCACTAGCACTTTGACCATTAAGAACAACGTTTGCATCAACATCAGCTCGGAGAGTCATTTGAGTCGCCGGGTTTTGTCCGAAGAAGATGAAAGCACTTCCGGAATTGTTTTCTCCATTGTTATCATCACTGTTAGCTCCAACGACAACGTCATCCAATCCATCTCCATTAAAATCTCCCGCAGATCCTACAGAATTACCAAACAGATCACCGTTATTTTGACCGTTTAATATGACATTCGCGTCTGCATCTGCGCGGAGAGTTAATTGGGTGGTTGGACTTCTCCCAAAAAAGATAAAGGCACTTCCTGAATCGAGTTCAGAATTATTATCATCAAAAAGAGCCCCAACAATTACATCATCTAAACCATCACCATTAAAGTCTCCAGCAGAGGCAACCGTATTTCCAAATCGATCACCATCACTTTGCCCATTGATAATAACGTCTGCTTTTGAATCTACAGATAAATTTAACGGAACATTTGAATTCCGGCCAAAAAAGATATAGGCACTTCCTGAATTGGTAGCAAAGTTGTTATCATCAAACCGAGCTCCAACAATGACATCCTCTAATCCATCTCCATTAAAATCTCCTGCAGAGGCAACACTAAATCCTAAATGATCTAAAGAATCTTGACCATTAATTGTGACATTTGCATTCGGGTCTGCTCGTAACGATGGATCAACCCATAAAGGAAAAACTAATTTCTCTTTAGGTTCTAAATGCAGTGCTAATTTTTGTCCTTGAGTGGAATAACGTAATCCATCGTAATGAACTTTTAAATTTCCGTCGATAAATTCTGGTTTAGGAATTTCAAATAACTTTTTTGTATACGATAAGTTTTTCTTTTTTTGAGATTGCTTTTCTAGAAATCTGGTTATACGAACATCAAGGATATTTTTATAATTTTTTTCATTTTTCCGGGTAATGACTTTTGACAAAACGATGCTTCCATCTCCTTGCGCTTTTAAGTCTGCACCTTCGAACTTCCATTGAATAACCGGTTGGGTTGAAGAAAAACCAGATGCACTCTCAAGAAAAACAAATTCACGCAAAGAATTATTCGCATCATCCAAAAAGTAAACTATCGAGTTGTTAATGCCTCGATAAATTAAAAAGTTTCCCTGGAGTTCGGCTTTATAGGAATCCTTAGAAACCAAAATTTGCTGAACTACTCCATAAGGAGTTTGAAGTTTGATCGGGTGCTGGGCATCTAATACATTCGGAAACTCCACCCGCGTCTTCAAAAAAGATAAGGAATATACCTTATTTTTTAATTGGAAAGGATTTTCTTCAAAACTATAGATTTTGGATGGGTTACCCAATGCATTATTTAATCCAGTTACAGGTAGCAGTGAGGAATTTTCAGCTTTAGATTTTGAAAAATTTGCAAAAGAAGGGGATACAACCAGAGAAATAGCACATATACCCCATAAAAGAAATTTGATTGAAAGTTTGATAGTGTTCATAACCCTCCCAAGGCTAAGTCTATAAAATTTCATTAACACTTAATGTTATTTTATATTTAATACCTCTAATGGGGTTTGTCAATAAATTTTATAGGGTTATTCTTGGGGTATTTTATTCTATCGCTTTCAATCTAATAATTTCAATTAGTTAACACAAAGCTGAAGTGAGTCATTTTTTAAAAAAAATATCTAAATTGCCTATTTTCTCTATAACTGCAGGATGATTGAAGGTTTGTATAGCCTGTGATTAATAAATCTTTTTAATCATTGGAAGGACAGAAGAACGGGTTTTATTCATTAATTTTTTAAGAGACCTTATTAAGTATAATTCCTTTAGAAAAAATGAATTAGAACCATTTTCTTTCTAAATTTTTGGGTTACTATGCTTTAAAAATAAATCAATAATCTCTAAATAAATTTTTAACTTATCAGTGGATTGACAAAAAGGGAATTGATCCTTAGAATTTGTGGAATTTTCCAAATTATTGTGAGATTTTGGTATACTTAGAAACTTTTTAAGGGCTTAGGGTCCTTAATCCCAAACAACAACTATAATCAAAATTAATTATAGATCCTGAAAAGGAGAGTTCCATGGAAGTTGCGGAAGCACAACCACAAGCCACGGAGACAAAAAAAGATACAATTAAAATTACTGTTTGCTTGAGCTTGAGTGGAATCGCCGAAGGCGGAATGGATGTATTTAAAGAATTTGAAAAATTGATCACCGAGAATCAATCCAATGTCGAGTTAGGTGACCGAGGTGGGTGCAAATTAGGACAAGTAGGGTGTCGCGGATATTGTAGTCGGGATGTTCTGGTCGATGTTTATGTTCCAGGTGAACCGCGCGTCACTTATGAGCGCGTTAAACCGGAAATGGCAAAGCAGATCTTTAATGACCATGTCATTGGCGGAAAAGTCTTTAAACGTGCGGCTGCGAAAGACGACTACTATACCACCTTGGAAAAACAGAGCCGTGTTGCTCTAAAGCATGGAGGAAGTATTGATCCTGAAAGCATTGATGAATACATTGCCGTAGGTGGCTATGAAGCTTTGCGTAAGGCACTCACTACTATGAAACCGCGTGAGATTATTGAGGAAGTAAAAAGCGCCAAACTTCGCGGAAAAGGTGGGGGAGGATTTATAACTGCCAACAAATGGGAAATAGCGGCCAATACACCTGCGGAACGTAGGTTTATCATGGTTAACGGTGACGAAGGGAATCCTGCTTCTTATATGGACCGTAGTATTATGGAAGGTTGTCCCCACCAGGTTATAGAGGGACTCCTTATTGGTGCTTACGCCATTGGTGCAACCGATGCAATCATTTATACCCGGTCTGATTATGCCATTGCGGTAAAACGTCTTAACAAAGCGCTGGAGCAGGCAAGAGAACGCGGATTCCTTGGAAACAATATATTGGGAACTGACTTTAGCATCGATTGTTATGTCCATGAAGGAATGGAAGCATTCATTGGTGGCGAATCCACTGCTTTAATGGCATCTGTAGAGGGTAAACGTCCTTTTCCAAAATCACAACCTCCGCACTCAAGTGTAAGTGGAGTTTTCGGTTACCCGACCAACCTCAATAACGCAGAAACTTGGGCAACGGTCCCCCCTATTATTATGAATGGGGCGGATTGGTATAAATCTATGGGGCCCGAAAAATCTCCAGGCTGTAAAACATGGGCCATCGCAGGTAATCTGAAATACAACGGGCTTATGGAACTGGATATGAATACCACTTTGGGTGAAGCTATTGATGATTACTGTGGTGGAATTGTTAAAAAGAAAGAATTAAAAGTCATTCATGTAGGCGGTGTTACAGGAGGATTCTTGCCTCCGGAGAAAAAAGATACGAAAACAGACTATGAAAGTCTCTTGGATGCGGGTGTCATTATGGGACAGGCAAGCTTTGCCGCTTATGATGCTTCTGCATGTGTTATTGATCTGACACGATTCTCAATTGGTTTTAATGAAGCGGAAACTTGTGGAAAATGTACTCCTTGCCGTATTGGTTTAACACTCATTAAGAACCTTTTAGATGATATCGCGGAAGGTCGCGGCAAAATAGAGTATCTCGATAAACTACAGGCAATGTCAGAAGAAATTAATGTCTCTTCATTATGCGGATTAGGTGAAACAGCAGTTAAGGCAGTATTGACCGGCCTTAAATATTTTCGCAAAGAATATGAACGGCATATTGTCGATCAGGTTTGTGATGCAGCTATGTGTACCGGACTCTATAAATATGTAGTTAAGGAAGAAGAATGCGTTGCTTGTGGTGCATGCATTAAACCTTGTCCAACGGGTGCGATTACCGGTGGTACGAAAAAAGTTGCAGCCCACATTGATATGGATCTTTGTATCAATTGTAACGCTTGTTATCAGGCCTGCAATTTTCTGGCAATCGCATAAGCTAAAAAACTAAACAAAAATTTACTTAGCCATTCTGGTAATAACCGGAATGGCTATTTTATTTAGCTTACCGATTCTAAAGGCAGGAAAAAATTTTGCAAATAACTAAAATCTTAATTCCTCGAGGGATTGGAATTTCTTTCCTTCCTTGAAAAGGACGAAAGTGTTGATGGAGTAACCGTTGTTCCGTAAATCGAGTGTTTTCAGGTTTTGAAAATTAGGAGAATCTGCAAATACTTTAATCCCTTCCGGGCCAATCCGGTTATTACTTAAACGTAATTCATTTAATTTTCCTAAATATAGGCTTTTCGTTAGAGCTTTTAAACTAGAGTCACCTATATCAGTTTTCCACAAAAACAGTTTCTTTAAATTGGCTACATTCTTAGAAGCTGCCAATGTTTCCAGACCGGAATCTCCAATAAAATTGCCACTCAAATTGAGTTCTTCTAATTGCTCAAGGTTTTCTGAAACCGCCAATGCCAACACACCTGCTTTGCTTATATCTGTCTGTTCAAGATTTAGTTTTTTTATTTTTTTCGCCGCGCTTGCCAACGATAATATCAAGGCTCCCTTATTACCAATTGGATTTTGCATGAGGTTCAGAGAACTGAGATTCTGAAGATGTTCACTTTGCAGTAAAATTTCCAGACCTTTGTGGTCAATATGATTATTGCGCAAAGTGAGTGTCTCTACCTTAGCGAGTGATTCGCATCGAGCAAGGGCAGCCAAACCTTTATTTCCCAACCGCTGACCATTTAGATTCAAGGTAGAATCTTTCAGGTTATTTTTAATTAATTGACGGAGATGAAAATCATTCAACGAATGTTCACCCGTTCGATTGAACTTATTGTCATGCATGAATAGTTCGCGTAACTGCAATAGGTTTTTAGACTCCGCCAAAGCCTGGGAACCCTCATTACCAATATAGTTTGAATCCAAAATTAAAGTTTCTATACTTTTAACGGTTGGAGATTGAGAAATTTGCTTGGCTCCCAGATCCGTCAACAGGTTCCATCCCAAATTAACATGGTTTAATGGAACAAATACTCCAGCCTGCAACCAATTCCATAAAACTTCATTAGTAATAAAATTTCTTCGGACATTCAGACGATTCAGCTTGGGGTTTGCCGGACCATCAGGATATTCTAAAAGTGGGGTTTCCCCAATTTTATTCAATTCCAACTCTAATACATTCAATTGCTCTAATTCTGTGGATTTGATTAAATGCAGTGCACCCAACTCACCTACTTGGTTATTGACCAAACTTAATGTTTTTAAATTAGGCAAGAACTTTGTTTGGGCAAGGGCCAACACACCCACATCCGAAATTTCATTAGATTCTAGAACTAAATGCCTCAGGTTTTTGAGATAAGTACAATTCGCCAAAGCCTTAATCCCAAAATCCGTAACCTGATTCCAACTCAAGTCTAAATAAGTGATATGAGATAAATCTTTTTTTCTAGCCAGGAAAATCACTCCCAAATCCCCAAGGGATTCATAGCTGAGATTTAGTTTGGAGGTTTGTAACAACAAGCCGTCCTCCAGAACACGTAAAATCCGTTCTTCATTGGATTGTAAACTGCTGGATTTAGTCATCATCCCCCGGAGCATCTGACTTAAATTCTTTTAGAGCTTTCAAACGCTCAGACGTTTGGAGGATATCTAATCCATCGGGTTCCATGCGGTTGTAAGTCATATAGAGACATCTTAGGTTTTTTAGGCCTTTACCTTCAGCCAAAGCCTCCATCCCGGCTGCTCCAATCCCATTGGCATCCAAATGTAAAACTTTTAACTTACTAAGATTACTTGAGTTGGCCAAAGCAACGGCTCCCTCATCAGAAATTCGATTAAAAGAAAGGTCTAAAATTTCTAAACCCGAAAGAGAATCGGATTCGGCAATAGCTTCAGCTCCCTCCGGACCAATTTTATTGGAGTAAAGGCTGAGGCACTTAACATTATTAAGTTTTGGAGATTCTGCTAAGTATTCTGCACCATCACTTTTAATGAGGTTTTCATACATCCAAAGAAATTTTACCGGTTCGAATAGGTCACCCTCCACCAATTCTTCCAGGTAAGCATCCTTCAACCAGCAATTATGCATATAAAGGGTTTCAATTCCAGGAACAGCCATATTTTCAGCAACATCAATGGCGATGTGCATATTAAAACGTCGATTAGATAAATCCAAAGTCTTTTTATCCTTACTTAGACCTTTTTTTATCCAGCGTCGTATCCAGGTAATGTCATCTGTGGATGGGCGTGGCGACATAACTTCCAAGATTAATTATGGTTAATGGAAATCCCCAATTTTATCGATGTCGCCAGAAAAGTAAAGGGTTATTCCGTCGGTGAGAAAACTATATGAAAGAATACGGCGATCATCTTTATAAAAACCATTAACAGTGCTATGCTTATCCCCATGCCATCTCGATATTATTACCTTAATATTCAAATAGTTACCTGGCTTAAAGGTACACTTATTTTACTCTTGGTATTTCTATTCGGGTGCGGAGATATCGAAGATTCAATTAATTCCCACAATACTTTAAGGATAGCAATCAGTGCCGAGCCTCCTACTTTAGATGGGTCTCTGGCAACAGATAACGTCTCGTTTGATATTTTGACAAATATCATGGAAGGGCTCACCCAGTACAATTCAAAACTCGAACCCATTCCTGCAATTGCGAAACGGTGGGAGTTTTCTGATCAAGGACGAATTTTAACTTTTTTCTTACGCGACGATGTCAAATGGTCAGATGGGAAACTCGTTACTGCTGAGGATTTTGAATATTCTTGGAAGCGTCTATTAAACCCGGCAACTGCTGCCGAATATGCCTATT
The DNA here is from genome assembly GCA_965223245.1 of Nitrospinaceae bacterium. GTDB lineage: Bacteria > Nitrospinota > Nitrospinia > Nitrospinales > Nitrospinaceae > CBDCVY01. The sequence goes on along the minus strand of CBDCVY010000013.1, from coordinate 3,650,275 downwards.
TTCTTTTTGATATAAAAAACGCTTACGAATATAACTCTGGCCAAATTAAAAATGCTGATCAAGTGGGAGTGAAGGCTTTATCTTCCACCGTATTGCAGGTTCGCTTAAAACGACCCGTAATTTACTTTCCCAGTATCACAACCTTTATGGTTACCTTCCCTCAAAGAAAAGATGTGATTGAACGTTTTGGAGACCATTGGACCGACCCTAAAAATATAATTACCAATGGTCCCTTTCTCTTAAAAGAATGGCAACACGAATACAAACTGGTTTTACAGGCTAATAAAAATTTTTATGAAGGTCCACCAGCCATTGATCAAATCAATATTTATATTGTCAGGGAAGCTACTACCGAGTTAACTCTCTATGAGACAGGAGAATTGGATATGGTGGAATTACCGCCAGTCGCTATACCTCATTACCAAAACAGTCCTGAGTATTTAAACTTGCCTTTATTAAGAGGCTATTATTACGGTTTTAATGTTCAGAAACCCCCATTTGACGATGCCCGAATTCGTCAAGCATTGGCTCATGCTATTGATCGGAAGCACATTCCAAAAATATTAAATGGAGGGGAATTGCCTGCGGCATCCTGGATCCCAAAAGGAATGTTTGGATACAATAAAAATATAGGTCCTAAGTTTAATCCAGAAAAGGCAAACAAGTTATTAAGTTTGGCAGGATACCCCAAGGGGAAAAATTTTCCAGAATTTAGTATCACTTACAACTCAGACCCAACCAATCGATTAATTGCGCAATTTATTCAAGCCCAATGGAAAGAACATTTAAATATACAAGCTCATTTAGAAGACCAGGAATGGAAAGTTTTTTTAAGCCGCTTGAAGGTAGATCCTCCTCCTATTTTTCGATTAGGTTGGGGGGCAGACTTTCCGGACCCTGATAATTTTATGAATTTATTTACCTCTAGCAGTGGAAATAATCATTTGCGATGGGAGAATTCAACCTATGACCAACTCATTCAACAAGGGGCAGCTGAACAAAATTTGCAATTAAGAAAATCAATTTACGATCAAGCTCAAAAAATTTTAACTGAAAAAGATGCGCCAATTATCTCGCTTTTCACTACGGCACAAAATATGTTGGTCAAACCCTATGTCAAAGGACTTGAAACTAATGCCATGGAATTACTTTACTTGAAAAAAGTAAGGATCGTACAGTGAGGACATTAAAAATAAATTATGAAAAGTGGTTTTGTAAGTAACTCAAGAGTTGGTTTATCTTTTTAAAAAACTCATCCTCTTCCATAGAACGTACCCGAAAAGAAACTGCTGAAGGATGGCCCCCACCTCCCATATAATCGTTATCAAAAATGGACAAAAGTTTTTTTTCTACCGCTCTCAAGTCAATTCCCTCAAATTCAAAACTACGCCTTAATTTAATATAGATACATGGTTGTTCTTGTGAATCAGTTCCATTGAAAAATAACAATCCAACCTTACCGGCTTCTTCGGGTACCTTATTAACCAAATACTCCTTTATAATGGTTAAAGCTTCAAAGTCCCGGACTACTTCTCCATTACAAACTTCCAGAATTGAAGAGTCTAATAAATTAAGCTGTCCGACCCCATTCCTTTTTTGGATTTTTTTTGTAAAATTTTCTACGTACTTATTTTGCTCTGGTGTTAACTGGTGAATATGGTTCAAAAGATCCTCAGGAGAAGAGAAGTTTTTATCTAAAACTGAGGCTGAAAACTCTTTAGAGTAAGTAAAAGTTCCGTTTTTAAGTTGATCACCCAAGACTTCAATCCAATATAAATAATCCTTTTTAATTGGTATAACTCTACCACCCGCAGTATCGGTAACCATTCCAATTAAAAGACATAGAAGAATATTCCTTTGGACAAAAGGATTGGGTAAATTTGGAAACAAGCTATGAAATTTTTGTAAAAGCTCTGCAGCAATTTCAGTACAAGCATTTGCTTTTCGGAATAATCGAATAGAACGAGGAGATACCGCATCACTGTCTGTTCCAAAGTGATGATCAATTTCCAACACGGAAACTTGCGGATCTATTATAAATGAAGACATTTCTGAAATATTAGGAACCAGTTGCGCATTAGCAGTATCACAAACAATTAAGGTATCAATCTCACTCCTTATTTCAGGCAGAGTTGCTTTGTTATGAACAACTTCTATATTATTGTGTTGGATAATTGCTTCTAGAAAATTTAGATTGGTTTTTAGCGGATGAGGTAAAAAGAGAAATACTTTTTTTTCTAATTGACGTAGATAAAGGGCAAGAGAAAGCATAGTTCCTAAGGCATCGCCATCAAGATAACCCGTAAAAAAGAATCCTCGATTATTACGAATTAAGGAAACCGCTTTTTTAATATTTTCTTCCCATAACGAGCCAGAAATGGGTGCTTTGACGCTCATATAGAATTCCCCTCCAAAAAAATTCTATTCTATCAACCAAAGGTTGCTCCCATTGTTTGAGACTTATTTGAATTAATATTTATCTCATAGGGTTCAATTAGCTCCCGGATCCTGATCGAACATTTCATTATAGTCCTTTAATGAATTTTCATTCTCAGGTTCTGAACGATACCAATCAAAGCTACTTCCTTTCTCTAAATCCTCTTCCTCATTGAAAGCCCCGGCTTTATTTGCTAAATCATAAAGTTGGGAAGGTTTAACAGGTAAAATATTTAAGCTGCTGCATCTGCAGGGTGTGTTACCTACTTCAAACTCAGTCTCTTTTAATAAACAAATTGAAAATCCACAATCTTGACATCGATATTCATTGTGAGTGTCATTGAAATTTGGGTGCAATAAACCATCGCGGCACTGATTACATATTAGAAATTTACCAGGTGTATATTCCGAAAAAATATTTTCAATTCCACAGGCTCCACATTCGATTAAAATCTCATCAGGTGATTGTAAATTCATTAGAAATCTCAAAAAAAAATTATAAATCAGGTTTCGACATTTTAGTTATATCGATTCCCATTTTTGCTAGCTCTCCAGAAAAAGGACATTTCCCTGCAGCGAGTTTTTGTGCTCCGTTTTCTTGAGGTGCTTCGTCTGATTTCTCTATGGTCCCGGATTCTGCCATTATCATCCAAGAAAGAGCATCGATTTTTTGTTGCTTATCTGAAAGATACTTTTCTAATTCTTGCTTGGTTTCTGCATGAAGTGAATTATCCGATGCAATTTGATACTGTTCCAAAGCTTGTTTTTCCAGGATAACGGCCTGCTTTAACGCTTCTACGGAACTTGACATTTTAAATCTCCTACAATTGATTTCTTAAAATTAAAGTTGAATGGAAAAATACTAACAAATCCTCATTAAGAACACAAGCCAGAACCCTTGATAATAAAGGTTAGAACGGGTAAATTGCATGAAGGAATACAATCAAATTTCTTCCTAAAGCCATGAAAATTGCTCTGTTTACAAATCAACTAGAAAAGACTATAAGAAGCTCATGAATGAAAATGAAGATGTGCGCTTAGTTGATCTAATTCGGAAATCTGATGAAGGAGATATAGTCCTTCTTGGGTTTCCTTATGATCAAGGAGTTGAAATCAATGGAGGACGTTCCGGATCGGCTTATGGCCCAGAAAAATTTCGTCAATGGATTCAGAGGTTTGGAACAGCTATAAACCCGGAGTTTCATTTAGACCTGAACTCCATTAATATTTCAGATGCCGGCAATATTGAATCTGGACTAATGCTGGAACAAGCTCATCAGAAATTAACTAATCAAGTTGAATCTATATTAAAAAAAGACGCTATACCCTTTGTCCTGGGTGGGGGAAATGACCAATCTTTCCCAAACTTTTGTGCTTTAATAAATCATCAATCCAAAAAAACCATTGGTGTTATTAATATTGATGCTCATTTGGATGTTCGTCCTCTAAAAAATAATCAAGCCCATAGCGGTTCTCCCTTTCGATTGATGTTGGAGGACTCTCGATTTTCAGGAAAACATTTGATCGAATTTGCATCACAAGGCAGTCAGTGCAGTGCAGAACACACCAAGTTCGTAAAAAAACATGGTGGCCATATTGTTTGGCTATCAGATATATATAAAGAAGAAGCTGTAGAAAATGCTTTTCGGTGTGCTTTGGGTAAATTAGCCTGGGATTGTGACTATATATTCGTGAGTTTCGATTTAGACTCGATTTGCTCCTCCGACTCTCCGGGAGTATCCTGTCCCAGCCCCATGGGGTTGACTGCAAGAGATGCAATAGAAATTGCTTTTGTGGCAGGAAGCAATCCTAAAGTACAATTATTTGATCTTTCCGAATACAACCCTCTTATAGAAGAAGAGCGAACCGGTCGATTGGCAGTAAGCATTTTCTATCACTTTTGTTTAGGCCTAGCGACGCGAAAACTGACAAGATCATGACTAAAATGATAATATTGAGTCAGTAAACTTTTCTAAATTTTGTTCACTTACAAATTGTTCTCCACATACAAAACAGTATGAAAGTGACCCCCAAAAAAGCAAAAAATAAATCCTCCACAAAAACATTAAAAGCTCGCCCCATGTTTATGAACCTTTGCCCAAAGCGGGCTCCCAGGGCTAGTACTTCTCTTAACCTCCGCTGTTGTGACTGGGATACCGAAGCTGCACTACGCATGTTACAAAATAACTTGGATGATCGGGTAGCTTTGAATTGGAAACAACTGATTGTCTATGGCGGATCAGGTAGAGCAGCCAGAAACTGGAAGGAATATCATCGTCTGGTTAAAACCCTTAAAAATTTAAAACGTGATGAAACTTTGTGCGTCCAATCCGGCAAACCGGTTTATTTGGCAAAATCGCACCCCTCTGCTCCCCGGGTAATCATAGCTAATTCGAATCTGGTGCCCAAATATGCCACTGATGAACATTTTGATCATTTGGACAATATGGGTTTGATGATGTATGGCCAAATGACCGCAGGCAGTTGGATTTATATTGGCACTCAAGGAATATTACAAGGTACCTACGAAACCTTTGGGGCTTGCAGAAAAATCGATTTTGATACTTCTACACTTTTAGGAAAATGGATTTATACAGCAGGTTTAGGAAACATGGGAGCCGCTCAACCTTTAGCAGGAACCATGAATGATGCTTGTGTTTTAGTGGCCGAGGTCGACCCTGCACAAGTAAAACGTCGGTTAAAAGAAGGTTATCTCGATCATGTCTCTCCTTCCCTAGAAAAAGCCTTACAACGGATTGATGAGGGATTAGCTAATAGCCAACCATTAAGCGTTGGAATTGTTGCTAATGGGGCTACAGTTGCCGAGCAGTTAGTCAAAATGAAACGTATTCCTGATATCGTTACTGACCAGACTTCTGCCCACAATTTGATGGATTATGTTCCCGAAGGAAAAGATTATAAAACTTTGTTAAAACTTCGGAGCCACTCACCTGAAGAATATCGTAAGCGATCACTTGCCACTACAGTAAAACACACACGTGCAATGATCCAATTGCAAAAACTTGGTGCGGTAGTATTTGATTACGGAAACAATTTACGTGGCCAGGCTGAGTTGGGTGGACTGAAGGTACGAAAATCAGACGGTACTTTTATTTATCCCGGATTTGTACCTGCATATATCCGGCCCCTATTTTGCGAAGGTCAGGGACCATTTCGATGGGCATTACTCTCGGGAACCCAAAAGGATTTATATGCCGTCGACCAAGCCGTAATCGATACTTTCCCAAAAAACAAATCTCTTCATCGTTGGATTTTAAAAGCACAAGCGCAAGTTCCAATTCTTGGTTTGCCTACAAGAGTGTGCTGGTTAGGCTATGGAGAACGCGCAAAAATGGGACAAGTAATGAATCGTCTTGTTCAAAAGGGTAAAGTCACCGCCCCGATTGTTATTGGCCGAGATCATTTGGATTGTGGCAGTGTGGCCTCACCAAACAGGGAAACAGAAAATATGATAGATGGCAGCGACGCTGTGGCAGACTGGCCACTTTTAAACTTTGCAATTAATGCTGTCTCCGGAGCAAGTTGGGTAAGTTATCATCACGGTGGAGGGGTGGGAATGGGTAACTCATTGCACGCGGGAATGGTAGTTGTGGCGGATGGTTCGAAGGATAAAGCCGAACGCCTGGATCGCGTTCTCACCAATGACCCCGGTTTAGGGGTAGCACGCCATGTTGATGCCGGGTATAAGCATGCCAAAGAAGTTGCACGAAATCGAAAACTGAATCTTCCAAAACCTTAATCAGGTGTATCCGGGAAATTGTTATGGGCGATACCATTTGCTTTCGAAACATTAGCCAATTAGTTCAAGTTGATGCCTCTACTTTACCGGGGGTAAGACTTAGAGAAAATTGTGCTCTGTTGGTTCGCAATGAAAGAATTGACAAGATCGTGCGAGACTCTGAAATTAAACCTTCAAATCGTTATAGCCAGGTAATTGACCTCAAAGGACATGCTGTGATACCTGGATTGGTAGACTGCCATACCCACTTAATTTATGCTGGCGAAAGAAAAGATGAAATGGAAGATAGATTGAGCGGATCCAACTATTTGGAAATTTTAAAAAGAGGAGGTGGAATTCATGACACGGTAAGAACCACACGGGAAGCCTCGGAAAAAACATTATTGAGTTCAGCCAAAAAAAGAATCCGCCGAATGATGGCTTTAGGGACTACAGCCTTTGAAATAAAAAGCGGCTACGGACTCAACTTGGATTCTGAAATGAAAATCCTGCGTGTTGGACAAAAACTTCGTAAAGCATTTCCCGCTCCAATCACACTCACTTATCTTGGTGCCCACGCAATTCCTCCTGGTTTAAAAAAGTCAGTCTACTTTGAATCTATTATGGAGAATTTACCCCGATTTTGCGGACTTGCAGATGGAGTCGATATTTTTTGTGAAAAAGGCGTTTTCACTCCAGCGGATTTACGAAGATTATTTTTACAAGCCAAGTTATTAGGATTTGATTTACGAGCCCACGTAGAAGAACTTTCGCACCAAGGAGGATGTTATGAAGCGGCAAAATTAGGTGCCCTTTCTTGTGACCATTTAGAATTTGCAGGTCCAAAAGACATTCAAGCTATGCGAGCGTCAGGTACTACTGCTGTACTCATGCCAGGAGTGACATTTTTTTTAGGCGGAGAAAAACATCCATTGGTACATTCATTTATTGATGCGGGAATATCCCTAGCTCTGGCAACAGATTGTAACCCCGGCAGTTCTCCAACCTATAATATGCAAACCGTTTTGTACTTAGCAGCGTCTCTATACCGTATTTCACCTGAACAAGCTCTGGCCGCGGCTACTTATGGATCAGCAAAAGCATTGGGCCATGCTAAGGAATATGGTGGATTGCTTCCCAAACAATATGCAAACTTTATTGTGCTAAAAACCAATGATTATCGCGACCTGTTTTATTATTTCGGGGAAAATTTCGTTGAAACCACTTATATAAAAGCCCACCCCATAAAACCCACAAATCGACCCGCTTCTTTTTAACCCAAAAAATTGATAGAATGTGTAACTTCCGAAATGACAATCAATTTGATGAAGGTAATTCAGTTTTATAGAATTTTGTAAGAACGGTTTGATTTTTAAAGCGTTATCGGAATATTTTTCATTTACTTATAGGTCAACTAATTGTATAGTAAGGCATTACCTAAAGTTCCTAAATTTGGCCCGTTTTAGCAGTTGCTATTTCCAGACTTGAGGCATGGCTCCACAATTTTAGAATTATTATTCCAAGTGATTTCAAGTCGATAATAAAGCAAAGTATTAATTAAGGATTTTTCTAAACCATGGATAAGGTTCAACATCCAGATTATTATCATCTTTTAGGGATTCCCCCCTCATCTTCATTAAAGGAAATCACCACCGCTTATAGAAATAGAATTTCTGCAATTGATCAGAAAAAAAATCATTCAGGACAAAAGGTCAGCTATTCCAGAGAACAGATTTTACAAATACAAAAAGCATATGACACATTGTCGAACCCTTCCAAACGGTTGGCCTATCACAGGTCTCAAAATATTCCAGATCCACCGGGAATTCCGGAGTCTTTGGAAACTTTGAAGCAGGTTAAAAAGCGTGTTGTTGGTGAGGTAGAACAATCCTTTAAAAGGAAAAACCATAACAGTGTTTATTTGGACTATTTTGGTTTTAAGGAAAAACCTTTTGATTTAACTCCTGACCCCAAGTATCTTTACTTAAGCGCAAAACACAAAGAAGTATTGGCACACTTGGTCTTTGGTCTACAGCATAATAATGGTTTTTTGAAAGTAGTCGGGGAAGTCGGCACCGGGAAAACCACTATTTGTCGCAGCTTTTTAAAAGACTTAGGTGACGATTTTCATTTTGCATACATTTTCCACCCTTGTATCAGCTCATTAGATTTATTACAGTCCATAAATTCCGAATTTGGTCTAAAAAGTGAACGCCGCAACAAGAGAGATCTTTTGCACGATTTGAATCAGTTCCTGTTGCAAAAACGTAAATTAGGACATCGTGTTGCAGTTATTATTGATGAAGCTCAAAACCTGAGTTCATCTATCCTGGAAGAATTAAGGTTACTTTCGAATTTAGAAACAGACACTGAAAAATTAATTCATATCATTCTAATTGGACAGCCTGAATTAGACGATGTATTGCGCCAAACCAAACTGCGTCAGTTGCGCCAACGTATCACCATTCAATGGAAATTACTTCCACTCAATAAAAGAGAAACCCGAGGATATGTGCAACATCGACTTAATGTTGCCGGGGGTAAGGGCCGAGTGTTTTTTGAACCCGCAGCCTGTGACTGGATTTACAAAATGACGCATGGAATTCCTCGGATGATTAACGTCTTGGCGGACCGTGCATTATTAATTGCTTATACAAAGAATACAAAACGAATTACCCCAAAAATTGTTAAGCTTGCTGCAAAAGATATTGGCGGCACAGCTTACAAAGCCAACGGTTGGGGAGTTTTTGGAAAAGTAATAGGCTCTGCGGTAGCCGCTGCGGCAATAGTATTGGTGAGTTTACACTATCTGGTGGATTTTAACTTTTCTTCAGATGAACTATTTGGAAAAAAACTTGAACAATTTGTTCAGGCAAGCGGACTGTCTAATAAAGATACAGAATTAATACCTGATCAAAAACCCGGCACAAAATCTTACGCTTTTCAAAGCAAACCCAAAAAAGAGAAATTTACTCCAGTACCATCAACCGTTGAAACAATTTCTGAGGAACCCGGAACCCCGGCCCAGAGAGTCTCTTTAGATCTCTTGCGTTTGTCGAAAACTGACAAACTTGTTACTTATCTGTCCAGCCTAACATTAGAAGAAAGCCGAGTGGAGGCTCTTAAATGGATACTCCAAAGTTGGGATATTGCTTCAGAGGAAATTCGTGCTGCCTCTAAATTCGACCCCTCTGAGTTAGAGGAAGCATTTGGGCTTTCCATTTTTGATATGAATGGAACCATTAAGCATTTAACTACTTTAAACTACCCAGCTATACTAGAGGTAAACCTGCCCAATGCGCAGGGGACAAAATACATGGCTTTAATTTCGATCCAAGGCTCAAATGGAATTTTTGGATCGGTCGACAAACTTGAAATTCCATTATCTACTATTGAACCGTTACTGAATCATAGAGTTTCGATTGTATGGCAAGACTTTGAAAATCTTCCAGAAGTTTTGGAATTAGGGCATGAAGGTAAAGAATCGATTTGGTTACAAAAAAACCTCAGGCTATTGGGCTTTTTTCAAGGAAGGGAAGCGACCAACTACGGTAAAAAAACTCAGGATGCGGTTGCAAAGTTTCAGCGTTTCTATAACATAAAAGATGATGGTCGCTTTAAAACTGAAAGTAAACTAATGTTATATAGTCTTTTAAATATATATCCAACCCCTACATTAGTGCGCCGATGAGTACTATATTAAAATCTCTAAAAAAGTTGGAGGAAGAAAAAAGCCTCCTTGAAAAAAATCTCGACTTACAAGACTTATTGGTTCATGAGAGTGGAGACAGTAATTATTTATCGAAAGAAAAAGTAAAACGTTGGATGTGGTTATTAGGTTTCGTATCCGGAGGTATCGTACTGGGTATATTTTTAATTTTTTGGGGTTTGCCTAAACTAGAAAACCTTCCTACCAATGAATTTGCATTAGCTCCGATGAAACCGATTATAAAAAAGATTCCTAAAACCCTTTCCTCAAAGCCCATTTATAATGGAATTGCAATGTCAAGCATCCAGGATCAGCAAATCGGATCTTCCTTAAAAAATCCACCTGTTAAAGAGATCCCGCCTTTAGAGGACAAGGAAATTCAAAAGTCACCCCCAATCATGGAAAAAGTTTTAGAAACTTCCACAAAAGAAGAAACCGAGTTAACTCAAATTGTTCAAGAATCTCCTGAATCTGATCCAGTAGCCTTAGAGGAGAACCCACTTCAAAAACCAAATCATACTATTACTGCAGCAGTTCCACCAGTTGAGTCAGAACCTATACAGATAGAAGAAGCAGAAGCAATAGAAGAAGAAATTGATGTCGAATTGAATGAAGCAATTGAAAAAGCAAAAAAAATGATACCGGTCGAAGAAGAAATATTTCCCAACATGGAAGTTGATTCATCACTCCCTGACTTTCAATTACGCGGAATTATTTTCTTTGGAGAAAACAATCCATCTAATTATATTTTTTATTCCACATCTTCAGAACGAAACCAAAAATTAAGAGTTGGAGAGAATGTTTTAGGAGCCACTCTGAAACAAATTGATCCCGAACGCGCTATTTTTTCTCACCAAGGCCGTAAAGCTATCCTCGAAATTGGAAAATAAAACTCTTTTTCTAAAATAGATTCTACTGAAAGAAAAAATGCTGTTTTCAATAAAATTCATTAGACTCCAACCTATTAACCAGGCCCTTTTTATTAATATTTCTCTATGTATTTTGTAAAAGAAAGGTCTAAGTAGCTAATAAAGATAAGGTTATATGACAGAAAAACTAAAATCCTTAAACATGTGTGATTTTTGTGCTTTGGATATTTCCACTTGTCAGGCCAAACCTATTAAACTTTCCCAATTTGGAACTATTTCTGAAAAATCTTTAAACCTCAATGCTGTTATCGTTTGTAACAAATATGTAAACCCCGTTGAGATTCTCCAAAAAAAATTTCATGACTTTTCTTGAAATTTCTACATTTAAACTCAATAACTCCGCAACCCTTGTCCTTTGATTTACACTGTAGCAATGTTGCCCTTTTGTGACTCATTGCTCATCATTCTGTAATTCTTCCGCTCTAGAATATTTTTATATTAAAACACTGGAGAATTTTTGAAAGGAATGGAAGATGGAAGATTACAAAAAAAGAGAAATGGCCGAATTGTTATGGATGGAAATAAATAAAGCAATTTTAGGATCGGAGGGTGTAAAGAACTGTCTAGAGGTTTTAAAAGAAATGGACATGATTGAGTTTTTGGAAGGTCATGATTATGTTTTGGATGGAAAAAAATTAGTGGATCATTTACTCAATGACAAGAGTGGAATTGAACCCAACAATGAATTTTTGGATGAAAATAATGAAGAATCTGAGCCTTACATTTCAGAGAAAAGCTTTGCAAAGAAGTTAGTCGACAAAATTAATTTTTGTTACAACTAAAATTCCAGAGTCATTAGTTTTAGTAAAGGATTAATATAATTCACTTTATAAAACACTAGCCCTCAATAGCAACTCCTTTATTGACGGTAGAAAGAGAAGATCCATCTATTTGGTCAAGCATGAAATGTGTGTTAAAATTGGTAATTCATAATTTTCTGTCCCAAACCATACCCTGGTTTCATTAAAAGGATGCCGTCAATTTCTGAATTTGCCCAAAATCCAAATTACCGTATACAGGGCACGGATGGAGTTCGGCGGGAAACCGCCCTGTCTTCAAACCCAATAGTTGCAGGTCTTTCTCCCCTACAAGCTTTTCAGGAAAAAGGGATAATTACTGAAGAGTTTATGGAGTTGTATGTATACGCCCATGTAAAAATCCAACTTGAAAAAAGAAAAAATAAAAATATAGAATCTTTTGTGGTGGGTTGGGATCCAAGAGATCCAAACGAAAATTTTACCGAATCTGTGGTTCGTGGAATAAGAAAGGCTGGAGCCAATGCACTTGCTTTAGGTGTCGTTCCAACTCCCCTGGTCCCCATGTATTCTTTATATAAAAATGCTGCCGGGGGATTTATGATAACCGCTTCTCATAATCCAAAGGACCAAAATGGCATCAAAACGTTTTTAGCCTACCAAGGCATGAAGCTTCTCCCGGAGAATGACATTGAATTAACCCAAGCTATTACGAATTTGGGTTCCATTAAAAAATTACCAATTAAAGGACAGCGGTTGGACCGTCGAAGGGAAGCGCTAGACCTTTTCACAGCTTTTTCACTATCTCCAGAAAATTCTTGGGCTCAGGATTGTTCTTTCAAAAATATTTGTTTAGTGGTAGACCCCGCCCGTGGGTCGTTATCCGGGTTAGCTGCCCAAATTTTTCGCCAAGCCGGTTTTGGAAAAGTTATCGAAGTGAATAACAGTTTAGGGGGGGATGTCAATCTTAACAGCGGAGTCGGTGATTTAGAAGGTTATACCTTTGTTTCATCGCAAACCATTGAAAAAGGTGTAGGAATATTTTCAAAATATGTCGCCATTCGAAAAATATTTGAATTAGGTAGAAGAAATCAGGAAAAAATATCTCAAGGAAAACTGCAAGTCTGTGGGGCCGTTTTTGATGCAGATGGGGATCGTTTTTATAGACTAGATTATCATCCAGGAAAAGATGGATTAATTGTTTCCAGCGGAGACGAAACCGCGTTTCTTCAAGCAAAATTTTTGATGAAGCAGAACTCCAAGAAATACCAAAAGTCCGCTTACATTAATACAGTGGAAAGTGATCTAAATGCAGGAATAGGAGCTGAAAAGTTAGGTTTTAATCATCAACTTTCAGCTGTAGGGGATAAATGGATATCACTTCGATTGGCGCTTATAATCCTTGAAAATCAAATCTCCAGCTTAGATGAACGAAAAAGAAAAAAGTTAAAAAAACCTTTTGATGCTCTAAAAAAATCCACAACCTTTAACGTAGAGCAATTTGAATGCTTAGAAAAAGAAATTGAAAAACTAAAAACTCCCTCAGAGGAAAATGCGGAAAATCATTCTTTGAATATTCCTTTTGCAGTGGGCAGTGAAGAAACCGGCCACAACATTACTATCGGATGGATGAAAACAGAAAACGGTCAATCTATCCCGGTATTTTATGGCAACGGATTGAAAAGTGCTTTAAATACATTTTCAGCAACTCAGACTTTATTATCTTCCCTGGAAACCAAAAAGTATTTTTCGCAAGTGGAGCATCCCTTTACTGCCGGATTTAAAGAAACCCTCTACGTTTATTACGTTAAGAAAGAGCTTTTTTATAACAAATCTAAAGTTTGGAACCGAATAAAAAAATTAATCAACAAGCTTACAAAAGCTTTGGAATACAATTGTAAAATTGAAACCTTTCGAGAAGATCTCGATATGCTTTATTTTTCTTTATCAGATTCCAGTAATTCCCGAGCAGGGATTTTTATTAGAAACTCAGGAACAGAAAATAAGATTAGTGTTAATCTCCGTGGAAGTCGCAAGAACAAAAAAGATTTGATTCAAATTGGAGAAGAAGCAATTCGCTTACTTTTCTTAAATATGAAAGATGAATCCAATCCGTTTTATAGTATTGAAAAAGATTTGGTCAACAAAATCAAATCTAATCCCTTGCCTGAAGATAAAGTCGAAGAGGCTTCTTCCAAACGAGTGTTAATGGAAATGCGTAAGCAAGGTTTAATTCAACCCTCGGCTCAAGGTTTTCGCTTTACAGACCGAGGCAATTGGTACGCCTCACTAAAATGAACCGTTAAAATTTTCAGGAAGTAGAATGTTTGACATAAATTCTTTTTTTCCAAACATTAAAGAATTTGATCATAAGAATTTAATCGAAGGTGCGGACACTCCCTGGTATCCATTAACCCACTTAAAATCCTATTTGGAAAATTTTTTAAAAAACCTTCCTAAAAATATTCGATGTGTGGAATCCTTAAAAGAAATACGATTCATTCCTCAAAATCAAAATTTCCGATTTAAAGAACCCGGGTTTATTGTTGAGGAATGGTTTCAAACAGATTCGCCAATTTATATTAAAAACGCTAAAGTATTGTTAGGTGCTGGTATTTTTTTAGAACCTACTGCAATTATCAAAGGACCTGCTATTATTGGTGATCAATCTGAAATCCGCCAGGGAGCTTTTCTTCGAACAAATGTGATCGCTGGAAATCATTGTGTTCTGGGTCACACTACCGAGATAAAAAATACTATTATTATGAACCACACCGAGGCTGGGCATTTCAACTACCTTGGCGACAGTATTATTGGAAGCTATGTCAATATGGGTGCGGGTTCTAAAATTGCCAATCTAAAATTCAGAAAATCTGAAGATAAGATTAAGGTCAACTTTCCTGATTTAAAAATTAAATGGGAAGACAAAATAACTCCGCCAGGAATGGCTAAGCTAGGAGCTGTAATCGGGGATCATTGTGAATTGGGATGCAATTCAGTTTTAGCCCCAGGGACTTTTTTAGGCAAAGAATCCTGGGTATACCCTAACTGCACTGCAGCCAAGGGAAATTATTCACCTGGAACTAAAATAAAACCCAAGTGAATCCCACCACTTCTTAACAACCTACCTGATTATTAAAAATCATGAAGGATTCAGAATGCACTCATTTTTTACAAGCCATACTTCCAAAACTAAATTTACGTTGGAACGGATACCGAAAGGTTCGCAAACAAGTTTGCAAACGAATTAAAAAGAGGATTTTTGAATTATCATTAAAGGACTTAAAATCCTATGAAAAATTTTTAAATCAACATCCGGAAGAATGGGAAATATTAGATAATTTATGCCGAGTCACAATCACCAGATTCTTTAGAAATAAAAAAACTTTCGAATATTTAGGACAAGTCGGTTTCCCTTACCTAATTCAAAATTTACTCCACCAAAAACATATTGTATTAAGATGTTGGAGCGCAGGATGCGCTTCTGGTGAGGAACCGTATTCACTTAAATTAGTTTGGGAGCATTGGGTAGAACCTTTCCCAGGAAAAATGAACTTAGAGATTGTAGCTACCGATATAAATTCAGGTTTATTAAAAAGAGCTCAAGAAGGTCAATACCCACCATCCAGTCTGAAAGAATTGCCGGAGCACTGGGTTTCTGAAGCTTTTGATTTCAACAATAAACAATTCACACTAAAAGAAAAATACAAACATAACATTCAGTTCATCAAACAGGATTTAAGAAAAACCGACTTAGAAGGACCCTTTGACCTTATTCTTTGCCGCAATTTGGCATTCACTTATTTTGATTTTGAATCCCAAATAAAAATTCTATCTAAAATTGACCAACTTATCCGGCCAGAAGGTCTTCTGGTTTTAGGCGCTCATGAGAATTTTCCCGACTTCTTTGAAAGTCGGTATTTTCAATTGGAGGCCAATGTCCCCATTTTTTCTAAAAAGACGATCATCTGACCTCTAAAGATCCGATGACTAGAAACGTCTAAACCCTTTGGATTATTGGCCGTTCATTGACAGAGGTCATAAAAGGTGTTTTAATCTGGAATACCCAATATCGCGAGGGTGGCGGAATTGGCAGACGCGCTGGATTTAGGATCCAGTGGGCAACCGTGGGGGTTCGAGTCCCCCCCTTCGCATTTGTTTAACCTTCAACCTCTGCACTTTTATGAAATGTGAAGTCGAAGAAATCGATTCATGCAATAAAAAACTTAAAATAGAAATTCCTTTGGGTGATTACCAATCCCAAATCAAGGCGTATTATCAAAAATTGGGCAAACAAGTTAAAGTACCTGGTTTTCGCCCGGGTAAAGTTCCTGTTTCGATAATGGAAAAACGGTTTGGCCCTGAGGTAAAAAAGGAAGTCCTCACCCAGATGGTTTCGGAAAGTATTACCCAAGGCATTGAAGAAAATAAACTCCGTGCCGTGGGGCAACCCAATATTGTTGAAATTCAGGCTGAAGAGGGAACGGATATCAGTGTAACGGCAAACGTAGAAGTTGTCCCCGATTTTACCATTGACGATTTAAAAAATATCAAAGTAGATCTGCAAGTTGCAAAAGTCACAGAAGAAAACGTTGATGAGGTGATTGAGGCTTATCGAAAAACACATTCTAAATCCATACCCGTAATGGACCGTGGAGCTAAAAATGATGATTATCTTAAATTGAATTTTGAGAGCACCATAGATGGAAAACCATTTGATCGCAGCTCTGCAACGGATTATGTTGTTCAAATGGGTTCTGATAATTTGGTTGAAGGCTTCGATAAAAAAATTGAAGGAATGATGATAGATGAGGAAAGAACATTTTCTCTTCCTATGCCAGATGATCATCCTAATCAGGAAATTGCCGGAAAAACAGTTGATTTTAAAGTGACCCTAAAAGGAATTCAGATCAAAGAACTGCCTGAGGTAGATGATGAGTTTGCAAAAATTGCCGATCCCAGTAAAAATTATCAAACTGTTGAAGATATGAGGCTGGGTGTTAGAAAGGGTCTGGAAGAATATGAACGCAAACAGGCCAGGAAGAAATCTCAAAAACAATTGGCTGAAAATTTAACCAATGCGAACCCAATTGATATCCCAGAAAAATTAGTTAAAGAACAAATCGCTTTTATGGTAAAGCAGGAAAAACAAAAAGAAAATCCCTCTCAACCCGAAAAGGCTCCTGCTCATAAACATGACCATGATCATGACCACGATCACGAACATGAAGCTTCCTATTCTTCAGAAGATGAAGAAAAACACCGGGAGGCTGCCGTAAAAATCCTCCAACAAGAGTTAATCATTGGTAATTTAGCTGAAGAATTTAAAGTAAATATTACTGAGCAAGAACTTGACAATGAATTAAATAATTTTATGAGTATGTTAGGGGGCGGCGATTTAAAACAAATGAAAAAGGAATGGTCGCAATCAGGAGCATTAATGCGTTTGCACAGCCGAATGCGCCGTGAAAAAACGCTGGATGAACTCTTTGATAAAGTTCAGGTTAATGAAGAAACGGTTGACAGAGATCAGATAAAATCCGATAATTAATATAGATGAGCTGGCCTTGTAAACAACCAATTTTTTTGGACTTATCCCCATTCTTGCGGTTAAAATTAAATGAGCAAATAGGGGAATCCACCCTTCCATAATTAATCCACCCTTTGTAAAAGAAAGCGATAAATTAACTTATGAAGCAGGATAATAATCAGCAAATTACAAATCAATTAGTCCCTATTGTTGTTGAGCAAACCAGTCGTGGAGAACGATCATATGATATTTACTCACGATTGTTAAAAGATAGAATTATTTTTATAGGTACTGCCGTGGAAGACCACATGGCCAATCTTATCATTGCTCAATTACTATTTTTAGAGTCTGACGAGCCAGATCAGGATATCTACTTATATATCAATAGCCCAGGAGGAGTGGTGTCGTCTGGTTTGGCGATTTATGATACTATGCAATATATCAAACCCGATGTACAAACGATTTGTCTAGGTCAAGCAGCAAGCATGGGAGCTTTGCTGTTAGGTGCAGGTGCAAAAGGCAAGCGGTTTGCTCTGCCCAATTCACGTGTCATGATTCATCAACCCTCAGGAGGTTTCCAAGGGCAAAGTACGGACATTCAAATTCAAGCGCAAGAGATTTCTAAGATTCGCGATACACTTGATGATATTCTAGCTAAGCATACTGGACAACCGAAAGATAAGGTACGGGTTGATACAGAGCGAGATAACTTTATGACAGGCGTGGAGGCCAAAGAATACGGAATCATTGATAACGTTATCACTAACCGTATGGATGTAATGAAAAATGAAGAAAAGAAATAAACCGTAGGATTAGATTAATTTATTAATCTAATCGACTTGGAGGATTTAATGGCTAAAAAAAGTTCAAACACCGGAAACTACCGTTGCTCTTTTTGCGGAAAAAGCCAAGAAGAAGTTAAAAAATTGATCGCTGGACCCACTGTTTATATTTGTGATGAGTGTATTGAACTTTGCAATGAAATCATGGTCGAAGAATGGGCTCAGGAAAAAAGCCAGGACTTTAGACACCTCCTAAAACCTAAAGATATTTTCAAACATCTGGATCAATACATCATCGGTCAAGAACGCTGCAAACGAATTCTTTCCGTTGCGGTTCACAATCATTACAAACGAGTGGATTCTAATGTAGATTTGGAAGATGTTGAATTGCAAAAAAGTAATGTATTGCTGATTGGACCCACAGGTTCTGGCAAAACACTTATGGCACAAACGTTAGCAAAAATTCTCGACGTTCCTTTTACCATTGTAGATGCCACTACTTTGACCGAAGCGGGATATGTGGGGGAAGATGTAGAAAATATTATCCTCAAATTACTACAAGCCGCCGATTACGATGTAGAAAAAGCTGAGCGCGGTATTATATATATTGATGAGGTTGATAAAATTAGTCGAAAATCAGAGAACCCATCAATTACAAGAGATGTTTCTGGTGAAGGGGTTCAACAAGCCCTATTAAAAATAATTGAAGGAACTATGGCCAGTGTACCTCCTCAAGGGGGAAGAAAGCATCCACATCAAGAATTCTTACAAGTCAATACTACAAACATTTTATTTGTTTGTGGTGGTGCCTTTGTCGGGCTGGACAAAATTATTCGGAACCGGATTGGTAAAAAATCCATGGGGTTTGGTCAAGAGTTGGTTTCTCGTTCCAAGGAAAACGATGAAATTCTTTTACAACAGGTACAACCTGAAGACCTTTTAAAATACGGTTTAATCCCGGAGTTTGTGGGTCGATTATCAATTACCGCTACGCTAAATGAGTTGGATGCAGACGCTCTCGTTAAAGTTGTTTCCGAACCCAAAAATGCGCTTGTTAAACAATATAAAAAACTATTCGAGTTTGAAAACGTTAAACTCAAATTCACTGACGGAGCCATTCGCGCTATTGCAGAAAAAGCACTAAAACTTAAAACAGGTGCTCGCGGCCTTCGTTCCATCCTAGAAGATATTATGTTAGACATCATGTTTGATTTACCCTCCAAAGAAGATGTCGAAGAAGTTGTAATTAATGAAGAAGTCGTTGTCCACAATGAACAACCTCTTCTAGTTTTCCAAAATCAAAAACAGGCGAGTTAATCCATGTCTTCTAATCGGCTAGTATTACCCTTAGTCCCTTTGCGCGACATTGTGGTTTTTCCCTTCATGGTAATACCATTATTCGTAGGTAGAGATAAGTCTGTTCGAGCTTTGGAAAAATCCATGGCAGAGCAAAAAAATATTTTTCTTTCCGCTCAAAGAAATGCCAACAATAATAATCCCGGTCCGAATGATATTTTTGAAACCGGCACGCTGGCCAATATTCTTCAAATTCTAAAACTCACCGATGGCACAATGAAAGTCCTGGTTGAAGGAATGCAGCGTGGCCGCATCACCAAATTCCAAAATGAATCGGGATATTACGAAGTTGAAATCGATAAAATTGAAGAAAATATTCAATTAACGACAGATGTAAAAGCCCTTATGCGGAGCATTGAAGGGTTATTTGAACAATATGTCAAACTCAATCAAAAAATTCCTTTAGAAGCAATTTCTGCAATATCAAATATTACCGAACCTCACCGATTTGCAGATACCATTGCTTCTTATATGATTTTTCAAACTGCCGACAAACAAAGTTTGTTAGAAACTTATAATCCCTCGGACCGGCTCAACAAGTTAGTAAACATTTTGAAGTCTGAGATGGAAATTTTAAAAATAGAAAAGCGCGTGCATGGCCGAGTACGCAAACAAATGGAGCGCAGTCAAAAAGAGTTCTATCTTAATGAACAAATGAAGGCCATTCAGAAAGAGCTAGGCAAACGGGATGAGTTTAAGTCTGATATTGATGAATTGACTCAAAAACTCAAAAAGGCAAAAATGCCTAAGGATATTGTTGAAAAAGCCAATAAAGAAATCCGCCGCCTTGAAGCCATGCAACCCATGTCTGCAGAAGCGACAGTAGTGCGTAATTATATCGAGTGGCTTGTCGAATTGCCTTGGAAAAAGAGCCCGGGAGGTGACAACATTGACTTGACCGATGCCCAAAAGGTTTTAGATTCCGATCACTTTGGTTTGGAAAAAGTCAAAGAGCGTATTGTTGAGCATCTTGCTGTTATGAAGTTAGTAAAAAAAATGAAAGGCCCTATTCTCTGCTTAGTAGGCCCACCCGGGGTTGGAAAAACCTCTTTAGGTCAGTCTATAGCCCGTGCGATGGGACGTAAATTCGTTAGAGTTTCTTTAGGAGGCGTACGCGATGAAGCGGAAATTAGAGGTCATCGAAGGACCTATATTGGTGCTTTGCCGGGGAAAATTATCCAAAGCATGAAGAAAGCGGGCTCTCTAAATCCGGTTTTTCTTTTAGATGAAGTCGACAAAATGAGTACCGACTTTCGTGGTGATCCCTCGTCAGCATTATTAGAAGTATTAGACCCTGAACAGAATTTTGCCTTCAATGATCATTTTCTGGAGGTAGACTACGACCTATCCCAGGTCCTTTTTATTTGTACAGCAAACGTATTGCACACGATCCCCCAACCTTTGCAAGACCGGATGGAAGTGATTCGTTTACCAGGTTACACAGAAGAAGAGAAGCTTGCCATTGCAGAAAAGTTTCTTGTGCCTAAAAAAATTAAGGAACATGGACTAACCTCCAAAAATGTAAAATTCTCCAAAACTATTCTGCGCAAAGTTATTAAAGAATACACACGTGAAGCGGGTGTGCGAAGTCTTGAAAGAGAAATCGGTGCAATTTGTAGAAAGGTTGCTAGAGAAGTAGTTAAAAATGGGAAAAAAACTTCTATTTCACTTACTCCAACCCTCGTTCAAAAATATTTGGGTGTACCAAAATTTTCCCCTGATAAAGAAAGAAAAGATTCAGAGGTAGGAGTGGCCAACGGCTTGGCGTGGACTGAGTTTGGTGGGGAGCTTCTTTCCATAGAAGTTATTACCACTCCTGGTAAAGGACAGTTGTCGTTGACCGGGAAATTAGGTGATGTCATGAAAGAGTCTGCGCAAGCTGCGCTAAGCTATGTTCGCCAACATTCAGATTCCTTAGGATTGCCCAAGGACTTCTATCAAAAAATTGATCTCCACATACATATTCCGGAAGGCGCTATTCCTAAAGATGGGCCCTCCGCTGGAATTACTATGGCGGTAGCCATCATTTCGGCTTTAACAAATAACCCTGTACGAAGTGATATTACTATGACAGGGGAAGTGACTCTTACCGGTAAGGTGCTGCCCATTGGAGGTTTAAAAGAGAAAGCTTTGGCAGCACATCGAGTCAATATTAAGAATATAATGATCCCAAAAGACAACGAAAAAGATATTCCCGACATTCCTGCAAATGTTCGCAAAACTCTCAACTTTATTCAAGTCAACACAATGGATGAAGTAGTGCAGCATTGTTTTACGAAAAAATTTACTCTCAAGAAAAAATCTTCTGCTAAAAAGACAAAGAAATCCTTAACAAAACCTGGGACAAGAAAGCAACCTTCTGTCAGCCATCTCAATTAATCAATCTTTTAACCATTTTATTGAACAATTGCTAATCCCCGAAAGTAGGAAACCCAAATGTTAAACTCCTGGCACGACGTTGAACTGGGCGAGGATATGCCTAATATTTTCCCGGCGATCATTGAAGTGCCCAAAGGTTCTAAAACAAAATATGAACTTGATAAAGCAACTGGCATGATTCGCGTAGATCGAATTTTATATAGTTCTGTCCAATATCCTGCTAACTATGGGTTCGTTCCACGCACTTATTGTGATGACGATGATCCGTTAGATGTTTTAGTTTTAGGTCAGGAGCCGGTATATCCTCTAACAATTATGCGGGCAAAAGCAATAGGCCTTATGCGAATGATCGATCATGGAGAAGTTGATGATAAAATCATTGCCGTTCATGCAGACGATCCGGAATATTCCCATTACCATTTACTGGACGACTTGCCACCTCACCGCATGACAGAAATAAAGCGTTTTTTTGAGGATTATAAAAAATTAGAACATAAAACTGTTACGGTAGAAGAATTTCTACCACTACCCGCCGCATTGGAAGTACTTCAAAAGTCGATTGATTTATACCATGATAAGTTCATGGAATCGGACCACGGGCTGGATTGAGGACAAAACGAACCCATCATCGCGATTCCAAATTTTTATTCTGTCTCCCAAACTCCTTGGATGATAGCGTATGTCCGGTGAGTTAAATGACATTTTTTACAACCTTGCTTACCAATAGTCCCAATATTTTTCCAAAATTCTCCGGGATTGGGTTTTTCAGTAGCTAGAATTTTTTTCAGGTTACCAAAAGCTCCCATTACTTCTTCATTAACAAAAAATTGCTTTACCGCGTCCGTTGTGTGGCATTTTGAACAGGTGGATTTTAGTTCCTTGTAACGCATTTCAAAAGAACGTAAAGATTTCGCAGCTTGTTGATATTGACCTTCCCCAAAGTTAACGGTCACACCATTAAAAGCACCGGTAATTTGAAACATGTATTTACCGTATTCAAACTCCTTTTCTGTAACCGGATCTGTGATCTTGATGTCTGATACCGGCGGCCAATGGAATCGCGTCCATACCGCAACATACTGCTCACTGTGGCATTTTCCACAGGTTTTTGCTACCGGGCCTGCTGCAGGACCAATAACTTTCGGATCATGGGATTTTACCGCTTCAGCAAATTTTTTAACTGCATCGACATCAAAATAATCTTTCCATTCAGGAACTAACTTTGAAGTTTCTTCATAGACCTTCACCAAATTGGAAGCACGTTTTTCAGCATTGGCCCAGTCCCCTTCCTTCATATTAGTAAAAACACCACCAAAGTTTGAGGACAATTGGTGCATTTGTTGAATCCATTTGGGTTTTTCAGATTTTGGAGGATATAGTTTACTCAAGGACTCAGGAGGAGCTTTAACGACAAGATCTTTTGCAAAAATATAATTAGGAATTAGAACTATTAATAGCATGATTAAAAATAAACGGTGGGAACTATTTTTCATGAGGACCTCCACAATGAGTAAAATAAAATCTCAACCTTTAAAAGTGATTTTATGATAAATCGGCATTGAGTCAATATCTAATCACTTTTTATTTTGGAAGAATGATGGATTGAATGGTTTTGCGTTCTTTTGACCAGGCTGCTTTATATTTTAAAGTAACAATCGCTTTGTCTGTTTTATTATTTGATAAATATTGAAACTTGGCGGGTTGTTTGTAAGGAAGAGCGCTGTCTTGTTGGGGAGCAAGTATTTCCTTAAAATTATCGATTTCGTTTCCCTCTGTGTTTAAAAATAAAACATAAAGATATAACCTGGGATCCCCATTGTCCGCAGTAGGAACCAAATGAGGAATAGTCCTGTTAGTAAGTGTAATAATAAGAGATTCTTCTTTAAATACAGCTTCTAAATATAAATTATCTTCATCAAGATCACCTTTTGGAAATGCATGATTCGCTACCTGCCGTCGCGCATGAAATAATCCCATCGGAAATTTTTGAGTCAATCGCGCACGTTTGGTTTTCATATGACAGCTTTGACATGTTTCTTTACTTTCTACAGATTTCCATTCTTTATATGTTTTTTCGTGACAAGACCCGCAAAATTTAGAAGAACGGTAAACTTCATTTCTTTTTGTTGGGTGAGGGGGAGATAGCAGTTCATAAGGCCCATGCATTCCATCCTCCTTAACATGACAAGGAATACAAAAAACTCCCTGATCTCGGTGAGAAGACCGTGGGTTTGGTTTTTCCCCAGCGCTCACCTGGTTTGGAATATGACATGGCAAACATTTTTCTTTAGTCCTGTCTTTGGAATCTTTAATATATCCATCACTTGTCCAGGAAACAGAGTGTCGACTTTTTTTCCAATCCTCAAAAATATCCGAGTGACATTCACCACATGTTTTTGCTTCTGATATTTTCAAAAGATCAGGTTGCCGAGACAAATCGATCAAGAATGAGGGAATGAATTGGGGAGTATAATTAATTAGAGTGTAAATGGCTGCAATTCCCAATATCGCAGAAATAATTAGAAAACCAATAATAGCCAGCCAACCTTTGTAATTCATAAATTAAGAAGAAAGTTGGAGAGATAGAACTAAACGTTTGAAAATTTTGCCATGATTTGAAAAAATAATAAAAAATTTTTCTTATAGAAGTAGTGCGGAAGTGTTTCAATTAGAATTGTTGCAGAAATCGAACATCGTTTTCATAAAATAAACGTATGTCATTTATCCCGTATTTCAACATTGCAATTCGTTCTATTCCCATACCAAATGCAAAACCAGTCCATTGTTCCGGATCATAACTGACAGAATTAAAAACCGCCGGATCCACCATTCCTGCCCCTAAGATTTCTAACCAGCCTGTATGTGAACAGACTCTACATCCTTTTCCAGAACACATTACACATTGAATATCAACCTCTGCACTTGGACAAGTAAAAGGGAAGTAGCTGGGACGGAATCGGACTTGAGTGGATTGGCCAAAAGTCTGCTGAACGAAAATATTCATTATTCCCTTCAAATCACTAAATGCCACATTCTTATCTACCATCAAACCTTCAATTTGATGAAACATAGGAGTATGGGAAACATCGGAATCACAACGATAGACTTTCCCTGGGGCAATAATTCTTAAAGGAGGTTGATTGGCTTCCATTACATGAATTTGAACTGGGGATGTATGAGTTCTTAATACCGTTTCATCCTCAACATAAAAAGTATCTTGCATATCTCGTGCAGGATGGTCTTTGGGAATGTTCAGCGCCTCAAAATTATAATAATCTAATTCTATTTCAGGTCCTTCTTCTACCCGAAACCCTAAACTAATAAACACAGAAACGATTTCTTCCATAACCTGGGTAATTGGATGCAAAGTCCCTATAGGTTCCTTTCTCCCGGGCAAGGTATAGTCAAAAGAATCAGATGATTTTAGAGCTTTTGGAGAGTGACCGATCTTGTCGGCATATTCCTTTAAGGAAGTTTCAACGAAATTTTTGAATTCGTTGATGAACTTGCCCGCTTCACGTTTTTTTTCAGGTGAAAGACTTCGCAATTCTTTCATTGCTTGAGTCACAAAACCCTTTTTCCCCAAAAATTCCACACGCAATTTCTGAAGCTCATCCGACTGAGTCACTGACTCAATACGTTTTTTGAATTCTTCCTGGTAGGTTTGTATTTTTTGGATCACGATGATAAATGAGGGCAAACAAAAAGCGAGATAGGAAATTCCTACCCCGCCGTTCTCAAGAAAAATAAACTAATTCAAGCCGCACCTGTTTGAGAACGTGCGGTTTCCATTAAAGCCTTAAAAGATTTTTGATTATGGATTGCCATGTCTGACAGAACTTTTCTATCAATTTCTATATTGGCTTTTTTTAATCCGTGCATAAATTGACTGTATGTCAATCCATCTTGGCGGACAGCAGCATTTATTCGTGCAATCCATAAACGACGAAAATCCCGCTTACGGGCTCGTCGATCCCGATAAGAATAGGATAATGCTTTTTCAACAGCTTCCCGGGCTTTCCGATAGGCTTTACTACGAACACTTCGAAAACCTTTCGCCAATTTTAATATTTTTTTTCTTCGGGACCGGGAAATGGTTCCATTCACTGCTCGTGACATACTTCTTTCTCCAAATTCTATCTAATTCAGTAGGGCAGCAGAGCCTTAAGCCGTTTCGCATCACATTCGACTAATATACTACTCTGCCGTAAATTACGTTTTCTTTTTGTAGTTTTCGATGTAAGGATGTGGCTGGTAAACGCAGAATTTCGGCGAATTTTACCCGTCCCTGTCTTGCGGAACCGTTTGGCCGCTCCTTTATTGGTTTTCATTTTAGGCATTGTTGCTCTTCTCCAAGGAAATCACAAAGTCTACCAATTTTAAGGCAAAAATCAAGCTTCATTATTAGCTTGAGTCTTAGTCTCTTTTTTAGCGGGTTTATGTACAAAAATCATGGTTAGGGTCCGTCCTTCTTGTTTTGCGGACTGTTCAACCGCCCCATATTCATCAACCGCTTCTGCAATACGTTGAAGCATTTCTTCGCCCCCTTCGCGATGCAGAATTTCTCGACCTTTAAAAAATATTACAACCTTGACCTTATCCCCCGCTTTTAGGAATCGTATTACATGTTTAACCTTAAAATCAAAATCATGCTGATCCGTATTCGGTCTAAATTTGACTTCCTTAACATGAATGACTTTCTGGTTCTTTTTAGCCTCGTGAGCCCTTTTATTTTGTTTATATTTATGTTTGCCGTAATCCATGATCCGACAAACGGGCGGGTTGGCATTGGGAGCAACTTCGACTAAATCTAAATTATTTTCTTGGGCCATAGAAATGGCTTCAAATGTGGGAAATGTTCCTAACTGATCCCCATCGACGCCTATAACGCAAACTTCCTTGACCCGGATCATTTGGTTAATCCGTTGTTTCTTAATACAAGGTCCTCCTATAAAATGTTATCAATCCGAATCGACAGCCTTCGTGTCAATTTCATTTTTAAGATCTCTAAGAAACAAATTTAATTCCATAACTTTAGTTTCTTTAGAGCGACGTTTCCTCACTGCAATAACTTTGGATTCAACCTCTTTGTCCCCTAATACTAACATATAAGGAACTTTATTGAGCTGGGCTTCCCTTATCTTGAACCCAATTTTTTCATTTCGCAAGTCTTTTTCTACCCGAATTCCTTCTGAAATTAATTGCTCTGCGATTTGGTTTGCATAAGTATGCTGATTATCAGTGATGGTCAAAATAATAACCTGTACTGGTGCCAACCAAACCGGAAAAGCCCCTGCATAATGTTCTATGAGGCAGCCAAAAAATCTCTCCAAAGATCCCATCAACGCTCTATGGATCATAATCGGAGGATGTGATTGGCCATCGGCTCCAATGTAAGACATTTGGAAACGATTGGGTAAATTAAAGTCTACTTGAATAGTTGATACCTGCCAAAGGCGATTTAAACTGTCCTTAATTTTTATATCAATTTTTGGCCCATAAAAAACTCCCTCACCCGGGTCAATTTCATATTCAATTTTGGAACGATCCAGAGCATTTTTTAGGGCTGCAGTAGCCGTTTCCCAATCCCCATCGGAACCAACTGATTTTTCAGGCCGAGTACTGAGATAAACTTGGTATTCATGAAAACCAAAGGCCTGTAAAATATAAAGCACAAACTGAAGTACACGCAGGATTTCTTCTTCAATTTGCTCTTGAGCACAGAATAAATGGGCGTCATCTTGAGTAAAACCGCGTACTCGGAGCAAGCCATGCATGACTCCAGACCGTTCATAACGATAGACAGTGCCTAATTCGGCCCAACGTAATGGCAAATCACGATAACTTCGCAGCTTGGATTTATATATCTGAATATGGAAAGGACAATTCATAGGTTTCATCACATATTGCTTGCCCTCGATTTCCATCGGTGAAAAAATATTTTCCTTATAAAATTCTATATGACCACTGGTTTTCCATAAATCGATTTTAGCCGCATGGGGTGTATTTACGAGTTCATAACCATTATTGTAATGCTCTCGTTTCCAAAACTCTTCTATGATGTACCGAATTCGCGATCCTTTGGGATGCCACAAAATCAAACCAGGACCAATTTCATCTGACATGGTATAAAGGTCCAATTCTTTTCCCAATTTACGGTGGTCTCGTTTTTTAGCTTCTTCCAAACGATTCAGATAATCCTTCAAATCCTTTTTGGAAAACCAAGCCGTCCCATAGATTCGTTGTAAAACCGGGTTACGCTCGTCCCCCCGCCAGTAAGCAGAAGAAGTATTTAATAACTTAAACACTTTAATTTCTTTCGTGTTTTCTACATGAGGACCACGGCACAAATCGGTAAACTCTCCCTGAGAATATGCTGAAATCACATCATCCCCATCGATACCTTCGATGATTTCAACTTTAAACGGTTCTCCCATTTTATTAAATAGTTCAATTGCATCCTTGCGCGGTAATTCTAAGCGTTTAACATCTTGAGCCTCTTTAGCCAGTTTTTGCATCTGCTTTTCGATTTTTTTCAAGTCCTCCGGCTGAAAAGGTTCTTTTCGAAAAAAGTCATAATAAAAACCGTCCTCAATCACAGGGCCAATAGTAACCTGAGTATCTGGATACAATTGCTTCACTGCCTGTGCCATTAAGTGCGCACAACTATGTCGCAAAGTTTCTAAATCGTATTTTTGTTCTGATTGATTGCTCATAAACTTAAAGAAACCTCTATATAAAAAACTTGAGAGGTTCAATTAAAAATAATCCATACCTTATAAAAGGCATCTTAATTTCAATGAATCCAATGAAAGGTGGTTCCTGGTAGGAAAAAGCACCTGCTGCGGATTTTTAGCGAATCGGACCCATCAGGAGTTTTCACCAAAATCTCAAGAGCAAAATAGGCACGGGCGGTTTCGAACCGCCGACCCCTTGCATGTCAAGCAAGTACTCTACCCCTGAGCTACGTGCCTGAAAAAAAATGTCCGATGACGAAATTTCATTCTAGGCCCATCCCCCATTTTGTCAAGCGGAAATTAGGGAACTAATTAACGGAAATAGCTTGGATTTTTGGGAGTTGTTCCAAGCTAAAAGAGCCTTAGAATTAATATTTGTAAATACTTTTTAAACCTGCTGATAAATTTCCCCACCTTTTTCTTTGAAAGTTTGAGACATTTCTTCCATTCCCTTCTCTAGGGCTTTCTCATCTTCCATTCCTATTTTTTCAGCATAGTCACGAACGTCTTGAGTTATTTTCATGGAACAAAACTGCGGACCACACATAGAACAAAAGTGCGCAACTTTGTGTCCTTCTGCAGGAAGAGTTGCATCATGAAACTTTAGTGCCGTCTCAGGGTCAAGCGAAAGATTAAACTGATCCGCCCAGCGAAACTCAAATCTAGCCTTACTTAATGCATCGTCCCGTACCCGAGCACCAGGATGTCCCTTAGCTAAATCTGCCGCGTGTGCCGCAATTTTATAAGTAATAACCCCCTGTTTTACATCTTCACGATCCGGCAGTCCCAAATGTTCCTTAGGAGTGACATAGCACAGCATGGCACATCCATACCAACCGATCATGGCAGCACCAATACCACTAGTAAAATGGTCGTAACCAGGTGCAATGTCTGTAGTTAAAGGACCTAAAGTATAAAATGGTGCTTCCCCGCATTCTCGCAGTTGTTTATCCATATTTTCTTTAATCATGTGCATCGGAACATGTCCGGGTCCTTCAATCATGGTTTGCACATCGTGCTTCCAGGCAATTTTAGTAAGTTCACCCAATGTTTCCAATTCAGCAAACTGGCCGGCATCATTAGCATCGGCTAATGAGCCTGGCCGCAAACCATCACCTAAGGAAAAACTGATGTCGTAGGCCTTCATTATTTCGCAAATATCTTCAAAGTGTGTATATAGGAAACTTTCCTCATGGTGCGCTAAACACCATTTTGCCATGATCGAACCACCCCGTGAAACGATTCCGGTCATACGTTTGGCAGTTAACGGAACATAACGCAACAAAACACCTGCATGGATTGTAAAATAATCCACTCCTTGTTCCGCTTGTTCGATTAAGGTATCTCGGAATATTTCCCAAGTGAGTTCTTCCGGTTTTCCATCTACCTTTTCGAGGGCCTGATAAATGGGAACCGTTCCAATAGGAACGGCTGAATTGCGTAAAATCCATTCACGAGTTTCATGTATGTTTTTACCGGTCGACAAATCCATGACTGTGTCCGATCCCCATCGAGTCGCCCAAACCATTTTTTCAACTTCTTCTTCAATAGAAGAAGATATTGCTGAATTACCAATGTTCGCATTAATTTTCACCAAAAAGTTTCGACCTATGATCATAGGTTCCAACTCAGGATGATTTATGTTTGCTGGAATTATGGCACGTCCTTTAGCCACTTCATCACGCACAAACTCGGGAGTGATTTCTTGTGGGAGGTTAGCTCCAAAAGAATTTCCTTTAAGGCGTTCCTCGCGTTCCGCATCTTCCATTAACTGTTTGCGTTTTTGATTTTCACGAATGGCAATGTATTCCATTTCAGGGGTAATTATTCCCTTTCTTGCATAATGGATTTGACTGACATTCGCACCGGGTTTTGCACGGTATATTCGTCGATTGGACCGATCAAATTTTTCAATGTCCCGCATTTGCTCTGGCTTTTTATATCCATCGTCCTCCGGACGAGAGGCTCGGCCTTCTATTACTTCCACATCCCCACGGCCTAGTATCCATTGCAGGCGCAAAGGGTTTAAACCTTTGCGTGGATCAATTTTTACATCCGGATCAGTATAAGGACCTGAGGTGTCATAGACTATAACTGGTTCATTGGGTTCTTCTTTAGGTTCACCATTGCCAGAATTTTGAACAATTGTGGGTGATAATTTAATCTCTCTAAAAGGTACTTGAATATCAGGATTTAATTCCCCCTGGATATAGACTTTTTTTGAATTAGGGGAAATTGGATCGCGACTAATTTGTATATTTTCCGAAGCTGTTTCGCCGGAAGGGCGGTTAGGCATATTCATTCGGGTTCTCCTTTATTTGCTGTATATATTTTGCAGATTCCTGTTCAATATTTGAAGATGTCCAAATCCCTCGAATCAGAGCAGCGCCAAACGCGCCTTGTTTTCGAATTTCCGAGATTCGGTCTATATTTATTCCACCCAAGGCAATTACCGGAAGATCCACCTCTTGAATGATTTTCCGTAGTTTTTTTAAACCTTGTGGTGAACCGAAAGCTTGCTTTGAAGGAGTTTCATAAATAGGACTGAATGTAATAAAGTCCGCTCCATTTTCTTTCGCACGCTTTGCACTTTCCAAAGAATGGGTAGAAACTCCTACTAGTAAATGCGGGTATCGCCCTTTTACTTCATTGGGGGGCAACCCGCTTTCTGGTAAATGCACTCCATCAGCACCTACCATGAGAGCAACATCCAGACGGTCATTAATATATAACCGAGCATTGTAACGATTAGTCATTTGCCGCAATACCACGGCTAATGAAAATAAGTCTGATAACGACAAATCTTTTTCGCGAAGCTGCAAATCACGAATTCCCCCTTTAAGCGCAGCTTCTATCGAACTTAAAAGGAGATTTTCCGGAAAAAGTTTTCGATCGGTTATTAAATAAATTTTCAGCCAATCAGGATGTACTTCTCCGACTCCACGAATAACCCG
Organism: Nitrospinaceae bacterium; assembly: GCA_965223245.1. Taxonomy (GTDB): domain Bacteria; phylum Nitrospinota; class Nitrospinia; order Nitrospinales; family Nitrospinaceae; genus CBDCVY01. The sequence continues at coordinate 3,618,969 of CBDCVY010000013.1, read as the reverse complement.
AGTATACATGGATTTGCCCGAATCCAATCGATCGGACCGATCCGACTTATTCATACATCAATCATTCCGTCAATGGGACTGCTGGCAGAAGCATATAGTTTCTTGGGAATCCGTCCCGCTTCATAAGCAAGCCTTCCACTTTCAACTCCCAGCTTCATAGCTTGTGCCATTTTTAGAGGATCCTTTGCACAGGCAATTGCGGTATTCATAAGTAACCCATCAACTCCAAGCTCCATAGCTCGCCCAGCATCCGAAGCCGTCCCAACACCGGCATCAATAATAACCGGTATTTGAACTGCTTCTAATATGAGCTTTATGTTAAAAGGATTACGAACCCCTAACCCCGATCCAATGGGTGCTGCCAGTGGCATTACCGCCGAACAACCAATGTCTTCCAATTTTTTACATAAGACAACATCATCAGAGCAATAAGGAAGTACATGAAACCCGTCTTCGACCAAAATTTTTGAAGCTTCTAAGGTAGCTTCATTATCAGGGAAAAGCGTTTTTTGATCCCCAATAACTTCAACTTTGACAAAATTCCCTAAGCCTGCCTCACGTGCCAATTGAGCAGTCATTACAGTTTCTTTAACGTTATAACATCCCGCGGTATTGGGAAGCAGTGTGTACTTTTTGGGATCAATAAAATTAAGTATTGATTCCTTTGATTTATCCAATTCTATGCGGCGGACGGCTACTGTAATCATTTCAGCTCCAGAAATTTCCAGAGCCTGTCGATTTTGATCGAAAGATTCGTACTTTCCAGTCCCTACTATAAGCCTTGATTTAAACTCTTTATCAGCAATTATCAATGGCTTTGCTTTTGTTTCTGTAACTGTATCCATATTAGTTAATAAACCCCAAAGGAGTAACGATTAATGAAAAATATATTCTTAAAACCTAACCTCCACCAACCGCATGGACAATTTCAACTTTGTCTCCTTCTCGCAAAAGAGTAGATCCATAATTAGACCTAGGAATCACTTGAGAATTTAAGGCAATAGCAATGTGAGTTCCCGAAATTTCAAGTTCTTTCAGTAAATCATCCAGATTATGGCTGGAGAGAGTGTCTCTTTCCTGTCCATTAATAACGAGTTTCAAGAAATACCCTAATAAATAAAAAATGCCGCTTATCCAAAAAGGAAAGCGGCTTATTTTCATTGCAAGAATAAAATAAAGGAACTTCCCTTCGCTGGTATTAACCAGATCAGGTTCCAAGGGTTGTCCGCAGGACTCTCAGTTTTACAACACCCCTAGTTAATTTCACCTGTAAAGCTTACTTAAAAAAAAAACTAAGTCAAGGCATATTGACCTGGCAAATATATTGGTTATCCTGATAGTATGATAATAATGATAAGAAACCATCACCTAATATGGACCGCCATATTATTTTCGGTCTTATTGGGGTGCGCAACCCCTAAACCAGAGAAGTATTTCGATAGCCCTCCTTCTGCAATACCTTCTGCCGATCAGGGTTTATTTGAAAGGGCTTTAAGAGCTCAAAGAGCAGGCCAATTGCCTGAAGCTGAAGCTTTATGGAAGCGTTTTATAGAAAGACGAAGCAATTCCTATGAAGCCCATAATAATTTGGGGGAAGTTTATTACCTCCAGGATAAAATTTCCCAAGCAATAAATGAATTTGAAATTGCTTATGACTTGGAACCTATAAGCGAAAAAATTCAATACAATTATAAAAAAGCCTTAAAGTTTCATTCTACGCTTCTAAACGAAAATGGTGAGTACGACCGTGTAATTAGCGAGCTAAATCGTTTAAAATCAATATCATCACCGTTAGAACAAGAAGATATTCAATTTAAAATTGAAAAAGTGGAAGATAAGATTTATCACCAAGTTCAACGTGTAGATTCTATTGAAGGTTATCAAAAATTTCTGGAAAAATATCCAAACGGCTTTAACTCCGATTCTGCTAAAAGACGCTTGCAAGAATTAGAGCAGCAAAATCAAAAGGTTTCCCCAAATCGAATTAGAGCAAACCCTTTGGATCAAGACCTGTTAGAAAATAAATCTTTGCAGCCTGAGGCTGCAAGTTTTGGTAACTTTGAGCCTGAGACTGAAGAATCCGGTTCATTAATAACAGAAGAAGATTTTGTTGAAGAGATTACTGCACAGGATGAAACAAAAAATTCTGTCGAAACTCCCTCGAGTTTTGAGCCTCCGCCTCCTGTACTTAATAAAGAAATGGAATCTATTTCTAATCCAAATTCGAAAAAACTCTCACCAAAAACCAATTCGTCTTCTGTAGAAATAAAGAAGTCTGAAGAAAAAGCAAATTCCGCACTACCCAGTGGGACGAATTCCTTTGAAAAAGGGGAAGTTAATATTCCGCACGTTTTGATTGAGGTAAATAAAAACTCTCTGTTAAACGTCCGTGCTGCCCCAACGACAAAAGGGAAAATTATTGGTAAACTTAAAAATGGTGATATGCGTCCTCTCCTAGAGGAAAAAGAAAATTGGTTTCAGATTGAATTTAAGGACGGAAAAACGGGATGGGTAAGTCGATTGTTTTCAAAAAGACTAAATCCTATTCAAAAACCCGGTTTGCCGCTTGTAGGTGAGAAAACATCTGAGGTTGATATATTAGAGTTTTTAGGAGATAATTAGACTGGGGAGAGGGATAAAAAACTGCTTGAACTTTATTATCCTTTAGAAATTTAAAAGAGTTGAACTAATTTATGCAAGCCGTGATTCTTTTGGCCGGTTATGGTTCAAGGTTGAACCGGAATGATATTCCCCACAAAAGCATGTTGCCAATTGGCAAAGATACACTCCTTTCTCGTCACTTGATATCTCTCCAAGAATTAAATATCGAAAAAGTCATTTTAGTCGTAGGTTATAACAGGAAAGCAGTTAAAGATTATGTTTATGGATTGAACCTTCGAATACCTGTTGAGTTTGTTGATAATGAACTCTATCGAACCACCGGAAATACCCTATCTTTGGTCATGGGTCTCCGAGGCCGTAAAGGCGATTTCTTGATTTTAGATGGAGATGTTTTCTATCCACATGATGCCTTAAAAGAATATTTCGAAAAAAGCCAACCCTCTTCATTTGCAGTTGTTCCTGTTGAAATAAATGACACCGAAGCGACAAAAGTCCTTTTAAATGGTTCGAATAAAATATCCAGTTTGATTACCAAACGTGACCTTACCACAGAGGAAAAGAATCAATATAAGGTTGCCGGAGAAGCTATAGGTTTTTTCCTATTGAACGAGCAAGCTGTAAATCTTCTGATCGAAATGTATGATCAAAATGAGAGTGAGTATATTCACACTTTGTGGGAAATTCCTTTTTCTAATTTAGCGAAGCAAACAAAACTAACCGCCTTTGATATTGGCAGCAATGATTGCGTTGAAATAGATACAGAAGATGACTATAAACAGGCTCTCCAATTATATGAATCTCAAAGAGAAATTTACGATATTCAAGTCTCCTTTTAAAAAACTTACCTTTTCCTATAAACTCTTTTAATACTCAAACCCTGTCACTAAAAAGATACAGATAATTATTTTATTTATAAAATAGTTATCTATTTTTTTATTATTTGGCTTCCATTAATTTTCCTTAAGTTTACTTCTCGGTTTTTCAATTTTTTTAGTCTTCGAATATGATGTGCACTTTTGGCATAAAGATTGCTCAAGTTTGATTGTATTAAAGATTTTATTAACCCAGTTTTTTATAGGTAGATTTATGGAAACAATCTTCGCATTTTTTGAGAGTTTTCATGTAGTTGCCCAAGCTGAGTTTTTGGCTACCCTTTTTGCAATTGGAGCAATTTCCCTAATCTGGCGTCAATTTGAAATTGGCACTCTCGTAGCAGCGGGCTACTTAATTTATTCCATTAAACTTGGCCCTTTGGCACAGATGGGAACCCAAAATCTAGACCCGGTATTTCAAAGCATGATGAACATGATGGTTCCAATAGTCATAATTTCCACAGCAGGGTTTTTTGTGATTTCCCGACTAACGCAAATGAACCGGTAAAATTATCAAAATTCGTTTTTTCGATTAGTTCCTCTCTTAACCCTAACCCTTCTTCCACTCTGGTGCTATAATTAGCTTCAGAGTGGAAAGCTCGAAAGTAAAGCACACCAGGACGGTGTGCTTTACTCATTTAATTCTCAGACTTTTAATCGAAAAAATAAATATATGGTTCACCATTTTAAAGCAGTTTTTTTTGATGTCGGAGGGACTTTGCTTCATGTACATCCCTCCGTCGGAGATGTGTATGCACACCATGCACGAAGCTTTGGTTTTACTGGAGACGCTGCTGATTTGAATAAACGATTCGGTGAAGAATGGAAATCCTTGGGTGGAATGGAAAGTTTGGGAAGACAAAAAGGTCCAGAAATAGAACAACAATTTTGGCGTAATTTAGTTTATCGCGTATTCCAACCCTTAGGCGGCCTTGATAACTTCGATAAATACTTTGAACAAGTGTACCAGGCATTTGCGGGTAAGGACAGTTGGCGAGTTTTTGAGGATGTAGAACAATCACAAATCCTTAAACGATTAAAGAATAAAGGAGTGATATTAGGTGTCATTTCTAATTGGGATTCACGCTTACCTGTCATTTTAAAAAATTTAGGCCTAGCTTCCTATTTTGATTTCATATTAGCATCTACAGTGGTTGGTTCGGCGAAACCGGATAGTTTAATTTTTGAGGAGGCTTTACGACAAAGTGGAGTGGCTAAGGAAAAGGCTTGTCATATTGGTGATGAACCCCAAGCAGATTTGCTGGGCGCCCGAAATGCAGGTCTTCATTCTATTCTAATTGACCGCAAAGGCATCCATGAAAACCTCTCTCCTAAAATCCAATCCTTTGAAGAGTTAATTTAAATTTTCTAGAATTTATTAAGAGAAACGTAGTTTAAAAATCAAAGATTTTCTAATGACTTTGGATCCAACTAGCCCGCCTTTTAAAAAATTCCCATCCTAAAAGAAGGTAAAAGGGTAGATATTCGAACCAAGGGGTCCATGCCGTGTAATGTTGAATTTCCTGGTAATCGAAATAGAAGTCGAGATAATAAAGACCCACTAACCCAGTAAGTAAAATCCAATAACGATAGGGGAAAATACATAAAAACGGAAGAATCCAAGATAGGTACCAAGGGTTTTGTACAGGACTCAATAAAAAGACCAGTGCCATAACAATAAACAACTCTTTAATGGACTGCAGGCGGTTAAAAGGCAATCTATTCTTACGGAGTAAAAAGTAAAGCAACACTCCACCTAAAATTAGTACTACCGTCACCTTGCTCAACAAAGAAGGTAAATCATAAGACAAACCTACGGGACCACGAGATTCAATTTCCAGCATGGATCGAAAGTAAAAAACCATTATTGCAAATAAGCTGTCATTGCTCTCCCAATAGGTACTGAAAGTTCGGAGTCCTTCAAACGCTCTTTGACCAATACCAAGAAACGGTGCATAAAAAATTCCAATAATTCCAAAGAACAAGATTAAACTAATTCCTATGGGTTTCCACGCAGAGGTTTCCCTATGGTTTTGCCAAAGTTGTTTTAAATAAAGTGGCAGGAGAATGATTGAATATAATTTACCTAATACGCTAAAGGCTAAAAAACTATGCGCTCGGTAAAATTTATTGCAGACAAAATAATAGAGTGCAATGCATAAAAATGCGATGCCAATAATATCCAAATGGGTTGAATTAAATGTTTCCTTAATTACAAGCGGGGACCAATAATATATAAGAGCCAAATTTTTGTCTAAATCTAAACGAATTAAAATTGCTACGATAAAAAATAAGCAAATAAAATCGAAAAAAAGAAAAGCCAAGCGCATTCCTAATATACTGTCTGGCTTTATGTGATTGACCCATCGAAAAACATACTGCGCCATGGGAGGATAAATTGTGGGAACATGAGGATGGTTGATCCTTTCCATAAAAACCAAGCTTGTTTCATTTTCCCATTTTAGTTGGTAAAGGAGTGTGAGTTCGCGAATATCTTTCTCATCATAGGTTTTTTGAAATCTACGTGGCTCCTTAATCATAAATTCCTTAAAGTTGTTAATCTCCTCCGGAGCAAACTTAAAGGGATTGATTCCATTAGCGAACACTTTCCCATCCCATAAATAGCGATAGACGTCATCTTCCTGAATTTGTTGTGCGGGTAAAAGCGCAATACGAAATAAAAGTCCAAATATTATCCAAGTCCAAAACTGGCTTCTTTGGAATGAAAAATTGCGAACCCCCCAAATGGCAAATGCATAAATGATAAAGAGAGAAAAATAGATAAACAAGTAGGTAGGAATAGGGCGTTTTTCGTAGTCTTCTCCCCAATTAAATTCAAAGGAGAGATTCCACATCCATAAATAAAATAATAGACTCAGCAACCCCAAAATAATTAAAAAAGTTTTTAAACGCATAAATTATTAAGATTACACTGATTTAAAGTCGATTGTATTGTTATTACGCAGTTTTAGTTTATACCCTGAAAGAATAACTTAAATCTACCAATGGATTCCTAAATTTCCAAAAACTCTAAGCCTTTTAAAAACACCCAATTTATAAAATAAAGTATCAGGAATCTTGATTACTATTTGATTGAGAACAATTGCAATGTTTGTTTCCCCCGGAATATTCTCAAAAATTTCAGATCAGTTAATTTCTTCAGTGGTTAAGAACAAGAAATAGTGTCAAAATGATTAAAATTTTGAAAGAAAAAGCAAATAACAAAATAAGGCTTTCAAATAGGCTAGATAATTTTTAAAATAAGAGTAAGCCTTTAATGAGGTTTTTCCTCAGGAATTGAATGGAATTTCAAAAAAAAAGCAAAACCCATTGGTCCAACATAAATTCTACATTGCAAAGTAGCCTTAAAGAAATTCCTAATTTATCAGATCGGGAATTTGATTTAATCTCTATAAATTGGAATTTAATCGTTGGAAGCGAAATCTCTCGTCAAACACGGGTTGATCATTTTTCAGACACAGCCCTTTTTATTGAAGTTCTTGGACCTGAATGGCTGTCACCTTTAAAATCATTAGAAAAAAAAATTCTTGAGGCTCTCAATAGAAACATAAACAACGCTAATTTTCAAAAAATTAGATTCAGAATAAAACCGCAATCTTTAAAAAAATTTTACCCTAAAAAACAAATGAACAATAAACCCATAACCCATCCGTACAAAACCATGGCTCCCCCAAAAACACAAGAATCCACAAAAAACATTAAAGACCCTGAATTGAAAGAAACCTTGGTTCGATTGGCATCAAAATTTCGATTTAGCACTTGGATTCTGGCCGTTATATTTTTTTACGGATGTTCCACAACTCCAAAAGTAAACTTAGAGCATGATCCAGAAACTTCCCAAATGGGAGAAGCATTCGTATCAAAACGAATCCATGCTTTAAAACAAAAACACCCTGATAAGGAATATCGCGATCCTCGTGCTTATTTTCATTTTTTAAAGGCAATGCAATTGGAACGTGAGGGGGATTTTGATGGGGCTGCGCTTCATTTTTCCAGAGTTGTAAGATACGATCCCACCCAAGAAAAACACTACACAAAGCTTGTTATTTTATATTTAAGAACAGGTCGGTTTGACGATGCATTGGAATCTGGGATTGAGGCCCTAAATCATTTTCCCAACAATTTACGAATACGTATGATCATTGCGGACATACTATCAACCCAAGGGAAATACCAACAAGCTCTCCAACATTACAAAAAAATAATTGATATTGATCCCTCAAACTCCAGAGCTTTGTTACTGACGGGTCATGTTTTAAGAACCCTTAAGGAGTATGATAAAGCCAAAGAGCAGTTTAAAAAGGTAACCGTCGTCGACCCTGGTAACCCGCTGGGCTATCATTATTTAGGAACCTCTTTAGCACGATCTGGTGAAATGGAAAGTGCTGAGGAAAAATTTAAGAAATCAATAAATTTACGTCCCGGACTTTTGGAAGCTCGACAGAATTTGGCAAGAGTTTTGGAACTGCAACAAAAATATGAGGAAGCGGCAAAACAATATCAGATAATTTTAAAGGTGGACCCTGGTAACGAGACAATTAAAAACCATTTAGAAAGCATGCATTTTAAGGTTCAAGGCGATGGGGGAAGCTCAAATTTAAATAACAACTCAAAAGACGCAACCTTTCCTTGGGATGAACCTAATATTCATAGAATGTTAGGCGCTATATTTTATGAGCAAGCCGTATACTTGGGTGCCTTAGATGAATTTCGACTGGCTCTAGCAAAATCGGAGGATAAAGAACTAAGGTTAGCCATTGCAAAAATATTCGAATTGTTTGGAAGGATGGATAAGGCTATTAAAGAGGTTGAATTATCAAGAGACAAAAGCCCGGATCCCAATTCAGTAGACGTCCTTTTACAATTGGCTCGATTGCATGGTTTAAACCGTGAAATGAAAATTTCCGTTGATTATCTTAATAAAGCCTTAGCTTTAGAGCCGGAAAATGACCGTCTTTATCACGCTTTAGCACTGGCACACATGTCCCTGGACCAAAACGAAGAGGCTATCCGGAATATTAATAAAGCCATCTCATTAAATGACCAAAAAGATTCGTATTTCTATGAACAAGGAACCCTTTTTTCCCGTGTAGGAAATGATGCTCAAGCAATTAAAAGTATGAAACAAACTTTGGCCATTAATCCTAGTAATTCCAATGCCCACAACTTTATTGGATATACATATGCGAAACGAGGAGAGGCCTTAGATGAAGCCGTCAACCATTTAGAACAGGCGTTGACCATCCAACCTAAAAACGCTTATTTTTTAGATAGCTTGGGTTGGATTTACTATAAAAAAGGCCAACACCAGAAAGCATTGGCCCAAATTAAAAAAGCTTTGATTTATATAGATCCTGATCCCGTCCTGTATGATCATTTGGGGGATATTTACTTTTCAATGGATAATATCACTGAAGCCGTTAGAGCTTGGAAAACCAGTTTAGTTTTAACAATTCAAAAATCCAAAGTCCCTTCAGAGGAGTTGCCGAAACCTAAGGATCTACGAAGTAAAATAAGAAAAGCATCTGATCTTCTTCATTCAAATTAATTTTCCCAGCCATGCACCGTCTTCCAACTTTACGGCTGTTTGGAATGTGCTTATTGTTACTTTGCGCGTGCCAGACCAAAACTGTTTCCCCAAAAATCCAGGAGAATTCACCCCGATACTCTTCGCACGAACTACTCAAAAATTTAAAAGAACGACAAAAACGCTTTCAGGACCTAAAATCTTTTGTTAAAACCACCATTGAAACTTCTAGTGGCAAACAAACCTTTCGTCAAACGTTGCTGATTCGTAACAACTCAATGGTTCGTCTGGACACTTTAAATATTTTTGGACAGCCCTTAGGAGTATTATTGGTTTCCAATTCTAATTCACTCCTCTATGATGTAAACAATCAAAAAGTTTATAGAGGATTGGAAGTTTGGAATATTTTATTTCAAATGCTTGGGACACAATTTGATTTTCGGGAATATGTACAAATTTTTTCTGGTAATATTCCGGGCATTGAATCCATGAAAGTAAAAAACGAAAAACAACTTAAAGGATCCCCACTTGCAATGATATTCACGTCTAATGAAAACGGTGACAAGATATTGATAGAAATGGATCCATTGAAAATGGTTCCCACTCGGATGGAGAATTGGAAAAATCAAAAAATTACATATACGGTGCAATGGCAAGATTACCGAAACCAAGATGAATACATTTTTCCAAATAAAATTCATATCCATAAAAATGCAACTGGCGAAAAGGTTTCATTAAACTACTTTGATCCAAAAATTAACCAGGGGATCGCAGAAGAATCTTTTCAATTAAATCTACCCGGTTCATAGGAAAATCTTTGGTTCCATGAAACTAAGTATTCAAACTCCTGCCAAAATTAATCTTGGGTTATCGATTTTAGAGAAACGATCTGATGGATTTCATGAATTGGATACAATTTTTCAAATGGTCAACTTATATGATTCCCTGGAATTTGAAAGCCAACCTGCTAACGTATTATTGACTTGCAATGACTCTAATATCCCAACGGATTCTTCCAATTTAATTTGCAAAGCGGCCCAATTATTAAAAAACCACTTTCCAGAAAATTCCGATAAAGGTTGTAAAATACATTTAAAAAAGAAAATTCCCGTCGGTGCCGGGTTGGGCGGGGGAAGCGGAAATGCTGCAGGGGCCTTAATGGGGCTAAATTATCTTTGGGATCTGGGACTTAGAAGAGAACAATTACTAGAAATATCTGCTCAACTTGGTTCAGATGTTCCCTTTTTCTTATGCTCCCCCGCCGCAAGAGGGCAAGGCCGTGGAGAAAAATTGACTCCCTTGCAACCCTTTAAAAAATGCTATGTTATACTGGTTTTTCCGAAAATATTCGTTTCCACTTCTGAGGTGTACCAACATCTCAATTTAAATTTGACAAAAAATCAAAAAAATATTAGCATTTTGAGCGATTTTTTTTCCCAGTCGGATATCGTCAATTTAGGTGCGAATTTGGTCAATGACTTGGAAACCGTTGTTTTAAAACGATATCCGGTTGTCCAAATGGCCAAAGATCGACTGCGTTCCTTCCAACCCCAAGGGTTGTTAGTATCAGGGAGCGGTTCGTCTGTTTTTGGAATGTTTCAAGAGTTTGACTCAGCAAAAAGGGCTTTTGCTGAGTGTAGTGATGGGGATTGGGATGTATTTTTTACAGAGACCGTGTCGCAGTTTTCGGAATTTTTGCCGGAAAGTGTGCTCAATTACCCCTAAACTAGGAAGAAAGCCGTAAGAGGGTTACGCCATTGGATCTGTTTTTCCCCTAGTATAAAACCTTTTCACTTTTCGCTTTGGTGTGAAATATCTTTCAAAGTGACTCATACAATATCTGGAAATCTTTATAGATTTTGATGTGGATTTAAAAGATTAGGTAGGATCAAATTAGGAAATATTTTTAATTGGGGCGTCGTCAAGTGGCTAAGACACATGATTTTGGTTCATGCATTCGGAGGTTCGAGTCCTCCCGCCCCAGCCATTTTTTAATATAATTCGGTAATAGTGGATGAGTGATAACGGAAATGTTTTAGTTTTTTCAGGTCGTGCAAATATCGACCTTTCCAAAGATATTTGTTCCTATATGAACATTGACCTGGGTAAAAGTGTGGTCAAAGATTTTTCCGACGGTGAAATTTACGTTCGAATTGAGGAAAATGTAAGGGGAGGCGATGTTTTTGTCATTCAACCCACCTGCGCCCCGGGGAATACCAATTTAATGGAATTGCTGATTATGATTGATGCAGTGCGTCGGTCATCCGCAAAACGTATCACCGCGGTAATTCCTTATTATGGCTATGCCCGTCAAGATCGTAAATGTGAACCCAGAGTTCCCATTACTTCAAAGTTAGTCGCTGATTTACTACATACTGCGGGGACTGACCGAGTATTAACAGTCGATCTTCATGCCGGACAAATTCAAGGATTTTTTAACATCCCTGTGGATCATTTGTTCGCAATGAATGTTTTAATTAGTTATATAAAAAATATGAATCTTTCCGACCTTGTGGTTATTTCTCCTGATGCAGGGGGCGTGGAAAGATCGAGAGCATTCGCTAAACGCTTAAAAACATCTCTGGCTATAATTGATAAACGGCGTGAAGGCCCTAATGTAGCTAAAGCAATGAATATCATTGGAGATGTAAAAGGCAAAGTTGCCGTTATAATTGATGATATGATTGATACTGCAGGAACATTAGTGGAAGCCACAAACGCACTTTTGGATGCAGGAGCTGCTGAAGTTCACGCCGCATGCAGTCACCCCGTCCTTTCGGGGCCCGCTGGCGAAAGAATAAAAAATTCTCCGATCAAATCTGTTATTACAACAAACACAATTCCTCTTAACGATGAGTTGAAGAAAATAGGGAAAATTAAAATATTATCGGTTGCTCCATTATTGGGCGAGGCGATTATTAGAATTCATAGTGAAAGCTCAATCAGTTCATTATTTGATTCAAAGGAAGATATATAAAATGAGTAATGCATTATCTGGAAAAATAAGAGAAGGTCGTGGGAAGGGCGCCAACAGACGTTTGCGTGGCGAAGGAAAGTTACCTGCCGTTTTATATGGTAAGGATTCTACAGTCGCTTTAACCATTCAACCGAAAGAATTAAAAAAGCTATTAGAAGAAAAAGGTATCAATGCTTTGATTGAGCTTTCTATTGAAGGAGATTCAAAAGATAAGCGAGTTGTTGTCTTAAAGGATCACCAAGAGCATCCTATTAAAGAGGGCTGGGTCCATGCTGACTTTTTTGAAATTGACATGAAAGATAAAATCAAGGTGAACGCACCCATAATTCTGGTTGGACATTCCCCCGGTGAAAAACTTGGAGGAATTGTCGAGCACAGTTTACATAATTTAGAAATCCGCTGTTTGCCAAATGAAATTCCAGAAAAATTTGAAGTCAATATGGAAGAAGTTCAATTAGATCAGGTTATTCATGTTTCAGACCTTAAAATTCCGGAAAATATCGAGGTTTTAGCAAACATGGAGGAAGTGATAGTTTCTGTTCATGAAGTAAAAACGAAGGAAGAAAAACCAGAAGGTGAAGAGGTTGAAGGTGTTGAAGGTGAAACTCCTGAAGAAACCCCTGCACCAACTGCAGAAAAACCTGAGTCTTAAGTCGACTCACACCGTTTACGCCTGTGTTTTTAATTCTTGGGTTAGGTAATCCCGGGCCACGCTATGAGTTAACCCGGCATAACATTGGGTTTTTAGTAATAGACGCTTTGGCTGAAAAGCACCAGATTCAACTCGACCAGCATAAGTATTTTTCCCTTTTTGGAAAAGGTAAGATTAATGGTTTCCCCGTCATGGTTTCTAAACCCATGACGTACATGAATGAAAGTGGCAAGGCTGCTCTTTCCTTTATAAAAGCATTCGATTTACTTCCCGAACAATTGATTGTTGTTCATGATGAGATTGATTTGGCTCTTGGGAAAATAAAACGAAAGGCAAAAGGGGGCGACGCAGGAAACCGTGGGATTGGATCCATAATTGATAAGTTAGGCACTGATCAATTTATTCGATTTCGCATTGGGGTAGACCGGCCTGCCAATAAAGAAGAAATTGTGGACTATGTACTAACTCCATTTAAGGAGGAAGAATGGCCACAAGTCAATGAAATGATCGAACAAGCAGTTGTTAGAATTGAAACAACTCTAAAAGAATTATACGAAAAATCTCTTAATCAAACGGAGGAACAATAAGAATGATGCAAGAATATAAGGGAGAGCTAATTTTTATAGGATTGGCCTTTTTGATTTATGTGGTCTTTTCCGCGTTTGGCGTTTCCCAAAATTTTGCGTATTTTGGTCCCTTATTCGGACTCTTTGGATTGGTGATCGCGTGGAAAGTATATGAATACGTGGATGACCAACCCGAAGGCAATGAAAAAATGACTGAAATCGCTGAGTCCATTCATGAGGGCGCCATGGTTTTTCTCTCAAGAGAATATAGAATCTTGGCATATTTTGTTGGTGCTGTGTTCCTCTTGTTGGTTATTTTTATTGGTTCACAAAAAGGTTTGTGGATTGGGTTTTGGACCGGAGTTTCTTATATTTTAGGAGCTGTTTGTTCCATGGCAGCCGGGTTTTTTGGAATGAATGCCGCAACTACAGCAAATGTCCGTACCTCTCAAGCAGCCACTGACGGTGGTGAAGCAAAAGCTCTTGACGTTGCTTTTAACGGTGGTGCAGTTATGGGACTTTGTGTAGCCAGCCTGGGACTTCTAGGTGTCGGCGGATTGTTTCTTTTATTTGGTAGAGGGGACTCAGCCAGCGTTATAAGTGGTTTTGCGATGGGTGCTAGCTCCATTGCTTTGTTTGCACGTGTCGGCGGTGGAATTTATACCAAAATAGCCGATGTTGGTTCTGACTTAGTCGGTAAAGTAGAAGCTGGAATTCCGGAAGATGATCCGCGGAACCCAGGAGTTATTGCTGATAACGTAGGTGACTGCGTGGGAGATACAGCAGGGTTAGGGGCGGATATTTTTGAGTCTTATGTAGGTTCTATGATTGCCACTATTGCTATTGCCACCACCATGGAAGCCGGTTTACGTTTTCAATACATGTCACTTCCTGTGATTATTGCAATGATCGGATTGGTAGCTTCCATTTTAGGGATTCGTTCCATTAGGGCCATGTCCAGTTTAGACCCCGCTGATGTACTGCGTTATTCCACGTTTGTTAGTGCAGGCGCTCTTTTGTTAGGGGCCTATATAGCCATTACTGTAATGGGTCTACCCCTTGGTGTTTTTGCCGCTTTAGCATTTGGTTGTTTTGCAGGAATTATCATTGGACTCATCACTGAATATTATACAGCGGGGAAACCCGTCATTCGTATTGCAGAATCCAGTAAAACTGGGGTTGCTACAGTTATGATCACTGGCTTAGCGGTTGCCATGGAAAGTTGTGCAATTCCAATTTTAACAATTGCTCTTGCAATTTTTGTTTCGGCAAAAGCCGCTGGTTTATATGGAGTGGCGTTAGCCGCTGTGGGAATGCTAGCCACTGTTGGTATCACCATGTCTGTGGATGCCTACGGACCGATTGCTGACAATGCGGGTGGTATTTCCGAAATGGCAGGACTGGGTGAAGAAACCCGAAAAGTTACAGATGGATTGGATGCATTGGGTAACACAACTGCTGCTATCGGTAAAGGTTTTGCTATTGGCTCCGCAGCTTTGACTGCCTTGGCCTTGTTTTCTGCATACACCCAAGCCGCTGGGATTGACTCGATTGACATCACCAAGACCACCGTAATTATTGGGGTATTAATTGGGGGAATGGTTCCTTTTCTTGTAGCTGCCATCACCATGACCTCAGTGGGGAAAGGTGCTTTCCTGATGGTTGAAGAAATTCGTCGTCAATTTAAAGAAATTGATGGTTTGATGGAAGGTACCGGCAAACCTGATACCGCGCGATGTATTGACATTAGTACACAAGCAGCATTGAGGGAAATGATACTACCTGGTGTTGCAGCCTTTGTTACTCCTATAATTATCGGTTTTCTTTTAGGTAAAGAGTCCTTAGGAGGAATGTTGGTTGGAGC
The DNA here is from genome assembly GCA_965223245.1 of Nitrospinaceae bacterium. Taxonomy (GTDB): domain Bacteria; phylum Nitrospinota; class Nitrospinia; order Nitrospinales; family Nitrospinaceae; genus CBDCVY01. Next base: position 3,603,868 of record CBDCVY010000013.1, on the reverse strand, counting down.
TACTCTTTCCGGTGTAATGTTGGCCCTCTTCATGTCTAATGGTGGAGGCGCTTGGGACAATGCTAAGAAATATGTGGAAGGTGGAGCTTTGGGCGGTAAAGGTTCAGAAGCACATAAAGCAACTGTAGTGGGCGATACTGTAGGTGATCCTTTAAAAGACACTTCAGGACCTGCCATGAATATTTTAATTAAGCTGATGTCAATTGTTTCATTGGTATTAGCACCTTTATTTATTTAGTTAATAAGTAAACTTATAAACCGGGATGGAGATTTCCATCCCGGTTTTTTTTATTTTGAAATTCATTATATTTAACATCTTTCAAACAGTTGCCGCCTACTATTATTTAAAATAAAAAGCTTAAGAGTTCTTAGCCATTATGAGTGAAAATATTAGCACCCTAAAGTTCGGTTTCCATAATTTCCTCAATGCACAACCATTGCTGACTCCTTTACTTGAGGTAAGTGAAAAAGGAAACTTTAAAATTATCCAAGATACACCTTCCTCTCTTGCAGACAGCTTAATTAAAGGCAAATTAGATTTAGCAATGATTCCATCCATTGAATTTTTGAAAAACGCGGATCAATTTCATTTATTTCCCGACATATCTATTTCTTCAAAAGGCCCGGTAGGAACCGTGCTTCTCATTACTCAAAAACCTTTAGCAGATGTAAAAACAGTTGGACTAGACATTCGCTCAAGAACCTCAGCAACTTTGTTACGCTTATTATTTAACGACCGTTTTGCAACCGATGTTAAATTTTCTTCATGTTATCCCCAAGAAAAAGAATTTTCTACCTATGACGCAATTCTTGTGATAGGTGACCAAGCTTTTAAACTAGTTCAAAATTCCAATTATGAGGTTTTTGATTTAAGCGAAGAATGGTACAAAAAAACACAAAAAACTTTTGTTCACGCTGTGGTGGCCGTAAATAAGGAAACAAATATAGATTCAAATTTTCTACAAATCGTACAGCAGGCAAAAAAAAATGGGGAAGCACAAATAGAGAATATTATTGAATCGCAATCCGCTTTAACCGGAATTGAGATGGAAATTTGCCGTGATTATTTAAACAATAAAATAATTTATGACTTAGGAAAAAATGAAATGGAAGGATTGACTTTTTTTCAGAACCTTTGTGTGAAATCTGGGATCCTTAGTAAAACCCAAACTATAAATTCTCTTTAACTTTGGTTGAAATATAATCCCAAATTTTTTGAAATCCCTCTCCAATCCACTGAAACAATTTACTAATTGTCTCCTCCACCCAATCAATAAAATCATTGTGCGTTATTTTCTTTTGGGAGTTTTCAGGTGCAATAGGAGTTGATTCAGGTTCTGGTTCATTAGAGATCATTGGTGCAGAGGATAATTTGGCTTCCTCCTTCACAGCCTCTTGATGTTCTTCAATAGGCTCAGTTTCTTCGACTTCCTCAGTAGAAGGAGAAGTTTGATCTTCAGTTATTATGTTTGATGAAATTGGTTCTGTTGGCTGTTCAGTTAAAGTTGGGTCTTCAGCAATCTCAGAAGCAGGAACTTCATCCATGGAAATTGAAGCATCTTCCTCGGTAGAGGCCACGAGCGCATTAGCATCCTTTTGTTTTTTTTCTAATTCCTCTGTTTTCACCTTTTCCGATTCTGTTAATTTGGGAGATTCACTTTCAGAACTCGTCTCTTCGGATATAGGTTTTTCTTCCTTTAGGGTTTCGTCTGAACCACTTTTCATTTCATCCGTTTTTCCTTCAGGATCAGAATTCTCCATTGCTTCATCCCCACTTTCTTCTTGTTCAGCAGTATTTTCCGAATTATTTTCAGAGGATAAAGATTGAGTCGTTTCTTCTAAAGAACCCGAAGTTGTTTGCGTCTTCACTGAAGACAATTTTTCTTCAATTTCATTAATTTTTACGTTTAGTGAATTTAACGATTTTTGCTGTTCGCTTAAATTTTGTTTGGATTGATTTCTTAAAGTTGAAACATCCAATTGGAATCGGTCCAATCTTTTGGCTTTTCCTTGCAAAATCTGCTGTTGAGTTTTTAAATTACCAATTTCCGACTCTAAGCTAGATATTTGAGACTTAACTCTTTTTTGAAAACGGGTTTGTTCTTTAAAAAGGAAATATCCACCTCCCAGGAGGCCTACAATTATTAAAAAGAGTAGGAATTCCCAGATTACCTTTGGGATTAATCTTTTCTTTGAGGTAGCGCTCGATTTTTTAGAAGGAGGCTCATAGATAGTTTCAGGCTCATCCACAGGAGGCGACGATTCCTCAGATGGTGAGTTACTATCCTCATCTTCAGGTTCAAAAGATTTCTTTGATGAATCTTTTGATGAAGGTTCCGATCTTTCTTCTTCAGAATCGGATTTGGATTTTTCGTTGTCTTCGGTCAAAGTGTTAAAAAATTAGTGAATGATTTTATTCAAAGGAAATTCGACAATATCTTCCGCACCGGCAGCTTTAAGATCAGGAACAATTTCACGAACTAAATGCTCTTCTAAGATCACTGTCAAATCTACCCAGTTATTATCAGTTAATTCAGCAACTGTAGGTTTTAATTCTGGAGGCAACATTTTAAGAATTTTTTCCAAGGATGATTTTGGAACGTTCATCAACATCCCAACTTTTTTATTTGCCGCCATAGCCCCTTTTAACATTAGCACTAAACGGTCTACCTTATTTTTTTTCCATTCATCCTTATGAGCATCCTGGTTCATTATGAATTTGGTATTGGATTCCATCAAGGTATCAACAATTCTAAGATTATTAGCTCGAAGAGAATTGCCTGTTTCAGTAACTTCAACAATAGCATCCGCAAGTTTGGGAGGTTTCACTTCAGTGGCTCCCCACGAGAACTCAACTGATGCCGTTACCCCGTGTTTTTTTAAAAAGTCGACCGTCATATTTACTGCTTCAGTAGCAACGCGTTTTCCTTGCAAATCTTTCACAGTTTTTACAGGAGAGTCATTAGGGACCGCCAGTACCCATCGTACCGGACGAGCTGATGTTTTTGAATAAACCAAATCCGCAATTTCTACTACATCTACACGGTTTTCCTGGACCCAATCCTTACCGGTAAGACCTGCATCCAAAACACCATCCGCCACGTAACGAGCAATCTCTTGGGCACGGATCAACATACATTCAATTTCATCATCATCTATGCTTGGGTAGTAAGACCGACTTTTAATTTTAATTTGGTATCCAGCTTTAGCAAATAGGTTAACGGTTGCCTCTTCCAAGCTTCCTTTAGGAATTCCCAGTTTTAATACATTGCCACTCATTAAATATCACCTGTAAAAATAGAATTAAAAATTATTTTGGGTTTTTGTAGACTTTTTTAGGGTCAAAAATTTGTTCCTCAACAGTAGTCAACTCTCCATTGAGTTTTCGAAAAAAGCAACTTTGATATCCCTTATGGCAAGCTGCTTTTCCAACCTGTTCGACCTTCAATAAAACAGTATCGTCATCACAATCAACCAAAACCTCTTTTACGACTTGAACATTACCACTTTCTTCACCCTTCATCCATTGTTTGTCTCGTGAACGGCTGTAAAACCATGCTTTCCCGGTTTCCAGGGTTTTTTCCCAAGCCACTTGATTCATATAAGCTAACATAAGAACTTTTCCGGTTTCAGCGTCTTGAATAATTGCAGGAACCAGTCCTCCCATTTTTTCAAAATCCAATTGCATAATATCTCCAATTTTATGAAAGAGCGAATTTTAAATTATATTGATTTTCTGTCAACATTATAATAGCCTGTGCTTATCATAAATTAGGCCAGACAGCAAGTCTCTACAATCAGCAACCTATAACTCCATATATCTTATAGGTTTTTTATCTATTTGTGGAGTCCGGAATGGGCCTTTAATATATAAATTGAGGGAGTTATGCCGTCATTAAGTGGGTATCGCATTTACGACACCGCCGAGCCTTGTAATTATACAGGTGAAAGATTGATTGAAGCGATGAAAAAAATCGTGGATGATCAAATTTCTCCAAATGGGCGGGAATTGAATTTAAAAGGTTGTTGCGTAGGTGTGAATGGATTAAAAGTAATTGCTGAAGATGAACGTATTGTTAATTTGAAGCGACTTAATTTAGGCGGTAATAAAATCGGGGATGCAGGAGCTCATTTTATTGCAGAAAATGAGGTATTTACCAAGATAAATTGGTTGGAATTAGGGGGAAATGATTTGGGGCCTAACGGTATTCGGGCAATAGTTAAATCACCCGTTCTTAAAAAAGTAAAAACTTTGAACCTATATCGAAATTATTTGAAGGACGAAGGGGCTAAAATCCTGGCAAATGAAAATAAATTAGAGTTAATCGAAGAAATCGACTTAGCGCAAAATGAAATTGGAGATGAAGGATTAATTGCACTCTCTTGCTCCAAAAAATTGCCTAACTTAGTAGCTCTATATATGGATAATAACTTCGCTTCCCGAGAAGGTAAAGATTCTGCAAAACAGGGACCCGCATTTAAAAATTTGCAATCCTTGAATCTATAAACCAACCCCCTCTTTTCTCAGGATTCACCATGACTAGTGAACCATATGGAAAAGGATCATTTTTAATAGCCAACCCGGTTTTGCCGGACCCTAATTTTTCCAGAACAGTTGTCTTATTGTGCAACCACAATGATGAAGGATCATTTGGGCTAGTAGTGAACCGTAAGTCAGATCTGACGGCAGCAGAAATTTTTGGAGAATCTAAGCTTTTAAAATATCACGAACAAGAGGTATTTATAGGAGGCCCAGTTTCTCAATCACAGGTATTTTATTTGTGTCGCACACCAGAACCTATTCCCCAATTAGAAACCATCTGCCCTGGTATTCAATTAGGAATGAGTTGGGATGTATTAGAAGAAATTTATCCTAAAATGGATAACCCTTTAGTCCAAATTCGATTTTATTTAGGATATTCCGGATGGGGAATGGATCAACTTAATAAAGAAATGAAGCAAAAAAGCTGGCTGACCTGCAACGCCTCGGAAGATTTCGTGTTTGATTCATCCGATCCTTTGGTTTGGGCAAAGGTAGTACGCTCTTTAGGTAAAGAATATGAATATCTTTTAACCGCTCCTGTAGATCCAAGTAGAAATTAATATACTGTTTTGCAACTAAAAAAGATTTAACCTAATCAGTGAATAATAATCGTTTATTTTATTATTTTTGACTTAAATATTTTATTTTAATGAGAGAAATTGTTTTTAATAAAAACCTAGTTAACCCCAGTTCTCAATTCTTACCAAAAAATTTCAAAACCTCTTCTAAAACTAAAAAACTTTCTAACTGTCCTTTGCAGCCATGGAGTTGATTCAATGGTTTCCGTTCGTTTAGAAAGTCCGCCACCCGCTGAACAAGTTTACAAATCTTATTTACCGGGGAAATATATCGGATATTTAATTGAAAACTATTTCCCTGACCGGTTTCCTTTCTTATGTGCTGATGAGTGGAAAAAAAAGATTCAAAGAGGAGATATTTCAGTCAATGGAAAAACTGCTGGATTAGGAACCATTCTAAAAGAGCATGATTTTATTGTTACAAATATGGGAATCCGACAGGAACCTCCTGCAAACAGAAAATTAAGTATTATTTATGAAGACGAGAAAATTCGTGTTTTTAACAAGGGAGCGCCTCTACCTATTCACCCTAGTGGCCGTTATTTTAAAAATAGCATGACAGAAATTCTAAAAGAGCATTTTAAAAATGAAACTCCCCGACCCGTTCAAAGATTAGATGCTTTAACAACGGGCGTAGTGGTCTTTGCCAAAACTTCTGAAGCAGCGGCTACCCTTACAGAGGAATTCTCAAAAAACCGAGTCTATAAAGAATATTTGGCTTTAGTGGAATGCACGGATTTGCCAAAGAGTTTTTCGGTAGACGCACCTATTGGGAAAATTCGAGGTTCGGCACGTGGGGTAGGTCCGAGTTCCATTAAGCCAAAAAATGCCCTAACAGATTTCGAGAAGCTGATTACTTTTAGAGGGATAACTTTACTCAGGGTAGTACCGCGCACAGGGCGAACCAATCAAATTCGAGTCCATTTGTCTTTGAGGGGGGCTCCCTTAATAAATGATCCGGTATATGGTAATTCCTCAGAAGGAAATTTAGGTCTTCATGCTTATAGGTTGAAAATTAATTTCGAAGGTCGCATTATTGATTTAAAAGCTTCTTTACCACCCCATTTTGAAGAGTTTATAAACCAGGCAAACTTTAAAATAAAATAATCTTTGCATCATGTCAGATTCAAGTTCACATACAAATCTCAATGGAGATAATCTACCCAAACCTAGAGAACCAAAAGGTTTGATAAATCGCATGCGAAATGGATTTTGGATGGCTCCTATGTCTGGAATAACAGATACCTGTTTCAGGCAATTGATGGATGAAATGGGTGCTGGAGTTCTAATTTCAGAGCTAGTTTCTGCCAAAGGTTTGATGTTTAACTCTGAAAAAACCAAAAGAATGATTCGAACCCATACAAACCGCGGAACCTTGGTAGGGATTCAATTATTTGGAGAATTCGCTGATGATTTTATTAAGGTGGCACCACTTGTCAAAGAAAATGGAGCTGATTTCTTAGATATCAATCTCGGTTGCCCGGTTAAAAAGGTTGTAAAAAAGGGCTGTGGAGCTGCATTAATGAGAGACCCCGCCTATTTAGAAAAATTTCTAAAAAAAATAAAAAATAATATCGACCTTCCCTTAACAGTAAAAATGCGTACAGGATGGAGCGATGAAGAGTTAACAATTCACGAGTGTGTTGAGGCATCAAAGAATTCAGGATGTGAATGGGTAGCTATTCATGGCAGAACTCGATTGCAGGCTTACAGCGGTAAGGCAGACTGGGATTTGATTCGTGAGGTTAAAAAAAATACCACTCTTCCCATTATTGGAAATGGAGACATAAGGGACGCGCAGCGAGCTCAAGATCTTTTGCAAGAAACAGGGGTCGATGCCGTTATGATTGGAAGAGGGGCATTACGAAATCCTTGGATTTTCAAACAATGCCTTGGGAAAGATATCCAATCTTTAAGTCCTTCTCCCATGGAACTTTTACGACGATATTTGGAGTTGTTATCACCTCAATATGACACTCGGAGAGCTCTCCTAAGTTTGCGAAAATTAGGAGTTTGGATGGCTTTTGGTTATCCTGGAGCAGCAGCGTTTCGAAGAAAAATGTTTCAATTACCGACCACTTTAGATGTTTTGAATTGCTCTCAGCAATTTTTTGATAGTGTAGCTCATTTACCCACACCTCAATTTAAAGAATCCGAAGCCTTCATGATGGGTGGACACGGTTAAACCCCTTATACTTTTTTTAAATTATTTTTTACTCTATTAGTTGAGTTGAAAAATAGATGCGTTATATTGGAATAATAGACATTATTAATTATCCAGGAACAAACTAATGAATAAAGATGCCGTCTTTAAGTTAATGGACGAAATTCCATTCTTTCAGGATATGGATTCTAATGATCGTGAATTATTGTGGAATCAACCTGATTGTTTTAATGATTATAAAATTGGTGAAAATTTATTATCTGAGGGAGAAGTAGATCTAGGTTTTTTTGTTTTACTTCAAGGTAAAATTAGTGTGGTTCGTACTCAACCCACCACAGTCACTCTTGCACAATTAGTTCCGGGTGCCATATTTGGAGAAGTTACCTTAAAAGGAAAACGGATTCGTACCAGCAGTATTGTAGCTGATGATGAAGTGATCGCTTTAAAGGTAGATCAAAATTCAGCTTGTGAAATTGATCCAAGAGTAATGTCCAAAATTAAAGATCAAATCATTGATTTGCTTATCAATCGTTTAGATGAGGTTAATCGCAAACTTGGAACTTTTATTCGCTAATACCAATTGATACAATGTCTCCAACTAATCCTGCCGTGGAGAATATTGTCGATTGCAAACACCTAATTCTGAATTAAAGAAAAAAACACATCCCAAGGCTACCCAACAGAGACCCTCACTAAAAGAAACGGAATTTACCGTTTATGGTTGGAATGCCTGCCATCAGATTTTTATTAAAAGACCGCAGGATATTCTGCGTGTCTTTTTTAATAAAGATCGCATGTCGCAAATCCAGGAACTTTTAAAATGGTGTCGTCAAAATCGGCTTCCTTATCGTCAATTAGATGCGGAATCATTAAATAAAGTTGCAGCCGGGGTTCACCATGAAGGTATTGTGATAGTTGCTAAGCCGTTAAAGTTCTTATCAGCCCACACCCTCACTCGTAATGGTTTAGGTAAAGAAAGTTTAATGGTTGCCTTGGATGGAGTTGATAACTCTCATAATGTAGGCGCCATTTTACGCTCTTGTGCTTTTTTTGGATGTGATGGATTAATTCTACCGACCGGAAGCAGCCGCTCCCCTATTTCTTCTTCTTTGGCCCGAACTGCCGAAGGCGCTTTAGAGTGGGTTACAATTTATAATTGCAAAAGTATGCCTTCAACTTTAAGAGATTTAAAAAACAAAGGCGTGTATATTTTGGGAATGGATTCTAAAGCCAAACAATCCTTGTATAACGTTAAAGTAAAGCGTCCTTGTGTATTGGTTTTTGGCAACGAACAGGCAGGCCTTTCTTCAGCGGTCAAAGGTCGATGCAACAATCTAGTTCGAATTCCCGGCCAAGAACCCATTGAATCACTCAACGTTTCGGTAGCCGCAGGTGTAGCGTTGGCAAAGTTCACTCAATAAAAGGTTCTATCAAAGAATAAATCCGATGATTTTTTCTAAAATACATCCACTGCTTATCCATTTTCCCATAGCCTTATTCACTAGCGGCACATTATTGGAAGTCTATGGAAGATTGAGGAAAGAAGAAATCGTAGAGATTGCGGGACGTTTTAATGTGAGATTTGGGTTTTGGTGGGCTCTACTTGCAATGGGAGTGGGGTTCTTAGGAGTATTAAGCTTAGAAATTAAAGATACATTCCGAGAATTTTTAAGTTTTCACATTCTATTTGCACTGTCTACCATTTTTTTATTTGCGAATTCTCTTTGGTTATTTCGATTGCGACAAAAAAAATGGGCTTTTTTTTTGTATCATGTTTGCATATTGGTCGGAATGATCACTTGTCTCATAACAGGATATTTTGGTGGGGAATTAGTACACAGGTTTGGAATCGCAACTCTTCAGCCTTTAGAATGAAACACCAATAAATAACCCGACCAAGCTGTAGCACACATCAATACAAAATTTAACACATAAAATATTATTGCCATTTGCGAAAATGTTTTTGTATAGGAATACACGATGGTAATCACATAAAGGGCGACAAAGGCAAATGAATATCCTTGATGGCCTTCAATTTTTGGTGTAGGCCAAAGGCCAATATCCGCAGCGAACATTCCAGATAGCGCCGCTAATACACCCATTAATAATCCTAAGCTAAGATTTAAAGAAGCCGCTTGAATGAGTTTCGAATTGTCACGTTTTTTCCCGATAAATAATAAAACCATTCCTGCAACGAATAAAGCCGTAGGAAAATGGGAAAGAAATGGATGTAATGTGGGGGTACTGAGCATGAGACCATTTGCAGGGTTGAAGTTAATTCACTGAAACAGAAAATCCTTACCCTTTAATAGAGTCACGGCTTCCGGGTATATTGAATCTCTCCAAGGCGATATTCTTTACCCTTCATATTATTAGTAAACATTTCATAAGAATAATGGTCTTTATCAATTAGTTTCAAAACCGCTCTGTATTTCGTTTCACCCACCATTGGATCTGTAAAGCGTCCGGTCTCGTGAAATTCATTTTTTCCAGCATCAAAGGTAGACTCTCCATTCATAAAACCCGTTCCCATATTATCGATCCAAAGCAGTTGATATTTTTTCTTACCGTTATCAAATCCAATAATACTCATCCCCTCGAAGGGTTGGCCCATGGAAGTTCCTTTCACACTGTGTTGAATATAACGTCCTCCCATAATCCATTGGATGTCGCTGGTTCCTTTAGAAACTTCCGGAGGTGCCGTCGGGTCCATCCACCACTTAACCACATGATCCCATTGGCCCACTAAAGCATTTAAGACTTTATGGTTCTCATTCGGGGTGGCAAACTGTTTCCATTTTTCCATCATAGCCTGGGCTTGAGCATCCATTTCCATCTTAGACCCTTCTTCCTTAGCCATATCAGCTGAGGCAAAGCCAGTTAAAAAAATTAGAAACAAACCAACCAGAAAAAAGACGAGAGTTTTTCTATTTATTAGAAAGTTCGAAGGCATTATGTTTCCTCCAATAATAAAGGGTAAATTATTTGAATTAAGAAATAGTGAAGAAAAATGAATTGTTTTGAATTTTTAAAGACGGATCAATCTTCCTTAGGTTTTATGTCCGGTTCGGAATTGAGGCCGAGGTTAACGTCAACATCAACTTTGGTAGCAGCAGAGACTTCTTGCTCTAACTGATCCAAATTGACCGTTTGTTTCACTCCTTCAGTTTCATCAAGAACGTCTTGTTTTAATTCATTGAAAGTATTTTGGAATTCCCCCCAGCCGCGGCCCACAGCTTTGGCTAATTTGGGAAGGTTGGAAGGTCCTATGACCACCACTGCAATGGCCATCAGAATCATGATTTCAAAAAACCCGATATCAAACATGGGTCTAAATTCCTTAAAAATAAATAGTTTATGCTAGGATCATATCAAACAATTATTCTTGGGGCAAGGCCCCTATTTATTAAGTAATTTTATTGTTTTTCCACCATTGAATAAATACACATCCTCGGATATTCTTGGTTTTTTGCTTAGGATGGGTCCTTTAGATCTAAAATTTAAAAAACGAACCTAGTGTTTTAGTCATTAAATAATGAAAATCATTCGCGGAACAAAGAATATCCCCTCTAAAATCCCTTATCCCGTTGTGGCCCTTGGAAACTTTGATGGAGTTCATATGGGCCATCAAATTATTTTCCGCAAAGTTGCTGAAATTGCCGGAATTAAACAGGGAACAGGAATTGTATTTACCTTTGAACCCCATCCTTTAAAAATCATAGCTCCTGATAAGGTTCCGCCAATGTTGACCTCATTTAAACAAAAAATGAAATTAATTGAAAAATGCGGCGTAGACCAGGTGATTTGTGCAAAATTCGATGAAAAGTTTGCAGATCAGCGTCCCAGGGAATTTACTAAAAATATTCTAGTAGACGCAATTGGAGCAAAAGAAGTGGTTGTTGGATTCGATTACGCATTTGGCCGAGGACGAGAAGGAACGGTTGCGTATTTGAAAAAATTCGGGAAAGAGTTTGAATTTCTGGTCCATGTAATTGAGCCAGTATCCATAAATGGACATCGTGTGAGCAGTTCTTATCTAAGAGAATTGATAGAAGATGGTAACGTGGAAAAGGCTAAGGAATATCTTGGCCGTTACTATTCTATCCAAGGGCCAGTCGTGCACGGCTATAAAACCGGGCGTGGTATTGGCTTCCCAACAGCAAATTTAGATACCAGCAAAGTACAAATCCCAGGTACCGGAGTTTATGCAGTCCGCGCAATTCACCATGATAAAAAATATTCTGGGGTGGTCAATATTGGATTTAATCCCACTTTTAATAGAGATCGACTTAGCGTGGAGGTTCACATTTTCGATTTTCATGCGACAATATATGGAGAGGACATTGAAATTCAATTTATTCAACGGATTCGAGGAGAAATAGAATTTGAATCTGCAGATGCCCTCGTCACGCAAATTAAAAAAGATATTGAATTAGCTCAATCCATTTTAACAAACCTTCAAGATTGAAAAAATCCGGACAACTTATTTTTGGTCTCATCGTAGCCGCCGTGGCTATTTGGTATACGATGCGAAATGTTTCGATCCAGGAACTTATCGATTCTTTTAAGCACGTTAACTATTCTTATTTACTTCTTACCTTTATTTTAATGGCATTGACTTATGTCGTACGTGCGTTACGCTGGCGAATCTTGCTCAATCCCTTAAAAGAAGTCTGCACTTCCGAATTATATTCTCCTCTTATGGTGGGGTTTATGGCAGGAGTGCTGCCTGCAAGGGCGGGTGAGTTTGTAAGGGCATACTTATTGGGAAAACGAGTGGGATTGTCTTTTGCCAGTTCTTTTGCCACCATTGTGGTTGAGCGATTATTTGATTTGATAATGTTGCTGCTTATGTTTGCCGGACTATTGGTTTTTTATGGCCATATTTTCGAGAGCAATATTTCCTGGTCTGGTATTACAGTAAAGGACTTGGCTTTCAACTTTGGTGTTGTCAGTTTAATGATCGTGGCAGGACTGATGGCTTTTATTTTCCTTTTAGCGTTCCATCATGAAAAAGCCCTGGTCCTGGTCCATTGGGTCATCAAACCTTTACCTGAGAAATGGCAATATAAAATAGTCCAACTTACAGAAACCTTCAGCCAGGGATTGGTTATTGTAAAAAGCGTTAAAACGCTTGTCTATATAATGGCGGCTACGGTTTTGGTTTGGGGGCTCATCGTGCTCCAGTATTATCCCTTGTATTGGGCTTATGATTTAAAAGACAAATCCGCGGAGTCCTTGATATTACTCACAGTCATGGTTTGTATTTTAATTACTGTTTTACCTACCCCGGGATTTCTAGGTTCTTTTAATGCAGGCGTTTTAATTGCACTACATAAGATAATGGGTGAAGCAGAGGTGGCAAGCGTGAGTTTTAGTTTTGTCGCCTGGACTTTGAATTTCGCTGTAATTTTTATTGGCGGGATTTATTTCTTGTTCCATGACCACCTTTCAATAGGCAAACTGGTGGACATCAGTGAAGAAGGCTAAGAGCCTTACCTCACCCAGCCCCTGTGGCCGCGTGGAACTCTAACTGGCAATTTGCCGAATTAAAGCATTGAGTCGGGTTACAGCCTTCTGCAACTCCAAAAGCTTTCTCATAACCAAATGATCATAAATCAAACGGCATACTTCCTGCGGATTTGCTTCAGAACCCGAAAACCCTAAATTCGGGGTCGAATTTTCACGTCTCTCATTCATCTCAATATTCACTTGTAAAAATCTTATTTATGAAGCGTTAACATCGCATATTTATGTTAAGAATATGTTACAAAATTGTCACAGTTTTGTCACGATTTTTGCTAACTTATTCATTTTTTGACACTTTTGGTTATAATTAGATTCGCGATTTCAGGAGTTTTTTATAAAAAAGTCGAAATATACTGGGGAAAATCAAAAATTTTCCAAAATTTTGAGGAGTTATGCTATTTTATCGGCCTATTTCCGTGACCCCATATGCCGAAGTGGTGGAATTGGTAGACACGCATGATTCAGGTTCATGTGGGAGCGATCCCGTGGAGGTTCAAATCCTCTCTTCGGCACCACTCCGCGTGGGGCGAACTTGCTGATGACGCACAATCCCCCATTGGTTTGGTTCAAACTTTTTCCGTGCGGATAGCAAGATGCTGGCGACGGACATTAATTACCCCGTTGGATTCGCACGCCCTCCTTCTATTCACGGGACAAGAGTTTTTACTCTTTTCTCAGTTCGGGATTCACTTACTACTTTAATTCAAATTAGGATTCGAGCTGTTTAAGCACACCAGGTTTGTTTTCTTTTTTGAAATTTGGCAGCTTTTCTGAAATGTTCAATTTAAATTTTGTAATTTAAGGATGGACTGCAGTAATGGTTTTAATAACGCATTTGGATCTTCATTATCGAACCTATGGATGTATTGTTGATTATCAAAGGTGGAAACAATAATTTGTGAATGTCTGGCGCCATCAAATGCCCTTTTCATAGTTGGTGATTTTAGTTTAGAAATCTCCTGGAGATTAAGATTCTCTATTTTTTGAAGCAACTGTTCCCATTCAACCTCTTTAAGCATTCTACTCAAGGCCTGCGTTTCTTTTTTTAATCGTCTCTCTTCTTGTTGAAAACTTAATTTATCTTTTGTAATAACTATTTTTTCAAAATGGCCTCCCCTTGACAAAGTACTGAATTCTACTTTTTGAATGTCTTGGGCTAATTGAAGTTGGTGACCGAACACGGTCACCCCAATTAATAGTATTGAAAGTATTGGAAAAATCAGTTTCATAATAACTCTTGTCGTTCGTGCTAAATTAATCCTATGGTCCCATACCAGATAAGGTAGAGACCATAGGAATTACCTAACGATTGAAGGCTCCTAAATTGGGTAATACCTTATTCATTACCCGTACTAAAATTCTTAACTTCAGAATTCCTAAAAGAATCTCCTGAAGCCAATGTATTTCCGGATGCATCCGTAAAATTATAAGAGCCGTTTCCAAAAGTGCAGCAAATACCATCTCCACCGGAATCATTTATGGTGAATTTATAGGAACCTGACTTTAAGCAGTTTACCACGGTAATATTATCATTTGGAACATCATAAGGCCCTCCGGAAACTATGGTATTTCCCGAGTCGTTGGTAACGGTCCAAGTAGTCTCCATGGGAAATCGATCAAGAATTAATTTTAAAGTCACCTCTGTACATCCTCCCCCGCCATTCCCATCTTCCTTGCTGATATGCAATTTATCGATAGCCATATCACTGGTAAAGCTGTTTCCTGTTTCACCCACAAAACGAAGGATTACTTTATTTCCAGCAAACGCCGTTAGATCCACATTTGCCTCATGCCATGAAACACCTTGGCTTCCTGATTTAGACCATAAGTTAGTCCAGCTATTGCCGTCAGTACTTGCTCCAACAATCAATTCTCCCATTGAAGACCCTTCCATATGGTAAGCAAAATTAAACTTAGCCACTGATACTGTTGTTAAATCGATACAGGGACTGGTCAGTATTGCTATTTTATTAGGAAACCCTGCTCCCTCGTCCGAGGCTTCAATATATAAGTAATGAGAACCTTCAATCGCTGATGAAGGGCCAGTATTGTTGGATTGGGTACCATTGGTATTTAAAATCCAATCGAGATTATCCGATTCATTTTGTGTCCATACCCCAATTCCTGATTCCCAACCTTCACTAAAGGGAAAAGAATTTATTCCCCCTGTACAACCCACTTGCTTTGTAGTCACATTAATCTGACCCTCTTCAGACTCATTGCCAGCAGCATCCTTTGCTTTTACTGACACTGCATAGGATGTTCCTGATGTCAGACCACTCAACACAAAGGTGGTATCCGAATTTGAACTATGAGAGGAACCATTAACAAAAATTTCATAACCCGTCACACCTACGTTATCTGTGGATGCGGTCCAGGTAAGCTCAGCAGAAGACGAGGTGATATTAGTTGCAGTTAAATTCGCAGGCGCAGTTGGTGGTATTTCATCAATACTAGATGAGTCAATGGTAAAATTGGAATTAGATATATCATAAAAAATATTATCTGCAGCTTCTACTTTAATTCTTGAAGTAGAAGAAACATTATTGGGCACTGTAATAGTTTCTGAACCATCATTGGGCGTATTGGAAACTAAAGGAATGGGAAAAGTCATCCCTCCATCCGTTGAGAGAAGTATGTTGACATTTGTAGCATTGACAGGAGAGACATCCGTTCCTGCAACATTCCATGTCACCATTTGATTTTCTCCCGCACGCCATGTCACATTATTATTGGGAGCAGTCACTACAAATGGTCCGGAGTTGCCGTCTACGGTTACGGTCATCAAATCATCCGAAGTTTGGCCTCCTCCAGCACTGTTATCTCGCACGGTAAGGGAAAACTCCATGGTCCTACCCACGGAGGGAACAACTTCCCAAATAGGTGTTAAATTTCCTGCGATAACATCAGTGATTTTTGGCATAAAACGGTTAGCAGAAACCGTTCCTTTTAAGGAGCGAAACAGCGGACCTTTTGTCCAAGTGTCCTGAGGAAAACCTCCTCGAGGAGCTTCTTCCGGATCATTTTGCTCCCAAGTATAAGTCAGAGTATCCCCACCATCAGGGTCTGAACCTTCTCCTCTCAATACGAAGGCTGTAGATTTTGGAATGGTATAATCAGGGCCAGCATTCGCTGTGGGAGGATTATTGGAGATGTCGACAATTTGAGCACACGATGCGCTAGGTCCATTTTGAATATTTGCAGAGATATCTCTTATATTGACATAGGCAAAATAATCGTCACTGTTGGATTGTATATTGGGAGAGCAGATTCCGGCATAGCCCATTATACTACTACCACTTCCAGGCTCTACTTCCGAAGATTCGTTTCCGCTTCGTTTACAAAAATTCATTGTATGATATCCGCCAAATTGATGCGCCATCTCATGAGCAACATAGTCTACATCAAAGGGATCACCCGTTGGATCACGTCTTCCCGTATACCCGCTTCCTTTTTGCCCGGATAAACAAACACAACTCAGGCAACCGGCATTTCCTCCTCCAGTCGTATTAAAGTTGTGTCCTATATCATAATTACTGTCACCAATAACATTATCATTGACCTCTTGAGTTTTAGCATTGAATTCACCATTCCAAGGATCAGAAGTTGTATCTCCAAAAAATATAATTTTGTCATTATCCGCTATTAATTCTAGGGTAATAGCCAGATCGCGTTCGAAAATTCCATTGACTCGTGTCATGGTAACAACCATTTGGGCCAAAATATTCGCCTTTTTTTGTGTATCTGTTCCAGACCCTGCAAAAATATTTCCATATTCAGCAGTAGAAGACAAAGCCAGTCTATATTTTCTCAACTTTTTGTCATTTGTTCTTTCAAATGAAAAGTTCCTCCTCAATTCTAAGTCTTGTTCAGAATCGTGGCGCGTTAAGCAATTTAAATTTCTTTCACCGGAAGACGATTCCGGTCCTGCGTATACCATATAATTCTTTTGGTCGGCACTAAATGGATCAATAAAACTTGTAGTATGCTTCCCCGAAGTAATCATTCCATGAAAACCCAATTGATCGGAAACACTAAATCGAATTGTGGCGCTTGGGTCATCAATACCCTGGCCAGCATAAGATTTAATATTTTTATATTTGGCTGCGAGATCCGGGTGCATGATGGATGCTTCCATCACTTTAAATTTTTCTAATTGCCCTTCATGATTAGGAAAGGTCATAATCTTTTCTTCTCTTTCCCGGAAAGCTGACTTCATAGGAGCATTTAAAAGCCCCTCATTTAGAGCAGAAAGATCCAGTTCAAAAACTTTAAAGTTTCTCGGTTCGGTACTCATTGAAGACATCATATTTCTTGCTTGTGACAAATCGACTTGTTTCCAGACGCCTTGGTTTTGTGCAAAAACTGAACACACATTCACCAATATAAATACTGTTAGTCCTATTAATTCTCTAATTATATTTTTCATAAGTGAACTCTCCCTCCTCTAAAGAAAGCCATAAAAACGAGACTCCAAGCAATCAATTAAAAAAATCAACTCTCGGTCTCTTGGGGGCTTAAAATAATCACCCAAAACCATTAATCCAATTAAGCGGTTATGGATTAAAAATTTACAAGAAAATATTTTTAGATCGCTATCAAAAATTCGGGCAGGTTGTTGGAAGGGGTTGGATCTGAAATTCGTTTCAGTTATCAGATAAGAAATAGACCTAAAAATAGACAGCATTTTTACAACAATAGCTAAAACGATAATCGGCTTATGATTTATCATTCTTTCTTCCCCACATTTAAAAATTTTGGCTTTTTAAAAATCCAAATTTTTAAATATCAATTTATGGAAGACATATTTAAATGTATAAATAGTCTAGCTATTATTGGGTAAGGCATATTGTTTGCCAGATATTTCGGAAGTCTATATCTATAGTATCAATATGTCAAAATATACTGTTTTTTAAGATCAAAAATTTGCGCGGGATCCCACTAATACCTTGGTGTAGTCTTTGAAAGCTTTATTTGTTTCTTATTAAGAAGCATTTAAATTTACTTTCTTCAAAGTACGGAGAAAATTAATTTTGGTCTATAGAAATTTAACATTAACTATTGAATTATCGTGCTTGGTATTGGGCTTTATATGAGGGGCTATAGATAAAGGTAGCGAGAATAGAAAGATCGTCTCTTTCGATTGTCACAGGGAATGGGTAATAGGGAGAGGCCCCTTTGACAGCATTTATAGCGGCGTCGTCCAATAAATTAGAACCGGATGAATCTATCAATCTAACTTCAAGAAGGTTTCCATCTCTGCTAATACGAAATTTTAAAGATAACTTTCCACTGACTCCTCTCCGAGCTGCTTGATCCGGATAAACCCAAACACGTTCAATTTGGTGTTTAATGCGAGAAAAATAACTCGCATATTTTTCTTCCTTCGTATCCAATGAAATCGGTTGGTCGTCATCCTGAAACAAATCCTCCGGAGTTTTCGTATCTAGGGATGCGTATTTTTCCGCATCAAAACCATCTAAAAAAGCCATCGTGCCCCCTGGAACCGGTTTAGTTATAGGTCTTTTTTTAGGAACTTCTTTTTCCGGAGGAGAAGTGATAAATCCGGTCTTGGCTTTCTTAAACTCTCTTTTAATCCTTTTCTTTTTCGGAGGTGGATAATATTTTTTTTGCGGAATCTCTATTCTTTTTCTAGGAAGGGAAGCCATTCCGCTCAATTTAGGGACAACTGTTTTTTTATTTTTATAAACCTTTTTAGTTGACGGCTTTCGATTGGAATGCACTCGGCTATCAAAGCTGGACAACAACTCTGTTGATTTGGGTTTCTCAATTTTTTTAGGTTTGGGAGCATCAATTAAAGTCGATGGTTTTTTTTCAGCTTTGGGCGTTGGCACATATTTGACTTTCATAGGAGGAGGTGGCTCCTTTTTCTCAGTCATTAAAGGCATAAAGCCATGAAGAATAATTGCAATAAGATGGATCGCTATTGATAATAATAGGAAAGGTCTTAAGTCTGCGCTTTTGGCAATTTCAAAAAATTTAGGGCTCACTGCCACACGTTGGGAAGCCACTACCCCAGATGCAGAATCCAGGTTGGGTTTCAACCGCACTATCATTTTCTGAATATTTTTCAATAATTCCATCAAAATCTCGCCAGCAAGTTCTTTAACGTTACGCAACAAACAAAAATAAATACCCTTAAGCCGATTTCCTCATAAAATTTCGAGTATGGTCTGAGTACCACTGGTAGGCTAATTCAACCGATGGTTGATTTCTTTGAGGAACATCGAATTGATCCATATCATTAAAAGGACTGTATTTCATTTCCAGGGAACCATAAATATCATTTAAATATCCAGCAAAGTTTTTATACATCGGAAAATGTTTTTTAAGTCGTGGCATGGCTTCTTTTTTAAACTTTAATAATTCCTTCCCAAAGGGATGAATCCAACATAATCCCTCATCTCCATGTAAGTCGTTTGAGAATGAAATCAATGACTCAAAATCTTCCCAATCTTCCAAAGCATCCACATCCGAAACATAGGCGGGATCATCATTTAATTTTGCGACACACTTAGTATCGAGCAAAATTGAGGCCCCTTGATTAAAGTTTTTTCGGTGCATGCCAAATTTATAGTCATCATTCATCCTGAATTTTTTTAAATCGGATTCAAAATGTCGAAAATGATTCGCTAAGATAGGCAAAAGCCGCAACATCCGGGCCGGTTGTTTCAATGCTTTGTTCAATCCGGCATATATAATTTTCCCATCCTTTCGGGTTTGGTGTAACAACTCAATGATATCTTCTTCAATAGCACCTAAATTAATAGGATAGACGTTGGGTTCTTTTAAATCGTGCAATCGATTTGTTTTTTCATCAATAATTCGGTAATGATAATTTCTTTGAACAAACTCTCTATTGGGATCTTCCTGGTATCGCGGAAACATTTCTTCTCGTGAATTCAACCAAAGAATTAAATTGTGGCTCTTGATATCCTTGTCCTGAATTACTTTTTCCAAATTGAACATGAATGGAAGGTCCCCTGGTTGAAAAAGGACCAATTCATTAGGAGAAAGCGATAAAACATTTCTTCCTAAAATCATAGTGTTGATCAACATTAAATTTTCAGGATCCTCGTGGACAAAATGAATTTTTTTTCCTTTAGTGTCTACATATTGAAGAAATAGATCCAAAATTGTTTTTACATCTTGCGATCCAACAACAACGATTTCCTTAAGACTGGATAAAATAAGATTTCCCAAGGAATAGCACATAAGAGGAATACCATGAATAAGGAAAAGGAACTTCAATCTATCAATTTTGTCATCCCGTGCCCGCAATATTAAATGACTAATTCCTTTTTTGTTTTGTGCTATTTCTTTTTGGGCTTTTTCAATTGAGAACCGATCTGCAGCCACTCTTGACTCATATTGGTCATGACTAAAGCTAATGATACATTTATCAATCAGTGACTTATTATTTACCTTCATCATATTTTCTCTAGGTATTATTCACAGAATAGCTAAAACTTTGGTATCCTAATTTGGTAGCAAAAGCGAACAAAGTTGTCCGAAAAAATTAACCAAACCGCCACCAAATATTTGATGGAGTAGATTAATATATCCTAACATTACAAACCCTTATGAACAAAAGGTTAAACGGAATAATTGTTGAAACATCCCAATATTTGGGGGTTTACGTCCAATAAATTGAGGGGGAAACCACTTGATTTATTTGAAAAATTAATAATACAATTGATAATTATCCACTTTAAAAGGAATCATTATGGGAGATCCAACCCATATTATAGAATTAATTGATCAGATATTAGATGAAACTTCTGATAAGCCTGAACTTCAGGAAAAGATCTTTGATATCCGGGATGCTCTGCTTCAGTCCCAACAAGCCGCACAACAGTATGCGCTAAAAATGAAAACCCTTGAAGAAACCATCCGTAAACTAAAGCTGCCTGCACACCGTATTGGAACTGTATTAGGACCCGGAGAAGATGATCTAATTCGATTGAATGTTGCAGGAACTGAGTACCAAGCAGCCGTATCCCCTGAAATTATAGAAAATGAACCCCTAAAAGTTGGAGATCAAGTTGCGGTAAATGAAGGATTTGTAGCTATTGCTAAACTGCCGTCTCCTGATCAGGGACCCCTTGCGAAAGTGGTTTGTCAGCTGGCCGATGGCCAATGGTTAGTCTCCGCAGGAAGTAATTCAGAATCTATGGTTCAGGTCTGCGATGAGCTGAAAGAAGAGGCCATGCGAGAAGGAGATGAGGTTATCCTTGATCCTACTCAAAAAGTAATTCTCAAACGATTACCCAAAAGACAATCAAAATCTGCTGTTGAGGATGAGTTCAATCCTATTACCTGGGACCGTGTGGGCGGTCAGGACAATGTTATTGAAGAAGTCCGCAAGGTTATCGAATACCCTATACTTCACCAAGAAATTCTCGACAAAATGGAATACCGGATGCCAAAGGGATTCTTATTTTATGGACCTCCGGGTTGCGGCAAGACTCTGATTGGGAAAGCCATTCTCTCAGATATTATTGCCAAACTTAAAGAAAAAGGCGGAAAACATAGTGATTTACAGGGGCAATTCATTCATGTCAAAGGCCCGGAAATTCTCAATATGTGGTTGGGAGAATCGGAACGAAAAGTAAGAGAAATTTTTAAACGAGCTAAAGATTATAAAGAAAAAGGCCACATGCCCTTTATTTTTATTGATGAAGCCGAGTCGGTTCTAGGCACTCGGCAAGCGTGGCGCGGAAATAATATTTCCAATACCCTGGTTCCAATGTTTTGTGCCGAAATGGATGGAATTGAATCCATACAAGACACGGTAGTGATTTTAGCCACCAATAGGCCAGACTTAATCGATCCTGCAATTTTGCGACCTGGCAGAATCGACCGCAAAATAAAAGTAAGCCGTCCTAATAGAGAAGATTGTGAATCGATTCTTAAAGTTTATCTTAAAGAAGGTCTTCCCTTTGAAAAGGAAGATGTACAAGAGTTTATACAACCCTTCCTCGACCAATTATTTTCTCGAAATCCTGAACAGGAAGCAGTCATTTTGACTATGCGCAGTGGAGAGCTTAAAAAACTATTTTGGAAAGATTTTATATCCGGAGCTATTTTAGAGGGCATTGTATTGCGCGCCAAAGAAATTGCTATTGAAAGGGCAATCACCGGCGAACCTCTAATTTTAAAGGTGAATGATTTAATGAATGCTCTGAAGGTAGAGTTTAAAGAAAATAGCGTTCTTCCCACTGATTCTAATATGGAAGATTGGCTCCAATTATTAGATTTTGATCCAAAAAATGTGGCCAGATTACGTCGTCCCAATGATTCAGATCAAGCTGCTTCTCATACCATCAATCGGTCGATTATATGAGTAAAATTGTTCCCTTAATGGGAATAGAAACAGAGTACGGTATTATCAGGGAGGATCAGGATTCTTCAGATCCCGTGGAAGAATCTATGCAACTCTTACGTCGTTGTGAATTAAAAAGTGTTCAAGACTCTTGGGCATATGATAAGGAGCGAACCCATACAGACATGCGTGGTTTTCAAGTTTCTCGTTTAGCACAAGATGAAGAAGAAGATGAGTTTTGCGAGCAGGATAAAATAAGACCTTATACATACCGAGAAATGAAATGCGATAGAGTACTAACCAATGGCGCTCGATTTTACAATGATCACACCCATCCTGAATACAGTACTCCCGAATGTCAATCCGTTTTTGAGCTGGTAACTCATGACCTTGCAGGTGAGCGGATTATTGCAGAATGTGTGCGATTACGAAATAGGGATTTGGGGGGAAATTACTTACAAGTTTTTAAAAATAATACTGATTATAGTGGTCATAGTTATGGAACTCACGACAATTATTTAATTTCGCGCAGACAGCCATTTGATTATTGGGTTCAATTTTTAGTTCCTTTCTTAATCACCCGTCAATTATACGCAGGTGCCGGCAAGGTGGGATCAGAAATTCCCGGAGAATCTTTATCCCATGGATTTCAATTGTCTCAAAGAGCCGACTTTGTAGAAACAATACTCAGTATTGAAACAATGACGAAACGGCCAATCATCAATACAAGAGACGAACCGCATTCAACTCAGGAAAAATATAGGCGCTTGCATTTAATCCTTGGGGATGCCAATATGTCACCATACGCAACCGCATTAAAACTAGGGACGACTCGTTTGGTGCTTACTATGATTGGGGCTGAGGTACTGCCACCTCCTGTAGAATTGGAAGATCCTGTTTGGGATGTAAAACAAGTTTCCAGAGATATTACCGGAACAGTTCCTTTAAAGAAAGTCACAGGAACTACTATTACACCCTTGGAAATTCAAGAATCTTATTTAGATCATGCCTTAAAACATAAAAATTTATTTGAGAACACCGAAGAATGGAAATGGTTGACTGACGAATGGGCAAGAACTCTAAATGATATAAGAGAAGACCCGAATCGGTTAACAGATCGAATTGATTGGGCTATCAAGCGAAATTTATTTAATGAATTTATGGAATCTGAAGGCGTTGACTGGGAAGATCCTATTATGCAAAGCCTGGATTTGGAATACCATAATTTGGACCCGGAACGAGGTTTGTTTAACGGATTGATGCAACAAAATGAAATACTTTCCATCATTCCCGAGTCTGAAATTCGAAAGGCGATTCATGAACCTCCAAATAACACACGAGCCAAAATTCGTGGAAATTTTGTGGAAAGTGAAAGAGAAAATGTAAAATCAATTCATTGGACCAAAATTGAATTTTTAAATGGCGAATATCTGGATTTAACAGATGTCATTGATAAAGAAGATGTTGATCAAACCCTTGATTCTTATAAGGAGCAATACGCATGGAAATGAATGATCCGATGCGGCGGGAGGAAAAAAAAGATTCGACCCCTGACCGAAAAGAAAGTGGACCCAGTCGGCCGGATGTATCCCGCCCTGGAAAAGATAATATTTTGAAACGAATGAAACGCGTGGATCCCAAACAATCTGAAAAATATAAACAACGAACCGGGCAATGAACCAACCTTCATTAGAAAACTACGGGCCTGGAGATTTTATCGATCTGCTTCAAAAGTCCGGTTACCAATGGCCGAATCCCGTCGACAATTCCGTGGGATTAAATAAATCAGAATTAATTCACGGAACCACCGTTTTAGCTTTTCATTTCAAAGGTGGTGTTTTAATTGCCGGAGATCGACGTGCCACTGCCGGCAATGCCATTATGTATGAATATTGCGATAAGGTAATTCCCATAGATGATTATTCATTAATGGCCATTGCGGGAGTCCCGGCGACTGCATTCGAAATGGCTCGTGTCCTTTCTCATAATTTTGAGTATTATCGCAGATCTCAACTTCAATCCTTGAGCACAGAAGGAAAAATTCGTGCTCTTTCAAAACTATTGAAGGAAAACATGGGGTTGGCTATTCAAGGAGTGGGAACAGTGAGTCCTATCTTCGCAGCTTATGACATTTCCACTAAAAAACCTTTTATTTACTTTTATGATATTTTGGGTGCAAACTTTGAAATAAAAACTCATACGGCCACCGGATCGGGTTCTCCCATCATACGTGGAATCATGGAACACGAGAACTTGTGGGGAAAAACAGAATTAAGTGAAAGAGAATTTCCAGATGCATGCAAGTTGGCAATTCGATTATTACAAACAGCAGCCCAATTCGATACCGCAACCGGAAAAGCTCGCCCTGAGGAAAAAATATTTCCCATCATTGCCAGTATTACCGACAAAGGATATCGATTTCTTACTGAACCTGAATTAGAAGATCTTTACCGCGAGTCCGTACAAAGGAATTGATATGTTTGAAGAACCATTCCGCTGGATGGAAGCTATTTCCACCCGTCATAGTTATGTCCAAGAAAAACTAGGAAAAGGACAGCCTGTTATTGCTGTTCCCTTTAATGAAGGCGCGGTGATATTTGGTTTCACACCCCAACCCGGAAAAGTCTTTGAAATTTATGATCGAATTGCCTTAGGTGGTTTGGGTCATCCTGCGGATGTCGAACGCTTAAGAATGAATTTATTGGACTTAGCCCACCTGGAAGGTTTTAATAGGTCAGAAAAAGATGTTACGTTAACTCGTCTCTTACAGTTTGGAATTGCCCCGGCTTTGAAACAAAATTTTGAAGAAGTGATGCGGGCTCCCTATTTGGTAAAATTGTTGCTCGTTGAAATTGACTTCCAAAACAAGTCTCATTTTATTCGACTCAATTATGATGGGCACTGGGAAACATTTCATAAAGGATCTGTTATTTCTGGAAATGAAATAGAGACAAAAGTTATTCAAGAAAAAATGGATACAATGGACTTTTCTTCTTTCTCTCTTAAAAAAGCCTTGCAAGAGGGATGTCTTTTGTGGGAAAAGGGAAAACAACAAATCAAAAAGACTGAGGGCGAAGAGGATGATAAAGACCCATTGCCTTCCACTTTAAAAGAAGCTTTTAAACAATGGGAATTTGAAGGAGCAGTGTTAAGTTCCGATTCAGAACGAAAAGCCTTATACCGTGCCATCACATCTAATGAAATAGATGAATTAAAAACCGCTTTTTAGTTTTTTAAAATGGATAAACGAATTTACGGAATTGAAACAGAATATGGTCTTCTGATTAAAGAGGACGATTTTAAATATGGCGCTATTGATGTTGCGGTCCGGGTCAAGAACCACATTTTTGATAAAAAGCAAGGGGTGCTGGATCTACATTATCGGGCAAATGATGAGCCACCCGGCAATGGAGGTTTTCTTGCTAATGGAGGTCGAATTTATCTTGATATGGGGCATTTAGAATACGCCTCCCCCGAATGTTCCAACCTGGTTGACCTCGTAACCTTAGACCGTGCAGGTGATGAAATCATTCAATGTGCATTAGAAGAATTAGGTTGGGCCAATCAAGTTGCCTTTATCAAAAATAATGTCGATCTGGAAACCAACGCTACATTTGGTTGTCATGAAAATTATCTAGTCAGCCGAGCATTTCAATTCGATAACCGCGAAAATTTAAGATTACTTGCCGCCTTTTTGGTCACTCGGCAAATATATGCAGGAGCCGGAAGAACTGGGGCTTGTAACCCTCAACCCTTTCGAGATTGGGACGATATCCATCAAGCCCGAAAGGATGCGGAAGAAGTCAATTTCCAAATTTCTCAACGTGCCGACCACATTCCCAACGAGTTCTATCGTTGGGTTCAGTACAACCGTGCCATCGTGAATACACGAGATGAACCTTTATCCGATCCAAGCAAATATCGTCGAATTCATTTGCTCGTAGGGGATTCCAATATGAGTGAATTTGCAAATGCATTAAAAATGGGATCCACGGCAGTGATGATGGAATTGATCGAATTAGGTGTGGCTAATCCAGATTGGATCTTACTTGATTCAGTCTCCACCATGAGAGAAATTTCCAGAGATCAAAGTTTCAAATGGAATGTAGAGTTCCGAGATGGTAATACGGGCACCGCTCTTGACCTGCAATGGGATATATTAAATACAGCAAAAGAACATCTGGCTGGTAAATCCCGTGACATTAATTGGGTATTAGAGGCCTGGGAATCCGTGCTTACTGATCTTCCGAAAGGGCCAGAAGCCCTGTTAGGGCGTGTGGATTGGGCGAGTAAATACTGGATGCTTTCGGAGTTTATGAAAGATGAAAACTTATCCTGGAAAGACCCATGGATAAGAAGTTTAGATTTAGAATTCCATAACCTGAATAAAACTCAAGGCCTGTATTGGGGATTAGAAGAAAATGGCGATTCTTTTCGACTTACAACCGACGCAGCAATTAACTATGCCAAATCTACTCCACCTAAAGGAACACGTGCCGATGGAAGGGGAGAGTTGGTAAGAACTTTACTTCAAAGTCAAACCGGTTATCTCATCGATTGGATTGGATTTAGACTCAACAAGGAAGAACCTTTTTTGATGCTCGATCCCTTTATTTCCTATAAAAAAGAAATTCAAGCTTACCTGCAAAAGATGGATTTGCAACAACCCTTTGATCGCGAAAACTTTTTCCGCTAAAAGTCCTTCCAAATCACAAATTCAAAAATCTACTCAATAAAAACTTTAAAAAAAGAGCTTTTTTAATAGATTTCAATGGATTAGGTCTTAAGTACTTTTGTGCAAAACTATTTAATCCAATCTTTCAACTTCTGATAAAATATATTGTCAGAATTCTTCCCGGCAATTGAATTGGATTTGATATTTTCTTCACCTATAGGAAAGGGCTATCATGGCTGATTGCTTATTTTGTAAAATAGAAAAAGGCGAAATTCCTGCTGAAAAAATTTATGAAGATGATAAGGTATTTGCTATTAAAGATATCAATCCGCAAGCACCGACGCATATCTTGATCATTACCAAAAAACATTTTTCCTCTTTGATGGATGTTGAAGAGGCAGATGCAGCTGCCATGGGATCTGTCATGATGACTGGAAAAAAAATAGCAACTGATTTAGGTTTAGACAAATCAGGTTTTCGAATTGTAAACAATTGTGGGAAAGGGGCCGGCCAATCGGTTTTTCATATTCACTTTCATTTATTAGGTGGAAGAGCCATGCAATGGCCCCCGGGTTAAATTATGATTACAGTTGACTCTTTATACGAAAAATTGAAACCCATACGCGTGGGAAGTCCTTTATGTGAATTCACTCGGGAACATTGTGAATCCATGTTACCGATAATACGAAAGATTGAAAAGCTAAAGAAGGAGCGCAACGCAATCATTCTTGCCCACAATTATGTAGCTCCCGAAATCCTCTATGGTGTCGCCGACCATACAGGGGATTCTTATGGGTTGGCAAAAACAGCTCGTCAATCTAAGGCAGATACTATTCTTTTTGCTTCGGTACGATTCATGGTAGAAACAGCAAAAATATTAAATCCCGATAAACTGGTTCTTGACCCAAACCCTGATGGGGGTTGCTCATTGGCTGATAGTATTTCTGACACTATTGTGAAGCGTTTACGAGTTGAATATCCGGATCACACATTCGTTTGTTACATAAATACGACTGCTGCAGTAAAAGCATACTGCGATGTTTGTGTGACATCCTCAAATGTATATAAAATTATTGAGAACCTTGAAAACGATAAAGTTTATTTTTTACCGGATAAGTTAATGGGTCTTAATGTGATCAATCATTTAAGAGAAAAGGGTGTGAAAAAAGAGATCATTGTTTACGATGGCACCTGCTACGTTCATGAAGAATATGCTCCCGATTCTATTGACTTTGTGCGAGGCAATAACCCTGATGTCAAAATATTAGTCCATCCGGAATGTAAACCCGAAGTGGTAGACAAAGCCGATTATGTAGGTAGTACTACAGGGATGCTCAATCATGTAAGAAAATCGGATTGCGGTTCTTTCTTTTTACTAACGGAGTGTGGGTTGTCTGGAGTATTGCAATCGGAGTTTCCCGAAAAAAAATTCGTCGGCACTTGTACTATGTGCAAATACATGAAGGCAAATTCATTAGAAGAGGTATTAGAAACACTCGAAAACCCTAAGCCGGGAAATATCATTACTCTCGAACCTGAAATTCAAAAAAAAGCCCTACGTTGCTTAGAGCGTATGTTCGAATACGCTGAAAAGTAATCCTCGAAAATTAATTACCTAATTCGTTTCACTCACTCTATGGAAAATTCGATATAAAACCGGAAGAACAATAAGAGTTAATGCCGTAGAAGAAAGAATACCTCCAATGACCACGGTTGCTAAGGGTCTTTGTACTTCAGCACCCGTACCTGTTGCAATGGCCATGGGTAGGAACCCGAGTGAAGCCACAAGGGCGGTCATAAGAATAGGCCGCAACCGAGTTAAACATCCTTCACGAATGGCTTTATCTAAAGATAAGCCCCCCTCTTTAAGTTTATTAATAAAAGAGATCATGACCACTCCATTTAACACGGCAACCCCGGAAAGAGCAATAAACCCAATGGAAGCAGATATCGAAAGAGGAATACCACGAATCCATAACGAAAATACTCCACCAGTCAAAGCCAAAGGGACACCGGTAAAAACAAGTAAGGCATACTTTGTGGAACCAAATGCTGCAAACAATAATAAAAAAATTAATAACAACGCCACTGGGACCACAATCCACAAACGCTTGCCCGCAGAAATCAAATGCTCAAATTGTCCGCCCCAAGAAATCCAATAACCTGGTGGTAAGGAAACCTTACTTTGAATGATGCTTTCTGCCTCCTGTACGAAGGAACCTAAATCGCGCTCTCGAACATTAGAAGTCACAACCACCCGCCGTTTTCCATTTTCTCGGCTGATCTGATTGGGGCCTTTGATTATTTTAAAATCCGCAACCGCTCCTAAAGTAATGAAAGTGGGAAGATTTTTTCCTGTTTGAAACCTAGGGGCTATACTATCTTTAGTCCCTACTACGGTTTTAAGGTTTTCTGCATATGGTAGCGGAATCTGCTTTAAAAATTCTATGTCCTCTCTTCGATTACTAGGAAGCCTTACCATCAAATCAAATCTACGGTCTCCTTCAAAAATTTGACCAGCGGTTTTGCCTCCAATGGCAATACTTACTATATCCTGCACATCTGAAATATTTAATCCCAAACGCGCCATTTTATGCCTTTTTAATTGAATGGTTAAAATGGGTAACCCTGTAACCTGCTCAACACGAACATCGGAAGCACCTGGAATGGCCTGTAATTGTTGAGATATTTTTTGGGCTTCATCAATCAATACATCCAAATTATCTCCATGAACTTTTACCGCAACATCGCTACGTACCCCGGCTATTAACTCATTGAAGCGCATTTGAATGGGTTGAGTAAATTCATATTTATTTCCCGGTAATGTTCTTAAAGAAGATTCTATTTTTTTAATTAAATCTGTTCTTGATAATTTAGGGTTAGGCCATTTTGACCGCGGTTTCATTATTACAAATACATCAGCAACGCTTGGAGGCATAGGATCTGTAGCGATCTCTGCAGTTCCGATTTTAGAAAACACATAATCGACTTCTTCAAATTCTTTAATCTTTTTTTCCACTTCATCTTGCATTTGAACGGCTTGAGAAAGGCTTGTACCGGGAATCCTCAATGCGTGGATGGCTAAGTCTTGTTCATCCAGAGTAGGAATAAATTCTTTACCTAATTGAGTTCCCATTAATACACTTAATACTAACAAAACCCCTGCAAAGGTTAGGATTATTGGTCGATTGCGTAAAGCAGAATCCAATAAAGGCTTGTAGACATTTTTTGACCATTTAATGAGAGAGTTATTCTTTTCAGAAATTGGGCCGGTTGCAAACTGAGCAACCATGGCAGGAATAAAGGTTATAGAAAGAATCATCGCCCCTGTCAGTGCGGCTAAAACTGTAAATGCCATTGGCTGGAACATTTTTCCTTCAATCCCCGAGAGAGTCATTATAGGCAAATATACAATCATAATGATAAGCATACCAAATATACTGGGCCGCGCTACTTCGGCTGCAGCTCCGCGAACTACCGAAAATCGTTCTTCTCGTGTAAGGAGTCGGTTGCGCTCCACTTGTGAAATGGCAATACGCCGAAGACAGTTTTCTACAATAATTACGGTACTGTCCACAATAATCCCAAAGTCTATGGCTCCCAAACTTAAAAGATTTCCACTTACTTTATGAGTCACCATACCTGAAATAGCAAACAACATGGAAAGAGGTATGACTAACGCTGTGATTAAAGCAGCTCGGACATTCCCCAACAATAAAAATAAAATAACAATAACCAATAGAGCGCCTTCCAACAGGTTATTGCGGACGGTTTGAAGAGTAGCATTGACTAGTTTAGTTCGATCATACACTATTTTTGCCTCTAAACTATTGGGCAAGGTCCGATTAATCTCCTTCATTTTTTCTGCAACTCGCAAGGAAACTGTCCTACTGTTTTCTCCTTTCAACATAAAAACCGTTCCCAGCACAACTTCTTTTCCATTCTGAGTTGCAGCACCGGTTCGAAGCTCCTTGCCCACGTCCACTTTTGCCACGTCTTTTATATATACGGGAACCCCCCGATGAGACCCAATTATTATTTGTTCAATGTCGTTAATGAATTGGACCTGGCCCGGAGTTCGAATGAGATATTGTTCTCCCTGATGTTCGATATATCCTGCCCCTACATTGGCATTATTTTTTATAAGAGAGTTTAAAACTTCACGAAACGTAACGTTAAAGGCTACGAGCTTTTCAGGATCGGGTGACACATGATATTCTTTCACATATCCACCAATACTATTGACATCCGCTACTCCGGGAATAGTTCGTAATTGGGGACGGATAATCCAATCCTGAACCGTTCTCAATTCCACTGAACTTTTAAAAGTATCTTGAAGTGAAGGTGGACGCTTCCATTGAAGCGCCCACATAAAAATTTCACCCAAACCCGTAGCAATAGGCCCCATAACCGGATCGATTCCGAAGGGCAGCTTGCCTTTAACTTCCTGCAATCTTGAATTTATCAATTGCCTGCCAAAATAAATGTCTGTTCCATCCTTAAAGACCACGGTCACCTGAGAGAGCCCATAACGTGAAATTGATCGAATCTCATTTAAATAAGGCATTCCGGAAAGTGCTGTCTCTATAAGAAATGTAATTCGCTGTTCCACCTCCAAAGGAGAATATCCTGGGGCTTCTGTATTAATCTGTACTTGAATATTCGTTATATCCGGCAAAGCATCGATTGGAAGTTTTTGAAAATTGAATACTCCCAAACCCGCTATTCCCAGGGTGGTAAGCAAAATAAAAAATCTTTGCTTAATTGAGAAATTTAAAAGTTTTTCTAACATATTATTAGGTTAATGATCGTGTGTCGCTCCGGACT
Organism: Nitrospinaceae bacterium; assembly: GCA_965223245.1. Lineage (GTDB taxonomy): Bacteria > Nitrospinota > Nitrospinia > Nitrospinales > Nitrospinaceae > CBDCVY01. The sequence continues at coordinate 3,572,206 of CBDCVY010000013.1, read as the reverse complement.
TTCCTATTTCCGCCTTAATCACAAAGCTATTCTTACTCACATACTCCACACCAGGTTGTAAGCCTTTTAAAACTTCAACCCACTGACCATCAGATTCGCCAAGTTCCAATGGCCGGGCTTCATAAATGTCTCCCACTTTAATAAAGACGACAGACCATCCATTGTGAGATTGAACAGCATTGGCTTGAACAGCAAGGGGAACTTCACGCGATTCTTTTAATAATTCAATAGTGACATACATACCAGGACGCCATTGTCGATCCGTATTTGAAATCACAACTCGCCCAGTTACTGTCCGTGTTTTTTCGTCAATAATGGAACCTAGGTAAGTAAGCTTTCCTGTGGCTTCAATACCTAAGTTATCCGATTTAACTTTGATAGGTTGACCTAATCGTATAGTGTTTAAATCTTTTGCAGGAACCGCAATATTCACCCAAACTTCTGCAAGGTCGGCCAAAACAAAAATATCATCATCTTTTTTTACAGCTTCACCTGCGGTAATGTGCTTTTGGATAACTTCACCGTTAATTGCAGATCTTAATTCATACTGGGTAAACTTTTGTCCTTTGGATTTCGGCAATTTTTGTATTTCCTTTTTAGACAGACCTAGAGCTAATAGTTTTTGTTGAGTGGTTTGAATTTGTAAATTTGCCATATCAAAATTGCGTTTTTTTTCTAACATGATAATTTGATTCTTATATTCCACCTCTTCCCGCAAGGCTTTATATTTTGCTTCAGCACTTTTAAATTCTTCGAAGGCTAATAAATATTCAGATTTTGAGGATATCTTTTTTTCAAAAAGTATTTTTTCCCTCTCATAAACCGCTTTAGATCTTAAGAGTTTTGCATATGCCGGAATGAGTTGAGCCCGAGATTCTCCTAAAATTAACTGATCAATTTCTGCATGTATCTGTTCCAGGTCTCTCTCTTCATTTAATAAAGCAATCATCGTTTTTGTATTTTTAAAAATCATTTGCTGGCGCTTTAAGTCTATTCGCACTGGTTCTGCTTTTTTAATTGCCGCAAGGTAAGCGCTTCTTGCATCGGCCAGTTCTCGACTTTCTAAGATTGCCAGCAAGTCTCCTTTTTTTACCTTATCCCCTAAATCTTTATTTACCTTTAAAACCATTGCATCCACCCGAGGCACTACATGAGCAACCCTTTTTTCATGAAGACCAATTTCTCCGGGAAGTTGCATAACTTTATTTAATGTAGCTGGCCCCGCCTTGGCTAACCCGATTCCCGCGTTTCGCGCAGACTCACTAGAAATTTCCGCACGGCTTTCAAAATGAGAATAATTCCATGAATAATCTTGGCCGTTATATTTTGCAGTCACATCCACTTCAAAAGAATGAGGTTCTCCAACAATTTCATTGTTTTCTAAATACTCCCCGGCGGGTTTAAGCATAATCTTATTCATTTGATCCAATCTGTGTAATAGAATTTGTATATTGAGTTTCGAGGGGTTAATCGAATTTTCCTCAGAATCATAAGGATAAACTCTGAAATGAGGCGGAATATTTTTACCCTCAATTAGGAGAACTTCTAATTGTAAATCGTCATTGGTTAATAAAATTCCACCGTGAATACCCTTTTCATTTTCTGAGGGTGTATTTTGGGTAGGAAGATGAACTGAGGTTAAAGACTTTTCCTGGAAGGAAAACCAATCTCCTTTTAAGATAAAAATCCCAAATAAAAAACCAACTAACAAAATCAAAATAATTGTTCGCTTTGATCGAGGATTCATTGATTGAGTCCTCCAGATTTAGGTTTCTTTAAATTTAAAATATGACTCAAGGGTTTACCAATTAATCGTTCCACATCTGCAAGGGCCTGATGATATTCCAAAAGAGCGTTTATGTATTGAGCACGTGCATCGAATAAAGTGCGTTGACTGTCCAAAATTTCCAAATAACCAAACTTTCCATATTTATATCCTTCTTGGGTCGCTTCAAAAGCAGTTTGCGCTCCAGGAAGAACCTTTTTCTTTAATGCAATAACACTTTGATGGGCATTTATTAATCGCAAGTATTTTTCAGAAAGATTACGATGCAACCGAAGTGTAATAGCTTTTTTCTCCTGCTCCTTTTTAGCTAATCGATGCCTCGCTTCTGCAATGGCTCCTTGATTTCGGTCAAAGAACTGCAGCGGAAAAGAAAATTCAAAAACGAATGAATTGTCCTTTGTTTCTTGAAACCAACGACCCCCTGCACCCACTCTCAAATCAGGTTTGGCATTGGCAAGCTCTAAATCTAATTTCGCTTGGCGTTGAGTTATCTCGGCCGCCCAACGCGCCAGTTGTGGATTGCGTATTAACTGTTTTTTCAAAGTATCAAAATTGGGTATCGAAGAAATCTTAAATAAATCTCCAACTACTTTTTGAAAACCAGGTTGTGTGCTTCCCCATGAAGTCGCCAGTTTGCGATAAGCTTTTTTCACTTGGTTGATAGATTGTTGATATTTGATTTGGGTGGAAGAAAGGGCCACTTCTGCTTTTATTTTTTGAATTGGAGATACTTTCCCGGCAGTTACCTTTTCATTTACGGCTGTTAATAAATTTTTTGATAGATTTACCAACTCTTTTGCAAGCAATAGATTTTCTTGAGCTGCCACTGCATCAATAAAATCTTTTGCAACTTGTGTCAAAACATCCATTCGGTTCGTTTCGTAGTCCCATTGAGCTAAATCCCGTTTGCGAATGGCTTCTTTTTCTCTTCGGGTGCGTTTTCCACCCAGTTCTATAATTTGACTTAGTGTAATTGTCGATTGAGATTGACCGGCGCCACTAAAGCCTCCGGAACCCAATACATCTTGCGTATCCAATAAAATTTGAGGATTGGGGCGTAATCCTGCTTGCAGAATACGGGCTTCCCGTGCACGTATTTCTAGAGAATAGGCTTTCAACTCGGGGTTACGTAACAAAACATGGGTAACCACTTGTCGAAGAGTCAGTTCTCCCGTAAGCTCATTATTAGAGTTTTTATTAAGATTGGATTTCCCCAACGCTGTATTATGTAGACTTAGTAATAAAACGAAGGAAAAAATAGTTTTAAACAAATAAGAGTTCATAGCAAACCTAATGCTTCAAAAAATTACATGGATTCCCCGCTTCTAATAATGTTCAGTGAAGGAAATGGACCGGTAATTTATTATTTAAGCTAAATAAATTTTAAATTAGATGCTATGCAAGGGTGGAGAACGCTCTGATATTGAGGAGGGAAATTTTAGAATTTGAAAGTGTTGAGATACATCAAAATGAAAATTTTGTTTGCTACGACTTAGTGCAAAAAATTGAGTTTGCGACCAGGCCACTTTAACAGGAACAAAACTTTTGTCAGGAAGTAAGATACTTTTGTTAAAATCTAATTGGGCCGAGTCTCTGTCGGTTCCGGGAGAAGGTTCAGAATGGTGATGCGTTTCCCCTGGCCATAAAGGATTATTTTGATGGAGGAAATCAGCTATTGTTTCTACTTCTTGTGAGTGAAAGTGACCCCCATGATGATGGGGTTCCAAAGCTCCTGCGTGGGAATGGGTATATGTGGGATGATAATGAAAAGAATTCCCAAAGCTAAAATGGAATACCCACAAAAGGACAAGCAAATACCCGAGTAACGATCTCATTTTTTTTCTAGGCGGTACTAACATGGTCACCGACCTTAAATTAATTGAATATGGGAACTATATTTCTATTGTATCTAAATTTTCGAAAAATAAAATATTATTTTTCACCTTTTTTAATAGGGTCGTTTGGTGTTAGAAGTTTCTAATATTTATAAAAATTTTGAACGCCCAATTCTTAATAACGTTTCATTCAAAGTTCCAACGGGTGAAATGTTATTGGTCTTAGGCCCCTCTGGCTCCGGAAAGTCTACCTTACTAAGGTGTTTGAACCGGCTTGAATCTATCAGTTCCGGGCAAATAAGTTTAAATGGGCAGGATATTAGCTCTATAGATCCTTTGGATTTGAGAAAACGAGTCGGAATGGTGTTTCAGGTTCCTGCCTTATTACCGGGAAGTGTTGAGGACAATATTTCCGCAGGACCCGCCCTGAGAAATCAATCTCTATCAAAAACTAAATGCGAATCTTTAATTAAACAAGTAGGACTTTCAATAGAGATTTTGAATCGGCAGGCAAATTCTTTATCAATCGGGGAGCAACAACGCGTGGCGCTTGCCCAAGTATTAGCTAACCGGCCAGAGATTATCATGCTCGATGAACCCACATCAGCATTAGATCCCACAGCTGCATTAACCATTGAAAAACTGATCCAGCGAATTCATCACGAACTTAAAATCACCACCATTTTAGTCACACATAATATTGAACAAGCCCGAAGGCTCAATGCCCAAACCATTATAATGATTAATGGTGCTATATTGGTGCGAGGTCCGATTGAACACTTAATGAAAGACCATGAAAACGATATATTGAAAAAATTTTTCAAAGGCAATCTCAACCCTAATTCCTAGAATTTTTAAATTATAGGTAATTTCAATGAATATTGAATCTTTAGTGATAGTTTACGGTTTGGTGCTGATGGCGATGGTTATCTCATACAGCAATCAATTAAAATTAGAAAAAGATTTGATGATGGGTTCTACCCGAGCATTAGTACAACTAATACTTATGGGATTTATTTTAGAAGCTATCTTCAAAATAGAAGGGAAGGTTTTTTTATTTTTGATCTTGTTACTTATGTGTGGAGTTGCTGCTTCAATTTCCGGAAAACGTGGAAAGGAAATTCCTCAATCTTACCAAGTAGCTTTTATAGGAATTCTTGCAGGATCTGTATTAACATTTTCAATTTTGTTTGTTGCAGGTATCATTGCTCCCGAAGCGAAATTCATTATTCCCTTAGGGGGCATGATCATTGGAAACTCGATGAATGCGTCTTCCCTTGCTATGAACCGATTAATTGGAGAAATGAAACATCAAAGCAGCCAGATTGAGACCTTACTCGCACTTGGGGCAAACAAAGGCCAGGCCAGTCAGCGGGCGTTAAGAAAATCAGTAAGGGCTGCCCTAATTCCCTCTATAGATAGCATGAAGGTAATCGGTTTGGTTCATTTACCAGGAATCATGACTGGATTTATTATCGCCGGAGGTTCACCCTTAGAAGCCGTAAAATATCAATTGGCAGTAGTATTCATGATCGCAGGGACCGCAAGTCTAACAACGATTCTCACCACACATCTCGCCACTCGCAAGTGCTTTACAGAAAACCTACAACTGATTGATCGATTTAAATCTTCACCCGGTTAAAGAATTATTTCGGACCGATCATATTTTTTGGTTGAACTTTTTCATCGAACTCTTCCCCTGTAAGCAATCCTAAGGAAACTACCGCCTCTTTTAAAGTACTATTTTCCTCAAATGCTTTTTTCGCTACTTTGGCTGCATTGTCATAACCAATATGAGGATTTAAGGCAGTTACCAGCATTAAGGAGTTTTTTAGATGCTCTTCAATTTTTCCTTTATTGGGTTTAATCCCCTTGGCGCAATGTTCGTTAAATGATTTACAAGCATCGGAAAGAAGCCGAATCGATTGCAGTAAATTGTAAATCATCACCGGTTTAAATACATTCAATTCAAAATTACCCGATGAGCCACCGACGTTAATTGCCGTATCATTTCCAATCACTTGTGCTGCCACCATCGTCATTGCTTCCGACTGAGTGGGATTTACCTTTCCCGGCATGATAGAACTTCCTGGCTCATTTGCCGGTAAACTGATTTCCCCAATTCCACAACGTGGACCCGAACCCAACCAACGAATATCATTGGCAATTTTCATAAGTGAACAGGCAATGGTTTTCATGACCCCGCTGGCTTCAACCACAGCATCATGGGCGGCCAGTGCTTCAAACTTGTTTGGAGCGGTGATAAAAGGATGACCTGTGAGATTGGCAATCTCGGAAGCAACTTTTTTGGGAAATTCTTTATGAGAATTAATTCCTGTCCCTACAGCAGTTCCCCCTAGAGCAATTTGAAGTAACCGGGGCAGACAACCATCAATTCGTTGAATAGCGTTATCCAATTGGGTTGTATACCCGCTAAACTCCTGGCCTAAAGTAAGAGGAGTCGCGTCCATTAAATGGGTACGGCCAATTTTGATTATTTCTTTGAATTCCTCTGACTTTTTTTTCAATGTATCCCGCAGTTTTCCTATAGAGGGAATTAAAGTTTCATTAATTTTTTCTACCGCTGCTATATGCATGGCAGTAGGAAACGTATCATTAGAGGACTGACCTTTATTAACATCATCGTTCGGGTGAATGGGGTCTTTGCTCCCTAATTTTCCTCCGCTGATCTCAATGGCACGGTTCGCAATGACCTCATTGGTATTCATATTGGTTTGAGTTCCACTTCCTGTTTGCCATACGCGCAACGGGAAATGGCTATCTAACTCTCCGGAAATCACCTCATCTGCTGCCTGATTCATTAAAATCTTTTTCTCTTCAGATAGAAGCCCTAACTCAGAGTTAACAGTAGCCGCAGCTTTTTTTAGGATACCCATTGCACGGATCAGTTCACGCGGCATGGTTTCGATTCCTATATTAAAATGAATGAGAGACCGAGCGGTTTGGGCGCCATAATACTTATCTGCGGGAACCTTAATTTCTCCCATGCTATCGGTTTCAACCCGGTGTTCCATTTATTCCTCCTCTTGATTTAATTTGTATCCAAAAAATTGCTTTTATGAATAATTAAATTACCCTGTAACTAACCCAGAAAATAGCTAACCTCAAAGTTTGTAATAGTCTTCAGCTTCAGGCATGGCTTCCGTTATATACGTTTTAAACTTTTTAAGCAAGCGCTGCTCTGCCTGACGGACTGCCTCCCGGGTGATATTATAATGTTCGCCAATCTCTTTCAAGGAAGTTGGGTCTACTGAAAGAATTCTGGTAGCAAACAACTCTTTTTCGATGGGCTTAAGGTCTTCAAGAAATTGAGCAATTTTTTCACGAAATGCTTCATGAAACTGTTGAGTCTCTACATCCTGTTCCGGGTGGGCTCCATCGGTGAGGGTTTTCATTGGAGTGAGTGTGCTGTCTGGGTTAGTAGGGGTATCCATAGAAACATCATAAGCCCCTAAACTTGCTTCCACATCGATGACGTCTTGCTCCTCAACTCCAAAATGTTCAGCCAATTGTTTTGAGGAAGGCACAAAACCCTGGGCTTCTAACTTCGCTTTTTCTTTTTGAAGGTTATAAAGCAGCTTGCGTCTTGCATTCGTGGTACCTACTTTTACCAATCGCCAATTATCTAAAATAAACTTAAGAATGTAAGCTTTGACCCACCAACTGGCATATGCCGGAAGCCTTACCCCTCGAAATGGATCAAAATTTTGCACCGCTTTCATGAGCCCCACATTTCCTTCCTGGATTAAGTCCATCATATTTTCCCATTCGCGGCGGAAGGTGAGAGCAATTTTAACCACCAACATTAAGTTGTGTGTGATCAATTGGTAGGCAGCTTTTACATCTCCCGTTTCCTTAAAGTGAAGAGCCAGTTGATGTTCTTCCTCTTCAGTCAATTCAGAATAGTTACGAACTTCATTTATATAGGTGGTTAATGGATCAAGTGGAGCCAGAGAATGATCTTCACGAACCACTGGTAACAGCGGGTTGGAATCCTGATTCCCTTCATTATCAGGGTTTTCTGACTCAATTTCTTCAGAATCAAGTGGAAGCAATTCTTCGTCAGGAATATTTTTCTCAATTGGGTCTTGAGGATCTTCTGGAGAATTATCAGTCATTTGAAATATTTTTTCTTACTAAGTGCATAAAATTGAATGCTAATGAGTAGCCATTGATTCAATGCACTATTAAAAGTACAATGGGCAATGTCTCGGTTAGCAATCATTGCGTTAATTATCACATTGGTATTGATTCTTCTGCGGTGGTTTTTAAAACCATCCACACAGGAGGGTTCTTCCCAAAGTTCCACAGAAATGGTCAGAGACCCTAATTGTGGAATTTATATTCCTAAACCCGAAGCAGTGCAAAAAAATATATCCGGGAAAGAATATTTTTTTTGCAGCGAAAAATGTGCAAAAGAATACCATAATAAGTAAAAGTTGCCCGGATTTCAGGGTTTTCGGGAATTATTAATTGCAAACCCTTCATTATATCGGTTTATTTTACCATAACCCTATTAAATGAAATGCATTACATGATTTTATCTAAATTTGGATTTAGAAAGGCAGTAAGGAAATGATAAGAATTTTAAAAGCTTTTATTTTTGTTGTTGGATTGAGTGTAATTTTTCAAGGGAATGCCTGGTCCGAAGCAATCCAAGGTTGCAAACCCGTAGAAGAAAAGAAAATTAAAATCGAAGGGTATATTTCAAAAAAGTTTAAAAAACAAAAAAAAGAAATTATTAAAGAGTTCTTGGAGGTAGGCTATACACGAGCCGCTATCCGTCCTTTTCCAATAGGTGAAACGGCAAAAGTGATTGCCATTGGCAAGTGCGTTCCAGCATACATAGCACGACACGTTATTCAAAAAGCGTTGAAATATACAGGCGGGATAAAAAGCTTGGTCAATCAAACTTTTTTACATACTCATTGGATAGGAATTGGGACCACCACCTTTGATGAACCGTCCCAACAAATAGTAACCTCTGAACAAGTACAACAATTACTAAATGTAAATCTCAGCACTGAAGAGTTTCAGACGTTATATCGTAAATTTTCCGTGCAGGACGATACTGTTCCGTATTTTGGCAGTCGTCCCGCCAACGTTAAAAAGGTTACGCCCCAACCTTAAGCAACAGAAAGGGCAGAATTGTTAAGAAAGACTGGTTTTCGGGTTGTTAAGGCAAAAGTGGCTTCACCTTCATTAAGGAAACGAGCTAATCCCATGGCTCGTTCTTCTCTAAAAAGGATCCGCTTCATTTCTTCCCAACCGCAGTTACCGCCTTTTTGGAAATCCGCATTTCCCTGTAAACTCAGAGATTCTTTCAAAAAGTGTTCGCCGTAAGTCCCGAAAAGCTTTGAATAAACTTGAGTTAGGATACTCATTTTTTCTAAATAGTTTCGAATTTCACTATTCTCAAAAGAACCGCAGCTAAAACCAAAAATGTAACCTAAAGCATATTCATTTAAGGGATTATCTATAGAATCCATGCTGGATTCAGTTCCAATGATTATTTGAGACCTGATTTGTTCAATAATTAAATTTACAATTTTCTTTTTATCTCTCATTTTTTTCTCCAATTAAATTTTTCAGTATTAGGGTAAAATTGTTTTATTGTATTTTTATTAGGAAACTATTTGAAAAGACCATAAAGCAATCTTTAAGTATGTACTTCATATAAATTTACAGTAACTGTGTTTTATTTGATGAATATGAAAAGTATCTATCGGTATTTAACATACATAAGTTTAGTTAGTGGCTTATTATTATTTGATGCGAATTACTCAATTGCCGAAACTATTTGCCCATCCATAGAAGAACAACCCGTGAAGGTAGAGGCATGGTTTTCAAAAAAACTTAGACCGAAATTTCGAGAAATGCGAAAGGAGTTTTCATTAATGGGTCAAACGGAAGTTTTTTTTTGGAGTTATCCCGGGAAGAATCCTTCCCGTGTGGCGGCCATTGGCCGGTGTGTCCCTGTTTATATTGCGCAACACGTACTTTGGATGGCTTTGAAATATTATGGCGAGATTAAAAGTTTAGTTCACCATAAGTTTGTTTATTCGCATTGGATGGGATTAGGGACTTCTTTATTTGCTGAAAGCTCTCAACAACCTATTACTACTCAACAATTGAATACCTTGTTAGATCCGGAATTAGATACAAACCAATTCCATGCGTTATATCAAAAATTGACCCAACAAGATAAAGAAGTTCCTGCCTTTGGTCTGAACCTTCCAAACCCTAAGTTAATGAAGTAATTAATCTACAAGAAAAGTTTTAAATTAAAGATTTAGCGATTATTTGATTAAATTATTTTGAAATGCATATCGAATGATCTCAGAATTACTATTCATGTTTAATTTTTTTAGAATGTTGGTTCGGTGCGAGTTGGCAGTATTAATACTTATGGAAAGTTCATTAGCAATATCCTTAATTTTTTTCCCTGAGGCAATCATAAAAAACAACTGATATTCTCTGTTGGAAAGAATCTCATGCGGAAGCCCCTTAGAGTTTTTTCCCAAATTCATAGCTAATTTTTCGCTGAGGGTTTGAGTGATATATTTTTTTCCTTTGGCCACTTTTTTAATGGCATCCAATAGTTGTTCCGGAGGACAAGTTTTAGATAAATAGGCAGAAGCCCCTGAATTGATTAATCGGAGACCGTATTGCTCTTCTTCGAAAATACTGAGGATTATGACGGGTAGCTCAGGAAAAAGGTTTTTGAGTTGGACTAAAACCTCTATTCCGGTTTTTCCGGGCATTTCAATATCCATTAAAACAACATCAATATCTAACGCTTGTATTAGCTCTAATGCTCGAGTTCCATCTTCTGCTTCTCCTGCAATTTGGATATTCTCATCTTGGGAAAGTATGTGGCGGAGTCCATGCCTAACTACGGCATGATCATCAACAATCAAGACTTTAATTGAGTTATCAGGAGACGGGTTCATAATTATTCAGTGGAATAAAAACGTGGAGACAGGTCCCCTCATTTGGGTTCCCATTTATTTTAAATTGACCCTTCCAATAATGGACGCGTTCTTCAATACCTAACAATCCTAAGGACTCGTAATTGGGATATTGTGTTTTTTTGATTCCCAAACCGTTGTCGATAATTTTTAACACCAACCCCTCAGTCTCTACTTCTAAAGAAATTTCTACTCGAGAAGCCTGTGCATGACGAGCTACATTCGTTAAGGCCTCCTGGAAAATTCTAAATAAAGATGTTTTAAGGTCTTTATTCAGTTTTGTATTTTTATTGGGAATATACACTTTACAGGTTATTCCCGTTCGCTGCTGATAATCCCGAGCCTGCCACTCAATGGCTTCTGCCAAACCCCAAACATCCAGGATTTGAGGTCTCAGTTCTGTTGCAATTCGACGTACAGAATTAATAGTGGTCTCGGTGAGTTCTTTCATGGAGAGTACTTTTTCATGCAGACAATTCGGGTCGACCTTCATATCGTTTTCTAAACAGGATAATTCCATTTTTAACCCTGTTAACATTTGGCCAAGTTCATCGTGGACTTCTCTTGCGATTCGAGTCTTTTCATCCTCACGAATCGATTGCAGTTGATTACTCAATTTCCTTAAACTTTCTCGCGAGTTTCGCAAATCATGATCAGTGCGTAACCTTTCCTGGATTTCTTTTTCCAAGGCATCGTTTGATTTTTTTAAATTTTTGAAATCCCGTGCTCTTAATTTTTCCAATTTATATAAGGTAACACAGACGAATAATGCCAAAAATATTCCGGTAGTTATTAAGGCAAATTGAGTGTAACGAAATCTGTTCAAATCTTCCGCCATAACTTGTTGCAAATTCCTTTTAACTTCTTTTGCTTCTTTTAAAAAGATGGCAAACAAACGATTATATTTTTTATCGATTTCAGTCCCTGGCCCGGAAGTTTCTCTTTTTGACAAACGGATTTTAGATATCTTTTTGAATTCTTCTAATCGTTGAATCAAATCCTTAACGATGGGTCGCATTCCTTTATCTCTAAGTGGTAAAATAACATTCTCTTCATTCCGACCACCCCGTAAAATAGCGTTAGCATACCACTCTGCACGTGCATAATTTTCCCAAACTAAATTTTCTTCAAATTCGTCCCCATTCAAAATTTCTTCTACCATGAGATGCGCCATCGTCACATTTAATTCAATTTCAACGCTGGAATATATCAGAGGCGCATATAAGGTATTCATTCGAACCGCTTTGTTATAACTGTAGAACATAGTCCCAACAATTATTAAACCAACGACTCCCATCAGAAAATAGATCCACATAGATATCGAAAGGTTTTCAATTTTGGTTTTTACCATAGTTCAATTTTTAGATAATTCCTAATTCATTATTAAGTTGATCCGAAAAATTCTCAAAAAAATTTTGTCTTTTATCACGCTTGCATTTACTTTCTTCGAAAATTATATGGTTTAAGTTAGAAAAGGTAAGTTTAAAAAAAATTTCTTGAGAGGACAATCATTGTCTCTTACCTTTCACCGTCTACCAATTTTTATATATTGAGAACTACTCAATAATAAAAACTTATAATTCCTTAAAAATGAATTACATACCTCCTTAACTCCTGGTTTATAGCAGAAACTGCTAGGCAAATATCACAAAAATTGTTAGGGGCAATTCATCAAATGTGGGATTCCTCAAATGTTCCACTTTTTATAATTTATAGCAAAAAGCAAAGAGGGGACTTAGGGGGGCTGCCTAATTTAACGATTTTCAGGGTAGAGGACTTCCCTATTTAACTAACTTTCGTATGAATTTGAGAAAATTTTACTAGGAGATTGTGACATGCCTAAATATCAAGATTGGTCTGTCGCCAAAAAAATGGGTTGGGCTTTTGGACTGATTGTTTTCATTCTTATGGCAATTGTTCTGGTATCCATCTATCAGATCAAAAACCTGGAACACGTCACCCAAAGAATTAATCAAATCCGCGTTCCTACCTCGCACTCAAGTTTGGTGATGTTGAATGGAATCAATCATTCCTTAGCCGCCCTTCGAGGTTGGGTCATTTTAGGAGAAAAGCAATTTAAAATAGAAAGAAAGGAAGCTTGGCAAAACCAAATTGAACCTTCCTTAGAAAAGATGACTCAACTGTCAAAGTCTTGGACCAATCCCAATAATAATGAAAGTTTAAATGCCATTCAGAAAGACATTTGGAATTTTAAAAAATTTCAGGAAAAAATCGAAAACATTGCTCATACCCTCAAAAATAATCCAGCAAAACAATTATTATTTGATGAAGTGGTTCCTTTAGAGTCCAATATAATGTTGAATTTAAAAAAGATGGTAGCTGAAGAAATCAAATATTCTTCAACATCTTTAAACGAAAAACTACAATGGTTAACCGAATTAGAAGCCACCTTTCCTCTAGTCATGGCGAGTGTAGATCAATTCCTACTCTCCGGTAAAAATGAATTCAAATCCATGTTTTTTCAAAATTGGGACAAAAATGAAAAACTATTTTTGCAATTAAAACAAATTAAAAGTTCATTTAATAATCAACAGAGAACAGCCTTTATCCGATTGGAAAGCTCTTTTCAAAAATTTGGTGAGTTGGTTCATCAAGTTATTTCAATTCGATCAGGAAAAAAATGGAATTGGGCTCAATATTGGTTGGAATCCGATGCTATTCCTACAGCTTTAAGAATTAAATCTCAGTTAAATATGATGGCACAAAACCAAGATGAACTTCTACAGGGCGATGTAAAAGGGCTATCCAATCAAACTCATCTGATAATTGTAGTTTTAGTGTTACTTTTTTTCATTTCCTCTTTACTGGGCGGTGTGTTAGGTTCTAATATCACCCGAAGCATTAACGAAAGAATCCATACCATAAGTGAACGAGCCACTAATTTAGCCAAAGGAAAGTACAAATATAAACCTTTGCCTGATGACACGAAGGATGAATTCGGAGAGTTGTCGAACCATTTAAACAAAATAATGACCCGGCTCGTTGCCACCAAAAATTGAAATTACAAATAGAGTAAATAGATTATTTATCATGGATTTTGAACTTGTTTATAAAAATTAGTCCTTATAGGCAATTAAAGGATTTGAATGTTGAGTAATTTCCTACCTTCAATTAAGAATATCCCCAACAATTTTTTCAAACGGTTTCCTTTGACTCACTGGAAAGGTGATGTTGCCGGGGGTATTTCCGCAGGAATTATCGCAATTCCTTTGGCTCTTGCGTTTGGAACTCAATCAGGATTGGGACCCGTTGCCGGGATATATGGTGCCATTGCATTAGGTATTGTCGCTTCAGCATTCGGCGGAACTCCTACTCAAATCAGTGGTCCCACAGGCCCTATGGTAGTGGTCGCTGCTGTAGTCATAAGCAATGCTATTGATCAAACAGGAGGGTTAGAATCTGCACTTCCAACTATTATTTTAACCTTTTTTCTAGCAGGTGTATTTCAGTTTATTTTTGGTCTGATTAAATTAGGAAAATACATTCGTTATATCCCCTATACCGTGATTTCCGGTTTTATGACTGGGATAGGAATTATAATTATTCTTCTACAAATTTTTCCTTTAATGGGAAAAGAGTCTCCTAAGAATGTAATCAGTATCTGCACCCATATTTCCGAAGCATTTCAAGATCTTAATCCGGAAGTAGCCGTTCTCGGAATAGTGACCATTGCTATCATATATATGTTTCCCAAAATAACGCGGTCCGTTCCAAATATTTTAGTTGCCCTGGTGTCGGTATCCGTCGTTGCAATTTGGACCAACCTCGATGTTCCTGTTATTGGAAGCATTCCTAATCAATTGCCGGAACTCAAATTGTCGTTACTGGGTCAAGTTTCTATAACCGATCTTAAAACTGTATATTTACCAGCACTGACCCTGGCCTTGCTGGGTTCCATAGATTCTTTGTTGACCTCAGTCATTGCCGATAACGTTACCAAAACTAAACATGACAGTGACCAGGAACTTATTGGTCAAGGAATAGGAAATATGGTTTCCGCTGTCATAGGCGGAATTCCCGGTGCCGGAACGACCATGTCTACCTTGGTCAATACTCACTCTGGCGCAAGAACTCGTCTTTCCGGCGTCGTCCATGGGTGTTCACTGATATTAGTTTTACTTCTCGCAGGAGGCCTTGTGGAGCAAATTCCCATTCCAGTTTTAGCGGGCATCTTAATTACAGTTGGTATTGGAATCATTGACTACAAAGGATTAAAAAATTTAAAAAACTGGCCGAAAGAGGAAGCCGCCGTAATGATAATTGTTATGCTTTTAACCGTATTTGTAGATCTCATTGAAGCAGTTGGAATCGGATTGTTTTTTTCCCTATTCATCTTTATGAGAAAGATGGGGGATATGGTGGAAAATCAGGCCGAAATTTTACCTCTTTCTGACAAACTCAAAACTCTTGAAAATAATTCCCATCAATTGGAAGACGATAAATTATGTTTGATGGGAGACTATTCTAAGGAAGTTTTAGTTAAAAAATTTCAAGGACCCCTATTTTTTGGAGTAGCAAACACACTCCAGGAACTATCCAAAAAAGTTCAGAACATTCGAGTGGTGATATTAAAAATGAACGAAGTTCCCTATATTGATCAAACGGGGTTATATGCTTTAGAGGAAATGGTTATGAGTTTAAAAAATCGAAATATCACCGTTTTAATTTCAGGCCTCCGTGAACAACCGAATATCATGTTAAGAAAAATAGAATTGATTCCCAGTTTAGTTATCGAGCAATTCACTTTTAAAGATTTTTCAGAATGCATTTTATTTTTAGCAAAACAGAAACACTTGGAATTTGTTGAAGAAGAGTTTTAGATAACTTAATTTTCGGAACATAAATTATTAATTTAAAGGGACAATAATTGCACTCAATTATTCAAGAAATCCCAAATACCCAAATAAGTATGAAACAAAAAAGCGATATCAATATATTAATTGCTGATACTCATCCAATTTTTCTAATGGGTTTAAAAAACCTTTTTTCGGAAACTGATGATATTAAAGTAAAGGCCTTGGTGGACAACGATAAAGACTTATTAAAACAAATCAATGACTCTGCCGTGGATTTAATTTTATTGGATACCTTATTGCCGAATCAAAATTGTCTGGATATTTTAAAAAAAATAAAAACAGAACGTCCCAAACTACCCATTCTCGTGTTGAGCGAAAAGTCAGAGGATCAATTAGGAGTGAGGTTAATAAAAGCAGGTGCATCCGGTTATCTGACTAAAGAAGCTTCCGGAGAAAAAATTTTAGATGCAGTAAGAAAAGTGGCACAGGGAGGTAATTTCGTAAGTCAAAGTATCTTAGAGAAATTGGCTTTTGATTTTTCAGCATCCTACAAAAATTTGCATGAGTCCTTATCCGATAGGGAGTACCAAGTATTGTGCCTAATCGGAAAGGGGATTCCTTTAGTGGAGATAGGAAATAGATTGAATTTGAGTGTAAAAACTATTAGCACTTATCGCACTCGAATTTTAGAGAAAATGCAGATGAAAAAAAATTCCGAACTGATTTATTACGCCTTTAATCATGATTTAATTTGACAATAAATATGATCCATTTTGCCCATGCCAAGTTTATTTACTTAAACTTTGTATCACTCAAATAGTAAAATTTCCCGACATGAAAACTCAGAAAATTCCTTCATTCTGTCGGGTTTTTTCCTATTGCCGTTTTAAAACTGTCTTTATATAATCAATTTTCACCCATAAAATTGATTCGTTCTAATATTAATACTATAAGAGTTGAGACCCATCCTTGAATTTACATAACCTTAAAATACACTATGATTCCAATTTCATATCGTCCAGAATTTGGCATAACATTCTTTCAATGGAAGACCAAACCCTTCCGGAAATAAGTGAAAAAATAACAACTCTTTATTTGGATTGTTCCCCAAATGGTCCACAAAAACATCAGATTCCCTTGGACTATAGCGTTAATTTAAAGAATAGCTCTAATTTCACCATATTGAGTTTATCTATTCTTTCCAGAGGAACACAAAAAGAAATTTTATCAGTGAAAGAAATTGCTCCCCTTAAGGCTTTTCAGTTTGAGTTTAGGAGTGAGGGCTTTTTTGATCTTAATTTTTGTTTTTCTCAAGGCCAAAAATTTGAAAAGCAGTGTATTCAAGTGGTACCCAAATCATCCGATCCAGCAAATATTCGGCCAAATTTTAGTCCAAAATTGAAACCCTCCTGGTTAAATTTATTTTAATTTTTCAATCTTTCCTGATTCAAAAACAATTCTAGTTTAAAAGTAAGGTGAGGGTTAATTGAGCTACACAAAGTTGCACTAGATTTTTAGAGTTTAATTAACGAGATTTCATGCTCTCGAATTTTATTTAAGAGGATACCTGTTTATAAGCAAGACTAAATTGAGGCTCTGAGGTTTTGATATGAAGATCTCGTTGAGGAAATGGAATACAAACATTCTCATTTCTAAATTCACGATCAATATTGTATCTTAATTCAGAAAGAATCGAGTCAGTAGCCCAAAGTTCTGTCACCCAAAAACGCAACTCAAAATCTAATGACGAGCTTCCAAAATCCATAAAAAAGACTTTAGGTGCCGGATTTTTTAGAATCTGTTCATTTGATTCCGCAAGTTTCATAAGTATTTTCGTTACTAATTCAACATCAGAACCGTAAGCCACACCCACTTTTAAAGTTTTCCGAATAGTGTGGCCTGAGAAACTGTCATTGATGACTTGCTCCGCAATAAACTGGGAATTGGGAACAATAATAGCGACATCATCTCTTGTTTCAATAATAGTGGATCGAACTCGAATATCACGAACTCTTCCCGAGACATCGCCTACGATCACAATATCTCCCTGTTTGATGGGGCGTTCCAAAAGAATGATAATACCCGAAATAAAGTTTTGAGTTATATTTTGTAATCCAAAACCAATACCCACCATTAAAACGGCACCTAAAGCGGCAATGGAAGACATACTTATCCCGATAGTATCGAGAGCAATGAAAACACCAGCGATAACGGTTAAATATTTGGAAAATCGCTCGATCGACCCTTTAATTCCCGGATCGATAGATTTATTTTTGAGAGAATTATGTACCCCACGTTCAACTAATTTAGAAATTATAAAAAAACCAAAGAGAATAAATAATGCAATGATAAAAGAAACGAGAGAAACCTTGTTTCCATCCAATTCAAACAAAGGGGTATTCAGAAGTTCCCATATGTATGGAATTTTTTCAAAAATAATATCCATTAAACGTTCTCCTAAGGAATCGATTTTATTGAAGGGTATTTCTAATAGTTATGAAGCGTTACGACTTACCTTCGTTTTTCAAGGGTATGTATTTGTTTGTAGCAGCAAAAGTAGTGATGAGAGGGCTTTTAATTGTTTCTATTCAAAAATCTTAATTCACCATATTATCTTATTATTAAAACATAAATTTATTTTATCTAAAAATTTATCTGACAGAAAAAAATTATTGAGCGAATGGGATGAGATGATCAAATCTAAACCTGGGGGAGATCAGATAATTTATTGTAATCTATAACTTTAAGCAATAGCCATTTTTTGTCCAAACTAATTATGCTACAATTTCTTTTCATTTTAAACATTGGAATAAATTAGTCAGGGGGAGGGTTATGGCACTTGCAGACAAATATTCAGAAGATGAAATATTCTTACTCACAAACACACCGTCTATGATTGGTACAGCTATTGCCATGTCGGAAAGTAGCGGTATCTTCGGGACTTTAAAAGAAAGCTGGTCCAATGCAAAATCAGTTTTATCGGGGCTGAAGGAATACCCCGACAATGAACTCATTCAGAATATTCTTCCCAATATGGGCGCTGGCCCGAAAGAAGGCGCATGGGATAGAGCCAAAAACTATCGCGAAAAAAGTGTGGGGCGCATGAAAGAAAAAGGAGTGGACTCCAAAGAAAAATTTCTTGAACAATGTCTTCAAGATTGCCAACAGGTCAAAAGTTTACTGGAAGAAAAAGCCGCTCCAACGGAGGCTTCGGAATACAAGGAGTGGGCAATGTCAGTTGCTGAAAAAGTGGCTATGTCAGCTAAGGAAGGTGGGTTTTTAGGATTTGGAGGAGAACGTGTGAGTGCAGGCGAAAAAGAAATGTTACACAAAATAGCCTCGGCATTGGGGACTGAAACCAAGTTATAGTTTTTATTTAAAAACTTCTTTCATTTCAGATAATATCTAATACCGCCCAAATTTTATATGTAGTTTAGGGCGGTGTTTTATTTCCAACTATTAAACCTTTTCTGTAAAGGGTGCCAAAGCTCTATCATGTTTTTTAGAAAAAAAGATTTGGGCTAAAATGGCCCCAGTTCCCGCCAGGGCCATATCCCATTGAGTGTCCCAAATATCTCCTTGGGTTCCTAAAAAAGCTTCTGCGGATTCGCCGGTGCCCAGTGCTACCCACCATTCAATAAACTCATAAAAAACACTGATCGATAGACAAATACATACCACTAGAAAAAATAACCATTTTCCGGGTTGCAAAGGAGACTTGCGTAACAATATTTCTCTGGCAATGATCGCGGGGAAAAACCCTTGAGCGAGATGACCCAAACGGTCGTAATGATTGCGTGATAAATCTAGAGCTTCCTTGATCCAATTAAACAAAGGCACTTCGGCATAAGTGTAATGCCCTCCAATCATCAAAATAATAGCATGGATCAATATCAAACAAATCGTGAAACGAGTCAATGGAAATTTAGGATAGGTGACCACTAAAACCACTAATCCAATAATCGCCGGCATCACTTCCAGAAACCAGGTAAAGCGATCAAACGGATCTATGGCTGACCAAACAAAAAATAAAGAAAAAATGATCAGTAATATCGCAAAAAAACTTTTGTCTGTTGAATTTTCTAAAAAGTTTCGCACCAGCTTGTTCGAAAAGTTTCACAATTAGTGTTAAAAAGCGTTTCCCGTTTACATATTAATATAACGCATTTAAGCAAAGGAAATTTGCAAAAAGTGGTCTAAAAACAGTTTTAATCATTTAATGAATTGTAAAAATGGAGCCGCCAAACGGAGTTGGGTCTCTATCCTACTGATTAAGAATCGGAACTAATTAATAGTCAAAATGAGTCAAAAATCCGTTTTCTTATGCAGGTCTAGATAATATTTTTCCATATCTTTTACTGAAAACATCCCCACAATCTCCCCCTTGTCCGTCACAGGAAGGTGGCGCACTTTCTTTTTTTCGATAAGAGCACTTGCCTCGGCAATGGTCTGATCTTTATCAACAGTACTCTCAATTTTCGTCATCAAAGTAGAAACCTTGACGGAGTTAGGATCGCACTCCCCCTTTAACGCCAGGATCATCCAATCCGTCTTGGTAAAAATTCCGACATAATCTCCACCCTCCTTCACTAAAAGTGCATTTACTTTGTTTTTGTACATTTCATCCAAAGCTTTATAGGCATATTGATCTGGGGTGGTTGTATAAAGAGTGTTGCTCATGTATTTACCAACTTTGGTCATTTTTCAATTCCTTGTGTAAACAATTTTAAATTTTTTTCATAACATGATAGACAACCCGGTCACTATTTAAAAGATAAACCTTTTAACTTATGTAATTATTTGGGCACCAAGCTGACCTCAACCGCTGACTTACTGAAAACGAATGAGTAAAAACGAAAATTATAAACTCTTGATTTTCAAGTGATATCCCTTAAATACACTATTTATTAATGATTTACCAGACCACCAAATCCCCAGAAACTTTTCAAAAATCATGTCGCCTCCACGGCGAGTGGCCAAACAGGAAGAACTCAATGTGCTGATAAATCGCTCCATCCACATCCGTCACATACCCGTTACTACCGAGGTGATCCGGATGATAATAGAACAGATCCTTCTCTTCAATGATCTGACCGTTGCGCTCCTGCTTGGCCAACTTGGAAACCACACGCGTTTGTCCTGCGAACACATGTTTCGTGCCCACATCACGGTTACGCGCTGTCACCCAACGGTTCACATACACCGTCTCTCCCTGTGACGTGCTTTTGATCACACGTTGACCCGTATCATCATACTTATAAGTACTCAGATCCCCGTTATCCGAGATTCCCTGAATGCGGTTCTCTTCGTCCCAGGTGATCGTCCGCTGGGTTCCATTACTGTTATGTGTCCAGCCGGTTTGGTTGCCGTTGGCATCGTATGTGAACGTTCGGTCTCCAATCGCCGTCGGCGCATGCGGATGCGGGCCGGTGTATCCATAAACGAAGTTATACGTTGTCTTCTGCTGCACCACCGGTTGACCCGAAGACTTCAACTCCGTATGCATCTGGTCGCGGCGCATCACCGCTGATAGCATTTATGTGCGAGGGGTCAGCGGGTAAAACTAAATCGGAAAAGATTTTCAGGTATTTTTTAGCAAGAAATCCATCGAAGAGTAATGTTGCTTCCGGCCTCAGGCCGGCCCATATCCAGGTCGTACAACTGTTTCTTGCCGGTACCCGGAATCCATTCCCCATCGGCATGTGTCAACCGATACAGATCGTCGTATTGATAGTTCTGCGTCGTCGCGCCACCCATTTGGTTCGGGCGGAGTACCTCCGCGGGTAAAATTAATTTTGAATTATTAAATAACGATAGAAATGGAAGAGAAAGTTAAGAAAATTATCTTGCCCCTGACGGCGAGTCAGCTGCCGCCAGGTTTTGCAGCTGCAGAATGTTACCGACATCGTCATAGGTGTACAGCAGATCCTGGAAGAAGCTGGTATCCGGTTTCACCGACTTCAACGTAAACAGACGACGGTCTAACGGATCGTAAGCGTACGTGGTTTTGACTCCGTTGCCGTACTCGACGAACTTGCGCTGTTCGAACCAACCTAGTGGTTGGAGGCAAAATAAATTTACGATGATTTAACAGCCCGCCGAATCCCCAGAAACTTTTCAAGATCATGTCGCCCCCACGGCGAGTGGTCGTACTCCAGTTTATTGAAGTAAGCGTAAGGGAAGGCACCTTTGACACCCGAAGCATCGTGAACCAACCCGCCGGAGTCGTAGTGATAGGTCAACACTTCCGTATCCGGGTAAGTCAGCTCATGCAAACGGTTCCAGGTATCGTACACAAACTCGGTAGTGTACACCTCCGGCGGTCCACCGGTTCCCTGTGTGTCCGAGAGAATCGAACGGATGGATTTCACCACGTTGCCCAATACATCGTAGAACCGTTCGTCACTGCCCGATTCATCACTGACCGTCACAATACGATTGGCGCGGTTATCCGCAGCACCCGGTGCACCGTAAACGTAAGTCACATTATTTTCTGTGAACTGCGGATAGGTGATGGTGGACAGGCGATTGAAATCGTAGTTATAGCTGATCTGCTGACTAACTGCCTGCAGATTCGCCGTGATGCGTGCGGTGACATTGGACGCCAGGTCGTACTGAGTTTCGGTGCGACCGGTATCCGGATTATTGATCACCGTACGCCGACCAAAGTTGTCATACTCCACGTTGGTGGTGTTGTTGAGATCATCCACCACCTGCGTGATTTGTTTCAGCGGATCGTAAGCGTAACTGGTCCACAGAATCTGACTGCCCGCATTGTTAAACTCTTTCACCGAAGTGATCAAGTTACGCACATCGCGGAAGGTTTGTTTCACAATACCGTTGGATTATATTTTTTTATTTTCTTTTTCAAATAAAAATATAGATAAACTAGGTTTATGGGTAAAACCACGTAACCTAAAATTCTTCCCCATATCTCTGACATTATTTTTGATGGATATACATCCAATCCACTAGGGGGGTACCACAACAAATATAATCCCAGAATAAAAATATAGACGAAAATAAAAATCATTGAAAGATTGATAAACCAAAACCATCTTTTAAATGAGTTTTTTATTTTTTCAGTAACCAAATAGGCCAACCCAATAAAAATTAAAACAGATATGTAACAGGCTTGTTCCATCGGAATTGATTTTATTCTTTGGGATTGCGAAATATTTTTTTGTTTGAGAATTAAATAGAGTAGTTGCCTCTATGGAAAGTAGCTGCCAGTCCCCTGTGTAACAATGAAACCAGAAAGGAAGGATGGGTAAAAAATGATTGAAAATTTATAATCTTTCAATCAAATCCGGAATACTTTATTAATAACCTTGAAAAAATATATACCAATTACTTTCAATTTCCCGCAAGCCGGTTCGATAACCATGGATTTTAGAAAGCTCATCCAAGGAGGGTTTAATTTCGAAATCAATATTTTCGGATTTGTTTTCAATATATCGATAACCCTTTGTTTTGCTGTGCACAGAAAAAAAACTTTCAGTAAAGCTTGTAAAAACAAATTCTTTGCGATTCTGTCCAGTTGATATTCCTATTATGTTCAATTGATCAAACAAGTTCCTATATTTTTCGATACGTGATTGGGAAATTCCGGTATTTTTATAACGATTTTCCGAGACAAACTCAGAATCAGATCCACAAAAATATGCATCCAATGGACCAACACATATCCTTTTATAATTTAAAAAAATGAGATTTTGATCTTCTTTTAACATATCTTGTAATTCAAAAAATTTTGACCGATTAGTTTGGAAATTTTCCATCAATTCTGCATCCGTAGACATAGGTCGAAAATATATAAAAAATTCTTTGATACCCCCAACCCAAATTATAAAAACAAAAGTAGAAAAAATTAAAAATCCAATAAAAGATAAAAAAACTATTTTTATAACTTTCCACATAACTTAAACTATTGAGATTGCTATTTTATCGATGGTGCCAATTTAAAACCAAAGTCAATTCTTGAACCACTAATTGCGTCTTCACCAAAGTATGGTGCCGGTCCAAACTCTACTCCCATTAAACCAAGTAAAGCCCCTGTTAAACCAAATTGCTGATAACCTCCTGCTGATTTCATTGCACTATCTAAGCTCAAACCCTTTTTCTGAGTATTAATCCCATATAAAATATTACCACCATCTCTTAAAGTTATATACTTACCATCAAATAAAAATCCTTCTTGAGCCTTATCTTGTGAATTAATATTTGGGAAAGATCTTTTAATGTCTAAAGATCCATTGTCCTTTGATTCTAAAGCTAAGCCAGGTAAGCTCATACCTTCTGCTTTCTTTGCTAAACTATGAATATCAGTTGTAATATCTTTCTTGACATTTATATGTCCTTTGGCATTACCTTTTCCATCAGTAAACGAATCCCAAAAGTACGTTTCCCCAATTTTATTATTTTTCGAAACAGGTCCATGTTGGTTTCCAGATAAATTAGATTGGTACACTCCTAGATCGTTATCATTGGAAACACTTACCACATCACCATCAGCATTAATAAAAGTGGAGTTTCCATCGGGATCAATAAATTTAATAGGATTTTGATGACCATAAGAATACATACCTAAATTTAAGGAATTATAAACACCTCCCATTCCAGTTAAGTTTCTAAATTGGACATTCCAAAAACCCAAAGTTGGACGGCTAAGATTTATAATTTCTCCTCGCCCTGGTAGATATCGATTCATTACTGGATCAGCATTTTGCCACACAGAAGTTCTGGGGTCAAAGTACCTGGCTCCATAGTAATACAATTTCGTCTCTTCATCCAACTCTTTGCCGGTGAAGAGGTAGGGGGCAGGTTGAGTGTTGCCGGTTTCTTCAATCCACGTTTCCCCAAACGGGAAGAACTCGTGATGCTGATAATGGCACCATCTTCATCCGTCACATAACCGTTATTGCCTAGATGATCCGGGTGGAGAACCTCCGCAGGTAAGATTATTTTTCGATCATTAAAAAAGAATAGGAATGGGAAGGAAAGTTAAGAAAGTTTTGCTGCCCCCGACGGCGAGTCGGCCACATCACGGTGACGCGCCGTCACCCAACGCGGTTCACATACACCGTCTCACCTTGAGATGTCGATTTAATGACACGCTGTCCCGCCAGCGTGACGCTGGACCCAACATGTCTCTTCTTGACGGTAACCACTTTTCCCAATCTGAATCCAATGTTCCCTAACAATATTTTAAAACAAACGCACCGATTCTTTTAATACCATAATCCTCACCAAGAATCATCAGGTCAAAACAAATAGAAACGGCTGGAACAATAAAGAGGACCAAAGTTAGATCGTATTCAGCGAAAAACTTAGCCGCTCCGAGAGAAAACAAAGAGCTTACAAAGAGGAATTTCTTGACATTAAATTCGGCCCGCCGTTTTTGGCTTTCCAATTTTTCCTCGTACATTCTGTCAATAAAGCCTGACATGTTCTTTTCCTTAAAGTCCTCTATTTTTTAATTTTTCAGCCTGTTTAAACTGATTGAGTTTTTCACGCAATATGGCAATACTTCTTTTCGTAATTTTAGTTTTACTATGGTTTCCCCCTAAAGTATTCCGAAAAATATTTAACGCTTTTTCGTAATATTCAATCCCTTTTTCACATTTCCCTTTATTAAAATAAGCTTTTCCCAAATTGCTCATAGTTGCAGCAACATTAGGATGCTTTTCTCCAAAAATTTTTAATAAAACTATTAAAGTTTTCTTATGATATTTAATGGCTTCGTCGTACTCTCCTTTACCTGACCAAGCAGTTCCTAGATTATTCCAACCTGTGGCCACGTTGGGATGGTTATCGCCAAAAGATTTTCTCCAACTCTCGGTTGCTTTTCCATAATATTTAAGTGCTTTTTCATAATTTTCTTTGGTGTTCCAAACCGACCCCATGTTATTCCAAACGTCGGCAACACTAGGATGATTTTGGCCGAAGTTTTTGATATTACTTGTTAAAGCTTTTTCAAAATACTCAATAGCCTTATCAGAGTTTCCTTTATTGTAAAATGCCAATCCTAAGTTGTTCCAGCCAATTGCAACCTTGGGATATTCATCACCAAAATATTTTCTCCAGAAATCAATCGCTTTTCTCAAGTACTTAATCGCTTTATCGTCTTCCCCCATTTCTCTCCAAGTTTCTCCTAGATTGTTCCAAGTAATAGCCACTTCGGGATGCTGTTCTCCCAAAGTCTTCAACAATATTGATAAGGATTTTTCATTATATTTTATAGCTTTGTCATACTCACCTTTAGCTCTCCATACTGCACCCAGATTTATCAAACCAATGGCTACGTTGGGATGGAAATTACCAAAGGATTTTCTCCAATTCTCTGTCGCTTTTTCATAATATTCAATAGCTTTGTCGTATTTAGCGAGAGTTTTAAAAAGAAAGCCAGTGTTGTTTAGATATAACTCATTATCCGGAACTAATTGAGCAGCGCGCTCGCAATAATCCAAAGCTTTTTGATAGTTAATTTTATTTTCCGCTAACTTTCCGAGTTGGTAGGCGGCCTCGGCAGCCAGTTCAATGGCATCGGTACTTTGGTCCAAAGCCTGCTGGAATAATTGTTCGGCTTTTTCGGATTTTCCTTTCTTGAGTTGAGCTTCGGCTTCCGCTAACTGTTCTTTAGGAATGGAGGGTTGTCGCTCTAGGGCTTCGGTGGCTTCGGCTAAAAGCTGTTTGGTGTTTTCTAAATCTTGTTGGACATTTTGTAGTCGGGCTTCTGCATGACTTGCAATCTTTTCTAGAAGTTCTATTTTTTCCTGATCCCGTTGCTGTCCTTTTTCATATTCCTGTTTCAACTGCTCACGAAAGTTTCGAATCTCTTTTTCCAGTTCCGCTCTGTGCTCGGCAAGGGGAATGTTATAATTATGAACGATTTTATCGCGCCCGACTTTATCGCCTACTATTTTGTCTCCCTGAACGTTGTCACCCATCCAACAAACCTTGATTTAATTAGAAAATATGAAATCAACCCTACCGCTTCCAATAAAGCGAATCAAGAAAAATATGGGTGGATAGAACCTATAAAGATAGACTAAAAATGGGAAATGTTTTGAGTGCGCGGGTCACCGTAGTAGTAGAGCTTGGTTTCTTCATCCAGTTCCTTTCCAGTGAAGAGGTATGGCGCAGGTTGAGTGTTGCCGGTTTCCTCAATCCACCAGGTGACACCTGGAGGAAAAATTAATTCTCAAAAGTTTGTAAACGATAGGATATGAAGGGTAAGATCAAAAATGCTACTGTCTCCACGGCGAGTGGCCAAACGGGAAGAACTCGTGATGCTGATAAATCGCTCCATCCACATCCGTCACATACCCGTTACTGCCTAAATGATCCGGATGATAATAGAACAGATCCTTCTCTTCGATGATCTGGCCGTTTCTTTCCTGCTTCGCCAGTTTGGAAACCACACGCGTTTGTCCTGCGAACACATGGCGGAGAACCTCCGCAGGTAAGATTAATATAGGATCGTTACAAAATGATAGAAATGAGAAGGTGAGTAATGTTACTTAATTTTCGGATAATCAGTCGACATTGCTGCTAGCTGCAGCAATACTCCCATAAATAGAAGAAAAGAGTGGAAACAACTCGGAAATCAAAAGGGACTATCTCAACGGAATGGATCAACTAAACAAAGCTTAATTAATTTAAAACACTTTGTAATTTTGTAAGCAAAAAACATCCAAAATCGTCGGCAATCAATTCGGTATTACCTTCTGGTCCATAAGAAACTACCGGGCATTCCTCATTATTAGCATTAACATGATCTGTATCAAGGGCATAATAAAGACCATCTCCTGTTGATCCAATTATTACTAAGTTTTTGGGCAATCCCGATTTTCTTTCATCAAGGGTCAGCCATATAGCATTTGGAACACTAGAATTTTCAAATTCCTCGCGAATAAGACCATAAAACTCTAGGCCAGCAATATCCCCACAACCTAAAGTACTCAGAAATTTTTTATAGGTTGGAGGAAATGATAATTCCAATGCTTTTTCAGCTTTATTAATAAGAGCAACACTTTTTTCTCCTTCAAAATCGCCCCCTCCATTCTCTTCTATTAATTTAAATGCTTTTTCTAAATCTTGTAAACTCATTTTGTCTTTTTAAAAATCCTCCGCTCTCGATTTCCAATACTCTGATCGCCATTTATCAAAAGTAGGTCGATCAATACCTGACTTCACCGTATTCGGATTGATGTGGAGAACTTTGCTATTTTCTTTATGAAAAGTTTCTGTTACCTCTGCAAGGGCTCCACCTTGATCTTGAGTCATATGGTGCAAATTAATTGATTTACCGTCTGGGCCAATCGGTGCAAGTCCTTTTTTCATTCTTTCAATATTAGTGCGACCACGATCATCCACTAACTTTGGATTGATTAGATCATCACGTTGGAAAACTTTATTTCCTTTAAAATTAGTAGATTTATTCCAGAATTTTTTTCCAGCGGTTTGACCAGAATTCCCTTTAAAAAGTTTTTTTCCAGCTTTATAAAGCTTTTTCCCAACTTTAACAGTAACTCTTCCCGCAGCACCTGCTAATGCTCCAGCAACATATTCAGTGGACCTATCGGCAACAACCTCACCGGTAGTTTTTTGGCCTGCCTGAATCGCATCGTAGTCCTGTTTCGCTTCATAAGCTGCATAGACTTTATCACCTATCCATAGTATCGCAGCTCCCGTCGCAATGCAAAGGCCTGCGCAAGCAAAATTTCCATCCGGATCCTTTAAGACAATAGGTCTATTATTTGCGTAACTATAAAGTCCAAGGTTGAGTGCATTGAATACACCTCCAAATCCTGGAAGGTTGCTATCTATTTCAGATATTCTAGTAGGTAAATATCTACCCAAAATCGGATCCGGACTTTGCCACACGGAAGTTCTGGGGTCAAAGTACCTGGCTCCATAGTAATACAATTTCGTCTCTTCATCCAGTTCCTTTCCGGTGAAGAGGTAAGGCGCAGGTTGAGTGTTGCCGGTCTCTTCAATCCACGTTTCCCCAAATGGGAAGAACTCGTGGTGCTGATAAATCGCTCCATCCACATCCGTCACATACCCGTTACTGCCTAAATGATCCGGATGGTAATAGAACAGATCCTTCTCTTCAATGATCTGACCGTTTCTTTCCTGCTTGGCCAACTTGGAAACCACACGCGTTTGTCCTGCGAACACATGTTTCGTGCCCACATCACGGTTACGCGCTGTCACCCAACGGTTCACATAAACGGTTTCGCCTTGAGACGTCGATTTAATGACACGTTGACCCGTATCATCGTACTTATACGTACTCAAATCACCGTTATCCGAGATTCCCTGAATGCGGTTCTCTTCGTCCCAGGTGATCGTCCGCTGGGTTCCATTGCTGTTATGTGTCCAGCCGGTTTGGTTGCCGTTGGCATCATACGTGAACGTGCGATCGCCAATGGCTGTCGGCGCATGCGGATGCGGTCCGGTGTAGCCGTACACAAAGTTATACGTGGTCTTCTGCTGCACCACCGGTTGACCCGACGACTTCAACTGCGTATGCATCTGGTCTTTGAACTGGATATTATGAATCGTGTTGTAACCCATATCCAGGTCGTACAGATGTTTCTTACCGGTACCCGGAGTCCATTCCCCATCAGCATGAGTCAAACGATACAGATCGTCGTACTGGTAGTTCTGCGTCGTTGCGCCACCAATTTGATTCGGATGGTTCACGGCCGCCAGGTTTTGCAATTGCAGAATATTCCCCACATCGTCATAGGTGTACAGCAGATCCTGGAAGAAGTTGGTATCCGGTTTCACCGACTTCAACGTAAACAGACGACGGTCTAACGGATCGTAAGCGTACGTGGTTTTGACTCCGTTGCCGTACTCGACGAACTTGCGCTGCTCAAACTTGTCGTACTCCAGTTTATTGAAGTAAGCGTAAGGGAAGGCACCTTTGACACCGGAAGCATCGTGGACTAATCCGCCGGAGTCGTAGTGATAGGTCAGTACTTCCGTATCCGGGTACGTCAACTCATGCAAACGGTTCCAGGTATCGTACACAAACTCGGTGGTGTACACCTCCGGTGGTCCACCGGTTCCCTGGGTATCGGAATCAATCGACCGAATCGATTTCACCACGTTTCCGAGGACATCGTAGAACCGTTCGTCACTGCCCGATTCATCACTGACCGTCACAATACGATTGGCGCGGTTATCCGGTGCGCCTGGTGCCCCGTAAACGTAGGTTACATTATTTTCTGTGAACTGCGGGTAAGTGATGGTCGACAGGCGGTTGAAATCGTAGTTGTACGCAATCTGCTGACCTGCCGCCTGCAGGTTCGCCGTGATCCGTGCCGTGACGTTGGATGCCAGGTCGTACTGAGTTTCTGTGCGACCCGTATCCGGATTATTGATCACCGTACGCCGACCAAAGTTATCGTACTCCACGTTGGTGCTGTTGTTGAGATCATCCACCACCTGCGTGATTTGTTTCAGCGGATCGTAAACGTAACTGGTCCACAGAATCTGACTGCCAGCGTTATTAAACTCCTTCACCGAAGTGATCAAGTTACGCACGTCGCGGAACGTCTGCTTCACAATACCGTTGGCATCGGTCACCGTGGTGCGGAACTGCGGATCGCCCGCACGATCGTTACCGAAATCGTATGCCATACTCGTACTGGTGTTATCCGGAATAGTGGTTTGCAGATTCCGATCCAGAATGTCGTAAGACATCACTGTCGGTTGTACCGTATCAAAATTTGCATTGAACACACCCTGGTTACCGAGGCTCTCGGTCACCGGATAGTACTGGTTGATGGTGCGGCCGACGAAATCGAAAATCACACGACCGGATACGGTCATGACATCCTGCGTCGGTGATCCTTCGGCCACGTGCAGCGCCAGGTCTTTTTTGGTTTGCAGTACACGCTTCAGACCGTCGGTGAACAGCACCGTTTCAATCGGATCGTTGACGTTACGGAACACATCGATATGCTGCGTTAACGCCCAGGACAACGGATCGGTATCCGTCACCTTCGGATGGTACTCAAAAGTGATGGTGGCATTGCCGGTACCGGTTTGGAACGGACCGGTGATGGTATCGACACGGCCCACAGCATCGTAGGTACGATCAATCGCGTTGCCGTTGATGTCGGTGGTGTTTTCCACCAGACCGTACAGCAAATTGTACGTCGCCGTCGAGTTATAACCGAAACTGTCGGTGATACTGGTCACATAAGTATTCACCGTGCTGTCGTATAGGTAATCGATTTGATAACGCTGGCCATTGAGATTGAGCGGACCGGTGACGCTGGCGATATTCCCGAACGCATCGTAAGCGAGATCGGTCACCGCTGGTGTACCGTTCGCCAGGTACTGACGCACCTGCAGCAGGTTGCCGGTGCCGGGTTGGATATCCGCTTCACGGCGACGGAACTCGACCGTATTTCCGTTGACCAGAATGCTGTCTGCTTTACCAACGATGTAGTTCGGTAAATCACTAAAGTAACCGATGATCGCTTCGACATCATCCTGCGCACCGGTATCGCCGGCATCAAAGAAACGGATGACATTGCCGAGCGTGTCGTACTGATACGTCATGTGCGTGGTTTTTTGCGCGGTAGCCTGGCCTTCGTAGAAAAACTTATCGACGCGGGCCAATTCCGGAAACACCGTAGCTGTGAGCTGGTTCACATCGTTCGGGTCGTTAGTGACCACCAGGGCGTTGCCGGTATTGATATCACGCAGCAGGTATTCATTGATCGTTTCAATGAATAGGTTGCCGGAAGCATCGGCAATCACCTCTTCTTCCATCAAGCCCTTGCTGTAATACAAGTCGTTGATGAATTTTCGCGTGACGGTTCGGTAGAGGTTGCCGCTGCTGTTATTGCTGTCGCAGGTCACATCCGGATCGTTAGTGCTGTCACAATCGTTTTCGATAACCGTTCGGTAACCGTAGAACTCACGTTCCTGGCGATGGAAAAATCCGTCTTCGTATTCGTAAGTCATCACCTGGGTATCTACTCCGTCGCCGACGAAACCGTCGAACACTTTGACACGGCTCATCACCCAACGACTTTGCGGCTGGTCATAAGTATTACCGCTTAACAGATATTCAATATCAATGGTACCGCCCAAGGGTCGGCTGATATGTTTGAGAATGTTGGTGCGGTTGTGCAGGTTGCGCGCTACATGCAATTCGTCGTCATCGGTGCTGAACAGATGATCCGGATAGCCGTCTCCATTCACATCGATGATGGTGGATTCCACCCGCGCCATATTCACACCAAAGTTACCGCCGGGATTGAATACGATACAAACAAAGTAGCAAAAGCCATATTGTAAATACAATCCACCGCCGTGAGCGGCATTGACGGTTTTGGCAAACCCTTTATCCGGCAGACCGGTCGGCAAATGGTATGCCGTTGCGGTAAAACCGTTCCCCGTGTTGAATTGAACAAAGATATCCATATCACTTCCGTTCTCAACGATATAAAGTCGATCCAGAAGGCCGTCACCATTCAAATCCTGCAAAGACTTTAAAGAACGGGAATTACCCAGACTGCCGTTAATTCCGCCGGCCCATCCGTAAACACCGTCGTTGTAGCTGATTCCACCGGACAGCGTTTCATTTTCACTGAAGTTGATAAACGCATCCCCCCACAACTCAGGAGCAGAAAATGCGTAACCCAGATTAAACTGCACCGCTATAGTTTCATTGTTTTCGCTGAAAAGAATTCGATCCGCCAGACCATCGCCGTTTATATCCTGGAAATCGTATTCAATATAAGATTCCCCGCTGGCCGAAGTGATATTCGCGCCAAAACCGAAGCTGGGCATTTGTTGCGCCGTATTGCCGCCACTACTTCCCACATGCGCTTTGGCGCCCTGTTCACTTTTGTTGTCGCCCGGTTGATCGGAAAAGTTTCCACTCACACCTATGCTAAAAGATTCTCCAATAGTTTCCTGATTGTCGTCACCCAATCCGACGCCAATCCGTCCACCACTGAGTCCCCCGATCATGGGGGAGAACTGAACCCCTAAACCGTGAGCCACAACATCAGGGAACTGGTCACCGTTTAAATCTCTAAAGTCGAGGATGGCGCGGGACTCGGAGTTCGATACCGAAGTGGAACCGCCAACACCCACAAAGCTTAAACTTCCCGCCAAACCTAATTGCGTTGACACACTCAATCGGGAAACCGCTGAAGCCCCGGCGAAAGAATTACTGTCCGGCACAAAAATATAATCCGGCCCGTTGCGGGAACTGCTTTGAGTGTTGCTGTTGGTCCACAGGTTATCATCCGTTCCTTCCCATCTTTGATCCGCTATATCCACGTTGAACGGAAGTAAATTAATTTTGTACTGGTCTATAATGGAAGGATCCGGGTTTCCTGAATCCACCTCACCCTGTAATTCCTGAATCAGATCATTGATATTCACTGCGGCCAAATGATTTAAGGTCAGATCATTCTGCGTGATGTTGATCGGTTGAGTTGCGCGATCACGATTACCGTTATATCCGAAAGTCGTCCATCCTCGATACCGTTGAGAAAGAATGGTCAACTGTTCCGGATAATTAAAAGCTACCGGCACCTGAACCATTTGCGTAACCCCGCCTCCATCAGTATAGGTCACGGTGATGGCCATTTGCGTGAGGTTGCCGAATAAATCGGGATCGCGTGTGGTGAACTCAAAAAACAGTTGATCGTTCTGCGCTGCGCTAATTGTGAAAGCACCGTCAGAGAACAGATGTTTTGCGACGCGGTCGCCATTACGTTTAACCGTCACCACCACATCCTGAACGCTGCTGCCGCCGCTTGCGGCTAGTGCCGGTGTGACGGTATACGTTTGAGTCATGGGCAGCGGAGCCACCCACGGAACCAACGGTGCGGTGAGGTCATTTTCCGGATAGAGATCCGTTCCCGGGTACAGATTAATATTCACCAGTGGATTTCCGTTTTCGTCATTGATATTGGGAAGATCCGGCGACGCGGTAAAATAAACACGCAAGGGGTTCGTCGGAAGCCAACGAAGCTGACCCAAATCGATGGGCGAATCAATGATAATTCGCGCTTCAAACTTATCCGCGAATTGAGTTTGCATTCCATTGGTATCAAACTCATTCTTGAGCACCGCAATACCCGTTTCATTAAACACAATGGATCCTGTCAAATCCCATGCAAGCGTTTGCGTGGCAATGACCGATCCATTTTTAAGAATCTCAACCGTAACGTCATCCGACGTGGTGCCCAGTTTTTCCAGAGCTCCTTCAATACTAACGGTGCCATTAAACGGCATGGCTACATTGATACCGCGGCTGTCGAATAAAACAAAATCGTTGCTGGCCTGATAGGCATACGCATCTAAATTATTCGGATCGATTGTGGAAACCACACCCAGGTATTGAATGTTCGGGTCCCAACTGACCTGATCATACGCGCCATCGAATTCAGACTGGACGCGGAAATAAATGATATCGCCTTTGGACACATTGATAGCGCCGACCCCGGTTGGAGTTTTAGCCGTGTAATCGGTTTCCGCAATGGTGGCAAACCAAAGTTCACTGCCGTTATGCTGAATGGCAACACGCACGCCATCGGCGGTTGTGTAATCGGCGCGTTCGGGACTGGTGTCTTCGATCAGAGCCACGTCTCCGGTGATTTGGATTTGCCCGTCAAACGGCGCGACCCATTTTCTCAGGTTGTCGATGAGCGGAAAGTTATCGATCTGCTGTTCAAAGAGCGCCTGAAAATTCTCCAAAAGGCCTGCGGCATCTACAGTGCCTGGTCCGATGGGATAAGTGGTATCGGAGCTATTGGCCGTAAATACCGGATGACCGGTACCGGGATCGATATGATTAAACAAAACTCCGCCGTTACGAACTAAATCCGGTAACTGGTCCCCATTAACATCGCTGAAGAAAATAGGAGACTCGACGATGGTGTTACTGTAGTTAAATCCCAAAAATCCCGTGGCCCCGCTGTACCCGATATAAGCTTCCAGGCCGTACGACCCCATAAACGAACGTTCAAGAGAGATATCCGGTAAATTGGCGACCACAAATCTATCCCCAAACACCGTACAACTACCGGGAGCCGAGCTTCCATCCAATTGGGCGTTGTTACAGTCTGCTCCGGATTGATTCGGTCGGTAATAAATAATGCTGCCACTGCGAAATACTTTGTCCTGCAAACCATCGCCGTTAATATCGGCCAGCGCCAGAACCCCTTCCGTTTCTCCGGAGCTAAATCCGACTTTGGGACCCAGGGTGGCATCCTTAACCTCCTCAAACCCAATTCCGAGATAAAAATGGCCGCCAAAGTTAAAGCCTTCCAGGCCGCTGACCGCACTGGCATCCAGCGGCGTCAGACTTCCGGACAATCCACTGGCTTTAACACTGTCGTTTTGCGTATTCCATTCAAAGGAACCATCGAAACCCTTATAAAGACCAGCACTGGTCCGCGCTTCGTCGAAATATTCGAAGTTGTGGAAGTTGAAAGGAATGGCTGCGGTATCGAACGGGTTAGCGTTTTCGTCAAACTGCGAAACTTTTTCCAACAACGTTTTGCGGAATGCACCTTCGGTGTAATCGAACCGATAACTGCGCACCGGTTGATTGTTGAAGGACACTTCGATGATTCTCAACAGATCAGCCGTCACCATTTTAAATCCAAGCCGCGCATCGATCATCGCATCCGGTCGACGCACCGGATTGGTGAGCTCGCTTTCGCGAGAAAATTCGACTTTATAAAGCCCTTCCGTAGCTCCATGTCCACTGTAGGTGATCGTCTGCAAATACAACTGCGAGCCCTGCACGCCACCGGTGCCATCGCCCAACCCACTGTCGGATTCACGCACGCAGGTGTACTTCGTGAAGTTGCCGTTGGTGTCGCGAACTTCTCTTAGAGACCATTTCCCGATGTTGCCACTGGCGTCCACTAAAGTCGAGTTGGTCGTCGGTCCTCCAGCGCCGCCGTTGGTGTCCGGACCACCGCCATAGAAAAACTTTGTTCCGTTTTTATCGATCACTTCCCACCAATAATTGTCGGGCAGGTCGCCGTGGCGAATGATTTTCCGGAACTGTCCTTCAATTCGCGTATGAAAAATCTTCTCCGCCGTACGAGGCTGCAGCGTATCGCGATGAGCTACGGGAGTGAGCTGTTCGCCATTTAACAAATACGTTTCGGTTTCTTCGGTGGAACTGTACCGCGGCACACCCCATCGCGTATCGATGGAAACCGTTTGCATCGGCAGATCCCAACCGACACCCATCCAGCCGTTACCGCCGGAAGAGTTGTATTGCACCGCTAACTGCGGCTGCATGCCGTTGCGTCCCGGTGGAATTTCAATTGGGTAACTGACCCGCGCGTCTCCCATGTTATTGGCCTGCGGCGCTTCAATGAGATTGATCTTCGCTCCGGGGTCGGCGGCTTTGATGTCCTTCAACTGTGTCGGATTAAACGAAGCGGTCTGCGGTGAATCGGGGACCGTGACCACGGCGTTAATCATATCTGTGAAGTGGTTGGTGTTACTGATCACTTTTTGACTGTTGGCATCGACTTGAACTCTTTCCAGTTTTTTCCATTGGCCGACTTCATCATCAAAAAAGTAAGTTCGAATGTCCGCTGCTTTTTTGCCCGCCGGAAGCTTTGCCAGGTCATACGGCAATTTAATTTTGATTTTGTTTTTGAATCTTTGTCCGTGCGGCAGAAAGCGATACCCTTTGCGCGGTCCCTTGGTCACATTCACCATGCCCGGGTCCAGCTTTGGCAGGTCGTCTTGCTTCAATGGCGTGATGGAAATGTTGGTATCGTTTTCCAGAGAGGTTTTTTCGATTTCCAATTCCGCTTCGTCATAAACAATCTTTTTACCGGTTTTGCTGAGTACGGTGAACTCTTTCATGGCGGCCACTTCGTCGTCATTTCCTCCACCGGTTCCCTCGCCCTCTTCGTGATCGACTGTTTGATCCAACCCAAGTTCCTTCGAAATTTCATCTCCTTGAGCGGTGGTCACCAAAACCTGTAATCGAGGACGGTCCTCCAACGTGGCCGCTTCACTGGAAGCAAAACTTAATAGATCTTCCGTGGCGTCTCCCTGCAAGATAAATCCGTTATTGGCAATGTTACCATCAATCCAATCCTGAACCAGTTGCCGTCCCGCTTGATTCAAGTGAATGGTATGGCTGCCGGCATCCCCGGGCTCCAGGGTGCCCAAAATGGTATCGCCCTTGGTGGTCGGATCCGCGAAGGTGTTCCAATTCACCGTTCCTTCTTTCCAGGGTGTTTTCGCCTCGTAAAGAAAACTTTGTCCGGAGCTGGCTTCGGTCACATGGACTGAAAGGTTGGCGAATTGAACCACAGAATCTTCGGGCACAGAGGACAAATTCCACTGCAGAAGAGCAAAGGATTGGGAAGCATCCCCGGTTTCGTCCACGCTGTTCCATGCAGAAAGAGAAGCCGCCTCGCCATAATTCGTTTCCGGGTCTGACGAGTTTACGTATGCGTCTTGCGCCCCTGAGTAATTTTCATCAGGCAAAACGCCCTGCTGCATCGACGTGGAAATATTCGGAACAAATTTGACGTTGATGCCGGGAGCGGCAATGCCAACTTGCGCGGTTTCATCTTTGACGTTGACCACATTTAGAATAGAAAGTGAACTTGGATCCAGTTCCGATGTCACCAACTGCACTACACGCGGATCGTCTAAACGAGTCGCAGACACAAGGGTAGCCTCGTTGTTTAAAGAATAGTTAGCAACATCTTCGGCAGAATCTTTTTCCACCGGCTCGGAGAACTGAATGTTCACGGTGGAAGTATTTAAAGACTGCGCTCCAAAAATTTGCGGAGCTTGAGCGTCCGGGGTATGGACAATAGAAAACTTGTCTTCCACTTGTGCCATCGAATCGAGGAAAATAGCTTCCAGGCGATTGCCCGTAATATCCAATACCATCGAACCTAATTTTTTGAGAGAAACGACCATCGCCGGATGGTTCAAAGCTCCCTCTTCCAGCAAACTGGAGCTCCCTACCACGGAATACACCGTTCCGCTGTTGGCTTCTTTTTTTCCATCGGCGAAGGATTTACTATAAGCGCCATTGGCTCCTTCTTCGGGCAGAGATCGTCCGTTACCGCCGTTGACCTGATGGGTCGCTTCATTGAACGTGGCGGAATCTCCATTATGATTTTTTAAGAACGCCGAGCGTTCATAAGAGTGGCTGTGTCCGGATAATACAAGATCGACACCATACTTTTCTAAAATTGGAAGGACGTTTTCCCGCATCTCTTTCGATTCGGTTTCGGTATCGGAATCGTGATCGCCCTTCGAATAAGGGGGATGGTGCCAGTAGGCGATGGTCCATTCCTGAGAGTTAACCGCCAGGTCGCTGGTCAGCCAAGTTAGCATGGGACTGCCCGGGGACCGATCAGCGCCGGCGGAATTTAATACGACAAAATGAATGTTGGCATAATCATAGGAGTAATATGACTCTGTTCCGGAAGCCACTCCACCCGCTTCCGCATTTTTCGGCAGATTAAAAATATTAAAATATGATCCCGTTTGTGCTGATGAATCGGAACTGTTACCTTCCGCATCGCCCAATGTTGGCCACAAAGGAGCATTGCGCAAATAGTTCCCGTATTGATCAAACAGTGCCGATTGAAATTCTGAATCCGTTCCGTCAGTCATCGCATTGTCGCCCAACATCAAAATTAAATTAGGCGAGCGTAATTGCGAATACGTGCGGAATCCGTTCTTCACATTTTCAGAGTTGTTATTCGCTGTTCCAGAATTTCCCAGCACCCAAATACGTGTGGCTTGCGCTGTTCCGCTGGCAGGTGCGGTAATAAACGTTCCCCGAGCCGAGGTTTCCGGCAACGGACCTGCCGCATTTCCGATGGCATAGTGATACACGGAGTTCTCGGCCAAACCGGATAAGGTGGCTTCCATTTCGGTGAGTTCAGTCCCTTCCACATTCAAATTGGTGGGGCTTATAGCCACAGCGGAACTCAAAAGACTTTTAGGAGACGTTCCATAATAGACCGTATTCAAGTCCGATTGTTCAGCCGCCACCCTCCATTTAATGATCATGCCGGTGGAGGTTCCCTGCTGCAAATAAGGACCACGCTTGAGAGTTTGGGCAACACTATCTAGAGGAGCCAATAAAGTTTGAATCACTAAACACAAGAAAAGAAACGGATACACCAACCTTTTATTCATTTGGAATCACCTATAAATTAGGAAATAGTAAACTTATATTTTGATGAGGAGGGAAATGGAGCATGGTAAAGCTAAGGTATTTAAATTACATAAACCTAATAATTACAAAAAGTTAATGCCGATTTTCTCCCTCCCGCCGGACTCAATCAACGGAATTAAAAGATAAATCAAATTCTATATGACAAATTTTAATTCTTCATGCCAAACATAAGGAAGTATGCCAAAATTGTCAAATACTTTTTTTTAAGTGTTTGAAAGTATTGGGCTAAAACCAGCCCATTTCAGGTGGGATAAAACGTGAGCTTGATAGATTTGAATCGAAATTGGGTTAACCAGTTTATTTTGAATGATTTAACAATACTGATTTTAATAGGCTTTAAAGAGCAACAAAAAGGATTTTAAACTATTTCTTAAAAAAAGCATTCCAACTCAAAATAAAGAATTCCCCTGCCCTCAATTGACATAATAAAACTAATCCAATTAATTTGAATACACCAGGGACATTTGAAAAGGAAACCCATGGACCTGTCCTCATCCTTTACTATTATGCCTGCGGATATTTATTTCAAGAGGAATAGAATATTTATAATCAAAAATTGGGGCAGGATTGACTTTTCTTTAGCGCCAGGAAATTTTAAACCCAGAAACAGAATAATCGAAATTAGCAGAATAAAACTATTCATTCAGTTTTTGAGGAAAAAAGTTTTGGAGGACTTCGCCATTTAATTAAGATGATAGCTAAAATGAGATTTCCAATTGATTTCCCTTAAAAGTCTGAAGCTGTTTCAGGAACTTTGAAATCTCTTGCCAATTGTTCACCTACTAACAAAAAAATCAATTTTGAGAAAAAAATAATAGCCCATTGATATAATGGAGCCACCGAGCGGAATTGAACCGCTGACCTACTGATTACGAATCAGTTGCTCTACCATCTGAGCTACGGTGGCTGATTATTTACAGGATATGGGAAAATTCTATTAAACCGGTTTTAGCGTAAAAAATCAATGCCTTCTTTTCATAAGACCCAAATTTTCAAGGTATTTTTTAGATAATTTTTCTTCCTGAGTGGAAGCGGTTTATTCCTATTCTCAAACCTGATATGCTTTTTAATATTCGTTAGATAATCACAGAATTTATTTATCGAAGAAACTCGAATTAACTATTTAATATCTTACTTTTTCTATAAATGGGTCTGAAACATGAAGCATCCTCATGAATATTCTCAGTATATCGCAGAATTTATTGGAACGTTTTTTCTTGTATTTTTTGGATGTGGAGCCATTATTTTAAGTGAATTGCAACCTCAGGCGCTCCCCAATTTTATTGTTCCTTTAATTTTTGGGGGGACCATTTCCATTATGATTTATTCGGTTGGGCATATTTCCGGCGCCCACTTCAATCCTGCGGTGACACTCGCTTTTTCCATTACCCGTAAATTTCCTTTGAACCGTGTTTTCGGTTACATTACCGGACAATTACTAGGAGCTCTCTCTGCATCTTGTATTCATTGGATCATTTGGGGTAAGGCTCATAGTTTTGGAGTGACCCAGGTGCAATCTTCCTTAATAATTGGATCAGGATTAGAAATTATTTTAAGTTTTGTTTTAATGTTTGTAATCATTAGCGTGGCCACTGATACAAGAGCTATCGGTGAGTTTGCCGGGATTGCTATTGGATCTACCGTCACCCTATGTGCTTTTATTGGCGGTCCTTTAACCGGTGCTTCCATGAACCCGGCAAGGTCATTAGGACCCGCTATTATTTCTGGAAATGTTCATCAAATTTGGATTTATTTGGTTTTTACCATATTGGGGGCAGCTCTTGGGGCTTTTACCTACGAAAAAATCAAATGCCTTAAGGAAGAGTCTTCCGACTTTGGTTGCTGTTGATCATAATAAAGGAAAATGCCTAATTAGAGTTGCTGAAATTAATCACTTTTTAGAACTATATTTTGAGAGGATCACGTGAAACAGCGGTGCGAATGGGTGAACTTAGATAAACCCTGGTACGTGGAGTACCATGATAAGGAATGGGGACGGCCTTTAAAAGATGATCAAAAACTTTTCGAGTTGCTTTGCCTGGAGGGGGCTCAAGCGGGATTATCCTGGGAAACCATTTTAAAACGTCGAGAAAACTATCGCAAAACATTTTACAATTTTGATCCGGTAAAACTTTCCAAACTAACTGACAAACAACTTGAAACAATTTTAAACGATCCCGGAATTATTCGAAATCGACTTAAAGTTTTTTCAGTTCGGCAAAACGCGCAAGCCTTTCTAAAAATAAAAAAAGAATGCAGAACTTTTAGTAAATATGTTTGGTCATTTGTTGGAGGAAAACCCATTAAAAATAAGTTTAAGAAACTAGTAGATTTGCCTGCAACCACTGCGGACAGCGATACTTTAAGTAAGGACTTAAAGAAAAAAGGATTTAAATTTGTGGGGAGTACAATCTGTTACGCATTCATGCAGGCTGCAGGGTTAGTTAACGACCACACGGAAAATTGTTACCTATATAAAAGAAAATCCTGATTTATAAAATACCAAAAATCAAAACTTTTGGGTATTTCAGACAATCCACATCCACAATTCACGATTTTACAATATATTCTATAAGTCCTTCCTTAATTCCCTTATACTATTTATAGGGAATCCATTTAATTGAATTTCGTGTTTTTACATTTTTGACTTACGACCCTTTTACTCCATTTAAAAAAAAGGCTTAATGAGAAGAGTATTTCAATCTCTTCATTTTAGTTTTTAAGGTTAATCATTTTTTTCTCATTGATCAATCAAACCATCTATAGGCAATGAATAAAGAATCATTAAAAATTTTATTAGTGGAAGATGACGAAGATGATGCGTTTTTCATAAAAGATTTAATGGTCGAAGGAGACTTTGAACCCCGACCCAAAATCAAACACATCCTTAATCCCAAATCCACCTTAGATATTCTGGAACAAGAAAAGTACGACCTGTGTATGTTCGATTATAGATTGGGAGAAACCAATGGAATTGAATTACTCCGAAGTGTTCGTCAACAAGGAATTACAATACCCATCATTTTTCTAACCGGGCATGGAAACCACGAAATTGCAGTTGAGGCAATGAAATGTGGCGCCACCGATTATCGCACCAAAAGTAATCTGACTTCTGAATCACTTTTTCAATCTATTCGATTCGCAATGCAACTTCATAAAGAAGAAGAATTGCGAAAAACGGCGGAAGATCAGCTTAAAGAATCCAATGACAATATTAAAGCTGCGAATGAAAAATTACAAAATTCGATGGTGGAATTACATGAAGCTCAAGATCTGGTTTTACGATCTGAAAAGCTGGCAAGCATAGGTCGATTAGCTGCAGGGGTATGCCACGAAATTCTAAATCCGCTAAACATTATTTCTGGCCACGTTCAAGCCTTGATGCTTGAGAGAGGGGAGGACTCAGGACTCAATGATGATATGAATTCTATAATGGAAGAAATCGGACGCATCGAGAAAATTGTGGGTGGATTACTTAAGTTCTCTAGAAAAGAAGACATGGAAATGAAATTTTCCAATGTAAATGAGGACTTGGAATCGGTATTAGCCATTATGGAGAATGATATTCTTTTAGACAACATCCATATTTCTCGCGCGTTTGATCCTAAAATTCCAAAAATTAAAATTGATGCCAATCGAATGCGGCAAGTGTTCCTTAATTTAATAAACAATGCCCGCCATGCTATGGAAGAAAGGGGTGGAACTTTAACGGTTAGTACTGAAATTATAGATAAGGATTTCTCCAGTCATTCTAATGAAGTCAGCAACTTTGAATATTTAGATACCGATGAGAATGGACATATTTGTGTAATTCGAATCAAAATTTCTGATACCGGGACCGGAATCAAACAAGAAGATATGGTGAAATTATTTGATCCATTTTTCACAACCAAACCCGAAGATAAAGGCACCGGATTAGGCCTCTCTGTTTGTTATACCATCATTGAAAAGCATCAGGGCACTATTCGCGTTGAGAGCGAATATGGAAGAGGGGCTACTTTTATAATTGACCTGCCAATTAAAAATAATTTCTCTGAAGAAAACGAAGAAACAGAGAACTCCTAAAAAATAAATTTAAAATTTTAAGAAAAAATTATCTGAGAAAATCCATAAGGGTAGGTTGTAAAATACGCGCACTGGTATTTAAAGTTGCTTCTAATGCAAATTCCAATAATTGAATTTCCGATGCTTCTTTTGTAATGTCCGAATCTTCCACAGAAGCCAGTTGTTGTTCTTGGTCCACAACATCACTTTCATGAACATTTTTGGTTTGGATGGTTCTTCTTAATATAGCTCCGAAATCCGCTCTTGCGTTGGTGACACTGTTTAATACAGCTTCTAAATTATCTAATGAAGCAATAATTCCATCGGAATCATCTTTTTGAAGAGCTTCCTGTAGTTTTTCCAGAGCTAAAAAAACGTTGCGTCCTCCGCCTAACCCCAAGTCGGTTGCGGTTGTACCCAATCCTACATTTCTTATTATTGCAGCAGAGTCAGGGTCTGTGGAAACAACTCTAAGTGCATTGCCTGTACTATTAATACTCGCATTAACATTGAGCCCAGCGCTGTTGATCGTGGTTAATACATCGCCAATAGTCGTCGCGGTACTCAAGCTTATTGTTGCGGATGCTGCCCCATTCACAATATTGATTTGATCCAGGTTTAAACCATTTCCATTATCCAAATTGGAAATCAGGGTATTCGCAGTTACAATTGGGTCCAAATCTCGACCTTCTAATGACCCATCACGTTGCCCCAAAATTCCCAAACTTGCAGCGGTAGACCCCCCATTCACCTCGCTAATAATCAGTGGATTTAAAATATTTGTGCTGGACTCTGTCAATAAAAGACCCGTTTGATCACTATTTAAGGAGGCGGTTACATTTAAACCTGTTCCATTTATTGCATTAATCACATCGTTAAAACTCATCCCGGCTGTGATAGGAATCACAGCATTGTTTCCGGAACGATCAGTAATAGAAATATCGCCTGTAGAAATACCATTCCCTCCATTTAAATCAGCTATGGGTGTGTTGGGATTTATTATGGGATTTAAATCAGTTGCAAAAATTTCTGAACCTGGACGAGTAATTTCCACTGTTTGATTCGAGGCAATCTCTAAAGAAAACCGGGAACTATTCCCTAAATAAACAGCACCCGAACCCGCAGGGTCCAATTGAAAGGGTTCAATTAAAAGCCGTGTTCCGGAAAAGATAAATCGGTTTCCTACTTTGGTGTTGGCAGATTGGAATACTTGATTAGTGATTTGACTAATTTCTACCGCTGCAAACTGCCTGGTTTCTGCAGTGTCTGCGCCACTTAAGGCTCCTATCGCAAGTTCTCTCGCTCGAATTAAGTTTAGTCCAACGGTATCCAAAGAAGAATCAGCGGACTCTAAAAACAATTCATTATTATCCATATTTTTTAAGAATTGTTTTGTTTGTGCGATAGAGGTTTTTAAACTTAGTGAGTCACGTATTCCAGCGGGATCATCGGAAGGTTTATTAATTCTTTTTCCCGTAGCTACTCTTTCGTTAGCTTTAAACAAATCTTCAGTAATTCTAAAAATGTTTCGCAATGCACTGGCTTGTTGAGCTTGATTTGTGACTCGCGTTACCATAATAAGTATCCAGTTAAATTGATTTGTTTAAATTCGTTCCTGAATGATGTCAAACATCTCATCCACAACATTAATTA
Source organism: Nitrospinaceae bacterium (assembly GCA_965223245.1). Classification (GTDB taxonomy): domain Bacteria; phylum Nitrospinota; class Nitrospinia; order Nitrospinales; family Nitrospinaceae; genus CBDCVY01. The sequence continues at coordinate 3,527,834 of CBDCVY010000013.1, read as the reverse complement.
ACCTTGCAGCAGCTTGATATGCCTGCTGAAATTTAATCAGGTTAATCATTTCTTCATCGATGGAGACACCGGATATACTTTGTCTACGGTTATCCAACTGAAGCATGACGCCTTCCTGTTGTTCCACTACTGTTTGGGCTGTTTTGGATGCAACCCCAATACTACTTACCAAGGCATTGTAAAAGGCATTGAAAGTCACAGATCCTGACCCAGAGCGATAGGACGATCCATCGTATACAAATCTGTTTTGTATATCCGATAAGGCACGTGCGTTACCTCCATCCTCGCTGCCATTTAACCCAGCAGCCATTTTTCTGGTATCAGTCACAATTGCATCATTGAGTTTTATCTTTAATGCCGCCTCCTCTGATACAGAAAATTGGACTACATCTCCTGCTGCGGCACTTCCATTAATCGTAACTGCTAATCCATTCACAAGATTAAAAGTGCTTCCTGCTGAAAACGTAAAGGATCCCGAGGAAGCCCCTGTGGTTGTATTCATTAAATCAAAAGAGGTCGCACTCGTAAAATGCAGTTCAAATTTATCCACTGAAACCGAGGTCGGGCTTGCGTTTACCATGGTCACATCAGCCGACCCGGTATTATTTACATCTGCATGGATATAAGGGTCCAAAGGTGCAAAGAAATTATTTCCCGTGCTTCCATCCAATCCTACACCCTGTTGATGCACTCGATTTACTTCTTGAATAACGCCAGCCGCTAACCTATCCAATTGATCAATAGCAGAAGTGATCTCGCGATCTCGCAAATCCAAAATGCCTCTAATTTCACCGCCCTGAATACGATCGGTTATGTTTACCGTTCCAAAACCTCCATCGCTAACATAAACATCCTTAAGACCTCGGTTGTTTCCATTCGTGGCAGTGCTTAATCTAAAAGCTTCAATTCCCAAAATTAATGGGGTTCCATCAGTGGTCGTCAGTTTAATTTGATTGGAGTTTTCATCGATAATATTTATATCTATTTTTTCCGACAATTCGCGAACTCGAATATCTCTTTGGTCCCTTAAGTCATTGGCCACATCATCCCCAGGTTCATTGGCATGAATCGCAACATTCAATTCCTGAATTTCTTCTAATAGACCATTAATTTCGGTGACTCTGTCTTCAACCAGAACATTGAGGTCTAATCTTTCTTGGAACAAAGATTTGCCCATCAAATTAAATACAGAGACTAAGGATTTGGCATTTCCAATTATGGTACTTCTTTCGGGGAGACCTGTAGGATTCGTTGCTAAGTCATCAAACCCTTTAAAAAATTCGCTAAATTCACTATTTAAACTACGTCCTGTTGTTTCATTAAAAATAATATCTAATTTTTCAAAGATCTTTTGTCGCGCTTCGAAATTACCCGTAGTACTGCCTTCTCCTAAGATCTGATTGAACAGAAATTGATCAAAGTCTCGGGTAATATTTCGTATTTTGACACCAGTTCCTAATAAGCCTAAACCGGATTGTCTTGGGGGAAATGTTTCGAGGTTTACTTCTTGGCGGGTATAACCTTTAGTTTGGACATTAGAAATATTATGTCCTGTAACCTCAATAGCAGACTGTTGTGCAAACAGACTCGACTTTGCAATATTGAGAATACTAAAAATATTTGTTGTCATTGTACTTTCCCATCCTTGGAAAAAATTACTTACTTAAGCGTCTGTACTTACCATCCGGCTTTCAAATTTTGCATCGGCGATTTGTCCATTTGCGTGATAAGGCGAATATGAAGCATCCACTTGGTATAACCAAGTAACGGATTTTTTCGCTGTCATCGCCGAACGATTAATTAAGTTTCTATTCGTTAAGTTTAATTCATTAATGATTTCAATTTGCTCACGTAATTTTTTTCTATGATGTTCCATTCTCTCCGACCAAAGATTCTCTTTTAATTCGATGATTTTCTTTAGCGTAATTTCCTGGACAGGAATTTTTTGGTTTATAGCAATCGTGTGAACCACTTTTTCCCGCATCACATTTATTTCTTGAATTTCTTCGACCAATGCTTCTTTGTTCTCAAGGATTTCTTCTAATCGCTCCAGATTATTTTGAGTAACGGCTGTCCACTCTTCTTTTAATAAATCAATAAATTTGGAATAGAGCCGAGTTTTGTTTACTAATAACTCGTCTAAAGCTTTAAATGAATTTTCCATACATTCCTCCAAATTTAGTGATGCTTTTTAATTTTTATTTTCCAGTTTTCTCGTTTGCAAGTTGTTTATCCAACCGGCTAAATTGATTATAAAACAATTCGGATAAACCTAACCCTCTTTGTTTAGAACCGGCAGAAGCAATTTCTTCATCCAACATGGATTGATATTGATCCATAGCAAAACTTTTAAATAAACCGGATTTTGGAACCGTGGCTCTCATAGACTTTAATAATATATGGAGAAACATTCCTTCAAACTGCTGAGCAACCTCTTTCAACTCTGTTTCCCGGGATGCCGGATTATTCAATTCAGTTGAATTGCTTTTTCCAAAATTTTGGTTTTGTAACCTATTTAATAAACCTTGCGCTCGTAAAGGATCAGAGAAATTCAAACTATTTGATGGTTTATTTATGGGAAAACTAATATCCATTCTTGTTTCTCAATTTTTATTTTTAATTACAAATGAGGACACAAAATTTCCTGAAAAGTTGACTTCTTTCCTAAGAAAAGCAAACATAATGCCAAAATGATTTTCTTTAATTTAAACCCGCTAAAATCAAACCTTATTAGGGCTCTAACTTTAAATCTTTGGATTTTAAAATTAACTTTTGGGAAAATATTTCCCTGGCAAATATAAAAATAATTCCTGTTTTTAATTTCGTGTTTACTAAATTATTTCTAATTGTGCGTGTAAAGCACCCGATGCTTTTATGGCCTGAAGAATTGCGATTAGATCCCGTGGAGTCACTCCCAAAGCATTAAGCGCGTTCACCACTTCTCCTATTCCAACCCCTTTTGGAACAATTAACAGTCGGTCCTCTCCTTCTTCAATGGTCACACGAGACCTAGGAACAATTACGGTTTCACCATTTGGAGAAAACGGTGAAGGCTGTGAGACCAGCGGTGTTTCCGTGATTTGTACAAAAAGATTTCCATGTGCTACTGCCACTGTGGATAGGCGCACATTTTCTCCCATTACAATGGTACCCGTTCTTTCATCGATGATTACTTTTGCCACGGTATCAGGTTCCACCTGCAGGGATTCTATTTTTGTAACAAAGGCAGGAACATTTTGTATATAAAACGGAGGCACTTTCACCCGAATAGTTCTTCCATCCAAAGGGGTCGCTACCACATCCCTAAGTTCAGCATTAATCACTTTCGCAATTCTAAAACCTGTAGTGAAATCGGTTAACTTCATGGAGAGCAATAGTTCGTCTCGATTTTTAAAATCATTTTTTAACTCTTTTTCCACAAAGGCACCGTTTACAATACGACCTACGTTGAGGTGATTCTTTTGAACTCCCTGGGCTTGTCCTTGAACAGAAAATCCTCCAATAGATAGAGGTCCTTGAGCCACAGCATAGGTCACCGTATCAGGTCCTTTCAGAGGAGTCATCAACAAGGTGCCGCCTTGTAAACTTTTGGAATCACCCAATGAAGAGACCATAACGTCAATGCGGTCTCCCTGTTTAGCAAACGGTGGAAGCTCTGCAGTTACCATAACGGTGGCAGCATTTTTGAATTGGAGTTGATTCACTCGATCTTCGGGTACAGTGACTCCTAACTTTTGGAGCATGTTGACAACGGTTTGAATGGAAAAGAAAACGTTAGTTGCACGGTCACCGGTATTTGCCAGACCAATGACCAAACCAAAACCGATCAATTGATTGTGGCGAACCCCATTGATATTCGCTATATCTTTTATACGAGCGGCGTGAACTGTTCCGGCGAGGAAACACAATAAAATTAAAACTGACCATGTCATTTTTCCATAAATGTTTTGAAACATCCTTGTATCTCCAACTGTATTATTGTGCCAAGAGCATCAATGCTTGTTTGGGACTTGATAAAGAAAATACTTTTTTTTGTATTTCAACTGATAACTTTTTCTTAAAATGGCCAAATATGGGCCAAAATTCGAGTGAACCATCCAACTTTTTGTTCATCTGCAATCACACCCTTACCTGTATAAATGATAGAAGCATCCGCAATTTTTTGAGAAGGAATTGAATTATCAAAACCAATATCTACTCGCCGAATGATTCCATTTAATATCATCAATTGATCTTCGTTATTAATGGTTACTTTGCGCTTTCCTTCAATCACAAAATTTCCACTGGGCAATATTCCCTTAATTACAGCAGCCATAGTCCCCGTCATAGAGCCTTGTCTTGAGGTAGTTCCGGAGCCGGCAGTTGATCGAGAGGTCGTCGCCTCAAGGTTTGGACTAAAACTATTCCCCGAACCAAGAAAGTTTGAAATTCCAAAATCTGTGGGCAAACCAAATACGGTGCCTGTTTCAATATCAATACTTGAATCTTTGGAAGTATCGGTAGAAGCTGTTTGTGAGGAAGTAAAATCTTCATTTAATCTCACAATGACTACATCGCCCACCTGCTTGGCTTTAGTATCTGCAAATAACAAGTTTTCTGAAGTTTCTCCTGGCCAAATCGATCCCTCTTCAGGAATATAGGCAGGATCTTTATAAATCTTTTGTGTAATAATTTGCGTAGCCGGATTGGGTGGTTTTGGGTCAGAGATACATGCTGACAATCCAAAAATCATTACAAATAAAATTACCGAACGGAGTTTGAAATTTTTCAAAACAGATTTCCTATTAATAATTGACTAACACGGTTCTGGAATTCACTACGGTTCCATAAACAATTTTTTTGGACTGAACATTCTGCACCATAACGGTTGCATTTTTAAAGCCATTCTCTTTAGCAACACCGGGAACGGTGATTTTAAGCGCTCCTTTACTTGCAATTAAAGTTACACGGTCTCCACGTTTTACTAAAGGCACTTTTCTCAACATGTAGGGTGACAAATTTTCACCCGGATCCAAGTTTCTTGTTATTTTACTTCCGAGGACATCTTTTAAGTCGGTCACAATATTCCTGAGTACATGTTTGGATCTCACTTCCGACCATTCCACATCACTTTCAGTTAATATTTGGTTCCGCCTTAAGGCACGGCTTGCGGTAAGCACATCGTAAAGGACGGTAACTTCAGCGTACATTCGAATCCGCTTCTTCACCAAACCGTTTAAACGAACATTTAGTATTAAGGGAACTCGCCCGGCTCTATTTTTTCTGCCGGGCATTTTATAATCTAATTCTACAACTCCCTTAGGAATCACCAGGCTTCCACCATTATAAAAAATTTCCATTTCCAAATGGTCAGGATCCCAAATCAACTCATTTTCAAGAAAGCGTTTTGCTTCTTCAATTATTAGCCTTTCCTTTACAAGCTGATTTCGTTTTGCCTCGGCTGAAAATACGTTTAAACCTAAAATGAAAAATGATAAAAATAAAGTAATGAATAACTTTGTATTTTTATGAATATCCAGATTAAAATTTTTCATAATATTATCGTTTTAAGTTTCCTGCAATTTGTAACATTTCATCGGCGGTTTGTACCGAACGGCTGTTAACTTCATACGCTCTTTGTGCGGTTATTAGATTTACTAATTCTTCAACAACGCTCACATTAGACAATTCAATAAACCCTTGTCTCAGGGTTCCTCTGTCATCCAATCCTGCATTTCCAACTACTGGCGTTCCAGAAGCAGCTGTCTCTAAAAATAAGTTGTTTCCAATTGCGTTTAATCCACCGGGGTTTTGGAAGGTGGCTAATTGAATGGTTCCTACAACTGATGGCGTTGCCGACCCAGGTTGAGTCACCGAAACCGTCCCGGAAGGATCGATTGAAATAGTAATCGCATCAGGAGGAATAGTGACTGCAGGTTGCATCAGCAAGCCGTCCGACGTCACTAATTGTCCGACATTATCTAATTTAAATGCTCCGGAGCGAGTGTATCCAATTTGACCATTGGGTTGGGTAATTTGGAAAAACCCTTTTCCTTCAATGGCAATATCCAATGGGTTTTGTGTTTGTGCAAAATCTCCCTGGATAAATACTTTTTGAGTAGCCGCAGGTTTTACTCCTAAACCAAGTTGAAACCCTGTAGGCACCTGGTTGCCGTTATTGGACAAAGTACCCATTAGCCTTAAATTCTGATATAAAAGATCCTGGAAATCTGCGCGACTTCGCTTGAATCCCGCCGTATTCACATTGGAAAGGTTATTTGCAATTACGCTTACGTTTAAATCCTGCGCCTGCATTCCTGTGGAGGCTGTATACAACGAACGAATCATTATTAGATACCTAACTTATAAAAGTTTTAATTAATTTCCCTCAAACAACACGTGAAATACTCACCGAAAGACCATCGGCTTCATCTACAGATTGAATTACCTTTTGATAGGCTTCGAATAGCCTATGGGTTTCAATCATGAGGGTCATTTCCTCCGCCACATTTACGTTACTTGATTCTACAAAACCCTGTAATAATTTTGTGTTTCCTTCTAAATCAGGAGTTATGTTTGGGTCAACCGGTTTAAAGAAACCATGCTCATCTTTAATTAAATTACTGGGGTCTACAAAATGTGCAATTTGAAGTTTCCCAACAGGAGAAATGTTTGTACCATTTCCCGTAGAAATATTACCTCCGGAATCTACCGTCAATTGGCCACTTCCTGAAGGAATAGATATAGGGTCCCCACTATCAGATAAAACCGGATGTCCATCCGCATGAACTAATTGTCCATCATCACTCATACGAAAAGAACCTTTTCGCGTGTAACGAACCCCCTCTTCAGTCTGCATTGCAAAAAATCCATCACCTTCCAACGCAAGGTCTAATGGATTTTCTGTGGGTTGCATATAGCCCTGCGAAAAATGGGTCATAGATCCCATCACCGCCACGTAGGAAGTTTCATCATTGGAATGTGAAATTTCTAAAAGCGATTGCCCTTCATTTATTGTTAAGGGATCCGGAGTGGGAGCAGTTATTTCTTTATAAAATAAGCTATCTTTTTTGTAACCTGTCGTGGTCACGTTGGCCAGGTTGTTGGTTATCAGTTCCAACTTTCTTTCTTGCTTCACCGCTCCTGAGGATGCTATATATAAAGCTTCGAGCATAGGCAGACTCCTATTGTTGATATTTCAATAAGAGCAATTACCATACCAAACCCTTAAATAAGATTTTATTTTGAATAAACTTGTCTAAGAACCTTTTCGGAATGGGACCTTTGCGTAAATGAGAATATGGAATGAAACACAATAAACTCAAAGAAGGGGACCGGCGCGTTCCCCCTTTCATGAAGGGGGATGGGAGGATTTTAGCTTAGAGGTATTTTCCAGGTTGTGGTTACCCAAAGGTCTCTTAAAGAAGGGGCTATTTCGAATTATCTTTTTTTAAATGGATTGTAGAGATATTTTTTTAAAAAATAATTTGCGGCAAGAATTTCTCTTAATAGGAAAAATTTTTCACTGTTAATTTGATACTATTGAATAACTAAATTACCAAGAGGAAAATATGGAGAACATAAGTATAGATAAACTTCATGACCTTCTTCCAAATTTGGGAGAAGAAGATTTAATTTTAGATGTTAGAAGTCCTGAAGAATTTGCAGAAGGGCATATTAAGGGGGCCAGAAACCATAAGCATGATGAGGTTCAAGAAATTGCTGATGAATTAAAAAAATATAAAAATGTTTATGTTCATTGCAAAATGGGTGGACGTGCTCAAAAAGCTTCGGATGCGTTGACGCAAGCGGGTTTAGATAATGTTACTTGCGTGAGTCAAGGTGGAATGCATCGCTGGGAAGAAATGGGCTGGGAAACAGAATAAAAATAAAAAAAACCCGGAGACAAAATTGCCTCCGGGTTAATATTTAGATCAGAATACTTTGGATTAATACTCCAGAGTTTGCCATTGAGTTACAGCTTTCTGACCATTTCTTTCTTTATTTTGACCATTCCAAATAGCGATTGCCATTGGAGTTTTGCCGCCGCTAAACTGAGTGTCGTTAGCATCGTCAGTGGCCAAAGCTCGCTTGAATACAACAGACCAGCGATTGTTACTCCAGTTACCTGCACCATCAACATCTTGATGAGCTTGAGTGGTTAAGGTACTGAAACCTTCTGCATTTAAATCTTCCACAGGAGAACGTCTCATGGAAGCATCAGATAACATGTTACCTGTAGCTCGGCCAGGATTAAAAACACCTTCGTTTTTACCCATACCAAAATCTACATAACTGCCACGCTTGCTGATATCACCAACACCACCGGTATGAACGCCACCTTTACCACGCTCATCTTTACTTCCGGAAGTTCCTGGCTTTAAAGCAGATTTCATAGCCAATTTACCATCAGGCTCATACATGTAGTAACCACCAGAACCCATGCCCATGTTACCATATATATCTTCCATGTCACTCATTCCGGTGTTTCCAGCACTTCCAGCACCTTCTTTATCCCAGGTTGCTTTCCATTGCCAGATATTTACACGTTCGCCGTCACCACCCATGGTGAAAGGAGGTTCCTCTCCACCTTGGTTGATCGGGAACATGATAGCCGCTTGATCTTTGTATTGCTGAGATTGAACCATAATGTCATTACGAACAGGATCGGTCCACTCTAAGCGAACTGCAATTTCTTTGTCATTCCGAGCAGCTTTAACATTAACCCACTTGGTACTTGGGTTAGGCCACATCGGATTGGTAATCATTTGAGGATCCATATCGACCACTACATGTTTTCCTTTTGTAGGACCATAATTAGACCAAAAAGGATCTGTAGGATCAGTAGGGATCGCTCCCTTAACTTTTAAAGCTTTAATGGTAGCCGCACTCGCAACTAAGGTACTTCCTAGTACGAAAGCAACAACCAATGCCCAAATAATGGATTTTTTAACCTTCACTGTTTTCCTCCTGTTTAGCAGTTTCTGGGTTGACCATATTAGCCTAAATTGACCCAGGCAACCGCATTCCAGAGGCGGGACACACCCGCCCCCGGAGCGGAAAATACCTAAGTTGATTAGATAGCACCAGGATGTTCTTCAGGTCTTACATAGAAAGGCTCTTCAACCGTAACACGGATGATTTCTTTACCTTTTCTATTAAACCCGATAACCGTGTCATTGAACATCTCGAATTTCTTACCGTGGATGTTGGTCTCGAAAATCTTTGGACCAGGCTCACGTTTCCACTTAAAGATGATCCGCTGTGTTGTGCGGAACAATTGCAAGATACCCAATAAATCACGATCCGGTACCATGTACTGGTCAATTGCATGGTCAACACCAGGACCAAACATTTGTTGTGAATAAGCACGTGGTACATGTCGAGAAGGCACATAGTAACCATTAGGCTCAGTACCGAACTGAGGATACAATGGTAATGCAACTTTTCGATCCCGAATCAAGTAGTACTGTGGATTATCAGGATCATGTGCCCATTCGCCGTTAGATCCAACTTTTACCAGACCTTGTAAACGAATTTTACCTACGCAAGCTGCCATACAACGGGTTTCCATCTGATCACCTTCAGTTAAAGGATCCAGACCTTCAATCCGTGGATAACAAGCGATACATTTCTCTGAAATTCGAGTTGTACCTCGGAACATAGGCTTCTTATAAGGACATTGCTCAACGCACTTCTTATATCCGCGACAACGCGATTGATCGATTAAAACAATCCCATCCTCTTGGCGCTTATAGATCGCTTTTCGAGGACAAGCTGCTAAACAACCAGGATATGTACAGTGGTTGCAAATCCGTTGTAAATAGAAGAACCAAATTTTATGTTCAGGTAATACGGACTTACATCCATTATCACCACCAAAGGTTCCTTCACGAGACTGAGTAAACTCACGACCATGAGCAGTATCTTCACCGAAGTTCGGGAAGCGCCACTCTTCGTCAGTAGGTACATAACCAATCGCCTGTTGGTTCAAACCGATTTTTGCAGGCGCTTCGAAGATGGTAACACCTTCATAAACACCATGAATCGCTTTGTTAGACGTTCGGCGTACGTTCCATACATTTTGTCCCGGATTGGACTGTTCCAACATTTTCAGGATTTTCCAATCCCAAAACTGAGGGTAACCACCGTAAGGCTTCGTTTCAACATTGTTCCACCACATATATTCTTGACCTTTTGAGAAGGTCCAGGTGGATTTATGAGCCATCGTACAAGTTTGACATGCAATACAACGGTTCGTGTTGAAAACGAAAGTAAACTGCTCCTTTGGGTGTTTCTCCTCGTATACATAGGTCGCCATTCGACCCAATTGCCAGTTATATACTTCAGGCATCGTTTTACCTCCGTAAAAACCGGGGCTCAAATCTCCCGATTCTGGTTATTAATAGAAGTTGAAAACCGGGTTTCGATTGCAGGCCTGTTAAGGCCCGCAATCTATCACCGTGATTAAATCTTAACGCGAGTGTATTGACCCGCAAGATACATCTCAGCAAAACGGTCTTTCAACGGAGACTCTGGGGTATAACCTGTTCGTACAGGTTCCCATAGCCCCTTACCGTGCAATCCACCATCCTCTGCCTTAGAAAACTTAACTAAAGTTTCTTTCGGCACAGCATTTACTGCGTGGTTGTCGGCTTCGTAACCGTGCTTAAATTTCATTTTTGATTTTGCTTTATGGAACAGACTGTCAGTCTGATGCATAGGCATTAACCAAGAACGAGTGATCGATTGCTGACCACCATATCGGAAGTTAGACTGATATGGAGTCGTCATCGACATAGCACGTCCATCAGGTCTTTCTTCATGCGCTTTAACCGTACGCTCTGTACCAGTCCACGTCGCATGTTTCATCATCGTGGTGTGGTATGGATACGCAGGGTTGTACTTCGCACGAAGCATTAAACGACCTACTTTGTATCGAGGATCAGATGGTTTCCAACCCATGTATGGACGATCCGCTGGATTCGCGTCACAATAGATGTAGTCACCATCGTTGATTCCTAAGTCTTTACAAAGGAATGGATTCATATGTACTTGCCATTCACCAACACCCGGAGACCGCTTATCCATTCGGTAAGGATCACCAAAGTTGTTGTTCCAGATCATATTCCAGTCAGTCGTCGCCCAGGACGAATGAGCGGTATGTCGGGACTTAGGCGTAACACAATAGAACCGATACCCTTTTTCCCACAAGAAGTTTTTGGTCGTTCGAACTGAAGACCAAGGCTTCTTAATATTCCGTACGTGACGGAGATCCGGATCCTGTTCATCTTCAGGAATTCCATAATCGTCAGGTCGGATATATGGGTTAGTAGAAACGATTACGTTCGGCAGATAAGGTGTTGCTTCAGGACCTTCTCTGTGAACGATGAAGTTTTCACCCCATTCAATCGCTTCCGGCTCATCATTATAGAACTGAATACGACCGTTAGGAGTGTAATATGGTTTAGACTCAGTGAACATTTCCCAGAACGGAGACCGTGGATAAGTTCTGAACAGCATCAAACAACATCCTGGCTCACCATACTTACCATTGATGATGTCATCGATGTTGTAACCCATTCCAGTGGTCGACGTTGTGAACAACCGGCGAATCATCGCTTTTGTTCGGTTAGGAGCTTCACCTTCATAAACCTTAACATAATCCGCAAAACGCTTGTCACCGGTTACAACCGACATTCTCTTAGCGAATTCCCTGTGAATCAGGTTATCGTCAATCGTATCGAAGATCGGTTTAATACCGGTACCACCCCAAATTTGGTGGAACGGATTAGAACAAGCAGAAGTGATTTCATAACTTTCAAATTCTGACCAAGAATTAGGAGCCAGAACGATATCGGAGTATTCACAAGAACCGGTGAACTCGATATCCTGAGCTACGATCATGTCTACGTTGTTATTGGTATTAAATACCAATTCGTAGAACCACTTCGCATTGTTAATTACGTTAACATTTACAAACCAAACCAGTTTGGTTGGTGTCGGCATATGAGATCGACCGGTAAAAACTTTTCGTCCATACCGTGGGGTATTAACGATCAAAGCTTTATCTCGGTGAGCCCAATAACTAACTTCCTCACCTTTCAAATAACCCTTAACATTAGCCCAGTCCGTATTTTTGGATGGATCTAAAATTGGGTTGAAAGGATCTTCAGCAACCATCGCTGCGAAACCAGGTCCGGACCAATGTGATCCTTGGTAGTTACCAGCTTTGTAGTTACCCGCCCATGTATGAGAACCGGAACCTTTCGGTCCAACGTTACCCGTCAACATGAGAGGAACATAAGATGCACGGTTGTGCATCGTTGCATGGAAGTAATGGTTGATACCTTCACCGTAGTGAATTTCAACTGGCTTAATGGTTCCAATATCACGAGCAAGACGTACTACTAAATCTTTAGGAGAATGGGAAATCTGGTTAACTGTATCCAGATCATAATCCTTCAGATGAATTTTGTACATCTCATAAAGAGGCATAACCGTAATGGTTTTACCACTTACTAATTTGATATCGAAAACACCGTCCAATGCAGGATCGATTTTTTTCTTACGCATTTTTGCGCCGATATCTTCACGGTTGATTGCTACCGGCTTATCTGTGTTGGTATCCCACACAACAAAGTCAGGCATTTTGTCCCGATTGAAGTTTTTCATCCACTTCGTGGTGAAACCATCTTTTGGAAGCGGCTGGTTTTTATAACCAGGAATATAATCATCAGGATGCAACCGCATGAGGTTGTCGGTTCTTACCAACAACGGCATATCGGTGTAATCTTTAACGTAAGGTACATCTACCAGACCCTCGTCCATAATAATCTTGGCACAACCCAAGAATACGGAGATGTCTGACAAACCTGCACGACAAGGCACCCAGTAATCAGCTTTTGTGGAAGGCGGATTGTACTCTGGACAAACGGTAACCAAGGTACCACCACGCTCCATAATTTCTGTATACCAGTGCGCTTCAGGCATTTTATTTTCGATGAGGTTTTTACCCCACTGAATGGTCAGTTTTGCATAACGATGGTCAGCAAAGTCAATATCTGAAGTCTGCATTCCGTGTGTCCAGGAATGACCAGGAGCTTGGTCACCGTGCCAGGTGTAGTTCGACCATGCACGACCACCTAATACCTGACCAGGACCACGACCACGAATAATCGCGTCGAGCAGACCAGCCATGTTAGCAAGTCGATAAATACCATATTTACCTACAACACCCAATAGACCCATTCCACCACGATACTTAAAAGTACGTGGACCGGATCCACCCATCGCTTCGATCATTTCAGGTTGGTAACCTTCGTTTTTCAAGCGTTGAGCACCGCGAGCTCCACTGTAAGCTTTACCAACAGCTACGTGGCCTTTTGCGATATAGGTAAAGGTATCATCCCAAGTCAAACGAACAAATTCGTCTGTACCTCGGCTTGTGAACTTATATTTTTCCCGATTTTCTTTATCCAAGTACGGGAACCCATCGTCCGCCCATTGTTTCCAACCAACACGGATCATTGGATACTTGTTTCGGTATGGACCATAAACACGTCTTGGAAAGGTCATACCTCGTAGACACATTCTTGGATTCCAAGCTGCGTCAGCCTGATTACCGTACAGATCTTTAACCTTATGATGGTCATAGTTCTGCTCGATTCTCATCAGGATTCCGTTACGTACGAAACCACGAACACGACATTGGTGAGTATCGTTAGGAGAACAACAGTATGTAAAAGAACGCTCATACTTATATTGATCTCGATAAACTTCTTCCCAACGACGATCCGGATAGGATTCCAGCGGATTTCCTACCTTAACTACGGGCTTTAATTGAGCACCGACTCTCTTACTTGAAAGCGCCATAGCCGTAGCTACACCAGCACTCACTTGTAAGAATTTTCTTCGATTTAAACGCATAGAGTGAAACCTCCCTATAGGTTAATTAAGTTTTACAACCTAAAATTTAATCCTGTTCCTTCTTCGCAGCTCCCCTCCAAATTGGAAGCCACCCTAAAAAACCCTCCTTTCTGAAATCTAAAAATTTTGTTTGTTAAATTAAAATATTTCATCTTGTAACTAAATTTGTGCCCCGAAATATCAAAGGTCAATACTTATTTTTTACAAACACTTCAAAAAAAAATAAACCCCGCTTTAAGGCCTAAATAAGCCTCAAAACAGGGTTTGAGTTTTGGACAATATAATTTGATCGCTAATTTTCATGGATAATAAATCCCAAGAAAAAACAATTTTTAATTCAAAAAAAACGTTTTTTTGCCTGCTGGGGCTTTTGAGCATGCCTCTTTATACGTGAATATAAAAATCTTGTCAAACCCTTTTTTTCAGGGAAATTGCAATTTTTTTGGCGGGTTTTGAAGCCTCATCCCAGAAACAAATTGGAATAAAAAAAGGCAAAATCAATCCCGCTTTATTTGCCGCCAATCTATAACATAACTACAAACAATTCAATATTTTTCATATATTTTTTTGGATTTCTTAAATTTTTTTACTTTAGAGACTTGGATGAAAAATTCAAAAAACTCCACTTTTTGAGACGGATTCTACTCTAACTTATTGTTTTTAAATAAATAGTTAGAATTGCGCTAGTTTTTATTTTTTTTTTAAACAAACCACATCAAGAAAAGGTCCTCTCAATTTTGACAACATCGGATGCAAAAATTTGTAATTTACCGGTAACAAACTTAAATTTTTAAAAATATTTTTATTTTCCCAATAAAATTTTTTGAAAAATCCTCTAAAACTCTCCCATTTCACTTTTTCTAAAAATAATCGAATTCCTACTATCTATAGGATTTGCTGAGCAGAGTTAACTCTGTTAAACATATATATGTAAGGTTGATCAGGACCTATAGGAAGTTTGAGTTGTAAAGGCTACCCACATTTGAAATTTGACAAACTTAGTTATCAATGAATCCAAGGCTATCTAAATAATTTTCCCCTAATAGCTAACTTATGAAGATTTATACTTTTCACCCCATATTTTTAAAGTTATAATCCCGACTCTTTTTATTCAAATTATCCTATGGATCCATGAAAGATAAGCGAACTGCTCTATATCCTGGAACCTTTGATCCTGTTACCTTTGGTCATCTGGATATCATGAAACGCGCCCAGGCCTTTTGTGATCGGTTAGTGGTTGCCGTAGCTCATAATCCTAAAAAGAACCCCTTGTTTTCCATTGAGGAACGGGTGAACTTTATAAAAACAGCTGTAAAAAATTGGGAAAACATAGAAGTATTGCCCTTTGAAACATTACTTACCGATTTTGCAGAATCGTTTGACGCAAGAATTATTATTAAGGGATTACGAGCCGTTTCAGACTTTGAATATGAATTACAAATGGGACTCATGAACCGAAATTTAAACGATTCTTTAGAAACGGTGTTTTTAATTCCCAGCCAGGAGTTCTCTTTTTTAAGCTCCAGCTTTGTGAAGGAAATTGCCAAGCACGGCGGGGATGTTTCTAAGATGGTACCTAAACCCGTAATTAAAGGTTTCTCAAAACTTACACTATGAAATTTGCCAATCGAATTCAGAATGTACAACCCTCAATGACCCTTGCGATTACAGCCAAGGCCAACGAACTGAGATCGCAGGGAATCGATGTCATTGGTTTTGGTGCAGGTGAACCTGATTTTTCCACGCCTGAAAACGTTAAGGAAGCTGCCAAAAAAGCGATTGACGCCAACGATACGTATTACACCGTTGTCACGGGAACCCTTGCTCTCAAAGATGCGATCATCCATAAATTTAAAACCGACAATCATTTGGATTACAAGCGAGACCAAATCGTAGTTTCTTGCGGGGCGAAACATTCTTTTTACAATTTGGCGCAGGTGTTGTGGGACACGGGCGACGAAGTGATTATCCCGGGGCCCTATTGGGTCTCGTATCCGGATATGGTGACTTTGTCTAATGCCACTCCCGTCATTATTAATACCGATGAAAGCTCCGGGTTTAAAATTACAGCGGAACAATTGCAGGAGGTGATCACTCCAAACACCCGGGCTGTGATCCTTAACAGTCCATCGAATCCAACCGGGTCTGCTTATTCCAAAAACGAATTAGAGGCGCTCGCAGAAGTGGCTTTAAAAAATAAACTGCTGATCATTAGTGATGAGATTTATGAAAAAATCGTCTTCGATGATTTTCAGCATGTGAGCATTGCTTCTTTGGATGAAGAGATAAAACGTAACAGTGTCGTCATCAACGGGGCATCAAAATGTTTTGCCATGACCGGATGGCGAATCGGTTACCTGGCCGCGGAACCGGAAATTGCCAAAGCCGTCGGTAAATTACAGGGCCAGTCCACTTCGAGCCCGACTTCTATTTCCCAAGCCGCCTGTGTCGAAGCGCTGACCGGAGACGAAACTCCAAAAGTCATTGCCACCATGGTGCAAGAATTCCAAAAACGTCGGAACTTTGTAATGAAACGATATGAGGAAATCGATGGAATTTCCTGTTATCAACCGGTAGGTTCTTTTTATTCGTTTCCTGACATTTCAGGTTGTTATGGAAAACAATGGAATGGAAAAATCATTAAAGGTTCTCTTGACGCGGCCGCATTTTTATTAGAAGAAGCCAAAGTAGCTATCGTTCCGGGTGTGGCCTTTGGCGCCGACAACAACGCCCGCCTGTCCTTCGCCACCTCTATGGAAAACCTGGAAAAAGGACTGGATCGAATAGAGCAAGCTTTTAAATCTCTTTAGACCTCTTCCAAGTTCCAGCAATTCAACCACAGAGTTATATCTTTCAACTCAAAGCTAATGAGACTCTATAAGTAATTTATTTTGATTTGTTTCATACTCATCCTGAACAAAAGTCTCTCTCAAGAAAGAGTAAAAATATTTTTTAATACATCATCAAAAAACATTTTAGCGGTATCTGCTATGCTGATTTTTTTGGACTCAACTTCATCTTTTGACTGTAAATCGAAATACCGAGTTGTAAAGTCTCCCTCCTCATTGAAATAAAGTTCACGAATTCTAATTTTATCTCCCCAAGAAAGCTCAGAGACCCTTTTATACTTGCTTTCCTCACTTGGAGAATCCTTTTCTAAGTAATTAAGTTCCAAAGGAATAAATCTGGAGACCGGAGGAAATTTAGGTTTATTTCTATAAAATCTAAACATAAACTGTTCTTCTTGTAAATTATTTTTGCCCCGAAATCTAATAGAAAAAAAGTTTGCGTGCTCAGCGAAACCTCTAAAACGCAGTTGGTTGTATTTTTCTAAGTCAATACTCGCTTCAAAACGATAAATTTCAATGTGGATACTCTTCACTTGTTCATTTAACAAATCTGCGGCTCGCTCGAATTCCAAATAAATTTGGTTAACTCTAGTTTGCCATAATTCTAAATCTTTTAATTCTCTCTTCCTGGTTACTGCTTTTTCTGTTTCCCCCCAATTTGCAGCCCACTCCTCCGCTCTTTTGGATTCATCTCTTATCCGTAGATATTCAGAAAAAAGTTTATGGCTGCTTCTAAATACAATCTGCACAATCAAATCAAATAACCCATTATCAGCAAAACTTAGACTTTCATAATATTCCGGCCTTTGGTCTCTAGAAATATTGGAAATTGGATAACCGTTTTTCATTAAAATTAAATTCATAAGCAAACGAGAGACCCTCCCGTTTCCATCTTTAAACGGATGAATATACACAAATCTATGGTGAGCGACCGAAGCAACAATGATGGGATCTTTTTGGCTATTTTCGTTGATCCAATTCACTAAAGATTCCACCATCAGTGGAACATCTAAAGGTTCAGGCGGCTTATGCTCCGACCCGGAAATGACAACACCAATTTCTCTATATTTGCCGGGAGACACCTCCTGATTTTCTCCCACAATTATTTGGTGCAAGTCACGAATGTCTCCTTCTCTTAATGTTTGTTTTGGATCAGAAATTTCTTTCAAATAGTCAAATGCTTTTCCTAAATTTTTAACCTCAATGCTTTCACTAACAGGTTTTCCACTAATATCAATTCCATCACTTAATACGAGCGTCGTTTCTTGTAAAGTGAGCCTATTTCCTTCAATGCCGGCACTGTTGTAAATGTGGGAAGCCTTAAAATGCTCTTCTAATTTTGTTAAGGCCACTTTATCCAAAGGCCCCTCATTCCTGAACTTTTCTATTTCCTCTCGAAAAATTATTAGCTCATCCTTTAATGAGGAATTTAACTCAATTTCATCAAATGAAATCATAAGAACACCTTATCCATGAGTCAAGATTGATACTACTTGCAAAAAGCTGTTAACACGTATTCTTTCACCATATAAAAACCTTTCGAAATAAAACTATAACGTAGAATTTTTACCATGGATTGACTTTTTCTCAATTGAGCCGCTCAAATACCTGTTTTAACCTTCCATAAAAATAAATAAAAATCCTTTAAAGGTGGCTTTCGCAATCCATGTCTTGGCCAAGAACACGAATGATTTGCAAAGTTTCTTTATTCACCCGATAAAAAATCAAATGACAGTTTACCAGGTATTTTCTATAACCGGGTCGCACCTCTTCACACGCTACACCTATCCCCGGGTTTTCTGCAATTAATTGAATGCCCTGATTGATTTGATCGAGGTATTTGTCTGCTTGGACTTCGCTCCAGTTTTGAAGTGAATAAATCCAAATATTAATAAGATCTTGTTCTGCTTGAACTTGTTTACAAATCTTCAGCATTGGAAATATTCAGCCCGGCTTGCCGCTTTGCTTTTTGCTTGATCCTTTCCATATCTAATGGGCCTGCATCACCGCTATTTTCACCCTCAATAAGAGCTGCTCGAAGAGCCTGCAATTTTAATTGCCTGTATTCAGCATCGGAGACGACTACAGCAATGGGCTTCCCATTTCGAGTAACACTGACCGGGCCTTTTTGCGATTTAAGCAATACTTCACCAAACTCTCGTTTAGCATCGGTTGAGCTATAAATATCCACTAAAAAAATCCTTCAAAATTTAATTATTTTAATTAATTTAATCATTTTAATTAATTTATTAGCTATTTAGCAAGGAAAAAGCTGTTCCATTTTCCAAGCTAAATCTTTAGCATTTCGAGCCATTTAATCCTCATGGGAACCATCTAAAATCCGGGAGATCATATGAAGTTAGGAAACCTTGGAACCTTTACTAACCTCTCGATCTTCTTGAAGCTCTATATTTTTTATAAGCTTGGGCAACCGTCTCTAATCTTTTGCGTTGATTCTCAGATAGGGGGGCTTGTTTGGCTTTTCTTAAAATGTCCTTGAACATGTAACCGGATCGAAAAAAATAGGGCCGAATTTCCAAAAAACAAATTGCCGCTTCCATGGCTTCCGAGCCCCCCTCAAGGATCCTATCCAATGCTCCGGCCCAGCCACCCGGAAAAGCAAGCGAGTCATATTGCATACGAAAATTTTCGCACGCCGCGGACCACTCCTCATATTTTTCATCACTATCGTAACGAAACTGAAATGTAAAATGAATGTGTTTATGGAGTTGGTTAATGATTGCCGCATTTCGAATAATTTCTTCTTTATACAATATGCTCGACCCCTTAATACAGCAATTTACCATTTCCCTATTTGAGAACACTTCTTAGAAACAGAATTAGGTATTCTGTTTCACGGAAGTAAAGTTTAAGGCTTTTGGCGTGTATTACGAATGCGGGTTATTAGAATTTTTTCTTTTATAATTCGATAATAGACAAAGTGGCTTTTATAGATGTAGCGATAGCCTTTACCGTCCCATAAGCGACCCAGTTTAGGATTGTCTGTGAGAAGCTCAAAACTAAAGTACAGACCATCTAAATATTCCTTCGCCTGTCCTTCTCCAAAATATTCTACAGTGTAACGGTAAATGGCTTTGATATCGGACTGCGCTTGCCGCGAAAGCTCATAGATCATTCATTCTTCATTTCGGCTTTGGCTTCGGCAATCAATTCATCCATAGTTTGAGGTTCAGCAATTCCACTTTGATAGCCTTCCTCCTCGTCACGGATTTCTACAGCTTTGCGCTGTTCATAGGTGAGGCTTTCCCATAACTTCATATCTTCTTCCGTGGGAAAGACGGTAGAAGTAAATTTGATTCCTGAAATATCGACGGTTTCCATATCGCTCATCCTTCAAGCTTAGCAAAATATGGAAAAAGCTTCACCATTTTTATTTTCATAGGACTAATTCTCTGACTGGCAGGAAACTGAAAGATAAATGAAATTTGTTTACGCAGCGGGTTAATGATTGTCGCATTTCGAATAATTTCTTCTTTAAAGTCGGTCATAAACTTTAAGGCTGATTGGAGACTTGGTGAAGATATCCAAGCAAAAAAGAGACCTTTGCGTAAGTAGAAATTTGGAAAAGCCCTGATTGTCAATCACCCCGGCCCTCTTTAAAAAGAGGGCGAACATGGGTCTTCTTTTCTAAACTTTTTGTGTTTCGTTCAATATTCCCGTTTACGCAAAGGTCTCAGGAAAAAAGAGGGGTTTAAATCATAGTTAACTAAACAATGGACAAAATTCGTTTCTCAAAAACAGATTTAGATATCTTTACTTTTCTACGTAACGATAATGCCCGGTGATTTTGAAATCAAACAATATATCTTCCAGTTCCGGACCGCGACCAATGTTATGAACAATTAAAGGTCGCTCATTATCCGCAGATTTTAAATCCGTCACGATGCCAATATGAGGTAAAATTCTTTGGTTCGATAAATTCCAGGTCACCATATCTCCCGGTTTGTAATCGCTACCTTTACTTGAAATAGGAAGCGCCTGACCCTTGCGAGTAAAAAAGACTTGTAAATTTGGAACCCGGCGATGATCAATATTGGGATCCGGTTTTTTCAATCCCCAGGTTTTTGGATATTGTTCAAAATTGGATTTCATATCCTCATGCACTCGTTTTTGTAAATCAATGCCAAGAGCGCGATAAGTGCGGATGATGACATCGGTGCACACTCCGACATGGGCCGGAACATCTCCCCACGGATAGGGAATCGTGAAATAACGGCCATCGTAAACCACTTGCTGTTGGGTGCGTTTGAGGGCCGCTTGAACAAGCTTATCCGTGAAAGAAATTCCTTGTGCACAAAGTCCAGTTACGAAAACGTTCCAAAATATAAAGACTAAGATATAAAGTTTAATTCTCATAGCGAATGATTTTGCTCTTAAAACAAAAAATAATTATTTGAATAAATTATGAGATGCCGATTTTAATTTAACTTTTTGGCAACAGGGGAGTTATTGTTTGTTTTGTTTTCTGAGAGGGAGGCTTTATAATCGCAGAGTTTAGCTTCAATTTTTTCACGGCAGCGTTTGGCATTACAATTTCCGGTGCCCACACTTATTTTTCTGCGTAGGGATTCAAACGTGAGGTGTCCTTCTTTCATGGCCTTTAAAATGGTTCCACCTGTGATGCTACGGCAAATGCAAACCTTTTTAAAATTTTCTAAAATTTGTTTTTGAGAAGCCAAAATAACTTTCCTGAGAATTCTTTCCGCAAATTGTATACTATATCGGATTTAGCCGTATTAAGCGAACACAATTCCTAACTCTATGAAATTTTTCATTTTATCTGCAATCAGCGGAATTTTACTTTCACTGTCTTTTCCAAAATATAATTTAGAGTGGCTCAGTTGGGTGGCTCTAATCCCTTTATTCTTCTGCATTTATGGAAGCACTCCCAAAAAAGCGGCAGGATGTGGATTCATCACAGGAACCGTTTTTTATCTCACCAGCCTTTCCTGGATTAATAACACTCTGGTGAACTATGGAAACATCCCCATGGTGATCAGTTGGCTCATTTTGTTACTGCTCTCGGTCTATTTGGCATTTTATATTAGCTTATTTTCTTATTTGGTAAATCGATTGAGCAAAGGCAATGCCGTCTATTGGTTCTTACTCGCCCCATTGATTTGGACCGGACTGGAGTACATCCGCTCCACTCATCTTGAATATGGGTTTTCCTGGCAAGGCTTGGGTTATTCACAATTTCAAAATCTATCCGTAATACAAATTGCGGAGTTTACAGGTGTCTATGGAATTTCAGCGCTGATCGTATTAGTGAATGCGGGTTGCTTCTATATATTATGTCCTGCCATTTCGATGGGAAAACCCTGGGACCAATATCGATTGAGAGTGGTCACAACCACCATTTTAATCCTGGCGGCTTGTTTGGGGTTCGGCCATTTCTCCTTGGACCGGTCCTTTCACACATCCGGTCCCCCCGTTAAGACCGCTTTAATTCAAGGAAACATTCCCCAGGAAATGAAGTGGAACCCAAAATATAAAAATGATGTGATGGAAAAATATCGAGAACTCACATTGGCTTCTTTAAAAAGTAAACCCGATCTAATCGTCTGGCCTGAAGCGGTAACCCCCTTTTACTATGAGCGCGATGATAAAGGGTTTCAATATATTTCTCAAATAATGGAAGAAACCCAAACCCCGTTAGTTTTTGGCAGTCCCTACCTTCAAATGAAAAATCGTATTCCCATAAGTTATAACAGTGCCTATTATCTGACACCCACTGCAGAAAAAGCCAAACGCTATGACAAGATCCACCTCGTTCCTTTTGGTGAGTTTATTCCCTTTCGAAAAATTCTGTTTTTCCTGGACAAAATGGTGGAAGGCATTGGCGACTTTGGACGCGGAAACGCAGGCGTGGTATTCGATTTCAAAAATCTCTATAAATTTGGTGTTTCCATTTGTTACGAAATTGCGTTTCCTGATTTGGTTCGGCAACCTGTTTCGAATGGTGCCCATTTTTTGGTGAACATTACCAATGATGCCTGGTTTGGTAAAAGTGCCGCTTCCTATCAACATATCAGTATGGCCGCTCTGCGCGCTGTGGAAAACCGTGTCCCCATTGTCCGCGCTGCCAATACCGGTATTACCGGAGCAATCGACCCTTGGGGACGAATTGTGCCCACCACCGAAATATTTACTGAGGCTTATTTAATCACAACCATTTCACCTACCACCAGCGGACCGACCTTATACGCTCAATACGGGGATATTTTCTGTTACCTCTGCCTGGCATTCATCCCGATCCTAGCCATTCTGGTTCCTAAAGAGCCAAAGAATCCGTATTAGACCTTCTATTAACTATTATCCGAAAAAACAAAAGAAAACCCAACGACCCCGTGGGCAGATCTTCGAAATCAAAAAACTTTCCTCTTCAAATTTCTTCTCAATCCGATTAAACTATAATAGATTAACAATAATTTTCTATCTATTATGGAAACGCATCCACATTTGGAAGAGCAGGGTTCACTCATTCATCCCTGCCAATTGGTCAAAAAGGATCAACCGACGGCCATTCGCGATTTCCTGTTACAACATATTCCTTCAAATCCCAAAGGAATCATCCCATTGGCAACGTCGAATTTCCTGGTAGCCAGAACTACGATTTATCGTCACTTGCAATGGTTGCTTAATGAAAAAGAAATTATCAAAATTGGAAACACCAGCAGCGCCCAATATTTTTTGAAGGCATCTCTCAATAGAAAGTTTTCGGTAAAAATTTTCCCTGAATTGAGCGAGACCCAAATTTGGATGGATTACCTGGAAGATACTTTTTGTCTATTGCCAAAAAATGCTTACGAAATTTTCCGTTATGCGTTTTCCCGGACGTTCAATAACGTAATGGATCATTCCAAAGCCACCGAAGTTGAAATCCAAACTCTTTGGGACAAAGACGAATTAACGTTAAAAATAAAGGATAACGGGATTGGTATTTTTGAATGGATACAAAATGCGTTATCCCTTCCAAACGAAAGAGAATGTGTCATTCGACTGGCAACTGAAAAAGTGACCACTTCTCCTGAAAAACATAGTGGGCAGGGTTTATTTTTTACAAGCCGGGCCGTGGATCAGTTTCTGCTTCGTTCCGGGAATATCCATTTCTATCGTAACAACCGACAAGACGATTGGACCCTCGAAACCCATCAAGTGAAGTTAACGGGAACTTCCGTTTCACTTTCGCTTGCCTACAATACCCGGCGGCGAATCACCGAAATTTTTAAAAAGTATTCTACTTTTGATGAAAACTCTGACCCTCGCTTCGACAAGATCCATATTTTGGTAGAACTCAGCTCTAAAGAAATTTTAAACCGCTGCAATCGGCAAAACGCAAAAAAATTATTACAGGGCGTTCACAAATATCGACATGTTTTGGTAGACTTTAAAAATGTAAACTCTGTTACTCAGGGATTTGTCGATGAGGTTTTTCGGTTGTTCCAAGCACGGTACCCACATATCGAAATAGAATACCTCAATGCAAATGATGATGTTAAGTTTATGATTGAACACACCTTACTTGAAAAAACCCCGTAAACTTTCAAACCCGTTAATTGGATCCTGTTTCTTATTGTTCCATACTTGAAAAAAATTTGCTTTTTCCCAGGGCCTAGTGACTATAATAGGCATAAGATCATTGCTTCATCCGGAATAAATAAATTTTGTTCTCTAAGAGGATTTTTTATGAATGAAGAAGTTGCATTCCCAACCCCCAAACGTCCTTTTTATTTCAGCAAAACCCGTATCAAAGAAAAATGGGCTCAGCTGGATATCGATTTAGAAAAGGAACCTGCCAACGAAAATCAAAATGCCCTGGATGAACTTTACCAAGACGACTTATTCGGCCTCGGCAACGAATAACCCGCTTGCGTGGGGGTAAAATTCATTCTCGATGACTGGCTAGCGCCAGGGGTAACTTGAATTTCCGATGAGTTAGTGTGAACGCCATATCGTCAGAACCTTCCCAGCCTTTAGAACCAAACTAGAAAACGGAAGTCGATGATCGCCCTCTTTCCCAATCTGGCGATTGGAGGCAACAGAGATTTCCGCGAGGTTTCTGACGATATGTTATCTTCAGAAACTCATCGAAGATTAATTCTGGGTGCAACGTCACGCTGCGGGCCGGGGTGATTGACAATCAGAGCTTTTCCAAATTTCTTGCTTACGCAAAGATCTCTTTAAAAAGAGGGAGCACAGGGATCTCCGTTTTAATATTTTTTATGTTTCGTTCAAAAATCTGAGTTACGCAAAGGTCTCTATAAAAAGTAAGCTGCCCATTCAAAAAATTATTTTTTATCTTTGCCGTAATTTCCAATGAGCACTATTGCATATAAAAAGTAACTGCGATCATCGCCAAAGTATTCACTAGACAATGCAGTGCCAGAGGAACGTAAAGCGAACCTGTTTTAACCTTAGCAATTCCTAAAACCACACCTAAACAGGCAACGACGGCCAATTCAGGAATTTCATATTGAGTATGAATCACAGTCCAGGTAACGGTTGTGATTATAATTGCCCCTATGGAGCCTAACCGGGAATGCCGCAGTCCTTCAAAAAGAAATCCGCGGAAAAAAAACTCTTCTACAACCGGGGCCGCTATCGTAATTGTCACCCATAACAAAGGAAGGCTCCCCGCCGATTGATAAACCTTTTCCATAAACGGGGGGATCGATGGACGATCCAACAGTATAAATAGAAAAAAGCCTCCCATCTCTAAAAGTAAGAGGATGCCAACCCAATCCAAATACACTCTTGGAGGCACGGGTGTTAAATGAAAATAACTGCGGATAGAACTGCCTTTGCGAATTTTAACAAACAAAAGCATCAAGCCAACACAGACAATAGCGGAAGGAATCGTAGAGATTGAAAGAAACCATCCATTCGACTCCAAATCTGACCCCAAGGCTTTTATATCCACATCAGGGTCTTCGGCCAACTTCATAGCCGAGTAAATCACAAACACCAGTATACTCATTCCAATGTTAGCAATAACAATAAGGGTACTAAATCCAATAGTAGCCCAAAATCCCCAGTATTGAGGTTGGCTTTCCCTCACGCTATATGGATTAGAAGAAGTAAGTTTTTGGTCCATATTAATAGTATGACCCATTCCAATAAAGAACATCAAAATATTTACAAAATAATAGTAGGGAAAAAACCGCTACCCCTTGGTTCGACCTTTGCTCGGAAGACAACCCTGGCTCGAAGTAAACGGAATCAATGCCTCATTATTTTTTTCTTTAAAATGCCAGGTAATTTCCTTGGGCCGATTGGAGAGTACCATCTGGAAATAATTCCCACAATTTTGAAAAAAAGATAACTCTCCACCCCTGAAAACACCTCAATTCAGGATTATTTCTGCCATTTATGGTCCATGATCTCACGAGATTAATATCTCAGGATCCAATGTTTAAAATCTGCATTTTGTAGGTTATTAATGCATAGCGCCCCATATTTTGTAGTTATAAAACACCCTAATTATCGTTATAAAAAAAATATTATTATAACTAGTTGTAAATATTTTTATAACTATTTATAATCAGCTAAAATTGCAAAAAACAACGTATTGTATTACTTAAGCTTATGCAAAGTTCACCGAATTTATATAAGCTTATCTTGGGCTATGGAAAAAAATCCTTAATTTGAGCCCCTAATTACTGAAAACTTTCAACTCACTCTCAAATGTTTGAAACCGAACCACGCTCTGAGAAAATACGTGAATTTATTGTGCAGTCTCTACCCGAACACCCTAAAGACATCGTCACGGTGACCGCCCAAAAGTTTAATGTCACTCGCACCACCGTGCACCGACACTTGGGCCGATTGCTGCGTGACCACAAAATTGTTCAATCGGGTCGAACCCGGGCCGCGTCGTACCACTTATCCAATTCTCTGGACAAAGTTCTTCACTTTGATATTGCTCACGGCCTGAAAGAAGATCAGGTATGGAAGGATCATTTTGCGGAACCCTTGTCCCTATTCTCGGAGAGTGTTTTTGATATTTGCTGCTACGCTTTTGGAGAGATATTTAATAACGCCATCGATCACTCGGAGGGCAGTCGCATTACGGTAACCTCAAAAATGGAAGGGAAGTACCTGCGGCTGCAAATTCTAGACAACGGGATTGGCATTTTCAGAAAAATCCAAACTCATTTGAGTCTTGATACGGAACGTGAAAGCATTTTACATTTATCCAAAGGCAAACTGACGACCGATCCAGAGCGCCACAGCGGCGAAGGTATTTTTTTCACTTCGCGTGTTGTGGATTTTTTTCTCATGCGTTCGTTCGATCTCATTTTCCAAAGAGAAAACGACGATTGGACCATCGATTCCTCTAACGAAATTTATAAAGGCACTCTAGTAGCCTTTACCCTCAACCTGCACGGAATAAGAACATTGGGCAATATTTTTCGTCAATATTCGACCTTCGAACATAAAACAGAGACGCCCCGATTCGACAAAACTCATATCCTGGTAGAGCTCAGTAAAATAGAAGATGAAAAATTCATTTCCCGTTCGCAAGCCAAGAGAATTTTATTCAGCCTGGAAAAATTCAATGCCATTTGTTTCGACTTTAAAGGAGTGAAAACCGTAGGGCAGGGATTTGCCGATGAAGTGTTCCGTGTGTTTCAAAATCAACACCCCAACATCAAAATCGAATATGTCAATGCCAATGACAACGTACAGTTCATGATCGAAAGAAGCATTCCCAAATGACGAGGTATTGATTTTTAAACTCCCGAAATTTTATCCTCCGATCACATGGTCCAAAGTTAATACCACATTGTTTTCTCCGGCCTGGGCCGGGAGAACGCCTTCAACATCTCCGGATTGGCCCATCGCACTGCCGTCCTGGTCTAAACGAGCCGTGAGCAATATGTCTCCGTCAAACTCGGCATTCGGCATCATGACATCCTTTTGACCAATCTTAAAATCCAGGGGAAACGTCGGATCGGTAATTCGCTGGACGGCAATGGGGGGAGTTCCCCGCGGTCCTTTTTTCTTGGCAATGATAAACAATACGGCATTCGGCGGAACCTTACCTTCAACGGATTTATCTATTTGAAGGGTTCCGGAAATCGTTTGACTTTTCATTTGTACGGACTGGTTCAAAACTATCTTTACACCCTTATCCCCAGGTTTGGCAATTATTTTCCCCAGCAGATCTCCGGGGCGGGCTTTTGCATCTCCATCGTGATCCAACCGTGCGGTTACACTTAAATTGCCCTCAAACTGAGCGCCCGGCATCATTATATCTTTAGGGCCTATCGCAAACTCGTAGGGAAATTCAAAATAGCCAATTCGCTTCGCTGCCAAGGGAGGGCCGGAGTTTACCCCCTCGGGTCGTACAAACAAAAATAACATCGAACCCTCCGGAGAAGAAACTTGCCCATTTTCAAGGCTTATGGTGCCGGTAATTTCTTTTTCCTTGAGGGCAGGATCATATTGTCTTTCGAGTTTTTTTAGAGTTGCAGGGGGAACTTTGTGTTCTTTTAGGTCTCGATCACAGCCCCAAAATGCCAAAAAACCCAAAAATAAGCAAAATTTCGCTAAAGCTTTCAATTCAATTCTCCGTTTTAGAGATAATGGGCAATTTCTTTATAAACCGAATGATTCGATCTATGGGATCAATTATATTAAAAATTAAACCTGCAACCCAGTAGATTTACCGGGAACCCGGTTTTACCCGGTTTCAATGAAATTGCGCCGTTTCGCCAGGCGGCTTTGCCAAGGACAAACAGGGAGTGGTGAGATTTTCTGTTTCTCAACATTCCCAAAAAAAATGAATAGACCTTCAGGGGGTCCGCTACCCCGTCCTAATCCTCCACCAAGAGTTGGACAAATGGTTCGCATCCTCTGATTCGAATAAAGGGTGAGAAATTCGTTTCTCATCCTTTATTTTTTGGATTTGGATTTCATTTTAGATTTGGATTTTGCTTTTCCGATTTGACTATTATTGGATGCCGGTGAATGGACACGTACCTGGTGCCGATAATCTTCTCCCTCCATTTTCACAAACCGGCACATTTCCGTTAACCGCGAATAAATTCGTTCCCCGACCTTATCTTCCAGTGTTTCTTCTCCGGCAAATGTCTTTCGTGCGGATCGCGCATTGATTTCTACATGCCGGTCCTGGCTGGAACCTTCTTTTTTATCAGGGAGAGTATCAAAAAAGTTTGTGGTAAAAAGAGTGATCTTATCAGAGGTATTATATCGACTCGATATTATCTGGTCGAGCATGGTCAATTCCCATTCCGTATTTCTACCCTTTGCCAATTCATCAATCACAAGCACCGGTGCATGAACATAAGGATTAATAATTGCCTGCTCTGACAAATCCTGGCTGTATCCGAATCGAATGTCCGACAGCAACTGAAAAAAATCGACGAATTTGCACTCGGCATGTTTGTCTAATATCAATTGTTTTAAAATAGAAACGGCTAAATGGGTTTTGCCCAAACCGGGACGACCCATAAATAAAATGCCCTGATCGGTTTTACCAAAATCTTTCACAAAATCTTTGGCAATTTTCAATGCCAGCTTTTGCGACGCATCCATCGGATGAAACGTTTCAAATTGCGCGTTGACAAATTTTCCGGGAATCCCGCTTTGATTGAGACGATTCAAGTTTTCTTTAAGTTCATCGCAGACACAGGGACTCAAAAAGGAAATTCCTTTTTCATCCTCAGTAAACACCATGCCCCGGCCATTACATATCTCGCATTCAAAACAAGGGCACACTTCTCCGTGCACTTTTCCGGATTCATTAATCAAAACAAAATGAGTTCCTCTACACTCGTTGCAAGTTTTCGTCCTGGTTTTTTTCATTGCGGTGCCTGCTTTAACTCTATTTCAATCGATTCCCGAAGTTGGCTTAAAGATACTTTCGGATCCGGATTCCGCGAAGATTTTATAAAATCCACGTAGCACGTTTCGATACATCGGCACAAAAGGTCTTCCGGAACATGGCGTTGTTCCCATTGACTGATCAAATGATAGTCGCTGGCGGATAAAGCCATACCTGAGTCTTTTAGCGATAGAAAAAACTGCTCCACGCGAGTCATGTAATTTAGGTTTTCTTTATTGAGAAAACTCATGCTGGATTGAACGCAAGTTGAATTGGGGGATCTAAGATATTTATAGGGATACTAACTCTGTTGAGCGATCAATTTCAAGCTTTAATATCTAAAATTGTTCCAACGATTTCATTCGAGGTACGAATGACGCTTGCATTCGCGCGGAAAGCGGCTTTGGATAAAATTTGCTCCACCGCTTCTTCAGTAATATCTACATTAGAAGTTTCCAATGCACCGGAACGAATTAATCCCAAACCTCCGGACCCCGGATTACCGGAGACAGGTTGACCGGAGGCACTGGAAGCCGCGAATATATTGCCACCCAAAGAAGTTAATCCTGAAGGGTCATTAAATCCTGACAACTGAATTTGACCGAGAGTGATCGATTGACCATTGCTAAAACCGGTCACCTGGCCTGAGCTATTTACTGAAATTGATTCTGTATTTAAGGGCACTGAGATTTCCGGTTTCAGTGAATGACCATTCGCAGTGACAAGGCGCCCCGAATTGTCTGACTTAAACGCGCCGAATCGCGTAAACCCCGGACTTCCGTCCGGCAAAGTTACCTGGAAATATCCGGGACCATCAATGGCAAGGTTTAAGGGATCGTTTGTTGGAAGCAAAGCTCCGGAAGCATTGTTCCGTTGAGTTCCTAATATTTGCGACCCGCCGGTTTTAATATCCATGATCACGGGACGACTTTTTTTAAATCCGGGAGTCTGCAGGTTGGCCGTGTTGTTGGCGCTGATATCTAAACGACGGCTTGCGGTGCGCAAACCGGAGAGGGCATTAAAAAATGCATCGATCACAATCCACCTCCTAAAATGGATGTGCTTAAACGGGAACGATCGATTGCGAGTCTTGCTGATCCGGAGAAGGGAGGGATTGTCCCACCACCGGAACCAAGTCTCGAATCATTGCCGTTTCATCGCACTGATCCTGTTTCCGACAGCCTTGACAATCTTTCCAAATTTTTTGGGGGAGTTCGCTCATATTAATAATACGAAACCCGAGTTTTTTAAAAAGGGGTACGGCATAGGTCAAAACGAATATCCGGGGGACTTCCGCCAACATAGCTCGCTTGATACATTGCTCCACTAATGCAGTGCCTACCCCTTGCCGGTAAAAATCTGGACGAACCGCCAAGGAACGAATTTCAACCATTCCCCCCATATTCCAACTGAGACTGCAGGTACCGACAATTTCATCCTCTGCCACATAAACCAAAAAATCCCCAATATGCGATTGAATCTCCTCTAAAGAGCGAAACAGCATTTGGTCATCCTGGGCATGAAAATTAATCAGCTCCAAAATGGCATTGGATTCTTCTATGTTGGCAGTTCGAATCATGAAATTAAACTTTCGGCTTCAGCCTCTTGTGTTTTCGAAATACTTTGCGAAACTTCTTCTAAAAATTCATCCGAAGTTTCAGAAAACCCTTCGGTAATTGTGGAAACGCCAAAATTAAATTGGAATTTTCCGTCATGGGTTCCCGAATTTAATTCTTTAATACTTTCTCTAATTCTTTTCACTCTTCGCCGGGCACCTTCTAAAGGAACCCGAGGTAAGAGCATCCAAAAAACATTATCCCCGGAAAAAAATAAGAGATCCTTATCCGGCAGGGTGTTCTGCTGAAACGCTTCACCCACACCTTCGATCAGGCTCTCTTCAAGGGGTTCGTCATAAGTATCCTGGACTTCGCTCGAATAGTCAACGACCAATTTAATACAGGAAAGGGGTGTTTCTGTGCACTTCGCCAATTCCATGTACCGATCTAATAAGGGACGCAAATACAAAGTTTTCATAAAGCCGTTGGGGCCTTCCCAGGCTTCTTGCATTTTCAGGATTTCATGCAGAAGGACATTATCCAAACCGATTCCCAGCTTCTCGGCCGTGCGTTCCAGATAATCCGTCCTTAACCCTTCATAAAAATGCTTGGGCTTGGTGCTGCCAAAACAAAGGGCTCCTGCTATTTTTCCATAACGAATGATGGGAACCAGAGCTTCGGACAAAATCGGTTTTTGGTAATGCTCCTTAAATAAAGCAGAACCATCTTGCAAATCTTCCCGTAACACCGGCTGCTGATTAGAACTAAACCAGGAGTCCAGAGTTTCCTGCTCAACAAAAATCAAGCCTTCCAATAAATCTTCCTGCAAACGATCTTGAATGGAATTGTGGATAAAGTGGTCTTGCCCGTCTACCAAAAAAATTAATACTGCCGGAAGGTTAAACCGTCGGATCACTTCTTTTCGGAATTGCCGGATCATTTCTACTATATTGGGGCTGGTGAGGAGAACCTTTTCGATCTCGAATAAGTTTTCCTGAAGCGATTCGTTGTTTTGCAATAAATCCAAAAACCATTTGATCTGGACCTTCATGGTTTTGTTGTCCTCTTGCACCCGCTCAAGAATTCGGTTTGAAATATTGATGGTTTTGCTGGATTCGTCAGGCAAATCCTTGGGTTCAATGGTTTTGATTTTTTGCAACAGATCCGGGAAATCCTTAAAAAATTCGGGGTGCTCACTCAAGTAAAGAGCAATTTGATGTTTGTCCATAAATGCGATCCTTCTGCAGGGTTTGTAGACAATTGGGTTTCGATTGGCAAAAATTCGGCGGGCCGGTGGGGTCGGCTTGTCTTCCAAAATCGAAATAATTATTTGATTATTTGGGGCTTAAGCGATTGCCCCTTGTTTCAATTTATATCACAAAAGGTTGTTCTTGTCCCGCAAATAATTATATAACCAATTGATTTTAAGGGGTTAACCGGGTTAAAGAGCAAAAAAGTCTTTCTCAAGGCCTCACGGCCCTAAAAATTACACTGATGCGTTCCCTCTTTCTTAAAGAGACCTTTGCATAAGACCTGAGAAAGGGTTATAAAGTGATTGAGTATGGACTAAATTTTTTAATTAGAAGAACAAAATGTAAGTGTCGGAAGATGAGATGCAGAAGCGATTGGGTCAGTTGACCTTGGCGGACGGTTTGGAGGTGGATTCTCAGTTGGATTGGTCGCTTATCGAACAAGAGTTGTCTGGGATTTACAGATCGAAGACGGGTCGTCCGTTGTATCCTTTGTTGACATTGTTCAAGTCGCTGGTGTTGGCGAGGACTTAGGAAACCCGGCGGAATCACTGGAGGAGAGACAACAGTATCAACACAAAACTGAAAGAAAGAACGGGTTACGGCCGGCTATCTCCCGGAAATCAAGGTCCAATTTAGAAAAACAGGACCAAATAATTTTCATTTTTAAAAAATACCACTTACGCAAAGGTCTCTTTATGGAGGGGTTTTCAATTGATTAGTGATCGATTTCTTGCTTTATTTTGAGACTCTTTTTTTAATTAAAAACAACCTCGGCCCAATTAGATAGAAAAGGGTTTCATTTTCCCACCTAGATTTACACAATAATTAAGACAAGATTTACATTCTTGAGCCTTCCACTGACGTGAATTGTCACTTTTGGGATCCAAATTCCCCAATTCCTTTGAATTTTTTTAATTTACAAATAATGTAACTCTATAAATTAATTATCCTCAAAACCCATGGGATACCATAATTGGATAGCCGAACCGAAAGATTTAGACCTTTCACGGTATCGATGTTGCTTTTTGTAAAATTGTTAGACAAAGGGAGTGATGGGTGTAGAAGGGAGCTTAAATCACTAAAGTAAGAAAATAGTTTTTAAACAATTGGGTCAACAAAGATGGATATTAAAATGAAATTCACCAGGAAAATCAAAAACGAATCGGGATCCGCTTTAGTGGGTGTCCTTCTTTTTATGCTTGTAATAATGATTCTTATGCCGGCAATTTTGCAGGTCACCGGGTTAGACATTAAAAATACAGGAAAATTCACTAAATCTCGCGAAGCCTTTTATATTGCCGATGCCGGACTGGAGCATGCGAAGGAAATTGCCAAAACCATGCATGTCAATGATGTGCTTCAAGGTATCGACCGAAACGCAACAAATACTTCTGACAACGGACTGTTTAGTTCTATCTCCGGAAGTAATATCTATTCCTATAACAATGTAAATTATACCCAGGTATCTTTTAATGGAGGGACTTACAATATCCGTGCGTTTGATAATAAAGATGAAGGGGTAGGCACGGATGATCCCTGGGTAGATAAGGATAACTCTTATTTTATTGAGTCCACGGGCATTTCCAATGACGGTACCACAAAAACCATTCGTGCTATGGTACAGAATTATACCCTTCCCCCAAACAAGTTTCCTGCTGCCGTTACCCTTGTGGGTCCCTTGTCGAATATCAGTTCTCAAGGTTCAGGATTTGACGTTTTGGGAGGATACGAAAATGGTGGCACTGTGACCCATGGATTGGCAACCGACGGGACGGAAGATAATAGTTGCGATGGTGCCCGGGCGGTGGCTACGGAATCCCCGGGACCTGTCGATGATGATGGATCCTGTGATTCGGCCACTTGTGTTGACTTTGGCGGAGGGGCTGAAAAGCATTTAAAGGGAACGGGAGGAGGACCTCCTGACATCATGTTGGATCAAACCAGTTTTACCGCGAATGATGCAGAAAAACTGCATACCTTACTCACCGCTTCAGGTGTCCCCGATTACGTAGACAATGGAAATACTACCATTAGTAATAGCGACAATGTCCAATGGGGAACCCATAGTGACCCGGAGGTGGTTTATGTTAAAGGAGATCTGGATATTCGCGGTAATGTCAATGGTTCCGGGGTACTCGTAGTGGATGGGGACTTGGATATCTCCGGATCGTTCAACTGGGATGGAATTATATTGGTGGGATCCTGCGCTACCTGTGACGGCGCTTTAGTGGGAACCGGTTCGGCGACAGTTTATGGAGCCATGGTAGTGGGTAACAGTGTAGACGCAGCAGTAAACTTTACCGGGAACGCCACCATTGGATTTAGTTGTGAAGGAATCGGCTATGGAAATTTAGCTACCAAAAAGAAATATCCCTTTACCGTTGCCTCATGGAAAGAAATGAGCTAATTACAAAACCTGGTTCAGGTCCAATTTAGCGATTGGAGGCACCAGGCTGACGCCTGCAGGCAAAAATAATTTTAAGGAGTCGATAAACCATAGGAACACTAAAAAACATTTCGAAAATTCATTCTGAGTG
Organism: Nitrospinaceae bacterium; assembly: GCA_965223245.1. Lineage (GTDB taxonomy): Bacteria > Nitrospinota > Nitrospinia > Nitrospinales > Nitrospinaceae > CBDCVY01. The sequence continues at coordinate 3,492,857 of CBDCVY010000013.1, read as the reverse complement.
CAGCGTCACGCTGCCACAGTTCGTGAGAGGTAAAGAAAATCCTCGAAAACTTTGTGAAGAGATTGCATGGATAACCCTTCATCGCAAATGAAATCCTGGGTCTGCCCCGCAGCTGCGGGGATTTTACCTCCAGAGGTGTTTTCCGTTTTTTGGTTACGCAAAGGACTCTCTAAAAAAAGCGGAAATCCATAAACATTTTGTATCAAAACTTTTGTGAGAATGTTTCGAGAGCAATCGGAGCGGAGTGGGAATCCGTAGAACCGGAAAACAATTCAGAGGGATCTCCATTAAAGAACAACCTTGAAAGATAAATTTTTATGGAGCCGACGAGCGGGATCGAACCGCTGACCTACGGATTACAAATCCGTTGCTCTACCAGCTGAGCTACGTCGGCTTTGGGTAGGATTTAGAATTCTAACTTCCTTTCTCTAAAGTTGCAATCGTAGAAATTTGTAAATCTCTATAAAATTTGCCGCAGTGAGGATATCCATAAACATCCCTGGAGGTAAATTCCCCGCCCCCGACCGGTTGGAGCATTCATTTTCGATGAGCTTCAGTGAAAACGGTATTGGCAGATACCTTCCGAAAATCTCTGCTGCCTCCAATCGCAGATCGGGAAAGAGAGCGATCATGGGTTCCCTTTTTAAAGTTTATTGTGTTTCATTCCCTATTCTCACTTATGCAAAGATCTCTTTCTAAAGGTTCAATGGGTTGAAGGGAAACCATAGGTTTTTACGGTCTTTTGTATTTAAGGAAGAAGATTTTTCTCTTTGGAATTCATTTTATTTTTCCCGGAGTGATTGGTATTATGGGTCGAATGGAATGGGTTCATTATTATATTAATTCCAATTTGATTGAAAAAGTTCTTCGACCTTCCTTTTACAAAGTAATAAGAGTTATGAATCTATTAGAAAGCAAATCATTTATTAAAATCCTTATTTCATTAAGTATTGTTTTATGGCTTCTCGCCTGCGGTAATAAAAGAGCACCCACTCCTCCTGATGACAAGCCCGGTACCACGTTAAATCGCTTGCAACCGCAATAGGTTTTCTGCGAATTTCATCCTCTTAGTATCTCTTTATTTCTTGAGCGTTTTATTCATCCATCATCCAACCCCTGAAGGTAAAATCCCCCCCCCGGCCGCGGTCCCCAACCGCTGGAAATATTCTTTTGAGGTTTCAGAACAGTTACCCACTGTTAAATAAATTCTTCCTGTTATGTTCCGGGAAGAGACAAACCATTTATTGCTTTCAGAAAATTTTTGTTACTAAATTCATTTTACTTTGAGAAAATGGAATCTACTGAGGACTCAGTTTTTAAGTTGAGGATAATTCTATGAACATTGAAACGGTTCTGGTCATTGGTTTAGGAAAAGTAGGAGGGCTGGTGGCAACGCTGTTACATTTGAACGGCCACCAGGTTACCGGATTAGACACGAAGAAAAACTCTAAAGTTCCATTTGAAACAATCAAGGGGGATGTGACCGATAAAAAATCCCTGCGCAAAATCATCCAACAACACCACGCAGTTGTCACCTGTTTACCCTATCACCTCAACCAATCGGTGGCCGAGATTACCCACAAAGTCGGCAAACATTATTTTGATTTAACGGAAGACGTCCCCACTACAGAAGCCATCATCAAAATGTCCAAGACCGCCAAAGGAGTTATGGCCCCGCAATGTGGATTGGCTCCGGGATTCATCGGTATTGTCGGTGCGGACCTGGCGCGGCGGTTCGACAAACTCCGCAGTATTGAATTACGGGTCGGGGCGTTGCCGCAACATCCGCGCGGGTTACTGGGCTATGCCTTCAACTGGTCGCCGGAAGGGGTGGTCAATGAATACCTGAACGATTGCGAAGTCATCAAGAACGGCGTTCGCGCCAAAGTTCCGCCGATGGAAAGTATCGAGACGATTGTAATTGATGGAGTACAACTGGAGGCCTTCACCACTTCCGGCGGGCTGGGCACCATGTGCCAGACTTATGAGGGAAAAGTGGACACGCTGAATTATAAAACGATTCGTTATCCCGGCCACGGCAAACTGATGCGGTTCTTCTTTGATGAACTACACATGAAAAACGATCGTGAACATGCCGGTAAAATATTAGTCCACGCCAAACCACCGGTGAATGACGATGTAGTCTATGTCCACGCTGCAGTAGAAGGGTGGAATGGAAAAAAACTGGGGCGGGAAGAATTTGTACGCAGTTATTACCCCAAAGACATCGACGGGAAAACCTGGCGGGCGATTTCCTGGACCACTGCCGCTTCCGTGTGTGCCGTTGTAGAAATGGTAGCCAACGGCGAACTTTCCAAAAAAGGGTTTATCATGCAGGAAAGCATCCCTCTCGACCTATTTCTAAAAACCCCCACCGGCAAATATTTCCTTTAACAATTAGTGTCGTAGCAATATCTTAATTATTTCTCACAAATACTCTTTTCTAGGTAAGAAAAAGTTTGCGTCAATTTCAAAAACTTACTTTATTCTAAAAGTAATAAAACCTTTTTAGTTTTTAAGTTTTTGATCTCAATGAACATACCTTCTTATTGGCCCATCAGTAACGAGTTTTTGAACACCTCTACCGATCAATGTTTTGATCTTTATATCAAAGACAAAAACACCTCTCCTGAATTGTTTATTAAGTTCGCGGGCCGAAGCCCGAACCATCAAAACAAAGTCCGTGGAATGCTGGAAGACAATTCGCTGAAGGAAACTTTGTACGTTCATAAAAATGAAATGGTAAATTATTTTGAGCAGGCCACCAAAAAACTGACCGCCTGGAGTAACAACGATCAAGACCCTCCTGAAGCCAAAGCCAAAAAAGTTTACGGGCTTTGTCATGACATTATGAAAGGGTTTTTCGAATTTAATGCATCCGAGAACATTTTATCTTCTATGGAACAGGTCATGACAAGTATGGAAGAAACTATTCTGAAGTCCGATCAAGGGTGCCAGGTGATCACCCAAACCCTAATCAAAGATTTTTCCTTATACACGCATTGCACCAATGTTGGCCTTTATTGTTTAAGTTTTGGAAACCACGCAAAATTGGATCCGAAAGAAATCAAGGCTCTTGGACTGGGCGGGGTGCTTTGCGATATTGGAATGACAAAAGTCTCTAAAAAAATAATCAGCAAGCAAGGTCCGCTGACTCCTGAAGAAAATGAGGAAGTGAAAAAACATACCAAGTATGGAAAAGAAATTCTGGATAGTATTGGGCTCAAGGATGAAGGAGTGATCCAAATTATGGAAAATCATCACGAAGAATTTCAAGGGGGCGGTTATCCGAAAGGACTCTCCGGAGATCAAATCCCTTACCTGGCTCGCGTTGTTAAAATCATGGACGTGTATGATGCGCTCACCTCGCCGCGACCCTATAGAAAAGAAATGGTTCCCATAGAAGCGTTTACTTTAATGACCCAAGAGTTCCGATCCAGTTTCGATTTAGATATTTTAAGAGAGTTCATTGTCCTCATGGGACCGGCTATGAATAAAGTATCTTAATCCGCAAAAATCCCAACTACCTTTCCCTTAAAAAAAACAGGCAACAGATTAGCGCCAGAATCTGGGAAATTTTTGTTAGAGAACCTCTATTTCCATCCTGGCACTAACCTATCACCTGCGGGCTAAGCCCCATCACCCAAAAGGGTATTGGGGGAGGAAAACATGGTTTACTTAGCAGAGTTGGCGGTCTCCACTTTGCCATGGGTTGCTTCCCAATGACCTACAGATTGGGCGATGTCCACCGTGCCGTCCGGAATCGGGGCACCCTCCGGCCACAGGTGAAAGATAATTCCATCGGTTTTGCCAACATATTCCGCCAATTTCTTTTGTGACTCCGCGTCCATGGGATTGAGTATGGCCACTCGACCCGTTGCAATCTCTTCCGCATGGTCGTGCCAATTCTTTTTGTGAGACCATTTCGGAATCACTTTCCTCACTAAATCTTTTGAAACAAAATACTCAACCTCGGTCAAACGAGCATTGGGATCCGTCGAGTCAAACAGGACGCACTGGATGATGTCATCATTAATGGGTTTACAATAATGATGATGCGGTCCGGACACTTCCCCGTTCAACATATGTGGCGCCGTTACATGAATCGTGTAACCGGCTAGAGGATTGGGAGGCGGAGTTTCATCCCCAAATGCCCGTCCAACCGAAATTAAGATTAAAAAAGTAAATGCTAAAGTTACAATCATTGATTTTGTTAATTTCATGGTGCCCTCGATTTAAAAATATAGTTAATAAGTTTCCTTAATTATTTTTTTACCAAACATAGATTATAAAAACGCCAAGAACGATCCAATCGTTGAAATTGGGATTTTTGTGCCGTAATCTGCTGAACTTCTTGCCGTATTTTTACGACACCCTCTTGCGAGGGAAGCAAAATATATTTGCGATGACTCACTTGCCGTGAGAGGCAGCATGCATATTCGATGCGTTTTTGAAAATGCAGAATCTATGCAGGGTTCTCAAAAGTTTTTTCTCTGGTAAAGATGACTCACTCGCCGTGAGAGGCAAAATTTATTTTCCGATGAGTGAGTGGGAGGCTTAATTTATAAAATCTTTCAAGAGTGTACTTTGCCTTAGCAACGAGTGGTTAAGGAAGGAAAGAGGGGATGTAGAAATTGGAACCGGAGAATATCCAATCCAATATAAGAATGAAATTCCGTGGGTTGTCCCAATTTATTTTTGAATTTAATTGAACGGCAACGCAACTTTAAAAATAGGAATATGCAATCCCTGAACGTTTAGACCAACTTCAAATTAATTTTAACAGGGGCTGACCAGAGTTAAATCGGAGGTCGACGGCCTAAAAGGGCAAATACCACAGCAAGAATCAATCCAACCACAAATAAAATCCAGGCAATCTTGGTGGCAACGCCGGCGATTCCGGTTAAACCCAATACTCCGGCTACGATGGCTATTATTAAAAATGTAACTGCCCATGAAATCATGATTAATATCCTTTTATTAAAATGATGGTCCTATTGAAGCCAAGAGCTTTGTGTAACAACAAAACATGGAAACCCCAGGCGGTCAATCACCCTGACCTTCTTTAGGAAAGAGGGCAAACATGGGTCCTAACTTTTGGGATTACTTTGTTGGCTCAATACTCCTTCGTTATGCAAAGGTCTCATTGAAGCCTTGTCCGGTATTTGTTCTTACTCAAATTCGTTTTCAACTTTTTCCCAAGCAGTATTGAGATCCGCAAATGCCTTAGAAAAACCTTTTTTCATATGTTGCCAAGCATCGACAGAACTGTTTTTTAAACGATCATATTCCTTTGCCACTCGAGCCCTCTGTTTACGCAATGCTTTCAAGTTAGCACTTACTTGTTCACGTGTGGACTTTTTCATTCCATCCCACTTTTTATCCATTCGTTTTTCTAATGCTTCAATTCTATTATCTAAATTATTTAAAGCCGTTTTGATTTTTTGAGTTGCGTCCTTACGCTGATCGGAAGTGTAATCTTTAAGTGCATTGATCAATTCTCGGGCTTCCTGTTTCACTTCATTCAATTTGCTGTCAGAGGATTTCGCTAACCCTGTTGACGGGATGCCAAGTAACGTAACCAGGACAATCAAGAATGCAAGACGACCTGTTTTCCGAAGTGTCATTTCTCATCTCCCAAATGTTTAAAAAAAGGATTATAACATTTTACTTTTAATCCAAGTTTTAAATCCTTCGGAGGTTTTTAATAAGTCATTCCAAAGAACATCTAAATCATTTTTCAAATTTTCCCATGCGCTCTCTTCAGCATCTTGAAGTTGATTTTGAGCTTCTTTAACAATTCCGATTTTTATTTGTAGATTTTGAATTTGCTCTTTATATTGCTGTTGAATTTCTTTCGGAGCTTCGTCCAACCGCTGTCTCAGCGTTTCAATATTAAATTGCAACTGCTCGACTTTTTTATCCAGCTCATTCAAGTAATCCTGTTTATTCAACATACCTTGATACCATCCTTAAGAAAATTATATTCATTTATTTTTGGATCTATGAACTCAGAAAACCTTTTACGGTTATCTACTTTCGAAGAATATATTCTTTTTTACAATAAAACTCCAAGTATTGAGAGTACATTGGAGGTTCATAATTTGCTCTTTATATTGTTGTTGAATTTCTTTCGGAGCTTCGTCCAGCCGCTGTCTCAGCGCTTCAATATTAGATTCTAATTGCTCAACAAAACTCCAGGTATTGAGGGTACATTGGAGATCGAAAATTTGTTCTTCATAATGCTGTTGAATTTCTCCCGGAGCTTCGTCTAACAGCTGTTTCAGGGTTTCAACCTTAAATTACAACTGCTCCACTTTTTTATCCAATCCATTCAAATAATTCCGTTGATTCGACATTCCTTCCTACCCTCCTCAAGAAGATTGTGCCCACGCTCCATTAGGATTCATGGAACGCGAATTAAAAATGGAATCGGAACCGGTTGAGTTATATTTCTAATGCATCTAATAGGTCGCGTTTGTGTTCTTCTTCCTGAATTAAAATATCTTCAAGAATTCGACGCAAACCATACTCACCCAACTCCTCGGCCTGCCGAATTCGTTCTTTGTAACGTGTAATGGCGGTTTCTTCACCTTTCAAATCTTGTTCAAGCATGGTGATACTCTCGTCGGATATTTCCCTCTCTTCAATTTGTATGGTGGGAACCCCTCCTAAAAATTCTACCTGCTCGGAAATCATGGCCGCATGCTGCATTTCTTCCTTAGAATGCAATAAAAGTTCTTCCTGCATGGATTTGTACTGTGCTCCTTTAATCATGGCCGCATGCTGTACATACTGAACCGCGGCTGCGTATTCCCATTCAAGATCTTTATTTAGTTCCTCAATCAGTTTTTCTTTGGTAATATCCATTTAAATCCTCAAAAATTAAAAATTATTTCGTTCTCACTTCAACTTGCAGCAAAAAATAAAAACTTCTTAATAATCAACTCAATTCATCTTTGATTTTTTGAATGGAATCAGAAAGTTGTATAAATAAACTGCCGGCTCCGTTTTCCATTTCTTCCCAGGAGTTTTCTATGGTTGATTTCATACCCTGAACCAGATCCGCATAATCTTTTCTTAAATCAGTTAACCCATCAAAATTTTTTCTTAGTGACAGGGGAAGGTCCCAATCCGGATAAACCTTTTTAATCGTTTTGGTAATTTGCACAATTTCATTATCGATTTCTTCTAATTGCGCTTCCATCTTGCTTACGATTTCATGATTATTCATAACGATAGATACAAATACGCGGTTTTAATTTGATAATGCAGTATTTATGCCAAGACGAAACCAATCGCAGAGCCTTAAAAATCAAGGGATAACTATAACGAACCGGTTATATGTCGGTGGATATTCACCGCAGAGGGGGCATTTCCCCAACCAGTCATGTGCCAAAAAACTTCCGGTACGGATAATAAGAAATGTTGCGAGGAGGGTTTTTCAGGGAAAAAATTTCAGCTTTCGTTTTTAAGATTGTACTTCTGCATTCTATATCGAAGGGTTTCCCGCGTGGTTCCCAGACTTCGTGCCGTTTCGGTGACGTTAAAATTGGCCTTTTGCAGAGCAGTATGAATAATATGTTTATCCATCTCTTCTAATGACATACTTCCATCTAACGGAATGATGACGCGGCTGTTATCATCTACATGACAATAACCTTCTTCAGGAGGGTTGTCTGTTTCGGGAACATTTTCCGTTGAAGCACCTTCTTTAATGGGCGTGCAGTATTCCTTAAGTTGAAGCCAACGCTCCGGAAAGACTTCATCTTTTGATAAGAGCACACACCGCTCAATCACATTACGTAATTCTCGAATGTTTCCCGGCCAGTCATATTCCATCAATTCTGTCCAAACTGTATCGGGAATTGTTTTCACATGTTTTTTAGCTTTAAGATTATACTCAGCAATGATGTTAGGAACTAATTCGACGAGATCACTTTTCCTACTGCGTAATGGGGGCAGACTCAAGCAGAATACTGACAATCGATGATATAGATCATCACGAAATTCTTTTTTAACTACCGCTTCCTTCAAATCAATGCCGGAAGCCGCAATGATTTGTACATCCAGGGAAATTTCTCGTTCACCTCCAAGCCGCCTGATTTTTTTATCTTCAATGGACTTGAGTAATTTTGCCTGAAGGTCCATCGGCATATCTCCAATTTCATCCATGAACAGCGTTCCACCATCGGCTTGTTCCATATAACCCCGATGGCGGCTTTTCGCTCCGGTAAAGGCTCCCGCTTCGTGACCGAATATTTCCGATTCCATCAGTTCCCTGGGAAGACCGGCGCAATTCATTTCTACAAGGGGTCCTTCTTTGCGCAAATCACTCGCGTGGTGGAGAATTCGTGCCACCAGTCCCTTTCCTGTACCGGTTTCACCATTAATAATCATGGTATTGATTTCAATTTTCGTCAGCTCCTCCAGCATTCCTTTTAGTTCTTGTACCGGTTCGCTACTTCCCAAATAAGAATCAATTCGATATTTTTTTCTAATCGAAAGTTCAAAGTTGTCTAACTTATGATTACATATAGCGGCACGATGAGCGCGGGCGACTAAAATATCCAGTCGTTTTTGATCGAAAGGTTTTTTCAGATAATCGTATGCCAGGGCATCTACCTTATCCAGGTCTTTCTGCTCTGATACATCTACAATAAATATCCATTCAGAAAATTCGGTTTGACTTTGAAACTCTTCAAGATGATCGAGGATTTTTCCGTCGGACAACCCAAGATTTGCGAGGATAACTTGTGGGGACCAATCTTGATCAGAAATAAACTTTTTCGCCTCTCCAATACTGGATGTAAACTTTACCCACCAACCTTGCTCATGGTAATGTTTTTCCAAGTTTGCTCCCGATTCAGTGTTGTGCTTGATAATCAGCATTTTTTTTGACATGACATCTCACTCCCTAAAATCAACATCCAAATCGTACAAATATCAATCGAGTAACCCACAAGAATGGAATAATAATTTGAAACAAACGTAGCTCATTGAACCCTAAAACACAACTGAATAATTAAGGGTTAAACCTCGGTAAACCTATTTTATATTAAGGTTGAAATCCACCTAAACCGTGATGTCAAATTGGGGATTTCATAGGCACCGGCGCAGTTGAAATCTATCTAAACCGGTGATTCTAATTCGAGAGAGTTCATTGACAGTGTTAAGGTTGAAATCCACCAAAACCGTAATTTCAAGTTGAGGGTTATAAAAGAAACCGACCTTACTTTATAAAAAAAGTAAGGTCGGTCTAACAGCCAATAGAGGGGACTAGAGGCTAATCAATAACATACCAACTTATCCTTTTGATTTTTCTACCTTCAACTTATTGATCACTTTGACAACGTCTTCCGTATTCGAAGCGATTTTTTCAGCCAGTTCTCTCTCCTGATCGGAATCCACTTTTCCGTTTAACGTCACGGCTTGTCTCATAGTATCCACATTGATATCGCTGCCATCGGTGTTGGAATTCGCAAGCAGTTTCACTTTTACCGCTGCTGTTATGGAAGCGTCTTTTATTTTTTGCACAAAAGTTCTGTCTTTATGATCATCGGAATCAGATTCTTTTTTTGCAGATTTTTCGGAATTTTTTTTAAAGTTTTCGGGACGAACTGTTAGCTTATTCTCTACACTTTTAACGCCCTCAATACTTTTTGCGATCTCACCTGCTAAATCCTTTTCGATATCCGAATCTACGTTCCCGGAAAGAAACACCGTTCCACTTTTTACCTCCGTATCAATTTCTACCGGATTCAAATGCCGGTTCAACAGATAAGCCCCTTCCAACTTTCCCTGAATCCAAGTGTCTTGACCTTTGGATTCCTTGTCCATGCATTCTTCAGATTTGGCTTTGGTGGATTTCGTCTTGGAATCATTCATGGCTTGCGCGCCGGAACTCACAACTATCATAGCTGTGAATGTCGCCAGAGCAATAACAAGCTTGAATGGATTGCCTGCTGTTTTTTTATTAACGTGAGCCATTTTTCTAATCTCCTCAAAAAATTTTTAGATATCCGATTAAAATTTAAAGTCTTTAAACAAAACCGTGATGCGTAGCAATTTTGCCTGGCGGATGGTCTTTTCAACCAAAGTGCCCTTTTTGGTTTTCAAAGATACCGCCAGGCGGTGGGTCCCTCCTCCATGCTCTCACCACTTGCTTGCTTCGAATATTTCATTATTATTTTTTTATAACTTGAAAAAACTGATTCAACCAAAAAGTTATCGAATAAAAATTATATAGAGCTCAGTCACATCCATGTTGCTTTCTGAACGCTTCCGTTTGTTCTTCCGCTTCTTCCTTGGATACGCCATACTTTTCTTGTATCACGCCGGAAAGTTGTTGGGCTCTTCCGTTGATTTTATCGATTTCATCGTCCGTGAGTTTTCCCCAGGTTTCCCTTACCTTTCCCTTAAGTTGTTTCCATTTGCCTTCAGCAATATCCTTATTCATAGCTTCTCCTTTCTGATCTAAATAAGAGAATGGATTCATACGCGTTTATAAAGGAGGCCTTCCCCTTACAACGTGCATAACCACAGAAATTAAAAGTAAAACTAAAAAAATGTAGAAAAATATTTGTGCAATTCCAGCCGCGGTTCCGGCAATACCACCAAAACCCAAAACGGCTGCAATCAACGCGATGATAAAAAATGTTACGGCCCAACTGAGCATGATCTCTCTCCTTTAAAATTATTTAAACGGTTAGGCGATTTAGTAGGGAGCTTATGAAATCAGCCAATCGCGCTTCGCCTGTATGATTTCCTTTTAAAAGCAAGAACGATGCCAAAAAAATTAGAATGCTTTAACTCTTTATGAATTAAAGTTTTAAAAATTTGCTTCAAAATTATTAGGAAGAATATTTCGGTGGATAAGCCCAATTCATTCGATTTCAGATGGGGGCTATGACTCACACACCCCATGATAAATACGTTTCGGTACTTAAAACCAGGAAAAGGTATTACGGTAAAACCGAATTTTCTATTTACTTAAAAAATGGGTGGGCTCAACAAAGGAATGAAAAGTTAAAACTTATGAAACTATTCTTAAAATTTTTCTTAAGGTCGATTGGGTTCTTAATTATGTTTTTAACAATTGGGGTTTATCAACAATTTTTTTGTTACACAAAGAAGTTTAGTGAGAAATAAGTTTATTCTGCAGGGCGTAATGGATGAGGTCGGTGTTGGTTTTGAAATTCATTTTTTCGAAAATGCGGGAGCGGTAAGAACTGATTGTGGTCACCCCTAATGCCAATTGGTCGGCAATCTCGGAAAGCTTTTTTCCGGAGGCGATCAATTGAAACACCTGGAACTCCCGATCCGACAATGTTTCATGCAGCGGTTTGTCGGTATCATGGGTGAGGTCGGTCACTAATTTTTCTGCCAGGTTTTGGCTGACGTATTTTCCACCTCGATGCACTCGCCGAATCGCTTCGACCACTTCATCGGGAGTGCTGGCTTTAGAAAGGTATCCCGCGGCGCCGGCTTTGAGGAATCTTGTCCCATAATGATCTTCCGGAAAGATGCTTAAAATCAGAACCGGCAACTTGGGCCGAATCGATTGTATTTCCAATAAAGCATCCCAACCGCTCTTTTCCGGCATTTCAATGTCCATGATCAAAACATCTACATCCAGTTTTTGAATTTGTCTGAGAGCGTCGTTTCCGTTTTCTGCTTCTCCCACAATTTCCATATCTGCTGCCTGCGAAATAATCATGCGCACACCCTGGCGGGCAATCGCATGATCATCGGCAACGAGTATCTTTATTTTCCCAGATGATGTTTTCATTGAGCCGGCCAAGGAATAGTCACGGTTACTGTGGTTCCAACGTTCGGTTCCCCTTGAATAGAAACATTTCCGTCCCATATTTGAATTCGCTCACGCATCCCCAAAAGCCCAATGGATTCCGGATCATTAATTTTCTCCGGGGAGATGCCTTTGCCATTGTCCTGAATTTTAAGAATGAGTTGATTCTCGATATTCTCGAAAGAAACTTTCACCTTCGTCGCGTTGGAGTGACGCAGCACATTAGTAATGGTTTCCTGGAAAATCCTGAATAACGCCGTAGTCAGTTCTCTATCCAATTCAATAGGTTTGTCCAAACAGGCTAATTCAAAACTAAGGTCCGTTCGTTTTTCATATTCTTTGGCTTGCCAAGCCAACGCATCGCAAAACCCAAAGACATCCAAAATCTGTGGCCGCAACTCAGTGCAAATACGCTGAACGGATTTAATGGTACCTTCAATGAGTTCCACTTGAGAATGAACACGTTTCTTAAAAGCATCTTGCTCCGGTGGAAACTCCTTTTCCATACACAACAGATCCACCCGCAGCGTCGTCAAAGATTGGCCTAATTCATCATGCACCTCACGGGCAATGCGTGTTTTTTCTTCTTCTCGCATCGATTGCAACCGATGGCTTAAGTTACGCAATCGGTTATTCACTTCGGTTAAATCTTCGGTTTTATTTTGAACCAACTGTTCGAGATGATTTTTGTACTCGGTGAGCTCTGTTTCAAATTTTTTTAATTCAATCGCATTCCCAATAAGACCGCCAATGGAAAGGAGAACCTCCTGACTGTGTAAATACCAATTGGGGGATGGATCCGTATAAAGAAACAAAACTCCCGTTAAAGAATGTCCACTTTTTAAAGGAATGATGTAATGTCCATGAGCCGTCATTTCTTTGAAGCGTCTTTCATGCCGCGTATCGGAAAAACAATTGTCGCTCAGCAACAGTTGACCGGTTTCCGCAACCCGACCGCATAAACAGTCTCCATAAGGGATCACTTTTTCCTTTTCCAAAAATTCATCCGTAAAATCTCCAATGGTGCAATACAGGCGAAGGACCTTTTTTTCACCATCCGCTAAAAAAATTCCGGCTTTACGTTCCACTTTTAATTCATCAAACTGAGTGATCACCCGAAGAACTTTTAGTAATATGGTTTTTAAATCCTCGGTTGTTTGAAGGGTTTTCGCCACTTCATGCAATACCTGGTACTCCTGAGTCATGCGCGAAGGGCTTGCCGGTTCGGTTTGAATAACAGGTTCGTGATTCATAAAATTACATTCAATAAGGAACTATATATAATGAATAGCATTTACGACTCTATCATATTCGATTTTCAAAGAAAATATTCCAATGAATATTTAAATTAAGCCAAATTGGGCATATTAAATAATATTGATTGCTTCCCGGGTATTGTTTCTTTATTCTTGAGACCGATAAAACAATTTGCTACCGTTACTAGGTTTTTTCATCTAAATAAAGCACCAATATTTAACCAAGGGGACGGGGGGACAAGTACCCTTCTCAAATTTTTATAGAAAGGAAAGAAAAACATGCCAGCAAGATCATCAAGTGCTCGATGGGAAGGAAATTTAAAAGAGGGAAAAGGAACAATGAAATTAGGAAGTGGTGCCTATGAAGGTGCTTACTCGTTTCCTTCTAGATTTGAGAGTGGAGATGGAACGAACCCGGAAGAATTAATAGCAGCGGCTCATGCCGGATGTTATTCCATGGCGTTTTCGGCAGGATTAGGCAAGGCAGGGTTCAATCCGAATTGGGTAGAAACCACTGCAACCGCTCATTTAGAAGCTGTTGAAGGTGGTTTTGCCATCACAAAAATTGATTTAGTCATGGAAGCAAGCATTCCGGACATAGATGAAGCCAAATTCCAGGAACAAGCGGAAGGCGCAAAAAATGGCTGTCCTGTTTCCAAAGCATTAGCAGGTCCGGAAATTTCTTTGAAAGCCACACTCAAAAGTTAATTTAATCTTCGGATGAACAGACTGGAGGCCTCCCTCCAGTCTGGCCGGAATTTTTCATCGGGAATGTTTTTTGTCGAATTGTTATTGTTCCACGTGGAACTTTTTTGTAAATTACCCTTCCCGAAAGAAGAATTTTTTAATTTAACTTTTCACACACACAAATACTACTCATTTAAAAACCGAAACCATAGAACAGTAATCCAAAAGTAATTATGAATAAAGAAATTTGGGTCATAATCGAGCACAGTGATTCTGAAATAAAATCTATTTCTAAAGAATCCGTTCAAGGCGCGTTAAAACTAAAAACTGAATTGAATGGAAACTTGATCGCGGTTGTGTGTTGTGGCAATGAAACTCCCATGGACCAGGCGGTTTCGGCGCTTCCGGTGGACGAGGTGATCCAGCTAAAAAATGAAAACTTACAGACTTATACCCACTCGGCTTACCTCACTGCACTGACCCCTATAATAAAAGAAAGAAACCCATATGCAATTTTGTTAGGAGCCACTAATCATGGAAAAGAGCTTGCTGCCGGATTAGCAGGGGAATTCAATTGCGGCTTGGCCACGGATTGTATCGCTTTAAGCTACGATGCTTCCAGGGGCTTGACCGTTAAAAGACCCATATATGCCGGAAAAGCCATTTCCACTCTGGTTTTTAAGGGAGACGGGCCCCATATTGCCACTTTGCGTCCTAATATTTTCCGAACTGAAGATCAGGACGCAGGATCTCCCACTAAAATCCAGAATATTGATGTGGACTCTATTCAGGAATCTCAATTAAGAAGTATTTTAAAAGAAATTAGAAAGGAAACCGGTAAAACCTTAGATATTACTGAGGCCCGGATCATAATTTCCGGAGGAATGGGTATGCAAGGGCCCGAGAATTTCAAGCTTCTGGAAGAGCTAGCGGAAGTTACGGGGGGCGCGGTTGGAGCCAGCCGTCCTGTTGTCGATAATGGATGGCGTAACTATTCGAACCAGGTCGGTCAAACCGGTCGAACCGTCAGCCCGGATTTGTATATTGCATGTGGAATTTCCGGAGCCGTACAGCATTTGGCAGGAATGTCTTCCTCTCGATGTATCGTTGCGATCAATAATGATCCCAATGCCCCTATTTTTGATGTTTGCGATTATGGTATTATTGGAGATGTTTTGCAGGTTTTACCGGTTTTGACTCAAGAAATAAAAAAAATAATCGGAAAATGAATAGGCCGTCCTCATGCGGACTCCCCTTAAGGATCAAATTTATTCTACGTTAACTCATTCCAACTTATCCCTTCCAAAAGAAAGCCTAACCCCTTCCAGAATTCATCAAATCCAGCAATTCCTGGAATTACTACGCAAATGGAACCAAACTTACAATTTAACCGCTGAAAAAGAAGCACAATCCATTTTGGAAAAACACTTTTTCGATTCTTTGCAATACCTTCCTTATATAAAGGAAACTTTTAAAATAATGGACATTGGCAGCGGCCCGGGATTTCCGGGAATCCCAGTGAAAATTTTTTCACCCAGTCTCGAAATACTTTTGGTAGAAAGTCGCAGAAAGAGAGTCAATTTTTTAACAACGGTAATAGAGGAATTAAAATTGGGTAAAACCCAGGTATATGGAGGAAGATCCGAGGAATTACAAAGCCAGGAAGAACACCAGGGACAATATGATTGTGTGCTTTTTCGAGCCGTAGGGAAATTGAACGAATGCTTCCAGCTTGCTGACTCATTTCTTAAACCGGGCGGAATTATAGTGGTGAAAAAGGGGTCCATGGAGAACGAAGAAAAAAATACCTCCTGGCAGTCTAAATATCGTTTAAAAAACCAAGATCAGGTAAAAGACATTGGCGGAAAACTCTCTCAGATGTTGGTTTTTAAAAAAAAGTAGCAGAAATGAAAAATTTTATGAATTTTTCCTTTTCCAGTCACAATTTAAAAAGTTAATGTTCCACGTGAAACAATCCGGCCCCCGGTTGGAAAATTTCAAAACCCCAGGCAGTCAATCACCCCGACCCTCTTTAATAAAGAGGGAGCACAGGAATCTCCATTTTAATATTTTTTATGTTTCGTTCAAAAATCAGAGTTATGCAAGGGTCTCTTTAGGAAAGAGGGCGAATATCGGCTTTTCCTCTAGTATCTATTGATTTTTGCTCCATAGCTTCTATTAAGGAGGGACACATCGCCTCTTATTTTTCACTTTTCCTTTAAAGACAAGCTTAACTCATGAAAAGTTTCTGAGGATTCGGCGTTTATTACCGATCATCGGTAATAATAAGTACCCCCCGGCCGGGGCCGCAGCGTGACGCTGCACCCGGAATAAATTTTCGTCAGGTTCGTCGAAATATCATTTATTCACAAACTTTTGAGAATCCCTATTGCATCCAATCGCTAGATTGGGAATTGCATTGGAAAGTTTCGTATTTTGTGCTAATTTATTTTTATTTTACCCTTCCCAATCAATTCTATGGCAAAAATCATTAGTGTTGCTAATCAAAAAGGAGGCGTTGGAAAGACCACCACGTCCATTAACCTTGCCGCTTGTCTAGCCACAACAGGAAAAAATGTTCTTTTAATCGATATGGACCCGCAAAGCAATGCCACCAGTGGTTTGGGAGTCAGTTTGCCGGAAGGAGGCAAGGGAACCTATGATTTGCTCTTGGGAAGAGCAAGTTTAGACCAAGTCACTCATGAGACCGAAGTCGAAACTCTGAAGCTGGTTCCTGCGACTGTCGATTTGGCCGGAGCCGAAATTGAATTGGTGAGTCAGGAGAATCGGGAGTCTCAATTAAAATTAGCCCTAAATGGCATAGAAAATTATTATGACTTTGTCATGATCGATTGCCCCCCTTCCTTAGGATTGCTCACCTTGAATGCATTAAACGTATCGCGTTCAGTACTGATACCGATGCAGTGTGAGTATTATTCTCTTCAAGGGTTAAGCCATTTAATGAAGACGCTGAAGTTAGTGAAACATTCCTTCAATCCTGAATTAAAAATAGAAGGCATTTTATTAACCATGTATGACAAGCGGACGAGCCTGGCGGCTCAAGTCCATGAGCAGGTAAAAAAATATTTCAAGGATAACCTGCTTGAAACAGTTATTCCTCGAAACGTTCGTCTCAGTGAAGCTCCCAGCCATGGTAAGCCGGTCATTCTTTATGACAACCGTTCTACAGGAGCCGATTCTTACGTGGAGTTGGCCAAAGAAATTATTGCTCGGTCTAAACCCTTCAACAAACCTTTAACCATAATGGATCAATCATCGTGAATCGAAAAGCACTTGGAAAAGGAATCAATGCCCTGATTCCTGATTTCGAAATGGGAATCACCGAAACCGAAGCCAAGGAGGGACTTACGGAACTGTTGGTCGATGAAATTTCACCCAACCCCAATCAACCACGGAAACAATTCGAAGACAGACCCTTTCAGGAATTAGTGGATTCCATAAAAGAAAACGGAATTATCCAACCCGTGGTGGTTCAAAAAGGGGAAAAACAATTTGAGTTGATTTGTGGGGAAAGGCGATGGCGAGCATGTAAGAAGTTGGGATTAAAAAAAATTCCCGCTGTGATTCGCGATGTCAGCAGTACAGAGTCTTTACAGTTGGCCCTTATAGAAAATATTCATCGTGAGGATCTGAACCCCATTGAAGAAGCAGAAGCTTATCATCAATTGTCGCATGAATTTGGACTCACCCAGGAAGCCATCTCGAAAAAAGTAGGAAAAAATCGAGCCACCATCGCCAATTATTTAAGATTGCTAAAGCTGTCCCATTCTTTTAAAGATGATTTAGTTTCAGGTCGGTTAACCATGGGGCACGCCCGTGCCATTTTAGCGCTGGAAACCGAAAAAGAAATGGAAGAAGCCCGTTTAGCTGTAATTAAACAATCATTAAACGTGCGACAGGTAGAACAATTCGTAAAAAATTTAAAAGAGACCGTAAAGGCAAAACCTGCAGTACAAATTGCCCATAAGGACGCTTTTATCAAATCTTTAGAAACAGAACTGGAACGGAAGGTCGGGACCAAGGTGACCATCCACCCGGCAAAAAAAGGAGGTAAGTTATTGATTTCTTACTATTCTAATGATGACTTAACAAGAATTCGTGATATTATAGTGGGTAAATAAATAACTAAAAACAATTAGAAACAAATTTTCTACCGAATGTATCGGCGGGGGGATTTTTTTATGGCTAGCAAAAAAGATTATGAAAATATAAAAGATATAAAAGCCTATATGGGTGAAGATGCCGTATTTAAAGGATCACTCACATTTGCAGGTGCGGTTCGAGTTGACGGAACTTTAGAAGGGGAAGTTAAAACTGAGGACACATTAATTGTTGGAGAAAAGGGAGTTTTAGAGGCCGATATCACAGCAGGAACGGTAATTTGTAAAGGAAAAATCAAAGGTTCCATTCATGCGACAACGCGTGTTGAAATTTATGCGAACAGCGAAGTCATTGGTGACGTCAACACTCCTTCTTTATTTGTAGAAGTGGGAGCCGTTTTGGATGGTCAATGCAATATGGTCCCGAAAGAAAAAAAGATCATTAATTTGATGAAAGATGAAACCGGAGACTCCGAAAAAGAAGCATTAGGTTAAATAATTTCCGATAAATACCTAAAAGGGACTGACGAGCCGATATTGGCTTGAAGGTCCTTTTTTTGTGGAATAAATTATAACGCTAATTATATCAATAATTTATTGAGTTTAGCTCAGGGACCGGGTAAAATTAGCCTGTATGCTAAAAAATGAAAAGGGCTCGCTTTTTATCGTGAGTACTCCCATTGGAAACCTGGGAGACATCACGTATCGCGCCGTGGAAACTTTGAGGGAGGTGCAATTAATTGCTGCAGAAGATACCAGACGCACCCGGATTCTATTAAACCATTATGATATTTCCACGCCCCTTTCCAGTTATAATAGCTATAACCAAATAAAAAAGGGACCCGGTTTAATTCACGCCTTGTTAGAAGGGCAGGACGTGGCACTGGTATCCGATGCAGGCACTCCGGGAGTATCGGATCCGCTTTATCAATTAGTTCAATTAGCTATCCGTAACGAGATTCAGGTTTACCCGCTGCCGGGACCTTCGGCTGTTTTAGCATCATTGATTGTTTCGGGTCTTCCTGTCGACCGATTTATTTTTGCCGGTTTTCTCCCAAGAAAAAAACGGAGAAAAAAAACATTGGAAACGTTAGCTCAGCATTCCGCTTCGGTCGTGCTTTTTGAATCCCCGCAACGGATCCAAAAAACTCTCGAAGAAGTGGCGGAAGTATTCGGGAATCGACAAATTGCGATAACACGAGAACTAACAAAAATGCATGAAGAAGTAATTCGAGGAACAGTCCAAGAAGTCATTCAACAAACAAAATCTAAAAAATGGAAAGGGGAGATTACTTTGGTCGTTGCAGGTGCTACAAAATCCAAGTCAGAGGGGTCCGATTAAATGCCGATTATTTCAATTGTAGGTCCTAAAGGGGGAATTGGAAAAACCACGCTTTCCATCAATACCACGGCCGCGCTCACTCAGTTGTTAGGAAAAAGTTCTCCAAAAAAACAAATTTGTTTAGTGGACTTAGATTTACGACTGCCCACCATTACCAGCATATTGGACTGCCATCCTCGAAAAACTTTTTATAACTTGTTTGAAACACTGGCAAACAAAACCTATCAAATCGATTTTTTGCGGAATCTTTATCAAATTGTTACATGGTTCAATGCCTACTTAGAAGGTGAAGTGCAGGGTCGTAATAAAAAATTACAAAAAGCCTTTGTTCTATTTAAAACCTTAAAAACTGAATTGTTCCAGCACATGGAATATAAGGAAGGTTTAGCGGCTTATGAATTGTTCCTCAACCGAGGAAGTATACACAGTATTCCGGAAATCAAAAAACTGAAACCCTTATTGAAAAATATTGATCTGCCGGCATTGCGAAAAATCATAAAACAAGCAGAACATAATTCCCGGCCCATGGTTCAGGAATACATTAATTTTATTGAGGAATATGATTTCTCCATAATTGGCGGGGAGGTTCCTGTTTTAGGAAAACGAGGACATCGCAAACGAATCAATGAACCCGAGTATTTACTCCTGTTTCTAGAGTTTTTAAATTCGGTATTTGATAGATTCCGGTATGTGATTTTAGATACTCCCGCAGGAGGCATCAACCATTTATCTTCATTAATGAATGTAATTGATCAGGTCATCTTTGTTTTTGATTTGAGCAACAACATCGCTATTAATGGAAGTATCGATGCACTACATTCTTTCATTGATTATTATGAAGAATTTTTGGCAGACTTCCAGACGGGAAAGTTAACCGGGTTGGACAAAAATTACGTAACTCAATTAACGGCACAAAAGGGTCACAATGCAATCGCCCAATCCTTAAAAAATAAAAAACTCGGAATTATTTTTAACCGAGGGCAAAATCAGTCCGAAATTCCTAATGCCCTTAACATGTTGAAGGATTATTTGGAAACTCTGGATAAATACCAGCAGTTAAAAAAACGGATTCATATTTTAAGCTCGTTACCTAACCATAAAGTCATTAATATTACCAACAACCATGGGACTCTATTTTACAAAATGGATCCCAGTTTAAGTGGTTGCATGGATATGGTGGCTCGGGCCATCCTATCCGATTATAAGACCTGCCCCACTCTGGAAAGTGGTGAAAAAACTATCATGGAATATTTGACGGCAGCCAAAAAACCTCCCCTAATGGGAAAAATATCCCAAATTGCTACCAACTTTAGCTGAGAGCCCCTATGAAAACCATAAAACTAAATGTTCTCTCCCAAACGGAATATGAATTTTTAATGGATAAAGATCCGCAGGGTTTTTTCGAAAAAAGTGTTCGGGAAAAAATCTTTAGAATTATTAGAAAATTAGAAACTTATAAAAAAGGCACCTGTTGGAAAGAAAAACGCCTTCATAAAAAATTCCAAAATGCAGAATTGGGGTTATTACTACCCCTGGAGCATCAAAGTGAAGGACCCTTAAATTTCAATTGCAATGTTTGCTTAGAAGGTCGCCACGATGGAGATATTACTGTCAATGGAATATTTATTTTGACCGAACCGGGAAACTTGAAGGGCAATGTTTATGTAAAGTCCCTATATTGTAAAGGGAAAATCGCTGGTGATGTGGTGGCTAACCATAAAGTTAAAGTGTATCCCACCGGAGTGTTAATGGGTGATTTGAAAGCACCTTCCATAAAAATTGAACCGGGAGCCTTGTTCCAGGGACAATGTAAATTTCGTCCCAAATTTATTCCGGAGGTTCCCAAGCCTAGAAAAAGCCTGGTCAGTCAATTATTTAGTGTAGGCTAAATTTAATTGCGCTAAACTATACAAATATTCCACTAATTCGTTAGCTCCTTTTCTCCGGGAATAATTAAAAAAAATTGCCTTTATAACCTTAGGGTAGATTTGCCTTTTTTATAAAAAGGCTGTCCAATAAATAATTGAATGAAGGTCTCCACGCAAAATAGGTGTTAGTCAGTTTACATGGATGCCAAAAAACTTAAAGTCCTCAGTGTCACTGAATATAATCTAATTGCCAACAAAGATCCCCAGGGAAGTTACGACCGCCGAACCCGCGAGAATCTGTACTCAGTGATCAACAAGTTGGAACAATCCCATACCTTTCTTTCCAGATTAGAAACTAAACTTTTCAAAAAATTTCGTTACGCCAAGTTTTCGGCCCTAGAAGAAAAAGGGAAAAAAGTAAAGCTCGAAGTGGCCCGGTATAAAATTTCTAACAAAATGAAAAATACCCTGAAGGCTTCTGCATTAATTCTCGGGACTTTGGTTTTTGGGGGATTTGTAACGTATAAATTTTTTATTACGGAAGGAATGCGCACCGAAATAGATTTAGTTTATTACGAAGGTTTACGGGAACTGGGTTGGGTCACCCAGGAAAAAGTCGATTCTATCCAACAGCACTTGGCAAAAACTCAGAAAAGTTTAAAGAAAACGAAAAAGGAATATAAAGAGTTAGTGCAAATGGTGGATCGCCTTATAAAAAATAATGAACTGACCAAAAATTTAAAATACATTGTAAAACAAATTTATAATGACCCGCGTACCAGTTATTTTCAAACTGAATCCACCACACAACTGATTTACGATGGAAGAAAAATCGGAGAGTATTCGCAAAACCCCAATCTTTGGTACCTGGTGGGTATACTGGAAACGGGAATGCTCAACATTTATTACAATAATGAACATTTAATGGAAATTGAAACCATTTTTGGGCGTAAAGGAGAAGAAACTCCCATCGGAGAATATGAAATCAAGAATAAAATTTATAAACCGACCTGGTATAAAAAAGAAAGAGTGGAGGGTCGCGTTAAAGTACGAGTCATCCCCTTTGGCGACCCGGATCATGAAATAGGATACTGGTGGTTAGGATTGAAAAAATTAGGCGCACCTATAAGAGGAAGCTATGGAATCCATGGGGTCAATGTTTCCAAATCCAATGAGTTTGTGAAAAAAAACTTTGATTGGCGTAACGGCAGTGCGGGTTGTCCCAATATTCAAGCCTGGTATCTTGATTTTTTAGCGCATGTCCTCCCCGAAAAGGCTCATGTTAATATTGTACCCAAAGACAAATGGCGAAAAAGTTCTTAAAATTTGCATTTATTAAAGAGCTTTTGACAATTTGTAGTTGTTGTTTCTATCCAACCCGAAGTACAATCCTCTCTACTTATATTTAACTTTCTAAAAATCCATGACAAAAAAAACAAAAACTAAAAAACCCTGGAGCGGTCGGTTTCAAGAAAGTACTGATGATTTAATGATCCGGTTTTCGGCTTCTATATTCTTTGACCGTCGGTTATATGCCTATGATATTCAGGGAAGCCTGGCCCATTGCCAAACACTGGCAAAATGTAAAATTATTAAACCGGCTGAAGCGAAAAAAATAACCCAAGGGTTAAAGAAAATATTAAAGGAATTTGAAGAGGGACGTTTTAAAATTCGAGAAGACTTGGAAGATATTCATATGAATATCGAAAACCGTTTGATCGAATTAGTGGGACCCGTGGGGGGCAAATTACATACCGGACGAAGTCGTAACGACCAGGTTGCCCTGGATATCCGCCTGTATCTCCGAGACCAAATCAACGAAATTCAAAAATCGCTTAAAGAATTGGCAAACACTTTAATTCAACTGGCCAAAAAGAATATTAACTACATCATTCCCGGATATACTCATCTGCAGCGCGCGCAGCCGATCTTGCTGGCTCATCATTTATTGGCCTATGTTGAAATGTTGGCACGCGACCGAGACCGATTGAATGATGTTTTCAGCCGGGTCAATGTTCTGCCCTTAGGAGCTGCCGCTTTAGCGGGAACCAATTTCCCGATTGACCGAAAGCACACTGCAAAATTGCTCAAGTTCCCCAAAGTAACACACAACAGTTTGGATTCAGTCAGTGACCGGGATTTTATTGTGGAGTTCGGGTCTGCCGTTTCCTTACTTATGATGCATCTAAGCCGTTTTTGCGAGGAAATCGTCTTGTGGTGCACCAGCGAGTTTGGATTTCTAGAATTGTCGGATGCTTTCACAACCGGCTCCAGCATTATGCCGCAAAAGAAAAATCCGGATGCCGCTGAACTGATCCGAGGTAAAACCGGTCGTGTCTATGGGCATTTAATGGGACTTTTGACCTTAATGAAAGGACAACCTCTGGCATACAACAAAGATTTGCAGGAAGACAAGGAACCCTTATTTGATATGGTCGATACTGTAAAAATATCTTTGGAGGTGTTCACTGGAATGTTTAAAACCGCCGAATTCAAAAAAATTCCAAAAGCAGACTTAATTAAAAGCGGGTTTTTAACCGCAACCGATTTAGCAGACTATCTGGTCCTAAAAAATATTCCCTTTCGCGAAGCACATGAAATTACCGGAAAAACGGTTGCCTTTTGCATCCATCAAAAACGGACCTTGGAAGATTTGACGTTACGGGAACTACAAACTATTTCCAAAAAGTTTGATAAAGATGTTTTTAATTACATTGCATTGGAAAATTCTGTTCAAAGAAAAAACGTTTATGGAGGTACCGCCAAAAAACAAGTCCTGTCTCAAATCACGCGTTCCTTAAAAGAATGGCGCTCTAAATAAAATAATTAATCGCCAGTTAAAGAATATTTTCTCTTGAGTTTATTTAAGAATTTAGTTGCCGTCCTTATATTGGATTCTTTCCCATCCTTCAAAAATAGAACTTCCGCCTTTGCGGCATGTTGCACCGCTTCCTCTCCTTTACCCAGTTCATCGTAAACCAAACCTAAATTAAAATGAGTAGCGGCTTTATCCGGTTGGTACTGCAACGATTTTAAAAATTCCTCAACTGCTTCGGCAAATTGTTTATTTTTTCGATGCTGCCAGGCGTTTCTAAAATGAATTTCAGCCGGGTCGGTAGGTGCCGGTCTTTGCGGAAAATTTTGAGGTGGATTGGATTCGGTCATTGGGTTGATTCCATTAGTATTCGTAAAAATAGAATTTTAACCCAGTTACTTGGATAGAGGTTACTGAAAAATATCTTCAGCGCGTAATTTATATTTTTTTAATATAAAATCTTTATTGTGGCGGGCTTTGGCCACCCAAGCGGTATTTTCCGCTTCAGTAAAAAGAATTTCTGCATTTTGAACATGGTACAGGGCACGCGAAGCATCTTCTTTTTTTAAATAAACCATTCCCAAATTAAAATGAGCTCCTGCAGACTTAGGATCTAATTTCACGGCAGTTTTTGCTGCCTCCAACGCGTTTTCCAAATTACCTAATTTTAAAAAAGCCGA
This sequence comes from Nitrospinaceae bacterium, assembly GCA_965223245.1. Lineage (GTDB taxonomy): Bacteria > Nitrospinota > Nitrospinia > Nitrospinales > Nitrospinaceae > CBDCVY01. The sequence goes on along the minus strand of CBDCVY010000013.1, from coordinate 3,468,279 downwards.
TCCGAGCAAAACCCAAATTTTTGGATTTTTAGGATCCAACCGCCCCGCTGCTTTTAAGATCGTTAATCCTTTTTTGGAATACCCTCGCTTTAAATAAATGTCTCCCATGGTTAAATAACCCATAGCAATGTCGGGATTGAGTTGGAGCGCCTTGCGTGAATGTTTTAATGCATTTTCATAATCTGCATAGAGAAGAAAACTTGCGCCGAGCAGGGCATGCGCGTCTCCCCGTTTTTCATCCAATTCCACAGCATTTTGAGCTAATCTAAACGCTTCTTTTCTTCTGCCAAATAAATAATTTACATAAGCCTCCCAATAAACATAATCAACGTTTTTGGGAGAAGCTTTACGTTGTGCTTTAATGACACTTAAGGCGCTTTCTAAATCTTTCGCTGCAATGAATTCTTTGGTTTGAGCCACATATTCGTCTTCTTGAACTGAATTGGCCTCGTCGGAATCGGTAGAACCTCCGGAAGAAAAAAATAAAAAGAAAACAGAGGTGCCCAAAATTAAAACTAAAATCACAATTCCAATAAGGAGCAATTTTTTTGAAGGTTTCTTCGAAACTTGTTCGGTTTCTTCTTTTACTTCACTGGAAGCTTCCTCAACTTCTTCGGAAACTTCTTGAGTTTCTTCTTCTGCGACTTCGGTCATTGATTCGATACTTTTATTTTTTAGGATTAGTCTTTACAAATTAGTCTAAAAGGCTCCTTGCCAATTGTAAAGTCCACCCGGAGAGTCCTTTTCTTTGGAAGGATGGGTGGGATCCGTCTTTTATTTTAAATAAGGATAACCATTAAATTTCACTCACCGAGCAAATGGAGGGCAATAGTCCTATGATGCGGGTGAGTACGGTGTTCAAACAAATAAATATCCTGCCATGTCCCTAATGATAAACGACCTTCTATTAGAGGAATGGAAAGCTGAGTTTGAGTGAGGGCTGATCGAATATGAGCAGGCATATCATCCGGTCCCTCGGCCGAATGTAAAAATGAAGGATCTCCATCTGGGACCATTCGGTCCAAAAAAGAGCTTAAATCAAACAAAACATCCGGATCTGCATTTTCTTGAATAACTAAAGAAGCTGAAGTATGGCGAATAAAAACGGTTAACAAACCATTTTTGAATGATTGTTGGTCCACCCAACGGACGATTTCTCGATTGATATTCACCAATCCGCGACCCCGGGTTTTAAATGACATTTCATGTGTGGCCTGTCTCATTAAATTTCTTCATTTTTAAGAGTTTATGAACCAGAGGAATTTTAAGGCACTTATTCTAATTTTAAAGAAATTTCTATCAATGATACGTAAAAAACGATTTCAATATAAAACAAATTGTTCCTAATTGGGATAACTTCCTTTAAAATCAATAATGTAGACAATATTTTAACCAGGGTGATATTTTGCCCATTTGGAGGCATCTATGCAGATCACGGCTCCTCATGAAAAATCGTTTCGTGAAAATGTCAATCTTACTTTCGATATCGCAGCAGCATCTTTGGATATTCCAGAGGGTTTGGCTTATTACATAAAGGGTGGGAACAATGTGTATCAAGTCCGTTTTCCGGTCAAAATAAAAGGAAAGGTAGAAAGTTTTATAGGTTGGCGGGCCGCACACAGCGATCACAGATTACCTGTCAAAGGGGGAATTCGTTTTTCACCCATGGTGAACCAGGACGAAGTTGAAGCACTTGCCGCTTTAATGACTTATAAATGTGCCTTGGTAAATGTTCCTTTTGGAGGTTCCAAGGGTGGTTTAGTTATTGACCCAAAACAATATGATGAAGAAACCATGGAAAAGATTACACGACGCTTCGCCTTTGAGTTGATAAAAAAAGATTATATTAATCCGGCAACAAACGTTCCGGCTCCTGACATGGGAACGGGGGCAAGAGAAATGGCATGGATTGCAAGTACCTACGCAGCACATCGTCCTCAAGATATTGATGCTCTGGGTTGTGTGACCGGAAAACCGGTGAGCCAGGGCGGTATTCGTGGGCGTACGGAAGCAACAGGAAGAGGGGTTGTCTTTGGACTCCGAGAATTTTTTCGTCACCCGGAGGATGTTAAAAAGGCAAAACTAACCGGAACATTGGAAGGTAAAACCGTGATCGTCCAAGGATTGGGTAATGTCGGATCGCATGCTGCCAAGATTTTATTTGAAGAAGATAACGCTAAGGTTACCGGTATTATCGAATTTGATGGAGCCTTATACAATCCCAATGGATTGAATATTCCAAAGGTCATGGAATACAAAGCGGAACATGCCGGGGTGAAAGGATACCCGGATGCGGAATACATTGCTGACGGTAAAAAATTATTAGAAGAGGAGTGTGATATTTTAATTCCTGCTGCTATGGAAGGAGTCATCCATCAAGAAAATGCCTCACGAGTGAAAGCGAAGCTCATTGCCGAAGCCGCCAACGGTCCGGTAACCTTTGATGCAGAGGCGATTCTTAAACAAAAAGGCGTGGTGATGATTCCAGATATTTATTTAAATGCCGGCGGGGTTATCGTTTCTTATTTTGAATGGATTAAAAATTTATCCCATATACGTTTTGGTCGAATGACACGTCGTTATGAAGAAGGGCAAAATCAACTGTTGATTGATGCTTTAGAAAAAAATGGAAATAATATTAGCAAAGAACTCTCGAATAAATTATTAAAGGGTTCCAGTGAAATTGATTTAGTTCGATCCGGTTTGGATGATTCTATGCGCGAGGCGTTTCAACAAATGCGCGAACTTTACTGGGCCAACGATAAAATCGATTCATACCGAATTTCAGCTATGGCCCTGGCCATCGAAAAAGTCTCCACCAGCTATCAGGAATTAGGGGTTTATCCATAAAGGTAATTTTTTAATCCACCTGAAATTAATTCGGTACAACTTTTTTATTTTTATCATAAATTTTGATTTTGATCATATAGGGATATTTTGAAGGTTTGCATTTCGCCAAATCCATTTCGCCCGCCTTATTTTTTGACCTATAATCGAGCATGAGTATATTGTTTTACATATTTCTGAATTAGTTCCTTCCAAAATTTTTTTAACCTAAATACATTTAAAGCTGACCTGTGTGTTTCATATTGGTACACTCTTTTGAAAGTTTATTTATTCAATAAATTAATTTGTATCATTTCTCTATTATGAAACGCTTTTCTTCTTCTTCTAAGGAAACTAACCCATCTAGAAATTCCAATTCATCTAATTTTGCAGACCCAATCCGCAAGTTGTGGGTAGGGCTTGCGCTTCTATTTCTTTTTTTCTTTATGTTGCCTATTTGGCCAGTCTCCGGACTAATTTTAGGAATCCCTACCTGGGCTGTTTTGGCTGTGGGTTTTAGTTTTTTATTGAGTGTTTTTATTGCCTACGCGATTCTTTGGGTTTGGAGAGACCCCGATAATTCCTCGATTTCCTCGGATGTCAACAATGCCGACTGATCTCCCCTTTGGTCCCGGTGCTTTATTCGTGATGGTTTTATACATTTTGTCCCTATTGGGTGTAGGGGGTTACGCATACTATAGGTCTAAGGAAAACAGTCTATCGGATTTTTTCCTCGGGGGTCGCGAGTTTGGTGTGGGTGTTCTATTACTAACGCTTTATGCCACACAGTATAGTGGCAATACTTTATTTGGTTTTAGTGGAGCCGCTTATCGGGATGGGCTGAGGTTTCTAGTTTGTACTCAATTCATGACAGCCATTGTGGTCGGTTATCTGATCCTGGCACCAAGGTTGTTTCGTTTGAGCCGGGAACAAAAGTTTATCACTCCCGGAGATTTTATTTATTATCGTTTTCAAAGCAAAGGCCTTCGATTAGTGATTACAGTGATCATGGTTTATGTTCTTTGTAATTTTACTTTAAGCCAGATGAAGGCCTTGGGTACCGTATTTTCCGGTTTATCACATGGTCGCATTCCTTTATGGGTAGGGGTCGTGGGTTTAGCATTGATCATGCTTATTTACGAATCTCTGGGGGGAATGCGTAGTGTGGCTTGGACAGATGTATTACAAGGTGGGATCTTGATGATCGGTTTTATTCTCCTCATTATAGTCGCCTTTGGTGAGTTGGGAGATTTACCCGGCGCCATAGAAAAACTGGCATCCGATCCCAATACAAAACATAAAGTGTTGGCTCCCGAGGGGGATGGACTTAGGACCTGGCTCAGTTTTATTTTAATGGTGGGTCTAGGGGCAACACTCTACCCTCAAGCGATACAACGGATTTATGCTTCCAAAAATAGTGTGGTTTTAAAAAAGTCATTGGCCATTATGGGGTTTTTACCTCTTACCACTACATTAGTCGCGGTTACTGTGGGAATTCTAATGGCGGCTGAAGAACCTAATTTAGGAAACACCCTTGCTTCGGGAAAATCCACTGTCATTCCTTCAGAAACCGTGTTGGCACTTATGTGTTTAAAGGTAATGCAATCCTCTGAGTTAGGTTACTGGTTGGTCGTCATTATATTTTCTGCCATATTAGCAGCAGTCATGTCGACTGCAGATTCTGCAATGTTAAGCATTAGTTCTATGATCACCAAAGATATTTATGGTGAATGTTTTCGTCCGGATGCGGATCAAAAACACCTTACAAAAATTGGAAAACTAATAACCTGGATACTCATGGCCCCCATAGTATTCACAGCCATTCATTATGAGGGAACTCTGATTCAACTTTTAAAAATTAAATTTGATATTTTATTACAATGCGTTCCCGCATTTTATCTGGGTGTTCATTTTCCCAAGCTGTCCTCCAAAACGGTTACCCTTGGCTTAATTGTTGGACTTGTATTTACTCTACTACTTAGTTTTTCAGGAGATTTGGGGTTAGCGGAAAAAAACTACAACAAGGTGTGGGGATTTCATTCCGGGGTGTTGAGTTTAGGGGTCAATTTACTGATATGTTTTTTTGGTATATTTTATAGTCCTAAAAACATTCAACCCTCAGCTAAGTAATGATATAGTATCTTTTTAAATTCAACCTTCGTTTAAAAAAATTCAGAGAAATTCATGTCAAAGTCATCCTCTCCACAATATGAAGAAAGCGGTGTAAGCGGATCAGGTGCTGAGAAAGCACTTTCGGGTTTGTTAAAACATGTTTTACCAACGCATCAATTAAACAAACAATTTCCGGTGAAAGCGGACATTGGTTATTTTGCCAACGTCATAGAATTCGGAAATGGTCAAGGAGTGGCTTTTTGTACGGATGGAGTTGGAACCAAGATGATAGTCGCAGAAATGATGAATCAATATGACACAATTGGAATTGATTGTGTGGCCATGAATGTGAATGATTTAATTTGTCTTGGAGCCCAACCGGTGAGTCTGGTGGATTATATTGCGTGTTCCCATACGGACCCCAAGGTTTTCGAAGAACTGGGGCAAGGGTTGGCCGAAGGCGCCCGGCAGGCAAATATAAGTATTTCCGGAGGAGAAATTTCTCAGATTCGAGAAATTATTCAAGGGATTGACCTTACCGCAGCTGCCATAGGTCATATCGAATTAGAAAAAATTAATACGGGTCAAAACATCCAACCCGGAGATCTTATCCTGGGGTTAGCTTCCAGCGGCATTCATTCTAATGGACTTACTTTAGCTCGGCAGATCCTTTTGGGAACGTCACCCGAAGAACAAAAGTCCAATATCAACCAGTTTGAACCTGCGTTTAATAGAACCCTGGGTGCAGAGTTGTTAGAACCTACTCGCATTTATGTTCAACCCATCATGGAAATGTTGAATGAGAATTTAGACTTGAAAGCAATGGTCCACATTACGGGAGGTGGATTGGAAAATTTACTACGTGTGAAAAGCCAGTCTATCCGTTTCGTCGTTGATTCTCCGCTTGATATTCCACCCGTATTTGAAAAGATTCAACAAAAGGGTAAAGTCAGTGATGCAGAGATGTATGAAGTTTTTAATATGGGAGTGGGTTTTGTGGTAATTGTTGGCCATGCAAATGAAGCCCAAAAAGTTCAGGAAATTTGTAAAAAACATGAAATTTCATGCCATGGGATTGGGTATGTAGAGGAAAACCAACAAAAGGAAATTCTTCTTCCTCAGCAAAATTTAATTTCATCCGGGAACGGTTTTAAAAAGTTTAAAGATTAAAGTAGATTTTGTTTAAACAGGTTGGTGAACAATGACTTTATTTTTTTCCCCTTCCTTAGCTGCATAAAGACTGTCATCTGCTAATCGTATACATTCTTCATAGGTTTGACCTTTTTGATTAAAGGTACTTATTCCAAAACAGATAGTGACTTTAATTTGTTTACCCTCGAATTTTAGGTCAACATTTGCAATAGTTTGTCTTTGTTTCTCAGCTAAAGTAAATGCCCCTGCCGCATCAGTTTCAGGAAGCAATAATAAGAACTCCTCCCCACCCCAGCGGCAAACGAGGTCTTGATTACGACACCCATTTCTTAACAATTCGGCTACATTTATCAGCACAAAATCCCCTCCAGCATGACCATAGGTATCATTTATTTTTTTAAAATCATCAATATCACCTATCGCAATGGAAAACGGTTTCCCGCCTCTTCGAAATCGAATAACTTCATATTTAATATTTTCGATCATTTGCCGTCGGTTAGGTAATCCGGTGAGCTGATCGGTTTTAGCCATAGTTTCAAGTTTGTCTATGAGCTCTCTCTGCTTTCCAAATAAACTGACATATTCTAATTGAGCTTGGATTCGATGGATCACTTCTTCGCGACAAATGGGTTTGGTAATATAGTCCACACCCCCGACCTCAAAAGCTTTAGAAATATCTTGTGGGGAGCATAGGGCAGTTATAAAAATAACAGGTATGTGTTTCCAAATGGGATTCTCTTTTAACTTTTCACAAACTTCCAACCCATTCATTCCTGGCATCATAATATCCAAAAGAATAATATCAGGTTGAATTTCGTCTATAATTTCTAACGCATGTTTTCCATTGGATGAAGAAAATGTTTGATATCCTTCAAGCTCTAAAATTCCCTCTAAGACTTCTACATTAGTTGTCGTATCATCTACAATTAATATTTTATGTTGTGACTTGGTGGGATTAGGCATATATATTAGCTTTTTCTTTTAAAATTAAAGAAAGACAACCCAAATTACAAAATACTGGTGAGAAAGCATCTATAAATCTAGATAAACCCATTTAAACAAAAAATAAAAGAATTTTTTGTTACGATTTTGTTAAAAATGTATTTGTAATTAAATTAGGGGATAAAAACACTATAGTTTATCCTTGGTGAAGATTTGATTAATTTTCAATTTTTTAAATATAAAGATCAGATCAATAAAACTTTCTTTTGTAGGATTAATGACTTAAGTATTTGTAAATCATTTATCTAAAGAGTTACTTTTTAAGAAAGATACTTAGAATTGAGGGAATTATCTCTCTTGTTTAATCCATTTTGTGCGATAATTGGCCCTCAGATTTTCCTGGTTAAAAACTTATTAAATCCCCAATTTTTAAGTTTGAGATAAGAGAGGATACATGGGTAAAAAAGATCAAAAAGCTCCATCCGTTTTTTTAGGTCGTGGCAGTAAACCACAACAACTCCTGCTAAAGAATGCAAATCGTCATGGATTAATATCAGGGGCAACAGGTACCGGAAAAACTGTAACGCTACAAATCATGGCGGAAGCATTTTCCCAGGAAGGCGTCCCGGTATTTCTTGCTGATGTAAAGGGCGACCTTGCAGGAATCAGCCAATCAGGGAAACCTTCCCCAAAATTATTAGAACGTGCCCAAACCATTCAACTTTTGGATTACAGTTTTCAAAATTTCCCAACTGTATTTTGGGATTTGTTTGGGAAAAAAGGTCATCCCGTTCGAACTACCGTTTCCGAAATGGGCCCGGTGCTTTTATCCCGATTGTTAGGCCTTAACGAAACTCAGGAAGGGGTAATGAGTATCGTCTTTTCCGTTGCAGATAATGAAGGACTACTACTACTTGATTTAAAAGATTTGCGAGCACTTCTCAATTTTGTCGGCGATAATGCTTCCGAATTTACAACAAAATATGGATATGTAACTAAAGCCTCTGTGGGCGCTATATTAAGACGGTTGTTAACTTTGGAACAACAGGGCGGAAAAAAGTTTTTTGGAGAACCGTCTTTAAAACTCCATGATTTTATTCGTTTGGATGATGAGGGCCAAGGAATGATTAACATTTTGGCCGCTGATAAACTCATGCAAAACCCAAAATTGTATTCTACTTTTTTACTTTGGTTATTATCTGAACTATTTGAGGAACTGCCGGAGGTTGGGGATCCGGATCGACCCAAATTGGTATTTTTCTTTGATGAGGCTCATCTACTATTTGAAGATGCACCTAAAGCGCTATTAAATAAGGTAGAACAGGTGGTTCGGCTAATTCGTTCTAAAGGAGTCGGAGTTTATTTTGTTACACAAAGTCCTTTGGATATTCCGGAAGATATTTTAGGCCAATTAGGAAATCGAATTCAACATGCCTTACGTGCATTTACTCCTAAGGATAAAAAATTGGTACGTGCGGTTGGAGATACTTTTCGTCCCAATACTAAGTTTCGAGCCGCTGATGTAATTACACAATTAGGAATTGGGGAGGCTTTAGTTTCCACTTTAGATTTAAAAGGCAAACCGACTATTGTCGAAAGAACTTTAATTCGTCCTCCTTCTTCAAGGATGGGTCCCATTACCTCTAATGAAAGAAAATATGTCATTGCCCAAAGTGATTTTGAAGGCGTTTACAATCAGTTAGTAGATAGAAAATCTGCTTATGAAATTCTTTTAGAAAGAGTAGAAAAAACTGAAGAAGCCAAACAAAAGGAAAAATTAGAATCTGCTAACAAATCTCCCGGAAGAAAACGACAAGGATTTGTAGAAGCAGGTATCAAATCGATGATTCGCACCATTGGGCGTGTAGTGGGCAGACAGTTGGTTCGTGGACTGTTAGGTTCTTTTCTTAAAAAGCGTTAATCCTGAATATTTATTTAATTATTCTTATCACTAGTTGCTATTTCCCAGGTTCGGTAAGCTCCCGATAGATTGCGCACCTGATATCCATTTTGTTTTAACAATCTGCAGGCAAAGTAAGAACGTTGTCCGGTTTGACAATAAACAATTATTTCACGATCTTTGTAAAGCTCTTGCATACGTCCACGCAGTTGAGGTAATGGAATATGGCAGGCGCCCGGAATGGCACCTTCTTTAATTTCTTCCCCGTCTCTTACATCCAGTAATACCGTTTTTTCTTTATCCAAATTTTCAATTTCATACCACTGTGCTACTAGAATATCTTTATGAACGGAATGTTGAGCTACCATTCCCGCAAGGTTCACAGGATCTTTCGCAGAACCAAAGGGAGGTGCATAAGCCAACTCCAAGTCCTCCAGATCATGTACCGACATGTTTGCCTTTAGAGCAGTGGCCAAAACATCTATCCTTTTATCCACACCATCTTTACCTACAATTTGGGCTCCAAAAAGTTTACCATCATTTGGATTAAAAATTATTTTCATCGCCAGACGGTGTCCCCCGGGGTAATAATTGGCATGGGAATGAGGATGCAAATGAGCCACGTTATAAGGTATATTCAATTTACTAAGAGTTTTTTCATTAGCACCGGTGCAAGCCACGGTAAGATCAAAAATTCGCAAAATAGCTGTTCCCAGAGTCCCGGGATAATTAATTGATCCGCCGAATATATTTTCCGCAACAATTCTTCCCTGACGGTTGGCAGGCCCCGCAAGAGGAATTAAAGTCCATTCATTCGTGACGAGGTCACGAACTTCAATGGCATCACCGATGGCCCAAATATTTTTTCCGCTGGTTTGTAATTTACTATCGACCCGAATTCCTCCCTTTTCGCCAATTTTTAACCCCGCTTCTTTTGCTAACCCGGATTCCGGTCGGACTCCTAATCCAAGAATTACTAAATCAGCCGCAATCTGCACTCCACTTTTAAGCTTCACGATGGAGGCCGAACATTTCGCTGAACCGTTAGGAGCTTCAAACTCTATCACTGCATCATTTAAATGCACCTCTATAGTTTTTGAGTGTAACTCCTGGTGCAGCCACGCTGCCATATCCTGGTCTAAAGGCGGCATGACCTGAGGGGCTGCTTCAATTAGAGTAACTTCAAAACCCCTTTGAAAAATTTGCTCCACTAATTCTAACCCAATAAACCCTCCACCAATAATTACAACTCGATTTATTTTATTTTTAGAAATCCATTGATCGATTTGGTCAACATCCGGAATGCTCCGCACCGTAAAATGACCTGGACGGTCAATCCCCGGAATAGGAGGCTTTAGTGGATAAGCGCCGGTAGATAAGATTAAGTCGTCAAAATTTTCCCAATACTCTTTATCATTTTTTATATCGTAAATTTTTATCTTCTTATGGGTAGGATCAATTTGAATAACCTCGGAATTAATTCTTACATCTAAATTAAATCTTTCTTTGAGTCCTTTTGGAGTTTGTACTAATAAACTATCTCTTTCAGGTATCTCTCCCCCAAGAAAGTAAGGTAATCCACAATTAGCGAAGGAAACATATCCCCCTCGTTCAAATATAATGATCTCTGCTTCTTCAGAAATTCGACGCGCATGGGCCGCTGCCGTTGCACCCCCCGCCACTCCACCCACTATGACTATTTTTTTCTTATCCATTTTTACCAACAATATGATTTCGTAATATTATTTATCCTGCCAATTGCCTAATATAAAGTATCAATTGCCAAATTTGATTTTCTTTCAATTTGTCATAAGCTTGCATCTCTGTACCCTTAGATCCGTTTTTTATAATCCAATACATTTGACCATCAGTAATTTTATTCATGGTATCTGAACACGTAAAATTTCTTGGCGGGGGAGTCATATTAAGAGCCTTATATCCCTTTCCATCGCCCTGCATACCGTGGCAATGTTTACAAGCCAAAGGTTTAGCTCTACTTTGAAATAAAACCTTTCCTTTCTTAAGGTTTTTTGCAGTTGGTTTCAAAGGATTCTTCCTATCATGAACGTTACTCGGGGCATCCGCCGTGTTTCGAACCTGCGGACAGGTTCCCAATTGGCTGATGGTCTTTGCCTCTGAAGAATTTATACCAGTTATCTTGTCTCCACTGAATTCTTTTCTCATATAGACAATTACATCAGCAACTCCTTGAGGTTTGAGAGTCAGTCCCCAATAGGGCATAAGCGAAGATTTGCCAACATTTTTGCCACCGTAATAAATGACATTGAATAAATAATCAATAGGTTCTTTATCTATTGCCATTTGGGAATGGATTGCGGGTTTAGGATTGAGATCTTTTGCGGCTGGACCATCACCGTTTCCGGTAAGACCATGGCATTGCGCACAATATTCTTTATAAAAATTTGCTCCGCGTTTTACGCTGGCATTTTTAAAAATTTTATCTTTCCATGGCTCATAAAATTTAAAATTTTCCACCCCTAATGTCATTATAAATCCGGTAACGTAGCGCAGTCCCAACTCGCTAACATCCGCAACAAACTCACCGCTATGCGGAACAAAGTCCGGGGGATCTGAGTTAAAACGGTAAACCCAGTCCACATTGAGTCGTTTCCCCGCATCATGTAACGAGGTACTTTGCGAACCCCCTATTGATTTCCCATCCTCCTTGATTTGGTGACAAGCAATACAAGAATGGTCCTCGAAAATCTTTTTACCTAAGGCCGCCTCCATTTCAGTAAAGTGAGCGAGGTCAAGAGTATTTTTTTTAACTCTGGAATCGTTTAATTCTCTAAGAAAATAATCCGCAATAGCTTCAGCTTGTTTTTTATTCAAAACCATATGTTTGATCGGCTTTCGGACCAAATCCCAGCGATAACCCTTTTGATAAACAGGAGGTTTCTTACCCATAAGGTAGTTCACCAGCCAATTTCTTTGAAACTTACTGCCTCCCCACATGAGATCGGGAGCTTGAAGCTTAAATCGGGACTGAGGATTTCCCTCAAACCGGTGACAAGAGGAACACTTATCTTTTACCAATCGTTTACCCAGTTGAAAATCTTCTGCAAAAAGTGGGGTTGCGTGAAAAAGAAAAATTGAAATCATCCATAATTTAATAACGTTTTGATTGGTTTTTTTATCTATTGGTATCCACATATGCCTTACTTTCAATAAATTTTGATTAATTTATTTTTGTTTCCCACTTTATAGAAGTGTCCTTTGCTTAATCCTGGATAGGGAACAATACACACTAAGTTGTTCATAGAGAAAAATGTATTCCCTCTTTTCTAAAGAGGGATAGGGTGATTTACCTTCAGGGGTTTTTATATAGAGGTAAATCCCCCTCCTTCCAAAAATTTATTGACGCTGAATAATTCCACAAGCATCCCTAGCTCCCCCGGCACACCCTTTTTGTAATTCATCCTCATGATCACAATACTTATCTTCCATTGAATGAATAATGAAAGAGGCACCATCTTTATCAAAGATACTCAGCCTTCCATCTGAAAGAGTAAATCGATTAGTGGTGGTTTGCATAAAACCGATTCCATCTTTCACTTCCATATTTACCAAGTCACCCATGTGATAGGGATGGTTAAAATTGGGAGCATCGGGTTTTGAATTACTGTTAGGACCGGGATCATGATGCCCTTTTGCTGCTTTACAAGGGGTACACATTCCCGTTTCATGCACATGAACGGCATGCTTTCCATCTTTCAGTCCCCGGATAAATAACGCCACATCCACTTGTTTAATTCCTTCATCAGATTCACGCTCTACCAACATACCTTGTCCGGTAATATTCTTGTCGGTACAACCTGAAATTTCAGCCGAAGCCACAACATCACTTGCATGGGTCGTGGATACAAATGGAATGATTAAAACAAAAATGGTGGTACTTAAAATTTTTTTTATGGATTTGAACAACATCATCACGCCTCCTTAATTTAATAAAGTCATCAAAACTAGGAGCAAGGCTGCGCAAGAAACTCAACCAGGTTCTACAAAATGAGATAGAAGAGGCCTTACTTTTTTTCTTTCCTTGATGGATCAGAAAACATTAAGTTCACGGTAGTCCCTACTCCCTCCTGGGATTTCACCTCAATGTTTCCTTTATATTTTTCGATTAATCTTTGAGCAATACTCAAACCCAAACCGGTTCCCTCGCCTTGTTTTTTTGTAGTAAAAAAAGGATTAAAAATCCTCTGTAAATTTTCCGGAGAAATTCCCGGACCATTGTCCACAATACTCACCCTAAACTGTTCCTCCATTTTCTTAAGGGTAATTGTAATTTTTCCCCGGGGATCAATAGCTTGAATTGAGTTGTTAATAATATTTATAAAAATCTGTCGAATTTCTTCGGGATCCCCTCGAAGAAAAGGTTTATAAGAAAAGTCTTTTTCAATTTCCACTTTCTTATCTCTATAGGGAAGAGAAGCAAAATCAATGGCTGCTTCGATTTGATTGACAATATCGGTTTCCTCAACAGCCCCACTTTTTTTATCATGAACATAACTGGTGAATTTTGAAATTGCTTGTACCAACCGATCACAGTTATTTTTTATCTTTGAGGCATAAACCTTTATCTTTCCAATATCAGTTTCTTTTAAAATAATTTCTGAAAATCCGGTAAGTGAATAAAGAGGATTATTCATTTCATGCGCAATCCCCGCGGCAAGAATCCTTAAGGATGCCATATTTTCAGTTTCTGACATGCGCTCCAGGAATTCTTTCATCTCGGTTAAATCACTTAGAACCATTCCACTTAAGTTGTTTCCCTCAACACTGGCATCAAACAAACGATAGGAAAAAACTCGGTCTTTCAAGGTTATGGTTTTAGAAAGTTGCTGTTTATAATTTTCCTCCATTGAGAGAAGTGGATCCCTGGCTTCATACGCTAAAGATTTTTCTCTCCTGGTTTTTGGATCACAAGCATCCAAATCATTTTTAAAACATTTTATAAATTCGTTAATCATTAAATTTCCTTGCTCTCCCAGGTCTGTCACTAAATTTTTAAAACAGTGACCCACAAAATCTTCCGCACGCCTCCCCATCAAAATTCCAAAAGCCGGATTAGCGAAATGGATTTTGAGATCAGAATCCACAACCATGATGCAATGAGGAATATTCGATAAAACTGAACGAAATATATTATTCAAACTCACACCTATAAAAATAATTGTTATAGATCCATTTCTTAATTTGTAGGTAGTGTGAAATAAAAAGTACTGCCTTTTCCAAATTGGCTGAATATTCCCACCTGACCCTCATGCAAATGAATTAATTTTTTCACAATGGCTAAGCCCAATCCGGTGGATTTTTCTCCTCCTGTAGGTTTAGCGCTTAAGGTTTGAAATTCATGGAACAATAACTTTTGATCATCCTCGGTCAATCCGGGTCCTTCATCTTTCACGGAAAAACGAACTGCATTTTTTTCTTTTGCGGTCTGAATGATGACTTTGGTGTTATTAGGAGAAAATTTAATTGCGTTACTCAAAAAATTTGCAACCACCTGCACAACAGCGTTTTCATCAAAAGCAAATGGAGGAATCTCTCTTAAACAGAGTTCCAAAGATATATTTTTACTTTTTGCGGTTAATTCCATAATTTCGACCTGCTGTTTTATAATGGAATTAAAATCATTTACCTTTTTATCTAAATCAATTTTTCCACTTTCAATTTTTGAAATGTCCAGCAAATTTTCCAAAAGCGATTTCATAAAATTGCTGGAATTAAATATTTTTGTAAGAAGCTCTTTTTGTTTAGCATTCACCTTGCCTACCGAACCGTCTTTCATAACTTCACTAAAGGTTCGAATTAAATAAAGCGGATTTCTTAAATCATGACTGGCAATTCCCAAAAACTTATTTTTTAAATTGTTGAGCTCTTCCAACTGGTGATTTTTCTTAAAAATTTGTTCCTCTCTTTGGCGTGAAACTATCGCATCCGCAATGAGACCACCGATTGAAAGCAAAATCTCCTGACTTCGGACATACCACGGAGGATTTTCATCCGTGTAAAGAAAGAGAACTCCAATTAATGTTTCCTGACTTAACAATGGTACAATATAGTGTCCATGCGCTGTCATATCTTCGAAAACATTGTCATGACGTTTATCGGAAAAACAATTATTGCTAACGATCATCTCCTTAGAAACCGCTGCCCGGCCACACAAGCAGTTTCCATAAGGTATTTCCTTCTCCTTGGTCAAAAACTCTTCAGAAAACTCACCAATCGTGCAAAAGAGTTTCAGCTTTTTATTTTTTTCATCCGCTAAAAAAATACCGGCCTTGTTTTCTACCTCCAATTCTTCAAAACGAGTGAGAGCCGTTAAAGCACCCTCTAACATTTCTTTTGTATCTTTTGAGTTATGGAGAACCTTCGCGACTTGATGAAGAACTTTATATTCATCGGTCCTTTGTCGAATCTCTTCTTCTGAAGAAACCATTGCTTTATTGTCCAAACTTACATTTTGATAAGCATCCATTGGATAAACCCCTCAACTAAAATTTGTTCTGAATATTTTTAAAGACCTGCTACCCCCCATTCGAAATAAGGTAGTGTTAGAGGGGAAGATGGGGAATAACAGGCCAATTAATTCAAGGTTAATAATCAAAATCTTTTCCTGCGGCTAAAATAGTATCAACCGTTTGCCTCAATTTTTCTTTCTCCAGCGGTTTGACTAAATAATCTTTCACTCCCCGCTTGATCAAAGAAGCTGCAAGTTGAGGATCAGGAAAAGCGGTAATAACTACAATAGGAATTCCCGGAGCATTTTGCTTGAGGTAATCTATGCACTCTACCCCATCGACATTGGGCATACGAATGTCACATAGAATCAAACCCACACTCACTAAATTGTCTTCGCTCTTAAGAATTCGTATGGCTTCTCCACCGTCACCGGCTTCTAAAATTTGGAACGTATCTTCTCCTAAATGAAGTTTTATTACTTCACGAATATCCTGTTCATCATCTACGATCATAATTTTACTCTTCGCCATAATTTCCTCCTTGGTTTGAAAGTAACAACCTATTTAAAGAATTGAATAAATAATTTTTTTAATTTGGAAATCTCAATTTCCGAATTAAGTATAGGAATTACAGGGAGGAATAAATATCGTGGGAATTACGAAAATAAAGCAGTAATTTCTTATAAATTTTTGTAGTAAAAATACGGCAAAATTAAAGGTTTCAAAGATTCCTGTTTTAGAAAGGGTGGGGAAATGTTTAATGAATCAACTGTTTTGGACTAACCAGTCCTTTTTATGATTTCCTGAATGATCTTTTTTTTTGCATGTTCTACTTCTGGGGACAGGTCTTCTCCGGGATGGAAATCTTTTCCTTCAATTCCTAAAATCAAAAATTGTTCTGGCAGTTGATTTAAAGACCGGGCCATTTCAACCGCCTCTGCCACTCCAAAATTATGAGTGGAACAGGAGAACATTTTCTTAGATAAAATATTTTCGTGGGCATCAATCATGTGGAGGCTTCCGGGTGGTTCGTTTGAGGAAACAGCATCAACGAGTATGACTTGTTTTTCATTTTTGAATATTTCCACCAAAGAAATTCCTTCACCACTATGTTCTATTATTTTTAAATTGGGATTTTGATATGGCATCAATTCTCGGGCAACAAGAATCCCGACGGAATCATCACCTCGGTATAAGTTGCCCACCCCTATGATTAATGTGGATAGACTTTTATTTGAGTTCGCAGCCAATTTTGACTTTATATTTTAAGTTCGTTCGATTTCCAGTTTTAGAAAATGAGTGGAGCAACTGATACAGGGGTCGTAATTGCGAATAGCTTGTTCACATTGCCATGTCAATTTATCCTGCGGCAATTGAATATATTTCTCAACAAATTGCCATAAATCATTTTCAATGGTTTTTTGATTTTGGGAGGTGGGGGGAACAATTTTAGCCTCTTTTACTTTTCCGTCATTATCAATTTTATAGCGATGATACAAAATACCTCTTGGAGCTTCCGTACATGCATGGCCGATCCCTGTTTTCGGTTCTCCTTCAATATAGGGTTTATCCGGCATATCGTAGGAGTCCATAATTCTAAGCGCTTCATCAAAAGCATATAAGACTTCTATACTGCGGATGACAATACTTTTGAATGGATTTTTGCATTGCTTCTCAAGGCCCACTTCCTTTGCAATCTGTTTAGCCATTGGAGATAATTGATCAAAGTTGAGATTATATCGCGCCAAGGGTCCCACAAAATAAGCACCACGTTCCTTAAGAATCGAATGCAGCGCAGTGGACCGTTCAACGTGCTCTTCCTCAAAGTGGTTCTCATATTCAGACACTTCAATATTTAATCCTTTATTGGAAATTAATTTTCCCTCGTTGAAAGGATATTCGTCAGAATGATGTAACGCAACGAACTCATAATCTTTTTCAAAATCAGGAAACGGTAATTGACTGGCCCAGCGCACAGTTTCTACAGCAGCATCTCGTGCCCACTTTAATTCCTCGGAAATAGTTTGAAGTTCTTTTTTAGTAAACACTTTATAAAATCCGCCCACCCTGACATTAATCGGATGAATTTCACGACCCCCAAGCAACGCAACAATGCTGTTACCCGCTTTCTTCATTCTTAATCCACGTTCAACTATTTCCTTATGGTCCTTTGCCATCCGAATCGCATCCTCGTATCCCAAAAAATCCGGCGCATGAAGCATATAAATGTGAAGCACATGACTTTCGATCCACTCCCCACAATACAATAAACGGCGCAATTCGCGCAGCGGACCTTCAAGTCGAATCCCCAAAATATCTTCCATTGCATGAACTGTACTCATTTGATAAGCAACGGGACAAATACCACAGATTCGCGCGTTGATATCTGAAACTTCTAAATAATCCCTGTCTCTTAAAAATGCCTCAAAAAATCGGGGAGGTTCAAATATTTTTAATTGGACATCTTCAATAGAATCTTCCTTAATTTTGATATAAAGAGAACCTTCACCTTCGACACGGGCCAGATAATCTACCTTAATGACCTTACTTTTCTTTGTCATGGCGCTCACTTTCCTCGCGGAAGGGTTCTGCGTAGGCATTGAAACCACGGAAAACCCTCATGATCTCATCATTCGTCGTTCCTTTTTCTATTCCCCATTGACTCAATGAACTTGGGTTTGGAGTTTCTTTTGGGCCAAAACAACCATAGCACCCCCGATTGTAAGCCGGGCAAATGGCATTACAGCCGGCATGGGTGACCGGGCCCAAACACATTTTTCCCTGTGCCACCATAACGCAAATTGTTCCTCTTAATTTACATTCTATACATGTACTGTGTGGTGGCGTAACAGGTTTGCGCTCATGTAAGAAAGCGCTGATAACTTCTACCAATTGCATTTTATTAATCGGGCATCCACGTAATTCAAAATCAACTTGCACATGATCTGAAATGGCTGTCGATTGATCTAATGTTTTTATATAGTGCGGTGTGGCGTAAACCACCGAAATGAATTCATTAACATCCTTGAAATTTCGAAGAGCCTGAATTCCACCGGCGGTAGCACAAGCTCCAATGGTAATTAAATATTTCGAAAGCTTACGAACTTCTTGAATGCGTTCTTTATCATGAGGGGTGGTAATAGAACCCTCCACTAAAGATAAATCATAAGGGCCGGGAGATACTGCCCGTGACGCTTCCGGAAAATTGGCAATATCAATTTCCCCCGCTACCGATAACAATTCATCTTCGCAATCCAATAAACTGAGTTGGCAACCGTCGCACGAGGCAAATTTCCATACCGCTAATTTAGGTTTTGATTTATGGGCCATGATTAAACCTCACGAATTTTCATAAGGTGTTGAACTCGATCCAATGAAAACACCGGACCGTCCTTGCAAATAAATGAGGGTCCATACTGGCAGTGGCCACAAAAACCAATGGCACATTTCATGTTCCGTTCCATTGTAAGATAAATATTTTTGTCTGAAACTCCGCAGCGTTTTAGCTCCAAGGATGCAAACTGCATCATTACCTCCGGTCCACACATCATGGCCACAGTATTCATCGGATCGAAAGTAACCCTTGGAACTAAGTTAGTTACTACCCCTACATTGCCACGCCATTCCCGTTCCGAAGAATCTACTGTAACTTTCACCTGGATTCCAAAACGGCCACGCCAAGTTTCAAATTCATTGGTATATAGTAAATCTTCGGGACGACGAGCTCCATATAGGAGGGCAATATCACCATACTGATCTCGTTCGGAAAGCAATTTATAAAGCGCGGGTCGCAAAGGGGCTAATCCAATACCACCGGCGATTATCACTACATCATTGCCTTTAGCTTTTTCAATCGGCCAGGAACTGCCAAACGGTCCTCTTAACCCAACCGACTGGCCCGTTTCCAATTTAGAAAGAGCATGGGTGACTGTTCCCACATCACGAATCGTGTGAAGCAAATGTTTTGATTCCTGAGGATCCCCGCTGATCGAAATAGGCACTTCTCCAACACCAAAAGCATAGAGCATATTAAATTGACCGGGAAGATAAATGAAATCGTTCGAAGGGTTTTCTGAAATTAAAGACAGAGTAAAAGTGTCATGAGTTTCAGAAAATATCTCATCTACTTTAAATAGATCCGGGACCATAGGATTTTGAACTATTTGGTCCATAACACCTTAGTTATCTTTTCCGTAAACATCCATAAGTTGTAAATGGGCGGCATCCATAGCGCGGCCCATAATAGGAACCAGGCGACTCAATAATTCATATCCTAACCCATGATCTTCCTGACATTTATTACGCAGGCACTTCCCATCAAACGCAATGGCCCTTGTCAGTTCTAAAGCTTGCACATCAAAATGCCATTGATAAGGAGGAACGAGCCAAGCCCATCCTAAAATTTCTCCTTCGCTCACGGTAAGGACCGTGACCGGTTTTTTTCCCGGAGGGCAAATGTCTAAAGCCACTTTACCCTGACGAATGATATAAAAATTGTTAGCTTCCTCCCGGTGACGGTGAATGAAGTTTCCCGCTTCAAACCTTACATTCGAGGCGCATCCGGTTACCTGATTCAAGTATGTTTTTTCCAGGTTCTCAAAAAAGGGATGGTTTGCAATGATCGATTCAAGTGATCTCATGAGACGCCTCATTATTATTCGAAGATTTGTTATCAGCGGCTATTGGGGTTTCGCGAATAACACGCACCTCTTCAGTTAAATCAATTCCCACCGGACACCAGGTAATACAGCGCCCACACCCGACACAACCTGAGGAATCAAATTGGTCAATCCAACTGGCGAGTTTATGGGTCATCCATTGGCGATACCGAGATTTGGTAGAGGACCGCACATTGCCGCCATGTATGTAAGAAAAATCCATGGTGAAACAGGAATCCCATCGTTGCCAGCGTTCGGCATGATTTCCCGTAACATCGGTCACATCTTCCACCGTGGAACAAAAACAAGTGGGGCATGCCATAGTACAGTTGGCACAGGATAAACAACGTTCTGCTAAATTATCCCACCGAGGATGATCAGGATTGTTATAGAGCAACCCTTTGATATCTGTGGTATCCAATGTTCTTCCCATTTGTTGCGCCGCTTTTTTATGAATAGCTTCCGCTAATTCTATTTCACTATCTTGTGCGGGCTTATGTTTAACTTTTTGTAATAAGGACGTTCCCTTCTCACTTCCTTCCTCCACAACAAAATAATGGTTTTGCTCATCAATAACTTCCGTTAAAACCAAATCATAACCGGAGCTGGCCTTGGGTCCGGTATTCATGGAAGCACAAAAACAAGTCCCTCCTGCCTGCTCGCAATTAACCGCAATCATTAATAAATCTTTTCTGGCAAGCCTGTACGATTCATCAACGAATTCACCCTGTAAAAAAACTTTGTCCTGAATGGCAATTGCGTGCAGTTCACAAGAGCGGACCCCGATAAAAGCCAGTTTTTGGGTTTCACGATTTTCAGGGATTATTTTAAAAGACTCATCCGTTTTCTCCGCTCGCCACAATCGTTTATTAGGAGTATGAAGAAATTTCTTCCAGGAGTGAGGACCAACCACATAACCAAAAAAGGCTTGATCAGATCGTTTTTTTAGCCGATAGAAGCCCCCGTCCTGTTCATCGGTCCACCCTTGAGGAAGATCTGCTACCTTAGAAATGGTATCGTAAATAATGGCACCATCCCGTAAAGTGGGACCCATTACTTGGTAATCCATTTCGATCAAGCTTTCAATAAGTTGGTTTAATCCCTGAGGATCAATAGTGATTTGCGGGTTCATGATTTTATTCTCAAGAAAAAATCTTCAACAAAAGCACCTGATTAGTAAACTAGCATAACCTATAAACCACAACAAACCTTTCCTCTCTTACTTTGTTCTCTATATAATAAGATATATATGAACATGTAAATATTCCTTACTTATACAATTCAAATTTAGAGGGAATAAAGTGATTACGTATCTCCCTATAAATAAAACGAAGTATTAAAAGAAGAGAACGTTTTTTATTTTATGGACAAAGATAATACAAAGCAAAAGGGTAATAAAATTCCCCGAATACCAACACGTGTACAAAGTCCAGAAATTCGTAAAAAGAATTTTCAGGAGGTCGATCTCGGCTATTCTCCGGCAATGGCACAGTTGGAGGCTTCTCGCTGTATACAGTGTAAAAAACCAAAA
The DNA here is from genome assembly GCA_965223245.1 of Nitrospinaceae bacterium. Classification (GTDB taxonomy): domain Bacteria; phylum Nitrospinota; class Nitrospinia; order Nitrospinales; family Nitrospinaceae; genus CBDCVY01. The sequence goes on along the minus strand of CBDCVY010000013.1, from coordinate 3,446,670 downwards.
TGTGTTTTAGGATGTCCGGTAAGAGTTCATATTCCCGACTTCATCCAATTAGTTGCTAAAGGAGATTTTTTAGGAGCCGCCAAAATCATAAAGGAATCGAATCCTTTTCCTGCAGTCACTGGCCGTGTTTGTCCCCAGGAAGACCAATGCGAAAAACATTGCGTGATAGGCATAAAAGGAGAGCCTTTGGCCATAGGAAAATTGGAACGTTTTGTCGCAGATTATGAGTGGTCCCACCAAGAAAATAAATCACTTTCCAAGTTGCCTCGCAATGGAATGAAGGTAGCTATCATTGGTGCCGGTCCTGCAGGGTTAGCAGCTGCCAGGGAATTAGCGCAATGGGGTTACGAAGTGGTTATATTCGAAGCCCAACACAAACCCGGCGGAGTTTTGTTTTATGGCATTCCACAATTTCGACTACCCAAAGAAATTTTAGAAAATGAAATCAATTACCTCAAACAATTGGGAGTGGAAATAAAAGTGAATTACGTTATTGGAAAAATTAAATCACTTGATGAGCTAATGAAACAAGATGGGTTCCATGCCGTATTTATAGGGACCGGGGCAGGGTTACCCTATTTTTTGGGGATTCCGGGTGAAAACTTAAATGGAGTTTATTCAGCTAATGAGTTCTTAACCCGAATCAATTTAATGCATGCCTGGGATTTTCCTAAATTTGAAATTCCGATCCATCCCCATAAAAATATTATAGTTATAGGAGGAGGCAACACGGCGATGGACGTTGCACGCACCGCTTTGAGATTACCTTCTACAAAAAAAGTAATGCTTATCTACAGAAGAACTCGAAAAGAAATGCCCGCTAGAAAAGAAGAAATCAATGACGCCATGGAAGAAGGGATTGAGTTTAAGTTTTTAGTTTCACCCGTTGAATTAATAGGTCAAGACGGTTGGGTTGCCGAAGTGAAATGTTCAAAAATGGAACTGGGAGAACCGGATGGTTCGGGAAGAAGACGTCCTGTTCCGATCAAAGGAAGTGAGTTCATTGTTAAGTCAGATGCAGTGATCATCGCTCTGGGAAGCGGGGTGAATCCGTTAATTTCAAGAAGTACTGCAGGCTTGGAAACGGATTCAGAAGGATATATAGAAATAGTGGATCCCCCTACTCAACAAACGTCCAAGCCAGGGGTTTTTGCAGGTGGAGATATTGTAACAGGAGCAGCAACGGTAATTTCTGCTATTAAAGCAGGTAAAAAAGCGGCCATTGGAATTCATGATTACCTTTCTAAACATTAACCATTTGGATTTATGAATTCATCTTCTCTTGAACCGGGAAATAATTCTTTGCTTTGGCATTCACTTTCTCTCGATGAGGTTTTTAACCGACTCAAATCTCAAAGAAATGGTTTAGCAGAAAACATTGCACAATCTCGTTTAAAACAATTGGGTTACAACGAAATTAAATCCACGTTACAAATCAGTCCAATAAAAATTTTTCTTCGCCAGCTTCATAGTTTTGTAATTTATGTATTGCTCGTTGCTTTATTAATTTCTTTTTTTTTAGGAGAAGGCATCGATGCTTTAGTCATTGGAGTGATAATTGCACTCAATGCTTTCTTTGGATTTATCCAGGAATACAAAGCTGAAAAATCGATTGAAGCTTTAAAAAAATTAGCGAGTCCTCATGCTTTAGTTCTTCGCAATGGTAAGCAAAGAAGTATTGATACAAAAGAATTAGTCCCCGGAGATGTCATCCTTTTACAAACGGGTGACAAAGTTCCCGCAGATTCCCGATTAATTGATTTTTCAGATTTTGAAACTTCAGAAGCCTCGCTCACCGGGGAATCATTTCCCATCAAAAAAAAACTATCTACCTTGCCCGAAAAAACTGCGTTAGCAGATAGGGTCAATATGGTTTTTTCCGGCACTATCGTTAGTAAAGGAAAAGGAACTGCCATTGTAACCCAAACCGGATTTCAAACAGAATTAGGTCGAGTGGCCTCCCTCATCCAAGAAGCCAGTGAAGAAGAAACTCCCCTCCAAAGAAAGTTAGATCGCCTGGGCAAAAAAATTGGAATTATTACTCTTGTCGTCTGCCTTATTGTTTTTATTTCTCAGGTTTTAAAAGAAGGGTCCTTTTCCCAACATGTCATTTTAGAGTTTTTTATTGTTGCGGTTTCGTTGGCGGTGGCTGCAATACCGGAAGGGTTACCTGCAGTGGTAACAATAGGGCTTGCCATAGGAGTGCAAAGAATGGTCAAGCGTAATGCATTAATTCGTCGATTGCCTTCCGTTGAAACTTTGGGCTCTACCACTGTTATTTGTACCGATAAAACCGGAACACTTACTCAAAATGAAATGACTGTAAAAAAAATCTATGCCAATGGAAAAGTTTTTGAGGTAACAGGATCCGGTTATAAACCTCAAGGAGATTTTATTCATGAAGGAATTCAATCGAGTACCGATCCATTACATTGGCTACTTAAAATAGGAGCTCTAAATAATGATGCCTTCATTGAAAATGAACAACCCTTAGGTGACCCCACCGAGGCTTCCTTATTAGTTTGTGCGGAAAAAGCTGGATTCAATATCCCCAATATTAGAGATAAGTTTCCCAGAAAAAACGAAATTGCATTCACCTCTGAAAGAAAAATCATGACTACTATTCATTCAATGGATGGAGCTGACCATGCCTTGGTTAAAGGTGCACCGGAGGTTGTTCTCAATATTTGTCAGTATATTTATGAGGATGAACAAATTGTTGCTTTAACACCCGATAAAAGGAAAGAAATATTAAATGCCAATCAGTCTTTTGCGGAAGATGCGCATAGGGTTTTAGGTTTTGCTTTTAAAAAAATACAGGATTCATCAAAAATTGAAGAGGATTTGGTTTTCGCAGGTCTTCAAGCCATGATAGACCCTCCCAGAATAGAGGTGAAGCAATCCATTGAGCGTTGTCATGATGCCGGAATCCGGGTGATCATGATCACAGGAGATCATCATGTGACAGCCAGTGCGATTGCAAAGAAAATAGGAATTGAAGGAAGGACAGTGACAGGAAGCGAGTTTGAAGAAATCCGTGAGTTAGAAAAAGAAGTTGAAAGCATTGCGATTTTTGCACGGGTAAATCCCGAGCATAAATTTAAAATTGTTCAAGCCTTGCAAAATAAAGGTCACATTGTCGCCATGACCGGAGACGGTGTCAATGACGGGCCTGCTCTCAAGGAAGCAGATATTGGAATCGCAATGGGAATTACCGGAACAGATGTAGCAAAAGAAGCATCCGATATGGTTTTAACAGATGATAATTTTTCCTCTATTGTTAATGCCGTAGAGGAAGGAAGAAATATTTACGACAATATAAGAAAGTTTGTTGCTTACTTATTGTCATCCAATTTGGGAGAAATTTTAACTTTATTCACCGCGATTCTTATAGGATTGCCTCTACCTCTAGTAGCCATAATGATTTTATGGCTGAACCTGATTACCGATGGCCTACCGGCGTTATCATTAAGTGTGGAACCAGGCGATCCAAACAATATGCAAAATCCCCCGGAAGATCCTCAAAAAAGTATATTATCATCCGCTTTAATTTCTCTTATGGTTGTGGTTAGTTTTGTAATGATGGCAGGAACACTTTTAGTATTCTCCTGGTATTTAAATGATCATGATTTGAATTATGCCCAGTCCGTAGCATTTTCTATCATGACGTTGGGACAAATGTTCAATGTACTTAATTGCCGTTCGGCACATAAATCTGTTTTTGAAATTGGTTTCTTTTCGAATCCAAAATTGTTAATGGCGATTGGGATATCGATCCTGTTGCATTTCTTGGTGATCTACAGCCCATTAAATGTATACTTTCAAACTGTCCCTATTAAATTAATGGATTGGGGCTGGATTCTTTTAGCTTCCCTGCCGGTCTGGATAATTATTGAACTCTATAAAAAGATCTTTAGCCGCTTTATTAAATTATCTTCTCCACAGATTACAGCTAATTGAACTCATATTTTTCCAAGGAGATCCGGGCCACAGATTTAAATAAAAAACCCTCAGTAAAATGTATTTTTTTACTGAGGGTCAATATTAATTCCTAAATTAATAACAATATACTTTAAAAAATTAAGCCTCTCGATGTTTGAATTGAAATCGTCGGATCAGAAGCGCTGAAGAAATAACAAAAATCATAAATCCGATTCCGGCAATTCCATTTACAATCAACACCAACGAAATTGGAATATTAGTTAAATTCCATTCCACCAACTGGTGCAACCCAAACCATGAACCCGGGTTTTGTACCCATTCCTGAAGAGCTGTGTTTTCAAAAAAATAATTGAAAGCTGCCATCAAAGGCAATTCCGTCCAAACTCCATCTTTAAGCCATAAAAAGATTTGGTAACCGAGAACACCAAATCCTGATAAAAACACCAATATGCTGGTACCCAAAGCAGCCAAACTTAAGTTGCCGCAAACAAAATCAAAAGCAGTGAAACGTTTCCAAAGAAAAGTAACTTCCTCTTTCAAACGGATCCAACTTTTGCGAATTCCCTGTTCCAACAAATAACGAAAGGCTTCCAGAACTTCAAGAAAGAACCTTTTTAACTTTTCTGAAAATTGCAGAATTTCATCTGCCATTTTTGGTGTTGCACCGTCGTCAATTGGGTTTCCGGCATGATTTGCAGTCGCCATAAAACCTCCTCCGCCCGCAGGCAAAAATCTAAATTATCTTCTCAAGATTATCGCGAATCCCTATCCCAGGTCAATCCACTTATAAAGCCAATTTTTTTCCAATATTATCCCGGATTTCTGAAGTAGAAAATCAAAATATTTTAAAGGTTGTTGCAGTTTATGAATTGACTAAAATCCTTGTAAAAACATGGAATAAAATAAATATCTATTTCAAGATGGTAGGAAAGCTATTTTCCGGGAGGACGAAAAAGGGGAAGGTCCAATATCCATTCAATGTCCCATAGCTCACCCACGGTTCCCAATCCAAGTAGAAAAACATAGGTCACTAAAAGACTGATTCCAATTCGACCTTTATGTTTTTCCCAAAATGTTTTTGCAGTGGTTTCCAAAATGAGTTCCTAAGTATTATAGGGAATTAAATGAATATTTCTAATAAACGTAACGGTTGAATTTTAGATTACCTTTACCTCATTGCGTAAGGTGGAAGCCAATTCACTACTTATTTCAGCGACCGATCCTTCAAGAATCACTCCTTTTTTCCGAGAAGGTGGCAGGGACAATTCGATTTGCTCTGTTTTGTTGACTGCCTCTCCCATTGCAGCCGGGTCAAACCCAATTTCGGTGGCACTCAGCGTGGTCACTTTTTTCTTTTTTGCAGCCATAATTCCTTTTAAAGAAGGTAACCTTGGCTCATTTAACCCCTTTTGACAGGTAAACAAAGCCGGTAACGAAGTTTCAATAATTTCCGAGCCCCCTTCAATTTGCCGGGTTACAGTTGCCTTGGTAAAATCATCAGTAAAATTAAGTTCTGTGATTACTGTTACACAGGGAATATCCAATAGAGCGGCCAAAGAAGGCCCCACCTGAGCCATGTCATCGTCAACAGCTTGTCGACCACACAATACCAAATCGTAATTCATAGTTTTTATTGCAAGACACAAGGCTCGCGCAATTCCCAAAGAATCCAGATCCTCAAATGCAGGATCCAACAAATGAACGGCTTGGTCGGCCCCCATGGCAAGTCCTTTACGCAACGTATCTTTAAAGTTCTCCGGTCCCAGAGTAATTAAAGTTATTTCTGTATCGGGTTGTTTTTCACGAATTTGAACCGCTTCTTCAACAGCAAACTCATCATAGGGATTCAAAACTCGAGGGCTACCCTCAAAATTTACCTTTCCCTCTTTAATCTCAAGCCTGGCACCGGTATCTACCACTTGTTTAATGCATACAATAATTTTCAAGTTGTTCTCCTACAACAAAACCACAAATTTAAATTTATGGTTATTATGGCACTGTTATTTTGGATTTCAAACACAGAACTTTCATAAACAAAAGCCATTACAAAAATACTCCCCTTAGACAAAATTTCCACTTTTTGCTTGAGGTCACTGCAGCCAACCCCTTAAATTAATAAGAGTGGATACTTTAAAAATAAAACCGGTTCCTAACTCTTATTTTTCCCATAAAGCATTTCATGTGTTGGCTCGGTTAATTATATATTCTATCGCAATAATCCAATTTTCTTATGTAACCGCGGATCCCGATCTTTGGGGCCATATTAAATTTGGAGAGGATATTTGGCGAGAAGGAAAAGTACATACCACCGATCCGTACTCTTATACCGCATTTGGTGAAACCTGGATAAATCACGAATGGCTGACCGAAGTTGGATTTTACCTAATTTACCGGTTTTTCGATTCCACAGGTCTCCTTGCCTTTAAGTTAATACTTGGATTGGTAGTGGTTCATTTATTATCGAGTTATTATTTTTCACGTTCTAACAACTATACGGCTTATTTTATTACCTTTCCACTAATCACAAGTGTCATGGGTCCGGCTTTCATGACTCGACCTCATTTACTTACCATATTTTTTATTACCCTCCTTATCCTGCAAATACAAAAATATTTTGATGGAGCACAAAAATCATTGTATTGGGTCCCTGTAATTTTTTTGGTGTGGGTCAATTGTCATGGAGGAGTGGTCGCAGGATTAGGAATATTTGGGTTTGTAACTTTTATTGAAACGTTACGAAAATTAATAAATAAAGAACCTGTTCCAAAAATTTTATTGCAATGCTTTATTCTTTCCTGCGTGGCAGTACTTATCAATCCCTACGGTTACAAACTTTGGCTCTTTTTTATTCATTCATTGGGACTTCCAAGAAACATTTCCGAGTGGGCACCTGTTCCATGGAAGGGTTGGGAGTTTTGGCAATACAAAATCCTCTCATTATTATTCGTCATCAGTATATTTACTTCTGGGAAAAAAAGACCCTGGGAATTATTGGTCCTTTCATTGGCCCTACTTTACGGATATAAGCATCAACGCCACACTGTATTGGCGGTTATTCTTTTAGCCACGTATCTTCCATTACGAGTAACTCAATGGACAGAACAAATCGGTTTTAGAAATTTATTTTCAAAATTATCAAATAATTTTCGGTTAGTGACTAATGTTTGTTTGATGATATTTTTCTTTTTACAAACCCTCTATATTTTTAATAATTATTCCGGTTCTAAATTTAAAATAATGGTAGAACCACAAGTTTATCCTACTTATTTAGCACAGTTCATGAAGGCCAATAATATTCAGGGGAATCTTTTAGTTCCTTTCGACTGGGGAGAGTATTTCATCTGGCATTTTCCATTTTCTAAGGTTTCAATTGATGGGCGTTTCCGAACAGTTTATCCAGAAACAGTAATAAAATTAAATGAATCTTTAAAATTACAACCGACAAATAACCATACCTTATTAGAAAAATATCCAACTCAATATGTTGTCACAAATCTTAAAAGCCCCTTCAGCAAAAAAATGGAAAATTTGAAAAATTGGGAAAAAATATACCAGGACCCTATGTGTAAATTATTTGTTAAAAAAAATGAGCAAGGGAATTTTATCTTAAACAGATTTCACACAAAAACCTTAGAAGATCCAAAAAGTCCACCCTCTTTAACTTTTCCGGGTTAAATTTGGAAATCTCCCCAATTTTATTGTTTTTATTTAATCCTATTCCAATATATCTTTTTACAATAATCTGTCTCTTAATTTTACAGGATTTGAATTTCCTTTAGATCTCTTTAACTAGATTGAGCTTTTTCAAAATATTTTAAAATCTTAACAAACCGAACAAAATTTTTTGCCAAGATGTTTAATTTTTAAATTCTTCCAAATTTTTCCTGTTACCGAAAATAAATTTTAATTTTTTTTTTTTCGATTGATTTTATTTCTTGTGATGAGTTGTAAAAATCGATTTTTCCCATTACTCTGGCTTATATAAGAATTAGCTAAAAAAGGGTAGTATGAGAATTCTCGTCGTCGACGACAATAAATCTATTCGAGAAAATATCAAATTAGAATTGAACAACCATGGCTATGAGGTTATTGAAGCAAAAAACGGATTTGATGCCTTGGATCTATTGCTTTCCACCACCGTAGACTTGATTACGATGGATGTTGAAATGCCTAACCTCAATGGTTTTGAAACCTATAAAAGATTAAAATCATCCGAATGGAAAAAAAATTTAGCCTTAAAAGATTTTTCGCCTCCACCGGTCATATTTATTACAGAGCAAGACACTTTTGAAGAAAGAATTAAAGGATTTAACCAGGGAGCCATTGAATTTTTATCCAAACCCATATTAAAGGGTGAGTTGGTTAAAAGAATTCAAAAAATATTAAACCCGAAAAATATTTTTGATGGTTTGACAGCTTTAATTGCGGAAGATTCTACGGTAGTACGTTTTCTTTTAAAAGACATCTTAACCGCAGAAGGAATCCATGTACTTGAAGCAGAAAATGGCTATGAAGCCTTGGAGATTTATAAACAAAATCAATCAAAAATTGATCTCATTGTCACTGATGTCATTATGCCTCAAATGTCTGGTGAGGAACTTTGCAAAAAAATCCGTTATGGAATGCAAAATGAAAATATTCCTATATTTTTCCTTAGCTCATTAAATGAACAATCCTATATATTAAAAATGTTCCAGGCTGGGGGTACAGATTATTTATCCAAACCTTTTACAAAAGAAGAATTTTTGGCGCGGCTTCATGTTCATCTCAATGTGGTTATGTTAAATAAGAATCTTCAAAATAATATTCAAGAATTAAAAAAATTGAACAAACTAAAAGACAATTTCCTTGCAATTTGTTCACATGATTTAAAAAGTCCCATAACTTCAATAAAAGGTTACGCAGAAATTATGTCATCCCAATCTGTGGATGAAAAAACTACAAAAAATTATGCAAAGCAAATATTTTCTTCATCAGAATTTTTACTTTCTTTAATCAATGATTTGCTAAGTCTTAGTCAAATTCAAACTGAAGATCAACCCTTAGAAACTTATCCGCTTTCTATTCAGGAATCCATAGAGGACGCTCTTTCAACATTAAATCCCCTGGCAAAAAGCAAAAATATTACCATTGAATCTAAAAATAAATGCCAGACAGATTGGATTCTGGGAAACCCTAATGCTCTTCAAAGAATTTTAACTAATATTATTACCAATTCTATTAAATTTACTTCCAGGGAAGGTCGAATCGAATTATTATTGCATGAGGTCGAGAATGACCGGTTGGAATTAGCAATAAATGACAATGGAGTGGGTATGTCTAAAGAAAAATTAAACTCAATTTTCCAACCTTTCTCCAGAACATCTGATTTAGGCACTGATGGAGAATCAGGAACCGGCCTAGGTTATAGCATTATTAGAAATTTGATAGGCAAATTAAATGGTCGACTTGATGTCACCAGTAATTTAGGAAAAGGAACCTTGGTAAAAATTTCTTTTCCTCAAATTAGAGAAGAAGATCTAACTAATTTTTCCCTCAAGCAAAAACTCATAGCTTCGAGTTAATCAACCCTATAGAAATTCATAAAATAGTAACTTAAATTTCAAAAAATTTTCTGGTGTTCAGGCAACAACTTTTCATTGGCATTCAGGTCAGCATTTCACCCAAAATTTATTAACAACGTCTGTCCCTATTTTTTTTACATTATTTAAAAAGTTTCCATTACTTATTTCCGGCTTAATTATTACCGAAATAGATTTCTATTTTTCATTATTTAAATAAAAACTCATTAACTTATTTAGATTCAATTGAATAGGGAATAGACTCAATAGGTAATACCTTGATGGGTTAAAAACGAGGACAGAAAAAAAATAATTTTAAAAAAAAATTAATCTTGGAAAACTTCTATTTCAAAACACTTAGCCAATTAAAATCAATTTTCGTTTTTTTTTCCTATTGATTTCCTAAATTCTGTCTTATATATTCCTATTTCCCCACCCAAAAACTTTTCTTAAAGTGCCCTATGGAAATTCTTTGGAAAAACTGTCTGGATGAAATTGAAAAGAAAATTCTTCCTGAAAACTTTTTGACCTGGTTTACTCCCATTTATCCATGTAATCAAGATGATGGAAACTTTACTTTGGCAGTACCCAACCAGTTTTTCGAGCGTTGTTTAACCGAAAACTACCTTGAGTTAATACAAAAAACTCTAAACAACGTATCCAAAAAAGATTTAAAAGTTCAATTTTTGGTGGGAGAACCTCAAAACTCTGATAAAAAAACCATAAACAATAAAACAAAAATAAAAGAAGATATCAACGAGTTCAAACCTCAGACCAATTTAACGTTTTTGAACATTAAATATACGTTTGATAATTTTGTAATTGGACCCAATAATCAATTTGCCCATGCCGCTAGCCAGGCGGTAGTTCAAAATCCCGCTCAAAACTACAATCCATTATTTATTTATGGTGCTGTCGGGTTAGGAAAAACCCACTTACTTCATGCAATTGGAAATGAAATTGTCAAAAATAATCCAAACATACGCGTTCGCTATATTTCTGCAGAGAGTTTTACAATTGATTTAATAGAATCCATAAAAAAAGACAGAATGCCTCAGTTTAGAGAAAGGTATCGCCCTTTAGACGTTTTATTAGTCGATGACATTCAATTCATCGCAGGTAAGGAAAGAACCCAAGAAGAGTTCTTCTATACCTTTAATTCACTTTACGAATATCATAAGCAAATTGTGATTTCTAGTGATCGCTATCCAAAAGATATGCAGAAAATTGAAGAACGATTACGCTCCCGTTTTGAAAGTGGATTGATAGCCGATATTATGCCTCCGGATTTAGAAACCAAGATGGCAATTTTATTTCAAAAAGCAGAAACTCATAAAAAGAAAATCCCGCAAGATGTTGCCATGTTTTTAGCAAATAATATCAAATCCAATATCCGGGAATTAGAAGGTTTATTGTTGCGAGTGATTGCTTACTCGTCGTTCACTAAACGGGATCTCAATTTAGAACTAGCAAAAGAAGTACTGAAAGATTTTACTGTAGACAAAAATCGAAATTTTACAATTCACAATATTCAAAAAACGGTTGCACATTATTTTCAGATAAAAGTAACCGATTTGAAATCCAAAAAACGCTCTCGAGACATCTCCATTCCACGGCAAATCGCCATGTATATTTGCCGGGAATACACTCAATCTTCTTTACCGGAAATTGGAAAACAGTTTGGGGGTAAAGATCATACAACAGTTATATTCTCCCATAAAAAAATTTCTGGTTTTATTAAAGAAAACAATGAGTTATCTAAGACCGTCCAGCAAATTATCAAATCCCTGGAAAGTTAGAAAATTGTGGAAAAACGGTCGAAATTTTGTGAATAAAATTGCTTAAAATAGAGTATAATATATAAGGAAAGGATTTTTCCCCACCCGGTGCTGGAGTGACTCAAGTATTTCAGAAATTATTCTTTAATTTTTTCCTTTAAAATTCAATATTTACGATATTTTCCCACTTACTCACAGCCCCTACTACTTCTACTATTTGTTTTTATTCTTTAACTATTTTTTATTTTAGTAATTAATAAATGGAATCATCACAACAAAAGAAAACATACGATTCATCAAATATTAAGATTCTTGAAGGTTTAGAAGCCGTTCGTAAACGACCAGCCATGTATATCGGAGGTACAGGGCAGGATGGTTTACACCATCTTATATACGAGTTGGTTGACAATAGTGTGGACGAAGCCATCGCAGGTCACTGTAGCGAAATTGAGGTTATTTTGCATATTGATGGGCGTGTAACGGTTTCTGATAATGGACGAGGTATTCCTGTTGACCTGCACAAAGGTAAAAATATTTCTGCTGCCGAAGTAGTTATGACCGTTCTTCACGCCGGCGGGAAATTTGATAAAGATACTTATCAAGTTTCTGCAGGATTGCACGGAGTTGGTGTTTCTGTTGTGAATGCATTATCGGAATCTCTTGAATTAGAAATAAAAAGGGAAGGTAAAGTTTACCAGCAAAAATATGAGCGGGGTAAACCCATGACTGCATTGGATATCATTGGAAAGACCAATACCAATGGGACAAAAATAATTATTCTGCCCGATAGTGATATTTTTTCGGAAGTTAATTTTAGTTTTGATATTTTATCGAAAAGACTGCGTGAATTATCCTTTTTGAATCGTGGATTAAAAATTCACATTCATGACGAGAGAGATGGTCGCAAGCATGATTTTGTTTACGAAGGTGGAATTGTTTCTTTTATCCAGCATCTCAATAAAAGTAAGAAATCGATTCATCCCAAACCCATTTACATTGCACGCGAAAAAGACGACTGTATTTTAGAGTTGGCATTGCAGTATAACGATGGCTATCAAGAAGAAATGTTCACTTTTGTTAATAACGTAAATACTAGAGATGGAGGCTCGCATTTAAGTGGGTTTAGATCGGCACTCACTCGTACTATCAATAGTTACGCAACCCAGAGTGGGTTGTTGAAAAATGCAGGAATTAGCCTGTCTGGTGATGATGTACGTGAAGGGTTGGTTTGTGTGCTCAGTGTCAAAATTCCAGAACCTCAATTCGAAGGACAGACAAAGGGAAGATTAGGCAATAGTGAGGTGAAGGGAATAGTTGAGCAAATGGTAAATGAAAAACTGGGTCAGATTTTTGAAGAAGAACCCTCCGTGGCCAGGTCCATTGTGAGCAAGGCTATCAGTGCTGCTCAAGCCAGGGAAGCTGCAAAAAAAGCCAAAGATTTGGTCCGTCGCAAAAGCGCATTGGAAATCAGCTCTCTTCCCGGCAAATTAGCGGATTGCTCTGAAAAGGACCCGGCATTATCAGAAATTTATATTGTGGAAGGAGATTCGGCTGGTGGCTCAGCCAAACAAGGGCGTGACCGTCGAAATCAAGCCATCCTGCCTTTAAAGGGAAAAATTTTAAATGTAGAAAAAGCAAGATACGACAAAGTCATAGGAAGTGATGAAATTCGAGCAATTATTACAGCTTTAGGGACTGGGATAGGAATAAACGATTTTAACATTGATAAAATTCGCTATCATAAAATCATCATAATGACAGATGCTGATGTGGATGGTTCTCATATTCGGACTCTTTTGTTAACATTCTTTTTTCGCCAAATGCCACAAATTATAGAAAAAGGTTATTTGTACATTGCGCAACCCCCCTTGTTCAAAATTAAAAAAGGCAAAAAGGAAAATTATATAAAAGATGAAAAAATTCTTTCCCAGTTTTTAGTAGAACAGGGAACGGAAAAACAACAAGTGAAACCTTCCAGCAATGGCCACGTTTTTTCAGGGAAAAATTTAGTAAAGGTAGTTAATGATTTAATCAGGTTTCGGGATTATTCACAAACGGTAGCCAAAAATAATATTCCTTATGAAATTTTAAATGCACTTGTAAAAGAAAAGCTCTCTGAAGATAGTTTTAAAACCTTGGATCGTGTCCTGAAAATTTTAGTTCAGTTGGTAGATAATTTGTTGGAAAAAGAGAATCGAAAAAAATATGATATTAAAAATAAGTTGAATAATCTTCCTTTGACTTTAATTAACGGACAGGAATTGGGAAAAGAGGAAGAACAACATTTTAAAAACTTTGGAATAGAGTTAGAACCACAAAAGGAAAATATTTACCAATCCAAAACAGAACATGGATTTGAGAGAATTGACTTAAATCTTATGGTGAAGGATGTTTCATTTGAAATAAGTTACGACTTAGAAAAACAGCTTTACCAAATCACTATTCAAGGACGTAGGCAAGGAAGAGAATTCCATATTCTTTTTAATTCCGATTTAATTAAATCAGCCTTAATTCAAAATCTCTATGAATTGTACGAACCTTTGAGAGATATGGATCATCCGCCATTTACTTTAATCAACAAAGATGACGCAGTTGATGTGGCAAACAAAGAAAAATTATTGGAGGCCATCCTGGAATCAGGGAAGTCCGGTTTGTATATCCAGCGTTATAAAGGGTTAGGGGAAATGAACCCGGATCAACTTTGGGAAACCACTATGAATCCCGACAGTCGGGTGTTACTGCAAGTGAGAGCTGAGGACATGGTGGAATTAGAGGAATTGTTTTCTACCCTTATGGGAGATGCAGTAGAACCGAGGCGAGAGTTTATTCAGAAAAATGCAGTTGATGCTAAAAATATTGATATTTAGTTAATCAGCTTTTGCGGCAAAAATAGTTTCCAAATTAGTTCTTAACCAATTTGCTTCTTAATAGTTATATTAAAATTAGATTTTATTTAAATAAGATAAATTCCCCGAAATATGTAGGAATATAAAAATCCTCTTAGAGCTTCTTTGATGGATGAGTCGATCGTCATCAAAACTTAAATCTTTTTTACATTTAATAAATTTATGGGCGAAATAATCGAAAAAATTAATATTGAAGATGAAATGCGTAGTGCCTATCTCGACTATGCTATGAGCGTAATTATCGGCCGGGCTTTGCCTGATATCCGAGATGGATTGAAACCCGTTCATCGGCGAACGCTTTTTGCCATGCATGAGCAAAGCAATACTTTTAATCGGCCTTATAAAAAGTCGGCGCGTATTGTGGGTGATGTAATTGGTAAATATCATCCCCATGGAGAAATGGCTGTTTATGACACGATTGTTCGAATGGCACAGCCTTTTTCCCTTCGAAACCCTTTGGTGGATGGCCAGGGTAATTTTGGTTCTGTGGATGGTGATTCTGCAGCGGCGATGCGTTACACAGAAATCCGAATGGAACAAATTACTCAAGAAATGCTTCGCGACCTGGAGAAAGATACCGTTCAATTTATTCCTACTTACGACGAATCTTTAACAGAACCTACTGTTTTACCAGCCGCCTTTCCTCAATTGTTGGTAAACGGAGCCTCTGGAATTGCTGTGGGCATGGCGACCAATATTCCCCCACATAACTTAAGAGAAGTGGTGAATGCCGCAATCCATCTTATTAATGAACCGGATAGTACTATTGAAGACCTTCTAAAAATTATTCCCGGGCCGGATTTTCCCACTCAAGGTTTGATTTTTGGTACCTCAGGCATTCGATCTGCTTATTACACAGGACGAGGACAAATTAAAGTACGAGCCCGTGTTGAAATTGAAAATAATGCTAAGGGCGACCGTGAATTCATTATTGTCCGTGAATTACCATTTCAGGTTAATAAAGCGCGGTTAATGGAAAAAATTGCTCAACTGGTTCGAGATAAACGCTTAGAAGGAATTTCTGATTTAAGAGATGAGTCGGATCGTGATGGTATTCGTGTAGTCATTGAACTCAAAAAGGGAGTCAACTCTCAGGTTGTGCTTAATACGCTTTATAAAAACACCCAAATGCAGGAGACCTTCGGGATTATCATGCTGGCTTTGGTAAGAAAGGAACCCAAGGTCCTCAACCTGAAAGAAATGTTGCATCAGTTTATTATTTTCCGTCAAGAGATTGTTACTCGTCGCACTGAATTTGATCTCAAAAAAGCACGGGAAAAAGAACATATTTTCGAAGGCCTAAAAATTGCCATCGATAACATGGATGCTGTAGTCAAATTAATTCGTCAAGCCGCAGACCCGAGTGAAGCGAGAACGGGTTTGATGACACAGTTTGAACTTTCCGAAATTCAAGCAAAAGCAATTTTGGATATGCGTTTGCAAAGATTGACCGGATTAGAACGACAAAAAATTGTGGATGAGTTAGAAGCGACTCGCAAAGAGATTGCAAAATTTGAAAATATTTTGGCAAATGAAGATGTGAAATTAAAAATTATTCGGGACGAATTAATTGAAATCAAGGATAAATATGGTGACGACCGTCGAACAGAAATAATTGAAACCGATGAGGCGGAAATTCATATTGAAGATATGATTGCAGATGAAGACGTTGTAGTGACATATTCTCGCAGCGGGTATATAAAACGGCAGAATATCGCAAATTATCGATCACAAAAACGCGGGGGTAAAGGCATAAAGGGAATGGGTGTTGTGGAACTGGATGTGGTCCACCAGCTATTTGTAGCCTCCACGCTGGATTATCTTTTAATATTTACCAGTATCGGTAAAATTCATTGGCTTAAAGTTTATAACATCCCCGAGGCAAGCCGCACCGCAAAAGGAAAATCAATTGCCAACTTAATCAATTTGCAGCCGGATGAAAAAATTGCCAGTATTCTTTCTGTAAAAACGTTTGAAAAAGATAAATACGTGATCTGCATCACAAGGGGAGGTGTGGTTAAAAAAACATCTCTTATGGCTTATAGCAATGTCCGACAAGGCGGAATCATTGGGTTAACGGTTGATGCTGGAGATCGTGTGATTGAGGCTAAATTAAGTGATGGAACCAAAGATGTATTATTGGTCACTAAAGAAGGCATGTCTATTAGGTTTAATGAATCAGATGTTCGGGCAATCGGCCGCACAGGACGCGGGGTTCAGGGAATTCGATTTCGCGGCGAAGATTATGTTGTGGGGGCTGATATTGTAGAGCCCGGAAATTCTATTTTAACCGTCACAGAAAAAGGTTATGGAAAACGAACTCCTTTAGACGATTACCCGGTACAAGGGCGGGGTGGTCTTGGAGTCATTACTATTAAATGTAACGATAAAATAGGATCCGTTGTTGCCGTAGAACAAGTAAATGATAATGATGAACTTTTAATTGTAACTTCTAAGGGCAATATTATCCGAATGATGGTGAATGAGATATCCGTTATGGGCCGCAACACGCAAGGAGTCCGTCTTACCCGTATTGAAGATGATAATCGTGTAATGGCTGTAGAAAAATTTGTTGAATAATTTTTTTAAAACCCACGTAAAGTTTTTACTTTTATGGGTGAAAAATTTTTGGTTGTATTTCAGGATGATGAATTCAAAGGTGATTTCCGCCCCCCTTTTCTAAGGAAACTGTGGGGCGTTTAGTTTTTTAGTTTGTTTTCACACATTTAATTCCCAAAACAATTTAATTTAAATGCAATTAATTTCTTACCAAAATTGGTCTTTGCGAATAATTGGTCTTTTATTTGTGACTTTCTTATTAATGAGTTGCGAAGATTCCCGGGTAAAAGAATTACTTACAAAAGCCAATGTGGAGTGGGTCGAAGGTAGAAATCATAGTGCTGTAGAGATTTTCAAATCGATATTAAAAATTAAACCCTCAGGTCCCTTTGCAGAGGAATCATTATTTCGACTGGGTGAAATATATTATTTTGGTCTGGGAGAAGCTGAGCAAGCCATCAGTTATTTTCAGGAAGTCGTGGAAATGATTCCTCCCGGTAAATTTGCTTATGAAGCTCAAAAAAATATTGCCGATATTGTAGAAAACTCTTTTGAAGACTTAGACCAGGCAATTATTGAGTATCAAAAGTTAATTAACAATTTTGATAATGCAGAGGTAAAGCCGGAACATCAGTTTCGGATTGCTACCATTTATCTCAAAAAAAATAATTATGAACAAGCGCTTGTCGAATTTGAAATGTTGTTGGAGCAATATCCACACAATGCTTGGAGTGAAGAAACTTATTACCGGATTACAGAGATACTTTATTCATTAAAACGTTGTCCTGACGCCCGCGATCAATATTCCAATTTTAAAGTTGAATATCCGGGAAGCCGATTCAACCATGAAATGGAATTCATCATGGCGTCTTGTTTAGAAGATGAAGGCAAATTGAAACTGGCTTATAATCGTTTCAAAAGTATGGAAAACAGTTATCCCTATCCCGCCCTGATCAAAATGAAACTGGAGGGAATCAATAAACGCATCAAAAAGGGCGGGCGTTCTAAAAAGAAAATACCAAGATATAAAAGACGAAGTAGAAAAAGGTCCAGACGCTAATGCTCGATATCAAACATATTAGGGAAAATTTCCAATTAATCAAAGATCAACTCAACCGGAGAGGTGCAAGCACTTCTGCGGAACTTGATCGTTTAGTACAAATGGATGGGGAACATCGAGACAAGCAAAAGCAAATGGAATCCCTGAAAAATCAGAAAAACAAACTTTCTGCAGAAGTAGGGAAACTTAAACGGGAAGGTGAAGATGCTTCTAAGCAGATGGAACAAGTCAAGAAAATGAATCTTGAAATAAAAAATCTTGAAGACGTAACCCGAGACTCAGAAAGCCAAATTCGTTCCATCCTGTTAAAAATTCCGAACTTACCTGATGATTCAGTACCAGAAGGTCAAGATGAATCACAAAACGAAATTCTACGGTATTGGGGAGACAAACCGGAATTTGATTTTAATATCAAAAATCACCTGGAGCTGGGTGAGGGATTAGATATTTTAGATTTGAAACGAGCCGCAAAAATTTCCGGAGCACGTTTTGCCGTGTTTAAAGGAAAAGGCGCTACCTTACTAAGAGCGTTAATCCAATTCATGTTAGATGTCCAAACTAAGGAAAATGGTTACGAGGAAATTTATCCTCCCGTTCTTGTCAAAGCAGAAACCTTGGAGGGAACAGGGCAGCTTCCAAAATTCGAAGAAGATTTATTTAAGCTAAATGAAGATCCCTTTTATTTAATTCCCACCGCAGAAGTACCGGTGACAAATTATCATCGTGATGAAGTTTTAAAAGAAGAAGAATTGCCTATTGCCTATGCAGCATATACCCTTTGTTTTCGGAGAGAGGCCGGTTCTCATGGAAAAGATACTCAGGGTATTATTCGTCAGCATCAATTTGACAAGGTGGAACTGGTGAAATTTGTTCCTCCGGAAAGGTCCTATGAAGAGCTGGAAAAACTGGTAAAAGATGCTGAGTCCATTCTAGAGAAACTTAAGCTGCCTTATCGGGTGGCTAATTTGTGTACAGGGGACCTGGGATTCTCTGCGGCAAAAACATTTGATTTAGAAGTCTGGATCCCAAGTCAAAATGCTTATAGAGAAATTTCATCCTGCAGCAATTTTACAGACTACCAGGCGCGACGGGCAAAAATACGGTTTAAGAGAAAAGCCGGTGGAAAACCTGAATTAGTCCATACATTAAATGGTTCGGGACTGGCCGCGGGCCGGTTGTTTGTTGCCGTTCTGGAAAACTACCAAACAGCCGATGGCAGTATCGAAATTCCTGAAGTCATTCGTCCCTATATGAATGGATTGAAAGCGATTTCAGTAAAATAATCCCTGATTTTTTGGGGTTGCTGAATATTTTTTCCTTGCTAGAATACCGTTAAAAGAATACTGGCAACTGTAAAAAAACAGAATACAAGGAGGGATGGCCGAGTGGTTTAAGGCGGCGGTCTTGAAAACCGTTGAACGAAAGTTCCGTGGGTTCGAATCCTACTCCCTCCGCTCTTTTGGTTGTTACCCGATTATTGCTAAAAGGTAAGTATCTCGGTATCCTGATTAAATGGATACTGAGATCAACCCTGATCGGCTGAGTAAAAATTTTTATGTGATCGCGTTAGCCCCAATTGTGATAGGAATTATCATTTTGTGGGTTTGGTATGTTACACGAATCACATGGATGCCGTTTGCAGGAATCGCCTTGCTTTATATAGCGGTTCCATTAAATTTAGTTTCGCTTATTGTATTGATTTCAAGATATATTTCTAAAACCCTCAAAACTGTATTTAGGGATCGCTCTCTTAAAAAGCAATATTTAGCAGTTATTTTTCTACTGGTTCTTAATTATCCGGTGGCAGGTTTTTGTTTCTATACCGGCTGGTGGATTTCTAACGAAGTAGAAATCAAGGTGGTTAACCAAAGCCCAGTACCTCTTGAGGAAATTAAAATAATTGGACCTCGAAATAATGAGTTCGCATTTCCGGATGTGGCCATTAATGAAACGACAACAAAAACGTTTCATCCCGGAGGTGAAGGCTCGGTAGAAATAGAATTCACAGCTCACCAAAAGAAATTTAGACATATGGCTTTGGGCTATATCACAGATGGAATGGGCGGCTCATCGACCATTGTGGTGGACAAAGAATTTGCTGTAACGGTTCAAGAGAAAAATTTTTAAAAATTGCAATTTTCAAATGGAGAGGTGGCCGAGTTGGCTTAAGGCGCACGCCTGCTAAGTGTGTGTAGGCTTATCCCCTACCGTGGGTTCGAATCCCACCCTCTCCGCCATTTTTAATTGGGCTGTTCCATATCCTGTAAAACCTTGAACGGCAATGAAAAAGCAGCGTTTCAAATACCTTCATAATTTCCATACCCAGTGGGTTGGCCCTAAACCCGTTTCAGCACCGTTCTTTTATCTTCCAATCACTCGGAAACCTAGATTTGGTGCGGGTTTTCCGGAAAGCGGTTAAAACGTTTCTTCAAAACTCTCAGATAGAAACACCCCCCTCGCCATAGGCCAAAAACTAAATTGCACCCGCGACACCATTACCAAAGCCTTCAATCAAATGGGGTTGTAGGTTTGAATAACCATTGGACTATTTATTTTGCCATCACCACATCATTACTGCTGTATTACCGATGGAAGATGCATAATAAAGCCTAATTCTCAATTGGTATTTCCTTCCTCTAGTGAGGCGAACTCGGAATTTTGCATTTCGCTCGAAACCGCTATCATCATCGCCTTTAACATATCTATATTCTCCGTTATCTTCTTCAAATAACACCATCACTGTATCTGACTGGCCAAAAGTACTAAATTCATAGTTACGAGTTTCGGAAGGTAAAATATTAAAATCTTTTTGTTCGCCTGCTGATAATGAAAGAGGATGTGACTGAAAAGGCTTTAATTGTGGAAACTCCTCTTCTACATGAGGATAAAATCTTTTCACAATATTTATGTCATCTTGGGATAATCCCGAGTTTGGCGTCAAACCATTTTGATATTGTTCAGGTTGTTGAATGAGTCCAGAGCTAAAAGGATAATGCATGATAGAGTTTGGGTCCCAATTTGAACCTTCAACGGTTCCCGGTTCAATCTTATTTAAAATATTAAAATCCGTTTTTTCCCTAGTCCATGGGGGTATTTGAGTACGAGCAAAGTAATCGTAAACAGCTTCACGATTCCAAACTATTCCTGCATTTGGGTTTTGATGCTCATGGTGAAAGCCTAACGCATGTCCAATCTCGTGGACCGCCGTATCTATTCCATTTGGACCGGAAACGTTGATATTCCATCCGAAATTCATTGTACGCTCTTGCTGTCCAACGTTTAATGTATCCGTTCCCACTGTAGACCATGACCCGTTACCTCGAAGAAAACCAATACGGATTTCAGATTCTGACAGTGAGGTGACCTCAGTAAATGTAAGACCAATACCAACGTTCTTCCAAACATCAAATGCCCTACGAACAACTTCGTATTGTGAGCTATCTCCAGCAAATGGACCGCTGTCAAAAAGATAGTAGTGAAGGCTTGTGCTATTAACCCATTTGTTCCCGATTGCCAATATAGCGGAAGCACGGTCTGCCGATACCCTAGGTCCAAAACTTCGTTGTTGACGTTTTGGTACGGCACAGTATTGAATCTGTGAATCGGACATCTCTAATCTCCTAGTAATAAGTTTGTTGATGGTGGAAACAATAAATTTTTTAAGAAAATGATAGTTTGCTATTGCATAAGGGTTTTACTTTTATTTGGTAAACCGAAATCATATCACACTTGCTTATGGAAATATGGTATACAAAATTTATTAGAGGAAATTAAATAGGCTAGAACTTTGGAGATTTCGACCTTGGAAAATACCTGCTTCGGGTTTTCTGTTAAACACGCATAAGAAATGTTCTTGTTTGCATGGGCCGTTTTAACAATCATAAAACCACCCCAGCAGAAAATTGAATCGGTAGGTAAATTTGAAAGGTGCATGGTGCATAATCGATTCACAATTATGCAGCCCCGTGTCACCTAAACCACTGTGAAACCCATCGCTTTTTTTCTAAGGCTTTTGCTCCTTAGGCCAGTGTCTTCAGTGTAGTATGAATTAAAAGCTAATAAGCAAGAATCTTAGTATCGTTAATTTACATTCATTATTGTGGGTACGGTAAAGTTTTGTCTCGCATGCGTTTTGTTAACGTTTCTATAGAGTAAGTTCAGTAATCCTATTGAGACTAAAGCTTATTTAAACATGTCGTCAAAATAATGTGGGTATCGGATCATTGAACGACTCTTATAGAATAAAAACAGGTTTTATATATGCATCCTCACGCTTTACAAAAAATTCATGAAAATGAAGAAGTTAGAACCGCTTTAAGACTTCTTGAGTTAGGCATCGACGAATTAAAGAAAATAAGTGGTGGAAATGATTTTTATCATCTCCCCTTACTCCTACTTTCAAATGGGTTAGAACGTTTATTAAAAGTGATGCTCTGCATAGATTTTTATCAGGATCACGGCATTTACCCGGATGTTAAATATTTAAAGGGTAAAAAGAATAAACTAGGCCATAACCTCACCTACCTTTTAAGTAGAATTCAGTCCTTTTTTGAAAAACAAGATTATTTACAGATACCTGTAGCTCAAGAGGATATGTCTTTTTTGAAAAATGACGAAACCCTTATATTGATTCTGGAAACACTTGAAAATTATGCCTCCGGTGGGAGGTACTATGATCTAGATGCAATGCTCATCGAAAAAGAAACTGAAAAAGACCCCAAAAGGCAATGGGAAAATATTGAGACGAAAATTCTTCAAAGTTTTCCTAACTGGAAAGACTATGTTAATAATCCAAATCTTATGGCTGAAATGTGGATTAAAATAAATCGCCTCCTAACTGAAAAGATTTGCCGATTAGTCAGGGCTTTGTGCCGAATGTTAACTATTGGTCCGTTAGCAAAAGAAGGGAAGATTCACTGTAGTCAAATTTCCTCTTTTTTACATTTAAATGATGAAGAACTTCCTACAGGCCATCGAAAAAGTCCTTAAGATGAACAATACTTTGAAGTTAATCTACCAATTATATTTTTTTGCAAAAGAAAAGTAAAATCATTACTCCCACAATTGTTTTCCGCAAGAATAGCGGGTTGCCCTATCATTGAAAAAAGCCTAGAAACAGGATTTCTTTACTAAATTATTGTGAGGATTACAGAACAACTATATAATATTAAAATCATTAATCCTTTTTTTAAAAACCAAAATTATGCCCAAAGTCCCACTTCCTGACTCTCCTGAAAAAGCCCAAAAAATTAAAGAGCATTATCTTTTAGAGAAAGAACTCGCTCGAAGGTTTATAGATTGTAAAAGGGAAGATCGGACGAATATGCTGTCGGGTTTGTACGATGAATTGTTTGAAAAAATTCCTCATCATCCCCGTTTAAAGGTTTCGAAAGATCCTGAAGTCCAACGTCTTCGAATAGAAAAGAAATTAAAGGGGCTGAAAAAGTTTATCAGACCGGATGACACATTTTTAGAAGTTGGAACCGGGGACGGCGCTTTATCAATACTTCTCTCCAAATATGTAAAAAAAGTTTATGCGTTGGATGTTACTGATGTCATCATAAATAAAGAAAACTTACCTCAGAATGTAGAAATTGTAATTGCAGATGGCGCGTTTATTCCTTTGCCTGACAATTCGGTTGATATCGCTTTTAGTGATCAGTTGATTGAGCATTTGCATCCGGAAGATTGTATCCATCACTTTGAAGGTATTTATAAAATTTTAAAAGAAAACGGAAGATACTTTTTTCTGACTCCAAATCGCTTGTCGGGTCCACACGACGTTTCCAGATATTTTGATGATGTGGCGACAGGATTTCATCTTAAGGAGTGGACGTTTCAGGAGTTAGAAAAATCATTAAAATCGGTGGGATTTAAGAAATTTGAAGCGTTTATCTCGGTAAAAGGAAATTATATTTCTGTTCCGTGGTTTTTGAAAATCTTCCTGGAAAAGATCGTCCAACTGGTCCCTAAAAAATTGGGAGATAAAATAGGGAATTCCTTTTTGTTCAATTACCTTTCTAATATCATCATCCTTGCCAAAAAATAATTGAGAGAATTGACTATAACCCCTTATTGCCTTGGATTTCTAAAAATAGACGGAAAATAAATTTTGTAGCGAATCTCGCTTAACCTTGATAGTATTCCTTCATAATAAAAACGGCCACAAACTTAAAATGAACACCATTTTCCAAAAAACCTGGGTAAGACTATTGGGATTTTCTGCATTAATTTTGCTTTTGGGTTGTGGAGCAGAGCCAGATCCGAAGCCTATTGAAGGGGCTATTGATGTTTCCCAAAGTGGGATAAAGAATTTTGATAAACCAGAAGGCTCGGCAACAAAGGTCGCACCCCCCCTTTCAGATAACCAATTGGCGGAGGGCTCTAAAACAGACCTGGAAAATCATCAATCGATTGCCGATTCGCAGTCCGCAAAAGAACGAAAAATAGTGGTACCAAAAAATGTTGAAGGAAAATGGAAAGCCGTTAAAATACTGATCCGCGATAAATCGGATGAAGAAAACAATGCAATGGAATTGGTTTCTTTAGGTTCCACTTTTTCTTTAGCGAATAGTGAAATCAAGGTGAAAGTAGGTCCGTTTTTCCCTAATTTTATGATGAATGAAACAACAATTACTTCCGTCGATAATGAATTAGGAAACCCGGCAGTTCATTTGGTTATTGAAGAAAAAGGTAAAGAGTTATATAAGGGTTGGATTTTTAAGAATTACCCTACCCTATACGCATTTGAACACAAACAATTTGGATTACAGCTGATG
Source organism: Nitrospinaceae bacterium (assembly GCA_965223245.1). Lineage (GTDB taxonomy): Bacteria > Nitrospinota > Nitrospinia > Nitrospinales > Nitrospinaceae > CBDCVY01. Next base: position 3,422,085 of record CBDCVY010000013.1, on the reverse strand, counting down.
GATTCGGTACCTGCTCCTGTCAGTTGACATCTATTAAATATTTGCTACAGAAAAATGCGCCCATAGCTCAGCTGGATAGAGCGACGGTTTGCGGAACCGTAGGTCGGAGGTTCGAGTCCTCTTGGGCGTACCATTTATAAATGGCTCACAGGAAACTATCCGTGAGCCATTTTAATTTACTCTAATGTTTTACCGCTTTTGTGTTTGGTCTTTTTCTTGATATCAAAATCCCCCTTAAAATTTTAACATTAATTATTTCAATAGTTTTAATTGATTTATTCTAAAAAAACAAATAATATTTCAGAAGCTGATAAATTTAAACGTCTGTTTATTCGATCAATAAAAAAATAAAATGGTTATTTTTTTGGAATAATTAATTATTGAACGGTATCTATTAGTTTAAGTTATTTTTTAAAATTGGAATAAAGGAAATGTTTGTTTAAAACAAACCTTTTCAAATAGATTTTAAAATTTCAATAAAAGCTAATTATAAATGTGATAAAAACAAACTGAAAAACTATGGCATGGTTGAATTACCATCACTTATTCTACTTTCAAACTATTGCAAATGAAGGCAGTATTTCTAAGGCTTCCCAAAAATTGCGATTGGGTCAGCCCACACTAAGCACTCAATTGAAGTGTCTTGAAAACTCCCTTAAAATTAAGCTTTTTGACCGGAAAAATAAGAAATTAATTCTTACAGAAGAAGGGAGGATTGTTCTCGAATACGCAAACGAAATTTTTGCTATGGGAGATGAATTACAAGAAGTAGTTCGAAATCAAAATTATAATAAAAAAACTCATTTGCATCTTGGGGTGCTTGAAAGTCTTCCTAAACGGTTAATTCATCAATTGGTGAGTTTTGCCAGATCCAACCGCAATTGTTCCACCACGATTTTAGAAGGCGATGGGGATTATTTATTAAGAGAACTTTCGGGCCATAGAATTGATTTATTTTTAACCAACTATCCGCCCACGGTAAATCTGGACGAACAATTTAATTCCCAGTTACTGGGAAGTGTTCCTATATCAATTTTTGGAACGGGGCAATACAGACATTTAAGAGAAAATTTTCCTAAATCTCTTACCAACCAACCCTTCATCCTTCCCACTCTACACAGTAAATTGCGTCATGACCTAGACCATTTTTTTCGTTCCAATAATATCTTGGTAGACATAACCATCGAATCTCAAGATACAAGTGTTCAGAAATTATTAGGGACTGAAGGAATGGGATTAGTTCCTCTTCCTGACTTTGCAGGAAAAGAATTGGTGGATGAAAAAAAATTGATCAAAATTGGAACTCTTCCTCAAATAAATGAAGAATTTTGGCTCCTATCCAGCGTTCGAAAAATTCCAAATCCTGTTGCCATTGATTTGATGGAAAAGTTTAAACTCTCTATTTAATTTTGATTATCTTTATTTTCCAGTAATCCCCTTTTGTATAAAACCTTTAAAAAATCCTTAAATAAACTTCCAGCCACCTAATCATGAAAATCAACGGCAGTTCTTCCCTGACCCCCGCTAACACTAGTGCCACCACAGCTTGCCGTGTTGTTATATCCACCACAGACGTTGGAATCAAAACTATTGGATAGATTTTGTGGTCCACCGTTAATGCTAGACCGTGAACCACAGGCTATATTTTGAGAACCACCACTCAAACACTTGCAGCATTATCACTTGATTCGTTAGTGGCTCTTCCACTGGATTCAATTTTTCAAAACTTCTAATATTTGCAAAATTCCAATCGTCTCCTAAATTATTTAAGAGTCTTTGTTTTTGGGATGTCTAAAGCTGAAAATTGCTAAAATCTAACTTTAAAATCAAAACAAAATGAATTAAATTGAGTAGCGATTTAGAAAAAAATTTTTACAGATGACTAAAATAAATTAGAATATAAAGTATTGTAAAAATTAAAAAATTGGCCCCGGCAATAAATACAAAATTTTCTTGGTTGTTTTAATTCGATTCCTTAAACCCACAACGAAAAAACTGCAATGTACTCTGAAAACATAATTAAAGATTCTATATACGTATGTAAGGCTATTGTATTAAATATTATGGCAATGGTTTCGCGCTCAGGATTTGTTCAATTTGTTAAAGAAACAGGACGGGGTCCAAAAACTAAAACCGCTGAGGAATTGAAGAATTATTTTCGAGAAGTGTTTTTCGATTATATGACCCACCTAGATGTGGACCACAATAATCCGGAGTCATTTGTTGCAGGTAAGAAAGTTTTAGAATATGGTCCTGGCAATACTTTAGGAGTTGCCATCCTTTTTTATGCTTTTGGAGCAGAGCGGGTTACTTGTGTAGATCGGTTTCCTCTTACCAAGGTGGATCAAGGAGTGGTGGATATATATAAGGCAATAATAAACTCCCTGGATGGAGAGAGAAAAGAAAGAGCCGAAAGTGTTTTTGTCGAAAAAGGGAGACCAGAGTCGGGGTTCAGAAAAGAATGTATAGAATACCGAGTTACTCCGGATGGCCTTTCTCATGGGGATAAGGAATTTGATTTATTAATATCCAGAGCGGTTTTGGAACATGTTAATAAACTAGATCAAACGTTTACGGATATGAAGAATACTTTAAAACCGGACGGGTGGTCCATACATAAAGTTGGATTAAGAAGCCATGGTTTGGATCGTTATAGAGATTTGGATTTTTTAACTTGGAGCCCTTGGTTGTACAACATTATGCATAGTCATAAGGGTTACCCCAATCGGTATCGTGTGGATGTTTATAAAGATGAATTGGCTAAAAATCAGTTTCAAATTTTAAAGTTTGAATCTACAGGCCAATCACCTCAAGAAAATGTCGACTTCATTCGCCCTCACCTTCATGAAAGCTTTAAGAATGTTAATGACGAAGATTTAGGAAGCTACGGGTTTTGGTTCATTGCCAAGCATAAATGAATCATTACACGGCGGAAGATAATAAATTTTTTCTCCTCTTTTTTATTCCCAAACAAATTAAATAGCATAAATTACTTGGTAAGCATTTATGTTATAATCCAAGCAATTCACAAATTAGGGGAATTCCAAGCGTGGTACTCTTTAACTTATTGATAATAAAGAGATATGCCCCAAAATTGAATTAAGAACCTATCTTTTGGAGAGGTGGCCGAGTGGCTGAAGGCGCACGCTTGGAAAGCGTGTTTAGGTGACCCCTAACGTGGGTTCGAATCCCACCCTCTCCGCCACTACTAGCCGTAGGCACCTTGCTGGCGACGGGCGGAGCCGCATTGTTTGGGTCTAAGATTGATTTGGTATACTCTCCAACAAAGGGTTAGATATTATATTTCCAAAAGTTGAATTGACTATCAATTCAAAAAAAGTGAAATTAAAAAACCCAAGAGGTAATTGAATATAGTAATTACAGGTTATTAAATTATCTGAAAATTGAGTTAAGAAATTGAAATGGATGGAGACCAAAAACCATTAGTTCCGGCCACAGCCCCGCCTTCTGCTGAAATTGCCACGTCGGTGGAATTTCCGGGGGAGGCGGAATGTATGTTTAAAAAACTGATGGCGCATATTGCAGATTTTGAACAACATTTACAACCGGATCAGGAAGTGGGAGGTACTTTTGTAACATTTGGAAATAGGTCGATTTATATTACCGGAATCGGTTACCATGGAAATGATATGATCATATTTTATGGAAATTCTGACAAAGGTGATCCGATTAAAGTCATGCAACATATTACGCAAACAAATGTTTTGCTGACTGCCTTAAAAAAACGGCCCGGGCATAAACAAGCAAAACGCATTGGTTTTAAAAGTGAGGATCTAAGAGGAATGGAAAAAGAAGGTTCTTCTTTAACGACAAAAAGTTTAGAAAAAAATTCCTAAAAATTGTTTGATAAATAAAAAAATACAAATTGGCAGTTTTGTTGGGCCTCGCGCAACAGGGCCTTGTGAACCCCGTCAGGTCCGGAAGGAAGCAGCGGTAACAAGTTACTCTGGGTGCTGTGAGATCCCCAGCAACTCTGCCTTTAACTTTATAAGCCATGGAATTTCAAGTATCGGCACGAAAATGGCGTCCTCAGAAGTTTTCTGAACTCATTGGACAAGAGCATATTGTTCAAACTCTTCGCAATGCCATTGAGTTAAATCGCATTGCTCATGCCTATTTGTTTTCGGGAACACGAGGTGTTGGGAAAACGACTACCGCCCGTATTCTGGCTAAAGCTCTCAATTGTGAAAAAGGTCCAACCATTGAACCTTGTGATCAATGCTCGAAGTGTGTTGAAATCCGCGAAGGTCGAAATTTGGACGTGCTGGAAATCGATGGAGCTTCCAATACCGGAGTGGCGGAGGTGCGTGACCTCATTGAAAATGTTCAGTACAGTACGACGAGTTGTCGGTTTAAGGTTTATATCATTGATGAAGTGCACATGCTTTCCAAAAGTGCTTTTAATGCTCTCCTAAAAACTTTGGAAGAACCTCCTCCCCAGGTCGTATTTATCTTTGCAACAACAGAATTGATAAAAATTCCGGAAACTATTTTGTCGCGGTGCCAATGTTTTGAGTTTAAAGCTTTGTCTCAAATGCAAATTATCGAACAACTGGAGTTAATTGCTAAACAAGAAAAAATTAAAATCGATAAGCTCAGTTTAGAAGAAATTGCCAAAAATGGTGCTGGCAGTATGAGAGATTCGCAGAGTTTGCTCGACCAGGTCATTGCATTTTGTGGAAAGGAAGTGGACCCTGGTGCGGTTGAATCTATTCTTGGGGTAGTAGGACAGAAAGAACTAGCGTTGTTTGTAGATAATGTGGTTCAAAGAAATGCAGTCGATTTATTGGATCAGGTGCAACGGATCATTGAGAGTGGAAAGGATTTGGGTTATTTTTGCCGCGATCTTTTAGAGTATTTTCGGAGTTTGATGGTAGTAAAACTTACCTCCAACTCATCAAAGTTATTAGAACAATTTACTTTTGAATTGGATCCCCTAATCCAACAGGGAGAACAATTGGACAAGGATCAATTACAACAAATGTTTAATGTGTTGGTCAAAACAGAATGGGATATGAAACGTAGTTCGCAGCCAAAATTAATTTTTGAGATGGCGGTTTTACGATTGTTAGAAATACGTCCTTTTCAAGAGATTGATCATTTGATTGAAAAAATTAATTCGATGGAACCGGGTAACTCCAATTCCTCTGAAAGAATTCCTTTAAAAAAAAACGATTCTGAAACTATAGAAACCCAGGCTCCTTTGGCTCAAGTGAACTCGACTGAACAAAATCAGTATTCACCGTCGGCGGGAAACCTTTGGTCAAAAATTAAAGAAAGAGCCGTTTCTCGCAAACGTGCTTTTGACCACTTTCTTGCGAATTGTGAACTGATGACTCTTGATGACTCCGAAATTCATTTACGGTTCGCTGACCCTTATACATTAGGATTAATGGAAAAGGAGGAAAACCTTTCAATAATTCAAGAGGTGGTCCAAGAACTTTGTGGTGCAGGGTCAATTAATGTTAAATTGGATCTAAAAAAAACTAAGGATATCCCCGAATCTATCGAGACAAATAAAGAAGAAAGTGTAGTTTCAAATAGTTATGATAAGGGAAAAAGTCCTACAGAAGATGAGATTTTAAAAGATGCTATGGATATTTTTGGTGGAATGATCATCCGCTAAACTTAATTTTTAGGAATAAAAAATGTTTAATAAAGGTATTGGTAATATTTTCAAACAAGCTCAAGAAATGCAGTCGAAAATGGCTGACATCCAAGAAGAATTAGGTAAAGAGAAAGTAGAGGTATCCACCGGGGGTGGTATGGTTAAAGTGGTGGCCAACGGTACAGGTGAAATTCTTTCAGTCCAAATCGAAGAAGAACTGATAAATTTACAAGATCGGGAAATACTCGAAGATTTGGTTACCAGTGCAATGAATGAAGTTCGCCGGAAAGTAAAAGATTTAGCCCAAGAGCAGTTATCCAAAGTTACCGGGGGTCTTAAAATTCCTGGGTTATTTACTTAAACTGAGACCCGGTTTTCCATTAAAAATTGAGTCTGACCATTAAGATGACTCTCCTTCAAAGTATTAAAGTTAATCCTAAAATAAAATGAAGCGACCTGTAGCAGTAACAGATCTAATCCAAGAACTTAAGCGTCTTCCGGGAATCGGGCAAAAAACCGCTGAGAGATTATCTTTCTTTCTGATGCGGGGATCTAAGGAAAATGTTCAAAAGCTGGCACGCTCTATTCAGAATATAAAAGAAAAAGTTGTTTTGTGTTCAAACTGTCATGGCATTACTGAAAAAGATCCCTGCGATATTTGCTCGGATTCTCGACGAGATCATCATCTCATTTGTGTGGTTGAAGAACCTTATGATGTTTATGTATTAGAAAATATGGGTGAATATAAAGGAGAGTATCACGTGCTTATGGGAGTAATATCTCCACTGGATGGGATAGGTCCTCAAGATTTAACTATGGGTGAGCTAAAAGAAAAGATTGAAAAGCAGCAGGTAAAGGAAGTCATTCTCGCTACCAATCCGGATATGGAAGGTGAGTCCACCGCGATTTTTATAGCAAGAATGCTTAAATCACTTCCGGTAAAAGTTTCGCGAATTGCCAGGGGATTGCCTGTGGGTAGCGATATCGAATATGCGGACCCGGTTACATTGCAAAAATCTATTGAAGGAAGAACTGAAATTTCTGGTTGAACTTGCTGGGCTGCTGACCACACAAATATATGATACTATTGGAAATTACCAGGAATTTTGCTTGACCCATAAAGATAAATTGCTTAAATTAAGCATTTTAGACCACAAAATCCAACTTTCTTAAATATCATTCCGGAGTAGCGCAATGGTAGCGCAAGCGGCTGTTAACCGCTGGGTTACAGGTTCGAGTCCTGTCTCCGGAGCCATATATTAAAAACCCGTCCTTCTTTCCGGAAGGACGGGTTTTTTTGTAATCCATAAGGTCACTTTTTGTTGGTTTTATTCCATTTCTAATAACCATTGATGGTAATTAGAAAAATTTTCAAAACGATTCACTCCGGCAATATTCCCGGGAGCTCCCTCCCCACCAACTGCAATCAACACTTCTTTAGGTAAACTGCTACGAAGTCGATAAATATATTCCTCAATTGTGAAAATACTCATTGATGAAGAAATGCTTATAGAAAGAATTTTTGCTTTACTTGCTTTTACTGCGGAGACCATATCATCAATGGGGGTGTCTGGCCCTAAATAAATAACCTTAAATTTTGTAATAGCAGAGACGACAGCGCACATTTGAATTCCTATACGGTGTGGTTCCTCGGGCAGGGTCGTGAGGATTAAAGATTCTCCATCTTTTCTGTCATTCAATTGTCGCCATTTGGTACTCAAAAAATCTGATAATCTTTCAGAGCCAAAGTGCTCTTGGGATACATTTAATTCCCCAATTTCCCAAGAATGACCTACTTGTTGAATAAAGGGTGCTGCAAATTTAATAACAAATTCTAAGGGGCCGTGCTTTCCCCATAGTTCATGGAAACCTTGGCTCAATACCTGGTCATCGTATTTATGAACTGCCTCGATCCATTTCTGAATCATAACCTGTTCAGCCTGAATCATCCCATCCGGATCTTGTTTTCCTAATGCGGAAGAACGTGAATTGAGTGGCATGTTCAATCCTAAAAGGTTTTGTAATTCTTCCAGGGTTCCACGAACTACACGGCTGGCCCGATATCCGGATTCTAAAGCCTTGGCTACCGCACGAAGCCTTGGAACTTCTTCCCGAGGGTACCGACGATGTCCGGAAGGCAAGCGTAATGATTCAGGAGATCCATAACGCTTTTCCCACATGCGTAATGTATGAGTAGTAATCCCAGTAAGACGAGATAACTCTCCAATGGTCAAATTTTTTGTAGGATTTTTTAAATTATCCACTTCAATCGTTTTACTTTGCCGGGCTGTCATAATGATAGGAGTATGAAAAATTGGAACAAAAAATTTATCTCCAAAATGTTTTGGTCGTTTTAATTAAGTTTTACTTTCTAATATTTTTCTTTTTTTAGAGATACCTTAAAAAATCAAGAATATCATAATTTATACAGGATTATAATTTATATTTTTATTATTTATACAAAAATATAATTCTTTACTAAAAATAAAGGAATTCTTTTAAGAATTTAATTTTTCTTTTGGAAAAGGATAACTGAAGATCTGTTATTTGGTTTTATTTTTTGCCAAATCTCTTCAAACTCGGGATTATATTTTTTAAATTTTTCTAAATTATACCTTCCCATTGGAAAAATAAATACAGCGTGGTCCAGCAAATGGGTTTCACGTCGCATGGCTGAAAAATATTGGTAAATTGAAGGTCTTAAAGAAAATCGCACCTCTTTGGGAATCAGGTTAACATTTTTTGGCCACCAAAAAGCAGGAATCTGACGAATGGTAGTCTCATTATTTAAATACACTGTGATTCCTTCTTGTGGATTGCCCGAATTCATGGGAAGAATTATTGGAAACTCATGGCCTGGCCCAACTTTAAAGTTTTTTGAAATAGATTTTAAAAAATCAGCCGCTTCTCGAATTCCATAACCTGATGTGGGTCCTTCAATATATTGCTCTCTATCTAATTGCGGTAACGGGGATTCAATTGGATTACGAATCAGAGTCATTTCATAAATCCCTCCATTTAAAAAAATGGGTACTAAAAACAAGCTATAAGCCATGCCTTTTGGAACTAAGGAAGAAGGCTTAAAAATAGAGAACCAATGACCGAATTTTTGCAGAATGGTGTGAACCAAACGATTAATATTTAAACTTCCGATGAGTATTAAAGGAGGAATGAAAAGGACAAAACTTGAGGAAGAAATTTTTTGACTGAATAATGTAATTACCAATGGGGGTAAGAAACCCCAAATCCAGAGAACTATTTCTCTCTTATCCTTAATTGTTAAAAGATAAAATAGTCCCACTATTAAAATTATGATGAACGGGAGCAACAAAAAACCCAAATACAAATCCCGAACAATTAACAAATTATGAAACCAGATATCAAATGGAAAAAGAAACAATGTACCCGGTTCCAAATATAGGCTTGGATCATGAAAGAAAATGGCTCTCCCGGATATGGCATCTGGTCCCAGCAATAAATTTGTTAACACCATAGCAATAACTAATAGACCACTGAGTCTTAATAATTTCCAAAATCCTGGTTTTTTGAAAGTCTTCCAAAGAAAAAAAAGGCTCAATGGTATAACTCCTAAAAATAGAGCACTGGCTTGTGTTAATAGTGCTAATCCAAACAATATCCCTGATATCAAGAAAGACTTTTCTAAATTAGTTTTGTCTCCATTTAATTGTAATGTCCACCAGAATAACCAAATTCCCAAGGCAGTCGTTAAACTTTCAGGAAGCGCTAAACGGTCGAAGAAAAATGAATAGGGACAAAAAAGATAAGTTAAGCTTGCGACTAAACCAACAGAGAATGTCCAAAGTTGACAGCCCACAATAAATAATCCAATGGTAGAAGCTAAACCTGCCGTGATAGAAACAATGCGTCCCGCAGTTAATGGGTCCTCAAAAAATTGAAGTGGTAGTAACACTAACCAAGAAAAAAGCGGTTGTCTTCCATCTGTTTGGGGAATAAAAAGTTCATGTAGTTCTGAATTAATGATTTGGGAAAAATGAATGAAAGTTGCCTCTTCAGAAGAAATGGGTAGCGAAGTTAACCCAGGTAACCGCAGCAGCAAAAATAAAAGAAATAATCCAACCGTAGTAACTGTAGAAATATATTTTGATGGATACATATTTTTGCCTAAATATTTTTTCGATAGAGTTGTTATTTTTATAAATTAGCTCTACTTTAATAAAAGTCATTTAAAAGATAAAAGATTATTTTTACAAGTAAGTTAGGAAAAAAATTTTATTGTTAAGTAAATTCAATTTTCAAGAGGTCAATATGGGAAATGTTTATTTATTGCTAGCATTTTTTGCGGGAATCTTCATTCCATTACAAGCTGGCATAAATGCTCAACTGGCGAATCGTGTAGACAGTACGGTTTGGGCCGCGTTTTCATCTTTTGCTGGGGGTACGGTTGTACTGTTATTATATGTAACTATTTTTCGGATAACATGGCCTACTCTAGATAAGGCTCTTTCCATACCCTGGTGGTTATGGACAGGTGGTGTTTTAGGAGCATATTTAGTATGGACGGGTATTTTAGTAGGACCCAAAGTGGGAGCCTCTACCCTAATAGCTTTTATTATTGCAGGTCAGTTGTTAGCTTCCTTGCTATTCGATCATTTTGGTATACTGGGTTTTCCAATTCAAACTATAAGTATAGGAAGAATTATTGGGGGCCTATTTTTAATTGCCGGAGCTTTGTTGATAAAAAATTATTAAAAGAAATTAAATTTACTTTTTTAATCGGGTGGCTCCCAAAGGATGATGCAATTGAGCGAATTTTGTTGAAGTTGATCTGTGAAGAATTAAAATTTAATGAAAATTGTCATCACAGAAATTAAATATGAAATGTCCCTCCTGTAATAACCAACTTTCCCAATTCGATATCTCGGCTATAAGTGTATATGCCTGTGATGGAGGGTGCGGTGGCTTTTGGTTTGACCGTGACGCGATAAAAAAGCTAAAGCAATGCCCTCATTCTTCCGGAAAATCCCTCTTTACTATTAATCGGGCTTTGGGAATCCGTTCTTTCCGTGATGTTACTCATATTTGTCCAAAATGTACAACCACATTGCTTTATAGACATTTTTTCGACAAGAATCACGAATATGAAATTAATCAGTGTGCTAAATGTGGAGGATTTTGGATAGACGTAGGGATTTTAGCTGATATTCCTCTTAGTCAGGAAAATGCAAATATCCAGGATTCAAGAATAAAAGATTATTTTTACACTCTCTTTCGTGAAAAAATGGTAAGTATGGATTTGACTAAATTAGAATCTGTAGAAGCTGCTCAAAACATTATCCAAATTTTTGAGTTCCTAAGTCCTAAGGAATGGATCACCGAGAAACCGAAATTCTAAAATGGTAATGATATTCTCGCCAGAAAATTTTTCCTATACGGCATTTCTTTCCTAATTTTCAGACCATTTATTCCAATCAAAATTCATTCAAAAAACGTTCTTTAGAAGCGAAATATCATTTGGCATACCTTTTGCTTTTTAAAATTAACCAAACCAGGATGGTGTTTAAAAAACCTAACAAGGATTTAGTGGGTGGAGAATAAAATTAATATTACTGGGTTATTGACAGGAACCAAACCTAATCAAAATAACCAGACTCAATTTGGGATACGTTCTAATAGTCAAACCAGCTTTGATCAATTATTCCAAGGAGAATTGGTTCAACCCAAAGTGAAGGAGTCTAAAACACCCTTTCAATCAAAAAATAAGGAAGTTTCCTCCTCCTCGCAAATAGAAAATTCCAAACCTGGACATTCTTTAGAAACTAAGCCCAAGGGCCAAACAGAAAGATCAGAGAATCCTATCGAATCTCGCAATAGTCAAAATATTGAGAAGGAAGTTTCTAATGATCCTTCAGAAAAAGTTAATTCCAATACGGGTGAAAAAAATAGTAACTCGGATCCTAAAACCAGAGGATCTGAAGATTCCTTAAAAGCCGAAAACACAATTTCCCAAAAAGATCCAAACTCTGAAACAGCTTCCCAAAAAGATTTAAATCCAATAAAAGAAAAACCCCAAGCAATAGAAACAATTTCCTCTTTTTCACAACAAATTAAAATCAATGAACAAACGCTGGTAGAGCAACTCAAAGCTCTTAAAGTGGACTCCGAAACTATTGAGTCAATTTTACAAAATTTCAAAGGCGATCCAAATAAGGTTCAGGAAATTATCAAAGCATTACCTGATTTACTACAAGCCGTAGGTGCTTCTGGAATAACTGCAGAATTAGAAAAACTGACCAACAGTAATGGAAATTTATCGTCCAATTTGAATCAGGAACAGTCTGCTCTGGATATACTGAAACAAGCTGGATTGACTGAAGCCCAGGCCAAAACAATTATAAATAAAATTCAAAAAGGATTATCGAACGCGGAGAATACAAAAAGTGAAAATTTAATTTCTAAAACTTTCGATTCTTTTTTAAATGGTGAGAAAATTTTAAAAAATAATATTAGAAATTCGAGTCAAAATACAGCCACTGTAGTTTCAGAAAAAACTTCCCAGGTGCAATCAAAAATTTCATTTGAAACATTAAATTTAACCAGTCAAAATAATGAGGTGCCCTCGCAAATATCATCTCTTTTGATGCCCAGCAAAGGAACCGATTCCGGTTTGCCGGCACCCTTAACGTTATTGATGGGAAAAGTTCCATTAAACCCGTCGCTTACCTTTGGGAGCACGGCTGGAACTAACGTGACAAACTTAAACAATAGTGTCGATGGTACTTTAGGGTCTTTAGTGAATGGAACTTCGGATGCATCTACCAAGTCTGTAGAGACTCTCAAACCAGTATTTCAAGAAACATATAGTGCTCGCGCAACAGTAGAAAAATCTGTTACTGCTCAGATAGTAGAAAAATTTTCTCTTCGAGGTATGAATGGAAATAGAGAGTTTAATATTCGCTTAGATCCTCCTTCTTTAGGGACTGTAAGAATGAATGTTACTTCGAGCGGAGAAACAGTAAAAACTTTGATTGTTGCAGAAAATCATTCAGTAAAACAAATTATCGAGACAAATCTAAATCAATTAAAAGACTCCATTTCCAGCCAAGGCTTAAAAATTGATAGTTTTACTGTCCTTGTCGGAGGTGACCAGAATCAAAATACCGCAAATCAGCGAGAGCAATTTGTAAAACCTTATAATGGGTTTGGCCAAAACTCAAATGAGATTGAAAATAATTTAGAAGATTCGAAAATAGTTACTCGAAATTTATATTTTAATGAAAATCAGTCTATTAGTTTGTTTGCTTAAAAAACTTTAGTAATACCAATAGAGAGGAATTATGAATACAGGATTGGATGCAATTAGAGATCAAGTCAGTACAAAACCTGTTGAAAAAACAACTTCCGGGTCGCAATCTTTGGGAAAAGACGATTTTTTAAAATTGTTAGTTACTCAGCTTTCATCTCAAGACCCTCTCAATCCCTTAGAAAGCCAGGATTTTGGAGCTCAACTGGCTCAATTCAGTACCTTGGAACAAATTACTAATGTGAATACCACCTTGGAAGAAATGATAACAGCCCAAAAGGCTATGACGAATTCTTCTATGATAGACCTTATTGGCAAACAAGTTGATATAAAAGGAAAAAGTTTTAATTTTGTTTCAGGGCAAGCCACGAACTTGAATTATCAATTAGGAGAAAATGCAGAAAACGTTTTCATTGATATTTTTAACGCAAGTGGCGGGTTAGTAAAAACCTTTGAGGGTTCTAATTCTGAAGGATCCAACCTGGTACCATTTACGGGTTTAGATTCTAATGGAAAACCTTTAAGTTCGGGTGTTTATAGTTTTCATGTCCGGGCCACGGATGAGTCTGGAAATCAAATATCTTCAGAAACCTTTACCACAGGAAAAGTAACCGATGTTTTATTTGAGAATAATGATGCATTTGCCATCGTAAATGGTGAAAAAATTCCTGCGGGAGAAATCTCTAGAATATCTATTCAATCTTAAGTACAAGGGAGTGTAATTATGTCACTATTAGGTTCAATGTTCACCGGGGTCGCTGGTTTGAGAACGAATTCTCAAGCCATGAACATAATCGGTGACAATATTTCGAATGTTAATACATTTGGTTTTAAGGGAAGTAAGGCAGTATTTGGTGATTTGTTTAGTACGATGCTATCAAATGGTTCTACTTCGACCCAGGTAGGCCGCGGTACCCAGTTGCTAGGCTCACTTCAATCATTTTCGCAAGGATCCTTTGAAACCACGACTTCAGAGTTGGATATGGCAATTGATGGCTCCGGATTTTTTATTGTCAATGATGGAATCGGAAATTTTTACACTCGTTCCGGACAATTTCGATTAAATGATAGTGGGTTGGTGCAAACTATTAGTGGAGAAATTCTTCAAGGATTCCGCATTACCAATAATATAGTTGGCTCTACATTGGAAGATATGGATTTAGCGGGTGTACAGTCTTCTCCACAAGCAACCACAAATTTTACCTTAGGTGCCAATTTGGATGGTGCCGCTTCGGCTGGCTTCACATTTAATTCTCCAATTTCATTATTTAATACGGTGGGTTCACAGGTCATCATGAATATTCAATTTACAAAGGCTCCTGTGTCTTCCCCGACTGCGAATGAGTGGACTTATGATATTACCGTACCCCCAGGTCAGGGGGTAGTGACCAGCGGAGCATCTGGAACTTTAAGCTTTGATACCAGTGGTCAATTGCAGGATGTGAATGGAACCGGCGGAGTGGTGAACCCTAATATTGTTCTAGATTTTGCTGGAGCGGCTCCACCTGCTGCTACTCAAACTATGATTTGGAACGTATTGGATCCAACCGGTGTAGGAACCAATGGAAAGGTTACTGCCTTTTCTACACCTTCTAATAACAGTTCGGTGGTTCAAGATGGATTTTCTACAGGAATTTTAGTTGGATTATCAGTAGATTTTGATGGAACTGTTAGTGGATTATTTAATAATGGACAATCCCAGGATTTATTTAGAATTGCATTAGCAGATTTTTTGGCACCCACAGGTCTTATTAGAAGAGGTCAAAATCATTTTGCTGAATCGGGGTCTTCCGGACAACCTGTTATTTCGCTTCCTGAAACAGGTTCCTTTGGTTCTGTGCTAGGAAGTACCTTAGAGTTGTCAAATGTTGATCTCGCTGCTGAGTTTGTTACCTTAATTCAAACTCAACAAGCCTTCCAAGCCTCAGCTCGTGTAATTACTACAACGGATAGTTTGCTCACAGAAACAGTGAACTTAACTCGATAAGTTCAATAAAAAATTAAGCCCAGGTTTTACACCTGGGCTTTTTTATTTAGTCGTTGTCAGCATTCCCTCAGTTTTGTTAAATTATAAGAATGGAAAATTTAAGGCAAATTAATGAGGTAAAATCTGCAACGATTAATCGTTTTTCAGAAATTTGGAAAAACAATTTCCTTTCTAACATAAAAGATATTCAACGTAACTCAGGAGTTGTAGTTCTAGCAAACAAATTTATAGACCTTCCGGCTATTGTTGTTGGGGCGGGACCCTCTCTAGACAAAAATATTCATTTATTAAAGCAAGTAAAGGATAAGGCAGTAATCATTGCCTGTGATGCGGCATTAAAATCATTACTGGGGCAGGAAATTACCCCATCTTTAGTAGTGTGTTTAGATCCCCAGGAGGAAATCACAAAATTTATAACAGGCGTATCACACCAGGGAATGACATTAGTTGCCCCAACCATTATTCACCCACAAGTTTTAGAAGTTTGGAAAAGTAAGGTTGTTTTTTATAACCAACATGCTCCGGATATTCCAATTTTAACTGAGATTCAGCAAAAATTTCCGCAAGTAGGTGCCTTGACCCCCGGGGGAAGTGTGCTCTCAGTGGCTTATCACCTGGCTTTCGAATTGGGGTGTTCTCCCATAATTTTTTTAGGACAAGATCTCTCCTACCCCCATTCTAAAACATACAGTCAATCCAGTGAAAACTCTGAAGAACGCTTGAATGAAACTATAATGAAACAAAAAGAGAATATTGTTTATAAAACTGATATGAATGGAGAAAAGTTGCCAACATTAAAATCTATGGCTGTAAGCAAACAGTGGTTTGATTGGGCTTTCACAACCTGGAAAAGGGATAATCCCCTAGAAATAATCAACTCTAGTGAAGCGGGGATTCTGGTGGACCATTGTACTTTAATGCCGTTGACAGCTGCGATTTTTAAGTATTGTCAAAAAAAGATTAACGTACCCTGGATATTAAAAAAAGCACTCAAGTAACTACTTTAAAGATTTTGCACATCTGAATCCTTGCCATACTTTAAAAACATCGGGTCGTTCATTAAATCGATAGGTAGTTCTCATATAATAAGCTTTAAAATACCAATTGCCCCCGCGAAGCACTTTAGATATTCCGGAGGGTGGACCCTGTGGATTATTTTTTGGAGATTCGTCATAATAATCTGCTGCGTACCAATCAGAAACCCATTCCCAGACATTACCTGCCATGTGATGAATCCCATAGGGAGATTTTCCTTTTTCCATTGAGTCAACGGGCTCCATAACCTGAAAACCATAATCAGAAAATTTTCTCCTAAAAGTAACCCATTGATTGTTTGGAAATTCATTGCCCCAAGGGAAGCTCCGTTGTTCAATACCCTTTGCGGCTTTTTCCCATTCTGCTTCTGTGGGAAGCCGTTTTCCTTTCCATTGACAATAAGTATTGGCACCAAACCATGAAATGCGATTTGCAGGGTAATTTTCTAATCCCTTTCGTGATCGGTAAGTCCCGTTGACTTTTTCAATGGTGACGGCATTTCCTAATTCGATATATTTATGGCTATCTGTTTGGTGATGATTTAAAAAATCCGAAAATTCCTTTGAAGTCACTTCAAAACGGTCAATTAAATAAGTATCCAAAAACACTTCATGTACGGGTTCTTCGTCAGTATCTCCCCAATGACGGTCATTTTCAATTTGGGTACCCATAGGAAATTTTCCCGAGGGTATTTTAACCATATTTTCCAGAGAAGTTTTTTGCAAAGGTGTGTGGGAACAGGCAAAGAAAAAAATGCCAACTCCAATATACCAAAGTTGTTTCATAATTAAATTTTTGGATTAATTTGAATAAATCGTACAATTAAGAGAAAAAGTATATCATCAAATTGAAATGGATTTGAACGGATGGAACAAATTTTTAATTTAAAGCAGCGGGGGTAGAGTCTTCAGGATTGTTGTGTCTATTACTCAGAAGAGCTCTCTCTTGCGGAAGGAATACTTCGAAGCGAGTTCCTTTATTGACCTCACTTTCGATTCCAATATTTCCCCCAAAACGTTTAACAATTTTTTGAACGGTTGGTAATCCTAATCCTACACCTTCTTCTCGAGTTGTAAAAAAAGGATCAAATATTTTTTCAATTTTTTCCGGAGGAATTCCTTTGCCTTGGTCCATTACAATAATTAGCACACCTTTTCGGGATGTTTCAAACCTTTTATGCTTGTAACCTACCACTGTCTGTATTTCTAATTGCAGCTTACCCACCTTGGTCATTGCTTGAATTCCGTTGATACATAAGTTCCAAATCATTTGTTTGATTTGAGACTCCTCACTTTGAATAATGACATGGTTAGAAGGAGCGATAAATTCTATTTCAATGGCAGGGTCATATTCATTGCTATTTTTTAATAGCAGAATGACGTCCTCTAACAATTGAGTTAAATCGATTACCGTATTTTTGGTTTTTTTAGGTTGTGAATAATTCAAGAAATCTGAAACAATTCCATTTAGTCGTTCAGTTTCTTTAATTACAATGTTCATAAGATGTTGATAATCTCCTTCCAAACTCAGACCGTTTTTTAATACCTGAATTGATCCACTAAGTGAAGCTAACGGATTCCTGATTTCATGAGCTAACCCGGCGGAAAATTTCCCAACAGCAGCTAATTGTTCAGACTGCAACATTTTTTCTTCCATCTTTCGAATTTCTGTAAGATCATCAATAACAAAAATGTATCCGTCAATAGGATCTTTCGGTCCCGTCGATCCGTCTTCAACATGGATGAGATAACTAATTTTAAGAGAGACTAAAATATTTTCTCCATCTTTTCTGAGACACTCGCCTTCCAGGTGTAACGGGGGAGGGGTTGGATCCGGGTTCTTAAAATAAGATATCAGGGATTTCATTGGAATTAGATCATAACAAAAGCGCCCTAAACAATCATTTAGAGAAAATCCTGAAATGGATTCGCAGGCAGCATTTACAGAGGTAACTCGGCCCACTAAGTCGGTCGTCATTAACCCGCTAACCATGTTTTGAACCACATTTTTATGAAACAATTGAAGCTTTTTTAAATCCTTGCTTTTATTTTGTAGTTCATTCTTAATTAACCATAATCTATGTGCAAGGAAACTGCTTAAGAATGCTACGGCAAAATACGAAGTTACATTGAGAGCAATGATGTAAAATCCGTAGGCTCCAAAATATGATATTTTTGATTTTGGGAAAAAATAAATGGGTTCAATTATCTTGAAATATTCTAAGTCTACTATTAAGCCATAAACTATGCTTACTCCAGAGGCGGCAAAATATGAAGCTCCTTTGGGAAGCATGACACTGGTTGAGATAACAACAAAAAGAAATAGAAAAGAAAGAGGACTTTCAATACCGCCAGTGGAATAAATCATACCACCGATTACAAAGGTATCTCCAATAACTTGAAGCCAGGCTAATCGGTTGAGACGAACCTCTATTTTTAAAAGGAGAGCATAGGAAATTGATAAAACATAAGCGATTCCTAAAACTAAACTAATTGGCCCAATGGGAGTTTCTTTTTCTGTTCCAACTTGAAAAAGTATTGCTAGTGCAATAAATCCCGTTAAAAAAACGATCCGCAGAACCATGATCGTTTTTATTCTAAGAAGCTGCTCCTTTTCCGGAGTTTCCCAAAGACCAGCCATATCCAATGATGGTGAGGGTGATAAGAGTTATTAAAAGATTTAAATGAGTGGGTCGATTAAACGGTATCACCCATTTTAAAGATCGGTAGATACATCGCTACGACAATGAATCCAACCACAACTCCTAGAAATACCATAAGCATAGGTTCTAAAAGTGAGGTTAAAGCCGCTACAGCGTTATCCACTTCTTCATCATAAAAATCAGCAATTTTAGAAAGCATAGAGTCCAAAGAACCAGAAGATTCACCGACGTCAATCATTTGAATCACCATAGGTGGGAAAACGCCGGCCCGAGCCAACGGGGCAGCAATAGTTTCACCTTCTTTTACAGATTCTATGGTTTGGAGAATTGCAAATTCTACAATTTTGTTTCCGGCTGTTCTTGCACAAATATCCATAGCTTCTAGCAGTGGAACACCACTAGCAATCAAAGTCCCTAATGTTCTTGTAAATTTAGCTACTGATACTTTGCGAATTAAAACCCCGAATACTGGGAGCTTAAGGGCAAACCTATCAATTTCAATGTTACCGCGTTCGGTTGCGTATACTCTTTTGAACAGAAAAAATAAAACAACAGGAGTTCCCAGTATTATGTACCATTGATTCTGAAAAAAATGGCTGACTGCCATTACAAGTGCTGTAGGTCCTGGAAGTTCTTGGCCACTACCTTCAAACATTGTGGCAAAAGTTGGAATTACGAAGATCATCAAAAAAGTAACTACGAGAAATGCAACGGTGATTACAGCAGCTGGATAAACCATAGCTGACTTTACTTTTTTCTTCAAAGCTACAGATTTTTCAATGTAGTTTGCCAATCGGGAAAGAATTGTATCTAAAATTCCTCCAGCCTCACCGGCTTCGACTAAATTGCAGTATAAGGTGTCGAATACTTTAGGATGTTTTCTCAATGAATCGGAAAGATTACCACCCACTTCAATATTCCCTTTTACATTTAAAATGATGCCACCAAAAGTTTTATTATCCGATTGTTTTCCCAATATATCTAAACATTGAACTAGTGGTAAACCAGCATCTACCATCGTTGAAAATTGGCGAGTAAAAATAACGATGTCTTTGTCAGTAATTTTTTGTTTCCGGGGACCAAAAAACTCACTTTGAGATTTTTTCTTTACTCGATCAACTCGAATATTCTTTTGGCGTAGTTTGGATATGGCGCCCTTTTCGTTTTCTGCTTCTACTTCCCCAGATTGAGTTTTGCCTCGTACTGTGGTTTTATATTTAAATACTGGCATTTTCCCTCTTGATAATTACTGTTGTACAGAAAAGGATGAAATCACATTCCTTGTTTTTTCTAGTTCAAGTCCTATGCGTGACAATTGTTCACTGGTGAACCGCAATCGATCAACAAGTGCTTTCATTATAAGTTTTAAATCGTCGGGAAGATGGGCTACCGCTTGATCAAAATGATCCTTTTCAATGACACCTATAGTGACATTACCCACCGCTAATACACTGGCACTTCGCACGGTTTGAGAAATTAAGCCCATTTCTCCAAATATTTCCCCAGGACCTAATGTATTGATTAACACATTTTTTTTATCAACTTTTTTGGTGACGTTGACTTTTCCTTCAATAATGATGTATGCATTATTGCTAATGATGCCTTCGGAAACAATCACGTCGCCTTCTGAATAACGTTGTATGGTCGGAGTTTCGCTGAAATTCATATCAAAATTTTCCTAATGATTGGAGGGTATCTCTATAAATTTTATAAAAAATATTATTTTCATTAATACTTTTCTTTAAGATCATATCTAATTTGTCTATATCTCTCTCGTTTACTACTAAATTGACGCTATGGGCAAAAGCCTCCATATTGTCAGTAGATTTAAATTCTTTTCCCACTAAAACCACAAATATTTTTCTCCGACTTGACATGGGCATTTGGACAATATAGTTGTAAATAGGGCTTGTTTCCAAAGTGGTTTCTCCATAGGTCTCATGAAGAATGACCACATTGTAACTACTGAATTTTAGTTTATGTACGGCATGTTCAGGTGAATTTGCGGTTTGTAATTTAAACTCCAATCCGGATAAAGCCGATGACCAGGCATCTTCAAATTTAGGATCTAAAATTAAAGCAACTTGATCATTCTCATCATAGATTTCAAAAACTTCTTCATCGGTGTCGAATTCAGCATCTGTAAACATAAGAGTGGTGTCTACGGATTGGTATTCATCTACACGATTTTCTTCCTCTGGTTTATAGAGTTCGGCTTTTTCAAGGTGACTATCCACCCTAAATTTATTTTTACAGCCAGGACATGTCAAATTGAAGGCTTGACCCGCCGGAACCTTTTCCTCCGGGATATCCAATTTACGATTACAATGATTACAAGTAACCTGCATTAATGACTCCAAAAATTATTTTTAAAACTAACGTTTTTTATATTTAGCTTTGCCATAACCCGTTGTGCGATCATATTCCTCATCCATACCAAGATCTTCAATATCAGTAGTACTTTCGCCCCGTTCAGATTTGACGGCATCAATTCCTCTTCCTACAATAGCTTTTCTTGTGGCATAAGCAATTGCTGTTTCTTCTGAAATTTTTCTTTCTTTATAGAGTTTGATGATGTTTTGATCAAAGGTCCACATTCCGTAAGCACTACCATGATGGATAATGTCATAAAAGGTCTTATCTTCGGTTTCACCGTTAATGATCGCTTCTTTTGCCCTCATATTATTTTGCATTATCTCTAACAAGGCGATTCTTCCACCACCTAATCTAGGTACTAAACGCTGACTGATTACCCATCTTAAAGTGTCAGCTAATCGAATTCGAATTTGTTGTTCTTCTTCTTGATTGAACATACCGACAATGCGGTTAATAGTTTGACCCGCGTCGACAGTATGAAGAGTACTCATAACCAAGTGACCGGTTTCCGCAGCGCTCATACCGATTTCTACAGTTTCTCTATCGCGCATTTCCCCGACTAGTATCACTTTGGGGGCTTGCCGTAGGGCGGCGCGGAGACCACTGGCAAAACTATCAAAATCGCTACCCAATTCCCTTTGGTTGAAAGTGGATTGCAAATGCGGGTGCATAAACTCTACAGGGTCTTCCAATGTAATAATGTGGACCGATTTTTCATGATTTATTTTATTTAAAAGAGTTGCGAGCGTGGTGGACTTACCACTTCCAGTAGCACCTGTGACAAGAATCAATCCATTTTTTTCTTCCGCAGCTTTTGCAAATTGTGGGGGAAGACCCATCTCTTCAATCGAAGGAATTCGTGTCTCCAATCTTCGCATAACAATACTGTAATTTCCTCTTTGAGAAAATATATTGACACGAAATCTTGCTTTGCCTTGAATGTAATAAGAGCAGTCGCAAGACCCGGAACGTATTAAGTTATCGGTCAATCGCCGATCATTTGCGATGACATTTAACGCCATTATTTCAGATTGAAAAGGGGTAATGCTTTTAACCGGAGGGTGCATGGGCACATCTTTTAACTGGCCCGAATTTTCAACTTGAAATGCTTTGCCCACGGTAATATTAAGATCGGAAATATTACCGAAAGCCTCCAGCATAGAGGTTAAAATGTGGTCTACTTCAGCTTTTCTCATTCGCGCCTAAATAAATTCCGGAGGTGTTTTTAAAAATTGAACGAATCTTTCTTTTACAATTGCCTTATCATAAGCATCTTCAGCACTAATTTTTTTAGCTTGTAATGCTTCTAAAATGGCATCGTCCAACGATTGCATTCCATATTTTTTCCCTGTCTGAATGACTGAAGGAATTTGGAATGTTTTGCCCTCCCGAATTAAATTAGAAGCAGCTGGGGTTACGACCAACACTTCTAAAACCGCAATGCGGCCTTTCTTATCAACTCTTTTAAATAAATTCTGCGCCACAACTCCCTTTAAACTCTCCGATAATGTGGTTCGAATTTGGGGTTGTTGGTTGGCTGGAAAGACATCGATTACACGGTCAATAGTTTTCGCTGCACTTTGAGTATGGAGTGTACCAAAAACTAAATGCCCTGTGGATGCAGCTTCCAAAGCTAATTCAATGGTTTCTAAATCCCGCATTTCTCCCACTAATATAATGTCAGGATCTTCACGCAACGCACCGCGCAGAGCTGATTTAAAACTTTGTGTATGAGAACCTACTTCCCGATGATTTACAATACAGCTTTGGCTTTGATGTACAAATTCAACGGGATCTTCAACTGTAATAATGTGTGCTTTTTTGTTCCTGTTTACATAATCCATCATTGCTGCAAGTGTAGTAGATTTACCACTACCCGTGGGGCCAGTCACCAACACAATCCCCTTATGCAACATAGATAATTTTTTTATGACAGAGGGAAGTCCTAATTCATCAGCAGTTAAGATTT
Source organism: Nitrospinaceae bacterium (assembly GCA_965223245.1). Taxonomy (GTDB): domain Bacteria; phylum Nitrospinota; class Nitrospinia; order Nitrospinales; family Nitrospinaceae; genus CBDCVY01. The sequence continues at coordinate 3,399,145 of CBDCVY010000013.1, read as the reverse complement.
TACTGGGAATTTCACGAAATACAGCACCGATTCCCCATTTTTGCTGGAAATAGTTTGCCCTATACCTTGCTAAATTAGGAATTTCATAGGCAAAATCAATATCCCCGGTTTCTTCAAAAATCTTTAATTTATTTTCTGGAGCTATTTCATAAAGTAATGACTTTAATTCATCATTCTCTATAGTTTTATATTTTACACGCTCCATGTCTCCGTTGATTCTAAGCACAGGTTGAGAACCTGAAACTAGGTGAAGGTCGGAAGCCCCCTGCTCATTCATTAATTTAAAAAACGCATCAATTTTTGCCATAAATCAACCTAAAGTTTCTTCACTTAAAATTAAATCTCGAATAATATTATCTGCCGTTTCAGGCAAATTAAGTTCTTCTTCATTTAAAATGACTTGAGTTCCTCGACGATTTCCGATGGTCAAACGAATAGCTTGTTGTGCCTGAAATTCCTTATTTGTCCCTGCGGGCAAGATAAAATCCTGCTGCTGACCTTTATCAATCGTCAAATTAAACCAAGAATTTTCACTCACGCGTATTTCTAGTTTAAAGGGTTTTGCCTCAACTGCCAAACTCTTTGATTGATTTATTTCATTTTCTATGATTTTTTTATTTTCTGCTTGTTGTTGTTCAACATTCCCATCATCAGAATCTGGTTTTGTATTCTCAGATATTTTCTCTTCATTTTTAGAGGAAACATCTTCTATTTTCGGTTCTTCCGGAAGCTCAGAAATAGTTATCGGTGGTTCATTTGAGTCTTGAACTTGAGAAGATTCGTCTCTATCCTTCAATTTAGCGGGTTTTTGTGCAATTTCGATTTTTTTAACTGGAGCCTCTGTTTCTGATGATTGTTGGGTTTCTAATGAAGTATCTGACTTTGAAATGACTTGATGAGTTTCTCCTTCGGCAATTGTGGGCTCCAAATTCTCTTCTGAAATGTTTTTTTCTGCCACCGTATCCTCATCCATAGGAAACAAAGGGTCTTCAGAATTGGGCAATGAAGAAGTCTCATCCTCAATACTATCGGGTGTTAAAATGTTTTGACTAGAAATATTTTCATCTGCTTGGTTTTCCGGAGAAACCATATACGCAATTACTACAATGAGGACTATAAAAGCACCTAAAGCAAAAAGAGTTTTCTTAGGTTTGGTTTCAACATTATTAGAAGATTCGACGGCGTTAGTTTCAATAATAATTTTTTCTCTTCGGTCACGCCCAATAGAATCGTCATAAGCCGTTATCCATTCGTCTACATTGGCTCCGATGGCCCGTGCATAAGATCGAATAAACCCTTTGATAAACACTTCCCCAGGAAGATCATCATATTGATTATTTTCCAAAGCGTTTAAATATCGGATATGAATTTTTGTTAAGGAGGCGATTTCTTCAAGAGAAACTCCTCTTAATTCACGCTCATGTTTTAAGTAAGAACCAAAATCCTCTGTCATACATTACTCACTGGGCATTAGTTTTAAATATTCTTTAGAGGTTTTTGCCGTTTTTCCTAACGGCTCCAAATCAATAACTTTTTGAAAATGTTCGCGTGCGTCAGCAAATCTACGATCTTTAAGATGCAACTGAGCTAATTCATAATGTGCGCGAACCAGCTTTGGGTCTAATTCAATTGCTTTGGATAAAGACTCTCTGGCTTTATCGAATTCAGCTGCTTCTTTATAAACGAGGCCCAAATTCATTCTAATTTGACCATTCTCTTTAATTCCTAAAGATTTGTTCCAAGTTTTTTCTGCATTAGTCAATTCACCTTTGGCATAATAACAAAGAGCCAACCAGTTATATATTTGATGTGGGGCAATTAAATTTCTCGCTTCCACCGCCTTCCTTAAATAATAGATGGCACTATTCCAATCGCTTTTTTGCATATACAATCGGCCAAGTTGACGATTTCCGTCAGGATTTTGGATACCTAATTTAATTGCTGTTAAATATTCTTGTTCTGCCTCGTCCAGTTTGACATCTTCAAAATAAGCATCACCTTTAACAAGATGGAAATAGGGTTCCTCTGGATCCAATTCGATGGCTTTGTTTAAATTCCTGTAAAACTCATCCTTTTGTTTGATGGAATAAGCCTTTTCAGCTAAGTCATAATATTTTTGGGCTTCTAACTTATTTCCTGAATTTTTTTTTGTACTTTGAGTAGCACATGCGGCAAGCCAAAAAGGTACCAGACTGATTAAAAATAAAACCAGTACCCGGTTCTTTTTAGTGGTAAAGACCCTTGGTTTTTTCATCATTTTCTCGGTAAATTTATTGTGTGGAATTAAATTAGTTCAATTATATCAAATAGTTGAAAAAACTCAATGTTAGGATTTGTGGTTGATCCCTGTATTGTTTGATAGGTGAAGCATAACTAATAAGGCAATTAATCAAGCCTTTTACAGGATAACAGGTGCCGCAAAAAAAGGAAGCTAGATTTAGCTTTCAATAAATAATCAAAGTGTAATTTCTGTGTTACTTTTTAGTCAAATTGTATTATCTCACAAAATTGATTCAGGTATTTCTGGAATTTTTGTAAAAATAAAAAAATAATCCTTCCTCAATAATTAAATATTCTGAGAGAACTAAGAATTATCTTCCCCAAATTTTAAGCGATTCTAAAGTATTACCTTTTCCAACCGATAGAAAATCAAGCATTTTTTTCACAAAATAAGCAAACAAAAGCGATTTCGATTGTTTTCTCAATACTTAACTGGAGTTGAGAAGAATAATAGAAATTTTTTTAAAAAATTTTGAATTAGTTTTCAAAAATATGAAGTTATTGCTTTACACTAGAAGTAAATTACCTAGTTAGAAATTCTATTTTTTATTAGTTCTTTTATTGGAAGGGGGTCGTTGCCTGGAAAACTTTTTTTTAACGTCTGTCAATTTTCTTCTGAAAAGAAGATTCGGAATATAAAGGAGAAATTTCTAATGAAAATGAAACAGATTTTCCGATCGATTACGATCTCGGGTATGGCAGTTTTTGTATTGTTAGCGGTAAGCGCAAACAATGCATTTGCCGTTGATCCGTCTAGCAGAGTTATCGCTCCCTATTGGCAACATGCGGGATCTACTTATACCTTTATAGGAGTTGCTCATCCTTCCTTGAGTGGGATGGCTTCTGATATTGGTGTAACTGTCACAGCTTTTTTAGGTGATGGAGGCGAAGGCGCTGCAAATATTTATGGAACCTCTCAGACCTTTACAGTAAGTGCTGGGCAAACTTCAAAGATATTTGTTTTTGGCACCAACTTGCAGACTTCGAATTCCTTGTTTAACGAGGCCAATTTTCCGAATGATACTGTCATTCTTGGTTCAACAACTGCCGGCGGTACCGGGTATATAAGATTTGACCCTGTTCAAGCTGGAAGTACCAATGATGTTACACGGTTGTCTTATTGGGGTGCAGTCGTATTTTCTGGCTCCAATACGGGATTTGCTATGGAATTCATTGGCGACATGAATGATTCCTCGTCACACCCAGGCCAAGCAGCTAATACTTTCCCCAGTGGGGTAAACTAGAATCGGCTTGAAACTTTATCCGAATAGCTGGTTAAACAAAGGAGAACAATTTATGAAGAAGTTAATTCATATTTCAATTATAACTCTGGCAGCATTTGTAATGCTGGTCCAGGTTTCCACAGCTCAAACTGTGGATCGATCACGAGTGGCCGTATCGCCTTTTGCTCAAGTGGTACCAGGCGGTCCATCTGCTGGCGGTTTTTATTCGTTTTTAGCTTTTACACATCCTTCATTAAGCCTTGCAGCTTCAAATATTGGGCTGACGGTTTCATTAGAAGGAACGACAGCGGGTCAAATTGTAGGAAGCACATCTGTTAACTTTACAGTAGGTGCTGGTGAAACTCATAAATTATTTATTGTTTCTACTAACCATCCTTCAATAAACCCGACAACCAATAATGCAGCCTTTACTGCAAGAGACCATTTTATTACCACAACGACTACGGGTGCGGTGCTGGGGAATGTACGAATTCTTTCGGATAATACCACCCCCACGGTTCAAAATGGAAATGGCAAATATGAAAACCTCAACCAAATCGCAATGTGGGGGGTTATTTTTGCCGAAGCCAGTAATGCTGGTTTTTCAATGGAATTTATTGGTGATATGCATGATTCCACTCTACCTTCTTCCGGTGTGACTTTAGGATCCGGTGGTGTACCAACGGGTGGAAGAGGTATGAACTAAAATCTTTAATATTGGGACCGGCTATCTGCCGGTCCCTTCTTTTCCAAATACTTCCCATGAATAAAAAACTTATATTACCTATTTCAATTTTTCTTTTAACGATTGCCTGTTCTTCTGAAAAACAATTAGCCGACCCGAAAGCATCAAATGAACATTACCGCCTTGGTATAGAGTTTGCTCAATACAAATTATTTAAAAATTCATTAGATGAATTTGATTTGGCTATCAAACTAAATCCCAAAAATGCCGAAGCTTATGATAAAAAGGGTTTAATCTTTTTTGGGATGAAGCAAATCCAAAATGCTAAAAAAATGTTTGAAAAAGTTATCGAAATTGATGCGAAACATTTGCAAGCCAGAATTAACCTCGGCATGTGTTTTTATATGGAAGGCAATTCTGATAAAGCTTTAGAGCAATGGGAACAGGCCATTCAGCTCCAGGAAAATGACAATGATTCCAGAGCTTATAACAATATTGGTAATATTTACAAAACACGCAAAGATTACCCAAAAGCAATTGAACATTATAAAACTGCCATTCAAAAAGAATCCAGAAATCCTCTTTATTTAAATAATATTGCCGATAGTTACCGGATGGTGGGAAATTTAGATGAAGCCGAAAAGTATTTACAGCAATCTTTAAAATTGGATTCTAAATCTACCTTGACTCATTTTCACTTAGGGCTCTTGTACAAAGACCGTCAAGATTATCCGAAAGCATTAGAGGCTTTGAACCAATCCATTGCTATCAACCCTTACCAACCTGAGGCTTATTATCAAATTGCTCAGATTCAGACGGCAATTGATAAACCATTAGATGCCAAAGAATCTATTCAAAGGGCAATTCAACTGAACCCGGGAAATATTAAATACCAGGATCTGTTCAACAGTCTAAAAACTTAAAATTATTTTTAATTCTTTATTTTACTTAATAAAAATTTAAACCCTTTAAGGGAAGAGGGCCAATAGATATGAGATCGAAAAGCAAAACAGTTCTTGTAAATATATCCATCTTGAATTAGAGATTGGGTCTTAGGACAGCGATGTTTCATATTAGGTGGTTCGATTTCTTTTTCCAATTCAAAATTGTGAAATTCATGTCCCTTTAAAACTATGGGTTCCTCTTCCTGTGAATTTGGAATAAACTCCAATTCACGATAACCTATGGTTAGTTTTTTATGTTCCATAGTTGTTGAAAATTCAAACAAACCTACCATAGAATGATTTTCTCCCTCGAGATTCTTTAAACTTTTTCCCAAATACATCAACCCGCCGCATTCCCCAATAATAAGCGTTCCGTCATTTCCTGTATTCAATATTTGGTTTCGAAGGGAAAAATTACTACTCAATTGAGGAGCATAGAGTTCCGGGTATCCCCCGGGAAAATAAATCAAATCTGAATTGGCAGGCAAAGTCGCGTCTTTCAAAGGTGAAAAAAAATGAATTTCTCCTCCTAAACCTTGAATAAAATCCAAAGTATCCTGATACAAAAACTGGAAAGCTTCATCTTTGGCAATGGCAACTTTAAACTTTTTTGACCTGGGTTGTATGTTCCATCGATTGACGTTGGAATATGTGTGAGTAAAAGAATTTGGGGTTTTCTCAACGTTCCTTGTAAAAAGCGCACTAATATCTAAATGGTCTTCTAAATGGTTTGCCCACTGTTCATAAAAGATTTCCTCTTGTTCATTGCTAAGATGAAGACCTAAATAGCGACTGGGCATTTCTAATTCTTTATGGGAAGGTATGGCTCCCAGAAAAGGAATGTTTGCATAATGTTCAATTGATTCTTTCAGTATTTTCATATGACCCTTAGTATTTACTCGATTTGCAAGTACTCCAATAAACTCTAGTTTTGAATCGAACTGCGTAAACCCTTGGACTAGAGCTGCAAAGGAACGTGCCATGTATTGACCTTCTGCAACGAGTAATACTGGAAGACCTAAAGTTTTTGCCACTTCTGCCGTTGTTCCATCAGGTTTGGTGGAATAGGCACCATCAAACAACCCCATTACTCCCTCAACAATCGCAATATCCTCTTCCTTCACGACATCATCAAAAATTTGTTTGATATATCCAGGGGAAGACATCCATGAATCAAGGTTGTAACTTGGGTTACCTGCTGCTCGATAGTGATGACCCGGGTCAATATAATCCGGTCCTACTTTAAAGGGTTTTACACAATGACCCCGCCGTTTCAATAATCTCATGAGCCCAATGGAAATTGACGATTTGCCGATAGAAGTACTCACACCGGAAATAACGATTCCAGAGTTCATATGCTTCATTGTTTTGCCTTTAGAATTTTTATTGGGATTTAGAAAGGAAAGAAAACTTTAAACTCATTAGATTATTAAACAACTGGAAAACCTAACGTCAGACATTTTATTAAAATATAGATTTAGCGGAAATAAGCATATTTTTCAAACCGCGTGTAGAATCTTGCACTGCGGTAGCTTCATAACCGCAATGCGCTGTGCAGTCTTTGCACTTATCGTGATTGCGATGACCATAATTTTCCCAAGGAGTCGTTTCCATAAGTTCTTTAAAGGAACTTGCATAGCCTTCGTCCAACAAATAACAAGGGCGTTGCCAGCCGAGTACGGAATAACTTGGATTACCCCAGGGAGTGCAATCATAATCGCGTTTGCCTTGAAGAAATTCTAAGTAAAATGGAGAATGGTTAAATGTCCAACGCCCATTTTTATTTTTAGAAAGGAGTTCGGAGAAAAACTCCATAGTTCTGTTTCGCCCAAAGAAATTATCCTGTACCGGAGCATCCGGGTATTGGAAGGCAGATGAGATTGTCATCCCATCCACACCCATCGGACGAACATGATCCAAGAAATTTTCGGCATCTTCTACCGAGACACCATCGAAAAAAGTTGTATTCGTAGTTACACGAAATCCTTTTTTCTTAGCCGTACGAATTGCAGAAATTGTTTTATCGTAAACTCCTTCTTCAGCACATATATGGTCGTGATGTTCTTTCATGCCATCCAAATGGATAGACAAAGTTAGTTGAGGGCTTTTTGGCAATTCATCTAAATAGCGTTCAAGCAATAATGCGTTGGTACATAAATAAACAAATCGTCCCTGCTTGACCAATCCCTTTACAATTTCCACCATATTAGGATGGATCAGTGGTTCACCGCCTGCAATGGAAACAATGGGCGCGTCGCATTCTTTTGCAGCATTTAAACATTGTTCTACAGTAAGATACTGTTTGAGGATCTCATTCGATTTCTGGATTTTGCCACATCCTACGCATTCTAAATTACATCTGAACAGAGGTTCCAGCATTAGAACTAGAGGATACTGTTTCCGGCCTTTCAATTTTTGCTTAAACAAATACAACCCTACTTTTAGGGCCTGTTGTAAAGGGATAGCCATAAAGTATTTATATTTTAATATATTGCTAATAAATCCAAATTTTATGGATTTGATTAGGATGGTTAATTCAACATTGCGCCTTTCCAATAACTTGTTAAAATTCAACACGGGAAAAGCCCAACTATTATATATGGAAGCTATTCCGTCACCAAATATATATTAGTAATAAAAGGTTTTTTAATTCAGTTATTTTCTATATGAGCCCATTGGAAGGCTTTTTCTAATTATACATTCGAAAGCTTTCTTCAAAATATTGCATTTCACCATGTCTGGCGTCAAATGGCGGTATACAAATTGAGCGGTGGCGATATTCGATTGGTAAGGTTTGTACTTTGAAAAAATTTTTAATATTAATAATTATCATTTCTCTAGTCCTTCTTATTGATGGAACCCTCACCTACGATATTCTTGAAGTACGAAAAGAAAATACTCAGTCTTGGTTAATCCTGGCCTTAATTTTAATCCTTGCGTTAATTATTTTTCTTGCCGATACACACAAAAAACCAAAGAATTCTAAATAATCTCAAAATAAATTAAATGAAGTGTTTCGTCGTTTAATATTTTCTTTAATGATCTTAAAATAATTGACTTTATCGTTATATATAATAGTATATAACGATTTTTCGAAATATACCTTCATATATAACGCCAAAATTGGAATCGATGTATAAGCTGTTAAATAAATTTTGTTTGTTGTGGTTATTTTTTCTTCTGTTGATCTCATCCTCCAGTTGGGCTAAAAACTCAAAAAACACAAACTTAGACAACTTTCCGAAACCTTATTTTTTTGAAGATAAATCATTAGGTTCTCTAGAGCCACGTTTTACATTAAATCAAAATGGGTTTCTACCAGGATGGTTGTCACTTTCTCTTCAAAACCGAACTCGTTATGAAACTTTGAATCACTCTTTCCGATCAGGTGGAACCGGAAGTGATCAAGTATTATCCTTGCGGACGTTAATACAAGCGACGCTACATCTTAATTCAATATTTAAAATTCAATTAGAATTCCAGGATTCGAGGTCAGAATTGGCAGATTTTGGAACTCCTATAAGTACCTCAATTGTAAATTCTGTCGAGCTTCTGGAAGCTAATATACAGCTGTATTTAAAGGACCTCTTTCAGAGTGGCAGTCATAGTATTTTACGTGGGGGCCGACTTACTTTGGGTGTAGGAAAGCGACGTTTAGTTGCTCGCAACCGATTCCGCAATACTAAAAATGCTTTTACGGGAATCGATGGTATCTGGCAGTCAAAAAATGAAAATCAAATTCGCCTGTTTCTTACCTCACCGGTAAATCGAAAACCAACTTCTAGTTTCCGATTGTTAAACAACGATGTCTCTTTTGACAGTGAAAGTTTTGATCGTATTCTATGGGGAGTGTTTATAGCATCTTCTAAGCTGCCCTGGAACCACAAGGGAGAAATCTATTTAATAGGCTACCATGAAGAAGACAGTCAAAAGGAGGCTACCCTCAACCGTAAACTATATTCCCCTGGATTTCGCATTTACCGTCCAAACCAAAAAGGTCAGATGGATTATGAATGGGAATCGATTTTCCAATTCGGATCTTCCCGTGCTACAACTTCTTTGGCAGATATTCAGGATCTGAATCACTTTGCTCAATTTCATCATTTTGAAATCGGGTATAGCTTCCATTGTATATGGTCTCCTAGACTAATTGCGGCTTATGATTTTGCCAGTGGAGATAATAATCCTAACGATGGGAAAAACGGAAGGTTTGACACTCTATTCGGCGCCTCGGTTTTTGACTTTGGCCCGACTAGTATTTACCAGGCATTTAACCGATCCAACATTCATGGCCCCGGAATTAAATTAATTTTAAAACCTATTCCTCAAATGGTTGCTTACCTTCATTACCGTGTTTTTTGGCTTGCGTCTGATACCGATCTATGGTCCGGAAATTCTGATTTGCAAGATTCAACAGGTAATTCGGATTCATTTCTTGGTCACCAAATTTTTACTCGGGGAACGTGGCAAATTATGGGTAATGTTCAACTGGAAGGAGGTTTGGTTTATAGAATTGATGGCGATTTTCAAAATGAAGCTCCTAATGCACCAAGGTTGGGCAACACTTTATATTCCTATGTTTCAGTAACACTATCTTTTTAAAGCAAATTAGCCTAACAATTTGGAAATTGATTTTAAGAAAGAAAATCAGAAAAGATCTTTAGAATGGAAAATAAATTGGTGAGGAACAGCGAAACTTGATGAGTTTCACTGTTCCTTTTAACTTATTGGGGTATTCGAATTTTTTGACCCACAAAAATTTTATTAGGATCTTTTATAACCTCTCGATTAGCTTCGAAGATTTTGGGGTACATACTTGCATTTCCATAATACTTTTTAGCAATTCCACTGAGAGTATCTCCACTTTCTATGACATAAAACTCTACTTTTTCGGTTGGCGGGGGAGCTTTAATTTCAGATATTACTTTAGTAACTCCATTAACATTGCCAGCCATGAGCACAGCTTTTTCAGCAGCTTCTGCAGTATCACTAATCCCGGACAATTTAACCACTCCTTCTTCGAACTCAACGTTTAAATCTTTGATGCCAGGATTTTGTTCTTCAATATGATCTTTAATTTTATCTGCTGCGTCCTCAGTTCGATTAAAAAGTTTGTTTCCAATGGAAGCTACAAAATCAAAAAATCCCATAACCTATGACCTCCTAATAAAATTTTATTTAAAAACTAATAATCATTCCTCTAATACAAAACTTATTTTCATGTTGACGCGATACTCTGTAATTTTTCCATTGTCCACAACAACTTTCTGATCGTTAATCCAAGCGCCTTTTACATTTCTTATTGTTTTATTTGCTCTTTCAATCCCAGACTCAATTGCGTCCTCAAAGCTTTTGGTGGATGAAGAACTGACTTCGGTTACTCTGGTGATAGACATATGTTCCCTCCCTACAACAAATAGTATTAAATGAAGAAAAACGTATAGCCTTTTACGGCGATAATTAAAATAAATTAATAATAAAAAGGTTTCATAAGGTAACCCTTTTAGGTATTATTAATCAATCAAAAAATAGTAAAAATGTAGTTTCTTTGTCTTAAATCATTGTAAGTATATAAAACTACAATAACTTAAGAAAATAGTTCTAGAAATTTTTAATTGGTATTATGTACATTGTCCAACCCATTTAAATAGGTTAGTTAAACTCGTTTTTATCAACTCAATTAGTTGAAAATCAACTAGGAGGAAAATATGGAGAACTTAATACCCTTAATCATTCAATTAGTAAGTGGCGCTATTGGTGGTAATGTTGCAGGATCTCTATTAAAAAACCTTTCGCTTGGAACCGTGGGTAATTCTATTGCAGGGATATTAGGTGGAGGTTTAGGTGGCCAACTTTTAGGTATGTTAGGAGTTGGTGTTGCAAGCGGTGGTTCGAGTTTAGAAGGTATAATTGGCAGTTTAGCCAGTGGTGGTGTTGGAGGCGGAGCTTTGATGGCAATTATTGGTTTAGTAAAAAAATTATTTTCTAAGTAAAAAGTATTGTCAGCTTAGAAATATTTTATTTTCATCCAATTTATTTTTAGAATAGTTTGATAAAGCCTTTTTTGATCAAATCAAATTGTAAGGAGGAAAAGTGAATAATTCTAGATTTCAAACTACTATGGGTCATAGAATTTTTTTTATAGCTATCATTGGTTTTTTTATCCTTCAAATCGGTGTGGTTTCTGCCTTGGCAGACACCCTGGTCAAAAAGGCTCAGGAATCATTAATTGAACAAGGGTTAAATCCGGGGCCGGTAGACGGTCTTTGGGGACCCAAAACGGAAGGAGCATTAAAACAATTTCAGGAAAAAAACGGGATCTCTGTAAGTGGAAAGTTGGATGAAGAAACCAAAAACTTATTATTTTCAGTAAAGAAAGAAGAGTTATCCGTAGAAGCCACTCCATCCGAACCACCTCCAATGGAGGAAGCACCAAAAAATACTGAAATTGCCACTGATAATCAAGCCGTTTCTGAACCGGAACCCATAGAGCAAAAAACAGAAGCTCCAATGAAAGAAGAAACCGAAAAAACTGAAGCTGTGACTGAATCTAAAGCAGTGCCCCCTCCTGAATCCCCAAAACCTAAAGCAGAGGTAAAATCTCCACCGGAACCGAAGAAAGAAATGGTTAATAAGGTAGTAAAAGCTTCCGGCCCTTGCCCTCAAAAGAGAAAAACAAAAAACGCTCCTTCTAACATTGCTAGCATGGACAAAACCGGAAACGCCAATTTAGATAATGGAAAGAAGATTTATAATAAATCTGCTAAACCCATGGCTTGTAAAATGTGTCATGGAGATGAAGGAAATGGAAAAGGTAAACTTGGAGCGGCACTAAAACCTCAACCCAGAAATTTTACCTGCGCAGAAACCATGGAAAATGTTTCTCCGGGTCAAATGTTTTGGATCATAAAAAATGGATCACCAGGTACTGGAATGGTGGCTCATAAAAAAACATTGAAGGATCAAGACATTTGGGATGTGGTTAAATATATCCGCTCAACTTACATGGGGAGTTCCGCTTCAGAAGATAAAGCAGCTGCAAAACCAACTCCGAAGTCCGAAAATAAAATGGCTGTTGCTACGGAACCACCACCTGCTATGGCTGCTGCTAAACCTGCTATGCCCTCCAATGCTGTAACTAAGCTTCCGAAAAATGTAAAACCGAATAAAAACTATTCTGAAGAAGCGGTGAATAATGGAGGTTCCATTAGTGGAATGATTCAATTAATAGGTGACCCTCCTGCACCAATTTTGGAAGATTTGAGTAAGGGAAAAAATTCTGAATTTTGTTCTACTCATCCGGATGCTAAGGGCAATACCCGGTTAAGGACAAAAGTGGTTGCCACCAACGGTAAATTGAAGGATGCAGTGGTTTTTATACAAAATATTGAGAAGGGTAAAGCTTGGTCGAAGGATACCAACAACTTTGATTTTAAAACCTGTGATATCTTTCCCAAAATTTCTGTCGTAAGAAAACCTCTGAAAGGTGTTAAAGAAGGATTGCTTACTGTGACAAACCAGGATTTAAACGTACTGCACAATCCGCATGGTTACTCTGTGGTGGGGGCAAACCGAAAGACTTTATTCAATAAACCTTTGCCTTCTCAAGGTGATGTTACAGATGTAACTAAATCCTTTAAGAGGTTTAAACCGAAGAAAGATAAACATTTCTTCTTACAATGCGATCAACATAATTTTATGGAAGCCGATGCTAGAGTTGTATGGAATCCTTATTATTCAATCAGTGCCGCCGATGGAACTTTTAAGATAGATCAAATTCCTGCAGGTACTTATTGGTTAACGGCATGGCATCCTTATGTTGGTGAAATGAGCCAGGAAGTTACGGTGACCGCCGGCGTCAATTTAGATGCAAACTTTGATTTAACCGCGAAGTAACGGATTCATTCAAGCTAATTTGATAGAATTAAAATAGATACAACCCGCCAAGGTTGTATCTATTATTTTAAATTTGTAAGGGAAACTAGTTTATTGAATACGCTGTTTAAAAAAGGCTTAGGATCTTTCAAGGTATACCGCCAACCTACCTTTAAAGAATTAATTTTTGCCATTTCTTTTCTCAGGTGAGAACACATTAAGACTTTAAGCCAGTCTTGAAATTCTATAAATCTACAGTTTTTATAATTTGAGATAGGAAAGGGTTTGTCTAAGGCGGCCAAGCTTGATAAATAAGGAAAGTTTATTCCAGCCATAAGTGACCCGCGCAAACGTCCAAAATATCGAGGATTTATTTCAAGTACTTTTATGGGTTCTCTCTCATCTTCTTCTGATAGAAAAAAACCAAATTGAGCCACCCCAGACCAGTTGAGTTTTGATACAAGTTTTTCAGTAAGTTGAAACGTGGGTTCATGTTGAATCATTTCTACAACACTTGGGGGTTTGAATCGAATAGGGTTTGGCAAAACTCCCAATTGAACCGTGTGCACCAGAATTTTGCCTTCTTTAGCCAGGACATTACAGGCAATATCTTGGCCAACTAATTTACTTTGAATAACACAAGGTTTCAGGATATTTTTATTTTTTTCTAAGTATTGTTCTAATGAAGGGCAATCTTTAAATTCAATTATTCCCTGTCCGCTTGCACCCATATTGGGTTTCAATAAAACAGGAAATTTCATTTTTTCAAGTTCATTGAAAAATTTTGTGTCTAAAGTGCATTGCAAAGTAGGAGGAATTGGGAAATCGTTTTTAATAAGAAACTCTGCTAATAAACCTTTATCTTGAGCAGTTTCAAAGGAGTTTAAAGGAGGAACTGGAGCCACCGGTGCAATTTGTTGAAGAACTTTAAGGTTTCTGATAGCGAAAAGTATTCCAAGTCGACTTACGGCTAAAAGAACTGTAGCGCCTACTTTTTTTGCAACTTCGCGAATCACTTCAATATATTCCTCATCATTTGAAGGGTTATATAAGTGAAAGGAAGTAGAAAGCCGGCTTAGCCGTGCGGGAGTTTTTGGGTCAGTGGATAATACGTGAACCTTTAATTTGGGAACCCGAGAAAAACAACTTAGAACTAAAGTGGAAAAAAATTGATCTCCGTCAATAATTAAAATAGACGGTTCTTGGTTCTTCAACATTTTTGATCAAAAAAATTAGATGATAAAATGGTTCCTAAAATTAGTATAAATTTAAATCCGAAAAAGTGTTAAAAAAGAATAGTTTTCCCATAAAGGAAGACTTTTATAAAAATATTCTTAGGAGAAAGGTTACATGGGATACATTAATAGAATGTTCCAAACGGAAAATAACCTCTCTTTACTTATTTTAAGAGTGACTTTGGGAATTGTAATTTTCCCACACGGAGCCCAAAAATTGTTAGGCTGGTTTGGTGGACATGGATTGGACGGCACGTTAGGTTTTTTCACTCAGCAATTGGGAATACCAACATTAATAGCTCTGCTTGTAATCGCAGGTGAATTTTTTGGGGCTTTGGGATTGATCACTGGATTTTTGACACGACTAAGCGCAGCAGGGATGGCTGCCATTATGTTTGGTGCTGTGGTCAAGGCTCATTGGGATAACGGATTTTTTATGAATTGGTCCGGCAAACAAGCCGGGGAGGGATTTGAATACCATATTTTAGTTCTTGGTATTGCAACAGTTCTTATCCTATTCGGTGGAGGAAAATTTTCCCTAGATCGGTGGATTTCAAATTTACTTAAAGAAAAAGGTCTACAATAAAAAAATGAATGAAATTTCACCTGGAAAAATGCCGGCATTATTTTTGGGCCATGGAAGTCCCATGAATGTGATCGAAGAAAATAAATACTCGAAAGCTTGGGAGCTTTTGGGAAAAAGTCTTCCGCGACCCAAAGCGGTAGTGTGTATATCTGCTCATTGGGAAACCCGTGGAACATTAGTTACAGCAATGGAACTGCCCCGTACCATTCATGATTTTAGTAATTTTCCTCAAGCTTTATATGATATTCAATATCAGGCACCAGGAAATACGGAATTGGCAAATAGAATCCAATCCTTGATTAAAACTACTGAGATCGGCTTAGACAAGGATTGGGGTTTGGACCATGGAACATGGGGTTTGCTTTTCAGCATGTATCCCGAAGCGAATGTTCCCGTTTTACAGTTAAGCTTAGACAAAACTAAAACTCCGCAAGAACATTATCAAATTGGTAAAGAATTAAAACCTTTAAGGGACGAGGGAGTATTAATATTAGGGAGTGGAAATATTGTACATAATCTAAGTCATCTTAGTTTTAACCCCAATGATGAACCTTATGATTGGGCCATGGAATTTGATGAACAAATTAAACAGGGATTACTAAATAGAGATCATCTAAAAATAATAGAATTCAAATCTATGGAAAAAATTGCTCAATTATCAGCACCCACTCCAGAGCATTTTTTGCCACTAATTTATATAATTGCTTTACAGGAAGAGGAAGAAAGGGTGATTTTTCCGGTTGAGGGATTGGTAGGGAAGAGTGTTTCTATGCGTGGTGTGTTAATTGCTTAAAAATTTGGTTAAGAATTTTGCCCTTGGATCGATTGGATTAATTCTGGGGAACTCCTTTCCATTTACGGACATCTTGCATAAATTTTTCGCGATCCATTTCTAAGTCCCAGGGGAAAGCTACCATCAAAGGCTCAAATGCATAATCGTGGGTTTTCTCAGCGGCACAATATTCAAAATTGCCGTTAGTCACTCGATAAATGTTATTAAACGTTCGATAATTACCACATAAGGCCACAAAATCCCATGAAGTGGTTTTTTGAATCAGACTGAATAATTCGGAAGCCGCAATTCCTTCATACAAATTGATTTTGCCCAAGGTTCCTTTATGAATCTTGGGTTCCGGCTCTCCAAAGTCAATACTCCAGCACTCTGAATCATTTTGACCGAATACCTCCAATTGATAAACCATTTGCCAATCCTTCCAACCACCAGCCATATCACTGTTGAGCAGTCTTACTAACAACTCTGATTCAATAAATTTACGAATTACTGACATTTCTTTTTTGTGTTGTTCCGGTTCTGTCGTTCGAGTTCGAACTGGAGAAACTTCCATCACCGGTTTAAATACAACTCGATTGCTATCGTCTTCTTGAACGCGTACAAAATTAGAGGCTTGTTTTTCAATTTTAACTTCTTGGGCTGAAACGTGTGCCACGTCACCCGGTAAATAAGGGCTTGAAGGAACTTCCGGACAAAATGCAGAAAGATCTTTTAAGAATTGTTCTTGAGTGGTTGGAAACGAATAGCAATTTAGAAAATCAAATTCGTCTCGAAATCGAAAAGCCGCAGAGCCAGGAACTACCATTCGTGGTCCTACTGCTTTTACAACATTCAAAAAAGTACAATATTCGTCAAAGGGCAAAGCAAATGATTTATTATAGGAGAAATTCCCTTCTAATAATGGAACGAAACGCGCATGAACCAAATCGACCTTCTCTGCGATCTGAAGGATTTTTTCAATAATTTCCGGGTTTACAATGGTATCGACTTGATTCCACACGGTGACTTCACCGTCACTCACTAAAAGCCCGTGTTCAGGAAAATCATCTTGTGCTGTGCCGAGCCGATTTCGGGAGGGTGTGGGTGTTAATGTCACATCTTTAATAGTGATTGACTCAAAATCTTTAACTATCTTAATATTTTTAAATTCTAATTCCCTAAGTACATCTAAAATTAAATGATCTTCAGGAGCCAAGATAGTGGCATCCGGCTTTAATATTCCGTTGTCTTGTGCCAGGTACGCTAAAGTTCGAACATCGAAATGATCCTGATGTCTGTGAGAAATATTGAGTATTTCCACAGGAGGAATTTTGGTTTTATTCAAATCAATGCTGGGACACAGAACATTAATTTCTTCCCACAGATAATCAAACCAAACCGGGTCTGTTAGGATGGTTGTTTCTTTAGATTGGATAAATAGGCAAGCATGGCCAATCAAAGTGGTCTTGAGCATTTCTTCCTTTTGGGCTATAAAAAAGGGCTAAGATTAACTGAACATGAAGCTAAATTCAAGTCCCAATTATGGTAATTTGTGGCATGTTTAGAGTTGTTGAAATTTTTTCCGGTCATGGGGTCTATGAAATCAGAATTATTGTATTTTTGGCCTAAAGTTCCTAATGATTTCAGGATTTATTTAATTTTGTAACTTATTACCCGTTTAAAACTATGGAATCTTTTTTAATAATATTTATTTGTCTTATCATAAATTCTTTATTGGCTGCTTTTGAGATGGCTTTTGTAACAGTGCCACCTGGTGAGCTGCGACCATTGGCTAAAACTGGATCAAGAAAAGCCCAATGGATTTTGGACCGCAGATCGAACCCGGAGAGAACACTTTCGATTATTCAAATTGGTATAACCTTAGTTGCCCTGTTAGCAGCTACCGTGGGGGGAATGGAAGCTGCTATCCAAATCCGACCATTCTTAATTGAAAAATGGAATTTATCTGCATTTATGGCCGAAATACTTTCAATTGTTATAATCGTATTGCCATTAGCTTATCTAAATATTGTATTGGGGGAACTGACTCCAAAATCGCTTGCTTTACGAACTCCTTTAAAAATAGTTTTAAAGGGTTCTCGTTGGATTTCCTTTGCCGACAAAATATTTTCTCCTGTGGTCACCTTATTAGAATGGTCCACCAAAAAAATTCTTTATATTTTTTTTCCTCAAAGCCGATTTACACCTAAACCTCAAGGGACTACTATTCAAATCGGTTCTCTGACACCCACTCATCAGCGAGCGGTGGTAAATTTAGTTTCTATCGAGCGTAAACAGGTCCAAGATGTTTTAATTCTTTGGCGGGATGTGGTATTTGTGAAAAAATCTAATTCCATGGAGGAGGTGGCACCGGTAATTTTTGCATCAGGTCATACACGCTTACCCGTGATGGAAAGTCAGGAAGTAGTAGGGATTCTTCACACGAAGGAATTTCTTGGATTAAGAGAAGCAGGGGGAACTACTTGGGAAAATATTATTCATCCTCTTTTAAAAGTCAAGAATACTGATATGGTATTACCTGTTTTACGCATTCTGCAAAAGAAGCATGGTCATATGGCTTTAGTTGTTTCCGATCAGGGTGATCATTTAGGGATTGTTACAATGGAGGACATCATTGAGGCTTTCTTGGGTGATATATATGATGAGGACGATGATAGTCGTATTCATAAAATTTTTGCTGATCGGATTCAAACCCGGAGAAGAACTTACCGAAATGATGATTTTAATTTAATTGAATAAAATTATTCAATTATCCCATTAAAAATATTACGCTTTAAAGGATTTAATTGTTATTCTTAAGAGCTAGAAGGAATATTATTCCTAAAAAAGTTTTTGAAAAATTTAATTTGGAGCTGGAATCAAATGAAAACCCATGAACAAATTGTTTCTGCATTTAATGCTTACCTTGAAGAGAATGAGAGTTTTGAACAAAAAAATATAAAAGCCGCAGCTGCCCGGGCGAGAAAAGCTTTGGCTGAATTAGGGAAGCTAGCAAAAACAAGACGAGCGGAAATTCAGGATAAGAAAAATAGTCTTTAATATTGGATTGACTTGGGATTAATCCATTCCAGAACTTTAATAAAGCTCAGAATTTAAAATTTTTTTCTTAAGTAATAGATAAAGTTTATTTCATACCATTTTTATTAATGAAGTACTTAATTGGGAACTAAAATTCTAAGAATTTTGAAAGGTTATTTTAATTTATTGAAAAGTTATTAATATATTCCACGGATGGAATAATCTTTTTTTGATTTAGAGACTCTACAGAAAATTAAATTTTGAGGATAAAGAAATAGATTTTATTTTTAGTGCATCTGCTACACTCCCCTTACCACTAGTTTTTTCCTTATAACAAATTAAAGCAGTCGAAATATTCCCGGTTCTAATTTAAATTTCTTATGACCACACACAGATAAATTGTTGAAGTATTTTATGCGGAGTAGGGATTGGAACGAAAAACCTAACTGTGGACAAATATAGGCGAACCAAAAATCTTGTTGGCACTGGGATAGGAAATTTAATTGTTTGGACATTATTCCTCCTTTAATTTATAAATACGGTGTGTTCGCTCTTTCTAAATGCTAGGGAGGAAAAACCCATGATTACTGTTTTCCGCAAAAAAAATAAATTATCTTTTAAGATCTTTTTGCTAATGTTTATTAATGTAGTGATGTTGTCCTTTGTTCATACATCCTTTTCTCAAATAAAATCTGTCGAAGAAAAAAAAAATTTGCAGGTTCAACCCAGATTAAAATTAAAAGCAAATGTTCCCGCCTCCTATTACAGATTAAAAGATTTACTTTTTGGAAAAAAAACTTGTTTGCAAGCGGCGGAGCAAACTTTAAAAAAAACCTCTATTGGTAAAATAAAAATTTTTAATATTAAAAAGGGTAACTCTGAAGTAAGTGGAATGACCTTCTCGACTCGAGGATATATTGTCTGTGTTTCCCGTCCTAAAGCGGGGGCTTGTAATAAGGAGGGTTCCACAGCTGTCATGGTGGGGGCAGGGCCCGATGCAAAACAAATGGTAGATAATTTGAATAACAACTTTCCGAATATTGTCCCTTTTGATTGTTAGCTATTTGAGAAAAAGGAAATATTTAAAAGACGTCACCTTTAGAGAAATGTAAAAATCTGAATTTGCAGGAATTATTTACCGGATTATAAACATGTTGTATTCTTAAAAGAACACATGAAAATTTTAGATGGGTAATCTATGAAGCCCTCTTCAAATAAAACTACAAATCTCTGTTCAATTTGTAAAAAGGCAGTTTCAAAAAAAGAAAACCGGTATTTCCCTTTTTGTTCGGAGCGTTGTCGACTGGTAGATCTTAGCCAATGGCTGGGACAAGGCTATTCTATCAAAGGCGAATCGGCAAACCCGGAAGTGGATGATTTCGAAGAGGGTTCTTGAATAATTTTGTTCCAGGCCGAACCATTAACTTGAAAATTTATGTACTGTTTTCCATCTAAAATTATTCAATCTGCCAAAAGTGAAACCCCCATCGGAAAAAATTTCGGGTGCTTACGATTCAATTGTATTATTTTCAAACCGTCTCATAAATATTTGCAAGGTGTGCGAATCATATAAAATAACGGCAATGTCTTTCAGCCCATCTTTATTAAAATCAGCCCCTGCTACTGCTCGCGGATGTCGTCCGACAGGATAATTGTAATGAGGAAAAATAAACGTTCCATCCCCACGCCCTGGTAAAAGAGAAATAGTCCCATCTCGTTGGTTGCCAACCACCAAGTCTAGAGTTTTATCACCCGTAAATTCTCCGGTGACAATATAGTTGGGCCCTTTCTCAGCTGCGAAATCGTCTTTCTTTTTAAAATTACCTTTTCCATCTCCCATGAATATAGTCAAGCTGTCGGCCATGGGGCTAGAAACCATAAGATCCAGCTTCCCATCTTTGTCCATATCTCCTTGTGCAATGAAACCCGATTGGTGTCCGCCTTTTATCCGTTTTGGTGGTGCAAACGTTCCGTCGCCGTTACCATAAAATATTTTTATGAAATTAGTTTTTACTGCGTTAAAGGCAATTGCGATGTCTTCTTTTTGATCTGAGTTATAATCACCAACTACTAATCTGGCTGGTGTGCCGCCAGCTTTATAAGCCTCTGCTAATTTAAAGGTTCCATCCCCATTGCCCAGCAAAATAATCAATTTATCAAAACGAAGTGTCACTGCTAAATCCAAATTACGATCATTATTAAAATCTCCTTTTGCGATAGCTATAGGAAGTTTGCCAATTTTTATGGGATCCATCATCTTAAACACTTCATCTTTTTGTCCAAGAATAATAGAGAGAGTATTGTCACCATAATTGCATACGGCAGCATCAGGGATGTGATCGTTATTAAAGTCACCTACCTCCAAGGCAACGGGTTCCCGACCGGTATCCATTACGAATGGATTCGCGAATGTTCCATCTCCATTCCCACGAAAAAACATAAGAGTGTGATCATCTGTGTTGGGAACTAAGATGTCTGGAAATTCATCATTGTTCATATCATGGGCGATCAGAGTGGCAGGTTTTTTACCGGTTTCATATACCACGGGTACGGCAAAAGGCTCGGGATCTTTTGCGGTGGGTCCACATGCAGTGATACCCAGAAAATTGAGAAGCATAAAAAATATAAAAATTCTATGGTTTGTTTTCACTTGAAATATCCATGGTTAGCGAAAATGAAATTAATATCTTTAAAACTTTTTCCTTGTTTGATTTATACATAAACCCACCCCCCTTGTAAAGGAAGTAGTGACCTTGATCCAATAAACGAAAATGATATAATTTATTGACTAATAATAAGTTACTCAATTGCCATGATTAAATCGCGTTTCATTCTATCGTTTATATATTTTGTTTTTGTGTTGTCTTTGATCTCCGGTTGTGGAGGAGGAAAGTCTCTCCGTTTAGAATCTCCTGGAGTTTATCATTCTGTCCAAAAAGGCCAAACTCTTTATACAATAGCAAAAACCTATCAGGTGGATGTTCGTGTTTTACAAGTGGCCAACCAAATTTGGGATCCCAGTCAAATTAGAGTGGGTCATCAATTATGGATTCCAGGTGCAATTCGGATTTTAGAGGTTCCTCCTACGGTACAGGGAGTCGGTCAAAGAGTTTATAGTTCGAAAAGAATTCCCAAGAAACAAGCCAGAAAACGATCTTACAAGGGAAAACTAATTTGGCCGGTACGAGGAACTTTAACTTCTCAATTTGGTCGCCGACGGGGCCGTAAACACGAGGGAATTGATATTGGAGCACCTAGAGGAACTCCCATCATCGCTGCCAATGGGGGACGTGTAAAATTTAGCGGTTGGGGGCCCACCGGATATGGAAGGATGATTATTATTAAGCACCCGGGGCGATTGACTACAGTATATGCCCATAATGCAAGGAACCTGGTTAGGAAAGGTGCATATGTAAAAAAAGGACAAAGAATTGCTTATGTAGGTAAGAGTGGGCGCGCCACCGGACCGCATCTTCATTTTGAAGTGAGAAATGATTCCCATCCCAAAAATCCCCTGTTATTCTTGCCCAGGAAAAGATAGGATTACTTTTCCAAAATAGAATATCTTTGTTTGTTCAATAAGAAAGGAACTTCCATGGAAGAGCTAAAAACCATCATTCGCGACATCCCTGATTTTCCTAAAGAAGGAATTGTGTTTAAAGACATCACCCCATTGTTATCTGATCCGGTTCATTTTACCAAAGTGATTGATTCATTAAAGATGCGCTACACTGGAAAAAAAATTGATATGGTAGTAGGCATTGAAGCGCGTGGATTTATTTTTGCCGCAACCTTAGCTTATGCTTTAGGAGCCGGCTGTGTAATTGTCCGTAAACCCGGAAAACTTCCCTACAAGACTTTTGAACAAAGTTATTCTTTAGAATATGGAACAGATAGTATTGAAATTCACCAGGATGCTCTCCAGAAGGGTCAACGTGTGGTATTGATAGATGACGTTTTGGCTACAGGAGGAACCATGGCCGCGGCAGTTCAATTAATCAATAACAACTTTCAAGCCGAAATCGTAGAAGCTTCATTTATTATTGAACTCACCTTCCTAAATGGAAAAGAAAAACTAACAAATCTTCCAATATATTCTATGATTCAATTTTGAATCATCCTGATAATTTAATTTTCTTTACTTAGTATCCTTAAAGAAATTTCTTTTGATAATTTCTCAATCAGCTTTGCTACTTCATTCTCAAAATCAGGAGAGATCATGAGTTCAATATGTCCGCGAGCAGGGTCTAGCGTTCGTACCACTGCGAAGTCATCATAACCTTCAAACAGCCCAACGATGTAACCGATTTCTTTTTTTTCAACCTCCAGGATCCATTGAATGGAATCGGTATATTTGGGATACATATTTCTTAACTGGTTGCGGTCCCGCTAATGGCCTTAGAATTAAATCGACGTTCTAATAACATCATAATAATAGTGATCGCGGCCGGGGTTACCCCTGAAATACGGGAGGCTTGACCTAAGTTGGTAGGACGGAGTTTCTCCAATTTTTGAACTTCCTCGTGGGAGAGTCCGGGGATTTCTTTAAAACTCAAGTTATGTGGAATAGAATAATTTTCTAATTTCTTTTGCTTTTTTACCATTTGGTTTTGTCGCTCAATAAAAGCTTCATATTTGACTTCAATTTCTACCAGTTCCGCTATTGGGGGTGGAACATGAGCACCATTAAAAACCTTAATGAGTTGATGGTAAGAAATTTCGGGGCGACGCAAAAGACCACTTAAAGTAGTGGGACCTTTTAAATCTTCAATACCGATTTGCGCTAATAGGGGTTTGACCTCTTTATTGGGAATAACTTTGGTGGTTTTTAAGCGCTCAATTTCGGTGGTAAGACTTTTTTGTTTTTCAAGGCACTTGTCAAATAATCCCTTTGTAATTAAACCCAGTTGATGGCCTTTTTCCATTAATCGGCGATCCGCATTATCTTGTCTTAAAAGTAACCGGTACTCTGCTCTTGAGGTGAACATGCGATAAGGTTCTAGGGTACCTTTGGTAACCAGATCATCAATCAGAACACCAATATAAGCATCCATTCGAGTTAAAATAAAGGGAGCAAGCTTCTTTACTTGTAAAGCGGCGTTAATACCTGCAATTAGACCTTGTGCTGCCGCTTCTTCATATCCGGAAGTTCCATTAATTTGCCCAGCGTGAAATAGTCCTTTTATCTTTTTAGTTTCTAGTGTTGATTTTAACTGAGTGGGTGGAACAAAATCATATTCCACAGCGTAACCGGGACGAGCAATAGTTGCATTCTTTAATCCGGGAATGGTTCGAATAAACTCTAATTGGACAAACTCAGGTAAACTTGTAGAAACTCCGTTGGGATAAATCCAATCTGTATTCAGACCCTCGGGTTCTAGAAAAATATGGTGCGTTTCTTTATCAGGGAACTTTACAACTTTGTCTTCAATAGACGGGCAATACCTTGGACCCACCCCTTCAATTTTTCCGCTATAAAGGGGAGAAAGCTCCATATTTTTGCGGATCACTTCTGCTGTGTTTAAATTGGTGTATGTAATATGGCAAGGAATCTTAGGGCGCTGATCTACAGACGAAGTGCTGAAAGAAAAAGGTTTCGGAGTAGAATCACCATATTGAATTTCACATTGGTTAAAATCTATTGAACCGCTATGTAGTCGAGGAGGTGTACCTGTTTTCAAACGTCCCAATTCAAATCCACAATTCAGGAATGATTCTGAAAGTTTATTAGAAGGTTTCTCCCCTACTCGGCCTGCCGGTCGACTTTCTAATCCTATATGAATCCGGCCTCGTAAAAAAGTGCCGGTGGTAATAATCAAAGTTTGTGTGGAATAGTGGGAGCCTTGAGCTGTTCGTACACCAGAAACCTGGTGATCTTTTATTAAAAACTCTTCGGCCTCTTCAATAGCTATGTCTAATCCAGGCTGTTGTTCTAACACCCGTCGCATTTCACTTTTATATTGGAACTTATCTGCTTGTGCACGGTTTCCTTGAACGGCAGGACCTTTGGAGGCATTCAGCATCCGGAACTGGATTCCGGTATGGTCAATAACTTTTGCCATTTGACCCCCCAAAGCATCAATCTCTCGAACCATGTGGCCTTTACCCACCCCACCTATTGCTGGATTACAGGGCATGAGGGCAATGTTATCCATATCTAAGGTCAACAAAAGGGTGGAAACCCCCATTCGAGCTGAGGCTAAAGCCGCTTCACATCCGGCGTGGCCTCCTCCAATTACAATGACATCGTAATGTTTCATTAGAAAAGTTAAAAAGTAAAAAGGAATTTAAGGCTAAATAAAAATACTACACTAAATTAGAAGTTTTGTGAATTGATTAGGTGAGATTTAACTGACAGGTTTTTGGGATTTCTTTTCAATTAGATCTAAATCTTGACGGACCTCATCAGCTAAGGGAGATTTAGCCCTTTCATAAAGGTTAAGAGCCATTTTAAAATTATTAACAGCCTTAGCAATATTGCCCTGTTTTTGTTCCAATTGTCCCAGATGGTGCAATGCTTTGGCTTCGACCAATCCGGAGCGCGTTTTTTTAGCGAGGTTCAATTGACGGTCAAAGGCCTCTGTAGCCATTTGAATATTTCCTGTTTCTAAAAGTGCGGCTCCAAGGAAACTGAGTAATGTCATTTCTTCTACAATATTTCGAGTCGCTCGGCTTATTTTGATAGCTTTTTCAATAAGTTGGATTCCGTTATTGTGGTTTCCGGATTTTATCCAAGCCAATCCTTGTCGTCCCAAAATTTCAGCCTCTTTATTACTGTCTTTGTGTTTTTTATAGATTTCTACAGCTTTTTCATAAAAAGCCATTGCTTGAGGATGTTCATTAATAGACACATGGACATCTCCGAGGTGAGCTAATAACTCTGCCTCAATTAAGGCATTTTTATTATTAGCGGCAATAGCTAATCCTTTTTTCAAAAAGTTAATAGCTTCCTTTCCCTGATCCGATTTAATCAAGGCCTTACTTAGTGCCATGAGTAGGCGAATTTCAATTTGAGTATCCTTTAAGTTTTGAGCTGATGTTAACCCTTTATTAAAATATTCAATGGCTTCATTAAATTCATTTCTTTTGAAATAAGCATTACCTAACTCTTCGCATGCTTGGATTTCTATTTTACTTTCACCTCTCTTAATAGCTATATCAAGTTCTTTGCGGAGTAATTCCATTCCTTTTTCAAGTTGGTTCTGGGCAATATAAGCCTGCCCTAATTTATGATAAGCTTCACATAAAACTTCGGGATCATCTTTTTGCTCTCCAAGTTTTACAGCTTTTTCTAAAAACTCTATACAGTTTTTGAAATCTTTTAAAATCAAATATTCGGTTCCAATATTGAGCAAATGATTTTTTTCAGACTCTTCATTCTGTTGATAACGCGCAGCAGATAAGGCGGCTTCATACCATTCCAATCGCTCTTTCGGAGAACAACGTAATTTTAAAACTTTTGTCCCGGCTTCTGCATAGCCATTACAAACTTTGGCAGCGTCGAAATCTTTAAGTCCGTTTTCTTTCGCCCACGCCTGTCCTTCACGAATATTTGGCCATTCCAAATCAAACAACTGAAGGGCTTGGATCATTTGATCTTTTTTATCAGAATTGTATAGTTGTTTGATATGTTCCATCGTTGTCATGTAATAGGTTGCATGCCGCATTTGAGCCTGTGCTGCAAAAATCTTATACTGTTTTTGACTCATCCACTCCCGAACTAACTTGTGAATTCGATATCGATTATTATCCTTTTCATATTGAACCAGTCCTATGTGAGTTAAAATATCTAAATTTTCACCACTCTTATCATCACAAATAAATCCCTCTGCAGACGCATCAAATGAACCTTTGAACACCATTAATTTAGAAAGGGTTTTTATCATATGATCCGCAAAATATGAAAGAACCAAACTCAAGGTTGATTCAATCCCCAATTGATTACGGTCTTTATCGCCTCTCTCCAGTTTTTTATTCGCATCACGGAGTTGAGTTGAAAACGCTCCCGGATCTTGTTCTTCAGACATACCAAGAAATCGGCTACAAATTGACAAAGCTAGAGGATTATATCCACAGGACTTTCCAATCTCTGCCGTCCAAAATCCAATCCGAGGACAATTGCTTAACAGGATATCCCTTGCATCTTCGGATGGAGGAGTACTCAATTCTTTGGAAAGAATATCTGAATCTTTAATCGCCTTTGTGGAAGTGAACAAGCTCACACAAGACTTAGGTGCCTTTAATTTTTTTATTTGATCAAGGCCGGAAATATTATCAAAAAATAAAATGGCTTTTTTATTCCTGAGCACATTAAAATAAAGTGTGGCTAAATCCCTTTCCAAGGATGGTATTTTGATTTCGGGTCTTAATGTTTGAATAACGTGGGCCATTGCATCCAAAGTTCCTTTTCTTGGAGTCTCGGAAAATTCTAAATCAAAATAAATTTGACTGTGAGGATAAAAAGGAACCAGTTTTTCACAAATATAAACTCCAAAACTTGTTTTTCCAATTCCCTGCTGCCCATAAAAACAAAATGCTTTAGTTCCTTCTCGATTTTTTTGAAGGATATCTACCATATCCCCTTTTCGCCCAATAAAATTTTTGAGGGGCGTAGTGACTTGGTGTAAAGAAACGCTTCTTATTTTGTTTTGAGTTTTTTCTGATTGAACTTTGGAGATTTGATTTTTTACTTTGTCTGCCATCCCGAATTTTTGGACAATTTTGGATGCGATATTTTCCCCTGAATCAGGTTGCTCTGGGGTAACATTTTCTTGGTTTTTATTTTGAGTTTTTTTAAATGTAGTTTTAAGTAAAAACCAAAGACCCAATCCGGCAAAACAAGCGATCAATACTAAAAAAAGAGATTTCAAATGAAACTCCAGGTATTTTCAAAGGAAAAGTGGAAAAATTGCAACTCACTGAAAATAAATATATTATAGTCCTTATTTAAAGGATATTCACATTTCTTTGAAATTCATTGTATTTCTATGTTTTAGAAATTGATCCAAAAGACTTTTTTCACTCTAAAACCGGGTTTGACAAACATTTTTGAGTTTGCTAAAAACCCGGCTTCATCTAATGTATTTTTTAAAAATTGTGCTTTTTAATTGGTTTTTATCAAGTACTTAAAGAAAGTAAAGAATAATTAATGCCTGAGTTATTTTTTGAAATTGGTAGTGAAGAAATTCCTGCGGGTTATATTCAACCTGCATTGAATTTTATGAAAAAATCTTTGTCAGATTTTTTTCAGAAAAACCGGATAGAGGCAGGTAAACCAAAATCAATGGGAACTCCTCGGCGGTTAGCAATATGGTTTCCCGATGTGGTGGCTCGGCAACCGGATGTGGTGGAAGTATTTAATGGACCCAGTGTTAAAGTGGCTTTTGATGGCGAAGGTAACCCTACTAAAGCTGCTATTGGGTTCGCAAAGAAATTTGGGGTTTCTCTTGATGAATTAAAGAGGGAAGAGACCTCTAAAGGGGAAGTAATTTGTGCACGTGTTGAAAAAGTGGGTGAACCTACCGCTGATCTTTTAAATAAGTTCTTACCAGAGATAATAAAGACTATTCCTTTTCCTAAGAAGATGCGTTGGTCTAAAAAGAAAAAGCCTTTTGCTCGACCAATTCATTGGATAGCTGCCATATTTGAGTCACAGATCTTGAAATTCGAATTTGAAGGCATTTCAAGTAGCAATAAATCGTACGGTCACAGGTTTTTAAGTCCGGGGAGCTTTGAGTTTAATAGTCTTGACGATTACCTTAAACGTGGTTTGGAAAATCATCTAATAGTTGATTTAGAGGAGCGGAAAGGAAATGTTTGGAATCAGGTTCAATCCTTGGCTGGGGAAGTGAATGGTCAAATAAAAGAAGAAGCCGGTTTATTGAATACTGTTACAAATTTAGTAGAGTTTCCTTTTGCAATTCGTGGAGAATTTGAAAAGAAGTATTTGGAGCTACCAAAGGAACTTTTGGTAATTACCATGACGTATCATCAAAAATATTTTCCGGTTTGGTCTGGGGATGAACTTCTCCCCTATTTTATTACTATTAGTAATATGAAAATGGGAAAAAACAATACGATTCGATTAGGAAACCAAAGAGTTTTACGGGCGCGATTGGAAGATGCAAGATTTTTCTATGATGAGGATCGTAAACTTAAATTAGAAGATTACGTGGACAATTTAAAAGGGGTACTTTTTCAAAAGGATTTAGGTACCTCTTTTGAAAAAGTAATGCGCATAGTTGCTTTGGTTAAACTTTTTGAAAATTTTGTAAAAGATAAAGATGAAATTGAAGTGGCCAAGCGAGCCGCCTATTTGTGTAAAGCGGATTTAGTTACTCAAATGGTATATGAGTTTCCTGAACTTCAAGGAATTATGGGTGGATATTATGCGGAACATAGTAATGAAGGAAGCCAAATTGCTACTGCGATCAAGGAGCATTACAAACCTGCCTTTGCTGAAGATTCCTTGCCATCCACTCTTGCGGGCGCTTTAGTGGCACTAGCGGACAAATTAGATACGATTGCCGGTTGCATTTCGGTAAAATTGATTCCATCCGGTTCGGAAGATCCTTACGGATTGCGTCGGCATGCCTTAGGAATAATTCAAATCTTAATAAAATATGATTTACAAGTGGATTTGGAATGGCTGATTGATTTAGGAATAGATCAAATAAAACCAAAGGCTAAACTTTCTGAAGAAGAAATTCGCTCCCATTGCAAAGACCTGTTTTCGCAAAGATTAAAGACTTTATTAAATGCGGAAGGTTATGAATACGATGTAATTGATGCCGTACTTGCTACAAAAATCGATTCTTTTAAAAATACTAAAGAGAAAGCTAAAGCTTTGTCTGAGTTAAAAAAGCAGTCGTATTTTGAACCCTTAGCAATTGCTTTTCGCCGGGTAGTGAGTATATTGACAAAAGAGACCGGGGAACAAATTGATCCTAATTTGTTGTTAGAACCTGCCGAAAAGAAATTATTTGATAAATTATTAGAGATCCGAAAGCCCTTCATAAAGTTAATGGAAAAACGGAAATACGACCAAGCATTGACTTTGATTGTGGGAGCAAAAGACGAGATTGATAATTTTTTTGATAATGTTATGGTGAACGTGGAAGATCAAGCCCTTCGTTCAAATCGTTTGGCATTACTAAAAGGTATTTCTGAATTGTTTTCTCAAATTGGAGACTTTTCTAAGATAGTTTTTAAAAAAAGTTGAAACCCAAACTTATTTTTAACAATCTAAATTTTGCTGTTAATTTTATTTTAAATCATTCGGTTTAACATTCTTATGGCGATAAAATACGTATATTTTTTTGGTGCAGATCAAACCGAGGGGCGCTCCGATATGCGTGAATTGCTCGGCGGTAAAGGTGCAAATCTAGCCGAGATGGCCTCCTTGGGAATTAATGTCCCCCCTGGATTTACAATTACTACTGAAGCTTGTTTATCCTATTTTAAAAAAGAAAATACCATATCTGCCTCCATTTGGGAGGAGGTTATGAAGAATCTCCGTACTTTACAGAAGACCATGGGAATGGAGTTTGGAGATAAAGAAAACCCACTTCTGGTTTCTGTTCGTTCCGGGGCACGAGCTTCCATGCCTGGAATGATGGATACGGTTCTTAACTTGGGGTTAAACGAAGAAACCTTAATAGCATTAGCAAATAAAACAGATAATAAATGGTTTGCCTTAGATTGCTACCGACGATTTATTGCAATGTTTGGTAATGTTGTGTTGGAAATCGAAAGTGAGCATTTTGAAAAAATTCTCACAAATAAAAAAGTGAAGCGGAAAGTTGAATTTGATACGGATTTGACCGAAGGAGACCTGAAGTCAATCATTAAAGATTTTAAAAAATTGGTGAAACGAAAAACTGGAATACCATTTCCTGAAGACCCTATAGATCAATTAAGAATGGCTGTTGAAGCGGTTTTTAAATCCTGGAACACACCTCGAGCCATTACCTATAGAAAACTTAATAATATTCCTCATGATTGGGGTACCGCCGTAAATGTACAGTCCATGGTATTTGGCAATATGGGAAGAACTTCAGCCACAGGAGTAGCTTTTACCCGGAACCCTGCAACAGGTGAGAAAAAATTCTATGGCGAGTATATGATAAATGCTCAGGGGGAAGATGTTGTTGCCGGAATTCGAACTCCTCAACCGATTTCAAAATTAGAACAAGACATGCCAGATATGTACGAGGAATTGGTGAATGTTTATAAAGTCTTGGAAAATCATTATAAGGAAATGCAGGATATTGAGTTCACCATTCAGGAAAACCAACTGTTTATGTTGCAAACACGAACCGGGAAACGAACTGCCGCCGCAGCTATCCGAATTGCCGTGGATATGGTGAATGAAGGGTTGATCAGTAAGCAAGAGGCGCTCCTTAGGGTGGAGGCTTCCCAGGTGGATCAAATTTTTCATCCCATGATTGATGAAAAAGCAAAAATAAAAGTTTTAGGAAAGGGGTTAGGTGCATCGCCAGGGGCGGCCAGTGGAAAGATTGTTTTTACTCCTGAGCGGGCTATGGAAATTGCAGAAAAAAAAGAAAGGGTGGTTTTAGTTAGAATGGAAACTTCTCCTGAAGATATCCATGGGATGAGTGTGGCGCAAGGAATCCTGACTGCAAAAGGCGGAATGACTTCTCATGCAGCCGTAGTTGCCCGCGCCATGGGAAAACCGTGTGTCTCCGGTTGTAGCGCCTTAGTAGTGGAGCCAAAGAAAAAACGTTGTAATTTAAACGGTGTCGTTCTTAAAGAGCTGGATCCGATCACCTTAGATGGTTCCACAGGTCAGGTAGTTTTAGGACAGGTGCCTTTATCCAAACCGCGAGTGACCAGTTATTTTAATCAAATGATGAACTGGGCTGATCAAATGCGGTCTATGAAAGTTCGAGCTAATGCCGATACCCCACATGATGCTTTAGTGGCAAGAGAATTCGGAGCTCAAGGAATAGGTTTATGTCGAACAGAGCATATGTTTTTTGATGAGGATAGAATTTTATTAGTTCGAAAAATGATTCTTGCCGATAAATCCAAAGACCGAGATGAAGCTCTAAAAAAATTATTGCCTATTCAACGATCAGACTTCACAGAAATTTTTAAGGTCATGGAAGGACTGCCGGTAACTATTCGCCTATTGGACCCGCCCTTGCATGAGTTTTTACCAAACGTGGCTTCAGAAATTAAAACCTTGGCTAAACAAATGAAACTTCGACCTTCCGCTCTAAATAAAAAAATTGATTCAATGAAAGAATCAAACCCTATGTTGGGATTGCGTGGTTGCAGATTAGGAATTGTTTATCCAGAAATTTACCAAATGCAGGTCCGGGCAATCATTGAAGCCAGCTGTAAGTTAGTTAAAAAGGGGTTAAAGATATATCCGGAAATAATGATTCCCTTGGTCAGTCATGTAAATGAGTTTAGAAAAGTTCGACAAATGATCGTTGAATTAGCTGAAGAAATTATTGAAAAGGCTGGGGTCAAAGTAGATTATAAAGTAGGGACAATGATCGAACTTCCGCGGGCTGCCATGACCGCTGACGAAATTGCCCAAGATGCAGATTTTTTCTCTTTTGGTACTAATGATTTGACGCAAACAGCCTTTGGGTTGAGCAGAGATGATGCAGGAATGTTTCTAGCTAATTACGTCGATAATGGAATTCTGGCCACAGACCCTTTTGTCAGTGTGGATCAAGGTGGGGTGGGCTCTTTGATTGAAATTGCTATTCAAAAGGGAAAAAATTCCAATGGAAAAATTCATTTAGGAGTTTGTGGAGAGCATGGAGGAGACCCTTCTTCCATACAATATTTTAATTCCTTAGGTGTAGATTATGTGAGTTGTTCGCCCTTCAGGGTCCCAACAGCTCTTTTGTCTGCCGCACAATCTGCCATCCAAAATACTACCCCGAACTAATTACTCCCTCCTTTCTAAAACCGGTTGACTTACCCCTGCCCTGCAATCATAATTGTTCGATCTTTTTAAATTTAAGGTTCTCAAATCATGAATTGGCAGGAAATTGATTTGAGACAGTGACCCAAGAATAAGCAGATACCATCTGCTATAGATAATGGTTTGGAGGAAATCAATGAATATTGCTTTAACGGGAATAACTGGAATGGTGGGTTCCCATTATGTTCGAAGGCTATATGAAGGACCGAAAGAAAATAGACTCAATATTCGAGCATTAATTCGTGAGGAAAGCGTAGTTGACCACTTAAAAAGCTTTGAAGATGTGGACTATGTTATGGGAGGTTTGGAAGATAAAGAATCTTTACAGAAGCTAGTTGAAGGGGTGGACACGGTAATTCATCTGGCGCATTACCCTGGTCCTGTGCAAACAGCCGATGAATTGGTTAAGACTAATATTAATGGATCTTTTGATTTATTGGAAGCTTGTCGCAAAGCGCGAATCAAGCATTTTGTATTTATGAGCGCTTGTGCAATTTTTGGCAAGGTTTTGCCGACAGTTGACCAGGAACACCCCCTTGATGAAACCCATCCTGTGATGCCCGGGTCTTTATATGGTTCAATTAAATCATCTATAGAGTCTTTCTGTTATTTTTACCAACGCTCTCGGGCATTTTCTGTAACGATTTTAAGGCCGGTGACTATATATGGAGTGCGGCCGCAAATCGATAAATCAGAATGGTTTTCAACTATTGATTATCTTGCAACTAATTATAATGTCGATTTAAAAGGTAGCACCAAGTACGTTGCAGTTGACTCCGTTTCGCAAGCGATTGATAAAGTGGTTGGCAATAATGATACATTTGGAAAGGTTTTTCACCTTATCGATGGCCATATTCATAATTTGGAGTTAGGTAAAATGATTGTGGATACAATCGATTCTTTTGGTGAAGTTGAAGGGGTCATGGGAGAAGAAGGAGTTCCCATGTCAAATCAGGCTGCCTTAGATTTAGGGGTCGAATTTCCCGGAAAAGAAGGAATCCTTGAATATATCAAGTTAGTTCACAAATTACAGATGACTTATGGGGGTGAGCGATTGCTTGACAAGTGGTAGACAAATTATCCGCCTTGCAAAATGGGTTAGTGTCCTTTAAATTGTTAATGTGTTTATTATTAAAAGTAAAAGCTATTCACTAAATCACCTATGATCTCATCTAAATCATTTATCGACCAATTACAAAATTTAGGTTTTAATTTCTATACCGGTATTCCTTGTTCGCTATTGTCTGGGCTCATCTCTTCCTTAGAAGAGGCTCCCGATATAAATTATATACCTTCCATTAGAGAAGATGCGGCTGTTGGCCTTTGTACAGGCGCTTATATGGCGGGTAAACTGCCCGTAATTTTAATGCAGAATTCCGGGTTTGGATACAGCCTCAATGCGTTCACTTCCTTGAATCTCATTTATAAAATTCCCATGTTAGTGATAATGAGTTGGCGTGGTTGTGGTGGGAAAGATGCGCCGGAACATATCATCATGGGTGACATTAATGAAAAACTATTAGATACCTCCGGAATGCTATATAGCGTTTTAGAAGAAGAGAATGCTGAAGCGGTTTTAAAGAAGGCATTGAAAACGATTACAGAAGATAAACTTCCTTATACACTGTTAATAAAAAAAGGCATGTTCGATGAAAAGCATTGATATTTACCGGGAATTTGCAACGTTATTAAAAAACGAACCCATGGTCTTGGCTAATGGTTTCATCAGCCGTGAATTTTTTAACGTTAAAGATAGAGAAGGAAGTTTTTATATGATCGGGTCCATGGGCCTTGCTTCATCCATTGGATTGGGAGTGGCGCTCGCACAACCGGATCGTAAAACAATAATTTTAGACGGTGATGGCAATGTTTTGATGTCAATGGGAACTTTAGCCATGATTGCCTCTAGTGCCCCAAAGAATTTACTTCATATTACGATTGATAATGAAGTTTATGAGTCTACCGGAAGTCAACGGTCTATCTCGAATAGCATCCCATTGGAGGAAGTGGCTAAAAGTTCCGGTTACAAAAATGTCCGACGTGTTACCAGGCTGGAAGAATTCAAACCTGCCTATTTAGATTTGTATGAAAAAGAAGGCCCTAATTTTTTATTAGTGAAAGTGGAACCTGGTTTTGATAAATCTACTGGCCGTGTCACTCACACCCCTGAAGAAATCCGCGACCGTTTTATGTCTGTGATGAAATAACTTTATTTCAAGTTTCATCCTAATAGATTTGTACGGAATGATCCTCTTGTTTATTTAGATTTCTTTTGGTCCAACTCGCTGGAAACCAAACAATAAAGATTCAATTCTAATTTAAACTTTTATATTAATTTGTTTGCCTGCGTGTTGGTCTTCAGGTAGCAAATCTGATTTTTGGTTAGGAATATCTGCTGTGGCCTGAACAGGAGGAACGGGACTTATTTGAGATTCCCGAGATAATAATTCGTCTTTCTTGGCTGATTGTGAAGATTCTCGAACCTCTTTATCTGAGGGGTCATGTTTGTCCGTTAATAGGCCACGGTTGACTGCGTTAATATTTCCTAAAAGGGAGATGTCCATGTTGTTGTCTCCTTCCTTGAGGGGTTGAAGGAAATTCTAAATTTCGATATCCGCCTTGCCCTGTTCAATAATACTACGGATAGCTTCTTTCAATCGAAGTGCGTCTTCTCCGGGAATTTGTCGGATTACCTCTTGCGTATTGGGATCAATGACTTTTACGATGAGTTCATTGTCCTCGGTTAAAGTTCTTTCACTTTTTATAGAGGTAACAGAAGATGTGCCGTCTTCAGATTCTATTTTTGGTGCAGTTTCTTTTGAATTTGTTTGTTTTAAAGCCTTTTGTGCTTCAGATGACAGCGTCACTTCATCATTAATTTCTTCCGTAGGTGAATCATTACCAGATTTTATGGGGGTAGCAGCGTTTTTTACTACCTTTTCCGATTTCCGAGTAATGTTCGTGGAATCCGATTTCTGTATTAAAGAATTTATGTTTTCTACTGCCATAATTGACCTCTTTTTAAACCTCGTGAAAAGTCTTAATTTATGCAAACTTTTGTATTTTGCTTAACTAATCCTAAAGTAAGGATATTAAAACTTTTCTCCTATTCTTCTTAACGGAATCTATAGAGTGAACTTTAGGGAAAAAATAAAAAAAATGAATTATATATTTCACAAAAGATTGAGGGATTTGAAATAAATTTATAGTTGGCTAAAGTTCTTAAAATTAAAAGAGATAGTTGAATCAAAGTCGAGTAGAGGGTATTATTCCTTTTTCCTTCAACAATGGGCAGTAATGAAAGATTTTTCAAAAATATTGAAATACGCAAAACCCTACTCTAAGAGTATAATTTTTGCCTTTTTATGCCTCACCCTAACTTCAGTGATTACCCTTATTTTGCCTCTAATTGTCCGGAACATGATAAATGTGGTGGTGGTTCAGAAAGATAGCGGGGTTTTAAATAGCTTAACTATTGATTTGCTGATAGTCATTGTTTTTCAGTTAGTATTTGCGATTGTAACCAATTACACCTTAGGGTTTGTGGGGAACCGCATTACTGCAGATTTTAGGATTGAATTTTTTAATCACATCCATCAATTATCCTTAAAGTTTTTTCAAGAACGACGGGTGGGAGAAATACTTTCTCGAATGAGTAATGATATTTCAGTGATACAAAATGCTTTAGTTACCCTCCCGGTGGCATTATTTAGGCAGACTATTACGCTGGTAGGTGGGTTAGCCATTATTTGTTATTTGAACTGGAAATTGACGGGTTTGATTTTGTTCATTTTGCCGCCACTTATGTTGTTTGCAAGAATTTTTGGAAAACAGTTACGAAACTTATCAGGTCAAGTTCAGGATAAATTAGCTAGTGCGCTCGTTGTTCTTGAAGAAATGATTTCTTCTATAAAAATTGTTAAATCTTACAATCGTGAACCCTTTGAGCAGAAACGGTTTGAAGCACGGGTTGAGGGTACCTTTGAAACCGAAGTAAAAAAATTAAAAATTTCTGCTTTTTTTGGCCCCTTTATTTTATTTCTGACTTTTATGGTTTCTGCCGGATTGGTTTGGTACGGTGGGCATCAGGTGATGAAAGGTACCACCACGCCGGGGGAGCTTGCTGCCTTTTTTCTATATGCCATTATCATAGCTGGTCCTATAGGAACATTTGTCAGGATCTATACTCAGGTTCAGGAAGCCCTGGGAGCTGTCCGACGAGTCTATGAAATAATGGACACCCAGCCTCTGGTTAAAAATGTTTCTAATCCGAAAATTCTTGATCATATTGAAGGAAATATAGAATTCAAAAATGTGTCCTTCGCATATAACGAGGGAACACCTATTCTTAAAGGAGTCAATTTTGATATAAGACCGGGTGAAAAAGTCGCATTAGTGGGACCTAGTGGGGCAGGAAAATCTACGGTTATTCAATTGCTGTTAAGGTTTTTCGATGTTAAGGAAGGAGGAATATTTGTCGATGGACACAATTTGAAACAGGCAGATATTAAATCATTTTTGAATCACCTGGCATTAGTCCCGCAAGAAACGCTTCTTTTCGGAGGTACAGTTCGAGAAAATATATTATATGGTAAGTTGGAGGCAAACGAGCAGGAATTGGAACAAGCTATTCAATCTGCTAATGCCAAAGAGTTCATTTCTCGTCTTGAGAATGGACTGGATACAGTGGTCGGGGAAAAAGGCTCTAAACTATCAGGTGGAGAAAGACAAAGAATTGCCATTGCTCGAGCATTATTAAAAGATCCAAAAATTTTAATCCTTGATGAAGCTACTTCTTCTTTAGATAACCAATCGGAAAACTTAATTCAGGAAGCATTAGACAATTTAATGCAAGATCGCACCACGTTAATTATTGCCCACCGATTAAGCACGGTCCATAACGCTGATAAAATCATTGTTCTTGATCGTGGCCAGGTTGTAGAAATTGGAGACCACAAAACTCTAATTGCTAATGAAAATCTATATTATCACCTGTATACTTTAAGGATGTTTGAAGATCCTCTTGCCGTTGAAGAAAATTAAGGCACCTCTTTAATTTCCAAATTACTCTTCGCTATGGACAAAATAAAGTTAATATTTGGTGTGCATAACCATCAGCCTGTCGGAAACTTCGACCACGTTTTCGAAGAAGTATTTCAGAAGTGTTATAAGCTCTACCTGAATGTTTTAAAACACTATTCCAAAATTAAAACAGCGATACATTTTAGTGGTCCTTTATTGGAATGGATTAAAGATAATCAACCCGACTATCTGAAATTGGTAAGGGAGTTGGCAGAATCCGGACGTTTGGAAGTTTTAAGCGGTGGTTTTTATGAACCCATTTTATCTAGTTTGCCGGAAAGGGATGCAATTGGACAGATTCGAATGATGAATGAATTTATTAAAACGGAGTTTGGCCAAACGCCCAGGGGTTTATGGCTGGCTGAAAGGGTTTGGTCCCCCATACTTCCAAAAATTATCGCGCAGGCCGATATAAAATACACAATTGTTGATGACACACATTTTTATTATTCGGGTTTGGAGGAAAACCAAATCCAAGGTTATTTCATAACTGAAACTCAGGGGTATTCTGTCTACGTATTTCCAATAAACAAATCTTTGCGTTATTCAATCCCTTTTGAGCTACCGGAAAAGACCTTGGAACGAATAAGGGATTTTAAGGAGAATGGTTTTGAAGGTGTCACTTATGCGGATGATGGAGAAAAGTTTGGAAGCTGGCCTGACACTTATGAGTGGGTTTACGAAAAAAATTATTTAAATAATTTGTTTATATCTTTGGAGGCAAACCTGGATTGGTTGGAGGTGACAACATTTGGGGACTATATTGACCAGTATGCTCCAGTAGGGCGAATTTATTTACCAATGGCTTCTTATGAAGAAATGATGGAATGGTCGCTTCCTTTAGAAGCATCTTCCCAATTTGAAGTTTTGAAAGAAAAGCTTCCTTCATTAGGCTTGGATATTGGGATTTCTCGGCGTTTTTTACGTGGAGGCCATTGGGATAATTTTTTTACAAAATATGAAGAGAGTAATAACTTACATAAAAAAATGTTGTATGTCAGTGAGAAATTAAATCAGTTGCCCTTAGATCTTCAAAAATCAAGTGGTGCCTTGAGAGAGCTTTACCGCGGCCAATGTAATTGTGCCCAGTGGCATGGTTTATTTGGGGGTCTTTATCTTAATTATTTACGTCATGCTTTGTATCAACATTTAATTGGTGCGGAAAATTTGGCGGATGAGCTTTTAGGAGAAAAAAATAAAGAGTTTCAGGTAAGATCTTACGACATTAATAAAGACGGCAGGGATGAGATATTGGTAAGCAATCGTGAAATGAATTGTTATTTATCACCCTCTTATGGTGGGGTTTTATATGAATTAGAATTTCGTCCAACTTGTTTTAATTTAAGCAATATTTTGAGACGGCGTCCAGAAAGTTATCACCGAGTATTAAAGGAACAAGATAAAAACGAATTGACGCAAGAGGGTCAACCCAAATCGATTCATGATCAAGTCCGTTTAAAGGAAGAGGATCTACAAAATAAGCTCATTTATGATCAGTTTGAGCGGTATTCGTTTATGGATCACTTCTTGGAAAAAAACTGTTCTTTTGAAGATTTTAAAACTAATAAGTATTTAGAATGTGGAAACTTTTTGGGAACCCCTTTTGATATCAAAGGTCAAGATTGGACTTCCAATAACGATTATAATTTAATTTTGTTTCGAAAAGATCAGGTATTACAAAACGGAGAGAAAATTCCTGTAACTTTACAGAAAAAATTTAAATTTTTTCATAATTCTGCTGACATTGAGGTCGAGTATGTAATCGAGAATGATAGTGAAAAAGAATTAAACCAAATTTTTGGTGTGGAATTAAACTTTACTTTGTTGGCTGGAGAATCTGAGGATCGTTATCTGTGTTTTTCTAATCAGCCCGAGGATCATTTTAAAATGGGGAGTGAGGGATGCATGGAAAGAGTCTCTTCTCTAAAAATGCAAGATGAATATTTTAAATTTAAGTTATTGATAGATATAAATCCACAATGTCAATTTTGGTGGTATCCCTTAGAAACTGTTTCACAATCAGAGCATGGCCTAGAGTCGGTTTACCAAGGTACCTGCTTTTTTGGTTTTTGGGATTTACTTTTACCGCCGGGAGAGAAAGAGAAAAGGGAAATTAGAATCAAATTAGAAAAATTAGAATTGGCATAAAAGCAAAAAATTATTCTCCAGGGTCTGCACCATTTAAGAAACCCATAAGGTGCGCTTTTTTCTCAGCAGTTCCTTGCCTGTAAATTCGAATTAGTTTTTCAATCATTTCTTTTAGTTTTTGATCTTCACCATACATTTCCATGGACTCTTCTACCATTTGATCATCATCCACCATTGCCGGATCTTTTTCGTTCCTAGTCATGGGTCCTTTTCCCGTTAAGAGCCAGACAATATTTAGATTTGTGTATTGATAAAGTTTGGCAATGGTATCCGCTGAGGGCAAGGATTTGTTATTTTCAATGTCAGATAAAGACCCTTGGGATATTTTAATGAGTTTCGCTAATTCAAAGGATTTTAGAGGAATTTGCTTACGCCATTGACGAAGACGATGGCCAAGGAATTTTGCTGTACCGTATTTTTTTTCTTGCATATTTTTTTACTTTTAGAAAATTGTTAGGTTGATTTTTCCGTAAGAACCGTTCAGGTTGAAAACCGGTCACGACACCTAAAGGTCCATATTTTCAGAGCTATTCCGACATAACTTTAGTTTTTTTAAAGGTTGAAGTCAACTAAAAAAACTAAGGACGTTTGCCAATTTGTCAAAAAAAATTACTTTAATTGTGGTTTATTCTTTTACAAAAAATATCCGAGTATTCTAAAATTATTTGAAAAATAAGGCCAATTCGAATTTTTTTTTTCACTTATTTCTAAAATTTGTATTAATAAACAATTTTAAATTTAATATAGGGAAAATTTGTAATTTAAATGTAACTTATGTAATAAATTGAAATATAGATGCTTTTAACATAGGATACTTTTCTTAAGTTGAATTGAAGATCCAACTTAAGAATTGCTTTAAGGTGTTTTTTTCTAAAAAATTTAGGAATGGATTAAACTTATTTAGCTTAAAAATGGTGTTTTTTTATAGAGAGTGATCAGAAAAATCTTTTGAAAATATATTTTTTAAAGCAAATACAAGAGGTTTTCGACCCTTTTAAAATAGGATTAAGTGACCGGTTCAGATGATTTTGTATTACCCGGAAGGTACAGATCAAACAATCCTATTTTTTCATAAATTGAATAGTTATTAATTAAGTATTGGTACACTACTGAAGCATAATTAGAAAACCTTCTACTTTCTTTTCCGTCAATAGGTAAATTAGATAAGATGACCAGTTTGGGAGGGTTTTTTTGAATTTGTTTAATCACATCTTTTTGCTGACTTTCGTTAAGCATACCAGGTAGTATCCAGTCATGATTAATTGAGTTTTCTCTATGGGATAAAAAATAAAAAATTGGATTTAAAGGCAAAGCTAAAATGGAATCTCCCGGATTTGAGAATTGCTCAACCTTTCTTAAAATTTGGTCTGTCCATCGGGCTTCTATAGGGTTCGTGTAGACTTTTATTCTTTCAGTATTTATTGTTGCCGGTTGCTTGATAATTGCACCAATTGATCCTGCATAAAACCCGTGGTGCACATTCATTTCATATAGGAATAGAATTGGGAACAATAATAAAATAGTTCTACTTCCATATAAAAAAGGAATTTGTGAAATTTTTTTCAGGATTGTTGAAAGGGAGGTCAAAGGTAACTTAGGCCATAGCTTCCAAAGAAAGTAACTTACTAAAATGTAAAATGCAGGTAAAGTTCTCAATAAATTATCGAAACCCGCTCGCCAAATTACTAAACCGAAAGATCCTATCCCAAAACCTAATATAGAAATAAGAATGCTGGTTTCATTTTCATGGGCGTTTTTTTTGATCCAAATGCGATAGACAAGCACTCCAAAAGTAACTAAATAGATCAGAGGAGGTAAATAAAACAAAAGTTTTTCAAACATTAAGTGAGGGCCTGATTCGTTTAATTGATTTACAAAAGGAAATATGGAGGGAAATGGGTTTCCCCAAACCTTATGGGTAGAAATTACAATGTTAAATAGTTTTGAAAAAATATCATTTTGTATCCAATAATACAAATTCCAGGCTCCTGCCAAGAAAAAGCCTATCAACCAAGGTAACAGCTTTCGAGTAATTTTTAATTTTTTATTAATAACCATTTTTGGAATTAAAACTATTCCACTCACCAAAGTAGAGATTATTGAAACTTCAGGTTTAAATAATAAGGAAACGATTAAGGCGCTGAACAGTAATACAATTGAAGAACGAGATGGTTTTTCAAGACAACGAATCAAAAAATATAAGTTAAGGACACAAAATATTGGAAAGAACCGATTGTAATACATAGAGGGAGCCGACAAAATCATTGCGGTTGCTATTAAAGAAAATCCCAAAGGCATCAATCTTCGGGCTATAGCAAAGACTCCTAGTACCATAAAAGGCGTTAGTAACACCATCCCAATTCGGAGGCTTTGCAATTCCACTCCAAAAATTTTAAACATTAAAGATCCAAAAAAGTAACGACCCGGCAAATAGCCTATGGGGTTAAAATCTTTCATGGCTATTTGTCCGTTCCAGGTGCGCCAAGTTCCGTAAGCAAAGCCCCCCTCATCCCAAAGGTTGAATCCGTAACGAGAATATGAATAAAAGTAGAGAGCTAAAGCGATATAGGCAAAAATATAATTTCTTATTAAAACCGTGTTATCTTGAATGTTCATTTTTTGTGAAAATTAAACAGCTGCATAATAAAAAATTTCAAGCTTAGAAATTTCAATTATGAAGTTCTAAGAGATATTGAGATACTCAATTTTATGATAAAGGCAGTTTGCTCAAGTGAGTACGCATTTCTTCTGCCAATTTTTGATGGGATTCTTTCCACTTCTGTGGTTGAGGGGGGGTTGGCGGCAAAACTGCCATATTATTTTTAACTTTTAGTATTCTGGTTAATGATTCCTCGATGCGCTTATGAGTTACTTTGCCAGCATCTACAGACTTAACGATCAAATCCTGCAATTCCTTCACCTTATCGAGGTTATGGCATACTAAAAATATATCCAACCCAGCCTCTAATCCCAAACGTGGGATAGAATCTAACGGAAAATACTTTTCAACTGCTTTCATTTCTAAATCGTCAGAAATAATAATTCCCTTAAATCCTAATTGTTTTCGCAAGATATTTTGCAATATAGTCTTTGAGAAAGTGGCTGGGTTTTCTTCGTCCCATTGAGAATAGACAACGTGTGCGGTCATTAGAACATCCAGACCTTTTTCGATGGTTTCTTTAAAGGGGATTAATTCGACATTTTCCAAGACTTCTTTAGAACGGTTTACATACGGCAAATCTAAATGCGAATCTAAATGGGTGTCTCCGTGACCCGGAAAATGTTTACCCACAGGTATTATGCCTGCTTGGCGGAACCCTTGAATGAAAGCGTTGCCTAATTTTGCAGTTTCATATGGAGAGGAGCTAAAAGCTCGATCCCCTATGACAGGGTTTTTCGGGTTAGTGTGGACATCCAGGACAGGGGCATAATCCATATTAATTCCTACCTCTAGCAATTCAATTGCTAAGGCTTTGGCAAATCGAATGGTTAGTGACTCTGATTGGGCTTCACCCAAACAACAAAGTGGAGGATAATCGGTAAAAGGAGATTTTAATCTGGCGACTCTTCCTCCCTCCTGATCCACAGAAATGAATAATGGCCATTCGGGATTGGAGGACAAAGCCAAACTTTGTAAATCTTTTATAAGGTGATACAACTGATTGGGAGATTCGAAGTTTCGTCCAAAGAGGATTAAACCGCCAATATTACGATTTCGGATTAGATCTTCTGTCTCAGGGGTTATTGTTGTTCCATGGAATCCCGAGATGATCATTTGTCCAATTTGTTGTTGTAAAGATGCAGAAGAGTTCAAAATATAACCTCTCATCCATAAGGAAAAAGTTGTTTTTCAAAGGTTAACATTAATTTTTCTAATTTTAAAATAGGTTGAAAGAGTTTCTTTTTTTTAACAAAGTTGGACATAAAGTTAAGTATTCTATTTCTGAACGATATATTTTGTCTGTGGTGAATTCAGTTATGATAAAATTTTCTCGTTATTGAATTTCTGTAACCGTTAATATGAATTTTTATGTTTCCTCGCAGAGTGGTGCTGACCGGTATTGGAGTTATGAGTCCCAATGGAATGGGCAAAGAAGTTTTTTGGGAAAATACTTGTAACGGTATCAGCGGTATAAACAAAATTCAAAGTTTTAATCCCGATGGTCTTGAATGCCAAATTGCGGGTGAAGTTTCAGAGTTTGACCCCACTCAATATTATTCGGACCAGGATTTAAAAAAACTTCCCAGGACAGTACCTTTATGTGTAGCTGCTTCTCAAGAGGCATTTGATGATGCAGGGATTGATTTTACTGAGTTTTCTGAAGAAGATCAGGAAAGCTTGGGAGTTTTAGTTGGAACAGGGGGTTCAGGTTTCGATTTTTCTGAAAAACAATTTCATTTTTTTTATTCAGATCAGAAAAAGAAAATTAGTCCCTATGCAATTTCTAATTCTTTAGTTGGGATGCTTTCTAGTGAAGTTTCAATGAAGTTTGGAATACAAGGCCGTAGCCATGTTATTTCAAATGGATGCACCAGTTCTACGGATGCGATGGGTTATGCATTTAACGCGATCCGATTTGGTCAGGAGGATTGGTTTTTAACAGGTGGAGTCGAGGCCTGTGTGACTCCTGCAATGATGACTGGTTTTGAAAGAATGAAAGCCAATCCAATTCATTTTAATGAAGATCCTGAAAGAGGGTCACGTCCCTTTAATAAAGATCGTGAGGGGTTTGTACTTGCAGAGGGCAGTTGGATGTTTATTCTTGAAGAATTAGAACATGCTAAAAAACGGGGTTCGTCAATTTATGCTGAAATCATTGGTTATGGAACCACTTGCGACGCATATCATCGTGTTGCCATTATGCCCGATGGAAAGCAATCGACTCGAGCGTTAAGATTGGCGATGAAGGATGCTCAAATAAATGAAGAGGATATTAATTACATCAATTTTCATGGAACGTCTACGGTGATGAATGACCGAATAGAAACATTTGCTGTCAAACAGGCCTTAAATGGATTTGCAATGCAAGTTCCTGTAAGCTCCACGAAATCCATGATTGGACATCCGCAGGGTGCTTCAGGAGCT
Organism: Nitrospinaceae bacterium; assembly: GCA_965223245.1. Taxonomy (GTDB): domain Bacteria; phylum Nitrospinota; class Nitrospinia; order Nitrospinales; family Nitrospinaceae; genus CBDCVY01. The sequence continues at coordinate 3,354,224 of CBDCVY010000013.1, read as the reverse complement.
TTAGGTATCTCTGTGACGGCATTGTCATTATCTAAAGGGTTGCTTACACCTACAATTAATATAGAGCATCCGGATCCTGAATGTGATATGGATTATATTGCTAATGAAGCACGAGAAAAACAAATTAACATTGCTATAAGTAATTGTATTTCATTTGGATCAAAAAATTCGGCAATTGTTCTCCGAAGATTTAATTAACATGTTTAATGAATTTTTAGGATATCCTTTTTAGGAAGCAAAATGAGAATCCGTCAAAAAATTTTGATTTTATTTTCCTCTGGAGTTTTATTTTCAGGATGCGGTGGATCTTTAGCGGATGTGAATGTCACAGTAGTCGACCAAAAAACTGCTTTAGAGAATCAGGTATTAGGGAGTTACGAGGAAATAGGCAATGATGTAATTCTTTTAGCTTCTGTTCGATCCGTGGATGAAAACGGTAAGTTGAAGAGCGTTTCCGAAATTCCTCCGGGAAAATTAAAAGCCATTCGAGCCAAACAAAGGCAGGAATTTAATCATGATGATATTCAACGATTTAAAAAGATCGGTTGCGTCGGCGAATCAAATAAGGGTCTATTAAAATTTTTTGAAATACCTGAGACTAAAAAGAATATTAAATTTAAAAATTTTGTTATGTCCCTGGTCCAAGAGGAAAATGAAGACCGAATGGCAATTTACGAAAGAATATTAGCCACAAATACCCACTTTTCTGAAGGGGGCCTTCCAAAAGTTCAGTCCATTTCAGCTAGCCTCAACCGTGACAATGCACAATCTGGTGAAAAAGTCCAAATGGCCGATGGATCTTGGAAGATCAAAAAGTGAATCCATTTTTTAAATAGTCGTATTACCCACTTTTATCTATAGGGCATTTGGTCGCCAGAAAGTTGGCCTTCGATATCCCGTTCAATTTGATTTTCTTGGGTTACAAATTCTTCAAGTTCTTTTTCACTATTAAAAACAAAGGTTCTAGGTTCTTTCTGACCACAAATTTCTTCATCTTGTTCAATTGTTACTGTTTCCCCTTCAATGGCTCGAATTGAAAACTTTTTACGGGTTTTTAGTCGATTAAAAATTCTTCTATAAGTAATTTCGATATCGTGTTGATGAGACATCACTTTCCCCCTTTCCTAATTTTAATAATTTATATGTTGATACAAATTTACCTAATTCTTAGGAAAAAAATCAATGGTTTTATCTTTACAACTGTTGATGGGCAAATCCATAATTTCAAGTTTTCTTATTTAGTCTTTGTTTTATTAAGAGTTGGACAGGGTGTTTGTAATTTATCTTTTTAAATAAAAATATTTTTTTGGACGGTTTAAAATGGGTCCGATAAAACATTTAACAGGTATAACTTTTTATGTTAACATCAACCCCGTTAAAATTTATAAGTATCAGACCTTCCAGGTTGATGGGTTTTCAAATCAGCTTTTTTTAAAAATAATTTTTTCTGACCATTCCTGCTTCTGCCCATGACAAAGCGGCTCACCCTTCATAAATTAGCAGAAAACTTAATACGTGAATCCCATGCGCCATTTACGGCAGATGAATTTGTTTCTAGAATCCAAGAACATTGGCATCGCCGGATTGCTCCTTCTACCTTAAAAGATTTGCGGCAAAAACTTTTCGACCATGATTTTTTAATCGGCATCGATCAAAAAAGTTATGTGCCCTATTCAGCAGTATTTCAACATATAGGCTCCATGCCCATCGTAATTGAGATTAGTAAATTTGAAAAAGATCGAAAAATTCTTCTGGCGGGTCATCGCTTTATTCCCTTTTTATCAGTTGAGCTAAAAGAATCTCAAATTACATTAATAGATCTAAATGGAGAGGAAATTCCAAAAGAGAAGAAATCTTTTTTTATCGATGAGGTGATGCCTTTTTATCAATATTCTAGCCAGCGTCATTTCCCTGACCATATCTTAGTGAATCCCTGGGTACCTGGAAAAAGCAAAGTGGATTTAACAATTTGGGATCTTAAGAAATATTCTCAGCAAGTAAACTGGCGTATTGGTGATGCCTTAAAAATTTGCTTGAAAGATTTCGAACAAGGACTATTTGAGGTTCAGCCTTATGGAAATAATGATTTGCGCCAGGATCAACTAAAGCTAAGGTATTTCCATATTCATTTAGAAAAAACTTTAGCTCAGTTTTGTGCGGAGCCTCAATTCCAAATTGCCAGTTTAGAAAAACAGATACTTTATTTGTTCTATTCTTTTCAGGAACTGAATAAATTTGCACCCGCTTTTTCACTAATTAATTTTGCAGAGTTTCTTACTTCTTATACTTTAGGCAGAGGACCCAGTGGTGAAATTCAATTTTTATTGCAAGCTGCAGAAAGCAATACGGATTCAGTTTTTGAAGTCATTAAGAAAAAACCAGTGGGTCGAACTGGGTCGCTACAAAATATTTTTGAAGATATGGGTTTAGCCATAACAGAAAATGAATTCAAGGCGATTCTTATTACACTTTTGGATGATCAAGGGTTTGAAATTAAAATTATATTTGATCTTTTATTTGGTGCCAAAAAAGATAGTTTTTTTAATCAGAAGCAAAGTAATGCTTTTTATCGATTATTAAGAAAACTTCTTCACCAGATATATGAAGAGCTTGAATTTCCAGAATCAAAATTGATTACACAAATAAGAAAAAGCGTTGTTTCAATAAAAATTCGTTTAATAGAAATGATGCGATTTTTAGAAGCCAATTTAGTTAACTTAGAAGATCTTCCTGAAGAAATAATTGAACAATTGGCCGAATTAGATACTTTTTGTTTAGAGGCTTTAACTAATTTATCGCAAAGGAATAATCCTCCTGAAATAAAAAGTATTCGCGATATGCGAATGGCCGTCCATATGGTGCAACCCAATTTAGATCGACTTGAAGAAGATGTATATTATCAGTTAGGAATTTATTAATTGACGAGAGACCCGTGAAGAACATGTCCTGAAACTGATTCTACTTGGATGGTTGCCGTATCTCCTGGTTTCAATTGATCTTTCCCGCCTTTAAAGATAACCATCCAATACTCGGGATTTCTTCCTTTAAAATTCATATTATTACGAGAGGTTTTACTTTCAATTAAAACTTCTACTTGTTTTCCTAAAAATTCTATTCCCTGATTTTCAGTTAATTGATTTTGCAAATGAATCGTTTGTTGAAGACGTTCTTTTTTCTCTTCTTCAGAAACCGTGTCTTCAAATTCAAGGGCGGGTGTATTAGGTCGCGGACTATAAGAGAACATGTAACTATTATTGAATCCAACTTTTTTCATTAAACTTAAGGTATCTTCAAACTCTTTTTGAGTTTCACTCGGAAACCCAACAATAATATCTGTTGATATTGCAATACCTGGAACTTCTGATTTTAGTTCTTCTATGAGACTTAAGTATTCTTCTACGGTATGGTTGCGACGCATTTTTTCTAATATCCGATTATTACCACTTTGAACAGGAAGATGAAGATGATTCATTAAATTAGGAATGTCCCGATAAGCAAAAATTATTTCACGGGTAAAATCTTTGGGATGGCTCGTAATGAATCGTAAACGCTCCACTCCCGGGATTTCAGAAATTTTATAAAGTAATTCATGAAAAGTAACAGGTGTATCCATCCCACGTTTCCCATAAGCATTTACGTTTTGTCCAAGAAGAACAAATTCCTTTGCACCAAGTTCCACTTGTTGTTGAATTTCATCATAAATTTCTAAGGCTTCTCGGGATTTTTCGCGACCTCGAGTAAAGGGAACTACACAAAAGCTACAAAACTTATCGCATCCTTTTATGATGTTTACAAAAACACTGGGACCAGGGGCCTGGACTATCTTTGTCTGTTGTATGGAATAGTTACTATTTTTGTCAAATTCTGTCCAGATTACAGGCCTTCGCTCACTGGAAACTCGTTCCACCGCCAAGGGAATATCTTCAATTGAATCTGGACCTATAATTAAATCCAATTGGGGAATTTTTTTAACAAGCTGTTCTTTTTCTTGTTGTGCCAAACACCCGGCTAAACCAAAAATCAGATCAGGGTTTTCTTTTTTCAAGGAACGCATACCTCCAAAAAGAGAAAAGACTTTCTGTTCTGCCTTTTCCCTGATTGAACAGGTATTTATCAATATTAAATCTGCATCTTCTTTGTGAGGCGTACGCAGATATCCGGAATTAAATAATAAAAGTTCCATACGATCAGAATCAGCGACGTTCATTTGACAGCCAAAAGTTTCTAAATACACTTGTTTCATAGTGCGATGATTTTAACCAAAAAACTTTGGGTTTCCAAAAAAGATTTCAGCTTGCCCAAATGAGCTTATTAATAACCAAATCTTTTTTTATTGAATTAATAGATTTAGGTTGGAAAAACTATATTTTAACTTTACACTTAGTGTATAGCTATTAAATGTTAATAAGAATTGAATCGATTTTTGCTCTTTTAGCTCCGTATTTATACATAAACTTGCAAAAAACTTTTTAGGAAATAAATATAAATTTGATTAAATTTACATTTTTTTCAATTGTTATTGACTAAATTTAGGGGTTCCCTTATCATGAAATTAACCCCTTTAAAAACAGTAAAATAACAAACTTTTTAGAAGACCCGCATGCCACTTAGGAAGGAAAGGGTATTGACCCACGATAATAATGTTCGCCGGATTCGAGAATCAATGATGATGAGTAAGGCTGAGTTAGCAAGAAAAGCGGATGTAACGGTTCAAACCTTAGATCGTATTGAAAAAGGAATGGATTGTCGGCTGGACACTAAGCGGAAAATTATTTTAGCTCTAGGTTTTAAATTAGGGGATCGGGAAAAAGTTTTTGGTGAAAATTCTAGCCCGGGTACTTCAAGAGCCAGGATTAAGCTAAGAAAATAAAAACTTTAATCGGCAAAGCTCATGAAATTAGCCGAGTTCTTCAAGATTTTAGCAGGTAACTTTATTTTAGGAAAAATTCATGTTCCTTTCTGAAAACACACCATTATTAGCTGTCGATATTGGATCAAACTCAATTAAGGTGGCTCAATTAATGGGATCAAAAAATAAATATGAACTATCTTCTTTTGGAGTGATGCCCTTAGAGCAGGAAGCGGTCGTTGATGGAATTGTCCGTGATGAGGATCATGTGGTGGACGCACTCACTCGACTGGTTAAAGCAGAAAAAGTAGACACAAGATATGCCATTTCATCAGTAGCGGGTGAAGCGGTAATTATTAAAAAAATAAAAGTACCTATGATGCCTCGAGAAGAATTAGAAGAAATCATTGATCAGGAGGCAGAACAATACATTCCATTTGATATTGATGATGTTCAAATTGATTTCCAGGTAGTGGAAAATTCGACCCCTAAAGAAGATCTGCATGACTTTGAAGATGAAGATGAAGAAAAACAAGAAATTATTTTAGTTGCAGTTCAAAATGAAATTATCGACAGTCGGTCTGATGTGTTAGCCGCCGCAGGTTTGAAACCGGTCATTATTGATCTGGATGTTTTTGCGGTAGTAAATGCCTTAAGCATATCCAGGAATCTTTTTGATATGGGCTCCGTGGCAATCATTGATTTGGGTGGATCGTTTACTCACCTAAATATTTTGATGAATGGGATTACCTCTTTTACACGAGATATTCCTATGGGTGGAGACGTTTGTACTGCAAAAATGATGAGCCAGTATGGTTTTGAATTTAGGGATTCTGAGTCGATGAAATTGGGCGTCATGCCACGGAGTAATATTGATAAAGAAGAAGTGGTTGACCTAATCTTGGATTGTTTTGAACCCATTCTTGAGGAAGTACAGAAATCATTTGAATTTTTTAGTTCCACTTCCAATAGTCAGGTAGACCAAGTATTTTTGTGTGGTGGTGGCTCTTTAATCCCCGGAGTCGATAGTTTAATGGCTGAACGTTTTGCCATTCCAGTAGAAATTTTTAATCCCATGGAATCAATTAAGGTCAATTCAAGAAAATTTGACCAGAGTACTTTGGGAAAAATGTCTCCTATGGCGTCAGTTGCTGTAGGGCTTGCAACCAGAAGGTTTGATTACTTATGATTCGAATCAATTTAATCGACTATAACAAAATTGTCCGTCAAGTTGTTATTCAAAAGCAACTCACTACATCGGTGAGCGTCATTTTTGCTTTTATTGCGATTTGTGGAGTTAATTGGGTATTTGAAACAGCAAGTATTGCCAATTTGAAGGATGATGTTAGAGAAATTGAAGTGGAAGTGGCTCAATTAGATCCTAAATATAAAAAAGTACAAAGATTAAAAAAACAGGAATCTAAATTAAACAAAATTATTACCGGAATAGATCAATTAAGAACAAAGCGAAGTCGAACAACAGAAATCCTTGATGACGTAGGGCAAAGTATTCCCGAGGATATTTGGTTGAAAACTATTGATCAACTAACATCAAAAGAAGTAAAAGCTAAGAGAATTCCTTTTGTATTTCTTGAAAATAAAAAATCAAAACCAATTGATCCCAAAAGCAAAAACCAAGCCTCGGGAGATGACCAATTTATTGAGATTAAAGGTTTGGGAAAATCAGATCAATCGGTAGTGAACTTTTTAGATCAACTAAAAGGGGTCCCTTATTTAGATCATGTATTGTTGTTCTCCACCAAAGAAATATGGATTGGTTTAAATCCGATTAGAGAATTTACAATTTATTGCCATGTAATGAAATCTGATGTTCAAGCTTAAGGAAGTCAATCTATGAAATCGGTCTTAGAAAAAATATTTGATCGTTTACCTTACCACTCTTTAGAGAATTTAAAGTTTGTCCATATGCTGATAGTGGCTGGAGTCCTAAGTATGGGAGTTTTGGCTGGGTATTACTTTTTTGTTTATGAAGACAAGCAGGTGGAATATGCCTCCTTGGAACAAAAAAAGGTTAGTACTAGAAATAAGCTTGCAAAATATAAAAAAGCAGTCAGTCAAATGGATGTAGTAGTGAAACAAGTTGCGACATTGGAAGGGACCTTAGTTGAGAAAAAAAGGCAGCTACCACTTCCTGAGGAAATTCCTGATTTGTTAAATAAACTAAGTGATGTGGCAGGATTTTTAGGCCTTCAAATTTTAAATTTTAAAATGGGCGAGGCTAAAGACAATGATTTCTATAAAGAAATTCCCGTGACTATTACTTTCTCAGGGGAATATTATCGGACGGCGGGTTTTTTCGATATGCTTCAAAGTTTACTCCGGTTGGTTAATATTTCTGACCTTAAAATGGAAATTAAACCCGCTAAAAAAATAAAGAAAGATGCAACCGGTAAAACTGAATTGCAGGATGTGGATCGATTGCAAACTTCAATTAAAGCCAATACCTATGCCTATATCGAAGGAGCGGAGGTTCTGTGACGATCAATAATTCTTCTTGGAGAGATAAGGGTTCTCTTATGAGAGTGAAATCAATAAAGTTCATGATTTGCTTAATTCTAATGGCAGGAATGTTTTTCTCCCCCATTGGTTTACTTAATGAAGATGCGGCAGCGGCAATTGCAAAAAAATCTTCAAACAAACAATCTTTGTCAAAAGAGTTGTATAGAGTGAGTGGCATGGAAAAAGAGAAGCGAATTTTATCAAAGATGAAGCTTCCACCTGATATTTTTACAGGTACAAAAATGCTGCAAAGTATCGGTCTTTCCGCCGAGCATATTGATTTAATTAATTCAGTTTATAAAGGTTCTTTTAATTTAAATGATTTCTACAAAACAAAATATCGAAGAATTTTAAAAGACTATAACAATAGACATATTCGAAAAGCGGTTAAATTTTTTAAAAGCAAATTAGGACGAAAAGTGGTCCGTTTAGAACATGAATCTTTAAACAGTTCCAGGGGTTACAAAAAGTTTGTTCAGGAAATTACTAAGAATCCTCCGTCAAAATCGAGGCTTACTCTAGTAGATAGACTGGAAAATGCAAGAACGGTTGTCAATTATGATCTTGATAATAAAGCCTCGATTTTAAGAACCGTAGGTCCTCTCAATGAAGAGCTTCAAGCTGAAGATGTGGAAAAACTAATAACCAAAATGAAAGTGGAGCAACGGGAGCACCAGAGGTCACTGCATTTAATTGAAGACTTATTTCGTTATAGATCTTTAACTGATAAGCAGCTCAATAAGCTAGTCTCCTTTTACGAATCGGATGAAGGACAATGGTTTAATAAGGCCGATAAAAGAGGGAATGCGGATGGAATTGGAGTAATGAATCGAAAAGCCCGTCGCCGAGTTGACAGTTTATTAACAATCTTAGAAGCCAGCGAACAAGACAAAGAAACTATTAAAACCGTTTTCTCACCTGGACTCCGTTATATGTTCACTAACCGGAGAGATCCTTTTGATCCTTTGGTGAAAGAAGAACCTCCGCCAGTGGTTGCGCAAGTACCTACTGAAGACAAGGGCAAGAAAAAAAGGTTTGATGAAGAAATTAAGGATCTAAATACGATTCCATATGAATTATTTAAAAAACTTAAACAGATCGATCCTACGCTGTATTCAGATCTGGAATATTATGCAACATCGTTTCGCAACAAAAAACGTTTAGAAGGTCTTTCCCAATCTGATTTTGAAAATGAGGTGAACAACTATAAAAAACTGATCGAAAAAGCTCGGAATTATGCAGATCAACTAGTAAAGACTCCTCTTCAAGCTGAAATTCAAAACTTGAAGTTATCCGGAGTTTTGTGGGACGGTTTTGGTACAGTTGCTCTTGTAGAAACCCAGGACACTATGGGGCATACGGTGCGAGTAGGTTCGTTAATTGGCCCTAATTATGGAGTGGTGGAATCTATCGATCAGGAAAAAATAATTGTGGTTGAAAGAGTTCGAGATTTTAAAGGAAGTATTTTTTCGGTAACTCAGTTAATTGAGTTTAACCAAATGGTTGAAAATTGAGTGAGGATAATATTGTGAGAACACACGCTTTTCCAAAAAAGACGTTATACATACTTTTCATTTTGTGTTTCCTTGGGATTTCCATCCAAGGTTTTGCAAAGGATGCCCAAAATCCAGCTAACTCGCCCCCATCAGTGGAAATACAAGTAGCTGAGGCAAATCCAAACTCAGGGGACGCGAATGTTTTGCCCACTTTAACAGATCTTTCAACCCGATCAGAAAATGGTGGAGTAACCGTTTCTATTAAATCCACCCAACCGCTTAATTATACCGCTTTCAAATTAGTGAATCCTCTTCGTTTGGTACTTGATTTTCCGGGAGCCGTTCAGGGTTCAATACCTAATGTGACAGAAGTAAATAAAGAGGATGTAACTGCAATTCGAGTTATTTATTTTGAAGAAGCGCAAGTATTACGTTTAGAGATTGGGCTTTCTAGTGCAGTTTCCTATGAGATATTGAAACCAGGAACCAATGTTTTGGAAGTCCAATTGATCTCCGCGTCAACAAAATCAGATAATTCCTCCCAGGTGTCAGAGAATACAGGTAATTCAGAGGTGGGCGGTGTTGAGTCTTCAATTTATACAGAAGGCGTAGGCAAAGGAAGAACTGATACCTGTGCAGAAATACTGGGAGGAGATAAAGAACCCATAAATTTAGATTTCCAGAATGCCAATATAAAAAATATTTTCCGAATTATTTCTGAAGTAAGCGGATTTAATGTGGTTCTATCACCTGACGTGACAGGTGCGGCTAATATTCGTTTGATTGATGTACCATGGAATACTGCTTTAGAGTTGATCTTAGAAAATAATGCTTTAGGGAGAGTATGTGAACTCAATGTTATCCGAATTGCACCCAAGGCTACTTTAATGGCCGATCAGGAAACGGAAGCATTAGTTACAGAAATGATCCGAATCAATTATGCTGATATCAATGATATGGTGACCAACCTGAAAGGATTGGCCAGCCAGGATCGCGGCAATATTACAGCAGATGTTCGAACTAATACTCTTATTTTGACAGACATCCAAGTAAAAGTAGACGAAATGACAAGTGTAATACGAACCTTGGATGTGCAAACCCCTCAAGTCATGATCGAGTCTAAAATTATTGAAATTCGTCGAAACTTCGCCCAGGAATTGGGAATCAATTGGGGAGTCTTTGCCAGAAAGAAAACTTTTAAAGCTGATAGCTTTCCCTCAATTATTTCTTTTGGTGGGTCTAGAAATACTCGAGGTCAATTAGATCCTGCGGTTACAGGAGAAGTAATTAATGACTTTATTGTTGACTTAGGCGTTCCCAGTGGAGTTCCTGCAGGGTCTTTCGGTGTGAGCTTACTCACAAGTAATGGAGACCACGCTCTAGATATTCAAATAGAAGCATTGGAAGAGCAAGGAAAATCCAGAACCGTTGCCAATCCAAAGGTAACTACTTTGGACAATAAAGAAGCATTAATTAAAAGTGGACAACAAATTCCATATCAAACGACCTCTGCTAATGAAGGGACAAAAATTGCATGGGTTGACGCTGACCTGAGATTGACAGTTACTCCTCATATTACAGCTGAGGAAGATATTTACATGAAAATCGAAGCGAAGCAAAACCAGGCTGACTTTGATAATCCAGTATTGGGTGTTCCCACTATTATTACTAAAGAAGCACAAACGGAAGTATTGGTTGACAATGGTTCAACTGCTGTGTTAGGAGGATTGTATCAAAAGGAATCTGAAGAAAATAAAGGAGCTATTCCTTATTTACATAAGATTCCTGTTTTGGGATATTTATTTAAAAATAGATCCCAATTAGATGATATTTCAGAATTATTAATCTTTGTAACACCGACCATTGTTAGGGATACAAGTCCTGGAGGTTCATGAATAAATTAAGGATTGATCTGGCCGATAGAAGTTATGATATTTTAATTGGCCGATCATTCCTCCCCAAACTTGGGGATTTCCTTCCTAATTTTTCAGATTATAAACGTTCATTAATAGTTACTAACCCTGCCATCCACCGATTGTATGGAGAAACCTTAAAGAAAGCTCTCCAACAAATTGGACTTGAATCCGATATTTTTGAAATTCCTGAAGGTGAGACGCACAAAACTATTCAGATTGCACAAACTGTGTATGACCATTTGGTGGACTCACAGTGTGATAGAAGAACTTTGATGTTTGCTCTGGGAGGTGGAGTTGTGGGGGATTTAACGGGATTTGTGGCTGCTACTTACCAACGAGGCGTACCCTACGTTCAAGTGCCTACAAGTTTATTAGCTCAAGTGGATAGCAGCGTGGGTGGTAAAACTGCTGTGAACCACCCAAAAGGGAAAAACTTAATCGGTGCTTTCTACCAACCTAAAACCGTAATAATAGATTTAGAAACTCTCAAAACCCTTCCTGATATTGAGTTCAGAGCAGGTTTGGCTGAAATCATTAAGTATGGCGTTATTGAAGACCCAAATCTGTTTTCGTATTTGGAAGATCATGTGGATCAGGTTTTAAGCAAAGATGCCGAAACTTTGATTCATATTATTAAAACGTCTTGTTCCATTAAAGCAAAAGTGGTGGAAAAAGATGAAACCGAAAGTAATTATCGCATGGTACTAAATTTTGGTCATACTTTTGGTCACGCTATTGAAGCACTTTCCCAATACTCCCGGTATAAACACGGAGAGGCGGTAGCAATGGGAATGGTCTATGCTGCGAAGTTATCGCAATCATTAGGGAAGTGTTTGCAGGAAACGGTAGAAAGAATCGAAGGTTTAATAAAACAGTTTAATTTGCCGACTCAATGGCCGGAGTATTCCAAAGATAAATATTTAGATGCTATGTATTTAGATAAAAAAGTAAGAGACAAAAAAATGAAGTTTATTTTGGTTAAAGAAATTGGAAAAGTTGAAATTGTTGATCATGTAACAGAACAACATTTGATCAAGCTATTGTAAATCAATTAACCTAATTTTAGGTAATTCTTCATCTTGACTTCCTCTCTCCCACTGTTATATTCGAAAGATAGGCACTTTTTGTCAAAGGCTCATAAATAAAAACTTTGACGCCACGAAGGAAATATATAATAGGTTTGATAACAACCTTTTGAAAAATTTCATTTTGTTTTTTTGAAACAATGATGGGATTAAGGAGGTAAATCGTGGCTAAAGAATATAAAAATTACATCAATGGAAAGTGGAAGTCATCTGCAAGTGGTGAAACTTTTGAAAATGTTAATCCTGCGAATTGCAAAGAAACTTTAGGACGCTTTCCAAAATCCAATCAAAAAGACGTAGAAGAAGCAGTAGAGGCTGCTGAAAATGCTCAGAAGATGTGGAGAGAAACTCCCGCTCCCAAACGGGGAGAAATTCTTTACCGGGTTGCTGAACTTTTAGTGAAAAATAAAGATGTAATTGCTAAGGACATGACTCGGGAAATGGGAAAGATTATCTCCGAAGCCCGTGGAGATGTGCAGGAGGCTATTGACTTAACTTATTATACAGCCGGTGAAGGAAGAAGATTATTGGGCGAAACTGTTCCTTCTGAATTATCGGACAAGTTTTGTATGTCTGTCCGAATGCCGGTCGGTTTGGTAGCTGCAATTACTCCTTGGAATTTTCCCTTGGCTATTCCCTCGTGGAAATTGATTCCTGCCCTTGTATGTGGAAATACTGTGGTAATTAAACCAGCCACAGACACTCCATTATCGGTAGTGAATTTTGTGAAAATTTTTGAAAAAGCCGGTTTACCACCCGGTGTTTTGAATCTGGTCACGGGGTCCGGTGGAAGTGTTGGAACTCCTCTGATGGAGCACTCAAAGATAAACTTAGTATCTTTTACGGGTTCAACAGATACTGGTGCAATTATTGCGTCGAGTTGTGCAAAGAATATGAAACAATACTCGCTGGAAATGGGTGGAAAGAACGCCATTATTGTGATGGATGATGCTGACTTGGATTTAGCAGTTGAAGGAGTGTTGTTTGGTGCATTTGGAACTACAGGTCAACGTTGCACTGCATGTAGTCGTGTCATCGTCCACAAAAAGATAATAAAGAAATTTACGAAATTGTTGGTGACTCGTGCAAAATCATTGCGAGTGGGAGATGGCTTGAATTCAAAAATTGATGTGGGACCACTTGTCAATGAAGGACAACGAGATAAAGTTCATCATTATGTTCAGATAGGGAAAGATGAAGGAGCCTCTTTATTAACAGGAGGAGATTTTGAGACAGGTAAGGGATGTAAAAATGGATATTTTTATAAGCCTACAATTTTTGGCGATGTAAAACCAAAAATGCGCATTGCCCAAGAGGAAATTTTTGGGCCGGTTTTAGGAATAATTCCATGTAACAATTTGGATCAAGCGGTGGAAATTGTTAATGATTCTAAATTTGGGCTTTCCTCGGCGATTTATACTAAAAACGTAAACCAAGCATTCCAGGCTATTAAAACTTTGGATACTGGAATTACTTATATTAATGCCTCCACCATTGGAGCAGAAATACAACTTCCTTTTGGGGGGACAAAAGGAACTGGAAACGGTCACCGAGAGGCGGGAACCGCGGCTTTAGAAATATTTTCTGAATGGAAATCAGTTTATGTTGACTACAGCGGAAAACTTCAAAAAGCTCAAATTGATCATTAATTTTTTTATGGATGGAGAAAAATGTTAAATCTTAGTGGTAGTAAAAATGTTGAACCAAAGGATAATAGAGGATTCCCCAGGATTGACTATCCTTTGGAAGTGTACGTTTATTTTAAAGACGAAAAGCTCAAGGGAAATATTGAAAACTTAACCGTCGGTGGTTTTGCTATTGAGTTAGAAAGAGAATTTCCGCCAAGTACAGAGTTATCTATAGAAATTATTTCGGATGATGAGAAAATTCGAAATGCTCATTTGAAGGTTGAAGTGCTTCGTTGTGAGCCAAGCGACAAAAAACCAAAAAGAAGAAAATCTCCTCAAAGCTTTTGTCTTGCAGTAAAATTGTCTCAATCGAACCATCAATATTTAATGGATGCCATGAAAGTAGTTAAAGAACATAAGAAAGTTTAAATTTTTTTAATCAAAATGCCTATATAAAAATTCCTTGATGTAGGGTACCCAGTTTTTTTTATTGTCTTTCCCTCAAAAAAATTAACCTACAACAATCAATTCCATGTATGATTAACCACCTAAGAATTAATTTTTTGGAAAGGTTAAATCATTTTTAAATTTTCGGTTTTGTCTAGCGGGAGTAAAGGAAATTCTCTTTATATTGAAGGAGGGAACGCTAGAATTTTAATTGATGCTGGAATTGGTGCAAGGTCGCTTTCCACTCGATTAGCTCTGCTTAAGAGAACGCTGGATAATATTGATGCCCTTTTTATTACTCATGAGCATTCCGATCATGTCCGAGGTGTAGGCACCTTAGCAATAAAATATAAGATTCCCGTTTATTGCACTGAAGGGACTTTTAGAAAAGCCAGGCAATCTTATGGATTGACAACGGGATGGCGGCGTATTTCCCAACAAGATAATATTGAAGTAAAAAGTTTGAACGTTGAATCGTTCCCCACTCCTCATGATGCAGCTGAATCGGTTGCATTTGTGGTTCGATGCGGTGATAAAAAATTAGGACATGCAACAGATTTAGGGTCCGTTCCACCCTCTGTTAAAGAAAAGTTAAAAAATTCGGACACGCTATTGGTGGAAGCAAACCACGACATTCCTATGCTTAAAGAGGGTGCATATCCATGGCATTTGAAACAGAGAATACTGGGATCTCATGGGCATTTATCCAACGAAGATTGTGCCGAATTATTAAAATCGGTAGAGCATCCTAATCTGAAAAAAATAGTCTTAATGCATTTAAGTGAATCGAATAACCATCCTCAAAAAGCGATTTCCGCAGTTCGTCGTTCTCTTTCCAACAAATCTATTCCTTTATTTTTAGCAAATCAAAATGAAGCAACTCCTCTAATGGATGTTAGCTGAGTATCTCCAAAGTTATGATGTTAGATTTACAGGATAAAATACTTGGTTCTTGGTTTGGTATGACCATGGGTGACGCTTTAGGTCAATCCGTAAAAGGTTTGAAGCCAGAAACGATTCAGCAATATTATAAAAAGGTAGATGATTATAAAGATATTCGCCCATACATAGGCAAGGGGATCAAACGGTATAGAATGCAGGGATTGTATGGAGCTCAAACCCAATTAGCGCTTTCAGTGTGTGAGGTTTTATTAAATAAAAGAAAATTTAATAATGAAGACCTTGTTACCCAATTCATAAAAATGGGGGTCAGCGGACCGGAAGGTTATTTTGGAGTATTTCGTCGACCGGATAGAACGTTGTTTGCTGCCATCCAATCGATGCCTGGAAGAGACAAAGACGAGATTTCAGAAAATCGTTTTGCCTTTGGAAGTTGTTTTCCATTAGCAGTTCCTATCGCTTTGTATCAACAAAGAAATACAACAACACTGTTAAAAACAAGTGTAGCAGCGGCAATGTTATTTTCCACTCACCCCTGGGAAGTTATTGGAACTGCTTTAAACGGTTTTATTTGCGCAAAACTTTTGAATCAACCCTATATAGAAATAAATGACGGCTCACCTTCCTTTAATGTTTCTGAATTTTTAAGCGAGATAATTCAATTTTGCGAGGAGGCTGAATCTTGGTTCCGGGAAAATTTTCCTGACCATTGGTCTTTCGAAGAATTGGAGGGTTCTGCAATCAGCCAAACATTTTGCAATTTAAAACAAATCAAGAAAAAAGAGGAAAATAAAATTGTTTCTTCTTGGATTTGTGAAAATGCCTCTAAATATATTGGAAATAAAATATTTCACCCTACCCAAGGTCATGTATTAACTCTTTTACCCTTGGCGGTACATTTATTTTCGTCAATTAATCCTCCATTTGAAAATATTTTGAGTGAGTCCTTAAGTTTGGGGAGAGAAGCAGATAAGTTGGGTGTGCTCATTGGTAGTTGGGTAGGGGCATGGTTAGGTTATTCACAAATTCCTGAGTATTTGAAAAGTGGGTTAGTCAATTTCAAGGAAATTCGATTACGTGGCGAAGCTTTAGCTGCAAGAAAAAAACTGAAATCGGGAAAAGATTTAGTTGAGATGGAAAGAGGGTTAACTCATAAAGAAGCTGAAGAAGGTAATAGATATTTGCAAAAGATTTCTAAAAAGCCTGTAAAAAAATCTTTGCCACTTGAAGACTTATGGTTGGAGGATGAGGGGGATGAAGGATTTGCTAAAATTAAGGAAGACCCCTACAAGTTAAGGCAATATGAAAGGGAGAAATCTCGAAAGAAAAAAGATAGAAGGAACAAATTGCCGGAATATTAAGGGTTTTCGCATATGTTTCTTATTAAAACTTTCCTAAATTCCAATAAAAACACTTCTCAAAATTAAAGTTATTTTTACTTCAACTTACCGTGAAATGCCTTATACTAAATTTATAGCATCTATTTCGAAACATGAGTAAACGGATGGGTTGAGTTTTTCTCAAATGGATTTTGAGATTTGGGAACCTATTTTAAGGAGAATACAGTGAAACTCGGAAAAATAATTTTAATGGCATTACTAATAAGTTTTTTAGGTGGCCCCCTGGTGGCGGAAGAGTCTAAAACCCTTCCTAAGGGAATGAAAAAAGTGTCTATTCCAGCACTTTCTGAAGTTAAGGAGCCAGGTTTGGTAGTGGGAGAAAATGTTACACCTGGTATGCCCTTAAAACAGGCTATGGAATTGTTAGGGATTCCAAAGTATGTCTCTGTTCAACGTGGACCCGTTCACGGAACAGATAGTATACGAATTGAATACCCTGAACATGATCTTACGATTCACGCACTTTCGGGTGGGACTGCTGTTGAAGGAATTGAAATTGGCCCACTATTCAAAGGATCTTTCGATTCAGGTATTAAATTAGGGGATAAATTTCCTTCGCTTGTAGATAAGTATGGCGTGCCAAAATCTATGTCTTCGCGGGTAGCTCGTTATCCGGATCGAGGATTATATTTTTTACTGAATGATGACACCCTTTTGTCAGCAAAAACTTATGCTAAGGGTACCAAGCTCATGGATGCTAAATTAATGAATCCCTAGTTTTTTAGCTTTTGATATTAAATGAGGAAGAGCCTCCCTTTTAAAAGGGAGGTTTTTTTTTGCAACAATTAGTTAGGTTTAATCGTATTCCAGGAATTGCATTCAGGGCATAATCCGGACCATTCATCAAGGCTGTTGCTACAGCTACTGCAGGTATAACCGGTTATGGATTCAGAGACTTTTTCATAAGCGGATTCAGTTATTTTTTCAGACTCTTTAAAAGAATTGTTTTTCCTTAAAGCCTTTATTGTAAGGAGCCTGACTGCCAAAGATGGTTCTTTTACTGATTCCAGAACTTCTAAAGCCTGCTCTATATCATTTTGATCTAATAAGTAATTTGCAAAATGAAGTACCA
Organism: Nitrospinaceae bacterium; assembly: GCA_965223245.1. Classification (GTDB taxonomy): domain Bacteria; phylum Nitrospinota; class Nitrospinia; order Nitrospinales; family Nitrospinaceae; genus CBDCVY01. Next base: position 3,336,911 of record CBDCVY010000013.1, on the reverse strand, counting down.
ATGTTTCAGCATGAGAATTTTCATTATTTTTTATAGCCTCACGATAACTTTTCTCAATTTCTTTAGGCTTATTCAATTGTTCATAAACTTTTTTAATTCTGGAAAGACAAACGGGGGATTGCGTATATTCGTAGCCGGTTTTCCAGGTTTTGAGTGCGGCCTTGGGATTGCTCATTTCAAAATAGATATCTCCCAGGGTGATATATGCAGGAAGTGACTGACTATTCTCTCTTATAGAACGTTTGAATTCTGTAATGGCTGGGTCCATACTCTTATTTTTATAATGTGCCAAACCTCTTGTATATACAATCTGACTGAATTTTTCTTGTTCTTCACTTAGTTCGCCGGAATCATGAATCAAAGGTAAAATGGATTTTTGTGCTTGGTAAGCTTTTTCTAGATTTCCTACTTGAAGATAAACTTCTCTAAGTTTTCTTAATGTGGGTAAAGAATTGGGATCTAAATCTAAAATTCGTGCTAAGGCATTTATTTGTTTTTCTGATTTATTAGTAGCCGCATAGTCTTCTGCTAAATTGTCCAAAGCATGAACGTTTTCAGGGTCCAACTCAGATGCTCTCTTATGCATTTCAATAGCTTTGTCATATTGTCCTCGGGTTCGATAATGGTTTCCAATATGATTTATAGAGCCAATATGCTGAGGATTTTGTGCAAGAATTTTCTCAAATAAAGCGACGCCTTTTTGTTCATGACCGGTTGCAAAAGCATTCTCTGCTTTTTGGCTCATTTTTTCCCAAACTTTATTTTGCTTTTCCCGCTTTTTAAAGTAGCGATATTGTCTGGCCGATTTAAAAAAACTTTTTAATCGTCCCCAACTAGTAAATAGCGAAGTAAGAATTACACCCAAAAGAATGCTTCCCAACATAAACACCACAATTGGTAATTTTATCGGATGATTTTGGGTGAAATATACCTCGATGCTTTGGTTATTCAGAAAAGTAAAATAAACCGTTAAAACGGCCAGAATGAATAATGAAATGATGAATCTAATGGACACAACACCCTTCTTTTTTTACGATTGGTGGCAAAAGGTCTCCAGACTGGAGGGATAGCTAAAATATCCTAGAGTATTGTATTGTTGTTTGTGGAATCTTCCAACTTTTTTTCGTGTTCCATTTTACTTAAACATTCGACGCAATATTGAGCAAAAGGAACAATTTTAAGCCTTGCAGGGGGAATAGTTTCCTCGCAAAGGGAACAAATGCCATATTCTCCTCGCTGAAGCTTGTAGAGCGCCTCCTCTACCAGTTTAAGTTTTTCTCTCTCATGCTCCCCCAAATTCAATATCATTTGACGAGTGAATGATCGGGCCGCGTCATCGGTAATGTCTGAGACGAATTCTGTGAATTCTTTATCTTGGCTAGACTTTCGGGTTTTTCTGATATCTCCCAAAAGGTTGGATCGAATTTCTAATAAAGTTTCTTTTAATAAATTTACATCTTGTCTTTCCATATATCCTTCCAGAAAATGTTAACCACTCATTTCAGCAACAACAGGAACGTCTCCCCACAAACGTTCTAAATCATAGTGAGATCTCACATCTTTATGAAACACATGAACAATAATATCCCCTAAATCTATGATAACCCAATTTCCCTGCGAATATCCTTCAATGGTCGATGCTTTAAATTGTGTTCCATAGGTTTTTTCCACTATGTTATCAGCAATCGCCTGAACTTGAATTTTTGAGTTACCACTACAAATTAAGAAATAGTCTGTCAAATCAGTCCTTTTACGTAAATCCAGGATTATAATTTGGGAAGCTTTTTTCTCGGAAGCGGCTTCTACCACTAATTGTTGAAGTTCGTTTAATGGTGTTTCCATTAATTTTCAGGTAGGGATTCTTTTTGATATAAACGGTATTCCATAATATAACGTTCGACTTTTGGTGGCAACATCTTTTTCAGAGAGTCGCCGTTTTGAAGGGCTTTTCTTATTTGACTTGAAGATATGTCTAGAGGATTTATTTCAAAAAACGAAATTGTTTTATTCGTCGATGGACATTGATAAGTTTTTTTTAAAGTATCAGATTGAATCACGCGATACTGCAGGTTTAGTTGATTCAAAGTTTTTTCTGCTTCTTCGTTTTGGAAACCCGGTCGGTTAGAAACTATTAAATTACATAGTGTGAGTAACTCTTCGCAATTTCTCCAATTGTGAATTTCCTTAAAAGTATCGCATCCCATAATTAAACTAAAACTTGCATTTGGGTTTTCTTCTGTCAATTTTTTGACGGTATCTGTGGTATAGGAAACCCCTTGACGAAGAATTTCTATGTCAGAAATTTTATATTTGGGTTCATCGGTTAATGCACACTGAATCATATTTAGCCTATGTGTGGCAGATGTAGGCTTTTGGTCTAGTTTATGAGGAGAAATGTGAGCAGGAACCCATAGAATTTGATCTAGTGAAAAAACCTTTAAAGTTTTATTAGCTAAGTGGAGATGACCTAAATGTACAGGGTCAAAAGAGCCACCTAAAATGCCAATGTTTAATTTGTTGAGTGTGGGTTGATTCATCAAGCTACCTAATTTTTATTTTAGCGCATCCAAAATCGTTTAAAAAGTTAGCCAACTAAGGTAAATGACAATTAGGGTAATTAGAACCCAATTTTGTCTAAATAAAAATAGATTCAGGAAAAATTGGATAGGAAATTTAAGGTGGTAATTTCATAGGATTGCCTTAACCTATTATTAAATAAGGATTTATATACCCCTAATATAGGTGCATTACATAATGGTATGTCACTTGCTTTTAAAATTATAAAAATTTATAAATAAAAACTTTGTGTACAAAAAAATGAAAACCCAAGACGGAAAAATAAAACTAAAGGAAAAAAAACTGCAAAGCGGATTTACCCTAATCGAGATGTTAATCGTTATCGCTATTATTGGAATACTTGCTGCGGTGGCAATACCACAATATGTTGCCTACAAAAACCAAGCCTATGAAGGGGATGCAAAATCCAACCTACATAACCTTTATCTTGCTTGTTATGCTTATTGGCAAGATAACGGAAGTGCTCAAGATTGTGATGAAACAGAAGTAAATAATTCCACTTATGGGTTTGTCCAATCTCCGGACATTCAAATTACCGTAAGTACCAAAAACCAAAGCAACTTCTCTGCTCAGGCCATTCATCAGGAGGGAGGTGGAACGGTAAACATTAATTCATCCGGAAATATTAGTTGAGTGCTCAAATATTTCCTCTTAAGTCAATTTCTTTTCACTCATATCACAATAAAAGAAAACAGTCTCCTACTCTAAATGATTTATGTGGGTCAAACATATTCCTATTAGTTATTCCAATGCCTAGGTGAAATGGAAGATTTTTTTGAGAAAATGCAAATTTGGGTCACGGGGTGACAATTATTGTCGTTAAGAAATGGTGATTCAAAGTAAATTTAATAAACTCTTTAACTTTTGTTATTAAAATGAATTGAAAAATGGCTTATTAAAAAATTAAATTCTTACATCGCTTTTGGCACACCGTTTGCTTTATCTGGGGTAACGAATATTTAAGGGTTCAAGAGGATTGACAGATTAATTAAAGTTTTTTATCAACTAAGTTTTTTGGAGGAGTAGTAATGTTAGAAAGATTAAATAAAGCTAGAAAAAACCAAAAGGGTTTTACCCTCATTGAATTATTGATCGTTATTGCCATCATTGGTATTTTGGCAGCTGTGGCGATTCCTCAGTTTAACGAATATAAAAAACGTGCTTACCATGCTGATGTAAAAGCTAACTTACACAATGTATTTTTAGCCTGTAAAGCTTATTGGGCGGATAATGGGTCCACAAATGGTTGTACAGTCGCCATTGCCTCTAGCCCAAGTTATGGATATCAACAATCTCCATCTGTTACTATTAATGCATCTAATAATGAAGCTTCTTTTACAGCGTCAGCAACTCATCAGCAAGACACAGGTACGAAATCTTGGAGTATGGATGAAACGGGAACTATTGCCACTCCATAGTTTAGTTTGATTTTATTAACTGCATACTTTCCCGCTTGGAATATCCAAGCGGGAAGTTTTTTCACTCCATATTATCAATTTAATATTTTTTAATTGATAAATTTTTGCTTTAAAAAATAACCCCGTAAACTTCTCAATGTTCATAAAAGAAAACCAAAAGATTGAACCGTTTCACTGGGTCAGTCTTTTATTTTTAGCTTTAGTTTTTCTTGAGTTTTTATTCCCCTTATTTGATGGAAAAACATTTTTCTCACGTGATTTTTCTTTTATTACTTATCCAACTAAACATTTTTTAGCCCAATCCTTCCAAAATGGTGAATTACCTTTTTGGACTTCTTACTTTCAATCAGGAACTTCTTTTTTAGGTGCTTTTCATACCGGGGTATTCTACCCTCCCAGTATTTTATTTTATATTCCAAATTATACGTTTGCTATAAATTTATTTTATTTATTTCATTTTTTTATTCTAACCTTTCCAATTTATTTTTTAGTGAGGAGTTTGGGTTTTTCTCCGGGTGCTGCCTATTGTTCTACAATCTCAACCTTATTAGGAGGAATTTTTCTTTCATCAGTTTTATTGAGCAATATTTTTTATTCTCTTGCATGGTTCCCCTTAATATTTTTGTCCTTTCAATATTGGTTAATAAGAGGGAATAACAAATATTTTTTTTGGGGTGTAATTTTTCTTGCTTGTCAAACTTTAGGAGCGTGTCCTGAAGTATGTGTGTTTACAGTAATAATAATTTTTCTTTACTCAGTTGTTGTCCTACCATGCAATGAAAATTATTCATTTTTTAAAAAACGGATTTTTGCATTAAGTATTTTTGTTGCATTGGCCCTTGGGTTATCAGCTCTTCAGTTAATTCCTACATATAACTTGATTGAATTAAGTTTTCGCGGAGGAGGATTATCCTTTAAAGACCATGTCGGATGGTCAATGGATTTGGAAAAACTTTCAACATTTTTATTAGCACCAGACTACAACAGGCGTGTCCTTAGTGGGGAGCCAAATAGAATAACGGGCTTTTTTCCTACTGCTTATATGGGAATATTTGCCGCGAACTTTATATTAATTGCTTTTTTGTTTAGAGATACAAAGGCCATACGTTTTTGGTTATTGGTGTTTTTTGTTGGAATTTTTTTATCCTTAGGAGGAAATAATTTTTTCTATGAATATATATGGAAATTTAATCCACTGTTGAAGGTATTTCGATATCCAGAGAAATACTTTATTCTCTCGGCGATAGCGTCGGTTTTTCTTTTAGGCTTGGTATTTGACAGGATAATTGAAGGATGTAAGAATAAAAATTTAAATCTTAAGAGTGTGCTTTTAATTAACAGCTTTACTATGTTAGCCGTGAGTTTGTTATGGGTGGATGCTAGGAGTTCCGATTTTTTAATTCCATTAGTGTTAATTTTTATTTTTACTTTATTAATTATCTTTGTTTATTTTAACAAAGTAAAAATAAACTATTTTAAAATTCTTTTACCTTTAATGGTGACGCTCGATTTATTATTTAACAATTTTAGTTTAGTTCCTTTTGTGGATAAAAAAATATATGAAAATGAGCCTGCCGTATTACCAACACTAAAAAAAGAAACTAATCCCTTTCGAATTTATTCTGGAAATTTAATAAACAAAGTCGATTTAAAATATTTGCCTCCCTCATTTAACCTGCTATCAGGTACAGTTTCTCAATTCGAATTCATTGTTCCTTATATCGGAATGCAATATGGAATAGAAAATGTGAGTGGGATACCGGGTCTAGGAATGGGACTTAAAAATACAGGTTTGTGGTATGAGTTATTATATTATTCTTCTCCCGAAAAGCGATTACGATTATTGAAGCGAAGTAATGTGAAATATGCCATAGCTTGGGATGCGAAAACATCATTTTCCGGAAATTATCCTATAATGACCCCTGAGCATCTCAAAAATTTTGAAGATGCTTTGCCTCGAGCATTTTTGGTACCAAAAATGGAGCAAGGTAAAGAGCTTGAACTCCTTAACACCTATTACAGTGAAGAGTTTGATCCGTTGCAGACAGTTTTGCTGAGTGAGCCGGTAGAGTTTCAAGAAACTTCTAACTTTAAAGGTGAAGTGGAATCGATTAAGTATAGTCCCAATCATGTAACGATTCATACCAACCAGCAGGGTAACGGATTTCTTGTTTTGCTCGATTCATATTTCCCTGGGTGGACGGTTACGGTTGATGGTGAAGAGCGCAAAATATTGCAGGCTAATCATTTTTATCGCGCTGTACAATTGGGACCGGGACGCCACACTTTAGAATTTGACTTTTATCCGGTAGGTTTTACTGAAGGGCTAATCATAAGTGGAATTTCATTGGTAATTCTTATCCTCTTGACCATTTTTTGGAGACCTTTCAGAAAAAATAAAGTACTTCCACCAGCCCAGCAAAATCCATCAACTTTATCTCCTAAAAATCCGGATCCGGTAGTTACTCAACCATCCTAATTCAGTATTTCCAGAATTTATTATCTAACTGATACAATTCTCAATCATAGAAGAGTGCTTTTCCAAGAAATTGGCAGGTCAATGAAGGCTGCTATATAATGAAGAAAATTATTTTTATAGCGAAAGATCTATGGAAAAATCGACTACTAAATCTGAAAAAAGACTCGATGAAATATTAGATAACCTTCCCAAAAATCCGGGGATTTACATGATGAAAGATGGAAAGGGGAGCATTTTATACATTGGGAAAGCCAAATCTCTTTTCCATCGTGTTCGTTCTTATTTTTCCAAATCTCAGGATTTAGCACCGAGGACTCGAATATTTGTTCGTAAAGTTAAAGACATCAAAGTTCTCACCACCCAAACTGAACAAGAAGCACTCATCCTAGAAAGTAATTTTATTAAGAAGCATCAGCCTCGTTATAACGTGTTGCTTAAGGATGATAAACATTATCCTTATATCCGGTTGACCACTCAGGAAACTTATCCAAGGTTAGAAGTAGTGCGCCGAGTTTATAAGGATGGTGCCACTTATTTTGGTCCCTACACCATGGTCCGTGAAGTACGTGAAACCATTCGCCTAATTTATAAAATTTTTCCCTTGCGACAAAGTAATGATTCATTAGATGGTGCTCCGAAACGGAGACCCTGTTTAAATTATCAAATGAAGCGTTGCCTGGCGCCCTGTGCTGGTTTAATTTCTACGGATGAATACAACAAAATAGTGAAGGATGTAACCTTGTTCTTAAAGGGGAAGAACACCGAGTTATTAAAAAGTTTAAAATCTAAAATGGATACGGCTGCCGAAAAGTTAAACTATGAAGAAGCCGCTGTTTTCCGGGATAAAATTGAAGCGGTAAAGACGGTTTTGGACAAACAAAAAATAATTTCTACTTCATTAGTGAACCAAGATGTTGTGGCCTGTTGCGCTGAACATGGACTAGCAATGGTACAGGTATTAATAGTCCGCAACGGAAAAATGGTGGCTGAGAAAATTTATAAAATGAAAAATTTAAATGAAGAAGATGAACGTGAAACGCTTTCATCCTTTCTTAAGCAGTATTATGCTGACGAGCCAAACCTTCCCAAAGAAATATTAATTCAGTATCCCATAGATGATTTAGAACTTATTGAGCAATGGTTGACAGACAAAGGAAGTTCAAAAATTCACATAGATATTCCTCAAATCGGTAAAAAGCGTGAGTTGGTGAAAATGGCTGAAGACAATGCACGATTTGCCATTCGAGCTGAATTAGATAAAGGAGAAGTGGCGACGCGAAGTTTGGAGGAATTGAGAGACTCGCTCAGTCTAAAAAATTACCCAAAGGTAATCGAAGGATTTGATATTTCTAATATTTCGGGAACTCATGCTGTGGGTTCAATGGTTTTGTTTAACAATGCAGTTGCGGAAAATAAATCTTACCGTCGTTACAAAATATCTCGGGTTCAAGGAATTGATGATTACGCGATGCTTACCGAAGTAATTTTGCGTCGTTACTCTCGGTTGTTGGATGAAGGAAAACCTCTCCCGGATATGATATTGATTGATGGGGGGAAAGGTCACTTGAATACAGGTTACCAAGCTCTACAAAGTCTGGGTGTGGATCACCGAATAGATTTGGTTTGTATTGCCAAGGGAAAACATAGAAACAATTTAGATACAGATGAAGTTTATCTTGTAGGACGCAAAGATCCTGTGTGGTTTAAAGAAAATTCACCTTCTCGATTTTTGTTACAAAGGGTCCGTGATGAAGCGCATCGTTTTGCGATTGATTATCATAGAAAACTGCGTGGCAAAAATTCGTTGAAATCCCCATTAGATGATATTCCGGGTATTGGGAAAAAGCGCCGTTTACTACTGCTTCAGCATTTCGGTAGTTTAGATAATATTCGTCAGGCTTCCTCTGACGAGTTGACCCGTCTTCCGGGGATAACACCGTCCATTGCTGAAAAAATTACCAAAACACTTCAAAATTGATTAACCTATTTTTATGGGTTAATAACTTAGCATTTTTCAATCATTTCTTAATTTCTCAATATTTAACTTAAATTCCCATTTTTCCGTTAAGTAAAGCAATGATAAAAAAATCATCCTTACTAAAACTAGTCTTTGTTGGAACTGCTTTGGCGGTGTTTTTGGGTTTTTATAATTCCGGTGGAATTGCCAACCCCAAAAAGAATATTGCTTCCCACGCCCGCGAACTTTTTCAAACCAATGAAGCCTATTATAAAGAGCGTAAAAGTAGTAACTGGGAAGCTATCTATAACAGGCAGCATCCAAAATTTCGCAAACAGGTCACTTTAATAGAGTTTATTAACCTTGAAGGTCGAGTACCTTTCAAAAAACCCAAACCAGTTGTTCATGTTTCCGGAGTTCCCTTACAGTCTGAAGATATAAAAACTAAAAAATATATATCTCGCGATCCCTTAGGATTTCCGAGAAAAATTCCTTACAGAATTTTTCCAAATCCCTGGATAACGATAAAAGGACGTAAGGTCAAAAAGGTATCTATTAGTCCGGATGGTAAATATGGAAAAGTGGAAACCGAATACAACATAAAAGAAAAACTCGATCCGATTATGTTCCGTGTAAATATGGATATTGATCGTAAGGAAAGTGTTATTGATTATTGGGAAAAAGTTGAGGATCGATGGGTTGTGCCCTTAATGGTCCAAAATGTTTCACCTAGTGGAGGAAAGGTGGTGAATTATTTTTCTCCAAATAATTTAAAGGACCTGGAAAAAATAAAATTTGTTGAGTTGGACTTGTCCCAAATTAAATAAAAAGGAACTATCATGAGTCTTTCAAAACCCTATCTCAAACAAGTGCCCCTTCCCTACCATCTATCTTCGATTGATGGAGATGAAATTCGTGAGGTAGTTGATACTTTGCGTTCAGGTTGGCTGACCACAGGTCCAAAGACGCAAAGATTCGAAGGAGACTTTAAAGACTATATAGGCTGCCATCAAGCAGTAGGTGTAAATTCCTGTACCGCAGGTTTACATTTAGCTCTTGCCGTTTCTGATTTAAATGAAGGTGATGAGGTAATTACAACACCGATGACTTTTGCTGCTACAACAAATGTTCTAATTCATCAACGGTTAAAGCCGGTGTTTGTCGATGTAGAGCCCGACACAATGATCATGGATGCTTCTAAAATTGAAGCGAAAATTTCAGCAAAGACTCGATGTATTTTGCCGGTGCATTTTGCAGGACATCCTTTCGATATTGATTCAATTAAAGAAATTGCTGATCGTCGTAATTTAAAATTAATTGAAGATGGGGCTCATGCTACAGGAGCCTATTATAAAGAAAAACGAATTGGAAATCATGGGAATTTAACTTCTTTCAGTTTTTATGCTAACAAAAATATAACTACCGGTGAAGGAGGTATGTTAGCCGTTCCCAATGATGAACAAGCAGAAAAAATCCGCGTCCTTCGTTTACAGGGATTAAGTCGAGATGCCTGGAAACGATATGGAAAAGAAGGCTATGCGCATTATGAATTAGAAGCTCCAGGGTATAAATATAATATGGCTGATCTCAATGCTGCTTTGGGCATTCACCAATTAAAGAAATCAGATTCCTTTATGGAAACGCGATGTCGTTATGCTGCAATGTACGATGATGCTTTCAATTCACTTGAAACTGTGGATGTGCTTCAGGAGAAGGAATATGCGCATTCGGCCTATCACATTTATGTATTAGCATTAAATCCGGCAGCTTTGACGGTGGACCGTGATCGTTTCTTAAATGAATTACAAACTTTAGGAATTGGCGTTGCGGTGCACTATCGAGCGGTGCATTTACAACCTTATTATCAAAGAACTTTAAAATATAAACGAGGAGATTTGCCGATTGCTTCCTCGCTTTCCGACCGGGTTCTTTCCATTCCTCTATATCCACGAATGACTGAAAATGATGTTTACCGTGTTATTGATACGGTGACCAGTTTACTGGATAAATTCAAAAAATAAGCAAATTAAAAATAGGCTACCTTTTCCCAAATCCAATCGTCCCACCAATCGTTAGCTAAAATTAATTCAATTTCGTACCCATCCTCATCAGTTTTTTCATATAAAGGAATACCTAAAGCTTCAGAAAAGTATAGGTCATATTCTAAAAATAAATTTTTAATTTCTGCGCTGGAATTTTCCGGATAGACAGTAAAACAGACTAATTCTCTTTCTTTAGAAATGGCAATCAATTGACGACCTAAAACTTTTTGATTGGCATCTCTTGCATATAGAACCTGCTTATTAATATCCAGAAGGGCAGCAATTGCGGAATACATATAGTCCCCTCCTAGACTAAGGCAGGTTCCCACATAGGTCCCCATTTTCAAAATTTCTTCAGGGTCTCTCTCTAGTTGGATATTTACCGGACCCCATTTTGATGACTGTCGGCAAAAAAGAATGCCACGTTTCCAAAGACCCAAGGGTAGCTTATGATTTCTTTGAACCCACTTTTGAGTTAAAGGATGGGTTTCAATATATTTTTCATTGCCACCATAAAAGGCTTTTAAATAATTTTTTAGGGGACGTCGATTTTTCTTCACTAAACTCAAAAACTGAAGGGTATGTTCCTTGGTATTATTTTTTGAAGAAATTAAGTAGTCCTTGTTCAGAGCTATGTTAATTTTTTCATTTAATAAGTCTAGTAAGAACGATTCATAATTATATTTAAATTTTTCTGTATAAGCTTTCAGGCGTGCAGAGCTTAATTCTAAATTACCTTCCAAAAATAATTTCAGTTTTTTGGGGGTGGGTTGAAACATTTTTTCCGTTCGATATTTACAAACCACATTAAATAAATTTTCACAAGAAATTTTTTCCACTTGGATTTTTAGTAATTGATGATTTTTAAAACCCTGCAAAAGTTTTTTTCGAGACGGAACTCTTAATGTTCCCATTTTTGCTAGGGTTTTAAAAAATTTATTTGGAAATTTTACAAAACAATTAACAGTAAAATCTGGTAAGGATTTAAATAAGCTCTGTACTGCCCGCTGGGTTAAAGCGTATCGATTTCTATTACTGAGAGTCTTTTCTAAACTTGAAAAACTTGAATCCGGACATTCTAATAATTTTTTAAAAGATTTATCAGAAGTATATTCGATGAAGTCGCAGTAAATATTTGCTACAACGAAATACTTAGTTTGAGGCTTTTGGCATAAGCGAACCAGCAGTTGGTTTAAACGTGGGAGGTAGCGTTTTAAATCCTTGGTAGTAAACCAGTAATAGTTGATGAAAATGGTTAGAGTCGTTAAATATTTCTTATGATAGATAGGGTCAAGAGACTGAAGTTTATTTATAATATTTTTAGTTTGATGAAGAAGGAAGTTCCATTTTTCAATTTCATGGGGTGTGAACTTATTTTTATCATTGTCCCAGTTCAAATATAAATCCAAAAATTCTTCAAGAGTTTCCTTGTTAAAAAGTTCTTTTGGGATTTGAACTAAAAATTTATATAAATTTGGAAGTTGAGAAAACCTTTTCCAAATAATCATTATTTGCCATGGAATTAAATGTTTCAATAACTTTTCATTGCTCATAGATCGGTAAAACTTATGCTTAGAGAAGGGGACAAAATTACCCAAATTATGAAAACTGTAATGAACGTTGTATTTGTTTGATAAAGAAAACCCCGCCAAAAGATATTCAACATCAACATTGCCTTGTAGTGCTCGAAACATATCCTTCAAACGGTTTTCTAAACATTCATAAGGAATTTTTTCGCAAAGTTGTAAAATGACTTTAGGAGTATATCTTTCTAAAATATTCCAAGACTCGGTTTCGATTAAGGTGACAAGAAAAGAAAATCGTTTTCCTACCGGTAACTCTAAAAGAATTTCATTCCAAATCAATACAGTTTCTTTCGGACATAACTTTAAAAAACGACAGTAAACACTGGCAAAAGTGTGGTCAATTTCAAGATTAAGCTGATAGTAAAAAGCAAGAAATTTACGGATCTGTTTCCAAGGTAGATTTTTTAAAAGTGGTAACACCAATTCGTTAAATAAACTCGGAATTTGTCTATTAATAGTTTTTGGAGCCTGTGGATAATGAAACAAAAAATAGGGACCATAAGGAGTTTCAGTCGGGATATCAGCAAAACCAGGAGAAAACTCATATCCTTTGATTCTTAATTGCTTTAATGTTTGCCGCCAATATTTTTTGAGTTTTTTTAGAATTACCGGAATATTTTTAGGATCGCTCAAGTAAGGTTGTAAATTAACTTTTTGAGGGCGTGATGGTTTTTGTGCTTTCCCTTTTTTGCCTAAAAATCCTCTTGGATGAGCAGCTGTTTTTTGAGGAATTGGCAGTTGAGTTTCTAACTCTAGTATTGGAAGAGAACGGTTTATAGACTTTAAAACAGGTATCGTTTCTAAAATCACAACCAAAATATGAAATAAGAGTTGTTCGTTCCACTTTTCTACAGAAGACAGGTATTTCCAGGAAACCATGAGTTGTTTTTTATTTTTGTATAAACTGGTTTTGAGTTCCTCCAGAGGTTGTTCGTGAAACTCATAAAGTTCCAAAAATTTGACTAAATCATCTTCATAAAGAACTTTCCAATAGTCATGAACGCAATGACTGATAATTGCAATGATCGCGTCAGGAGTTCTTTTTAAACTGATCAAATGATCGGTCATTTTAATTGAAAAAAATTAGTGGAATAAAATTTTATTAATTTTTCTGAGCAACAAGTAAGTAACGTGGGAGGGGCAAGTATCGGCTTGGTCACCAATAGGTTTCAAAGTCACCGCATCAAATAAGTCAACTCGACCTTTAAAAGCCTGTTCAAATTTTTGTCGCAGTCGCCACATCGGAGGAAGAAATCGTAAATGTTTTCCTTCGTTGGTAATTAGGAGTTTTTCATTCGCACGACTTACGTTTAAAATTTCGCTTTGTTGAAAGGTAAAGTTTTCCTGTTCGATTAAAACAGGATTTCGCAAAGAAATGATATTTCCGCTTTTGGATTTAATTACATGTGGATAAATTCTTATATGATCCGGAGTAATGAAATCGCCAAAAAATAACCCTCCAGAATTTGTAATTTGTGCGGTCACCTGAATAGCATTTTCCAATTGATCCGGTGTGAGATATTGAAACACATTGAGGCCGCAGAAGGTGAGATCCCAAGATTGCCCGGTAAGAGAAAGTACGTCTCCGGTTTTGGCGGGAATACGTCGCATGGCCACCTGAACCATAGCTTCTGATTTATCGATACCTAGAAGTCTATCACTCTGTAAACCCATCTGATCAACTAAATGTTTTTCAATTAATCCCGTTCCACAACCGATGGATAAAAACTTAGATTTTTTAAAATCCAGTTTATATTGGTCTACAACAAAATTAAGGTAACCCGCAATAAATTCATCTAAACAGGGTTGGCCAATGACATCATCATACAATTCTGCATAAGTAAAGAAAGGGTCTCCCTCGTCGCCGGAGAATACAAAAGATTTCTCAACTTTTGCTGCTGCAATTAATTCTGAACGAAGTAGTTTCCAGTAACCAAGGTCTCGCATATGTCCTGTATTGGGATCTACATGAGGAAATAAGTCAGATTCAAACAGATCCCATTGACTGGAATCATTAAGCTTTTTTATGATCGCTTTATCTCGTTCCTCTAAATCGGGTCTTAAGGTTGCGCTGCGGCGAATGCGATCAATACGTTTTTTGAGTTCTATGGTATTTCGTAACCAACTTAAATAATCAGGAAGTGGCCCCGGTTCTCGAAGTTTAATTTGATTCTCTGGCAAGCCAAAAAATACACCACCATCAGTTCTTTGTATTTGATTTTCTTCTAAATCAAACAGACGAGCGTCTGCAGTAATGTCTCCTTTACGACCCTCACAACCATATAAGTGAAAGGTAAGAAAATTGGTATTAGAAGGGTTTCCCATTTGATGTACCAACTGATTTCCTACTGCTAAAACTTCACCTGGTATGACTTCTACTCGAGAAAGAGTTTTAATCTCACCATCTTGTACTAAAAATGTGGAATGTTCTGCCGGACCAAAAACCTGTACAGCTCCCCACTGAGTGTATCCATGATCATGAATTGCTGAACAATCTCCGGGAGTCCAGGACATAACCATCATTTCAAAAAAACCGCCATCGTACACCATCTTTCGACCATAACTGTCCTGGACAGGATGTTCAAAGTCCGCCCAGTGCATTAAGTCTTCTTCTTTTAATTCTGCTTTAATTAATAATTGTCTGGCTTTTCTTGGATTTAAATCATTTTCGGATTCAAGACTCCGAATCAAATCTTGAATAGTAAATGGAAGGCGATGTTTATTCATCGTGGTCATGGATACTTCTCTAAAATTTAAATTCCCGGAGTTGGGTCTCTAGTAAGTCCAATTCATTTCTATAATTTAAGAATAGCGCAAATTGAAGTGGATTTGGCAACAAATTCTATTTCAAATTTTTAAATATTTTAATAAGATTTTCCAGGGCTTTTGAATCGGAAGCACGGAACAACTGCTCCGCATATTTAAGTAATTCTTGGGAAGTGGAAAATTTAATTTCCATTTTTAAACGGTTACTTTCGAAGTTTTCAGGGAAACGTAGTTTAATAGAATCATCCAATTTTAAATCATCGATTGCCTTCCAAACCTGCTGTTGTAAATCGGTAAGAGTTGGATAACGTATTTGTTTTATAAAGTTATGAAACGAGTTGTATTTTTCGTTTAGTGGAATATTCTCATCGTTAAGTGTGGATTGGATATTTTCACTCATTAATATTTTTTCAGGAGTAGTTTTATCCCTTGCGCATATCTCATCTACCATTTCTAAAATCTCGCGGCCTTTATTGACCCCAGGTCGAAGGATGGAGAAGAGGTTTTCCATTGCTTCCTGGCCTTTTTCGTTCCAATTAAAAAGAACAGAAAAAGCACGGAGCGGATAATTGAGTTGATGAAGTAAAAGCCGAAAGGAAGGAAGAATTAAGTCAATCTTAAGAAAATTCTTTGCTAATTTTTTACTAGACTCCAATCCTACGAGTGGCAAGAATTTCTCTATTAATATTTTTTCATTGGCTCCTGTACAGGAACACTTTATTAAAATTAATCCTTTTTCGATATCGGTATAACTTCGATGACCGAAATTTTCTAAAAGGTTAAGTTCCAACTGCTTTAGATCATCAAGGGGTTGAGGTGATATTCGGGCAGGAAACGACTGTATATTTTGACTTTTTAAAATTTGTATTCGGCGGTGTCCACATACCAATCGAAATTGCTTTTTCGATGTTTTAGACCGAGATAATACAATTGGATTTGTAACTCCAATATCAAGAATCGATTGCTCTAATTCTTTTAAGACAGGGGAGAGAGAAAAATTAGTTAAATTATTTTCCTCGATTTGATCATGAGGAACAATTTGAACTGGCCAGTACCCTAAAGTTTGTAAGGTTTCATTCATCAAATTACACTAATCTAAAGTGAACTATAGTAAACTCAAAAGTCTTAAATCATTCGGGAGAACTTTTTTATTATTATCAGAATGCAATACATAAAGCTAATTTTAAAGGGAGCCTTGGTAATTTTTATTTTAGGACAACTAATTGGTTGTTCGCTTGAGGATCCTCCTCCCGGAATGGTTCTGATTCCTTCAGGTTATTTCAATATGGGTACGGATAGGGAAGATGAAGATGGGCATGCCCTCAACTTAGGGTTGGATAAACCTTGGTATGCTGATGAGTCTCCCCAGCGTAGAATTTCCATACCCGATTTTTATATTGATAAATACGAAGTGACTAATCAGCAATATTATATTTTCTGCCAAGCAACCGACCACAAACCTCCCTCCACTTGGGGTGGGCCAAAGTATCCCGAGGGTTGGGACAAATTGCCCGTAACTAATGTCAGTTTTTTTGATGCTACAGCTTATGCCGAATGGGCCGGAAAACGTTTACCCTCAGAAATGGAATGGGAAAAAGCGGCTCGTGGACCGGATGATCAGCAATATCCTTGGGGAAACCAGTTTGATGTCAAGAAGGCTAATGTGAGTCCTAAACCGGGGCCCAAGTTAGGTCGCGGTCTAATGCCGGTGGGGAGTTTTCCTCAAGGTGCCAGCCCCTATGGAGTAGAAGACATGGTTGGCAATGTATGGGAATGGGTTTGGGATTACTATAAACCCTATCCTGGAAATACTTATAAGACAGAGGAGTACAAAAAGAAAAAAATAGTAGTAAGAGGTCTTTCGTTTTTAGGAGTTGGCCATTTCCCAAAAAAAGAATATAGAAAAGTAATTGCTCTTAAATCCCGCATTTCCTTTCGGGAAAAATTAAATCCTTTACGCCGTACCATCGATCTTGGCTTCCGGTGTGCCAAAGACAAACCCTCATTTTTTCAAACAATATTTGGAAAAGACCGCTCAAAACCCCAAAAAGGAGTTAAATCGAAAAAAGATCAATCTAAGCGATCTTTATAAGTCCTAAGTGAACTTTTAACCAATAAAATGTCCTATTACTATTAAGGTGTGGTGAGTTCTCTTTGTAATTAGCTTATCTCAAATAACCTATTTTGGAATAGTCTGATTTTTTAAAGATTTTAGGATTGATTCAATGCGATCCCGGTTCACTCCCAGGTCGCTATATCCAACTCTGGAGGCTGACCTAAAATATAGTTTGCTTTCTTTAGGATCTATTAGAAATTCAACATCATCTACAAATTGAAACACACTACTTGTGAACTCGGCATAAATATAATTTGTTTCCTCGGTAATGATTTTTGCCTTTCCATCTTTCTTTAATATTTCTTTGAGTCGGGTAAGGATAGTTTCTGTAGAAATATTAAATGAATAAGGTTCGATTTTGTGTTTTTCATCATTTGCAAAACTGGATACACAGTTAGGAGAGTTAGGACAACCTTGAAGTTTACCCGAATTCACTCCTAATTGATTGGGACGAGTGCCGCTACAAGCAGTGATAAATGTCAAGGTCAGTACTGTTAACCCAAAATACTTTAAATTTTTAGATATATATGTTTTCATTTAAAATCATCTCCCCAGAATAAAAGCATTATTTGGGATCTTTTTTTGATGGTTGTGGGCCTGTTTCTAAAAAGGTCATGGCTTTATCAAGTTGAGCGTGGCGACCAAATAATATAAGTGTATCTCCTAATTGAATGACAAACTGGTCATTAGGATTCGGTTGAACCTGTTCTTCTCTAACTACAGCAATTAATTTTGCACCTGTGGTTTCATCCAATTTCAATTCACCCAAACTTTTTTCCTTCGACCATGAAGTTTCTAAAACTTGAAAGGATTTACTTAAGGATGCTGCCAAGTATGAAGAAAACTTTTTTAAGCTTTCAATGTTAAGAGAGAACCCGCGAAACATGCTATACCCTTCTAAACGTACCAATTCAATTTGCTGTTCAATAATATTATTTGGAATCTGGTATTCTCGCAGGACTCGCGAAAATATTTCGATAGAAGTTTCAAATTCCTCGGGGATAATCTGATTGGCTCCAGCTTCTTGCAAGGAATCTACCTGTGACTCAAAACTAGTTTTTGCCAAAATGTATACTTCAGGACTTAATTGTCGCGCAAGTCGAACAATTTGTTCAGTAGCTTGAAAATCAGGAATGGAAACAGCCATTAATTTAGAATTTTTGATGCCGGCGCGATTGAGGGTTTCGCGTCTGGTGGCATCTCCATAAATAATCTCAGCTTTTTCTGTAAGTGCCTGTTTGATTAACTCTCCATCTAATTCAACTACAAGATAGGGAATATTGATTTCCTTTAAAACCTTGGCTAAGTTTCTTCCGACGACTCCGTAACCGATAATAATCACATGTCCTGAAAGGGATTTTGGGTTACTCGCTGGATTTGTAACCTCAACAGAAGATGACTTTATAGTGGAATAAATCAGTAGGGATAACTTTACAGATCCTTGAATAATTAAGGGAGCAGCCAACATTGATAAAATAGATACAATTAAAAAGGATTGGTAAAGATTATCATCCAGTAAGTTTTGGCCTAATGACATACTGGCAAGGATTAATGAAAACTCACCTACTTGGGCTAAGCGTAATCCTACAATAAAAGACATTCTTGCCGGGTTTTTTACTATAAGTGCAGATATAAAGGCTAAGAAACCTTTTATTAAAATAACCGAAGCTGCCAACCCAAGATGTTTTGGCCACGAGGCTAAAAAGTAATCTGTTTGAAGTAACATTCCCACGGAAATAAAAAAGATACTGGAGAAGTAGTCTTTAAGAGGAAGGATGTCCAGGATGATTTGGTGATTGTATTCCGATTCTGAAATAATCATTCCCGCTATGAAAGCTCCCATAGCAAGACTTAATCCCATTTTTTGTGAAACCCAACCAGTCCCCAGAATAATTAGAATGACAAATAAAGTAAGGTGCTCTTTACTGCCCAGTTGAGCAATCAATTGCAACGCTCGGGGTACAAGTAACCTGGAAAGAAAAAATATGGCTCCAACGGCGGCGAAGGATTTTAATAGTGCAATCACTAAATCCTCAATGCCCATACTGCCGGTCTGACCTAGTAAGGGAATGATAAGCATGATGGGAACAACACATAAATCCTGAAAAAGTAGGATACCAATGCAAATTCGACCATGGATCGTATCGATTTCGGCTCGATCTGTAACCATTTTTAAGACAATTGCTGTGCTGCTTAATGCGATTAGTAATCCCAAAACTAAACTTTGTTCTGTTGCTAGCCCAAAGTGTTTCAGCAAAAAATAGAATCCCGTTGCCGTGAGACCGAGTTGAAAACTACCTGCTCCTAAAATTTTCCCAATGTTTTTTAATAAATGGCTTAATGAAAACTCTAAACCTATTAGGAAAAGAAGTAAGATAACCCCGATTTCTGCTAAATGATTTACCGATTCCAGTTCTCCAATCAATTGCAATCCATTGGGACCAATTATTATTCCGGCAATGAGAAATCCCATTACTGAAGGAAGTTTGATTCGATGAAATAAAATGTTTATGGGTAACGAAACCAGCAGAAGAAGGGCTAAATCCTGAATTATCTGAAACATAGGCGCTGGTTTAGAAAAAATGGAAGAATTTGCGTACAGAAATATCTTTGTACGCAATAATCAATCCATTATACTCTTGGACTTATTTTTATGGAGGAAAAAGGGGAAATAAAATAAGGGGTTAATTATGGAAAACGGAATCTTGGAAAGCGTCAAGGCGCTAGAAAATAGTGGTGATGTTTTATTTATGATGCTTGGTGCCGTGATGGTGTTTGCTATGCATGGTGGCTTTGCATTTTTGGAAGTGGGGACCGTCCGGCGAAAAAACCAAGTGAACGCATTAGTAAAAATAATAGTAGACTTTTCTATTTGCACAGTTGTTTATTTTTTCCTGGGGTATGCTGTGGCTTACGGAGTTAATTTTTACCAACCTGCTGAGTTATTGGTTCAAGATAAACAAGGCTACGAACTTGTTCATTTTTTCTTTTTGCTGACTTTTGCCGCTGCGATTCCGGCAATCATTTCTGGAGGCATTGCGGAGCGTGCTAAATTTTGGACACAAGCTATTTCAGGTGCCATTTTTGTTGTGATTGGTTATTCGGTATTTGAGGGAATGGTTTGGGGGCAAATTTCATTTTTAGGGCAAGAAGGATCATGGTTAGCCAATTTAACAGGTGGAGTTCCTTTCCATGATTTTGCAGGTTCGGTAGTTGTCCATTCCATGGGGGGATGGATTGCACTTACCGGGGTAATTGTATTAGGCCCCCGTTTGGGTCGATGGGATAAGGAGGGTAGAAGTCGCCCTATTCCCGTAAGTAATATTCCATTTTTAGCGTTAGGGAGTTGGATGTTATGTGTCGGTTGGTTCGGATTTAACGTAATGTCTGCAGCCACATTTTCTGGGATTAGTGGATTAGTAGCCATGAATTCTTTATTCGCTATGGTGGGCGGAATATTAGTTGCCTTGATTATCTCTAGAAATGATCCAGGATTTATTCATAATGGTGCCTTGGCTGGATTAGTAGCTATTTGTGCCGGGTCGGATCAAGTGCATCCTATTGGTGCATTAGCGATTGGGGGAATTGCTTCAGTCATTTTTGTAAAAGGATTTACCTGGGAACAAGAGAAACTGAAATTGGACGATGTATTAGGTGTATGGCCGTTACATGGTATTTCTGGCACCTGGGGTGGAATTGCCTGTGGCATATTCGGCCAGAAATCCTTGGGTGGTTTAGGAGAGGTCAGTTTTGTAGCGCAATTAGTCGGCTCCCTTGCGGCAGTGGTAATGGCCGTGGCAGTAGGCTTTGCGGTTTACTATACTATGGATAAAGCTTTTGGCATACGATTGGATAAAGATGATGAGCTTCAGGGCTCTGATTTGACCATTCACAAAGTCGAATCTTATCCGGAAGAAGCCACAACCAAATATTATTAGAAAATTACATTTTTTTAATTTGGAAGGGGGAGAAGGGTTCTAGAATCTTTTGCCCTCTTTTTTTATTGGATTTGTTCGCATTTGAATTCGGTATCCGAAATCCAAGTGAGTTGAAGATATTCGGGAAGTTTAGTTTTTTTATCGACTTTGGTGGATTGCAATTGTTTACAGGTCAAATTAGTGACCAGAGAAAGATCAGTTCCGTAGAAAACAGCACCTTCGAGTTTGGCTTCAGTAAAGTCTGCGCCCCGCATGCTCGCTTTTGTGAAATCAGTTCCCGTTAGATCAGATCCTTTAAACAATATTCGAGCACCTATTGCTTCTGAAAAATTCATTTTTACCAAGCGAGATTCCCGCATATCACAGGTACTGATGTTACATCCACTCACATCAGCACCTTCCATATTAGATTGAAAAAAATTAGCTTTAGTCAAATGTGATTTAGGAATATTGGCAAATTCCAAGTTAGCTTTCATAAGCTGAGCTCCACGCAAGTCTGATTTGCTCAAATGAGTATGGCTAAAATTGCTTTCCATTAATTGGGCTTGGTTTAAATCTGCTCTATTTAAATTTGCACCTTTAAAATTAGCCTTTCTTCCCAGCGATTTACTTAAAAAAGCATTACTTAGATCAGTATCTGAAAAATTACTACCGCTGAAATTAGCTTTTGTAAAATTGGCTCGAACCAATTTGGCCCCAGAAAAGTTTACCTGGACAAGATTACTCCCCATAAACTCAGCACCATTCAACCCGGCTTTACTTAGATTAGCGCCTTTAAGGATGGACCGTTTCATTTTTGCTTCCTTGAGTGCTCCTTGGCTAAGGTCTATTCCTCTAAGGTCTGAAAGGCTCAAATCGGCTTGTCCTAATTGACTTTTTTTGGATTCTATTTCTTGTAAATTAGGTTTTTTTATTTCAGGCATAAATGGGTAAACGCGATAATCATATTATTAAATTCAGATAATAATAGTGGTTTTAAGAATAAAATGAAATAAATTTGGAATAAATATTTAATAAAAATATCAACAAAAAACCATTCTTTTATGGTGTCTTTTCAGGCACTTTAATGAATGAATTGTTTTGACAAAATTCACCCAAGTCCTTTAACTTATTAATAATAGGGTAGTTTAATTATTAATTTGAATCCCTCTTATTTCCAAGGGGTGGGATAATTTCTAAAGGCGACAAATTATGAATTGGTGGAAAAATCTTAGCATACCAAATAAGTTTGTTTTATTTTTTCTTGCAATCGGGATCATTCAAACTTTTATTATTTCCTCCAATATCAAGTCTTCATTGGAAAAAATACCAAAAACTCCTTCAGAAAATTTGCAATTGATAAATGAATTATCGGCCCTTGAGAGTCATTTAATATTGATTCTTTGGGTGACCATTGGGATCTTTGCCTTGATGGGTTATCTATTTGCAAAATCTATTTCAAAGAACATTGGGGAATTTAGCTCGTCACTAAAAGAGATAGTTTCCAATAGAATTCCAATTCCCGAAGATAAAGAAATTTCGCGTACAGATGAATTAGGAAAAGTAAAACTGTTAGTAAGTAATTTAAAATCACAAATTAATAGCTTCTTAAATGTAACAGAAAATATAGAGAAGGGAATTGTTTCTGAAAACCATGTTGATGAGTGTCAAGGAGAATTAGGAAAATCTCTAAAAAATATTTTAAATTTTGCGCAATCCAAAAATGAGTTGGAAAAAGAAGTCGAATTTAATAGATCATTTATGGATGGGTTGCCAAATAATGTCATGTTTGCCGATGCTAAGAAAAATTTGGAAATTCAATATATCAACACCTCTGCAAAGAATACTTTTAAACGTCTCTCTGAAAATTTACCCTGTGATGTTAATGAAATTATTGGTAGTTCAATTGATATTTTTCATAAGAATCCGCAACAAGCTAGAAAAATTGTGTCTAATCCTGGCAATCTTCCACACAGTTCCAAAGTTCAGTTTGGTGCAGAGATTCTTCAAATAGAAATTAACCCTTTAGTAGATAAAGATGGAGAATATTTGGGGCCCATTGTTTCCTGGAATTTGGTTACCGAGTTGGTCAATAAAGAAAAAACTGCATACGATTTAGAAGAAAAAGAAAAACTTAGAGAAGCCGATCATAAAATAAAAGTGAATAATATCTTGGAAGCCATTACCGCTGCAAGTCAGGGGGACCTGACGGCTAGTATTGCTGTGGAGGGGGAAGATACTGTTGGAAGAATGGGTGAAGGCCTTAACCGGTTTTTTGATGATTTAAGAAAAGATATTACCGAAATAACTTCAACCATTCATTCGCTAGCTAGTTCGTCTGATGAATTGACGCATGTAAGCCAAACATTGGCTGACAATGCAGAACAAACTTCTGCGCAAGCAAACGTAGTTTCTTCTACTGCTGAAAAGGTTAGTAAAAATGTTCAAACAGTAGCTGCCGGATCCGAACAAATGGGAGCAAGTATTAAGGAAATTTCGAAAAATTCTACTGAAGCAGCTAAAGTGGTCACAGAAGCAGTACAATTTGCCAAGAACACAAACGAAATTGTTTCACGTTTGGGAGAAAGTAGTGCGGAAATTGGGGAAGTAATTAAGGTCATTAATAGCATTGCAGAACAAACCAATTTGTTGGCGCTAAATGCAACCATCGAAGCGGCTCGGGCGGGCGAAGCCGGAAAAGGTTTTGCTGTAGTGGCCAACGAAGTTAAAGAACTGGCTAAAGAAACTTCTAAAGCTACTGAAAATATTTCTTTAAAAATTGAAACCATCCAAAGTGATACGAAAGAAGCAGTTTCGGCAATTGAAGAAATTTCTAATGTAATCCACCAAGTGAATGATTTTTCCAATACTATTGCCAGTGCGGTAGAAGAACAATCAGTAACTACGCAAGAAATTGGACGTAATGTTAGCGAAGCGGCCCGCGGAACAGGAGAAATAGCGGATAATATTTCCGGTGTAGCCGAAGCGGCTCAAAGTACTGACCAGGGAGCAAATAAGACTCAAAGTTCCTTAAAACATTTGAATAAAATTGCCATGCAACTCAATGAGTTTGTTTCAAAATACAAACTGGATCATGAATTTCCAGAATACATTACATTTGATGAAAGTTATGTTACGGGTATTGAATTATTTGATAGACAACATAAGATTTTATTTCATTTAATTAATAAACTCTATCGAGCCAAATTGGAAAATAGCGGTAAGCAAGTATTGGATAGAGTGTTAACTGATATTGTCGATTATACAGTCGCGCATTTTGCTTGTGAGGAAAGATTGTTCGATAAATATGGTTACCCTGAAACCGAAAAACACAAAGAAAAACATAGAAAACTGGTAGGGCAAGTTCAAGATTTTGTTGAAAGCTATAAACAAGGTAATTCGGAAATTGACGATAAGCTACTCAATTTCTTAAAGGACTGGCTCAACAACCATATCAAAGTGGTGGACAAATCCTACACTTCATTTTTTAAATCCAATAAAATTAAATCAACTATAGAATAAATAGTCTTTCCTTAAAGATATTTTTCAAATAACGGTTTAGGTTAATTTTTAAATTTGTAGGGAAGGAAATATTTTCTTTGGAATTGGAAAAGGAAGAGTGCCCTTGGACAGACAAACTTCGAAGCAATCAATGAGGCATTGCATGTCGCCAGCAAGTTGCCTCCAACCGCTAGGTTGGTGCCGAAGGAGAGACTCGAACTCTCACGGGGTTGCCCCCACTGGATTTTGAATCCAGCGCGTCTACCAATTCCACCACTTCGGCACCAGACCCCAAAAGGTACCATAACCTTTCTGGAAGAACAATTCCCATTTACGGACAATTTTGTTTTAGAGCATTAAGAATTTGGGTTTTTATTGTGCTGCTGAATTAAATTGCGTATCAAATCGGCACCCTGCTGATTTGGATTGAGGAATAAGGACCGTTTAAAATAAGCAATACCCTCAGACTTATGATTGAGTTCGAAAAAATGAATGGCGCCTAAGGTTCGGAAAGCCTCGGCATTTTTTGGGTTTATTTCCACGGCTTTTTTTAAATGCAGATTGGTTTTTTCAAACTGTTTTCTTTTCAAAAAAATGTTGGCTAAGTAAATATGGGTGTCTGGAATATTAGGATTCAACCTGGCCGCTTCCTGAAAATGATTTAAAGCTTTCTCTTTTTGAGCTCGATTCAAATACAAAACTGCAACGTTGTAATGGGTTTGGAAATATCCGGAGTTTCTGACCAGAGATTTTTCATAATAATCAATGGCCTTATCTTGTTGTCCGATTAATGTGTATGCCCTACCTAAATTCACTAAAGGACGGACCTTTTGGGGAGATTTTTTTTCTGCGTCATGCCATAAATTGATTTCGCTAGACCAAACGAAACTTCTTTTCATAGTCAGAGTGCAGATTAATATTAAAATGCTTGCCAATATTGTAATAAAGATTGGTTGGATGGATTTTGTGTTTAAGGTGTTTTTGATTTGATCAGCCATCCAAAAAATAATCAGAACAAAAATAACAAAAAATCCGAAAGAAGATAAATAAACTCTGTGTTCGGCGGCTAAATCCAGTAGAGTTATAATTGAGGAAGAGGGAGAGAGTGTAACAAGAAACCAACAGAAAGAGAATAGAACAGCCTTTGACCATTTAACCTTTAGAGAAAAAAGAAAACAGATAATGAGTGTTGATATAGCCATCCAAAATTTAATTGACCCAATGGATTGAATCATTGGAATGGTCGGATCGACATTTAAATTAACTGGAAACAAAAGCAATTTTAAATAATAAAATACGATAACCGTGGGTTGGCTTAACATATAATTCTTTCGGCCAATTATTTCTCCTGCAACAGAAGGCCCAATCAGAAATGATTCGTCTGTCAAGAGCCTATAAAAAAGCAGGGTGGTTCCTATAACAATAAACCCTAAAATCTCCCACCTCCATTTATTTAGCCATTGAAGTGCAGAAGAATTTGAGGGTTGACCCAAAAAATAATAAGCTAAAAGAACTGCTGGAAGGGTTATCGCAGACTGTTTTGAACTAAAGCTAATGAGCCACAATAATAAAATGGCTATGGAAACCCAGATTTTTCGAAAAAGTTTATTTGAAGCGGCGGGTTTTTCCAACATTTTTTGAAACAATAAAAATCCGGAAAGATAAAAAGCTCCCGCTAAAAGTTCGGAGCGACTGACTACTAGAATGACAGATTCTGTTTGAATGGGATGTGCTAAAAAAAGGAGAGCGGTGCCAATACTTACCCATTTTGTTATAGAAGAATTTTCATAGATTCCAGCAACTTTAAAATATCGACAAAAGTGCCAAGTTATAAAAAATATCAGTGTCGAATTATATAAATGTAAGACTAAGTTAAATAGATGGAAACCAAAAGGATCAAAATCACCCCAAAGTACGTTCCATCCAAAAGTCAAAAATAACATGCCTCGGTTAAAAAAATTTTTGAAAACATAATCAAGAGTTAAGACTTGGTCTAAATTTCTAAAAACTGGGTTGTCCGGAATGAATTGAACGCTATCAAATTGAAATGGATAATTGAGATGGGAAAAATAAATTCCAAATCCCAACAAAAAGATGAAAGAACATTCTTTCCAAAATGAGTGGTTAGTGGAATCCTTTGCTTTTGGGTGGAGGTTCATTTTTGTAATTTTCTTTCATCCTCTGGGCTGCGATTAACATTTGGCGTGCATTATCATTTTCGGGGTCTATAGCAAGGGTCTCTTTTAAGTATCGGATAGCAGCATCGTAATCTTTAAGGACCAAATTAGCGCTGGACAAATTACTAAGAGTTGTAATTGATTGTTTATTCAATAAATAAGCTTGCTGAAAGGCCGCTTCTGCAAAGTAATAAGATTTTAAATTCCAAAAAATAGTGCCTCTATTAATATGGGCTTTGTAGTTATTAGGTTCGATATTTAGGCTGGTTCGATATTCTTTTAGGGCGTCGTCAAACAGTTTATTTCTTTGTAGAGCTTTTCCATAATCAAAATGATATTGAGCAGATTGAGGCTTAAGCTTCACAGCCTCTTTAAAAAAAGGAAGAGATTCTTCGGCTCGGCCCATTTCCAAAAGTGCTAACCCAGCATTGTAATAAGCATTGTGGTCCCGGGTTCCAAGTTTTATGGCCTGGTAAAACTCTTCCAAGGCTTCTTGATATTTCTTTTTTTGAATTAATAAAACCCCTAAGTTGATACGAGCATGGTCACTATTTGGGTTTAACATTAGTGTTGTTTTTAATGTCTGCTCAGCTTCATTAAGCATTTTTTTTTCCAGGTAAGCTGCTGCTAGATTATTGTGCACTAATGCCTTTTGCGGAGACTTTTTTGCAGTGTCAGCCCATATGGAAACAGAATCTTTGAAGTCATCGGTTCTTAACTGATTAAGGGTTAATAGAAAAATTAAACCTATTCCAACGACAGGAAATATTTTGTTCGAATAATGTGTTAAGGAAACTAGGGCCATTCCAATTATTAAACATACTCCTATGCCCGGTAGGTAAAATCGGTGCTCTGTAACAATTTGCTTTAATGGCACCAGGCTGGAAGTGGGTAATAAGGTAATTAAAACCCAAAGGAAAGAAAACTTTACTATTTGAGATTTATTTTTTAAAAAAACTATTGTGCCAATTAAAAGTAAAAGTGTAGCAGCAATGAACTGTATGTCCCCCAGGCCATTAATCAATCTAAAATCTGGTTCAAAATTTAAATTGATTGGAAAAAACCATTTTAGCAAATAATAAAATATAAACGCCTTAATTTGTGTTAGTAAGTAAAGCTCTCGCGACATTTGCATGGATTCATGTTCTGTCGTTAGTACAAAAATATTTCCCAATAAATATCCTCGATACATTAAATAAAAGAAAAGTGGAGCCACTATCATTATTATTAAGGTGGAGTCCATTTTCCTATTTTCGATGTTACATTTTAGATAGTAAAAAATTAGAGCCATTACTGGCAGCGTAATTATGATGGCCTTAGTTCCGCAACCTAACAAGAAAAGGAATAGACCCAGCAGTAACCAAAAAAGACATTTAGGATCAAAAGTTGATCGGTCCCACTGTTCAAAAAATCTAATAAAGCTTAGAGCGGAACTGAGATAAAACAAGGTAACTAAAAGTACTGAACGGCTGGAGAGGTAAACCACTGCTTGCACATTTAAGGGATGTATTAAATGAATTAAGGCTGCAATTAATGGCAATAATTGATAACTATTTCTGCGTTCTTGTGGGATAAGCTGTAAACATTTTCCTGAAAAAAAATACAAAAGGATTCCCACTCCAATATGGATTCCTAAATTCATCAAGTGGTAGCCCCATACATTTAACCCGTTTATAGACCGATTTATTGCAAATGAAATATTGAGAATGGGTCTATTAAACAGGTTATCGATTTTTAATAAATCCCCAATTTTTGAAAAGTCTTGAATTTTCGGGTTTTGGACAATAGCGTGAATATCGTCATATA
This sequence comes from Nitrospinaceae bacterium, assembly GCA_965223245.1. Classification (GTDB taxonomy): domain Bacteria; phylum Nitrospinota; class Nitrospinia; order Nitrospinales; family Nitrospinaceae; genus CBDCVY01. Next base: position 3,308,569 of record CBDCVY010000013.1, on the reverse strand, counting down.
AGAAAGGAACCCGAAATGTTCCCCAATAGGTAAATATGGCTATAAGTGTTAAAAAAATTATACTTCCAAAGCGAGATTGGAAAAAGTCAGTAACTTTCATAGAATCAGTATAACTTGTTTAATTAAAAGGGTTTCTCAAACTAGACTCAGGCTGATTATACCTCAGTTATTAAAAATTATAGAATTTTCGAGTGGGTGTTAAAATTTTTTTATTATTTTCAAAAAATTCATTTATCCTATAAAGGTAACAATAATTTATTAAATGCATAAAAAAATAAAAAATATTGTATACAGTCCTTTCAATATATTTGAAAAATGTATACAATTTGCTTGAGCGTTTTCAAATCATTTTTCCCCGATAAGTATGAAACAAATCGATAGTTACGTTAACATACAAACCCTCCGTAAAATTTCTACCCTTTTTAAAACAGCCTTTAAAGAAGTGGATGAATTAATTAGTGTCGCTTTGGAATGTGCTGTTGAAACGGTGGGCGCTAAAAATGCTTCGCTATTAATGTTAAATGAAACAACTAAGTCGCTGCAGTTCTATCAGGCATCGGGTTTAAGTTCGAAACAATTAAAAATGGTAGAAATTCCACAAGGAGTTGGGCTCGCGGGAACAGTGGCGGAAACAGGAGAAGCCATCGTATCGAATAATGTTCATAGTGACCGCCGTTGGTTGAGTAAAGTGAGTGAGATGACGGATATGGATGTTCAATCCATTGCCTGCCTTCCTCTGATGAACCATAGTAAAGTCATTGGAGTGGTACAGTTTTTAGATAAGATGGACGGATCTATTTTTTCTGAATTAGATGTCGAAATATTGGACCGGTTTTCAAATATGATGGCTATGTTTTTCCAGGTGGCGCGCAGTAATGAAATTTTAGGGGAAGAGTTTGACCGACTGCAGCAAAAATATATGCAGCGTTATACCATAGTGGGGGAAAGTCCGCCCATTAAGGTTTGCATCAGTCAATCTGAGAGGGTTGCCAATTCAAAAGCTGCAGTGCTCTTAACAGGAGAAAGCGGTACCGGCAAAGAATTGTTCGCTCATTTGATTCATGATTTCAGTCCTCGTCAAACTAAACCATTTGTTTCAGTTAGCTGTGGAGCATTACCGGCATCCATTTTAGAAAGAGAATTATTCGGGCACGAAAAAGGATCATTTACCGGAGCGGATAGCCGAAAAATTGGTTTATTTGAAGCGGCAAATGGTGGCACTCTTTTCCTGGATGAAATTGGGGAAATGCCCTTGGATATGCAAGTCAAACTCCTTCGAGTAATTCAAGAAGAGTCATTTCTTCGTTTGGGGGGCACCACCCCGACTAATGTTGATGTACGTATTATTTCAGCGACTAATCAAGATTTGGATAAGATGGTTAGTGAAGGAACTTTTCGGCAAGATTTGTATTATAGAATCAATGTAGTAAATATTTCATTGCCTCCTTTAAGAGAAAGAAAAGAAGATATTCCTGACTTGATTAATTTTTTTATTCGGAAGCATACTCCAGAGGGTCAAACTCCAAAAGTCTTGCAAAAGGGTTTAATTCCATTTTTAGAAGGATATAATTGGCCTGGAAATATTCGTCAATTAGAAAATGCGGTAGAACGCGCTATTGTTTTGGAAGATAATGAGGAAATCACCCCGGATTCATTTGCTTTTGAATCTACTCAGGCCCCCTTTGAAATTACGGTTGGCTCTACTTTAAAGGAAGCTACTGATGTATTTCGTCGTTCTTTTATTACTAATACCCTGAAATCCACGAAAGGCAACCGAACTCAAGCTGCCAAAATTTTGGAAGTGCAGCGGTCTTACCTATCCAGATTAATTAAAGAACTTCAAATCGATAAACCAATTACAAAGTAATTGTTTCCCTCTGCTTCTCCTTTATACTGGTTTTATGAGTTTGTTAAGTCCAAGAGAGATAATCCAAACCAACTCGGAAGTTTTTTCCCTGCCAAAAATTTTTATTGAACTCCAATCCGCATTAAAAGATCCTGAAAAAACATTTCAAGATTTTGGATCGATAATAAGTTGTGACCCTGGTCTCTCTGCTCGATTATTAAAAATGGTAAATAGTTCCTTTTATGGGTTTGAAAGAAACGTAGAAACCATTTCGCATGCGATTTCCATCATAGGGGTTGAACAATTATCTGACTTGATGCTATCTACTTTAGTGATCAATCAGTTTAAAGGAATTCCGAGCAGCATTTATAATATGCAGAAATTTTGGCGGCATAGTATTACATGTGGACTGGCGGCCAAAACTATTGCAAAGTTTTGCAGTGATCCGCAGGGTGAAAGATATTATCTTGGAGGAATTCTCCATGATCTAGGTATATTGGTGTTTCTAAAATTAGAACCTGCTTTGTCCCGGCAATGCCTGGATATGAGTAAGCGAGAAAACGAAAGTATTTTCTTATCTGAAAAAAAGATTTTGGGTTTTGATCATTCAGATATTAGTGCAGAGTTATTAAAAAATTGGGAAATGTCGGAAAGATTAATAGGAATGGTTTCCGGACACCATCAAACCGAGAAATCCAAAAACTTCCAGATTGAATCTTCTGTATTGCACTTGGCTGAATTTATTTCAGATGAAATGAATAATGGATTTGATACTGAATTTGCTGTAACAGAATTAGAAGAGGATTGTTTGGAAAAACTAAAAATTGATCCAAAAGATTTAGAGGCAATATCTGTGCAAGTGGATATGCAATTGGAAAGTATAATGAATATGTTCTTTTAGTTTAATTCTTCATTTTTGTAATTTTTTTTAAATCCTACCAAACTACTGATCCCTATATTGTTATAGATTTTGTTTTAATTAAAGTTGTTAAGTTTAAAATCTCCCTTCTTTTTGATTACGGTTCTGGTAATATGAGCCTTCAAATAAGTGCTTTTTAGCAACTATTGATAATCGGCTTTGAGGTTTAGATGACTCTTATTGATGGAAAAAAAGTATCTGCAGAGATTAAGGCAAAAATTGCTGAAGAGGTAGAAAAATTGAAATCGTCTACGGGAAAAGTTCCGGGATTGGCTGTAGTTCTAGTGGGTGAAGATCCGGCGTCCGCTGTTTACGTTAGAAATAAAAATAAAACTTGTGAAAAATTGGGTTTTGAATCATTTTCGCATCATCTCTCAGAAAACACATCTGAGAATGAGTTATTAGATCTAATTCAAAGCCTGAATCAAAATGATTCAGTCAATGGAATATTGGTGCAGTTGCCTTTACCTTCTCAAATTAATTCGCAAAAAGTACTGGAGTCTATTGATCCACAAAAAGATGTAGATGGATTTCATCCGATAAACTTTGGTCATTTAGCTGGGGGTGGTAACCCTTTAACTCCGTGTACACCAGCTGGGATTATGGAAATGTTGAAATTTTACAGCATCGACATTGAGGGTAAACATGCTGTGATTTTAGGAAGAAGTAATATTGTTGGTAAGCCTATGGCATTTTTACTTTTAAAGCAAAATGCTACGGTTACTGTTTGTCATTCCCGAACTAAAAATTTAGAGCAGATGGCTCAATCTGCCGACATTTTGGTGGCTGCAATTGGTAAACCCAATTTTGTTACCGCGGAAATGGTAAAACCCGGTGCAGTAGTTATTGATGTTGGAATTAATCGAGTCAATGATAAACTCGTGGGAGATGTGGCCTTTGACGAGGTAGCTGAAAAAGCCGGATTCTTGACTCCTGTCCCCGGAGGAGTAGGTCCTATGACAATTGCAATGCTCATGCAAAATACTCTATCTGCATTTAAACTGGCCAATTCCTTAGAATAATCGTAAAAGTTTAATCTTTTATTTCAATGCCTACAAAAAACTTAACTACACAAAGTCCCACCCAAGATGAAGAGGAATTTCATGTTTACTCTGTTTCTGAAGTCACGCGTGACGTAAAAGCGATTTTAGAAGCTGCCTTTGAAACGGTATGGATTGAGGGAGAGATATCTAACTTTCGAGTTGCAGCTTCCCAACATGCTTATTTTATTTTGAAAGACAATAATGCCCAAATTCGTTGCGTTTTATTTCGGAATCAAAAATCAGGTTTGAAATTCACTCCTCAAGATGGAGACCAGGTAGTAATGTTAGGGCGCGTCACCGTGTATGAGGCGCGAGGAGATTATCAGGTGATCGTGGAATCTATGGAACCGCGTGGCCTGGGAGCTTTACAAAAAGCGTTTGAACAATTAAAGGAAAAACTTTCGAAGGAAGGTTTATTTGATGAAGAAAAAAAGAAAGAACTTCCTGAATATCCTTGGAAAATAGGAATAGTCACCTCACCCACTGGAGCAGCTATTCGAGACATGATTAATGTTCTCAATAGAAGAAATTCAAAAGTTTCTGTTTTATTAAATCCGGTTAAAGTCCAAGGCCAAGGTGCTGCCGAAGAAATTGCCAATGCAATTCAAGAAATGAATCAGCAAAAGGATTTAGATTTAATAATTATTGGCCGAGGGGGAGGGTCTATTGAAGATCTATGGGCTTTTAATGAAGAAATTGTGGCTAGAGCCATTTATCAATCTCGATTGCCGGTAGTTTCTGCAATCGGTCATGAAATTGATTACACTATTTCGGACTTTGTGGCAGATCTACGTGCTCCTACACCTTCCGCAGCCATTGAATTGGCAGTTCCTCTACTTGAAGATATAGAAGAAGATTTGGCAGCATTAACAATTCAATCTTTAGAAAATGTATTGGGGATGATTGACGACTACAGAGACCAACTGCGTTATTTAATGGACCGTAGATTTTTCCGCGAACCGCATCAAATTTTAGAGACATCTTCCCAACGGTTAGATGAACTTTCTCAAAGATTGTTTCGGGGACTGGACCAGGGGTTGGTGATACAGAAGCAAAAGTTTAAAAATATGATTCATCAATTGCTTCAAGCCACTCCCGAAAAAAACTTAATTCATTGGAAAGAAAGACAAATAGACTTGAACCATAGAATGGTTCAGAAAATGCAATCTCAAATTAAATTAGCACAAAAGCAATTTGAAGGATTAGCACAAAACTTAAACTCTCTGAGCCCGCTTTCTGTTTTGGATAGGGGGTATAGTATTACTATAAACAAAAAAACCGGTAAAGTTATTAAAACAAGTCAAACAATTAAGAAAGCAGATTCTTTGGAAATAAGATTGTCCAAGGGAAAATTGAACTGCACAGTTGACGAAACTTTTGAGTAATATGGAGTATCTACTATGGCAGAAGTAAAATTTGAAACTGCAATGCGAAGGTTAGAAAGTATAGTTAATGAGTTAGAAAAGGGGGAATTGGATATTGATAAGTCTCTTCAAATTTTTGAGGAAGGAATAAAAATGTCTAGAGTCTGTTCAAAAAAATTGAACGAGGCTGAAAAGAAAATTGAAATGCTTACAAAAAATAAAAAAGGGGAACTAATTGCAGAATTGTTTCCAGTAGAAGATAATGACGAAGAACCCGAAGAATAAAAAAATCCGCCTTGACCAACTCCTAGTAAAAAAAAAATTGTTCCGTCCCGTGAAAGAGCACAAAGCTTAATATTAGCTGGCCGAGTCAGACTGGGTGATCTTACTTTAGATAAGCCCGGAAGGCTCGTTGATGAATCTATTGAACTCACATTTCTCGAGGACTCTAATCCTTATGTAAGCCGGGGTGGCCTAAAATTAGAGCATGCTCTCAACACCTTTCGAATCGACCCATCAAATAAGACAATTCTTGATATAGGGGCATCTACTGGGGGATTTACTGATTGTTTACTTCAACATGGAGGTAAAAAGGTTTATTCTGTAGATGTGGGTTACGGTCAGTTAGATTGGAAAATTCAGTCTGATAGTCGAGTAGTTGTTTTGGACCGTAAAAACGCCAGGTATTTAGATTCTAATGATATTAATCACAACGCTATAGATTTGACTGTGATTGATGTTTCGTTTATTTCGTTGAAACTGATTTTGCCTTCCGTTTTTAAATTACTCCATCAAAAAAGTGATTTAGTTGGATTGGTGAAACCTCAATTTGAAGTTGGAAAAGACGAAGTAGAAAATAAAGGTGTCATTTTAAGTAGGAGTAAGCATAAAAAAGTCTTAACGGATATATATAATTTTATTGAATCTAGCGACTGGATTGTTTGCGGATGGACTCAGTCCCCTATTAAAGGGCAAAAGGGAAACATTGAGTATTTAATTCACGCAAAACCAAAAGAATACGGTAAACCTGTATTACCTGAAACGGTTGAGGAGATTTTGAATCATGATTTTGAGCGGTAAAGATATTGAGAAAGCGTTAGAAGAAGCCCGGGTTGTGATTGAACCTGCGCCTTCAAAAGATGCTATTGATACGACCTCGATCGATTTACATATTGGGGAACCTATGTGGATTTGGAACCCTGACTTAAACTCAAAACAACATGATCCTTTTCGAATCAATTTAGAAGAATATAATTACCCTCAATTTTCTGAAGAAAATTTGATTGAAGTCCCAAAAGATAATTCAGGAAGATACCAAATTAAACCCCAGCAAGTATATTTAACTTCCACTTATGAAAAAGTCCAATTTCCTGCAGGGTCTCGTTTGGCGGGGAGAGTTGAAGGAAAAAGCAGTTTGGCGCGCCTAGGGTTGGTGGTTCATATGACAGCACCAATGATCCATTGTGGAACTGGGTTCGGAATAATAACTTTAGAAATATTTAATCATGGTCCGTTTATTTTAGAAGCGACTCCTGAAAAAACTCGAATTTGCCAATTGCTTTTTGAAGAAGTGTCTAGTGAACCAGAAGAGCGCACGGGTAGAATGTTTATGGAACAAAAAGATGCGAAGGGTTGAAAATTTATTTATGGGCCAGTGAGTTTAGGAAGGTCATTAATAGGTTTTGATCAAATTGTCCTACCATATCATTTTTCATAATAGATAAAGCTTGTACCGGATTTAAACGTTCTCGGTAAGATCGTTTACTGGTGAGTGCATTGAACACATCCATTATTTTACAAATTCGCCCATGAAAAGAAATCTTTTCACCTGCGTAGCCAAACGGATATCCGGTACCATTTTGCCAATTGCTTTTTGAAGAAGTGTCTAGTGAACCAGAAGAGCGCACGGGTAGAATGTTTATGGAACAAAAAGATGCGAAGGGTTGAAAATTTATTTATGGGCCAGTGAGTTTAGGAAGGTCATTAATAGGTTTTGATCAAATTGTCCTACCATATCATTTTTCATAATAGATAAAGCTTGTACCGGATTTAAACGTTCTCGGTAAGATCGTTTACTGGTGAGTGCATTGAACACATCCATTATTTTACAAATTCGCCCATGAAAAGAAATCTTTTCACCTGCGTAGCCAAACGGATATCCGGTACCATCAAAATTTTCATGATGTTCCCCCACCATTCTTAAAACAATTTCTGAATATCGTTTAGTGTCATTTAATATTTTTCTTCCATACGAACAATGCTTTCGAATTGCTTTTAAATCATCATCCACTAACGGGCCTTTTTTTTCTAAAACTTCTTGAGAAATAAACTTTTTTCCTATGTCAGAAAACATACCTCCTAAAAATAGATCGCATAATTCTTTTTCGGGAAGTTTTAAAACATAACCCATGGATAAACAAGAAAATCCTACGTTTACACAATGCGTATGAATAAAACCTTCTTTATTGGCAATACTATGTAGTTCAGGAAAAGAAACGGGATTCTCATTAAATAACTCAACCAAACTTAGGGGAAGGTTATCTAACAAGGTTAATATTTTTTCAGATGTTTTTATTTCAAGATAATCACTTAGAATTCTGTGGGCTGTAGAATAGATCCTTTTAGTTTTTTCTTTAACGGGGTTTTCTTGATATAGATATAAGTCTAATTTTTTTAATACCAATTCCTTATAGTATCTATATAAATCATTTTCATGGATAAAAAAGTTTTGGCGATCTTTTTCTTCCATGATTTGGTAAAGGCGTGAATATTCGTTGGGGGTGTAATCGGCAAATTTCAAATATTGGATTTTATCCCCTGAGCCCGCTTGATAAAAAACCTCAAAACCTTGTTCCCATTCTTTATCCAGGAAATTATGATCAATGGGTTTAAAATATTGAGCAATCGAATCGGCCATAAATAACTAAAACACCCTTTTTAAATGGTAAGAGTAAATGTAAAAAATTTACCTGTATTATAATTCTATGGTAAGCATGCAAATTCTAAAGGTCAATAGGGGTGCATGTTTATCTGTCGCCTTTTAGGGGGGAATAAGTTAAAATTACACCTTATTTTTGGGGTGGACAAACTTCTGAGGTCATAAAAATGTACAAACTGGTTTTAATGCGGCATGGGCAAAGTATTTGGAATTTAGAGAATCGGTTTACAGGTTGGGTGGATGTCGATTTAACTGATCAAGGACGGAAAGAAGCTAAATTAGGAGCACAATTGATGCTAGATGCAGGTCTATCATTTGATATTGCCTATACTTCAGTATTAAAACGTGCCATTCGTACATTATGGATTACCCTGGATAAAATGGATCTCATGTGGCTTCCGGTTCACCGGTCTTGGCGTTTAAATGAAAGGCATTATGGGGCATTACAAGGACTAAATAAATCTGAAACAGCGGAAAAACATGGCACCGACCAAGTCAAAATTTGGCGTAGAAGTTTTGATATTCCGCCTCCCCCATTAAAAGATAATGATGCAGGGGTGCCACATAAAGACCCTCGATATTCCAACGTTGAGCCAAATCAACTTCCGTTTACAGAATCTTTAAAAGAAACTATTAGTCGTTTCCTTCCTTTTTGGTTGGATGAAATAGTTCCCACGATAAAATCCGGAAAACGAGTATTAATTTGTGCTCATGGAAATAGTTTGCGAGCATTAGTGAAACATTTAGATGGTATTAGCGATCAAGATATAAGTGAGCTCAATATTCCTACAGGGATCCCTTTGGTTTATGAATTGGACAAAGAACTGAAGCCAATAAAAAATTATTACCTCGGTGACCCTGAAGCGGCAAAAAAAGCAGCTGAAGCAGTAGCACACCAAGCCGGAAGAGAAACAAAATAGTAAAGAATTATTATTTTTTTTCGGGCAAATTTTTTATGAGATTTGCTTTTTTAATTAATTCGAGTTGTTTTTTAACCAATTTGGCGCGGTAGCTTTGATTATTATTTTTAAAAAGCTTTTCTGCTTTTAATAACCAATCTATAGCTTTTTGCCTTTCATTCAAACCAATATAAGCCATTCCCAAACCCCAACTGGTATCAGCGTGCTGTGAATTTAATTTTTGAGACTTTTGGAAGGCCTCAACAGCATTTTTATAATTTCCTAATTGGCCATAACTTCTACCTAAATTAAACCAACCCTCAAAAGCATCCGGACGGAGCTCTACAACTTTCTTGTACTGATTTAGCGCCCCCTCAAAATTTTGAAAATTATCCAAAAGTGCACCCAGCAATAAGTGACTCTCCACGTTGTCCGGATTAATCTTCACTGCTTTAGATAAATGATGTATGGCTAATTCAGGTTTGCTAGTTTGATCATAAAGTTTACCTATGGAAAAATGACTTTCCCATAAATTGGAATTTAATTTTATCGATGAAGATAAAGAGCTAAAAGCTAACTTATTTTTTCCTGTGAGTCTATAAGTTTCGCCTAAAAAATAATGTGCTAAATCAAGTTTTGGTGAAAGGCGGACAGCGCGTTTAAAGTGTTGAATTGCTATCTCATGGTGCCCTGCCTTCAAAGCCCGCTTCCCCACTTTTAAAGAAAACAATGCATCTGCCCTCGAGTTTGATACCTTTAGCCCACCATTTTTTTTATTTAAAGGAAGGGGGTTAGTGACAGAATTTGTTTGGGAGTTTTGGTTTTGATTGATAGTTTTTGCATCTAAGATTACAGGAAAAAATATGCTTTGAATAGTAAGAGCAAAAAAGAAAGTACGGTGGTATTTGAGTAAATAAAAAAATAGAAAATGCATATAGTTTTATTTAATCATTTCTCGCGCATATTGAAGGGTAGTTTCGGTTATATTCTCCCCGCTGGACATACGCGCAATTTCTTCAACACGCTCCTCCATATTGAGCTCGGTAATAACGGTTTGAGTTCGTTTTCCTGAAATCTTTTTTTCTACTCGAAAATGCGTGTTGGCGAAACCTGCAATTTGTGGGAGATGGGTAATGCAAAACACTTGTTTGTTGTTGGCAATTGATTTTAATTTTTGTCCTACCTTTTCAGCTACTTTTCCGCTGATGCCAGAGTCCACTTCATCAAAAACCATTACAGGCACTAAATCTTGATTGTTTAATATTGTTTTTAATGCCAACATGACTCTGGATAATTCCCCGCCAGAGGCAATTTTAGCTAAAGGGCGAAGGTCTTCTCCAGGATTAGGGGAAAATAAAAACTCGGAGTACCCAATTCCTTTTTCATGGGCTTTTATTTTGGTTTTATTAAAAATTGTAAATCCACTTGGATCTTCGGGATAATCAAACCTGACTCCAAATTGGACGTGTTTCATGCTCAAATCTTTTAACTCTTTTTCTACTACTGATTTAAATTCCTTGGCAATTGACTCTCGTTTTTTAGCCAGGTTTATTGCCAGCTTAGAAAGCTCTTCTTCAAACTCTTGAATTTCTTTGTTGAGGATATCCAAAGATTCCTCGCCTTGGGTAAGAGTTTTTAACTCTTCTCCAATTTGCTCTCGATATTCCAGAATAATGGATACACTATTGCCATATTTTCTTTTTAGTCCATTAATTTCGGCTAGTCTATCATCAATTTCCTCTAATCGTTCCGGACTAAATTCAATTCCTCTCTCATAGTCTCTTAACTCTTCAACCAGTTCTTCAATTTCATAGTAAGCATTTTCACCTCTTTGCGATTGAGAGCTTAACTTTGGATCTAGATCAATTAAGCGATTTAAATCATTTTGGACACGACCTAATTGTTCAAGGATGGCCCCTTCGGATTCTACTAGTAAACCTAAAGCATTTCGTAAAGAATCATTTAGTTGTTCAGCATTTTGCATCTTATTTTTTTCAGTTCTTAAAAGATCCTCTTCATCTTGTTGCAGGCTTGCTTGATCAATTTCTTGAATTTGAAAATTCAATGAATCCTGTCTTTGTAAAAGATCTCCCTGGTGTTTTAATATTTGATTTAATGTCTGCAATTTTTTTTGATACTGATTAAAATGATCCCTGTATTGGTCTCGTTGATCTTGAAGATTTCCGTAAGCATCTAAAATATCCCCATGATATTCAGGATACAATAGAGTTTGATGATCGTGTTGCCCATGAATATCAACAAGACGCTCACCAATTTTAGCAAGTGTAGAAACTGTTAAATTTGTATTGTTTAAAAGAGTTCGGTTTTTTCCTTTAGATGAAACTGTCCGTTTTATAAATATGGTTTCATCTTCAACTTCCATTCCGAGATCATGGATCATCTCTGCAGTTTTAGGGTTAGTGATGCTGATTGATGCTTGGACAGATGCAGTGTCCTTCGATGATCGAATTAGGTCGGTATCAGCTCTACCTCCTAAAATTAAATTTAATGCATCCATAATAATGGATTTACCTGCTCCCGTTTCTCCAGTTAATACATTGAGCCCTTGGCTGAAGTTGACAGTGAGGTTATCAATTATTGCGAAGTTTTCGATTCTTAATTCTTGAATCATTTTGAAATTTTTATTGAATGTGGGGTTCGATACTTTTTATTAGACCGTTTATTTCAGCCAATTGTGTATTTTTTTTGTAAGAGTTGTTGTCGCTTTGGTGGAGGTTTTTAGCTTTTGTTAATGACTGTCGTGCGTCTTGATATCGACCTTTTTTAATATAAGATTGTCCGAGAAAATAATGGTTTTCCCAATAGTGGGGTCCTAAGGTGACCGCTTGTTCCAAATGATAAATAGATTTCGAAATACTTCCTCCCAAAAAAAAAGGAAGCTCATAATACATTTTTCCAAGAGCACGATGTGGACCCCCTTGATCTACTCTTGGTGACAACAGCATAGCCTTTTTCATATTTTCTTTAAAAGGATTAATGATTTGGAGACTGGCCCAAATTCCTTTCATTTCTCCTAATTTACCTAAGCATAAACCTTTTAAAAAATAACTCAGTCCGGATTTAGAATTTTTATCAATAGATTTTTGAGAAAAATCAATACAGCGTTCTAATAATTGTTTTTTTGGTAAACCTTCTTTTTTTGACAAACGATAATTAATATGTGCTAATTCACAATAATCCTGATAAATTTTTCCCGGGAAAGGATGACCTTCCTTTAAAAGTATTTCTTCTCTCACCTGTAGTTGACGGACAGAATCTTCACCCTTATAAAAATGACAGGAAAATTTTTTTTCAGAGGTTTCTGCTAGACTCGATTGGATCCAAATCAATAGGGTAAAAACCAAAACTCCTATTTGAAAGAAACTAATGAAAAAAGTGGTTTTATGTTTATCCAATCCAGTTCTAATCATGATATTTTAGGAAAAGTTACTTCTAATATTCACTTTAAAATTCATTTAAGAATTCCGGTATAATATAGAATTCATCAATCTATAAAAACAGCGAACCCCAATGGCTCAAATTAGATTTGCCTCAATTTTAATAAATTTTTTTGTATTTTTGTTCATTATTTTCAGTGAATCGGCTTTTGGAACCCAATTAGGCCCACAAGATTCGGTTCATCGGCTTATTGATAAAATAAAAATGACTCACCAAGTAGAAAATATTACTCCACAGGATGTGAATGCCAACAAAAAGATATTTGAGGAGGCAATTCAGTACTTAGATGTGGTTCAGATAAGCCAGAAATCGCTTGGAAAATACTGGAAAAAAGGAAGTGTTGCTGACCAAAAGAAATTTACTTCCTTATTAAGAGGATTATTCATGCATGTGGCGTTCCCCAATTCAGCAAAATTTTTTAAAAAATTGAAAATAGAATACGGAACCAGTGAAACAAAAAATGGGAAAGCCGTGGTTCCATTACAGGTGATGCATGAAGAAGAGGGAGAAATTGGTATTGACTTTGTTCTTCATGAAAAAAATAAGCGTTGGTTAGTTCTAGATGTCATTTTAGATGGTGTGAGTATGAGAAATAATTTACGTTCGCAATTTCGAAGAATTCTTAAAAAAAAGAATTTTTCGGATTTATTAATGCAAATGGAAAAAAAATTAAACAAATCCCAAAAAGGTTAATATAATCCTACCTTACGATTCATAATTAATTCTTTATTTGAAAATCTGATTTGATATTGGCTTTTATAGAACGGTCCGATAAAACCTTATCTTCGGTGGCTTTACTCCCCATTTGATGTGATTTTTTAAAAATACTAATAGTTTAGATCTTATGAAAAAAATAGGAATGGTCAGTTTAGGGTGTCCTAAAAACCTGGTAGACACCGAAAGTTTGTTGGGTGATTTAAAGAGTCAAGGCTACGAGATGACTCCCGATAAAGAAAATGCAGATGTTCTTATTGTTAACACCTGCGGATTCTTACAGTCTTCGGTTAAAGAATCTATTGATACCATACTGGAAATGGCCCAGCACAAAACCGAGGGTAAATGTCAGCAATTAGTAGTGACAGGATGCCTAGCGGAACGGCACCCGGAAGAATTACTTAAAGAGATTCCAGAAATTGATCATTTATTAGGAACCAAGCAATACCCTATGTTAAGAAAATTATTGAATGGAGACCAAACACCAAAAAAGAAAAATATGGTGCATGAGCCGGCTCAATATTTTGAGGATTATCACAACCGGGTATTGACCACACCCTTTTACTCTGCATACGTAAAAATTTCAGAAGGTTGCTCTAACAAATGTGCGTTTTGCATTATTCCTCAATTGCGGGGTCCTATTCAAAGTCGTCCCTTAAATTCTATCGTTCAAGAAGTTCGTCAATTGGCCACTCAGGGGGTTCGTGAATTTAATCTGATATCACAAGACACCACTCTTTACGGTTACGATATTCGTATGAAGGATGGATTAGTTCGTTTATTAGAGGCGTTGGCGGAAATAGAAGGGGTCGATTGGATTCGCTTACTTTATTGCTACCCGACTACTATCAATCCCGCCTTAATAAATGCAATCCAGCGAATTGATTCGGTTTGTAAATACGTCGATGTTCCCTTACAGCATACGCATGATGAAATGTTGCAGCACATGAAACGGCAAGAACGTGAAAAAGGTGTGCGCGAAATGATTGAGCAAATGCGTGAGAAAATTCCCGGAGTAACTTTGCGAACTACTATGATCACTGGTTTTCCGGGAGAAAAAGATCATCACTTTCAACACATGCTAAAGTTTGTGGAAGAGATGCAATTTGATCATTTGGGTGTGTTTGCATATTCCGATGAACCAGGAACTACTGCATATAATTATCCTGAAAAAGTAGACAGCCATATTGGAGAAGAGAGACGTTCTCTTATAATGGAAGCACAAAACAGAATTGTTCAAGAAAAACATTCCCGTCGTGTGAGTCAAATCCATCCCGTCTTAGTTGAAGGGTTAGAAGAAGATTCGATGTTGTTGACCGGTCGAATGCCTTTTCAGGCTCCGGAGATTGACGGTCAAATAATTATTGAAAATAGCCAAGTTGAACCTGGCCAAATCGTTCCTATGAAAATTATTGGTAGTTTGGATTACGACTTAATTGCTACCAATGATTTTGAAAGCTAAGAGAACAAGAAACTATTAATTTTATGAAAGTAAAAAGAGTTGGAATTTTAACAGGAGGCGGTGACTGCTCGGGTCTAAATGCGGTCATTCGCGGTATAACCCTTGCTGCCATTCAGAAGCATGACATGACAGTCATTGGGATTCAGGAAGGGTTTGAGGGGTTAATTTTTAACCGCACTCAAGAATTAACCACTCGCAGTGTTCGAAATATTCTAACTTTGGGGGGCACAATTTTAGGAGCCTCAAATAAAGGTAATCCTTTTGCTTATAAAGAGCAGGATGATAATGGAAACATTAATACACATGATTTTTCTGCAAAGGTCCTGAACAACTTTAATCAACTTCAATTAGATTGTTTATTTGTTGTTGGGGGGGAAGGCACTCTCCAGATTGCGAACGAGTTTTCTAAAAGAGGAATGCCTGTAATAGGGGTTCCTAAAACCATTGATAATGATTTATATGGTACGGATTATTCTTTTGGGTATCAAACCGCGGTTCAAGTGGCAAGTGATGCCTTGGATAGATTGCAAACGACGGGACGAAGCCATTCCAGGATTATGATACTTGAAGTCATGGGACGCCATTCGGGTTGGATTGCTCTGGAGTCTGGAATATCCGGTGGGGCTCATGTAATATTGATTCCTGAAATTCCTTATAATCTAAATTTGGTTTTGGATAAAATTCGCTGGCGCCAAGAAAATGGATGGCCATTTACCATAATAGTTGTTGCTGAAGGGGCTGTTGAGGATGGGGGAAACCCAATTACGAGTGAAGTGGCTAGTGAAAGACTTCAAGGGGTAGATAAACTCGGTGGCGTTGGAGATTTTATTACCCATCGATTAGTTAAAGAAATCGACTCCGAAGTGAGATGCACGGTTCTGGGGCATATACAAAGGGGTGGAACGCCCAATTCATTTGACCGGGTTTTCGGCACCCGCTTAGGCTCGTTCGCGCTTCATGCTGCTGTTAAGGAGCGCTTTGGAAACATGGTAGCTTTAAAAACTCCAGAATTAGTGTTGGTTCCGCTGGAAAATTTAGCAGGAAAAGTAAGGCAAGTACCACTTAATTCGCAACTTATTAAGTCAGCAGAATCCATTGGTATCACCTTTGGAAGATAGGGAACATTAGCCTCGTTTGAAATTCTCTCCATCCATTGGTCCTAAAAACTTCCGAAATTACAAAAATTTTGAGTAAATTCCTGTTGCTTAGTTATATTGCGAGACTAATCTAGGTAATTATGGTATATCCTTGCCTGAGAATTTGGGATATGTTAAACTTTCGCCACAGCATCTTATGACCTTATTAGTGCATAACTTACCTGTTTTTAATTGTTTATCAAAACACACGTCTAAGGACTGAACCAAGGGTGGCCTTCGGGTTCTTGGTTTGGGATGAACTAGGCGGCGGATTAACCAATTTTGTTATTTAGGAGAATTTAATGTCAGAAATTACCATGAAAGAATTGTTAGAGTCTGGGGTTCATTTTGGTCACCAGACTACTCGATGGAATCCAAAAATGCGGTCTTATATCTATGGGGCTCGCAATGGAATCCATATAGTCAATTTACAAAAAACCTTAAAAAAGTGTAAAGAAGCTGAAAATTATGTTCGGTCTTTAGCCCGAGAAGGAAAGAAAATTTTATTTGTTGCTACTAAAAAGCAGGCTCAGGAATTGGTGGCCGAACAGGCTCAGCGTTGTGGTATGTATTATGTGAATCAGCGTTGGCTTGGGGGAACGATGACAAATTTTTCAACTATCCGCCGGAGTATTGATCGGCTTTTGGAGTTGGAAAAAATGGAAGAAGAAACAAATTTTGAGCAACTTCGCAAGAAAGAAGCACAACAAAAACGAAAAGAAATTGCAAAACTAAATAAGTTCTTAAGTGGTATTAAACAAATGCGAGATCTTCCTGATGCTGTATTTATAATTGATACACGAAAAGAACACATTGCTTTACTTGAAGCAGTTAAGTTAGGTATTAAGGTTATTGCCATTGTAGACACGAATTGTGACCCCGAGGGGATTGATTATGTTATTCCCGGGAATGATGACGCCATCCGCTCCATTGGGTTATTCACTACCCGCCTAGCTGATATTTGTTTGGAAGGTCAAGAGTTGTTTAAGGCTTCAAAAAAAGATAATCAAGAGGGCCAGGAGCCTTCCAAGACCAAGCAAGAGTTTGTAGATGCTACTGAAACAGAACCTTCGAAGGTGTCCGCAGAAGTTGAAGCGGATGTTTCATCCGGAAAGCCGGATTCTGACTTAAAAAAAGAAGAAGTATAGCTTAAAGGTTTTGCTTGTAATCCAGGTTTTATTAATTAACGAATTGAGATATTCAATATTTTTATGGGTGCTTTCCTTAGTTTATCGGGAATTGTTCCCGTTGAGGTTTCTGTTTGTAAAAGAAAGAAAAGGAGAAATTTAGAATGGTTGAGGTTACAGCAGCAATGGTTAAAGAGCTGCGTGAAAAATCAGGTGCCGGAATTATGGAGTGTAAAAACGCTCTTAAAGAAAATGAAGGAAATTTAGATGAGGCAATGACCTATTTACGCAAGCGGGGAATAGCGAAAGCAGAAAAGAAAGGTGACCGTGAAACAGGGGATGGTTCTGTTGGATCTTATATTCATGCAGGAAATAAAATTGGAGTGTTAGTTAAATTGAACTGCGAAACAGATTTTGTTGCAAATACAGATGATTTTCGTGAATTATTGCGAGACATTGCCATGCATATAGCTGCGTCGAAACCGCGATTTAAATCGCGCGATGAAGTGACACAGGAAGTTTTAGACAAAGAACGTGAAATCTTTGCTCATCAGGCTCGGGAATCAGGAAAACCTGAAAAAGTCATCGATAAAATTGTCCAAGGGAAAATGGATAAATTTTATGAAGAAAACTGCCTCTTGGACCAAGCGTTTATTAAAGATACCAGTTTGACAATTGAAGAACTGATTAAACAAAAAATTGCCAAATTAGGGGAAAATATTACAGTGGGTGAATTTCATCGGATGGAAATTTCCAAATAACTGAGGAGAGCATTTTGGATCAACCTAAGTACCGTCGGATTTTATTAAAACTAGGTGGTGAAAGTGTAGCCGCAGAAGAAGGTGGATTTGGTATTGATCAAGTCGCCATTACTTCGATTGCTTCTGAAATATTAGAAGCTAAAAATTTAGGGGTTCAAATTGCAATTGTAATCGGTGGTGGTAATATTTTGCGAGGGGCTACCGTTAGCAATCTAGGAATGGAACGAGTTACGGCAGATTATATGGGGATGCTAGCAACGGTCATTAATTCTTTAGCATTGCAAAATGCTTTGGAAACGAAAGGGGTTCCCACTCGAGTTTTGACTGCCTTAGAAATACGTCAGGTTGCCGAACCCTATGTTCGTCGACGAGCGATTCGCCATTTGGAAAAAGATCGAGTTGTTATTTTTGCCGCAGGGACTGGAAATCCATATTTTACAACTGATACAGCCGCATCTTTAAGAGCGATTGAAGTGGAAGCGGAAGTTATTTTTAAAGCAACCAAGGTGGATGGAGTGTATTCAGCTGACCCTAAGCTGGACTCTAATGCCACTAAGTTTAAAGAACTTTCTTATATTGATGTATTAAATAAGGGACTTAAAGTGATGGATTCGACATCGGTTTCCTTATGTATGGATAATAAGCTTCCTATGATGATTTTTAATTTCCGGGAAAAAAATAGTATCAAGAGAGCCATTTTAGGGGAAAAAATAGGAACTACTGTGGGAGCTAATTAAAATGGAAGAATTGTTAAAAGAATCTGAACGAAAAATGAAAGCCTCAATTGACCATCTACATGTAGAGTTTGGTAAAATTCGTACAGGTCGAGCATCCGTTTCATTAGTTGAAGATATTAAAGTAGATTATTATGGGACTCCAACCCCTTTAGCTCAAGCTTCTACCTTGGGGATCCCTGATAGTAAAACAATTACGATAACTCCTTGGGATGCCACTCTCCTACTTGTAATTGAAAAAGCTATTCAGTCTTCGGACTTAGGGTTAAATCCTTCAAATGATGGTAAAGTCATACGGTTGAGTATTCCCCCTTTAACTCAAGAACGTAGACAACAGTTATCTAAAGTTGTAAAAAAGTATACCGAGGAATGTCGTGTGGCTATTCGTAATATTCGACGAGATTTTAACGATAAGATAAAAGCAATGGAAAAAAATCACGATATTTCAAAAGATGATGAGCATCGGGGACATGAAAAGATTCAAAAAATGACCGACCAATTTATTGAGGAAGCTGATAAGATTGCCACAATTAAAGAAAAAGATGTCCTCGAAGTCTAATTATTCCCTTATAATATGAAGTAATATTTGAATATGCTCCGCTATCATCCTTAGGGTAGTAGGCTAAAATAAATTCCAAAGTTTTGGAGATCCTACCTTGTCAAATACCTCTTTAATGCAAAAAATTGATCTGAAAAGATTACCCCGACACGTGGCGATTATAATGGATGGAAATGGTCGTTGGGCCAAAAAGAATTTCATGCCACGCGTTGAAGGGCATCGTATGGGCGTCAAGTCGGTTGATCGAATTGTTACCCTTGCTGCTAAAATGAAGTTGGAGGCTCTTACCTTATATTCTTTTTCAGATGAAAATTGGAATCGTCCTCGTCCTGAAATTGAAGCTTTAATGAAAATTTTGGATCAATTTCTGCGCAAGGAACTAGAACGAATGAAACAGGAAAATATTCGATTTAATACCATTGGCCGAGTTTATGAACTTCCGGGTCCTATTCAAGAACTCATTCAACACGCAAAAGATGTTACCAAGGATAATACGGGGTTGGTATTGACTTTAGCTCTCAGTTACGGGGGACGCCAAGAAATTATTGATGCAGTTAAAAAAACTGCACAAAAAGTGTTGGACGGAAGATTGCATATCGAGGATATTGATTTTCCGGAATTTGAAAATGCGCTTTCCACTCATGGTCTTCCGGATCCTGATTTATTGATCAGGACAAGTGGAGAACTACGTATTAGTAACTTTCTTCTTTATCAAATTGCCTACACTGAACTGCATTATACTCAAGTGCTTTGGCCAGATTTTAAGGAAGAAGATTTTCTTACCGCTATCATTGATTTCCAAAAACGAGAAAGAAGGTTTGGCCTTATTCAAGAACAAATTGTAAAGGCTTAACTAATTCTAAATAAACATTGGCAGCTAAATAGTGAAAGCTAATTTATTTACTGAAAATACGTTTAAACGAATAATCAGTGCCGCTATTTTAATACCCTTAACTTTAGGTATTCTTTTATACGGCTCCTCAGAGTTATTTTTGGTTCTAATCGTTGCGGTGGCATTAGGTGGGTTTTATGAATACTTTCACTTAATACGAAATATGGGGATTGAAGGCTTTCCCTTAACAGGTGGAGTGTTGTGTGTTTTATTTTTATTATGTTTTTATTTGAATGATTATTTTTTGTTATGGTTATTCTTAGCAATTTTTTCGTTATTTATTACTTGGATAAATTCTTTTAAAAGCACTAGAGATGGGTTGGACCCATTAGGATATACATTCTTCGGTGTAGTTTTTGTTGCAGGTTTAATGGGTTATTTTCTTCTGATTCGTGATCAACCTCAAGGACCTCAAATTATCTTATTTTTATTTCTAATTATTTGGCTAAGTGATACTGCCGCCTTCTTTGTTGGAAAAACCTTGGGGGCCACGGCTTTAGTTCCCAATATAAGTCCCGGTAAAACGGTGGAAGGTGCCATTGGAGGAATTGGAGGATCGCTACTGGCTGGTATTTTATCTAACCTATGGTTTCTTAAGGGAATTTCTATAACGCATTGTTTGATTATGTCTTTATTATGCGGTATTATCGGTCAAATTGGGGATATCGCTGAATCGCTATTAAAACGTAGCGCTGGCGTTAAAGACTCCGGCACTCTAATACCGGGACACGGAGGAATATTAGATCGATTGGATAGTTTAATGTTTGCAGGTCCGGCATTATATTGCTATCAAAAACTCTTTTTTTAAATTTTCTCTTTTCTGGTTGTGGGAAAAATTGATGTATCGGTGAGTTGGGTGTCTACTTTAAATTTTGATTTTTGAAAGTGGTAAGGGTCCCCCGCTTTTCATTAGAAAACTGTTATAGAAAACGATTTATTTTTTAATGGTTTTTGAAGCAACAATTCTTGAGACCATCAAAAATTTAAGTCTATGCAACATTAACCGGGCGGATAATTGGTCTAGTTTCATATTTTACTGAATTGATACTACTTTGTTCGTTGTGAGTGCTTATGAAAACATTGTCCATTTTAGGTTCTACCGGTTCCATTGGTGTAAATACACTTGACGTTGTTTCCCGTAATCCTGATAAATTTCAAATCTTAAGCCTTGCTGCAGGAAGTAATGTAGAAGTCCTTGCAGGTCAAATCAAACAATTCCGACCTAAAGTTGTTTCCCTGTTCGACGAAACTAAAGCTATTGAACTTCGCCAACTTTTGAATGGATTTCCGGTTGAAATCCTAACTGGGGAAGCGGGTTCGGTAATTGCCGCCACTCTCCCGGAAGTAGATTTGGTGGTTTCGGGTATGGTTGGGTTTGCAGGATTAGTCCCGACTTATGCCGCTGCACAAGCGGGAAAAACTATTGCACTTGCAAATAAAGAAACTCTAGTTGCTGCGGGGAAACTTATGGTTGAGGCTGTTAGGGAGGGTTCTTACATCATTCCGGTTGACAGTGAACATAGTGCTATATTTCAAGCACTCAATGGTGAAAACCGAGATCGTGTCAAACGCATAAT
This sequence comes from Nitrospinaceae bacterium, assembly GCA_965223245.1. Classification (GTDB taxonomy): domain Bacteria; phylum Nitrospinota; class Nitrospinia; order Nitrospinales; family Nitrospinaceae; genus CBDCVY01. The sequence continues at coordinate 3,287,139 of CBDCVY010000013.1, read as the reverse complement.
TCTTACTGCATCCGGAGGCCCTTTTCGCACATTTACTTTAGAACAAATGGAGTCGGTTACGGTCAAAGAAGCTTTAAATCATCCCAATTGGATTATGGGAGATAAAATTACTATTGATTCTTCAACCATGATGAATAAAGGGTTGGAATATATTGAGGCAAAGTGGTTATTTGGGTTGGACACGCCTGTCGATATCATTGTCCATGCCCAAAGTATTGTTCATTCAATGATTGAATTTGTGGATACATCTATTATGGCTCAACTTGGAATTCCGGACATGCGAGTTCCAATTGCCTATGCGTTGTCATACCCGGATCGGGTAGAGTGCGATTTGCCTTCCTTAGATTTTGCCGAAATGTCAAATTTGACTTTTGAACCTCCCGATTTTAAGCGGTTTCCTTGTTTGCAACTTGCTAAAGATGCTTTGGATGTTGGCGATACAATGCCAGCGGTTCTAAATGCAGCGAATGAAATTGCCGTTGCCGCATTTTTAGACCAGCTCATACCCTATAAAGATATTGCTGAAATCATCCGACTTACAATGCAGAATCATAAGAGCCAAAAATTAAACTCCCTGGATGATGTTTTAAATGCTGACCGTTGGGCACGTGAGGAAACACGTAAACTCATCACTGTAGCTTCCCAAGCTTAATTTTACGAATGATTTAAACTTCCCCCCTTGTTTGTATTTGATAAAAATTCCTCATTTCTCATCAAAAGATATTTTTTCTTCTGTCCATCCTAAAGTGTTCGATTTTTTGCTGTAAGTAACTGGAAAGTTTCATATTTAATTCCCTTGATTATCTCATTGATTTTAAAGGGTTAAAGTCATATAATCCCAAGCTATGAAGGTCTCTAAAGATTTTATTGTTGTTGGAAGTGGCTTAGCAGGTTTGACGTTTGCTCTCAAGGTTGCTGAATTTGGATCCGTGGCGTTAATTACCAAGGATGCCATTGAAGAATCTGCTACAAAATATGCCCAGGGTGGTATTGCTTCGGTGATGGCAGCGGATGATTCTTTTGATCTTCATGTTGCGGACACAATGGAAGCAGGACGGGGTTTATGCAAAGAAGAGGTTGTGCGATGTATTATTCGTGAAGGACCAGCTTTAGTCCGTGAGTTAGTTGAATTGGGAGCCCAATTTACTCGTACTCAAGAGGATACCTACCATTTAACACGGGAAGGAGGGCATTCCAAGCATCGTATATTACATGCAGATGACATTACCGGGTTAGAAATTGAGCGTACACTTATAGATGCTGTTTGCAACAAATCCAATATAGATATATTTCCCAGACATATGGCTGTCGATATAATTACCCGCGCCAACCTGGACTCTCAAGTTATTCCCGGAAGTAACGAAGATGAAGCATTAGGCTTATATGCCTTAAAACAGGAAACAGGCGAAGTAATTACGTTTTTGGGTAGAGCTACTCTACTTGCTACGGGTGGAGCGGGAAAAGTTTATCTTTATACATCGAATCCAGATATTGCATCTGGAGATGGAATTGCACTTGCGTATCGAGCGGGGGCAAAAATTGCTAATATGGAATTTTTCCAATTCCACCCAACTTGTCTTTATCATCCCAAGGCAAAATCTTTTTTAATTTCGGAGGCGGTTCGCGGTGAAGGAGGTATCCTTCGTTTAAAAAATGGAGATACTTTCATGGAGAGTTACCATCCAATGGGATGCTTAGCTCCGCGAGATGTAGTTGCGCGTGCCATTGACTATGAACTGAAGAAAAGTGGAGATGATTGTGTTTATTTAGATGTTACTCATTTAGAAGGTTATAGAACGCGTGAGCGATTTCCAAATATTTACAAAACCTGTCTTTCTTTTGGCTACGATATAACGAAGGAATCCATTCCTGTGGTTCCAGCTGCCCATTATATGTGCGGCGGAGTAATGGTGGATTTAAATGGACAAACTAATGTTAAACGTTTGTTTGCATCCGGAGAAGTTTGTTACTCGGGACTTCATGGTGCCAATCGTTTAGCGAGTAATTCACTGCTGGAAGGCTTAGTTCTTTCGCATCGTGCGGTTTCTAAAGCTATAGAATTTTCAAAAGATGAAACGAATTTAGATTCCATTCAATCTCGTATTCCTGATTGGGATAGTGGAGATGCGGTGGAAAGTGATGAGTCGGTCATAGTTTCTCACAATTGGGATGAGATTAGACGATTGATGTGGAACTATGTGGGTATTGTTCGTTCCAATAAAAGACTCTTCCGGGCTAAACGACGAATTGAACTGTTGTTAGAAGAAATTAAAGAATATTACTGGGATTTTAAAATTACGAAAGACACTTTGGAATTGAGAAACCTTGCCATCACAGCGCAATTAATTATTGAAGGTGCACTAAAAAGAAAAGAAAGCCGAGGCCTTCATTATAATCTTGATTACCCTGATAAGAATGACAAAACCCAAAATAAAGACACAATACTTTGGGATGAAACTCAGCGATTAATAACTTCAAAAGACCCTCAGGTTTACAAACCATGAATGAAAATAAAACATCACATTTGACCCGAGATATTTTTGGGATATCCGCTATTGGTTTTACTTTGTATACCCTAATGGCGTTGGTGACTTTTTCCCCCAAGGACCCTTCATTTAATAAGTTTTCATCGGGCATTGAAAAAGTCAACAATATGGGAGGAAAAATTGGAGCGTTTTTATCCGATTTATTAGTTCAATCTTTGGGAACGGGTGCATTTATTTTTCCCTTGGTGACTTTGCTGGTGGGCTGGGCATTGATACGCGGAAAAGAGTTTTATCGGTGGCCGGTGGCGCTAGGGTTTGGTTCTTTATTTTTAATTGCTTTTTGTGCGCTTTTGGCAATCCAATATGAAAAGGATTTTTATTTTGGTGGTGCTACACAATCCGGGGGGATACTCGGAAATTGGGTGGCCAATTGGCTAATACTTTGGTTGAATCCGATAGGAACTCAATTGCTTTTAGTAACCCTTATATTGATCTCCATGTTTACTATGTTTGGGGTTCCTATCAGTACACTTATGGATATCACTGGAAATTTATTAAAAAGAATTTTTTTATTTATCGTTCGAAGTTTGATTCAGGGCTTGCGGTGGGGAATTCAAGTGATAAAGGGTTTTAAGTCCTGGATGATAGAGTCTTGGAATATTTGGAAAACCACCAATAAGGAGAAAGTTAATAAACATAAACTAAGTGAGCCGGTAATAGTTTCCAATGAACTCATGACTCCTGTTCCCAAGAAATTTGATCTTCCAGAAAAAAAGAACAAAGAAAAAAAAGAAAAAGCGGATTTTGCTATTCAGGAAGACTTTCCATTTATGAAAGATTCAGAGAACTATCAAGTACCTCCGTTGGATATGTTAAATGATCCTTCGAAAATCAGAGATGTTGAAAAAATGAAACAGGAAATAATTCTCAATTCAACTATTCTGGAAAAAAAATTATTAGATTTTGGAATTGAAGGACGAGTTGTGCAGGTGCTTCCTGGACCGGTAATTACACTTTATGAATTTGAACCGGCACCGGGTATTAAAGTGAGCCGAATCATGTCTTTAACGGATGATTTATCATTAGCAATGCGTGCACCCAGCGTTAGAATTTTAGCTCCTGTTCCTGGAAAGCCTGTGGTGGGAATTGAACTGCCCAATCCGAAACGTGAGACGGTATTCCTAAAAGAAATCCTCAGTTCTGATGACTTTCAAGATGCGCATTCTAAATTGGCCTTGGCGGTAGGAAAAGATAATATTGGTCAGCCCATTGTTCAAGATCTGGCTCAGGTTCCCCATTTGTTGTTAGCAGGTTCTACAGGTTCCGGAAAATCAGTAGGAATCAATTCTATGATTTGTAGTTTACTTTTAAATGCGACACCGGATGAAGTAAAAATGATAATGATTGATCCGAAAATGCTTGAATTGTCAATGTATGATGGAATTCCTCACTTGATTTCACCCGTAGTCACGAATCCAAAAAAAGCAGCAGCTGCATTGCAATGGGCCGTTTCTGAAATGGAGCGACGTTATAAGTTGATGGCAGAGTTGGCGGTTCGGAATATTTCCGGTTATAATAATATGATAGAAAAATTACAAAGCGAACATGATATAGAAACCAGAAAGCAATCGAAACTAAAAAAACATTCACCGACTGCTTCTGAGTTTTTGGATGATGAATTTGAGGCAGAAAATATAAGTGAAGAAGATAAGCGACCTTCTAAGCTTCCTTATATAGTAATTATAATTGATGAATTGGCTGATTTAATGATGGTTTCTTCCCGTGGAGTGGAAGAATCTCTTACAAGATTAGCTCAAATGGCCAGAGCAGCTGGCATCCATTTAATTGTAGCCACACAGCGTCCTTCGGTGGATGTGTTGACTGGTATTATTAAGGCAAATTTTCCTGCGCGAATTTCATATCAGGTGACATCCAGAGTAGACTCTAGAACGATTTTGGATAGTATGGGTGCGGAAAAACTGTTGGGTAAAGGTGACATGCTGTTTTTACCCCCGGGTACTTCAAGACTTCAAAGAATTCATGGTGCTTTGGTAAGTGATGAAGAGATCAACCGTATTTTAAAATTTATTAAAGAGCAGGGATCTGGACCTGAATTTTCTGAAGACGTCTTTCAGGTAGTAGCTGATCAAAAAGATCAGGAAGAGGGAGATGAAGAATACGATGAGAAGTATGATGAGGCAGTAGCCCTGGTGGCAAGGGAACAGCAGGCTTCAATCTCAATGGTACAAAGAAAATTGCGAGTGGGTTACAACCGGGCTGCTCGGATGATTGAAATTATGGAGAGGGAGGGAGTTGTAGGACGATCTGATGGAATTAAACCGAGAGAAGTTTTTGTTAAACCGATTTCTATGGACTAAGAATTTATTTTGTATTTTTGTTGTGCTTTTACTACTGTTTCCCCATTCTGTTTTTGCAAAAATCTATAAATGGAAGGACGAAAAGGGTAAAACCCATTACACTGATAATCCCTCCAAAATTCCAAAACAATATAATAAAAAAGGTAGCAATTTAGAAACTGTAAGTGGCGGTCCCCCTGACCTTGAAGCAGTTCCAGTTTCTATCCATTTTCCAACAAATCGCAGAAGCGGTGGAAAACATATTATTCCTCTTAAGAAAGTAAGTGGAGGAAACTATTCGGTGGAAACCATCATTAATGGAAATGTTAGAGCGGATTTAATGCTGGATACGGGAGCTTCTTTGGTAATTTTGTCTGATCGGATTTCTAAGCTCCTAAAATTAAAAAACCTGGACAAAGGACCTCAGATGCAGTTTTCTACTGCGGGAGGGACTATATCTTCACCTTTACTTATTTTAAAGAAAGTACAAGTAGGGTCGGCAATCGTAAGAAATGTTGAAGCCAGTATCAATCCCCACATGGGAATGATGGATGGTTTGCTGGGAATGTCTTTCTTGAGTGAATACCAAATGGAGGTGCGCTCTTCCTCAAATGAATTAGTCCTCAAACGCCATAAGAGTAAGGGAGAGCCTCTTTGGGACGGACATACTGCCAAATGGTGGAAGACAAAATATGATGGTTATACCAATTCCATTCGTCAATACCAAGGATTTCAGCATATGGTAAGAGGTCAATCCAAGAAGGTAAAGGATGCAAAAAAAATGGTAAAATATTATGAGAAACTTCATAGAGCATTAGAGCAGCGGGCCGACCGAGCAGGTTTGCCAAAAAAATACCGATCTTATCCTTAATCCATTTCCATGAAAAGTGAAATGGAGAAGAGTTTGGAGGACTTTCCTCTCGATTCCTCTCCAAAGCCTATTCTTTTAATCCTTTTAGGAGCCAGCAATTTAGGCAGAGGCCACGATGCCTTGGTTCGGTTTTTAAAAAGACATTTATCCAATCGTAAAGTTGATTTAATTTCCGCAATGGGTGCGGGAAGGGGATATTGCGCTTTTGGAGGAATTTTTACAGCCGTTTACTCCCCAATCGCATCTTGTGAATGGTATCCACTTGCAAAAAAAAAAGTAGACCAGGGTTTTCAAATCGTATGTTTAATGACGGACATTGGCAACGATATTCTATATAATAAATCACCTACCGAAATAAAAGAAAGTATTCAATCCATTATTGCAAAATTAAAAAGTTTAAATTCTGTTATTTTTTATACCACTCTCCCAAAAGCTTTTGAAAACCAATTGCGAAATTGGTTTTTTGTTACTGTTAGATCGATGCTATATCCCAAATCTAAAGTTTCTGCGGAATGTGTTATGAATAGTGTTAAGGAAATCAACAAATTTTTGGAGACTTTGGAAAATAAAAATGTTTACAAAATATCTTCTTTAGATTCATTTTTGGGATGGGACCAGGTTCACTATAGTTTGTTTAAAGCTCCTGGAGCATGGACTGCAATTGGAAGGCAAATTTTGGAAAAAATTAGGATTTCGTCTAACCGGAAAATTCATTTACTGGATATAATCAGATCCTACCAAAGCAATTTTTTTCGTTGGGTCATCAAGGATCTTTTAAAATTAACCAAAAAGAATCAGGAAAATTTTTATTGATGCTATGGGATGGGTACGAGTGGGTTACAGGTTAATAGGTCTTATTTTAATACAAGTATGGGCATTTTCTATGGGATTAATTTTATATGTACTTTTTTCAAGAAACCAAAATAAGCATTGGCATTATGTAACACGCTACACCCGTTATTGGGGAATGTTATGCTGTTGGATTTTAAATTTTAAAATTAATATTAAAGGTAATGAAAATAAAAAGGAAGGTTCACTAATCGTTGCGAATCATGTAGGTACACCAGATATATTTGTACTGGCTAGCTGTTTTGAAACATTTTTTGTATCTAAGTTTGGAATTGGATCTTGGCCGTTGATTGGAAAAATGGCTGCATTGGGAGGAACTATTTTCATCAATCGAAAAAAACGCTTGGCCGTTAAGGAAATGGTAGACGAAATTGAAAAAAGATTGATCAGTGGTTTTTCGGTTGCTTTGTTTCCTGAGGGAGGAGTTTCCCCTAATAATGAAATACAGCCTTTCAAATCATCGGCATTCGAAGCAGCTACCAGATCCGATTGCCCGGTCCAACCGGTTTTGATTTCTTACCACGATGAACAAAGACCCTCAATTGCTTGCTGGAGACATATAACCTTTTCTCAGCATATATTTCGTTTGTTAAAAAATCAAAAACTCTTACTAACTGTAGCAATTCTTCCTTCCCTCCACGAGACCGACCGACGATTACTCGCTTCAAAAAGTCAAAAATTGATTAAAGCAGAAGAAAAAGAATAAAAATAATATTGAATGTTACTTAAGCTCTGGGTAATTCCATTGATTTATTTTCCCTCGGTAAGAGAGATTTATTTTTAAAAATAACAATGCCTTCCTTTTTGTCTTCCACAGGGTGGTGGCCTATTTGGTGAATAGATTGATAGTTTTCATTGATCCATTGATATATATTTTGCCCAAAATCTACTCCAAAAAATCTATATTTAAACTCAAGGTAATCGTGAAAAACAATGACTATAAAATGGGGAGGAGAATCTTTTAAAGAGTCTAATATAATATTCTCACCGACCAATTTCCAAGTTCCCGGATTAAAACTTATATTAGGATTAGAATTCTTTCTTTTTGCTAGAAAGTTTAGAAGTGTGCCGGTAGGAAAAGAGTAAAACTCCTGATCAGGTTCAATTGTTTCTTCAATATAGCTTAAGGCAATTTTAAAATTCATATCTCGAGGAGTTATATAAGGGGAATAACCTATTAATAAATCTTCATTTTGGTTTACTGGAAGAATTTTCTTGTCATAATAAGAATAAGAAATTTTTATATGGGCAAAAATAAATAATACCAACATCCCATATATTGAAGTTTTTAAAAATAAATTATTAATTCTTCTTTTTTTTATCCATGTGGGTATTTCGTCAATTAAAAGTTTAGCTAAAATTAATGTTCCTGGAAGTGCCAATGCAGCACCATAGTGATAAACATGGGTTTTAAAAATTATTTTTATAAGTAATAAAAGAGAAAATAAACTAAAGGCAATTAAGGGTAATAAAATTTTTCTATTTGAATTTGTTTCTTTATGATACTTGATTAAAAAAAAGAGAATTGCAGAAAATAAAATCAAGGGTACTGGCCGTAAGATTTCGAGCCAGGGAATTGTATTAAAAAATAAAAAATAAAACCCTAATAGAAAAATTACAGAGAATCCAAAATGTGAGAAATTATTTATCTTTTTTTTAAGCAGTGTGTAGTTAAAGAAAACCAGAACTAAAATTAATGCAGCTCCCAAGCCGGCAAATTTAACATTTATTAAAATATTTTCTTTTAGCTGATTTATTCCCATTACAGATTTATAAAAAGGAAGATCTCTGATTGACGGGTTAAATGCATAGGTCCAGGGTTTTAACAAGGTAAGAAATGCTTCTGTAAAAGAATAGTGAAATGAAAAATAGAAAAAGAATATTGCTAGTGGAAGTAGTGAAGAGAGAATAAAAATCAGGACTTCTCTAATTTTACTTTTTTGAACTGGAACATGGTGATAAAAATAATAAGATAATATTGTTATTACCGTGATGCCCCAGGCAAGGGCGACTTCAAACTTTGTCAGAAAAACCAAACCAGTAAGGAAACCCAAAAAGAATAAATTTTTTGTTTTCTGATTCTTAATTAATTCTGTCAATTGATATATAGAGGCTAATGTTAAAAAAATACCATGTGTAATATCGTAAACATAGGAACAAACGAAATTATGGTTGCCCATCCATAGGTATTGAGAAAAAGCGAAAACAGTCACAAAAATGAGTGAAGAAAAGAGGGCTGAAGTATGGGTTCCTATTGAAGAGAAAATTCTAAAAATTAACCACGTGGTTAATGCAATTAAGAATAAATTAAAGCTTATAATGATTAAAAAGTTTGCTCCAAATAGTTTGAAAAGAATTGCATGAAGATATGAAGATAATGGACCATAAAAATAATTTATATCTTTGTATAAAACTTCCCCTTCTGAAAGTCTCCAAGCAATATAAAGCTGTTCCCCATAATCTATTATTAAATCAGGCCACTTGAGCCAGCTTATCCATGCCATGAATAAACCCATCATCCAAATAATCAAGGAGATCCAAAAATTTTTATTTTGAAATAAGGAATTTTCCTCTTTAAATTTTATTGGCCTAGCTGACATTAGATTCTCGATCATAATTTTTCCGTTTTAATATTTGAATGCCAAACCCCTTTCCCGTAAAAGGCGTTTTCCCAAATTGTTTTTCAAGCTCATAGTTTTTTTTTATCCAAGTAAATGTAAGTTGCCCAAAATCAACTCCGAAATAAGTTGCCCCAAAATGGGGAAACTCTTGGTCTATAAGGGTAATAAAATCGGGGAATTCTGTTTTTATATTATTTAAAATTGTTTTTTCTCCAATGGTTAACCAAACTGCTGGATTTAAATTTATTAAGCCAATCGGAGAGGGCTTTCTAGTAAGGTAATTAAAAATTATTGCATCTGGAAGGGTTAATAGAGTGTCTTTTTCTTTTAGATTTGAGTTAATGTAGTTTTGTGCTTTAGTAAAAGTTTTTCCTCTGTCATCTAATTCTGGAAAATAGTCTAAAATAGTGTCTTGGCCAGAGGCAACTTGATAGCCCTTAAAAGAAAACATGGTATTCGAAAAGGAAATATGCAATGAAACTAATGAAAAAATCATCATCACTATTGTTGCCCTAAAAAATATTACTTCTTTAAAATTCTTTTTTAACCAAACGGGTAAATCAAATAAAGAAGATTTTATCAGGATTAAAGTGGCGGGCATAGCAAGGGCAAACCCATAGTGGTATAAGCGAACTTTAAAAAACATCTTAATGAGCAACAGCGTAGAGAATAGAATAAAAGTAATTTCAAAAATTTGATTATTATCTAAAGTATTTCTTTTTATAAACAAAAAAGTGAGACAAATTAATAGAAAAATCGGCCAAGGAGATGCCAATTCTAAAAGGGGTAAATGGTCCCGAAAAATATAAATAAAAAAAACTGTGATCAACGATCCAATGAATGCCAAAAAATTTGTGTTTTTATTAATTTTTGTTAAAAATATATTTAGAATTGCAGGGGTGAATATAGTTAAAGATAGAATCAGAAAAGTTAAAGCCATTTTTAATAAGTTTTTCTCTAAAGTATCTATTCCCAATAACCATTGATAAAGTGGTAATGATTTGATTGATGAAAAAAGTACAAAATTCCATGGAAGCAAAATTGAATTAAGTGATTGGTGGAAGGGTATACTTTGCCCCAAAAGAATAATTGAGATAATTGGGGGAATTAAAAAGGATATAAAAAATAATGATAGAATTTTTAATCTAAATTTTTGTGATAAAAATTTTAATGTTAACCAAAGACCAAAAATAAATGCTAAGAATGCTGCCAAAAAAACTTCGGGTTTTGTTAAAAAAATACATCCGACAATTATGCCCAGAATTATTAAATTATATATAGCTTTGTTATTAATAAAATTTTTAAAGACAATAAATCCGATCAAGGAAAGAAGTATCCCATGAGGTAAATCATAAACATAGGAGCAGACAAAATTAAAGTTCCCTCCGCCTTTATATTGCCCAAAAGCAAATATACCTAAAAAAGCCATAGAAATAATAGAGGCTGTTAGCTTGTCTGAGATTTGTTTAAACAAATAGTAAATTATCCAAGTGAGTAAACAAATTAATCCTAAATTAAACCAGACAAGAGTCATAATTCCGGTACCAAAAAACAGGAAAAGTCCGGCATGAAGATATGAAGATAAGGGCCCATATAAATAAAATATATCTTTGTACAAAACTTTTCCTTCAGATAGTTGCCAGGGAATATAGAGCTGCTGGCCATAATCAATAATTAAATCAGACCATTTTTGCCAGCTGATTGTGGCCATGAATAATCCCAATATAACTATTGCGATAGGACCCCAGTATTCAGATTTAAAATTTGGAAGGATTGTTTCTTCAGAATTGTTTATTTTAGGTAGATTTTTTTCTGACATCTATATCATCATGGGAATATTATTTCTAATAAGACCTGTTATTGGCTTAGTTTCAGGTTAAGCGTAGGTTTTGCCAATTGCAAGAAGTCGGTATACAATGCTCCTTTCAAAATATTCTGTCCAGAAGGCATTGAGCCTTTACAACCTTTAATATTTTTTAACGGATAGGTTTATGATTCTTTCTTTTAAAGGGGTGAGCCCTCAAATCCATTCTTCGTCGTGGGTTACCGAAAGCGCTCAAGTGATTGGTGATGTTTCCATTGGCGAGGAAAGCAGTATTTGGTTTAATGCAGTGGTCCGTGGGGACGTCAACTCCATCCGAATCGGTAAGCGCACTAATATTCAAGATGGATGTGTATTACATGTTGCGAGAAGAACTCTATCGCTCAACGTTGGAGATGAAGTAACAGTTGGTCACAATGTCACTTTGCATGCATGCACCATAGGTAATCAGTGTTTAATTGGAATGGGAGCCATTATCATGGATGGCGCTGAAATAGGGGATAATTGCATTATAGGAGCTGGTTCTCTTGTTGTTCCAGGAGCAAAGATTCCCTCAGGAAGTATGGTATTGGGGCATCCAGGGAAAGTTACAAGAGAACTCACAGAAGAAGAACGTCGCGGAATTCGTGAATCTGCTGCAAACTATGTTGCTGATATTGAAACCTATCTGGACTATTAATAATTTTCTCTCCTATATGTATAAATCATGTCGGAAAATTCAATAATAGCTGTTATTGGAGGTAGCGGGGCATATGACTTATTAAAAACCCAATCCCTGGGCCAAGAAATAAATTGTAAAACCCTTGAAACTCCCTTTGGTTCTAGTGTACCCATTCATCAATTTGAATCTGAAAATCATAACTTTTACTTTCTCTCCCGACATGGTGAAACTGATTATTCACTTACTGCGTCTTTTGTCAATTATCGAGCTAATATTTATGCTTTAAAAGAATGTGGAGCCCAGCGTATTATTTCATGGTCTGGTCCGGGAATAATAAATAAATCTTTCCGACCGGGAGAGTTTATTGTTCCACACGATGTAATTGATGAAACTAAGAAACGTGAAACCACCTTTTTTAAAAACAGGGGTTATGGGTTTATTCGTCAAAAAGAACCTTTTTGTCCTGATATTCGTTGGGGTCTTCATGAAACATTTCATAAGCTGACTTTGCCTCACCACGAGAATGGAGTCTATGTATGTACAGAAGGTCCACGTTTAGAATCCCCAGCGGAAATTAGAAAATTTCGAATTTTTGGAGCGGACTTGGTAGGAATGACGTTAATTCCAGAAATGTTTTTAGCAAGAGAATTGGAAATGTGTTATGCATCAATTTGTTATTTAACTAACTATGCAGAGGGGATTAAGGAAAGAGATTTCAAGGTCGGACAATTATTTGAAGGTATGCAAACTGAAGAAGAAAAAGAAACGGTGAATAATTCGATCCAAATGTTTCCAAAAATTTTATCTCAATTGATTGAGTTTTTATTAAATAAAGACATTCAATGCGATTGTCAAAAAGCTATGCAGAGGTATCGAGAAAAAGGAATGATTGGAGATAATTGGAAAACTTGGATTGGAACAATTTAATTTCAAAAAACCTATAAAATAAATTCCTTGTTTAGAATTTGAAGTTGGTCAGTAAAATTATCCTTCCCAAAGCCTTTAATTTGTAAAAGATAATCTATTTAGAAAAAACTAATATATTAACTCCCTCCTAAGGTATTGTCCGTATTCTGGACTTTTTCATACAAAATAAGTGACTTGATTTTATTTAAATTACATTAATTTTCACGGAAATTCATATAGGAGATCTACTTTTATATTGGAATTCCCTACAATCCTATTTTTTGGGTGTTGAAATTATTTTTAACTCATCAAAACACAAAACATTTGAAAAAATAAAAACTTAGGAAAAGGAATAAAGTTTGCACGATTATACCGCTTCCCAATTTCCGTAATTTAAAAAATAAGTTTTGAACTCATAAAAGTGAATTCAGATTATAGGGATTAAATGGCGTGTATTTCTTTTAAGAAAGCCATTAATTTAAGAAATTAGTTAGTTTGTTATTAATTTTAAGGGGGTTTTTGTGAAAAATTTGTCAATCAAGTATAAAGTCTATGGAATGTTTGCGGTGATGTTCCTTATTGTGTTAGCGTCCGGCTGGGTGATTCGGGATTCATTGGAATCAGCCGGTGAAGATAACAAAATTACAAGTATTTTGGGTCGGCAGCGGATGCTCACTCAGGCCATGGCAAAGTCTGCTTTAGGGTACTCAACTGCAAAAAGTCGCGTAAAAACCATTGAGCAGCAAATTTCCTCCTTAGATAATTATATTACTAAAATGAGAGGAACTTATACGCAGGAGGTAATCAAAACAGCTAAAAAGATTGACCTGGGGATCAGTATGGATCCTGCAAAAGAACCTCACCCGGCAGTTCCATTTCCTGCCACTTTCACCCGAGTGGTGAATGAGAAATTTGGAAAAGGCAGAGATTTTAATGTTCAAATTATTTCTGAAAACCCAATTAATAAAAAACAAAAATTACAAACCCAATTGGATCACAAGGCAAACAAATATTTAAAAACTAATCCCGATAAGGTTTTCAGTGAGTTTTATGAAGATAAGGGTAAACTTTATATGGGATTATATACTGCGGATCGCGCGGTTGTTAAAGCCTGTGCTGGATGTCACTCAGCTATGATGGGTACACAATTTAAGGTTGGAGACATTTTAGGAATCCGAAGATACCAATTGGTGTTTTCAGAAAATGTTGCTTTCGGCAGAAGCGAATTGAATGCAGATTTATCTGAATATGAAACTGCCAAAACCATTTTCGGAGAAACATTAAGCGCAGTAAAATCAGGCGGCACTTATCCGGCCAATTTGACGATGACCGAAAAAAAATCAATTCAAAGGGTAGAAGACTCTAAATTTCAGTCAACCGCTGTAGCTGTTGAATCAGAGTTTAAAAAATTCACTCAGTTCGTAGATAAACTTTTAAACTCAGAAGTCAATTCAACTCCTTATCGAGAAGCACGAGCCGAATTGATGGATAGCTCCAATCAATTAAGAAAAGATTCAGATGATTTGGTCGACATATTTTCAGTTATTGCCGCTAAAAATCAGGAGAATATTAGTTGGGCAGTGAACATATCCACAATCATTACCATGGTTCTTTTAATTGGTATTGCTTTCTTCTTAACTAAAGTAATGATTCAGCCCATCCAAAAAATTTCTACGGTTTTAGGTAGTGCTTCGCAGGGTGATTTAAGACAAGACGTTTTAGCAGTAAATTCCCAAGACGAAATGGGCGTACTCAGCCGATCTTGTAATGAATTATTGGAAGGGCTTCAAAAGTTCATTAAGCATACTGAGAATATTTTGAATGGTAATACTAAAGTCACTCAATTCGGTGTTGAAGGAGATTTCAAGAATTCCTTGGAAGGTATGTTGGATCAGGCCAAAGCCAAAGAAGAGGCTGACCGTGAAGCGGCAAGGATTAATTCCATTGTTGAAAATGCACCAATAAATATTATTTTTGCGGGTACGGATCGTAAAATTAAATATATGAATCCTTATGCACAAAAAACTTTAAGTTCTTTAGAAAAGCTTCTACCGGTCCCATCCAGTCAAGTGGTGGGTCAATCTATTGATGTTTTCCACAAGGATCCGAATCGAATTGCGAAAATTGTTGGAGATCCTTCCAACTTGCCTCACGAAGCTACCATTCAATTAGGTCCTGAAATAATATCCATCGAAGTTTCGCCAATTTTCGACAAGAATCAGGAGTACCTGGGTGCCATGATGGCTTGGGAAGTTATTACTAAGAAAGTTGAAGATGAAAACCGTGAAAAAGAAAGGGCCGAAAAAGAAAGAGAAGAAGCTGAGAAACTTAAAACTAAAGTGGACCACATGTTGGATTTCGTACAAGCGGCCGCTACCGGTGATTTAACTCAAGACGTTCCGGTAAAAGGTGAAGATGCTATCGGAAAAATTGGAGAAGGTTTGTCTACTTTCTTCACCGATCTAAGGGATAGTATTTCTAAGATTAGCCAAAATGCAACTTCGTTAACCGGTTCTTCTGAACAATTATCATTAGTAAGTCAACAAATGGTAGCCAATGCTGATGAAACTTCTTCCCAGGCTACTGTGGTATCTGCCGCCTCAGAAGAAGTTAGTACCAATGTAGATACCGTAGCTACCGGAACGGAAGAAATGAGTGCCAGTATTAAAGAAATTGCAAAAAATGCGAATGATGCTGCTCATGTAGTTTCTACGGCGGTTAAATTAGCAGAAAGTACTAATAATACGATTCAAAAACTTGGGGAAAGCAGTTCGGAAATCGGCCAGGTCATTAAGGTGATCACTTCGATAGCCGAACAAACCAACTTGCTTGCCTTAAACGCTACTATTGAAGCCGCCCGTGCCGGGGAAGCCGGTAAAGGGTTTGCCGTTGTTGCCAACGAAGTTAAAGAATTGGCTAATCAGACAGCAAAAGCTACGGACGATATTAGTAGTAAAATTCAGGACATTCAACAAAGCACTCAGGATTCCGTAGATGCCATTGGTGAAATCACTTCCATTATTAACCAGATCAATGATATCTCAAACACCATTGCTAGTTCTGTAGAAGAACAAACGGCCACCACGGCTGAAATGAGTCGTAGTGTTTCCGAAGCAGCTCGAGGTAGTGGAGAAATTGCCCAAAATATTGCGGGTGTGGCCAAAGCTGCCAGCAGTACTTCTGAGGGTGCCGGTGAAACTAAAATTGCTTCCGGAGACTTATCGACAATGGCTGGTGAGTTACAAAGGTTGGTGAGTCGATTTAAAGTTTAAAAATCACTTTTCAACAGTAATAATCGTTTTACTAAACCAGGAGAGAATTATCTCTCCTGGTTTTTTTTTACATCAACCTAATTTTAAATTTTCAAAATTACATTTTTACTTTTAAAATAGCCAGTCAGAGGTTTTAAATAAATTCATGAATTGGCCAAAAGTTTCTAAAGGAGTTTTATGAAGATCGTAGAAGTGTTTGCTGACATTAGCTATCAAGACATTATTACGACAATTGCGGAACACCA
The DNA here is from genome assembly GCA_965223245.1 of Nitrospinaceae bacterium. Lineage (GTDB taxonomy): Bacteria > Nitrospinota > Nitrospinia > Nitrospinales > Nitrospinaceae > CBDCVY01. The sequence goes on along the minus strand of CBDCVY010000013.1, from coordinate 3,271,049 downwards.
TGATGTGGCCTTTGTTTGGACGGGGCATAAAAGCGAGGATGGTAGATGTTATATTCGTATTTTAGTGGGAAACGAAAAAAGACAAGAATTGTTGGATGCTCTTCAGGGGGCATTGGGAAATAGTCAAACTGCTAAAATAATTGTTTTGGCCCCCGAAGCAACTTTGCCTCGTACTGAGGAGAAAAATGGCGAAAACGGCAAAAAAGCAAAAAACGTTATTACTACAAGAGAGGAACTTTACAACCAAATTGAAGCCAATTCTAACCTTAATAATACTTATACAGTTTTGGTCATTTTATCCACAATAGTGGTAGCCATTGGACTGCTAGAGGATAATGTGGCAGTGGTAATCGGAGCTATGGTGATTGCTCCATTATTGGGACCCAACATTGCTTTGGCTTTTTCTACTGCTTTGGGTGACATGGATTTGATGTGGAAATCCTTGAAAACCGGATTGGTCGGGTTGGCTATTGCACTGGTATTGTCAGTAATAATAGGAATCTTGTGGCCTCTTCATCTTGAAAGCCGCGAATTGCTCTCCCGAACCGAAGTTGGTTTAGACTCTATTGCTTTAGCAATGGCCTCGGGGGCAGCAGCTGTTATTTCTATGTCTACCGGATTACCTAGTGTTTTGGTAGGAGTGATGGTAGCGGTGGCTTTACTTCCTCCTACTGCTACAATGGGAATAATGTTGGGAGCTGAAAAATTCGACTTAGCTACCAATGCAGGGTTACTTTTAGCAGCTAATATTGTCTCTGTAAATCTAGCAGCAAAGGTTGCATTTCTTGCCAAGGGGATTAAGCCGCGTACGTGGTTAGAAAAACAAAAGGCCCGTCAATCCATGAGTGTTTATATATTTTTCTGGGTATTTTTTCTTTTGGTTCTCATTGCGATTATTTATCTACGTCAGCCTGCAGTTTTTCACTGATCTTTTTTTGTAATTGATTTAGCGCAGCGAAAGCCCACAAAATCCAAACGTTCATTAGGTTTGGTGTCGGTGCGGTCAGTAGGTCGAGTCCCTACAGAATAATTAATCCATGAGCCTCCTCTAATGACCTTATAAGAACCCTTTTTTGGACCTAATGGATTTTTAGTTGGACGATTATTATAGGAGTCTTCAGAATACCAATCTTCCACCCATTCATAAACATTGCCAGCCATATCATAAAGGTCAAATTTGTTTGGAGGGAAGGTTCCCACTGGGGCGACATGTGCAAAGCCATCATTAAAGTTACCTTCTTTCCATCTTTTAGGGCAAGTTTTGTCACAAAAGTTAGCGCGTCCTGAAATCATCTCATTTCCCCAGGAAAATATAAAGTCAGTTCCGCCTTTTGCAGCTTTTTCCCATTCTGCCTCCGTGGGTAACCTCTTATTTAATTTTTGACAATATTCGTTTGATTCATGCCACGTCACATTATGTACGGGTAAATTATCACCTATTACTGAAGATGGATTTTGTCCCATGATTTTAGAATATTCTTTTTGAGTTACTTCGAATTGGTCTATATAAAACGAGTTGATGAAAATCTCTCGAATAGGTTTTTCGTCTTGAAACCATTTTAATTTGCAACTGTTTGGGTGTTGTTTCAGGCAAAGCTGATAAGCCAATTTGGGATTAAATCCTGCAGAGTAACTGCCCCCGGAAATCTTTGACATTTGGTGAATTTCCTTTTTAAGAGAAGTTTCTCCGGGGGTTGCTGCAATAATGGTCCTTTTGGAGAAAAAAGAAAAATAGAAAATCCCTATAAAAATCCAAACCCATTTAGAAGGGCTTTTTTTAAGGTATTTAAATAGAAGCATTAATAACTTTGGCTAGATTAATCGCTTAAAAAACAAGAAAATAGATATTTTAGGGTATTTCCATTGGAAAAAATTCTGTTATCCTAAAAGTACCAATTAAATCATGACTACATCATCAAATATAAAATTAAATGAATTAATTTCCGAATGGGCCGGGTCTCCTCCTCTTGTTTTTTATAAACTTCAAAAAGCATTAGAAGACCCCGAAGTTTCCTTTCAGGATTTTGCTGATATTATTCTGGCCGATCCAAATCTTGCTGCTCGTTTGCTGAGAATTGCCAACAGCGCTCTTTTTAGTTTTGAATCAAAAGTAGAAAGCATAACGCATGCTATAAACGTTATTGGTGTTGATAATCTCACAGAACTTGTCCTTGCGACTACCATGGTAAAGCAATTCCATGGAATTTCAAGAAATCTTGTGGACATGCAAACATTTTGGATGCATAGCGTGGCCTGTGCGTTGGCTGCACGAACGCTAGCTCAATCAAGAGAAGAAGCTCAATTAGAACCCTATTATCTTGCAGGGTTATTTCATGATGTGGGTAGTTTGATAATATATAAGGAATTGCCGGATGAAGCGATGGAAGTCCTTTCTATCTGTCGTGAATCAAAAAAACCCATTGCTACCATTGAAAAAGAAATTTTAGGATTTACTCATAACGAGATTGGTGCCAGGGTATTTGATGAATGGGGCTTACCTTCCACCCTTGTAGAAGCTGTTCTTTATCATCACAAGCCATCCGAAGCCGAAAATCATTCTCTGCACGCATCGGTAGTGCATTTAGCTGATATTATTGTTTATGAAATGAAGTTGGGAACTGCAGGAGAATCTGGAGTTCCGGAATTAGATAAAAAAGCCATCAAAATTGCCGGTATGAATCGAAAGCATTTGGAAAATATTCAATCTTTTGTTCGATCACAATTGGATATTACTCTGAAAAATTTCTATGACGTATAATTACGCATCCGGAAAATAATTCAATATTCCCACTCTTACCCACTATTTTTCTGTAAAATTGAACCTGATTTATTTTGATTGAAAAATTCAGATATGGTTTGTTATGCCTGAATTTGGCTGGGATGTACCCAATTATGTAATTACAGGTGTTCTTCTATTTTTGTTTTTGGTGGCTTTATTGATAGCACCATTAAGTAAATATTGGGAGAATATTTTTTTTAAAATTGCTGTGGCGGGATTTTGGGCTTATTTTACTTTATGGGTTGTAAAAGTATTAAGGATTTATTTTAGTTAAGGTCGGATAACACTTCCTGATAAATATCATCCATTGAATTTGCAAAAATGTTTAATGAATATTTTTGCTGAAGCACTGCTTGAGTACTTTGTTGGGGTTTCGAAATTTTCCCAAATAGAGCTTGCTCAAAAGCATTTTCCCATTCCAAGTTATTTTTGGGATTCAAAAATAATATTCCCGGGTCATTAAATGATCCCAAGCTTTCACGATGTGCCGGAATGTCTGAAAGAATTGTGGGAGTACCTAGAAGTACTGCTTCTATAGGAGTTAATCCAAATCCTTCATATAAAGAAGGAGCCACAAAAGCACCTGCTCCGGCCATTAATAGTTGTACTTCAGAATCGTTCAATTCCGTAAGGGAATGAATATTCTTTCCTTTTTCCAGTTGGGTTGAAAGGTTGATAACAAGTGGCCAAATGTCCAGCCTTCCATGTTTCTTAAAAAAACTTTGAAAACATTTTATTAAGAAGGGAAAGTTCTTGTGGGTTTTTTCGTTAACCAATGAAAAGAAGTACTTACCAAACTTGAGATCCAATGATTCTAAGTATCGGTTAACTTCATTTTGGGATGGATCATTCAAGTTTTGTTCTAAAGCACAGGATACAGTTTTTAATTTATCTGGAGGAATGCGTAACCATTTTTCAATTTCAGTTCTTGATGTTTTTGAAACAGTAATTATTTTTTGGGAATTTTTAGCAAAACTTTTTAATAAAGTATGATAATAAAATTTTTTTGTAAAAGTTCCAAAATGCAAATGGTTCAGATCATAAATGGTTTGGATATAAGGGCAGGGACTATATAGCAAGCTTGAAAAGCTTGGAGAATGGTATAGTTGAGTTCCTATTTTTTTTATTATTGAGGGAATTGTAAAAATTTCCTTCACATTTAGAAAGGGGGTTTCAACATAGGAAACTTCAAAATTTTTAAAGAAATCAAAAACATCAGTATTCTTATTCAATAAAAAATGTAAACGATAATTAAGAGAACTGACACTGTTAAGTTGGCTTAAACCTGAGGCGATACATTTAACAAATTTAGCAATTCCATGTGTTTGATTTCCTACCATTCTTGCATCAACTGTGACTAATGGTTTGGTCATAGCATGGGTCAGAAAAAATTAATGTTAATAAAAATGTTTTTACTTTTAAATTCTTAAGTGTTTTTTTCAAAGTTAAACAGAAGGTTCCCACCACCCATGAAAACTTAAGGGAGTATGATGGGTTAATAAAATTTTTGCAATAGGCCCCGACGAAATATTATCTCCATCGAAAACGGCCAAAAAACTTTTTTGAGTCAATCCGTCTAAGGCAAGTAATCTTTGGTTTTTTACTATTGGGGTCACTCCTGCCTGCGATTTCAGGGGAAATCCGGGAAGGTTATTAAACAAATTGGGTGCTAAGGTTGTCCAAATTGGAAAAAGAAATTTTCCTTTGTTTTTTCTTTAAGGAACTTTTCGGTTTTTACAAATCGATTTTGGTAATGCACCTGATTATTATGGAAATCGAACTTTTGTATCATCCCGTCTCCATCCAGTAAGTATTGCTTGAAATATCCATCACGTTCAAATAACCTAGGGCCTTTTCTAAAAGGGTCCCTTGAATTTCTTTAGGGGTAGATCCTTCGATTTTAGGATAATAGTTGTATTCGTTTTTTAATGAGTATCCTAATAATACAAAGGGATGAACTAGGGTGTTGGACGAGTTATCCAAAGACATTTTATTTTTTTGATGGATCTAGGCTCACAAGTTTTTGCTGTATTTCTTCTTCTAGCTTTTTGGTTGCTCTGGTTTGTTGGCGCCTTGCGGAGAAACTTTTAATTTTTTTCAATGCTAAATAAAAAGTTTGTTTTGCTTCCTCATTTTTTCCAGCTTCAATTAAAATATCACCTTTAATGTTCAACCAAAAAGGATGGGATTTTAACTTCTCAGGCAAAAGTTCAATTCGTTTTATAGCCTGTTTATACTTTCCAATTTCTCTTTCAAAATTAATTGCTTGATTAATTAACGTAACAATGGGTCCAATGGTTTTTATTCCTTCATCCAAACCTTGCAAGGCTTTCTCTTGAAAGGGTTTTCCCATTGAGAAAACGATATTCGCCCGCTCTAAATATAGATCAGGTTCAGGAGGAGAAAAAAAGTGAATCGCCTGATTATAATCTTTCTCAGCCTCTTGCTTGTTTTTCAACTTAACCCAGGTTCGGGCTCGATATAAAAAGGCTGGTCCATGATTGGGGTTTAGCTTAATAAATTGATCTAATTCCTTTTTAGCTTCAATAGGCTTATTTGCTTCAATTAATAACTTTCCGAAAAGATAAGAAAGTAACGGGTGTTGGGGATTTAATTCGCGAACTTTTTTAAAATCTTTAATTGCCGAACTCCATTCCTGATGTTGCCGGTAAAGTTCAGCCCGTTTTAAAAATAATTCTGGGTCCTTATTATCGATTTTTATTTTATTTGTTAAAATTTGGATGCGTTGGTGAAGGTCACCATGTGCCCAAACAAATGTCGGAAGCAAAAGAATGATACAAAGTTTTTTTATAAGCAACCCCAATTGTGATGGTTTCATAAAAGCTAAAGCCATTCTCTTTGTTTATAAAAGTTTAAAAAATAAACAAACTCATAATTTTTCTTAACCTATGAAAGATTAAAACTAGTTATAGGTAATAGAAATTTGAGGTTTGTTGGAAGATGCTTCTTTTGAGTTAAAAATTGTATTATCAGTTGTTCCTCCGCTACGAACGGCAATTCCGTTATTGGTTATAGACCCATTAATCCAACCCTGAACTAAATTAATTCCTGCAGCATTAAGAGTAATGACATTTGTTCCTGCCGTAGGAGTAAAGGATCCTAGAATGCCGGTTCCAATGTTGGTGGAAAGCGGTGAAAAAGTAAACCAATTCGCTGTATTCTCTGACCAGGAAGTCAGCGTTTGGAAAAGATTATAGGTTCCCGAGCTGGTATTCGTCACATTGAAAGAAATCGTCACGGATTGCACGGTTGCCGTGCTAGGAATAGACGACACATTCCAGGCAAGAACCGCGAAGATCTCATCGTTGAATGTTTGAGGAGGACTTAATTGATCTGCATCCGCTTCCAGAGTGGTCATAAGTCCATTGACATCGAAAGGCTGAAATTCTCGAATAAAAGTGTCTTTAGAACTTGTTAGATTCACTGTAGTGGAGCCACCAGACTGCACTGTAACGCTTTGTGTGTCTGTACCGGTGTTGCCGGCCGTATCGGTGGCACTCCAAGTTACAATAGTGGTTCCTATCGGAAATGTTCCCGGTGCATTGTTTGTCGGAGTGATCGATCCATCTACTAAATCACTGGCGGTTCCGGTTCCCAGGTTAGGTGTTGTGTCTGTAGTGGTAATATCCGCTGGTGCGGTTACCGTTGGCGCTGTGGTATCCGTAATGGTTACTGATTGAGTATCAGTTCCAGTATTGCCAGCTGTATCTGTGGCACTCCAGGTGACTGTTGTGGTCCCCACAGGGAATCCACCGGATGGTGCATTATTAGTTGGAGTTATAGGACCATCGACATTATCCACTGCAGTGCCGGTGCCTAAAGAAACGCTAGTGGTCGGCCCTGTGGCTTCGGTTGTAATATCAGCCGGAGCCGTTACTACGGGAGGTGTTGTATCTGTTGATGTCGGATCCGTAATGGTGACGGATTGGTTATCGGTCCCGGTATTGCCGGAACTGTCCGTAGCACTCCAAGTCACAATGGTTGTACCTAATGGGAAGACTCCCGGGGCATTATTCGTTGGGGTTAACGGTCCATCAACATTATCAACTGCGGTTCCGGTTCCCAGGTTTGGCGTTGTGTCTGTGGTTGTAATATCCGCAGGTGCAGTTACTACTGGAGGGATTGTGTCTCCACCCCCCCCCGGAGTTGAGAAAGTAATATTAAGTTTCGGTCTGTTAGTGGCCGCCTCACTGGAGTTAGCACCGACGCCATTATTACTTCCACCGGTTTTGAGAACCAAACCGTTATTAGGAATGCTTCCATCCACCCAGCCCTGAACCAGACTGAGTCCCTGCGCTGTTAAGTTGACCTCGGTTTCATCGAAGGAAAATCCAGGTACCGTAGCAATGATATCCGTGCCTACATTCGCAGACCCACCACCGAAACTGTTCCAAGTGACCGTTCCTTCAGTCCACGGTGTCAGCGCTTCATAGAAATGGTAATCTCCGGAACTCGCATCATAATAATCCATCGTAATACTCACTGATTGTACAGTCGCATTGGTCGGAATCCCGGATACATCCCAATTCACAACTGACATCACTTCTCCAAACAAACCGTTACCCGGATCCGGGGCTATCGCATCCGATAAGAGTTGAACATTCGTTCCTTCGTTTTGATCCGGAGATGTTTGTCGTAAATAGCTGTCCTGGACTCCCACATAAGCAGGGTTCGGTTCCACTCCCTCTTGAAAACTCACTGCTTCCGTTCCACCGGATACAGGTATTTGAACCGTTACTTCTTGTGTATCTGTACCGGTATTTCCTGATGAATCCGTGGCAGACCAAGTCACTACCGTGGTGCCAACCGGAAATCCTCCGGCGGGGGCATCATTGGTCGGTACCAAAGGTCCATCCACGTTATCGTTCGCTGTACCCGTACCTAAACTGACCGGAGTCAGATCGCCTGTAGAGACCGTCACGATATCTGCCGGAGCAGTAACAACAGGAGGTTCTGTATCACCGCCCGTAGGAATCGAGTACGTGATCGTGATCTTAGGCCGGTTCGTAGAAGCTTCACTGGAGTTCGCTCCAACTCCGTTATTACTGCCACCGGTTTTCAATACCAAACCGTTGTTTGGAATACTTCCATCAATCCAACCCTGAACTAAACTGAGTCCCTCTGCCGTTAAACTCACTTCCGTTTCATTGAATGAAAACGCAGGGACCGTAGCAATAATATCCGTGCCCACATTTGTAGAACTTCCGCCGAATCCGTTCCAGGTGACGGCTCCTTCAGTCCAAGGAATTAACGCTTGTAAGAAGTTATAAGGACCGGAACTGGCATCAAAGAAATCCATCGTAATACTCGCTGAGGACACCACTGCCGTGTTGGGGACCGACGTTAAATCCCAGGACACCACTGACATCACTTCTCCAAACAAACCGTTACCCGGATCCGGGGCTATCGCATCTGCAAGCAGTTGCACATCCGCTCCTGAATTTAGGTCAGGAGATGTTTGTCTTAACAAGCTGTCCTGAGTTCCCGCATATCCCGCATCCGGTTCCACTCCATCCTGAAAACTCACTGTTACCGGACCCCCGCCCGCTTCTTGAACTGTCACTGATTGGGTGTCGGTTCCTGTATTTCCTGCTGCATCCGTAGCGCTCCACGTCACAATTGTCGTTCCTAACGGAAACGTACCGGGGGAATCATTCGTTGGTGTCAATGGGCCATCTACATTATCAATTGCGGTTCCGGTTCCCAGATCTGGAGTTGTATCTGTGGTAGTAATATTAGGTGGAGCTGTAACTACAGGAGGTATTACATCAGCACCATTTGGGATCAAATATGAAATAGTAATTTTAGGACGGTTTGTTGCCGTCGAAGCTTCACTGGAATGCACACCCATCCCGTTATTACTTCCACCGGTTTTTATATAAAAACCATTGTTAGGAATGGTGCCATTCACCCAGCCTTGAACCAGATCTATTCCTGTCTGATTTAAAGTCACAATGTTCTCATTAAAAGTAAACGGGGGGATAGACCCTAAAATTGTACTCCCCACCGTAGTGGAATGGCTGATGATTTCCCAAGTCACTTCCGGTTCTGTCCAATCCGCATCGACGGAAAATATATTATGCGCTACCGGAGAATCATTGAACACGTTATACGAAACATCGACAGCTGTTACAACCGCATCTGAAGGAATGGCGGATATATCCCATTTTGTGACAAAGGTAACTTCACCATACTGACCAGTTTCTGGGTCAGGTGCATTTCCGTCACCCCATAGCTCTGTATCGTCTCCATCGTTTTTATGGGAGGATGTTTCCCGTAGAGAAGAGTCCTCAGTACCGGAATAAAATGCGCTCGGTTCCACACCGTCCTGGAAACTGATTGTGTTCGTTAAAAGGCTCTCAGGAACTTTTACCGTTACTTTTTGTGTGTCCGTTCCAGTATTGCCGGCAGCATCCGTTGCTGTCCAGGTAACAATAGTAGTTCCTAAAGGAAATCCACCCGCAGGTGCATTATTACTGGTTGAAGGGGTTCCGTTGTCATCAACTGCAACGGCAGTGCCCAAACTCACCGAAGTTTGATCCCCGGTAGAATCTACAATGACGTCGGGAGGTGCGATTATAGACGGGGCAATACTGTCCCCTCCCGTAGGCAGCGTATAAGTTACAGATAATCTTGGCCGCGCATCGGTCTGTCTGGAAAAAAACCGGATCGCGTTCCACCAGTCGGGATGCTCTCCCGGACCGCCATTCTGCACTGCTAATCCGTTGTTGGTAATACTTCCATCCACCCAGCCCTGCACAACACTAACGCCCGCAGCATTCAACGGAATCGTATTCATCGCAAACTTCTGCGGAGTAATTGTTCCCATGATCGTACCACTTACATTAGTTAATCCACCAAAACTGTTCCAAGTAGTACCTATCTCTGTCCATGAGGTCAGAATTTGACGTAGATGATAAGAAGTCTCACTTCGGTTATATAAATCAAAATAAACGGTCGCTGATTGAATCGTCGCATTCGATGGAATGGACGATACATCCCAGGACATTAAAACTATAGCGTCACCTTGGATTGTATTTTCGAACTGACCATGGGAAATCAATGCGGCTTTGGTCCCATAATTAGTATCGGGCGCTCCTTCAAATATGTAAGTATCTCGAGTTCCGTTGTATCCCGAGTGGGGATAGGTTCCATCCTGGAAATGCGCCGAATAGATAGGCGGATCTACAAATGTCGGGGTAAAACTGAACTGACTGCCCGGTGCCGGGATCGCCGTATTGGATTCATGATCCTGAACATTGGTCACCGTAAGGTTATACGTTGTTGTGTTGCTCAATTCAGAAGTCAGTAATCGTACCGTTCTGTAATCATCCAACAGTTCCGCTGCGGTAATGGTGGCTCCGTTATCTAATACGTAGTTCCCTGTATTTTCTGCACTCACTTTTTCCAAAGGTTCCGAGAACTGTACCTCCAAGGTCAACGGATTCGGTGCATGCACCGAAAACAACTCCGGTGGAAAGGTATTCAAATCATGAGCAATCGTAAACTGATCTTCGATTTTGCCCAGAGAATCTATAAAGATTGCTTCCAGACGGTTCTCATACACATCCAATACCATTGAACCTAGTTTATTCAATGACAAGTACATAGCTGGGTGATTTAAAGATCCTCCCGAAATCTTGCTTGAACTCCCCGCCACCGCATAAACCGCTCCATCATTTCCAGCCTTGGTTCCATTTGGATTTAAAGCTTTAGTATACGCTCCATCCGCCATAGCAAGAGGTTCCGATTTTCCATTGCCACTGTCTAACGCATGGGTGTTAATGTTAAAAGTCGTCTGATCTCCATAATGACCATTCAAAAAATAGGACCGCTCATAAGAATGACTGTGACCCGTTAACACTAAATCCACTCCATTGCTTTCCAAAATAGGAACAATATTTTCCCGCATTTCAATTAATATCAACTCTGCATTTGAGTTATGTGAACCACGTGTATAAGGAGGATGGTGCCAATAGGCGATGATCCATTCCTTATCATTCGCTGCCAAGTCGCTCTGCAACCACGTAATCATTGAAGAAGGCGCCACTCGAGGATGCCCAAATGAATCCAGGACAATAAAGTGAATATTACCGTAATCAAAGGAATAGTAAGCTTCAGTTCCGGAGGCCACTCCACCAGCTTCTGCTGCTCGCGGCAACTGCCAGATATCAAAATAAGTTCCTGTCTCATTTCCGGATGTCGCGCTTTTTGCATCATGGTTACCAAATGTCGGCCACACTGATACATTCCTTAAGAACTCCGGATACATCAAAAACACGCCATTATGGTGATCACGGTCGTTGCCATCATCATAGGCATTGTCGCCCAACATCAACCAGATATCCGGGTCTCGGTCTTTTGTGTAGTTCTTAAATCGTTCACCTACCACCAACGCACGAGTGTCTCCGGTTCCTGAATCTCCGACTACCCAAATCCGAGTTGGTTTTGCGGTTCCCGCGGTTGGTGCTGTTAAAAAATTACCTTTATGTTTAGTTTCAATAGAAGGGGTAGTGGAAGTGCCTACGGAATAATAATATCGTGTATCAGCTGAAAGCCCTGTGAGAGTCACTTCATATTCACGCCAGTTTTCAGGACAATAACCACAAGACTTGGACACTGCTGTTGTATCTGTTACTACAGTGGTTAAACTTCCCGGAGACGTCCCAAAATGAATGCTGTCATTGGTAATTTCCGAAACAGGAACACGCCATTTTACAATAACGCTATTAGGAGTAAGGGTTTGGAGAAAAGGACCCCAGTTGTTTATATCCGCAAAAGCGGTTTTCCCAAAAAACAAAAAACACAGGGCTAATACTAATACCCATTTATGATTTTTTGTTGGTTTTAAAAAGGTCATTATTTTTCCTCCAAACAGTATTTATATCCCCCTTAGGGACTAGTCGAATTATTAATTTTATACCCCAAAAGAATTTCTTTTTAACATACGATACCATTTTGAAAAATTTTTTCAAAAGAAATAAGGCTAAATTTATTCGAAACCGCGATTATTTTCTAATCTGTAACAATAAGTTAAGAAAGTCGAAAAAAAAGTACCTTTTTATCTCTTATAAAGATAGGTAAAAAGCATTTGCGGCCCTTAAAAGAAAAAGTTTTTATTTTAAAATATTAAATTTCACATATCCGAAAAATGATTAATTTTTCCCTAGTTACATCAAAAAAGCGTCAAAAATTTTGTCAAAAATGGGAGCGTTGGATGAAAAACTATACGCTAAGAGTAAGTATATTTCCTTATTTTTCAAAAATTTGCAATTAATTTTTGGTTTTTCCGATAGTTGAAAACAAGGTTGTAACTAGTTAATCTATCCGTAACAGGCGTGCGCTCCTCTCAAAAGTTATAATCCGAGAGGAGGAGAAATAATGAAAAAATGTTTTGGTGTATATCATGGATTATCGATTGTTATTAGTTGAGGATAATGACCTCAATCGAGATATGTTATCGCGGAGATTAAGGAAAAAGGGATTTGAGGTTTTAATTGCAGTGGATGGTGCTGAAGGTGTCGAGAAAACTCTTTCGGATCAACCGGATTTGGTAATTATGGATATGAGTTTGCCAATTCTGGATGGTTGGGAAGCTACTCGGAAAATTAAATCTTCCTTAAAAGCTAAAACTATTCCGATATTGGGGTTATCTGCACATGCCATGATCCAGGAGAAAGAAGAAGCTCTCAATGCAGGTTGTGATGATTATGATACAAAGCCCATTGATTTTCCGCGGCTCCTTGAAAAGATAGAAACTTTGTTAAATAAAACCCCTTAAAAAGCGCAAAAAAAATTTGCTTGCACCTTTAGATAAGTTCTTGTAAAACTACCTATTCAATCAAAATCCATTGACCATTTAATTTAGTAAACTTGGAGGAATTTTTGGCAAATCATAAATCCGCATTAAAAAGAATTCGTCAGAATAAGAAAAGAAATGATAGGAATAATGGCTATCGAACACGGGTAAAAAATGCAACTAAAAATGTTTTAACTGCTGTTGCTGAAAAAAATAAAGAAAACTCTGAAAAGTATTTAGCTGAAGCTACAACTATAATAAGTAAAGTGGCAAGTAAAGGTGTTATTCACAAACGTTCTGCTTCTCGAAAAATTGCAGGACTCGCTCGCCAAGTCCATCTATTGTCTGCTTCCAGTTAAACACAACTTTAAGATCAAGCCTTCCAATTCGCCTTCAGCTGATAAGTTGGAGGTTTTTAATTTCTGGTCAGTGACCAGCAACTCTTTAAAACCATTCCTGAGTCGTTCCAGACTAAAATTTTTTGTATACGACAAAGCTTGGTCTACAACAAAGGGATTCGCGCCGATATTTTGAGCAATTTGGCTTTTTGGGACTTGATTGTCTTGGCAGGCTTTCACTTCCCATATAATGCGAAATTGCCATGCGATGGTTCCTAAAAGCTGAAGAGGTTCCACCCCGTGGTTAAGTTGGTTTTTTAGTATTAACCATGCTTTTTCTACATTATTCGTTTTGATTGCATCGGTCAGCGCAAAAACCTTTTCCATTTTAATTTCTCCAACAACTGCTTCAACTTCATTGGCACCAATAGATTGGGATTTCCCGACAAAGGTAATCACTTTTTCCAGCTCATTAGCCAATAAACCTGGTTTAGGACCGACTCGATTTAATAAAGCTTCCATCCCCGATTGCGTCAAATTAGCCCCTTGTTTTTTAGATCGGTTACGTAGCCAAGTTTGAAGAGAAGAAGTTTTTGGAGAAATTGATTCAGCGGCACCCGGCAATTTGCAAAGCTCTTTATACAATTTTCGCTTCCTATCAACTTTATTTGCGGTGAGGACCAAGCAGGTTTCATTTACAGGCTGTTTAGCGTAGTTTATTAAATCTTTTATTCCCGAATCATTCCAGGTCGATTCATCTATGTTACGTACGACCACTAATTTATCTCCACCCAAAAATGAGATCATTTTCGCGGCTTCAATCCAATTAGAGACCGAAGAAGATTTTCCCTCAAAAGTTTCAAAGTTAAAATCTTGATTTTCTTCTGAAATTAGTAGGTCTTTCAAACGTTGAATGAATTCGGTTTGCAAAAACCGTTCTTCTCCATATATGAAATATATAGGAAGCGTATTTTTTAATTTATTGATTAGGTCAATTACGTTGGTGGCCATTTTTAAAATTTGTCATTGACTAGACTTACCAATCGTATGGATAAAACCCGATAAGCTTCTTCAAAAGCTGCTTGACGTGCTGCTTCTGCATTAATTACGTCATTTCCTGGGCGATAATCCCAACGAACATTGAGGGTTTGGTTTAAGTGTGGACGGTTTTTGACCTGGTCTTGAACTTTGACATCAACAGTCAAATAAACCCAATATTCTGTAGCTACGTCCCTTGTATCAAAGGCGACGGCGCGAATATAATATTTTGTGAGTACTCCTTTCATCAAAAGGTTTGCTTTGCGGTGATTTACTACTTTTAATCTACCATCAGTAATAAAAGCCTTTCTGATTTCGGCCGTGAGATTCCTTTGTATAGTAGGTTCTTGGGATCTGTTTTCGAATACGGGTATAGTTATTGTTTTTATATGAGCGGGAAGCTTTGCAGTACCAGTACCTGCCAATTGATAGCCACAAGAGTATAAACCAAAAATAAAAAATAGAATTATTACGAGTTTAAGTCTTAAGATCATATAAATTATTTGCCTCAGACCACAATATTGACCAGCTTTTTGGGTACTACAATAATTTTTTTGGCTGGTTTATTTTGCATCCATTCCTGGATCCGGGAATCTTTGAGGATTTCCAACTTTAAATCATATTCACTAATTTCCTGCGGGAAAGCTATTTTTTGCCGAACCTTGCCATTGATTTGAACAACAATCAACATTTCTTCAGCGCTTAAATACTTTTCATTATATTTTGGCCAATTGATTTGGTTTGTGGTTTTAGAGTTTCCTAATAATGACCACATTTCCTCAGCAATATGAGGTGCAAAGGGGGAAAGCAATAATATTAAGGTTTCTATGGAATGTTTTAAAAGAATTTTATCTTCTATTGAATGAGTTTTGTTTTCCCACCATTCTCGAAATGTGTAAAGGTGATTTACCAATTCCATAATGGCTGCAATTGCAGTATTAAATTGAGTTCGCTTTTCAATATCTTCGGTGACTCGCTTAATCGTTACGTGCGTCATTCTCAGCAGTTCCTTCAATTCTTTTACTGAAGGTTCTTTTAAATTTTGAGAAGAAGGAGTATCTTTTATGAAACCTAAGTGATCTACAAAAATTCTCCATACTCTTTTTAAAAATCGAGAACTTCCTTCAACCCCTTGGTCGCTCCATTCTAAATCCTTGATGGGAGGTGCAGCAAACAAAATGAATAATCGGGCGGTATCGGCGCCATATCGATCTATGATATGGTCCGGGTCTACCACATTTCCTTTAGACTTGGACATTTTTGCTCCATCCTTGATTACCATTCCCTGGGTTAATAACCTTTTAAAGGGTTCATTTGAATGAATCAGCTGCATATCCTTAAATACATGATGAAAAAACCGAGAGTACAAAAGGTGTAAAATTGCGTGTTCTATCCCTCCAATATATTGATCTACCGGCATCCAGTATTTAATATTTTCCTGGGTAAACGGCTGCTCAGAATCATTAGGAGTGGTGTATCGATCAAAATACCAAGAAGAACAAATGAAGGTATCTAATGTATCGGTTTCCCTTTTTGCAGGTTCGTTACATTTGGGACAATTCACTTGAATAAAAGACTCCAAGTTTTTTAAAGGAGATTGTCCCTTTTCACCCAATTGGGTCTCTAATGGAAGCTCGACGGGTAACTGTTCATATGGGACCGGAACAAGACCACACTGATTACAAAATATCATTGGAACAGGGGTTCCCCAATAGCGTTGGCGTGAGACACCCCAATCTCGTAACCGGTATTGAATAGTGGATTTACCAATTTGATTTGCTTCTAAATAATCACATACTTTGGTTTTAGCTTCCTGACCCGTCAATCCATTAAAGTTTTGTGAGTTCACCATGGGACCTTCCCCTGTGAAAGCCGTTTCAAGAGTATCACTATTTTGGTTTCCGTCAGGAGGTTGAATTACAGTTTTAATAGGTAAGTCATATTTTTTTGCAAAATCGAAATCCCGTTGATCATGCGCAGGAACCGACATTATAGCTCCCGTTCCATAATCCATTAGTACAAAGTTAGCCGTCCAAACTGGAATAGCATCCCCGGTCATTGGATTGATAGCATGAACTCCTGTGAAAACACCTTCCTTGTTACCTGTTTCACTAGTCCTGGAAATTTTATCTTCTGTCTGGACTTTCTTTATGAAATTTTTAACGGCTATTTCTTGTGGAGTGCCTTGGGATAATTTCCGTGTGAGAGGATGCTCGGGAGCAAGGACCATAAAAGTAGAACCGTATAAAGTATCTGGTCGTGTGGTAAAAATCTTAATGGTATCTTCTCCATTTTGAATTTGAAAATCTACTTCTGCCCCATGACTTTTACCTATCCAATTAGACTGCATCGTTAGAACTTGATCAGGCCACCCTCCTTCAAGTTCTTTACATCCTTCCAATAATGGATCGGCATACTCGGTAATTTTGAAAAACCATCCCTCTTGTTCTTTTTGGAGAACTTCATTGTCGCATCGCCAACACAGACCCTCAATGACCTGTTCATTGGCTAAAACGGTTTGACAACTTTCACACCAATTGACTTGAGAATTTTTTCGGTAGACTAGCCCACGTTCGTAAAATTTGAGGAAACACCATTGATTCCACTTGTAATAATCCGGATTGCAAGTAGCAATTTCTCGGTCCCAATCGTAACTGAATCCTAAACGTTGAATTTGAGACCGCATGGTTTTAATATTCTCTTGAGTCCAGGTCGCGGGGTGAGAATTATTTTTAATGGCAGCATTTTCTGCAGGCATTCCAAAAGCGTCCCAACCAATTGGATGGAGTACATTAAACCCCTTCATCATCTTAAAACGAGCCAGGGAATCTCCGATAGTATAATTACGAACGTGGCCCATATGAATTCGACCTGAAGGATAGGGAAACATTTCCAGCAAATAGAATTTTTTCTTAGTGGAATCCACTTGGACCTTGAAAGTTTTTTCTTTTTGCCAAATTTGCTGCCATTTGTTTTCAATGGTTTTAAAGTCGTACTCCCGCATGTATGTGATTTCTCCCTTACCTAATTTTCAGCTATCAGAATATGTAGTTTGTGAATGTTTTTTGATTATTTATGAAAAAAATATTTATATCATTTGCCCGATGCAGTCTAGCAAAAAACTGAAAATATTACACTTGAGGCTTAAAGAAATGTTTCAAGATAATAATATTTAGGATTTTTTAGAGAATTGGGTTTCTTATCAAGAGCAAGGATTAGCTTTTTCCAGGGATTATTAAGTTTAAATAGAAAACTTGTTGCTTTAGAAGTCTGTTAACAAATTTAAACACCTTTAAAGTTTTTTTGGACACTCTGTTTTAAATAATTATCGATAATACGATAAAACTTAATGAACCCAAACTTTTAAAGTGGCTAATTTCAACTAGTTTTGAATTCACCCTTTTTTTGGCCTAGCCTTTGCAAGTTAACAGAGAGATTTCATTTCATTTGGGGGGAATGGGTCTGCTCTGGTTTTATTGGAATATCTGCGCCCTCCTTCCGTACTTACCATTTTTTTATTTTTAGGAGATGTATCATGGATAAACGAGGGATCTTAGCTCTATTAATCAGCGTACTTTTTTGTTTACTAATCAGTGGTTCTGCATTTGCTCAACAAGTTTCTAATGTTTCAGGATCTTTAGTTTTAGCAGATGATAGTGCTGACAAACATGATTCTGACGACGACAAAGATGATGACAAAGGTGATAAAAAAGACGAAGGCCATAAATAATAAAGGTCATCTCTAATTTTTATTATTTCTTTGAAGTTTCTTTTAATAAAATACATTTGAGAGTAAGTCAAACTCATGTAGGTGGTTTGAGCTTCTTGCTTAAGCCCTCTCCCAGGGAGCAGGCCCTAACTCTAGAAGTTAGGGCCTGCTTTATTTTTCCTTTCAAAATACTCTGGAAATCCAAAATAGAACCCAAAGATCACTGATAGACACCTAAAATTCCCACCTCTATAATAAGGACATTATGACTGATTTGTCAGGCATTATTGCTAGTGTCTTTTTAATTTATGTTGTTGGAATGTTGGCGATTGGCTACATTACATCGCGTAAAACAAAATCACCACTAGATTTTTTTCTTGGTGATCGGAGTCTAAAAGCCTGGGTCACTGCTGTTTCTTCTACTGCAAGTTCTGAAAGTGCATGGGCTGTTTTAGGAACGGTGGGTTTAGCCTATAAAGAAGGCCTCTCTGCCATTTGGTTTTTACCTGGATGTCTCCTGGGGTATGCACTGAATTGGTTTTTTCTGGCAGAACGACTCCGAAAGCATTCTCATGAAACCCACTCTATTACGTTACCCGATTATTTTGAAACGCATTTTAAAGATAATTCTCATCTGTTGCGGATTATTTCAGTCGTTATTATTTTTGCCAGTATGATGGCTTATGTGGCAGCCCAGTTTACGGCTATAGGTAAAACTTTTGATGCAATCTTTGGGATTTCTCATTATTGGAGCATTCCCATTGGAGGAGCCATCATCCTTGTTTACACAATGATGGGGGGATTCCTTGCAGTTGCTTGGACGGATTTTGTGCAAGGTTTAATAATGGTAATTGGATTAGTTACTTTATCTTTTGTGTCCATCGTAGAACTTGGTGGGTTTTGGGGTATGGTAGCCAAAGTTCAATCAACTTCTCCGGAAACTCTAAATTGGATGGGAGGAAAAACAATTTCTGCTTTTTTGGGAACGGTAGTGGGGTTGTTGGGAATTGGTTTGGGCTACCCGGGCCAACCTCATGTATTGAATCGGTACATGGCAGCCAAAGATACGAAAACCATTGAGCAAGGTGTATGGATTGCTTTTGGATGGGGACTGCTAATGTATGGATCAGCGATTCTTTTGGGGCTTAGCGGCACAGCATTATTCCCTGGTTTAGAAGATCCGGAGCATCTTTTTCCTAAAGCTGCTGAATCATTATTATCCCCCGTTATTACAGCGGTGGTGCTTACTGGTGTTTTGGCCGCAATCATGTCCACTGTTTCAGCGCAGATCATTGTTGCTGCATCTGCTGTGGCGCACGATGTTTACTCTAAGATGATTCGGCAAGACCTTAAACATGAGCAGATTATTTTTATTAGCCGGCTAACAATTTTAGTCTTGGGTATTGGAGCGATGCTCGTTGCCCTTGGAAAAACCCAGGTGATTTTCTGGTTTGTCTTATTTGCATGGTCGGGATTAGGAGCGAGTTTTGGGCCTGTTATTTTATATACTTTGTATTCAAATAAAATAACACGTGAAGGGGCTTTAGCAGGAATGATTATTGGGTTTGCGACGACGATCATTTGGAAGCTCATGGGGTGGTCTGACACTATTATTTATGAGCTCGTCCCGGCATTTATTCTTTCTTCGGCCACTGTTTGGGTCGTAAGTCATTGGACCTTTAAAAAAAGGCCAACTTAAGTCTATTTGATTATTTGTGGAAAGTTTTTGGTTATTAATAAATTCCCCATTCTCTTAATTATTTTTCAAACCCAAATGTTTTATGATGGACTCTGCAATTTTATCCGAAGCACCTTTTTGGGTTTCGAAAAAACCTAAGGCCTGAGTACGGATTTGATTTTTTTGTGCAGGATCTTTAAAGAGAGAGTCGACTTTTTTTTCTATATCATCTGAACTTTTTACTTCTTGAGCCATTCCCAGTTCTTGCAATTTTTTAGCCGCGTGTTGGACATTTTCAATATAAGGTCCATGAAGAACACTTATGCCTTGGGCGATAGGTTCCATTAAACTATGGCCGCCTCCGGGAGAGATGAGACTGTTACCCACAAACGCAATATCTCCGATAGAATAAATTCTTGAAAGCTCGCCTTGGGTATCAATCAAGATTATGCTTTTTTCATGGGACGAGCTTTTACTTAATTGTGTCCGCAATGTGAAATCCATGGAATAGTTTTTCATGATTTCTTCTATTTTGGGAATTCTTTCCAGCCTTCTTGGTGCCAGGATTAGAATTAGATCTGGATGCAGTTTTTTAAGTCGTTGAAATGCATATAAAATAATTTCTTCTTCTCCGGTGTGAGTGCTTCCAACGACCCATACTTTGTGGCTTGCCGGGATTTTGAGCTCCTCGCGAAAACGAATTCGTTTTGGTTCAGGTTCTGTTATCAAACTGTCCAGCTTTGTGTCACCCATTAATTGAACCTTGTTTGGATCTACGCCTAATAGTTTCATCGCTTCAAGGCCGTGTTTGTTTTGCATGTAAATGTCATCGAATGATTGAAACAGCGGGTGAACCAGGGATTTTAATTTATGAAATTTGCGAAATGAACGACTGGACATTCTGCCGTTTATTAAAATTTTTGGAATTCCTGCTTCCTTTAACGTTAGCAACAACCCTGGCCAAAACCCTGTGTCGACAAGAACAAACAGATCTGGCTTTATTCTTTCGACAAATAAATTCAAGAAAGGCCAACAATCTATTGGATGGAAAACAATTTTTTGAGCAAAGGTTAATTCCTCATGAGCTCGGTCGTAACCCGATTCAGTGGTAACGGTTATCACAAAAACCGTATTAGAATGTTTATGATGAATCCTCTTTAATATAGGAACAATGGCATTTACTTCGCCGAAGGAAAGGGCATACACCCAAAGGATTTTTTGATCGGGGGATTTGTTAATTTTTTTTACAAGCCCAAAATGGCTTTTTAAGTTTCGACTCTTTTTTTTTGAAATCCAAAAATACAAAGCGTATCCAGGAAGAATAAAAACGGCTGTCAAGGATGAAAGAATTTTATAAATCCAAATCATTTTAAGAGAAAGGCCCTTTATTTTGCAGACAGGGAGAAGTGAGGATTTCGTTGACCAACTGTAAATTCCTGTAGATAGCTCCTCGATGGTCTTCGATGGTCTGCGCCGCTAATTTCCCGCGTCGTTCGATCTCTTTTGGACTGTCGATTAAATCTTTTAAGGTTGGGTATAGAAGCTCTGGCTCATCAATTTGAATGCCGCCTCCTGAGGAAGTCAATAACCGCGCTTCTTCCTCGAAGTTATTCATATGTTTTCCAAAAACTACAGGTTTTCCAAGAACAGCAGGTTCTAAGATATTATGACCACCAATTTCGGGATTGAATCCGCCACCAACAAATGTCACAGCGGCATCTTTATAATAGGAGTTAAGTTTTCCAAGTACATCCACGAGTGTTATGGACGGTTGAATTTCAGAAATGGAATTTTTTAATTGGGAATGCAATTGATAATCTAATCCCTTTTTTAGAATCATTTTCTCTATTTCCTCTGTTCTTTGAATATGACGAGGTGCAAGAACAAAATGGAGTAGGGGATTTTTTTCCTTCAATTTTTGGATAGAATCTAAAATAATTGTTTCGTCACCCGGTCGAGTGGAACCAAATACTATGGTTGAAGAACCATTATGATTCATTGAGGAATTTGGGGAATGCACCGGAGGGATTCCATCAAACTTCATATTTCCGGTAACAAGAATTTTATCTTTTCTTGTACCTAATCGTCTAACTCGATCCGCATCCGCAGAGCTTCGCATGGCAAAGCGATAAAAAGCAAATGTTAACCAGTGAAATACCGGTTGGATTTTTTTATACTGTTGGAACGAACGCTCAGACATTCTCCCGTTTATAAGTAAGATCGGAATTCCTTTCAAACCGCATTGACGTAACAGGGCTGGCCAAAATTCTGCTTCAATTAAAATTAATACGGAGGGATTCAACCGTTTTAATAATGGACGGATCAAAAAGATGATATCTATGGGTAATTGAAATGTAGGGCAAAGTTTTTCTTCTGATGCGACCTCAAAGCCAGTTGTGGAAAATGTAGATAGAACAATTGGTTTGTCTTCATATTTTTCCTGTAAGGCACGAATAAAAAGTTTTGCCATTTGCACTTCACCCACCGAAGCAGCGTGAACCCAAATGCTGGAACGAAATTTTGGAAGTTCTTTCCATTGAAACAAACGGGCCTTCACTTCCTCGCGAAACTTGGGGTTGAAGATCATTTTGATCAAAACCACCGGGGAGGCAAGGATCAGTCCGATACCTATGATAATATGATATATCGTGTCCATGGACCGATTATAAACTACTTACCTGAAACAGGGAACTATTGAACCAAGGCAAAGGCATTAATGAATCTCGAAACGTTGTTTTATGAAGTTATCTCTCCTCAACGGAAATTCTATCATGTTCCTATGTATGCTTTTCTCTTAGTTGTTTCCTTTTTTTACAAATGGATCCAAAAAATTCGGGTGCGATTTTATAGTTGGGGATTCTTCAAAACACACCGACTCCCGGTTAGGGTTATTAGTGTGGGAAATATGACTTTAGGAGGAACCGGCAAAACACCTACAGTTTTATTTATTGCAGAAACATTACGAAAAAGTGGGTTTAAGCCTGCCATTCTTAGTCGTGGATATGGTGGAGACATTAATGATGAGGTCAATGTGGTTTGCGATGGTCAAACTATATTATTAGATTCCGAAGAAGCAGGAGATGAGCCTGTAATGATGGCCAAACGTCTTCAAACAGTTCCAATCCTTACAGGGAGAAAACGTTTCAAAACGGGTTTGTATGCTGTTAAAAAATTTGGAGTGGACACCTTAGTTCTCGATGACGGGTACCAACACCTTCCTTTACACCGAGATTTAAATATTCTCTTATGTGATTTCCAGCACCCTATTGGCAATGGCGTGGTGTTCCCTGCTGGAGAATTGCGAGAACCCCTTGGGGCGTTTGAGCGGGCGGATCTAATTTGTTTGACCAGGTCACCCCTTAAGGGGGATTCTACATTATTGGAAAAAGTGAATATAAAAAATGTTCCTGTGGTTCAAACCCAACTCTTACCCACGACTATTTTTTCTTTAAATTCAAATGAGAAACAGCCCTTAAGTTCATTAGAAGAAGTTTCTATAGCCACCTTTTGTGGTATTGGACAACCGGATGATTTTAATGAGACATTGGAAGTGGCAGGGGCTCGCATAGTTTCTAAGCATCATTTTCCAGATCACTTTTATTATCAGCCGGAACATTTTAGGCTAATAGAAGAAGAGGCAATTCGTTTAGATGCTCAATGGATTGTAACTTCCGAAAAGGATTCCGTAAAAATTCGGGAATATACATTTAAACTTCCTGTTTTTGTTCTACGGGTAGATATGAATGTTGTTTCTGGTCAGGAAGATTGGATACGGCATTTGATTCCAGAGGAAACGGCTGCCGTAAACGATACATAGTTATAAATTAGATTTTGAGAGTTAAGAATGGAATCGAATGAAAAAGTCAGCTCTTGGGAATCACTTTCTCCGGCAATGGCATTATTAGTAACCATAATTGTACCTTCGACTTATCTCATTGGATTGTTGATAGCATGGTTTTCTCCTAAACATTTTGGATTTGGATATAAAGGGTTAGCGATTGCCGGACTGGTTTTAGGATTGACCGGTGTCATTCTCTGGATAATCGCCATGTTCCAACTAGGTCGTTCTCTTGCTGTGATTCCAGGAGGAGACCGGTTGATTACCAAGGGAGTTTACAATGTTCTTCGTCATCCTGTTTATTTAGGGATTAACTTAACCTTGGGAGGTCTTTTTCTGGCCTTAGGTTCGGTTCATGCTTTGGTGTTCTGGGCTTTGATTGTTTTACCTTTAAACGTGTTCCGATCTCGATTCGAAGAGGCAGCCCTTACAAAAAAATTTGGTGATCAATATCGCAATTATAAAAGCCAAACTTGGTTTTAATCTTCCAACCCTTCAATAAATTTTTTAATGCGGAAATATTTAATCGTTTTAATTGGGGCACTGGTGGTCCTAGTCGACCAAGGTTTTATTTTATTGGTACATGCTGAAGACCCTAAGTTTATTCAATCTCTAAAAGCACAAACCCGGGACATCAACTCAGAAATATCTAAAAATCCCCTGGCACTGCGAAAAATTTTTAGTATTCCACCGGACTTATCCTCAGAATTAAGTCATGGATTTACCGTCCCCTCTTCACCTGCAAGTTGGTTAGGTATATCTCTTAAAGAAGCGAAACCGGTATTTTTACCTCATGCAAATGATGTGTCCCCTGCCATTAAAGTTTTGCAGGTGTTTCCTGAGTCACCAGCTAGCAAAGCAGGGATTCTTCCGGGTGACCGTATTATAGAAATGGAGGGGACGCCTCTTAATTTGGGAAAAGAAAATTCTTTATTGCTGGGTTTTCGTCGTCGAATTTCCAAGTTTGAGCCTGGACAATTAATTTCATTAAAAGTTTTGCGCGATGAGGAATGGATTGATCTTTTAGTAACGCTGGAAGAAAAACCTACTACTAATGTTTTGCAGAAATTACATCCGGAATTGGAGGATCCATTGGAAAAAGGAAATTCCTTGATTCATTCCCTTTTAATGGAGAAGAAACTAATAAGTCCCTTTGAGCAAACACTGAATAGCTTGAAAGCTCGTACAGCTCAAGTGGTAAGTACCGCGGTGAAAGGAAAAAGTTATAATCCTTTTCGTTTATCAGAAATTAATTTTGTCCTAAATCAACCCATGGAATTGCCCCTGGTTTCTAATCAAATCGTGCAGCGATTGTTTAACCAGTTTAATAAGGAAAGAAAAAACTTATCTAGAATAATTGAATTAGCCGGGGAAGAATTAGATTTAAAAATAAAATCCTCTGAGAGGTCTGTTGTAGAGATTGATCCTAAGAAAGTTCAATCATTCAAAGTTATGGTTGAAAAAATTTTGCAATCTATTAACAGGGCAAAGGAAATTAGAAGGAAAGCGTTGAGTCAGCTTTCTTCAGAAGAATTAAAATTTTTATATGATAGTGTCGATGAAATTTGGGCTAATAAAACTGAACTCGCTTCAAAAGATAAAACTGAGTTGGAAAAACGGGAGATGGAAACAACTCTACTAAAGTTTTTGAAGATTGCATTAAAAATTGATTTAGAAAAAATTCTTATAGCCTGCAATGAGATAGCCAAAACACTGGATGTAGAGACATTGACAAAAATTAAAAATGAGGTGGTGAATATTTCCCCGTTTTTACCGGGGTGGAGTATTGAAGATCATGAAAATAAAACAATTATCTCCACTTCTTTTGGAACGTTAATTTTAGGGAGTAAAGATGACAATCAATATACAGAAGATGCCAGTCTCATTATAGATTTGGGAGGAAACGACTCTTATTTTAATAATGCGGCTTCCAGTAAACTCAATCGGCCGTTTTCTGTAGTCATCGATTTTTCAGGAAATGACTTGTATTTATCTTCGGAATCTTTAACGCAAGGAACAGGGTTTTTAGGAGGAGGATTTTTAATTGATCTTGGAGGGGATGATCGTTATCTAGCACAAAGTTTTTCTCAAGGGTCAGCATTATTGGGTGTAGGAATGTTAGTGGATGTCCAGGGAAACGATGAATTTAACTGCCATGCTTTTTGCCAGGGTTCCGGTTTTTTAGGAGCAGGTGTTGTAGCGCTTGGTGAGGGCAATGATCGTTTCAGTGCAGCAATTTCCTCTCAGGGGTTTGGATTTGTTAAGGGGTTTGGAGCGTTGATTAATGTAAGTGGCGATGACAAATATTTTGCCGGTGGGGTTTATCCTGATTTTCGTGAACCACAAAAGGCATATCAATCCATGTCTCAGGGTTTTGGCTTAGGCCTTCGCCCGTGGGAGAGTTTAGTCGGAACTTCCGGTGGTATCGGGGTAATGGCAGATGCTGAAGGAAACGATACTTATATTGGAGATTATTTTTCGCAGGGGAGTAGTTATTGGTTTGCATTAGGAATTTTGGCAGACCGGGCGGGGCATGATACTTACCTTTCTGGACGTTACTCGCAGGGTGCAGGTGTCCACTTCTCTTCGGGAGTTCTAATGGACGATGCGGGTGATGATAGTTATCTAGCTAAATTAGGTGTATCGCAAGGATGTGGGCATGATTTTGGTTTGGGTTTTTTATTGGACCACAAAGGAAATGATCGCTACATCTCTGGTGTATTGGCCCAGGGGATGGGTAACGCTAACGGCATTGGTGTGTTGAATGATAATGATGGGGCAGATAATTACTTTATACGAGAGATAGGGCAAGGAGAAGGAGCATTTGAAACTTCCCGTAATTTAGGAAGCTTTGGATTTCTGATCGATACTAGTGGAGAAGCCGACAAATTTTCCAAAACTCATCTCACTCCTCCAATTACTCTTCAATCCAAATGGGGACTTTTAGTGGATTTGCCCTAAACAGAGTCCATCCATATGAAATGATGTTTTATAATTGGGTTTCATCAATAATAACCCAAGCTTATGAACCCAGATTCCTTAAAACGTATTTTATTTAAAAAACTCATTCCTATGACTGGAGAGGAGTGGGACGATGGAGAAATTATTCTTAGGGATGGTTTCATTGAGGTGATCCATCCGCAAGTCAGTGCATCTTTTTCAGGAAAGACTTACGATTTATCCGATCATTTAATTCTTCCTGGTTTTGTGAATGCTCATTGTCATCTTTCGCTTTCTGCTCTCAAGGGCAAAATTCCCCAAGGATTAAAGTTTACCGACTGGATTAAGCAAGTGGTGAGGGAAAATGAGGCCTTACCCTGGCAAGAACGAATTTCAAAAGTTCATGAGCAAACCCAAGTAATGCTGCGATCAGGAGTAACTACAATAGGGGATTATTTTTCTAATCCAGACATGTTGGCAGAGTATGCCAAGCTCCCTTTTAACCAAGTTCTTTTTATTGAGACTTTTGGATTTCCATCTGCTGTAGCAGATGAACGGGTGCAATCCGTTGAGAAAATTTTAAAGCAAAATTCCCACCAAAATAGTCACTTGCGATTAGGAATAGCTCCGCACGCTCCCTATTCTGTTTCCCCGGAGTTGTTTCAAGCTTTGCGTTGTTTGGCGAACGAGTATTCTTGTCCAGTGTCCTGCCATGTGGCGGAAGTTCCAGAAGAAACCGAATTTTTGCTATCCGGTAAAGGTGACTTTTGGGAATTATTAAAAAACCGTGGTGTGGAGGATTCTTCTTGGGAGCCGCCGCAGAAAACTCCTGCCAAATACTTAAATGAATTGGGGATATTTCCATTATTGGGAGTGCATCTCAATCATATTGATTTGGATTTAAATTGGTTAGGTCCAGAGCACTTAACAGCTGCATTTTGTCCTGGAAGTACTCTTTGGTTCGAAAGAAAGCAGTGGATGCCCGTGAAAAAACTACTGGATTTGGGGATTCCTGTGGGAATAGGCACCGATTCGTTGGCAAGTAATGATACTTTGAACTTTTTAGAAGAAATTAGGAAAGTGGAAAAGCTGGAGACAGGGATAAGTCGAATCCAAATTTTGGAGATGGCTACTTGTCTGGGAGCTAAAGCTTTAAGCCTAAATAATGGAATAGTTTGCGAGGGAAATGGAGCGGATTTGGTGGGTTTTAAATATCCAAAATCATTTGTCGATTGGTGGGATATTCCTTTTGAAAAGAAACGCAAGGAAGCAGATTTTGTAATGATTCGTGGAGAAAAAACTCACCTAAATTAAGGGGATAGGTTTAAATTTTTTTAATAAAAAATAACGAGTTTTCTGGGAAAAAATAATGATTGAAAAGAGGTAAAAAATATCCAAAAAAATTTGTTATCCCATAACTTTCATGCTAGAGTAAATAATTGACCTCAGGGCATTTAAGCCCTCTAACCGCCATAGGCTATTTTTTTTCTCTTTTTTATTGACACTAATCAAAACAAAAAAGTAATATAGACGTTTTTCATTTTGACTGGAGTGATCCTCTAGAGAATTTGGGGCTGGTATAGAATCGGCAAGCGGAGATTCATGCCCGGCGGGTTTGCTTTATATTTGGCTGATTAAGAACGGGTCGGGTAATCCTTGTTAAATAAAGAATTAAGATGAAGTGGAGGGTGTGACCACCTCGGAAGCTGGGGAGATTCCCGAGTGGCCAAAGGGAACAGACTGTAAATCTGTCGGCTCAGCCTTCGGAGGTTCGAATCCTCCTCTCCCCACCATTTTTTTAGCTTTTTGCGGGAATAGCTCAGTTGGCTAGAGCGTCAGCCTTCCAAGCTGAGGGTCGCGGGTTCGAGTCCCGTTTCCCGCTCCATGGTTAACGGTGACCAGGGTGTCCGGGATCGGTAACCGGGTTGCGGAGATTTTGGGATCACGCCCACGTAGCTCAGTGGTGGAGCACTTCCTTGGTAAGGAAGAGGTCATCGGTTCAATCCCGATCGTGGGCTCTGTCTAATTCTGTCTAATATGGTTTTAGGGTTTGGAAATTTGACAAATTTGGTTTCTTGGGTAAATAAAGTTCTGGGCGATTAAGTTATGAGAGATATTATTATTCTGGCTTGCGGTGATTGTAAGCGAAGAAATTATTCCACCACAAAGAATAAAAAGAAGACTACTGCGCGGTTGGAGTTTAATAAGTATTGCAAGTTTTGTAGAAAGCATACTCCGCACAAAGAAACCAAATAGTCTTATGTGAGATATTTGGGTCCCTCCCGAGGAGTTGGCGGGGCTTTTTAATGGAAGTATTAATTCAGGATGGATGGCCTGGATGGATTATGGTTAGGCCAGTAGCTCTAATTGGTTAGAGCACTAGACTCCAAATCTAGGTGTTGGGGGTTCGAGTCCCTCCTGGCCTGTAAGTCTTAAAGTTGAATGTTGAATGATTGATAAGGCAAAAGATTTTTTGTCGGAAGTGAAGGCGGAGGTTAAAAAAGTAACTTGGCCTTCAAAAAATGAAGCCCTGGGCGGAACAGCCGTGGTTGTGGTTGTTGTTTTTTTGGTGGCTGTTTTTTTGGGTATTGTTGATACCGTTCTCTCTAAGATTGTGGAAAAATTGATCTCATAAGCTGAGGAATATGGAAACTATGGCCAAAGAATGGTATGTGATTCATACCTACTCCGGATACGAGAATAAAGTAAAGGCCAGTTTGGAAGAGAGGTTTGCGCATTCGGGAATTCGTGACAAATTGGGTGAAGTCATTATCCCAACAGAGGAAGTGGTTGAGAT
This sequence comes from Nitrospinaceae bacterium, assembly GCA_965223245.1. Taxonomy (GTDB): domain Bacteria; phylum Nitrospinota; class Nitrospinia; order Nitrospinales; family Nitrospinaceae; genus CBDCVY01. Next base: position 3,242,112 of record CBDCVY010000013.1, on the reverse strand, counting down.
CCGGCAAGGAAAGAAAAAAATCAGCTCTAGAAAGTTTTTTCCTGGGTATGTCTTGGTGAATGTCGAGATGGATCAGGATATTTGGTATTTAATAAAAAATACCCCTAAGGTTACTGGGTTTCCGGGCGGGGCTACTCCGGCTCCGCTAAGTGAGGCGGAAGTGAAAACTGTTATGGAGCAGATTCGAGGTGAGTCTGCGCGGCCTAAGCCTAAATTTACCTTTGAAAAGGGTGAGAGCGTGAGGGTGATTGAAGGGCCGTTTATGAACTTTAATGGGGTGGTTGAAGAGATTAATCCGGACAAGGGTAAGGTGAAGGTTATGGTTTCTATCTTTGGTCGTGCTACTCCGGTGGAATTAGAGTTTCCTCAAATTGAGAAAGTTTAAAGTTAAGGGTTAGGTTTTAGGTTATGGCAAAAAAAGAAATGGCGCAGATTAAATTGCAAATTCCTGCGGGTCAGGCTACGCCTTCGCCCCCTGTTGGGCCGGCTTTGGGTCAAAATGGCGTCAACATCATGGAATTTTGTAAGGCGTTTAATGCAAAAACCCAGGGACAGGAAGGGATGATCATTCCGGTGATCATTACGGTATATGAAGATAGAAGCTTTTCTTTTATCACAAAGTCTCCTCCAGCGTCGATTTTGCTTAAGCAGGCGGCAGGAGTAGCAAAAGGGTCTTCGAATCCCAGTCGTGAGGGCGTGGGTACTGTAACCCGGGAGCAGGTAAAGGAAATTGCTAGTGTGAAAATGGAAGATTTGAATGCTTATGATGTGGATGCTGCAATGAAGATCATTGAGGGTTCTGCAAAAAGCATGGGAATAAAAGTCGAAGGTTAATTTCTTTATTAGGTTTTTGTGATGGCTAAGCACGGTAAAAAATATAATTCAGCAGCTGAAAAAGTGGATAACCTTAAAAAATATGAGGTTAAAGATGCTCTTCAGCTTGCAAAAGATGGATCGGATGCTAAGTTTGATCAGTCTGTAGACATTGCGGTTCGGTTGGGTGTGGATCCCCGAAAAGCAGACCAAAATATTCGAGGTAGTGTGGTGCTTCCTAAGGGAACAGGTAAAAAATTTCGGATTTTGGTTTTTGCAAAGGGTGAAAAAGAAAAAGAAGCCTTGGATGCCGGAGCAGAGTTTGTGGGCGGGGATGACATGGTGAAAAAAATTCAAGACGGTTGGTTGGAGTTTGACCGCGTTGTGGCTACGCCCGACATGATGGGCGTTGTGGGAAAATTAGGTAAGGTCTTAGGTCCTCGCGGAATGATGCCTAACCCTAAAACTGGTACGGTGACTTTTGATGTGAAGGAAGCTATTGACCAAATTCAAGCGGGTAAAGTGGACTTTCGTGTCGATAAATCGGGGATTGTTCATGCCCCGGTAGGCAAAGCTAGTTTTTCAGTTGATGATTTAGTAGATAATTTCCAGGAATTAATGGGGGCGCTTATAAAGCTTCGGCCGTCTACTGCAAAAGGTCAGTACGTCCGAGGGATTTCGTTGTCTACTACTATGGGGCCTGGGATCAAAGTTTCTTATGTTCCTTAGTGAGTTGGAATCGTAATAAATTAATGGTTATTTGAAAGGAAAAGTCCATTGCCTACACCAGCTAAACAAGAGGTGATTGAAGATTTAAACGATGTTTTTACGAAGGCAAAATCGGCTGTGCTGACCCATTATCATGGGTTGTCTGCAGCTCATATGGCAGATTTGCGCTCACATATGAAAGAGCGTTCTTTGGACTTTAGAGTTATAAAAAATACTCTTGCCCAAAAAGCTGCGAAAAATACCCCTTTTGAGATTATTGAGTCCAGTTTTAAGGGGCCTGTGTCATTGCTGGTTAGTTATGATGATGTGGTTGCGCCGGCTAAGGCTTTGGCGGATTTTGCTAAATCTGGTGCAGAAAAAAATCCACAGGTGATTTGCGGTATTGTAGAGGGTAAAGAGGTTACACCCGATCAGGTTAAAGCTCTTTCCGAGCTTCCATCGAAAGAAGCTTTGATTGCGCAAATGCTTTCTGTAATGCAAGGTCCAACGACTAACTTTGTGGGTGTGTTTAGCAGCTTGCTTCGTCAGTTAGTGGGAACTTTGGATGCTGTTAAAGAGAAAAAGGCTCAAGGTTAATGTGGCGAAATGCCGCAATAGAACAGAATATATAGGCGTTTAAAAGGGAATTGAATTTGTTTTATTTTTGGAATGAAAGGAGTTTGTGATGGCAGTCACTAAGGAGGATGTAGTTTCCTTCATTGATAATATGACAGTGTTGGAGATGTCTGAGTTTGTTAAAGAATTAGAAGATAAGTATGGTGTTTCTGCGGCTGCGCCTGCGATGATGGCAATGCCTGCAGGAGGTGGCGATGCGGGCCCGGCTGAAGAGAAAACGGAGTTTGATGTTGTGCTTACCGCAGCGGGTGATAAGAAAATCCAGGTAATTAAAGAAGTGCGAGCGATTACCGGGTTAGGTTTGAAAGATGCTAAAGATTTAGTTGAGGCCGCACCTAAAGCTATTAAAGAGGGAGTGAAAAAGGAAGAAGCTGACGAAATTCAGAAGAAAATTGAGGAAGCTGGCGGAACGGTTGAGGTCAAATAATTATCCTGCCTTTTGTTAAATGTGTCATCCATTAATTTCTTGAGGAGACATCTTATTGTCTATGACAAATACAACCACCGATCGTGTCCAAATTGATTCAAGAGAAAGATTGAATTTTTCAAAGATCCCCAGGGTCATTGAGATACCAAATTTAATAGAGATTCAGAAAAAATCCTTTGAGCAGTTTCTTCAAACCCAAGTGCCTCCTATTGAGAGAGCTAATCAGGGTCTTGAGGAAGTTTTTCGTGATGTGTTCCCTATTTCTGATTTAAATATTAATGCCCGGTTAGAGTATGTGGGTTATGAGATAGGAGTTTGGGAATGTGCTTGCGGAGAATATAAGGAATTAGGCGGAGCAAGGGTTATTTGTGAGACTTGTGGTAATGAAGTCGCCTATAAAGAAAAGTTTAAGTTAAGCGAATGTCGGCAAAAAGGTCTGACTTATTCTGATCCCATTAAAATCATGGTGCGCATGGTCGTGTTTGATCGTGAGCGGATTGATTTGAGTCCTCGTGTTCTTAAGGAATTGCCTGGAAAGTATATTGTTGAAGAAGTAAAACACCCGCAAACCGGTAAACCGTTTCTTCCTGCAAGGACTGAAATTGACGAGAAAATTGTTGAATTACTTGCGCAAGAAAAAGTTCCTCAAATAGTAATTAACTCAGTTCGCGAAGTTAAAGAGCAAAAGATCTTCTTGGGTGAGATGCCGGTCATGAGTCATACCGGAACGTTTATGATAAATGGGGTTGAGCGGGTGATAGTGAGTCAAATGCACCGTTCACCAGGCGCGTTTTTTGCTCATGATAAGGGTAAGTCTCATGTCAGCGGAAAGTTTTTGTATTCGGCTCGTGTGATTCCTGATCGCGGGTCTTGGTTGGACTTTGAGTTTGATATCAAAGATATTCTTCATGTAAAAATTGACCGTCGGCGTAAGCTGCCTGCTACCATTTTGCTCAATGCGTTTGGGATGTCTAATGAAGAAATTTTAGAGTCATTTTATGGGATCGAGAAGGTCTCCCTCAAAGATGATCGGTTTTATATGGGGAGCAAGGGTATTTTATCTGGATATAAAGTACTTGAAGATGTTATTGACCCTAAAACGGATGAAGTGCTTTTAAAATCAGGGAAAAAGTTGACTCCTGCGATTTCTAAAAAATTGGAAAAACTCGGTGGTCGAGCGCAAAAAGTTGAGATTGATCGGGAAGATTTGATCGGATCTTTTCTTGCGAAGGAAATTGTTGATCCGGAAACAGGAGAGGTTTTAGTTGACCTAAATAAAGAAATCACTAATGACATTTTAGACTTGTTTGGAAAGCATGGAATTTCTGAATTCCAAATTCTGCATATTGATGAGGACCTGCCTGATACTACCATCCGCGATACAATGGTTTTGGCTAAAATCGATAATCTGGATGATGCGATACGCGAAATTTATAAGCGCTTGCGTCCAGGAGATCCTCCGACCACTGAAATTGCTAAAACACTTTTCTTTAATCTATTTTTTAACCCTAAGAGATACAATCTTTCTGTAGTGGGTCGATTAAAGATGAATCAAAAGTTTGACCTGGATATCCCATTAGAAAATCGACTTTTGGCAAGAGAAGACTTGATTGCGGTGGTTAGGTATTTGGTTGATTTGAGAAATGGTATTGGAGTGATTGATGATATCGATCACTTGGGGAATCGTCGAGTTCGTGCGGTAGGAGAATCTTTGGAGAACCAGTTTCGTGTAGGATTGGTCCGGATGGAGCGTGCGATTATTGAGCGGATGTCAGTTCAGGATTTAGAAGTGGCTATGCCGCATGATCTGATTAACTCCAAACCGGTAACTGCTGCAATTAAAGAATTTTTTGGTAGCAGTCAATTGTCTCAATTCATGGACCAAACCAATCCGCTTTCAGAGGTAACTCATAAGCGTCGATTGAGTGCTTTGGGGCCAGGTGGATTGACCCGAGAGCGGGCAGGATTTGAAGTCCGAGATGTGCATCCCACCCATTATGGAAGAATTTGTCCAATTGAAACTCCTGAGGGTCCTAATATTGGATTGATTGCCTCGCTCAGTACTTACGCGCGAGTTAACGACTATGGGTTTATTGAGACTCCTTATCGAAAGGTAACAGAAGGAAAAGTTAGTGATAAGGTGGAGTTTCATAGTGCGGTTGTGGAAGATGAATTTGTTATTGCTCAGGCAAATGCAGCGATGGATAGCAGTAACAATCTTCAAAATGAAATTGTCGATGCTCGGCAAGGGGGTGACTTTATTTTGTCGCCAAGAGAGAAAATCGATTTTATGGACGTCTCTCCTAAGCAGTTGATTAGTGTTGCTGCCTCTTTGATTCCATTTCTGGAAAATGATGATGCCAACCGAGCTCTTATGGGTTCCAATATGCAGCGGCAAGCCGTTCCTTTGTTGTTAACGGAAGCGCCTTTAGTGGGAACCGGGATGGAAAGTATTGTTGCTCGAGATTCTGGTGCCGTTGTGGTTTCTGATAGTGATGGAGAGGTTATCAGTGCTGATTCTTCCCGGATTGTGGTTCGATCAAGTGAAAAAGCTAAACGGCATAATCGGGTATTAGGTTCTAAGGTTGACATTTATACATTGTCAAAATATCAGCGGTCAAACCAGAATACCTGTATTAATCAACGTCCTTTAGTTATTTCGGGGGAAAAGGTTAAGAAGGGGCAGGTAATAGCGGATGGTCCATCTACAGATAAAGGTGAGTTGGCCTTAGGTCGTAATGTTTTGGTGGCGTTCATGCCCTGGGAAGGTTACAACTTTGAGGATGCCATTGTCATAAGCGAAAAAGTTGTTAAGGAAGATATTTTTACTTCTGTTCATATTGAAGAATTTGAAGTTGAAGCACGAGATACAAAGCAAGGTAAAGAGGAAATTACTCGAGATATTTCCAATGTTGGTGAGGATGCTCTGAGAAACCTTGATGAAAGTGGGATTATTCGAATTGGAGCCAGCGTCAAGCCAAACGATATCTTGGTTGGGAAAATTACTCCTAAGGGAGAAACGCAACTCAGTCCCGAGGAAAAACTTCTTAAGGCAATTTTTGGTGAAAAAGCTGGAGATGTGCGAGATACGTCCTTGCGTGTGCCTCCGGGGATACAGGGGATTGTGATCGATGTAAAAGTTTTTTCAAGGAAGGGTGTGGATAAGGATTCTCGAAGTCTTTCTATTGAAGAGGAAGAAGTTGCGAAAATTGAAAAAGACTTTAGTGATGAGATTGATATTGTTCGATCAGAATCTGAGAAAAAGTTATCCTCAATGCTGGTAGGTAAGACGGTGTCTAAAACCGAGACAGTGGGTAGGCATACCTTTGAAAAAGGGCATGTCTTGACAGCGGAGGACCTGAAGGGGATTTCATCTAAAGATCTGGTAAAGATTCCTTCAAAAGATGTAGATTCTGGCGAAATGCAGCAAATTGATGATAGTTGCAAAGACCAAATTCAAATTCTTAAAGCCATGATGAGTGAAAAGGTGGCTAAATTAAAAAAAGGAGATGATTTGGCACCGGGTGTGATTAAATTGGTGAAGGTCTTTGTGGCTATGAAGCGTAAGCTGCAAGTAGGGGATAAGATGGCTGGGCGCCATGGAAATAAAGGTGTGGTGTCTAAGATTGTTCCCGAAGAAGATATGCCCTATATGGAAAATGGATCCCCGATTGAATTGATATTAAATCCGCTTGGGGTTCCCTCTCGAATGAATGTGGGGCAAATATTTGAAACAAATTTAGGTATGGCGGCAAAAGCTACAGGTAAGCATATGGCAACGCCTGTATTTGATGGAGCTAATGAGGAAGATGTTCGCCGTTTGTTAAATGAGGGCGGGTGCTCACCGTCGGGAGAAGAAAATCTCTTTGATGGGCGCACAGGTTTCCCTTTTCAGCAAAAAGTTATGGTGGGCTACATTTACATGCTCAAGCTTCATCATCTTGTCGACGATAAAATTCATGCCCGTTCTACAGGGCCTTATTCCCTTGTTACGCAGCAGCCATTGGGTGGGAAAGCTCAATTTGGCGGTCAGCGGTTGGGGGAAATGGAAGTTTGGGCTTTGGAAGCTTATGGGGCTGCTTACTCTCTTCAGGAAATGTTGACTGTCAAGTCAGATGATGTTGAGGGTCGAAAGCGAATGTATGAAGCGATTGTTAAAGGAGATACCAACCTTACTCCAAGTTTGCCTGAGTCGTTTAATGTTTTAGTAAAAGAACTGCAAAGCCTCGCGATTGATGTGGAGCTGATTGAAACGGCGAAATAAAGCAATTTCTACCCGGCAAATAGTCATGCAATCCTTGGGTGAAATAAATCGATAACTTTTCAAGGAGACCACGCTTGTGGATAACCTGAACTTTTTTGAAAAACCCAAAAATCCAATTATTTTTGATGCTATTCGAGTCCGTTTAGCATCACCGGAAAAAATCCGGTCTTGGTCTTATGGTGAAGTCAAAAAGCCTGAAACCATCAATTACAGGACTTTTAAGCCTGAACGAGATGGTCTTTTTTGTGCGAAAATTTTTGGTCCTGTAAAGGATTGGGAATGTAATTGCGGTAAATATAAAAGAATGAAGCATAAAGGGGTGATTTGTGAAAAATGTGGTGTGGAAGTCATCCTTTCTAAAGTGCGTCGGGAAAGGCTGGGTCATATTGAATTAGCAAGTCCGGTGGCTCATATCTGGTTCTTTAAGGGTTTGCCAAGTCGAATTGGGCATATATTAGATCTTACCCTAAAAGAACTTGAGCGAATTGTCTATTTTGAAAATTATGTCGTCCTGGATCCGGGGGATTCAGACTTTAATCCCGGTCAACTCTTGACTGAGAATGAATTTCGCGAAGCAGAAATGGAGTTTCCTGCTGGCCTTAAAACTATGGTCGGTTCAGAAGGAGTTTTTGAACTCCTAAAGGCGATAGATTTAGAAGCTACAGCAGTAGAGCTAAAGGAGGGTTTTGTAAAAACTTCCTCTGTTCTAAATAAAAGAAAAATTGCTAAGCGATTAAAAATTATTGAAGCATTCAGGAAATCCGGAAATCGACCGGAATGGATGATTTTGAATGTTATTCCTGTTATTCCTCCTGAGCTGAGGCCTTTGGTTCCATTGGACGGTGGTCGTTTTGCTACCTCTGATTTGAATGATTTATATCGTCGAGTCATTAACAGAAATAACCGATTAAAACGACTTCAAGAGTTAAAAGCTCCTCAAATTATTATTCGTAATGAAAAGCGTATGTTGCAGGAAGCAGTCTCGGCCTTATTTGATAATGGCCGAAGAGGTAGAACTCTTCGTGGAACGAACAAGCGTCCTCTTAAATCCTTAAGCGACATGCTGAAAGGTAAACAAGGTAGATTTCGGCAAAACCTGCTGGGTAAACGGGTGGATTACTCGGGCCGGTCGGTAATTGTTGTGGGTCCTGAATTAAAGCTGCATCAATGTGGGTTGCCAAAAAAGATGGCGCTGGAGTTATTTAAGCCGTTTATTTTTAATCGGCTAGAGCAAAAAGGCTATGCGGCAACCATAAAAACCGCAAAAAAAATGGTAGAGCAAGAGCGGGCCGAAGTTTGGGAAGTGTTGGAAGAGGTAATCCAAAAACATCCGGTTCTTTTAAACCGCGCGCCTACACTTCATCGTTTGGGCATTCAAGCTTTTGAGCCTGTGTTGATAGAAGGTAAGGCGATTCGAATTCATCCTTTGGTTTGTACTGCTTTTAATGCGGATTTCGATGGCGATCAAATGGCTGTCCATGTCCCATTATCCATGGAAGCTCGGGTAGAAGCTCAACTTCTAATGATGTCACCAAACAATGTGCTGTCTCCCGCAAACGGAAGGCCTATTGCGGTGCCGAGTCAGGATATTGTTCTGGGTGGATATTATATGACAAAAATCCGAGGTGGAGTAAAAGGTGAAGGTAAAGTTTTTTCCTCGGCTAAAGAAGTTCGGGCGGCATTTGATCATGACGAGTTGCATTTGCAGGCGCGGATTATGGTGAATGTAAATGGTAAATTAGAGGTGACCACTACCGGAAGGATTCTCCTTTATGAAGTGCTACCCAGAGAATTGCCCTTCAAGTTAGTCAATCAAGAAATGAATAAAAAATCTCTTTCTGAATTGATCGCCACTTCATTTAAAAATGTGGGACGTGAAAAAACGGTTGCTTTGTTGGATAGTGTTAAAGAGCTGGGTTTTAAGTTTGCGACTGAGGCGGGTCTCTCCATTTCCATTGATCATATGAAAATTCCTAAAGCTAAAGAGCCTTTAGTGCAAAAAGCTGCCGATGAGGTTCTAAAAGTTTATAACCAGTACCGTGATGGTTTGATCACTAATGGCGAGCGTTATAACAAAGTTATTGATATATGGGCTCACGTAACTGAGAGGGTCTCTGAAGAAATGTTCCGTGAATTGGAAGAGGAAGATGAGCGCGTCGTTGATGGTGTTGATAAGAAGGATTTTAATTCGATTTTCATTATGGCGGATTCAGGGGCGCGAGGTAGTTCACAGCAATTGCGTCAATTGGCTGGAATGCGTGGGTTGATGGCAAAGCCCTCCGGAGAAATTATTGAAACCCCTATCACCGCAAATTTTCGTGAAGGCTTATCTGTGATTCAGTATTTTATATCGACTCACGGAGCCCGCAAAGGATTGGCGGACACAGCATTGAAGACAGCAAACTCGGGTTATTTGACTCGTCGATTAGTAGATGTTGCACAAGATATTATTATTCTTGAAGAGGATTGTGGAACTCTCAAAGGAGTTGAAACCTATTCCTTGGTAGAAGCTGGAGAAATTATTCAGCCGTTGGGTGATCGTTTGTTAGGTAGAACTTGTTTAGAGGATATCATTGACCCGTTTACTAATGAGGTTCTAATAGAAGCGAATTCTCTTATTGATGAGAGAGCAGTTGAACTGATAGATAACGCGGGGATTGAAAAAGTAAAAATTCGTTCTTGTTTGACCTGCGAATCTCATCAGGGACTTTGTGTTAAATGTTATGGCCGAAATCTGGCTACCAACGATTGGGTGGAGGTTGGTGAACCGGTGGGAGTAATTGCTGCTCAATCCATTGGTGAGCCAGGAACTCAGCTTACCATGAGGACCTTCCATATTGGTGGAACTGCAAGTCGTGTGGTAGAGCAAACCACATTAAGTACGAAGCGGGGTGGTGTAATTAAGTACGGAGGATTGCGAACTATTCGGAATCAACGTGGGGAAATCATTGTTATGAACCGGAATGGCAGTCTTATAGTACAAGATGAGCATGGTCGTGAAAAGGAACGTTATTCAATAGTTTATGCTGCAAAGCTTAAGGTCCATGATGGGCAAGAGGTGCAACCTAATCAAACCTTAGTGGAATGGGATCCTTATACTAACTCAATTTTGACTGAGGTTTCCGGGACTATAGCCTATGGTGACATCGTTGAAGGAACCACTATGAAAGAGGATTTCGATGAAATCACCGGGTTGTCATCCAAGGTTATTATTAGTCATCGTGATGAGAAAAAGCAGCCGCGAATTTCCATTAAGGATGAAAATGGGGAAACATTGCGTCGTTACATCTTGCCGGCTGGAGCCCACATTAATGTAAATGAGGGGGACTTTGTGAATGCTGGGGATGTAATTGTCAAAATTCCTAGAGAAACTGCGAAAACTAAGGATATTACCGGGGGTCTGCCGAGGGTTGCCGAATTATTTGAGGCTCGTAAGCCGCATGAACAAGCAACTATTACTGAGATTGACGGAACGGTTAAGTTTGGCGGTTTTGTGAAGGGTATGCGTAAAGTTGTTGTGGTAAATGATAATGACGAAGAGCGGGAGTATCTCATTCCAAGAGGAAAGCACATCAATGTTCATGAGGGAGATACTGTAATTGCCGGGGAAGCTTTGATGGACGGAGCTTCTAATCCGCATGATATTTTAAGAATCCTTGGTGAGAACGAGTTGCAAAAATACCTGGTAAACGAAGTTCAGGAAGTATACCGGCTGCAAGGTGTAACTATAAATGATAAGCATATCGAGGTTATTGTTCGTCAAATGTTGCGCCATTTACAGATTGAAGATCCGGGAGATACCGATCTGTTGGTGGGAGAGCAGTCCACTCGGAAAATTTTTAATATGAAAAACCAAGAAGTTATTAAAGATAAAGGGAAACCGGCGCAGGGATTGCCCGTCCTTCTGGGGATTACCAAGTCCTCATTGAGTACAGAAAGTTTTATTTCAGCGGCCTCTTTTCAGGAAACCACTCGAGTATTGACAGAAGTGGCGGTCAGTGGAAAAGAGGATCGGTTGGTGGGGTTGAAGGAAAATGTGATCATGGGTCGTTTGATTCCGGCAGGGACAGGGTGTCGTGCTTATAGTGGAATACGTATTGAAGAGCCCGAATTCGAGGAACCAGAAGAACCCAAGGTGGAAGAAGAAGAGACTGCAGCGACAGTAGAGAGTGAAAATTAAGGTTTCCCTTAATTTGCACTTGACTCCGGCAGAAAGAGTGATAAAATCCATTACTTTTCCGTCACCATCTTAAATCCATAGATCAATAAAAACAAACCGTTAAGCAGCGGCCTGCTAGATGGTGGTGCAGGCCTTTGAGAGAGAGGTTTATTTTGCCGACCATAAATCAATTGGTCAAAATAGGCCGGAAAAAGCCAGTTTCTAAAACTGCGAGTCCGGCATTAAAAAGTTGCCCGCAAAAGCGTGGCGTGTGTGTGAGGGTTTATACCTCTACGCCCAAAAAGCCTAATTCGGCTTTAAGAAAAGTGGCTAGAGTGAGGCTGACCAATGGGATGGAAGTGACTACATATATCCCGGGTGTTGGTCATAATTTGCAAGAACACTCCATTGTGCTAATTCGTGGCGGTCGTGTGAAAGATTTGCCAGGTGTGCGCTACCATGTTGTGCGGGGAAGCTTGGACACTTTAGGCGTGGAAAATCGAATGCAGGGACGATCGAAATACGGGGCCAAGCGGCCGAAAAAATCCTAATTAAATTTTAAGACTATTATGGCAAGAAGACGCGAAGCAGAAAAGCGAGAAATTTTACCTGACCCTAAATTCAATGATATTTTAGTGGCTCGTTTTGTGAACAGCTTATTGAAACAGGGGAAAAAGAGTTTGGCGGAGAGGATATTGTATTCTGCTCTTGACGCTCTGGAAGAAAAAACAAAAGAAGAGCCATTGAAGGTTTTTAAAAAAGCAATTGATAATGCTGCCCCCCTCTTGGAAGTTCGTTCTCGCCGGGTGGGCGGTGCGACTTATCAGGTGCCTGTAGAGGTGAGCCAGAGCCGGCGCACTGCGTTAAGCATTCGTTGGTTGATTTCATTTGCAAAATCTCGCAGTGGTCGTTCTATGGCGGATAAGTTGACTAGCGAACTTTTAGATGCATACAACAATGCGGGGGGAGCTATTAAGAAAAGAGAAGATGTTCATCGTATGGCCGAAGCAAACAAAGCCTTCGCGCATTATCGATGGTAGTGGTATTGGTAAGAGCGTAGGTGAATTATGGCAAAAAAAATTAAATTAGAAGAATTACGGAACATTGGAATCATAGCCCACATTGATGCCGGTAAGACAACCACCACTGAGCGGGTCCTTTATTACACCGGGAAGAGCCACAAAATTGGCGAGGTGCACGACGGGAATGCCACGATGGACTGGATGGAGCAGGAGCAAGAGCGTGGCATCACGATTACGTCGGCTGCTACCACGTGTTTTTGGTTGGATCATCAGATTAATATTATTGATACACCGGGTCATGTTGACTTTACCGCAGAAGTGGAAAGGTCGTTGCGAGTTTTAGATGGTGCAATTGGTGTTTTTTGCGCTGTTGGCGGGGTTGAGCCGCAATCCGAAACGGTTTGGCGGCAAGCTTCAAAATATAAGGTCCCAAGGATTAGTTTTGTAAATAAGATGGATCGAACAGGTGCCGATTTCATGGGTTGTGTAAAACAAATGAAAGATCGGTTGAATGCGCGTCCAGTCATTATGCAGTTGCCGATAGGTGCAGAAAATGATTTTGAAGGTGTGATTGATTTGGTGACGATGAAGGCCAATGTCTATAACGATAAAACCAATAAAGGGGAAACCTTTGAAGAGGTCGATATTCCTGAGAAATTTCAGGATGAGGTCGAGCAGTATAGGGAAGCGCTGATGGAGGCTTTATCTGATGTAGATGAGTCTATTATGGAGAAATATTTGGGCGGTGAAGATATTTCTGAGGAAGAGGTTCGGGCGACGGTTCGTAAGGGAACCTTGGATTTGAGTTTTACTCCTATTTTTTGTGGGTCAGCTTTTAAAAACAAAGGAGTTCAGCAGTTGCTCGATGCCGTGGTTCATTATCTCCCCTCACCTAAAGATGTACCTTCTATTGTGGGTGTGAATCCTAATACGCAAGAAGAAGTAGAGCGTAAATCCAGTGAGGATGAACCTCTTGCTGCGTTAGCATTTAAAATTATTTCTGATCCGTTTGTTGGGCAATTGGCGTACTTTCGGGTTTACTCCGGGCAAATGAAAAGTGGATCTTATGTCTATAATTCTACAAAGAATATTAAGGAGCGTGTCGGTCGCCTTTTACGTATGCATGCTAATAAAAGAGAAGAGGTGAGCGCCGTGGGTCCGGGAGATATTGCTGCGGCCATTGGTTTGAAAAAATCTTTTACAGGTGATACGTTATGTCCTGAAGATAAGCCGGTGATTTTAGAGTCTATTTCCTTCCCGCAGCCTGTAATTTCAGTTGCCATCGAACCTAAAACCAAGCAAGAGCAAGAAAAGCTCTCCGATTGTCTTATTAAGCTTCAGCAGGAAGATCCGACTTTTGAAGTTCGGATCGATCATGACACGAATCAAACTGTAATCTCAGGAATGGGTGAATTGCATTTAGAGATTCTGGTGGATCGAATGCGTCGAGAGTTCAATTTGGATGTTCATGTCTCCAAGCCGCAGGTAGCTTATCGTGAAACCATATCTAAATCAGTGGATCATGAGTATAAATATGTTAAGCAATCGGGTGGTCGCGGACAGTATGGTCATGTTGAGATCAAGGTTGAACCGCGTGAGCCTGGGTCTGGGTTTGAGTTTGTGAATAATATTGTCGGGGGTGCAATTCCAAAAGAATATATTCCAGCAGTTCAAAAAGGCATTGAAGAAGCTATGGACCGTGGTATAGTTTGCGGATTCCCTGTAGTGGATGTGAGAGTGTCTTTGGATGATGGATCTTTCCATGATGTGGATTCCTCTGAAATGGCATTTAAGATTTGTGCTTCTATTGCCTTTCGGGATGCTTGTCGAAAAGCAAAGCCAAATCTATTGGAACCCGTAATGGATGTTGAAGTAGTGACCCCGGAAGAGTTTATGGGGGATGTGATAGGAAATCTTAATTCCAAACGCGGAAAAGTTAAAGAGCTAAGCGACCGGGCAGGTGCGAAGGTTGTGCGAGCCGAAGTTCCCTTAGCCGGGATGTTTGGATATTCAACAGATTTGCGATCCGCAACGCAAGGCCGAGCCAATTTTTCAATGGAGTTTTTGAAATATGATGTGGTGCCATCTGCAATCGCTGAGGAATTAATCGCAAAATCTACTGGTACTTCGAATGAAGTGACTGTGTAACCTTGAAACAAGAATAATTAATGGAGTGAATCGGTATGGCTAAAGAAAAATTTGTGAGAGATAAACCGCATGTAAATATAGGGACCATTGGGCATGTTGACCATGGAAAAACTACACTCACTGCGGCCATCACCGAGGTTTTATCCAAAAAGGGTTTGGCTGATAGTATCGCCTTTGATCAAATTGATAAGGCGCCGGAAGAGCGTGAGCGGGGAATCACAATTGCTATTGCGCATGTGGAGTATCAAACGGAAACTCGTCACTATGCGCATGTTGACTGCCCGGGGCACGCGGACTACGTGAAAAACATGATTACCGGTGCGGCGCAGATGGATGGCGCTATTTTGGTAATCAGCGCTTCCGATGGTCCGATGCCTCAAACTCGCGAGCATATTTTGCTAGCCCGACAAGTGGGTGTGCCTCGGATTGTGGTTTTTATGAATAAGTGTGACATGGTTGATGATGAGGAACTGCTTGACTTGGTTGAATTGGAAGTGCGCGAACTCTTAAGTAAGTATGAGTTCCCTGGAGATGATATCCCTGTTATTAGGGGTAGTGCTTTAGAGGCGCTTAATAATGCGGGTGATGACACTAAAAACGGAAGTATTTGGGAGCTCATGAAGTCGGTTGATGAATATATTCCCGTTCCGGAACGCCCTGTGGATAAGCCTTTCTTGATGCCTATTGAAGATATTTTCAGTATTTCTGGTCGAGGAACCGTTGCGACTGGCCGGGTAGAGACTGGAATTATTAATGTAGGTGAAGAGGTGGAAATTGTTGGTTTCCGACCAACCACTAAAACAACCGTTACGGGTGTTGAGATGTTCCGAAAACTTTTGGACAATGGGCAAGCAGGTGACAATGTTGGTTGTTTGTTGCGTGGTACCAAACGAGAAGATATTGAGCGAGGGCAAGTTCTCGCAAAACCTGGCTCGATCACTCCCCATACTAAATTTAAAGCTGAAGTTTATGTTTTGAATAAGGATGAGGGTGGGCGGCATACTCCTTTCTTTAACGGGTATCGTCCTCAGTTTTATTTTAGAACAACTGATGTAACCGGGGTTTGTACCTTGCCTGAAGGCGTAGATATGGTTATGCCCGGTGATAATGTAACGATGGATGTTGCGTTGATTACTCCTGTTGCGATGGCTAAAGAGTTGCGTTTTGCGATTCGTGAAGGTGGTCGAACTGTTGGAGCTGGTATCGTTAGTGAGATTATTGAATAATGACGAACCAGAAAATCAAAATTAAGTTAAGGGCGTATGACCATAAGCTTCTAGATTGGTCTGTTGGGGAAATAGTTGAAACGACCAAGCGGACGGGTGCAAGAGTGGTTGGTCCTATTCCTTTGCCAACCGTGCGAAACCGATGGACGGTTCTTCGGTCTCCGCATGTAGATAAGAAATCTAGAGAGCAGTTCGAAATTCGTACTCATAAGCGAATTCTTGAAATATTAGAACCTACTCCCCAGACGGTAGATGCATTGATGAAATTGGACCTATCGGGGGGTGTGGATATTGAGATTAAACTTTAAAAAATTAAGCAATTATGAATGGTTTGTTGGGTAAAAAAATTGGGATGACCCAAATCTACGCTGATAATGGGGATTGTGTTCCTGTGACAGTAGTTCAGGTGGAAAAGTGTGTTCCCGTACTTCAAAAAAGTATCGATATCGATGGTTATCAATCTGTCTTGGTGGCTTATGGTGATCGTAAAGAGAAACATACTAACAAGCCAATGCAAGGTGTTTATAAAAAATTGAATACTTCTCCCTCTAAACTTCTCACCGAATTTCGTAACCAAGAAGTGAGTGAAGATGAAATCGGCAGACCTCTCAAGGTTGATATGTTTGAAGAGGGGGATTTGGTAGACGTGTTGGGTGTTTCTAAGGGGCGTGGCTTTGCTGGAGTGGTAAAGCGTTTTGGATATCGTGGACAGCCTGCTTCTCGAGGTACGCATGAGTCATTCCGTGGTGCCGGGTCTATTGGAATGTGTACTTATCCTGGGCGAACTTTTAAGGGTAAAGGAATGCCGGGTAGGATGGGTGGAAAAAAAGTCCATGTAAAAAACCTGCGTGTAGTTCGAGTCGATGCGGGAAATAATGTTTTGCTTTTGCGCGGGGCCATACCAGGTGCCAATGGTGGTCTTGTTCGTATTTTAGGAAATCGACCGGCTGCGAAATAACTTTATTATTTAGATAACGGTGGTGGTATGCCAGAAATAGATTTAGTAGATTCGAAAAATCAAAAAGTCGGGTCCGTTGAGGTTTCTCCGGATATTTTCGACGCTAAAGTGAAAGACCATTTAGTGCAAATGTGTGTGAACCAGCAAATGGCGAATCGACGTAGCGGCACTGCTTCCACTAAAAGCAATTATAGTCAGTTGCGTGGTGGTGGTAAAAAACCTTGGAGGCAAAAAGGAACTGGGCGAGCCCGAGCAGGTAGTAACCGATCTGCTATATGGCGCGGCGGTCTTACAACTTTTGGTCCCACCCCCCGGAGCTTTGGGTTTAAAGTTTCTAAAAAAATTAGAAAGCAAGCGCTTATTTCTGTGTTGACCGACCGGATGCGTGAAAATCAGATGAGGGTTGTTGATAAAATTGAACTATCAGAGCCTAAGACAAAAGAGGCTATTGCTTTTTTGCAAGGAATGGGTCTGTCATCGAAGGTGATTTTTGTGTTAGCGGATAAAAACAAGAATTTGGAATTAGCGGTTCGTAATTTGCCCAATGTGGATGTTTTGCCTGCGGAAGGGTTAAATGTTTATGATTTGCTGGTGCATGAGAATATTGTGTTTACGCAGGATTCGATAAAAAAAGTGCAGGAGAGGTTAGCGTAAAACTATGAACTTGTATCAAATATTAGAAAAGCCTCTCATTACTGAAAAAAGCACCTTGATGCAAGATCATGGAAATCGGGTGATGTTTCAAGTTCACCCTGATTCGAATAAAGTGCAAATTAAACAAGCGATAGAAAAAATATTTAAGGTTAATGTTTTACGAGTGAATACAGTTAATGTGGGACCTAAGCGGCGGCGTTTTGGAAAGCATGCTGGATTCACTAAGGCGACTAAGAAGGCCATCGTTCTGCTTAAAGAGGGTGACCGAATAGATTTTTTTGAAGGTGCATAAGTAAAATGGCAGTTAGAAAGCTAAATCCAACATCTCCAGGCGTTCGTTTTCAAACACGATCGGATTTCAAAGAGGTTACGAAAAAGACACCCGAGAAAAGTCTATTGGTTTCTATTTCTCGAAAGGGAGGTAGGAATAATAATGGTCGTGTGACTATGCGGCGGCGAGGCGGAGGGCACCGTAAGTTGTACCGAGTTGTTGATTTTAAGCGCAACAAGGATGGGATTTCAGCCCGGGTTGCTGGGATAGAGTATGACCCGAATCGCTCATCTCATATTGCTTTGTTGATTTATAAGGATGGCGAAAAGCGCTACATCATTGCTCCTAAAGAAATTTCTGTCGGCGATGAGTTGTTATCGGGCGATAAGGCAGAACCGCGTCCCGGGAATTGTCTTGCTCTGGAAAAAATTCCTGAAGGAACTTTAATCCATAATATTGAGCTGCGACCTGGAAAAGGTGGTCAGATTGCCCGAAGTGCAGGAGCGTTTGCTCAATTGATGGCTAAAGAAGGGCGATTTGCCAATATAAAGTTGTCTTCCGGGGAAGTCCGGTTAGTGGATGTTAAATGTCGAGCGACGGTTGGCACGGTTGGTAATACAGATCATGAAAATGTTTCTATTGGAAAGGCAGGGCGAACCCGTTGGATGGGTCGACGTCCTCGAGTTAGGGCGGTAGCAATGAACCCAGTAGATCATCCTATGGGTGGAGGTGAAGGACGGTCCTCTGGAGGTCGGCATCCTTGTAGTCCTTTTGGGATCCCTGCGAAGGGTTTTAAGACCAGAAAAAAACGTAAGCAATCCAGCAAATATATATTAAGTCGCAAGAAAAAATAATTGAAGGTGTAGTATGGCGAGATCATTAAAAAAAGGGCCGTTTGTCGAAAACTCCTTGATGGATAAAGTTGAGGCGATGAACAGAAAAAATGAGAAAAAAATTATAAAGACCTGGTCTCGTCGTTCAACCATTATTCCGGATTTTGTGGGGCATACTCTCTCTGTTCATAATGGTAAAAAATTTATTCCTGTTTTTGTTACGGAAAATATGGTGGGTCATAAATTAGGAGAGTTTTCTCCTACGCGGACCTTTAAAGGGCATAGTGGTAAAACCAAAAAGGCGCCACCGCCTAAATAAAAAGTGAATTGATCAATGGATGTACAAGCTAAATTAAGACATGCGCGGACGGCGCCAAGAAAAGCTCGGTTAGTGGCTGATATGATTCGTGGTAAAAACGTTAATGAAGCGATGAATATTTTAACCTTTACCGAAAAAAAAGCCGCTCGAATGTTTCAAAAACTACTTAAATCTGCAATTTCTAATGCTGAGGAAAACCACAAAGTAGTTGATGTGGATGATCTTGTTGTGAAAAAAGTTTTTGTCAATGCTGGAGTGGCATGGAAAAGGCAAATGCCTCGAGCCCGAGGAATGGCGACCATGATATTAAAAAGAACCAGCCATATAACAATTATTCTTAACGATAAAGAATAGCGGAGGAAATCGTGGGTCAAAAAGTTCACCCTTATGGATTTCGGCTTGGTGTCAACAAGCCTTGGAAATCAAATTGGTATGCAAAAAAAGAATTTCCGGACTTATTGCAGGAAGATATTAATCTCCGAAAATATCTGAGGAAATCTTTGTCGCATGCAGGGGTGTCCAATTTAGAGATCGAGCGATCTGCAAATCGTATTCGTATTAATATTCATACTGCGCGTCCGGGAATTATCATAGGTAAAAAAGGTTTAGAGGTAGATCGGTTAAAAGAAGCGCTTCAGAAAATTATTGGTGGTAAGCAGGTCAATTTGAATATTAAAGAAATTCGTCGAGCGGAGCTGGATGCCACCTTGATTGCGCAAAATATCGCTCTTCAGTTACAAAAGCGGATTTCCTTTCGGCGGGCAATGAAAAAAGCAGTGCAGTCTTCTCTACGGTTTGGAGCTAAGGGAATAAAAATCAGATGTTCCGGTCGATTGGGTGGTGCGGAAATTGCCCGCAGCGAATGGTACCGAGAAGGTCAAGTGCCTCTTCACACTTTGCGCGCTGATATTGATTACGGCACTGCGGAAGGTTTGACTACCTACGGAATTATAGGAATTAAGGTTTGGGTTTATAAAGGCGAAATTTTTGATGATGGGAAAAGTTTCCCTGAAAAGGAATCGGCTGAGGGTTAAGGCACTTAATAAGAAAAAGTAATGGAGTAATTGCATCATGTTGATGCCTAAAAAAGTTAAGTATCGTAAGAGGCATAAAGGAAGAATGCGCGGAACTGCATTTCGCGGTGGCAGTATGAATTTTGGCGAATTTGGTTTGCAGACACTGGGATGCGGACGAATTTCTAATCGACAAATTGAAGCCGCCCGTATTGCAATGACTCGTCATGTGAAACGTGGTGGAAAAATTTGGTTGCGGATATTTCCTGATAAGCCAATATCAAAAAAACCTGCAGAAACCCGAATGGGTAAAGGCAAAGGTAACCCGGAATTTTGGGTCGCAATCGTTAAACCCGGACGCATTTTGTATGAAATGGCTGGTGTACCGGAGGATATTGCGAGAGAAGCGTTAAGGCTTGCTTCTCATAAGTTGCCGGTGCCTACGCGAGTGATTGTTAAAAAGGGCTAAAAACTTGGTGTTTATATGAAAATGCAAGAAATTCGTGAGCTGTCGGTTCAGGAAAGACAAGAGAAACTGGATGATTTGCAGGAGGAGTATTTCAATCTAAAGTTTCAATTGGCTACAGGGAAAATCGAAAATCCTGGACGTTTAAAGCATATGCGGCGTGATATTGCTCGTATTCAAACATTGCGAGCCCAAGACGCGGAAAAAGTGGCTTCTGAAAAGTCTGAAAGTGAGCCACCTAAAGAAGAACCTAAAAAGGATTCGTAAAATGTCCCAGAAAAGTTTTGGAATTAAGGAGGGGAATTGAGTCAGGTTAAGCCTAAAAGATTAATGACCGGAACCGTGGTTAGCGACAAAATGAATAAAACCGTAGTCGTTAAAGTAGTTCGAAAGTTTAACCACCCCACATTTAAAAAAGTGGTTAAGCGAACCAAAAAGTATAAATGTCATGATGAAGAAAATAAATGTAATGTGGGAGATGTTATTTCCATGCGGGAAATACGTCCATTAAGTAAAGAAAAGCGTTGGTTGCTAGTAGAAATTATCAAATCCGCAAACAATTGAGCCTTGGTGTTATTGAATGATTCAGTTAAGAACAGTTTTGGAAGTTGCAGACAATTCAGGAGCTAAAAAGGTTCAGTGTATTAAGGTTTTAGGTGGGACCGGACGCAGATATGCCTCGGTAGGAGATATTATTGTAGTCGCAGTTAAAGAATCTGAGCCCAATAGCAATGTTAAAAAAGGCGAAGTTAAAAAAGCAGTTGTGGTGCGTACTCGAAAAGAAATGCGTAGAGCCGAAGGCAGTTATATTAAGTTCGATAGTAATGCGGCGGTTTTGGTTAATGAGTCTAAAGAACCTTTAGGGACTCGTATTTTTGGTCCTGTAGCCAGAGAGTTGCGCGCAAAGAGATTTTTGAAAATATTATCGCTGGCTCCGGAGGTGCTTTGATGGCTGGTAAGCTTCATATTAAAAAAGATGATATTGTTCAAGTTACCGTCGGAAAAGAAAAAGGAAAAAAGGGGAAAGTTTTAGCTCTCTTTCCGGAAAGAGGTAGGGTAACTGTTGAAAAGCTTAATATGCTTAAAAAGCATATGAAACCCTCGAATGAAAATAAGCAAGGCGGTATTTTGGAGCGTGAAGGGTCAATTCACATTTCCAACCTTCTTTTGGTTTGCGATAAATGTGGTAAGGGTGTTCGTACAAAACAAAAGAAGCTGGAGGATGGTAAACGAGTTCGTCTTTGTGTTAAATGTGGCGAAGTAATGGATAAGGTTTAGTTTGTTTAGGATTAGGATGTGATGAGCGCATTAAAGAAAACTTACAATGAAACATTTAAGCCGCAAATTCAGAAAGAATTGAATTTGAAAAATGTAATGCAGGTTCCCAAACTCCAAAAAATTATTGTCAACATGGGGTTGGGAGAGGCTATTCAGAATGGGAAGCTTATTGATGCAGGTGTGGAGCAGTTGCGTATTATCACAGGCCAACAACCCGTTGTCACAAGGGCTAAGAAAGCTATTTCAAATTTTAAGTTGCGGGAAGGAATGCCGATTGGTGTGCGGGTGACTTTGCGCGGCAATCGCATGTATGAGTTTTTTGAGAGATTGGTTAATTTTTCGTTACCGCGAGTGCGAGACTTTAAGGGATTGTCCCCCAAAGCATTTGATGGGAGAGGTAATTATACTTTAGGTTTGAAAGAGCAATTGATTTTCCCTGAAATTAACTTTGATAAAATTGACCAAATTAAGGGAATGAATATTACGATTGTCACTTCCGCTGATTCGGATGAAGCGGGGAAAGTGCTGTTAAAAACAATGGGATTTCCGATTAGGAATTAACGTAATGGCAAAGAAAAGTTTGATCGCTAAATCAAAGCGAGAGCCAAAATTTAAAGTAAGAAATTATAATCGATGTAATGTCTGTGGGCGACCGCGGGCATATTTAAGAAAATTTGGATTATGTCGAATTTGCTTTCGTACGCGGGCTTTGTTAGGGGAAGTTCCGGGTGTTACTAAAGCGAGTTGGTGACCTGATTATTTATTAGGAGATTTTTGATCTATGATGACCGATCCCATAGCGGATTTGTTTACAAGAATTCGAAATGGCTTACAAGTTAAGCATCCGAAGGTGGACATTCCAAATTCAAAAATGAAAACTCGATTGGCGGAAATTTTAAAGGATGAAGGTTTTATTAAAAACTTTAAGGTAGCCCAAGATGGAAAGCAAGGGATTTTGAGGATTTATCTTAAATACGTTAATGGAGATGGCGCTATTCGAGGTATAAAACGAGTTAGTAAACCAGGACGCAGAGTTTATGTTAATAAAGATAACCTTCCTAACGTGTTGAACGGCTTGGGAGTTGCCATTGTTTCTACATCCACAGGTTTGACCACTGATGAAATTTGTCGAGAAAAAGGTATTGGTGGTGAGGTGGTGGGCTATGTTTGGTAAAGAAAGAATTTAGAGATTATGTCACGTATTGGTAAATTACCCATAAAAATTCCCTCTGGTGTCGACTTTAAAGTAACTGGATCTAAAGTTCATGTTAAGGGTCCTAAAGGGCAGATTGAAAGGGAATTTCATCCGAACATGAAGATCGAGTTGTCTGATGGGCAGGTTGTAGTGAGCCGCCCTTCTGATGCTGGAAAAGATCGTGCAATGCATGGTCTTACCCGTGCATTAATAAATAATATGGTTTTAGGTGTTTCTGAGGGTTTTATGAAGCAGCTAAACATTGTGGGTGTTGGTTATAAGGTAGACCTTAAGGGAAAAGCTTTGAGTTTACAGTTGGGATTTTCGCATCCGATTAAATATGATCCTCCAGAGGGCATTGAGTTTGAGGTCGACTCGAAAGCTAATACGATAAAAATTAAAGGTATTGATAAGCAAAAAGTAGGTCAAACGTCTGCTGAAATTCGCGAATTTCGACCCCCGGAGCCTTATAAAGGCAAAGGTGTCATGTATTCGGATGAACATATTCGAAGAAAAGCAGGAAAAACAGCCGGCAGTGGCGGGGCTTAATTAAGAGGTTTTATGAGTGTAGCATTGCGATACAACTTAAGGATGAAACGCAAAGGACGTGTTAAAAATAAAGTCCAAAAGAATAAAGATAAATTGCGTTTGACTGTGTTTAAAAGTTCTAAGCATATTTATGCCCAAATTATTGATGACCGTAAACGACAAACTTTGGTTTCTGCATCTACAGTTAGTAAAGAATTTAAAGAAAAAATGGCTTACGGGGGCAATAGAAAAGCCGCAGTTTTAGTGGGAACTCTATTGGCAGAAAAGGCAGTTGAAAAAGGAATTAAAGAAGTTTGTTATGACCGGAATGGATTTATTTATACCGGCCGAGTAAAAGCGTTGGCAGATGCGGTCCGAGAAAAAGGCATTAAATTTTAAAGCCAGTTTCAATAGGCATTTAACGGAGGATTGATTTTGCAAGATAAAACCAACATGAAACAAGACCTTGTTGACAATGTTGTAAAGGTGAAACGTGTTGCTAAAGTTGTTAAAGGTGGTCGGCGTTTCAGTTTTAGCGCCTTGGTGGTGGTGGGTAACCGCGAGGGTCAAGTTGGTTGGGGACTTGGGAAAGCCAATGAAGTTCCTGAAGCCATTCGTAAAGGAATGGAAAAAGCTAAAAAAAATCAAATATCTGTTCCCTTGGATGGCTCAACAATTCCTCACGAAACCATTGGGTGTTTTGGTTCCGGACGGGTTCTTTTAAAACCTGCTTCTCGTGGAACCGGGTTAATTGCTGGCGGTGCGGTTCGGGCTGTTTTAGAGGCCGTAGGGATTAAAGATATATTGACAAAATGTATTCGTACGAATAACCCTCATAATGTAGTTAAAGCGACTATCAATGGTTTGCTTTCTTTGCGCGATGGACAGCAGGTTTCGCAATTGAGAGGCAAGGCAGTTAATAACAATGATAAGGAAAAGTCTGCGTAAACGATGCTTTCACTTTCTAAATTAAGAATAAATAAAGGTTCACGAAAAAATCCTAAGCGTGTGGGACGAGGTATTGGTTCTGGAACCGGAAAAACTGCAGGCCGTGGCCAAAAAGGTCAAAAAAGTCGCTCAGGTGGGAATCCTCATCCATGGTTTGAGGGTGGGCAGATGCCATTACAGCGCCGTTTACCAAAACGTGGATTTACGAATATTTTTAAAAAAACTTATGAATTGATAAATCTTCGTCAACTTGCGGAGATTAGTTTGGATGAGCCTTTAACTCCTGAACTAATGAGAGAAAAGGGGTTTATTCGAACCACAGAAGCGGTGAAAATATTAGGGACGGGAGAATTAAAAAGTGGGTTGACCATTCACGCCCATAAATTCAGCAAATCAGCCATTGAAAAGATCGAAAAATCTGGCGGAAAGGCCGTAGTCCTTAAATGAGCGGTGCGGAAAGTTTTGGCAATATTTTTAGAATTCCGGAGCTAAAACGGAGAATTCTGTTTACTCTTTTAATTTTAACCGTTTACCGGATTGGGGCTCATATTCCAACTCCTGGCATAGACGGTGCCGCGTTAGCTGAAATTTTTCAACAAGCTCAAGGAACCTTCTTGGGTTTCTTTGATATGTTTTCCGGCGGAGCTTTGAGCCGGTTAACAATTTTTGCTTTGGGCATCATGCCCTACATTAGTGCTTCAATTATTTTGCAATTGTTGACTATTGTTTCTCCCCATTTGGCGCGATTGAAAAAAGAGGGTGAGCAAGGCCAAAAAAAGATCACTCAATATACGCGGTATGGAACGATTGTTATTAGTATGATCCAGAGTTCCGGTATTAGTGTCGGACTTGAAGCCATGAAAAGTCCAGGTGGGGCACCCATTGTTATTGAGCCGGGCTGGGGATTTCGTTTGATGACAATTCTCACCCTTACCGCTGGAACTGCATTTATTATGTGGTTGGGTGAGCAAATTACTGAACGCGGTATTGGGAATGGAATTTCCCTCATCATTTTTGCCGGGATTGTGGCGGGTGCGCCGAGTGCTATTTTTCAATCATTGGACCTGATGGGGACGGGCGAGCTTTCAGTCATTGTCGGCTTATTCATGGTGCTATTAATGATTGGTGTAATTGGCGCTATAGTATTTACTGAGGGTGGCCAACGGAGAATTCCAATTCAATATGCCCGGCGGGTAGTCGGTCGTAAAGTTTACGGTGGCCAAAGTACGCATTTGCCTTTAAAGGTGAATACTTCAGGTGTTATTCCACCAATCTTTGCTTCATCAATCATTATGGTTCCCGCATCCATTGCGCAGTTTACGAATATTCCCTGGATGCAGCAGGTGTCAGCAATGTTTACACCTGGAACTTTAATTTATAGTTTGTTTTTTATTGGAGCCATCTTTTTCTTTTGCTATTTCTATACGGCGGTAATTTTTAACCCGACAGATGTAGCAGATAATATGAAAAAGCATGGTGGGTTTATTCCCGGACTTCGTCCTGGACCAAAAACAGCAGAATATATTGATTTTGTTTTATCTAGACTCACTTTCTATGGGGCGATCTACCTATCTTTTGTCTGTATTTTGCCCGATTATTTGATAAAATATCTCAACATTCCGTTCTATTTTGGCGGAACAAGCTTATTGATTGTTGTTGGAGTTTCTCTCGATACCATGCAGCAAATCGAATCTCACCTTGTAATGAGAAATTACGATGGATTCGTAAAAAAGGGGAGGATAAAAAGTCGTCGGGGCTAATCCATGAGGTTAATTTTGTTAGGCCCCCCGGGATCCGGAAAGGGCACTCAAGCAGCTTTACTTCAAGAAAAGTTTAAAGTTCCTAAGATATCGACAGGCGATATCCTCCGAGCCGCTGTAGAAGAAAATACCGCTTTGGGACAAAAAGCGAAAGCTTATATGGATGAAGGACGATTGGTTCCGGATGAGATTGTTGTTGGGTTGATCAAAGAGAGAATAAAAGAGTCTGATTGTCTTAATGGGTATATCCTGGATGGGTTCCCCAGAACGATTGTCCAAGCGGAGAAGTTAGATGAAACTCTTTCAGGGATGGGGCAGGCAATAGATAATGTAATTGATTTAGAAGTTGACTCCAGAGAATTATTGGTTCGGCTCACTGGGCGAAGTACTTGTAGAAATTGTAATGCGGTGTTTCATCTAAAGACGAGGCCTCCAAAAGAACCTGGAAAATGTGATGAATGCGGGGGAGAGCTTTATCAGCGGGATGATGATAAAGAAGAAACCATACTGGAGCGGCTTGAGGAGTATACAAATAAAACTGCGCCGCTTAAGGAATTTTATAAACAACAGGGGAAGTTACGAACTGCACCGGGTCGAGGTACAGTCGATGATATTTTTTCCCGGGTTTGCGGGATGATTTAATAAATATGTCCAAAGAAGAAGCCATTGAAGTTGAAGGAACTGTATTAGAGCCGTTACCGAACGCTATGTTTCGTGTGGAATTGGAAAATGGACATAAAATTCTGGCGCATATTTCAGGGAAAATGAGGATGCATTTTATTCGGATTTTATCCGGTGATAAAGTTAAGGTACAGTTGTCTCCTTATGATTTAACCCGAGGGCGTATCACTTATCGTTATAAGTAAACGTGTGAACCCAAGAGGAATTTATGAAAGTACGAGCATCAGTTAAAAAAATTTGTAACAAGTGTAAAGTCATACGCCGTGGTGGAGTGGTACGAGTAATTTGTGAAAACCCAAAACATAAGCAGCGACAGGGTTAAACGGGTAAAAACCCTTTTTATGATTAAAGAAAGGAATTTAGTGTGGCACGTATTGCAGGTATAGACATTCCGAGAGAAAAAAGAGCGGTCATTGCTCTGACCTATATTTTTGGAGTTGGTAAAGCCACTTCCCATGAAATTTTGACAAAGGCTCAAATTTCACCGGATATTCGAATTAAAAGCTTAACTGATGATGAAGTGACAAAGATACGACAGATTATTGAAAAAGAGTATGAGGTCGAAGGGGATCTTCGACGTGCCGTTAATATGAATATGAAACGGTTGATGGATATCGGTTGTTATAGAGGGTTAAGGCATAGGCGCGGTTTGCCTGTTCATGGGCAAAGAACCCATACCAATGCAAGAACTCGCAAAGGTCCTCGAAAGACTGTTGGATCAAAAAGTAAAAAGTAATTAGAGAGGGTAATTATGGCGGACAAGAAAGCACGTGGAGGCAAAAAGAAAGTTAAAGTTGCCCCCGAAACTGGAATGGCTCATATTCGAGCAACATTTAATAATACGATTGTGACCATTACTGATCTTTCCGGAAATGTAATATCTTGGTCCAGCGCTGGAGCTCAAGGGTTTAAGGGTTCTAGAAAAAGTACTCCTTTTGCTGCTCAGGTGGCAGCAGAAAAAGCAGCTGGTAAGGCCAAGGAAATGGGAATGAAGAAACTCGAAGTACATGTTAAGGGTCCTGGTGCCGGCAGAGAGTCGGCTATTCGATCATTGCAGGGCGTGGGTATGGAAATAACCGTGATTCGGGATAGGACTCCTATTCCACATAATGGTTGTCGTCCCCGAAAGCGTCGCCGCGTGTAACTTTATTAATTTTAGGAGATCAATTTTGGCAAGATATATCGGATCAGTTTGTCGGCTTTGCCGTCGGGAAGGGATGAAGTTGTTTCTAAAAGCGGATCGGTGTGATACACCGAAATGTGCCATTGATAAACGGGCTTATCCACCTGGACAACATGGTCAGGGTCGAAGTAAGTTTTCCGAGTTTGGAAAACAGTTGAGAGAAAAACAGAAAGTCCGTCGAATTTATGGTGTTTTAGAAAACCAATTTCGAAAATATTTTGCCATTGCAGATCGAAAGAAAGGGGTTACCGGTGAAAATTTGCTGCAACTTCTTGAAATGAGATTTGACAACGTGATCTATCGATTCGGGTTTGCCGGCTCTCGTAATCAAGCTCGGCAAATGATTCGGCATAAATTTTTCACCATTAATGGAACAAAAGTAAATGTAGCTTCTTATATTTTGAAGCCAGGCGACGTTGTCGCTCCCGCTGAAAATAAAAAAGAAAAAATGGTTATTAAAAGTGCCGTGGAGAATATGAAGAGTAAAACACTTCCTTCATGGCTATTGTTTGATGCAGATAAAAACCAAGGGACCGTGCAGTCTCCTGCGAACCGTGAGGATATTACCTTACCTATTCAGGAACAATTGATCGTTGAATTGTACTCGCGTTAACTTCCCTCATTTAGGATTCAACGTGCACATTGTCTTACCTTAACTTTGCATACATATCTAAAGATTCTTTCGGAGGAATTGCTCAATGATGCAAGGCATCGTGAAACCCAAGCGACTTGACTTTGATAAAAAAACTAAAACAGAAAACTTTGCCAAATTCCGGGCCGGACCTTTTGAACGTGGCTACGGAGTAACGGTTGGAAATTCTTTAAGGAGAATGCTTCTCTCTTCCATAGAGGGTGCCGCCATTATCGGCGCCAAATTTGAAGGTATTTTTCATGAGTTTTCGTCTATTCCAGGTGTTATGGAAGACGTAACGGAAATTATTCTTCAGCTTAAAGGTTTAAAGCTCAAAATGAGTGGTGCTGAAGAAAGCAAGCGTATGTATTTGAAAAAGGATACACCAGGTCCTGTTACAGCTGGAGATTTTCAGGCCGATCCTGAAATTGAAATACTTAATCCCGAGCATGAAATTGCCCGATTGGATAGTAATGGTTCATTGGACATGGAGGTGATTGTTCGTAAGGGCCGTGGATATGTTCCTGCTGATCGACATGATTTGTCCACAGAATCTGTGCAGATGATTCCAGTTGATGCTATTTTTTCTCCCATTGAAAGGGTGAATTACACCGTTGAGAAAACCCGTGTAGGTCAGTCTACCGATTTTGATGCTCTAGTCATGGAACTCTGGACGGATGGAAGTATTTCTCCAGAAGATGCAGTGGCTCACGCAGCAAAAATTGTAAAAGATCACATGCAAATTTTCATTAACTTTGACGAAGAACCCGAGCCGGTTCAACCGCAAGTGGATGAGAAAAAACAAAAAATGATCACAAATTTAGCTAAAAGTGTGGAAGAATTAGAGCTTTCCGTGCGGTCATATAATTGTTTGAAGAATGCAAATATCCAAACCATTGCTGAATTGGTTCAACGAGGTGATGGTGAAATGTTAAAAACCCGTAATTTTGGCCGGAAATCATTAAATGAGATCCGTGAAATCCTTGAAGATATGGGTTTATCCTTAGGCATGAAAATCGAAGATGAGGATTTGAAACAAATATTAGCGCTTCGCAAGAAAAAAGAAATAGAAACAGAAGTAGAACAGCCGTAAATTTCTTAAGGAAATTTAGGATAAATTTCTTTATAATTAGCGGCATTCAATTTACCGGAGTAGTTTAGTCATGCGTCATTTGAAATCTGGAAGAAAATTAGGGCGGACCTCTGCCCATCGAAAAGCGTTGTTTCGAAATATGGTCACGGCATTGATCCGGCAGGAACGAATTCGGACAACGTTGGCAAAAGCGAAAGAGTTGCGTAGCCATGTGGAAAAAACAATTACGCTTGGGAAGAAGGGAACCCTTCATTCACGGCGCTTGGCACTCCGGGTCGTTAACGACAAAGAAGTATTTCTTAAGTTGTTTGGACCTCTTTCCGAACGTTATGCCAATCGAACCGGTGGGTATACGCGTATTATCCGAGTTGGTAATCGACGTGGGGATGATGCACCTATGGCGCTTATAGAATTGGTTGATCGGGAAGAGGAAGTAGCACCACCCCCGGCCCCTGACAAGAAAAAAGATAAGAAGGGGGAATCCAAAAAGAAGGCGGATTCTAAAGAAAAAGCAGAAAAGAAAGACGCTTCCGAAAAGAAAAAAGATACAAAAAAAGCTGAAGCTAAAGGAAAAGCTACAGATAAAAAAGATAAAGGTGAATCCAAATCCAAGGCAAAAGGAAAAGACGACAAGCCTGAGGAAAAACCGGAGTCTAAAAAGAAAGATCCAGCTAAAAAAGACTCTTCCAAAAAGAAAGACGAAAAGTAATATAATTAAGATCTTCTTAATTCTAATACCAAGGAATATTATTTTTCTGTCTCTACCCACCAATGAGGGGTTTTCTTATTCCCAAAAATTACCCTAATTGATAATTTTCAGTGAATCTCTTTAAGCTGATACGCGGAGCGGTTCCATTTTGTGCGGGTGTTTTGCATGAGTGGAGGGTTGGCGCTTAAATCGAAAGTTGGTATTTTCTCTAATCCAAGCCAACAATTCCTCATATGATTTAAAGTGCTCTGTAAAACCATAATCCTCTCCCACATATTCACAGGAATCGATACTGTGTTCTTTACAAATATAGGGGCGGGTTTCATAAATTCCACATTTGTTATCCGGTGTTAGGAATTTGCAAACGGAATCCATCATAAAATACCAAGCGTTTCGGTAGATATAAAAAGAAACACCCTCATGAGCAATTTGCCATAGCAAGGCTTCGTAGTCTTTTCGAGTTTCTGGTTCATCTATTCCAAAAGCAAAATAGGTGCAACATTTTGCAGGAAGGCATTTTTTACATTGATCCCAAGGGTCCTTAATTTTCTTTGGCATAGTTACTTCCTTAATAACAAGGTTCAGAGTTGAACAAATTTAAGAAAAGAATTCTAACATCTTTATGCTAGTTATTAAAACCGATCCATTCAAGAAATAAAAGATATTTTAATGAAACTTTTCAGAAAAAATTTTGGAAAGAATCTCAAATCAAAAATACACAAACTTTATAAAGATCGTTCAATATTTTTTTTGTAACCGTACAACCAATGAGCTGGCGTTTTCCCAATATTGCGAACTGAGTGAATCCTATGGGCGGGAATAAAAATTTCCTCACCTGGGTTTGGATGTAGGATCTTTCCATCCATTTCCAGCTCTAATTGCCCATCTATTACCATTATCAGTTCATCCATTTTATGAACATAGTTTTCCCAACATTGCCCCGGGGGATCCGTCCAAAGGTCACAACTATAACCAAGTTGTTTCCACTTTTTAGTTACTGAGGATTGATCTATCAATTTCTGCTTCCATCTAAAAGTTTCTGAATGAAGCTAATGGTATTTTCGGTTTGCCTTTGAGCAGGAAGTTTGGAATTTTACCCCATATGAAAGAAACAAAAAATGCAGGGAAATTAAAAAGTTAACATTGAAGCGAATGCCGAAGGATCTCTTTCATCAAATCTGTATAGACCCTCTTCTCTAGCAATTTGAAGGGCTTCTTGGTGTTCTTTTTTTGAGGTGCTTCGATTAATCTGCGGGTACCGGTTCGCTGTGACTTTACCTGCTGGACGGTATTGATCCATCATGTTTACGTAGGTATCGGTAGAAATGTCCTGCGCTAAAAATCTCATAATGTTGCGAACATTTTGTGAACTGTTTGGCATTACTAAATGTCTTACTAAAACCCCCCTCTTTGCAAGGCCGGTTTCATCAAACTTTAAAGTACCTACTTGTTTTTGCATTTCCTTTATCACTTGACGAGCAACTGAGGAATAGTTTTTTGCTTTTAAGTAATTACTGCCATCAATTTCGCTCCAATATTTAAAGTCTGGCATATAAATATCTACAATACCGTCCATCAATTGTATGCTTTCCAATGAATCGTAGGCCCCGGTATTATAAACCAAGGGTAGTCGTAATCCCATTTGTACCGCTAAGGGAAGCGCCTCTAAAATTTGTGGAACCACATGTTCCGGAGTTACAAAGTTGATATTGTGACACCCTTTCTCTTGTAAACTTAACATCATTTGCGCGAGTAACTCTGCAGACGCTTCTTGACCATCTTGTTTTTGGCTAATGTCATAATTTTGGCAAAAGACACACTTCAAATTGCACATGGAAAAGAAAATTGTACCGCTCCCGTTCCATCCCCGTAAACAGTCCTCTTCTCCAAAGTGAGGAAAAAAACTGGATACCCAAGCATAGCGACCAGTTTTACACAATGCCCATTCATTATTAAGACGGTTCACCTCACAATCACGGGGACAAACTTTGCAGTTTTCTAAATGACGAATTCCCTGGCGAGACCGGCGAAATAGCTCTCCGGTCCGAAAAAGCCTCATATAAGCAGGTTCAAAATCTTTTGATTGGATTGTGTATTTGGTGTCCATGTTAAGTGTTTTGTGAATCCACGACTGACCAAGCCATAGTGCGGTTTGATCCAACTGCGTGGTCCTTGCGATTGATGAGTAGGAGACCAATGTCTTCTGAATCATCAAACCAATCCAAAACTTCTTCCAAAACAAAATTGGGTCCCATACCTTCTTCCAGCATTTGGTAAGCCCTAAAAGCGGTCAGGTTCATAATTATGGCCTCTCCAAAACCGGTAGCAGCCACAGCCCCATAGGGTCCCGCATACAATCCGCAACCTAGAAATGGAACGTCCCCCACCCTACCTGGCAAAGCATTTCGAGTGCCGCCGGTACTTAGTGCGGCAGCAAAGTGTTCACCATCATAAATTACGCAACCCACTGTATCGCAAGAGGGGGTAGAATCTTCGGTGGTTTTGACTTGAGAATCAAATATTTCATATCCGTTTTCTTTGGCAAACTTAGCGGCACCGTTTCCTGACAATACACGAGGGTTGGAATCAAATAAAGCACGAGCAATTTTAATAGGATTTTTAAATCCCTCCAGAGAGGTCACTGCGCCAAATCGATGATTGCTATCCATACAAGAAGCATCCATTTGAATGGAACCGTCAGAACGACGAGCCGAACCAATGCCTGCATTAAAGCGAGAATCGTTCTCTAAAACAACCACTGATTGAACAGCAGCGTCAATGACGGAAGCTCCATTTTTTAAGGCATTTATGCCTGCATGGCCTGCAGTTTCAGTTCCATTGGAATAAGCAGAGTTGGACCCTGCTCCACCGTGAGTAAGAATAATAGAATTGTTTTCGGACATGAGTAAACCTTTCTCCCTTGACCTGGACATCGAATCATATATTATAAAGAGGCCTCAGAAAATTCAAAATTTTATATTTTCGTAGCTAGCCCATGGTTTAGGAAAGAAAGGCTTGCAGCAAAAATATTATCTGAGGTTAATTTTAACAAAATGTTTACGAGCTAATGGTTAAATTTTGTTTACAATGTAAAAATGCTTTTTGGGGTGGGCAGTTTTGCCCTAAGTGTGACGGCCAGATAGAGTTGTTAGATGCAGCCGTTCCGGAAAACCAGAAACATTTGGGCGAACTCAATATTGATGTCCGGCCCAAATATTATGCGCGAAGCTCTATGCTGCTTTCGTGTTTTGGATTTATTATGGCTTTGCCTTTGGGAATGTTTGTTTTTTTAAGAGGCATGTCGGAAAGCGGTAATGTAATACTTTGGGCAAGTATCGGTGTTGGAATTATAGTAGTAATTTCTTGGGGAACTTGGGTCCTATCCGCAAAACTTTTCAGCAAGCAAATGAAAGCCGTCCCCGATCCAAAAGAACCACAATTGGATTAATAAATTGTAATTTCATTACAAGGCTTTTTTCCCGATATCTTTTCTAAAATAAGCTCCCTCCCATTTAATTTTGGAAACACCTTCATAGGCATGGTTAATGGCCATTTCAATATTGTCTCCTAGGGCTGTTACGCCAAGTACGCGACCACCATTGGTCAGTACCTCATTATTTTCATTTATTGTTCCCGCGTGAAATACGGTAACTTCTTCTAAATTGTTAGCCTCATTTATTCCGTCAATTATTTTCCCTTTTTCATAAGATCCGGGATATCCCCCCGAGGCCATTACCACACATACAGATGCTTGAGGCTTCCAATTCAAATTCAATGTGGCCAACTTTCCTGATTCAGTGCAAGCTTCCATCACAGGGACTAAGTCGAAATCCATTCGCGCAATTAAAGCCTGGGTTTCAGGATCGCCAAAACGGGCGTTAAACTCTAATACCTTTGGGCCTTGCTTGGTGATCATTAAGCCAGCATATAATACTCCTTGATAATTTTTATCTTCGGATGCCATAGCCCGGATGGTTGGAATCATTATAGTCTCCATCACTTCTTTCTGCATCGCCTCTGTAAATATAGGTGGTGGGGAATAAGCCCCCATTCCTCCTGTATTGGGTCCCTTATCACCTTCAAAAATTGCTTTATGATCCTGGGCGGCAACCATCGGTAATACGGTTCCTCCATCAGTGAAAGCAAGAAAAGAAATTTCTTGGCCAACAAGTTTTTCTTCAATTACAATTCGAAGTCCAGCATCACCAAACAGCTTATTACTCATAATTTGGTTAATACCGTCTGCAGCATCTACTTCGTTATCACAAACGAAAACACCTTTTCCCGCAGCAAGCCCCTCGGCTTTTACGACAAGGTTACCTTTACCCTGGATATAATTTTTCGCCTTTTCAGCAGATTCGAAAGTTTCATAATCTGCAGTAGGAATATTGTATTTTTTCATTAAATCTTTTGAAAATACTTTGCTACCTTCGAGTTCCGCAGCTTTTCCTGAAGGTCCAAAAACTTTAAGGCCTTCCCTGTTAAATTGATCAGCAATTCCATCAACTAATGGCTTTTCGGGTCCCACAACTGTCAGGTCGATATTATTAACTTTTGCAAATTCTAGTAGGCCTTCAATATCTCCATCTGAAATGGAAATGTTTTGTGCCAATTCCGAAGTCCCGGCATTTCCGGGTGCACAAAAAATCGCATTTACCAGAGGACTTTGTTTGATCTTCCAAACCAGAGCATGTTCGCGCCCACCGCCGCCAACTACAAGTATTTTCATGTTTCTCCACCCTTAATTAAAGATTCAATGGTGATCCGGATTTTATAGAAAAACGTTCTGGGAAACAAACTTAATGGATCAATTAAACTATAGAAACATTGTTTGAGTTAAAATCGAAGTCATTTTTCTCAATTTAACATTGTTTTAAAACTTTTTACCTTATGTAGCATAAGAATGAAAAATCTTCTACAATGCAGGACAATACTTTACTCACTTACCTAGAGAAGCATGGTCCGCTTAGAAGGTATTTCAAAATCCTATAATGACAAACCCATCTTAAAAAATTTTTCTCTAGAAATTAGTAAAGGAGAACGATTTGTTTTACTGGGACCCAGCGGATGTGGCAAAACAACATTATTGAGATTAATTGCTGGTTTTGAAACGCCAGATCAGGGTAGCTTGTTGATTGAAGGTAAAGAGGTCAATCGATTGCCAGTGGAAAAAAGATCCGTGGGATTTATTTTCCAACACTCCGCTTTGTTCCCACATTTGCAAGTGTACGATAATATTGCGGTAGGTCCAAGAACTCGTGGTATTGATGAATCTGAAATTACAAAACAGATCGATGAACTATTAAAAATTATACGTCTTCCAAATTTGAAAAAAGCATGGCCGCATCAATTAAGTGGAGGAGAATCGCAAAGGGTGGCATTAGCAAGAGCAATAATTAATCGTCCTAAAATTCTTTTGCTTGATGAGCCACTATCAGCTCTTGATGAATCGTTACGGCAAAGACTTCAAGATGAATTAATTGAAATGCAGCGTGCTTTTGAAATTACTTTCCTATTTGTCACTCATGATCAACAAGAGGCCTTAATTTTAGCTGATAGAATGGCAGTTTTAGAAAAAGGTCAGCTTCTGCAAATTGGTACACCAGAGGATCTCTATTGCCATCCGCAGCATCCCTTTGTAGCAGAGTTTTTAGGTGATCTGAATTGTCTTAATGGAATTGTTGAAACTACTTCCAGAGACAATGTTGAAGTAATGGTTCCTAAAATTGGGAAATTAAGGGGAATTTCTTCACAGAATTTAAATAAGGGACAGCAGGTGAATTGCTATATCCGACCAGAAAAAATGATCCTTTGTGGTAGGTCTACTTCTATTTCCCAATCCAATGAATTTTTAGGAAATATAAAGGAAAAAAAGTTTTTTGGAAGTCATTATCTTTATAAAATTCAATTAATCGATGGATCCATCTTACATTTGAAATTAATTTCTGACTTTATGAAGGAGGTGGATAAAGAACAAGTAAAGATTAAAGTCCAAACGGATAATGTGTTTATTTTTCCAACCCATATGAACTGATAAATGTCTCAAAAATTTTTTCTAAATAAAGCAGTTCTATATTTCATCCTCTTCTTTTTTATTGTGGGTATTTTGAATTTAAATGGATGTAGTCCTGGGTCTCAAGGTTTACCTGATAAAATTATAGTTGCCACAGATGCAACTTTGGTTCCCATGTCTTTCATCAATGACCAAAATAAAATTGATGGATTTGAAAAAGATTTGATTGCTGCTATAGCTAAGGAAATGGGGGTAGAGTTGGAAATTGTTAATGTAGAGTGGGCTGGTCTTTTGGGGGGATTGTTAACCAAAAAATATAATGCGGCCATTAGCTCCATCACTATATTGAAGGAACGCAAAGATAAAATGGCTTTTTCAATTCCTTATTTAAAAAGTGGCCTTTCCATTGTGGTTCGATTGGATAGTGAGGGGATATCAACCATGGAGCATTTGCAGGAAAAAAAGATGGTGGTAGCTGCTCAGCGTGGAACAACGGCTTACTTTTATTTAAAGGATCACTCTGGAATTCGAAGTGTAGGTTATGAACAATATGGTCACGCAATTCAGGATTTAATTAAAGGAGAAGTGGATGCCGTATTAGGAGAAAGTACGGGAACTCTTTATTACAAGAAAAATGAAAATGCAATATTTAAGAAAATCAAAATGGTGGGGGATATATTAACAAACGAATATTATGGAATAGCTATGAGAAAGGATGACGGCTCTCTTTTGAAAGCTATCAACAAAGCTCTGGAAAAATTATTTAAGAAAGGTGCTGTTCAGGCTCTACACACTAAATGGGAACTGGGTCGTGCTGCTGTGGTTCCTGAAATTCCCCCGAAATCCTAAAAGTTATTTTCTTTAAGTCACTCCAACATTGATATTAGAATGAATTCTTCTAAAAAAACTACTCCAACCCATTCTACGATGGCCTGGAATATGGTGATTGTGATCAGTTTTTTTCTTTTGATCTACCTTCCGGCTAAGGATTCATTTATTTCAAAGGAGGAGGCTAGTGGTTATTTAGGTTTATTGAAAATTTTACCCGTAGGAATTGGATATACTTTGGGAGTGACCCTCTCAGGAAGTTTTTGTGCGATACTTATTGGAATTGTTGTAGGTTTGGGAAAGATGTCGTCCAGAAAGGGAATCCGGTTTTCTGCTTCTTTGTATACAGAAATTTTACGAGGGGTGCCACTTCTTGTGCTCCTGTTTTACATTTATTATGCCTTAGGGGAGCTAATTCAAATTCCAAAGCTGGTTGCTGCGGTTCTTGGTTTTGGATTGAGTTACGGGGCTTATATGTCAGATGTCTTCAGAGCAGGAATTGAAGCCATTCCTAAAGAACAGGGGGAGGCAGCTCGCAGTTTAGGAATGAACTCAAAACAAGCAATGACTCAAATCATTTTTCCACAAGCTCTTAGGACTATTATTCCTGCAATTGGAAACCAAACACTAGGTATGTTAAAGGATACAAGTTTGATTTCTGTTTTAGCCATTTCTGATATTTTGAGAGTTGGAAACGAATATGTCACCAAGCATTTTAATTATTTTGAAA
Organism: Nitrospinaceae bacterium; assembly: GCA_965223245.1. Taxonomy (GTDB): domain Bacteria; phylum Nitrospinota; class Nitrospinia; order Nitrospinales; family Nitrospinaceae; genus CBDCVY01. Next base: position 3,204,618 of record CBDCVY010000013.1, on the reverse strand, counting down.
CTTACACCTACATTGCATTAGTATATTTGTTCCTTACCCTCCTTATGGCAAAAGGAGTGAATTGGTTGGAAAGTAAGTTTACTCAATTTGCGCCTTAAAGATTTGTTAAAACATTCACTTCCCACCTTTTGTCCTTCATTTTTTAGTGAGGTTTATTTGTAATTGGATTATTGTTGGGGTTGGTTTTTCATCTCCAAAAGTACATTTTGAATAATTGGGGCTTCCGGTTGTTGGGGGTCTAAGTCTAAGGATTTTTCAAAATGAAAAATTGCTTTTTGGATGTTTGGTTGGTGTTGCGCGTAAATCAAGCCTAAATTTTTGTGTACACCGGCTATACCTGGATTTTTCTTTAGAATTTGTTGGTAAGTTTTAATAGCATCTTCAATTTTTCCGGATTGCATTTGCGCCGTTGCTAAATTGACATATGTTAATAAGTAATTTGGATCTGCCTCAATTCCCTTTTTAAATATTTCAATTGCCTGATCAAACTGATTTGAATATGCGTATACATTTCCTAATCCAAAATATCCTCTTACGTTGTTAGGCTGTAATTCAATAAACTTATAGAAGTATTCGATCCCAATTTCGGGTTTTTTCATTTGGATTCCAAGCAATGCGTAATTATAAATGGCTTGTTCAAAGTGTGGAATGATATCTATAGCCTTTCGGTAATGTATTAGTGCTTTATCGTTTTGATTGGTTGATTGAAAAGCGCGGGCCAAATTGTAATGTGCTGGTGCATATCTCTCTTTTATAGAAATTACCTTTTGGAAATAAGGAATTGCTTTATTGTAATGTTTCATTTTTCCATAAATGTTTCCTAAATTATTTAAAGCAAATACATAGTTGGGATCCATTTGTAAAGCGGTCTGGAATTCCTTAATAGCTTCCGGATATTGATTTTGCTTATCGTAAGCTTCTCCAAGATTGTTATATACTCTAACTAAATTCGGTGCTTTACTTTTTGCATCGGTCCAAAGAGAAACATCGTCCTTCCACACTGCATTTCGATGAACCAGTAAAGCTGCCATGCAGATTCCTATGATTCCACAACATCCATAGGCGAGTTTCAGTTTTGAAGCCGAGTTTTTAAAAAGTTGAATAAGCCCATCGATAGTTGTGGCAAAAAAAATGGAGAAACCTGCTAAAGGTAAATAGGTGCGATGCTCAACAGCAACATCTAATAATGGGACAAAACTAGATGTAGGTAAAATGGTAATTAACATCCAAGCGAGCCCAAATCCAGCCAGTCTAGAAAAAGAAGACAGCCAAAAAATAATTAATACGATAATTCCTAAAGTTGCTAATCCAATATAACTTGTGAGTAAACTCCAGTCGGAAATAATAGGATAATGGACTTCAATACTTTGGTTAATTGGAAAAAGCATTTTCCAGAAGTACTCAAAAGGAATGACAAAAGTTTGAGTTAAAAAATAAGTGGAAGCTGAAAATTCCGTAGGCCCGGTGGGTAAAATACCCCCTTTTGAAAATAAACGATATGCAATAAATGTTGCCATTGGCATGGCAATAAGTAGAATTGGTACATAAGCAGTGGTTATCCAATTGCGAAAAGTTTTTCCCGAATAAAAATAGAAGTGGCAAAGAAATAAAATTGCCGGCAAAGTGATCACTATGATTTTTGAAAGTCCCCCTAGAATTAAACAAATCATAGCTGAAATAAAATAAAGGGTAGATTTAAGCTTGGAAGGATTTAATGAACAATATTTTTTTGATTGAGGACGATTTTGGAAACCTTTAAAAAATAGAATACAAGTGGCTAAAAAGAACAATGTTGCCATTAAAGAAGAACGCCCGGAAATATACGTGACAGCTTGTGTATTTAGAGGATGAATAGCAAATATGATGGAAGCTATAAATGGCACGTTTTTCCATGTCCATGGAAAACTGGGTTGTGCCCTGTGAAGGAAATCTATCATCAACTTAGTAAAAAGATAAATAAGTAAAACTACCGCTAAATGAATCGATATATTGAAAAGGTGATAACTCCAAACCTCGAACTCACTGAGGGTATAATTCAAATTGTATGTAAAAATCACCACAGGACGTATGGAATAGTTGGTGATAAAGGTGGGGATTTTATCCAAACCACGAATCCAAGGTTTCTCTAATATTGATGGAAAATCATCGTAATGAAAAGAATGTGAAAGGGTATTTCCGTAGAGAACCCCAATACCTAACGTCAGGATTAAATATGGCATTGCTTTTTTCATTTTGCCAATATCCTTTTAAATTCAGATTCGATTTTATCTACTACCGTATCCCACCCATAACTTTTTACTGCAATAGTTCTGCACTTTTGAGACAACGATAAAAATTGTTCAGGGTTTTTTAAAACAGCTTCCAAGCCTGTTTCTAAATCTTCGGGGGACGTTCCTTTCAAAATAAGTCGGGGATTGATAGGTTCCAATATTTCGGGAGTGGCTCCTACAGGGGTACCTAAAGCGGGCAAACCAGACGAAAGAGCTTCTGCCGTAGCTAATCCAAAGCCTTCAATCGCTAAAGTAGGTAAGATAAAAATATCAGCAGCTTGGTAGTATTTTGGTAGTTGCGGCTCCGGAATTTTACCGCATAATTTGACTTGGTTTTGTAAACCTAAATCTTTAATCAGAGATAGTAATGAATCTTTTAATGAACCTGCGCCAACTATTAATACCTGGAAGCTTTTTTCGGGAACGCGTTTACTAAGGCTGAAAACTGCATGGATTAAATTTTCTAATCCCATTCGGGTTTCTAATCTTCGGACTGTTAAAAATGTAAACGGCTGAACTGAAAGATTACACTCTTTTCTCAAAGAGGCTTTTGTTTGGTTTCCATTTAATGAAAAAAATCGTTTTGTATCGACTCCACCTCCCACGATGAACGATTTTTTTTTCCCAAATGGATAAAATCGCTTAAATCGCTGCTTGCTGTAATTACTCAAAAACAGGACGGCTTGACTCCAAAAAAAGCTGTGCCATTCAATCAGTTGAATTATTAGAAGACGGAATTTTTGACTCAGTGAAATAGAGGATCCTTTAAGATTAAATTTTTCCTCATCGCTCCAAAGGCTATGAAAGTGATAAACTCTGGGCACTCCCCAAAGAATCGGGATAAGGTCAACCAGAAAACCCACTAAAGGATTATGAACATGGATAAGATCGATCCTGGAATGCTTTGCAATGGTTTTCACTTTTTTTCTTATTTCCCGAAATAATGAGAAAATGTTTTGCCTTGCCTTGGATTTAATCCGGTAAAAACTCACACCATCGATTACTTCAAGGTCGCTTAATCCATCCTCCGGTTTGCATGTGATGAGATGCACCACATGCCCGCGATTGACTAACCCGCGAGCCACTTCAAACGAATAGCGCCAAGCCCCACCCATTGCATCGGGGAATGAAAAGTACTGTAAAGTGAGAATATTCAATGAATCTGCGAAACGACTCCCGGTAAAAAACGGGTAGTTTGTTCATCTTTGGTTTAAGGTATCCCTAATAGAATCAACGGTATTTTCGATGTTTTCCTTGAGAATTACCTGGTGGAATTACCGAAAATTGGCAAGTTATCGGTGGAAATGATATTATGAATATAAGACCTTTCACACCAAAGAACATCCCCATTGGGGGCGATTTGGGTTCGACGGGAGTAAAGAAGCAAAGGTTGCATGCACGGGACGCCGTTGGCCCGTTAAAAAACGGCATATTACATAATCGCCAACGATTATGAAGTAGCAGTAGCGGCTTAATAAACCCGCTACCGTCCACTCGGTTTTTGTTCGCGGGGCCGAGAGGGACGTCATTTTTGCGGACTAGTTCTTGGCTTTTTGTCTCGGGAGTTTAGAGCGAATTTTTAGAGACTGGTTCAAGTGGAATCCTGCCTGTGGGAGTTAGCTTGGACGAGATTCAAATCGCAGGATAAGCATGTAGAGACTTTTCGTGGAAGACTTTCGGACGGGGGTTCAATTCCCCCCGCCTCCACCAATACCTTATCCAAAGAAATCCAATAAAGTCCAAGAAACAATAAAAACTGTTAAATTTAAAGGATTTACTGTCTTTTAGGGTGCATTGTGATTTCTTGACATCCAACTAATAATAGGGTAACTTTTGGGGGCATCTAAATAATTTTAATTGGAGTTGCCCCCAGATGCCCCTGACAAACATTATAGTCAAAAATACCAAACCCAAAGACAAAAGTTTCAAAATATTCGATGAAAGAGGCCTTTATTTAGAAGTGTCTCCTTCTGGTGGAAAATGGTGGCGGTTGAAATATCGATTCTCCGGAAAGGAAAAACGTCTGTCACTCGGAGTTTATCCTGATGTGAGTTTGAAGGATGCTCGGGATCGGAGAGATGAAGCACGAAAACTTTTAGCCAATGGCATTGACCCTAGTGAACACCGTAAAGCGCAAAAAGCTTCCGGGGCTGATGGAAAAAACAGCTTTGAATTGGTTGCCCGAGAATGGTTTTCTAAATATTCCAGTAACTGGGCACCGGACCATGGTAATCGAATCATTAGACGATTTGAAAAAGATATCTTTCCCTGGATTGGGGAAACTCCAATTGGAAAACTAAAACCTCCGGAAATTCTCACTGTCATTCAACGTATCGAAAAACGCGGAGCCATTGAAACTGCACACCGGGCTTTGGGAAATTGTGGACAAGTGTTTCGTTATGCCGTGGCTACAGGAAGAGAGGAAAGTGATCCCACTCGTGATCTTCGCGGAGCTTTAACCCCTGTGAAAGGAGGTCATTTTCCCGCGGTAACTGAACCCGAAGAAGTGGCAAAACTTTTACGGGTGATGGATGGTTATGAAGGTTCCCTTATTGTTCGCTGTGCTTTACGTCTTGCGCCTTTAGTTTTTGTGAGGCCGGGGGAACTTCGCAAAGCAGAATGGGCAGACATAGATTTAGAAAAAGCTGAATGGCGGTTCGTAGTAACCAAAACTAAATCCCAGCACATTGTTCCTTTGTCCAGCCAAGCTTTGGAAATCTTAGAAGAACTAAAACCACTTACTGGAAATGGTCGTTTCGTTTTCCCTGGGACGCGGAGTAAAGATAGACCCATGAGTGATAATGCTATTCTTGCAGCGATGCGGAGAATGGGAATTGGAAAAGATGAAATGAGCGGTCATGGATTCCGCGCCATGGCACGAACTATATTAGATGAAGTGTTGGGGGTTCGTCCCGATTTTATCGAGCACCAACTCGCCCATGCGGTTCGCGATCCCAACGGTCGCGCCTACAACCGCACCGCCCACCTCCCCGAACGAAAAAAGATGATGCAGGATTGGGCGGATTACCTGGATAAACTCAAAGCTGGTGCGAAAGCCACTATCTTTCCTCAAACGGCTAAGATGGAATGATCCAATCCAAAAGTATTTCCATAAAGTTTTATTAAAACAAATGAGAATATGATTGACCTTTCATGAAATACCAAAAAAGTTGAGGGAATAAAAAATAAAAATCGTTAGCAAACCAAGAAAGAAAGCCCATTTACAAAAATGAGTATATTTATCTCCTTTATCAAAATAGGTATTGGAATCCTCAAAAAGTTGGTATCCCTCTTTTCTGTCAGAATCTATATTATCTAAATTTGTTTTTCCTTCACTCTCAAGATATTTATATTCTGATCTAGCATATTTCTGATAGCCAAGAAAATAGTTGTATTTTGCATGAACACCAAAAAACACAGATGAAAAAATAGGGATCATTCCAAAAATAAAAAAAAGTATTTTTGGACAACCAGCTAGTTCTGGTTTTGTAAAACTCACAATAATTCCCACTAAAGTGGAGGAGATAATGATGACACTTGAAATGGCATTATCAGCCTGTTCCCTATAATGCATATACATTAAGTCTACATTTCTTTTTTTTTCAAACCATTCCTTTTCGTCCATCCTCAAACTCTTCCAACCAAAAATTTCTTATTCTTAATTCAATTCGACTTTGGATTTTGTGTCCCCTGCTTTAAGCGCACGCATATACGCTAAGATTAATTCCTTGGTAAAGTACCGGCCCTCAAATTTCTTTTCGTCTTCGCGTTTAACTATGGGGAAAGTATCAAGAATATAAGAAGCGTCTTTTTCATCAACTTCATAAAGAAGGAAAAATAAAGCATCCAGACGAGCCATACAATGTTGTCGATCCTCTTCATCCCAAACATAAGGATCTCCTTCGTAATCCATATCTTCAGCAAAAAGTTTCATATCCAAAGCGGTGTAGGTGAGTTTTAACACTTGATCTCGAACAAAATCAGCAATTTTGACTTTTCCAATATTATCTTCAAATCTTTCTAGAGGTATTATTGGCAATTGCTCTACTAAATACCACATCAAGTGCGTTGCTTGGACTTTTTGTCTAGAAATAAAATCCAAAGCAAAGCTATTTAAATTTGAAAGAAATATTGGAGCATATTTGAACCATTTTTCAATTGCTTTGGGGTTGAACTCATTGGGCACAAGAATAGGAAGTGTGTGGTTAGCCCCGTATCTTGGAATAAAAGTGGCAATCATTGTGCGCGCATTAGTAGAAGCGGTTATATCTTTAAAGGCAATAAACCAATTTAAATTTAAACTAATATAATCACTGGATACCCAATATTGAGGCGTTGGAAACCATTTAGGGTTTTTTAGGTTTTCTAGGTTCCCTGTTATTGGTTGACCCGGTCTATTTATATTGTCAATATTAACAATAACACCAGCTGCTCTATGGTTAAACGCCTGAACCATTTTCCCTTCATAAAGAGGGATGTATTCTTCTTTGCCTTTTATAAGTTTATTGCACTCCACAAGGTAAAACCCTTCTTCTTCCAATTCTTCTTTGGTCTTATATAAATGGGAGTCATTTGTCATGTGAAACATAGTGAAATATTTGACTGGCCAGATTTTTCTCTTTTGATGGTCATTTAAAACTGGAAATTTTTCGTAGATGCGGCGTGTAATTTCGGCATCTCTACGTGTACGAAATATAGGGGTGGTTCCAGTATTGGGATTGACCCGTTCAAAATCTTTATGACTTAGCGCAAAGCATCGGTCGGAATCGTTAAGCTCTTCTGTTTTATGCAGGAAAAAGGCCATGGGGGTTTCTTTAAAAGTTCGCTCCTTGCCTCCTGCAATATAGGCGCAGAATTTAAATGATGCATGAATATCCGGGAAAAATATTTTTTTGTTTTCAAAGTCATAGAGGCCCCCCAATCGGCCCGAGGTGGATATGGATTTAAAAAAATTACTTGCCGATTTATCGGAAGCAATTCCGGAGGGACATAATAAACCAACGATACCCTTGGGTTTAATCAATCGGTGTGCTCGTTCTATAAAGAGAGAATATATGTTAATGTCACCACTTGATAAAAGAGGGTAGGTTCCAGATTTTCTTGCTGTAGTAGCCATAGCTTCGGCTCGACCTTTTGCTTTTAAGTAATCTTTCCATAGTCGATAATTATTCTTCTCTATTTTTTTTATTGCATTCTTGCGGTCGCTGGCTTTGATTATTTTAGAAATAGTTTTACTTCTATTTAAAAACCAAGGAACATCCTCCAATCTTATTTTATCCCAAGGTGGATTGCCTATGACTGCATCGAAACCCCCAATAGGTTCTTTGTTTTCCCATTGTTCCCATACGCCTGGAAACGCGATTTCCCAATTTAGAAATCGTTCTTCCTTCATGATTTCATGAGCTTGTTCAACAAATTTCTTCAATGCCTTTGGGGCTTCGTGGGGTAAATCAGTAGTACCCATTGCTAGTTGAATGGATTCATCACTTGCCCAATTTATCATAATATCCTTTACAGCATTTTTAGTTTCTTTATTTTTTTCTACCCACCAACGAGCAGCATGTAAAAAACTGAAAAATTTAGATAAAGGCTGAGTGGCTTTTTCGATGATACTAAATAGATTAACAGACTCCTGAACTTCTGAAATATCTGCATCGGTGAGTTTTTCAATTTTTTCCATTCCTTTTGCGCTTTGTTTAGCTTTGTTAACCTCGGAATGAATCATCAGGCTTCCCGTGTCTTCAAGAAAATCTTCCACGTTACGAACAAATTCACCAAATAATGAATCTCCGCACCGTAAATGATGATCAAGAAAAGATAATGGAGCCCCCACCGTAAACGTATGAAGCCATAAAGAGACTTTGGCTAGTTCCACAGCCATGGGGTTTTTATCTACCCCATAAACGCAACGCTTGAGAATCATGCGCCTGATTATATGACGGTCATCAAGTTGCTCTATATTAACAATCCATCCGTGTTTATTGGCTTGTTCTTGGATTTGCTCTCTTATAGAGCTGATCTTATCCGTCAATGGGCATTGATAGGGATATTTTTCATCCTGCCAATCGACACTTTCTTCAGATTCGGCAATGGATTCTAACGCCTTGTCAGCTAGGAAGTCCACTAGAGAAACCAGAAAATGTCCACTTCCCATAGCTGGGTCACAAACTCTTAATTCCAACATAGCAAGAGCTGGATCTGATTTGGAAAGCTCCTTGATTTTTTCTTTTTTGGGTTTGCGGCTTGATTTTAATTCACGGATTTTGGAATGGAAGAGTTCCAGTTTTTCATTCAAAAGTGGTTCTATCGTTTTTTCCAAAATGAGTTTAACCAAAGAATCTGGGGTGTAATAACTGCCGCTGGTTTTTCTTGCAAAGATGTTGGGAACTATGGAGAGTGTTTCATCTTGTTCAATTTTGATTTCAAACTCCAAAAGCCTTTCGTATATGGAACCTAGTTGTTGAACTGTAAGATCGCGATAATTGATCCATTTCCTTCGACCTTCTTCTTCCCGTCGGGACAATTTGTCTAGAAGGGGAGCAAAATCAGCATCGGGAATTTCAGCCCGGTTCAATAGAACATTGCTATCCCGATCAAAAAGTCCGCCATTATAAGGCGGAAGACCGATGGAAGAGTCGCCTTTGTCGATGGCCTTAAAAAGATTGCATATTTTTCGGTAGTAATCGTCTTGAGAAGAACTGAAGGTATCCTGCTGGTCAATTCGGGTTGCGATGTCTTGCCTAACCCTCTTTCGTAAACCATAATCATCATATTTATCGTCTTTAACCGGAAGCAAGTCCCGATCTTCGGCATAAAGGACGAAAAGAAGCCTGTAAAGAAGGGTGAGGGCCGATTGTCTTAATTCAGATAAATAAAAAGAATCTGGTGGAGAGGGGGCCAAGGGGTCGTGATTTTTTAAACCGTGAAGCAGTTCAGGATAGACTTCGTTGAAAACAACGTTACTTAAATCTTTGGCAACCTGTAATTCCCAATGCAAGCCTTCTTTTAAGACAAAGTTATGATAGGAATCATTGTTTGGTCTAGATTTAAGGAAGGATTTTTTGCAGAAGATTAAATAAAAAACTTTTAACCAATTCTGAATTTCTAAATCTTTTTTGCTAAAAAGATCAGGGTCAAATCCTTTCAAACCTAGGATTAAAGGTAAATCAAATTCAAGAAACTCTTCCGACCTAGATTTGGCTCCCTGAAAATATAATCGCCAATGCCTTCCATTGGTTAGAATACCCCACTGGATTTGTTTTTCCGATTGAACTTCCACTCGACTTAGATATCGAAGCATCTGAGTGGATGGCACGCCCTCCTTTAGTTCATTATCTTTTCGATCCAGAGAAAGGTTCCATGCCTTGGCTTCTAAAAAAGAAAGGCCAAATCGGTATCGTGTAGCTTGTTGTTTTTCCTTGTTAGCTTTCTGTTTGGCTTCACTATTTTCAAATAAAAGCAAATCCGGAACGTCTTCTCTCCCTTTTTTAGATGTAGTTTGTTGGGAAAGAAAATCGTACCACCCAAGAGATTTTAAGACTGGCTTTATTAGGTCATCTTCTGTAGTCGACTCATTAGGTTTTCCCGAAATAGGAAATTGATTAAAAGTCTCTTTTAAATCATTCCGGAAACTTTCAATTTCTTTGTCATTAATTTGTTTCCACTCTTCTGATTCAAGTATTCCTTGGGTTAAATAATTTTTTGTAAATAGAGAACCTTTTAACAAGTAACTTTCTCCATAAGAGGTTTTGGGATGATTGTTTAACTTATTTCATAGCTTTTTAAAAGTAAAGGTTTGGCTTTTTCAAAATCACTTTGATTTTTGATAATAATTTCAAGTGTACCCGTCCCATAGTGCCCAATGTTGGTTACATCTCTTGTAAATCCTTTTTCTAATGAAACTGTTTGAGGGTCTACTTTTATATAAATTGTTAAACTTTTTTTCTGAGGATGAACTTCTAAGCAGGCAAAGTTTTTAATACGTTTAAATGCTATATAATTTAACATTGATTTGATCTGAACATCATCTCCTAGAGATTCAAGAAAAATTTTAAGGGATTCATAAAGACCTTTCAACTGAGCGTTAGCTTTTGCTTCTATATATTCCTTATAGTTAGCATATTTTGCTCCTTTTGTTTTTCCCTCAGTTTTTATGGAAGTAGTTGAAGCTGTGGTTGCATTTACTAGTTCAAATAGAATTAAGTCATCAGTAAATTTGCGGTAACGGAGCAATTCAATATTGCGGTCTATTTGTTTTACTGCATGTTCATCAAATTTTGTGAAATCTCCCGCAATGCAAAGCAGGCGAGGATTTGACCATTCAATTTTCTCAGATTCTTTTTTACCAATTTTTTCTTGAACCAGAAAAGTAAATTCGGCTTTATGATCCATTAGCCAATCAAGATAAAATAACCCCTGATTTATAACGTTTTCGTTAATTGTCCGCTTATATTCAATAATCACAGGGCACCAATTTTCATCAATGCCAAGTGTGTCTATTCGACCCCCATGAGTTTTCCCAGTTGAGTATTCTGTTGCCAAAAATCGGACACCCAAAAATACTTCTAAGTTTTTTTCAACAAGATTTTGCAGTGATTTTTCAATTGCCGCAGATTTGCCATTAAGTTCTTCTGCATCCCCCTCTTTTAATTTAAATAGTTTTATATCACCCATACTTCAAAATCTTTTTTCATTTGATTGCTAAGGATAAAATAAAATCATATTTTGGACTTTCTTGGATGTTGTAGCATTTAAACAAACAAGGGTATACTACATGAAAAATTCCTCATAAGGAATGCGCAAATGGCTCGTCAATATTCACATAAACAGTTTTTCCGGCAAGTTCCCAATCGTTTGCTCGCCCGATATTTTCAAAGTAAGAAAAATGTTTTGGAAGATATCGATTTTGAAGAATTGGGCGAAACTGAGATAAACCCCATCTTTGAGGCCTTTATTGCCCTTCCTCCGGAAAAACAAACAGAAATGGAAGCGGAGTTTCAGGATATTGATACGATGGCCTGTCAAGGGGGAGTGACCGCGCTTTCGGATGAAGCTGACTTCCACCAAGATTACGAGTTTTTGAAAGAAATAGCCAAAATTGACGGGTTCCATGGAAAAGTGATGTGGACTTATCTGGAGCATCCCCAATATTGGTCCGGGGCCAGGGGATTTTTGCATTCGGATAGTATTTCGGTTTCGAAATGGAAGAAGCGAAATGATTTTCCACACTTACCTCCAAAAGTTGAACCGGAAGATATTGAAAAATTATCGCAGGCCATTAGTAATCATTTTTATAAAAAAGAGGGAAGAGGTCGCAATTGCATGGTGGATGTTTTTCGTCGGCATGAAAAGGAATATTTTTTCGCCTACCCAGAAGATTTTGCGCAGTCCAGTATTGAGTGGGTGCGTAATTCATTATCCCCTCAAGCACGTCATCCTGCCTTTGAAATCATATTCGTCTATACACAAATGGAAGGATCTTTAGATATTTATGCTCCCAGAAACACAAAATCGGTGCTCGTATTACAAGAGATATTTGCCAAAACTATTTTGGGGATGGATGAACTCGATGAATTTGGTGGGAATCAACTTGTTTATGATTTGGATGACTTAACGGACCGGAACTTTTCTTTTAAATATTCTATCGATTCCGGAATTGATGAAGTGATGATCACTCAGCTTCGATTGAGTCTGAAAACTGGAAATAAAAAGCGAGTCACAGTGGAAGCCGATCCAAGCTTTGAGAGAAATGCGATTTTTGATTTAATAGACCAACTCAATTTACCTCCTTTCCATGTATCTCAAGCAGAGATCAAAGTTAATTTTATCCATAACCCCGAAACGAGAAGTCATACTCGAAGGTTTAGGATTAGTTATCCTAACTGGTGTGCGTTACGTCATGATGGTCGGGATTTGATTATTCGAAAAATGTTGATCGAATCCGGGATTGAACCCATAAAAAAAGAAGAACAAAATGACGAGAATGCCGCATGACACTTGAAGATGTTTTGGAAGATTTAATTAATAGATTGGAACCGAGTGGTGACAAAACAATTTCCTGGGATCAAGTCCAAAGGTGGCCAGAGGGTGCCTTAGAAATGTTTCAGAATGAGGGATGGATTAAACCAGCGTTATTTGCTAAGTCAGTGGTTTGCCCAGGATGTGAAGAAAACTGTTATATGCCGGTGCAAGCTCAAACAAAAAATGGTCAGCCTACACGAATTTATGTGGCCTGTGATTACCGGGATGATATGGGACGCATCCCTATTCCTCAGGAGATGCTTCAACAATGGCAGATTACAGAAGACCAAGTGGCGAGGTGGATAACCCGTTCGCTGGGAATTAAAGGAAAGCCCAAAAAAGATAAAAAGTCGGGAACTACTCACATAGGAAACTTTCAAGGAAAGAAAAAGTCTGGTCTTCTCCAATTGGATTGTCAAGCTCCGGTATCTTTAAAAACTTCGAACCATTCGCAGCCTTTAATTGAGGTTTTTGATATTAAAGAGAATCAACTTTTAATCAATTTTGAATCTGTCACCAAAATGATGGACCGCACTCCGCCGAAAAAAAGTTACACTCCTCAAGTCCATAGACGTGAAGCTAGAAAATTGGAAACAAAGCAAAAGCATCAAAGAGTAAAGAAAACCTACCTTCAATTAAAGAGGGAAAAGCCCGGTAGGTCTGATAGTTGGTACGCCTTACAAATGGAGCTAAAGGGGGTTGAAGGGTACGATTCAGAAACTATTCGCAAATTAATAAGAAAATAAAAAAGTTGGGCGAAAAAATTTTCCCCAATTTGTCCCACCTTAAGTGGTTTAATTTAAAGGTTTCCAGTGATTATCTCTTTTCCTCTCCGATGGAAACCTTTTCGCTTTCCCAAAAATTGATCCATTATTTATAAAGCTTTAGGCATCCCCGCTTGCCTAAGTACACCTCTTTCATTCCCAAAACTCCCCAAATATTCTTCTTAATATGTTTAATAGCATTTAAGGAGAATTATTAATGCAAAATCGAATTATAAGACTTCCTGAAGTTATGACCCGCACTGGGCTTTCTCGAAGCACCATTTATTTGCGAATTTCACAAGGAACATTTCCAAAGCCAGTGAGCTTGGGCACTCGCGCGGTCGGTTGGGTTGAATCAGAAATCGACGAATGGGTGATTCAACAAATTGAGGCCAGTCGAAAAGGATTGCGTTTTGAGGGAGGGCAACCTCAATGAGTTCAAACTCAGAATCCGAGAAAGGTTTATTCAGTTCAATTTCATCCTGGATAAGAGTTTGGGTTATTACGCTTACTCTTTGGGGCTGGCTACCTTTTCGATTTGCCGAGTGGATTTTTAATTTGGGAGAGCGTCATGAGGATTAATCCCAAATCTGATTTCGACATCTATTTTTGGGTTTGATCCATGAAAAAACGTCACCCCAACCCCAGGCTGGTTAAAATCCACCGAAACTATACAGTGGAGGAAGCTGCTTGTCGTTTGGATGTTCATAAAAATACGGTGAGGACTTGGATCAAGGAAGGCCTGCCCGTCATTGATGACCAACGACCGATGTTGATTCTGGGTACTGACCTTTTTGAGTTTCTCAAAGCCAAGCGAACCAAGAACAAAAAACCGTGCAAACTATGGGAAATGTATTGCCTGAAATGCAGGACTCCCAAAGTACCAGCTGAGAATATGGTGGATTACCAACCCAAGACCGAGAAACTGGGGAACCTATTTGGGATTTGTCCAGACTGCGGCATTGGGATGAACCGGAACGTCAATCCGGCCAAATTGGACCAAATTCGAAACAAACTGGACATCACTGAACCGCAAGGGGTACGACAAATAGTTGATAGTAGAGAACCCCGTGTAAACAGTGACTTCAAATAGGAACGGAAAACCATGAAAAAATACAATGCAGAGAATGAAAGGATCAAGCGTCAGTACCTGACATATTTAAAAGAAGCGATGTGCCTAAGTGAAGCAAGTTTGGATGCTGTAGTGAAAGCCTTAAACAGATTTGAAGTTTATACAAAACACAAGGATTTCAAAAAATTCCACATTGAACAGGCAATGGGGTTTAAAAAATATCTGGCAAAACAGAAAAATCAGCAAACCGGAAAGAATCTCAGTAAAGCTACTCTGCATTCGACTTTAAATCATTTGAAAAAATTCTTTCATTGGTTGGCAGGACAACCCGGGTATAAGTCTCGAATCAATTACGGTGATGCGGATTATTTTAATTTATCAGAAAAAGACACCCGCGTGGCTACGGCAAAGAGAGAACAGAAGGTTCCCACAATGGAACAGATCAACCATGTGATTTCGCAAATGCCAAGGGAAAGTGAAATTGAAAAACGGAATCGAGCACTTATTGCCTTCACCCTTTTAACTGGAGCACGAGACAGTGCCATTGCTTCTATGAAATTAAAGCATATAGACCTGATAGAAAATTGCGTTCATCAGGATGCCCGTGAAGTGAAAACAAAATTCAGCAAAACTTTCACTACTTATTTTTTCCCAGTGGGAGATGAAATTAAACAAATAGTTGCAGATTGGGTAACTTTTCTCAGGGAAGAAAAACTTTGGGGAAATGATGATCCTCTGTTTCCTAGAACTAAAATTGAGGTGGGGAAAACGAGTCGGCAATTTGAAGCCGTGGGATTAGATAGAGAACATTGGAGCAATGCCACAGCAATTCGAAAAATATTTAAGAATGCATTCGAAGCGGTAGGATTGCCTTATTTCAATCCCCATAGTTTTAGAAATACTCTTGCAAGATTCGGTGAGAAAATTTGCCAAAGCCCAGAAGACTTCAAAGCCTGGAGTCAAAATCTTGGTCATGAAAAAGTTATGACTACTTTTACCAGTTATGGTTACGTAGAAAACAAACGCCAGGGGGAGATTTTAAGGAATTTATTAAATCCACAGGATAAAATGCAAAGTAATATGACAGAATTTGCAAAGGTATTTACGAAAGAATTACTAAAAAAAAAGTTATACTAGTATAAATATAGTTCTAAGATTGGTAAAGATGGGAGAAACTAGAACAGCATCCTCGAATTGATTTAGCAAATATCCATTCAGATACATAAGAATAAAATATTTTTCTAAGTGAACAAGTTATTTAAAAGTAACCTTAAATCAAGAGTTATGCATCTAGTTTAATGCAGATGAGAATTTAAATAAATTAGCTAATTTATTTTTAAACCACCTTATAATTTCTAATAAATGAATAGTTTATTCCAAAATGCAGTGTTATCAATCCAGTTAGGTATTAATGATTATGAATCTGAAGACGAGAATCGATTATTGTCGGCTACCCGTAATTTATATTCAGGTGTTCTTCTCCTTGCCAAATACGTACTCATAAATAAAGCTCAAAGTATAGATCCAAAGATTGAAGCAAAAGATGTTATCTACATGAAATATAAACCAATGATAGATAAAGATCAAAACCTACAATTTGTACCTAATGATAAAAAAACTATAGATTTTGTGACTATTGGGCAACGTTTTAAGGATTTTAGTATTGAGATTGATCAATCCCATATGAAGAATTTGAACAATATCCGAAATGAATTAGAGCATTACTTTACTAAGGAAAAACCTGAGGCAGTTCGCGAAGTGGTTTCTAAGGCATTACCGATTATTATTGACTTGTTAAATCTTATTGGAGAGAAACCGAAAGATGTCTTTGGAAATGTTTGGGATAAAATGTTGGAAGTCGAGGAGGTTTACGAGAGGGAACTCGATGATTGTCAAAAAACATTATCTAAGGTCAATTGGCCATTCAAAAAGGTTGGAATAACCAGTTGGTCAATGATCTGTCCTCAGTGTTATTCTGACCTTGTAAAACAAAATAATCCTGAAAACAAAGAATATGAAAGTGCAGAATGCTATTGTCGGTTTTGTGGAAATATAATTCCCTTTGAACAAATTCTTGAGTATGTACTCGATTCTGAATTTTTCAGTGAAAATTATATTGCTGCTAAAGAAGGAGCACAACCCCCAGTGGATAATTGTTCAGGATGCGGGAGTAGTACATACATTATTACTGATGACTTTGTTGGGTGTTTAACCTGTGGATTAGAATTGGGAAGTTGTATTCGTTGTGAAACTGAACTTAATCCTAATAACGTTTCTGGAGATAGCGATGAATTTTGCGATTATTGCAATCACGTTATGAATAAAGATGATTGATAAAGTAGTAAAGATAAGTTGAATATGGGGCAACATTTGGGGCAAGTTGGAAAAATTGAATAGAGTTAAAATATTTATAAAATTGGATTTATAAGATTTATTTGGTTGTATCCCCGGCTAAAAATAATTTGTGAATTTCTTCCGCAATGATATTCCCCTTCCATCATAAAGGGTTAGCATATCTATTTTAAATTAAATGGTAAATGACCCTAGCTTCATATTGTTCAGTAGCAACTAAGGTGCACTTGCTCTTTCCACATGTGAAGTTTATTGTTCTTATTAAAAAAGGTTCGAGCGATATTCATTTCGCTTTAAGAAAACAGTTCTTAATCAAAAAGAGGTAATTAAAATTCATTGACTAAAAATAATTTTAATTTAATATTGGCCTAATCTTGCACGCTCCATGTTCGTAGCAAATTTAGGCTAACCTTTCTTACCATTATTCCATTCAGGGGGGGATTATGAAGAAAATAGTTTCCGTACTTGTTTTCCTGTTGTTCTTGTTTTTAAATTCATTAGCTTTCGCTCAAACCACAACTGAGTTTCAAGACGGAGTGTTTCCCGATGGAACTTATGCGGGAACGCAGGACTCTTTTCTTCGACAAACCTCTCCCACCAGTAACTTTGGCTCTGAAACTTTTTTAAGTGCTGACGGAACCGATCAAGACCCTGGTAACGGACTTTTTGGGGAAGTCGTATCCGTAATTCAATGGGATGTCTCGGCTATTCCCTCGGGAGCAACAGTGCAATCGGCCAGTATTTCTCTGGAAATTACCGATACTAGTAGTGGTCCTTACGAAATTTATTCGGTGGATACAGGTTGGACTGAAGGGGGTGTCACATACGGTGATATCGCTTCAGATATAGGTGGTATGATATTAGGTACCATTTCTCCAGGAAACTTTGGGCAAAATGTTATTAATTTAAACCCAGCGGGAGTCAGTTTAGTTCAAGGATGGGTTAATGGTGGTACTCCCAATAATGGGATCATCATTCGCAGTGGCGGCACCAACAATGGAATTGATGCCAATAGCCGAGAAGCGGCTTCGGCAACCACGCGGCCCAAACTGACAGTTGATTACACCACCGCATCTGCAACAATGCAGAGTTTCCAGAATGGTGTATCACCCAGCCCTACTTATGCAGGAACGGAAGATTCTTCCATTCGTGAAACTTCACCGACCAGTAATTTTGGAAACGATACATCCTTGAGTGCGGATGGTGTCGCGCAAGATCCCGGCAACGGATTGTTTGGCGAATTGCAGTCAGTGGTTAAATGGGATGTTTCTTCTATTTCTCCCACGGCAATGGTTCAATCCGCCAGTATTTTTCTGGATTTAACAAATGTAAGTTCCGGCAACTATGAAATTTATTCTGTAGGCACTTCCTGGAATGAAGGAACGGTTGATTGGAATGGCATTGCTCCAAGTGTCGGGGCCACTTTACTAGGTACCATTACCCCAGGACAGTTTGGGGAAAATGAGATCATTCTCAACAAAGATGGTGAGGATTTGATTCAGAGCTGGATCAATGATTCGAACAATAACAATGGTATTGTGATCCAATCCAGTGGAACCAACGACGGCATTGTGATCAATTCCAGTGAAGCAGCAGTGGCAACTACACGGCCTAGACTTAAGGTAGTCTACATGGATTCTCCCATGCCTATGGAAAGCTTTGAACCGGAAAAAGATTCCTATGTGAGCGAAAACGCACCGAATACCAACTTCGGAAGTGAAACTTTCCTCAGTGCCGATGGTGATGATGGCGGGGGGGAGTTGGTTTCGGTCATTGCCTGGGATTTAAGTGTTATCCCCGCAGGGTCGGTGATTCAATCGGCGAGTATTACCTTAGATCTGTTCGATGTCAGTAGTGGTAATTATCAAATTGTATCTAACGATACGGCTTGGGATGAAGGTACCGTAACGTGGAACAGCTTAGGTTCTAATTTTGGAACCACCTCGTTGGGAACCATTCTTCCTTTTCAATTCAATGAGAATGTCATCGATTTAAATCAGGATGGAATCCAATTGATTCAAGATTGGGTGGATGGCATCGTTCCTAATAATGGCGTAGCGATTCGGACGGTTGTTACCACCAATGGCATCGATATGAACTCACGTGAAGCTGCTTCGGGAAGGCCAATCTTAAAAGTGACTTACACACCAGGTTCAGAAGTGATGGTGATGGAGGATGCCGACGAGGACGCTACGATTCGTGAGTCCAGCCCAACCGACAACTTTGGCTCTGATATTGTTCTTTTGGCAGATGGGTCTGACCAAGACGCAAACGGTTTTGGTGAAGTCCGCTCAGTGATTCATTGGAACTTATCAGGTGTTCCCTCAAATGCAAATGTACAGTCTGTAAGCGTTCATTTCAATTTGACCAATATCAGTGGAGGCCCCTATGAATTGTACTCTGTAGACAATTCTTGGAGCGAAGGTACTGTAACTTGGAATGATATCACTTCAATTGGAAGCACTTTATTGGGAACAATCACTCCCGGGCAGTTTGGGGAGAATATTATTGATCTTAACCTGGATGGAATTGCTTTGATACAGGGTTGGATCGATGGCAGTATCCCAAATGATGGGATTATTGTTCGCAGTGCTTCCGGAGTGAATGATGGGATCGATTTCAATTCCAGTGAAGCTGCATCCGGTAGACCCAAGATCACGATAATTTATTCTCCAGTGCCAATTTTACCTCCCGATATTTTAGCGGTGAATCCCAATATGGGTGCAGCCACGGGCGGGGAATTTATTACTGTTTCTGGGGAAAATTTTACTTCCAATACGGATGTGACTATTTGCAGTCAATCCGCTAACGTTACTTTTGTGAACTCCCAAACGTTGATTGCCAGAACTCCTCCATGCTCAAAAGGTTTTGAAGACGTTACGGTTGCAAACCCCAATGGAATGGATACGTTGGTCGATGGATTCAACTATAACGTTGATATTAAATACAGTGATATTGTATCTGAAACTATAACACCTGTAGGTGATCAAGATAGTTTTACCTTTAAGGGTACATTGGGAGATCAGTTGTGGATACGAATGAAACCTCTTACGGGAGGAATAGAGGCAGCTCTTTGGGTATTGAGGCCGGATGGGACAACATTGTGTTCCCAAGCAGCCAGTGGTGGCAACTCTGGTTTATTGACTCTGGATGTTGCGGATGGTTGTACCTTGGATGTTACAGGAACTCATACAGTTGTGGTCGCCGATTCGGGTGGCAATGAGTCTGGGGATTACGAGATGTTATTACAGCGAAGGAATCCAATGGCTGGTACGGAAGCAATTAACTATGGGGATGATGTGACTCGCACGATAAGTCCTTTCGTTGATCTGGATGGTTATACATTTTCAGGAACATTGGGAGATCAGTTGTGGATACGAATGAAACCTCTTACGGGAGGAATAGAGGCAGCTCTTTGGGTATTGAGGCCGGATGGGACAACATTGTGTTCCCAAGCAGCCAGTGGTGGCAACTCTGGTTTATTGACTCTGGTTGATCTGGATGGTTATACATTTTCAGGAACATTGGGATGTTGCCTCTTACGGATGGGGACAACATTGTACCTTGGATGTTACAGGAACTCATACAGTTGTGGTCGCCGATTCGGGTGGCAATGAGTCTGGGGATTACGAGATGTTATTACAGCGAAGGAATCCAATGGCTGATACGGAAGCAATTAACTATGGGGATGATGTGACTCGCACGATAAGTCCTTTCGTTGATCTGGATGGTTATACATTTTCAGGAACATTGGGAGATCAGTTGTGGATACGAATGAAACCTCTTACGGGAGGAATAGAGGCAGCTCTTTGGGTATTGAGGCCGGATGGGACAACATTGTGTTCCCAAGCAGCCAGTGGTGGCAACTCTGGTTTATTGACTCTGGATGTTGCGGATGGTTGTACCTTGGATGTTACAGGAACTCATACAGTTGTGGTCGCCGATTCGGGATTCGGCAATGAGTCTGGGGATTACGAGATGTTATTACAGCGAAGGAATCCAATGGCTGATACGGAAGCAATTAACTATGGGGGATGATGTGACTCGCACGATAAGTCCTTTCGTTGATCTGGATGGTTATACATTTTCAGGTACTTCTGGGGATACTCCAACAGTTGAGATGCAACCTCTTACTGGAGGAATAGAAGCAGCCCTTTGGATATTGAGGGCCTGATGGCACGACATTGTGTTCGCAAGCAGCTAGTGGTGGTAATTCTGGTTTATTGACCCTGGATGTTGCGGATGGTTGTACTTTGAATGTTACTGGAACCTATACAATTGTGGTTGCCGATTCGGGAGGCAATGAGTCTGGGGACTATAACCTAGATCTTCAAGGTCCTTGAATTTAAATAGCGGTTATTAAAAAGTTTAAAGGGCCAAAGCTTTTGGGCTTTGGCCCTTTTGTTATATAAATAATTTTTTCATTTATTTTCTTCAATTAGCTTCGGTTTCAATTTTGTTTCGACAAATTTTTTTCTAAAAAGTACTGTTAAAAATAAGGGGCAACTTTGGGGGCAAGTTGAAAAAATTGAATTGAGAAAAGACCTTTATTTTATTAAGCTTATAAGATTTATTCGGTAGTCCCCGCCTAATCCAACTAAAAATTTTTGGAATATAATTTTTGAAATCTGGATAGGATATTTGAAAAAACTAAATTAATACATCATTTGAGAATTTTTATAATACTTAAACTCCAATAAATTATTTGAAGGATCTTTTAAAAAAGAAAGTATGGTGTTCTTCCTCCATCCCTTCAAACCTG
Organism: Nitrospinaceae bacterium; assembly: GCA_965223245.1. Lineage (GTDB taxonomy): Bacteria > Nitrospinota > Nitrospinia > Nitrospinales > Nitrospinaceae > CBDCVY01. The sequence continues at coordinate 3,183,378 of CBDCVY010000013.1, read as the reverse complement.
ACAAAAGGTTCTTTGAAAAATTCAAGCTCCTTTTGTTGAGCCAGGTTTAATAAACTATCAAACTCTTTTTTATCTTTAAAAGTTACTCCAAAATGCCTGGGATACATTTGTGGAACAGGATCCACTTTTTCCGGGCATAAATGGCAAACGATTTGGTCACCAAAAAAGTCCAAAGTGATTCGATCCGAATATCGCCGCGCTAACCTTACTCCGAGTTTGTTGACATAATAATCTTCGGTTTCCTCTAATGAAGCACAGGGAATCGCTAAGTGAAATACATTGTTAGGATTTCTCATTTTTTTTTGAGTTCATTTAGAAAAAGTTTCTACTCTTCGTATCAATTTAAGCCATTATTTTAAACTATCGTGCTAGCTCAATCCATTCGCATCGATCTTCTATTAGTGGCGACATTTTTTGATTTCTAAGTCCATATGCAAGCAAGGCGATAACCCGGTCATCATTATGGTAACCTTTATACGCTTCTATGGGATTTGCCACCTCACTGAATCCTAGCATGTCCGCCACATGATGCTGATCTTAACAAACTACTTGTACCACATATCTAGTTGGAATTTCTTTGATAACTAGAGAATTTGTTGAGAATTAAATAGATGCGGTGGATGGGAGCGTTTCTTTGAATGAGACGGACATGTCTGGAAGTTTATTCAGGTAAGATTCATCTAATTTCCCATCGAATCTTTCTTGCTTTGCGTAAGGGGGGTGTGTCCAGTCACGATTAATTGGGCTGTTGTGTTTTGTGTTGTAGCATCCGATTAATGCAATTCGAGAATCAGGGGAGTCATTAGTCGAAGAGCCGTGTAACAAGTTGGAATGAAATACCACAGCTTCTCCGGGATTCAATTCCATAAATTCTTCTCCGTTTCGTTCTTTCAGGATACGAGTTCTCTCCGGATTTGATTCGCTATCGGAAAATCCATCGTGAAGAATATGATCTATCCTCCCACAATTATGTGATTGGGGAATAAACTTGAGGCATCCATTTTTCTTTTGTTGAAGGGTCAAGAGCAATGAAGCAAGTGGCCATATCGGGATATATGCAACCCATCTGATACCAGTAATAGTAGTCCTGATGGGTATTTAAAACCTGGCATTGCTGGATATTTTAAGGGAACTTTGCAATGATAGAGATAAGCATCATCATTAAAAAAATGAGAAAGGCTATCTAGTATTATTTTTTTTCGAGTGGCAAGGGCGAAAATATTATCACTAAAAACATCATCCATAACAAAAATGGATTCAAATGAAGGATAATTTCCTTGATCAAACTTTTGCTTCACTTCGTGGTGTCTTTTGCTTCATTCCCTCGAAGTTAGAGATTACTTTGAGAAGAATAGAAACTTCATTTGTGTCAAAAATGGTTCCCAGCTTTACGTAACCATTACGCCAAAATTCTTCTTTCATTTCAGTTAAGTTCAAATTGTTTTCCATATTCTCTTTAGCGACACTTTTTGGAATGGACTTGAATGTCTTTCATAGGAATTCCAATGAGACCATGAACTACAGAGGTGGTATGTACCCTGAAGGCGAGGGCATCATGAATCCAGTTTAAAACGAGATGTTTTTCTTGAGTTCCTTTCGGCAATGGCGACCATGATGGTATAGTCTCCATTAGGCAGGAGCGGCATTTGGAAATCAAAAATCCCTTCCAAACGGTCATTAGATTTGGCATAGACGGGATTGGATAAATATTTCAAAAAACTATTATCGCCGAATACGACTTGGCCCAATCGGTCTTTTACCTGAAACCCAATAATCACATTTTTGATATCTTTATTTACCTCAGCGTGAACCACCAACCGGACTGCTTCTCCGCCTACAACCCAAGACAAAGGTTGATTTTTAGAGTCCATCAACTGAACGTTAAGGACTTTTGCACCCCCAATTCCAAATTCGGATGAATCAGGAGTAAAAGGAAACAGTTCAATATCGTTTCTTAAGTTGGTTTGGTTGATAAAATCCAAGCGCATATCTCTTGGTTGTTTCTCATTTGCTTTTATTGGGGATGAGCTTTTTTGTTCTTCGTCTTTGTTGCTGTTTCCGTTTGTTGTGTAGGATTCCTCTCTGGAATCTGCATTGTATTGATTTTCTAAATAGAGTTCGGTAATTTCTTTGGGTTTACCTTGGGCTTTGATACTGCCGTTTTCAAGCCAAATTGCTTTATTGCAAAAATTCAATATGGCCCCCATATCATGACTTACAAACAAGATGGTACCGGTTTTCATGAAATTGCGAAGAAAGCGCATACACTTCTGTACAAAAAAAGCATCACCGACACTTAAGGCTTCATCAATAATTAAAATATCTGCTTTTACATGAGCCACCACCGCAAAAGCTAAACGGACAGTCATCCCACTTGAATAGGTCTTAATGGGTTGGTCAATAAACTCCCCGATATCGGCGAACTCTACAATTTTATCGTATTGAGCTTCGATTTCCTCTTTTGAAAGTCCTAACAACATGGCGTTCATGTAAATATTTTCCCGGCCGGTAAACTCGACGTCAAATCCAAAGCCTAGTTCCAATAGCGCGGCAATGCGTCCATGGGTTTGAATGGTTCCGGAAGTAGGATTTAAAGTCCCACAAATCGTTTGAAGGAGGGTGGATTTACCCTGAACCATTTTTGCCGATGATCCCAATGGTTTCTCCTTTTTGAATTTCAAAGGAAAGATTGTTGAGAGCCCAGAAATCGCGAGAAAACTTTTTGCGTCCCCGGAAGAGCATCTGTAAAAGGCGGTCATGAGGTTTATTAAAAATCTGGTAGCACTTACTCAGATTTTCAACTTTAATTACCGTTTCAAAGGGCTTTGATAAACCTTTCGGATTTTCTTTCTCAATGGTGGGTGACGAATATGGTGGCATCAGAAAAGTTCTTGCTCAAGAAAAGTGATAAGGCAAAATAGGGTTTCATCTTAAAAAAATGTAATGGGTTAGTTTGCATGGTTTTTGGTGTGTAATTGCGGCCAAAGGTTGAAATTGTTATCTATTTAAAAAGTAACACTTTACCATTCCATTGCCAACTTTTTAATCTTCGTCTAGGGGTTTTGTTCCTTAAGATTTTTGTAGACTTATTATCTTTAGATTAAAAGGGATTTTTCGTGGAATCAATCTTTAATATGAACCCAAAAAGGAGTTCTGAAATTCAAAGGAATGTATTGTCTCGCTCTATCTTATTCATGGGAATAATGGGATTGGTAATTAATTTTGTGAGAAAGACATCAAATTCATTTTTCATTGGTAAATTATAATTTACTTTTATTTGTTTCCTTTTTGTTAATACATCTTTTCCTAATATAAGGATTGAATCCTTCTTTTTCATATTCTTCCCAATAAAAACCAATTCCCCTCTTTTGCCAATCTGGAAGCTCATTGAAATTAATTTTTTTTCTGAAACAAAATCTCATTTTTTTCGGATACCGTTTTCCCAGATAAAAATTGAGTTACGTCTTTTTCAGATTTTCCTTCTTTGCGGAGGCTCCAGTAACAGTGACTGTTTAAGGCATTTCTATTCGCATCTTCATTTCTCCATCTAAAATAATCTACAACTAATTCTTTGTTGGGTAACTGACAAATACGACAGTCAAATGCTCCAATATCTCCTAGTAATAAGCTGAATTTAGCACTAGCCTCCCCAGCGAGAACGGAGTTTAATTTTCTTTGCTTTCGGTTAAAGGTATTGTCTTCCAAGTCAAAGAGAAGAGAGATTTCATCGCTTTGAGTGTAACCAAAAATTATTTTAAATCCGCAATTCATTAAGTGCTTTACGGTTTCGACCATAAAATCTCTAAATTTCACATCATAAGGAGCATCAAACTTATGAACCTCTTTGGTGAGTTTGGTGAAAGATCGCCCATCAATTCTCGTAATAATATATATACCGGGAAGGACATATTGATCATTGTTGTTTTCAAATGCACGCATGGTTTGATCCAGTTCATCAAACTTCATCATTCCAACTCTGAACAATAAATTCATTATTTTCCAAAGAAACAAAAAACAATTCTGTAAAACCTTCCTGATAAGATGGAAGCTCCAATTTACTGTGAGTTCCTTTTATTCCAATATCTGGGACTCTTTCTTCCTTGGACCTTTTCTGGTTGCGTTTTAAGCAATTTTGGATTCTTGATTGAAAAAAATATCCTTTTACGCTGAAATTTTTTGCCAATAGAATAATCAATATACTTTTTTCGATCAGATCGAGATGGATTTGTGTTGTCAATTACAAAAGGCTGCTTGGCCTCTATGCAGGCCTTCATTAATATTGATTCGCGATGCCGAGTTTTTAGCATATCCATGTTCAATCGAATATGAGTTTTTGTAAAATACTGTTGGAAAAATGTAGATTTCCCACTTCCTTGTATTCCAATAAAGATAATGCCTTCCATTATTTCAGCCCAATAAAATTATCGATTATACTTATTTTGAAATCGAAACTCTTGCTCAAAAATTTTTTAAGTTTAGTTCTGATTCTTAGTAACCATTAATAGAGATTTATTGTAAAAATTTACTCATAAAAATGGAACTAAATTCAAAATATAATGATTTTTGGATTAAAGTTGGAAAGGGAAAAATGAAATTTTGTCAGGACTAGCGCAACTGGTGTGAAGATAAAAATTACATATTCCATCCTTTATCCAAGCAAACTCCGAAGAGCATCCCGGTTCAACGCGCATATTAGAAATATTTTCAAAAACATCTCCTTTTGCTCCACATCCCCCAATACGGCCGTTTAAAATTCCGAAATTGTAAAATTTGTGATTTTAAAGGAGAAGGAATGTCAGTTTTGAAGGAACTTTTGTTTAAGGATTCTAAATAGGGCAACTTATTGATAATTCCGTCTGAAACCCATCCAGGAAGGGAGTCATAAATATTGCCGTCTAAACCCAAAACTAATTTAGAGACTTTTTGATCAATGTAATAACCTAATATAGAGTTTTTCAAAAAGGGGATTATACTTTCAATTGGATCGTAATCGTAAAGATAGTGTTCAGGGTCCTCCAAATAGATATAACTATGTCCTTCCCGTAAGTTACCTGAGCTATTTTTTTCCTTAAAATCGTTTTCATTGTAAGGAAGGAAACCATCTTCTAATAGGACTTTATAGTCGTCGTGGCTTAACTCTATGATATTTCCACCTAAATTATCATCCCGGAAGAAATGGAATCCATGCTCAATAGAGTCTTTTATGAGCTTATCTTGGTCCCATGGCAAAAATAATATCAAAATTTATTAATATAGAAAAGATTTAGTCGACACATAAATAAATTTGATTTTATTGGAGTTGGAATATTGTTGGTTGAGATAATCTTTTAATTAGAGGGTTTTAGTATTGAAGCAAAATATTATTTTCATGGTGGGTGTAAAGCAATTTGATAAATAGTCAGATAAATTAATTGTTATGAAAATTCATGATTAGATGTATATGGTCTTAGATGATATAGGTTTTAACAGTTCTCATATGTGGGCCGATGAGTCGAAAAATTCAATTTATGTTGATCCCAGCCTTATAGGTTTTACTAGCGAAAAAATAATTCAGTTTCCTCTTAACTGACAAGATCTTATTTGGTTTTTACCCAATTAACAAAAATAGGGTTTGTTTGATTCATTAATTAAACCAACCCATATAAAAAAGTAAAATATTTGAAATCGAAATTTGCTAAGTAGATCCTTTTCCAATTAAGAATTTATTGCTAATAAATTGTATTAATACATTGAGCCGGTGAATTCCAAATTTACCCAGACGTACAGGATTATCAAAAACAGAATAAGAAAAATGAAAGCAAGTACCTGGGATTGAAAGGTTATTTTATTTCTCATAATCCCCCCTACCCGTTTTCTTAGAGTTCCAAGTTTTTGTGAAAATATTTTTATACTTTAAATATATACCCTTAAATTTTTACCGAAAGATGAAAACTACTGCAGCCGTCAGAAAAATCAAAATTACCGAAAGTATCCTGTAATTTTGATACCAAGAGGCATTTAATAAGTCTATGGAATCCAAAGTCCAGAGCTTTTTCGTCCATAAATACGATTGGATTTTACGAAGAGTGTGTGGTGAGGTGGAAAGACTTACTAATATAATAACTACAGCACTGAATCCACATAATATTGGAGCAATGTGTAAAAAATGAATCGGTTTTTTCCATAGAGTTAAATTAATTTCATTAAAATAAAAAAGAAAAATAGAAACAACAAGCCCCGAGAGTAACCCCAAAAAAGCGCCCTGTGAATTGGCTCGTTTCCAAAATACCCCTAATAGGAAAACAGCAACTACTGGTGAAGATAAATAAGCCAGGATTCTCTGTAAATAACCGAATAGAGATTCGAAGTTTGCAATTTGTGGTGCCCAAATAGCAGCAAGTGTCATAAAAATAAAAGTTGTAAAACGGCCGACCCACATTAACTTTTCGCTGGAAAAATCCGGGCGAAGTTTTGCCACAAAATCCATGGTTACCAGGGTAGAGGCTGAATTTAGAGTTGAGTCTATACTGGACATGATTGCTGCAAGAAGCCCGGCAATAACCAAACCAATAATTCCGGCAGGAAGTAAATCAAAAGCCAGAACAGGAAACACCATGTTGGAATCTGTTAAATCCGGGTATAAGACTCGAGCTATCGTTCCCGGAAAAACCATAATGAAGAGTACAGGAAGTTTTAGAAGTGCCGCAAATAAAACACCCCAGCGGGCATGGCTCAAGTTTTTTGCGCTTAAGACACGCTGAACAATAAATTGATTATTACACCAAAAATAAAACCCTAATATCGAAACCCCAAAAATTAACCCAGTCCAAGGTATACTAGGATCATCCATGGGTCGTATTAAACTCAACATTTCAGGAGGTGTTACCTGAGTAACCGCATGCCACCCACCAACCTTATTCAATCCAGCAATGCATATTAATATGGAACCTAATAGAATAAGAATGGTTTGTACTGCATCGGTAAAAATTACGGCGGCTAAACCACCAGCAATGGTGTAGAGTCCAGCAATCAAAGCGAGCCCCGCTATGGTGTATTCCATTGGAATTTCAGGAAAGATTAGTTTTAGGACAATCCCTCCGGCAAATAAACTCCCGGCAGTATCAATTACCACGTTTCCGATCAAAGTGATTATAGATAAAAAATACCGGGACCTCTTATCAAAGCGTTTTTCCAAAAATTCCGGCATTGTGTAAACCCGGGAATTTATATAGAGGGGTAAAAAGAAAATGGCAAAGAAAACCAGAACTACCGAGGCCATCCATTCATAGTTATAAATTGAAATTCCATAGCTATAAGCAGCCCCCGACAAACCGAGAAGAGTTGTGCTGGAAATATTGGAAGCAAACAGAGAAATGCCTATGAAAGGCCAAATCATCCGACGCCCTGCTAAAAAATATTCCTCAGTACTTTCGTGAGTATTGGCAAATCGCAGACCGAGCCAAATAATAAAGAAAAAGTATACAAATAGAATGGAGAGATCGATTGTACTTAGGTTAAAGCTGGGCATATTATTTTAATAAAGGAATTGATTTCAATATCCTAACCTCTATGGTTGGTGAACTGTATGTAAAAAACTTTACTTTAACGAAGTGAAAAAATAGCGAAAGCGCTAGAAAGTTATTGCTTTTGATCCTTAGACATTTATATTATTAAGTAAGAAACCTATGGATTTACTTCAAACAGTCTTCCTTCCCAATTCGTCGGTAAAAGGGGTTTTTCAAAAGAAAAGGATTGACAAAGAAAGTAGAACCGTATAATTTGTAATTATACCCCTTATAGCAAGGCTTCTTTTAACCTCTTTTGCAATTCGGAATCCTGCTAACAAAAACACTTTATCCAGGATCTCGGTGAAGATTCTGAAGGACTCCGAAATATCCTCATTCTTAACCTTTTTAAAGAGATTAAACTAGAACACAAGTTATTAACCACACAATTTAATCCATCCATTTAACCTTAAATTACCACCACACATGAATATCGAAGAACTTAAATCAAAAACCATTTCTGAATTAACTAACTTAGCAAAAACGCTCAAGATTCAAGGTCACAGCAGCTTAAGAAAGCAAGATTTAATTTTTAAAATCCTTCAGGCACAAATCGAAAAAGATGGTTTGATGTTTGGTGAAGGTGTATTGGAAATTTTGCCCGATGGCTTTGGATTCTTAAGAGCTCCTACATATAACTATCTTCCGGGTCCAGATGACATTTACGTTTCTCCATCGCAGATTAGGAAATTTGATATGCATACTGGGGATACCATATCCGGTCAAATTCGTCCCCCAAAAGAAAATGAGCGTTATTTTGCTCTCTTGAAAGTAGAGGCAATAAACTTTGAAAATCCGGATAAAACCAAAGATAAAATCCTATTTGATAATTTAACCCCTTTATACCCTGAAGAAAGACTTCGTTTAGAAACCCCGGGTTGTACAGATTATAGTGCACGCATCATGGACCTGATGACACCTATTGGAAAGGGTCAACGTGGACTAATTGTAGCACCACCGCGTACCGGGAAAACAATGCTTTTGCAATCTATTGCGAATAGCATCAGTACAAATTTTCCTGAAGTCGCTTTGATTGTGCTTCTAATTGATGAGCGTCCTGAAGAAGTTACAGATATGCAGCGGTCGGTAAGAGGAGAAGTGATTAGTTCTACATTTGATGAACCGGCACAGCGTCATGTTCAAGTTGCAGAGATGGTTATTGAAAAAGCTAAGCGTTTAGTAGAACACAAAAAAGATGTAGTGATTCTTTTAGACAGTATTACCCGGTTGGCGCGAGCGTATAATGCTATTGTACCCCCAAGTGGAAAAGTACTGAGTGGTGGTGTTGATTCCAATGCACTTCAGCGGCCAAAACGGTTTTTTGGTGCTGCACGAAATTTGGAAGAAGGGGGTAGCTTGACCATTATAGCAACGGCCCTGGTAGATACTGGTAGTCGAATGGATGATGTTATTTTTGAAGAATTTAAAGGAACCGGTAATTTGGAAATCGTACTGGATCGTAAATTAGCTGAAAAACGAACTTTCCCAGCAATTGACATCAACCGTTCGGGCACCCGAAAAGAAGAGCTCCTTATGGAACAGGAAGAATTACAGCGGATTTGGCTGTTGAGAAAAGTTTTGCTCCCCATGGGTGTTCATGATACGATGGACCTCCTTCTACAGAAAGTGAAAGAAACAAAGACCAACGCCGAGTTTATTCAAACTATGAACTCGTAATTTTTATTTGGAGTTAGAAATGAAGGCAGGAATTCATCCGGAATATTTTGAAATTACCGTAAAATGTGCTTGTGGTAATGAAATGAAAACTTTTTCTACATCAAAGAAACTCAGTGTAGAAATTTGTTCTGCCTGTCATCCTTTTTATACTGGTAAACAAAAGTTAGTAGATAGTGCAGGTCGCATCGAAAAATTTAATAGAAAATATAAAAAAGCCCAAGCTACCGAACCAAAAGAACAAGCCGCACCCAATTAGTTACATCCTCTCCTTTCTCTTATAATTTTTACCTCTCTCTGGCCTTGTGCCTTCATTCCTCTTTTTAGGAACCCATAAATGTTTGAGCAATTGGAAGAAATTGAAAAACGTTATGAAGAACTCAATAATTTATTGAGCGATCCAAAAATCATTGCTCGCCAGCAGGAATTTAAAAAATATGCTCGGGAACAATCGGAAATTGCCCCTGTAGTAAATGAATACCGTGGTTGGAAAAAGACGGTTAAAGAACTGGAAGAAAACCAAAAAATCTTAGAAGACGAAAAGGATGAAGAAATAATCGAGTTGGCGCAGGGAGAATGCGAAATTCTGGCAAAGCAAAGGGAGGAAAGTGAGAATCAACTGAAAGTACTTTTGCTTCCTAAGGATCCACGGGATGAAAAAAGCGTCATTATGGAGATTCGAGCAGGAACAGGAGGTGATGAGGCAGGCCTCTTTGCTGCAGATCTTTATCGAATGTATTTGAGGTATGCTGAAAGCAAAAAATGGACTGTCGAAATTTTAAATAGTAGTTTGACCGGTGTTGGTGGGTATAAAGAAATTACCTGTAATATTCAAGGCAAGGGTGTATTTAGCAAATTAAAATATGAAGCGGGAACTCATAGAGTGCAGAGAGTGCCCACCACTGAAACTCAGGGGCGAATTCATACCTCTGCAGTAACCGTAGCTATACTGCCGGAAGTCGAGGATGTGGATGTGCAAATTAACCCGGCAGATTTAAAAGTTGATGTTTTCAGATCTTCCGGTCCGGGCGGACAAAGTGTCAACACCACCGATTCTGCAGTTCGCCTCACACATGTACCCACTGGTTTAGTGGTCACTTGTCAGGATGAAAAATCTCAACACAAAAATAAAGATCGAGCTATGAAAGTTCTCCGTGCTAGACTTTATGATGAAGAACAGCGAAAACAGCAAGAAGCAATGGCAAAAGATCGTAAGCAACAAGTAGGAAGTGGAGACCGTAGTGAAAGAATTCGAACCTACAATTTTCCCCAGGAAAGAATAACCGACCATCGTATAGGTTTGACTTTACACAAATTGACTCTGGTATTAGAAGGAGATTTAGATGAAATGCTTGAAAAACTTTCATTGCATTTTCAAGCCGAGTCATTAAAAGCGAGTTCTAACTAAATAATATTTTTTCCATGGTAATGTTTTTAGATAACAATGCAGTTTTTCTAAAAAATATATTTCAATTTTGCCGGGAAGAGCTTACCCAATGTGGTGTAAATAATCCCGAGTTAGATTCTGAGTTACTCTTGGCCCACGCTCTAAAAATTCCCCGACAAAAATTATGGCTTCAAAAAGATCGTGAAGTGGATTTAGATACTTTCGAAATTATCAAAGATTTGATAACAAGACGAAAGGCACGGGAACCTATGGCGTATATCTTAGGTAAAAAGGAATTTTGGTCACTGGACTTTGAGGTAAACTCTTCTGTGCTTATTCCTCGCCCGGAAACTGAGATATTAGTTGAGCATTTTTTAAAAATACTTAAAGAACAAATAAAATTAAAAGATCCCAAAGTTCTCGATTTGGGAACTGGTTCCGGGACTCTTGCAATAACCGTTGCAAAGGAATGTCCAAATAGTAATGTGGTCGCTGTAGATATTTCAAAAAAAGCATTGGAAGTGGCTAAACAAAATGCTTTAAATCACAATGTCCCTCAAATTCATTTCGTCCTGGGAGATGTTCTTGGTGAGTGGGATTTTGTTAACAACAATTTTTTTGATTTTATTTTGTCAAACCCTCCTTATATTCCATCAGATAATATTTTAAATTTAATGCCGGAAATCGCTGATTGGGAACCGGGGTTGGCTTTAGATGGAGGAGAAAGTGGATTAGATTTTTATTACCATATTATTTCAAAATCTCCGAATTTCCTTAACCAGGGTGGAGCTTTAATTATGGAAGTAGGGGATGGCCAAGCTCAGATGGTTGGAAATTTATTGAAACTTAATAATAACTTTGAAAAACCATTGGTATTAAAAGACTATAGTGGATGTGACCGAGTAGTTTCCTCATTTAGGAGATAATTTTTTGGATAAAATTGTAATTCAAGGCGGGTATCCGTTAAAAGGTCAAGTTAACCTGAGTGGTGCGAAAAATGCGGTTTTACCCGTTTTAGCTGCTACCTTACTTACTCAAGGCGAAAATGAAATTCATAATCTTCCCAATGTCCGCGATGTTTTTACGATGGTAGAACTGGTTAAGGATTTAGGGGCGAGTGTAAGCCAAATTAAAAATAGTCAAGTTATATTGGATACTACCACAATCAATAAACATTGCGCCAGATATGATCTAGTTTCGACAATGCGTGCTTCTTGTTTGGTTTTAGGACCTTTGCTGGCAAGATTGGGAAAAGCAGAAGTGTCTTTGCCAGGTGGTTGTGCTATTGGAGCCCGCCCGATTGATCTTCATATTAAGGGATTGCAAGCTTTAGGAGCGAATATTGAATTGGAAGGTGGTTATGTCAGAGGAACGGCAAAATATTTAAAAGGAACCCATTTTTATTTTGACACGGTCACAGTCACTGGAACCATGAATATTATGATGGCGGCAGTTTTAGCAGAAGGTGAAACGATTTTGGAAAATGTGGCTAAGGAACCAGAAGTTGAATTTTTAGCAGATGTTTTAAACTCAGCTGGCGCCAAAATTGAGGGTGGGGGTACTGACATGATTGTTATCCAGGGAGTTTCTAGTTTAAAACCTATTAATTGTAGGATTTTCCCGGATCGAATTGAAGCAGCTTCCTATATGATCGCAGGTGCTATAACACAAGGTGATATTGAATTAATTAATTGTATTCCATCTCAAATGGAACCGGTAATTTTAAAGCTCCGTGAAGCGGGGGTCGATATTAAAGAAGAAGAGGCCTCTTTAAGAGTTAGAGGATCAGGAACCCTAAATTCGGTAAATATAAAAACTCAACCCTATCCGGGTTTTGCAACGGATGTCCAAGCCCAATTTATGGCGTTGATGTGTTTAGCAAAAGGTCAAAGTATAATTTCTGAAACGGTTTTTGAGAATCGTTTTATGCATGCGGCGGAACTAAAACGGTTGGGGGCAGATATTCTTATTGATGGTCACACTGCGATTGTGAAAGGGGTGAGCGAACTAAATGGGGCTCCAGTTATGGCTACCGACCTCAGGGCCAGTGCGTCTTTAGTCTTGGCCGGATTAGCTGCTCAGGGTGAAACGGTTATTTCCCGTGTTTATCATATCGACCGAGGTTATGAAAAAATGGAAAAAAAATTATCTAAATTAGGGGCAAATATAAAACGAGTCCACTAATCTGACCCATTAAATTCTATGCAGCCTTCAACCTATTTGAAAGAAACTTCGATTAACCATATTTTAGTTTGGATGCCAAATTGGATTGGTGATGTCGTTTTTGCTATTCCTACTATTCAGGCTCTCCGTCAACATTACCCGCAATCAAGAATTACCGTTGTGGTTCGAGCTCCATCCAATGAGTTTCTTTTGAACCACCCCGATATTGATTCGGTTATCAGGATTCCGTTTAAAAAAAATGAGTTGTTTGCGTCGTTACGGTTTGCATGGACGTTGAGAAAGTACAGGTTTGATCTTGGGATTGTTTTGCCTAATTCATTGCGAAGTGCAATATTGACTTATATTGCCAAACCCAAGATACGGATCGGGTATAACACAGATGGAAGAAGTACTTGGCTTACTGATCCGATCCCTGCCTTAATGGATTCAAAAAAAATTCATGGGATAGACTATTATTTTCATCTCTTATCTCCTTTGGGTATTACTCATATAGAGAAAAAGTTTAAAGAATTAGTAGGGGAGAATGAAAAGAGAGCACAGTTTGAAATGTTATCTCAAATTGGAATTAAATCCGATGATTTAGTAATTGCGGTTCAACCAGGTGCATCTAAACCGGAAAAACGCTGGCATATAGAGCGTTTTGGAATTCTATGCCAACGATTGATTAAAGAAAAAGGTGCAAAAATTATTTTGCTTGGTAGTAAAGCTGAGGAATCTTTAATCAAAAAAGTAAGAGATTTTTGTCCTCATTCACATGTGTTCTCATTAACAGGTTTAAATCTACAAATTGTGCTAGGAATTTTAAAAAACTGTAAACTTCTGGTTGCCAATGACAGCGGAATTATGAATTTAGCTTCTTTAGTGGACACACCCATCGTCGCGATTTTTGGTCCAGGTAATCCTTTGACGACGGATCCTTGTATTTCCAAAGAAAAAAAAGAAATTGTTACCAAGAATTTTCCTTGTTCTCCCTGTCGGCATAATTTTTTTAAGGAATGTGAACCTTCCTCCCATAACAAACCATTTTGTATTGAAGATATCAGCGTAATAGATGTGGTGGAAGCAGTGGACAGGTTGCTTGAGCGAGTAATTAGCAAGGATAAAGCAAATAATTAAGAGATTATTTATTAGGTAGACTAGGGGGGTTTTGATCCAGGGTTAAATCTGGAATTTCTCTACCGGTATCTTTCCATGTTTTTCCAAATGTGTCGGTAACCATTTTTTGTTTATATCCCTCTAAGTCGTTTTCTAACTCATCCTTATTTTTTTGCAGTTTAGGTTTTTCTTTTTCGGGATCTGTTTCCCAATAGGGCTTTAGGTCAAAATAGCTTAATATTATTTGTTCTTCTTCTCGAAAGAGTGTTTCGGTGGTTTCAACTGAGGGAGCCTGCTGGATAGATTCCCGTGTCCATTCAGTGACCACTTTCCCGAGGCCCGCTGGTTGATAAAGATCTTTCGGGAATAAAATGGTTTTTCCTTCAGTAGATAAAAACCCTCCTAATTCAATAACCAAATACTGTGGCCTATGATGGTCCATATCTACCATAAGACCTTTCACTTTGGCGACCTCTTTATTGTAAGTATCATATAGAAAAAAGCCGATAACTCGATCTTGGTTTCCTAGGAAGAAAGCGTTCTCATCGATAAATTTTAGTGGACTTAAAGTCACTTTAGGCACTCTCTCGTAATTGGACCATTTCATTAAATTATAGCAGAGACTTCTTCCGGTTGTTATAATTCTAAAGGGGGAAAACTTTTAATCAACTATCGAGAATCATGAACATGCCATTAAAAAGTTTTTCAATAAAGTTAAATTGTGTTTTTTTAATGATTTTAGGGATATTTATTGCTTTACCCTATGGAGTGTCGGCAAAAGTTTATAAATATGTGGATGATCAAGGAAAGGTCCATTACACCAATAATGAAAGCAATATACCGATAAAATACCGGAACGGGCCGAGTATGAAACCATTACGAGGTTTTTCCGACCCCAAGTCAACTAAACCAGAATCAAAAGAAGATTCAAAGTTGACTGAAACACAAACTCCTGAAAAACCATCGGATGAAGGATTTTCTAAAAAGGATGAAGCCCTTGTCCAGCGCTCAATCACAACTTTGAAAAATAATGTGTTAAGGGTAAAAGAGTTTGATGGTGATGTATATAATTTTACCAATGGGCGCCGATTAATCACCTCCATTCAAGGAGCTTTGCCGGCAAAAGAAAAATTAGCTTCGGATCTTGCCTCCTCTAAGGTTCCTGAATTAATAGAAACTAAAAATTTTCTAACTAAAAGTATTGAAAAGGATAAACAAACTAAATCTGTAGGCCTAGGGTTAAAGACACACTTGGTATCAATGTTTAATCGGGTTAGAGGAGAGGCTAAAACCCAGCAAGGGTTAATCGGTAAACTAGAAAACGCAATAGAAAAAGACAAAGAGAAAAAGGAACTAGCTAAGAAAGAGAAAGCTGAAAAACAAAAAAACAAAGAAGAAGCAGGGAAAAAAGAAAAAAGCCATGAAAAAAAAGTTATTGAAAAAAAACATTCTAATTCCACTGATTCTTCTGAGTCTGCAAAAAGAAATCAGCGGTTGAAAACAGAAGGTTCATCTTATTAGTTTAACTATGTAACAAGAGTCTTTGGACTCTTGTTGCTCTATTCCCAAATAATCAATTCAGTCTTTGTAATTAGACCCTCCTAATATTTTTTCAGAATTATGGAAGCCATAAATCAATTTTTTGCGGATCTTAGCAGTATCGTTTGGGGTCCATGGTTATTGGCGCTCCTTTTAGGTACGGGGATTTTGCTCACCATTCAATTACGCGGTATCCAATTTCGACTCTTGTTTTATGCTCTACGTTTGACATTCTCTAAAGAGCGCAAAGGTGAAGGCGATATTTCTCACTTTGGGTCGTTAATGATTGCATTGGCAGCGACCATTGGTGTGGGTAATATTGCTGGAGTCAGTACAGCAGTCGCACTGGGTGGGCCGGGTGCAGTATTTTGGATGTGGATCACAGCTTTATTTGGAATGGCCACTAAATATGCAGAAGCTTTTCTAGCAGTACGGTTTCGACAAAAAAACTACAAAGGAGAAATATCTGGTGGGCCAATGTACTATTTGGAGACCGGATTAGGGTGGAAATGGCTCGGTTTGCTCTTTGCGCTTTTTGGTTCATTAGCGGCTTTTGGGATTGGAAATATGGTCCAGGCAAATACCACTACGGCGGCGGTAGTCAAAGTTTGGGATATTGATAAAGCCTATATAGGGTTCATATTAGCAGGGTTAACCGGAATGGTAGTTTTAGGAGGTGTAAAAAGAATCTCCGAAGTTGTTTCCTTTTTCGTTCCTATAATGGTAGTGATTTATTTTGTAGGTTGCGTATATATTATTTTTAAATTTATGGATCAAATTCCTCAAGGTCTGGTTTTAATATTTAAAAGTGCCTTTGAGGGGACAGCTGCCGCAGGAGGATTTGCAGGGGCTACTTTGGCTCAAGCCATTCGATTTGGGGTTGCCAGAGGTCTCTTTTCAAATGAGTCAGGTTTAGGGTCAGCCCCCATTGCTGCTGCCGCAGCGAAAACCAACCAACCGGCTAAACAAGCATTGGTATCAATGACAGGAACTTTTTTGGATACTATTATTGTTTGTACTCTCACAGGTTTGGTGCTTGCCGTTACCCAATCCTGGACTTCGGGAGAAACCGGAGTTGCTTTGACGATAGTCGCCTTTCAAAAAGGACTGTTTGGTGATTGGGGTCTTTGGCTTGTGACTTTAGGAGTAGTCACTTTTGCTTTTTCAACAATTTTAGGCTGGTGTTATTACGGGGAAAAATGTTTTGAGTATTTAGCGGGAGAAAAATGGGTTTTATTTTATAGAGTGCTTTGGATCGGGATTGTGTTTTTAGGCTCAATTTTGAAATTAGAAATTGTCTGGAATTTTTCAGATGTAATGAATGCTTGTATGGCGATTCCTAATTTAATTGGGTTAATTGTCTTGAGCCGTTTGTTGGCTAGAGAAACTCGGACGTTTGAGGAGGAGTTAAAGTCTGGGAAGATTCACCATTATGATTAGAGATTAATCTACTAAACGAAATTTGATGATAAACCAAAGAGCCGCCACTCCATCTTTCCAACCTATTTTTTTCCCTTCGGTATAATCTCGACCACTATATGAAATAGGAACCTCATATATTCTGAATTTTCTTTTGGCTACTTTGCTGGTAAATTCAGGTTCAAAACCAAAGCGATCGCACTTAACAGTAATGGAACTAAGAACATTCTTTGTGAATACTTTATAACAGGTTTCCATATCCGTTAAATTTAAGTTGGTGAATATGTTAGAGAAAGTGGTCAATATTCTGTTTCCTAAATAATGCCAGAAAAATAATACTCGATGAGGACCTCCTAAAAAACGGGAACCATAAACTACATCGGCACGTCCATCTAAAATTGGCTCCAATAATTTGGAATATTCTTTGGGATCATATTCCAAATCTGCATCTTGGATGACCACAATATCTCCACTAACTTTGGAAAATCCGGTACGCAATGCCGCCCCTTTTCCCATATTATTAGGATGAAAAGCGACTACAAAGCCGCTTTTATTTTCATATTCTTTGACTAATTCTCTAGTCCCATCTGTAGAATAATCATCAACCAGGATAATTTCTTTTTCGTAATTGACAGCTTCTACTCTTTTAAGCAGGGTGGATAGAGTAGCTTTTTCATTATAAATGGGAATTACAATTGATAGTTTCACAGCTTTATTTTTCTAGTTAATTGCCCCAAAGGAATTGATTCTGGATTTTTTAGAAGTATTATTTAAGTCTAAATGAATGGGGAAAATAAGTCAAAATGAGAACTGGAGAATTTTAAGCTCTCTCATAGGGTTATTTGGGTAAAAAACCTTCTTCTCGTAACTCTTGAGTGACATGGTTCGCAAGGATACCGGTTAAAATTCCAGAAACTAGAGATAAGGTTAGAAAAAGGGGCAGCAAGTTTAGAAAAGTCTTTTGATAAATAAAAAAGAAAAATACCAGAAAAAAAATTGCAAGGGTATGAGCATATGCCGCGGCAACACTAACACCGATTAAGCTTAATTTTCCATAGCCCCAACGAAAAACAAGTGCCATCATAACAACGGCAGACAATCCTCCTCCTAAACTCAAAAAAAATGTAGGGCTTAAAAAAGTTCCTGCTAAAATCCCTCCTAATACCACGCGCCAAATAGTAACCAAAAGTGCTGCTTGAAAACCATATAATGCTAATGCGACGAGAGACATTATATTTGCCAAGCCCAACTTTATCCAAGGGGATGGTAACGGAAGAAAAGCCTCTACTCTATGTAGGACAACTCCCAGGCTAATTAAAATAGCCAAATTGACCCATTTTTCTTCGGGCGGATTCTCCAATATTAACTCTTTTCAGTCGAGGTGGAAAATGGGGTAAAAACGCACTTCCCTTCTTTATTTTAGCAAATTTTGTAAATGAGCGTAAACTGAGTCAGACAGGGCGTCGTAATCATAACCTCCTTCTAGCATAGAAATTAGCCGACCTTGACAAATTTCTTGAGCAGCGGATTTTATGAGTTGGGTCATTTCACCATAGCATTCTGTAGTGATATTGATATTGGCAAGGGGATCATTCTGGTGAGCATCGAATCCGGCGGAAATAATAATGAGGTCAGGTTTAAAACTAAACATTGCCGGAATCAGTTTATTCTTAATCACGGGCAAATAATCTTTATCATTTGAATCCGCTCTCATGGGAAAGTTGAGAGTGGAGCCTAATCCATCACCGGTTCCAGTTTCTCCTTCAGCACCGGTTCCCGGATAAAATGGATATTGATGTGCACTACTATAAAAGACACTGGAATTAGAATAAAAGGAATTTTGAGTTCCATTTCCATGGTGGACATCCCAATCAAAAATAAATACTCGGTTCAATCCCTTATTCTTGATAGCATACTGAGCGGCGATGGCCACGTTGTTGAATAAACAAAAACCCATGGCATAATTATTCTCGGCATGATGCCCGGGAGGTCTGACTGCGGCAAATGCGTTGTTGCAATCACCATCTACCACTAAGTCTACGGCGGTTAAACCGGCACCGGCTGAGAGCAAAGCGGCTTCGTAAGACTTGTCGCAAACTACGGTGTCTGCGTCCAGTCGGGTGATTCCCTCGCTGCAGGCTTTATCAACAGCGGCGACGTATTCAGATTGATGATTAAAGGCGATTTCTTCTGGAGTCGCTTTCCGTGGTTCTTTTATAGTAAGTTGGGAGTACAGTTCCGATCCATCCAGTTTTTGCATGATTGCTCTTAAGCGGCCAGAGTTTTCAGGATGAGACCCGGTATTGTGTTCGAGATAAGTTGGATGATAAATGAAGCCGGTAGAATTCATTGAATTTGCCTTATTTAAAATGGTGAGTTTGAGAATATCAAAATCCTGCGTTGCAAGCAATGGAAATTGAAAGATGAATGGTTTTGATAAAAAAAATAAATTGCAGTTATTGAAAGAAAAAGCGCAATCTTTGAAATTTGATGCCATTGGAGTGGCTGAGCCCAAACTAGATTTGGTTAGAAACAAATTTGAGCAATGGTTAGAAAAGGGATTTGATGGAAAGATGGCTTACATGAAACGTTGGAGAGATAAACGTTTAGATCCTAATCAAGTATTGCCTGGGGTCAAAAGTGTCCTGTGCTTGAGGACCAACTACTTTACCCAACCGCGAGGTTTGGAATTTTTAGAAGACTCTCAAACCGGGGACATTTCTCATTACGCACTGAATCAGGATTACCATGATGTCATTAAACCGCGGTTGCAGGAATTGGAAAAGACATTATCGGAATTATTTCCAGGGTGCCAAAGTAAAAGCTATGTCGATACGGGACCCATTTTAGAAAAGCCGCTTGCACAACAAGCAGGTTTAGGCTGGATCGGCAAACACACTAATTTGCTGACCGAAGGTGTAGGCTCCTGGTACTTTTTGGCAGTGATATTGACCGATGTGGAATTACCTATTTCAGATCCTGCGATTGATCATTGTGGGACCTGTACCAGTTGTATCGAAATTTGTCCGACGCAAGCCATTGTGGCTCCTTACGTATTGGACTCTCGCCGTTGTATTTCGTATTTGACCATTGAATTAAAAGGGCCGATTCCAAGAGAGTTTCGAAAACCCATTGGCAACCGCATATATGGGTGTGATGATTGCCAGATTGTGTGTCCCTGGAATTCCTATGCCGTTTCCACCGAAGACTCCTCCTTTCATGAAAAAAAGGGAACCCGCTTACTAATTGATCTAATGCAAATGGATGATGTGATATTTCGCGAGCGGTTCCGTAAAAGTCCGGTAAAAAGGATCAAGCGAAGAGGACTGTTGCGCAACGTGGCAGTTGCCTTAGGAAACTCAGGAGACCTGGAAGCAGTTCCTGTTTTGACTGAAGCCTTAAAAGATGAAGAACCTCTTATCCGTGCCCACGCAGTGTGGGCTTTAATTCAACTCCTTGGTAAAGAAGCAGATCCAATTATTCAGTCCCTCCTTTCCTACGAAACGGACCCTTGGGTTTTGGAGGAGGTAAAATTATCTTATAGAACCCAATAGCAGCTATTTAGGCGAAAACAGGATCATTGGTTGTAATTTTATGGATTGATTACGTCTTTTTAATCAGGTAATTCGGATATCAAAATTTCAAGTAGAGTATTTATCCAAAATCCGTTTGATCTTGAGGTGAGGTAGAGCATATAATCATGGGTTTTAACTTTGAAATGTGAGTGGATATGACTACGGACGGCGATTTTCGGTTTTTGAAAGCGTGTCGCGGGGAACCGGTGGATGCGACCCCGGTTTGGTTTATGCGACAGGCGGGTCGGTACATGAAGGTGTACCGAGATATGAAGGAAAAATATTCTTTTTTAGAAATGTGTCAAACCCCTGAATTAGCGGCAGAGGTAACCATGCAGCCGCTTGATGTTTTGGGAGTGGACGCAGCAATTATTTTTGCAGATATTTTGTTGCCTTTGGAGCCAATGGGCACCGGTTTGGAATTTATTGTGGGTGATGGTCCTTCGATTCCGCGTCCGGTTCGTACACACAAAGAAGTCGAAGCCCTCAGACCCGTTGATCCCGATGAGCAATTGGGTTATGTGGGTGAAGCGCTTAAGCTGGTACGTGCAGAAATATCTAATAAAATGCCATTGGTCGGGTTTGCAGCTGCGCCATTCACGTTGTGCAGTTATATGGTAGAAGGTGGAGGAGGTGGTAAAGCAAAAGATTTCACCATCACCAAACGAATGATGTATGAGGAGCCGGAAACTTGGGGTTTGCTAATGGAAAAAGTGGTTAAGGTTTTAGTGGATTACATGAAAATGCAGGTTCGTTCCGGGGCTCAGGCTTTGCAAGTTTTTGACAGTTGGGTGGGTTGCATGAGCCCGAGTGATTATAAAAAATATATTCAGCCGTATTCTAAAAAAGTTTTTGCCGGGCTCAAAGATACCGGAGTACCCGTAATTAACTTTAGTACAGGAACTTCATCAATGTTACCAGTCGTTCGTCAATCCGGTGGTGATGTGTTTGGGTTCGATTGGCGAATCGATTTGGATGATGCCTGGAATCAAGTAGGTCATGATACCCCCATTCAAGGCAACATGGATCCTAATATACTATTTGCGCCGATACCTATAATCAAAGACCGAGTTCTAGACATTTTAAAACGTGCCCAGGGCCGACCTGGCCACATTTTCAATTTAGGTCACGGGATTTTGCAACACACTCCCGTTGATCATGTCAAGGCAGTAGTCGACATCGTGCACGAATATAATCATGGATAACTCTTCCCAAGTAAAATGTAAAACCGGCGTAATTCTAATTGCTCACGGCGCTCCCAATCGCGTTCAAGATATTCCTGAATTTTTAAAAAACATTCGTGGTGGCACTCCTTCTTCGCGGGAAGTCATTCAAGAAGTCGCATCCCGTTATGAACTTATTGGAGGAAGCTCTCCATTATTAGAAATTACCCAGGAAGTAGCAAAAGAATTAGAACAATTTTTGAATCAAGAAAGTGGGGGTGACGAATTTAAAATTTATTTAGGGATGCGCAATTGGAGTCCTTATATAAGAGATGCGGTTCGGCAGGTTAAGGAGGACGGCATTGAGCGGTTGGTTGCAATTTGTTTGGCGCCTCAATACAGTAAATGGAGTACGGAACGATATCTAAAAGCGTTTAACGAGGCATTGGGCTTGTGTAATGTTGGTGATATGGAAATTCGGTTCATTACGCGTTGGCCGAATGCACCAGCTTTAATTGACGCATTTGTTGATCGTTACCAAGCTGCAGCAGATCAGTTGAGATCGAACGGTCATTCTGAATTCCACACAATTTTTACTGTTCATAGTATACCCTCTGGCTCAGTTGAATTTGATAAAGATCCTTATGTGACAGAATATGAAAAGACGGTGCAAGGCATTTTGGACCGTGTGTCGATTTCTAATTGGCATCAAGCCTATCAAAGTCAAGGTATGATTCCGGTTCCCTGGTTGGAGCCGACCGTTGAAGATACCATTGATAAAATTGCAGAACAGGGAGGAAAGGCTGCCCTGGTGGTTCCTGTGGGTTTTGTTTGTGACCATATTGAAATTTTGTATGACATTGATATTGCTTTTAAGAAATATGCTGAGGAAAAGGGGCTTCATTTGAGTCGGACAGAATCTCTCAATACCTCTCCATTGTTCATTGAAGCACTTGCCAGTGTAGTTTGGGAACATTTGGCTTAAAACTTTGGAAAGTCAACTTGTCTACTTGTGGAATTCTTCCTGAAGAAAATGATAAGCTGACAGGGCTAATGAATTTGCAGGGTTTGAATTTACATCCACCTATTTATTTAACAAAATTTATAATCCATGAAACAAATTATATTTTTAATGTTAATTGGGATTTTGAATTTAGTTCTGCCCTCAATCGCTGTTTCGGATTTTTGGACTGAAAATACGAACAAACCCGCTCTCCCCGGTGATAATTTAAGGTTGTCTCTTTTTAGCAACTTAGTAGAAAAATTAAGTCCATCAGTAGTCAATATCCGCGCCTTAGAAAAAATCCCCATTGAACTTTATTCTGAGTATCCTTCGGATAATTTTCCTTCCTCTCCAAATAGACCGAGGGAAGATGGATTTCGGGCTCGTGGAGAAGGGTCTGGTTTTATTTTTAATTATGAAGGTTATATATTAACCAATGCTCATGTTATTTCCGGTTCAGATGTGATTCAGGTGGGATTAAAGGATGGACAACTTTATCGAGCTAAAGTCATTGGCATTGATGAAGCGATGGACATCGGATTGATAAAAATAGATACCAAAGGCCCTCTTCCTGTGTTACCTCTTGGTCACTCTTCAAAGTTAAAGATAGGAGAATGGGTGATGGCGATTGGAAGTCCTTTTGGATTGGAGCAGACGGTTACCGTTGGAATTGTTTCAGCAAAAAAACGGTCTTTGGGCTATAGCAATTTCGACGATTTTATTCAAATTGATGCGCCTATTAATCCGGGCAATAGTGGAGGACCTTTAATCAACACGCGCGGTGAGGTAGTAGGTATTAATACCATGGTGCTTTCTCGGGGCCAAGGGTTAGGTTTTTCACTTCCGATTGACTTGGTAAAAAAAGTGCTCCCCGAGCTTAAGAAAAAAGGGAAAGTCGACCGCAGTTGGTTGGGTGTTGTAATCCGTGAAATTACTATAGACATTAAAGAATTACTGAAACTACCAATTGCACATGGAGCTTATATTGTTGAAATTGTAAAAGACAGTCCAGCTCAAAAAGCCGGTTTAAAGGAGGGTGATGTAGTCATAGAATTCAACGGAACTCCCATTACTAATTCTCGTGAATTACCTATGATTTGTGCACATACTCCTCCCAATCAGCCGATTCCCATAAAGGTGTTTAGGAAGGGTAAGGAACTTAAATTAGAGGTGACTTTAGTGAAAGTTTCAGAGCACTCTCCGAATCTTCCAAAGCAATAAAAAGGATTTACTGATGTTATTGAATGAATTAAACCCTCAACAATTGAAAGCGGTCAGTCATTTCGATGGTCCTGTCTTAGTGGTCGCTGGCGCTGGGTCGGGCAAAACTCGGGTTATCACTTCACGCATTATTTATGGAATTCAGGAGAAAAATGTTTCACCTGAAAGTATTTTGGCAATCACTTTTACTAATAAAGCTGCTAAAGAAATGAAGCAGCGTGTCTATGATAAGCTAAGCTTTATAGAGACCTTGCCTTGGATCAGCACATTTCATTCATTTTGTTTGGCTTTATTAAGGAAGCATATTCATGAATTAGGTTTCACTAATGATTTTGTAATTTATGATGCGCAAGACCAGTTATCTTTGGTTAAGAAATGTATGAAAACGGCCCAGGTCAATGAAGAAGCATTCCCTCCCAAATCTATTTTAAATTGTATTAGTGGTTTCAAAAACGATTATTTATTACCGGAAGATATTGATATTGATGGAATGTCTTATAGCCATCGCATGAAGGCGGCCTATGTTTACCCTGTATATCAGCAAACTTTGCGCGCAAATAATGCCTTAGATTTTGATGATCTTTTGATGTTGTCTGTGAAACTGTTTAGAGAAAAGCCGCAGGTTTGTGATTATTACAACAACAAATACCAATATATTTTAGTAGATGAGTTTCAGGATACTAATTTGACGCAATATCATTTAGTCCGGTTGCTTTCACGCAATCACCAAAACGTATGTGTGGTAGGGGACGACGATCAAAGTATTTATAGTTGGCGCGGAGCGAATATAGAAAACATTCTTAATTTTGAAAAAGACTTTCCTAATACTTGTGTGGTGAAGCTAGAGCAAAATTACCGTTCTACTCAAAATATTTTACAAGCTGCAGGAGCGGTAGTTCGAGAAAACGAATCTCGTAAAGATAAGACGCTTTGGACAGAAAATGAAAAAGGGCCTCTTATTAAATATTATCGAGCCCAAGATGAAGTGGATGAAGCGCGTCGTGTATGCGATTGCGCCCAAGAATGGGTTGCAGAGGGTGGATGGTCCTATGATGATGTATCAATTTTGTATCGAACGAATGCGCAGTCGCGAGTTTTAGAGGATCAATTGCGTCATGCAAATATCCCATATAAGGTTATTGGGGGTTTACGCTTTTATGAAAGAAAAGAAATTAAAGATATTTTGTCTTATATGCGAATCGTGATCAATCCGGTGGATTCTGTTTCTCTCAAGCGTATTATTAATTTGCCGACACGAGGAATTGGAAAAACTACAGTCGAAAAAGTTGAGGCTTTTAGTGAATCCAATAACATTTCTTTATTGGAAGCATTTCGACAAGCAGGAAGTGAAGGTGTTGTGAAGTCGGGTGCGGTGAACAAGATTGCTCAATTCCTTAATATTTGGGATCATCTTCAAAAAGTTTATGAAGAAGAGTCTGCAGTGGATTTTGTTCGAGAAGTGATTGAGCGCAGTGGTTACGGGAATATGTTAGAAAAGGAAAATACAGTCGAAAGCAGAAGTCGTTTAGAAAATTTGAATGAACTCTATACCGCGGTGGAGCAATTTGTTGATACAGAACAAAAAGGAAATTTACAGGATTTTTTAGATACGGCAACATTAGTATCAGACCAAGATTCGATTGACGATTCACAAGGAATTTTACATTTGATGACACTTCACACATGTAAAGGACTCGAGTTTGAGGGTGTATTTATTATTGGGGCAGAGAATGGGTTGTTGCCACATGCCAGTTCACTTTCCAATAATGAAGAATATGAAGAGGAGAGACGACTTTGTTATGTTGGAATCACGAGAGCTAAACAGCGATTAATGATCAGCAACGCCCGACGACGACATATTTATGGAAATACTTATAATTATCAACCCTCTGACTTTTTATCCTCCATCCCAGGAGATATCATCCAAAAAGAAAATAATTATGAAACAGCGTCGTCGCCTGTAAATCGATATCAAGAATTAAATACTTTCTCAATTCCAGATTCCCTGGAGCCTTCCTATTCGCAAGGAGAATATGTGGTGGGAACAAAGGTATTGCATCCAAAGTTTGGCTCAGGAGTCGTGGTCAATCGGGAGGGCCGTGAGGAAAACTTAAAACTGGTTGTGTTTTTTAAAGGGGTCGGCAAAAAGAAGCTAGCTGTCAACCAAGCGAACCTCATCGTGGTTTAAAACTACTAAGGAGACATTATGATACATAAAAAATCTTTACTATATATTCTTGGAACCGCTATTTTAATTTTTTGTTTACTGGGAGGGCAGGCATTTTCTGGAGATGATATTTCTTTTTCTGGCAGCGTGAAAAAAGTCTTGGTAAAGAAGAATAAAGTTGCCATAAAGGATCCTGTAAATAAAAAACGTTTCACGGTCATTATCAATGATCAATCCAAACTTACAGGTTATTCAGGAATTGCTGATATTAAAAAAGGAGATGCTGTTTCAGGTAAGTATGTAGTTACAGATAAAGGATTGTACATAGCTACTGAGTTAGCTAAGAAATAAAATTAAAAAGATAATCTAAGAAGCGACTAAAGAAAAATTATCATTCAAAATTTCTTGTAACTGGGATTGGTGACTTGGATAAACTCTAAGATCTAATGTTAGGGTTTCTTTATTGTATTTTTCTTTGATTATTAGAGCGTGTCGTCTTATGCTTGGAATTAAATTAGATTGATCATATTTCAAGGTGACTTTATAGGGCAATAGGTTTTTTTCATATTGATCTATTATTCCTTTTCGAAGAATATCGAGCCCTTGCTTTTTCTTACAAGAAATAAATATCCCATCCGGAAAATCATATTTAATTTTTTGCAAAGTTGTTGGATCCTTCATCTCGTCCATTTTATTAAATACTAATATTTGAGGAGTGTTTTCTACTCCTAAATCTCTTAAAAGTTGTTTGGCTGTTTGCATTTGTTGCATGAAATCGGGGTGACTGATGTCCACTACATGCAGCAATAGATTTGCATCTCTGACCTCATCCAGAGTGCTCTTAAATGAAGCCACTAAATCGTGGGGAAGTTTATTAATGAGTCCTACCGTATCTGCAAGTAATATTGGATAGGGGAAATTCTTTTTTACTTTTCGTATGGTTGAGTCAAGGGTCGCAAATAGTTTATCTTCCACTAAAGTAGAAGCTCCGGTAAGACAATTCATTAAAGTGGATTTACCAACATTGGTGTATCCAACGAGGGCAACTTGATAAACTCCTTGGCGCGATTTTCTTTGAGTTTGTTTCTCTTTATGAATTCTTTTTAATTTTTTCTCTAGTTTAGAAATTTGATCACGGATGATTCGACGATCCAATTGGATCTGGGTTTCCCCCACATCGCGCATCCCTATTCCTCCTCGTTGTCGGGAAAGGTGAGTCCACATTTTGGTGAGGCGAGGCAGGGAATATTTAAGCCTGGCCAGTTGCACTTGTATTTTAGCTTCTCTAGTACGTGCATGGTCGCTAAAGATTTCTAAAATAATCCATGACCTGTCTACGACGGGACAATTTAAAACTTTTTCTAAATTTCTGGTTTGCCCCGGAGATAAGTTTTCGTCGAATATCACGGCATCTGCGTTGTGATATTTCACTGCCTGAATTAGCTCCTGGACTTTGCCGCTGCCTATATAGGTCTTTGGGTTGACCTTAATTATCCTTTGCACCAAAAATCCAACAGGTTCATAGTGGGCTGTGGTTGCCAATCCTGCTAATTCGTTCAAAGGAGAAGAGGAGAATAAGGGACCACAATTATTTGTAACCCCTACCAATACAGCTTTTAGTGGAGAGGGTTTTTCAATGGTTGGTTTTGATAGTTTGGTTTTCATTCAAATCCCATTATATCTTGAATAATGATTAAGGAGAACCCTAAGGGGATCAAAATGTGAAACTAAAATAGTATTTTTTTGATTTAAATAGTCTCTTGATTCAGGAAATGCTTGAAAAATGGGTTCAGGGGAAGGTTGATGGTTTTCGAAATTCTTGTTTTTTAATAAATCGTCCTTTTTCATTATAAGATTCTCGATAAATTAAATGGCCTTTTTTGTAGAAATAAATAAATTGAATTTGACCATTGGGAAAGTAAGTTGTTCCCCTTCCTTCCTGCCGGTCATCAATAAAATTTAACTCAGTTTTTATTTTTCCATTTGGGAAAAACATTTTAACGTTCCCATTCAAGAGATCTTCTTTATAGAATCCTTTATCCTTGAGGGTTCCCGATTTATAGTATCCTAGGCTAATACCATTACGTTTTCCTTCTTTATATTTCCATTCCGTCATCAATTCGCCTGTTGGATAATATAGTCGACTGATTCCATGAAGGTACCCATGTTCGTACATTCTTTCAGATTTCAATTTTCCTGATTTAAAATATTCTCGAGTCCATCCATGAAGGAAGTTTTTATCGTCCACGTTTTTTTTAAAATGAATTTTGCCGTTATCGTAGTATTCTTCTAGTGTTTTAGCAAAAAGCTGGGTTTTAAATAACAAAAACCAGATCATTACGGTGAACAAAATAAACACAATGGGAATGGATATGCGGAGAAAGCGTTTTATATTAATAGGGTTCATAATAGGTCTTTATATTTTTTGGACTATTTGGCAACCCATTAGTTCCTTAAAAAGTCGATATGGCGAAAGCGGATTGATGTGGGGAGTTTTGGTATTTTGGCTCATGATACCCTACGGGATTTTGTTCGTCTATAGATTAGTCAAAGATAAAAAAGGGAGAGCAGATAAGGGTAGGAATCTAAACTAGGATACTTTTTGAACCGACTTTACTAGACCTCCAATTTTTTCTAATAGAGTTTGAAAATTGATAGGTTTTGTTAAATAATCGTTAGCTCCAGCTGAAAGACACTCATTTTGGGCCTCTTCAGTAATAAACGCGGTGGTCATAATTACCGCGGTTTCAGGCTGGAGAGATTTTATTTCTTTGAGAACATCGATACCATTCATATTTGGCATTCTTAGATCGAGTAAGACGCAATGAGGTTCGAAGCTCTTAAGTTTTTCAATAGCCTGATGCCCATCATGGGCGACTTCTGCTTGATATTTACTGAGTTCTAGCAATTTTTTTAGTGTGTAACACATTTTTTCTTCGTCATCGACCACTAGAACTTTTGGGAACTGCAAGTTTTTTCCTTTGTTTTGATTGTTGAATATTAAATAGGTTAAGGCATTTCTAGAGTTTGATCTAGAAATTGTTTGCTATTATTTTGTTAAAAAAAAAGAAAGTTTGTAATTAGGTAGTTTAAAAGTGAATTTTAATTGGAAGGGAGAGAAAAATTAATCGGCATTAACCTGGGAAGTTTTTAATATGATATTTTTACCTCGAAATTGTCTCCAAAATAACTTAAAAAAGACGATAATATAATTTGGACCTGTATTCACAAGGTTAAAACTGGAGAACCCCATATCTATTGAGCGATTGATCCATGAGATGGGAACTTCTTCAGCTTTATATCCCAATAATATGGGTTTTAAACCCGTTTCGGCATTTGCTGCAAAATCGTTGGATTCAATATTAATGTTTTTCGCTACATTTTTTTTCATCAACTTAAGATTATTTGTTACATCGCGAAAAGGTTTTTTTAGTAATAAACGGGCCAGGATATGGAATCCCCGATTGGCAATAATTTTGGTGAATGGATAATTAAGTAGAACGCTTTTTCGTGAAAATCGGCTTCCGATGGCAATATCAGCCCCTTCATTTATGGCATCAAACAATCCTGTCATTTCGGGTAGAATGTGCTGAAAGTCGCAATCCATAGACAATACGAAATCTCCTTTTGCTGAAGCTAAACCATCACGAAGAGCACGGCCAACTCCATTTGGCATACTGCGACGCACCACTCGGACTCTTGAATCAGTTTGTCCTAGTTGTTCGCCTATTTCAGCAGTTTTGTCCCTACTGTTGTCATCTACTAAAATAATTTCATAAATATAATCATTGTAAAATCCCAGTATACTTTCCACCAAAGGTTTGATGTTAGCTTCTTCGTTATGGCAAGGGACCACTACTGAAACTTTATTGTATAAAGAGGAATGAGAAGCCAGGTTAGCTTTTGGCCGCTTCCAATCGGATGGTGGCGGATTTTGCGCCCAAAGGAAAAGATCACCTGCAAAGTTTCTAAAATAGGGGGTATTTTCAAAAATCAGACTAAGGTTTTGCATAGGCCAGAGCCAAGCCCTAGGGATAGGTGGATAAAGGAAATCATATGGAAGTATTTTGACCTTGGTGTAACCAATTTCCGACAAAATTGATAGCATTTGGATTCTATTAAAATAGGGTTTCTCCTTTTTAGACTTCCTGAATATTAATTTATTTGCCAATCGCCTAAGCTGGAAATAAGGATTCCAAGGGTTTGGCTCAAATAAAAGAATTTGCCCACCCGGCTTTAGCAGTTTTTTCAATTCAAAGAGAAACTGTGAATAGCCTTCTTGAGGGAGCATATGCCATCCCACTATGAAATCGAATTTTTTATTTACAAAAGTCCCAGGAAAATTTTCTAAGTAATTTATTTCTACATTTTTGGAAAAGTTTTGCGACTGAAGGTGGGCATAGTAATCTTGATCGAAGGTGACTGCGGAAATAGGATTTTTTTCTTTAGTGGACTCTTCAAGAACCCGAGTCCAGGATCCTTTGGCACATCCAATTTCTAAAATGCTTTCACCTGGGAGAAGGTGAAACAAGTGACGTACCATCTGGGTACGCCACTGTTTTCTAATTTCAATAAAATAATCAATTTTTTCCCAATAATGGGTTTTTATATTTTCTTTTCTTTTTAAAGAGGGTGTCAGTTCCATTATTTTTATTTAAAATTTTAAATAAACAACATTTAGTTTAAACTTAATTGCAAAGTTTATTTTAATAATTAGAATTTGACAAATGGATAAGCTAGAAAAAGATCAATTAACTTCAACATTAGAAAAAATATATCAAGGTCGATTTAGCAATAAAGAAGTTTCTGCTAAAACAAAAATTTGGAAAGTATTATGCCCGGAATTTTTTCAGCAGTTTGTTCCCCTTGAAAGCGATGTTTTAGATTTAGGAGCGGGTTACTGCGATTTCATCAACAATATAAGGTGTAAAAATAAATTTGCAATAGATTTAAATAAGGATACTCCTCATTTTGCTGATTCGGATGTCAGAGTATACCACTCTGGTTCAACAGAAATTTCGGTATTATTAGATGAATCTTTAGATATTGTTTTTTGCAGCAATTTTTTAGAACATTTGAAAAATAAAGAGGAAGTTTTCCAAACTTTTGGAGAGGTCTATCGTTTATTAAGACCGGGAGGGAAATTTTTGATTTTGCAACCCAATATTCGTTATTGCAAGTTTGATTATTGGGATTTTTTTGATCATCATGTCCCTTTAACAGAAAAAAGCCTGATTGAAGGTTTAGAAGCAAAAAGTTTTTCCATTGAAAAGGTGATTTCTAAATTTTTACCTTTTACCACCAAAAGCAAAATCCCCCAGCATCCATTATTAGTTAAATTGTATCTCCAGTTTCCCATAGTTTGGCAGATAATGGGAAAGCAGTCTTTTTTGGTTGCCAAAAAGTAGTTTGTCCTAATCGATTTTTTAAGAGATTGGCTTCATTAACCTGGATTTGATAATGGTAAATGCATCTTTTAAAGCAGACTTTGCCATTTTGTTACTTTTATTACTTGAAGATTCTGAAAATAGATCACGGATTAATAGAAAAATGCGTTTTGGTTTTCTTATAAAGTAAAAAATGTAAAACAGGCCTTGCCCGAAAATAACCAAAAAAGAAAGTTCACGATCACCAAATCTTTTGTTGTATGAAGTTTTTTTGGCTCCAAAATCTTGAAAGGTAAATAAACTCATTAAATAATTGTCGTCCAGGTTTTTTATGACTCCCTCTTTTTGAAGGGCATTGAAAGATTCTGTATTGGGTTGTGGAGAGTACCCGTTAAGATTGACGTTTGTGAAGCCTTTCCAAGCACACTTAATCATTGCGCCAAATGTTTTAATCACACTCCTATGTGTGTCCTCAGGAAATCCAATTATAAAAAAGCATCCCACATTGATACCTGCCTTGAGAGCTGAATCTGCTGCTTGATACATGGCAGGGAGGTCTACCTTCTTTTTAATGGCTTTGAGAACTTTCGGATCTCCCGATTCAGGTGCAAATGCAAACTCGTGACACCCGGCAGCCTTTAGTTTTTTAGCGACTTCAAAGTCTATTGATTCACTACGTGTCCCCGAGGGCATTTGAAAAGTAAAGTTTAGCTCTCTTTGAATTAGTTCATCACAAAAGTCTTGAATCCAATCCCTACGTACAATAGCGGTGAGGTCTTCAAATTGGAAATCAGTGACTCCATATTTGTGGTGATAATGCTCCATTTCATCAACTACTAACTTATAGTTTCTAGGGATCCAGGCGGTGGTCCACATATTTGGACTAGTACAAAAGGTGCATTGGAAAGGGCAACCTCTAGTCGCTAGCATAGGCATAAATTTTCCTTGGGAGGAGCCATGGGGTTGGTTGACTGTGTTGTAGGATTCAATGTCGAATAAATCCCAAGCGGGCCAAGAAATTTTGTCTATTTCCTTAATTCTGTCGTGACGAGGATTAATTTGAATCATTCCATCGGGTTTTCTAAAAGCAATCCCTCTTAAATGATCTATTGAGTTATTTTGTTCCCAGCATTCGAGAACATTGATAATGGTTTCCTCTCCTTCACCCATTACGATTAGGTCTAAAGGTGCTTGTTGCAATGAAAACTCTGGAAAACCTGTTACATGTTCCCCACCCATGATTAGTTTTTTATCTGGGAAATGGTTTCGAATTTCCCTAATTAATTCTCTCACATAGACCCAATTAGAAGTAAACATACAACTAAGGCCAATGACTTGACAATCCTTGGGAATTCTTTCGATGATTTCTGTATTGGATAATCCTCGAAGTCTAACTTCGCGAAACGGAGTATATTTTCGAGGGGCTGAACCGGGACTATCTACCACCGTTATCTGGTGCCCCGCTTCTCTGATTGCTGATGCAATATAGGCCAAGCCAATAGGAGGCATACTAATAGTTGAAACAAAATTTGTTAAAGAAACAAACTTAGAAGGCTCAATTAAACAAACTTTCATTCTTTCTCTTTAGACAAAATCGTTTTTTGATGGATTAAATCTTATCAGGACTACAGTTTAATTCAAAAAAGCGCATTTAGATAAAATAATTCTTAAATATGGGTTGGATAGCGGAGTAATGGCTTTCCTGACGTTATTACGATGAATCTTTCGAGTCCTTCTTTTTTAAAGCTTCAGGAAACTTTTTGTGTAGTTCACGAAGTTTTATCCGTGCTTTTTCTTGGTCTGAAGAATTATTTCTTTGGGAAAAAAGATTTCCCGCTTGAACCATATGTTTGATAGCCTCTCTTCCTTCCTCCAATTGGGCAAAAATTATTCCCAAATTATAATGAGCCTCTGCAGAGGTAGGGTGCAATCGAATGGTTTCTTTAAATGATTTAATGGCTTCTTTATACTTTCCAGTCAGTTCTAGCTCATTTCCTAATTCAAAGTGAACCTTTGGGTCAAGTGGATTTTTACCAACAGCTTCTTCAAGTTTTTTTAATTTTTTATTTTTAAATAAATTCCAAAAACTCAAGGTGTTTCCTTAATTAGAGTGGGTATTAATTTAAAAGGACTATGATATTATAGTTTTCATCAAAATAAGGCCAAGATTTTTTGAAAAAATGTCTTAGTAAGAAAGGTTGAAAATAAAAGTCATGAATTTTTTTCAATATTCTCCAATGAGAAAGTTTTCAGTTTTTTTCCTTCTCGTATTTTTCTTTAAATCAGGAATTTCCTGGTCAGCTTCACTAGGGAGCATGGTGAATATACCCGCAGGTGAGTTTACTATGGGTTGGGAAGGAGTTAGCAATAAAACTCCCCATAAAGTATTTTTAGATTCTTACTTCATTGATATCCATGAAGTGACTCAGGAGGAATATGTAGAAGTGATGAAGGACAATCCTTCAAAATTTCAAAACCCTAATTTACCTGTTGATCAAGTAACCTGGTTTGAAGCGCAAGCTTATTGCTCTAAAATCGGAAAGCGTTTGCCCACTGAAGCTGAATGGGAAAAAGCTATTCGAGGAGGTTCAGTGTCTCTGCATTTTTGGGAAAATGATGAGCCTGGTGATTACGCTTGGTTTGATGATAATGCAGATGATAAAACTCATCCGGTAGCAAAAAAACTTCCTAATGCATTTGGGCTTTATGATATGGCCGGAAATGTTTGGGAATGGAATTCTGATTGGTATGATAGAAACTATTATGAAGAGAGCCCCTTAAAAAATCCAAAAGGTCCTGAAAATGGCCAGGATAAAGTTTTAAGAGGAGGATCCTGGTATTCCAGTATCAAACATATTACCTCTGTAACCCGGTATTGGTCAGCACCAGATGTGAGGAATTCCAACTTTGGATTCCGGTGTGCCCAAAGCACTTCGAAATAACCCGCAAATTTTAACCTTAGAAATATTCCGCCTCTCCCCAAATTTTGTTACAATTTTAAAGACCCCTTTGAAATATCTAATTTAAAAATAAATGGTTAGAGAAGTCCAAACAATGAATGACAAAATCAAATTGCCCGGTGGACAATTGGTTTCCGTGGAGTATGTTGAGCGTTTGTCCCGAATAGTCATTGCTTTTGCAAATGGAATCATCCTCCTTTTAGGAGAGAAACAAAGCCTTTCAGGAAAGTTAGGTGAATTGAACCGTGTAATTGAAAAAACTCTTGAGGAAAAAGAGCCCACCGGATTACATAAAGAAGTCTCTGAGTATTTTGATAATAAGAAAATAGAAGATGATTTCCGTCTCCTAGAAAAAGAAAATTTGGTTGATGTGGTACGTGAATTGACGGTGAGCATTAAAGAAATTGCCCAACCCACAGGAACATTTGATAATGAACTTGATGGATTTATTCGGGAAATGGAGCAAACTGACGACTTAAAGGATATTCGTGCTCTAAAAAAGAAAATATTGGAAAAAACAAGATCAGTTAAACAAGGGTTTGCAGCTGTTCAAACGCAATTAATGAAATCACAAAGATTAAGTGAGGAACTTAATAAACGTTTAAAGGAATCTGAAGCGAGAGTAATTATTGATGCGCTGACAAAAGTATTAAATCGAGCTGCATATGATATGAAAATTTCTCAAATGGTCAATCATTTTAACAGACTAAAGGAACCGGCTTGTCTTGGAGTAATTGATATTGATAACTTTAAGAGCATCAATGATAAGTTTGGTCACGATGCCGGCGACAATGCTTTAATTTCTATTGCTAATATAATCCGTACTTCAATTAGAGAAAATGATGTTGTGTTTCGATATGGAGGGGAAGAGTTTGCAGTTATTTTTAATAAGGCCAAAATAAAAGATGCTCAAGCAGTTGCTGAGAGGTTTCGCGCTCGTATAGACAATGTTCGCACTCATTTGGTGAATGATGTGTATGCGGATAAGGAAAAGCGCGTTCAAATTACAGTGAGTGTCGGATTAGCTGAAATTAAAGAAGGGGATAATGAACTGTCTCTATTTAAAAGAGCCGATGGAGCTTTATTAAGAGCCAAGTCAAATGGAAAAAATCAGGTGTTGTTGAGTTAGTATATCTTTTCTTGCTGTGAGTTTCGTAGACATGGTTTCAATTTGTTTCTCTAAACCATACTTCAAACATTTTTAGAACCGGGTTTTTAGCAACTTTCAATGAAATTAGCCATCAAAAGGATTCCTTTGTAGAAGCTGAGCTTGTGAACCCTGTGTGTAAACCGCGAAGCGGTTTTCCACAAGTACACGGGCTATTTTTGACCAGGAAATTGACTTGAAAATATTGAAACAATCTATACGAACCCTACAGCTTAATTAGCCTGTTAGAAGTTGCAAGATTTTTTTATGTCCTCCCATTTCAGCACTTTTTTTTGCATTCCATCCATCCTGTGTTTTGGCCTCGATATCAGCACCATTCTGAAGCAATAGCTTTACA
Source organism: Nitrospinaceae bacterium (assembly GCA_965223245.1). Classification (GTDB taxonomy): domain Bacteria; phylum Nitrospinota; class Nitrospinia; order Nitrospinales; family Nitrospinaceae; genus CBDCVY01. Next base: position 3,147,555 of record CBDCVY010000013.1, on the reverse strand, counting down.
ATTATTTCGTTTCCGCTAAAGGCAGCACTCATTAGGGCGGTCCAACCGTTATTAGTTGTTGCGTTGACTTCGGCTTTTTTATCCAACAACATTTTCACAATTTCCAGATTATTGCCAAAAGAGGCGCTAATTAATGGGGTTAAACCACGATTATCTTTTTCATTGATATCAACACCTTTGCTCAGGAAGAGTTGGACTACTTCAGGATTTCCGCCAAAGGCGGCACTGGTGAGAGCCGTAAAGCCTTCTCCTTTAGAAGATCGGTACATTGCGCCGTGGTCTAATAACAATTTAACGATTTCTAAATTTCCTCTGGCGGCAGCTATTTTTAAAGGAGTGATATCGTGTAAGTCTTTAATATTTACTTCAGCTTTATGTTGCAGCAGTAATTTGGCAGTTTCCAATTTCCCGCCTTGGACGGCATCCATCAAGGGAGTTCTTCCCAATTGATCTTTTGCGTTGGGGTCGGCTTGTTTATCTAGTAAAAGCTTTACAATTTCATTATTTCCTCTTCCAACAGCGGCCATTAAAGCAGTTAACCCTTCATTATCCTTCTCATTTGCATCGGCACCATGATCGAGGAGCAATTTTACTCTATCAATTTCTCCGCGATAAGCAATGTCAATGAGTGGAGTGCGGCCAAAATGGTCTTTAGCATTTACATCTGCTCCATGCTCTAATAACAATTTTACAATTTCAACATCTCCTCTTACTGCAAGGTCCATCAATAGAGACAACCCATCTTGATTTTTGATTTCTGCCTTGGCACCTTTTTCTAAAAGTAGATTGACGATTTTTTTATTTTCACGGATGGCTGCTAGCCATAATGCCGTATAGCCATTATTGCTTGAAATTTGTGTATTAGTATTATGGTTGATCAAAGAATCTACTATGGTAAATTGATTTGCAGCCGAAGCCCACATTAAACTCGTAAAACCATATTGGTCTTGTGCATTTACATCTACCCCTTTTTCGAGCAGAATATTGACTATCTCTAAGTTTCCTCCGGAAGCTGCGCACATTAATAACGTTCTACCTTCGTTATCAATAGCATTAAAGTCTGCGCCTAATTGAAGTAACCGTTGAACCATTTTTAGATCACCATGTAACGCTGCTTCCATCAATGCCGTAAATCCTTCCTTATCTTTTGCATTGGGATCAGCTTTATGATCCAACAATATATTTGCTATATCGGGCCGATTAGAATCTAGTGAGAGGAAAAGACTTTCATTTAATATTCTTTGATCAAGTGGAGGATTGGAGTTCAATGCTTGTTCAATTTTTTTTATATTGCCTTCTTTTACGAATTTAAGGAAGGAGTCTTGATTTTGATGGGTTTGTTTTGAAATGGTAGTTTGTTTTGGGGTCTCTTTAGATTCCTGACAGGAAGAAAAAAATAATACGGCAACTCCCATTAAAGTAATGCCCAATGTCCAGATATTACTTACTAATTTTTGAGTCATACTCTCACATCCCAAGGGATTAATATAGGTTTCGTTTATACCTCTAAAAACTAAGGAATTCAATAGGATTTCAGTGAGAGGATAAGAGGAAAATTTTGTAAAAAAAATGCGCCGGAGTTTTCACTCCGACGCATACCTAATGGGAGGTTAGGTTTTTATTTTGAAAATTCAAAAGTTACTTTTGAATTACCGCCTGCTGGCACATTAACTTCCTGAGTTACTTGGCCAAGGTATGGATGCCAAGCTGTAACTTTATAGGTGCCTGCAGGAATTTGGTCCAGATTAAAAGCACCATCTTTCCCAGTGACAGAAAAATATGGGTTATAGACAATTCGTGCATCTGCCTCCATAAAATTATGCTGATCACATTGCAGGAAAAAATGTTTGTCTTTTTTTGCTTTAAACCTTTTTAAACTTTTTGTGACATCTGCAACGTCTCCCTTACTTGGAAGAGGTTTATTAAAAAGGGTTTTAGCATTTGCGCCCACCTTGGAATATCCATGCGGATTATGCAGGATATCTGGATCATGGTTTTCGATAAGAACAAGACCTTCTTTCATACCTTTAGGTGTTTTTCGAATTACAGTTACTTTTGGAAAAATATCACAATTTTTAAAGTCGAATTTAATTGGCTCATTACTCCAATCTTTTCCTTTATTAATTGCTTCAATGAGAACTACTGCACCTTCAAGATTCCCGTCTGCAACAGAAACCTTAGTTCTAGGTCGGATTCCATCCTTCCCGGCGTCAGGGTGAGTTGAGCAGAACTCAGAGTTTTTTCCTTTTTTTAGATCCTCAAGTAAAGGTGGAGGTACCTCTCCTTTGAAATTAACTACGCCAGTCAGAGTTCCACCGTTTTCAACTTTTATGACTTTATAATTACTCTTTTTAGCATATGCGGGCAGTGCCGCTATTAAAATAATTGAAATTAAAATTAATGGTTTTAAAATTTGTTTTTTCATGGTTACCTCCCTTTCTTAAGACAAATTGGAAATCGGGATATCCAATCTAATAATTACTTCATCAAATCTGTACGAATATATTTAACAACGTTCCAAATATCCGGATCCTTTAGGGTTTTCCCATGAGCAACCATGCCGGTTCCCTTAGAACCATTTTTAATAATCCAAAACATTTGACCCGCAGAAATATTCTTCATTGTTGCGTCACAAGTAAAATTTCGAGGAGCGGGTTTCAAGGCTTTACCCAGTTTCCCATTACCATCCCCTTTTTCTCCATGACACATTTTGCAAGCCAAGGGTTTTGAAGTTTTTTCAAATATTTTTTTACCTGCTGCTGCATCTGCATTAGCCGGAATTGCTATCTTTTGCAGATTAGCAGGTGCGGATTTTGTTTTTCTAGGTTGAGGGCATGTACCGGCCGCTTCGCTAAAACCTGGAAGTACAACCATTCCTATGGTTAATACCATCAATGAAAATAATAAATTTATCTTTGGAATTAATCCTAAACTTTTTAGTTTTTTATTCATTTTGTTTTCCTCTCCTGTGGTTGAATGACATTTTTCTTATGTTATCCTGAAACCTAAAGCCTATTACTTGTGTACCCAGTTTAAATTTTTAAAATTAAAAAACTCTTAAGTGAGGATTAATATTTTTTAATTACCTCGCTTTAATTTTACGTTAATTCTTTATATTTCAGGATCTTATGAGAAAAGGCTGCGAGGGATGGAAAGTTTTGGTTGTAGACAATTCCAATAGCATGACACTTTTGATTAAACATTTTTTGATAGGAATTGGTTTTGATGCAAAAAATATATACTTGGCTACAGATGGTCAACAAGCGTTAATGATGTTAGATATACGTGAATTCGAATTGATAACAACAAGTATTCATTTAAAGTTTATAAGTGTAGAGAGTCTGATTAAGAAGATTAGGAATCATGAGAATATAAAAAACCGCAATGCACAATTACTAATTATAAGTGGTGAAAAATATCCTTCGTTAATTGATAAAATTCAAAATTATGGTGCAGATGGTTATTTAGGAAAGCCATTTTTAAAAGAGGAGCTTGCCCAAGCTATCGAAGGATTAAATCAAAAAAATGGATTTGTTTGTTTTGAACAAAAGCGTGAAAAATCCTCCAAACCTATTTGTACAGATGATCAAGGTTCAGTAGATGGGAAAATAATTTCTGCATTTGTTGAGTCAGCAGTTGAATCTTTTGGACAATATATGATTGCGGCGGAACCAGGTGATCCTATTGAGAATGGTGATGTTGAAGGAGACTTTAGTTCACTGATCGATTTAACGGATGAAGAGCATAAAGTTCGGTTATTGATTTTTTTGTATTTCCCAAAAAATGTGGCTTGTTCTATTTATGAAATGATTTTTGGGGAAATTGATCTTTCCATGATATGTGGAGTTGTAGAGGAATTGGGAAATATAATCGGTGGGATAGTTAAAGTAAAAATTGCAGATTATTCCAATGATATTTTTAAATTAGTGCATTCAAATGAATCTACACAAAATTTAAACGGAACGGGATTAAATTTCCAGCTAGGTTTACCCAAAGCTAAAATGGGTGAAGTTGAATGGAATGAGGTTTCAGAAAATAGCGGTCCTCAATTTTTAGTTCCCTTTGATGTGAATGGAGAAAAAATTCAGTTGAGAGTTAACTTTCAAAAGGCTTAATCCTACAAACCCAATTGTCTTAATGCTTCATAAACAGCAATCGATACAACATTGGATAAATTTAAGGAGCGAACCCGCAAATCATATTGAGGGATTCTAACAATTTCATCAGGAAATTTTTCGAACATGGGTTGGGGTAGGCCGGTAGTTTCCTTTCCAAATATTAAATAGCTTCCTTCCTTAAATCTAAAATCAGAGTATAAAGGTTTTGCTTTTTTTGAAAAAAATACTTTGTGCGTATCCGAGGGAAGAGATTCCAAAAAGGTATTCCAGTTAGGATGAATTTTTAAGTTTAAATATTGCCAATAATCTAATCCTGCCCTTTTCAATCTACTATCAGTAATTTCAAATCCTAAAGGTTCAACTAAATGTAGAGTAGAATTAGTAGCCAAACAAAGTCTTCCAATAGAACCGGTATTGGAGGGTATTTGGGGTTCAATTAATACTATATTAAGCTGATGCGGCATGATGGGGATGAAAAAAATCAATCTGGGATTATTCGATAGAAAAAGCCATTCAATTGGCACATACTTCCATTTCTAATTACCCCTAGAAATGTTTTAGCTTTTTCTTCAGAAACATTATCTAAAACTTCATTAATATCCTCTTTTGAAACATCTTCCCATTCCTGACAATCCTTAGAACGTTCTAAAGAGAAAGTATCAATATCTTCCATTTCGATATTAAATCTGTCTTTGCGCATAGTATCCATTTTTCCCCAATTTAATATTTAAAAATTAATTTTTACAAATATTGGGTCACACTTTATAACAAAATCAATAATTTTTGAATAGATAGAAAATAGTGAAGCTGTAAATTAATTTTAGAAATATTATTTGGCAGGAAGTTTGTTGTTTTCTAAGGGCAAACCAAAACTAAAGGTAGCCCCCTGATTGGGCGTTCCTTTAACCATAATAATTCCATTATGTAAATCAATTACTTTTTTATTAATAGCCAACCCGAGTTGGCTCCCTATATCATCTCCTTGAGGTTTGTTCTTAAGTTTAGAAAATGGTACAAATACATTTTCTTGATCAAGCGGAGTAAGGCCAGGGCCTTGGTCTTTAACACTAATTTTTGCCCACTCATTTTCTATATTTAATTGAATAAAAATTTTTGAGTTTTGTGAAGACCATTTGATAGCGTTGCTTAACAGATTGTTGAAAACTTCAGAAATCTGCTGAAAGTCAAAGTAAATATTTGGAATATTTTCAAATTCTGAAAGTATTTTTATATTTTTTTTCTCCGCCTCTGGTTTATTAGTATGAATACGATCCTCAATAAGGTCCTTTAGTGAACTTTTGGTCTTGTTTAATTTTATTTTTCCATTTTCCAGGAAAAAAAGCATGGAAAGATCTTCTAAAAGATTTTCTAATTGCTTGCAAGTTAAGTTCATTATTTGGGTAATTTCTTCCATTTCGGAAGCATCAATCATTTCACGATCATTTAACAAGATTTCTGTATATCCCATTAATGCACCTAAAGGATTTCGAATGTCATGAATCCCCATGGAGAGAAGTAAGTTTTTATAATCATTAGATTTCCTTAAGACTTGATGCTTATCTGTAAACCGTTTTTTTATTTTGGAAAAAGAATCCTTTAATTTTTTATACTTCAGTAAACTCTTTTTCCTTCTTACTAAAGTCCAAATTGTATTTTCAAAAAAACTTTTTTCCAAAGAGAATTGTTGAATTACTTCAATTGATTCGTCAATTTTTTTTTGCTGTTCAATGTCAAGTTTATCCGGAATTAAATAAATGATTAAAACTGAAGAAAAATCCTTTTTGATTTTTTCAATAAATTCTTGGCAAGGAGGATTTGATGGGTTGTATTCAAATATCAAAAAATCATAAAAATTTTTGTTTAACTCGATTTCCACTTCTTTTTCATTCTGACAGTTTTGCAAAAATAAATTAAAGTTTTGCTGAGAATTCTCGGGGAAATTTTGATCTAATTCTGGTTTGTCATCCGGTTTGGAACAAAAAAGTATTTTTATGCAAGCGATTTCCAAAAAATATTCCCCGAAATGAAAAAATAGGATTGAATGGTAACATTTTCAGTATAAGGTAAATTTTCTTTTTATAAATATTATTCCTAGACAGATAGAAAAATTTTAAATAATCACTTACAAAAAAAGTGAAATGATTTTTAATAGACAAAGTTTTGAATCGTTCCTTTTAAAGAGGCCAAATTCAATGTTTATTAAAGCAAAATAATTTTGAAACTTATTGATTGATAATGTTAATTTAAGTGACTTTTTCCCAATAATGAATAGTTGAATTCATCTGTCTGGAAACTATGGAAAAGAAGCAAAGAACCCTGGTTTTATTAGTATTCATTGTGTTTGTATCGCTAGGATTCTGGTTAATTTCTCGATACCCTGCCTTGGATAGTAAAGCCGCAATGTCTGGAATGGAGGCTTTTGAGGACCAACTTTCTCATCAACCTCATTTCCAGCCAAGCGAAAATGCCTCTTCTTATGAAAGAGTTTTTATATCTACTTTAAATTGGTATGAAACTAATTGGAGAGGAATGGCGTTTGGTTTAGTCCTGGCTGGGGGATTTTTGACCCTATTGAGTTACTTGCCCAAAAAATCTTCAAAACACCGATTGAAAAATAGTTTGATGGGAATGTTGGTTGGTACTCCTTTGGGAGTTTGTGTGAATTGTGTTGCTCCCATTGCAAAAGGAATTTACGAAGCGGGTAGTAAAATGGAAACCGCATTAGCAGTTATGTTTAGTTCACCTACTCTGAATATTGTTATTCTTACCATGGTTTTTACAATCTTTCCTTTTTATATGGCCTTACTAAAAGTGGGGGCAACTTTAGTTTTGGTGTTATTAATTGTCCCACTAATTTCGAAAAAAGATTTAAATATTAAAAAGGAAACTTTGAAAGAAGCTCCTTCTACGATTCAATGCGATATTTTGCCAAGTAAGGAATCTTGGGTTGAATCTGTGATTGGATCGTTTAAAGATTATTTCCAAAATTTTAAATACATAGTAATTAGAACTGTCCCCTTTATGCTTCTTGCGGGATTTCTGGGAGCGTTGGCCAGCCATGTCTGGAGCTTTGAGAAGTTTATTGGGATGCCTGTAACCTGGAAAACACTGGGTCTGATTTCATTCCTAGGAACTTTTTTACCCCTACCCATTGCATTTGATGTCATGCTTGCCCAAGCTTTGAAAGTGTCCGGACTTGCCGAAGGTTTCATTATGACTTTATTATTTACGTTGGGGACTTTTAGTGTTTATTCCGCATTGGTGGTTTACAGAACATTTTCTTTAAAAATTGCATTGCAGCTTTACTTAATTGTAGCTTTGCTTGGAATGGGTTTGGGATATGTGGCCAATGTTTACTCTGACTATCAATTCGTTCAATGGTTGAAAACTTATGAAACTTTTGTGGAGCATTCGGGTAATAAACTGGATTCAACCAAAAAAATAAAGCAGAAAATTGCTAACCCAAAAACTCAGATTATTAAAAATTTTCCAACCACACCTATAAAACGAAAACTGTTATTTGAGGGGAATGAGATTTCGATAGAATATTTTTCACATAATGAACGGAATGTTAATGAATCGGAGCCACCCTTTACTAAAATACTTGGTCCTGAGTTAGGGATTGAATATTTTAATAAGCTATCGTCAGTTAATTTTTTTGATCCATTCTTTTTTGGCCGAGGAATTTCTTCAGGAGATATTACAGGGGATGGATGGGTGGATATTGCCATTGCAACTGATAAAGGAATTGAAGTTTATCAAAACATCAATGGACAGAAATTTCAAAAGCTAGAAATTTCCCAAGACACTTTTTCTGAAAATGAAGCAATTAATGTGGCTCTGGTAGATATGAATAATGATGGAGCGTTGGATATATTTTCAACCACTTTTAATAATGGGAATTTTTTATGGGTCCAATCTTCAAATCAGCAACCTCTTCCTAAAAGAATAATTGTTCCTAACAATTCTGCATTGCTTACGAATTCAGTTTCTTTTGGTGATATAGATGGAAATGGTTTTTTGGATATTGTAAATGGCAATTACTTTTTAGGGGTTCTTACAAGAACGCCTCTTAAACAATCTCAAAATCAAATAGTATTGAATAAACGACTCCAGTTTGAATTGAAAAACTTACCAGGAATTCCGGGACAAACTCAAACCTCGCTTCTTTCAGATATTAATTTTGATTCAAAATTAGATTTGTTGATTGGAAATGATTATCGTGTTGCAGATACTTATTATTGGGGTCAAGGAGAAGGGGTTTTAAAGAAAATATTAAAACAGGATAGTATTATTCCTATCACGACTGAGAATACTATGAGTATGGATACGGGGGATATTGATAATGATTTAATACCGGACATTTACCTGGCTAATATTGGGTTTAGTAGGGGAATTGATGTCGTATCCAATATCTTTGGTCAGGGAATGAAAGAAGTCGGTAGAAATTTCTGTAATTCTCGAGTAAGTGTTATGAAACCGGATTTGTGCCACAACCTTATAAAGTTGGTGACTTTACTCAATCCGGAAAAGCAGGATACTTCAGAAAGATGTGATCAATTGGGATCTCGCGAAAAAGTAGGAAATTGTATGGCTACTCGTATGGCTTTACTGGCTATAAAAAAAGATAAGCCTAATTTATGTGAGAAATTAGTTAAAAGCCATCCATTGAGCCAAACACTTTGTCGAAAGTATTTCGATGCAGAGTTTATAAAGTTTGATAGAAAGGAAGAAATACCTATTCGTTCCTTGACCAATATTCTTTTAAAAGGGAAGGGGAACAATGCTTGGGAAGATATTTCTGAGAATACTAACGCGCAAACGGCTGAATGGAGTTGGAATGCCAAATTTGCTGATTTAGATAATGATGAGTGGCAGGACTTATATGTTGTGAATGGTGTATTAATAACCCAAGAATTTGCCTCCAACAATTTTTTTCATAATCAGAAAGGAGTAAGTTTTAAACCTTCACAAAAAGAATTTGGATTAGAAGATTTAGACCATAGTTCTTCCTATACGTATTTGGATTTTGATAATGATGGGGACCTCGATATCATTGCTAATACTCTTTATGGCCCATTTAAAATCTATAGAAATAATGAAACCAAGGGTAACAGCATTACCTTCGACTTAAAACAAGAAGTCGGTAATCGATTTTGTATTGGGTGTCGAATAATTATTCGGTATGGACCCGAATGGAAACGGAATCAATTCCGCGAGGTAAAAGCCAGTGGAGGTTTTCGTTCCTTTGATGGATCGAGAGTTCATTTCGGCTTAGGAGCTTTTGAATCTGTTCAAGAAGTAGAGATTCACTGGTCTGATGGAGCGGTCACCAAGTTTTCCCACCCACTTTTAGCAAATCAAAATTACATTATTAGCCGAAAAAATTCCCAAAACTTGGAAAATTTCAGAAACTAAAGGGTCGAATTAATATGGAATTTATATTTGGTTTAAATTATCGGAAATCGAATAAAGCATTGATTTTAAAGGTATTTTATTTCAATAAATAACGATTTAAATATGTCTCAACTCTTAAAAATGCCTTACTCTTGTGATTATGAATTGGGTTTTAGATTAAAATACTATTTTTTAGTTGCTTTTGTATAGATTGTTTCTGATTATAATAATTGGTTTATTCCTTTTAGGATCTTGTAGAGACCTATAGTACATTCTTCTTTTTAATGCTCCTTTTTTCTATTTTCTAAAACCATATTCTAAAATTTATTTCAAATGTAACCACGCATTTTTTAATAATTTGTTCACTTGAATGATTAATTAGTTAGCGCTTCTCTAAATGGTTCATAAACTTTTTATCTTTTTTATTTTTAGCCACTTTTTTTGGTTCAGCGTTACCAAGATTTCGTTTTCTGAAGATAAATTGGAAGAGGAGGTATATGAAATTGTTGGTAACGAGATAAAATCTCCACCAGGTACAGAAGGTCTTGTGAATGAGGGACTATCGGGAAATGTGAAAATCGGTGCTGGTTCAGCCACCTTGAGCCGAGAAACGTTTAAATTCGGGGAATATACTGGTATTGATGACAATGGAGGGTATGCAGTTGGTGAAGCAGAGCTGAGTTATATATATAAGACTTATTATTTAGATTTTTGGGTGGATAACTTGGGATTGGATAATAGAAACCTTTATATAGAAGCCGGTCAAACAAATAATTATAAGATATATGGAGAATATGACCAAAACCCTCATTTGCTATTTAGCCAAAACTTAACCCCTTTTACAGGAGGAGGGAGTGGGCAACTTTCTATTAACCCTGGTTTGGCAAAATTAAGTATAGCACCAGCGACGATTACTGTACCAGCGGCTCCAAATGTAATTTCTAATTCAAATAATTTGGATTTACAAATAGATGATAGAAATACTGCCATGTTTGGTTTTTCAAAAATCTTTGGGAAAAAATCTTGGACCGTAGAATATAAACGGATCAACAAAAATGGAATTCAATCTTTTGGCGGGGTGGTAGGTAATCACCCCGCCAATCCTCATGCTGTCATTCTTCCGGCTCCAGTTGACCAAGTTACAAACGAGATTCTTGCATCATTTGCCTATTCTGGAGAAAAGGTTCAATGGCAGGTGGATTATCTTTTGTCACTCCATGATAATCGTAAAGAATCCTTATTGTTCGAAAGCCCATATGTGGGATCGGTAGGTTTTTTTGATCGTGCTTCCCCTTTTGCAGTAGGTGCTTTACCTAATCAGGGCCGTATTTCTAGAGAACCTGACCATCAATATCATAGATTGAGTTTTTCAGGTGGAGCGAATCTTTCCTCCACTACCAGAATTTCTGCAACAGCAGAATATAGTTTTTCATATCAGGATGAAGAATTATTGCCCTATTCTTTGAACACAAATACCAGTTTATTACCTCGAAACTCTGCGGAAGCAAAAATGCATATCCTGCATTTTACCCTTCAAGCCAATTCCAGGTTGAACTCTAAATTAAATTTAAAAGCCAAATTTCGACATTATCAGACAATCAATAGCACTCCGAAGACATTATTTATGCCCGTGATCAACGATACGGGTGCCCAAGTGCTACCTGCAGATCAGGCTTCCCTTTTTAGTCTTCCTTATGAATATATTCAAGATCAAATTCAATTGGAGGGTACCTATAAATTATTTCGCGCAACCAGTCTGAAATTAGGTTATGAATTAGAGATATTTGATCGAAGTTTTCGAGCCGTGGAAGATACCATTGAAAATATTTTTAAAATTAGCATGCTTTTAAACTACTTATCTCATATTACCACTAACCTTAGTTTTTCATTTTCAACGAAATCTGGGAGTACGTATGATGCCACCCAGGTGACTAATAGTCGGCACACTTCGGCATTTTTAACTTCTCCAACCGCGCCATTGCTTGCTAAACTTCAGGACCTTAGAAGGTTTGATATTGCTGATCGAGATCGTTTTAAATTTGGTTGGAACTTCTCCTTAGTGGCCAGCGAGTTTCTAGTATTTGGTTTAAATTACCAATTGCAAAAGGATAACTATACTGATGGAGTTCTAGGGTTAAGAGATGCTTTAAATCAAGCAATAACAATAGATGTGAATTACGCTTTCCAGAAGGAAAGTTCATTGTTTGCTTTTTTTACCTATAACCATTGGAATAAAGATCAAATGGGAAGAGCTCATAACTTTGGTATTCCAGGATCACGATCCAATCCCAATTTCAATTGGCAATTAGAAACAAATGATAAGTCTTATACAACTGGAACCGGTGCACATTTTTCATTTTTAAAAAATAAATTGACTTGGGATTTAGAATATACCTTTACCAGTAGTAATTCCGGTTTCAATTTTATAGCAGGATCGGCTTTGCCAAGTCCACAAAATTTACCAAATTTGAAAACGATTTTGCATAGTTTTACCACTAAATGTGAATATAAAATTACAAAGAGGTTTTTAGTGGGGTTATCCTATTTATATGAGAACTTTGAAAACAATGATTTTGCTCTAAACCAATTTGAACCCCTCGATATTCTTCTTGGTACCCCAACGGGTGGAAGAGTAATATTATTGAGTCGAGCGATTCAAGATTATGAGGCACATTTAGCTATGTTGTATTTTGTTTATAGGATTGGAGATTAATAAAGCTTTGAACTTTTCCTTGAAAAACATATTTTCCAAACTTCCAATTCGTACGAAAATTCTTGTGAGCTTTGTGCTGGTACTTTCCCTGGTTTCTGTTGTTATCATAATGTTTTCAGTAAACGAGAGTAAGAGCTTTGCCTTAAAGTCCGCCAAAAGTGAAATTAAAAATATGGCAAAAGTGGTTTCTGAAACTACGGCATTTGGATTTAAAAATTTTGATTTTGAATATATTAGAAACACCATCAACTGGTTGAAACAAGATGAACGATTAGTTTTTCTTTCTATATATGATTCAAAGGGTGAGATTGTTGCCACCTTAGACCCCAAAAAAGAAAGTAAATGGGATCAAAAATTACTATTACAAAATACAGGTTCCTTTTTAATTGACGAGGTGCTTTTTCTATCACAAGACATTGAAGCATTTGACCAGATTAAACAAAAATCCATTTATAAAGGAAAGGTGCTCATTGGGTTATCTTTAGAATCGTTAAATCGTGAAATATTATTGAACCAAACTGAATCTATTGTTTTTGCATCTGTGGTTTTATTGATTGGAATTTTTCTTGCCATTTTTCTATCCAATCATATTTCCAGACCCATAAGGCACTTAGCAGATGTTTCCAACCGCGTTGCTTTAAAACGAGACTATAGGATTCGTGCTGAAAAGAAAAGTGAAGATGAGTTAGGGGTTTTAGTAGATCGATATAATCAAATGCTTGCACAAATACAAAAGCAAAATTTGGCAATGACCAACCTGAATTTAGAATTGGAAAACCGTGTTAAAGAGAGAACTCAGGATTTAGAAAATGCGAAAGAGGAGGCTATTAAGGCTAATCAGGCTAAAAGTGAATTTTTATCAAGAATGAGCCACGAACTGAGAACACCCATGAATGCAATTTTGGGCTTTAGTCAGTTAATGGAGATGCAAATTCAAAAAAATAAAATTGCCAATTTTGAACAAAACTTAAAACAAATTCGAATTGCAGGAAATCATCTATTAGCTTTAATTAATGAAATATTAGATTTGTCTTCAATTGAATCAGGAAAAATTGGTTTATTATTAGATCAGGTAAACTTTATTGATTTAAAAGACGAATTAATCGGGCTTCTCCAACCTATGGCACAAGAGCATTCCGTAAAAATTATAGACAATTGTAAAGGAAAAAAACCGGTCATTATTCTTGCAGATAAACTGAGACTCCGGCAAGTATTGCTTAATTTAATTACTAATGCGATTAAATACAATATAGAAAATGGCTTAGTGAGAATTTCATATGAAAAAAAGGGAACCGATAAGGTTTGTATTAAAATTGAAGATACGGGAATAGGAATTTCTCTTGAACAGCAGTCAAGAATTTTTCAACCCTTTGAGAGATTGGATTGGGAAAATACGGAGGTGGATGGAACAGGAATTGGATTAGCGATTTCCAGAAGATTGGTAAACTTGATGGAGGGAGAAATATTTTTTCAAAGCAAACAAGATAAAGGAACTATATTTTTCATTGAATTAAATCTTGTGAAAGGTGATTTTTTATTAGAAAAGGAGCCTGATTTTAAACAGGAAGAAAAAGAACATTTTGCTTCTTTAGACCATTTTCAAATTTTATATGTGGAAGATAATCCATTGAATCTAAGTTTGGTTGAGGATATTTTATCAGTTCACGAATCTATTCACTTGCTTTCAGCTCCTCAGGCAAAATTGGGAATTGAACTGGCCAAAACTCATCAGCCCGATTTAATTTTAATGGATATTAACCTTCCGGAGTTAGATGGGATTGAAGCATTGAAGATATTAAGATCAATTGAAAAGACGAAACATATCCCGGTTGTGGCAATTAGTGCAGATGCTATGGAAAGTGATATACAAAAAGCAATGAGTGCCGGATTTGAAGCATATATCACTAAACCATTAGAAATAGCTAACTTTCTTGAGATTATTAACGGTTTTGTCAATTCAAAAAAATATACTTAAATTTTTATTTAGATTTGATGAAAATGTCTTTTAAATCTTTTTCTAAAATAAATTGTTTTTTAGGGTCATTTATTTTCTTTCTTTTTATTGGTCTAGGATGGGCTGATGAAAGGCAAGTCATTATCACTCTTCCTGAAAGTGGAACAGAAGTAACGAACCCATTTAAAGTTTGTATGGGGGTGAAAGGCTTAATTCTGGAACCTGCGGATAATGGTGCAAGAGATGGGTTTGGCCATCATCATATTTTATTTAGTTCCTTGCCCACAGATTTGAGCAAACCCTTAAAGCGGAAAGAGGCTATCCACTTATCTAAGGCACAAACCTGTGTGAAATTAAAAATGGAACCCGGAAACCACGTGATTATTGCACTTTTCTCCTATGGAAACCATATTCCTTATAATCCGCCGATTATGGATAAGGTATTAATAAAAGTAAAAAATTAAAATCCAAAATAGTACTCAAAGTTAAAATTATGGTCCTCTGCGTTTCTTTAAGGAAATTAAATTGAGAATTTTTATCCAAACTTTTTTTGTTTTGATGACCTTGAGTGTAGCGGTTCCGTCACAACTTCATGCTGAAAAAAAAATTAATTGGGAAAAAATTAATCCCAATCTTAAAGGGGTTGCTTCTATTCCTCAAAAAGGTCACTCAAATGATCAAACTGAATGCTTGTTATGTCACAAGGACTATATAAAGGCGTTTGGACGAACCAAGCACGCCAAATGGCTGGTTACAAAATTTGGAAAAAACTTAGCCACCATTTGTGAAACTTGCCACGGTCCCATGAGTGAACATTTAAACGAGATATCTTCTATTAAAAAACAATCACCATCTGCTGCAAAAAAAACACGAGCAAAATTTGTAGTGTCCTTTGCCTCAACGGAGTCCTCCAAAAAAAATGCAATTTGTCTACAATGCCATGAAAACTCAAATTTGATGGCATGGAAAGGAAGTTCTCACGAGATGATGGAAATCAGTTGTGATAATTGTCATTATGTGATGAAGAAAAGAGGAAAACAAAAATTGTTAATAACGGAAGATCCAAAGCGAAGTTGCTTTTCTTGCCATAGAAATGTAAGGGCAAAAATGTTCCGAACATCACATATGCCCTTAAAGGAAGGCAAACAGGATTGTAGTACCTGTCATAATCCTCATGGTGGCTTTGGTCCTAACCTGTTGAAACGATCCACTGTCAATGAAACCTGTTTCATGTGCCATCAAGAAAAGAGAGGTCCTTTTTTATGGCAACATCCACCAGCTTTGGAAAATTGCGCTTCCTGTCATGAATCCCATGGATCAAACTTTCGTCCGCTTTTAAAGGGAAAAGTCCCTTTTCTTTGTCAACAATGTCATATGGATGTATTTCATATAAGTGATATTTATGAAGGGCAAAAGTTAAGAAATCGCAGTTCTTATATAGGTGGGAAATCTTGCTTGAATTGCCATAGTCTGATTCACGGGTCCAACCACCCTGCTGGGCAAAGATTTCAGAGATAATTCTATAAGACGGAAGTCAATTGTAAGAGATAAAGTAAATGCACCAAACCACAAAAGATTCTGTTATAGTGTTTTAAAAAAAAGATAAAGTCGAGAAGCTTGCCTTCAAAATACCATCAAAGAAAATCCTAACAATTTGCGCCTGTAGCTCAGCTGGATAGAGCGACGGACTTCTAATCCGTAGGTCGCAGGTTCGAGTCCTGCCAGGCGTGCCTATGAAATCAATAATTTATTCGGATTTTCCCAACTAAAACCCATAGAAAATTTCTTTTGGTCCCACTATGGTCCTATTTTTTGCAAGATTCCCATTAGAGTAATTTAATCTAAAAACTCTTTGAAGGTATCTTCTTTTACTATTAATAAATTTTCTCTTGGAGATATTTACCTCTATTATTTTTGAATCGCTTTTCAGAAATTTCTCGCAGATTGCTATCATCAGCCACACCCAAACACCTTGTGGCCACCGCTAAATTTTTAGTTAGGATAAGTCCGATTCCAGTTCCTTCAGCTTGATAATCATCGACATCAGTCAAATGGCTTAAACAATCAGTTGGGTTGCTAGCTCATAGGATCTGGAAAGGGGGACCTCTTCTTTTTTTCACTTTCCTTTACATCGACATTTTCGAATTGGCTAGAGCTAGAGTGTTAAATCCGACCAGAGACAAAAGTATGATTAGACAAACCCGATAAGTTCACTTTATAACCATTTAATTTTCCGAAAAAAGATGATGAGGACGACAGCAGTAAAACCCATAACCCCTAATACGATATAATATCCGTTAGGAGTTTTAAGTTCTGGCATACTTTCAAAGTTCATCCCATATATTCCGGCGAGGAGAGTTAAAGGCAATAAAACCACCGTGACAATTGTAAGTACTTTAATAATTTTGTTCAGTTTATGAGAGCTCAATGAAATATATCCATTTAAAAGGTCGAGGGTCAGTTCCTGATACAGGCTTGATAGACTTGCCAGTCGATCCAGGTGTTCAAAAATGTCCGTGTATTCATGTTGGTCATTTTTGCTAAAATGCACTTCCTTCTTTTTTGCCAGTTGATCAAAAAGTCCTTTCTGATAAGTCAATATACGGCGTAATTTTTTAAGATTCCGGTTGTTACTTAAGAGCAATTCAAGCAGATCATCATTTGGATTCTGAAACATGGACTCCTCCAACTCCTCCAATTGTTTTTCAAGGTCTAAAACAATGGGGGTATATCGATCGGTAATCAAGCGGGATATGCGGTAGGCGACATGATTGAGTCCCTGGGAAAAATTAAGAGATCCATTTTGAACCTCTTTCCAGCCCTTATCCAAACTTAAAGACTCATGAGCTCTTCGGGTAACCAGAAAACGTTTGCCAGCGAACAAGGCAATTTGAATGGTAGAAAAATTGATGGTGCTGGTATGGGCGTCCAGCCCCTTGAGCAATAGAAAAAAATAATTGTCAAAAAATTCTATTTTAGGCGGATGCCTATCTCTTTGAGCATCGGCTATTGCTAACGAATTAATATTAAAAGATTCTTTTAGTAAACGATGCTCTTCCTCGTGACTTATCCCATGGATGTCTACCCAGATCAAGCTTGCATCCTCTGACTTCCACTTGTGTATTAAAGATTGATTACCAAATTCCACTTTATCACTTTTAGGATCATAGTGTATTACTCGAAGCATTGTGATCTCCGGTGGGGTTTTATTAAAGGAATGAATTATGTTTTAACAACTTGATAATGGAATAAATAGAATTGGTGAAATTGAATTGCCTTTACTCTGGAGAAATATATTATCATAAAAAATAATATTAAACCAAAACCATTAAGCGGCTTTCAACTTTTCCTATTTCTTAGCCTCTAACAGAAAAGCCTTTAGGGCTTTTTCCTTTGATTCTATCTGCGATTTATCCACGAAGGCAGGAACTGCCTTCAAATAAAAAGGTTTGGATAATATATTCTCAGAGTTTTTTATTTCTATGGTCCGACTTTAAGATTGAGTCGAAATATTAAATTTTAATTCTTAACCTGGATTTTTTTGAAAGCACGTGAAGGGCGTCACTTGGCTTATTAGGGCTGCCCGGCCTCATGCTTGATAATTTTTCCAACATGGAAATCAAAATATAATCCAAGATTTTTTCAACGGGGTGCTTTGAAAATTGCATTACCTCTTTCATGTCGAATTTTTTTGCTGCTTTAACTTCTGGATAACAAAAAATGATCAAATAAAAAGTATAGAAGATAATCAGTATTTCTAATTTTTTATTTATTGAAGAGAGACTCAATTTTTATGGAGTGGTCATTCAAAAATTTTTGATTTATCAGGGATTAGGTTGCAGTTTTTTGTTTAGAATATCAATTTTCTGTCTTCCTATTTTAAGCAATCTCTGCCCAACGTGGATGAGTTTAGATAATAATTTAAGGTTTGAATTGATAAATCAAAGAAAACGCACTATTTTTAAATTTTTACCACCAAATAGGCGCAATTTTTTTTGCAATATCTACCCAACCTGATAAGGTGTGGTCACACACATTACTATATAACTACCTGAAAAGGTTATAGATACTTTTAGGGAGCGAAAGTATATTTGGAGGGGAAAATGACCAGTTTTGTTAACACAAAAAACCATAAATGGTTTTTTGTAATTACACTATGTTTTTTATTTTTGGGAAAAACTGCGTCAGCAGATTTAAATGATTGGGGTCCTTTCCTCCAAACTCTTACCCCGAATAGCGTTATTGTAAAATGGCGTGTTCCTGTTTCAGAAATTACCAATGACAGCATTCATTTTGGCACGTCTCCGGGAAGTTTGACCACTGTAGTAACAGATGCAACAGCAGTAACTAAGACTTGTAGCTATTGTCCGGAGGATTGGCGTGAATATGAAGTGACCCTCAACAGCTTGGTTGCAGATACCCGTTACTACTATGCAATCGGGACATCGACTACTCCTTCTACCGAAACAAAGCATAACGGAAGTTTTTTAACCCCACCGACAGCTGGGACAGCAAAGCCGACTCGAGTTTGGGTCGTTGGAGATTCCGGTACCGGTGACTCCCGTGCCCTTGTGGTAGGTGAACGATTTAAAAATTATACGAAAGACCGGGACCCTGATCTCTGGTTGATGTTGGGCGATAATGCTTATGAAAATGGAAATGACCGTAATCATCATGATGCGGTGTTCCTGATGTACCCTGATTTTTTAAGAAATGTATCAGTGTGGCCAACATTTGGTAACCATGAGGCGAAAAGCGCAACATCGGGAAGTGAAACAGGAACCTATTTTGATATCTGGCAATTGCCTAGAGCGGCAGAAGCTGGCGGAGTGGCCTCCGGAACTGAAGCTTACTATTCCTTTGATTACGGTAATATTCACTTTATTGTGTTGGATTCGTTTGGGCATCCGCGAGTGGCACCTTCTTCAATGATTACCTGGTTGCAAAGTGATTTAGCAGCGAATGATAAGGAATGGATCATCGCTTATTGGCATCATCCTCCTTATTCGAGAGGTTCTCATAACTCCAATTTGGAACTAATATTAATTGAAATGCGGGAAAACATTGTTCCTATTTTGGAAAGTAATGGAGTGGATTTAGTGTTATCGGGTCATAGTCATTCTTATGAGCGGTCCTATTTTTTGAATGGTCATTATGGAGATCAAACGACTTTTAACATTAACACTCACGCATTAGACAGTGGCAATGGTAAATCAGAACCGCTTACTATGGCGGATGGAGCTTATACAAAAACCTTAAATCCGGATGGTACGAAAGTTGGAGATGATGGGGCGGTTTATGCGGTGGCGGGGAGTTCAAGCCAACTCTCTAGTGTGTTAATCAAACATCCAGCTATGTATATACCTCTACACAAACTAGGCTCGATGGTGTTAGATGTATATGAGAACCGACTTGAAGCAATCTTTATAGATTCTCTGGGCAAAATCGAAGATCAGTTTACGATTGCTCATGACTTGAATACATTTCCACCGGAGTTGTTTTCGGTGCATGCGCCGAATCCATTAACGTTAGAAATACAGTTTTCTGAGCCCTTGGAAAAAGTGAGTGCAGAAAATACAGGGAACTACGTATTAGATAATGGAGCTACCGTTACCGCAGTGGAATTGTTGGAGGATTATCGAACAGTAAGACTACTGACATCAGAATTGAGCAACACAACAACGTATAACCTTACAGTGACCAATGTTCAGGATCATGAAAGCAATACAGCAATACCAGCGCCTGGAAGTCAGTTCAGTTTTACACCCACATTTGTAGATCCACCTATCTATTCAGCGCATTTCCAGGATGGGACGTATCCTCACTCCGGGTACAACGAAACCCGGGATACCTATATATTTGAAGGAGCACCCGATACCAATTATGGAGCAAGGGAGGAGTTGGTGTCTCATGGACGATTTGAAAACGCGGTTGAAGGAGATGCGATAGTTTTAGTGTCCTGGGACCTGTCCTCGATTCCTTCGAATGCGACGATTCAATCAGCAACTGTTTATTTTGATTTATTTAATCGTAGTGAGACTTCTTACCATTTGCATCAAATCCTGACTTCGTGGACAGAGATTGGAACCACCTGGAATAGTTTTGGTGGATTGACTAATGTGAGTGGTACGATCATGGGAACAATTACCCCACAGAAGTTTGTTCTAAACACGGTTCCATTGAATGCTGCTGGAATTAGTGTGGTGCAGGGCTGGGTGGACGGCAGTATTACCAATAACGGATTAGCAGTACAAAACGGCGGTCCGGGAGAGCATCCCGACTGGTGGAATGCAATCCGGTTTTTTTCCAGACAGACCGAAATGCGTCCCAGGTTATCTGTGACTTATACTTTACCAACAGGTGCAGACAGTATATCTCCGGCAATCATTGCACCTCCAGACGTTACTGTAGAATCTACAGGGGATCAAACTCCTGTGACTTTAGGGTCCGCGACTGCGGTTGATGACAATGGATCTCCAACAGTTACTAACGATGCACCGGCGGGTGGATTTCCTTTAGGAACTACTATTGTTACCTGGACTGCGACAGATGCAGCGGGTAATACGGGAACCGATACACAAAAAGTAACGGTAAAAGTTCCAGAAAGTATTCTGGTAAATACGATTAGTTTCCAAGACGGGGTGGAACCAAGTGCATTTTATTCAGGCACTGAGGACTCTTCCTTACGAGAATCTTCACCCAACGAAAATCAAGGTGATGATACTGAGCTTTGGGGAGATGGTGTTGCATTGGATCCGGATACAGGGCAGTTTGGTGAAGTTTCATTTGTCACAAAATGGGATGTGTCGGCCATTCCTTCAGATGCAACCGTCACTGCAGTAGACGTTTCCTTTAATGTATTCAATGATTCTCCAGTAGTACATAATATATTTTCCGTTGATTCTAATTGGACGGAGCCGGAAGTGACCTGGAGTATCATTAGCCATTCTACTACTATTGGTAGTACAGTTTTTGGAGCGATTCCACCTCTTACTTTTAATGAGAACATTGTGACTTTAAATCAGGCGGGAATTGATTTAGTGCAAGGCTGGGTGGATGGAACCATTCCTAACAATGGTTTTTATATTGAAACCGGTGGAAGTAATAACGGAATAGGTGTGCATTCGAGCGAAGCTTCCACGGCAACAAATCGTCCTAAAATTACAATTTCGTACACACTTTTAACCGGTCCGGATACGGAACCTCCTGTCGTTACGGCTCCTGCAGATATAGTAGGCTTTGAAGCGACAGGTCCAACCACTCCGGTAGATATAGGCACTGCCACAGCAACCGATAATGTTGGGGTTACCTCATTAACAAACGACGCACCTGCAGGGTTTCCTCTGGGTACCACGACCGTAACTTGGACCGCGATGGATGCGGCTGGAAACAGTGGAACCGATACTCAGGATGTGACGGTTGTAGATACAACTGCCCCAACGGTTACAGCACCATCTGATCTGACGACCACCGAAACTACCCCAAATATTGGGACCGGTACGGCCAACGATTTGGTTGATGGCCCATTGACACCAACGAATGATTCCCCCGGTACGTTTCCGTTAGGAACGACAATTGTGACGTGGAGCGCTACGGATGCAGCAGGAAATACAGGAACCGACACCCAATCAGTGACAGTTCAAGAAGCGGGCGGGGGTCCGGTAACAGTGAGTTTTCAGGATGGAGTGGAACCGGATGCGGGATATGCGGGAACTCAGGACAGCTTGTTAAGACAAACATCTCCTGACCTAAATTCAGGAGCGGATGTGCAACTGCTTGCAGATGCGATAGCCCCGGATCCGGGTAACGGTTTGTTTGGAGAAGTGATGTCAGTGGTGTCCTGGGATTTAACGTCGGTCCCCAACACGGCAGTGGTGTCCTCAGCGAGTATTACGATGGATTTCTTTGATGCCAGTTCCGGTCCTTATAACTTCTTACAAGCGTTAATTCCTTGGACTGAAGGAGCCGTCACCTGGAACGGATTCGGCGGAAGTTCTACAAATGTGGGCACGGATATTATTGCTACGGTCCCTGCGTTTTCATTCAATGAAACGGAAGTGAGTTTAACGGCAGAGGGACTCAGTTTAGTTCAGGGTTGGATTGATGGAAGTATTCCAAACAACGGTTTGGTATTGAAAACCGGTGGCAGTAATAACGGAGTTGGAGCGAACTCCAGTGAAGCTTCTACGAACCGGCCTAAGATCACGATCACGTACTCGATTCCTACGGGCGGTGATACAGAACCTCCTGTTGTTACTGCTCCGGCAGATATCGTGACGGTCTCTACAGGCGATCTGACTCCGGTCAGTTTAGGTACGGGTACAGCGAACGATAACGTGGATGGACCTTTGGTACCGACCAATGATGCCCCCGCCGGAGGATTTCCGGTTGGCACCACGGTAGTGACTTGGTCTGCCACGGATTCATCAGGAAATACCGGTACAGATACACAAGAAGTAACGGTTCAAATACCTGTATCCGGTGGAACGGAAGCAGTGAGTTTTCAAGAGGGAGTGGAACCGAACCCTGCTTATGTGGGAGTCCAGGACAGCTATTTACGACAAACATCTCCGGATCAAAACGAAGGAACGAATGTTCAACTCTTATCGGATGCGATAGCCCCGGATCCGGGTAACGGTTTGTTTGGAGAAGTGATGTCAGTTGTGAATTGGGATGTATCCGGGATTCCGACCAATGCGACTGTACAATCAGTGAGTATTACGATGGATTATTATGATGCGAGTTCCGGAGATTACCATTTCTATGAAGCGCTGACACCGTGGACTGAAGGAACGGTCACCTGGAACAGTTTCGGTGGTGGGTCTGCGAATGTAGGCACGGATATCATTGCTACGGTACCTGGATTTTCCTTCGATGAAACCGAGGTCAACTTAACAGCGCAGGGACTCAGTCTGGTTCAGGGCTGGGTGGATGGAAGCATTCCTAATAACGGTTTGGTTCTCAAAACCGGTGGAAGTAATAATGGCGTCGGTGCTAACTCCAGTGAGGCGGCCACTAACAGACCGAAACTTAATATTACTTTCTCAACTCCGGGGGGGGCAGACACTGAACCTCCTGTGGTGACAGCACCGGCAGATATCGTGACGGTCTCTACAGGAGATCTCACTCCGGTCAGTTTAGGTACGGGTACAGCGAACGATAACGTGGATGGTCCATTGGTACCGACCAATGATGCCCCGGCTGGAGGGTTTCCGGTAGGCACCACGGTTGTAACCTGGTCAGCCACTGATTCGTCAGGGAATACCGGTACTGATGTGCAATTAGTAACGATACAAGTCCAAACTGTATCTGGAAGTAATACGACTAGCTTTCAGGACGAAGTGTCTCCAAGCATTGTGTATTTAGGAACTCAAGATGCTTTGCTAAGAGAAAGCTCTCCCGATGTCAATGACAATGATTTAGAGTTGTGGGCGGATGCTATTTCACCGGATCCTAATAATGGATTATTTGGGGAAGTAGTTTCAGTGATTTCATGGGATGTCTCTCCGATTCCTACAAATGCGGTAGTTACCTCGGTTAGCATTACTATAGATTTATTCAACAGTTCATCCGGCACTCACAATTTTCTTCAATCTAATACTTCCTGGTTAGAAAATACAGTTACCTGGAATAATTTTGGGGGAGCAACTTCAATAGGGTCCACGGTATTGGGAACTATCGGTCCTCTTTTATTTAATGAACAAGAATTCCTTTTAAATATAGACGGAACTAACTTGGTTCAGGGTTGGATTGACGGATCGACTCCAAATAACGGAATTGTAGTTCGCAGTGCAGGAACCAATGATGGTATTGGATGGAACTCCAGTGAAGAGGTTACTGGAAGACCTAAATTGACGGTTAATTATACAATGCCGTAATTATTTAGTTTTTACTTGCTACAAATTTCTATTATAATCCCTCCTAAATAATTCAAATTTTGGAACTTCTTTCTTGATGAGGTGGATAAACAAAGAAATTTATTAGTTTTCCGAAATATTGCAGAATTGTTGCGGAAATGAAACTTTTTAACTTGAACGTCAAATGGGCGTGTTTATTTTTGCAAAAAAAAACGAACCTGATAAGGTGCGTCCACACATATTACTGTATAACTACCTGAAAAGGTTATAGGTATTTTTAAGAGATCAGAGTTCATTTGGAGGGAAAATAATGGCCTTTTTCAAACCAACAAAAAACCATAAATGGGCATTAATATTGACCCTATGTTTTTTGTTTTTTGGGAAAACCGCTTTTGCGGATATAAACGACTGGGGTCCTTTCCTCCAAACCCTTACTCCAAACAGCGTCATCGTGAAATGGCGCGTTCCCGCATCTGAAATTACCAATGACAGCATTCATTTTGGCACGTCTCCGGGAAGTTTAGGCACTGTAGTAACAGATGCAACAGCAGTGAACAAGTCTTGTGGCTATTGTCCGGAGGATTGGCGTGAATATGAAGTGACCCTCAATAGCTTGAGTGCCGATACCCGTTACTACTATGCTGTCGGAACCTCGACCACTCCTTCAACAGAAACAAAGCTGAATGGAAGCTTTAAAACTCCACCAATTGCAGGAACAGCGAAGCCGACACGGATTTGGGTAGTAGGAGATTCGGGGTCTGGAGATATACGTGCCTTGGTAGTGGGTGAACGATTTAAAAATTATACGAAAGACCGGGATCCGGATGTCTGGTTAATGCTGGGAGACAACGCCTATAATAACGGTGATGATCGCGACCATCACGATGGCGTTTTTTTGATGTACCCGGATTTTTTGAGGAGCGTAACTGTTTGGCCGACTTTTGGAAACCATGATGCTGACAGTGCGACCTCAAGTAGTGAAACAGGAACCTATTTTGATATCTGGCAATTGCCGCGAGCGGCGGAAGCCGGTGGAGTGGCCTCCGGAACTGAAGCCTACTATTCCTTTGATTATGGTAATATCCACTTTATTGTCTTGGATTCGTTTGGGCATCCGCGAGTGGCACCTTCCTCAATGATTACTTGGCTGCAAAGTGATTTAGCAGCGAATGATAAGGAATGGATCATCGCTTACTGGCACCATCCTCCCTATTCTAGAAGTGAGATAAATTCAAACACCGATCCCATATCTATAGAAATGCGTGAGAACATTGTTCCTATTTTAGAAAGCAACGGAGTGGATTTAGTGCTTTCCGGGCACAGTCATTCATATCAGCGTTCTTATTTTTTGAATGGTCATTATGGAGATCAAACAACTTTTAATTTGGGAACTCACGCATTAGACAATGGAAATGGTAAATCCGGGCCACTGGATATGGCGGATGGGGCATATACTAAAGTCCTGAATCCGGATGGCACCAAAGCAGGAAATGATGGAGCCGTTTATGCTGTAGCAGGGAGTTCAAGCCAACTCTCTAGTGTGTTAATCAGGCACCCGGCAATGTATATACCATTGAACAAATTGGGTTCAATGGTATTGGATGTATATGAGAACCGACTTGAAGCAATTTTTATAGACTCTCTGGGCAAAATCGAAGATCAGTTTACGATTGCTCATGACTTGAATACATTTCCACCGGAGTTGTTTTCGGTGCATGCGCCGAATCCTTTGACCCTGGAGGTTCAGTTCTCTGAGCCCTTGGAAAAAGTGAGTGCGGAAAATACAGGGAATTATGTATTGGATAATGGAGCTACCATTACCGCAGCGGAACTGTTGGAGGATTTTCGAACAGTAAGACTATTGACATCAGAATTGAGCAACACAACAACGTATAACCTTACAGTGACGAATGTTCAGGATCATGAATCGAATACAGCGATACCAGCGCCTGGCAGTCAATTCAGTTTTACACCAACATTTGTAGATCCTCCCATCTACTCCGCACATTTCCAGGATGGTACATATCCTCACTCCGGATATAACGGAACTCGAGATACCTATATATTCGAAGGAGCACCCGATACGAATTATGGTACTAAAGCCGCATTGATTTCACATGGAAGATTTGAAAACGCGGTTGAAGGGGACGCTATAGTTTTAGTGTCCTGGGATGTATCGTCCATTCCATCGAATGCGACGATTCAATCAGCGACAGTTTATTTTGATTTGTTTAATCGAAGTGAGACTTCCTATCATTTGCATCAATTACTAACCTCTTGGACGGAATCTGGTGTTACCTGGAATAGCTTGGGTGGATTGACTAATGTAAGTGGAACGATCATGGGAACCATCACACCTCAGAAGTTTGCATTGAACACGATTCCGTTGAATGCTGCTGGGATTAGTGTGGTGCAGGGCTGGGTAAATGGAAGTATTACTAACAACGGATTAGCAGTACAGAATGCTGGTCCGGGAGAACACCCCGACTGGTGGAATGCAATTCGGTTTTTTTCCAGACAGACCGACACCCGTCCCAGATTATCGGTGACTTATACATTACCAACAAGTGGAGACAGTATATCACCGTCGATCATTGCACCTCCGGATATTGTGGTGGACTCTACTGGAGATCAAACTTCGGTGAGTTTAGGAACTGCTGTTGCAGTTGATGACAACGGAACCCCTTCAACCAGTAATAATGCACCTGCGGGTGGATTTCCTTTAGGAACGACTTTAGTCACCTGGACAGCAACGGATGTTGCCGGCAATACAGGAACCGATACCCAAAAAGTTACTGTAAGGGTTCCAACCGCTACCAGTCCAAACACAATTAGTTTCCAGGATGGTGTGGAACCGAGCGTATTTTACTTTGGGACCGAGGATTCCACTTTAACAGAAACCTCACCTCATAAAAACCTAGGAGACGATACCGAGCTTTGGGGAGATGGGGTTTCAGGGGATCCGGATACGGGTCAGTTTGGTGAAATTAGATTTGTCACAAAATGGGATCTTTCTGCTATTCCACCCAATGCTGAGGTCAGTTCAGTTGATGTTTCGTTTAATGTGTTCAATGACTCTCCGGTAGATCATAACATATTTTCTGTCGATGCGAACTGGACGGAACCGGAAGTCACCTGGAATATTATAAATCATTCCACTACCATTGGTAGTACGATTTTGGGATCGATACCCCCATTTATTTTTAATGAAAACATCGTGACATTAAATCAAACCGGGATTGATCTCGTACAGGGTTGGGTGGATGGGAGTATTCCCAACAATGGAATTATTATTCAAACTTCGGGAAGTAACAACGGGATGGGTGTGCATTCGAGTGAAGCAGCTACTGCGACTACCCGACCCAAAATTACGATTTCATATACCATTCCTGCAGGAACAGATACAGAACCACCCGTAGTAACAGCTCCCGCTGATATTACAACTCCTGCCACCGGTCCTTTAACTTCAGTAAATATAGGGACAGCCACGGCAACCGATAATGTAGGAGTAACTTCACTTACTAATAATGCGCCTCCAGGTGGGTTCCCTGCAGGGGCAACCATCGTAACCTGGACTGCCATGGATGCGGCGGGAAATATTGGTACCGATACCCAAACAATAACAGTGGTGGATGATGTTTTACCGACTATCACTGCACCTGCAGATATTACTATGGAAGCAACGGCTCCAGCCACACCGGTTTCTTTAGGGACACCAACGACCTCAGACAACGTGGGAGTTGCTTCCGTCACCAATGATGCCCCTGTAGGTGGGTTTCCGGTTGGTATTACTTTAGTCACTTGGACCGTTACTGACACATCGGGAAATTTAAATACAGATACACAAAATGTAACCATCGAAGACACAACGGCTCCTGTTGTTACTGCGCCGGCAGATATTACTGTGACGGAAACGGGTCCATTAACACCAGTCAATATTGGCACCGCCACAGCCACTGATGCAGTTGGGGTGACTTCCTTGACTAATGATGCACCAGCCGGTGGTTTTCCACAGGGCACGACCATTGTTACCTGGACTGCTGATGATGCTGCGGGGAATATTGGAACCGATACCCAGGTTATTGCGGTTCAAGCAGCGGGTTCGGGTGGGCCGACCACAGTAAGTTTCCAAGATGGTGCTGAACCGGATGGGAGTTACGCTGGTACTCAGGACTCATTACTCCGTCAATCTTCTCCGGATACTCCAAGAGGCGATGAAACTTCTTTGAGTGCTGATTTAGTTCAACCGGACCCAACCAATGGATTATTTGGTGAAGTGATTTCGGTAATTTCTTGGGATGTTTCTTCAATTCCCATTGATGCCACGGTGGACTCCGCCAGTATTTCTTTAGAGCTGACAAACGTAAGTGGAGGCAATTACGATTTGCACCAAGTTTTGATCCCATGGAACGAATCTACAGTGACGTGGAATATTTTAGGTGGGTCTTCGGCAAACGTTGGAGTAACAGTCATTGGAACAATCAGTCCGGGAATTTTTGGTGAGAATGTTATTGCTCTTAATGCGGATGGAATAAACTTATTGCAAGGCTGGATTGATGGTTCGATTGCAAATAATGGAATAGTATTCAAACAATCAAATAATAATAATGATGGAATTTTTGTAAATTCCAGTGAAGCTACTTCCGGAAAACCTAAATTGACGGTCACTTATACGACACCCGTTACCGGAGATACAGAACCCCCCGTTGTGACTCCACCCCCGGATGTGACTGCCGTTTCCACAGGTGGGTTGACTCCTGTAAATATTGGCACAGCTACCGCAACAGATAATGTGGGTGTTGTTTCATTAACCAACGATGCTCCCGCAGGAGGTTATCCGCTTGGGACGACAGTAGTTACCTGGACTGCACTAGATGCTGCAGCAAATGAGGGTACAGCCACTCAAAATGTTATTGTTCAAGTTCCAACTGTGGAGGGCAGTAATACGACTAGTTTCCAAAATGAAGTAGAACCTGACACTCTATATTTAGGAACCCAGGATGCTTTGCTTAGAGAAACTTCGCCAGATGTGAATGACAATACAACTGAATTATGGGCAGATGGAGTAGCTCCTGATCCTGTGAACGGATTGTTTGGTGAAGTTGTATCAGTTATTTCCTGGGATGTTACATCTATACCTGCCAATGCTACCGTAACTGCTGTAAGTATTACCTTGGATTTCTTTAATGATTCCTCTGGAAATCATGATTTTCTTCAAGCGAACTCTGCTTGGTCCGAAGATATAGTGACTTGGGGTAGTTTCGGTGGCACCGGGTCAATGGGAACTACTGTTTTGAGTACTATCGGTCCATTTTTATTTAACGAGCAAGAATTTAATTTAGGAGTAGATGGAGTCAATTTAGTCCAAGGCTGGATAGATGGAACCATTCCAAATAATGGGGTTGTGGTAAGAAGTGCGGGTACTAACAATGGAATCGGTTTCGACTCAAGTGAGGCAGCAACAGGAAGGCCTAAACTAACGATTACATATGATATTAGCAGCTCGGGGGACACGACACCACCGGTAGTGACAGCACCAGCCGATGTGACCACGGAAGCAACGGGACCAACGACGACAGTGGCGTTGGGAACAGGCACAGCGAATGACGATGTGGACGGACCATTGGTGCCGACGAACGATGCACCAGCAGGTGGATTCCCGGTAGGACTGACAGTGGTGACCTGGAGTGCAACGGACAGTTCCGGTAATACAGGAACGGATACGCAGAATGTGACGGTGACGGACACGACGGCTCCAGCGGTTACAGCACCCGCTGACTTAAATACTTCTGATACAACACCGGATCTTGGAGCCGGAACAGCGACGGACCTGGTGGATGGATCGATCACACCGACGAATGATTCTCCGGGAACGTTCCCTGTAGGACTGACAGTAGTGACGTGGAGTGCAACGGATAATGCCGGCAATACGGGAACGGATACACAGAACGTAACGATCACAGAAGATACGACACCACCGGTAGTGACAGCACCAGCCGATGTGACCACGGAAGCAACGGGACCAACCACGACAGTGGCGTTGGGAACAGGCACAGCGAATGACGATGTGGACGGACCATTGGTACCGACGAACGATGCACCAGCAGGTGGATTCCCGGTAGGACTGACAGTGGTGACCTGGAGTGCAACGGACAGTTCCGGTAATACAGGAACGGATACGCAGAATGTGACGGTGACGGACACGACGGCTCCAGCGGTTACAGCACCCGCTGACTTAAATACTTCTGATACAACACCGGATCTTGGAGCCGGAACAGCGACGGACCTGGTGGATGGATCGATCACACCGACGAATGATTCTCCGGGAACGTTTCCTGTGGGACTGACAGTAGTGACGTGGTCTGCTACTGATGTTGCCGGCAATACGGGAACGGATACACAGAACGTAACGATCACAGAAGATACGACACCACCGGTAGTGACAGCACCAGCCGATGTGACGATGGAAGCGACAGGCCCGACAACGACAGTGGCGTTGGGAACAGGTACGGCGAATGACGATGTGGACGGACCATTGGTACCGACGAACGATGCACCAGCAGGTGGATTCCCGGTCGGATTGACAGTGGTGACGTGGAGTGCAACGGACAGTTCCGGTAATACGGGAACCGATACGCAGAATGTAACGGTGACGGATACGACGGCTCCGACAGTGACAGCGCCTGCAGATATCACCACCACGAATACGACCCCGGCGTTAGGCACGGGAACAGCGACCGACCTGGTGGACGGTTCGATCACACCGACGAATGATTCCCCGGGAACGTTCCCTGTAGGACTGACGGTAGTGACGTGGAGTGCAACGGATAATGCCGGCAATACGGGAACGGATACACAGAACGTAACGATCACAGAAGATACAACGCCTCCAGTAGTGACAGCGCCTGCGGATGTGACCACGGAAGCGACGGGACCGACCACGACAGTGGCGTTAGGAACGGGAACGGCGAATGACGATGTGGATGGACCGTTGGTACCGACCAATGACGCACCAGCGGGTGGGTTCCCTGTCGGGTTGACAGTGGTGACGTGGAGTGCAACGGACAGTTCCGGTAACACAGGAACGGATACGCAGAACGTAACGGTGACGGACACGACGGCTCCAACGGTTACAGCACCCTCTGACTTAAATACTTCTGACACAACACCGGATCTTGGAGCTGGAACAGCGACGGATCTGGTGGATGGATCGATCACGCCGACGAATGATTCCCCGGGAACGTTTCCTGTGGGACTGACAGTAGTGACGTGGTCTGCAACGGATAATGCCGGCAATACGGGAACGGATACACAGAACGTAACGATCACAGAAGATACGATACCACCGGTAGTGACAGCACCAGCCGATGTGGCCACGGAAGCAACGGGACCAACGACGACAGTGGCGTTGGGAACAGGCACAGCGAATGACGATGTGGATGGACCATTGGTACCGACGAACGATGCACCAGCAGGTGGATTCCCGGTAGGACTGACAGTGGTGACCTGGAGTGCAACGGACAGTTCCGGTAATACAGGAACGGATACGCAGAATGTGACGGTGACGGACACGACGGCTCCAGCGGTTACAGCACCCGCTGACTTAAATACTTCTGATACAACACCGGATCTTGGAGCCGGAACAGCGACGGACCTGGTGGATGGATCGATCACACCGACGAATGATTCTCCGGGAACGTTCCCTGTAGGACTGACAGTAGTGACGTGGAGTGCAACGGATAATGCCGGCAATACGGGAACGGATACACAGAACGTAACGATCACAGAAGATACGACACCACCGGTAGTGACAGCACCAGCCGATGTGACCACGGAAGCAACGGGACCAACCACGACAGTGGCGTTGGGAACAGGCACAGCGAATGACGATGTGGACGGACCATTGGTACCGACGAACGATGCACCAGCAGGTGGATTCCCGGTAGGACTGACAGTGGTGACCTGGAGTGCAACGGACAGTTCCGGTAATACAGGAACGGATACGCAGAATGTGACGGTGACGGACACGACGGCTCCGACAGTGACAGCGCCTGCAGATATCACCACCACGAATACGACCCCGGCGTTAGGCACGGGAACAGCGACCGACCTGGTGGATGGATCGATCACGCCGACGAATGATTCCCCGGGAACGTTTCCTGTGGGACTGACAGTAGTGACGTGGTCTGCAACGGATAATGCCGGCAATACGGGAACGGATACACAGAATGTGACTATACAGGCTGTTGGGACCACAGTAAGTTTTCAAGATGGAGTGGAACCGGATTCAGGATATTCAGGAACTCAAGATGCTTATCTTGAAGAAACAGCTCCAACTGTTAATAACGGTACCGATGTAGAACTGTGGTCTGATGGCCGTGAGCGTGACCCTGTAACTCGGACATTTGGAGAATTGTTCTCAGTTATTTCATGGGATGTTTCATTGGTTCCAACTAATGCCATTGTTCAATCGGTAAGCATTACAATAGATATATTTAATAGCAGCCCTGGACAAAGTTTTATTTATCAATCCCAAACCTCTTGGACTGAAGGATCAGTAAATTGGAATACCTTTACAGGAGGATCTACCATTGGTATAGATGTTTTAGGGACAGTTCCTATTGATGCTATAGGAGAGAGTGTTATTAATTTAAATCAAGATGGAATCGATTTGGTTCAAGGTTGGGTTGATGGAAGTATTAGTAACGAAGGAATTGTAATACGAGGGGATGGTTCCAATAATGGGATGATTTTTGATTCCAGTGAAGCTGCAACCGGAATGCCTAAATTGACTATTAATTATACTTTGCCATAAAAGCGATTGACCTCTATTTTTATTCCAGAATCACCTTCTTTCAATTTGATGAGTCTTCCAGGTTTTTAATTTATATAATCCGCGTATTTATTTTTTTATCTGAGCTAAAAAATTCTTTTATTTGTCTTGTGAAGCAGATATTCTTTGAACCATGAATAGGAGAAATTTATGAAAGATTGTCCTTGTGGTTCTGTATTTCCATATACAGATTGCTGTGGTGTCTTGATTAGGGGAGCGACGGTTGCCGATACACCTGAAGACTTAATGCGTTCACGGTACACTGCTTATGTAATGAAAGAATGGGACTATATTAGAAGTACGACCCACCCTGAGGAAAGGGAGAATATTAAGGATTTAGATTCTGCCAACGAAGGTGTGCATTGGAAAAAGTTGGAAATTTTTAATTCTAGTAAAGAGTCCGCAGATGATTTGGTTGGCGAAGTTGTGTTTGCCGCATATTATGAAAAAGATGGAGAAGAGCAAGTCCTTGAAGAGACATCCAAATTCGTAAAAGAAAAAGGTCGTTGGTATTATTATGGTAAACAATCAAAACCAAAAATTGTCTCATCATCCCCAACCCCTCCTAAAAAACCTTTTGTTAGAAAAGAAAGCAAAGTAGGCCGTAACGATCCTTGTCCTTGTGGAAGTGAAAAAAAGTATAAGAAATGTTGCGGAAAATAAAACATCTAGTCATTTAATCTCCTCAAAATCCCATCAGTTTGATCCTCCTTGTATAAGTCTCTCCCTCATATTGGTTCCCTGAGTTTCTCGAACCCCCACTAGACCTCAAATCACTCTCGCTTTAATACCGACAAAATCTTCGACACCCTTAATTATTTTGTCTAAGTAAAAAATTAGAATTTTAGGGGATTTTTGTTGAGGTTTTGGCGATTTTATGAGATTTTTTTGAAAAAATTTTCACCGGAATCCAGGAGAATCGCCTATTTTTCCTTACTTTTCATGTATTTATATATATTTAAATAATTATAATTATATCTAGATTTTTTGTTGACAAATTTTAATAATTGTCTAATATTATACCTAGACAGTTTGTTAAGTTTTTTATCGCTTTTAACTCTTCTCAAGGAGATTCAAAATGAACACCACAACAAAAATTATCCAAACTTTGACAGCCGTTTCCGCTTCTCTCATCCTCTCTACTGGCCTCGCTGCGGCTCATGGCTCTCACGACCATTCCAAGCTTCCTTTGAAATGGAAATTCTCCAAAAAGGTCGAATCTAAAATCCAACAACGCGGTGGACTTCAAGATTCCGGTTACTACATTGGATTGACTTCTCATAAACAAAAAGTTTTAGAAAGATATGGCATCAAGGACGGAAACATTTTTTCTACCGAAATTAATGGTGTGAATGCTTTCGTGAAACGCACTTCCGCCGGAATCCAAATTGTTGACAGTGGAATCACCCATGTCGATGCCAAAATGGTATTGCCCATTCGTCCGAATAATGGAATCTCTTTAGTGTCTACCGCAGCGATGAATCATCCCGGTCACGATCACTCGGTGGTGAACTATGAATGGTCTTTTGCTCCTGATACGCAAAATCGGATTGCCAAACGTTTGGGTAACCAGGCTGCCGTTTATGTGGGTCTCACTCATTTTGAACAAGCGGTATTGAACGATTACAACATTCAAGTCGGCAACAAGTTTCATACGGTGATTCATGGCGACACAATGATCGCAGAGCGCACCAGTGGTGGGTTAAAAGTGATGACCGAACCCAGTGAAGTGGCACAACTGAATGCTGACAAAGGCACGATGTAATTACGCAACTGACGATTCAACTTTTTACCGGAAATGATCATGTTAACCACAACGACACAAACGAACGATCAGCTGCTCACCATCGGGGAACTGGCAAAAAGAACCGGCATCACCACACACACGCTCCGAATGTGGGAAAAAAGATACCAGGCCCCGAAGTCGATTCGCCTCCCTTCCGGGCACCGGCGTTACCTGCCTGAAGAGGCGGATCGACTGCAAGCGGTGGCCAAAGCGTTGGAACTGGGCTTTCGGGCCGGAAAAATTGTGGGCGGTACTTTGGAAGAGTTGCAGGAGCTGATGGGGTTAGAGAAGGCCAATCTCTCCGGGGTACCGTCTCAGACAAACCGGACTGATCAGTCCCAAACTGTGGATAGTTGGTTGCAATGGGTCAAAGACTTCGATGAGGAACTGCTGGTGAGAGATATGCATTGTCAATGGGGACGTCTCGGTCCGCTGCGTTTTGTGGCCGACCTGGCAGCGCCATGGGTAATGCAGATAGGGGAACAATGGCAGCAGGGGCATCTCAAGGTGGCGCATGAACACTTTGCCACCTCCCTACTCAGCGACTTTTTATCGAATCGGTGGCGTGGATTGAACGAACACAAGGAAGGACGTCGTACGGCTCTGCTCACCACGCTTCCGGGAGAGAAACATATATTAGGACTGCTGATGTGCGCGGTGGTCACCGCAGTAACAAACTGGAAAGTCATCTTTCTGGGACTGGACACTCCGGAAGAAGAAATCGTTCATACCATGCGCAACTGTAATGCCAAGATCTTATGCGTCAGTGTCACCGGTTGGTTTGGCGTTTCTAATGCACGGCCCATTTTGTGGCGCATTCGCAAACAATTGAGTAAGGACATTGACATCTTCGTCGGCGGCAGCGGTGCGCCCGAGGATATCAAGTCCGTCCATAAAGTAGAAGACTTTAATAAATTTCATACATGTCTCATAAAACATACCATGCGGAGGTAATCATGTTTTACGATGTGAAAATTTTAAACGCAAAAGGGAAGCTTAAAAAAACCATCACCAGAGAACAACTGAGCCAAAGACACTGGCAGTTTTTTCAAAATAAACATACATTAAGAAAAAGAATTCAAACGCTTCTCCCGCACATTCCCACAACAGGGGAAATGTAGAACTCAAGTGGAAAAAATTTTGAAATTATATAAAAGGATTTGATTCTTATGATTCAGGAAAATAAAAGCAGACTTAGAATATTAATAGTGATTGTTGTTTACTTTTTGATTGGGACGGGATGCTCAACTGTTCCCAGAAATAGTTCTCCCGAATTGCAGGTAGTTCCCTTTGTAGATCTCGAACGGTATTTGGGAAAGTGGTATGAAATTGCTCGATATCCTCATTCATTTGAAAAGGGATGTTTTGCAGCCACCGCTTTTTATGAAAAACTGGATGAGAAAAACATTAAGGTAACGAATAAATGCCAGAAAGGTAGTTTTGATGGAGAGTTAATTGATGCTGTGGGCCGGGCGACAGTAGCGGACAAAGCAACGAATGCCAAGTTGCAAGTTCAATTTTTTTGGCCTTTTAAAGGCAACTATTGGATTATTGAATTGGATGAGAACTATGAATATGCTGTGGTGAGTGAGCCCAATCGTCAATATCTTTGGATTTTAAGTCGTTCTTCAAAGTTATCTGCCCAAACTATTAATTTGCTGAAAGATAAAATCCAGAAAAAAGGGTTTGACTTGTCCTATTTAATTATGACACCGCAACGTTAATAATGATTGTAATCCAAAACCTTCCTTTCTCCAACTTATGTAATAACGCAATGTCTCAAAAAACCATGAAATTTACTTTGTATTCTGCGGCGGTCTATAATTTTTTGTGGGGAGCTATTGCCATTTTTTTTCCGGAGAAAAGTTTTGCGGCACTGGGAATGGCAACTCCTTTATACCCTCAATTGTGGCAATGCATTGGGATGATAGTAGGTGTGTACGGGGTGGGTTATTGGTTGGCTGCCTCCAACCCTATTTCCCAATGGCGAATTGTTTTAGTGGGATTTATTGGAAAGATCCTAGGCCCATTAGGTTTCATAGGATCCTTAATAAATGAGGATCTTCCAATGATATTTGGAGTTCACATTATTTTTAATGATCTGATATGGTGGGTTCCTTTTTTCTTAATTTTGAAAAAAGTTTTTCACACGTATTATTAAAAAACAATGCTCATAATAAAATCATGATTATGAAATATGAAAAATCCGTTTGTTGGATTCGGAGAGACCTTAGATTAAAAGATCATGTGGCTCTTTCTCATGCTTCACAGCAATCGAAAAAGTTAGCAGTGGTTTTTGTATTTGATACTACAATTTTGAAGAAACTAAAAAAAAATGACCGACGAATAACATTCATTTTTAAATGTTTAAACGAACTCGATCAAAAACTTCGAGGTAAAGGTTCTGCATTAGTTGTTCTTCATGGGGACCCTGTTTTGAAAATTCCAGAGTTTGCTAACGAGATTAAAGCTCAGGCGGTATTCACAAACCGGGACTATGAACCCAGTGCTAAAAAAAGAGATAAAATAGTTAAGACGGCTTGTAATTCGATAGGCATTGATTTTTTAGATTTTAAAGATCAGGTTATTATCGAGGGAGGTGAATTGGTTACAAAATCAGGAACTCCCTATAAAGTATTCACTCCCTTTAAAAATGCCTGGCTCAATATTATTAATCCTTCCTTATTAACTGAGTTCAAACCTAGGCTTAATGGTTTAATTGCTGAAAAAGATATTCGTAAATTCTGTGGAATCTGGTCCTTAGAAAAATTAGGTTTTGATACGGCAAATTTATGGCTGACTCCAGGTGAAGATGCTGGGCAAAAAAAATTAAAAGAATATTTACCACACTTAAAAAATTACAATTGCAATCGAGATTATCCTGCGCTTTCAAACAGTACTTCCGGACTTTCAGTTCATTTACGATTTGGAACTCTATCTATTCGTTCTTTGGTGCGGAAAGTTTATCGGGACTCGACTCTAGGTGCGCAGACTTGGTTGTCAGAATTAGTCTGGAGAGAATTTTATCAAATGATAATGGACCAATTTCCCTACATTGTGGATGGGTGTTTTAAAAGAAAGTATGATCAAATTCAATGGCCAGGAACGAATAAACTTTTTAAATCCTGGTGCGAGGGGAAAACCGGATTTCCTATTATTGATGCTGCAATGCGCGGATTTAATCAAACTGGTTGGATGCACAATCGTCTCAGAATGATTGTTGCTTCCTTTTTAACAAAAGACTTGCTTGTAAATTGGAAAACAGGTGAGGAGTACTTTGCGCAAAACCTATTAGATTTCGATCTTGCCGCAAATAATGGGGGTTGGCAGTGGTGTGCTTCTACTGGATGTGATGCGCAGCCCTGGTTTCGAATTTTTAATCCTGTGACCCAGTCTAAGAAATTTGATCCTGAAGGAAAATTCATCCGAAAATTTTTACCTGAGATGGCGCAATTCTCTACTCGCAACATTCATTGGCCCCATAATTCAAAACTGAAAGAACAAAAAGACGCAAATTGTATTTTAGGAAAGGATTATCCCAACCCAATAGTTGAACATTCTTTACAACGTAGAAAAGCAATAGAATTATTTAAAGGCGTAACCTCATAATCATATTGAGATCTATTTTAAAAATTTGTGAAATTCCATTTCTGAGAATTATTCCAAAAACTAATTTCTTTAAACTAAATTTGGAGGGGAGGGAAATTTAGAGGACTTTAGTTTAGGCTTTTTTGGGTCTTAGATTTTTTATTTAAAGCAATATTTTGAGGAATAATACTATTCTCTTTTAAAATTTGAAGGACCAGGGCATGGCTAGGATCATTTCTGTTTTCAAAATAAATGGAACCACCCATTAACTCTATAAGATGGAGACAAACTGTCATTTCTGCATCCAGTCCCAAACTTCCCTTGGAACTAAAACCCAGTTGATTTAAGGGTTGAAAATGTTTTTCAAGCCGCTCTTTTAATGTATTGCCTCGAATATCTTGAATTATTATTTTTACCCATTTACTCTTGTGAGGTTCACAACTTATTTTGATCTGGGCGTCACCCTCCATTATCTTGATAGAATTTCTTAAAGCGTTTGAAATAATTTGTTTCAAACGAGGTCTATCAGCGAAAAGCATAATATCGCTATTGATTTCTGAAAGGGTGAATGAAACTTTATTTCCACTATATATTTCTTTTAATTCTAGAATGATTTCATCAATAAGTTCATCAAATGAAAAATGTGCAGGTGATAATTCCAAATTTCCTGCATCGATTAAAGTTAAATCTAAAATATTATTAATTAGTCTCAATAGATGTCTTCCGGATTTTAAAATATGTGTGACAAAATTATGTTGTTGAGTGGTTAAATTTTCTGCCTCAATTTCTAATAGTTGGCCAAAACCTAAAATAGCGTTTAAAGGTGTTCTGAGCTCATGATTCATTCTTGCGAGAAAATCTGTTTTGATATTATTGGCTTGCTCGGCTTTTCGTTTTTCAATTAAAGCCTCTTTCTTAGCATTTTCTTGTTCGGTAATATCCATTGCCATTTCCATTACCAGTGGATTTTCGTTTTCATCTTTAAATGGAGTGCATACTGTTAAATAAGTGTGTCCGCTATTAGAGGTCCATTTAGATACTTCGTTTTTATTGGAATCAAATACGCGAAAAGTAGGGCAAATTTGACAAGGTTCAGTTCGATTATGCATTAATTCAAAACAATTTCTTTTTTCCGGAGATCCAAACCGGTCTCGAAACATTTTGTTGGCGAACGGAACCGTATAATCAGGCGCTTGTAAATGAAAAGCAATGGGTAAATTATCTAACATATCAAAGAAAACTTTGCGACCTTCTTCAAGCTTTTTCTCAGAGAGGTGCTTTTCTGTGGTTTCAATTCCAAAACCGTTTTCAATTTTACTTAAAGACAAAAGAATTAATCCATTTTGGCTGTTTTCTATTAAAGAACCCGAAACGATACATGAAACCGGTTTTCCTGACTTTGTTTTTAAGTACAAGTTTTTAGCCAAATCTGTTTTTTTGTTATTCACGGAATTAAAGAAACCATTAACTTCTTCGGATCGATTATCAAAAACATCCGTTATTTTTTTTGTTGAGAATTTTTTCCCAGAAAATCCAAAGATTTTGCAGGTTGGAGGGTTGGCGTAACAAATATTTTTTTGGACAGGATCAAAGATTAGGACAGGGTCTTTAAAGTTTTTAAATATATTTTTTAAATGTTGATATTCTGTTTCCATAATAAAGGAAAATTTTAAACCATTTATCAATTATGGGTAGAAATTGTGAATCAAGGATACCATTAAAACATGGTTTTTTTATGGAAAAGCCAGGAAAAAGCCAAAAATGATTGATTTGAAGAGGGCTAAGGTCTATCAAATATTTCAAATTATCAAAAATAACTCCTTCAAATGTTTTGAAAAGTTGGGTCAAAATCTTAATAATGTTTAATTTAATCAGATGTTTTTTTAGTATCAAGAGTTAAAATAAAATTGGTTGAAGCTCAAAAACTAAATTCTTTGAAAACTGCTGCGTAAAAATAAATCGCACCAAAGATTTTGATGATTAATTCTGGCAGGGGAAGTGTTCTATGAAAAAAGTTACTATTAAAGAATTTCCATTAGAAGTTCTGTAATGGTAAATCCAAAAAAGGCATTAGCCCAAATCTTTAACATACGAATTCTTATAGTTTTAGGAATATTTCCGCTTTTGGTTCAAATAAATTTAGGTTTGGTAAGGGCAGATGAAAAAAGCTTGGATACAGAAAATGCGAGGAGCGAGTGTGTAAAGGGAGCAACGGTTTTTTGCTTAGCGATAGGAATAGCAGAGGAACAATCAGGCAATCAAGAAAAAGCCCTCGAATATTTTCGTCTTGCTTGTAGCAATCATCCTACCCCAGGTCATCTCAGAGCATGCGCTCCCCTGCTTTCGCTGGCAAAAGATATGGGACGCTTAGTGGAGGAAGCGTCCCCATTAGAAAACCTTTGTGCTAAAGGAAAAAAAATCACCTGTTTCTATTTAGGGAAAGAGTACCTGCAGGTAAATCATATTGAGTTTGCCCAAAAGCATTTGGAACCTCTTTGCTTATCTGGTTTTCGCCCTCCCGATTTGGATGACTATGGACCTTGTTACCATTTGGCTAAGGGTTTTGAACGAATTCATGATTGGAGTTTTGCCGAAAAATTGTATGAACTGGACTGTGATCGCGACCGCATTCTGGGAAAACCAAGTTGTGAAGCTTTAAATCTTCTCAATGATTTACTGAATAAAACTCGTAAAGCTTCTTGGGACCGAATTCATAAATTTGAACCTGTTGAAGGCGTATTGCTCATCCTTGTTGCAATACCGTTATTAGGAATGGTGCTTTGGTGGATAGGAGATCGAACGGGAATACGCTTTGTCAAAATTCATGCACCTGGTTTGGTAATAATTTGTTGGGTAGTATGGGAAATTTTACCCAAAGAATCGAACTACCATCCGGGTGATTGGATATTAATATTCATTTCATTTGAAATAATATTAGGTTTGATTTTTATCCCTTATCTCCAGAGGAATTAATCATTAAATAAATTATTTTTCTAAATAATCCTCAGGGTTACCCACCAAGAGCAAACCCATGACCCAAATACTCTGGTCCTTATTCAATAGAAACCATTTCGATATCAAAAATCAGAGTTTTTCCTGCTAAAAAATGATTCGCATCCAAAACCGCATTTTCACCCTTGATTTCTTTGACTGTTACCGGGTGGCCTTGAGGATTCATGAGTTTAGAACCGGCTTTTACTCCCTGAGGAAGCTGTTTGAGAGGAATATCAAATATTAATTTATCGTTTTTATTTCCATATGCTTCAGTGGGAGGAATAGTTACAGTTTTTTTCTCGCCTACTTTCATGCCGCGAACGGCGTTGTTCATTCCGGGAATAATTTTATCAGTTCCTACTTCAAACTTTAAAGGGCCTCTGCCTTTAGAAGCATCAAAAACAGAATTGTCCTCTAATTTTCCCGTGTAGTTTATGGAAACCATATCCCCGTCTTTGGCTACGCGTTCGTCAGC
Organism: Nitrospinaceae bacterium; assembly: GCA_965223245.1. GTDB lineage: Bacteria > Nitrospinota > Nitrospinia > Nitrospinales > Nitrospinaceae > CBDCVY01. The sequence continues at coordinate 3,105,840 of CBDCVY010000013.1, read as the reverse complement.
AACTAATGGATTTACGGTTAAGAATAAACCAATTAAAAAAATCAAAACATTGATACTAAATTTAGTACATTGATTCATAATGGCACCTTATAAAAAAGATTGAACTGTTAGCCAGGCAAGACCTATCGATTTAAAAAATCAACTAATGTGTTTTTTGCAGACATTAGGGAATGTAAAAGAAAAAGGAAGGAAGAACAAAAGAGAAATCATAGACCCTCACGGTTTTCTATAATCAAAAAGGTTCCCAGGTGCCCGGTTTTGACTGAAACCCGTGCGCTTTAAGTGAATAAAACAATACTTAAACGGCTAACGCCAAAATTTATTTGTGGGCAAATTATATCAATATTTACAAAAATGTGCGAACGAATTAAGGAAAGATACTTAAAAGATTATCGAGAGGAAAGCTAGAGAAATTGTTTTAATTTAGGCTGAGGAAGAATAAGTTTAGCAATAGGTTTTATGGATTAGGCTTGTGCAGAAATTTTGTAATTATATTGAAAAACCGTCCATTTCAGAAAAATGGTCGGGGTGAGAGGATTTGAACCTCCGACCCTCTGCTCCCAAAGCAGATGCGCTAGCCAGGCTGCGCTACACCCCGAATTAGTTTTTCTAATTATACAGTTAAACAGTGCCTCAGGGAAATCAAAGTTTTTCTTTTTAAGAAAAAAATCAGGTTTCCAATATCTTTAGAAAATTAAGAAAGCCAGTCTACAAAATTTTCATTGAAATGACTACTGTTTGTTTTTGTTGTTACCTTATTTTCTTGAATTGCTCGGTTTGGCTAAACCTGTCATAATACGCAACCATGAAACGTATTGTGATTATTGGAGGCGGAATTGCTGGGCTTTCTGCAGCGTATCGAATTCAGGGGGCAATGGACTCTGACCAATCCGAATTAGAATGTACAGTTCTTGAAGGAACCGACCGGTTCGGGGGTAAAATATGTACAGAGCATCGAGATGGTTTTCTCCTGGAGCGAGGTCCTGATTCTTTTATTTCGCAAAAACCATGGGCAATTGAGCATTGTAAGAAGATCGGTTTAGCCGACCACCTCATTGGCACGAAACCCAAAAACACTAAAACTTTTGTTTATCTCAATAAAAAAATGATCACCCTTCCTGATGGGTTGAGCCTCATGGTGCCGACGAAGTTCTTACCTTTTATCACTACCAGGTTGTTTTCCTGGCCTGGAAAGATCCGAATGGGTTTGGATTTAATTATTCCTAAACGACGAAGAAAAACTGATGAAAGTCTTGCTTCATTTGTGCGTCGGAGACTGGGTGAAGAAGCGGTTCAGAGATTGGCACAACCGATGTTGGCAGGTATATATGCGAGCGACCCTGAGGTAATGAGTTTACACAGCACTTTCCCCATGTTTGCGCAAATTGAGAAAAAATATCGATCTTTGATCCTGGGTATGCTCATTCAGAAAAAACAAAGGGCTTTAACTCCAAAAAAGAAATCTAATTACACGCCCTTTACTTTATTTGTAAGTTTGAAAAACGGATTAAGTGAGATAGTAGATCGAACCATTGAAAAATCCCCTAGAATTAATTTTAAAAAAAATGTGCACGTTAAGGTGATTCAGCAACGTGATGGAAAATGGCATTTGACTCTGGATTCGGGTGATATTTTAATTGCCGATGCTGTTATTGTTTCGACACCGGCTAATATATCTTCGCAGTTACTTGAAGATACAGCACCTAAATTGGCAAAGAAATTATCAGATATTAAATATGTTTCAACCGCCGCGGTAGTAATGGGATTCCGAAAAGAGGAGTTAGGGCATCCTCTGAAGGGATTTGGTTTTATTGTTCCAAGTACTGAGAAACGAAAAATAACCGCTTGTACCTGGGTTTCCTCAAAATTTGCGGGGCGTGTTCCAGAAGGACACGTGTTATTGCGTTCATTTGTGGGTGGAGCGTTACGTGAAGACTTGGCAGAACAGGATGAGGAGGCCATAAAGGATATGGTCCTCAATGAATTGAGAGACATCATGGGAATTTCAGGAAATCCCTTGTTTTGTAATGTATTTCAGTATAAAAAAGGAAATGCTCAATATAATGTAGGCCATCAAAAGCTAATAGCTTCTATATCTAAGGAGTTGGAAAATTTCCCGGGTCTTTATCTTTCTGGGAGTGCTTATGAAGGAACGGGCGTTCCGGATTGTATTTTAAATGGAACAAAAGTGGCTGAAAAGGTTTTGGATTATATAAAATTGGTTAAACAGGAACCTGATGAATTTATTGTTGAATAAATTGATTTAAGGGAGTGAGAGAATGAAATGGGCTTCTAGTATATCTACCCATGAGTCTATAGAAAGATGTATTGAAGAAACAGTTAAATCGGTCAAGCACCAATTAGGTGGCAAAGAAGCTCATCTATCCGTAGTTTTTGTTTCTCCTCATCATAAAAGTAAATTTGATTTAATACCGGCTCTACTCAGAGAAAACTTTTCCCCTGGCTTAATATTAGGATGTTCGGGTGGAGGCATTATTGGAGGAGGATATGAAATTGAACACCAAACTGCATTTAGTTTAACAACGGGGCATTTGCCAAATGTGGAAATCACACCAATTTCTTCAGACACTTTAAGTTTGCCTGAAGGTGAGACATCTCCTTCCGTTTGGAGGGATTGGATTGGTGTGAAAAATGAGAAAAATCCCCAATTTATTATTTTAGCGGACCCTTTTTCATTTCGCGGAGAAGAATTCTTATCCGGATTAGACTTTGCTTATCCTCAATCGCCTAAGGTAGGTGGATTGGCTAGTGGAGCTCAATCTCATGGAGGTAATGTTCTTTATTTAGGAGACAAGATTTTAGATTCTGGAATGGTGGGTGTAGCGCTCAGCGGAAATGTCACTTTGGATACCATTGTTGCACAAGGTTGTCGACCTATTGGAAAACCAATGAATATCACTAAGTGTAATCAAACCCTTTTAGAGACCGTGGATGGCAAGCCTCCTCTACAAGTTTTAGAAGAGATGGTAGAGGATATGAATGAAAATGATCGCAAGTTGATCCAAACCTCTTTGTTTTTAGGAATTGAAATGGATCCTTTCAATGAAAATCCCGGTCAGGGAGATTTTCTCATTAGGAATTTAATTGGTGTGGACCGCGATACTGGAGCATTGTCAATTGGTGCTTTATTAAGAGAAGGGCAACTCGTTCAATTTCATCTACGCGATAAAGCGATGTCTTCAGAAGATTTAAATGAAATGTTGACTCGATATCAATCTAAATCCAATTTAGATGAGGCCAGTGGCGCACTACTTTTTTCTTGCCTGGGTCGGGGTGAATATTTATATGGTGAACCCAATCACGATTCTGAAATGTTTCGAAAAGTTCTGGGCAATGTTCCACTGGGCGGTTTTTTTTGTAATGGAGAAATTGGTCCTATCGGAAAGACCACATTTTTGCACGGATATACAAGTTCGTTTGGAATTTTCCGTAGCAGTGAGGCTCATCAATAAAAAAATTAAGAAATCAAATAGAGGTGAAAAAAGATTTATGGCTGTATCCGTAAATATTGAAACTACTCCAAATGAAAATGCATTGAAATTTTCAATTAATCAACCTGCCATTGAATCAGGTCATAAGACATATTCGAATCCTGAGGCAGCCGAAGAATCATCTGTTGCAAAGGCATTGTTTCAAATTGAAGGAGTCGCCAGTGTTTTCCTAATGGCTGACTTTATTACAGTGACCAAACAACCTGCCGCTAATTGGGAGACAATTCAGCCGGCTGCAGTGAATGCTATTCAGGGGGCGTATGAATGAGCGTCTGGTCCGAGCTCCCGCATTAGATGCAAGTGATTTGCCCTGGTTTAACGTAGGCCGACCGCTAGACATTCCGGATTTATTAGGCAAAATTACTATTCTAGATTTTTGGACATATTGTTGTATTAATTGCATCCACATTATCCCTACTTTGAAACGAATAGAAGAAAAGTTTGCCGATTCCCTCGTTGTGATCGGGGTGCATAGCCCCAAATTCCCCGGGGAAAAATTGATGGAAAATTTAGAGAAGGCTATCAGCCGCTATGAAATTATTCATCCTATTGTTCATGATAAGGATTTTAAAATTTGGCAGAAATATGCGGTACGGGCTTGGCCTACGCTGGTTTTTATTGGACCGGATGGGTATGTATTAGGTCAGCTACCCGGTGAGCCAAACCCGGAACTTTTGGAGCAAACTTTGGAGAATGTAATTAATGAATGTAAGGAAAAAGATATATTAAAGGGAAAAGCCACGGACTTGATGCAACCCCCACCAAATGGCCAAGAGACTACCTTAAGTTTTCCGGGAAAGATAGCTTACAGTTTAGAGGACAAAGAATTTGCAATTGCGGACTCCAATCACAATCAAATTGTGACTGTAAATCTTTCAGGAAAAATAACCAGACGAATTGGATCAGGAAAAGTTGGCCAAACGGATGGGAGCTTTGAAGATGCCGAATTTTTTCGGCCACAAGGATTGTGTTTTCACCAAGGAGTAATATGGGTTGCAGATACAGAAAACCACCTTATTAGAAAAATAGAGTTGGACAATGAAAAAGTAATTACCGTGGCCGGAACCGGGCAACAAGGAGTATTTTTAAAAGGGAAGGGACCTGCCAGAAATGTGGGATTAAGTTCTCCATGGGATATTTCTAAAGAAGGTGATATTTTGTATTTTGCTAACGCTGGAACTCATCAAATTGGTGCTTACCCTATTGAAGAGGAGATAGTGGAGCAATTTGCGGGAACGGGAGCTGAAGCAATTCAAGATGGTCCGAGGTTGTTGGCCCCTTTCGCGCAGCCAAGTGGATTATCCATTGGTGAAGGTAAACTGTTTCTTGCGGATAGTGAAACTAGCGCTATTCGTTCCATTAACTTGGATGATCATGGATTTACAAAGACCTATGTTGGAAAAGGCCTTTTCGATTTTGGAGACAAAGATGGAATTGGTAAAGAGGTTGAGTTACAACATCCCTTGGGAGTGCATTATGTTGAGGGTTGCTTATTCATTGCTGACTCTTATAACCATAAAATCAAAGCCCTCGATTTAAAAACCGAAGAAGTGCATACCGTAGAGGCTTCAACCGAATTAACTTGTGATGACCAATGTACTCGGCTATGGGAGCCGGCAGGGGTTCTTTGCCTGGATAAAATTCTTTACGTATCAGATACAAACAACCATCGGATTTTAAAAATCGATTTAGATACGGAAAAAACTACGGTTTTTGTAGGTTGAAATAATAAATGAATCCATTATTGAAGAATTAATAATCATCATACTTTATTTGAAATCTAATCGATATTATTGAAAAAATGTTTAAAGAAATTTACATTTGGTTTGAAGAGTTTCTGAATCAACTTCCTCCCTTATTGCAATTAATTGTGGGAATTTTCATTGCATTAGGAGTTTTTAAAATTTTGACTATTATTGTTGATTTTTTTAAGAAAAGAAAAAAAGAAAGTTAGTTTGCTTAATTTTTTGATGGGGCCATTATTTAAAAAATAAAAAAATGTCCAACTGCCCAGCAAAGCGAAGAAGGATAAGGGTTAGGGGATTACTAATACTGAACAGTTGGACAAATCGTTTCCTTTTTACTTCAAAATATTTTGTTAATATTGGGGCTCTTCCTGAGCCCCAATATTATTACCCTCCCATACAATGCTCTCCGTGCTAAAAAGTCAAAAGACTTTTGGGAGAGAAAATTCCCAGAGGAGATCGCGGTTTAAGCTCTTTTTTTAAGTTCAACAATTTTATCTAAATCCGGATGGCCTAATACGTCCTCAGCTGCATAGGGATTATCTACAACCCATGAGGGCATGCCTCTTGATTTTTCTTTTTTGGATTTTGAGATCCAAATTATTGAACTCACAAAAATTCCCAATGTTCCTAAACCAATCATTAATACTGCTATTAAATTTTCCCAATCAATTTCCATCATAACATACTATGCCCTTAATGAGGTATAAATTTTATAATTTAAATAGAGCAATATAGATGCCTAAAACCTTTGTTTTTTAATAGTTTACATTGGTTGTAAAGGTTTGTTTTTTGGTTTTCATTGAAAATTTATTGATTAGAATATTAGAAAGCGGAAAAAATATTTAAAAAATTAGAAATCTAATATTTGTAAAATTACGGATTTTGGAAAACTACTTATTTTGTCACTACTGTTTGCCAAAATTGGTCCCTAAATTTGGTTTTTGTTTTTCAGGAATTAATTAAAACCATTGAAAAGGAAGGTATTAGATCCTTTTATTGTTTGTTGAAGGGTTTTGTGAAAAAAACAATGATTTTAGATATGTTTCTTTTCACAGTTTATTGAATTGCCTTAAAGAGATTTTGAAGGAATATCTGAAGGGTTTTTATAGGGGTGTATTTATGCAAATAAATAGATTACATATTTATATCATACCCCAAATAAGGCTTAATGGCTTGAGGAGTTTTTGTTCAAGCATTTATCGGAGAAAGTTGTTCAATTAATGCTATTTGTAAATAAAAACTTATTTCAGATAAGAGATTTCCCGAAATGTATTTCTTGAGAGCAGGTTAAAATGGGAATAGCTCACAAAATATCTAAAAATTTTTAAATGATGAAGCTTGAATACTTGCATATTGTCTTTTCTTCTTCATGGCTAATTTAATCTTATTTAAATAAATCTTGAAGGCATATTCAAATTAACCATGTGAGGTTTTTTTGCGTTTTTTTACAAAGCAAGGGTAGATCTTCTATTGGGTCCAAATTAATTTTCTAAAGAATACAAATAATACAAACTCTAAAATCTCTATTGAGTAGGAACTCTTAATCAGAGTTTTAAATATATCTAAGGTTTAATGGGGAATTTATTTTTTTCGAGAGTTAGATTTCAACTCATTAAATTTTTTTAAAAGATTTTTTTTGGGAAATAAAGTTTGCTGGAAAATGGTAGGCCAGCTTCTCGGTAAGTGCGGCTGCTCCTTTCCGCATACCCGAGAAGCTGGTCGGGGGGAGAATCTTACGAGGTATACATTTAAAACATTTCCTGCGAACTAGAAGATCGTCTCGTGGCGCTCCAGCCGCAAAAGTTATTACCGATGCCAATGTGTTTATATATATTTCTTGAGGTGTCTTCATTGTTTGTTAATCTTGCAGGTCCCAAACTCTGATAAGAATATTCGGTATAAATTTTTACCAAGAATATGCAGGAACTTAAAATAATCAAGATAGCCAATGTGAATAGTTGTGCTAAATTTTGTCCCACTCCAAAGTAACCGTGAAAGCTGCAGTGACATTTGTTTGCAAAAACCGATACTGCTATTAGACCTGCTAACATACTGACTGGAATAAGTTTTAACCAACGTTTCATTTTAATACCTCTCTCAAAACTAAATTGAGTGTTTGAACTGTTAAAAAGCAAGCCCTGTTCCAAATTTATTAATTTTATTGGAACCGCATGAGGTTTGTTTGTTATCTACGGATTTCTAATCCCTTTGAGGCATAAAATAATTTCAAAAAAATTAAAATGTAAATTTAATTGAATATTTTTGTTTGAGTTTTAACGACAAATATTGTCTGAAAGGTCCTTTGAGCGGAGTGAAGTGACAAATTGTGTCGTTATAAACGCTAAAATGAGTGATGAAATCTTTAAATCTCAATTACGGTGAGATCTTCAGCAATAACAATGTCTCCCTTATATTGGGTCCTACATGCTCTTTCTACATCTTTTATATTATGAGAGGGGTAGAAATGGGTGAGAAGTAACTTCTTGCATTGTGATTCTCTTGCAATTTGGCCACATAACTTTGGAGTGAGATGTTTAGGAACTTTCATTGAATCCGGTGTTGAGCATTCTAAAACTAATAAGTCGACCTTTTCAGCAAGTTTTACCAAATCTTGGCTATAGTCGGTATCACCTGAGATGACACAACTTTTTCCGGTGGTACATTCAAATCGAAAAGCTCGGCTCATTTCTATATGTGATACTTTTCCGGATGTTACCCAAAGGTCATTAAATTCTTTGGTTCCCTGATCATGTTCAATGATTTCAATATTATATGTGTCAGGGGTTAACCAACCGTTAAACGCTTCCATCAAATTATTAAAATAAGATTTAAACCCGGGGCCTGCAATGATTTTTAAATTCCTAGTACGGGGGTCCGAGGGATATTGGCTGCCAAAAAGAAAATAAATCAAATCGCACATATGATCTGGGTGATGATGTGTAAAAAAGATTTGATCCAGGTAGTGGTAAGAAATACCCAGTCTAAGAAGTTGATGTACATTGCCGTACCCGAAGTCCACTATAGAATAAATTCCTTCATTTTCAATTAGGACTCCTGCCGAATTACGATTTAAATCTGGGAAAGCTGTTCCTGAACCGAGAATAGTAATTTTCATAGATTTTCCATTGAATTTTTGGAAATAAAAAGGGTTTGGTTTGGTCGTGGCCGATTAGTATAATAAAAGAAATTTAACCTATTAATTAAAATTATTTTTCCGTTATGAAAAGATTTTACAACAATATTCGTGGTTGGCTCTCTCTCTTTATTTTTCTTCTGATTATGGTTTCTTTTTCTTTTGCGGATTCACCCCGCTTTAAAGAAAATGGAAAAGAAACCATAGTAGATACTAAGACAGGATTAGTGTGGCAGAAAAAAGATTCTTACCATGAAGTAAAAAAAGGTATGAATTGGTACGATGCTTTGGAATACGTAGACCAGAAAAATTCAGAAAAGTTTGCAGGTCATAACGATTGGAGGCTTCCTTCAATGAAGGAACTTCAAGAAATATGGGATTCACAACTCCCTAATTTCAGTAAAGATAATGAACCCATTGGACTTCCGAAAGCTTTTTCAAAGGGTGGAAGTTATTATGTATGGACTGGGGATGAAAAAAATTTAGATAATGCCTGGTATTTTGGTTTAGGTCAGCAAGAAGATTATTTTAATTTGAAAGATTTAGCAGATTTGGACCAGGGAGTTATTATGGTTCGTTCTGAAAAATAACTCATAAAATAAATTTTCCTCCAATAAAGAGGTAGTGGTTATGAAAAAAACTTTACCCAAAACGGGTTTGAGCAACAATATTGCCCTGCTGGTTTTATGGATTGCGGGGCTTTTTTTCTGTTTTCCAAATTTTGTATTTTCCCATGGAGAAGAGAAGCATAAACATGATTTAGAAAAACTTTCTCCTAAACCGGAAGGGATGATTGAGTTTGGGGAAGATAAGAAATCAAAGTCTGGCTCAGAATACGTTGAAGAATCGCCTGCGGAGCCTATGGACCACGGCGATCATATGGATCATGGCGACATGGGACATGGCGGTATGGATCATAGTGGAATGGATATGAAGGGAAGTGATCCCTTTCGAACTCGAGGTGCTCATGATCTAGAAAAAATAAATAAGCCTAAGACCAAAGAGCAAGTTTTATTGGCCCGTGGACGTAATATTTATCTTCATATGTGTGTTTATTGTCATGGTAGGGATGGCAATGGAGGTGGAACGGCTACGGATTATTTGTATCCTTGGCCGCGTGATTTCAGAAAGGGTATTTTTAAGTTTAGATCTACACCAACGGGTTTTTTACCCAGAGACGAAGATTTATACCGAACTATTGTAAAAGGTGTACCAAATACTTCCATGCCGGCTTGGGGTGAAGCATTATCACCACAGGATACCTGGGCTTTAGTTAATTTAATAAAAAGCTTTTCAGATCGTTTTCGCAGTGATCCCCCAGGAGAGCCCATTAAAATTAACCCTATTCCTTCATCAAAAGAACTGATCGCTAAGGGTAAAAAGCTCTATATCAAAAATAAATGTAACGATTGTCATGGCGACAGTGGTAAAGGGGATGGCCGTTTAGCTGACTCTCTGATGGATGCTTGGAAACATGCTGTGTTTGTCCACGATATTACTAACCCCAATTATTTTAAAGCAGGTCACGATCCTAAAGATATTTATCGCACAATATCTACTGGATTAGATGGTACGCCAATGAATTCTTATGCAAATTTACCTGAGGAAGACCGTTGGGCTTTGGTGCATTATATACGGTCGCGGTTTGTTAAGGCGTTTTCTAAGGGCGAATTTGAGACGGATGTTTATTCCCAATATGTACCTTTTGAATTAGATACCAACCCGGAAAGCCCGGTTTGGAAGGATGTTAAGACCGTCAATTTAGTTTTGCGACCTCTGTCTGCTAGGAGGGGGGCTGTGGAAATTATTAACTTTTCTTCAGTTAATAATGGAGAGCAGTTAGCCATCCGCCTAAAGTGGAAAGATCCGACTAAAGATGGTTTTATTGAAAATCGAGGAGATGTCTTTCGCGATGGAGTGGCGGTTCAGTTTGCTTTAGGAGATGTAACATTGCACACTCATGGGCATAATGAACCCTTTTTTGGCATGGGCAATCGTGGCAAGCCGGTAAACATATGGCATTGGAAAGCGGGGTTAGAAGAAACATTAGAAGCCACTGAAGATTCAGAATATTCAACCGGTGGGGTGGATATGGATGCACTAATCTTTGGAGGAGTCATGTCTAACCCAATTTCCAAGCTGAATTCTACATCCCAAAACTCTGTTGAAGAATTAAACTCTGAGGGATTTGGAACTATCACTCCACAAAGGCCTGAACTTCAAAATGTAGAAGGTTATGGAACTTGGAAGGACGGTGAATGGACCGTTGTGTTTCTTAGAGATATGGCCAGCGCCAATAAATGGGATGCAAATTTTATTAATAAGGAACCTATTTTAGTAGCTTTAGCTGTATGGGATGGCGTAAAAGAAGATCGCAACGGGCGTAAAGTTGTGAGCGTTTGGCAGCGCTTAAATGTGAAAACCGAATCTCCCACCCCGAAGGGTCAGGGCGGCTAATTGCGAACAATTTGTAGAATTGTTTTTTGGTGTGCTTTAGTTTTTTGCGGAAGTAGCTTTTCTGCCGTGTTAGCTCAGGACACTACAATAGAAGTTGGGGAGTTAAATTCTTTATTAGAAAATCATTCCCCCAAGCGTGACCCTCAATATTCTGAAGAGAAATTAGATACCTACAAATATACTTTCTCCCTTCGTGATAACTTGGAATCAACCATTTTGATTCCCGGATTTCAAAATTACGAGTGTTCTCAATGTCATCAAGCCGAGGAATTGGCTAAAAGTGCGGAACAAAGACTACGTAGGGCTGTTAACCGTTTAAACAAGTTTTTTCCTAAAGAAGCCAGTACACTTCCCATAAAACAATATATCATCCAACCTTTTGAGGATGGGTTATTACGACGTGGCCAATTGGCGCATGCTACCTTTGATACCGTCCGTGTATTCCCTTCCAGTATTATTATTGACTCAAAAGTTTATGGCGAAGCCACTCATTTGCATGAATTGTTACATCTATCTCAGCCCTTCCTTGGCGCTGTTAATGAACTGGAAGCTTATGGGTTAAACCTACAGTCCAACCCACAATTTTTAATTTTAAATTTTCCCTATTTTGTAGATGTTGTTCAGGCATTTTGGATTTCTGAATTAGATCAAATATTGGAAGATTATTTTGCGCAACCATACAAAGAACAATCTAAAGTGCCGCGAGAGGTGCAATGGTTTATTAGAAAAAATCGTTTCCCTGAATTGGAACCATTAACTAAGGCAATCAAAAAATTAAATCCTCTATTAAAAGAAGTCAGTCGAATATATCGAATTCAACCCTTGGAATCCGCTTATTGGACAAGGCGCACAGGAATTGCTTCTTTGCTTCTAGATATTGCGGCTGTGAAAACTCTTTCCGTTCCTAAAGTAGAATTAAATTCAGAAAAATTGAAACAAGCCAAGTTATTGTTTTCCGGTCAAATGGAGAAGGATGATAACACTAGATTAGCCTACCGAATCAATCGAAAAAATGAATTTATGATGCATTTACAATATGGATTGAAAATTTCAAACCGTAAAGAACGAAGAATTCTTTATTTTAACTTTTTAAAAGAAATGTTTATTAGTCCCGAAGGAAAGATAAACTTATCGATTCCGGAGTCTGCTCGGATAGACTTTAAGGAATTTGTGATGAGAAAATTAGATGGTGTAAAAAAAATGAGTCAGAATCCCAATTTTTCAATTTTAGAAAAACAAGCGGCTGAGAGATTTATTCAATCGATAAAAAAACTCCCGATCCAATTGGATCGGGAGTAAACGCTGTTTGGAGGAAATAACTCCCTACCTATAAACGCTCAGGGGGAGTGACTAAAGCAGGACCTTTTACATGGTCTGCCAAAGTTTCTTGTTGAACTTTATCCTGTAGCTTAATGAGTGCGTCGATGACCATTTCCGGTCTTGGAGGACAGCCAGGAATATAAACATCCACTGGAATTAAAGTATCTATTCCCATTACAGTGGAATAATTGTCATAAAATCCACCAGATACGGTGCATACTCCATAAGCAACAACCCATTTAGGTTCAGTCATTTGATTGTAAACTTTAACCAAAATTGGAGCTTGTTTATGGCTGATGGTGCCAACCACCATCAATAAATCGGCCTGCCGGGGGGAAAACCGTGGAAAAGCCGCCCCAAATCGATCTAAATCATACCGAGGGCCAGCGACAGACATAAATTCCATCCCGCAACAAGCAGTAATAAATGGATAAATAAAGAAAGAATATTTACGAGCCCAGTTGACGGCTTGGGTCATCTGGGTCACAATAACATTGTTCCCGAGACTGACTTCCAGTTCGGACTGGCTTAAGTTAGACATCAGAAAAAGTCTCCTCAAATCCTAGTGTTCGGGTTAAAATAGCAAGCTGTATCATAGCAAAGTTTGATGGAGAAAACCAAGAAAACGGTTCCAAACATTAAGTTTTTCTTGATTGGAGCCCTTGGTGAACAAATGGGGGCCTGACAACCCTCTATTTATAAAGAAATAGGGGAAAGAAAGGCCTCAATAATTGCAGTTTATTGACAGGGCCAAGGGCCAAAAATAAATGTATTTTAGGAGGTAGTTTTTTATGGATACTTCACTGAATCGGGAAGCAAAAGGTCAAAATCGTGCCTTCCAAGAAACGGTGGATTTAGTTAAATCCGAATTGAGTAGCGATGGCAAAACTCTTGACCTCACCGCGGCCTATTTAAAAGAGTATGGTGCAAAAGATATTGCCAATATGGAGTTTTTGAAAGATCTTAGAACGCTGGAATTGGGTACTAATTTGATTGGTCCAAAAGGAATGAAAAGTTTGACTCAATCAAAATATCTCGTGAACCTGACTTCCCTCAACTTGTTTTATAACAACTTAGGTAATGAAGGCATTAAATATTTAGCGGTTTCTGACAATCTATTGAGTCTGCAAAATTTAACACTGTCTGACAATAATTTTGGTGATGAAGGAGCCAAAATGCTCGCGAAGTTTTTACCCTTATTTTCTAATTTAGTCAGATTGGATGTACGCCTCAATAAAATAAAAGATGAAGGTAAAAATGCTTTATTGGAAGCTCAGAAACTCACTAACATCAAACAGTTGTTGATGGATAAGGTGGAAGGGTTTCAAGTTAAAACCAGCGGGCATCTTTAAAAAATGTTGCCTGCAGTGAAAGAGTTAACTTTTGTTGTCAGGCATTGGCAAGTGGAACCTGGTGTTCATCAAATATGGTTTGTGCATCCTCAAACTTGATGCCCACTAATTCCAGACAGGTAGGTAATTTCATTCCATTATAGACTAGGTTCCAAATACTGTTGCCCAATTCCCCTGTATTCTGAATCACCTGATGAAGTAGATTTTTTCTTAAAATAGAAAACAAATCCATTCCTGTCACGGCCCATTTAATATTTAGTTCTAAGCACAAGTGGTAAAAGCCTAACTCAAGTTGTACTTTGCTTATGTGTTTTCTTAAGGGATGCACTCCGTTAGCATTTGGGAAAAGTTTTTGGAACTGGTTCTCGATCTTTTTAGCATTGAATCCGGTTAGTAAATAGCCCACGCCTCTTAAATCCAACTGTTGCAATTTTTGAATATAAAATGAAACTCGTTCAACCAAATCCCCGGACATAGTCTCTACTAGTCTTAATTGCGCATGTTCTTTGGTTTTTAATTCATTTAAATTGGATAGATCTTTAAATAGTTCTCTCAGGAAGGTATTAAGGTTAGCAACTGAAACGGGATCATCAGGATTTCTAGTTTCTAAAAGAGAGGTTTGGTGAACATCTAAGTTTCGGTCAGCAGTTTCTGAGAAATTGATTTCTGGAATTTGTAAAAGTTTCTGGAAAGAATGCGGCGGTAAAGCCGCTTCAATCCCTGTATAGTCCTTAAGCCAATGCCTATGTTTACGGCAGCGTTGGACCTCGCGCAAAGTTTCTACTAAAAGGTCTAAAGGTTCCTCGGAGTTTTCATAAGCTTGCAAATCTGCAGTTTTACCTAATATCTTTTGCAAAATTCGCTTGGGATCTCTCATAAGAATTTCAAGGTGGTACTGTATAGCAATGGAATTGGTATCAGGTCCATTAGTTGATGGGTGGTTTTAGGATTTTAAGTCTTTAATCCATAAAACCTCCGATGACAACGGATAGTTTTTCACTGAGTTTATTTTTTAGAATACTTTGAATTGCGCCTAAGGTACTCGTTTGAGATTTAGAGCAACTGCCGCAAGCTCCCTGGTATCTGATTTTTACGACATTGTCCTCCACTCCCATTACGATCAACCCACCGCCATCACCGGCTAATGCAGGTCGAACTGTTTCATCCATATAGGCATCAATAATGTCCGCTTTTTCTTCATCCGGGTACTCATCAAACTTATCGAGATCCACTTTTTCTAGAATGGAAGATTTTTTTGATTCCCCTTCAGAACCAGTATTATAGGGAACAAGATTTTCTTCAATGGCTTCGATCATGGGATCCATTAACAATTCCCATTCCTCAGCTGAAGTGAGAGTCACCGAAACAAAACGTCCTTGAATAAAAATAAAATCAACCACCCCAAAAGAAAAAATTTGCTCGGCAAACGGATCGCCTTCGGCTTCGATTTCATTATTATAAGCCTTGGATCCCTCCGCAATGATGGTGCCATTAACATTAAATTTATAGGCAGCTGGATTAGGAGTGGGCTCAGTAGCGACTACTGTAAAACGACGGGTTGTATTCATAATATATATTCTCGTAAAATATTCTGTTTAGAACAGAAGGTTTATATTTTTTTGTAGATTCTTTAAACCTCAATAGTAGAAATTTTGAAGGATTGAGGTAAAATTGAAAATCAAGTACCTCTTTAGATGCAGGGTTAGAGGGCAAGATTCAATTCGATGTTAAACAAGGGTTGAATATTTCACAAAAACTGATACATTTCCAGCCTAACTTGAGAATCTCACGATCAATTGTAGTGGATTTTCAGTTTTAAAAAAAATCCCTAGACCTAAACTGGGATGTAAAATACCTTACCTAAGTGTATATTGCTGATTGAGCGAGGGTGGCGGAACTGGTAGACGCCCAGGACTTAAAATCCTGTGAGGGCAACCTCGTGCGGGTTCGATTCCCGCCCCTCGCACCACTCCGCGTGGGGCGAACTTGCTGACGACGCACAATGCCCCATTGGTTTAGTTCGAATTTTTTCCATCTAAACGCACTCCTAGCGGAGGGCAACTGGCTGGCGACAGGCTTTGCCCCGTTGGGTTCGAGCTAATCCTTCCTCCGCAACAGTTACCCTCCTCGCAGTTTCAACCCTCTTTTTCAAATGAAAAAAGATATCCTTAATATGCGAATTTTAAATTTTTAGAACCTGTACTATAATAGATCTATTGTATGGATCTGTGAAAGGAATCGGCGTTGTTCGTTCAAGAAAACAATCAATATTCTGTGAAATGTTTTACCCAGGAAGCTTCAAACTGTGTTCGCAACGGGGAGTTTCTCGATAGCGAGGAAGAAGCTCAGGAATGGGTAGAGATGGAGTGTTGGATCTTTTCCGGGGAAGGGTGGATCTGTCCCAACTGCCACGAACATTTCATGTTTAATCTGGTCAAAGTCAGAAAAGTCAGAGGATCGGTCGGGACTGAAGGGCCCAAAAGACCCGAAGGCAAAGATGGGCTGGACAGTGATCTCGAAAAAGGCATTCCTACCGTCCTTTAATCTTCAAAAAATTTCCCTCCAACAAATCGAGCAAGTTCCTCCATAAATTTCTCTCCGGGTAACAATAAATTTTTCTAAAAAACTCACATTCCCAAGCTGACCATGGTCTTCGTTTCTTTGAGATTAATTGCCTGCTTTTTTTTGATGTTATATCATGAGGTAGTTTTTAAGAATCCATATGGTTTTGACCGTTGAAGAAAAAAATTTCCTCTTTAATTTCCTGCTATTCCTATGAGTAAAAAAAGCATTGAAGACTTTAAGTTTTTGTTGACCAGTTTTGTGGAAGTCCTGGAAACGCTCGGGGAACCGGCCCTGGCATCCTCCCTCCAGATGGAAAACTCCGGTGAAGAGATTGCAAATAACGAGTTTTCTGAAAAAAGCATGCAGGCCCATTCGATTTTGTTTCAGCTCATTAACATGGTCGAACAAAACACTATTGTTCAGGAACGAAGAAAGCTTGAGTCGGAGGGGGCGCTGAACCAAGTTCCCGGTTTGTGGCCTCATGCATTTGATCGATTGATGGACTTGCACTATAAACCCGAGGAGATTACCCGGCATTTGTCTCACCTTCATATCGAACCGGTGCTCACCGCTCATCCGACAGAAGCCAAACGCATTACTGTTTTAGAGCATCATCGAAGGTTGTATCTGCTACTCGTCAAAAAAGAGAATTCGGTCTGGACGCCTTCCGAACTTTCCAGTCTGAAAGAAGAAATTAAAACAGAGATGGAGCGCTTATTTTTTACGGGGGAAATTTATCTGGAAAAGCCGCGAATTTCCGATGAACGTCGTAACGTCATCCATTACTTTACCAACGTGTTTCCCAATGTAGTGCAAGAACTGGATCGAAGATTGTTTTGGGCATGGGAGCAAAAACAATTTCCCGGGGATTTGATAAATTCTCCCGACAGGTTACCAAAAATCACCTTTGGCAGTTGGGTCGGAGGAGACCGAGACGGGCATCCCTTAGTGACGGCTGAAGTGACGCAGGAAAGCCTTCATCACATGCGCAGGCAATCGGTTCAATTGCTGGAGAGACGCTTGGGCGAGCTGGCAAAAAAGTTAAGCCTTTCTCACGAGTTGACCCATTATCCCGCCAAGTTGATTCAATGGAATGAAGAGACTGCCAAAATGCTCAATGAAGCCGGTAAGCAGGCGCTGGACAGAAACAAAGGTGAGCCCTGGCGACAAGCGGTCAATTTAATGATTGCCCGGTTGCCGAACACTCCGAGGGAAAGTGAAACCAGTTATTTTTTTGCATTCGACTTATTGGAAGATCTCAAAAAATTGAGAGAGAGTTTGATAGAATCCAACGCCGAAAGGATTGCTGCCAAAGATTTGGATCCTATTTTAAGAACTGTCCAAACTTTTGGGTTTCATCTTGCCCGTTTGGACATTCGGCAAAACAGTGAGTTTCATGAATTAGCATTAACTCAATTTATGAAGGCGGCAGGGATCGATCCCGCCAATTATCTTTCAGACAATTTTGAACAGCGCTTGAGTTTCCTCAATGAAGAACTGAAATCTTCGCGACCGTTTAGTAGTAACCGGGAGGTGTTAGGGACTGAAGCGAAATTGAGCCTGGAGTTATACAAAGTCCTGGCGAAGGAATTGGAACTTCATGGGTCAGCCGGTTTAGGTTCCATTATCGTTAGTATGACGCGTAATGTTTTAGACTTGCTCACTGTATATCTTCTGGCCCGGGAGGCGGGTGTCGCCCATCAAACTTCTGAAGGCCTGGCGTGCCGACTGCCGGTAGTTCCGCTGTTTGAAACGATAGAAGATCTTAAACA
Source organism: Nitrospinaceae bacterium (assembly GCA_965223245.1). Lineage (GTDB taxonomy): Bacteria > Nitrospinota > Nitrospinia > Nitrospinales > Nitrospinaceae > CBDCVY01. The sequence goes on along the minus strand of CBDCVY010000013.1, from coordinate 3,087,981 downwards.
GGCACCAGGTATTTTAGACGAGTTTTTATCGCATCCGGTGACTCAGCGTAGCCTTTCCGGCTGGCAAAAATCCAAGGCTCATAAAAAGCCAGTCATCCAGGTCATGATTGGATACAGCGACAGCAATAAAGATGGCGGTGCTTTTACAAGTTTATGGAACCTTTATTGCGCACAAAAAGAACTTATCCAAGTAGGTGAAAAACACGAAGTCGCCATTCAGTTTTTTCACGGTCGCGGCGGATCGATTAGTCGCGGCGCTGCTCCGACGTATCGTTTTCTAAATGCGTTACCTCCGCAAAGTTTGGAAGGCGGCTTTAGAATGACGGAACAAGGGGAAACCATTTCTCAAAAATACGCGAACTTTTTGAATGCGGAATACAATCTGGAACTTCTGGTGGCGGGAGCGTTGGAAGCTTCGTTGACAGGTCAACAACAGCATGCGGAGGTAGCGAAGCTGGAATCGATAATGAATCAAATTTCCCTGGACAATCAAAAGCATTTTGAATCATTGCTCAACACGGAGGGATTCATAGATTTTTTTCTACAAGCCACTCCCATCGATGTGATTGAATCGAGTTTTATTGGATCGCGACCCACAAGACGCAAAGGTCAAAGAACCATAGAAGATTTAAGAGCCATTCCCTGGGTGTTTAGCTGGATTCAATCCCGGTTTTTCCTTTCCGGTTGGTATGGTTTAGGTTTCGCTATGGAACAGCTTTTAGAACAAGACCCGGAAAGTTACGGTCGAATGGAACAAGGCTATTCTAATTCCCCGGTGTTGCGCCATTTCATAGAAAATATTAGAGCCAGCTATAGTATGGTGGACACAGAAATAATGCAGGCTTACGCAGAATTGGTAGAAGACGAAAATATCAGGAAAACCTTCCTCGATATGATTTTGGAAGAGTATGATCGTACTAAAACCATTTTAGATAAACTGGTTCCACAGGCAAATAATAACAACGAGAGTGAATTGCAATCGATCCGCTTTAAATTTTTAGAGCCGTTGCATAAAAACCAAGTCGAACTGCTACGTCAATGGCGAAACAGAGAGCCGGAAAAAAAGTCGAGAATGCTTCCGGAATTATTGCTGAGTGTCAATGCCATCGCCTGTGGATTAGGGGTAACAGGATAATCCAGCAATAAAGAATTGTTTTTAATTAAATAAACCTTTTGTTGAGTCGGGTTTCAAAGAAGGTCGAGTCTTTTTCCCTTTTTATCGGTGAGTGAGTTAGGCTCAAATCGTTTTCCCAAAGTTTACCGGAAAAAAGCTGAAGAATGACCGTATTGCTTATAAAAGTCAGCTTTCATTTGGACCAAAGCAGGTCTTCAGAAGTGTGGAAATTAATGGTAAAGCTTACGGAGCGGCACACCTATTAGGAATCGAAATGATCCGGTCGAAGGACGCTGGCATCTAATACAAATAGACTTCCGGAGTGGCGCTCCAAAAATGGTTTAATGCCAGATAAAATAGGTTCGAGTTTTTCTTCAGGAACCACGGTCAAAATCATTTGCAAGCTACTGGTGTCGTTGAACATCAAATGCCCCTCATGAAATCCGCTATGACCTTTTCCCGAAATATTGTTGAAAATCGTATAACCGCTCGCTTTAATCCGGTCCAGGACATCCGTCACGAAATGAAGATGTTCGCCTTCAATAATGATTTTAACTTCTTTCATTGGGTGAAGTGTTATGCCGTTCATGATATCTCTATACTCCTCAACAAGATTATTTTTTTTGAATCGGTTGCCATTTGCCAGGCGACTGATAGAGGTGAAATTCACTGCTTTCCGGATCTAAAGCTACTATATGGAGCCATTGGTTTCCCGTCAGTCGCTGCAAGATAGTGTGTCGCGAAATGATTGTGGCAATCATTTTTAACGGTGCTTCTATTATAACAAATAACCGCATAGGTTCGTGGTACGGTTTCTCACCATCGAACACAGTTTGGATAGGAAGCCCGACACAAAGATCGCTTTGGGTGCCAAACATCACACCGATACGACCCACCACATTGTGATACGCTTTGCTCCCCGCTCCATAAACGGTTTGGTCCACAGTGGAAAAATAATGTTCCATGTTAATCCATTGTCCTACCACCATGGGAGCGGTCATGATGATTTCCAGATACTTGCCTTCTGGGTCTCTAGAATAATCATAAGAATGCAAAAACGTTCTACTTTCTAAATTGATTCCCTTCGTCAATAACCGCCGCCCGGCGATAAATGCCGTATGCTTGGAAAGTCCCCATTCAGGTCGAACCTGGGACCAATCGATGCTGCGGGTATTGGTTCGTTTTAAGGCGTTAAAATTTCCGTTGGTATCGGACTCGTCAGGCATTCGGGCTAACCGTTCTCTGCTGTTTTTCTCCCCGGCCTCCTGGAGATGACGCTGAAGCCGGATCAAATCTTTTCGATGTGTGGCGGGCATGTCTTCCAAATCAAAAAGTTCCACCTGGTCTGTAGTCGTATCGTGCTGTCCCGGAAGAAAATGGGTATCCACAGGAATTTCCAGACCCTTCGCGGCCAGGAGTTGTCGAACCTCGGGTTTGTTGGCCATAACGGCTAGAGCTCGCGCATTGGCTATCCCATGGTTTCCGCCGCACGCGCCGCAATCCAGTGCCGATTCGTAGGGATTATTATCGGAGGTACTACCATGGCCGCAAAGCAAAATGAGCCGGGCAAAGGTTTTGAATCCTAAAACCCTTAAAGCGGTTTCCACGTAAATAACCTGCTCGTCAACGGTAAACCCTGCCTGAGTGATCCGTCGCATTTGACGGTCCACATCCCGTTCATTAACGTCAAACTCTTGTCTCAGTAATTGAACAAATCGCTCAAGATTGGGTTGGGTCCACTGTAACAGTTGATTCAACTCCTGATTTTCGGGGCTGTCGATCTGAATTTCATTCATCGCCAGTTTGCGTAAACGCTCCACCTGTTCGTGAGAAACGGTGGCACCCAGTGAGCCATATTGTTCAATCAAAAGCCGGTAAATCGCAGCTCGGTGTTTAGTGGAAACCATTTCGTGAGCTTCATCCCGTTGGATTTTATCCACAGTCAGCGTGGTTCCAATAGAAACCGTATAAAGCTCCTTGATCCATGAGGTCAATTTTTTAAACCATTTCGGCCGCAACGTTTGTCCGAATAGTCTGAGCCCAAAGAACCAACCAATCGCTTCCACCATCACATAGGGAGTGATAACGTTTTCTTTCAAGTCGTGCAACAACGTGTGACCTGCCTTAGCGAGTTGTTGTCCTTCTAGAAAATCCTGCGCAGCCTTAGCCTGGTAGGCCCGGGGAACTTCTTTGACAACGTGTACGGGTTTCAACAGGACGGGGCACTGGTCGGTCTGATGTTCGCTCGAAAACTCCTGGTAACAGATGGGCACTCCAAAAAATCCGGCGAACCCAAACGTTTCATTACCGCCGACTTCTTCAAGGTGTCTTCTAAAACCTTCTGATCGGACATCGATACAAAAAATGGACTGAGAAAGAGGACGCGATTCCGGCGGTTTTTCTTCAGAAGTGTCTATCTTTTTTAATTTCTCAATATTGTCAGAAAATTTGGTTACAAACCCTGTGATGAAGCTTGATTCCAAAGCCTTGAGCCAAATGACGCCATGTTTGGATTCCGGATACTCTTCAACCCATTCCAGCAAAGTGTTTAATGCCTCGGAATTGCTTGTTAAAATATCCTGCAAGGAAACATTCAACGATTTGGCCAGATGCAAAACAATCAGGGTTTGAACGTCGGTATCTTGCTGTTTTCGAATTTGCTCCCATTGGGAAATCAATTTGGAATCACATTGATTCAGTTCTTCTATTCGCAAAGGATGTTGTATGAACAGGGACATCTCCATGCTGTTTTCTAATTTCTCCGGCAACACTTTGGTCAGGTTATCTTTATATAGACCGTATCCAACAGAGAAATTATTTAGGTAAGCTCGTATTGAAGTATAGTTTCCGGGAATATTAAGCTTAGAGCGACAGGCCAAGTCCACCAGTTCTCTTTCATAAAAAATTCGAACGGCCATGTACTTGATGAGGTCAATGGGAAATGTGTTTTGCCATTCGTAGTCCACTTGCTCTGAGCGCCATTTGAGGAATCCCGTCCATCCCGCCAATTGAGCCAAATGCAAACTGAAATAGTCAATCCACAAATTTTTGGGAATGGATAACTGGTCCATGCTTTCCAAAATTGCGTCTTCCGGTCGATCCGGTAAATTTTTAATTTTGTTTTTCCAATTCGAAATACCCATTAAGGGACCCGAGGCATCCTCCATAGCTAACGCTTTCCAGCCTCCGTAAAATGTTTTATCTCGAAATGGCATACTCCAGGGAGCATGGCCTTCGTCGAGAAATCCACTGACCCATTTTACGATTTCGCTATTGATTTGATGCTGGACATCCGTACCCAGCGATTGGTCGCACCAATCCGCAAGGGTATACTGAGTTGCCAGCTCTTTTTGCTCGCGACTTGAGTAATCCTTTAGAGAAATCTTTTTTTCCTGGGTTTTGGATAACCCCTGAATTTTTTCGGACAGGTCTTTTACTTCCGGTTGAGTCTGCATCGATTGTAAAACTGCGGGAGCTACATCGGCTGCCACTTTTCCGGAGCCTTGGATAAAAAGGGTTTTCAAAAATTTCTGATGAGAGATTTTTTTGTCACCTATTTCAACGACAGTATCTTTGGAGACCTCACCCAAAACTTTATTCAGTGCTTCTTCAGTGATCCGCCCCTGTTTAAAGTAATCCCGGTAGTATTCATTGGGCAAATAGCCACGCCCTCCCAAAAACCGCTCGGCTTCTTTGATCGCTTTTTCGAAATGGAAATGCTCCAGGCCGTGAAGCGGATTGTGATGGATAAAGGTTGCCATCGGCCAGAAATGAGAAACCGGTTCTCCGGCCAGGTTTACGAAGGAACGCAATTCTATCCGCTTGGTTTCCATTTTTGTACTGGTTTCTTTTTCGTCAAGGGTAGCCATGACTTTGTCCTGCTGAATTCCTTAAATAGTTAAACAAGGGGTGTTCTAGTAGAGCAACCCGCTATAACAAGCACCTAATATTAAAACTGTGACTGCAGTAATCTCTGTTGTCCGTAAATCTGTATAGGGAACGTCCTCACGCGCCGCTCCAAAAGCCGTTTGGTGAAGCATTTGTATGAAATACCAGCCTCCTCCTAACCAAACCGCAATAAACATTATAAAAATCAGGATGAGATTAACATCTAACGTTTCGATCGTTGGCATCAATGTTAAACCGGAAAAAGATGGAAACATCGGGAGAAACAGTGAAACACTTACCAGAAGAATCATTATTCTTCCAAACCGAGGCATGGGAGACGCCAACCCGGGAAGCTTTCCAATAGTTTTCCATCCATACCGTTGTCGGACGAATGAAAATGCCAAGCTGATGCCGCCTAAGATAAATGCAACAGCGATACCAAATGCAATGCCCCACTTGGAAAAATTCGGGAATACTTTAAGCAATCCCCAAAGAAGCGATACATGTGCCATAGTAGCAGCTGCTACGAACAAGTTGATTTGCTTTTGTCCCAAAGCGGCTAAAGACGAATAAAACGCACTTGCCAATGATAACAAACTTATGACAAGGATCGTTTCCGTCGAAAGCGTAGAAAAAATCTGGTTGAGTTCCGCCAGCCCGATGGCTAACCAAATAACAACCCAAAAGCTTGAAAGGTTTCCTTTTGCGGCTTCAATTGTTCCGACAAAGGGGAGATGAAAAGGAAACAAGGGTAAGAAGGTGATAGCCAGAAACAAACTGGCAAGCCTTTGTAGCGTTTCGCCTCCCAAGTTGGAACTTAAAGAGAGAAGGATCGCAATAATAAAATGGATAAGAATCAGAGTAGTTCGAAAAGATCGACTTTTTTCACGAGTCAGAGAAACCATGGTGTAGCCGAGGAGACCGCAGAGAAAGAGCCGGCTCACAAATCCTTCGCCCAGCAACGTGCCCAACGCCAGCCCCATGATTATCAGACCGGAAAGACAGCTTTCCATAGCCGGTGGCGATTCTTCCTGGCAGATCAGGATGCAAAACCCGGAGAGTAGAACGGCAAAGGCTAAAATTTGAGTCGTTGGATCTAATTCAACCGTAAAACCCAGAAATACCCCTAAACCTACAACCGTCATTAAACCTAAGGGTTTGAGCATGGAAAACGAAAATTTTCCTACCCACCCAACAATTCCCAAAGCCAGTGGAAAAAGAGGAATAATGATTGAAAGCGTCTGTTGATTATCCATGAACTTACCTATATAGCATTCTAAAAACGAACGGCTACCTTTTGAGCCAGTCGCATGATGCTTTTGCTCCATCGAACATAAATCCGGTCTACATAAAACCGATTGATTAAAAGAATGTACATTTGTTTACGGATGGAAATGATCCAGTCCGTAATAAATACTTTTTGGCCCTTAGTATTGGTATAGATTACAAACCATCCAAATATAATCGCTATAGTGGATAGAATTATGATCAAATCAAAAATTTGCGGATTAAAGGCTGCGGCCTTAAAGAAGCTGTCGGCGACTCCCGGCTCGGGATAAATGAAATGCGTGAACTTCTCACCGGCCCACAGATAAATGAATCCGATGAAAAACAGGGCAGCGATCATCGTGAGGGCCACTTTCCAGGAGTCCACTGCCTGAAGACGATATAAACTGAACATGACCTGTGATGCGGTCACCCAACTGAAAAAGAGGAAAATCACTTCTCCATGAGCGTTTTCTAAATGGATATCCAGCATGTCGTGGGCGATCATTAGAATAAACAGTGGCATCATCAGCGTGACCACTAAACCGGTAATCCAGGTTAATTTGTGGGATTGTTGTTTCTCCTCGACTGGATGTTCTTCAGAATGCGGAAGCTTGGGTTCTTCCCGCGAGGCATGAATTCCGGTTCCTGCTCCTAAAAACAAAGTGGCTTTAAAAAAGCCGTGGGCAATTAAATGGAAAATGGCCAGTGCAAATGCCCCGAGCCCGCATTCCATAATCATATATCCCATTTGACCCATCGTGGAAAAACCAAGCGTTTTCTTGATATCGTTTTGCGCCAGCATCATGGCGGCTCCCAGTAAAACCGTCAACACGCCAATTAAAAATACAATATGAAGCAAGTTGGATGATTGAACATAAAATGGAGCCAAGCGGTTCAATAAAAATCCACCTGCATTTATAATTCCCGCATGCATGAGAGCCGAAACGGGAGTAGGCGAATCCATAGTATCGGGCAGCCACACGTGTAACGGGAATTGAGAGGACTTAGCCATCGCCCCAACAAAGATAAGTAAACCAATCAATGAAATAACGCTGGTTTCAAAAAAGGTTCCCGGAATTAATGAAATCATGTGCGGAGTTTTTGTCGCGGCCTCGAAGAGTTCCGTAAACTCGAAAGTCCCGAAATATTTATAGGCAAGAAACAATCCACAAAGAAAACTGACATCCCCGACACGATGGACAAAAAAAGTTTTAAACGCATTGCGGCAAGAGTCGGGATGGGAATAATTGAAATTAAGTATCAGGTAAAGTGCCAAACTCAATAACTGCCAGAATATAAACAGCATGAATAAATTTGGACTGGAAACTACAGATAGAATGACGAAAGTCATAAAGCTCAGGAGACCAAAAAATCGTGCATAACCCGGATCGCCTTCCAAATACCGGACTGAATAAACATGAATGACAACGCTCACACTGGTGATCAACAACATCATCACCGCGGTGAGTCGATCGACCATCATGCCAATCTTAAAAATGGCAACGCCTTCCGAGTTCAACGTCCAAAAATTAAAATGGACTGTTCCCTCGATGCTGACGTAATAGAGTGTCCAGATGGAAAGAAGGCAAGAAATTGAGGTGGCAATAACTCCGATCTTGGCGACATGGGCCAACATACGGTTGCCAAAAACCCAAATGAAAATCCCAGCTAAGAGAGGAAAGAGAAGAATAAGAATCGGTATGGTCATGACCTATACTTCGGCAATACCTGGTTTAAAGTTTAAATTCTTAAAGTTCATTTTTAATTCAATCAGTTCAAAAAGTCTGAGCTTTTCAGTTAAGTTTTAAGGTTTCCATCATAAATCGAACCAATAAATGAAATATAAACAATTTTGTTTTGGGTTAAGATGACTCTTTGCAAATAACGATTTAAAAAATTTGTCACATAAAATTCTTGAATATGAATTCGAAAAAATAGAATTATTGTATTGGTTTTACCAATATTTGGTATACGCAGGATATCCTGGGCATTTTTAATTTATTTTACAGGATTTGCTAAAAGAAGTAATTTAATGTTAGTTGAACTAAGTCATCATCGCGGAGGGCGAAGAGAAAGTCGGTGGGAGGTTGGCTGAGGAAAGTTCTTACTTCTAAATCGACGGTGACATGGTCCCCGAAACGACGGGAGGCTTCTACAAAAATAAACCGTGTATCCGAGTTTACATCTTGGACCCACCCAAACAAAATTTCTGAACTTGCTGCATCATTGAGGGCCAAGCGAAATCCCAGGGCCACATCATTTTGGAAGGGGGTTATTGCAAAGCTTTGCCGATCATCGTACAAATATTCGCCTATGATTCCAAGGTCCATACGTGTTCCAAAAATTCCGGTAAAGGTATACTCAAAACCCCCCGTTCCTGCAAAATAATTGTTGGTGGCAGCTCCCCGTAAATCACCTTGTCCTATACGGTAAATCGCCTCCAGTTTCCATAGCCAGTTGCCGATTACGTAGGAAACGTCTAACCCGGTTTGATTAATTTGCTGATACAAAGGAACAATTATGGGGTTACCAGAACCATCGGTTCTAAACAAGAAAGTGGGATCACGGCTGGTCCCGACAAAATGGTAAATCCCCACATCCCAATCACCAAACGTATGGCTGTAGCGCAAAGCAAAGTCTGTGTGCCACTCCTCTGCACCACTTTCATATATTGCGCGATCTGTGTCGACTGGTAGAGAGAACCGGAGTCGTCCTTTTTGACCGGGAAAGGTACGCTCTCGAAAATATGGTAGTATGAAAAAGTCTACCGTTCCCCAATCACGTGCGATGGAAAAATTGATCATGGGTTGTCCCAGTTTCTGTTCGCCGTCAAAGTTTTCGACTAAATCCGTTTGATTGATAATGTCCACTAAATGTAAAACTTCGGTGGTTCCCCAGAAGACTTTACGGACGCCCAGTCTCAATTCAAACTTATCATGAAGCCAAAGAAAAGTTAATTCCCTTATGTCAAAGTGGGTTCGCTCTGAATCACCGCTGTCTAAGCGAAAAAAAGGAGCGAAGGTGAAGCTGCTTCCGTCTTCAAGTTCATGGTAATACTCTGGTTTAAAAACTACTGAAACCGATTGGTCCCGCTGATCGCTATGTATAGGATTTTGCGGAAAATACCTGGCTTCTCCCCCAATAGAACCCGTAAACTCATGAGCCATTGAATACGAAGAAAGCCAAAAAAGGGTTACAATAGTGAAAATTAATTGGAATCGCAGGAAACTCATTTCGAATTTTAGAATTGGCTTCACTTTTTTAAAATAATTATCGTGCTCGTTTTAAGCTGTTTTTATTAAAATGCTTGCTGCTCAGACCATTGCGGAACTTATAATTTTTCCAAACCAGTTGTGTGCTCTTTCCTGTTTGGTGGTTTACCATATTCATTTCATCGGGGTACCAGTATTGGTCCAGATATTGTTTGTAGCCTTTATAAGTAAGTGTTTTGAGCAAAGAGTTTTTCCGATCATAAAAATCCACTTTTAAGGTTTTATAATTTTTTTGATCGATCCAAACAACCTGGCGGGTATAGCCAGAATTTTCGTATTCCGGATAATACTCCACAACAAAAGATTTTTCTCCTTCAAATTCTTCATCGCGAATCCATTTATAGGAATACTTTTCAACTTCCTGGCTTGTGAGATCTTCATAAGCAAACTCACTGCCTACAAACGGTCCGGATTTGTTAGCGGAACTGATGCGTTTTACTCTTTTTAATGCAGGCAAGTACAGCCACTGATCGTCATTTCCCAGAGGATGTGTAAAGTTTAAAAAGGCGGTATTCTTGATGTCTCTAGGGCGATCAAAAATGGTTATATTTTTATCTCCGTCTCCTTGAACTTCCAAAACTTTAAACCTCAAATACCTGGTACTCTCATCCCCTTGTTTATTTTTTAAAATCATGATGGCATCAGCTTTATAGTCTTTGAATCCGTTATCGCGTTTGTCGTTTTCTTTTGCGATTTCCAGACCCTTTTCTTGTGGTGTTTTTGCCGCGGTAGTTGCAGTAACACCGGTTCCAAACAATATTAAACTTATCAAAAACGTATATGTGAATTTCATAGTTTTCTCCCTATAAAAAATCTATTTAATTTTATGACTTTAAATAGCCATTTGTTTGGGTTTGATATTTGGAGAGACTTCCAAACTTTTTTTAGATTGTTTGTCTATCTTCATTAGCAGAGGAGCTAAGAATAAAAAGTCTGCAAATAATGCGAACCCAATTGTAATAGCTGTTAAATATCCCATATGGGAGTTAATGGTAAACCCAGAAGTGCCGAGAACGAGAAACCCAATCACCAGAACAATAGAAGTCACCCACAGGGCCATGCCCACTGTATGAAAAGAATATCGGACGGCTTCTTCCGGAGATTTTCCATACTCCCGACGGGCAAGTAGATATTTGCTCAAGAAATGAACGGTGTCATCCACAATAACTCCAAGAGACAATGCAATTACCACTGAGACGGCCATACCGATTTCTTTGAATATTAATGCCCATAAACCGAAGGCCATGAACGCCGGGACTAAATTTGGAACCAAACTAATTACACCAAATTTGAAACTCCTGAGAGCAACAATCAATATGGCTGAGATTAGCACCAAGGCTAAACTGGTGCCATTGATCATGCTGATCATATTTCTCATGGCAATATTAGAAAACATGATTAAAGGACTGGCCCCGTGAGTTTGCATTTCAGGGAGTCCATTTTCTTTGAGCCAAACCTGTGCTTTTTCTTCTAAAGCAAGAGCGGTTTTTGTATCGATCTCCTTAAAAATAACGGTAAATCGGGTTGCAGATTTACTGACATTGATTTGATTATTTAAATCTAATCCATAAGGCAGACTCATTTCAAACAATAGTAAATACTGAGCAGACAACTCACGTTCTTCCGGGAGTTTGTAATAGGAAGGATCGTCTCCATGCATATTTTTATTCAGCCGCTTCATGATGTCTGTCAGTGAACCCACATACATGACACCAGGTTGTTGTTTGTACCATTCCTTAAACTCTTCCAGCTTTGCTAAATATTCTGGTTTACTGATGCCTTCCGGTTCTCCCGCGCTAAGAGAATATTCAATCGATTCAAACCCGCTTAGATTCTCAGTGACAAAATCTGTATCGGTACGAAAAGTATATCGGGTATCAAAATACTCCTCGAACAGATCATTAATTTGAATTTTTGGAATTTGCACTGCTAGTAATATGATGATGCCCAGTAAGCCCCAAAATAGTTTTTGCCGGTGGTTGATAACGAAGTCAGCAAAACGGTCCATATGCCCATTCTTCTTTGGTTGGCTGGTTTTTTTAGCCAGCGGCAGAACAGACATCAATGCTGGTAGAAAAAGAACCGAATAGAAAAAGGCGGCCATCACCCCTACCGCAACCATGTTTCCTAAATCCCAATAGGGAGGTGAGTCACTAAAGTTCAAACTTAGAAAACCAATGGCCGTAGTCAAACTGGTAATGAAAACAGGTTTTAAATTAACGCGTAATGATTCAACAATGGCTTCGTTTCGTGTTTTACCATGGCGCATTTCATGGAATAAGGTAATTAATATATGAATACTATCTGCTACAGCCATGGTTAATATGTAAACAGGGGCATTGCCCGATACAGGGGTAAGTAAAATACCTATCCAACCTCCAAACCCCATCGCTGTGGCAGAGGCAAAACCAATAATAAGTAGAGTAGAAATAGTGCCAGCTAAGGATCGAAGGGCAGCCCACATTAAAACTGCAATGATCAAAAACATGAGTGGCACAAGAGATTGCATATCTTGTTGTCCGGCTTCCACAAACTGGTTGTTGATCATAGCAACGCCCGTTAAATAAACTGCAATATCAGGATGTTGTCCTCGAAAATCCTCAGCCATGTTCCGAACAAATGCAGCTACTTCGGGAACTTCTGTTATGGATTTGCCTGGTAAATTGATGGTTACATTAATCCCTGTAACGTGGCTTTGAGGAGAAATAAGTCGATTGACTAAAAGAGGTTCTGCCAGGGAAATGGCTTTAATTCTTTTTATATCTGCGTCTGAAAGTTTATGGGCGTTTTTAACTAAATCCTCAACAATTAAATCATCCTCTTTTGACCATGAATGTTGAAAGTTGGTGATGGATTCCACTCTTATGGAATAAGGAATTTGCCAAGACTCTTTAGTGAGTTTTTCCACGGCAGAAAGAGTTTCGTTGGTAAAAACCTTTCCATCTTTAGGGGCGAGAGCTATCATTACATTATCGTTTTTGGTGTATGTATTTTGCAGAGCGTCGAAAGCCTGCAGCTGAGGGTTTTCTTCACTGAAAAAAACACGATAGTCGGAGGAAAAATCTAGAAATCGTGCACCACTTGCACTCACACCCACAAAGACAAGAGTAAGAATAATGATCCACCATCGGTAGCGAACCACCCATTCTCCAAAATTTTTATTGGATTGCATTTTGCCTCCGGGTAAATAATTAATAATAAATAATTTATAAAATATTTACTGTAAAAACAAAAAAAATGACTGTCTAATGTTTCGCCAATCCCTTAATTAACAATTGGACAACGCCTTTTGCTTCCCGCTCTAATTGCTCCAATGTAAAGGAACTCATAAAGTGAGGAGCATTAAACTTCGATGTTGCAGCTAAAATCATTGCCGCGCTTGTTAAAATATCTGGAACATCAAACTCCCCGGCCTTATTGCCTTCTGCCAAAATTTCGGCTAAATAAGATTGCAATACCTTATGGTGTTCCTCAACCAAATCCATGCGTTCCTGAGAAACATGCATCACCAGCTCAAATAGCCTGGGTTTCTGCGAAAATTGGGCATGTAAATGCTGAAGCATTTCAACAATAAAGGTTTTTAACCGCTGACTGGGACTCAAATTGGGTCTTTGAATAATCTCCCTAAATAAAACTTTTTGCTCACTTAAACAACGCTGACAACAGCCGGCGGCTATTTCAGTCTTGTTTTCATAATATCGATAGAGATTTCCTGCAGACATATCGCAATCCTTTGCAATTTCAGCCATTGTAGTTTTTCCCAATCCATACTGGGCGAAGCGAGAATACGCTGCGTCTAATATTTGATTTTTAACTTCTTCTTGAGTTTTTTCGAGTGTTCTCATTTTACAACTTTCTAAATGAATAAAAACTTAATAATAAATATTATATTTTTTATTTACTAAGTCAACCTTTTTTTAAAAATAATCTCAAGATTTTTTAAAAAGGGCATTTCTGCTCTTTAATTAGGAGTTACCCACCAGAAAAAACAAGAGGAAAATTTAGATTGTACAAGGAAAATAGCTTTATAAAGCTTTTCCTAAGTTTTTTAGACATATACCGTTCACTAAGATATATAGGTGGATTAGTAATCTAATAGAAGCTTTGTTCAAAGGAAGAAACCGGAGCTCCCGATTGTTATTTAATTCCCTCACTTTTATTGTTTTTTTTCTTTTTGTTCTTCTATTTCACTATACGGTTCCATCCTGGCGGATCCAAAAAACCATCCTCCTAATTTCAAGTTATATTTTTTATGCAGCTTGGAATCCCTCGTTTGTAATTATTCTTTGGTTTTCAACTTTACTTGATTGGTGGGTGGCTAAGGGATTAGCGAAGAGTGAACGAATCGGCGAGCGCCGCTTTTTGCTGGGTTTGAGCTTGTTAGGCAATTTAGGATTGCTTGGATTTTTTAAATACGGCGAATTTTTGTTGGAAAATTTTATAGGGTTGGCTCAATGGATGGGACTCAATTTTAATCCAGCAGTCCCGGATATTATTTTACCCATTGGAATTTCTTTTTATACATTTCAGACCCTTTCATACACATTAGATATTTACCTGCGTCGCGCACAACCTGGAAAATCTTTTTTAGATTATGCTCTATATGTCACTTTCTTTCCTCAGTTAGTTGCTGGACCGATAGTGCGAGCAACTGATTTTCTGCCCCAATGTACCGAAGCGAAACGTGCTACCAAAAATCAATTTGGTTGGGGATTATATTTCATTACGCTTGGTCTGTTTCAAAAAGTAGTATTGGCGGATGGAATGTTGGCTTCTTCGGCAGATGCCGTATTTGGTTTTAAAGAGGGTGCAATCTATTTTTTAGATGCATGGCTTGGATTGCTGGCATTTTCTGCACAAATTTTTTGTGACTTTGCAGGTTATTCAACTTGTGCTATTGGAGTGGCTCTATGTTTAGGATTTGTGCTCCCGGATAATTTTCGTTCTCCTTACGCAGCCATTGGTTTCTCAGATTTTTGGAGACGTTGGCACATGACACTTTCTACTTGGTTGCGAGACTATTTATATATTCCGCTTGGCGGCAATCAAAAAGGAAATGGTCGGACTTTAATCAATATAATGATCACAATGTTTTTAGGCGGGCTTTGGCATGGGGCTGCCTGGACTTTTGTAGCCTGGGGTCTATTGCATGGGTTCTATTTAGTTATTGAACATTTACTGAAACAAAATTTTGGGAACTTGCATTGGACTAAAAAACCGGTTAGCCGGTTTGGATTGGGTCTATTTACTTTTATATTAGTGAGCTTAGGATGGGTTTTTTTTAGAGCTCACGATTTTTCATCCGCCTGGTCTCTAATGCAGTCACTTTTTGGATTGGGAATTGAAAATGCTCAACTGCTAACCTCACTTCAAATTATTCAGGTGGTAGTAATTGTTTTAGGATTATTAAGTTCACATATTTTTTTAAGAGAAAGGCGATTGGAGCATGCCATGGAAAGTTTTCCCGCCTGGATAGTTGTTTCTATTTGGGTAATTATGTTTTTCAGTCTAATTTTAATGCAGGGAGCAGGAAATGCCTTCATCTACTTCCAGTTTTAAAACTTATCGATTAGAACGAATCATTCCTAATCACCATTGGGCGTTATTAGCTTTGGTAGTTTTTTCCCTTACTTTAATTTTGACCTTAGGTTGGGAAATATATTGTAGGTCTATCGGGTATGCTCCAACTCTAAATGATACAGAAGATCTTTGGGTAAGTCGGCGAGCAATTTTAGAAGAAAACCCAAAACGAACCGTATTGATTGGCTCTTCGCGAATGCTATTTGATTTTAATCTAGATGTATATGAAAAAAACTTTAACGAAAGACCACTGCAGCTTTCTACCGTTGGAAGCAATCCGGCACCTTATTTGAAGGATTTGGCAGATGATCTAAATTATTCAGGTACCGTAATAGTAGGCTTTGTGCCTAAATTTTTCTTTACTCCTCTTGCATCTTCGAATAATGCCAATCGCCATCTTAGACGCTATAGAGAATGGACACCTGCACAAAAAATAGGAAATTATTTAGGAATGTTTTTAGAGCGACGTTTTGCTTTTATTCAAAAGGAAGATTTGAGTCTTAAACAGCTCTTAATTAAACTCAAAGTTCCAGATCGACCTGAAGCCAAAGTTCCCCCGGAACTGCCCCCTTATTTTCATGAAGTAGATGAAGAGCGACAGGGAGGGATGACGGATTTTGCGGAAAAAAATTCTGCTATTCAAAAACGTATCCAAAAAATTTGGATGCCTTTGTTTACTCCGCCGCCTCAGCCGCAATTAACGGAATTAGAAATTAAAGAAAAAAGTGAGAAGGTGATTCAAGCTGTATTAGAAACAACTAAAACTAATGTTGAAAAAATTCGTGCTAAAGGAGGAAAGGTGATATTTGTTCGTTTGCCTTCTTCTGGAGAGTTGAGAGAACTGGAAGAGAAAACAACACCTCGGGAAAAATATTGGGACCGGTTAATTGAATCCACTCAATCTCCCGGAATTCATTTTGAAGATTATCTCGAATTGAGAAACTTTGATTGTCCGGAGTGGTCCCATCTGACAAAAGAAGATGCAATCCGGTTTACCAAACGATTAATGGTTCATTTCAAAAAACTTAAGAACAAAGGAAAATTTTGATCTTTTCAATTTGACGGTTGTACTTCAAATTCCATAACTTCTGTGCCATCAGTTCGATAGCTTATTTGAAGGGGACGGCAACACACTTCACAATCTTCAATGTAAGTTTGGTCGGAGATGGATAAGTCTAAAAGAATGGAAATATTTGAGCCACAACAAGGGCATAGGAAAAATTTTTCATTTTGGATCATAATAATATGCTTTAAAGTATTTTCTCTTTTTTTAATAATTCTTTCTTAAATGGGTCAAAATTTTATTTGATTTTTAGAAGTTTCGGTTTATGATAACATCAAAGTTTTCCTGCCTTTTTTGAGGGGGTGTCAGCAGGATATACCATCTAGATTTAGGACGACTATTTTTCTCTGCCTGAGCTCTTAGATTTTAAAATTCAGATAATTAATAAAATTATCTATTTTAGGTCTGTAAAAAAATTTGAAGACTTTTTGGTCTAGTTAGATTAGAATAGTTGTTAATTTATTGAAAAATAAAGCGTTGAAATTATTTTTCTACTAATGTATTGTTGACAAAAAAGTTTTTTTTATAAAAGGGATCCCTTACCCTTCAATTAGGGAAATTTCCTTGCAATTGGGAGATTTTTTGCTCAAAACCCCATAAGTTTTTATTCTCATTAATTTAATAGGGAGAGAAAGTATGCGATTACGCTCGATTATTGGTTCCTTATTAGCATTTGGATTATTGTTGATAATCCCAATGAATGCTGTTGCCGGCTCCTCTTTATTAGAGCCAATCAAGTTTTATGCCGGTGGTTCTATAGCCCTTGCCCATGTGAAAGGATGTGAAGATGCTACCCGTGGTGGAACCTTCGCTCCAAAGGGATGCGATGATATTATTAATTCCAAAAAGTTTTCTGGCGATTTATTTGTAGGAGCTAAAATTGGGCAGTATGCATTTTTGGAGTTTATGTATATTCCAACTATAAGTACCACTGAAAAGTTTACCGTATTTAACCCATTTCCTGGAGGAACTGGCGGAGAATCGGACGAATTTAAAATTAGCAGTTTTGCGGGGATAATTGGTTTGCGCTACCCTGTATCCCAACATTTTATTCCTTATGTAAGATTTGGTGTGGTTTATAGTGAAATTAAAGAAATCGATAAAGGGATGTTTCCAACTCCGTTTAATCCAAAAGACGTAGGATTGAGCGGACTTTATGGGCTTGGTGCGGAATGTCAGTTTTACGATCATTTTTTTGCTCGAGTGGGTTACGATTGGATGCCTGATTTGACAGGGTGGAATACCGGTAGGCAACATTTGAACGAACAGCCAGAGGATAATAGAATGGCTGCGGCTGATATTAATGACATCCATAGACTTTATATATCTATTTATTATCAGTTCTAAACTTTTTGATGGTTTTACCTCGTTTTTCTTAATAAAATCGAAACATGATTCAAATTCGACGATCTCAAGAACGGGGTGCAGTTGATTGGGGTTGGTTAAAAAGTAAGCATACTTTTTCTTTTGGTGAGTATTATGATTCCCGGTTCATGGGGTTCCGGGATATCAGAGTAATAAATGATGATTTTATCGAGCCGGGTCGGGGGTTTGGTACACACCCTCACAAGGACATGGAAATCATTACTTATGTTTATGAAGGGGGAGTCCTTCATAAAGATAACTTAGGCCACCAGAACTTGATCCGTGCTGGAGAAATCCAGAGAATGAGTGCGGGTTATGGTATTGAGCACAGTGAATATAATTCCTCCATTGTCGAACCTCTTCGACTACTTCAGATTTGGATTCTTCCTCAAAATTTAAATATTGATCCTGGCTACGAGCAAATTTCTCTTAATGAAAAGGATCGTAAGGGTAAATTGCAGTTAATGGTTTCTCCTGATGGGAGAGAGAAAACACTTAAAATTCATCAGGATGTGAGCATTTACTCTTCAATCTTAGATCCTAATCAAGAATTGAGCCAACCCTTGGACTCAAAAAGGCACATTTGGGTGCAAATTGTAAGAGGAAAAGTTTTCTTAAATGGTCACATGTTAGATGAGGGAGATGGGGCTGGTTTAAGTAATGAAAACAAACTTACTGTAAAAGCAACCCATGAAAGTGAAATACTTTTATTTGATTTAAGTTAATCCTACCAATAAATATTGAACTGACTTTTTTGGTCAGTAAACTTACCAATTTTGTCGCTAAACTTTTTTATTTATTTTCCGTAATAGAATTTATAACCCTTGGAAATCAGTGTCTTATAGATTTTTGTACGGCAGGTCGTACGAGAAATTTTAGTGATTGACCAGAAATCAGTACATTTACTATAAAAGAAAATCTATATTAGGGTTTAAAAACCATTGAAAAGTCATGCGTTAGGTTGTTTGTAAGATTTTCAAAATT
This sequence comes from Nitrospinaceae bacterium, assembly GCA_965223245.1. Taxonomy (GTDB): domain Bacteria; phylum Nitrospinota; class Nitrospinia; order Nitrospinales; family Nitrospinaceae; genus CBDCVY01. The sequence continues at coordinate 3,069,446 of CBDCVY010000013.1, read as the reverse complement.
TTTGGCATGTCGATTGCTTAGTATCTAATATAAACGTAACATCAAAAAAATTAATTAGTTAAGTTAGACTCGGGGAAACCCTCCCTGTCCCCCCAAATTTTTATTAATAGGGGTTTTCCCGGGTCAAATTAAAAACATTAAAAAGCTTTTTTACGGGAGGTTTTAAAATGTTCTACGAAGTTCGAGTCAAACGCCCTGATGGTACGGTAAAAAAAGTTGTTTCAGAAAAAAAATTAAACAAAATGCATTGGGAAAACTTTTGGAAAAGTGAAGAGGCCATTGGATTGGTAACTTCCAGCAAACCTCAGGTTCCAACATGGGTTAAACAAACCTTGGATTTAGTTTACCCAGATTATAATGATTTGAACCAATCTCATTAATTAAAAGAAAACTATTGGTTCAAGAAATATTCTTATTGCTTGTAGGATAGTATTTTAATCGTAATTGTTTTCCTATGAAGAATGTCCTTCCTTCCATTTGAAGGAGTTTACATTCTTTTATTTAAGGATATTGGGATTTAATTATCCTCTCCTACTCCTTAAATAAATTCCCACTTGTTTCATTTGTAAATTCCTGTAGATTACCTCACCGAAATATAATTTTTATTAGTGAAAGAATGTCTCGTCCTCAATCCGGAATAAAATTTAATTCTGCACCCTTTTCGCATTTGTGGATTTTTAATGTAATTGATCTTCCAATGAACGCAATGAGTGTTTCGCAATTCTCGGTAATGGTACCTGGGCTTGCCAGCGAATTAATGAAGATGAACCCTGGAAATCGATTGGAATGCACCGTTGGTTTTGGGCAAATGTTTTGGATATTGGTTTGGCACACCGGAAAGCCAAAAGGTTTAAAAGAATTCGAAGATTTAGAAATAAAAAACTTCACTTTCCCCGGTGTGGAAGGGGATTTACTTATATATATTTCCTCTGATAGTTTTGAATTAATTGAAAAGCTTGGGGATCAAATAAGAAAAAACTTAAGCAGATTAACAGAAATTGTTGATGAGGTTGAAATAAAAAATTTAAAGTGCCAAAAGACAGAGAAAAACATGGAGGATAGCCTTATTCCACCATCAATTTTAATTGGTCCTGACCAACCTGATTTTTCGGGTGGAACTTTTTTATGGGTGCAAAAATTTTCAGACAAAAAGTCTAATCAAATTTCAGTGGCAGAAGAATTTAGTAAGTTAATAGAATCTCAGGAAAAAAAACCACTGTTCCACTCTTGGCCGAAAAATTGTTTTAAAGAAGAAAATCAATGGTTATTAGCCTACACCCGAGATTTAGAAGAATGGGAAGATTTGCTCGTCAAAAATTTTGAAAGTACTTTGACGGACAAATGCCACTGGTTGGAGGAAAATGTACCTGTTGCCGGATGGTCATTTTTCGTACCTTCCTTAGATGTATTAATAGGGTTGCGAATGGGAGGAATTCGAATGAACCGCTTTTCAACGACCCAACAATATAAAATCGATTAAAATTCGCAGGATAAAGCATTTTGGAAAATTCAGAAAATATTCAAAAGTTATTAGAAAAGTTAAATAAAAATCCAGAGAATTTGGAAAATTATTTGGATTTAGGAGAGGCCTACCTATATGAACTCAAAGGGCAAGATGCCCTTGACGTTTTTCAAAAAGCAGTTCGCTTAGATTCCAAAAGTGCGAAAGCTCACTTAGGATTGGGAAAAGCGTTCGACTCTCTAAAAAGATTTGATGAAATGTTGGATGCTTTTCAAGAAGCGACTTTTTTAGATCCCGAATGGCCTGAAGCTCATTATAATTTGGCTTTAGGTTTTATGGTTGTTGGCCAATATTCGGATGCTGTTGAACCTCTAAAATGTGCCATTCAAAGCCAACCAGATTTTGCCGATGCTCACCGAGTTTTAGGTCTTGTATACAAACTATTGGGGAATGGTGAAGAAGCTGAATTTCATAAAAAAGAGGCAGATCGTTTAAACCCTGATTTTAAATCAAAATAATAAATTATTCTTTCTCTTTATAGTGGTTGTTAAGAATATTCGAAAATAGTCCCACCTTTTTAAAGCTTTCTAACCCGCATTAATTTAACTTCAGAAATTTCAAGGATTCTTAAATACATTTCATTTATTAGATTACTGACAAAGATAGATACTGGATTCATTCCACAAGATTGTCATTGAAAAATGCTTTGTTAATTTAAGAAATAGAACCCATTACATAAAAAATTACGGAGACATCAGATAACCTTAGAAATTTTTAAGTTTTTTCAATTTGATTATCCAATTTTTTTGGGTTTTGCCTTAAACTAAATATACAAGAGTATTTGGGGTTTAGGCCTCTAATTAATTGAAAAATTTAATCCAAGGGTTAGTTCCTGTTGAAATTAAATTGTCTTAAGGGAGATTATTCTCCCTTTTTAGATAATGGTTGAATAGGTTTGATGGGATTTCTTTTGTTTTTAAATTTTCACAAGTTTTAAAAATGTTTGGATGACAATTAAATAAATATTTCAGCAGTGGATATTTTTTTAAGCCATATTGGGAATATTTTTTTATTTAATAATTTTTGCCCATATTTGCAATATGAGGCGTTTAGATATAACCGTTCCGGGGATTTTTCTAAGTTGAGGAATAATTGATGTCTACTACCCCCAACAAAGGTGTTGCGCAAACACTCCAAGAAGTACTGCAAAGCCTTAGCTCTCAATTAAAAGAGCGTACTCAGGAGCTTAAAGAAGCTAAACAACAATTAGCTTCGGCTCGACAAGGCAGTGTTTCTGGTTCTGACGATGCACTCAAAAATGAAATACAAAAACGAATCGATGCTGAAAAAGCGTTAAAAGAAGTAAGAGCTGAACTGTCTTCAATTAAAGAAAACGCAGATTCATCTGGTGGGTTGGATGGGTCAAGTATTGAACTCCAAATGGAGCAGGAAAAACGGGCAAGTGTAGAAAAGAGTTTGACTGAGCGCACCGAAGAGTTATATCAGGTAAATAAAAAATTATTAGAAGAAATAGATGTTCGAAAAGAAATTGAATCACAACTAAAGCTGGCCAGTGAATCCTCATCTTCTGGAGAAAATGCTGGGGTTGCAGAGGAAAAATTTAATAAAGAGGTAGAAAAAAGGTTAAAACTAGAAAAAGAATTAGAGGAAGTAAATACTGAATTAGAAGAAGTTAAAAAAGCTTCTTCCGGGGAAGAGGGAACTTCGGACGAAGAGTTGAAAGCAGAGGTAGATAAAAGATTAAAGCTTGAAAATGAATTAAAAGAAGTTAAATCTGCTTTAGAATCAGCTCAAAAATCATCTTCCTCAGACGTTGAAAACATTCAAAATGAAATTGATGCGGTCAAGAAATCGGAAGAGGCCTTAAAAAAAGAGAATGATGAACTTAATATACAGTTAGAGGATTTAAATAAGAAACTGGACGAGGTCCTTAAATCCTCGACTGATGGGTCCGACCTTGTTGAAACCTTGCAAAAGCAAATTGATGAGCTCCAGGAATCTGAAAAAGAGTTAAAGGGAGAAAAAGAAAACTTAGAAGAAAGCCTTAAAAAAACTCAGTCACAATTAGATGAAACCAGTAAAGATTCTGCAAAGATTTCAGGCTTGACAGAAGAGCTGCAAAGACAAATTGACGAATTAATGAAGGGTGAAGAATCTTTAAAGACTGAAAAACTTTCCTTAGAAAATCGTCTAAAAGATGTCCAATCCCAATTGGATGAAGCTTTAAAGGAATCTGCGCAAGGATCCGGTGTTGCAGAAAAATTACAAAAACAAATTTCAAAAGCTCGGGAAGAAGAAGAAAAGCTAAAGTCTGAAAAAGATATTTTGACTGGGAAGTTAAAAGAAATTGAATCAAATTTAGAAAAGGCGCATAAAGAAAACCAGACCTTATTGGCGAAATCGGAAAGTTTGCAAAAAGATGCGGATAATGTTCGAAAATCAGAATTAGATATTAAAGCCAAAAAAGAAGGATTAGAGAATGAACTAAAAAATACACGATCCAAGTTAGAAGAGACATTGAAGGATTCTGCGAAAAGTAAGGGAGCGGCTGAAGCTTTACAAAGCGAAATTGAGAAAAAGAATAAATCTGAAGCATTTCTAAAAGAAGAAAAAATAGATTTAGAGGGCAAGATAAATGATTTTGAGGATTTAATCGCTTCTTCTCAAAAAGAAACGGAAAGTGCTAAATTAGAACAGAAAAAAATTGAGAATGAATTAAAAGAGACTCAAGCTAAATTGGATGAAGCTTTAAAGGAGTCTGCGAAAGGTTCAGGCGCTGCTGAAGCGCTGCAAAGGCAAATTGAAGAAGTGCGTAAATCAGAAGATACTTTAAAAGCTGAAAAAGTCCAGCTTGAGTCAAAGATTAAGGAGCACATTAATCAAGAAAATTCATATAAACGAGAATTAGAAAAAAATACCTCTTTGAATAAAAAACTGGAAAGTCAATTCAAGGAGACTAAATCTCAATTAGACTCTGTAGTTAGAGAAAACTCTAAAAATCTTGGCGCTATTGAGGCCTTGAAAAAACAAGTCGAATCAATCCGTAATTCTGAGGAAAAACTAAGGGTTGAAAAAACTAAGTTGGAAACGGAGTTTGACGATCATAGGAAAAAACTTGAATCTGCTGTTCAGGAGGCTTCCAAAGGGTCGGGGACCATTGAAGCCTTGCAGAAACAAATAAGCTCGCTACGCCAGTCGGAAGAGAATATTAAAAATGAAAAATCCGAATTGGAAACCAAGTTTAAAGAAGTACGTAATAATTTGGAAAATGTAGTTAAGGAGAAGACCAAAGGTTCTAGCGCTGCAGAAGCTTTACAAAATCAAATAAACTCTCTAGTGAAAACTGAGTCTAAGATCACAGAAGAAAATAGTAAACTAAAATCTCAATTAAAAGAGACTCAAGAAAACTTAGATGGAGTTCTGAAGGATAAAGCTAAGGGAAGTGGAGAAGTTGAAGGACTGAAAAAGGAATTTGAATTACTCAAATCCTCGGAAAATAAAACTAAGGAAGAAAAGATTAGTTTAGAAAAAGAGATTTCAAATCTTTCTGAAGAAATAAAAACATTAAAAGAGCAAATCCAATCAGAAGGAAATTTGCGTACCGAATTAGAATCAAAATTAAAGACCTTTCAAGATATGGCGACTACTCCAACTGTCATTGAAGCCAAACCGAAAAAAGCGGTTCAAGAATCTAATGATAAAAAAGAATCTTCCATTCAATCTAATGCCAGTACTTCAAATGGCGATAATAAGTCAAAAGGAAAAACACATCAAATGTCAATTGAGGACGAAAAGGAACGTGCTCGTTTAGATGCTGCCATTCGTAGGAATCCTAAGGATGCGAGATCTCTATTTAAAATGGCGATGATGTATATAAGAAATAATCAATCTGAAGAAGCGTTGATCCATTTAACCAAAGCCGCAAAACTTTCGCCTAGAGATCCAGAGGTGCAATTCCAATTGGGTGATGTTTATTATAGGTTACAGCATTATCATGAGGCTCTCGGTCCTTTTAACCAAGCGGTTCGCCTCAATCCTAAATTAGCTAAGGCCCATTACAATTTGTGTATGATAAATGAGTTGGTTGGAAATGAGGACGCTGCTCGCAAACACTATCAAATGGCCATAAAAATTAATCCTGACATTGAAAATGAGATGGCTCATTAAATATTTCAAGAACAGGTTTTGGGTTATTGGTTTTCTTCCATTTCGTGTACCATTTTTACTGCTTTAAAATAAAGATAAACTCGTTGACCGATTTTTAAGCCCAAGTGATGAAGTGATTTTCGGGTGATGGTGGCTAGAATAGGCTCTCCGACATTTAATTTGATTTCTACAGATGATTCTTTTGAATCTACCATTCCAATTTCTAATACTGTTCCCGATAGAATATTGAGTACGCTGGTTGGTCCTTGGGGCGGATTTAGATGAATGCTTATATCTTTCGCCAAAACATGCAAACGTAAAGTTTGTCCAGGGCTAAAAGGTTGTTGAGGAATATATAGGAAATGGTTTCTAAATTGGACCCGCGTTAGATTAAATTCTGTATCATGGTCAACTACTTTAGTTTCCAGAATAGAACCTCGAAAATTGAAAGAAGCAGTTTGGGGAAGGTTCGTTTGTGCCATGACCTGATTAGCAGGGCCGCATGCGATAATTTTCCCGTTTCCAATTAAGACTAACGTATCCATTATTTGCAGTACTTCGTTTAATGAATGGCTCACATAGAAGATTGGAATTCCTAATTCTTCCTTTAATTTTGTTAGGAAGGGAATGATTTCTAATTTTCGGGTGGTGTCCAGGTTGGCTAGAGGTTCATCCATAAGCAAAATTTTTGGACTGGTTAATAAAGCGCGACCAATAGCGACCCGCTGTTGTTCCCCTCCTGATAATTTTTGGGGAGACCTTTTTAACAAAGGGCCTAAATCCATAATATTAATGATCTGTTCCCAAGTAACCCTTCTTTCAGATATTGGAATCCGTTTGAGGCCATATTTTAAATTGGATTCGACCGATATATGGGAAAATAACCGAGCTTCTTGGAATACCATTCCAATCTCTCTCTCGTGAACTGGGAGGAAAATGTTTTTGGTTTCATCCTGCCAGGTTTCTTCACCTAATTGAAAGTATCCATTGGGGGACCGTATCAAGCCAGCAATGCATTTTAGAAAAGTTGTTTTTCCACAACCCGAAGGGCCAAAAATGACAGTTACTCCTTTAGCGGGAACTTCAAGATCAGTATCTAGGTGAAATGAAGGGAAATTAATTTGGAAATGCGCCTTAATAATATTCATTACAAATGGATGGGAAAACGGCGGTTTGCAGAATAGACTAACAATAAAACTAAAAATGAAAATATCAGCAAGCTCGCTGAAAGAATATGTGCTTGGGCATACTCCAAAGTTTCAACATAATCATAAATGGCTATAGAGATAACTTTTGTTTTACCTGGGATATTACCACCCACCATTAATACAACTCCAAACTCTCCTAAAGTGTGCGCAAATCCTAAGACAATGGCCGTAAGGTAACCACGGTAAGCTAAAGGAGAAGCAACGGTTAAAAAAGAATCCCATTTAGAAGCTCGTAATGTCCAGGCTGCTTCTAAAGGAGACATCCCAACAGATTCAAAAGCCGACTGTAGCGGTTGAACGACAAATGGAAGGGAATAAATGGTGGAGGCAATAACCAGCCCAGAAAAAGAAAAGGCTAAAGTAGACCCGGTAATTTTTTCAAGTGGACCTCCAATGATTCCATTTTTACCCATTATAATTAATAAATAAAATCCAAGAACAGTAGGTGGTAGAATCAGAGGTAAAGTGGTAACAGCTTCTATCCAAGGCCGTAAACGGGATTTAGTGTGGCTCAGCCACCATGCGAGTGGTGTCCCAATCAGTAAAAGAATGAAGACAGTTACAAAAGCAAGTTGCAAGGTAATCCAAATGGGCCCCCAATCTATTTCCAAATGATTCATTTTATTTGCTCACCTGTTATTCCATAACCATATTGTCGAATAATCTTTCGTGCGGTTTCTGTTTTTAAAAAATCAAATAAAGTTTCAGCGGAAGTATTAATAGTTTTTTGTTTCAGTAGAACTGCATCTTGAGCAATAGGATCGTATAAGATTTTCGGAACTTTCCAATAGTTACCTATTTTGTTTAAACTGGGATCCAATACTTGAGATAAAGAGATAAACCCTAACTCGGCATTTCCCGTTGCTATAAACTGAAAAGCTTGCCCTACATTTTCACCAAAAACCATTTTGGATTTTAGGTTTTGATGCAACTTTAAATTTATTAATGTATCGATGGTTGCTTTTCCATAGGGTGCGGTTTTAGGATTTGCCAGTGCAATATACTTAAAAGAACTTTTTCGTAAAACCTTTTCTCCCTCTTTAAGATCATATTCTGAGTTTGAAGTCCAAAGCACTAATTTACCGAATGCGTATGTCCAGGCTTTACGTAGGATTAGTCCCTTTTGATTTAATAATGCAGGGCGTCTTTGGTCAGCGGCCAAAAAAATATCATAGGGAGCTCCATGGACAATTTGGGTAAAAAGCTTACCTGTGGACCCGGATACAATATGAACTTTACTACCAGTAGATTTTTCAAATTCATAGACGATTTTCTTAAACGTGCTTAAGAAATTCGATGCCACTGCAGCAGTGACCGGCTCTGCTTTTACTGTGGAGGAGGAAATAAGTAAATTTAGAAAACAAATGAAAATAAGAATCTTGCGTTTCATAAAGAATTATTATGGTAGTTTATATCGATATATACCATAAAATATAACGATAGGTCAACGGTAAGTTTTTAGAATGTTAATTTTGACTTTGGTAATTAGGAAATTTCGTTGCAAAGCTTAAATCTAGCGAGTAACATACGACCATGGAAAAGAACTACGAAGATTTAAAAAATCGGCTGAGGCAAATTTGTGATCGGTTGGATACTGAAGAGCAGGCTTCTTTTCGTCCTCTCATTGATAATTTCTCGGGAGGATTGTCTGAGTTTCAGCGAATAATGAGAGATTTAGGGAAATATGGTGAGAAAATTGGTGAAGGGTCTAAGTTTTCTATTTATAGAGAAGTTCAAAATCTTTACGATAAAGCGAATCGCGGAGAATAATATTTCGTAATGCAGACTGCAGTTCATCTTATTGTCCGTGGTAGAGTTCAAGGAGTTTATTACCGCGCTGGTACGGAAAAATCTGCACAGGGATTGGGCCTGACCGGTTGGGTGAGAAATTGCTCTGATGGCTCAGTAGAAATTCATGCCGAAGGAACCAAAGAAAAAATTGAAAAATTTATTGAGTGGTGCCGTAAAGGTCCTGTGCTTGCATCCGTTAAGGAAGTAGATATAGAATGGATAACTCCCCAAGGATTATCTTCATTTGAAATAATCTAAATGAGACTTATAAAGTATTATTAGGAACCATTTAACGTTTTTTGCCGTCAAATTTAGAGCAGTTCTTATAAAATCGAGTGATTAAACTTATCTCCACTATCCTCACGTGATTCAACTAATAAATCTCGCAAAAAAATATAAAAATAATGAAGCGGTAAAGTGTCTGAATCTGGAAATTCCAAAAGGAGAATTTTTTGGGTTTCTTGGCCCCAATGGTGCGGGGAAAACCACAACTATAAAGATGCTGGTAGGTCTTTTGAAACCAACAAACGGTTCCGTTATTGTAGATGGGTATGATTTAGCTGTGGACTCTGAATCTGCAAAGAAGAGGTTAGGTTATATTCCGGATCGTCCGTTCATTTATGAAAAGCTAACCGGACGAGAATATCTTTCATTTATAGGCGACCTCTACGAAATGAATAAATCCCATGTTGAAAAGAAGGCACAGCAATATTTGGAATTTTTCGATTTAAATGGAACTGCTGATGAACTTGTTGAAAGCTATTCACATGGAATGAAGCAAAAGTTGATTATTTCCGGTGCTCTCCTTCATGATCCGAAAGTATTAATAGTGGATGAACCTATGGTCGGACTGGACCCAAAGGGAGCCCGGCAAGTGAAACAGTTATTTCAAGAGTTATGTAACAAAGGTGCCAGTCTTTTTATGTCTACTCACTCTTTGAGTATTGCCCAAAGTATGTGCGACCGTATTGGGATAATTCAAAAAGGAGAACTTATTGCCTTAGGAAGCCTGGAAGACCTAAGAAGACAAGCCCAAATGGATCAAGGACAATTAGAGGACATTTTTCTCCAGCTAACCGGAGACTCCCATCTGGAACAATTGGTCGAATCTATGGACTAATTCAAAAACCAAATTCAGGATCCGTTACAAAAAAATGCAACGGATCCCATTGGCCCAAACTGATTACCCCCTCTAGTTATTAGCAGGCCAGTATTGAGGCATAGGTAAATAATCATCTATATCACTAGATGATGGAGAAACTGCAATTTCATATCCCTCTCCGCATTCGGCAGGAAGTGGATTATTTTCTAAATCCCGAACAACATTTAAATGAGGCCAAAACCCCGGAGGGCTTTGAACTACCATTACCGGATCGTCAAATTTTGGAGTGAAGTGGCCAATCCAAATATCTGCTCGGTCATCGCCGACTTGGGACTTTGTACAATAATTTGCAATGGCAATATTTACTCGGAGTTTAGTTGCACAAGATTCCGGTTTGAATGTAGGGAAGTTTGCATTAAAAGGTACTAAACCTATTAGCCCCGGATCTAACCACCCAGTCCGAAGACGAAAAGCGCGAACATTGTTGTTACCTGGAGAGTTTGGATCGGGAGCTTCAAGGTAACGAATTCTTCTAAAAATACTATAGTCTTGAATTGGCTTAGCTCCGCTAATTGCATTTCCATTTATGTGATCTGAAGGATCGATTTCTTCTTCAGTATCAGTCCTAACTGCATCCACATCTCCATTGGGAAATACGACACCCATGGCTGTAATTGCCGTTCCATTACATCCGTGAGGAATTCGAATATGGTTGATAACACTTGAACTACCTTCCAATTCATTTCTAACGGCAAAATCTAAGGGGTTGTTCTTTTTGAGTATTGTTGTATGTGGATTTGCAAATCCTTTAATGGAAAACAATGTTGTTCCTAAAAATATAGCAATTAGAACCCCGTACAAAAGGATATCAATTTTACTTTTTGAAAAAAAATTTGATCTCATTGTTAAATCTCCTTGAATTTTCATTAGATGGTTTAAATATATATAAAATTCGAATACAAAAGATGCACCCAATGTAGCTTGGAAAGCCAAATCCTTATATGACTGGGGCAATAATTGTTTCCAACCAAAGTCATTGGTCGGTGGAGGTCCATTTCCCAGCCACAAATAAAGGAGCTTGTTACTGTTGGTTTCTCCCTTCCCCAATAAGGGATACGGATCAAAGCCACACGGGTTTATTGCACCTTTTTCTTCGATAGCATTGAAACAGCTACACTGTTATGTTTTTGTAAAAAAGTGATCTTGTCTAAAGGAATTTTGGCGCAGCAATATCTTGGGATATGGCCAAAACTTTAGGGGATGATTTAAATTGATCTTGGAGGATGATCGAGTGGATCTGAATAAATAAATTCAAAAACTGGAATTTTAAAAAATGGGATTGAGTAACTATCCTTCTTTGTAAGAGGGATAGAGTAATTTCCAATGAATTGATTTTTAGAAATATTGGGAATAGGAATAGCAGTTAAAGGTAATCCACCGCAATCTACTCCAATATGACAACCCGGTTTTCCTTGGTGTTTTGTAGAGTGAGGACATGGTAATCCGGGATGCGAGTGATTTAACGGGCACGCATGATCAGCCATTTTATGTTTGGAAGCAAATCCATGAGACTTATGATGCTTTTGATCTGCACTTGCTAATGAAGCGCAAAAAAGAAGTGCAAAAAAAACAATGTGAATGAATAGAATTTTCCGGAGCATGCCGCATACTATATAAATTAAAAAAAATGATCAAGTTTTTTTTAATTTATTTTGGGTGGTTAAGCTTTGAAATTAACCCTTGAACATTTTTGGTCTCTCCATTTCTTAAAATTGTTAGTTCTATTTGATCCCCAATTTGATGTTTTTGTAATTGATTTGAAAAGTCTTCAATATCATATATCGAATGGTTTTCTAATTTTAATATGAGATCGTCTTTTTTCAATCCCATTTGCTCAGCAATGGACTGTGGTTGTACACTTTGTATTAATAAACCATTATCATTTTCTTTCAAATGGACCCCTAACATAATCTTTTTTTTAGGAGGTACCTTGTAGTCGACTCTCCAACCAAAATCAGCGCTATATAGTGGTGTCAAAACTTTTTCAAATTTCATTTCTCGGTCTTTTAAATTTTCGGGGATTTCGGTCACAGTGGGAAGAATAATAGAATAGGCATGTGGAACTCGGCGAAAGGCCCGCTTGGGAATGCCATAACCATATTGAACATGAAACCCTCCAGCTAAAACAATTAGTTTCCAATTTTTGTATTTTTCATCTTTTAAAAACTGAGCAACGCGTTCCCCCATAGTCTCTTCCCAAAGAACCAGCATTTGATAAGGTTTAGAAACAACTTCTTTATGAGTACTGTTTCCGCCAAACAAAGACATTGAATAGGCTTTATGATAAATATCATCTGTATCTAATATAGGTATATTGGGTTGATCAGGCCCACCTTCGCGAAAGCGTTGCTCAGTTTCCTTAGAGGATTTCAATCCCAAAAGTGGAATTTTGTTTTGGAGCACATAATCAAATATGGATTCATATAATTGATAACCCATTCCCCAATTTTTTCGAAATAAACGGCGGAAATCTTTTTTTTCTAATTCACCATCAGTCCATTTATCTAATTGAGGTTGTGCGGATTGGCGAAACATTTCCATACCCAGGGCTATTTTACCCGGGTATTTTTGATGAATGGCACTTAATACTTGTAGTTGAATACGGTGCGCTTCAATATTGTCATGGGTCTCTCCAATATAGATAACTCTTGAACTGGAAACTGTATCCATCATTTGATCAAAAGTCACTGTCACGCCAGTGGGAATATGAAGAATTTGACCGATTTCTAGGTCTGCCATAGAGCGGTAAGGGGAACCGTTATTGGGAACAGAGAATTCAGTTTCAGCCAACCCAGAGGAACTAACGGTTAAGACGGTCAAAAAAACGAGTACAAAGGTTTTTAAGAGCGTCATAGTGTAACCTATTAATTTTAAAAGCATTATTGGGTAAATTTAGAAATGTAAATAATAAACAAATGTGACCGAGGATTTTTACAACCCCCTTGACATCCCTTCTAACTTCCTTAATAATAACATCTTTATCTCAATCAAAACAATTGGGGCTAACCCGTAATCCATGAATATTTAAGGAGGTTGGATTTTTTGTTAGAAGTAACTGTACACCAAAACCAGGTTGATAAAGCTTTGAAAGCCCTAAAAAGGCAAATGACAAAAGAAGGATTGTTGAAAGAGTTAAAACGTCGTCGATTTTATGAAAAGCCTTCTGTTAAAAAGAAAAGAAAACAGAAAGAAGCTAAGAAGAAAAGAAAGTCTGCCATGCGTCGGGGAGCTGGGTGATTTAACCCTATGGTTTTTTAGCCTGCGAGGATCCCGGCAAACTCTTCCGTTGTCTTAATATTTCATAAAAAATAATTGAACTTGCCACTGAAGCGTTTAGTGAACCTGATGGATTCGCCATTGGTATTGAAATTGAAATATCGCAAGATTTTTTAATTAAGGGTCGAATACCTTTATTTTCCCCCCCGATAATTAATGCAGTGGGTCCATTAAAATCCATATCAAAACAGAGACGCTCCCCTTTAGCATCTACTCCAATTACCCAAAATTGAGATTTCTTTAAGTTTTCAATTGCTCTCGCCAAATTGGTGACCTCTGCAACCGGCAAATACTCTAATGCACCGGAAGCACATTTAGCAACTGTTTCACTTAAAGGGACTGACCTTCTTTTTGGAATGATGATTCCTTGAATACCCAAAAAGTAAGCGGAGCGAATGATGGCTCCCATATTTTGAGGATCTTGAATTTCATCTAATAGAGCTATAATAGGATTAGAGGTATTTTGAAAAACGGATTCTAGAAATTCTTCCAGGTCGAGTAATTTAATTGCAGAGAAAATTCCAATAATACCTTGATGCACATGGATTCCATACTTTTTTCGAAATAGGTTTCTGGGAAGGAATTCGACACGAACACCCATTTTTTCTGCTTGGGATATTAATGCACTCAATCGTTCGTTTGGTTTACGCTCTTCAAGTACAATTTTGTAACACTGTCGGTTTTGATTATTTAATGCGCTTTCAATAGGATGAATTCCGTATAGGATGTCTTGAGTTTTTTGACTCATGGTTTATCCAAAAATAAATAAAATTTTTATTGTTTGCCCCCAGCTAATAATATAGTTACTGTCAAAGGATGCCAAAGGTTTTCTTTAAATTAAGTAGTTTTGATTTGATATACTCCGATCAGGCAATTACCCTACATTTAGAATAAACTCCCAAAAATTATCCGGAATAAATGCGACGTGTAATTAAAAAAATCTTCTTTAGTTTAACCCTAATATTATGTTTAGCCCTATTGGTGGGTGGGGTGGTTTTATATAATCAATTGAGTGATAAGGAGCTTATTAGACAGCTGGTTGTGGAGGAGCTCAGTCGGCTTACACAAAAAGAAGTTACCTTAGCAGAAGCTAATTTTGAAATTGCAGAAATTTTTAAAGTTCGACTGAATCAGGTGAAGTTTAGGAATAGAGAGAATGGCCAAATTGATGGATCCGCAGAGAAAATTCAAATCGCCATAAGGTTAATACATTTATTTAAAAGAAATATTCGAATTAAAGCAATGGAGGCAGAGGGAGTTTTTATAAAAGTTATTAGAAATGAACATGGGGAAACCTTCTTTGGAGGGACTAATTCTATTCAAAGTTTTCAAGGGACTTCATCATTTTCTCTTTGGCAAACCAGTTTAAGTTATGAATTGAAATTGAAAAATAGCCGGATTTTATTTGAAGATCGGTTAGTAAACAGACCTCAAGGGATTCTAATTCCAATAAATAATATTTCATTAAATTTAAAGAAACCATTTTTAAGTTCCAATATAGTTTTGCAAGTAAATGGAGAAGTTCCGCCCTATCAAGAAAGGAATATTAAAACCTCTATTTCATTGGATGGAAAAATTAAATTCTCTTCACTCCTCGGAGCTAAACAAGCTAATTATTCTGCAAACGTTAAAATTAAAAAATTGGCATTGAATGCAATAGAGCCCTATGGGGCACAATTTCTTTCTCAAATTCCTCGAACACGATTTGTAAATATTGAATCGAAAATTACTGGAATTTTAGGAAAAAATAACCTGTCAAAGGGAGTGATTGAGATTTTGGATGACACTAATAAACGTGGTGAGTTTATTTCTCAATCAAATACTCCTGTGGGGGAAAAAATTAACTTTGAAATGAAGTTAGAAGATGAAAGTGTATTTTTTAATGAATTGACTTACTTTGGGGGTCCTCTTCAAGTTAAAGCAAAAGGTGAAATCGATGATGTGTTTTCTAATAACCCTAAAATAAATGGATCACTTTCTTCAAATGAATTTCTTATAGAAAATTCACTTCACTATTTGCCTTTTCAAATTTTACCCAAAGAGGCTTTTGAAAAGTTTCTTAAATGTTTTTCCAAAGGGAAGTTGATTATCGAATCACTTAAATATCAAGGATCGTTTGAACAATTTCTTGGTGTAACCGACCCGGAAAACAGGCGAAATTTGATAGTAAATTTAAATTTCAATGGCGTTGATTTGGGACCCGAATTCCCTGAGTTAAAGCATTTAGTTGGTAAGTATCAATTTAAAAAAGAAACTTCATTTTTAGAAATACAAACCGCAGACTTCAGAAAATTAAAGGGATTAAAAATAGAAGGAAAGATTGCTAATGTTGGGTACGATCCCAATCTTGATTTAAATATCAGTGGAACAGGGAGCCTTACTAATTTAGAGGAAGTTGTTTTTCATTTTTTTCCAAATAGGGATTCAAAGAATTTTAGCTATGGAGTTGAAAAGCTTTTAGGAAAATTTCAAGGAGAAATAAGTTTAATTGGACCTTTAAGACCGGAAGAAATAGGGGTTCAAGGAAAAATTAATCTAAGCGATACTTATTTAAAAGATAAAAGCTTTGCTCACCCATTTACAAACGTTCAAGGGGAAGTTGAATTTGAAAGTGACCCAATGAAACTTAAGCTTTCTAATCGGGATGTTATTAAAAGACCTTGGGAAGTATTTTTAAATAAATTTTCCGGAGAATATTTTGGACTGCGAGTTAAAAATTTTGATGGGGAAATATTTATAAAAAGAAGGGTGCCCAATCAAAAATACCAAGGGACCTTCGAATGGAAAAATTGGAACGCTCAACACTTACTCCCTGCAGATACTAATTCGCAACTAGGTAAGATAATAAAAAAAATAAAATTTTTGAAGGGAGAGGCAGACTTTTATTATGAGGAGGGGCTTCATCCTCTAAAAGACAGTCGCTTGCAAAAATCTAATATTCGTTTCAAAGATGCGTCGTTTGCTTATATCAATGGACTTCGGCCAATAAATCAGTTAAATGCTTTATTGGAATGGGACGACCAAAAAATTTCTTTTAAGACTGAAAAGGCTTTTTATGGAGATTCTCCAATCCATTTGGATGGAGAAATTAGTGGATATAAAGGAGAAACATCTGATTTGAAAATATTAATTCAATCGTCAGATTTTATGAGCGAAGATTTTGCAGATATCCCTATATTGAGAAAAGTAGACTATGTTGGGCCCGCAAATGTATCAGTAAGAGTAAATTTTTATAAAAGTGAAATGAATATTGAAAGTCATATTGATTTAACGAATACGTCCTACAGTTTTCCGGAAAAGTTTTCAAAGCCCGAAAAAATATCTAACCATATTGAAGCATTTGCCAAATTGGATCCCAAGGGAGAAATTATTTTTAACAAATTAGTTTTTGAATTAGATGGAAATAAAGTCTTAGGAAGTGGGAATATTATTGGATTTGAAAACCCGGAGTTCAAATTGAAATTAGGTTCCAGAAATATTGACCTTCATTCTTTCTCGGCATATTTTGCTTTATTAAATGGGACTCAACAGGGGTTAGCTGATTTTGAATTTCATAGTAATGGGGCATTTGATAAACCTGAAGAATATGAATATGAAGGAGATATTGTTTTAAAAAAGTGGAAAATCAAAACACCTTATTTGACTCGATCTGTTCAATTAAGCGGTAACTTAAAGTTTTTAAATTCTCAAATAGATTTTACAAAAGGAAACTTGGTTTCAGGAAGAACCAATATAAATATAGAGTCAAAAGTATTATTGAATGATTTACCCCAAGCCGACCTCAGGATTGGCGGGAAAGTTTTACGCTTAGATGACTTTATATCTTTTAATAACTCAGAATCCAATGAATCCTTATTAGATAAAATTTTAAAATTAGGCCTTCTTGAAAAAGGGTCTGCTACAATTCAAGTTAATTTGGCCAATTATTCAGATCCGCTTTTGGATTTAAAAAATGTTAGAGGAAAATTTTATTATAAAAATAGAATACTTGAAACGAAGAAATTGGTTGTCGGGTTACCTAAAGAAAGTCAACTCATGATGAAAGCTAATTTAAATTTGAAAAATCTTGAAAAACCTATATGGAAAGGAACTATTCTTGGAAACCAAATAAAGAGCAAAGGATTTTTTCGAATTTTTAAAGATTTGTTTTATCAAAGTTTGACGGGAGATATGAAATACATAAAATTAGATTTTGAAAGCGCAAGTTGGAATTGGGATAAATTTAAGAGGAACTTAAAGGGGCATCTTCATTTCATTATTAATAAAGGTAAGATTCATGTAGGTAGGCTAATGAATGGAGCTTGTCAGTTGTTTGATTTTCCATTAGATGAGCATTCAAATATGGAACGTTTGAAATCCCCAAGTTCTGATTTCATTAAAATTTCAGGAGATTTTGATGTGGTTGGAGGTGTTGCCCATACTGAGAATTTTTATTATGAAAACCCAAATCAGAAGTTTTCTTTAATCGGAAAATTTGATCTGAATAAAAATACTATGAATACCATAATTGGTGTTGCTCCGTTGAAGGGACTGGATGATTTTTTTAAAAGCATACCCGTAGTTGGAAATATTGTTACGGGAGGAGACGAGGGAAGCGTAATAAAAAATTATTATTCAGCTAAAGGTCCTTTTGTGGACCCAAAGGTCAGTTCTGTTCCTTTAACCACCCTAGGAAAAAAAGTTGTTGGAACCTTGAAGAGCCTTTTGCAAACTCCCCAAAATATTTTGTCCGTTCCCTCTTCTATAGGTAGTAAGAAGTAATGCCTAAATTATCGAGCTTGAATATTTGAAATTTGAATTTGTTGTGGTTGTTTACCTAAGTGAAAGGCTAAAGTGGCTTGAATTGCTGCAAGATGCTCTTCTTCTTCCAGAGTGGAAGTTTGTTGCTTCGGTCGGGCAGAAGAAGGTTTAGGGGGGGCAGGTGGTGGCGCTTTGTAGGGTATTAGTTTATCTAATATTTTAATGACGCCAATGAGTACTGACAAAACCAAAAAAATAACACCCATTGCCAGAAAAGATACTTGAATAGATTGCCAAACCATTAATTATTTTCCTAATGAAGATTTAACAACTTGTAACGTTTCTATTGCTGCGTGGGAAGAGCCTGGATCAGAAGGTCCGCCAAATAAAGAAAGAAAAACGCCTGCTGCTACCGCACTCCCAATAACCCCTGCCACGTTTGGTCCCATTGCATGCATTAAAAGAAAATTAGATTTATCCTCTTCTTGCCCAACTTTTTGAGAAACTCGTGCCGCCATGGGAACAGCAGAAACCCCTGCAGATCCAATTAATGGATTGACTTTTCCTCCGCTAATCACACACATGAGTTTCCCAAATAGAACTCCACCAGCAGTTGCCATAATAAATGCCAGCAATCCTAAAACAATAATCTTTATTGTATCCAGGGTTAAGAAAGTTGCAGCAGTCATAGAGGATCCTACAGCAGTGGCCAGCATAATTGTGACAATATTAATTAAATGAGTTTGTGCGGTTTCATTTAATCGACTTGTGACACCACTTTCACGAAAAATATTTCCCAGCATAAACATTCCCAATAAAGGAGCTACTCCGGGTAACATTAATACACAAATCAATGTAACAGCTATAGGGAATATAATTTTTACAGTTTGAGAAATCGGTTTTAATTGCTCCATTTTAATCTTGCGTTCTTTTTCGGTAGTGAACAAACGCATTATAGGAGGCTGGATCAGAGGAACTAAAGACATGTATGAGTATGCTGCAACTGCAATAGGTCCTAATAAATGAGGAGCCAGTTTGGCAGCTAAAAAGATTGAAGTGGGCCCATCTGCACCACCGATAATACCTATTGCGCTCGCTTCTTTTAAATCAAAACCTAAATACACTGCTCCGATTAAGGTGGTATAAACTCCAATTTGAGCCGCCGCTCCTAACAATAAAGTCGTAGGATTGGCCAATAAGGGACCGAAATCGGTTAGGGCACCTACCCCCATAAAAATTAGAGGAGGGAGAATTTCATGTTTAACGCCATAATAAAAAGTATTAAACAAACCTCCGGCATCGGTACTTGCCATCATGCTAAATGGTAAATTGGCTAACATGCATCCAAAACCAAGGGGTAGCAACAGTAAAGGCTCAAACTTTTTCCATATGGCAAGATAGATGAGAACGCAAGCCACCACAAGCATAACCCCATGTCCGGGAGTTAAGCCCATGAAACCCGTGGAGCTCAGTATTTTAGATATCGCTTCTTGTAGATTGAATTCCATTATGCAATTAAGATCAATTCATCACCGGTCTGAATATTTGCACCCTCTTGTACCAATATGGAATCGATGGTTCCCGAAACATTTGAATGGACTTCAGTTTCCATTTTCATCGATTCCAAAATGATTACGGTGTCTCCCTCATTAACTGAGTCACCAACATTAACTTTAATAGCAAAAACAGATCCTGGTAAAGGAGCAGTGATTGCTTTGGTTGCTCCACCGGATGGCGGTGGGGCCGCAACAGGAGCTGCAGGTGCAGCGGGGGGTGGTGCGGCTGTTGGAGCTGCTGGGACTCCTGGACTTCCTCCGATTTCAACAGTATAAGGCCGACCATTGACTGAAACATTATAAACGGCATGACCTTGGGCTGGAGACGCTACCTGTGCAGGCGATGAAGTAGCGGCAGCAGGTGGAGGAGCGACCTGTTGACCATTTCCTGAAGAGGCCGTTGCAGGTAGTGGTTTGCCACGAGTTTCGAAAAATTTTAAAGCTACCTTGGGAAACATGGCATATGTTAGTAAATCCTCATCTGACTTAGCCTTGTCTCCTGCTTCTTCTTTAATTGTATCCCACTCAGGAACTAATAAGTCAGCCGGCCGGCAATCAATTATTTTTTTATCCTTTGCAACTTTTTGTACCAGACTTTCATCCATTTCCGCAGGGAGTTTTCCATATTTTCCAAGTACGCATTCACGTGTTTCTTTTGTAATAATTTTATAACGTTCCCCCGTCAAGACATTTAGAGTTGCTTGAGACCCTACAATTTGACTGGAAGGTGTGACTAATGGGGGATATCCCAAATCCTTTCTTACTCGAGGTACTTCTTTTAAAACTTCGTCTAATTTGTCCAGAGCATTTTGTTCTCGCAATTGATTTTCCATATTAGAAATCATGCCCCCGGGAATTTGGGACTCTAGAATTTTTGTGTCCACTCCGATGAAATTGCTTTCAAAGGCAGAATAATTTTTCCGAACCTCTTTAAAATAATCAGAAATTTCTTCAAGAAGAGAAAGATCCAACCCGGTTTCTCTTGGGGTCCCTTTTAAAGCTGCAACTATACACTCAGTGGCATAGTGTGAAGTTCCCATGGACATGCTTGAAATAGCAGTGTCTATCATATCTACCCCGGCGTCGATAGCACATTGCATATTCATTCCCACTAATCCCGTCGTAGCATGAGAATGAAGGTGAACCGGAATTTTAATTGTTTTTTTTATTTCTCGAATGAGGGGACCAACGACTTGCGGGGTTAACAAACCCGCCATATCTTTTATGCAAAGAATATCTGAACCGATTTCTTCAAGGTCTTTAGCCATTTTCAAATATAGTTCAATATTATGAACTGGACTTACGGTGTAACTAATGCACCCTTCAACTGTTCCCCCTGCCTTCTTTGCAGTTTTAACAGCAACTTCAATATTCCTTAAATCATTTAGAGCATCAAATATTCTAAAAATATCAATACCCACATCTGCAGATTGTTTTACAAACTTTTCAACAATATCGTCTGCATAATGCCGGTAACCTACACAATTTTGTCCCCGTAACAACATCTGAAAGGGAGTTTTCGGCATCTTTTTTTTAAGAGTACGAACTCTATCCCAAGGGTCTTCGTTTAAAAATCGAATGCAGGTATCAAAGGTAGCCCCACCCCACATTTCAAGAGAGAAAAATCCTACAGAGTCCAATTTCTCAGCAATCGGAAGCATGTCTTCCGTTTTCATTCGTGTTGCTAGTAAAGATTGATGAGCATCTCTTAAAACAACTTCAGTTATTTTTAAAGGATTGGAGTTTGTTTCCATTAGCCAATTTCCTTTTTAAAGAAAGTCTATATTTGCAAGATAAAATTTATAAAAGTGTTATCAATGATTGTTTGTAGAAATTGAAGATAGGAACAAGATTTTCCCAGTGCTTCAATTGATAAGATAAGAAAAAGGAGAATACTAAAGGATTAACCTACCAAAATCAAATCAAATCAAGGTTTATGAATATTTTTCTGCCTAGGGTACCTGCCACTAAATAGGGCTCAATTTAAGAATAATTAGGCAAGGAAACGTAATTAGCGAAAATAAATCTGGAATATTATTCTAAACTCTAGATTGAGGCTAAAGTGAGGAATTTCTAATTTCCTTCTTAGGACTTTTTCCTTGTCTTGACTAAGTCAATTATCCTAAAACTAATCAAGAAAAAGTGATTTCCGTGACTTTCTCAATCCTAATCATCTATTTTTATTAATTAGATGCTCACTCGCTGTCTAACCCAATAACCTAAAAAGTGCATAAAATTTTTTATTTTTACGAAAAAACGCTACTTTATATACCAATAAAAGGTTATTTTTTTTGGTGACTAACTAATTGTTATTTAAAACCTTTCTATTCCGAAATTATGATCGAAGCAGTTAGAAACATTGAATTTCCTTGCATAACCGAAAGAGCTTGTAATAAAATCGACTACTTCAAAAAGGTTACATTAGTTATTTTATTGTCTTAGTTTTTCGACAAAAGCGTTAGAAGGTGAATTGATCAACAATCAATTAAAGGGAGGAGTTTCAATGAATCCGACAAAATATTTTATGAAAAAATCAGTAGTGGGTTTGTTATCAGTGGGTTTAATTTTGGTAGGGTCCTCATTTGCGTTTGCAGAACCCATTGAAAGTGAAATTAGCGGACAAGTAATAAGAACTGAATATATACCTCAAGGGGCTGATTCTGGCTCCGAATTATTTCCCCCCAACCCACGTCCCGGCGGTTGTTACACCCGAGTCTTGGTTCCTGCGAAATATAAAACCGAAACTATTACTCTTTTAAAATCAGAAGCATCTGAGCGGTTAGAAATTATTCCTGCGGTTTACGAAACTGTTGAAGAAAAGGTTTTAGTTAAAGAAGCATCTGAGAGATTGGAAATAGTTCCTGCGACTTATGAATGGGTTGAAGAAAATATTTTGGTGAAAGAAGCGTCCGAGCGGTTGGAAGTTGTGCCTGCACAATATGAAACTGTAACTGAGCAAGTGATAGATAAACCTGCGCATGTGATTTGGGAAAAAGGGCATGGGCTAATTGAAAAAATTGACCATACCACAGGAGAAATTCTTTGTTTAAAAGAAATTCCAGCCACTTATAAGACAGTATCTAAAAGAATTTTAAAAGTACCTGTGACAACACGTACAATTGAAATTCCAGCTGAATATAAGATTGTTAAAAGACAAGTAATGACTAATCCTCCAACTACCAGAAAAATTGAAATTCCAGCCGAATATAAAATACAAAAAGTAGCTAAATTGGTGGAGCCTGCAAAGGTAAATCACATTCCTATTCCAGAAGAAAGCCAAACTGTGACCAAGGTAGTTAGAGTGTCCGAGGAGAGAATGGCCTGGAGACCGGTTTTGTGTGAAACTAATATAACCATTGATTTGATTAAGCAAATCCAAGCTTCTTTGAAAGAAAGGGGATTTTATAAGGGCTCTGTAGATGGAGACATGGGAACAGGATCTCAAAAAGCCATCTTAAAATTCCAGAAAGATAATAACCTTTCTCAAGGAGGCTTAACTGCAGAAACTTTGAGAGCCTTGGAAATTGCTCTCCCTTGGTTGGAAGAAATGAGGGCTGAGCGCTAGAGAGGTCTTTTATTAACTTAACTTTACAAAATTAAAATAAGGATTGGGGTGGTCAGAAATATGGAAAGGCCACCTCAATTTTTTTAAAAAGAATAATTCTGAACTTTACAAAATTTAAAATTAACTCAAATATGCCATTTACTTTTTCCATGTAATAGGTAAAAACAGGAGCATGATTCCATATATTTCCAATCGTCCCATAAGCATCCAAAGGATTAAAATCCATTTTCCCATATTCGGCAAATCGGCATAATGCCCTGCGGGTCCAACTTGTCCTAAACCCGGACCGATATTAAAAATAGAAGCGATGGATGCAGTAATAGAAGTTGTCATATCAACACCCATTAAAGACAAAAGTAAAAAACCTAAAGCCGAAAGTCCCAAAAACAAACCTGATAGTGCCATTACATTGGTAACATGATCCGGATCGAGCGCTCGTTTACCAACCTTAATTCGAATGATAGCGCGGGGATGAACCAATTTTTGTAACTCTCTATAAATGACTTTCAAAATTACAATGACTCTAATCACCTTAAATGAGCCACTTGTTGAGCCCGCACATCCCCCAACCATCATAAGTCCAACCATCATCATTCTTAAATAATCCGGCCAAAGATTAAAGTCATCTGTTGCATATCCGGTTGTGGTATTAATGCTGACCACGTTAAAAGCAGCTCTTCTCAAGGATTGAATAAGGCTTGCCTGGTTTTGGCCATCCCAAAGACCATAAGTAGCAATGGCTGTGCAAATTAGGACCATGAGGACATAAAATCGAAATTCAGGATTTGCAAATACAGCACCGATATTCCGGTTAACAAAAAATTGGTAATGCAATGCGAAGTTGATTCCGCCCATGAACATAAAAAGAATTATTATGCATTCAAAATACAGATTGTTGAAATGGCCAATGCTTGCCTGGTGAGTAGAAAATCCACCCGTAGCAACGGTTGAAAATGTATGGCAAATTGCATCAAACCAATCCATACCCCCAGCTTTTAATAAAATTATTTCTAAAATTGTTAATGCTACATAGGTTTTCCAGAGAACCTTGGCTGTTTCGGCTAAGCGAGGCTGCATGCGTTCAACGGTTGAGCCTCCAGGAATTTCGGCTTTAAATAGGTGGAAACTTCCAATTCCTAACGCGGGAAAAATTGCTAAAGACAACATTATTATTCCCATTCCCCCCATCCATTGCATTAGATTGCGCCAAAATAAAATTCCTTTAGAAAGTGAATCAATGTTGGTCAAAATAGAAGCACCAGTGGTTGTAAAACCACTCATACTTTCAAAGTAGGCATCTACAAATTCTAGAGTGGAACCAGTAAGGTAGAATGGAAGAGCACCAAATAAAGAAATAAATATCCAAGCTAAACCAACAATGGCGAACCCTTCTCGGTCTCGAAGTTTTTCTAAGCCTGAAGGCAATGCTCTCCAAAGTATAAAACCCGCTATTCCTGATGACAAAGAAGTGAATATAAAAGCGGCTAAAGGACTATGAAATCCATCTAAGGCGGGATCTTTAAAATAAAAAGCAACAGCAATGGGAAGAATGAATATCCCGGAAAGTAAAATAAGAAGAAGACCTATAACATTGAAGATCGCTTTTATATTCATCCTAGAAAAAAGGAGGTTTTACGACCGAAAATTTTTTCGATCTTTTCAATAGAATTAGGGAGAGTGACTAATATAACCGTGTCTTCTGCCTCAATTATGGTTTTGCCGCTTGGAACAATCATTTCTCCATGCCTTAATATGGCGCCAATAATTGCTTCTTGGGGCATTTTGAGTTGGTTAATTGCTTTTCCTATGGCGGCAGATTCGGAATTGGTCACGATTTCTAAAACTTCAGCTTCTTCTTCAATGAGTTTATGGACATTCACTACTTGTCCTTTTCGCAGGTGGCTTAGAATTGCAGAAATTGTAATTAAACGTGGGTTAATAGTGATGTCCATTCCAATGGAATCCAAAATGGGAAGGTAGTCTGGATCTTGTGTAATTACTACCACTCTTTTTGCACCATGCTTTTTTCCAAGAAGAGCAGAAAGAATATTCAGTTCGTCATCATCGGAAAGAGATAAAAATAAGTCCGCATCCTGCATATTTATATCGTTGTGCAAATCAGGATCAGTTCCAGTTCCATGTAGGATTACTGTGCTCTCAAGTTCATCAGCTGCCCAATTAGCATTTTCCAAATCTGGTTCGATAATTGAAACATCTCGAATGGATTTTTCAAGTGCTTTGGCTAAGTGAATCGATATTGAATTTGCTCCAAACATGATTACTTTTTGAATTTCATCGGCGGTTTTATTAAACATGGGTAAAACTAGAGGAAGGAAATCACGATGAACCAAGATATAAATTTTATCTCCCGCGCATATTTTGTCCTCATATTTTGGAATGATTAAATTACCATCGCGAACTATGGATACTACTAAAAAAGAATTGAATTCACATAATTCTCGTATTTCACTAATTATTTTATTTGCAAGTGGGGCAGTCTCTGTAACGTCAAAACCACGAAGTAAAATTTCTCCCTCAGCAAAATTTGCAACGTTGACCGCTCCAGGAGTTTTAATAATCTTTTGGATATTATCAATAATAATTTCTCCAGGATTTATAGCATGGTCAACAAATAGTTCCTCCGGATGAAATATTTTGGTTTCTCCCGTAAGTTCTAAGCTCCGAAGGCGAGCAAATTTTTGTTGAATATTAAATTTATGGGCTAAAAAGCATACCATTAAATTTATTTCATCTTTATCGGTCACGGAAATAACCATTTCCGCATCTTTAATTTTAGCTTTTACAAGAACACTTGGGAAGCAGCCATTACCATGTATGGCCAATACGTCGAGCTTATCTGATATGAGTTTTATTCGGTGGGAATCATCATCCACAATAGAGATATTATGGCCTTCATGGGAAAGTTCCTGGGCCAAATTAAACCCTACAATTCCTGCGCCCACGATCAAAATATTCATGAGGAATTAAATAAGAAAAGAATTTTAGGTATTACTTGCTATTGTGATTTATTTAAAAATTCTAAGAAATCTGAATCTTCGTTCAATAACACTGTAGTATCAGTTTTTAATGAATTTTTATATGCCTGCATGGACCGCATAAATGCATAAAACTTTGGATCTTTGTTAAAAGCATCCGCATAAATTTTAGTGGCCTGTCCGTCTCCATCACCACGAATCATCTGTTCTTTTTTATAGGCCTCGGCGATTAAAATAACTTTATCTTTATCGGTAGTCGCTCGAATTTTTGTCGCTTCCTCTTTTCCTTCAGAACGATATTTTTTTGCTATTCGTTCACGTTCAGAGCGCATTCGATTAAATACTTTATTAGCATTGTCATCAGGAAGGTCGGCCCGTTTAATCCTAACATCGATGACTTCAATTCCATATTCTTCTGCTTTTTTATTGGATTCCTGCGCAACTTTTTCCATAATAATTTCTCGAGTACTGGTTACCACTTCAATTAATTCATGTGTTCCTAATTCGACTCTCAGTTCCGATTTTATAATATCATCTAAACGTGATTCACCGCCACGCTCTGTCCTTACCGTTCTAAGAAATAAAAGTGGGTCTTTGATACGCCACATTGAGTAATTGTCAATGAGCATTGTTTTTTTATCTTTTGTAATGACATCGGCAGGAGCTGCATCCAATACTAACAATCTTTTTGTGAAATATTTCACATCCTGGATGAATGGAATTTTAAAGTATAGCCCAGGTTCTGTGATGGTTTTCTTGTATTCTTGAAGCTGTAAAACAATGGCATTTTGAGTCATGTTTACCGTAAACAGAGAACTGTAGACAATGACAATAAAAATAACCAATATAAAAATTGTGGATTGTTTCATGAATTAACCATATAAAAAAATATTTAAGAATTTATTTTGATTGCCCCAAGGCATTTTCGAGGTTTTTATTTAAAGGCAATATAGGAAGCACACCGCTTCCTTTCTTTCCCATGATAAATTTATTCACATTAGGGAAAACCTCTTCCATGGTTTCTAAATATATCCGTTTTCGAGTGACCTCAGGAGCTTTTACATATTCCTTATACTGAGCCATGAATCGAGAGACATCACCTTGGGACCTCTTAATCACTTCTTCCCTATATGCCTGGGCATTTGCAATTATTTGTGCCGACTTTCCACGTGCTTCCGGAATCACTGCATTTCGATATCCTTGAGCATCATTGATCATTTTCTCTTTATCTTCTTTGGCATTGACAACATCTTTAAATGACCCTGCCACTGGAGAAGGAGGATTTACTTCTTTCAATTGAGTTGTAACAATTCCAATACCGGATTCATATTTATCCAAAATTGCTTGCATTTGGTCTTTCAACATAATTTGAATTTCAGCTTTTCCGGTGGTCAAGGCCTCATCAATTTTTTTGTTGCCAATAATTCCACGAATTGCCGTTTCTGCTACATCATGTACCGCCTGTGCTTGGTTTTTAACATTGAAGAGATAGTTTTTGGCATCAATGATGTGATATTGAACGACCAAATCAATATCCACTATATTTTCATCACCCGTGAGCATCATAGATTCATTTGGAACATCTTGTTCTTGACCTTGACCTCGGTCACGAAAACCTACTGTAGCTCGCCGAATCTTTTTAACTTTTGGAGTATAGGCATGCTCGATAGGAGAAGGCAATTTAAAATGAAGACCCGGTTGCTCCGTACGGACATATTTGCCAAATCGTGTAACAACTCCTTCTTCATCCTGTTCTACAAAATAGGCAATGCTAGGTACAATCCAAATCAACAATAAAACTATAAATGCTGTAATTATGGAGGAAGGTTTTATTTTAGGTACTTTGAATTGAGGCATTTGAAATTGAGGACCTCCTTCACCGCCACCTCCGGGAGGGCCTCCTTGTTGACCCCCTCCAGATCCTCGAGGTCTTTCGGATGGGCCACCGGGTGCATGTATATCGTCCCAAGCCATTTATATATTTGCTCCTTAAATGAGAGTTGTGTGGGTAGAAAAATTAATCAGTGACTACCTTAAAATCAATCAGTTTAAGTGTATCACGTTTTTAGTGCTTTGAAAGTTTCTCAATTTCATTTACAACGGATTCAGCTTCAGTTTCATCCAACCCTTTTAATTGATGGGCTAAAAAGTAGGAATGATCGATGAGGGATTCTCCATCCATAAACCCTTCTTCAGAGTTCAGGTCATAAAGAAATTGGTAGATAGGATTCTCAGCTGAAGTAAAAAATAATTCTAAATCCTTTTGATCAGCAGTTTTTCCTAGGATAATTTTTTGGGCTTCCAAGGCAATATTAAACTCTTTTCCTGCAGTCTCTACAGCCTCTTCCTTAGACTTTCCTTCTTTAGTCTGGTTTTTTAAAAACTGTTCTATTGCCTGATTTCGTTTTCGAAAAGTGAAATGAGTATAACTCATAGGCTTACCAATTAAAAAATCCAAATCATGAAAATATAAACGTACCCAATCATCGAAATCGATTTCAATATCTTTTGAAATGCCAAGTTCTTCAGCTTTTTCGGGAGACTCTGTAATTAGGCGGTTATAAGTTTTTACAAATTGTGCCAGGCAATCATATACCAATCCATAATAAAAATGATTTATTCGATACCAATTATTGGTGGTGTTATGAGCATTGATTAGTTTTCTAAGCATTAATATTAATGTGTCACCATCTGCATATTCACTGGATACAGGAAAGAATTTTTGTGTAAACGATCTGATGGGTTCTATTTCTCCCCTTGCATCATTTATCACGTTATAAAGGTTAGACTTCGCGTGGTCGAGTGAATGGTAAATTAGTTTTTCATGATTAATTTGCCGCTGATATTGCATATATTTCTTCAGCTTTTCATTTTCCGCTTCTTCAGGATGAGTATGATCGGTTTTTGTAATGTCTTTTGCAAACGCTAGCATTAGAATCCTCGCCATTAATTGGGTTTGAGCCATTGTGAACAAATTGAAATAGGATTTCAAGAAGTTTTAATCCTTGATGTAACTGCCCTTTTTATAAAAGATTAGAATGAAAAAATTTTTCAAAGAAAAAAGTGCTTTTTTTGTAGAAATGCAGAATGAATGAGTTATACTTTTATATAAACAATTAATGTAAACCATAAAAAAGTTGACATGTTGAATTCCCAATTGAAAAAAATAAGTAAAACTTTAATCCAAACTTCATTGGTATTAGTTCTTGGATTTACTATTAACTTAGGGATGCCGGAACTATCTAAAGCAGAAGAGAAATCTAAATCTGTTATAGATGTTATTAAAGAAGAAATTGTTGAAAAAGTTTTTGGTAATGCGCCGCAGGACTCTCTTGCCAAAGGTTTGGTAGAAGAAGAATCTGAAAATATTGCATCCTCAGAAGATAAAACTGATAACAAAGAAAAAGATGGCAATGTATTAAAAAAAGTTTTTGAAAAGTTGGCGGTGACACCAGAGGATAAAGAAAAAAAACAGACAGAAGAATTTTCAGAAAGTGATAACGCTGAAGAATCTTCAGTAGAAAAACCAGCGACCGGAAATGCTAATAAAAAAGAAAAAGAGGGTCTAATAGAAAAAGCTTTTAACAAATTAGTGAATAAGGATGAGGATAAGAAAGTAGCTGAACCTCAATCAAATCAGACAGACCCTGAAACGAAAGAAATTGTAGATAATAAGGAACCCATAGAAAAAAATGAAGCCTCACTTCCTAAAGAAGAGAAATCTTTTATTGAAAAAACCATTCAGACCATAATTTCTCCTTTGGAGGACGATAAGTCGAAAAAGGCGGAAGTATCAACGGAGAATAGTGACAATGAAGCTCCTCCAAAAATGGAAGAAAAATCGCTGATTGAAAAAACTATTCAAACTTTGGTTTCTCCCTTAGAAGATGATAAAGAGAAAAATAATTCTTCGAATTCTAAAAAAGATAATAAGCAACTGAAAAAAGAAAAGAAAAAGGTTGTGGTGAAAAATGAGGAGCTAAAAGAAAAAGATAAAAACAAAGAAAAAGGTAAAGATAAAGAAGAGCCTGGAATAATTGAGAAGACGATTCAAGCCTTAACTCCTTCCAGTGATACAGACAAAGTCAAAAAAGAAAAAACCAAAGGTACGGAAAAGAAAAAAAATGAAGTGAAAAAAGCGGTCCTTAAAGAAAAAAGCAAAGATAAAGTTCATGAAAAAGATAAGAACAAAGAAAAAGGTAAAGATAAAGAAGAGCCTGGAATAATTGAGAAAACGATTCAAGCCTTAACTCCTTCCAGTGATACAGACAAAGTCAAAAAAGAGAAAGCCTTAAAAAAAGAAAAATTAAATGTGGCGACTTCAAAACCTGAAAATGAGATTTCTGGAAATGGAAAAACAGAAAAAAATTTCATTGAAAAGACTATCCAGAATCTGATTTCTCCCCTAGAAGATAAAAAAGAAAACCAAATCGCTCAACAGCCAACACCTTAGAGCACTTTAGTTTGTTATTAAAAAGTTTAGATATTCTTCTATCCTCTAGAACGTAAAAAAATAAATGGTTAACTCACCTAACTTTATAGTCCCGTGAAATAGGTTGATAAGTCCTTTTTATTGAAGTAATCTTGGGAAAATAAAATTAGAATTAAAAAATGGAGGGTTATATGAAGCGTTCTAAAATTTTGTTTCGGGTTTTGTCGGTTTTTCTTGTATTAGGATTAGTGGTAAATAGTCCTTTGTGTGCTGATGAGGTGTCAAAAGATGCGGAAGAGAAACCTACCTTATTTCAAAAGCTGAAAAAAAAGCTCCAGGGAAAAGATAATGAAAATAAAGAAAATGCCCAAGAAAAGAAAATGGGAGCCCAGGCAAAGGCAGAGCAAAAAAGAAAAGATGCAAAAGCTAAAGCTGAGGCTTCTAACAAGAAATCCGGAGAAAAGCAATCTGAAGGACGTAAGTTTTTAAACAAAATGAAAGGCCGGTTTCAAAAGTCTTCTGATCATATGCAAAATTCGATTGATAAAGATAAAAAGAATTTAAAAGAAAGATCTGAAAAAAGAAAAGCAGAAGAAAAGAAAAATAATAAAAAGGAGTAGTGAATAATCTTGATTTGTGGGAAAACTTAGTACACTGTTATATTTCCTTGTTCGTCAAATGATATACCTTTGGCACTTAAGTATTGTAATGCTGATTGAAATTTTCGGAGTGTCTGGAGGTTTTCCGCAAAATCTCGAAAGGGTTTTAAGCGTGTTATTGGGACCCGTTTTAACTCAGGTGCCTTAAGAATTCCTCCTATTAATTTATTATATAACCAGACGGCAACACTTATATTTCCATTTTCTAGTTCCAGGGCGACTTTTCTAGGGGAAGCCAGTTTTAACTTTGCCCGTGTATCGACTATTGCTGGTTTGCTTTCTTCAGGGTCAATAAATATGAGTACCCGGTCAAGCACCTCTCTCCCAATTCTGGTGATATTGATTTTTGAGGACAATTGGTCCAAGTTGACACGGTTTTTAGAATCTGCTTGGCCAATTTTAAAATCAAGATGTAAGTTGCCATCCATTTTTGAATCTTTTGATTTTTTGAATCTGGATTCTTTGGCCAGAGAATTAAAGTCGATTCCTGCAAATTCGCTTGAAAAACTTAGTTCCGGGCCGTCCTTAGTTTGAGTCAAAAATAGATTGCCTCCTATTGAAGCCCCTAGAGCTTTCATCAAAAAATTTTCAACAAAAAAACGATTATCTTTATAAAAAAGGTCTAACTTAATATCTGAGATTTTATGATTTCCTACCTTAACAGATTTGATTTTGATAATATTTTTGAAATTTGAAAAATCACGCAATTGACGAAAAAATCCTTTTTGAGAAACTGAAAATGATTTGGATGGGGTTCTCAATAATGATTTATCTAATAATAGGTTTTTGCTTAGCAAAAACTTCCCATGAAGTTCCTCAATGTTTGTAATATCTTCATACCGTGCTGTCAAATGGTTAAAATCTATTTCGCCATTTAATTGAATACTTTTTCCTGCAATGAGATTGGTGTTAAACTTTGAATTCAACAGCCCTTTGCCTTTAAAGCCGGGAAGCCATGGGGACAGGGTTTGAGCATTTATTGAAGTTGTTCCCTGTAAAGCAAAATCAATTGCTTTTACTATTTCTGGAAAATCTGGAGTGAGCTTTCCTCTGATGAAATTTCCTAAACCCTCAATTTGGCCATTGAGCTTTAAGTCGATTTCCTTGCTGTCCATGTTAAGTTGAGTCTCTCGGATTTCCAAATGATCCCATTTATCCAATAAGAAATCGAACTTAAAGTTTGGCTCTAAGGGTCGATTATCTGGGAGCCCATCTTTAAAAACTTTTCCAAAATCAATATTCCCGGTTAATTGGGTTTGATTATTCTTGCTTTTTAAATGAGTTAAAGCATTAAAACTATCAACTTTTAATCCCTGTTCTGGCCACTCAATACTTAAGTTATTTAAATTTATTTTAGTATCGATCCTTAAGGGTAAATTTAAGCTTTTGATTTCTTTTTCATTGGGTTGTTTTCCTTCGCCAATTAATGTTATTCCCAAGGTACCTGAAGCATTCAGTCCCTCAAGGCCTTCTTTAAACTGTGAAGGAATTAGGGCATATAAGTTTCCAATATTGGTTTTGGAAAGAGTGCTGTTTATGGTAAACCAATCTCCCCATTTTTTAATATGTCCATTGGCTTCTAAATGTAATAAATCCAACATGTCCAAACTAAATAAACTAGCCCGCACTTCCCCGGTTTTTAAATTCTGTTGGGACTGAGTTTGCAAGTTTATCCGGTCCAACTTAAAATCAAAATCATTTTGGTTTAGTTCAGGAGAATGAATAATTATAAAAGTTTTTGCTTGAGTCTTTGTGAAATTCTGATTAGTAGCCTTTATATCAAAATTAGTTTCAAGAGAACCAGTTTTAACTTTTTTTAGAGTTCGAGTCTTACTTGCAGAAATTTTTCCCTTTAGAGTGATATTTCTAATTTCCTTATGAGAAATTACTTTTGACCCTGTGGATAAATCAATATTTAAACCCGAGATATCCGCAGGAGGTTCAATACTCTTGATTTTATCAATTTGAACCATGAGTTGGTGTTGAACATTGATAGGAGAAAATTTGCCGTCAAGAGAAACAAATTGGTCTGTTTTTAAATGGGTCGCTAATTGCATTGAACCCAGAGACCAATTATCCTGTGCTTCTATTTGTTTCCAATTACCCTTAATTTCCAACTCGGGAATTTTTATTCCCTGTTTATGCTTAATTATTGCCGGAACTGATAAATACAGATTTAATCCATTTACAGTAACGTTAGGATTGAATATTTTTGTGCCCATATTCTCAATTTTTATTATGTTCTGGGCATCTGCTTTGGTTGGAAGAAAATTTTCATTTAATAATCCTTTGGCCACTGTATGAATGTTTGAAATTCCAGAAAGTTTTTGAATGCCGGTTGGTTTTAAAATCTTTTCAGGTAACAGTTGCGCAATTTGATTGAAATTTAACTGAAGAGAGTTGTCCAAAGTGAATCCATTTTTGCCAAAGTTTTTAAAGGAGGCCTCAACTGTGTTTTTCAAGGATTCATCTAGCGCTAAATCGATATTAATTTTTGGGAGGTCACCGGATTGCAGATTTCCTCTTATTTCTCCGTCTATTTTTAAGGGAGTTTGAATAATTCCGATTTCGGGCAAGTTGACTTTGGATTGTTTCAATTGGGTATGAAATTTAATATTACCTTCAGATAATTTCTCTCCTTCGGCGTGAACAATTAGGTTTTGATGCAATCCATGGATCCAATAATCAGAACCCAGTTTGCCGTCATCTAAAAATATATCAACAATAGCGTCTGCTTCTTTGGCTTGTGACTTCTCTAAAATCAGGTTTTTGATTATTATATTTGAAGATAAATCTTTAAGGTCTGCTTCCAACTCTGGGTATTGAACGAAAACTTTATTGAGTTTTATTTCCCCTTGAGAAAGCTTTAATTTCTCAATTTGATTGTTTTTGAATCGCCCATTGGCTTTTAAATCTTTTATCTCTAAAATTCCTTGGGCATTGAGGGGAGGTAGAAAGTCTTTTGCGAGGGCTACCAATTCTTCAAAATTGAATCGGGTCCGAATTAAATCAATAATAAATTTGGGATCCTCAAAAATATTCTCCGCGGAACCAGAAGCTTTAATGGAATTTTCTTTGCCAATATTTAATATTAAATTATCGAGTTGAAAAGTTTCGCGCTCTAGGTTTAAGGTCGTTTGTAGCATTCCAGCAATTTGTGGAGAAGGTAAAACTTGTCCTATTTGGATAAAGTTATTATTGAATGAGAATGCTCCTGAGAGATTTCCTTGTTGAATTCCGTTGGTTGTTAAATTCAAATTGGTGGTAATAAGTGTTCGGAGGGAAACTTCCTCGGGATCGGTGGATCTGTAAAAAAGATTATAAGGTTGTTGATTTTTTTGAGAGGGTTGCCAAAGTAGATTGATTTTAGCATTAATATTTTCGGGGTTGAATTGTCCTTCTGCTAATAAACTGATACCTGTAATAATAGCTTCTAATTTGTCGTCAATTTTTGTGGATGCGTGGATATTATTTATTTCTAATTTTTGAAGGTCCAATCTAAGGGGAATTAACGAAGGTTCATTTGAGGATGGGTCCGAAGAGGGTTCAGTTTCACTTTGTTCCTTTGAGGATTCTATCGAGTCGAGTATGGGTTGAAAATTCCAATTGCCATTTCTAGAAACTAAATTAACTTGAGGGGAATCAATCTTGATATGGTCAACAGTCAATTTACCCTTAAATAACTCCTTTAAATTGTAATCTAATATGAGTTCGTTGACTGAAAAGAGAATAGGGTTTTCACCGAAAGTAACATTTCGTAAGTGAATTCCTTCCGGTAAATCAATTAGGATCTTTCCAACTTTAACTGGAGTGTTTAACTTTTCAGATAATTTATCTTCAATTGTGGGTCGGTATTGATCCCATGGAAAGTATTTTAATCCCCAACCAATTCCAACAAGAAGAATTATAGTAAAAAGAAGCCCATAAAATCCCCAGCGAAAGAGTCTTCCTATAAGGGATCTTTTTTGTTTGGGTTTCGCCTTAGCAGGTGGTTTTTCCGGAGGAGGATTCTCAGAAGGCGGCTCTGGGGTTTCGAGGTTTATTTCTTCAGGTGGTTTCATTAACAATTAAAGTTTTGGGTTCAATAAGAAGGTCATAATTCCTTCCGAAATATCTCGGATGAAATCAATATCTAATGTATCTAGCATGTCTGAAGGTTGATGATAATGGGGATTTCTAAAAAATGCGGTATCTGTAATCATCACTGCATGAAATCCATTTTCCCAAAAGGGTGAGTGGTCACTCAAGCGAACGTCAATAAACTTTTCTCCCGTTCCGGGTAAAACTAAATATTCTACAGGTAACTGAGGAACTTGGGAACGCAGAGTCTCTGCAATTTTATAAGTCAGGTCTTGAGAAGGTTCATTTCCAACGATTGCAATAAAATCACCTTTATCTGGATATTGAGAAGGATCCACATAAGGTGGATACTTTTGAGATCCAGATTCATGAACTCGATATCCTAGCATCTCTAAAGAAATCATTCCGGCAATGGATTCCCTCTCTTTGCGCAATCGTTCCGCCATTATGCGACTTCCCACAAAACCATATTCTTCCAAAGTAAAACCGGCAAATAGAATGGAAATATTTGGGATTTTATCTCCTATGCAACGAGCAATTTCCAAAAGGGCAGCTACAGCACTTGCATTGTCATCTGCACCGGGAGTTCCTTCAACAGAGTCAAAATGAGCTCCAATAATAAAAGTGCAATTAGTAGAACTCTTTCCTTGAAGATATCCATAAACATTGTGAAATAACTGTCCATCAAAAGGAACATCCTCGCGAGTAGTTTTTAATCCGCAGCTTTCAAAGTGCTTTTCTATATAGTCTGCCGTTTGATGTAACCGTATTGCTGTAGAATAGGGGTTCCTTTCTCCCACCAGATCACTCAAATATTGTTTAATTTTTAACTTATTGGGTATCATAATAAAGTTTGGTAAAAAGCTATTATATTAGGTTGGTTTTTCTAAAGGAAATAGAATTCAGGGGTTCTAAAATACTCAGAACTTTTAGTGATGGACCCTTGAATTTGTTAAATAAAAAAGGGCAATTATGGAGTACATTCTTAGTAAAAAAAGCCCTTTCAAAAAATAGTTTACTTTTAATATCTATCGGAATAACATACACTCATGGTTAAAGTCGAATGTTATTCAGGATATAAAATCAATGAGCGGCCTACAGCCTTTACCCTTATGGAATATGGCTATAAGCGCTCATTTAAAGTGATTGAAGTTCTGGATATTTGGTATGGAGAAACTTCTGATTACTTTAAAGTTAAAGCAGACGATAGTAACATCTACTTGCTAAAATATGATGGAAACCTGGATCAATGGGACCTGATTTTCTATCAAGACCCAAAGAAAATGAACATTTTACAACCCGGCTTGGAAGGGGTCAAATTGCCTTTCCAACCTGTTTGGGAAGGGTCTAGTTTGCCCCGGTCCAACCCTATTCATTAACAGAATTGGGTTTGTAGCCTTCCTATTAAATTGCCCCAAATTAGAGTTTAAGGATTCATAATGAAGCCAATAAGGGCTTGTCATTTTTCTAGTTATATAAATCATTAATGAGACTCCCAACCAATTCAGCCCATCAATTTGCAGGTCAGCGCCAAAAAATGGTGGAGGAACAGATCCTTGACCGCGGAATTAAAAACTATGCTTTAATAGAAGTAATGAGTCGAGTACCACGTCATTTGTTTGTCTCTTCCTCATTTCAACATAAAGCCTATGGAGACCATCCTCTTCCAATTGGGGAAAATCAAACGATCTCTCAACCCTATATCGTAGCCGCTATGACAGAGGCCTTAAATCTATCGGGTAAGGAACGTGTACTCGAAATTGGAACGGGATCGGGATATCAAACTGCTATATTAGCTGAGCTCGCGGACCAGATTTTTACGGTTGAACGGGTTAAATCCTTAGGGAAAATGGCCAAAACAACTTTAGATCAGATGGGATATGCAAATATAAACTATAAAATATTTGACGGTACTTATGGCTGGAGAGACCAGGGTCCTTATGACGTCATATTAATAACGGCTGCAGCTCCTGATATTCCTAAGACTTTAATCGAACAGGTGAAGGATCGTGGGCGTATTGTGGTCCCGATTGGTGATGAGGATAATCAAGAATTAATGCTATTTGTTAGGCAAGGTACCCGGTTACAAAAAAAAATATTGTGTGCTTGTAATTTTGTTCCCTTAATTGGTAAATATGGTTTTGCTGAGCCAGGCTAGTGCCGAGGTTCATGCATTTTTTATTATTTTTGAATATTTTGTTTTCTCAAAGGATCATAGTAAAGTAGCGGTTATTTATTAAAAGTACTTTTTATCCTTTTAGGTTTTTAGATAATCAATGCTTAACCCATTTCTGAGAGGCTTTTTGTGTTTTCAAGAATTAAAAAAGAAGGTAGTTTTGTTTTTGGACCTGGAATAAAATCCAATTATGATTACGACTATTCCTTATTGTCCGATACGATGAATGATGCCTATTGCGTATTGCTGCATCGTAAGCTGGAATCCTGGCAGAAGCAACACGGGTCCTTTAATGTTGTGGTGGGAATGGAAACGGAAGGGATCCGTATTGGCTATCGATTAGCTCAAATGATGAATCTACCATTTTATATAATGCCGCACAGCCGAATTGCTTTGGAACAAATGGAAATTCCTTCTTTACCTCCCGACACACATTGGTTGATCGTGGATGATATAGTGACTACCGGGACTCAATTTATGAACGCGGTGGATAATTTAGATATTGAAGAAAAGCCCGAAACGATTACCTATGCATGCATGATCAAGCGAGACCCAAAAAATTTAGATTTTTCTGCTGTCTCAGGGGATCCCGATAAAGAACAGCAATGGGTCCGCACAGAACGATTCGACTTTGTCGACCGTCGCCTCGTATACCTTTTATCCGAGAGTGAGTAAAGAATCACTTTCCTCAAGACAAAGATAAAAGGAAATACCCTTTTATCTTTGTCAAGATTTTATATTTGGAAAGAACTAATTTATTTTAATCAAATTGTGTCTTAGGGGCGGAGGAACGTTTTCCAATAAAGTTATATTTAAAGTTTTTTCAGACCCCTCTTCTGCTTGCTCCACTGTCATTAATTTCGCATCTATGTTTTCAGGGTCTATAGTCCACATGGCTCCTGATAAAGGATCGACCACCAAATAACCGAGCAGACCTCCAAATATGAGATTCCCAAAAATATACCAACCGCTCACGTTGGTTTCCAATGCAACCTCTTGGTCCTGGTATCCGGTTTTTTGAATTTTGACCATAAAATCGTTTCCATCAAAATAACCGTCTTTCTTTTTAAGGGTTACTGAAGTTGGAGTGGTTCCTTTAAAGACTTCGATTCCATTTTCATCAGTGATAGTAATTTGTGCTCCATCAGGATTCGACTTTAGACCAATTAATTGATCTCGATCTCCAACAATAGTTGCGCATCCTTGCATTGCAATAAATACAAATGTAATAAATATAGTAATGGCTGACCGTTTCCCCTTCATGATTCCCTCCTTTTTGGGGTGTATATAGAATTTGAAGATTATTATTTAGGGGAAACTATTTGTCAATATAGTTGCTTTTGTTTTGTTCTAATTCGTCTTATTTCAAGTACAAACATTTTTGTTTTAAAGTAAAATGATAAGATTTTGACTAAATATTTATTTGGTAAATATTTAAAAATTAAGGTTGCCGAAATAAATGGCAAGCGAGAGGGCAGGGTATTGCAAACAAATATATCTATTTTATGCATGGGGCAAACCGAAGTTTGATTTTTAATGCATTGAAATAAAAAGAGTTGGGAGTTAATGCTTTGGTTTTTAAATTAAAATTTCTTAATAAATTCCTTTTTTTCTTTCCAAAGGTTATATGTCAGGAGTAAGCTAAAGAGCAAACAGGGAGTCGTTTTTGTCTTAAAAATTGGAGGGTAACGCCATGCGATGGATTCTATTAATTTTTGGGGTTTTTCTTTCCGGATGTGCAACTTACTATACTCCGGGACCATATTATACTCCTGCTACAAATGCCTCAACTTCCTTGGGCCAGGTAAATAACATGGTGGGGGCAAACCAACCGGTAGAATATCGTGTGGGATTTCAAGATGGTTGCGATAGCGGTAATGTTACTGCCGGGAATCAAGCTTATACCTTTAAAAAAGACACCCAGCGTGTTCTGGTCGATGCTTATTATAAACAAGGCTGGGAAGATGGGTTTGCCCGGTGTAAAAATAATAGTGTGGCATTCAATTCTACTGTATACCCAAGCACGAGTTATGGTGTGGGGTATTCTTATTGGCCAAGATATTATTACCCCAATTATTATTGGGGAGGTTTTTCTCCCTGGTATGGTTATGGGTCTGGCTTATATTTTAACTTTGGCTCTCGTTATGGCTGGCGACGTCCTTTTTACAGGCCTTTTCGGTTTGGTCACCGACATCGCCACTCTCACCGATTCAAAAGAGGTTTT
Source organism: Nitrospinaceae bacterium (assembly GCA_965223245.1). Lineage (GTDB taxonomy): Bacteria > Nitrospinota > Nitrospinia > Nitrospinales > Nitrospinaceae > CBDCVY01. Next base: position 3,029,952 of record CBDCVY010000013.1, on the reverse strand, counting down.
CGCCGAAGGCGCTAACATTAATTTCTTTAAATTTCTTTTCGAATCTATAGAAGACTAAGATGGTGAAAAAATCGTTTTTTCACTTACTTAAAACGTAAGAATTTTATCGCGTAGCAGAGTTCCCAAAACCAACCGAAAAGAGTTTTCTTGTAATAGAATTGGCAAAGAGAAGTTGCCTGGTAACCCCAGGTCCGCAGCTCCCGTTTGAGTCGGTGTGGTTTACGGTAAGTTGGTTTAATTCCCTTCCAATAAACATCCCAAAAAATACCCGGTGTTGGCTCTAATAAAATAATATCGGAACAAAATTTGTTGTCGAGAATGTTTTGCAATATTTTTAAATCGTTCATATAGCATAAACTGTTTATTGCGCATACTTTAAATGGTTCTTTTGGAAGCTCGTTTTCTATGCTCTGAGTCCCAATTTCTCGATTAATGATTTGTCCGTTGGGTGGTATAGCTTGGGAAGGGTGACCTGCATCGAACCCAATGTAAGAAGGAGGAGATTTGCCTTGTTTGATTAAATAGCTGTATATTTGGCCGCGACCACAGCCGATGTCGACAAGAGGCAACGAGGATAGCTGAGTGGGAGTCGCTACTGAAAATATTTGTTCTAGAAACTCGGTTTCGTTGCCGTCCATGACCCTCAAATTTTCCGGTTTTGAATAAACAGATTGAAAATACGAGGTGACCGCACCAGGTTTCCTTTGGCCTTTGATTCCGAAAATTCGCGAGCGGACACTTCCTTTGAGTATATGACTAAAACGATTCCAGTTTTGAGCCCATAGCGCAATGTCTTTTTTTAAGAGAATAGATTTTTCAACCATAATTCAGGAAATGAGGAAAACTTCTATTAAGTGGGAAGGATATTACTTTTTTAAGAGATAAAATAATTTTCCTTTTTGATAGTAATGTCCTGCTGCGGCTCCTGCATGGTCTCCCACACCAAAATATAAATCCACTCTTCCGGGTCCTTTAATGGCGCTACCGGTGTCTTGGTCCACGACGAATCTGGAAAACTTTTTCCAACCCACAATTTTACCTTCTGTATTCAAAATAGGCTTTCTGGTTTGAATATAGGCCAGTCCACCTGCAGGATAAATTCGTTTATCAGTAGCTATAGAGCGACCACCCACTAACTTTCCTTCTCCCGAACCGCGAGGCATACCTTCAATAGGATGAAAAAAAATATATCGGTCGTTTTGAAATAAATACTTCTGAATGTCCTCAGGATGTTTATGAAAATAATGCTTAACTCCCTGCATGGAACCCTGACCGATACTGATTACTCCATCATTTATCATTTCTTTTGCAATGCTGTGATATGGAAACTCATTGGATCCACTATATTGAACTCCCTGGGTGGATCCATCGGGATAAGCAAGGTATCCGGATCCTTGAATATGCAAGAAGTATCGATCTAAATCGTCCTTAAGCCAGGCCAACTCAAGGTTTTGATTTTGTAGAACGGCATCTCCATCAATTTGCCGCCGAGTGTAGAACACCTTTTCCTCGGTAGAAACCAGATGATAAGCGTTATCACGATTGTTGGAATTAGGCTCATTATAAACTAACCGGGTTAAGGGATAGTTTTGAGGTTTGCGATATATGGGAAAAATATATTTATCCGTACGTTCTCGACTGGCAGGAATAATGGGAGTGTAATATCCTGTGAATAGAACTCGTTTTTGGTCCTGACCTTTACCTACAGGAAGGACGTAAAACTTGTCTTTTATTCTTCGATGCAATTCAATTTCCGGTAAGTTTTCTTGTATCAATTGACGAAACTCAATTAGAGTTTCTCGCAACTCCTCTTGGGTAACGATTAAATGCCCCAAGTGAACCTCCTCATTTAAATCTGCATAGTCAAAAACCGCTAATTGATTATCTATTGCTGTGATAAGCGATTTTAAACTCATGTCATCTACCAAGGTTTCCGGATCTGGAGCAATGGTTTGAGATGATTTGGAAGTTGGAGTTTCGGGTGTTGTTTTTTGTAAAGGATCGAGGATGGGTTTTCTTTCAGACACTTTGACGTTCAAATCCTTTTTTAAGCTTTTTGGTTCGGTGCGGGTAGGAAGCCGTGTGTTTAAATGTGTTTCAGAATTTCTTACAATACCAGAAAAAAAATCGCTTTCACTAAGCTGAGTGCCATTGCGATTTTTTTGGGCTTTATAAGTAATAGAATCCTCTTCATTTTGAGTCGTAGTTACCGGATGTAAGGAGTTTCGGTTTTTTGAACTACATGAATTTAGTGAGGTGAAAAAACAAAAAAGTATAAAACTGGTAATTAAGGATTTGTTATAAATAGTCATAGGATGTTTGATTAAATTTTTACTGTGAGTTAGTAAACAGGTGAGAAGTTTAGGAAGAAAAATCAATGCTCCTATCCTTTATATAAATCATCGATAGCTTCATTTGCCAAAGCATCGGCCCTTTCATTTTCAGGGTGACCTGAATGGCCGCGTACCCACTTCCAGGTGATTTTATTCTTTTTACTCAAATCCAACAACTCTAGCCACAAGTTTTTATTTTTTACGGGTTGTTTTTGTGAATTCACCCAATTCTTTTTTATCCAACCCTTCATCCATTCAGTCATACCTTTAATTAAATATTGTGAATCCGTGGTGAGTTCTACTTCGCATGGTTCTTTAAGTTGTTTTAGAGCGACAATGGCCGCGGTCATTTCCATTATATTATTGGTTGTATTTTTTAAGCCGCCTTTAAGTTCTTCGACGGTATCATTTGAAATTATGATACAGCCATAGCCTCCTGGTCCCGGGTTACCCCTGCAAGCACCATCGGTAAATATTTTGACTTTTTTCATGTAATCAATCAAGACCCTGTTTTTATAATTTATTGAAAAATATAAGTTAATTTTTATCAATATACCATAATTGAAAGTTTGTGTTAATGATACTCAAAAAGAGGTATATTTGATTTTGTTGAATGGTTAATTTAGAAGCTTTGGTATCCGGTTTTATATAAATCAATATTGAATGAATGAGTGTCACTTTCTCCATTCTCCAGAAGTTAAAGAAAATGTTAAAATTGGGTTTTTCCAAAGGGTAGTTGTAGGAGGGTAAATTCCAAAATAATGGAAAAAATTTGATGGAAATCATATAACTCAGTAATTAAAAAGGGTTTGTAGAGCTATTTTCATTCATATTTGTTTCAATGGGTAGCAACCTAATATGGTAACAAATGGAACTTACTTTAAATAACTCAGATTCTTAATTTTTAAGTTGGATACTGAGAAAAAAAGAATAAAATTGAGAAATTACTAGGTTGGGAAAAGGTTTGACAACCTGATGCACAGTGGTTTATAGTTAGCCCAAACCAATTGTAAGCAGTTAAACCATAAAAATAAAAAGGATTAGAGGAATGGAACAGTATCAAGTAGTCCCTGGGCCAGAGGCATTTTTGCCCCCTTCGGCAGCTAGCCAAGGCGTTGTTTTACCAAACCCAGGTGAGGCCCATATAGAGGGTAGAATTGTTGATGAGGAGGAAGCATATATACACGCTGCCAGGAAGTTACTAGAAGCCAAAGTTCCAACGATTTTCCCCGGTCCTTTAGTGTTATGGGCTTGGAATGAAAAAGCTGCAAAAAAAGCCAAGGCTATAAGAAAATTAGCACTAGCTTTACCCGCTCGTTTAATTGCAATGGCGGATTATCGGCCTAAATATCCAAAAATTGACCCTGAAGTTGAAATTAATCCAAATCACCCCAATCTCACTATTTGGCATAATAAAATAGATGTTTGTATTTTTATTGGGGTGCACTGCCATCAAGCAAATTTGGCATTAAAAATCATCCGAGGCGGTACAGACTGTTATACTATGGCTATGTGTGCTCAAGCGGGTCATGAGGATGCCTGTCTATCTTTTAGGGACATTTCCTTAGATAAAATTGCCAAGCTCCATGAAGCCGTTGAAAAATTGAAAAAGGAAGGTGTGAAAAGTCAGGCAGAACCATTTACTCAGTTAAAGTTGGATAGGACAGGCAGGATTCAATAAGCTAAGGATACCCGAAATTATCGGGTTTAATTTATAGATTAATTACTTTAAAGATTTTCATAATTAGCCGCTTGTTGTTTATGAAGCGCAGAATATAGAGGAGTTACTTTTATGAATAAAAAGGTGGATTCTCCGGATCGAAAAATACTTTTGTCGGAGAACGTAAAATTAGGTGAGAAGAACCGTAAAGGGCAAACCATTACGGATCCCGATTACATGATTTTTGAAGCCGAAAGAAAGCCGGCATTTCTGACTGGCTCAGAAGTAATTCGTGATGCAATTAAAAGGTCGAATTTGGACATGTCGGTTGCTTATCCTATTACACCACAAAGTGAAGCGGCTGCCTTGATTGGGGAATTATACGCGGAAGGGTATTTAGGAGATTATTTCCGTGGAGAAAGTGAGTTCGCAGTTATGGGCCAATGTGCAGGTGCTGCTTTTGGTGGTGCGAGAGTGTTCACAACTACTGCAGGTCCAGGGACCTTACGTGCTATGGAAAACTTCCCAATGTGGGCAGGGTCTCGGCTTCCAATTCAAGTGTGCGTAACTTGTAGAGGAATTAACTCTCCTCTTAGTATTCAGCCGGACACTTTAGAAATGTATTATCTTTTAGAAACCGGGATGTTGGTTTGGCATGCTGAGACTGCTCAAGATCTTTACGATTGGATTTTGGCCGGATTCATGGTGGCAGAACAACCTGATGTTCATTTGCCCTTAGCGTTATGTTGTGATGGCTTTTTTGTAACGCATACAAAAGATACCGTCATGCTTCAAGGCGAAGATATGTGTCTTCCTCCTTATGATCCATACCGTTCACCTGTCCCTTGTATGGATATGGAATGTCCTCCCGTTCGGATGATGAGAGATCCATTCGTAATGAAATCCAATTATATTAGTTATGCAACCCATGCTTCTTGGCAACAGGAAATTCATGCAGCGGTAGATCGATCTAGAAAACACACGATTCCGCTGATGGGTGGTTCCTTAATTGAAACACAAAACTTGGATCGAGAAATCCTGATGGTTGCTTCCGGAACGGCAGTTTCTCAATCACGTGAAGCGATTCGACTTTTAGAAGAAGAACATGACATTAAGGTTGGATTGGTGAAAATTAAAACTATTCGTCCTTTCCCAACTGAAGAAGTTCGAGAAGCGACCAAAAATGCTAAAGTCATTTTTGTTCCTGAGTTTAATGTTAAGGGCTGGTTGGCTCGAGAAGTCAAATCTGTAATACCTAATAATGAGCGGGTCATTGCAGGACCTCATGTATGCGGAGGAATGACTCTCCCTTCAGAGGTTATAGTTGAGGAAGTTAAAAAGGGTCTTGGAATTCAATCTGCAACTCTTGCGAGTCGTGGAAGTTAGAACTAATTCCGGGATTTTAAATAAATATTATATTAATTTTAATTTTGAATATTGAGAGGATGCTTTTATGAGCGTTGAAAAAATAAAAATCTGTGAGGATTTGGCTGATATCATGCCTCCTGAATATCAGGAAATGGTTTCTACCGCAACTTACGGTAATGAAGATAGAAGCTGGAAGGATATTGGTTCTTCAAAAGAATTGATCGAACAACATTCTTTGTGTGCTGGTTGTCCTGAGTCTATTGCTTTTAGATATATTTTGTCTAGCATTCCGTCGCCAGAGAATAGTGTCTTTGTGGGATCCACTGGTTGTACCAGTTTAGTATTCCCGCATGTGGCTGTTCAAAATATTCACTCTTTATTTGGAAACCAAAATGCGATTGCTTCAGGTTTGCAACGTGCTTTGAAAGTTCGTTTCCCGGACGTCCATAAAGACGTAATTGTTTTGGCGGGTGATGGTGCAACCGTCGATATTGGTCTTGATATGACGATGCAGTCTTGGTTCCGACAAGAGAAGTTCACCACAATATGTTTCGATAATGAGCTTTATGCCAATACAGGTGGGCAAGAAAGTGGTTTGATGCAAAAAGGTTTTGTTTCAAAAATGGCGCCTGTAGGTAAAAAGTTTGAAAAAGTTCGCTTGCCTGAGATTGCTTTTGAATCGGGTTGTCATTATGTGGCTTGTTTGACGGTTAGTAAGCCAAATCGTGTAGAAAAAGCAATTCGAAATGCTGTTTATGTGGCTCGCGAGTTCGGACCAACTTATGTTCAATTATATACTCCATGTATTTTAGAAATTGGTAAGCAAAGCATGGAAGGATTGGATGAAATGAAAGATGCCGAATCTATTGGCGGTCGTTTTGTTATGAAAGAGTTCATGACGGATGAAGTGAAAGCGTTCTTGAAAGCAAAGGATGCCGAAGCCAAGGAACGAAAAAAAGCGGCAAAACAAGCAGCTGTGACCGCTGGTTAGATAAGGAGAGGAGAGAATAATGTCAGAACCTGTAATGAAGAGAATGAATATCCGGATTTCCGGCTTGGGAGGGCAAGGTGCTGTTACGGCGGCTCATTTGTTAGCCATGGCTGCAAATAAAATGGGTAAGTATTCAATTTCCAATCCTTTCTTTGGTGCGGAAAAACGAATGGCCCCTGCGGAAAGTTATGCCCGTATTGGGCCTGAAAAGATTTATGATCGTGGTGAATTAGTATATCCAGATGTAATTATGGTTTTTCACCCGCAAGTTATTACAATGCAAAAAAGTTATACGGCTCCTTTCTATTCCGGTATTAAGGAAAATGGATTAGTCATCATTAACACAAACGTGAACTTGTTGTCGGATGAAGATCAAAAGCGGCTGGAAGATTTAAATGTTTCTGTATACAATGCTGATGCTACAACATTAGCTTTGGAAATAGGAGGAACAGAATTATCTACTAATATGGCAATGCTTGGCGCTTGTGCCGGTATTACTAAAGTGGTAGATTTGCCCGCTTTAGAAGAAGCCCTGCAAGACCGATTTGGTAAAAAATATGTGGCGTCTGGTGGTACCGCTTCTTTGGATGAAGCAATTAAAAAGAAATATGCTAAGAAGGAGCAGTTGCTACAGAAAAATAATGACACCATTAAAAAGTCTTATTCACTTGCCGACGAATGGTCGCAAACTTCGAGCTATTCTCCAGCATATTATGAAACGGCGTAATGGCTTTGGAATTTTTGGTAATTGTGTAAATCAACAATAAGGAGTGATTTAAGTGTATAACGTAGCATTCGTTAATGATGATAAATGTATCGCTGAAAAAGGATGTAGGCTCTGCATTATGTATTGTCCCGAAGCCGATACCATTATGCTGGATTCAGAAAAAATGAAAGCAGTTGTGGTAACTGAACGTTGTAAAGGCTGTGACCTATGTAAAGTAGTTTGTAGCACTCATAATGCAATTTCAATGCATCCTGTCGATTCGAGTACAGGTAAAATCCAGCTTGGTGAAAAAGAAGCTCAAGCAGCTGGATTAGGCCAAGCATACGCCGGTTAATTTAAAAATATCTTATGACCCATGGCGGAAATCCGTCATGGGTTTGTTTTTTTCCTCCCTTTATTCCATTTTAATCCCTATTTTGAAACTTGAGTTGGACTTTCGCATCTAATACTTACGGATTGTTCAAGTCATTAAATTAATAAATAATTTTTTGGGGTGACCCATGGTAGATACTTTCGCCAAACAAATTGATTGTGTTTTATGTAAGGAAGTTTACGAACCCGTTATCGAACCCAAGGATGAAAGAGGTTACAATATTTATTGCTCCTCCTGTGTTCGGTGGGCACATATTGCTAATGGAGATCCTGTTCGAGTGGCTCTCCGAGAGGTTTTAAATGTTAAAGGAGAGGCTTTGGCCTTGGCGGTCCAAAATTATTTATCATTGTGTCCTTGCGGTAGCGAATTTGATCATTCGGCAGGTAAACGTTGCCCTAATTGTATCGAAAAAATAAAATGGGAAACCAAATCGACTCCCATTCAAAATACAGAATTTTATTGTATTTGGAATTTAGAGAAACTTAAAGAATTAGAAGGAAAAGTATTTGGATATATTTTTGAACGCTTGGAGACTGAGGAAGAAACTCTCAATCAATTGATTGACCGCTTTGAGTCGGGTGAATTAGATGCGGGACCCTATATGGAAAGGGTAGAAGCTTTGCAGCTTAAGGAGGCAACTGAGGTTAGTGTTATTAAATGTTGGGCTATGATTGTTGGTCCGGATATGGTTTTTAGTGCTGCTGAAGAACATGGACTTGTTGATCGATATGGAACAAGAATCCTGGTAACTTTGGCAACAGGTATCGAAATGGGATACGGTACCTCTATTTTGACTACTTTGTCACGTGAGGAAAAAAATATGGATGGTATTTTGCAAAAAGAAATTCGGGTTTTTATTAAGAAAATTTCAGGTGGGTTTTAATTAATATAAAAGTTTGAAACTTTTTTCATTTAATAAAGTCTAACTAAACAAGAAGCTGCAAATTTGTTTTCCTCCTTTTTAGGTGCTCTCGTTTTTGAGAGCACCTTTTTTATTTTTTAAACATTCCTAATGGACTAACCACAAAAGAGTGAATTGTCTACATAAACCCATTATGGGTTAAACTTAAACTGGGAAGCTAACTAATTCTGGGTTGTTTGTAATCCAAAAGATTGATTAATATAGACAAAATACGTTTGTTTTAGATATAATCAAAATCCCCATGGTTGAAGTAGAGCCTTATTGGGGAATGGGAGAGAAAATTGGGAGGGTAAGTCATGTCTGATTCGTTAGACAAGTGGCTAACTGTGTTTTTTTTAGTCATGATGGTTTTCGGATTTTTAAAAGTTATATGATAGATATAAGAATATATTATTCTTCTGCCTACCTTTTTTAGAAATTTTCAATTTCTAAATTCCCCATTTCTTATTCCAATTAGCAATTAAAATGTTATTAATACATTTTTGGGAAGCACTTCCAATAGTTGAAACTGAATAGTCATTGCTGAACCGATAAATTGTTTTGGGAGGAACTTTAATGGGTGGTCATATTGAAAAGGATTGGTTTTGGTCGGACGATGCGTGTCAATATTTAGCAGAACTTGATGCGAATTTAGCCAGACTGATTCGAAAACACGCCATAAAAACAATCATTTCCGAGAATAGAGAATCGATCAGCAAAGATGACATTCGCGGTTTTATCAAAGAAGTTCTTTCCGAGTTGTCCGAATTGGCATAGTTGTAACTTGATTATTTCAATTAGAAACTGTAAAGATTCCATTTCCATTTTTTTCGTCCATCGTATTTAGGCCAACCGAAGTCCTACAAGGAACTTCTTGCTTAAAGGTCAAGAATCAATAATTTAAAATTAGAACTATTTACTGTTTTATTCTTTTTTATCTTTAACGGTCACGCGGATTTCGGAGCCGTTGGTGCGGATTTCAGGGATATACATAGCATGTGCCATTACAGGTAATGCATGAAATTTCCCGGGGACTTCTGCTCTTAATGTGTAGCGTATTTCCCAAAATCCTTGTGGGAGCTTATCGATAAAGAAGACCACTTTACGATCCCGTAACTCTTGATGAACCCACCGGCTACGTCCTGTGTAATCGGTATTTGAGGAATTTTGAGGCCGAGGTGGGCTAAAAGCTTCTTTGGCAATTCTACTTCGCTTAGAACCTGTGCCTCGATTCACACTATTACTCTTTCCAGTATTTCCTAATTTGACTTTGACTGCAGCCGATTTTAATTCTTTTGTATAAAAAGGGGTGCCGCTTTTGATTTGTACTGCTTCGAATCCTGCCGGTTTTAAATCTTCAAAAATTAAGTATTCATAATTGTTTTTGGATTCAATGGTAATTACCGTTTCAATACGCTCGCCACTGTTAATGGTATCTCCATCATTTAAAGGAACAGAATCATAAACAAAACCTTTTAACAGAGTGGGACGGCCGACTTGTTTTTGATATTGCCTTCTTACAAACAATTCGTTTCCTGCTGGGGTGATTGGTTCTTCCAGGCTGAAGAATTGGGATTGGACTGAAAAGTAAAGAGGCCCTTTCCCAGAGGTGCGAACTAAATGGATTTCATTGACTCCATCGACAATATAGTTGTTAGGCACAAGATAATTACTCGGTGCTTTCAGTACATTTTTTATTTTGGTTTCATCCAGAAAGTTCCCATTGACTATTAATTTATACCCTTGATCTGCGTTTAACTCTCCGCTGATAAGAAGATAATCATTGAGTGCCAAAAGCGATATAGCCGTATCACGGGTATTGGACCAGTGGGATCCACGTCGATTTTTGATTAGCCAGTTGGTGACTGGGCCGATCAAAGTATTTTCGGGAGAGACTGCCAGCAAAGCACGTAACGCCATAGATGTGGCTTCAACTCCGCCATCTGACCATCTATAATAAAGTCCATCTTCTCCCCAATGTGCGGTGGCCATGGTGTAGTTTTCAGAATTTTGGGGTCTTCTTTGAACAATTGAAGTATCAGGAGATTTATCAATAGTCACACCATTTTCCAGGTTTTCAGCCAATGTCTTTGCATGAGTTTTCATTCCAAAATAATGTGCGCTTAAAGTAAAAAGAGCTCTAGAATAAGAGTTCAGTTTGGTTCGGTGTTTCCAAAGATTATTAAATGCTTTTGATTGAAACTTGGAAAACTTTTTAAATTTTTTAGTCTTATGATAAAAAGCTAATGCATGGAGGAGCCAGGCTTGTTGGTCAAACTGATTCTCAGCTTCTACTAACTCTTTATCTAAAAATTGATACGCCTCACTTAATACACTTGGATCAATTTCTACTTGAGCGTCTTGTGCTAAGGTTAATCCCCACAGCACATAAGCGGTCATGAAGGGATCGCTATCCCCTTTTTTCCACCAACCCCATCCTCCATCACTATGTTGAAAGTCATAGAGACGGTCCAAACCTTTCTCGACCATTTCCGCAATCTTGTTGAGATTTTTTTTCCCTTTTGGATGCGATTTATTTGCCAGTTCCGGATTAATCCCACCAAACAGTCGATTGGCAACCTCCTCAGGCTTTAAACCCAAATCCCTTAAAGTTTTTAATGTGATTACAGTGGGAAGGAACCGACTTAAAGTTTGCTCGGTGCAGCCATAGGGATAATCGATAAGATAGGGCAATGCATCCAACATGGTTATTGCCAAACTGGGAGCAACCTGCACCATCATTTGTGCGGAATCCTTTTTCCGAGCTTGAGGAAGGTCTAGAGAAATATTTACAGATTTACCCTTAAGCTTTCCGGATTTGGCAATTAACTTTTCGATTCCATGTTCATGGGCAATAAACTCTTTTTCCATTGCATCGGCAAATTTATCATTTGTAGCACTAACCTTTATTTTTACATTACCAGGTTGAGGAACCATGGCAAGCCAATCAACTCGTTTTTCGCTATTTGGAGCAATAGAAATGGTTTCTGATTTGGTATCGACTTTGAGCCCGGTCGCCTCAATAACAGGGTTTATTTTTAAGGTATCATTGGTATTGTTGTTGATTATGGCAGAGAGAGTGACTTCATCACCCACAACAAAAAACCGAGGAGCCTGTAAACGAACCATTAAAGGCATTTGAGTCTGCATTTTTGCCGTTTGTATTCCAAATTGATTCTTTGTTGTAACTGATCGTGCTGTAGCACGCCACTGGGTGAGGCTATCAGGAAATTTTACTTTGATCGTAGCTTTACCATCTTTGCCTGTTTTGATGTTAGGTTCCCAAATAATTGTAGATCGAAAATCACTTCTAACCTGTACATTTGCTCTCTCACTGCCGGCTCCTGATTGTCTGCCCGGTTCTTCTTCCAACATAGCTGCATCATCTAATTCCATCGATGCAAAAGATTCCATAGGTGCATTCGATTTTGCTTTCATAGATCGACTTCGTAGTGAGGACTCTTTTTTCCCGACCATTCTTTTGTTTTCATTGAAAAAAGCTCCACCATCTGCTTTTAATGACTCTGGATAATCTTTGGAGGGTGGGCTAGGCATTTGATTTTGTCTTAAGTAGCGTTTCATTTGAAACGAACTTGTTGTTTTTGTTTGATGTCTGCGTTTGTTTCCAAAAAAGAATTGACGGGGGTCCGGAGCTAAATCTTTTTGTATATAAAATACTGCTTCATCGACGAGAGCCAAGGAAACTTCGGATGCAACCGGTTTGTCTTCATGGTTCCGTGTTGTGATAGTCAGGGTTCCCTTTTCCTGAGGTTGGAATTGGTCTTGGTTGCTTTCCACGGTAATATTTAGAAAGTTTTTTAATGGTGGAACAATCACTTGTTCCGTGTCGCTAAAGATTTGTTGACCGGTTACCATTACAGCATTCAGGAAGATATTCGGAACGTGCTTTTCTTGAATTTTTAAGCGGAGCAGTTTGACAGTTCCTGTCATATGAACTAATTGGTAGTCATATAAGTCGTCGCCTTCTATGCTAAAAACAACGTAACGATCATTTGTGGGTGCCACCAGCATTACAGGAACTTCCTGCCCTACCTGAAATGTATTTTTATCTGCAATAATTTCTAAACCACCGTGGCGGTACCCTAAATCCGTGGTTGCATTGGTAGCGGCCCATATAGTGGTTTCTGCTTTTATAGGAATACTTTTCTCATTGGGTTGAGAAACCCAAGCAACGCGATAATACCCATCATTTCCGGGAGTGAAACTGAATTCTGCCATCCCTTCTTTATCTGTTTTAACGGATTGTGTCAAAATATCGTCGTGCTGATATCCTTTAAACTTAAGCTTCCATTTGCCGCTTTCTGGAGGTTGAGGAGGAGGGAAAATAACAGATTTTTCTTTTAGGCGTTTTAACTCATCACCTTGAATTTCCCGTCCATCCGGGTCTACCCAAATCTCAAACCAATAGTCTCGTGTTACTTTTACAACTCCCTCTGCAGATATGGGTTGATTATTTGGGTCCATGGAATTTACTTTGATGTCGACTTTGTCTTGAGGCTTATATAAATAATGTTTAGGGTTCATATAAACAAAATAAGCTTGGCGTGAAACACGAACGGATTCTGATGAAATGATTTCTCTCCGCGAGGAATCGGTCACACGTGCTTCGATGCGATACTCAAGATCCTGATTTCCGCGTTGTGTTGGAATAGTTAAATGAGCATTCCCCTGACTATCGGTTTTTAACACTTCGCGTTTGACTTGCTGACCATGTCCCCAGTAGTGATGCGGATTACTATGTAAATCTTCATAGTACCAAGGGTATTCTGCGGCAGGTCGCCAAAAGGGTTGATAGGATTTTTGATATACAATGACTTCAACAGAAGCATTTGCCACTGGTCCGCCAAAATAATATTCAGCATGAATGTCTGCTTCTAAAGTGTCGCCTAATTGAAAAGTTTTTTTCTTTCCATTTTCTTCGGGAACATTCACGCTAACTTTGAACTCCGGAAGTTTATATTCTTCCAGACGGAATAAATTTGCGCTACCAATATGTTTCTTTTTATTTTTGGTCCAAAAAACTATGGTGTAGGTTCCTAGAGGAATCGATTCCGATAATTGTAATGATTCCCAGGCGCTTCCATATTCGTTTAATTTTAGAGTGCCTTCTTTTAATTTAACTCCGCGCGGATCTGATACTTGATATTCAACATAAGCGTTGGAGGGAGTGGAATATTTAGAGCCGTCATAGGTTCTAGCGGTGAGTTTCCAATTGGCTTTTTCATTGGGTCGATAGGCGGGCCGGTCAGTAGTTACGTACATTTTCCAAGATTCATTTTCAATGTAACCTCGGTGGTTGTAACTTGTTACAAATGCTTGCCGATTTTCATGAGCGGCTGCGACAAAGATTTGTGAATTGTGTCTTGTCTTTTTTAAATGAAATTTAGCCAACCCTTCTTTATTGGTTTTAGCGGTGGCCGAACGCCAAACCCAGCGATGACCGGTATAGAAACGTTGTTGTAGTTGTACTTTTGAATTTTTTATGGGTGCGCCATTAGCAGAATCACAAACATACACTAGGGCTTGATTATTAGAATTTTTTAAAACCACTGCTGCGTCAGTGACTAAAATTATTTCACGCGCATTGACATTTTCTCCACTGGCTTTAAGGATATATGCACCTACAGGTAACTTTTCTTCTAACGAGAGGGTTTTGCTTCCGGGGATATAGTCTTTTTTATCTTCAGTATCATGGATCCAACTTGTTATTTTTTCTTTTAACAATAAATTAATTTGATCCTTCCATCGATCAACATTTACATCTTTTGAAAATTTGACATCTTTGGTGAGGTCGATTGGGTAAAGAGATAGTGTAACTTGTTTAATATTTCTCCAACTTAACTGATAATTTATTTGGGAGCCAGGTAAGAAAATCTTATCAACACTTATAGATAAAGTGGGTTTGGTAATATTTTCGATTTGACGCTGAGCATCATCATAAAATCGAGTTTCCCCCTTTTCAAATTCACTTATTAATCGTCGGTAATATTTAAGACCTTTATTATAATTGGGTTTCCTTTGTTGTTGTCCGTTAGCAAGGATTATAACTTCCCCAGAACCAGACAACCACTCTGCATAATGGTAAATAGAGTCATCATACCATTCGGTCGATTTCCCCAATTGAATTGCCTTCTCAAATAATTTAGGAATACGCTGTTGTTGATACAGGTTTCCCTGGTTGCGTAACCCCATGGCGAGAAAATAACTAGCTCGTGCTTGATCTTCAGGGGATTGGGAAATTTTTAGGACATTTTCTAAAACCTTTACCGGTACATAATTCCCATAGTAACCATAAGAGTAATAGGAGGGTCTCCAGGGAGGGGTCGTGACGTTCCAAATAATATTTAAATATCTATTTCTAGCAAGCTCTAAATCTTTAGCTCCAGCCCACCAGTCCAAAGCTTTTTGATAGTGTTGCCATGCAGAGCCCCAATTTCTAGTCTGTGACCGCATCCACCAATAGTCACCCAAAGATTCCTGAATTTCGGCCCAGATGCGATCTTTATCTTCATTTCGACGCACATCTCGAATCATCTTATTGAGTTGATCTTTAGACTGATCCAAAATGGAAGTATCGAATTTTTTACTTGAAGCTTCTGATCTCCATAAAGTATCTGCCAACCTAAACTCAATCCAGCGTTTGTCGTTTTCGTCAAGGTCAAACTCTAAAGCTTTTTTGTAAACTTGATGAGCTTTGGAAAAGGACCCTTGATCAAAATAAGCTTCTCCTTGTTGCTTTAATAAGCTGTAGCTTGCTTTCTGTGACTCTGCTACCCCAACAAATAAAGTGTGGAAAATAAAAATGAAATAAAAGACGCGAAAAATAGGATTAGTTTTCATGGTCAGCATGAAGCTCTCCTTGAATATTAACCAACAAAATAATTAAGAGTGGATTCTACGGATGATAAATATGATCCTCCGAACAGATTAACATGATTTAGTAGGTGATAAAGATTATAGATTTGCTTTCTATTTTCGTAGCCGGGGTTCAGGGGAAAACATTCATGGTAAGCCTGATAGAAGGTCTCGGGCATTTTTCCAAATAGCTCAGTCATGGCTAAATCTGCTTCCCTAAGTCCAAAATAAACAGCAGGATCGAAAATACATGGGGTCCCATTTCCATCTGAAAAATGATTGCCGGACCATAGGTCTCCATGCACTAAAGCAGGATTTTCACCGGTTAGGTCCAGAAAATTTTCAAGTTTTTCACAAAGTTTATCTATTTTGTGGTCAATGTTTTTTGGAAGGCGATTATTTTTTCTTGCTAAAGATTGTTGAAACTGCAAACGTTGTTCTTTAAAAAAAGTGAGAGCATTTTCATCTTCTGTATTAATTTGCGGGGTAGATCCAATGTAGTTGTTATGGTCGAGCCCAAAAACATCTTGAGTGGTTCGATGCATATTTGCCAAAGACCTGGCGAATTCAAAGTAATAGTCTTTTCCTGTTGCTGCTTGTTCAATATATTCAAGAATTAAAAAATTAGGGTTAGAAGATTGTTGAAGAGCGATCACTCTTGGTATGCGAGGACCCTCCTTGGCGGAAGCTAAAATCTTTAGTCCTTTGGCTTCGTCGAAAAAAAAATTGGGAGGTGGTTGAGAGTTGAATTTTACAAAAACTTTTTCCCCATTGGATAAACTCATCCTTACGGTATCGTTTATGCTGCCCCCACCTATACTTTGAGAAGAAGTAATCGTTATAGATTGAGAATAAACTTGTCCTAAAACGGATTGGACTTCCTCCTTCATAAATCAACCTAATTGGGATTTAACAAAATTTAGAATATTGGGGCAAGTCCGTTGAACGATCTGAAAAACATTATCAAATCCTGAGTTTCCCCCATAATAAGGGTCTGGAACATCTTCGTCGCCGCGCGCATAGGGATCGAACGAGCGGAATAGTTTCAACTTTCCATTGGCAACCTCTGAGGAGCACATGAATTTTAAGGATTCATAGTTTTGTTGGTCCATGGCAAGAATGAGATCAAACCGGTTAAAGTCTTCCGGTTGAAATTGTTGGGCGCGCGATTGAAGCTGGATACCATTTTGTCGAGCAGTAGCCTGCATCCTGGAATCCGGAGGGGATCCTACATGCCAATTTCCTGTCCCGGCTGATTCTATAATGATTTTTTCTGAGAGTTGTTCTTCTACTACTAAGGACTGGAATACTCCCTCAGCTAAGGGAGATCGACAGATATTTCCTAAACAAACAAAGCAGATACCATAAAAATTTTTCGAAGTCATATTATTGATTTGAACTTAAAGAAAGTTTAAGATGGCCTCAATACGAGGATAAAAAAATCCAACTTTTTCAGAAATTGAAGGACTTAAGAAACGCTTTTATTTTGAACAGGTGATCCTGTATGCTTGTTCTTATTTTAAAATACTGAGTCATTCCCGGCAACCCGCATTTCACCACTTTTTTGAAAGGAAATAATATTGATTGAACGATACACACTTCCAGAAATGGCGGCAATTTGGACCCCCGAAAACAAGTTTCGTATTTGGCTTGCGATTGAGATTTCCGCCTGCGAAGCTATGGCAGAATCAGGGAAAATTCCGAAGTCCGCTGTTGCAGAGATGAAAAAAAGAGGTGGATTTGATATTGACCGCATTAATGAAATTGAAAAAGAGGTGAAGCATGATGTAATTGCTTTTCTCACTTCTGTTGCCGAGCATGTAGGGGATTCTGCTCGTTTTATGCATTTAGGAATGACTTCATCAGATGTGTTGGATACCGCACTGGCAGTGCAATTAAGAGATGCAGCAGATCTTATAATGAAAAAAATAAAAGAATTTCTTGTGGTTCTTAAAAAACGGGCTTTAGAGTTTAAATACACTCCGGTAGTAGGGCGGTCTCATGGAATTCATGCGGAGCCCACGACATTTGGTCTAAAATTGGCAAATTGGCATGAAGAAATGCGGCGGAACCTTGAACGAATGAAACGGGCAAGAGCTAACATTGCTTTCGGCCAAGTTTCAGGTGCTGTGGGAGTTTTCGCAAGTATTGATCCAAATGTTGAAAATCATGTTTGTAAAAAGCTAAAACTTAAACCGGCTTCAGTTTCAAGTCAGGTAATTCAAAGAGATCGTCACGCTGAGTATTTTACGACGTTAGCAGTTTTAGCTGGAACCATTGATAAAATAGCTACTGAAATTAGACATTTGCAAAGGACAGAAGTCCTTGAAGCGGAAGAATATTTTTCGAAAGGGCAAAAGGGATCTTCTGCGATGCCACACAAGAGAAACCCTGTGGTTTCGGAACAGATGTCCGGATTATCAAGACTGATTCGTGGAAATGCGCTTGCAGCATTAGAAAATATGCCGCTTTGGCATGAGAGAGATATCAGCCACTCCTCCGTGGAGCGTGTGATTGGGCCGGATAGTACCATTCTCATTCACTATATGTTGACAAAGATGGTGCCCTTAGTGAAAAATCTCCTGGTTTATCCGGATAATATGAAAAGGAATTTAGAGAAAACAGGCGGGTTAATTTTTTCTGAGCACATTCTTTTGGCGTTGACTCAAAAAGGAATTGCCCGGGATGTCGCTTATCGAATGGTTCAACGAAATGCCATGAGGGTATGGGAAAAGGGTGGGAATTTTGTTTCCTTATTGAAAAAAGACAAGGAAATAAAAAAACATTTAAGCGCTAAAGAAATTGATAAGGCGTTTAGTTTGAAAAATCATCTAAAAAACGTAGATCGGATCTTTGATCGAATTTTTTAGAATAAATACTTTATGAAAAGATTAGAAAAAATATACGAAGGAAAATCAAAGATTATTTATTCTACTGAAAATCCGGATTTGGTGATTCAGTACTTCAAAGATGATGCCAGTGCTTTTAATGGCATTAAAAAAGGGACTGTGGTCGATAAGGGTGTGGTTAATAATCATGTGTCCACAACCCTTTATAAATATTTAGAGAAGCAAGGTGTAAAAACCCATATGGTGGAAGCCTTAAATGACCGCGAAGTATTAGTGAAAAAGCTGGATATTATATTAGTAGAAGTAGTGCTTCGTAATGTGGTTGCAGGGAGCCTGGCTAAACGTATGGGGTTGCCTGAAGGCAAAGAATTGAAGAAACCCATTCTCGAATTCTATTACAAAAATGATGATCTTGGTGATCCCATGATAAATCGTTATCATATTTTAGAGTTTGGATTAGCTAATGAGCAAGAGATTGCCTATTTGACAGAATGTGGATTTAAGATAAACGAACTATTATGGAATTACTTAAAAGAAAGAAAAATCCGACTTGTGGATTTCAAGATGGAGTTTGGCCGCCACAAGGGAGAAATTTTACTGGGTGATGAAATCAGCCCGGATGGATGCCGATTTTGGCATTGGGATACCAATGAAAAAATGGATAAGGACCGATTTCGATTTGATTTAGGAAATGTGGAAGAAATGTACCAAGAAGTTTACCATATGATATGTGGAGAGGTATAAAAGACCGGATAAAATTAAAGTTCTTTACACATTACTTTTGTAGGAGGGGTAGCGCCGCATTCCATGGATTCTGTTCTTCCATTTGCGGCCCCGGCGCATGCGGTGCTTATTCCGTTTTCTATGGTTCCCTGTTTTTCCATTCCCTCAACAGTTTGGCAAACATCGAAACCGTTATAATTAATGCAAACCTCGCATTCATATTTGCTTCCTGTCCAGATCATGGAAATGGAAAGGTAAGCAATCGCGGCAAAAAAAACAATACTTAAAATAGTTCCTTTACTCATTTTCTGTTTCCTGTCTTTCTAAAGCTTCATCTTTTCCGGCCATTGCTATTCCATTATGAAAATAATGTTGCCTATAGAAAACTAATTCCTCAATGGATTCTCTAATATCAATTAATGCCAAATGAGCATCGCTTTTTTTAGGAGGTTTCGGGCCATTAGGGTACCATCTCTTTATCAGTTCCTTAATGGATGTAACATCAATATTTCTGTAATGTAAAAAATCAGAAATTTCTTTCATGTATTTGTCCAAAAACTTTCGGTCTTGGCCCACAGAATTCCCACAAAGTGGGGAAGTATTATGAGGAACATATTTTTTTATAAAATCCAAAGTCATAGTTTCTGCTTGTGCAGCAGTGACTTTCGATAGTCTGACCCGATCCACAAGACCGGAGGCCGAGTGAGTTTTTTGATTCCATTCGTCCATACGATCCAGTATTTCATTCTTTTGGTGGATTACTAAAGTGGGTCCTTCTTCCAGGATATTTAATTCTTTATCCGTAACAATGGTTGCAATTTCAATAATAACTTCGATTTCAGGATTGAGACCGGTCATCTCTAAGTCCATCCACACCAAGTTGGAAGGATCTACTAAGCTCATTATTTCTCCTATGCGTATATTAAAAAATTCTCAAATATATCCGGTGTTATTAATTTTAATCCCGAAATAAAATTGAGCTTTCAAAAAGTTATCTCTGTGAAGTAAGAATTAATTTCATCATACCCCTAATGATTTATTAAAGTGGCTAAAATGCTTTTTTGAAGATGCAATCGGTTTTCTGCTTGATCAAAAACTATGGAAGATTTTCCATCCATTACAGAGGCGCTGACTTCTTCCCCTCGATGGGCGGGCAAGCAATGCATAAAAATTGCTTCTGAGTCAGCTTGTTCCATAATAGCATCGGTTACAGAATATTCAGCCAAATCTTTTACCCGTTTGGAGTGCTCTTCTTCCTGACCCATACTTGCCCAAACGTCAGTGTAAACAATATGGGCATCTTTTATTCCCTCGGAAATGTTATCAGTAAAGAGGACTTTTGAGCTTTTGGGTCTGTCGGTATTGTCTATTAGATTGATTACCTCTTTATTAATCGTATACCCTTTTGGGCTAATAATAGAAACATCTAAGCCGAACTTAATGCATGCAAATAATAAAGATACAGCAACATTATTTCCATCACCTATATATGCCAATTTCAGACCCCGTAATTTCCCAAGTTTTTCTTTTATCGTAAAGAGATCAGATAGTCCTTGGCAAGGGTGATTGTAATCGGTCAAGCCGTTGATTACAGGAATAGAAGCATATTGCGCTAAATCCAAAACATTTTGATGGGAAAAAGTGCGAATCATGATTCCATGCAAATATCGGGATAAAACTTTTGCTGTATCGCGAATTGATTCACCACGAGAAAGCTGCAAGTCCTCTGGGCCTAAAAAAATGGGTTGGCCGCCTAACTGATGAATGCCAACCTCAAAAGATATGCGAGTACGGGTTGATTTTTTAGCAAAAATCATCCCCACAGATTTACCACGGAGAATAGAATCGTAATCTTGCGGGGATTTTTTTATGTTTTCAGCCAGATCGATAATTTGGCTTAATTCATCTGTGGAAAAATCCATTAATGTTAGAAAATCCTTTTTCATAAATGCAGCACTCAAAAAGGGTAAAGTTAGGAAAAACCTACATTTTACAACATTGAAGCGAAAATGGAAGT
The DNA here is from genome assembly GCA_965223245.1 of Nitrospinaceae bacterium. Lineage (GTDB taxonomy): Bacteria > Nitrospinota > Nitrospinia > Nitrospinales > Nitrospinaceae > CBDCVY01. Next base: position 3,009,134 of record CBDCVY010000013.1, on the reverse strand, counting down.
ATAGGGAAAATTATTTTAATAAACATAATTGAAATGACTATTCGTCCAGGCTTAATGTAAGGCATTTATTGCCACCCCCTGCTTTCAGGAACTCATTAACAGGTTGAACTATTGGAGTATAACCTCTAGATTTCAGATCCATTAGCAGCTCTTGGGTAGCAAAGTTAAGGAATAAATTTCTTCCCACCAGAACGGAATTGCAGGCAAAATTTTCTGCATCTTTATTGGAAACTATAATTCGATTTTCGAGGGGGAAAAAATCTTCAATTAGCTGAAGAGAGTCTGCATTAAATGCCGCCGGGTAGTACATTATGTGTTTGTCCATAAGGGGACAAAAGCAGGTATCCAAATGATAATAAGATGGGTTGACCAATTTTAAAGAAATAATTTTAATTTGAAATTTGTTTGATAAAAAGGTATGGGACTCTATATCTGTACGAAATCCATGAGCCATCCAAAGTAAGTTTTCCCCAGGTTGCCAAAGTGCATCACCAGCTCCTTCAAATGAGATATTCTTTGGCATATGGATTAAATTAGAGACCCGGGATTTAAACCAGTTTTCAAAATAAGATTCTTCGCGTCGTCGTTCCTGATGCTTGAACCGGCTTAGGACAAATCCTTTTTTAGTAATTAACCCAGCATTAGCAGTAAATACCATATCGGGAACATGTGTTTTAGGTTCAATTAACTCTATGTTCGCCTTTTTAGATAAAGATTGATAAAAACTTTCCCATTGATTTTGGGCCAAGTTAATATTTACCTGTCCTAAATGACCTTCCATCCATGGATTAATTACATAACGAACACCAAAATATTTGGGTGGGCACATGAGGAAGTTTTGTTTCATCTTATATAGCCTCAACAAAGGTTTCTATATTTAGATGTTCGGACGTGTAAGTGCGATTCTTTACTTAACTAATAGATTATTCAAAATGCGCAATTTAAAACTATTGAATTAATGAGGTTTAAGTGGTGTCGTGTAATTAAAAAGAAAAGAAGTTATTTGAAAAAGAATCCTAAAACTTTTAAAAACGGTGGAGTTTCCCTTTTAATTTAATCTAGGCGCAAGGAACTTTATAAGATTTACATTATGGAGTATTGTTTCCTGAATTGATTAGAGGTTTAGTTGTTTTTCAAAGTTTCGAAATATTGTTTGTTCGTAAGTTGTTCTAATTTCACGAAGATTGTTGGCCAACCATAAATTCGAAAAATCAGGAGGGTAGGGAGCAAATCCTTTAATTTGCCCAATCATTATTCGAACACTTTGATACCAGGAAATATTTTTTTGGGTTTTAAAAAGCTTTCTCACTTTGCGTAATGTAATTAAGGATTCTTCCACAACTTGATTTCCAAAGAGACTAAGTCCAAGACCGACATAACCTAATCCTTCGTCAGGCTGTAGTTCAACAACTTTTTTATAAGCATCTATGGCTTGTTTATATTGATGGGTTGCGCTGTACATGTTTCCCAGGTTAAACGCTACATTGAATTGATTGGGGAACTTTTCTGCTAAGCTTTTAGCTTCTTTTAAAGCGTCTCCAAACATAGAAGATTTTGAATAAGCGATGCACAGTTTAATTTGAGCAAAGATCTGTATTTTTTTTTCTGGGTTAGACTCGAGAACCTTTTTCCAAGCTTGGATTGACTCCTCAATAAAGCCCTGACGATCTAAAGTCAAAGCTTCTTGTAAAACCGAATTTTCTGAAAACCCAGTGCCCGGAAGAATGAATAAGTAAATTAAAATAGAGACAATTAATGATTTTCGTCGCATAAGAAACTTTCTATTCTGTATTAGAAACTCCCTTTGATTCTTTGGGAAAAATAGGAGTGTTATGAATAAGAGGTTGTAATGAACTTTTTAACATGTTTTTAAACTTTTTTTCTTCTTTAATAATTGTATGTACATCCTCAGGTCTTAAATAAAATATATTAGAAGCTGAACCATAGTTGGTATGTATGACCGCTCTTTGGATTTCCATATTTAGCTGAGAAAATACTTGGGTTTCCAACATTATAGTTCCAATAATATCATGGGTTTCAATTTTCACTGCTCTGCCTATGATGGCTATTTTAAGTTTTATATCATTAAATTTTTCTTCTAATTTAGAGCTTAAGGTACGTCCTTTATACAATAAGGAAATAGGAATTTTTTCAACAAAAACTTTTCTTAAGTCTTCTTTAAGTTGTTTTTGCAGGTAAGAGAAATTTGAAAACGCGATGGGTTCTCTGGATGGACCGCAAATATTAAAAACATCAAAAACGTTGTCCTTAGACGTATGGATGTTGGCTTCTGAAATACTTAATTGATTAAAAGCCAAGATTGCAGATATATTATATAAAAGACCAGGTTGATCTTTAGTGCAAACTACCAGTTCAGAAGACTGCTCGGGTTTAAAAATAAATTCTGTTGCAAATTGATCTTTTGAATTTTTAAATTGATGATAAATCTGCAATTGTGCTTGAAGGTCTCGTGGCAGACGTATCATTTTAAAAAATTCAGACTGGACTTCATTAGGGACACTAACTCGTTTTTGATGATACAACATGCTTTGATAAAAATATTTGAGTTGATCAATTTGGGTTTTAGACATTTTCATTTTTGTCCCGGCCCTATCTGCATAGGTCAACAAAATTAACATTTTAAACCGCTCAACATCTTTGTTAACCAAGTCCCAAATCATATTGTAAGTTTCATCTTCATCCGGATCGAGAAGCATCAGGTCATGCATCATTAGATGTTTTTCTACTAAAAAAGCAACATCTTCCACCAAACGTTTATTATTTCCATAACCTAATTTATTTAAAATTTGTGGAATAGCTCGTGCACCAATTAGCTCCTCGTTTTCTCCCGGAGCTTTTAACCCTTTACCAATGTCATGTAACAGTACGGAGAGTCTAATGATAGTTTTATTTTTCAATGATTGATAAAGTTCGCGCAAAAACGGGTCGACCTCGGGATCGATTTCAATTTTATTGAGTGCATCTAGCGCGGCTAAGATATGAATATCAGTGGGGAATATATGAACGTAAATATCCTGAAGGAGGCCGGTTAAATTTTTGAATTCTGGAATAAAAAAGTTTTCTAATAAATTAAATTCGTGTAAGTAGCGAATTGCTTTCGCAAAATATTTTCCTTTGATAATATTTTGAAAGTACGATTGGACTGCTTTTGCATTTTCTGCTTCCTGAAATAAGGGAAACATTTGCTCAATGTTGGATTCAATGGATCGAATTACAGGAAAAGCCAGAAAGTAATTCTTTCGGGATACCAGTGTGAATAGTTCTAATACCGAAGTAGGAGGGCTCCATGAATAGGATATTTTCGGATCATTAAAGGTGATTTGATTTTCTGAATTAACACAAAAAAATTTATTGAGTGTTTTTGACTGACTCGTTGGAAACGAAACGCTTTCCCAAAATATATTGCGGCTCAGGCGTTTTAAGGGCAAAACGGCTTGATAAAAATATACGTTGAAGAATTTATTTACATCTTTCCCATAACCCATCGATTCCGTTATTTTATCCCTGACTTCGTAACTTAATTCATCTCTGTGTGAGCCATGTTGATGACAGTGCAAAAAGAGACGGACCCTGGAAAGGAAATTTAAACCACTTTGCATTTTCTTAAAGGCTGGAGAACTTAAGATATTTTTAGAATAAAGTTCAGATAATAATTCGAATAAATTCGTTTTATCCATTGATTCACGAATTCTTACCACACTGGCAGCCCAATAGACACGGAGCAGTTCTTCTTTTATATTGGGTTCTTGTTTAAAAACTGTATTTTGAATTTCAAAATAGGTGCGATGTTTTAAACATTCCCGAAGAATTTCATCTTTATGGAATAGGGCTGCAGTCTTGATGGAACTTTTGAATTCGTTATAGACTAAATGGTTTCCAGCAATGAACCTATGTTCTAGTAAAGAATGAAAAGATGCGAATCGAGCTGTGTTCATTTCCTGATCTTCCGGATTAATTTCTGAGGGTCCGGAGCTTATAGATGTTGAAAAAATTTCCTGATAGCTAAACAAATAATTAAAGAAATTGGTAAATTCATCAACTAGCTTTTCTTCTTCAGTATTGAGGCCTGCGCGAAACACTACCTGAAACTCTACATTGGATCGAAAATACATCTCCTCTCTTCCATAACCCCCTCGGGCAACGATGGCAATGGGGAGATCATTTTCTTTTAAGTGGTTGACATGGCTAGTTTCATTTAACAAATGGAGAGCCGAATTAAAGCTCGCTTGAATAATTGCATCTACAAGATATGTATTCTTTAACAAAAGCAGGTGGCTATTCTCAGAGTTGGTGAGTTCCTTTTGCAGCGCGGTAGTTTCTCGGTCAATTATCTTTATTATTCGATTTTTAAATTCTAAATAATAAGATTGGCCTTTATCTAAATCAAATTTAGGTAAAGATTCAGGTTGAACCGTTTGAAGGATTTCGGAGGAAAGGGCCGAATGATAATCCTTAGCCCGATTGCGGTTACTAAGGTACAGGTCAATCATTACAATTAAATTAATCCAAAAATTAAAAATGAGTTAATTGGACTATTCTTTAACAAAATATAGATTCCGATCCAGAATATATCAAAACTACAGGGGATTCAAGGAAGTGAAAAAAGAAAAGTTAAGTCAGCGGAGAGTTTTTGGGGAGATTACAGCTCTCTTTGCATCAGTCTGATGAAAGGCCGAATGTTTTCAACCAACTGAGCAAACTTTTCGAGCTTAAGGGACTGAGGTCCGTCCGAATAAGCATTGATAGGATCAGGGTGGACTTCAATCATTAGCCCATCAGCGCCTGCGGCAATGGAAGCGCGGGCCATGGGTTCTACTAGGTCCCAGTGCCCCGTGGCATGACTGGGGTCAATTATTATCGGTAAATGTGTTTCTTTTTTTAAAACAGGAATGCAGCTAATATCTAAGGTATTGCGAGTTGCTGTTTCAAACGTGCGGATTCCACGTTCACAAAGTATGACATTTTTATTTCCTTCAGAAAGGATATATTCAGCTGACATTAAAAACTCTTTGATAGTAGTCATCATGCCCCTTTTTAATAGAACGGGTTTTTTGACTCGACCTAATTCTTTAAGCAGGGAAAAGTTTTGTACATTTCTGGCTCCAACCTGAAGAACATCGGCATACTTTGCTACTAAGTCTACTTCTCTTGGATTCATTACCTCAGTGACAATTGGAAGACCGGTTTCTTTTTTTGCCGCAGCAAGAAGTTTTAAGCCTTCTTCTTCTAGTCCTTGAAAGCTATAGGGTGAGGTTCTAGGTTTAAATGCACCGCCGCGAAGCATATTAGCTCCAGATGATTTGACCGATTTTGCTGTGGTCATCAATTGTTCCTGATTCTCAACGGAGCAAGGACCCGCCATAATTGCAATAGAATTACCACCTACTTTCAAGCCATTACAATCCACAACAGAATTAGCATTCTGTATTTCTCGACCTGCAAGTTTATAAGGTTTTAGAATCGGGATAACGTCTTCCACTCCTGGCATAGACTCCAGGTCTTGTAGGCGATCTTTACCATGATCTTCCCCTACTGCACCTATTACCTGCCGTTCAACCCCAACGATTTCATGGGTCTTATACCCTAAAGAATGAATTTTATCCTTAACAGCTTGAATTTCTTCCGGTTTGGTGCCGGGCTTTATTACTATAATCATAAATAGGTTTCCTTACGTGAACCTTGAAATTAACACGCGTTATTTAATAAAGTCAAGGATTCCCTATAAGTTTTAGTTAATTGAATTTGCATTTAGTTTCAATAGCTATATAGCAATTCGTGTGAATAATTTTATTATAGAAAAGACAAGAGAACGTTCTGATTATTGCTTTGACAGGTCTTAGGGATTTGTGTAAATTAATGACCGTTTTACATAACTTACCTGCCAGGGGGGACGATGGAAATCAAAATTGACAGAAATATTTTTCTTCATGGCCTGAATAAAGTCCAAGGTATTGTTGAGAGCAAAGGAGCCATGCCTATTCTGTCTCATGTCCTTATTTCAACTCACAAAAAAGGGATCCACTTGAAGGCTACCGATTTGGAGATTGGAATGACTGGAGCTTACCCCGCTAAAGTTGTTTCTGAAGGTTCGGTGTCTATTAATGCAAAAAAGCTTTTTGATATTGTAAAAGAGTTACCAGAATTGGAGATTCATTTTTATCAAGAGGAGAACGATTGGGTTTCATTAAAATGCGGTAAATCCAAATTTCGTTTACCTGGTTTGCCACCAGAAGATTTCCCGAAGCTTCCGGAATATAGTGAAGAGCCATTAATGGAGTTTAAAGGAAGTCTTTTAAAAGAAATGATCCGAAAAACTCTTTTTGCTATTTCTCCTGATGAAACCCGTCAGGCACTCAATGGTCTCCTGTTGGAGTGTGACAACGGTAAAGTGAATATGGTAGGCACCGACGGCCATCGTTTAGCATTTATTAAAAGGGCCTTAGCAAATACAAAAACCAAAAGTAAGACGGGTTATCTTTTACCAAAGAAAGTGTTAACAGAGCTTTTACGGTTTATTGAGAATGAAGATTCGGTTTATGCATTTTCAGAAAAAGATAATCAAATGGCATTCATTCAGGATAAACAGGTCATTGTAAGTCGTAAAGTGGATGGCAAGTTTCCTAATTATCGCCAAGTCATTCCATCGGATAATGAACTTCATGTGGGAGTAAATAAACAAGATTTAAGCCATGCATTAAAGCGGGTGGCCTTGTTGGCGGACGAAAAATCTAAAATGGTGCGTTTTGAAATTAAACCTGGCAGTTTAACACTGGTTTCAGATAACACTGAGTTGGGCGATGCGAATGAAGAGCTGGAGATCAAATATCAAGGTGAAGAGGTTACCATTGGATTAAATGCGCGTTATGTTTTGGATGTTTTGAGCGCAATTGATGAAGATGAAGTGGTCCTAAACTTAAAGGATCAAAATAATTCCTGTTTAATTACTGTGGGTGAAGATAAAGATTTTTTAAGTATCGTAATGCCTATGCGGTTGTAGCTTTTTAATTAAAGGTCAAAAAACTGATCTAGCTTTTTATCACTTCTTGGCATTTTCCCAGTCACTCCTTCCCAAATTTCCTTAGTTTCCATACACAAATAAACATTCAATTCGGAGTCCTTTTTTTTTATTAAATTTCTAATTGTCTCATAGGCATGGTTACGTAAAGGGCGTAAATATCTAAATTTCCCGTCTTCACCTGGAGTGTGTTCTTGAGTAAAGAGTTGGGTTTCCGGGTGGCGGTCCTTAATAATTTTTTTGAGGTTAGGTCGGTAACGGAAACTTCCTAAGCTGATCCATTCAATATTTGTAGGTGATATTTGTTGAAACAGATTATGGATCATTTGTTCATAATCTTTTTCCCAACCTTGAAAAAGGATAATGGGATCAAAATGAAATCCAATTTTGTACCCCTTTTCTTGACAAAGCCGAGCTGCTTCTATCCGCTTTGAGGGAGTAGGGGTTCCTTTTTCTTCTATTACGGAGATTGATTCAGGATTTAAGGACCAAGAAACAATAATATTGGTAGGATCGGGTTGTTTTAGTAAATTGTCTATTTGGTCAGATTTGGTTTTTAACTCCAAAATTGCATTGGATTGAGCATTAAAAAATGGAATCAAATAATCAGAGTATGGAAGAAGGGTATCTAAAGCCAAGCTGTCAGTTAGCTCACCCGTTCCTACGCGGAACGAACGATCAGGGAATTTAGAAAATACATCTTCTAATTGGTTAAACAAATCTTCAACATTAACATAAGCGTTAAGAACGGGATTATTTTCAAGAAAATCTTGTAGAAAACAATAGGAGCAATCATAAGAACAGTTTTTTATTAGATTAACAACGTAGTAATTACAGCAAACCATTCCAGGGCTTATTCCGGGACATTTCTTAAGAAAGGACCCTTTGAATTGAGACAGCATTAAAATCTTTTTTGCTGCTCCAAATAAGTCCTCTGATTCTCGGTTTAATTCATCAGTAATTTTGTCTTTTGAAAAGTCACTCTTTTTGGGCAAGTCTGGATATGAGGACAATACTTTTTGGGTCAAAGAGTAGGATTCTACCCCGGGATCCAGGTAGATGGCTTCAGGGAGGAACATAGTTAATTATTTGAAAAATTTATACTTAAGTGTCTAAAAATGGTTGTCAAATGATTGGCGTTTTGTCATAATATACGGGCTTTTCACTTTAAAGTGAATTGAAATTCTAGGTTGGAAGGATTTCTATCCCCCATTGTGGTTTCCCAACGCCTAAAACTACTCGCTAACTTCCTTTAAAGAAAAACGGAATACCTCTAAATGCACAGACCTTTAGTACTAGAAAATCAAGATTGGCCAGGTAAAAAAAACAAGAAGTCTTATAAAGCTTTGTATGCTTTAGCGTGTTTATTTTTTGCTTTAATTGTTTACTTTGTTTTTTATAGTTCCCATGGGCTAAATATTGCTCAGGCAGATCCTAACAGCGATTCCCAATCATTTACTGAAATCAAAGAAGAAGTAACACCCCATAAAACCAAAATATCAATTAATCCAAAAAGCCAACCCAAAAGTGAAAAAAATGCACCGATACCGAACTTTGAGGAAAAAACTTTAATTTTTCAGGAAAGTCCTAACAGGGTTCAGGTAGCAATGCATGTTAAACCTGAAAACCCCAAGAATCTACAAACAATCAGTTTAAAAATTAGCCATTCTTTAACTTATTCTTTTTGTAAAAATAAAATGAAGGGAGATTGTCAATTCTTAGCGGCTTTAGTTGCACGGCTATTATCTTGGCATATGGACGTAAATCGCTCCTTACGCAAGGGAGATTCACTTCATTTGGTATACAAAGCTTTAGATAATCAGGACCGCTTTCGGATTTTAAAATTGTCCTATACCAGCCGGTATTTAAATCAAACGTTGCAAATGAATTATTTTAGGACACCAACAATGGTTCATGGGAGTTATTTTGATAAAAATGGACGGGAAGTTATGTCTCACCTTGGTCCTCAGTCTGCTCCAATACTACAATACGAAGAAATTACCTCTTTGCCAGGTGATTTTAGAGAAGGACGGCCTGGGCATGCAGGAACTGATTTTAAATCTATTGTTGGATCACCAGTTTTTTCTAGTTTTGAGGGTCGAGTTACTCGAACAAATTGGAATCGGAGAAAGAATGGAAATTGTATTGAAATTGATCATCCCCAGTTAGGTATCAAGACACTTTATCTTCATTTGGACAAAGTTCGTATCAAACCCGGACAGAAAGTAAAACAGGGAGAGTTAATTGCCGACTCGGGAAATACCGGACGTAGTTTTGCCCCCCACCTTCATTATGAAATGCGAAGTCGCGATAAAAAAAGAATTATTTATAACCCCTTCAAGTTTAAACATCACAAAAAATATCGCCGTCAAATTCCTGACCTTTTAATGGCCAATTTTTTAAAGATTGTCCAGGGTTACGACCAATTATTGACACAAAGTTAACCTGAATGATTGTGTCATCGGTATAATTTTTTTCGTTCCTACTATTTATTTATAAATTACTTTTGAAATAGTTTAAACATGGGCAGGAAACCAAGAAAGAAAAGTAATAAATCGCCCAAAGGTTATTGGAAACGGAAAATCGTAATTTTTTTACTTGGATTATGGTTGATTTCTTTTATTCCGGTTCTATTTTTTCGATTTTTTAACCCCCCTACAACTCCACTTATGTGGATTCGATGGGTTGAAAGTGGATTTCAGGAGAAGTATCCCTTAACTCTAGCGAGTTGGAAACGTTTAAAGGATATATCACCTCAACTCATTCGTGCTGTCATTGCCTCTGAAGATCAAAAATTTTTTTTCCACAATGGTTTTGATTGGGAAGCGGTGAATCATGCGATTAAGTTCAACAAAAAGTCTAAGCGTACTATTGGTGCAAGTACAATTTCCATGCAGACTGCCCGAAACGTCTTTCTTTGGCAAAACCGTGATTGGATAAGAAAAAGTATGGAAGCTTACTTTACAGCCCTTATAGAACTTGTGTGGAGTAAAGAGAGGATATTAGAAGTTTATTTTAATATTATTGAATGGGGAGATGGAATTTTTGGATGCAATGAAGCTTCTAGAAAGTATTTTAAGCACTCTCCTAAATGGGTGAGTCCCATAGAGTCTGCCTGGTTAGCAGCTATTTTACCCAACCCTAGAGTTTGGTCACAACCCAAGTTCCGTCATTTAATCGAGAAAAAGCAATTTCGTATATTAAACATCATGGGAAAAATTAGTTTGTCTCACTTAAAAATTTAAGCTTTATTATTCATTGAATCATTATGAAACCCGGTAAGATAAAAATTCAAATTTCTAAAAATCTCCAAAGAAAAATACAAAAGGGATACCCTTGGGTTCACTACTACCAATTAAAAAATAGAGATGTTGAAGGGAACGTAGGAGATTTAGGGGTTATTTATGATTCTAATAACCGTTTTTTAGCCATTGGGTTGTTTGATCCTTTCTCTGATATACGTCTTCGAATTCTTCAGTTTAAAAATCCGACGGAAATCAATACTGATTTTTTTCTCCAGCGGTTTAAAAGAGCTTTATCTTTAAGAGTTGAATTAGAAATGAAAGGCACTACTGGCTATCGAATATTAAACGGAGAAAATGATGGATTTCCCGGATTAGTGTTAGATCGTTATGAAAATATATTAGCCCTAAAAATTTATACGGCGGCATGGATTCCTTATCTTGAACAATTATCTCAAATAATCCAACAAGAGTTAAAAGGGATAGAAGGATTAATTTTATTATTTAGCGGTCATGTAGAACGTACACAAACCAGTTCGTATCATAGTGGTCAATTATTATTTGGTTCTCTAATTGAAGGTCCGGTGATTTTCAAAGAGAATGGTTTATTATTTGAAGCGGATATAATTCGAGGACAAAAAACGGGATTTTTTTTGGATCAACGCGATAATCGTAATCACATTAAGGACAGGTCCGTTGGTTGTAAAGTCTTAAACGTGTTTAGCTATTCAGGTGGGTTTACGGTGTATGCTTTTGCTGGAAAGTGTGAATCTGTTACCGAAATTGAGATTAACAAGCATGCTTTGGAAGCATCAAGGAAAAATATTGTTTTAAATTTTGGGACTCAACTATTGGATTCTGAAAGATTTCAGCAAATTCAAGGGGATGCTTTTAAAATGCTCAATGAGTTAAAAAGATTAGGACAAAGATATGATTTGGTTGTTTTAGATCCTCCAGCGTTTGCTAAAAGTAAAAAGAACAAAAAAAATGCAATTCAAGCTTACATACGATTAGTCAAGTTTGGCGCTAGTTGCACACAGGTCGGAGGTCTTTTGTTTGCTGCATCATGCTCCTCATTAATCTCACCAAAAGAATTTTATAGGGCGGTGGATTTAGGAATTCGTCAAACTGGGCGGACTTTTGAAAAAGTTCTTAAGACTCAACATTCTATAGACCATCCGGTGGTATTTAAAGAGGGCGGCTATTTGAAGGCAATGTATTGTAAAATAAAGAGTTAGAGAGAAGTTTTTGGTGACGAGAAAGCTTGTGTTAGGAGGCTTGGATACTTACTTAACCAGGAATTATGGTTGGTGGGAAACTAAAGAATGCTATTTTGGGCGCTGAATCCAAAACCAATTTTATTTCTGAAAAAAAATTTTCCTCTAAAAAAGAAAAATTTTGAAAATGAAAAATAGAATTAAAAGCTTTAAAGGAAGTTGAAGTTATCTCTTTCTCTTGGCAGCTTTTTTCTTCGTAGCTTTTTTCTTTGTAGCTTTTTTCTTTACCGCTTTCTTTTTTACTGCTTTTTTCTTTGTAACTTTTTTCTTTACTGCTTTCTTTTTTACTGCTTTTTTCTTTGTAGCTTTTTTCTTTACTGCTTTCTTTTTTGCTTTCTTCTTGGTTGCCATCAAGAACTCCTTTCGAAAAATATCTGGTTTGTTTCAGCGCCCAAATATCGTATGTATTTTATTCTATACTCGCTTAATGTCAAGAAAATATTGATAGAAAAAGGGGTTAGGGGTTTTTGAGGAAATTAGTTCTTTATTATAAAAAAAATACATTAAAATGATTTAAAATATGAATACCTTGAAATCCCTTATTATTACTGGGGGAAGCAAGGTACACGAATTTTTTTTTGTTATTAATTGAAAAAAATTTTAACAATTGGTTTAAATTTTCTTAATTTTAAAAAAAATAATTTTTTTTATGAAATTTTTCATTGAAACTCACTTTATTGACAAATTAAAACAACATGAAAATTTACTTCATTGTTTCACTCCAAGAAGTTTTAATGGTTCGAACAATGATCGTATTCCATTATGCTTAGGTAGAACTGGAACAAAAAATATTAACCAAATGCATCAAAAATTGCTTTTGAAATCTCTAAAGATTCAAAGTGAAGTGATTCATTTCGTGAATCAAGTTCATGGAAACCAAGTTTATGTTCTTCAAGAAAAAAAAACTTTTCCCGAAGTTACTGCACAAATCCATGCTGATGCTATTGTGACTCAACTGTCTCAAATTCCCATTGCCATAATGACCGCAGATTGCATTCCGATACTTTTATTTGATCCTATTGGCCAGGTAATCGGAGTTGTTCATGCAGGAAGAGTGGGAACCCAGAAGGAAATATTATCTAAAACCATTGAAATAATGGCAATTAAGTTTGGTTCTTCTCCGAAAGATTTGGTTATGGGAATGGGGCCAGGAATATGTAAAAAGTGTTATGAAGTCGATGAAATTTGCGTTCAACCTTTTTTGGAAAGACCTTTTCCTATTGAAAAAATTGCTGAGCAATACTCTTCCCGAAAATATTTGTTAGATTTGTTTAAAGCAAATCAATTGGAGGCTATAGAAAGAGGAATTATTAGTAATAAAATATTTCAAATAGGTGAGTGTACATCTTGTAACAACGACAAATGGTATTCTTATAGGAAAGAAGGACAAACAGGAAGAAACATTACCCTGGCAATGTTAAAAGGTTGAGTTTGGTTTCTCTGATTTGTTAAGTTTAAAAAAATGTGTGTAAGTATATAAATTGGTTAAGTGGGTTTTTGAAGGCTTAAGGGGATAAAAAATGTAAATGTACTTCCTTTTCCCAATTCGCTTGCAACAGAGATTTTTCCTCCATGCATTTCCACTAATTTTTTGGTGATTGCTAACCCCAGTCCCGTACCAGAAGCGGCGCGAGTGGCAGATTCATCGACTTGCCTAAAAACATCGTATATGACTGTGAAGTTCTCTTCTGCAATACCGCAACCCGTATCTTTCACCTCAAAAAAGACCTTTTCATCTTTCTGAAATACACTTACTAATATTTCTCCCGAATCGGTAAACTTAACGGCATTGCTGAGCAAATTATAAATTATTTGTTTAAGACGTACAGGATCGGCATTCACTTCTAAATCTTCAAGATGGGTTTTAATGGAAATTTCTTTTTGATTTGCCAATACTTGGATACTGAAGACTACATCTTGAATTAAATTGTTTACAGAAAACCAGTTACAATTTAAAGCCATTTTTCCTGCTTCTAATTTTGAGAAATCTAAAAGGTCATCAATCAGAGATAATAGATGCTTGCCCGAATTTTCGATTTCTTCAACAATTGAAACAATCTCTTGTGAATCCGGGAGGTCATTAGCCTTATTAAGTAAAGGAGTGTTTCCTAACATTACGGTAAGTGGAGTCCTTAATTCGTGCGAAATAATACTTAAAAAATCAGATTTTAATCGACTGGATTCTTCTGCTTTTTTTGCAGCGTGAATCAGATCAAGCTCCACTTTTTTTCTTTCAGTAATATCTGTTCCAAATCCAATTATTTCGATTAATTGACCCTTTTCATTAAACCGGTTAATAATGCTCCAGGCGACGGTTCGCTTCTCTCCACTTTGTGTTGTTAATGTCATTTCATGATTACGCACGGTTCCTTTTTCCATTAGATTTCTTATTTGTTGAACTTGTTCAAATGAATCCCCGGGAAACATTAATGTCCACCAATTTTTTCCAATCATTTCTAAAGCGTTATACCCAGTGGTTTTTTCTACAGAAGGATTTGTGAATCGAATAAGGCCATCTAATGACATCCCTACCACTAGGGAGGGGGTACGTTCAATAATTCTTGCCGTATAGTCTCTTTCATTTCTGAGTGCTCCCTCAAACCGTTTTCTCTCAGTAATATCACGAACCATTCCAATGTATAGTATTGGTGGTTCATTGGATTTTGTTCGTGGACTTTTCCTACGCTCGGGCATTTTTAATTTACTGATAGCTAAGTCTATGGGAAAGCGATAATCATTTTTATGTTTCCCTGTCATTTCATTTACCCGACCCACAATATTTCGTTTGGTAGAAAAAATTTTTTCCTTTTTATTGGGATCCTCATCAAACAATTCAGGAATTAACAAACGTATATTTTTATCGATAATTTCCTTTTCTTTGTATCCAAATATATATTGGGCTGCTGGGTTTACTGATGAAATAGAGCCGTTCCCATAAAAGGTAATAATTCCTTCTAAAGAATTTGCCAAAATTGACCTTACCCGCTCCTCACTTGATTGAAGAGCATGGAAGGTTTTAATGCGGTCAATCCCAACGGTAATATCTGATACAGCTGTATCCAACCCCCCCATCATGGCGTTAGTGAGAGATGTTTTTGAAAATAGTTCTAAAATTCCTAGTAGTTGATTTTCAATTACTAGTGGATATGCAGTGTAAGATGCCACTTGGGCTTTTTTCATCCAGGCAAAGTCTGGTTTGAGTAAAGTTTCTGAAAATGGAGAGTCGGTATAAAAAAACTTTCGGTTCTTTGCAATGGTTCCTGTAGATCCACTTCCAAGAGGAATTTGATTTTCTGGTAAGGGGATATGAGGATCAGTGGCATTTGCTTGAATTTCCAGAAAGTCATCATGGGGGTAATATAACCAAATGCGTACTTGCGATGCCTTAAAGAAAGTTTTTATGGCTTCCGCGCATTGGGGTAAAATATCCTGAAGTGATGTGCTTGCCGCTACCGTAGCTCCGATTTGAGCGCTAAAGGCAGAAAGGTCCATTTGTTCTTCAAGAGCAATTTCTGCTTTATTTCGTTCAGTGATATTTTCTCCAACTCCAAGAAAGCCCACAACATTTCCATACATGTCAAATCGAGGAGATAGGGTTAATCGAACCCCAAGACGAATCCCTGCCTTTGTCAATTCTTCAATTTCGCAAGTGATCCCTTTTTTATTGTTTAATAAGTGCTGATTGGCTTTTTTGATGGTAGCCGTTACTTGATCATCTTTGGGATAAAGGAGGCTAATGTTTTTTTTCCCCACAACTTCTTCGGCGGTGTATCCCAGCATGTTTTCTGCACCTTTGTTCCAAAACAAAATATTTCCATTAATGTCAGTTCCAATTATGGAAACGGCAGAAGGGCTTTCCAATATATTTTGCAGTGTTGTCGCTTCTTTTTGGAGTTTATCTTGTAAGGAGAGTAGATCCTGATTTTGTTTATCTAATTGAGACACCTTTCGTTGCAACGACTCAATTTCTTCGAGAAGTTCTAATTTGCTTTTTTTTTCGGAAGGCGCGTTCAATGGTATTTTTACCTTTTATTACTGGGAAATTGTATCGGTTCATTTGAATTTTATAGTATATTAAAAAATTTTAAAAGTATATGGAATGCCCATTCATCATTATATCTAAAGTGATAATTAGTTCATATTTCTCAAAAATTTTAGGCAAACAGAGTTAAGATAAGCGAATTCAATTAATTTTAAATAAAATTATTCAAATCTTTTCATAGTTACTCAATAAATATATGGAAGAAAATAGCAATAGCTTAAACCCTTTTACTCAAGAGCGGCTTCCTTTTCCACTAGATTGGATCAAAAATGATCCGGGAAAAATCGAATCTATTCTTTCTGAAATGACATTGGAGGAACAAGCAAGATGCCTTCAGCAAGTCACAGGACGTTTCAAGATGGCTTTGTTAGTTTTATCTCCACAAGCCATTCAATTGGCGCGATCCTTACCTGAGGAAGAAATTTACCAAATGATTAAGGACATAGGTGAAGAAGACTCCATCCCCGTTTTGGCAGTGATTACCCAAACTCAACTCCAATATATATTTGATTTAGAGTGGTGGGATGCAGATAAATTCAATCCAAAAAATGCGGTACATTGGCTTGATCTAATGAATCAAGCTAATGATCAAAGTATATTTAAATGGTTTTTGACAGAAGATTTTGACCAAAAAGTTATGTTGTTGCAAGCTCTGATAATTGTAAAAAAATTGGATGATGAGCCCGACCTCACTTCAGAATATGAAAAGCTATCTCATTTCTCTCCAGATGGAGTGCATCAAATATTTTTTAAAGTTGAAGAAGTAGAATCCATCCTCAAAAAAGTATTTAAGGTTCTTTTTTCAGAAACTCCAAAATTATTTTTTGCTTTGATGGATGCAGTTATTTGGTATCAGGTAACCCCTACAGTGGAGACGGCTTATCGTTGGTTGCTTTCTAGAACTGAGGAAAAAGGAATACCTTCTTTTGATGAGGCAATTGAAGTCTACAGTTTACTTAAACCTGAAGCTTTTAAAATTGAAGTCCCAAAGAATGAAGACTTTATTTCTCTCCATTCCAATTGCTTAGTCCCACCCAGCTATCCTTTTGAAGATATAAACTCTTCTTCTTTTTTTGGCCAATGTTTAGCGAAGTTAAAAGGCTTTGAACGGTTAGATTCTATTTGTTGGGAGTTGGTTTACCTCTCAAATAAAGTCATGGTAGCAGATAGGTTGGACTTATCCATTTTAGAAAATAGACATAACACCATGCGAAAAGTTTTAGGATATATAAACATTGGTCTGGAGTTGGGGGCAAGCGGGGATGTGGAAAAAGGAACTAAGTTGCTTACTCAAACTTGGATGCAGTCTTTATTTCAAATGGGTCATACAGGAATTATGAGACTCAAATGGGAGGGGGAGAAACTGATTCGTGAAAATGGCAAGCTACTGGAATATGTACTTCCTGCTTGGGCCATGGAACATTTGGCAGCATTAGTGGATAGATTTCCAAAGATGGCTGTTGCTTTTTCCAATGAGGAGGAAGATGCAACCGAAGTGAGTTGGAGAAATTTAGAATCCGTAAATGATATTCAAATTATAGAAAATTTTATTTTTCAGTCACGATTTTATATAAGGTTTGCTCGTCAAAGTTTTGATTTGTCTTTGGAAAAAATCGATGGTTTTGTGGAAGAGGTAAAGTTTCCAATTTCTAAAGATGACTTTGATATGATCCATTTTTTCACAACGGCGTTAGCTCGGTTTACATTACTAAATGAAATTTCGTGCGAGCCCATTCTCGAAGAAGGGGGTCGAGCTTTTTTAAAAACCATTTTCCAACATAATTGGGATAAGCAAGATACACGTATCGTTGATTCAGGAATGGTAGAAAAATTTTGTGAGAAACTATTGACGACATCCTTGGCATGGACTGATTCAGATCTTGAGCATTTGAACCATTTAGCTAACCAAAGCATTCAGAATTTACAAACGCACTTTGGCCGTTTAGATTTTGATTCTAAAATTGAATGGCAGTTTACCCGAGGTTTGTTATTGAAATAAAAGGGCTATGTCATTTCCTTTTTGAGAAAGCCCTTTGAAATTGGAGCTCATTATTTTTTTCTTTCCAAATTTGGGCAAAAATAGTAATATTCCACCTCCAAAAACCCTGAATATTTTTTCTTGGTTGTCCTTGGGTGCGAATTGATATGGAAGAAAATCCAAAACACGACGCAACAAAAACCGAATCTCAAAACCAGGTTGAGCAACCTGGTTTGTTACAGACCATTGGTTCATTTCCGGTGTGGTTATTAAAAATCATCCAAATGATCACCCCTGGATTTCTAATTAGCAAAGACCCGCCCAAAAAGAAGAACTACCGAATCTAAAAATTATATACATGAAACCTATCAAAAGGGCACTTATTAGTGTGTCCGATAAATCTAATATTGTGGAGTTTGCTAAAAGCCTGCATAGTCGAGGAATAGAAATTTTATCTACAGGCGGAACAGCAAAATTACTTAAGTCACAACAAATTCCAGTGACTCTAATTTCAGATTACACAGGTTTTCCTGAAATGATGGACGGTCGTATTAAAACTCTCCATCCGAAGGTACATGGAGGAATTCTTGGAAAACGGGATGAACCGTCCCACATGGATTCAATGACGGAACATAAAATTTTTCCCATCGATATGGTGGTAATAAATCTTTATCCTTTTGAAGAGACTATTTCCAAAGAGAATTGTACCTTGCAAGATGCTATCGAAAATATTGATATTGGTGGCCCGGCAATGGTTCGGTCTGCATCCAAAAATTATCATGATGTTACCATTGTGGTGAATCCAAATGATTATGATTTGGTGCTTCAGGAAATGGATGCAAATGAAGGTGCGACTACTTTAATTACTAGACAAAGGCTAAGTCGAGATGCTTTTTTAATGACCTCGCGTTATGACGGTATGATCTCAAATTATTTGACAAATCAGGTGGATGATACAAGTAAGTTTCCCCCATTATTTCAAAAATCGTATAAGAAGATTCAGGAACTGCGTTACGGAGAAAATCCACATCAAGGGGCAGCATTGTATGGAGAAATTCATCCTGGAAAAAGAGATATTGTGCAGGCTAAACAGTTGCAAGGAAAAGAATTGTCTTTTAATAATTATATCGACATGGAGGCCGCTTGGGAGTTGGCCATAGAATTTGATTCGCCATCTGCAATCGTGATTAAGCATACGAATCCCTGCGGCGCAGCAATTGGGAAAGATCAGACTGAGGCTTTTATCCAAGCTAGAGAAACTGACCCCATTTCTGCCTTTGGTGGAATCATAGGATTTAATCGAAAAGTAAATGTCAAAACTGCTGAAGAAATATTAAAAAACTTTGTGGAAGTTATCATTGCGCCCGGTTATGAACCTGAAGCCTTAAACTTGTTTTCGAAGAAGAAAAACGTTCGAGTGATGGAAATGCCCGAGGAAGGATTAAATGAAAAAACTTCCCGATTAGATCTAAAGCGTATTGGAGGGGGATTGTTAATTCAGAACTCTGACGAGATTACATTTGATTCAGATCAGTTAAAAATTGTTTCGCAAAAACAACCCGATGAGCAAACAATGGAATCCTTAAAGTTTGCATGGATAGTGGCAAAACATGTGAAGTCTAATGCAATTGTTTATGTTAATAAATTTGAAACGGTTGGTGTTGGTGCTGGGCAAATGAGTCGTGTCGATTCTGCTAGATTAGCTGTCCAAAAAGCTAATAAACCTGTTCAAGGGTGTGTTATGGCTTCAGATGCTTTCTTTCCATTTAGAGATGCCATTGATACAGCAGCTGAAAATGGGATCACATCCATAATCCAGCCCGGGGGTTCAATTAGAGATAAGGAAGTAATTCAAGCCGCGGATGATCATGGAATATCTATGATTTTTACGGGAATTCGCCATTTCAAACATTAAAAGTTTTTCCTGCAACTAAAAATATTTCCTACCTATTATTTTTGCCCTATTCTGTTCTAAACCCATTATTTCTTTAACCCGATTCATTTTTTTACCGAAAAGAAAATGTGATCGTTCGGGATAGTTAATCCTGGAGAGATGTTTCAATTTCTTTTGTATTTGTGAGTTGTAATGCCGGTTCCTAAAATCCAAACCGAAACAATTAAAAAAGTTTTAAAAGGGATTGCCCTTTGTCTCCTCTTGCTGCTGGTTGGGGGCGGAGCGACCACTGCATGGAACTGGGATGTTTTAATGGGAATGAAAGATAAAGACCCTCACGAATTCCATTCGATTTTAGAAGAAGGTTACCGTTTTCATTTAGCCAAAGCTTACAAAAAGTTTATGATACTTAAAGATATTAGTTATGAGCAAGCCTATATGAATCGGTATCGCCGTTGGAAAAAAAAATGGGCTGAGGATGTAGATTTTAGAAAACAATTTTCCCAAGAAAAAATGGAATTGAGAAAAGTACTGAAAAAGGTACGTACCGAACGTTATCAGGATGAATTGAAAAAAATTACTCAATCTCAACAAACTGTCCCGGATAACTTAAGAGTTTCATGGGCCCAATTGGCGCCTTGGCAAAAAGGATTAATACTTAGAGAAAAATGTATTCATTTCCTTGAATTAGAAGATAAGGAAAATAAAAAAACCATGCAGGTGAAATCACTCTCTAGTCAGGATATAGTTTCTATCAATCGAAAGTTTTTTGATTCAACGCCTGCTGAATATTGTGAAGGAATGGTTCCTATTGGTTTGGAAGAAAAGTATGTCGATAAAGCTTTGTCTTCTTTGAAGCGTGGGATGAATTATTATTATTTTATTCGTTTGTTAAATGAAATTGGTTTAAAGGATAGCGACTTGTTTACTTACCCAACCAAACTTGAGCGTATGACAGAGGATTTCAATGACCTGTAGTCGAGAAAAAAAGTTTATTTTTTAGGTGGGATAGCTTTAGGGGGTACAGGCGTATCTCCGTTAAAGGGCATCCTTTCTATCATAACGGTCATGAGCTGTTTTATTTCGTTATTGGTTTTAATTTCTGGTAAATCGTTTTTTTCCATTTCAGCATAGGCCACTAATTTTCTTAATGGTCGAACCACCATGTTATAAGTATAAATTCCTCCTATGATTGTAAATACACTTCCCAGTATAGCCAGCCAAATAATTTCATCATGCATTCTTCCTGTTGATAATAACAATCTCTCTACAAGTACATTTATTTGTTCTGCGTTGAGAGTTTCCGGTTTTACGGCTTCTAAAACTCTCTCCATTTGAATTAACTGGATGGAAAGATAAAAAGCAAAATATCCTAATACGGATATAACCACCAGGTAACCCGTCAAAAGTAAGTTAATAATACTTTTTTTTTCACCAGGAAGTTCTTCCCGGAATAGTCCTGTTTTCATCGGAGCTGCCCCTTGGTCCAAAGTCCGAAACGATTGGCTAATTGGGGTGCAAATTTGGCATCATCTAATTGATTAATGTGCGGACTCATTTTGTTGTATCTCTCTCTCGGACTTGGATGGGTGCTAAAAAATATGGAATCGTGCTTTGTGTTATGGTGCAATATTTTGAGGAACTCCCTTAATCCATTAGGTCGGTAACCCACACGATAGGCATATTCCATACCTACTTTATCCGCTTCAAACTCGAGCTCTTTGTCCAGTCCTTTAGTGAATAAAACTTCAGTAACCTGATTTATTATATTATCAAATAATGCCGGGTCTTCATTCATTACTGCTGTGGATAGGGAGGAAATGCCCTTTAATTTCTTACTACGTTCCAAAGTTTTTAGAGCATGTCGGTGTGTTATATGAGCCACTTCATGACCCAAGACTCCTGCAAGTTCTGCTTCATTTCTTAGTAACTTGAGTAATCCTATACTAACAAACACATAACCTCCTGGAGTTGCAAAAGCATTTGGAATCTCCGAGTTGATTACTGCGAAGTGATAAGGAATATCTGCCCGATCAGAAACAGAAACTACAGATTGGCCAACTAACGTAATGTACTTTTGCAGCCTTGGGTTGGGATAGACTCCACCAAAACGATTAAGTACTTCCAAAGCTAACGAGCCTCCAATAGCACGTTCTTCTTCATAGGCGATGGGTTGCATAGATTGGACCACTTGTCCCGCACCTCGAATGATTCGAGAAGTTTTTTTATCCAATACCCCTTTTTGTTCCAGAATACCCAGCAATCCTTCTTGTCCTTCCTCTTGTTCTTTTGAGGGAGTGATAGGAGTGGCCAAGGGAGATTCATTTTTTGAAGTGGACGGGGTTGTTTTTGTAGCCGGTTTGGGAGGTTCATTTTGTGTAGAAGGAGCTTGCTGATCTCCTTGATTATTTTGAGAAGCGGGTTGTTGTGGTTTTTGCAATTCCTTAAAAAAGTCTTCCAAATCATTAGCCCAACTCAAGGTCCATATACAACAAATTATAATTAACGATATATTTAAAGTTTTAAAATTTTTCATTCCGCATACTCCCTCAATTTCCCTTCAGAGAGAAACTGATCTAATTCATTGGCAGAAATAGAATATTCCTCCATTTGTTGCACAGCTTTAATATTTTCTTCGGAGACTCCATGGGCTTTGGCATGTTTTTCGGATATAGGACTAAGTCCTCGAATGCTAGAGCCGGAAGAAGATTCTGCAGCGGCTATCTTTTGGTTTCCTAATAGTCCATCCAACCCGCCTCCTCCTTGAACACCGGAAGGCTTTTTGTTGGTAAGTTTAAATTTAAATACCCATCCATTTTTTCCATTTGTAGAAATGTTAAAAAACCGTTTTCCCTTTTTTAAAATTTTGACCGGAGTGCCTGCGCTTAAAACTGCTACTTTCTTAGACCGTGGTGAGGGCTTTTGCGTCATTTTTGTTTTGGAAGATTTTACATACCAAGTTTCTGCCCAAGAAACATTAGGGAATGTAATAAGCAATAAAATAATGAAAAAAGAAAAAAAACGCCTTTTCATTTTGGGTCCTTAGTGATTAATTAAAAAGGAAGAGTTTTTACAAACTAACCTTAAATGTAAGTTTTGGTCAACTTTTTTATTTTAACAAAACCTTTTATTAAAACACCAAACAAAAATGGAATTGAAAAATAGTCAATAAATTGTAAAAGTGAGATTTATTTAAATTTGTTGGAAGAATGGTACTTTTTAAAAGCTCTGCGTAATCTTCCCCAATTAAAGGAAGACCCTGGGTCATACTTTCTTCTGATTCCTTGGGGAGTTCCACTTTGGACATGGGCGTGTCCTAAAATTCCGGAAAATGTAGAGAAATTTTTAATTTTATCCAAGGGAGTCCTTTTTTTATTTTTATCAAAAGGTACTCTTATTGAAATTTTGGGTAGTGCTGAGTTGAGCCCAATGGCTAATTGAATGAGGGCTAGATATTGTTCCTCCGTAAAATCCCACATCCGTACAATTTTCCCATTAATGTGACGACTAAAATATCCTCTGGAACCGTGGCTTCGAGCGGCAAAAGGTTGAAAATTTTTTGTTCTTAGTTTTTTCTTCCAAACATCTGGTAATAATAATTTCCAACCAAGCTTGGTACGTATATATGCATTTTTTTTCAGATGGTGCAGGTCTGATTCTTTGGACAGAGCTTGCCATGACAAATTGGCTATTTCCACATGGATGGCCCTTTCATTTCCTTTGCCGTCATCTGCAGGAGCCGTGTTAGTTTTCCAATAGAGATCACAAGTTTGATAAATAGTGCCATCTAAATCGAGGTAAAAATGACTGCCCTTAAATGAGCTGTTTTTTAATATCTGATGGCAATGATGCGAACTGAAACATTCATCATAATGTAGTATCAATTGATAGACGGTTTTGTTTAATTCTTGTAAAGCTTTTTCCGGATTTAAAATTTTATAATTTTTTTCAGTTTGAGTAGGTGCCTCATTGAGCGAAGTTTGATGTTGTGTGCAGCTAGACCGGCCTCGTTTATTGGGACATTTGAGGCCTCCTTTTTGGTTCCAAAGAACTACGGAGGTATTTATGGAAAAAGATTTTCCACAAATAATAATACTTTGGTTTTGATTTGAGGATGTGGTTCGAAGCGATTTTTTTTTCGAGGAAGAATCAGTTTTTTTTGTTTTTTTGTTCATCCGCGAATCTTCCCCAATGCAGTTTTTTTCTGAGGATTTCGTAATAATTTTTTCCGGGTGCTAATATTAAACTAACAGGATTAGGGCTTTTTTTGACCTCTAAAATATCGTCATTATACATTTTATATCCTACCTGGCCATCGAGCGTTACTTGTACTTCTTCCTCCGTCGTTATTTTAATTTGAATGGTGGAATCATCTGGAATTACTATAGGTCGATTTGTTAAAGCAAAGGGACAAATGGGGCATAACAATAACGCATGCATCCTTGGGTGCATAATGGGGCCACCGGCTGACAAAGAATAAGCTGTAGATCCAGTTGGAGTTGCAATGATCAAACCATCTGCCCGGTAAGAAGTCATGTATTGATAATTTACCAGGACTTCTAAATTTACTATTCGGGCGGCACTTTTATTAATTACAACATCGTTCAGAGCAAAATCTTCGCGAGCGGAATCACCATTTTTACTAAGAGAAGCTTTTAATAGCATTCTATTTTCAATGGTGGACTCTCCTTTCAATATTCTCTCGAGAGTCTGATACATTTCTGAAAGCGATACTTCTGTTAAGAATCCCAGGCTTCCTAAGTTTACAGCTAAAAGAGGGACATTATATGGATGGGATAATCGCGCAACACTTAGTAGCGTACCATCCCCTCCTAACACAATAATCAAATGGACCTTTGGTGGAATATCTTTGGATTTGAAAGAAGAGGTTTCTCCAATAATGGCGGCTGTTTCTTTGGCCATTAAAACTTTTAGTTCCTTTTTTTGAAGCCACTGAGTGAGTTCTTCTAAGACCTCATTGCTAATACGAGGCTTTTGCTTACAAAAAATTCCAATGTTTTTTATAGGTCCCAAAGGTTTCTCTTCTATAAGAAATTAAATAAAATACAAACTTTAGATCAATATCTTGATTGAATGGCCCAAAACGATGCGACGATAGAAATTTTATTAGAATTCGAGGTCAAATTACCAGGTTAAAACAAAATTATTTTTCATTAATCTAACGACTAGAACTGTTATAGCAGATTTTTATTGGGTTTGAAAAAAGGAAAGGTTTGAGCAAGGAAACTAAAGGTTTCCAAAATCTTGAGGCTTAATGTTATCAAGCCACTTTTTCCACTGATCTTTTTCTTCTGAAACATTTTTTGCTGATTCAGGAATATCCAGGCTTTTGGCAGCTTCAATAACTTCTTCATTAACAAAAATTGGAGCTTTGGCTCTTAATGCCAATGCAATAGCATCGCTTGGACGTGAGTCTATGCTTAAGGTGTTTCCTCCATTGATTACCGAAATGACAGCATAAAAAGTATTATCCCGCAATTCACTTACTAGAATGTGTTTGATTTCTCCATTAAGGTCATTGATGACATTTTTCATAAGGTCGTGTGTCATTGGACGGGGCGTTGTGATTTTTTCAATTTCTAATGCGATGGCATTGGCTTCAAAAAAGCCAACCCAAATTGGCAAGGCCCGGTTGCCGGCTAAATCTTTTAAAATAATAATCGGCATATTTGTAAGAGGGTCCAAGGTTAATCCTTCGACTTTCATTTCAACCATTTGGGATTCCTAAGCAAGAAAAAAAGATGGATTTGGATTAGGGATTAAAAAATCCGCTTAAAATTTAAAACTATTGATTTATATAGTTAATCAGTAATTAAAATGTTTGTCAAACTTATCTTTCCGGTAGGTAAAGGCAGGTCTAATAAAAGTTAGGGTTTATCCGCTTTTTTGGATGTTTTGATCTAAAAATTCTTTCAACTTTGTTTGAACAATATCAGGAATATCGTTTTTACCTAAGGTTTCTCTGCATACCACGGTGGTTTTCTTGTAGGTCTTTAAAAAGCTGATGCAAGGAGGGCAATCTTGGAAATGCTCTTCTAATGAAGATAAAGTTTCAGGGTCCAAGTTTCCTTCAAGATAATCGAACAATAAATCTAAACATTCTTTACAGCAGATCATTGCTTTCCTCCTTGGACAGAATACTCATCAAAATAATTTGAAAGCTTTTTTCTCAAAAATAACCTCGCACGGTGTAATCTGGATTTCACTGCAGGAATAGTTAAATCTAAAATCTCGCTGACTTTTTCTGTCGAAAACCCTTCAACATCCCGCAAAATAAATACTACTTTTTCCTTTTCGGGTAATTGATCCACAGCTTTACCAATATTACTCTTCATCTCGTTTGTGAATAAAAGAGACTCTGTATTCTCGGACCAATCTGTAATTTTTTCAACTTGATATCCACTATTGTTAAATGAGGGGAGCATTTCATCTAAAGAAATATGCTGCTCCTTTTTTTTGTTTCTTAATTTCATATATGTAGCATTTAGAGTAATACGATAAACCCAGCTTGAAAAGGCTGATTTTCCTTGGAAAGTATGAATTTTCTTATAAATGCTCAGTAATACGTCTTGAGCAACATCTTGAGCGTCCATTTGGTTGCGCGTCATATTAAATGCTAATGCATATATTTTGCGTTGGTAAAGCTCGACAATTTTATCAAAAGCCTCCATTTTCCCGGCTTTCATATCACGAACAAGTATTTCGTCTTGTTCCTTTTCAGCCTGTGAACTCATCGGTAGGGCCCGTTTCTTAAAGGTTTTGAAAAATTTGGATTGCCTTCAATCTCAGCCCAACCTAAAAATTTAGAGAGCTTATTTGAGATGCTTAAAAATAAAAAAGGTTTCATTTTGCGAAAGTGTGGAAAGTGAATCTCTGTAAATAAATCAATTAGTTATGGCATTTATTTTTTTGAGACCATGGGTCAGAAAATTTTACCGCTCAAAGCTAAGAACAAAGGTTTATAAAATTTTTTCCCGAATCCAACAACGGCTCCAAATTCTAACACCCTCTCTTTAGGTTGACAAATATAATAGGTTTTTGAAGCGTAGTATTGAATACTTTTTTTAGGCGGGTAAAAAATTTTTTAAATAATTTTTGTAGGGTTTTAAAAAAAATTTCGACTCATTTACCTAATGAATCAATAATGTAAATTTGATTTGTGGTAAAATTCACCATTTTAAAATTTCTTCTAAATGGTTATGTTTCCTTTAAACCCTTTAATTTATTTAGTTGTTTTAATTATCACAGTTGGGTGGAATCCATCCTTTGCTGAAGTTCTGCAAGAAGCGGACTGGAAATATCCGAAATCTTTTAGTGGGTTTTCTGCAAAGGATCTAACCGAAAAACAATTCTTGACTGAAAACATTTCTTCTCAAAGTCAGGCATCATTAGATAAAGAAAATACGTTGCCCCCCTCAGCAAATTCTCGGTTTGCAAAGGGAACCAAAGAATTTGGGATTCAATTGGGTTATGGTTATACTTTTGATCTCCCGCCTGTGAACTTTGATGTGAATGATCGGACAAATGTAGATTTCGTTTATTTTTTCCCATTTTTTAAATATAATTTAACGGGTTTGATTGGTAGATCTTTTTTTCAGGGAGCTTTATTTTGGGTTATTGACTTTGGAACGGCAATTTCAATCACTGACCCTGATAGAAACGGCGTGAAAACAGATAATGCTCCTAACTTTTTGTTTGGGTTCACTCCCATTCAATTAGAATATAAGTTCATAAACCCTCAAAGAAAGTGGGCGCCCTATGTTTTTGCAGGTGCCGGTTTTTCGGTGGGAGACTGGCATGAGGCTGCCCGTGAAATTAGTACAGCATTTGAATTTATTTTACAAACGGGTGCTGGTGTTGAAATTTTTTGTGATGGAGGTCACTCCTTTTTATTTAATTATCGATTTTGGCATCTCTCGAATTCCAATATAAAGTCTCCCAATATTGGATTGAATGCGCATGTGTTTTCCATAGGTTTTACTTTTTAAAGATTTTGGAAATTCTGAAATTCCCACTCCTTAGACCTGTTATAATTTATTGGTATGAAAAATTCGAAACCAGGTCTATCTCAAAAGCTTGATAAAAACCCAAACCCGCTAACAAAAGCATTTAAAAAGCTAGAACAGTGGGTTTATTTGCACCCCTTAAGCATTCTTTTGGTTTCCCTACTCTTCGCTGGGTTTTGTCTTTGGTTTACCACCCAGCATCTTAAATTCAAAACCAGCCGAAAAGATTTAATAGCCCAAGATTTGCCTTTTCATGTTCTATATAAAAAGTATCGAAAGGAATTTAAAGATTTTGACGGAATGATTGTTGTGATTGAAGGTTCAAAACAGGAAGTTATGAAAGACTTCGCTGAAAAATTAGTTGTGCAGCTTAATAAAAAACAAGAAATCTTCTCACAAATTTATTTTAAAGTCGATACAGATTACTTTAAAAGCAAGTCTCTCCTTTATTTAACTCAAGAAGAATTGGGTCAATTAAGGAAAAACCTGATTGACCATGAAGAATTTCTATTTAAATTGAATGAATCCCCTGGTTTAAATACCCTTCTCCAAAGTATAAATGAAGAAATTAGTGTCGGAGTTGTCGATACTTTGATGACAGATTTTTTAGGGTCTGAGGATGAAAGCTCTGAGGAGAATGAAGAAGATTTAAGTCTTCTAATTAATTTATTAAATCAAATGAATAATCAATTAAAAGGGGAAGAAGCTTATAAATCTCCTTGGGGAGAACTATTTTCAATAAAAGCAGATGACTTAGAATCGCAAGGCTATTTAGTCTCCGATGACCAGAAATTGTTATTTATTTTGCTTAATCCTAAAGAAACCTCTGGGGATTTTGCCGGTGCTAAACAGGCCATTGATGGTATCCGAGAAATCATAAATGATACAAAAAAGAATTTTTCAGAAATCCGTGTGGGATTGACAGGAGGGGAAGTCATTGCCTCAGATGAAATGTTTACCACTCATAGGGATGCCAAACGGGCTTCCCTATACGCATTAATAGGAGTGGCCCTATTATTTATTGGATTTTATAGAGGTTTGGTTCAGCCTCTTCTAGCAGTTATTACACTGTTAATTTGTATTGCAATTGCTTTGGGATACACAACCCTTATAGTGGGTCACCTAAATATAATATCAGTAGTATTTACAACCATCCTCATAGGATTAGGAATTGATTTTGGAATACATATACTTTGTCGCTACCGAGAGGAAAGGCAACTGGGTCAAAAAGTTTCTGAAGCTTTGAGTAACACATTGCAAAAAACAGGAGTAGGTAATCTGGCTGGAGCGGTAACAACTGCCATCGCATTTGGAGCCATGGCTTTTACTAATTTTGTAGGGATCATTGAGTTGGGAATTATTGCTTTTGGTGGGATTATGATTTGTTTTGTAGGGATGATTATTGTGCTCCCGGCCTTGATTGTTTTGCATGAACGTTGGGGTAATCCTGTTTATCAACCCGTACAAAAAATATATGAAAAAGAAATGTTATTTGAGAAATGGTTTTCCCGTTACGGACTAATCATCTTAACTACATTATTACTTTTATTTTGGGCGAGCTGGGTTTCAAAAGATATTCGATTTGATTACAATTTGCTTCACATGCAAGCCAAAGGAATTGAAGCAGTAGATTATGAAATGAAAATCATAAAAAATGCAAAAAGGGCTTCTTGGAATGCTGCGATGATTGCCTCTTCTCTTGAAGAAGCGAAGGGAAAATTTCAGAAACTCCAAAGAAGTCCTACAGTGGGTAGAGTGGAAACCATATTGACGGCTCTTCCTGACAAACAAGAGGAAAAAGTAAAAAAGATAGCCGAGATTGCACCGCAAATTGAAGATTTGAATGTGAATTCAAATGACGAAGTGTTTTCATTGAAACGGCTTAATGCGACCCTAAAAAAACTACGGTTTAAATTGCGCAAAAAAGAAAAAGAAAGCCATTCTGATGAAGTGTTTGAGGCTTCTCAAAAATTGAAAACTTTGCAACAAACACTTAGTGAAGTGGAACCTGCTGTTGCAAACTCAAAACTTCAAAACTTTTCAAAACATCTGTTTAATGATTATAGAACTAAAATGGGTGATTTGAAAAAATCTTCCAACCCTACCCCGGTAAAAATTGATGAATTTCCACAGGATTTAAAGTCACGCTTCATTAGCAAAACGGGTAAATATCTTTTGTTGATATATCCAAAGATAAATATTTGGGAACGTGAATCCATGGAGCGTTTTTTAAATGAAATGCAACTAATTGATCCCAATGTCACAGGCAATGCAGTACATATGTATAATTCAAGTCGATTAATGATAGAAGGATATATTCGAAGTGGCATTTATGCATTTTCGGTTATTTTTATTTATCTTTTAATAACATTTAGAAAATTAAAAACGACTTTGTTAGTACTTTTACCCTCAATTGCTGGTGCAATATTCACTTTAGGTTTAATGGACTTATTTAATATTCAATTTAATTTAGCTAACTTGGTGATTTTGCCATTGATTTTAGGGATCGGTGTAGTGGATGGAGTTCATATCATGCACCGCTATAAAGAAGAAATCGACTCAGGAGCAAATGTGATTTCTAAAAGTACCGGTCAAGCAGTACTATTGACTTCATTGACTACCATGATTGGATTCGGAAGTTTAATGATTGCAGATCACCAGGGGGTCTTCAGTTTAGGTGCGGTACTGACTTTAGGGGTAGGAAGTTGTTTGTTCACTTCAGTCACTTTATTGCCTGCTCTCATGAAACTGGGTTGGGAACGAGGTTGGCAATTCTAATTGATTGAATCGTTCTTACCTGGGACTTGCAGCAATATTCCCACCGTCCACCGAAAATACACAACCTGTTGTTTTTTCAGATAGCGCTAAATGTAAAAATGCTTGTGCCACATCTTTATCTAAAACTTCTTGGCGAAGTAAATTGTCTTTGAAATATTCTTCTGGTTTCAATCCCCGTGCAGAGGCTCTTTCTTCAATAAAATCTTTAGTAAATAGTCCTGTTCGAATTCTATCTGCATTAATGGCATTGGCTCGAATTCCTTGATCTCCATAATCTAAAGCGAATTGTTTGGTAAGAGCTACAACACCTGCTTTTGGAAGTGCGTAGGGGCCAAAAAATTTTCCCGGATTAAAAGCAGCTTTTGAAGCATTGAATAAAAGGGTGCCGCCGGTTTGTTGTTTTAAGAATATCTTGACAGCTTGCGCTGCTAAATGATGGTGAGAAAAAAAGTTCAACTCAAAGCTTTTGCGTAGTGCTGCTCTATCAATTTCTGCAATCGATCCTTGAACTGCGTTGCCTGCATTGGAAATTAAGAAATCTAAGCCACCAAACTTTTGGACAATCTGCTTAAAGGATTCTGAAACCGCTTTCTCGTCGGTAACGTCCAAGCTTGAGGTTTCTACCTCTGTTTTACATTCTTTTTTAATTTGTTCTGCGGCTTTTTGTAATTGATCTGAACTAATGTCAACCAGGAAAAGGTTGGCACCTTTTTCTGCAAACAGTTTAGCTGTGGCAAGCCCGATTCCCGAAGCGGCCCCTGTAATATAAACAACTTTACCTTGCAACAAAGAAGGAGATGATTTCCCGAGCTTAGCCTGTTCTAAGGACCAATATTCCATATCAAATAAATCATGGTCCTTTAGGGGTTGGTAGGACCCAACGCTAAAAGCATCCTGAATGATCTCAATTGTGTGTTGGTAAATATCTGCGGCAATATTTGTTTCCTTTGGAGTTTTTCCCATGGTGATTAGGCCTAATCCTGAAACTAAAATAATCCGAGGCAACTGATCCAACTCTTTTTTTTCAACCGCTTTTTGCTCTTTATTGGAAATGAAATACTGATGGTAAGATTGCATAAATTGATTTAAGGCTTGGGTGATTTCATGCCTTAAGGCATTTTCATCTTCGAGGTTTTTAAGATTTAAAATTAGGGGTTTTTGTTTGGTTCGAATTACATGGTCCGGAGTGGCAGTTCCTATTTGAGTCCATTCTAAACATTCCTGAGACGATGCAAATTGTAAGGCTTTATCGCATTCTCGGTGGTGAACCAGCCAATTCATCTGAGATTTTTCAAAATAGAGACCGCGGAGAATTGGTGCAATAGAATTCAAAATTTCTTTGGCTTGTTTGGGTGGGGTTTGCCGGATAGTTAATTTTTTTCTGGTGTGTTGAGAAATATAAGATTCAGCCTGAGTTACAGCATCGATGTGATAGTCGTAACTGGTTTTAGCTGATTCTGCGAAAGTAAATAAACCATGGTTGATAAGCACTAATCCTTTAACCTTTGGATTTTTTTCGTAAGCTTCCGCTGCAGCTTTTGCTAAATCAAATCCGGGCATGATATAAGGGACAACCCCTAATTCATCCTTATAAATTTCTTTGCATATAGATTCAGCATTGGGTTGATTTGCTATTACCAAAATTGCATCTGCATGGGAATGGTCCACAAACTTGTGAGGTAAAAAAGCATGTAATAAGGTTTCAACCGATGGATTAGGAGAGGATGCATCTAATAAATGAGTTCTTTGTTCGTTAACCATATCTTCATCACTTAAATGAGATAAGTTTCGTAACTTTTGAAGATAATCTAGCTGAACACCTGGTAAACCGGGAGGTTCAATAGTATCTAAATCCCAACCGCTTCCTTTAACAAATAGGACGTTGGTATCTTCCCCTATCCGATTTTTGGCAACCGATTTAACTGAGGTGTTCCCGCCGCCATGCAATACTAAAGCAGGGTCTACACCAATTAGCCTGGAAGTATAAACTCGCAGGGCAATGTCTTCTGAAAAGTCCGAATATTTTTTGATGGCGGCTTTCGCCTCAGAGTCATTCCAACGATTTTGCATAATTTTTTTCTATGAAAATGGTTTAGAATTCTAAAGAAAACAAACAATTGATAAAGGTTATCATAATCTTGCGAATTAGAATTGAAAACCTGGATGATTTGTTAAGAATTCTATGCTAAATTTGGACCGGAAGAAATTGGATCCCACATAAAATTCTTTTTTAAAATCATCCATGTTAGCAAAAATCCACGTAACTTTAAAAAATGGGGTATTAGATCCTCAAGGCAAAGCCGTTCACCACGCCCTCCAGGATTTGGGATTTTCAGAAGTCCAAGAGGTTCACTTAGGTAAATATATGGAGGTACGTCTTCAGGGAGTTTCTGAAAACGAAGCCCAAAACCGAATAAAAGAAATGTGTGAAAAATTATTAGCTAACACCGTCATTGAATCCTACAAATTTACTTTAGAAACGGCAGACTGAGGTTTTATGGACGTTTCTACTATC
This sequence comes from Nitrospinaceae bacterium, assembly GCA_965223245.1. Lineage (GTDB taxonomy): Bacteria > Nitrospinota > Nitrospinia > Nitrospinales > Nitrospinaceae > CBDCVY01. Next base: position 2,976,345 of record CBDCVY010000013.1, on the reverse strand, counting down.
AAGTGCGGTATTGTGGTGTTTCCCGGATCGAATTGTGACCACGATTGTTTTCATATTTTAAACCAGGTTTACGGTTTGAATACAGAATATATATGGCACAAGGAACAGGAAATGGGGTCCTATAGTTTTATTATTCTTCCAGGTGGGTTTTCTTATGGAGATTATTTGCGTACAGGGGCAATTGCCAAATTTTCCCCGATAATGAAATCTGTTGTGGAATATGCCAATAATGGGGGAAAAGTTTTGGGCATATGTAATGGCTTCCAAATTTTGGTGGAATCAGGACTATTGCCTGGGGCTTTACTTCGTAATCAGTCTCAAAAGTTTATTTGTAAAATGCTGGAACTAAGAGTGGAAAATCATCAAACAGTTTTTACAGAATCATGTAAAGAGAAAGCAGTATTGAGAATTCCTGTAAACCATGGGCAGGGAAATTATTTTGTAGACTCTGAAATGCTCAAAAGAATGGAAGATAACAACCAGATTGTTTTTAGATATTGTAGTCCAACTGGGGAAATTGATGATACGGTGAATCCAAACGGTTCAATTTCGAATATTGCCGGGGTGACCAATACCGCTAAAAATGTTTTGGGAATGATGCCTCATCCGGAGCGTTGTGCCGACCCCACGTTTTCAGAATTAGACGGTCAATTTATTTTTAATTCTCTGATTAAAGCGAACTAACTCAAAGTCGATGACCGCACCCGCCCAACCTAAAATCACTCCTGAATTAATAGCAGACCACGGTCTTAGTCCCGAGGAATACCAACGTATTCTTGAACTGTTGAAACGAGAACCCAATTTAGCTGAGTTAGGAGTTTTTTCAGCCATGTGGAGTGAGCACTGTAGCTATAAAAGCTCACGCCCTCACTTAAAGACTTTACCCACAAAAGGTCCAAGAGTGATTCAAGGTCCGGGAGAAAATGCAGGAGTGGTAGATATTGGAGAAGGACTAGCTGCTATTTTTAAAATTGAAAGTCACAACCATCCCTCTTTTATAGAACCTCACCAAGGCGCAGCTACTGGGGTAGGGGGCATACTAAGGGATATATTTACCATGGGAGCCCGTCCTATAGCTTTATTAGATTCTCTCCGGTTTGGTGACCCTCAAGATCCTAAAACAAGGTTTTTACTTAACGGAGTAGTGGAAGGTATTTCTAGTTATGGAAACTGTGTAGGTGTTCCTACCATTGGTGGAGACACTTATTTTGATTCCTGTTACAACGGAAATATTTTAGTGAATGTATTTTGCCTAGGAATTGCTAAAGCGGATAAAATATTTTTAGGAAAAGCCTCAGGTGTAGGAAATCCCTTAATTTATGTGGGTTCAAAAACGGGGCGCGACGGTATTCATGGAGCAAGTATGGCTTCAGCAGAGTTTGATGATATGACGGAGGAAAAGAGGCCTACTGTGCAAGTAGGTGATCCGTTCACAGAAAAACTTTTGTTGGAAGCTTGCTTGGAAATAATGAAAAAGGATTGGGTGGTCGGAGTCCAGGATATGGGTGCTGCTGGCCTAAGCTCTTCTTCCTTTGAAATGGCGGAAAGAGCCGGCATGGGTATTGAACTGGACCTTTCAAAAGTTCCCATTCGTGAGGAAGGAATGACAGCATATGAAATCATGCTATCAGAATCACAAGAGAGAATGTTATTTGTTGTAGAAAAAGGACATGAACAAGAAGCAATCGACATTTTTGAGAAATGGGACTTAGATGTTGCGGTAATAGGAAAGGTTACTGAAGATGGAATATTTCGGGCAAATATGAATGGTGAAGAAGTATTAAGTTTGCCTATTGAAACCGTTGTTACAGGTGCACTGAAATGCCACCGACCCACGGAAAGGCCGCTTTATTTAGATGAAGCAAATGCCTTAGATTTAAATCAATTAGAAATTCCCAAACAGGGTGATTCGTCTTTAAAGCAGCTTTTAGGTTCCCCTTCCATAGCAAGCAAACAATGGATTTATCAACAATACGACCATATGGTTCGTTTAAATACGTTGGTAATGCCTGGGTCTGATGCTGCGGTTATTCGAATCAAGGATACTAATAAGGCTCTTGCAGTTTCTGTGGATTGTAACAGTCGTTATTGTTATTTGGACCCATATATAGGTGCACAAATTGCTGTTGCCGAATGCTGTCGTAATTTATCTTGTTCTGGAGCGGAACCAATTGGGGTGACCAATTGTTTAAACTTCGGAAACCCCGAAAACCCTGAAATAATGTGGCAGTTTGAACAAGCGGTCAAAGGGTTAGGGGATATGTGTCGATCTTTAGATATTCCAGTAGTCAGTGGCAATGTCAGTCTATATAATGAGACCAAAGGAGAGGCTATTTTCCCTACACCTACAATTGCTGTAGTGGGATTGCTTGAAGATCGAAAATACCATTGCACACAGTGGTTTAAAAATGAAAACGAACGAATTGCAATCCTTGGCATTACCCGCGAAGAATTAGGTGGAAGTGAATATTTGAAAATTAAAGATGGCCTCAATCGGGGTAAAGCTCCTGCTTTGGATATTACTCAAGAAAAAAATATTCAGCAGTTGTGTCGTAACTTAATAAAAAATGAACTAATTTCTTCCGCACATGACTGTTCTGAAGGAGGATTGGCTGTTGCCCTGGCTGAATCTTGTATTACAGGTCCCAATCCTTTAGGAGTGGAAATCGAGCTTAATTCTCCATTAAGAGTAGATGCTTTATTATTTGGAGAATCACAATCACGGATTGTGATCTCATTTCCGGAAGAAAACGAAAGAGAAATTGAAAAAATGGCTAACCAAGCTAACATAGAATGGAAGGCTATAGGTTCTGTTAAATCTTCAGGATTTAAAGTGGTTGTTAATAATGAACCATTCATTGATAGCGATATTATTGAATTGAATGATATCTGGAAGAATACTTTGAGTTCATATGGGAATCGAATTTCTTAAAGACGATAAATTCCACGAGGAATGTGGAGTGGTTGCTGTATATAACCACCCTGAGGCTGCCAATTTAGCCTATCTTGGTTTGTATGCCCTTCAACATCGTGGACAGGAAAGTGCAGGAATTGCTTCCGTTGAAAAAGGGAATGTTCATATTGAGGTTGGTATGGGATTGGTGGCTGATATTTTTAATTCCCAAAGAATGCAACGCCTCCCGGGAAATATAGCTATAGCACATAATAGATACTCGACTTCTGGTATCAGTAAAATAATGAATGCCCAGCCCTGTCTCATTAACTATTCCAAGGGTTCGCTGGCTCTTGCTCATAATGGAAATTTAGTCAATTCTCAGGAGATTCGCGAAGTATTAGTTGAGCATGGAGCCACTTTTCAATCGACCAACGATAGTGAAGTTATTGTGCATCTCATAGCTCAATCGCACGCTGAGTCTTTTTTAGAGAGAGTGGTGGAAGCACTATCCGAAGTGAAGGGAGCTTATTCTCTTGCCCTTATGTCAGAAAAAGAAATCATTGCAGCGCGAGATCCTTATGGTTTTCGGCCTTTATGCTTAGGTAAATTAGGGGATGCGCATATTGTGGCTTCAGAGTCTTGTGTGATGGATTTGATTGAGGCAGAGTTTATTCGTGAAATTAAACCCGGAGAGGTTTTGCTCATTAATGAAAATGGTGTTCAGTCCTTCTTTCCTTTTCAACGACAAGAATCTAAACAATGCATATTTGAACATATATATTTTGCACGGCCGGATAGTTACCTTTTTGGTGACTTTGTTTATTCAGTTCGAAAGCGAATGGGACAAGCCTTAGCTAAACAGGCTCCGGTGGAAGCTGACTTAGTGGTACCTGTACCTGACTCAGGGAACTTGTCTGCTTTAGGGTTTTCTGAAGAACTGGGAATTCGTTATGAAATGGGGCTGATTCGAAATCATTATGTTGGCAGAACTTTTATTGAACCTCAATCTCAAATCCGTCATTTTGGAGTTAAAGTAAAGTTAAATCCGGTTAAAGAGTTGATCCGTAATAAGCGTATTGTCATTATTGATGATTCCATCGTTCGAGGAACCACAAGCCGAAAGATTGTAAAAATGTTACAAAGCGCAGGTGCAAAGGAAGTGCATGTTCGGATCAGTTCACCACCTAGCTTATACCCCTGCTATTATGGGATAGACACCCCTAATAGGGAGGAGTTGATTGCTTCGAAGCATACTATTGAGGAAACTCGTCGATTTCTTACGGCAGATTCTTTAGATTACCTGAGTCTGGATAATATGTTAGAGATTATGGAAGAAGATAAAAGCCGCTTCTGTAGTGCTTGCTTCGATGGAAACTATCCTGTCCCCATTGATGGTAATGGTCCCCAACCGGTTCAACTTAATCTGTTTGGAAGTGAAACTAAAGAAATTTAATTTTTATCACTGGGTGCTTTCTTTTCTTCAATTGGGTTTGGAAGAGGTTCCGGTATAGTTTCCATATCACTTAAAATAGTGATGTTGTCTAAAGCCGTTCCTAAATCTTTCAAGTCTTGTTGGTAATTAGAGAGGGCGTTTTTTAACAGATCTTGTGAGTCGAGGGTTCTTTCATAAAAGTCTTTGATTTTACGATAGTCGGCTTCCTTTAAAACAATAAAACCATCTGTTTTTGTTTGTGCTTCTTTTGATCCCTTTTCTTTTTCAGAAGGAGCTTTGACGGTAAAGTCTGTTTGCTGTTCTAATCCCTTAAATATTTTGCCTAAGGCTTCATCTAAAGTGGGTTCCATTGCAATTTGGTCCTGGTAACCTACAATAACTCGCTTGAGCTCGGGAATTTTCCCATTTTCTGCTTTTAAATATAAGGGTCTTACATATATCAATGATTCTTCAATGGGTATTACTAAAAGATTCCCTTGAATGACTTGTGATCCGCGTTGATCCCATAAAGAAATTTGTCTTGATATTTCTGCGTTCTGATTAATCCGTGCAACCATTTGCTCAGGCCCGTAGATTAACTTTTGTTTTGGAAATTTATAAATCAGCAATTTCCCGTAATCGGCCCCATCACTCAAACCTACCATCCATGCAGACAAATTCTGTTTTCCTCGCGGGGTAAACGGAAGCATTAAAATGTATTCTTCTTGGTCCTTACCAGGAAGTTTCATAATGGTGTAATAAGGCTGCATTCCTTTCCCATCAATTTCTGGGATTTCCCATTGGTCTTCCTTATTGTAAAAAATTTGTGGGGTCTTCATGTGATACGTTGCGTATACAAATGCTTGTATATTGAATAACAGTGACGGATAACGGATATGCTGTTTTAAATCCAAAGGCATTTTATCTAAATCTTGAAACATGGTAGGAAATAAGTTTTTATAGGTAGCTATAATTGGATCTTTCGGGTCCGAAATATAAAATTTCATGGTCCCATCATAAGCGTCAACAACTACTTTCACTGAATTTCGGATATAATTTGCAACGCCCTTAACGACACTGGTTTCTCGAATCATTAGAGAATAAGGTAAACTTTCACTGGTAGTAAAGGCATCATACATCCAGACCAAGCGTCCTTCGTTAGTGATTACTAAATAAGGATCGTTTGAAAAACGCAAAAATGGAGCTGCTTTTTTCACTCTTTCTTCAATATCCCGATAGATTAACACGCGGCTCTCGCTATTTATATCTTGGGAAAAAAGAATTTTCATAGTTTTAAAACGTATTGCGAATAATACTTTTCTTAAAATAGAACCCACTGAAACCCCTCCGGTTCCCTCATAGTTTTTATAAACATTCTTTTCTCCCTCGGGATAGTCGAACTCTTTAGTCCCGGTGTTTACAAATACATGCTCATTGGACAATTCTCCGTAATATATCTCGGGCCGTGAAACCTTTAAATCAATGGAGGATCTGGGTGGAATATCTTTTATATACAAAACAGGCAAACCTTCAGGGGTTATTTGATTTACCGGGCTGAGAGAAACTCCATAACCGTGAGTAAAGGTTAAATGCTCATTTATCCATGTTCGGTTCGGCAAACTGCTGGACTGTAACTCTCGGGGTGACAATAGGGTTTGCTGATATTTTCCATTTATGCGGTAACGGTCATTATCGACAGATTTAAATTGATAATAGGTTCGGATTTCTTGGATTTGACCTAACGTTGCCAATAGTTGTTCCTGGTCCCATAATCGAATATTGTCAATGGTGGTATGATTTTTTTGTATGGTATCGGCGTCAATAGAATTAGAACCGGTGAGTTCGTTGACTTCAATCGTTTTTAACCCATATCCTTCTACAGTGCCTGCAATGGTGTGTTCGATGTAAGGAGTTTCCTTGATAAGTTCATTTGGGTCCACCACAAATTTTTGCAATAGGCCGGGATAAAAATTACTTGCCAAAAAAACGAGGCCAATTCCTAAACCTGTAATAAATAGACTTCGTAAAGTTTCTTTTTTACGGGACAATAGGCTAATAATCGCCCCAATAAAAGAAAGTAGAATGAGAAAATTGAGAAGGGGTAGTCGCCCCCAGGCATCTGCATAATTAAGACCGGCAACTACATTTGAGTTATTGCTTACCAGTAATCCAAACCGCTGTAAAAAGATATCAAATCCATAAGCTAAAAACCCTAAAGCCGCTAATATACATAGAGATTTTCTGGCATGGGCATTGGTTCCAAATCCCGAGGCTGTTAGGAATATGTGCTGTTTAAAAAAGTAAATCAGACCTAACCCTATTGCTATTAAAGCAAGCCCTGTCCAAAGAAAAGTCTTAATAAAAGAAAGAAAGGGTAAAGTGAATAGATAGAAAGAATAATCCTTTCCAAAAATGGGATCTATTTGACCATAAGGGACTTGATTAAGAAACTTTAGAGCTACCTCCCAACGATCAGCTGCTATCAGACCAATTAGAACCGAGAAAAATAAGGGTACAAATAAAACCAGTGGTTTTAGATTAGTTGCCATTAGTTCTAAGATGGGAACATTTTGCCTAAGGTGGTCTTTTAGATTTATGGGAATGTGAGAGGATTTGTTATAAGCAGACCTTAAAATTCCAAAAGAAATAAGAAAAAATAAAATACCAAATCCCAATCCTAATCCCAATTGGGCTCCCAGGATGGTCCAAATAACAGGAAGTAACTCGTATTTTTCAAACCAAAGAAGATCGATGTAGAAGGCGATGATCTTGTCCGCGAACATCATACAAACAAATGCGATGATTAAAAACAGGACCAGCCACTTTTTAGATAGATTCATTTTTTTGTATAGTTAGATTATTTCCACTTTATAGAACAGCCCATAGCGGGAAATTGTTCACCCGTGATTTTTCCATTTGATAAGTATTCATCTATGGCTTTTCTTAAACTGTTTTCTTGAACTTTTTCAGGATACTCCCAGTTGTCATCCAGGCGACCATGATAGACTAACTTTTTGTTAGAGTTAAAAAGGTATATATCAGGAGTGCAAACAGCATCATAAGCTTTTGCTACTTCTTGTGTTTCATCATAAAGATAAGGAAAGTTAAAGCCTTGTTCCTCGGAAAATTTTTTCATATTTTCAAAGGAATCTTCCGGGTACTTAACCGCATTATTTGAGCTGATTCCTACTAATTGAATTCCCCGGGAAGCAAAATCCTTTTGTATAGCAATAAATCTTTGAATGGTTGCTTTCACATAAGGGCAATGATTGCATATAAAAATTATGAGAAGCCCTTGAGCATTTCTAAAGCCACTTAAACTATAAAAACTCCCGTCAACTCCTTTTAAATTAAACTCGGGAGCCTTGGTTCCTAAAGGGAAGTCAGTAGAATAAGCAAGTGCCATTTTTAGTATTTCCTTAAATTATTTTCAACAGATAAAGAGTTTTAGGGAGAGTTCGTGATCTTAATAATTGGCTAAAATGCTAACATGTCAAACTGGGGGACTCAATAGAAATAAATAGTTTGAGAAGTTAACTCGAACAAGACATTCCTGATATGCGGCAAGTATAACAGGCTGAATGCTTTAAGGGATATGGGTCTAATGCTTGTTTAAGCGATTGTCCTAATTTTGCGGAATCGTCCTCGACCAAAATAGGGCAAACATAAACTCCTTGAGCTGTCACCATTCGTGAGGAGGCACATTGCAGGTTGGTAATAGGCCAATTTTCAAAACACTTTTCAGTCACTCGTTCATTGGGATGGTAGGGACGTGCATTTTCGGCTAATTCTCCCATAAGGAATCCAGGCAAAAATTTAACTTGTGGATTAGGGACTCCATTATCGCTCAAAAACTTTTTAGCAAGCTTTTCCCAGTTTGCATCGTCCTCATCATCCCAGCTTCGGACCATGGTTAAATGCGCAGAAAAACCGGCTTCTGCTAAATTACGAATGCCTGCCATAGCAAGTCGATAAGAATTTTTTCCCCGTATTGCGTCATTATCAGTTTCGTCCAGACTATCCAAACTTACTCGAAAAAATAATGAATGACTGGATTTCGATTGAATTTCTTTTAAACGAGCCACTTTGTTTTCAGTCAAAGGAAGTCCATTGGTAAGCACATGACAGGGACCAAACTCAACAATGGCTTCTAATATTTCAAAAATTTCTGGATTTAAAAAAACTTCCCCACCCGTAATATAGTAATCTTCAACACCCAGCTCTTTAGATTCTTTTAAATGCCGTTGAACCTGGTCTAGTGTCATCATTGGGATATTATGATTTTCAGGATGGCAACTTATAAAACAATGAGAGCACGCTAAGTTACAAAGGGTGCCACCGACTTGTAGCCATAAAGTTCGAAGTTGTGTTAAGGGAACTTCAGGTGTCCGGATTACATCGGAGTTTTCTGGAATAGGATTTCTTGGAACAAAGTCCATAGTTTTTTCATTCATCGGAGATTACATTATTTATAGATAATTAGTCGATGATTTAATAATTGCCTTACAGTGCTCTATTATAAACCTGCGGATTCGTAAGAATCACTAATGTTTTTTACGCGGAGTTTACGGCGCAATGCTGTGAATCCTTCGGTAGCGGTTTTACCCAAGGTAGTTTTATATATAGGTTTTTGAGCCAGTTTAGCTTCATTTGGGTTTTGAAGAAAAAAAACACCATCAAGGGCAGAAACTTTGTCGGCAGAAGGATACAGCCATTTTAAATTTAGTTTGTTCATTCTCGCAGTTTGTTCCAGGTGAGCAATCATTTCTTGGATGGGTTTAAAGTTCTCTTGTTCTTTGAGTCCGGCTTGGGGCAGTTGAAGAATAGGTAGAATTCCTTTGGATCCAATTTCACTAATTTTTTCCTTAATAAAGTCCAAAGAATCTAAATTAAGAGTAAGCTCAGTAAAAACAGTTCCTTGGGGAAAGACACCTGAAGCATATTCAAGGGCTTCTAAGTTTATGAAATTAGGGATTCTTTTTTTTGTAGGGGAATGGATTGAAAAACCATCTAAAGGAAATACTAACAAATCAACCCCAGCGGCATAAATATTATCAATAGTTCCCATGTCTTCTGGAGGGAATCCACGAAGCGCTACAAATGTTCGAAAATTTTTTTTAATTAATTTGATTAAGGGAGCAATATGTTGAAACCCACGGTCTTTGTCTTCACAAAAATCCATATTAATTTGGATCAAGTCCGCAACACCTTCTTCAAAAGCTGACCGGATAATTGAGAGAGCTCCTTCAAATCCCATATTGATGGTTTTATTTCTACCAAATAGTCGTAAATAAAGATTGAGACAATATCCATCCAACTTAATGTTAGAAGAGATAGGATTACGATTTTTATCTTTTTCCTCAATAAAATGTGGTGGTGGAATAATGCTTATTTCTAATGATTCGGTTGAATTATCTAAAAATAGTTTTTCTTTCTGGAGTTTGATTGAAGGGCTGTGTTTTCCGGAAGGGAGAACGAAGGTTCTCACAAAAAAATCTTCACAAAGGGAAAAAACTATCTCCTCACGTTTACCTAGTTTAATCAACCCCTTGGCAATTTCAGGATGTTCACGCACTTCTTCCGATAGGATCACTCCTTTATTTATTATTTCCAGTTTTAATTGTCCTAACGTTTTCATTCTTAGTTTTAAAGTCTATCTAATAGCTTGCGATGAATTCCATCAAATCCACCCGAAGACATTACTACGACTACATCTTTTGATTCATTATTTTTTACAATAAAATCAATAATAGCTTCCGTGTTGGGTAACACCTGAGCGTTACCACCCTGGAGATTTATTGAATTTACCACCTGTGTTAAATCTAAACGATCTTCCTCAGGAATTTTATCCGGAGCATATAGCTGAGCAATCAAGGTGCGATCCGCTAATTTAAAACTAGTAGGTAATTCCTCTTGAAAAATATTACGTCGGGAAGTAGCAGATCGAGGCTCAAACACTGCCCAAATTTTATGTCCTGGCCAAGCTTCTTTAATAGCTTCTAAGGTTAAATGGATGGCTGTAGGATGATGTGCAAAATCATCAATGACAACAACCCCATTTTGTTCACCCACAATTTCTTGGCGTCGTTTTATTCCCTTAAAACTCTTTAGTGCTTCTGCAATCTGAGGTGCCGGTATCCCACATTTGATGGCAATGGCAATTACAGCGGCCGAGTTCATAGCATTATGTTTCCCCACCATGGGTAAATTAAAAGTGGCCACTTTTTTGCCATGATGTTTTAAATCAAAATTTCCGTACCCGGACTGGTAACGATAGTTTCTAATTGACCAATCCGCTTTAGGAGAAAACCCATAGGTTTCCACTTCACATTTAGCGTTGATTAGGACATCTTTCGCATTTTTGTCTGAAAAATCAACTAAAAGAAAACCATTTCGGGCAATTAATGCTACAAATTTCCTGAAGGAATCTTTTATATGGTCTAAGTCTCTGTAAATATCAGCATGATCGAACTCTACACTGGTTAGTATGGCCGCGTAAGGCTGATAATGAAGAAACTTGGGGCCTTTATCAAAGAAAGCTGTATCGTATTCATCCCCTTCTGTAATAAAATAATTTCCCTGTGGAATTTGGTGATTAGAATCAAAGTTTTTGAGCCATCCTCCCACTAAAAAACCTGGTTTTTGTTGAGTTGCATGGAACACCCAACTCAGTAAAGATGTGGTTGTGGTTTTCCCATGGGTTCCCGTGACAACCAGGGATTTTCTCCCTTCAAGGAAAAAACGGGCAAGGGCTTGCGGAAAAGAAATAAATGGAATTCCAGTTTGCTGAACTGCAACGACTTCTTCATTGTCTTTGGAAACAGCATTTCCAATGATAACTAAATCGAGGTCGGAAGTTATGTTGGATTTTTTATATCCAGGCAAGATAGGGATTTCTTCCTTTTGCAATAGAGTGCTCATAGGGGGATAAATATTAGAATCCGACCCAGAAACATTGAAACCGGCCTTTTTTAATAACCCAGCTAGCGAAGCCATTCCAGTTCCGCAAATGGCTATAATATAAATGTTTTTAATATTTTCAGATTTCATGAGAGGGGAAATTGTAGGAACTCCCCTCCGATATGTCAAGGAAAGTGGTGGTTTTAACTAAGTAATTTTTTAAGTTCAAGCAAATCATCGATGATCCAATTTGGATTAGCGGTCTTAAGGGCCTCTCGAGAGGCGTGACCGTAGGTAACCGCGCATACCGGAACCCCCGCTCTTTGGGCAGTTTCAATGTCCACCAAGCTATCACCTACCATGATAAGATTTTCGCTGGATAGTTTGAAATTATTCATCAAATAAATCAAACCTTGAGGATCAGGCTTTTTACTTTCAAAAGAATCCCCACCTAAAATCTTACAAAACGGATCAAGGCAGTTTAGATTTTCTAGAATGATTTTTATAAATTTGGAAGGTTTGTTAGAAAGGATGGCCTGCTTTTTATGCGAAAAGGTATTGATTATGTCTCGGCAGTTTGAAAAAAAATCGGTATTGTCCATTAAATGTTTTTCATAATATTTCATGAAAAGTTCTATTGCCAAGGGAGTATTTGTAAATCCAGTTTCTTTAAGAGACTGTGTCATTAAATTATGGACTCCACGTCCCACAAAATTGAATATTGTTTCATGAGGTAAGTTAGGGAGACAGAGTTCTTCTAAAACACAATTTACGGAAATTGCTATATCTATTTTTGTGTCTACAAGGGTCCCATCAAAATCATATACGATTAATTGAATAGAATTCTTCATGCGGCAGGGCTAATGTATAGAGATAGCTTAAGCAGCTTATGAATTTGGTGCGAAACTTTACGCCCAAAAAAGAAATTAAAATGCTTGTTGCCTGGAGGGTAGGTTTGTGAAAAGTTTATAAGGGCATAAAGTTTAAACTGTTTGTCCAAAGCAATTATTACCAAAAAACTAATCTATCGTAAGAGTAGGTGAGCTCAAACGAAAAATTTTATTTTAATTTATAGATTAGAGAGTTATTGGATGGTAGGAGAACCTTCCATATCGGTTTTAATATTAGAGCTAAATCGGTAAGCCTTGACCACATTGTTTCTATCAAATAAGATAACGAGGTCTTTTGATTTTTCTTTGCCTAATGAATTGTAGGTATCAAATTGATAAGTCCACATAACATCTCCATTATTCACTCCTTCAATATAGGGAACTCCAAACCAATCCAAAATATGAGTTTGTGTGGTGATATTATTTTCAATATCCCTAACTTTTGAAGTGTTGAAATTTTTACCTACGGATGAACAACCAATCAGAGCGGCAAGTAAAATCGCAACAATTAATAAATAATTGGGACGGAGCATGGGGTCCTCCAAGATTACAAATTGATTAATAATCAGATGTTATAAATAAAACAATAAATAACAGGGCCTTTTAATGAGACATTTTACCAAAACCTAAATAAAAAGTGTAATTTGAATTTCGATATCATGAAAAAAAATATAATTTGTGGATTTTTTGCAATTATTTTGAGTTTTGCGACTTTAAATGGCTGCTTGAAGGAACCTTGGGTCCCCTATGATGAGTCATCCAGGATTTCAGGAGAAGAGAGAGTTCAAAATACCCATAATTTGTCTTCGGAGGGATTTTATGAACCAATTCCTCCCTTACCACCAAAAGGTTTTTTTTTGAAACCGTTGGCAGAAAATATATATTTTTTTTCGGATGGCTACCTAAACACAATGTTTATCGTTACAAATGAGGGTGTAGTGGTTATTGATCCTTTAAAGGGGTTGGGAGACCAACTAAGGCAAGCCGTGGCTGAAGTGACTCAACAACCCATAAAATTTATGATCTACTCTCATTCCCATTTAAATCATATTGGAGATGCTCATCTGTTTACTAATGGGGTACAAATTATAGCTCAGCGAAGGACTCATCAACAACTAGGCCGTTATAGAGATTCTACGCAGCCTTTGCCCCATATTGCATTTGGAGGCTCTTACTCTTTAGAGCTGGGTAAAGAGAAAATTGAGCTCATTTATCCTGGTAAAGGCCATGGAGAGGGAAACATAATTATTTATCTTCCCCAAAAAAAAATATTAATGTTTACCGATGTGGCTATTCCACGAACGGTACCGTTTAAATTTTTCTCTACTAAAGATATCTATGGGCAAGTATTGGGGATAAAAAAAGCCTTAAACTACGATTTTGATTTTTATGTTTCAGGGCATGGGTTTCGAGAGGGGTCTCGAAAGGAAATGAAAGAAATTTTTCAATATTATTTGTCCTCAAAAAAAGCAAATCGAGAAGCTCTGAAAAAAGTCTCTCTTCAAGAGATATTAAATAAGTCAAAATCAAATGATCCTTATATGAAAATGAGTGATTATTACGATGCTGTAGCGCAGGAATGTTATCTCTCACTTAAGAAAAAATGGAAGCCTAGGCTCATGGGGTTTGAGGCATATGCGAGAAGTCATTGCGACTTATGGACCCAATATCATCAAAAAGAAATGTTGCCCAAATAATTTTTTTTAATTCAGGATTACTCTGAATATAATTCTAAAATTTTTTCCATTTCTTTATGAGAATGAGGAGGCATTCGTCCACCAAAGTGAGTAATTACTTCTGAAGCGCAATAGGAGCCCAATATTCCTGCTTCTTTCAAGCTAAAGTTATTTAATAACCCGTATAGGGATCCGGCGGCAAACAAATCTCCTGCACCGGTGGTATCTAAAGCTTCAACTTGAAAAGGATTGATCTGAATTCGGGGTTGGCCAGATTTTCCCACCCATGCACCCTCACTGCCCCTGGTCATGAATAAATATTCAGTCGAGCCTTGTAAAATTTCAAAAGCCTTGTCCGGTTCATTGGAATCAGCCATGGCTAAAGCTTCGGTTTCATTGCAAAATAAAATATCCACTTTCCTTTGAATAAATTCTTTCACGGAATCCTTGTAAGTGTTTACAATAAAGGCATCACTTAGCGTAAAGGCTACCGGAATGTCCTCAGCACGTGCCATTTCAGCCATTGTAAGAGCGGCCTGACGAGTATCGTCTCCTGTCCAAAGATAACCCTCGATATAGATAAATTTAGAATTTCGGACAATGGTTTGGTCTACATTATCTGGGTGAAGGTTAGAAGAAATGCCTAAATGTGTCAGCATGGTACGTTCGCTGTCAGGTGTGATTAAAATTACGCATGTTCCTGTTCCTTGCAGGACGGAATCGGTTCCTGGGAATCCTACTCCGCATTCTTTCATATCTTCTGTATAATGTTTTCCGTATGAGTCGTCGGCTACTCGCCCCAAATAATATGCACCGGCACCCAGAGCGGCCACACCGTGGATTGTATTTGCAGCAGATCCACCAGAAGCAATTTTTTTTGATTTGTCTGAAACAGCGTCGAGAATTTTTTTTTGATCTTCTGGAGTGGATAGGGTCATTCCACCTTTTACCAGGTTATTTTTTTTTATAAAATCGTCTTCTACTTGAACTTCAATGTCAACTAAAGCATTTCCGATACCAACCAAATCATAATTCATGAATCACCTGTAAAGAATTTACAATTATGTTTAAAGATTAAAAAAAATCTACCGATGGCATTAAGAGATTAAGTTTTTTTTTGCTCTTTCACTCGAAATTTATTACAAATATAGTTTTAAGGTCTTATAAAAATCCCAAATGATTTTTAAACATTGTAATCAAAAAAATATTTTTGCCTACTTTTTTATTGTAGGCATTTTGATTTTGGTTCCTTTCAAAGCAATTTCTGCTGAAAAATCAAATTCGGTTTTTCAGTTCCACGATAAACTGAAGAAAATTCTCGCTTCTTCCTGTAACAAAACCTCCCAGATAGGAATTAAGTTTTATTCTTTAGATCAAAAAGAAACTTTATTTGAACTTAATAGTGATCGCAAACTCATTCCAGCTTCGAATTTAAAAATTATAACTTCTGTTGCCGCATTAAAACGAGTTGGTCCGGATTATAGGTTTTATACAAGGTTGTACACAGATGGACATGTGGAAGGAACGACTCTAAGGGGGAATTTATATATTAAAGGGTTTGGAGACCCGAGTTTGGTGACTGAACAGATGTGGATATTGGTCAATGAATTGAAAAACTTTCCTATTAAGAAGGTGATAGGAAATATTATTGCAGATAATAGTTATTTTATGGGCCAGGGTCCTCTTCCAAATTGGGGGAGCTATAAAGGGGCGGATGCTTATCTTGCACCCATAGGAGCCTTGGCTTTTAACTTTAATACTATTACGGTTCACATTGCACCCAATAGAAAAATAGGAAAACCTCCATTAGTGATTGTTGATCCCCCAAGCCCTTACATTCAAGTAACCAATACGGCTGTAACTTCAAAAAGAGGTTATAAAAGTGATTTGATTGTAAACCGTTTGCCGCATAAAAATTATGATGAATTGGTAGTGGCAGGAAAGATTCCTAAAAGGGTGGCTCGTAAAAAGTACTATCTTAATGTAACAGACCCTCAGTGGTATACGCTGAATGTATTCAAGGATTTTTTAAAACGAGCGGGAGTAGAAATCAAAGGGAAAATTAAAAGAGGGAGTTTGCCCAAATCACACAAATTATTAGTGGAGCACGAGTCAGAACCCTTAGCCGAAATTTTGCGTGGATTAAATAAATTCAGCAATAATTTTATGGCGGAACAAATTTTAAGAGTCCTTGCTGCAGAATATTTTGGACCTCCGGGAACAACCAAAAATGGAGTTCGGTTTTTGCATGAATATTTACAAAGTCTGGGAATTTCTTCAGATCGATTTAAGATAGTTGGGGGTTCCGGGCTTTCTCGAAAAAATAGATTAACTACTAATCATATTATTCGAGTATTGGAAGACGCTTACAATGATTTAAGTATTTTTCCTGAATTTATCTCAGCGTTGGGAGTGATGGGTTTGGATGGAAGTGTGGAAGAACGGATGCTGGGAAATAAGTCAGCTCAGAAGATCAGAGTAAAAACTGGAACATTAAATGGGGTTAGCGCTCTATCAGGTTATTTCCAAAGCAAGGATGGAGAAAAATTTGCGTTTTCAATGTTATTAAATGATTTACAATGTTCAAATGGTAGGGCAATGAAATTGGAAGATCAGATCATGGAAGAAGCACTTCAGTTTGAGCGTAAAATAAAAAAGTCACCTCCCAAACTAGCAAATCCTAATCCTTGAAAATCTTCTGATTTTCTTTTCTATCTTCTTCTAAGATTTTATGCCAATCACGTTTTACATGAGGAGCATCGAGAAATTCAGAATAAAGGTTTTTAGCTAATTCAGAACGGTCTACTCCTTCCGGGGCCACTTGGATATCCAATTGAGCTAGAGCCATATCAAAATCAAGATCTAACAGTGAAGCTGAATCCATCTTGTAATCTTTAAGAGCTTGCCGAATAGTGGCTGGGTCAACTCTGAAGCGATTAGCTACTTCGTTTATATTTGCGGGTCGATATCGCTTGTCAGAGCTAATCCCTAGATGATACGCGCAAAACAATTCAAAAGGTTCTATGTTCGCTACTAAGCGACTTCCTGTATTAGGTTTTTTTGCTGCATTAGATTTGTGGTGACCATTGGGTTTCCTGCCATTTGACTTTTTTTGAAAACGATTTCGATTGGAAGAGCGATTGTTGGGTTTGTCGGATTGTTGTTTGTCTCCATAGGACTTATTTTTGGATTTATAGCGGTTGTTTTCTCCTGATTTACCACCGTTTTGTTCTGTTTTTCTGTTTGATGATCCATCTTTGGACTGATTTTTTGAAATCATTGGAATGTGAGACGTGAGTGTCTTAGAGGAAGCTTGTAGCCACATTTTAGTCGCTTGTTTGGAACTGGAAGAGTTTGGATTACGGGTTCTCGATTTGTTGGAGGTGTTCGAGGAGCGTCCGTTTTTGTTGTTTTGTCTTTGCGAGTTATTATTGCGGTTGTGAGACCTTTGGTTCGAATTTGTACGTCTCAAGATGTCAGTCCTTTATAGAGAGATTATCAATAATGGTTGACCCTTAGAGAAAATAACGGAATAGCATGAAAGTATAAAATCATGGAGATGTAGATGTTAACTTCTCTAATTCATTAACTAAATTTGAAAACTTCTTCAGGGCGGTTTGGATGGGTTCTGGAGAACTTAAATCCACACCAGCATCTTTAAGAAGATCAATAGGAAATTTGGAGCCACCTGATTTTAAAAAATTGAGGTAATCACTCAATTCTTTTGCGCCGCCGGAACAAACTCGATCTGCTAATGCATAGGCAGCGGAAATACCAGTGGCATATTTATAAACATAAAATCCAAAATAGAAATGAGGGATGCGGAAACATTCTAACTCAAGACAAGGGTCTAATTGGACATCCCTTCCAAAATAAAGTTTCAGTAGTTGTTTATAAATATTTTTAAATGAATCTACGGTTAGGGGATCTCCCTTTTCAGCGGCGGAATAAATTTGGTGTTCAAATTCCGCAAACATAGTTTGCCTATACAATGTGCCCCGGAAGTTATCAATCTCGCGGCAAACTAAGTAAATTTTCATTTCCCGGTCAATGTCTTCATTAAGGAGAAACCGGGTAAGGAGGGCCTCATTAAAAGTTGAAGCAACCTCAGCTACAAATATCGTATAGTCTGCATATAGGTAAGGCTGTGTCTTTTTGGAATAGTATGAATGCATTGAATGACCAGCCTCATGAGCTAAAGTGTACACGCTATTTATGTTGTCGTCCAGATAATTCATAAGGATAAAGGGGTTAGAGTCATAACAGCCAGAGGAATAGGCTCCACTTCTCTTCCCTTTATTTTCATATCGGTCAACCCAACGATCTTCTAAAAGTCCTTTTTTCAAGATATTCACATAATCATCCCCAAGAGGGGCAAGAGCGGCATCAATTTTTTTTACCGCTTCTATATAAGACATGTTCCACTTTATATTTTCAACGAGGGGAACACTACAGTCATAAATATGAAGTTCTTCTAAATTTAACAACTGTTTTCTAATCTTGAAATATTTGTAAAGGGGTTCCAGGTTTTTATGCACGGCATTAATTAAATTGTCATAAACTTGAATAGGAATATTTTCAGAAAATAAGGCTTTTTCACGGACAGAGGAATACCCTCTAGTTTTTGAATAAAACACATCTTTTTTAACGCTTCCATTCAAAAGTGAGGCATAGGTGAATTGATGGTTTTCATAAGCTTTGTAAAACGTATGGAAAGCATTTTTTCTTAACTCTCGATTAGGGTTTTGTAAAAGGCTTTGAAAATTTCCATGGGTGATGGAAATTTGATTTCCCTTAGAATCTTGAATGGAACCTAGCTTGAGATCTGCATTATCTAACATTCCAAAGACGTTTTGAGGTATGCGTGCAATTTCAGAAGAGGCTGCCAGTAGCGATTCTTCTTTTTGCGATAAAGTATAGGGTCGATAACGCAATTGTCTTTCTATATGAAGTTTGAAAAAATTTAATTCTGTGTCTTCCAAAAACGCCTGCATGGTATTTTCAGGGATAGACATTAATTCAGAATTTATGTAACTACGCGCTTGTTGGTAATTGGTAAGCAATTGAGTGGTTTTTTCAAAATGTCCCTGATAGAAAGAATTTGTTTTATCTTCATCATTTTTTAGGTGAATGTAGGTATAAACACTTTCCAAGGTGCGAGAGAACTCCATGTCAAACTCAAGGCAAATTTTTAGCTTTTGAGAAGATTCTCTAAGAGTTCCTTGAAAATCTCCATAACTTTTTAATTGAGTTTCCAGGGAAATAAAGTCGCTCTCCCATGCCTCATCATTAGGATATAGTCCGGTCAAATCCCATGTATCTTCTTTAGATACCTTTTCGCGTGTGGGTAGTTCAAAAGTTGCATCCATAGTTTCTTGAATTATTTATTTATGTATTAATCCTTAATAAACCGAGGAAAGATTTACGAAATTGCCTGTTTTATAGTCTCTAAATGAGACTTTAATTTGAGGTGTTTCTCAGACAGGTCCTGTTTTCGCCGTTGGTCTTTTTGTATTACCTCGGCAGGCGCTTTATCCACAAAGTTGGGGTTGGATAGTTTCTTCTCTAAGAATACCATGTCTTTTTCAATTTTTTTTATTTCTTTTTCTACCCGTTTTTTTTCTTCTTCAAAATCCATTAATCCTTCTAAAGGAATATGAACATCATTTGATTCAAATACTGAAGAAGCAGAGACTTTTGGTTTTGTAATATTGGGACCTATTTCTAAATCTTCTACACGAGCTAATTCTTTGACATATTTGATAGAAGAATCAATAGAGATTACTTTTTCAATTTCCGGATCGTTGGTTCTAATTTTCAAGGGAACTTGAAGACCGGGGTTGAGATTCATTTCTCCTCGAATATTGCGTACAATATTAATCAAACCCATAATTTTATTCATTTGATTTTCTGCTTCCAGGTTGTGCTTTTCGGGATCAAAAGTTGGATAAGGCGCCACCATAATACTCAAATTCTTATGAGGAAGCTTTTGCCAAATTTCTTCCGTAATGAATGGCATGATTGGATGCAATAATTTTAAGCTGGCTTCTAAAACATGGATCAAAACATTCTGAGTGGTTTGTCGCTCGGAGAGGTTTTTAGAATTCAACCGAGATTTGGATAGCTCAATGTACCAATCACAAAATTCATTCCAAATAAATTTATAAATGTTCGATGCGGCTTCATTAAATTTAAAATTTTGGAGAGCCAAATCAACCTCTTTGCAGGTTTCATTGAGTCGGCTTAATATCCAATCATCCGCCAAGCTACGATCTTTACTTTCCTTTAGTTGACAATCTCCGGAATAATCTTCGAGATTCATAAAAGCAAATCGAGAAGCATTCCACAGTTTATTGCAGAAATTTCTATAACCTTCAATTCGGTCTTCTGCTAATTTGATATCTCTACCCTGGGCTGCAAACGCTGCTAAGGTGAATCGAAGTGCATCAGTGCCGTATTCCTTCATCATTATCAACGGGTCGATTACATTTCCTTTAGTCTTGCTCATCTTTTGTCCTTCCGCATCCCTTATGAGAGCATGGATATAAACATAGCGAAAAGGAATGTCATCCATAAACTTTAAACCCATCATAATCATTCGAGCTACCCAAAAGAACAAAATATCAAACCCGGTACACATAACAGTAGTGGGGTAAAACTTTTTTAAGGATTCAGTAGAATCAGGCCACCCTAAGGTAGAGAACGGCCAGAGGGCGGAGCTAAACCAGGTATCCAAAACGTCTTCTTCTTGAACCAAATTCCCATGGTTGCAATGAGAACAAGCTTGCGGAGTTTCTCTCGAAACTGTAATTTGTTCACAAGCAGAGCAATTCCACGCTGGAATTTGGTGTCCCCACCAGATTTGCCTGGAAATGCACCAATCTCGAATATTTTCCATCCATTCGAAATAGGTATTCTCCCAAAACTTGGGGACGATTTGTATGTTGCCGTTTCTTACAGCCTCCATGGCTGGTTCGGCAAGTGGTTTGGTTTTGACAAACCATTGCTTGGAGAGGTATGGCTCCACTACCGTTTTGCAGCGGTAGCAATGGCCTACGGAGTGCGCGATATCTTCGATTTTTTCGAGGAGGTTTGACTTCTTTAAATCATTTAAAACAGATTCTCTTGCAAGAAACCGGTCCTGACCTTTGTAGGGGCCTGCTTCCTCATTCATTTTAGCGTCGATATCCATCACATTGATAGATGGTAGATTGTGGCGCATTCCGATTTCAAAGTCATTAGGATCATGAGCGGGAGTTACCTTTAACGCGCCTGTTCCGAAAGTAGTATCCACATAATTATCTTCAATGATAGGAAGTTCTCGATTTAATAATGGTAATACTAATGTTTTTCCTGAGTTTTTTTGATGGCGCTCGTCCGCAGGATTAATAGCAACCGCTGTATCTCCCAACATTGTTTCTGGCCGCGTGGTAGCTACAATGATATAGCCACTTCCGTCTTTAAAGGGATATCGAATATGATAAAGGTTCCCTTTTTTTTCTTGGTGCTCTACCTCTAAGTCAGATAAAGCTGTATGACATCGAGGGCACCAGTTGATAATATAATCTCCTTTATAAATTAACCCTTCTTCATAGAGGGTGACAAAAACTTCTCTAACGGCGCGGGATAACCCTTCATCCATAGTGAATCGATCTCTTTCCCAATCCAAAGATGCGCCTAACTTTACCAATTGTTTATTTATACTCCCTCCGGATTCGTTACGCCATTTCCACACGCGATCAATAAAATCTTTGCGACCGATATCATGACGGGTGGTCCCTTCTGCGTGGAGCTGTCGTTCAACAACATTTTGGGTGGCAATTCCGGCATGATCCGTTCCCGGTTGCCAAAGAGTATTAAAGCCTTGCATGCGTTTCCACCGCGCTAATATATCCTGCAAAGTATTATTAAAAGCATGCCCTATATGTAGAGATCCGGTAATATTTGGGGGAGGTATAGCCATGGAAAAAGTTGGGTTATTCAGGGATTCGTCGGCATGTGCTAATTGATGTTTCTGCCAATATTGAATCCATTTTGATTCCACTTCTTCAGGTTGGTACTGTTTGTCTAATTGGATCATTGAAATATGAATAAAAAGTTTATTAGGAAAATTTAGAAATAGAAGGGTAAACAATTCTCCTAAGACATGCAACGAATGTTTAGGGAAAAAGTTAAGAGTCTTTAGGAGATTCCATATTTTTTATGTTATCGATTTCTTCCTGGACAATGGCTCGTATTACGTCTGGTGCAATCTCTTTTACCACTTCTCGGATGGTTTGCAGGATACTTTGGGATAACTCATCCATTTCCCCTTTGTTGGAAGGATTAAGGGGCTTTTTTAATGCGTTAGTAAAGTATTCATTGACCACTGCAGTAATCTTTTCATTTTGGGCGTTAATTTCGTGGGATTGCGCTAAAACTTCAGGAGATGAAGGCTCACTATCCAAATTATTAACATTCCCAGAAATTTCCGAAATATAGGAAAGAGTTTCTTGGAGGAGGCTAGGCTTAGAGGTGTCACCATTTCCCAAATGGGTTGAAGATTCTGATTCTTTTGTTTCTTCCTTAGACAAAGATTGAGGGCCGTTATTTGAGGAATTTGAGAAGTTTTCTTTTCCAATTACTTGATTAAATGTTTTATTTAATTCGTCCACAGATTCCACGTAATTTTCAACTTCTGCCAGTAAAGTATTATCTGAAAGGGTGGAATCAACACCTTGACTTTGCAAAGCCTCTATTTCTTCCTGGACCTCTTCTAAAACTTCCTTTGCAGGAGGGATTTTTTTATGGGTAAAATTCTCGTCGGGAGTTTTATTAGTAGGGATATCAATTTCCGGATCATTAACAATTTCTTCTACGGCATTATCTAAAATCTCTTTACTTTCAGCCAACATATTTTCAAGTTCTAATTTTAGAACTTTGCTGCTTTTATTTGAGGATGGAGTTTCTTCAGTATTGGGATTTTCCTGAGAGTTTTCTATTTCATTTTTAGATTCAGCCGTTTCTATTGGTTTTGGCTCATTTTCTTCAGAAGGATTATTAAAGTCCGGGAGTAAGGTCTTCACTTTTTTTACAATATCGTCAGACTTAAAGGGTTTGGAAATATAATCGTCAGCCTTCGATTCTGAAAATTGATTGTCATCAAAGTCTTCGAAGTCACTTGCCAAAAGCAGTACTTTAATGGAATCCAGTTCTTCAGATTCTTTGATTTTTTTACTCAACTCAAATCCATTTATTTCAGGCATATCAATGTCTGCTAATACAATTTGAGGTTGAAACTCCGAAAGAAAATCATATGCAGCTTGTCCGTCACTTTTTCCTTCTACGGTGACGTTTTCTTTTTCAAAAGCCATAGCCACAATTTTTTGGATGGTGATACTGTCGTCTGCAACCAGGATTTTATAATTCATGAATTATTCAGCCTCGCAGTGTGGCGTTTCTTTTTTGCTAAGGGGGTTGGGGAACTTCAATATACGCTGTTAGGAAAGCGAACGGTCAAAACCTTTATTTAAAAGGAAGTATACCATAAGTTGCATTAATTGATAACCGCTTCTCATCGATAAATGCCCGAAAAATTGGGAATTTATTGGCAATTGGGTTCCGTTTCTTTAGTTCCGAACGTATAATGTCTTTATTAGCAAAAATATATCTTAACCGGGCATCTTTGGATTGTTTGTAACTTTTTAGGAATCCGTTAGCGTATTTGAAACAGGAAATGAATGTACTTGGGGAGTAACAAATTTATTGATTTAGTAAGACGGGTTATAGCTATGTTGTGGATTATTTTAATAGCCTATTCTCCCCTCGAGGCTAAGTTTATTCAGTTAGATTTTGCTGTAGATGTAAAAACTCGTTTCAGCGATGGCTGTCATTCCATCCAAGAGGTTTCGAATTTAGCAAGAGAAAGTGAACTTGATGGGTTGATCTTTGGGGATCATGATCGTAAATCTCTTGAATATGGGGTTTGGCCATTTGAGCGCATTTTAAAAAAGAAAGAAGAGTTCCCCTCCATTTTATTTAATAGTGCTTCAGCTTATTTAACAGAGGTGAACCTTAATAATGAGATGTCAGATGAATTGATCCTTATTCCAGGGATGGAAAGTGCTCCCTTTTATTATTGGACGGGAAGTTTATTTGAAAAAAATCTTTTAGCTCACAATTGGGGCAAACATATTTTAGTATTGGGTTTGCCATCACCCTTGGATTATGAACAAATTCCTACTTTAAATAGTAACTATTCCAGTAAATATTCGGAAAAATTTTTTCCTCAGTTTATTATTTTCATTCTGCTTTGTTTAATTAGCGTTTTATTATTCTTCTCAAAAAGATTTCCCAAATTATCTTTAACCCTGGCATTGATTGCTTTTTTGTTGGCAATCAATAATCATCCGTTTAGAAGCTCTTTGTTTGATCAATATAATGGAGATCCAGGTCCACTGCCTTATCAAGAGATGATTAATTATGCCAACTCTAAAGGTGCTCTGACCTTTTGGAATCACCTTGAGCATCCACCAAAGGCAGAAGATGAAGGCTTATCTTTTAAAACGGAAACAAAGCCACATCCGGAGGACTTATTTCAAACAAATGGTTATGTGGGATTCCAAGCTTTAGGCAATAATCCGATTTCTTTGATCCAACCTTCTAAGGAATGGGATCAAATTTTAAACTTATACCTGATTGGAAAAAGGAAATGGCCTATCTGGGGTTATGGGTCCAGCGATTTTCATTGCCAACAAGAAGATGGACCCAAACTGGGTTCGATTCGAACAGTAATTTTAGTACGAAATAAAGATCAAGCCTCTGTGGTTGATGCTATGCGATCAGGAAGAATGTATTCTGTAAGCTCATTATCCCTAAAAGATCGTTTATCTCTGGATGAATTCAATTTGAAGGAAACCAACGGAGGGCAAAGCGTTACTTTAGGTGATGAAATGATTGTTCAAGATTACCCTGAGGTAAATATCAAAGTTCGATCTATTTCCGGAAAGAAAGAAAATGCTTCTGTTAAACTCATACGTGATGGAAATATTATCCAGAAATTTTCTACAGAGCTTCCTATTAATTGGAAATGGACGGATAATGAAATTCAGAAATCGGGTTTGCATTATTACAGATTAATGATTGAAACTGAATCCACAAACCGGTTAGTCGCCAATCCTATTTTTGTCAGATTTAAAGACGAATCCAAAATGGTAGCTGCCTTACCTGAATTGGAATCTACAGATTCAAAAGTCCCAGGATCTACTGATGTTGGTAAGGAAACAGCTTTGCAAGTACCTCCGGATTTAGGCTCGGTAGAGGAGTCGAAAAAATCAAATCCTCCTGATAGAGAGGTGTCTACGACAAGCAAAATAAATGGACAAGATCCAACTTTAAATCAAACTCCCACAAAAGATGCAACTATTGAGTCATCAAATGAAAACACTCAAGCAAAACCTGTTGAGCAGGAGCCTCAAAATAAGGAAGTTTATTTACGAACACGGATTGATAACCTTTCTTTACGCAAAGGGCCTGCAATGAAATTTGCAGTTCTTATGAAAGTCAAGAAGGGTGAACGTTTGATGTTGATTGAAACGACTCAGAAAATAATAAATAATAAACCTTGGCTTAAAGTAGAGGTTGATGGAAAAACGGCGTATGTTTGGCAAGGATTTGTTGAAAAAATTTCAAATTAAGAATAATGGCTTAATTTGTTCCCCTTGTTGAGCGAATACAAAAAAATATTTTTTTGCTGATTGACCTTTTGAGGTTGCAAACCTTTCAGGCAGAATCGGTAGCAAATAATTTTAACTTCCGGTTTAAGTTGGTTCAAAATTTTTGGAAACAATTTATCGATTGCTTGGTGGGTTAAATATATAAAAAGAATATCAGCCTCTCCATAATTGTATTCAAAAATATTTTTCCGCAATATTGTTACCCTGTCATCGACTCCTTCCCAGCGAGCCTTTAGCTTGGCAAACCATACTTTGAATGGATCAATTTCTAGCCCAATTCCATGAAGACTATATTCTTTCGCCGCCATAATAACGACTCGTCCATCTCCCGAGCCTAGATCAATAATAGTTTGTCCCTTGATGGGTTGACAAAATTCTAAGATTTCTCGAATCTTTTTTTTTGACGTTGGATGCCAGGGAGCTCCAAAAAAAGTCGGAAAAATGACAATCCCAGAGATAAATAATGCAGCAATTATTAAAATAATTTCAAAGAAAGTTTCCAATATTTTATTCCGAGATAACTTTTACTTAAGGGACTCAGAGATTTCTTCGATTTTTTTGGAAAGAGTTTCCCATTCGTTTAAAAGATCGCTTTCTTTCTTTGAAAGATCTTTTTGTATAGAGAGTGTGTTCATGAGTTCTTCTTTGGCATCCTCTTCGTAAATTCGTTCGCTTGCCAGTTTGTCAGATAGGTCTTGTGATTTTTGCATTATGACTTCCAACTCCTTTTCCAATTTTTTGAGTTGGGTTTCCAAAGGTTTTAATTTTCGATATCGTAAGTTGCGTTCTTCAGCTTCTTTTCTTTTTTGCTCTTTTCTTAATTGCGAATTCTTTGGTTTTGAGGACTCTTTGATTTCGGGAGTATTTAACAGGTTTTCATTTTCTCTATCTTTGGCCCATTCGTAATCACTGAAGTTTCCTGAATATTTTTTGACAGTTCCTTCATCTACTTCCCAAACCTGGTTGATTATACCGTCCAGGAAATAGCGGTCATGTGAGATGGTAATTATAGTCCCTTCAAAGTCTTCTAAGGCCGCTGTTAAAATTTCACAAGAGCGCATGTCTAAGTGATTGGTGGGTTCATCCAAAAGTAAGAACGAAGCTGGATGGGCCAAAATTCTAGCAAGCGATAACCGAGACCGCTCTCCTCCGGAAAGAACTTTCACCGGTTTGTTAACCTCATCACCTGAAAAAAGAAAAGCACCTAATATACTTTGCTTAGCGGTTCGGTTAAGATGCGGTGCTACTTCTTCCATAGACTCGAGAACTGTATTTTTTAAATTCAATACTTCGGATTGATGTTGGGCAAAATAAGCTCTCGTGACATTGGCTCCCAATTTAATTTCTCCGGAATCAAACTCCAATTTTCCCGAAAGGAGCTTTAACAATGTGGACTTCCCTGCACCATTGTCACCAACTAAAGCAATTTTCCAACCGCGTTCAATCGCAATAGAAAAATCTTTGTATACTTGTAAGTCTCCGTAGCTTTTTGAGACCTGCTTTATATCTGCTACGATTCGCCCTGTGCGTTGTGGTTGCGGAAACCTGAATTGAACTGTTTTGGTTTGCTGGAACGTTTCCACGCGGTCAATTTTGTTAAGCATTTTAATTTTACTCTGCACTTGAGTAGCTTTGGTGTTTTTAGCGCGAAAGCGTTCTATGAATTTTTCCAATTGTGCAATTTTTCTATTTTGCTGTGCCGCCTGGGCTTCTAATTGTGAAATACGTTCTGCCTTTAAAGTTTCATAAGCATCGTAGTTGCCGGGGAAAATACTTAATTTGCCACGATCAATTTCCACAATCCTTCCGACCAGGCTGTTTAAAAATTTACGGTCATGAGAAATGAGTAGAATGCTTCCTTCGAAGTTTTTTAAAAAAGACTCTAGCCAGATGACAGACTTTAAATCCAAATGATTGGTGGGCTCATCAAGAAGTAATACATCCGGGTTTTGTAATAATATTCGAGCCAGTTCCGCTCGCATCCTCCATCCTCCGGAAAAATTTTCTAAAGGCTGGCCCAACTGATCCAATTTAAATCCCAAGCCGGTTAGAATAGCCTGTGCATTGGCTTCCCTTTCATATCCTCCCAAACGTTCGAATTCGTGCTGCAGGTCTCCTAACTGTCGAGACCACCCTTCCGGATTCTTTTGATGCAGAGTTTCATCATTTTGTATTTTTTCCAGTGACTCTTTTATTTTCTTAAAATGGGGATCTCCAAAGACTACTTTATGGAGAACACTTTCTTGAGATACTTCTAATTCCTGCTCTAACATGGCTACTCGCGAACCCTTACGAATTACGATGTTTCCACTATCTAACCCGGAACGACCAAGAATCACTTTCATTAATGTTGTTTTCCCGGTTCCGTTCTCCCCTACAAGCCCAACCCGTTCTTGTGGCCTTAAATGAAAACTAATGTCGTTAAACAAAATTTTAGGGCCAAATTGCTTTTTTAAGTTTTGTAGATAAATCATGATGGAGTCGGGGTTATCGTTTTTGTCTTAATTTAGGATTAAATACTTCGCGTAAACCTTCTCCAAATAGATTAAAAGCTAAAACCACAAAAAGGATGGTAAAGCCGGGAATAAAGGTGAGCCAGGGAGCGTCGAAAATATATTGTTTACCATCGGCAAGAATATTTCCCCAAGTGGCATCAGGAGGTTGTACACCGAATCCTAAAAAGCTTAAAGCGGATTCTGTGAGAATAGCGGTTGCCACTCCAATGGTGGCTGAAACTAAAACAGGAGCAATCGCATTGGGGACGATGTGTTGAAAAATAATTTTAAATTCTGGAATGGCTTGGCTTTTGGCGGCCATTACATAATCTTGCTCGCGAAGAGAAAGGAATTCCGCTCGGACGAACCGTGCTGTTCCCATCCAACTCGTTAAACCAATGACAATCATAATGTTGTATATGCTGGGAGGAAGTAATGCCACAACCGTTAGAATTAAGAAAAAAGTCGGGAAGCATAACATAATATCCACAAATCTCATTATCAAAGTATCCACTGAAACAAATCCCAATCGTTTTTGCCCATAAAAACCCGCCAATCCACCTAGAAATACTCCCACGGAAACGAATATTCCAACCGCCACAAAACCAATTGTTAAAGATACGAACGTACCCTCTAACATGCGGCAAAAAACATCTCGCCCCAGATTGTCTGTTCCCATTAGATAAATACCAAAGGGAGGTGAATCCTGAGCGGAGATCAGTTGGCTTGTGAAAGGAGTCATCGGTGGAAGAAATTTTTCTGACAAACGAACAGTGGAGGGATCAAACAGGAGGTGAAATTGAGTTAATAATTTTCCAACTATAGCCATCAAAAATAAAACTAATAAAAAAATTAAACTGAAATAAGCTCTCTTGTCCTTTTTAAAAAAGTTCCAGCGCTCTTTGAGTAAACTCTGCTCCGGGCCTGATATGTCTTCTTTATTTAAAGTAATTGTGTTCATGAAACTTTATCAAGAATATTTAATTCTAGGATCAACTGCGGCGTATAGTACGTCCGAGACAAGAGTTCCCAGTAAGGTTAAAATGGCAGAAAAAAGGTTTATTGTTAGGATAACAGGAAAATCTCGGGCCAATATAGCTTCATAAGCTAAACGCCCCATACCCGGCCAGGCAAAAATGGTTTCAAAGATTACCGATCCACCAATTAATCCCGGTATCATCAGGCCAAACATAGTGATAAATGGCAAAAGAGCATTACGCAATCCATGCTTATAAATTACTTCCTCTTCCGTTAACCCTTTTGCTCTTGCGGTTCTAATGTAATCATGTTGGATGACCTCTAGCATTTGAGATCGAACATATCGAGAAAGAACAGCGACTCCCGTTATGGCTGTCATTAATGCGGGAATTGTTAGGTGCCAAATTCGATCCATAGATTGAATCAACCAGGAAGCATTTTCCAGGCCAAATGTATTCATTCCCATAACAGGGATATCAAAAACCTTTACTATGAAAATAATACAGATATAAGAAAGGAAAAAACCTGGAATAGATATAAGAGCGTATGAAATAAAAGTGCTGGATCGGTCAAAAAAAGTTCCCCTGTGCACAGCCGACTGAACACCAACGGGAAATGCGATGCACCAGGTGATAAGAGTTCCTACAAGGAATAAAGGTAAAGAGTTTAGAAACCGATCCCAAATTTTTGCTAGAACGGGCTGCCCATCTTTAAAAGCTTTCAAATCCCCGGAGATTAAATCTCGAATCCAATAAATGTATTGAATGTGAAGAGGATCATCCAAATGAAATGCATTTCGAATACGTTGAATGTCTTCAGGTTTCATTCGTGGATTTGATGGATCCACCAAGCTGGGTTCTCCGGGTGCAATATGCACCACGGCGTGAGCAATAATAGAAATAAATACTAGTAAAACAAGACGCTGTCCAATATTTCTAATAATATAAGCAAACATAACTATGCAATATGATAAAAACTCAGAATAGGAAGAATTTCAAAATTGGTATAAAATTCTAGTTCAATAAATTTTTTAACCGCGTAAATTTAATTTAACCAAATATGGCCATGAACATTATACAACTCAGCCAATATCTTGATCAGATTTTGGACATTCATAATATCAGAGATTCTTCCCGGGCACTAAACGGATTGCAGGTGGAAAACACGGGTGAGATTAAAAAAGTAGGATTGGCAGTAGATACCTGTCTAGCTACCATTGAAATGGCCATTGAAAAGAAGTGTCAAATGATGTTTGTCCACCATGGTTTATTTTGGGGAGGTCTCCAATCTGTTCGAGGATCCTATTACAATAAATTGGGAGCCATGATCCGAGGAAATCTTGGATTATATTCGGCCCACCTACCTCTAGATGTGCACCCTGTTTTAGGAAACAACAAGGCTTTGGCTGAAAAAATTGGATTGGAAAAAACTGAACCTTTTGGCAAATATGAGGATCAATTAATCGGATTAAAGGGTAGGGTCCTTCCCCAAACTTCGCAGGCTTTGGGAAAACTTCTAGAAGACCAATTGGGAGCTTCTGTAAAAGTAATTGGTAATAAAAAAGTGGAAACGGTTGGGGTGGTGACCGGAGGTGCGGGAGATATAATACAACAAGCCGTTGCACAAGGTTTAGATTGTTACATAACCGGCGAAGGTGCAAATCATCAATTTCATGATGCAGTTGAGGGAAATTGTGCTCTGATTTTTGCAGGGCATTATGCTACTGAAACCGGTGGTGTCCAAGCCGTTGGAAAACACCTTGAACAAAAATTCGACCTCACTACAGAATTCCTGGATTACCCAACGGGATTATAAGATTAATTTAAAAGCTTCTCTTCCTTTTATCTTCTTTTAATTGCTTGATCAAAACTTTCTGATAGCAAGCAAGGATGGATTTTAACTTTTGG
Source organism: Nitrospinaceae bacterium (assembly GCA_965223245.1). Taxonomy (GTDB): domain Bacteria; phylum Nitrospinota; class Nitrospinia; order Nitrospinales; family Nitrospinaceae; genus CBDCVY01. The sequence continues at coordinate 2,945,457 of CBDCVY010000013.1, read as the reverse complement.
TAATTCAATCAGTTTTAATTTTCCATTTACTATGTCTCAGTTAACAATTAAATTGCTTAATTAGGGTAGTTCTCGGAGGAATTTTTTATTAAAAACTATCAAATTTGATGATGGAGCGGGCTAATTGTGGCAATGACTGAAGAGCAGTTTATCGAACGTGTTAAGCAAGCAGAAAAAGAAGTTAATGAGAATAAAACATCCTACCACAACAAGCTTTTGCTTTTTGCTCTGTTGGGATACCTGGCAATTTTTTTAATACTTTTTGCAGTGGTGGCACTCATTGGTGGATCAGTTTGGTTTGCATTTTTAAGCACCACCTTTGCAGTTCTATTGTTAAAAAAGAAATTAATTATCCCTTTGTGTGTTTTAGCCTGGGTATTAGTGAAGGCTTTATGGGTAAAGTTTGATAAACCAACCGGATATCAACTGAAACGTGAAGAGTTTCCGGAGCTCTATAAAGAAATTGATCAACTGAGGGAAAAATTGGATGCCTTGCCGATCCACCAAGTACTCCTTAATTACGATTTAAACGCCTCGGTGGTACAAACTCCTCGTTTGGGAGTATTTGGTTGGCAATACAATACACTCACCTTAGGATTGGAACTTCTTCTAATGCTTTCTCCTGAAGAAATGAGGGCCGTCTTAGCCCATGAGTTTGGCCACTTATCAAAAAATCACAGTCGCTTTGCCGGATGGATTTACAGAGTTAGAATCACCTGGCAAAAAGTCATGGATGCGTTTGGTCACGCTGATGGATTTGGCCCGGGAATTTTAAGAAGATTTTTTAATTGGTATGTCCCACGATTTTCAGCATATTCTTTTGCCTTAGCGAGGAATAATGAATATGAGGCAGATGCTATTTCTGCTGAGCTAACTTCCCCTGCTATCGCCAGTAGAGCTTTAGTGAATGTTCATGTAGCTGCCCCCTATGTGGAAGAGCACTATTGGGACAAGTTTTTCAAAAAGGCTGATGTTGCCCCACAACCTGAAGGACCTCCCTATGAAGGACTCTCTCAATTTTTAGTCAATAATTCGCAAGCTAAGGAAGAAATAAAAGAAGGTCTTAAAAAAGAACTGGAGCAAAAGACTGCTTATCATAATACGCATCCTGCGCTTGCTGATCGCCTAAAGGCAATGGGTGAAAAGAAAATTTCATTCAAGACCTTTGATCAGTCAGCTGCACAAGTCTGGCTGGGGAAAAATTATCGAAAGATTTTGCAGGAATTTGATTCAGACTGGAAAGAGATGAATGAAGAGCGCTGGAGAGAGCGTTATGAATATGTTCTAGAAAGTAATAAAAAACTAAATGAATTAGAAGAAAAAGATAATGCCTCTCTTTCCGATGATGAACTTTGGGAAAAAGCTCGTCTTACCCGAGAATTTAAACAGGAAAAAGATTCATTACCTCTTTTTCAGGAATATTATCAAAGACATCCCCAGGATGCGGCTGTGAATTACGTTATTGGTGATATTTTAGCTCAAAAGAAAGATGAGGCTTGCTTGAAATATCTTTCTGAAGCTACAAACGATGCATCGATTAAAGTGCAGGCTTGTGAGTTAGCGTACTGTTATTTAAAGGATGCTCAAAAAGAAGATGAAGCTCAGGTTTGGTATGATCGAGCTGTGAAAGCTATGGAAATAAATCAGGCTGCGGATGATGAGCGATTGGAGTGCACTCCAAAGGATGAATACAAAAAGTCCACAATCCCGGAGGAGTTAAAAAAGGAATTGATAGAAAAGCTGAAGAATTATCCTAAATTAGGCTCTGCTTGGATTGCTGAGAAAGTACTAAAGCATTTTCCGAATCACCCGGTTTACATTGTTGCATTCAAAACTAAAAGGTGGAATTTCAGCTGGGATAAAATAATGGAAGAAGTGGTTGAGCACATTCAACTTGAAGCTGATTTGTTTTTAGTGGTAAAGGGAGGAGATTATACTCGCCTGGCCAAAAAAGTAATTAAGGCAGGCGAGCAAATCGTTTGAAAGTATACTTTTTTATTTGATAATCCGAAGTTTAAATTGGATCTTATTTCTTCAGTTTATTGGCTAAAGCAGGAATAGTATAAAAACTTTTCCATGTAATCCAAAGCATTGGGGCAACAATAAATAATATAGTGGACCAATTCCATTGAATAGTTTGTGTCATATAAATACCCTCCAAAGATTAAAAAGTTTCCATCCTAGAATGTAAAACGATATTTGTCGAAAAGTTCGCCAGTGACTTCAGTGACGTTTTCTTTTTTTACCTCGGCTTCAATTCGTTTAACGGCCATGTCTCTAATAAATGGGATAGGAATTCGCATAACTTTAGCCTTAGCTTCAGCGTGCCAATTCAGCTCAAATGTCGGTTCATCCTCTTGTTGTGCTTCGTAATCGACATCTCGCTGCTTGTCTTCTTCTGAGACCTCCATACCCATAGCTTCCTTAGCCGAAGCTGGCATAATATTCGTAAACACTTCTTCAATGATTCCCGGGGTCACCATTTTGTCACCTCGTTGTCGAGCCCGTGCCTCAATGGTTTGTTTGGCCATTCCCAAAACGAAGGGTGGAACCTTTTCCATTTTTTCCAAAGCTTCCTTCGTCCAGGGCATTCCCATCGTGGGAGCCGATTCCATATATGACTTAAATTTATCAACGATGTCTTCTTTCTTTTCTGTTCGCATTGCAAGAAAGTCTTGAATTTCATCGATCACTTCCAATTTTCTGGGACTCTCAGACATTTTTTGTTTAGCAACGTCAAAAGCACCCATAGACAATTCTTCAAAACCAAATTGTTTTACGCGTTTGGAAACGAGCATCATGGATTCGTTACGAATTTCTGTCAGAAAATCTGAAGTGACGTATTTAAATCCTCTGCGGACGGCGCGTTGTACCATTAATTTACGTATTCCGGGACGGACGAACTCTGGAGCGTGCTTTACTCTTTCCCATGCTTCCACTGTCCATTCGACCCCATTTTCATCTGCATAGGGATGATCAATTCTATCCGATGCAGCAATTTCTTTTTCTTGTGCGGTATAATCCTCAGCCATTGTTTTACCTTTTTTCCTGGGTGCAACTTAGCCCAGATTTTTATTGGTTCTTAAATTAAATTTATTATATCTTACCTGCAAACTACTCTGTCAAATGATTTAACGGTGATTTAATAGAAAATTCTAAATATGAAGCGATCTCCTTTAGTTTACGCATTTTTCTTTGTTTCAGGAATTACAGCTCTAATTTACGAGATTATTTGGACACGGATGTTGACTTTGGTGTTCGGGCATACCGTGTACTCAGTTTCTATTGTATTGGCGGCTTTTATGGCCGGTTTGGGATTGGGTAGCTATATCTGGGGACACTCGATTGATCGAGTAGCTTCCGAAAAAAAGAATCCTCCCTTACTAATTTATGGAATGGTGGAGATTTTGATTTTTGGAAGTAGTGCATTGATTTCACTGGCTTTATTTAAGTTTCATATTTTTTATTCCTGGGCTCAAGGTTTTCTTCCAGAGTCAGTTGTTTTATTGAGTTTGTTAAAAGGGCTGATAGCGTTTTTGTTGATGGTTATTCCCACTACATTAATGGGTGCCACCCTACCTATAATCAGCAAATATTATGTCACTAAAAACAGTCAACTGAACGACCAAATAGGGATTTTATATTTCCTAAATACGTTGGGAGCTTCAATTGGGTGTCTTTTAACCGGATATTTTTTTATTTCCACTTTTGGAGTTTTACAGACGGTTTTATATGCCTCTGCTGTGAATTTAGTTATAGGAATTGGGTGTATAAGAATAGTGCAGGAAGAAAACCCCGAAAAAAAATTTCCTATGCGATTACCTTTACCTAAATGGCCCGGGTGGAAAATAGATTCTGAAAAGAATATTTTTATAGCTGTGAGTTTTATTTGTGGATTTACGGCTCTGGCTTATGAAGTTCTTTGGACGCGATTGTTGGTATTTAGCATAGCAAGTACGGTGTATTCCTTCAGTATGATGTTGGCGGTATTTTTGCTGGGGATTTGTATAGGTAGTATTTTATCTGTTCCCCTTATTGCACGTTTTAAAGATTTAAAAAAGTTATTGTGGATTCTGCAGGCGGGAATTTGTGCCTATATTCTTTTTTCCTTGTATTCCATGGAATTTTTGTTGTCTTCACCATGGAATAGTTACAACTTGCAAAAACCTGTGGAAACTGTTTGGCGTTATTTCAAAGATTCGTCGTCTCTAATGCTTGTGCCTACCATATTATTCGGAATGAATTTTCCCATTCTTATTAAATTGACCTCAGAAGATCCTGAACATATAGGTGGAGGAACAGGCGCGATATACTCGGTAAATACTTTGGGAGCGATATTAGGTTCTCTAATCGCGGGGTTTGTTTTATTGCCGATCTTAGGAACAGAAAGAAGTTTGATGTTAATAGCCTCGATGAACTTATTTTTAATTCCTTTTATTCTAAAGAAAAGTGATGAATCGATTTTTTCAGGCAATTTAGGAGTTTTTGCGGGAGTGATTGGCTTAGTGTTGGTGCTAAACTTTGCGCTTCCCGGGGATTTGTTAAAATCTTTTTTTATGCGGGATAGTGCTGGAAAGCGAGATTTAAAAAAATTAGTTTATTTTGAAGAGGGATTAACCGACACGGTTGCTGTTTTTAAAGATAATTATGGAATTTTGGATCCGGAAGCAAAGAGACTTATAACAAACGGAATTTCAATGTCTGCTTCCAATTTAATTGCTACCCGTTATATGAAATTGTTTGCTCATGTTCCTATTTTACTTTCTGATAATCCTGAACAAGTTTTAGTAATTTGTTTTGGAACCGGGCAGACTACCGGGGCGGCAGGTATTCATCCAAGGGTTCAACAAGTCGATAGTTTGGATTTGTCTCCAAGTGTTATTCATGCCGCCCCTGCATTTAAAGAGGAAAATCATGACGCAATAAACAATCCCAAAGTTAATATCATTCTTCAGGATGGTCGAAACCATTTGCTCACCACCCAAAAGAAATATAATGTGATAACTGGAGAGCCTCCTCCTCCGCGAACGGCATTTACTGTTAATTTGTACACACTGGATTTTTATAAACAAGCGGCCAAGCGGCTCAAGCCGGGTGGAATTATTGCGCAGTGGGTTCCTTTGCACAGCCAAAGTGCTGAGGAAGTGGATATGCATTTTAAAACCTTTTTACAGGTTTTTCCTCATGCGATTGCCTGGATGTCGGTTGCGAATGAAATTTTATTGATTGGGTCGGATCAACCCATTGAAATTGATTTAAAGAAACTTAAAGATCGATTGTCAGAACCATTAGTTAAACAAGCGCTTGAGAATATTCATATTTCCAGTGTTCACTCATTTCTAAGCAATATTTGGTTTTTTGAAGAAGAGATGAAAAAAATATCTTCTCGTAGCCTAATGATTTCTGATAACCAACCACGAATTGAGTTTTATTTAAATTATCCGAATGTGATTGAAGTTCCAGGGTTGGAACGTTTGGTTTTTAATAGAACTCCTGCACAGGATATTTGGAAACGTTTTAAAAATACTGAGTATGACGATTGGAAGTTGTTTAAAAAACATTACAAAGTCATGAACAACTACCAACGCGGAGTAATGTATGCTAATCGCGGTTTGTTATTGGAAGCGATTACAGAGGTAGAGAACGATGAATTGTTTCGTTATCACTTACAAGCTGGAAAGAATCAGGTTAAAAACTTATTAGAAGCGTTGAAAGAGAATCCCAATGATGTTGAGACCCTATTAAATTTAGGTCATGTCCATTATCAAATAGGGGAATATGAAAAAAGTATTGAATATTTACAAAAAGTTTTAAAGAAAGACCCCGGAAATAGCTTTGCGAATCTATATTTAGGATATGATTTCATAGAATTAGGGGAATTGAAGAAAGCTAAGCAAACTTTAGAAGAAGTTGTTAAAAAAGATCCCAGACAACTTCGCTCAGTTATGCAGCAGATGGGGTTGATTGAATTATTGACGAACTTAGAAAAAGAACCTGATGATTTAAACTTAATGAATGCCACGGCCCAATTTTATAATGTAAAAAATGAATTTCGTAAATCTCTCCAGTATTCAATGAAAATCCTTGAAAAAGAGCCTGAGAATAAGCAGGCTCTGCAAAGTGCCGTGTTTAGTTATCGAGGGTTGGGGGAACCTCATGAAGTAATAAGTTATGGGGTTCGTTATGAAATGGTTGAGCCTGAAGATTTACGCTTTCTATACATCATGGCTGAAATGTATATCAAAACACTGCAATGCGGTAAGGCCGTCAAGTATTTAAAGTCAATTTTAAAAAAAGATGATACTTATCAAAATGCCCAAAAATGGTTTGACCAATGCCAAAATCAGTTGCAGGAAAAAGATCCGCAAGTTTAAGGGGATTTTGATTTAATGAAATTGGAGCATTTAAGTTTAGGAGAGTTTTTGAATTTTGAGGCTCAATGCATGTTTTTTGGAAAACTCTTGTAATTCTGCGAGTTCGTCCTCAGAGTCTGAAAATTTCAAGCTGATTTCTAAAATTTGGGAAATTTTATCGACAAAGCAATCCACCAAATCAGGATCTAAGATTTTTCCTTTGATATTAATTAGCTCGTTAATTGCATCCTCAACCGGCCAGGATTTTTTATAGGGCCGTTCACTTGTGAGAGCGTCAAATATATCGCACATAGTTACAATTCGTGCTTCTAAAGGAATTTCTTCTCCTTTTAGACCGCGAGGGTATCCCGTTCCATCCCATTTTTCATGATGACTAAGAGCAATAACTTCCGCCAATTGAAGGATATCTGAATCACTTCCAGATAGAAGAAGGGCTCCGATCTCGGTATGGGATTTCATTATGGTCCATTCTTCCGGAGTTAAAGGCCCTGGTTTTAGCAATATGTAGTCCGGGATGCCTATTTTCCCGATGTCATGCATAGGACTGGCATTTAAGATGAGTCTACAAGTTTTATCATCAAGGCCTATACCTCTTCCTACCATTTCCGAGTATTTACTCATTCGCACGACATGCATCCCGGTTTCATTGTCACGAAACTCAGCAGCACGCCCCAAGCGATGAATAACCTCTATTCTCGACTTTTGCAGCTCTTGGGTTCGTTCCTGAACTTTATCTTCAAGATGTATTTTTTCTTCCTTAATAGAATTATGCAGTAGGCGAACCTCAAGAATGTTATGAATCCTTGCTAGAATCTCGGAAGCCTCAAAGGGTTTGCTGACAAAATCTTTTGCTCCGGATTCTAAAGCGCGGATTCTTACTTCATGATCGTATTGTGCCGTAAGAACCAAAATAGGTAGGTAGGTATTCTGTTCAATTTCTCTCAGGGTATTTATTACATCAAACCCACTAAACCTGGGCATCTTTATATCTAAGAGAATTAAATCCGGATGAAATGTTTGATAAAGATCCGGTGCAATTCTTCCATCTGTGGTGGTTGCGATATTTTTGTAACCCACAGATCTCAGCATTCTTTCCAAAACTTTTATATTCCCATTTTCATCATCCACGATAAGGATTTTAGCTTCAGGATGCGCAGCGGTTTTAGATACCAAGGTCATAAGATTTCAATAACCAAATTAAGTGATTAATTCTGAGTTAAATCTCAAATTGAAGTAAAGTTGGCTAGCCTCTCCCAATTTAGCTTCTATTAAAATTACTTAGAAAGCCTATGTATATATAATTTAATGGATGTGTCCCTAAGGGTCAATTCAGTGAAGGAGGTTTGGGAGAAAAATTCTTTTTGTTATGGATAAACAATATAAAAAAATAACTTGTCCGATAAGGTCAAAGCGGTGAATTAGTCAGGAAAAACTAGATTATTTTTTGATTTTTATAAGCTTTTAAAAATCAATGATTTAATTTGGTCATCTTGTGAAAGGCTTTCGAAGTTTTTGGTATATATCGTAGCAGAATAGTTGAAGCTTATTTTTCCAGTAAGCTTTTTTGTTAAACAATTGAGTATGAGTTTCTTTGATAAGCTTTGGAATATCAAGTTTTTCAGGGCATTTGGGTAAGCAGTCACCACACTCTGTGCATGCATTTGCAAATTGACCCGGAAACCAATGATCTTTTCCCTCTAGCATGTTATATCTGTATTTCCCGAAAGAACTCATGTCATAAGCGTACACTAAATTTCGGAATCTTAGTATTTCCGGTATATTAATATCCTCAGAACATGGGAGGCAATCACTACAGTAAGTGCAGTAGTTTGGCATTGATTTTAACGGGGAGTCCATTTTGTTTTTAATGGAATTGAATGTTGGATTTTGGTAAGTGTCTCCCGTTAATATTGAAAGATTTTGAGAGAAGTGTTCTGGCTGATGCATTCCCAATGTTAAGGTCGTTATTTGAGGGTAACCTAAGCAAAAACGTCCATTGAATTGAATGGGAGTCAATGGATTGCATAGTTTTTTGATTGATTCTGATGGATTCCATAATTGGCCTCCCTTATCATTAGGGGAAATTATGAGAATTCCCATATCTTTTTTCCCAGCGAGTTCAACGGCGGGCCAATTCCTTTGAAAAAAGTAATAGAAATGGAGATTAACGAAACTAAAGAGATCTGAATTTATCGCTTTTAATAGTATTTCCAAGGGAGCATGAGAAGAAAAACCCACATGGCCAATTACTCCTTCTTCTTTTAAACGAAGTAAAGTTTCAACTGGCCCTCCTTTTTTAATTGCTGCATTTAAGCGTTCTTCATTGTTAATACCGTGCCATCCGTAAAAATCCAGATAGTCTAACTGCAAAGCATTTAATTGCTCCTCGACCATTGACTTAGTTTCATCTGCAGTCATAGGAGCCCCTTTGGTCATCATTTTATATTTACTTCTCGGGACTTTTAATTCTCTTAAGGTAACTCCATATAAGTGCTCGCTTTTCATGTAACCATAAGCGGTTTCAATATGGTTGATCCCTAAATTCAAGGCCGTTTGAGTTGAATTAATGCAGTTTTCAATTGAATCCTTTGGAAGGTGGTTTCGCGGGGGATTCCAACCATGTTTAAATCGCATACCACCTAAAGTTAAGACTGATATATTTTCATTTGTTTTTCCAAAACGCCGATATTCCATTGGAGGTGAACTTTGAAAATGGCTCTCTTGAGTATTTTTAGGTAAAGTATTCATGAAGTGGATTAAGGATATATTTGTTTCATGCTAGTGAAATTGGATCAAAGTGTCAATTAAACAACGGTATGAGATAATTTTTGGATCTTTCAATTATTGACACAAAAGGTTCATGCGGATAGGATTGAATGATGTTAGGTAGATTGTTTCAGGTTTTGCGAACAGATAAGAATAACAAAGGTAGTGTAACGGGCTTTCAAAAGAAGCCGGGATCAGAAAAGAAGAAATTATCTAATGAATTAAAATCCCAATATTATTCAGATTTGGGTGTGCCTGAGGGTTCTGACCTTAAGGAATTGCGTGTTGCTTGGAAGCGCGGATTAAACCATTACCATAAAGACCTTACCTCAGAAAATTTAGACCATAAAAAGATCGCTACAAAAATGACGCGTCGATTAAATGAGGCTTATCGGGCGCTAGAAAAAGAATTGTTTTAGTGAGTATAAATTAAGGAATAAAAAGTGGCGAATTTTCGTTTTATTCATTGTTCAGATCTTCATATTGATAGTCCTTTTGTTGGGTTATCGGGCCTTCCGGATAAGTGGGTGGAAAGGCTGCGTTCTTGTACTATCCGTGCTTTCACTAAGATTGTCGATTTGGCAATTGAAGAGAATGTGGATGCCGTTATTATTGCAGGAGATGTTTTTGACGGAGCAGAAAAAAATTTACAAGCTCAACTTAAATTTAAAAATGAATTAAGCCGTCTTTCTGGAAAATCCATTCCTGTTTACATGGCCCATGGGAATCACGATGCTCTTAATACTTGGTCTGGAAAGCTAGAATGGCCTACAGGAGTATTTAGATTTGGTCCGGAGGTAGAATCCTTTACTGTGAAAAAAGATGGGCGGACGATAGCGCATCTATATGGGATTAGTTATCCTCAACGAGAAGTTAATGAAAATTTAATCCCCTTGTTTAAGAAAAAGAATGCCCGCGGATTTTCTATTGGAGTTTTACATGCGAATGTAGGAGGAAACTCTGATCATGAATCATACGCCCCTTGTACTCTTAAAGATTTAATAGGAATAAAAATGGATTATTGGGCGTTAGGGCACGTTCATTCCCATGGGATTTTAAGAAAGAGTTCTCCTGCCATTGTTTACCCTGGTAATTCGCAGGGACGTCATATGAGGGAATCCGGAGCAAAAGGATGTTGTTTGGTCACCCTAGCCGCAAAAAGCACCCCTGAAGTAAATTTTATTTCTACAGATGTGATTCGTTTTGAAATAGAAAAAGTGGATCTTGCAAATTGCTCTGCCTGGAATCAAGTGTTAAATACAATTAAACAAGTTTGTGAGGATACCTTGAATAGGACTGACGGTCGGGATGTGGTTTTACGTATCATTTTAACTGGCCGTACCGAGTTACATAGTTCACTTCAAAAAGTTTCAAATTTACATGCTTTGCAAGAAGATGTGAACCGTAGTTTTGAAGATCATATTCCTTCTTTGTGGGTGGATTTAGTAGTAGAAACTAGAGGGATTTATGAATTGGAAAACTTAAGTCAGGGAAACGATTTTGTGGCGGACATTCTTAAACTGTATGAAGAAGTTGGAAAGAAAAGTTCCTTAAAACCTCTTAAAGAACCTTTGGAGAATTTATTTCAATCATGGCAAGGACATTATTTATTAGATGAAATGGATGATGAGGACGCCTTAAAAGAATGGCTGTTAGAAGCTAGAGATATGACGTTAGATCATTTGCTGGAAAATGATTCATAATTAAAACCCGGAAAATTTTTGTAGTTTATGAAAATTCGAGAAATACATATAGATAAATTTGGGATTTGGGCTGATAAGGAGATAAAAAAAATATCCCCGGGTCTCAATATTGTTTATGGAAAAAATGAGTTTGGAAAAACTACTTTGTTGGAATTTGTGCGATGGGTTTTGTTTGGTTTTGCAAGAAAGCGTAATGGAAATCAGTATAACCTAAGCGAAGGCGGCGTTCTTTCCGGAAAATTAGTGTGTGAATCAAGTGATAAAAAACGCATCATTCTTTCCAGGGTAGGTAATACTTTAACCGGAAAGGTTAAAGTCAATATTGAAGATAAAGAAATAGAGGGACAAGAGGCGGTAAATGAAATTTTAGGAAATGCCTCTCGAAAGGTTTTCGAAAATATTTATGCTTTTACTTTAGATGAATTGCAAAAATTTGATTCATTATTAGAAGATGAAATAAAAAGCAAAATTTATGGAGCTGGACTTGGATTAGGTGCTATTTCTCTAAATTCGGTGACAGAAAAACTACTGCAAGAACAAAAATCTCTATTTAGTTCGCGGGGTCACAGTCATAAACCACAGATTAACCAAATTTATAATGAGATAAAAATATTAGAAATCAAAAAAAAAGAAGTCCAGAAAAGCTTGGAACGCTTCGATTTATTAGAAAGCGATATGACTCGATATAGGGGCCAATCTGCCAAGTTGGAAAAAGAATATTTAGAATTGGACTCTCAAAAGCGCCGGTTCGAAAATCAACAAAACTTATTTCAAGATTTTGTTGAACTCGAATCTTCGGAAAATGAGCTTAAAAAATTAGAGCCCTTAAATGGACTTCCTGAAAATGGGTATAAAGAGTTTGAAAAAATGCAAATGGAAGTGAAAAGTTTGCAGAACCGGATAGAGGAAGAAATTCAAGATTCAGAAAAATTAAAAACTCAGAAACAACAAATCCAAATTAATAAAAACCTATTGAAATTGGAAAATGAGATACTTCAACTCCAACCTTTGGGAGAACTGTTAAAAAATTCTGCTGCTGATAAATTAGTGATGAAATTGGAACATGAAGGTCTTTCGCAAGATATAGACTTTGAAATTAAGCAGCTGGGTGAGAAGTGGAATATTGAGAAAGTTAAAGAATTTTATTTGAATGAATCCGATAAAGATTTTATAAAAAATCAGGAAGAGGACTTTGAGACCATCCGTCAAAAATTGGTCTCCCTTCAAAATAAGCTAGATTTGCATTATGACCATATGGCTGCAGAAAAAGCCCGTAGTGCTCAAATTCCTTCTAACGCCAAAATTATGGCTATAGTTTTAATGTCGTTGGGTGTTTTTGGTTTAATAGGTGCGGCTATTAGGGTGGATCTTTTTCTAATGATTATTTCCTTAGGTATTCTCGGATTGGGTGGATGGCTTTTCAATTGGATCAAACAAAATCATAATCAATTTTTTAAGGAAGATACCATTGAGTTACGTTTAAAAAAGCAGATGGAATTAATTGAAAAAATTAAAATTGATAAATTAAATACTTGGGAGGAATGGCTCGAACATAAAGGGTTGGATCAAAATACAACTCCAAGGATAGTTAAAGATATTGTAAGCACAATTAAGGAAATTCAAGGAAAGCTTTCGCAACGGTTAAGTGTCCAGCAAAGAAGGGACCGATTTCAAGAAACAGAAACCCAAGCCCAAAAACTCGTCGATAATATATCGCAAGTGGTTCCAACTTTTTCTCCCGGTGGGGATTTGGCGATTAATATTTCTCAAGCGCTTAAAATTTTTCAGGATGAAAGGAAGAGCGCTGAAAAAATTAATTCTTTCAAAGATCAACTGGTTGATAAAAAGATCAAAATTGATAAATTGGAGCAACAAAAGCTAAAGCTTAAAAGTGATGTTATGGCCTTGGTTCATAGAACCGGAGCCAAGTCCATCGATGATTTTTTGGCTAAATATAAAGTGTTGGAGCATAGGAAATCCTTACAGCAAAAAATCAATGTTAAACAGAAAATTATCCAGTCTAATGTTGGTGTTGATGAGGCATATTCAAACTTTATTGAAACTTTAAAAGCTTGTGAATTAGATACGATTAAAGACCAATATTTAAAAGCCCGGAGCCGTTTAGAGCAAATAGAGAAAAAACGTAAAGAATGCCATCAAAAAATTGGAGAAACGCGTAAGGAAATTCAGCAACTGACAGAGGAAAACTCTCTTTTGGAAATTCAAACTCAAATGGAAATGAAAAAATCGGAGCTGCAGCGAAGTGCTAAAAAATGGGCGGTTTCTACATTAGCGTTACATTTTTTGGATAAAGCAAAAAAGAAATACGAGAAAAATCGACAGCCTATAGTGATTCAAGAAGCACAAGAGTTCTTTTCAATTATAACCGAAGGAGTTTATCGTAGTATTGTCAAACCAATGGATGAGGAAGATCTAATAATTGAAAATAAAAAGGCGGAAACTAAACGATTAGGTGAAATGAGCCGTGGAACGAAGGAGCAATTATATTTAGCCATGAGACTGGGTTTGATAAAAGAGTATGAAAGACGATCCGAACCCTTACCCATTCTTATGGATGATGTTTTTGTTAACTTTGACGACGATCGACGTCAGCAATTAGCGAAAGCGTTAAAAAAGTTTTCCAAAAAGCGACAAATCATTATCCTTACCTGTCATCAAAATACTTTGGATTTATATACACAGCACGGTGCTAAACAATTGGTTATCTAAACTAAAGTTTTATCCGGTTGATCCTCTATTTTTTGAAGTTTGCTCATAAATTATTGAAAAATCCTGATAAAGAGGTTACAAATGGATAGAAGAATGTTTATTTCCTCGAGTAATTGAGTAAACCCCATCCTCAAAGGAGAACCCCTTGTCCAACCAAAAAATATTCTTAAAACTTCGTTTAGGAGTGGCCCTCCTTTTGATTCCTTTAATATTAATTTTGCCAATGTTCTCTTGGGCAGAAATGATAGGCACGGAAACCCTTTTGGAGTCACAGGAATCTTCAATAAACTCCCGACAAGAAGTCATTAATTTGTTAGATCGTGAAAATGTTGTCACGCACCTGGAAAAACTAGGACTCTCTAAAGATGAAGCCTTGAAAAGGATTAATAGTTTGACAGATGAAGAAGTGGCTGACCTGGTAAATGACATTGATCCTATTGTTGCAGGGGGATTTGATGATGAAGATGGTTGGGCCTATATATTGGCCATTTTGGTGGTAGTTGCTGTTTTAGGGTGTTTATCTTTTTGTTGGGTATTTTTCTTATAAGAAAATGATAAACATTTATATGACTTTCAATTTTCTACGAATCCTGGGTATTGTTTTTAGTTTATTGCTCTTCTCAAGTTGTGCCTCTTTCCAAAAAATTGAAAAAATAAACATTCCTAAAAACTTGCCTTCTATAGTTGAAATAAGTGAAGTTCCTTTTTATTCTCAGCAAGAACGGCAATGTGGCCCTGCTTCCTTGGCCATGGCTCTGGAATGGTCTGGGGTGAAAGTTGATTTTGAAAAATTAAAAGAACAGGTATTTACACCCGGACGTCAAGGAACATTTCCTCAAGATATGGTTTCGGGCTCTCGTCGGAATGGTCGCTTAGCATATCCCATTCGATCATTCCCCCTTTTGCTTGAAGAAATAGCTGCCTCTAATCCGGTAATTGTGTTGCAGCAATTAAAAGGATTATTTAATAATGATTGGCATTATGCGGTTGTTTATGGATATGATTTAAAAAATCAGGAAGTTTTTTTGAGGTCGGGAAATCAATCGCAAGTCAAAATGCATTTTGAAGATTTTTTGCAAACGTGGCAAGCTTGGAAAAAGTGGGGATTAATCGCATTGCCTCCATCAAATTTGCCCAAAACAGCTAAGGAGGAAATTTACCTGAAGGCAGTTTTAGGGTTGGAACAAGTCGGGCAATGGAAATCTGCAGAACAGGGTTATCTCACAGCAATAAAAAAATGGCCCAAAAGTCTTGCAGCTTGGATGGGATTAGGGAACAGCCGATTTGCTCAAAAAAAACTATCTGATGCCGCTAATGCTTTTCGCCAAGCAACTCACTTTCATCCTCAATCCGGCGTAGCTTTCAATAACCTGGCTCATGTCTTGAATGAATTAGGCCAGAAGGAAGAAGCTTTGGCTGCTTCCCGCCGGGCAATTGCCATAGGCGGCCCTCAATTGGAAACCTACCGTCTCACATTAAGCCAAATTAAAAAATCTCATTAAGAATTTTCATCTAACCAAAATTCTGCCTGGTTCACCAACTATTTCCTCACATATTTTCCTCTTGTACTTGTGCAAACAATTTGATCATATAGGATAAACCGTTTAATTGGATCAATGCCCATGAATTTCAAAACAGCTTTAATTTTTTTAATTTTAGTTTTCCCACTTTGTGCCAATGCCAATACCTTTAATAAATTAGTTTTATTAAAAGCTGAAATTGAAAAACGATATGGTATCCAAACCCTTGAATGTTTCCCTTTTTTAGAAAAAATTGGGACAAATGAAGATGAGGCGGAATGGGTAAGCCGATGTTATCAAGGGGTTCAAACTCTCTCGCAAGCTCTTAACAAAACTCCTAATTCTAAACTACAAACTGTGGGAATTAGTACCCGCTTTCTCAGGACGGGTGGGTTTCATACGCTTTTGGTACCTTGGAATGCGCCTCAAGATGAGATGATCCAGGAAATAAAATCTAATCTTACCGAACAGCAGCAAAAAGAATTTTTAGAAAAAATATTTTCCCATAAAGAAAAAATTCATTCTCAATTAACCATTCGACAACTTTATTGCTCCCAAAAAATTAGTAATGAGCAATGTCTGAAAGGATATCAGACTTTAAGTTCTATATTGCCAGATCCAGTGCTACAAAATAAACAATGGAGTGCAATAGTAATTTCTAATACTCATTTTTCCGAAAAAGATCCAACAATTCTGACCTTGCCTTATGATGATGAGGTCATGCAGATGACCCATAGGTTAGTAAGCTCAGATACTGAAAAACAATGGAATGATAGGAAAAAAATGTATGAAAAAATTCAAGAAAAATTTGGGAAGAGTTTTGATACTCTGCAATTATCGAATTATTTTTGTGCGGTTTCTTTGACGGTTGAGGAATGTTATGAAGGGGCTGAAAATATTTTTAAAGCAAGTTCTCAAGAAATCCTTCGAGATAAAACATGGGGTAAGGTTTTTGTAAATAGATTCAATACTCTAATAAAAAACGATTATGATTTGGTGATGCGTTACGATATGTCTCCCGAGGAAATCATAAAAGTGGCTTCTAGAAAGCTCGATAAGCAGGCGATAGAAGCAAATGTTACAAAAGCGGAGAGGTTAGAATCTATTTCCAAAAATAATTCGGCCAGGTTAAGGGCTGTTTGTGATTTACAGGATTTGCCTTCGACTTTATGTTTAAATGGATTTCAGAATTTTATTTCTTTTTTGAGAGAATACCGCAACTACCGTGTGAGGTTTCCCTGGACAGATTTGATGTTTGTAGATGGAAATCAATTGTCACGAGTGAATTTTGCTCTTAACTCAAAAGTGAGGCAAACTTACATCTATATTGATGCCAATAGTGATATGTCAGAGTTGAAAAGGCACTTATTCCATTTTAAGGAGAATGAGAAAGCCAAACCGCTAAACAAGGAATCCCCTTAATCCAAATCTTCAAAACTAGGTTTAGAAAAGTGTCAGAAAGGTTAAGCAGATCCTACAGCGGCTTTGTTTTCCCTCAACTCCTCGGGTAGGAGGTAATGCTGAGTATCGTATTCTAAGGTAGTCATAACAAATTGTTTGCAAACCAAATTTCGATTATTGACCACAAGGGGGGCAATTAAATTCGCTGTCATATTTACAAATTCTGACGGGATTTTTACAATTACGAGAACCGAGATGGTATCATCTTCTTCCACCCCAATTCTTTTCTTATCATCATCTGTAAGGTTGAGTTTATAATCTGGCTTGTAAATAAAAGGATTGGTGACTACAAAAGCTAGGTCCGGAGTCTGCAGAGACTGCATCCACTGGAGAGGACACTCCACATTAGGATCAAAAGGAAGTAGGGCGAACTTTTCCTCACCCTCAAAACCATAAAGTCCTTCAGGAAAATGAATGATGTTGGCCTCATCGACTTCGATGAGGCCAAATCGAGTTGTCTTAAAATTCATCGCTTCAAATTGTTTTTTACTAATTCACTGACCTTGGTTAAATCAAACTCAGTAGACGTAGCGGCAGATTTGTTTTCTTCCTTAATCTTTAAAAACACTTCTTCGCGATAAATTTTTGTATCCTTCGGGGCTTCAATGCCTAATCGGATATTTTTTCCTTTAATGTCAATGACAGTAATCTTGACATCTTCATTAATTTGGATACTCTCGCCGATTTTTCGGGTCAGTACAAGCATGGTGGGCCTATAGTTAAAATTTAACCAAATTTGCCTATCTTGCATTGGATTATACCAGAGAAAACAAGGATTTTTCGGAAAAAGCGACGCGGGGATACCAATTGACAGTGTTTTGGGATTGTGTTAACTTCCCTCTTTCTTTGGCGCTAAAGCGTTTTTTTGGAAAGCCGGGGTAGCTCAGTCGGTAGAGCAGAGGACTGAAAATCCTCGTGTCGGCGGTTCGATTCCGTCCCCCGGCACTCCTTAATAGAGGTAATTTTTTAATATTGGTCTTTAAAGTACCTTTTGCGAAAGAAGGGTATTTTCTTTCGAATTCTACCAAATTATTTTTTTCCGCTCCTTTCTCTTTATTTTTTTCATTGTAAAAGATATTTTTTAGAAAAAGTTTATTTTGCCGAATCATATAGGAAAGTTGGAGACTGTGATAAACTCCTAAAAAATCTATTTTGGAGGGGAAAATGGAAAACGAAAACGCAATGAAAGTTGCCAAAAGCGTTCTTGAGGATCGTTCCGGAGCAGATTATTACGCAGATAGTAAGGTGTTAGCCGATTATTTAGCGGGAGCTTTAAGTATTACCGAGGAAAAAGCCGCCGAACTTGCCGATGTTATCAATAGTGACCGCAAAGGCGCTAACTACTATCAAGATGTAAAAATTTTGGCACAATATTTAGGCTAATACAAATCTCCCCACTAGGGTGGGGAACGAGTTAGAAAAAACTCAGTTTTTCTGACATCAACCGGTTCATCCCCATGAAATGGGGAACTTTCCTATTGGTTCTTAACCAATAGCAATCCGCAACCAAAACCTTTGGCAGGACCCATACCTTTAATTAGAGTATTTGAAAACTTTACTGGGTCTTGAACGGTTAATTTCCCGGTGAATTCTAATGTACTGATTTTGATGGAATGCTTTCTCTTTTGAAAAATGTGTTGCAGATAACCATCAATACGGACTTCTTCGGGTTTAACATGAAATCCATGTTTCCCCATTCGGTCCTGTAACCATTTGTACCCACTTCTTTGGATGATTTGGTTATAAGGTAAGGGTTTCTTTAATTCAGATTTTTTAAATTTTAATTCTTTTTTCATTTCCATAACTACATCATGTCTTTTTCGTTTTTTATCAGAGGTTTTCTTTGTTTTGATGGGATTTGCTCGAAGTTTAAAAAGTAATGTTTGGTGCTGATGGAGTTTTGGATGATAGGGTTTGGTTTCAATTTCCCAAAATTTAGTTGGATTTTGTGGAGGAATATTAGAAACAACAATAAATGAAATATATTCTGGCTTGTGGTCCATGCGAAATAGGAAGTTTCTTTTTTCACTATTAAATAAACTCCATATTAATTGATGCAAGCTGTATAAATTATTTTCGTTTATGGCTTTTGGCAGTCCCATGGAAGCAGCTTTAGAATTTAAACGAATTTGGCTTATATACATATAGATTTCTTACCAATTGGATTTCCACGAAAGGGTTCCCGCAAACTCTGTCCGATTTTGAAACTGCCAACGGCAACGACTTAAGATGAGATCTCGGCGAGTTTTTTTTTCTCGAGTGTTTTCTATTCCGTTGTTGGGATAGTGTTCCCAATACACATCAGCTTCTGAAGAGCCATTGTTGGAAAAAATAAGTTTGTCTTCATTCTTTTTATGGAAAATTAAAAATGCTTCATGGAGATTTTTAGCCTTTATCAATTGAGGATTAAGGGGTAGGGCGGGTGGACAGGATTTTCGTCCCAAAAAAAGATTTCCTTTAGGTTGTTTTAAGGCACGAGAAATTTCTTCTAATGACAAAGGTGGTTTGAAGTCTTTGCACCATAGGCAAATATAGAAAACAGCATCGCAAAGATAATCTCTATAAGAAATAATATTAGAGATATAGGGTCTGTTTGATTTAGAAAATACTATTTCGTCTTTGCGCGTGCAGACAAGAGCAGTGTTATTTTTTTTGGAAACTTGAGTCGTATGAAAATCACTGATCAAAACTCCAGGTTGTTTAACGGCTACCGCGAATCCCAGAGAATTCTGTAATTCAAGATGCTGGTTATCTGTATTATGAGGCGGCGAAGCTTGGCGTGATATACCTATAGATGCTCCTATCAACCCTAGGATAGAAGATTTTGAAGGGTGAGTATACGTCTCCCGTCTTTCTCCAACAGCAATTGATCCCCAAGATTGCAATGGGCTATATAAAGAAAAAAATAAATGATTCAAAATGTTTGCTCCTGAAAGTCTAAAATTTCTTTTAAACTACCTTTATTAGCCATCACATCAAAAAAGTAAAAGTCGTCGACACATTTCCCATAAATATTGTCAATTTTATCGCGAACACTAAACAACTGATTAATTCCCTCTTGAATCATTGGGTGGCGAACATTTTCTTCAATGGGATCCAAAAATGCGGTCGCCAGAGACCGCGGCTGGTTATTACCAATTTCGGCTAACAAGAACATTGCATATCCATAATGTCCATAACTGCTTTGATGACCACAGGGACTTATTTTTGATGCCGATATTGTTAGAGCCTGTGCAGCTTTTATAGCCACCTTGATATTATTATTTAAATTGTGGAGTAGGAGTTCTTTGTCGATGCAAATATATAAATAAAAAATTCCTGATCCAAACTCTTTGTTACCAATATGACCGGCAGAGGAAGAACCTATATTTAAATCATCCACAGCGGTAAAAAAATCATCTTCAACAGTAATTTTTTGAATGGTGAATGCATGGGCAACTTGCGCCGCTGCTTCAAAGTTATAATATGGACTTTCAGCTAGCATTCTCCCAAACAAGGCAATATCTATAGCGCTGTTTTCTTTCCTCAATAGAATTAATTCTTCTTTATTTGGACTTCTATTCTGCTCAACAAGAGTTTTTATTAATGTGTTAATTGATTTTTCTTCCTCAGGGCTAAAATGAACTAGTTGTTCCATTTCTAGTTCTTCATTGAATCTATTTTCCTTGCCTTTTTTTACCTTTCCAAAAGTACTCAAAATTTGTACCGTCCATTTTTTTGCTTGCGTTGCAGAAACACCTCTATCTAAAAATTTTTGAAATATTATTTTCCCCATTGAGCGGGTTCGAATTCCAATGTTTTTTGACAAAGATTCTTTAAAAAGATTTGAAGTTCGCCAGGCTCTTTTTAAACTTTGTGAAGAAATTCGTAGTCGATTCGTTCCTCCAATAATGGCTGTTTTGGGCCTGCCTAAATCATCACGATTTAAGTTCGAGGGTGGGTATGCGGTTAATAAATGAATTTGGAGAAAACGTGTCATTTTATTTTCTATTTAAATTACGCTCAAAAACAATTTCAGGAGCCTTAAAAAAGTATTCCATGGCGTAAAATTTCTTAATGGAGTCTCCCCAATTGTTAAGATCATTAGCCAAAGAAAAAATGTCTGCTGAGTAACAAATCAGTTGTAAATTTTCAGAAAATGATTTGTATAAGTCTTCCATCGAATTAATCATTAATAAACGCATAAATCTTGAATGGCTAACCAGTGGATGACTCCAGCGTCCGGGTAAAACGGAAGCCATTTGTCGAGGAATAGATAAACCCGGTATATGATTTGTTACTTTGGACAATATTCCTGCAATTAGTGCTAATTTTTTATTACAAATGGTCGATTCTTTTGCAATTAGTTTTGTAACTAAAGACCAAAACCCCTGACATAGAAAAACCTGATCCAAAGTTTTACAGTGTTTTAATCCTGTAAATTGCGAATGATGTTTCTGCAGTGATCCCCACCAGGAAAACAAAACTTGTCCGTATTCAGAGTTTTTGTCAAAAGTAGAAATGGAGGTGTCGATCATAGAAATAATTTTGACGGTAATTAAATAATCTTATTAAAGGAAAAATAATTAGGGTGATACCTTAACTTTATTTTCCGGTAGTAAAAGAATCTCTCTTATTTTTGGATTTTGTTCCGATGCATACCACATTAAATTTTTCCAAATGTGAGCCTCATTACATAAACCTTTTTTTCTAAAGAGGCAATTGGTCAAAAGACTTTGAAATATTGTTTCTGTGGTTTTATTTATCATTTTTAACCACTCCAATTTTATTAAAGTCAAAGAAGTTTCATTTAGGGGTATTTCAAGAAATTTTCCCAAACATTTATAAAAATAGGATTCGGTTGAATACCAATAATATTTGATTAAATTATTGAGCTCCTGGTTAGTTTGATTGGAATCAGTTTTCCAGGTATGGTTTAATTTTGAAAAAATGATTGAGGCAATATGGTCGGCGGCAAGTATTAATTGACTTATAAAATCTCTAAATTTATAAATAAATTTCTTTGATGGAATTTGTAATGGAATTTCCCAATCCTTCCAATTAAGAGGCTTCATATTATTCATTGCAAATCCGAAAGACCATAGTTTAATAGAGGGAAAACCGGGTCTCTCATAAAGATATGTTGAAACTGCTAAGGCGGGATGGACATTTAATTTTGAATCTTCAAATACCAATCCCAACCATTGTCTATAAGAATTGTCATTGACTGGACTTTTCTTGGGAAAATTTTCCTTCTTAGAAATATGTATATAGGGACTCAATACATGAGCCCAGGGAAAATTTTTGTACTGGTAACCATGTTTTGCAGTATAAAAATGCGTAACCAATTTTTGATTGTGATTTCCACAAAGTGAGCACGTCCCATGGGCGTTTTCCAGGAATTCTAAACAGATTCTTCTTGGAAGGCCCCAAAACATTTGGAATGGATGTAAGTCATCTGGCAATGGATTTTTCGTAGAAAAGTCTAAATTAGAATTTAGCCAAGGGAATATGTTTGCTTTTAATTGGAAGTTTATTTTTCCAAAAGAGTATTGCCATTTATCATTTGGAATAATATTTAACCAAACTGTTCTCCATAAACTATCAGGATCATAAATTACCGTTGTTAAAGGACCTCCTCCCCGAATTGATGTTCTATGTCCGGATCCTCCGGAAGGAGCAAAAGTATTTAAGCAATATAATGCTGTTGCTGTACAGGGATAGCATTGTGTTAAATATCGATTACGTTTTACAAAATGATCTGTGTTATTGCTTATTGTATTTTCTCCTGGTGAATCAATTAACAGGGAATTGATATTTTTTATGGAGTCTTTTTTAAAGTTGTCATCTTGCATAAATCTGGGAAATCTGCCATCTAAATTAAAAGCTGATTTCAATTTTGAAAATTTAGACTTTAATAAAGCGGATTGGGGTGGATTATGGAAATAATTATTCCATTCCTCAGAGTTTTTAGGTGTCATTATAGTTTGTACCAATCCAATTAAAAACTGAACTAGACCTCCATTAAAATCCGGACGACAGGCGTATAAAGACACGATGGGATTTAATGAGGAATTTCTTGTAATATCATAGGGTCTAATTAGTTCGTTGGATCCATCTTGCCTTTTTACAGGTATCCAGCAATTTTCAATTAAATTAAATGCCATAAATGAAATGGTTTTTGAAAGAATGATGAAATATTTTTTAAAGAAAAACTAAGCACAAAAAAAAGTTGAATATTAAACTTATCAACCTTTGGTATAAGGATTCTGTATACCAATAACAGAGTATTAATGCAATAAAAAAATTTAATTAATTAAGGAAAAATGCTAAATAAGAATAAAAATAGCCTTATAAGCTGTTATTTTTAAATAATTTAAATTTTAGTAGGAAAAGAGAGAGTCCTTGTTGGATCGAGTGAAAAATATTCCGAATTCCTAAGGTTGAAGTTAGAAACATTTTAATTTTGTGAATTTGATTTGACAAATCGGAGTTTGATGGCAATTAAAATTTCAATGAATTTAATTGTAATTTTAATTGCCATAAGATAAACTTTAAATGGTATTTTTGGGGTTGAATTGCGAGTATTTTTGTTTCTCTTGGTGGAATTCAATAAATGAAAACGATTCACAATCGATTTTATTCAAAAGTAAGACCTTGGGCTCTAAGTATTGGGTTTTTATTGCTTTGGATACCTACTCAAGCAATAGCTCTATTGGATATCGGAGTCACGGCTAAAGGGGGAACCACTGGAATTGGAGGGGACTTAACGGTTCCCATAATAAGCAATTGGGTAAATTTTCGGGCGGGATATAATTGGCTTGAATTTAGAACTTCTGTAGAACAAAGCGGGATTCGTTATAAAGGAGAAGTGGGTCTTAATAATGCTCTCATTCTAATTGATTTTCATCCCTTTCACGGCAATTTCCGGATCACGGGAGGGGTGTATTATAATGATAATAGTTTCGATTTAAGCTCTATTGTTGGGGCTGGAACTGTAGTAGGTAACACACCTCTTGTGGGAACGACCACATTAAATGCAAATGTTGACTGGTCTAGTGAGTTTGCTCCCTATTTTGGAATCGGGTGGGGAAATGCTGCTGACGATAATACGTTAGACCTTCCAGTGGCATTAGGATTTTCTTTAGATATCGGAGCTTTTTATCAAGGAAGTCCGGATGTTACCCTAACAGATAGTGCAGGAATTGTATTACCGGCTGATTTAAATGCAGAACGTGCTCAGATTGAGCAGGACGTCAAAGACTTTAAATTTTTTCCGGTGTTTACCTTAGGGATTCATCTTCGTTTTTGATATTTTTTGACGAATTCTCAAATATCTTATTTTAATAAAGTAGTAATGTTTTTAGTTTCGGTAATGTAGCGGCCTTTTCTAAAGCATTGGCGGTATCTGCATCAATCGCATTGGAAGTTAAATCAATATATTCTAAATTTGGTAAATTCTTAGATTGTAAAATGGCTTGGATTCCCTTTTCTCCAATTTTATTTCGAAATAAATCGAGTCGCTTAAGGTTTGAAAGATTGGGCGAATTAGCAATGGCTAAAGCACCAGAATCGGTAATTTGGTTTGCACTTAAGTCCAATAAAGTTAACTGGTCCAACTTTGAAGAAACTGTTAAAACTTTTGTCCCCTGGTCGCCAAACTGATTTTTCATTACATTTAATTCTTTTAAATTTTTTGCAAAAGAAGAATTTGAAATCATATCTGCTCCGGCAGGGCTGATTTGATTATCCCACAAGGACAATTTTTCTATATTTTGGAAGGTTTCTGACTCGCATAATACTTTTAAACCTTCGTCACCAAGTTTATTGGTTTTAAGAGCGAGGGTTTTTACATTTTTATGTCGATCTGAATTGGCTAAATAAAGAATACCTTTTAAACCCACCTGTGAATTGTTTAAATTGACTCCTAATGCATTTTCATCAGTCCGAGATTCAATATGGGCTGGAATGTCTTTTGGAGGACCTTTTCTTCTCCCATAACCATGGTGGTGTCCGCCTCCGCTGTGTTTCCCTCCCTGTTGTTTCATTTTTTTATAGGCTTCCGGTGAGTGCTCAGGAGGCTGGGCACTTGCTGAACTAATTAGGGCGCAGGAAAGAATAAAAAGAACTCCGTTTCGGATAAAGTTAATCATTTGACCTCTCAATTTATTAGGTTGCTTTCATTTCAGGTAATCATTTTACGCATCGAAATCCAATATAATTTTGACGACGGTTCGGCAAATTTTTTCCTCGAACACTTACACGAGCTAAATCCAGATTAGAGAACCAGGACCCTCCTTTGATAACTTTATAGGTTTTTCCATACAAGTCATTGTGGATGGTATTTCCCGGATGAGGTTGATACCAGTCCGCAGTCCACTCCCAGGCATTCCCTGCAAGATCTAAAACTCCGTAGACACTAGCGCCATCTTTATAGCTTCCCACCGGGGCGGTATAGCGGAATCCGTCTTTTTTACCTCTTACGTTAGCATGTGTATTTAAAGGTTCATTTCCCCAGGGATAATAATTTACTTTAGGTCCTCGAGCCGCTTTTTCCCATTGTGCTTCTGTTGGAAGTTGCTTACCGAAAAAAATGCAATAATCATTTGCTTCTTGCCAGGTAACACCCACAACTGGTTTAGAACTTTGGTTGAATCGCTCGTCATCAAAAAACTTGGGTTTTTGTTTCCCGGTTTTTTCTAAATAATGAGAATATTGCGCAAGGGTGACTTCAGTTTTATCTATCTCAAATTTTGGTAAGGATCTTTTGTGAGCCGGAGTTTCATCCTTATAATAATCTAGCGATTCTGAAAAAAATTGTTGTGCCGCCCATTCAATATCTTGATTTGAACTTCCCATTGTGAATTCTCCGGCAGGGATAGTTATCATTTCACTGGGTTGAATAGTTGAAGATGCAGATGACAATGAACCGAAGCTAAGAAAAATTAAAAATAGACCTGAGGGAATTTTAAAAATAGAGGGTAGGCAAGAATACCTAGCATTAATATTGTAGGACTGCTTCATTATTTACAAAATGGTTTGTAAAATTAATTTTCTTTTATCAAACCAGCCTTTCGAGCATATTCAAAAATATTCCCGGCTTCTATAATGTCAATGACATCACCTAAAGGATTTAACTCATACGTCTTATTTTGGGTTATATTTCTTAATGTATATGTTTTTAGATCAATGGATAGGGAATCTCCAGTTTTAATGGTATTCACTAAGGATTCTTTAGTTTCCAATGGAATAAAGAAACCTCCATCAATAGAGTTTCTATAAAATATTCTTGCGTATGATTCAGCAATTACCGCTTTAACTCCAGCTATTTCCATGCACGCGGGTGCATGTTCTCGAGAGGAACCACAACCAAAATTAGACCCACCAATAACAATGGAAAACTCAGATTGATAATTTCCATCCTTAATAAATTTAATATTTCCGTCAGGTAATCCGGCATTTTGGATGGGAACTCCTGAAAGAGAATATTTTCCATAATTCTTTTTTTCTTCAGGGTCACTTAAGCTATAAACTAAATGCTCAGCGGGAATAATTTGGTCTGTATCGATATCATTGCCTAGGACATAGGCTCGTCCTTCAATAACTTTATCCATTAAAACTAATTCTCCTTTATATAGGATGTGAAACTCCTATTAAAATGATTAAACCGTGGCTCCAATAAATTCCCTTGGATCCGTAATATACCCGGTCAATGCCGAGGCAGCCGCAGTATAAGGTGATGCTAAATAGACTGATGATTGTTTTGATCCCATGCGTCCAGGAAAATTACGGTTTGTTGTTGAGACGACGACTTCTGTTCCTTGAGTTCTCCCAAACGTATCCTTAGGACCGCCTAAACAAGCGGCACAACTGGGTTCCCCTATGTTTGCTCCAGCTTCTTTAAAAATTTCAATCAAAGGTTTTCCATCGATGGTTTCTGTTTCCAAGTCTTTTTCCACTTCACGAGTGGCAGGAACAATGAATGTTTCGATTTTTACCTTTTCACCTTTCAGGATTTCTGCTGCTGCGATGAAATCCGTGATTTTTCCACCAGTGCAAGATCCAATATAGGATCGGTTCAATTTGACATCGGAGCATTCTCTCGCCAAAGCGCGATTATCTGGAGAATGTGGTTTCGCTACCACCGGCTCAAGATCATCGGCAATATAAGATTTTTTAAAGAAATAATTTGCATCCGGGTCCGAATGCTCCACAGTAAAGGGTTTCTGATTACGGGGTTTTAGATACTCAAAGGTAGTTTCATCAGCCTCAATAACTGCATTTTTCCCACCTGCCTCGATTGCCATGTTACATAGAGTCATCCGCTCTTCCATGGAGAATTTATAAACCGCATCTCCTGCCCATTCCATAGTTCTATAGGTGGCTCCATCACAACTGATGTCGCCAATTACTTGTAATAAAATATCTTTAGCCATTATGTATGGGGGGAACGTTCCATGAAATTCGAAGCGCATGGTTTCCGGAACTTTGACCCAAAGTTTTCCGGTTCCTAATATAAAGGCAGCATCTGTATTGCCAATACCAGCTGAAAACATCCCAAATGCACCCGATGTTGTCGAATGGGAGTCCGTGCCGAAAAGCACCTCTCCTGGCCGATTATGTCCTTCCTGAGCCAAAGCCAAATGGCAAACTCCTTTATAGTTATCTGTCCCTACGTCGTAAAAGTAAGGCAATTCCTGTTCTTTAGCGAATTCTCGAATGATATCTATATTTCGGTTTGCATGTGGATCTTTTGTAAATACATAGTGATCTGGAATAATCACCACTTTTTCTTTATCCCAAACTTTGGCATTTTGCCCAAATTGCTTTTTGAATATGGCAATAGTTCCAGGACCGCAGACATCGTGGGTCATTAGAACATCCACATCTACCCAAACGTTATCTCCAGGTTTTACTGAAGTTTTTCCAGAGTGGGCCGCCAAAATTTTTTCTGTAATCGTCATTCCCATATTGATTTCTCCAGGGGAAACAGTTTCTTAGTTGAGTTTTTAGCTAATTTTGCCGAATTATAAGTAAACCAGTTACCTTATCATTTCCGGCCATTGGATTGAATTAAATTTTATCATTTCTTGGGACCCCCTTAAACTAAAAGTGATCCCAAAACCTCATGATTTTTGGAGAATTTTCTCATTGAATTTGTTTAGTTTAATATCGGAGACCTTGGATCGTCTCAAATACCAAATTCCCTTCCGACCCAGAAAAGTCCAATTGGAGGTGACAAATAAGTGCAATTTGGATTGTCACATGTGTCCCCGCGAAGTCATGGACATCGAATTAGAGCATATGGATTGGAATATTTTTCAAACCACTGTAGATCAACTGAAATCTGATGTAGAAATTACACTAACGGGTTGGGGTGAACCTTTTTTACATCCAAAGATTTTTGATATGATTGGGTATTGTAAAGAGCGCGGTCATAAAGTTTGCATTACTTCCAATGGAATTTTCCCTCGATCAGATATTCCTGAAAAGATTATTGAATCTGGTATAGATTCGTTGACTTTCTCCATTGACAGCGTTGAATCTAACCTGTTAAAGGGTCACACAAATCCTAAAACGTTAGAAAGTATCGAAAAAATTGCTTCATTACGTGAAAATGGTAAACCCTACTTTCGCCTTCAAGCCACCTTACACAAGGATGAAGAGCAAGAGCTTTATGAGGTTATTCGCTATGGAGCTAAACTAAAAATTGATGCGGTTAATGTGGGGAGGATTGACCGAAAATACGATCCTTATCTAAAACGACCTAGCGCTGCTGAAGAAAAACAGATTTTTAAAGTTGCTAATCGAATTGCACGAAAGGAAGGAATTCAATTAGACTGGTTGCAATTTGCGGTTTCTAGTGGAATCCAGCGGTTTTTCTATAAATTATTAAAAAGCAAACTGCACCAAGGAGGTCAGTATTGTTTAAAGACATTTGATTATACATACGTGAATCGCCAAGGTGATGTTACCCCCTGTTGTTTATTGCCTAAGGTCCGTATGGGTAACGTTAAAGAATCCAATCTGCAGGCCATTTGGCTGAACGGGCATTATAGTTATTTTCGTGAAAACTATCGTGAGACTTGTGGATCCTGTGATCTTTGGACCATCGATATGGTAGATCATCCTAAAGAAGAAAAACTGGAACCTACTAAACCTGTTCCTGCCCAGTAAATTATCCTAAACATAAACTCCTATTCCCTTCGTTTAATAAACTGTTCAAGTATAAGGTGGATTCCCTGCGAGGTTGAAAGACATTAGTGGTTACTCCTTGAATCCTTTAGCCATTTCTTGTACGTTAAGTGGCTAAACTTATTTAACTTATAGAAATTCGAGAAATTTTTTTCTCCTTCTAGAAAAAATCGAGTAGGACCTTGTGATTCCATCAAATTCAACCCAAAAAATTGTAATTGATCGCCGACCCTTGTGGATAGTTTTTATGGATAGGTTTCGGCGAACTATTCTGGTTGCTTTGATGTTTGTTCTCTTTTTTATTTTTTTAGGGAAAGAAGCTCCCCAAGGTTTATCTCAAGAGGGTTACAAGGTTCTGTGTCTATTTTTTCTGTGCGTAAGTTTATGGTCGACCAATGTCATTCCTTTATCAGCAACGAGTCTATTAGCCATTGGCGCCTTACCTTTATTGGGAGTAATGGATGCTTCGCAGGTTTATTCCTTTTTTGGAAATAAGGCGGTCTTTTTTATTCTTGGAGCTTTTATATTATCTGGCGCCATGATTGCTTGCGGCTTAAGTACTCGAATGTCGCTCTATGTTATGCAACGCTGGGGCAACCGACCTCAGTTACTTATGTTTTCCATATATTTATTAGGAGCGGTGAGTTCATGCTTTATGTCTGAACATGCAGTAGCAGCAATGTTATTTCCCATTGTGACCGAGATTGTAAATTCTTTAAGGTTGCCGCAGCGAAATTCTACTTTTGCTAAAGGATTGTATTTTTCTATGGCTTGGGGATGCATTATTGGAGGTTCTACAACTGTGCTGGGGGGAGGACGAGTTCCACTTGCAGTAGAAATACTTGAAAAGGGAACGGACTTCAAAAGTAGTATTGGAATTCTACAATACAGCACATTGTCATTTCCCCTTGTTATCTTATTGTTAGGTTGCGGTTGGGTAATTCTTTCTCTTTTTTTTCCACCGGAAAATGTAAATATGAGTCCCGCGTTAGAAAATCTCAAGAAAAAATCACTTTCTTTAGGGAAGATGACTTTTCAAGAAATGGGGACCGGATTAGCAATGCTGGTCACTTTGTTTTTCTGGTTTGTGTTTGGAGATCAGTTGGGTATTGCAAATATTTCCATCATTGCGATTGTTACTTTATTTGTTTTTAACTTGATCACTTGGAAGGAAGTGGAGCCACACGTCAATTGGGCGATTATTTTGATGTACGGAGGTGCAATCTGTTTGGGTGAAGTGATGGCTAAATCTGGTGCAGCTCAATGGTTAGCTAACCAGGTTTTTGAAGGTTTGATCACTTCACCAGCCATATTCTTAATAACGATTGCAGCCTTATCCACCCTGTTCACAACTTTTATGAGCAACTCGGCGGTGATTGCTGTTCTTTTGCCACCGGTTTTAAGTTTGTGTGCAGCACATAATATAAATCCTGTTTTGGCTACAATGACAGTCATTTTACCCAGTAATTTTGCATTTATATTACCTATTGCTACACCTGCTTCTGCTTTAGCTTATTCATCCAGGTATATATCGCTTCGGGAAATGATTACAGTAGGATTGTTGTTAAGTTTGCTAGGTTTGGGGTGTTATGTTTTATTACTAAAGGTTTATTGGCCTTTATTGAACTTCCAGTAGGGAGAGAATTGATCCCTTGGGAAGAGGTCAAAAGACAGGCCCAAACAGCATCGGGAGGGTAGACACTGTTTGGGTAATCTTACAAAATTCGGTGACCTGTCTTTACGACCTCCCCCTGGGAGATGAGAGATCAAACCCACAGTTAAGTGGTTCGTATTTATTAAAGCAATGTCTATGCCAAATCAGGTTAATTTTAAAAAAACAAAATAAGGCTTTTGTTTTAAGTAGTTAGCTTTTTCCATGATTTTTGGGATATTAAATTTGTACGGTTGTTCGGACATTGCTGTAAAATTTGTACGGAATTTGTGCTGGAAATGCCTTGGATTGAGAGCGAAAATTATTGTATTCCGCAAGTTTATGAACTCTATTTTTATAAGGAAAATTAGATTTGGCTTCTGAAGAGATAAAAAATATCCAACCTCTGGAGTTAAAGCAGTTAATGGAATCAGGTTCGGATTTTCTTTTATTGGACGTCAGAGAGACTTGGGAACATTCTTTAGCGGCCATTCCTGGATCAGATAATATACCCATTGCTGAATTGGTGGACAGGATGCAAGAGTTGGTATTTGAAGAATCAATTGTGGTTTATTGCCATATAGGGGAACGGTCTCTTCGAGCTGCCAGTATATTGAAAGAAGAGCGATTTAAGAATGTTTATAATTTATTGGGTGGAATAGATGCTTGGTCGCAAGTGGTAGATTCATCCATTCCGCGATACCGTCCACAGGTGTAAATTGATGTTTAATAAAAATGGAATGCCCGTTGAGGATTCTGCCCGTGAAGTTAGAGAAGAGTTACTTCGAGGGACCGGGGCTGTGATGGCCGAAGGTTGTTCTATTTTTATGGAAACTGGTAATATTAGAGATCAAATGATAATTGTTTCACGTTGTCCTGACTCTGTGAATCCACCTCAATCTAAAAGTTTCGATATAAATGATTTAGGTGAGGCATGGAAATTATTCGTGCAATGGAGGAAATCACCTAAGTAATTTTGTGGTAATTCTTAATTTTAATAATGCTCCATAAAATAACCTAAGCAATCTTGATGGACAATTTCAGGTTGGGTAGTAAATAGCGAGGGTGTAACAGAGGTTCTTAATCGAATTTCATTTTTATTGTCATAATAAATATATTTTTCACCCACCTCATCGCCATTTTCATTAATGATTGAAAGCTTAAAATTGGGATTATGCCGCCAACCAATTAAGGTGTCTTTTGGAAGTAGGTTAAAATTCATAGAATCCAGATTGTCTAAAAAACAAAAATCCACATTTTTACATTCTTGACTGAATCCAATTCTACTTCCCGAAGGTACGGTCACTCTTCCTTTACTTAAAAATATGTTTTTGGGTTCTGAATGAACCTCAGGAATTGATTTAAGCTTTAAGCAGAGTTCAATAAATTCCGATACGTGTGCAATGCCTCCTAAATCCCCTGGTAATCCTGACTCTATGGTAATTGCAGGGCAGAATTCAGAAAATTTCAAAGATAAAACCCCTTTGGGCAATGTGAAATAAACTAAAATGGAACTATATAGTTTAGCCAATCCAATAATAGCAGGATCAATTTTATTTATGCATGCATAATGGGGATTCTTACCGGAGCTATTATGCAGGTCAATGGCCGCAAATATCTTTTTCTCTTTTGCGATTTTTAAAACTTGTTGAGCCATTTTATTCTCTGGCGAAGACCCTCCATTCCATATGCGGTTATAATCGGGTTGATTTGAATAACGCCTTAAATTTCGGGATGCGGCTTCAATGTTACCTAAAAAGATCATTAAACTTCGGGGAAGGAGTCTCTTTTCAGACTTAATTTTTTTTAAAAATCGTTGAAGGGCTAAGAAACCTGTAGTTTCATTCCCATGTAGTAAGGTTGAAATAAATAATGGAGCTTTTTGTTCACCGGGAATCTCAATTAAGGTAGGCCCTGGAAGAATGGTATATAATTCTTCCGGTCCTAATTCTAATAATTCATTTGGAATATTGTCGAGTACGTTTAGCTTCATTGCCACATTATATACCCCAATCAAAAACAGGGATATTCAATTTCTGGTTAGAATAATATGCGTGCGTCATTTTTTGAAAATCCGCTCCATGGATGCCTATAAACTCTCTTTGCCATTTAGCCCCGTTTCTCTCCGTTTTTACGCGAGGTCTGATAATTTCGTCCATGTAAAATAGGACTTCTTTTTCTTCAATACCCATTGAGAGCAAACCTTTTTTTGCGGCAGGGAGAAGTATATCTAAAAGTAAGTCTTTCATCATAATTTTTTGTCCGTAAGCCCATTTAACTGGGGCTTTATAACCTTCACGAGCTGCTCCATAAAAATTCTTTTTTGCGTCGGCAAATAAGATTTGAGATGCGAGAGGGATTTCCTGATGGCTAAAATGAACCATAAGTCCTACAAAAAATGCGATATTCGCAATTATATCCACTTGGCTGGGGCCTGCGGCTGGAACTCTGTGCTCAATACGGATGTGGGGCTTCCCACTTTCATCAAACCCAATGAGAGGACGAGTCCAGCGCCATATGGTTCCATTATGTAATCGCAAATGACTAAGACTTTTAGGGCCTTCATCATAAACGAAAGGGAGTAAAACTGGGAAACCATCCAAGTTTTCTAAAAAGGGCTCTAAAATAGAATTTCTAGCATACCCGGTTCCAAATGTTACTCGCTCAATTTGTTGACCCTGGCAGTCTCGAAAACTAGCCACACAGACGGCCTGTTCAAACGTAGGAATACGGGTTTCATTCCACAAATCCTTTCCAAATAAAAAGGGAGAGTTAGCCATCAAGGCTACTATTGGAGCAGAGATGATTTGGGAGACATTATAATAATGAATTGCTTTTTTAGGGTTTACTTGCAAATGGATTTGAAGAGAAGTTGCTGCGGCTTCCAACATAACATCCTGATGGCTTATCTGAAGATGGTCTTTACCTTTAATATTTAATTCTAGAGGTTGTCCGTTTCTTAATTTGAGGACTTGATCATTTAAGGCTTGGTACCTGCTATTCGAAGACATATTTTCCAAAGAAAGCATATGTTCTCGAAGGGTGGGGAGGATACCAATTGTTAAAACCTTAGAGTTTATTTCCTGAGCCGAACGTTCACATTGTTCCCAAATTTCCGCAAATTCTTTTGCCAACTTTTGAAAAACGAATCCTTCTATGCGTTGAGGGGTGCTATTGATTTCAAAATTAAACTTTGATAATTCAGGAACAACTAAAGGATTGTTTAATGTATTTAGAAACTGGTCATTGGTGGGAGAGGGTAAAAAATTTTGGTCAATAAGCCAGGCTTCTAATTCGAATCCACAAACGGGTTCATCTTCATCAAAATATCCTTCTTTAAACCATTGGTTAAGGAGACGATATTCTTCCTTCAATCGTTGATTGAACTCTAAAAAATCATCAGGAGAAAATTGGGATTTTTGAATATTCCGACCCACCCTAAGCTCCAAAAAATACTTCTATAGTTTAAGATATTTTTCTGGTAAGGGTTATTCATTTTCACTTAATTTTTTTATTACAATATTTCGCATTTCATCTTCGGGAGCTGGCAAACCCGTCCAAAGCTCGAATTGAGCCATGGCTTGATTAATAAAAAGTTCTGCTCCTGGAATGGTTATGCAACCGGCTTTTTGGGCATCTCTAATGAGCCGTGTTTCTAAAGGATTATATACAGAATCAAACACAACCATTTCAGGTTTTAATAGGTTTGTTCTGAAGGGAGTTTCTTCTATATTGGGTTTCATACCTAGAGGAGAACAATTGATTAAAATATCGATAGATTCTTGGTCGATGTCGCGAATGCTTATAAGTTTAGCATTTAATTCTTTGGCTAACTTTTCGGCTCCTTCCCGATTTCGGTTATAAGTAATGGACAATTGATTTCCACGTTGTGCAATGCCATGTCCTATGGCTTTAGCAGTTCCGCCCGCTCCTATGATTAAAACTTTTTTGTTTTCTAGGCTAACTTTTTTTTCAAGAGCTTTGATAGCCCCAGAGCAATCTGTGTTATATCCCACCCAACTATTGTTTTCCCAAACAACGGTGTTCATAGCGCCAATTTGTTCAGCTTCATTATTTAAACGGTCCATATGCTTCATAATTTCTTCTTTGAAAGGCATGGTCACACTTAGTCCGCTAAAGTAAGGTTCAAATGCTGAAAAAAATTGTGAAACATTATTAACTAAGAAAGGAACGTATACATGCGGTAAATGGGTTTCTTGAAACGCTTGATTATGAATTAAATAACCCATGCTTTTTGAAACAGGGTCTCCAATAACTCCAAAAATTTTGGTTTCTGGTGTCAATTCATTTACCCGGTAAATATGTTTTAAAGTTGATGCTAAAATTTGACCGGGGGCACTTTCCTTTCCCCGTTGCAGGGAACCAAAAGTTAAAAAACCACCCAAGTGAGGGGATAGGATTCGGCTGATTTCCCCCTTCTCCCCCATGCAAAACGCGATTAATTTTTTCTCATCTTTTTTTGCTTGGGCTAAAAGTTTAAATAGTGCCAGATTGTTACTGATATCCATAGCATAAGTGACAATTTTCAAAATATCTCCGGGCAACTGACACATTAATTCGTATAGTGGAAATAAATCATCCGGAGTTCTCGTAAAATCATGATGAGAAAGAATAGTTTGTGTGCTCCCTTTGTTTTCTAATACAGACTTTAATAGGGGACCGGGGGTGGATGTTTCAATATCTATATATTGAGCTCCTTGGTCAATGGCTCTTCTAAGAACGGCAATTCTTTCTTCTTCAGATCCTCTAAATTGGCCTCCCTCCATTTTAGAACGGTTGGTAATTATGGAAGGTTTTCCCGCTTCCTTAATAAGGCGGGGAAGATCAAAGTCAGAAAATAAGTCTAAACGAAATTCGACAAAATCAGCCACAGATTGGCATAAATCCAAATCACGAAGTGCTTGATCCATAGTAGGACCAACAATGGGTACACAAATCATTCAAAATTCCTGGTTATTCAATTTTTTAGATTTTTGAAAAAAAGAAACGGTTAATGATAATCAGATATCAATAAAATTACCACCTAGAATTGAGTCTTTAGTTGAATTACTTTTTTTACGGGGTTTAAAATGTCGTGAATTTATTGACCTTGAAGTATTTATGAGGCCATTATTCTTATGAATTTGTGGAAGGTTTTAAAGATGCACTCGAAATGTTTGGAGATAGATTCCCCTTATTTTCTAAACTGGATTTTAGTAATTCTCTTCCTTTAGATGAAATGCTGACTTGGTCAGATTGTCTCTGAACTGTCTTTAAACCGCTTTTTTTATTGAGTTCTGCAATACGCTCTTGATTTATATAGCTGCGAAAAACTCTTGATACTTGTCCAACTGGTAATGGCATTTAAAACTCTCTAAAAAAGATTCAAAATGATTTATAACCCTTTAAGCCGGTTTTACGTTTTTTATACTCCTTAAGTAACTCATAAGTTTCTTCTTTTTTATAACTCAGTGAGTTTGCACATTCTTCCTCAATTGTTATCAACGATTCAATAGAGGAGACAATACGCTTTTTTATATCTTCTCCATTTTTACTCAGTAGATCTTTCTCTTTTTCACTTAAAGAGTTTGAGACATTGGTGAATTGTTGGTCTAGTTCATAGACTTTTTTTACAAAAGGATTTTTTTTGTCCACTATTTTGAATAATTGTTCGTCATCATTTTTAACAATGGCATCTTTTTGTTGTTTAGCAAGCCCTAACAAAGCTTGGTAGCAGGTTAGTTGTTCATTTAAAAATTGAATCAATTGTTCAGTTTTTGAAATTGAGGTCATATTAAGCCACTGTGATTAAGTTTCTAAATTGTAAGCCCACTGTTCTGTTGTGCTCTGCAGTTTCGAACGTTTCGGAATGGGTTTCGGAAAAACCGTAAATACTTTCAATTAAATCTTTCTTAAATTCCAATATTCCGGAATTTTCAGCCAAAACCTTGTTGAGTTGTTTTTCTAAGGAATTGAAAATTCCAGTTTTTGAATTTGTGAAAAGGTCTAAGACTTCTTTAGGATTTTTTTTCAATGCTTTTTCCAGCGTTTGAGTGTCGATTTTAAATGTGCTGTCCTCTTGGGTTCGAATTCCAATAGTGCTAAGTTTTCTAAATAGATGGTTTCCTGTGTTTGCAAAAGGAAGTTGTAGCCCACTTCTAATCGTATTTACAAATTGTGAAACAGCAATTTCTGAGATTTTAGAGTTTTCATCCTCAGAAACCTCTAATCCCAGTGACTTCGAATTATTTAAATGTGGTGAAACGCTTTTTTGGTTTTCAGCTTGGTTTTTATTTTTGTTGATTTGGTTTTTGGGATTTTGTGTTAGTTCTTTTCTTAATTTTTGAAAATCAAGGTCAGTTGCAAGCTTATTGAATCCTAACAGAGAATCATTAAGGGCAACAATAGAAGAATTAAAACTTTCGAAAAAAGTTTTTATTTGCTGAACTCCAGATTGAATATCCAGAAAGATCTTTCCCAATATCTCTTCATTCGAGGAGTTTTTTAAAGATAACGTTGTATCATCAATAATATTTTTAAACTCATTCGAATTGCTAAGGTTTTTTTTCCCGTTGAACTCAATTTCTGCTTGTTTTGGTTGTTGATTTAAATTAGTTACAGGATTTTTGGGAAAATCTAATTGAACCTCTTTAAGGACAGTAGAGCCACTCGGGGTAGTTTCAAAAAATCCGAGTGTTAAGAGAATTCCATCTGAGTCTTCTAGAGAGATAGAAGTAGACTCACCTGCAATACTGGTCAAGACCAATCGATTTTTTTGTATTGTAGCTGTGACTTGAGAGTTAATCGTTCCTCCATCCAACTGGCCATTATTGTTTGAGTCTTCTTTAGGATCAAGTAAACCGTTTCCATTTAAGTCCTCATTTAGATAAAAACCTTCCGAAAACTCATTTCCCTCTATTTCCAGAATCTCAGCGACACCGTTATTATTGAAATCCTCCTTCGGGTCCAATTGCCCATTATTATTAAGATCTTCACCCAAATTGATCTTATTTTTGATATCAAATAAAGTGTCCGATGTAGATATTTTTACTTCCGTACCATTAATTCGAAAACTGCCTGATAATCCTAAAGAACTTTTAATTTGCTGGTCCGAAACTAATACACTCCCTGAAGCTAATTGGTTGATGCTAACTTTGAACTCAGTTAAGGGGCTTTGACTTCCCGTCTTAATTCCCAAAATCTCTGGAGGATTTGATGAATTACCTAGTAGATTAAACTTCTGAGGTCTGTTTATTTCACTGATCGTTTCTTTTAATTTTTGGAGTCGAGTTTTTATATTTTCAATTGAATCTGTTTTGATTTCTAAAAATCGGGATTTCTTTTCGAAATTTTCGATTATGGGGAGTTTGGATTTTTGAAATTTGTTTGTTAGGAATCTTCCTGATTCTGTCAAACGAAATGCAGACAGTGGCCCGGAGAGGTTATTAATGTTAGGAACCTGATTGGACTTGAAGACAAATGAATCAAAGAGTAGTTTCGAGGGATTGGGACGTGGGGACACCAAACCTTTGGATGATGTCCGAATTTTTGTATTGAATTGTATTTCTTCATTATTCCTTTGACGTGACAAAGGAGGTCGAAGAAAATTTGCTAAGCCGCTAATCTTCATGGTTGTTACAGCTCAGGGCAACAATTCGAAAAAAAATAAAATAATTCCTAAAGGAATTGTAAATACTTTCCGATAGTTACACTGAACGGGTGTTTCACCGCTGTATTTTAGTGGCAGAAAGACCCGGTCACCACTGAACAACCATCTGCTTTATTCGCCAAAAAGACGATCGGTGTTCAAGCGTTCCAAGCAGAGGCACCGGAGCCGGCGTGTTCTTTCCTCCCCAGTTAGGAACACGCTGGCGCGTCTTAATCTTTTCCTAAAATTTTCAGCTACAGGTTAATAAAATTTTAGTTTTTCACAAATCCAGTTTGCTCTGTCACGTACAAAAAAATTTCCTAATGTTATCTTTGCCAGAAAAAGCAAATCTGAATAAATAATTTTTAGAATATTTATTAAATTAATTTATCAATATTTTGACCTCTTTGAGTTTGAGTTGATTCTTGACTTTTGGGTGTGGTTTGACCAGGGTTTTCTTCATCACGGGTGACTCCACCGTTATTTAAATTATTTTTGTTTATTTCGTCCCTTTGAGGTTTTAATTCGTCCACTCTTGAGCGTTGTCCCAGAGGATCCAAGACATTGGCCTTTTGCTCAACTTTGACATCTAATTGAGTTTCCGATTCTTTTAAATTACCAGGATTTTCAGCAGAAGAAATATCCTCTGAATTATTTTCTAATCCCTGTGGAGGTGGTGTTAGTGAGGGTTCCAGAGATTTACCTCCCTGAGTCCTCTTAATTTCATCTATTGCATTATTCGAAATATCTATTGAGGCTTGTTGCCCTATCCGAGGTTGTAAACCTTGCTCAACCGCACCTTGCTGTTGTCTGTTAAAAGTTTCAATTCTGCTTTGATCATCCAGTTGAGGATTGAAATTTCTTAAGTCTTGAGAGGGAGGTTCAATGACGGGGTCTCTCTGACGTAAAATTTGATTTTCCACTAAATCCTTGGTAACCCCTGAAGCCTTTGCCTTATCAAAATTTTTGTCAGGATCATTCTGATTCTGAATTTTATTTTTGTCTTCGCTATTGGTTTGTTGATTTTCGCGGGTAGGTTGTGTGTTATTTGGATTAATTAAAACCCTGTTGTTCAATCCAACACTATTGTTTACTTCAGCCATTATCCTTCCTCCCCTGAGAAATTCGGCTTTAAAACCTTTATGATTACTAAATTGTTTTTTGAGGACTTTTTTTATCCATAAATCATGAATAAATTAGAATTATTAAAAATCTAAATTTAAGTCTTCTTTTATTGTACCGATAAGAAGTTAACTAAAAAAATATCTTTTCTAATTATTTCCAAAATAGATTCATCCAAGAATTTTGTTTTCTTTCCAACTTTTATTAAAAGTTCAAAAAACAAACTTTTTGAAAATTTCCCTTTTCACAAGAAAAAGGTAAAAAGTACCCAGCTTTTTATCGGCAAAATTTCTTCAAACTTTAGGGTAAAAATAAAAAAAAATCTTTGAAGCGTTTTTTCAAAGGAAAACGTTTAAAATAAAAAACCTTTTAAACTATGCAGAAAGAGGTTTCCCAACTTTTGGGCTTTAATGGACGGGATTGGTTTTTTCGTTTTTGATTTGCGGTAGAATCTCGGCCCAATTTTGATAAAAGGGCAAAATTTCATATTCGAGTAAATCAGCTAACAATACCCAATCTTTATTTTTATTGGCTTCCAAAACCTGGTTGGTCAATTGAAGTAATTGTTCTTTGCGTTCTTGTAGGCTTTGATTGGTATAGGCTTTTTTGTGGACGTCTAATCTTTTGGCCTCAATTACAGAGTCAATTACCATGGAAAGCCAATCTATACCATCAATAATGTTTAGAAAAAACTTACTCGCTTCTTGTGAATTCCCTGTGCGGTATAGGTCGGAAGCCTTTTCAAGGCCCGGAACAAATTTTTCTAAATAATTCTCAGCATTTTTTATATTTCTTTCCACAATACTATCTAAAGTACCAAATTCAATATTTAAACTTTCTACAGTGTTTAGGGCTATTTCTCTGGCATTGGGAGACTCAAAATCCACCTCTTGACCATCGACATATACTTTTAACAAGAAATGACCTTCTTCATTATTTTCGTCATTAATTTGATCAAGCAGATTGCCTAACTGAGAGTGGATATATTTCGTGGACTCTTCTTTTCCGTTGATTATAATTTTCATTTGATTTTGTAACTCAGCAATTTTCAAGTTCTAATCCTATGATAAAGGTACTTAAAGAATATTACAAATAGGAACTATGAGAGATTGTTCCAATGATACTCTATCGGATATTTGACAGTTTTCCATAATACCCTTACCTTGAAAATAGATTTCAAATCTTCATTGGTGGAGGATGGATACATGCCAATCTCATTTGATCCGGGAAATACCAACAGACTACTCAATTCAATTACCAAAAATAGAGCAAACGTTGGTAGCAAAATATCCCAGATTGCCTCAGGAACACGTTTGGTTAAGGCGGGAGTCGATGCAGCAGGTCTTGCAATTTCCGAGCAGTTAAAGTCAGAAATTGCTGCAATGTCTCAATCCGTAAAAAACGTAGAGACCGGAGCTAATTTTATTCGTGTAGCTGAAGGGGGATTGTCCAATGTGTCTGACCTGATCGCAAGAGGTAGAGAATTGTCTTTGCAAGCTGCCAATGGAACACTTGGAGATTCAGAAAGACAAACTCTTAACCAGGAGTTTCAACAAATTCTTACTGAAATTGATCGAGTTTCTCAAACGCAGGAATTTAACGGTCAGCCTATCTTGGATGGTAATCTGAGTCCATCATCTCCTAATCAAATCAATATTCAATCCGGAACAGGAAGTGGTCCTGAAAACCAAATCAATTTGAATGTGATAGAAAATACTTCGACATTGTCTTTAGGTATTAATGGCTTAGATATCTCAACAGCAGCAGGTGCTCTAAATGCATTTCAACCATTGGAGCAAGCCCAACAAACAGTAGTAAATACGCGTGGAGAAGTGGGGGCTGTTTCGAATCGTTTATCCATAACAGCTGAAACTTTAAAAAACTCAATAGTGAATCTATCTGCATCCCAGGAGCAAATTGCAGGAACTGATTTTGCGAAAACAATTTCAGACCTAAATAGTTCACTCATTCAATTGGAGTCTTCTATTCGATCCTTAGGCATTCAAGCCAGACAAAATGAAAGTGGTGTCGGTCGAATTTTAAATATTAATACCTAATGCTCACCTGGTAAATAAGGTCAAAATTGTCTTAATTTCAATTGGCGTTTCTAGCTTCCTTCCAAAAGTGTGTTTTACAATTAAATCCGTAAAAAATATTCTTTTTCAGATAACTTTGTTTGGTGTAAGGTTCCTTTCGAAAGTTCGACTTATGTGCAACAATTAAATAAATTCGTTCGTTGAGCACTATGGAGGGGTTATGGCTAAGAAGGACTACAATATTATTGTTATTGGCGCGGGGTCGGCAGGTTTAGTCTCGTCCTATATTGGATCCGTATTAAAGGCAAAAGTTGCTCTCATTGAAAAGCATAAAATGGGTGGTGATTGTCTAAACACGGGATGTGTTCCCAGTAAAGCGCTTATACGGAGTGCAAAAATACTTTCCTATATAAAAAGGCATCGTGATTTTGGTTTAAAACATGCCTCCTCAGAGTTCGACTTTAAAGAAGTGATGGAGCGAGTTCAGGGTGTCATTAAAAAAGTTGAACCGCATGATAGCATCGAACGATATACGAAGTTGGGAGTTGATTGTTATGAAGGTGCCGCGCGGATCGTATCTCCTCATGAAGTAGAAATCAACGGAAATATACTGACAACGCAGAATATTATTATTGCCACGGGAGCACGTCCTGCGGTTCCTCCTATTCCCGGCTTGGATAAGATTGATTATTACACTACTGATACTATTTGGTCTTTGCGTGACCTTCCCAAACGATTGGTTATTGCAGGCGGGGGTCCGATTGGATCTGAGTTGTCACAATGTTTTGGAAGGATTGGAACTCAGGTGATTCAGGTGGAAAGGTCTCAAGGAATTTTATCGCGAGAAGATCCTGAAGTTGGTCGAATG
The DNA here is from genome assembly GCA_965223245.1 of Nitrospinaceae bacterium. Taxonomy (GTDB): domain Bacteria; phylum Nitrospinota; class Nitrospinia; order Nitrospinales; family Nitrospinaceae; genus CBDCVY01. The sequence continues at coordinate 2,903,404 of CBDCVY010000013.1, read as the reverse complement.
CTCCAGGGTCAATTTGTAAAGGAAGGAATTGATGTTCGTGTAAATTCTTCTGCTGAAGAAGTTGTGGTGGAAAATGGGCAAAAGTTTTTAGTGGTTAAAAAAGGAGAGGAACGAGAAAAAATTCCGTTTGATGAAATTCTAATTGCTTTGGGTCGATCCGCTAATGCAAAAGGTTTTGGATTGGAAGAAATCGGTGTGAAATTGGGGCCTCGTGGGACGATTGAAGTGGATGAATACTTAAGAACAACGACTCATAAAAATATTTATGCTTGTGGAGATGTTGCCGGTCCTTTCCAATTTACACATACGGCTGCTCATCAGGCTTGGTATTGTGCCGTGAATTCCTTGTTTAGTCCTCTAAAAAAATTCAAAGTAGATTATAGTGTTATCCCCTGGTGTACGTTTACGGATCCGGAAGTGGCAAGAGTGGGATTAAATGAAACTGAAGCCAAGGAGAAGAATATTCCGCACGAAGTTTCGATCTACGGCATAGACGATTTAGACCGGGCGATTGCCGATAGCGAAGATCATGGGTTTGTGAAAGTGCTAACACCTCCTGGCAGTGATAAAATTTTAGGAGTTACTATCGTCGGTTACCATGCAGGTGACTTAATTGCGGAATATGTTTTGGCAATGAAACATGGATTGGGACTCAATAAAATTTTAGGGACAATTCATATTTATCCAACCATGGCGGAAGCGAATAAATATGCAGCCGGGATTTGGAAAAAAGCCAATGCGCCTGAAGGAATCCTTAAATGGATCCAAAAATTTAATAACTGGAGACGGTAAAAGTTTTTCGAATTTAATGAATGGATTTTAAAGTTAGGAAATATATTGGAGAAATCGAATAAATTTTCTAAAGATTATATTTCTATATAAAGTCCATCGTCGCGGACAATTACACGGTAGGTGGGAAGAGATAGGCGACGGTCAAATTTATATAATCCCGTTTTGAAATTCCAGGGATGGTCTCCCCGAGCGCAGATCCCATACATGCCATTTACTTTTCCCTGGGCAAGACTACTACCGCATCTTTTACAATCATCTCTGATAACAAAATATCGATCCTTTGCAAAATATAGGGCTAATTCATAATGAATTTCCGTAAACGGGTGATCGAATTCGATACGTTTGGGTTGCCCTTCGGCGGGAGCATCTGCGAGTTCTGCTATTTTTACATCAGACATGATTTAGGGTTAAATTATTCCTTAGGTAAATAGGGGCCAAAATTGTCCCTGTAATATTTTTCCAAATCCCAACGAAATCTACCTTTGAGGTGCGGTAATTGTTCCGCTACATCATGGTCGAATTTTACATATTCTTCAGTTTTTTGCTGAACCTCGGGTTCCCGTTTAATATTTTGGTCCAGGTAAGACTCTCCTAATGCAGAGGAGGCAACAATTAGGTTTTCTGCTTTTTTGATCCAACGCCCCAATACTAGGCGTTCTTCATCGGAACCGGGTTCAATGGCCATAATGAGTAATTTCCTTAAACAATATTCAAAAGGTTATACAAAGATGGATGTATTAAAAAACAATTTTCCCATTAGGTCAAGGGTTTAGCTATTTTTACATAAAGGAAGCGTAAGATTTTGAGCCTATTGGGTTGAAATTATCTGGGTATATAGGTAGCATAGGGCCAGAGAGAAATCCAACCACATTTAAAACCCAATATTTTAAGGAATGAAATATGACCGCAGAAGCCGATTCTGAGAACACCGCTGACTATTGGTTTAAGCAAGGACTAGAGTGCGGGCGACAAGGTAATACGGACGGTGCTATTGAAGCATATCAAAAAGCAGTCGATTTAGATCCCAATCACTTTCGGGCATGGTTCAACATGGGCATTCGTTATGGGAAAATCCCCAAAAATGTAAAAGCGAAAGAATGTTTTGAAAAAGCGGTTGCTTTAAAAAAGGAAGATCCTATTGCTCATTACAGCTTGGCTGTAATAAATAATCTATTAGGGTTAATAGAGGATTCCGTTCACCATTATGGTGAGGCGATACGCTTAAACCCTGAGTTTGCCAAAGCTCATAGCAATCTTGCGACGGTTCATTATTCCGTCAAGCAGGGACGGGAAGCAATTAAGCATCTCTTGATTGCAGAAAAATTGTTTAAGGATCAGGGGGATTATCTTATGGCAGAAACCGCAGAAAGCTTATTAAAAGAATGTTATGCAGAGTTTCGCTTGTCGCGTGAGGACTTTCCCGAAGTGGCTTAATTGATTTTGTTAAAATCTTTCTTCTCTTTATTTCATGAAATTTGATGTCATTGTCTTAGGTGGCGGTTCAGCAGGTTATGCAGCCGCTGATACAGCGCAGAAAGCAGGTGCCCAAGTTGCTATTTTTGATCCTGGCCCTTTAGGCGGTTTATGTATTTTACGCGGATGCATGCCGACTAAAACTATTCTTAGATCCTCCGACATCATGGCCCTCATGCGTCGAGCAGAAGAGTTTGGGATTGGACCCGTTAAAGTAAAGGCAAACCTTGGAGCCATCCTGGACCGAAAAAATAAATTAATCCAAGAATTTGCTGATTATAGAATCGGTCAATTGAAAAACCCTCGATTTACGCTAATTCAAAAATCTGCAAAATTTTTGTCACCTTCGGAAATTCAAGCCGGAGGGCAAACCTATACTGCCAAAGCCTTTATAATTGCAACTGGCTCAGTAGTAGACCATATTCCGATCCCGGGTTTAAAAGAAACAGGTTATATAACCAGTGATGATGTTTTGCAATTGAGAGATTTACCCGAGAGTTTAATTGTTTTAGGTGCCGGAGCGGTAGCTGTAGAGTTGGCGCAGTTTTATCAAAGGAGTGGGACTCAGGTTACCCTAATTCAAAGAAGTTCCCACATTTTATCTTCATTTGACGATGACATTGCAAGTCCTTTAGAAGCAAAGTTGCGGGAAGAAGGAATGCAGTTATTTACCGGAACGCAGTTGATTGAAATTGGTTCCGAAGGTTCCCAAAAAAAAGTTTGTTTCAAGCATGGAGATCAGGAAAGAATTGTCCAGGCAAAAGAAATATTGAATGCATTAGGTCGAAGACCCAATATAGATAATCTAAATTTAGAGTCGGCAGGAATTGAAATACAAGACAAAGCGATTAAAGTCGATTGGGAGTTACGGACCAGTCAATCCCATATATTTGCAGTGGGAGATGTCAATCGACTGCATGAAGTGGTGCATACAGCGATAGAGCAAGGAGAAATCGCAGGGTACAATGCAGTATTTCCTGAACAACAAAGAGAAATTGATGATCGATTGAAAACCACTATTGTATTTTCAGATCCCCAAGTCGCAAGTGTGGGATTGAGTGAAAAAGAATGCCGTGAAGGAGAAGTGAATTACCGCGTGGCGTCCTATCCTTTTAATGATCATGGGAAGTCACTTTGTATGGGGGAAACTCATGGAATTGTTAAGATACTTTGCAAACCCAAATCAGGAGAAATTATTGGGGGGCATATTGTGGGACCTGAAGGCTCCGAGTTGATTCACCAGTTAATAGCCGTAATGTACTATCACGGAACAGTAAAAGATCTTGCAACTATGCCTCATTACCATCCTACGCTATCGGAGATTTTGACTTATCCTGCAGAAGAATTGGCTGAAGCAATAGATTAAAAATTAGCTTCTTATCAAACCAATCTATTTTAAATTTCTTTTGATTTTATTCTAATTGCGAATACAATTCGTATAGCTTTTCCAATATTTTCAATGCAATTTAAATATGCTTTTGAATGATGCTGTGAGGAAATTTTCTAAAGTCAAAATTATTGTAATGGCTTTCATTGGTTTTCTCAATAAAGAGGGGCAGTCGTAAAATGGATGAGAAAATAAGTAAGGAAATAGATGGAACGGAACGTGAGGATCCTACCACACAAAAGTGTACTCGTTATATTATCGTTGTCCACGGAATAGGGGATCAAAGAAAAAACGAGACAGTACTCAGCGTGGTTAACCGTTTTGCAGAAGCCCGGAGAGACCTCGACCCCAAGGACCTTAGCGAAATACTTACCCTAGGGCGTGCCACAGGTCAAACAGGCACCGATGAGGCAAACTTTATTTGTCGTATTCCTCCCAAAAAAAACCTGTTTACACCCTGGATGGAATTTGAAGGTATTCCTCAAAATTCAGCTGAAGGTGATCCTTTAGATAATATTAAATCACAACCGTTCTTGGGAGATGCTTCAAAAAATGGAGAAAACTTAAGGTTTGTTGATATGTGCTGGGCCGATATCTTAAAAGGGAATTGGATATCTGTTGGCCAACCCGTTGAAATATGGGCTAACGGTCTATTAGGAAGGATTCAAAGAAAATCGGTTTTTATTAATTGGAGAAAAAATGTTCTTCAATGGAAACAACGATTAGCTAATAACGAACCATTTCCAAAAGAAGAAATCACGTCTGCCTTAAATGTTTCACGCCAGCTAAAATATTTTATTATTAATTTTAATAAAGAAAAACCTGACTTAAAGATTGATAGTTTGGTTTTAGAACTAAAAAATATTTCCAATGACCTTTCTAACGAAAATCCTTCAGATAAAGATACGGCTGATGTATTTTCTCGGTTGATAAAATTATTGGGAGATATTTCAGTAGAAATTAATCATTCCTATCCCCTGTCCAATTTAGTCCCTGTTCCCTTTTGGGTATTAAAAACCTTGGAAAACCTGGCAAATACCTTGGTTTTCTTGAGGAAGGTTATGTCCTTTCGTGTAAAGAAATTGGAGGAAATGGTATTCAATCAATTTCTGGGAGATGTGCAGCTTTATGGAGAGTTTCCTCGAATACGTGGTAAGGCTGCCCGTCGTTTTCACCGTTTAATGGCTCAGATTGAACAGACCCACGAAAAATTAGAGAGAGGACTTCCTGACAAACAGAAAACTTGTCCTAAATATACAGTGATAGCTCACAGTTTAGGTACTGTAATGAGTTTAGATGCTTTGATGTATGCAACTGTTGACCCGATTTTAAGAGCTCAGAGTTTTACAGACACTTCTACTTCTAACATTCCTTTTCCTGGATACATTGATGAAGAACAGAAGGTCATTCAAAACTATTTTGAGTTATGGAATAAAGATAAATCTAATAGACTGTCAGGAGATGAAACCATTCGTTGGGAAAAAATTAAAAAAGACCTGGGGTATCTAGACACGGATTGGATTAATCGAGTCGATTCGTTTGTAACATTGGGTTCTCCCATCGATAAATTTTTAGTGATGTGGTGGTTGAACTATAAGTATTTGCAGGATGATTCTGTAGGCAGAAGATTTCTCAAAGGGAAAAATAATGAAAGAATAGAGAACCCCAAAAAAATTCGTCAATATAATTATTGTGATGAACAGGATCCAGTAGGCCATCAATTAGAAGTGGCGCGAGGGACGCCTGCATTTAAAAACCTTTTCCAACCCATGGAAGATATTGTCTTTAACCGATACCCGGCGCCGGGTGCAGCACATATGAAATATTGGAATGATCTTAAGTTATTTAAAAGGATTATCCACTATGCTGTTGATAACCATAAAACTCCACAATCCAAACTCAACTATCCCCAATGGTTTTCCAACGAGGTATATAAGAAAGTTATAAATATTAATTATTGGATGATCCCTTGCATTATTTTGTTAGCAGATTTTTTCACTTTTACATGGGCCATTTATGCGGATAGCAAGCACAGTGCTGTTTTAGCAACTGTTATTTTTGTGGGGACCTGTTGGGTTGGAAGGAAGTTAATTGATATCCTGGTATGGTGGCGACAAACATTACGGCTTAAGGCTGAAGACTATTGGGGAGAAATTCGTGAAAGATTGGGAAGAGATCCGAAACCTTATGAAATAAGAAAAATGGAGGGTGCTAAATTTAAGAGAAGGTTAGCTGCAGTTCCTATTCTTTTGATTTTGTTTTCAGGAATTTCGTTTTCTTTGCTTTTCCATGTGGAAGTTCATGTGGAGTGGCTTAAAACCATTGTCATCTTAATTGTTCCCTTATTTATAATATTTTTCTATGGGGTATTGCTGAATTTTCAAACAAAGGAAATTAAAGAGGAAGAACCAACTCTTAAAGAATCATTCAAAGATGTTGATTTGCCAGTGGTCTTTTTAGCCTCGTTACCAATTTTATTGGGGCTTCTTTTGCATTTTACGGCCCCTGGATTAGAAGGTATCGTTAATTCTCTTCAGAATTTATTTAACGATCCCGAAACGTTATATATCGATATTGTATTTAATCTGACAGCTCTTCTCTTTATCGGTGTTATTGTATTCTCTTATTTATGGATGCGATTTAGACAAGTTAAAAAAGAATTAAAATATTTTACTGAAGTAGAAGAAGGTTTGTTTAAAAGTCAAGCGCCGCCAATCGATCCAAAAAACGATCCATCTCATCTTGAGACGTGAGTTCTGTGGCGCAAACCAGCAAACAGTTTTCCAGATCTGGAAAAAAATCTCCTAATGGCAGGCCAGCAACAATTTTTTCTTGTAGCAATTTATCCTGAATTTGTTTTGCAGAAACCGGACATTCTAAAACAAATTCATTATAGGTATCTCCGGAAAATTTAATTTTGAATTGAGGAATTTTAGCCAAACGATTTTTTAGATAATCAGCATGTTTTAAATTTTGAATGGCTAATTCTCTCATTCCCTGTTTTCCCATAAGGGTCAAATAAATGGTAACAGCCAAAGCACATAGTCCTTGGTTTGTGCATATATTTGACGTCGCTTTTTCTCGGCGAATGTGCTGTTCTCTTGTTGCGAGTGTTAATGCATAGGCACGGTTGCCATTTCGATCAAGGGTTTGGCCCACGATTCGACCAGGAACTTGGCGAAAGAATTTTTCACCGCATGCAAATAGACCTACATAAGGTCCTCCATAAGAAACTGGCAAACCTAATGCCTGGCCTTCGCCTACGGCGATATCTGCTCCTCGTTCTCCCGGCGGTTTTAATATTCCCAGGGAAGTCGTTTCTGCGACTACGACAATTAAAAGAGTCTTGGTATTTTTTAAAAATTCTCCCAACTCCTGATATTCTTCAATGACTCCAAAAAAATTAGGGCTTTGAAGCACCACCGCCATGGTTTGGTCTGTAATTTGGTTTTTTATAGCCTGTAGGTCAGTTTGTCCATTTTCTCCAAAGGAAATTTCCTTAGATTGTATTACGGTTCCGCGAGTGTAAGTTTTTACCACCTCACGATATTCCGGGTGAACCGAGTTGGCTATTAAATAATGATCTCCACCGGTTACTCTTTCTGCCATTAAAATTGCTTCTGCCAAAGCAGTGGAACCATCGTATAAAGAAGCATTGGCAATATCCATTCCCATTAGCAAACTTACTAAACTTTGAAATTCAAATATAGCTTGAAGCGTCCCTTGACTGACTTCAGGTTGATAGGGAGTGTAACAGGTAGAGAATTCGCCTCTTAAAATTAGATGATTAACAATTGAAGGTGTGAAATGACGATAAGCTCCAGCTCCCAGCAAAATAGAATATTCGTCAGAATTTAGATTGCGATTTTCCATTCGCTTTAGAGTTTGCACTAAATTTGCTTCGGGTAGTGCCGAAGGGAGGTTTAAGGGACGTTCCAGCCGGAGTGACTCTGGAATACTTTGAAAAAGTTCGTCCACTTTATCAATGCCAATTGAGGAAAGCATTTCCCGAATATCAGATTCTGTGTGTGGGATGTAACGCATGAAATAGCCTTTATTTAGGATTGATCTTTAAGAAAGGATTCATAATCTTCAGCAGAAAGAAGATGAGTTAATGAGCTCACATCAGAAATTTCTACTTGAATGATCCACCCATCCCCGTAAGGGTCTTGATTAACAAGCTCGGGTTTGGTCTCTAACTCTTTATTAGCAGCAATGACTTTTCCATTACAGGGGGAAAACAAATCAGAAACGGTTTTTACCGACTCAATAACACCGAATTCTTTTTCCTGAACCAATTCTGCGCTTTCTTTTGGAAGTTCTACAAATACAACGTCACCCAACTGTTCTTGGGCAAATGAAGTGATACCTATTGTGCCTTTATTTCCTTCAATTCGAATCCATTCATGTTCGCGGGTGTATCGAAGATCTTTAGGGATCTCCATTATTACCTCCTTTAATCTAGTGAAATGTTTCTCAGAAAACCCATTGGAAACAAATTAATTGATAAAAAGTATCCTTTATTAAAATAATCAGATTTAGTTTAATTTTTTACCTGACTGGGTACAAATGGAAGCTCTACCACTTCTGCAGAAACCTCTTGATTCCGAATTTTTATCTGTAGAGGAGTTCCTTTTTTTGAAAGCTCAATCGGCACGTAACCCAACGCCACTCCATAATCCAAACAGGGAGAGTAAGTTCCGCTGGTAATTTCGCCGACTACTTTCCCATCAAAAACTATGGAATAATGCGAACGCGGTACGCCTCTTTCCAAAAGTCGAATGGCAGTCAATCTTTTTTTAGGCCCACTTGCTTTTTTTTGTTTTAAGGATTCCTTGCCAATGAAATTATCAGCTTTATTTAATTTAATGACCCAACTTAAGCGAGCTTCTAATGGATTGGATTCAGAATTGATTTCGTTTCCATATAGAGCATAACCCATTTCCAATCTTAAGGTATCTCGAGCCCCAAGCCCAATTGGTTTTAAGTTAAATGCTTTTCCTTCATCCAGAATTTTTTCGAATATATCCATTCCTTTGTCAGCGTCAAAGTATATCTCAAATCCATCTTCGCCTGTATATCCGGTTCGGGCAAATAGACAATTTACCCCACAAATTTTTCCTTGGTCAAAATTATAGTATTGGATTTCATTCAAAGGAATATCACTAAGTTTTTGTAATAGGTTTTCAGCCGGCTCACCCTGAATTGCTAACTGAACAATATTGGGACTAATATTTTCAATTTGGACTTCAAAGTTTTGTGAATTTTTTTTAATCCAATCAAAATCCTTGTCTGTATTTGCCGCATTTACACATAAAAAGTAGTGGTCTGGTGTATATTTATGTACTAAAAGGTCATCCACAACTCCACCATTTTCATAACACATTAGAGTATAAAGGATCCCACCATCTGACAATTTTTCAATATCATTTGTGACAAGGTATTGAATAAATCTTTGAGCATCCGGTCCTTTGATATCAATTTCTCCCATATGGCTTACATCAAAAATACCTACCCCATTTCGGACCGCTAAATGTTCCGCCTTCACTCCTTCATATTGGATGGGCATTTCCCATCCCGCGAAGGGAACTAATTTGGCATTTAATTTTTTATGAGCTTCTAAAAGTGGAGTGGACTTTAAGGGATTATTTGAATTCATTAGTGCAATTTTTCATTGAATTATTTGTTATTATGAGGATATTTTTAAAATTTAACATTAAATTTTTAAGAAAGCGAGTGGTAATCGATTACATTTCTTATTAAAATAGGGCGTTTTCTGCAAAAACCTTCCTTTGCTTATTATTTCAATTAGTATATATAATAATATGGAAAACAAATTTTTGTAACGGATATGTTTGCGACACACGAAAAAAAATACGATGTCATATTAGTAGCCGGTGAAGGTAAAAATAGCTACCAGGTTTATGACCAACATAAGGCTTTTCTCCGTTTGAAAGGAAAGTGTGTAATCACCCATGTACTTGAAAGCTTACAAGGGGCAAAATTTGTAAATAACATTTATGTGGTAGGCCCAAGGGAATCAATTCTCAAGAATTTTCGAGAAGATCAGATCAACTTGGATTATCCAAAAAAAATATTTGTATGCGAACAGAAGAAAAATTTGTTTGAAAATGTATGGTCTACCTTTAAGCAGACTTTGGGACAGGTTGTTGACGACAAAAATTTAGAAAATTCCATACATAAAGAGAAAGTGGTTTTGGTAGTTCCCTGTGATTCCCCGTTAATCACATCCCATGAAATTGATTATTTTATTAATCATGCAAATATGAAAAAACATGATTATGTATTGGGATTAACACCCGAGGATGCTTTGCGACCCTTTTATCCTCAAAAAGGAACTCCTGGAATAAAAATGGCTTATTTGCATTTAAAAGAAAAAAATTGTCGAATCAATAATCTGCATTTGGTAAGGCCTGTAAAAATTCGGAACCGCCATTACATTCAACAAATGTACCAATTTCGTTATCTTAGAAATTTGAAAAACGTTGTGTTATTTGGTATTGAATTAATCGGAAAAGATAAAATAGTGCGTTATCGATATTATATTGGCCTCATGTTGGGATTGATATTGTCTAGATTGAAGCTGGATTTTTTAAATAATTGGGTACGGGCATTAGTCCCAAAAAAAGAACTGGAAACCTGCATTTCCAGTATTATGAATACCCGGTTTGCAGGATTAGAGGTGCCTTTCCCAGGGGCAGCTATGGATATTGACAATGTTAAGGATTTTGAAGCTATTAAGGTTCAGTTTGAAAATTGGAAAGAATATTTAGCTCGGTTAAATGAACGGTTCCCACTGCCAGAAGGCGGACTCCGAAAGATGCCACGAGAACCCTCCCCGGCAAATTCATCCCCAACGGCTTCTTTGTCAGAAATCAAAACAGAAATTGCCAGTTAAATCGGTCTAACTTTTTACTCTTCTGTTAAATAAAGAGATTTAATCTGAAAATTAAATCTCTTTTATGAGTTTTAATCAGATAAATCACATTATGTCGAAAATCAAATTAAGAAACTTTTCCATAATTGCCCATATTGACCATGGTAAATCAACCTTGGCGGATAAGTTGATTTTAGAAACAGGGGCACTCCAAAAACGAGAGATGAAAGACCAGGTTTTGGATACTATGGACTTAGAAAGAGAACGTGGTATTACCATAAAAGCTCAAACCGTCAGACTTGAATATAAGTCCAAAAGCGGAGACCAATATGCATTAAATATGATTGACACACCAGGGCATGTAGATTTTTCCTATGAGGTCTCTCGGAGTCTTGCTGCATGCGAAGGAGTTTTGTTGGTCGTAGATGCTTCTCAAGGTATTCAGGCACAGACCATTGCAAACGTTAATTTGGCAATGCAACACGATTTGGCAATAATTCCGGTTATCAACAAAATTGATTTACCAAGCGCGGACCCTGACAGCGTGAAAGAACAACTGGAAGATATTCTTCAAATAGACTCCAGTGATGCAGTTCTGGCAAGTGCTAAAGAAGGTATAGGGATGGAGGAAATTTTGGAATCGGTAATTTCTTTAATTCCTCCACCAAAGGGAAATATCGAAGCCCCTTTAAAGGCTCTTTTGTTCGATGCTTGGTATGATCCATATAAAGGAGTCATTGTTCTGATCCGGGTTATGGAAGGTGTCATTGAAAAGGGAATGGAAATTTTAATGATAGCAACCCATAAGCAGTTTGAGGTAGAAGAAATAGGTACATTCACACCTACCCCAAGATCTGTTAATAAATTACATGCCGGTGAGGTCGGCTATGTGATTGCTGGAATTAAGCAACTTGATCAAACTAAAATTGGTGACACAATTACCCATGCAAAAGAACCTTGTTTGCAGCCTTTACCGGGGTATAAAGATGTAAAGCCTATGGTGTTTAGTGGTCTCTATCCCATAGTAGGGGACCAATATGAACCTTTAAGAGATGCTTTAAAAAAATTGACCCTAAATGATTCCTCCTTTACCTATGAACCGGAAACCTCGGCTGCTTTAGGCTTTGGTTTTAGGTGCGGATTTTTAGGGTTATTGCACATGGAAATTATAAGGGAGCGTTTAGAAAGAGAATATGGGGTTGATTTATTAACAACTGCTCCAACGGTTATATTTAAATTGGTATCTGAAAAAGGTGAAGTTGATTTAATTGACAACCCATCCAAGTTGGTAACTCAAACCAGAGCAGATAAGGTAGAAGAACCTTATGTTTGCGGAACTATTATTGTTCCAGAGGAATATATTGGTACTATTATGTCTCTGACCCGTGAACGAAGGGGACTTCAAACAAAGATGGAGTACTTAACTCCAAAAACAGTTTTGTTGCAATATGATCTACCTTTCAGTGAAATTGTTTTGGATTTTTATGACCAATTGAAGTCTTCTACAAGAGGATATGCTTCTTTTGATTACGAATTTATAGATTTTCGAGCTTCAAATCTGGTAAAGTTAGATATCCTGTTTAACGGTGAAATTGTCGATGCACTTTCAACGATTGTTCATAAAGATAAAGCCTTTTACCGTGGCCGGGAACTGGTCAAAAAATTAAAGGAGCAGATTCCCCGACAGATGTTTGAGGTTGCAATTCAAGCATCGGTTGGTGGTAAAGTAGTTGCCCGCGAATCCGTAAAAGCCCTTCGGAAAAATGTTCTGGCCAAATGTTATGGTGGCGATATCACTCGAAAGAGAAAATTGTTAGAAAAACAAAAAGCGGGTAAAAAGCGTATGAAACAAATTGGAAGTGTAGAAATCCCACAAGAAGCATTCCTCGCGGTACTAAGAACTGATGTTAAGTAAAAATTCTCAAATTCCTGTAAAGCCCAAGAAATCTACGGGTCGAGAATGGTTAGAGGCTATTTTAATTGCTATTCTTCTAGCTCTTTTTATTAGGTCCGTATTTATTCAAGCTTATAAAATTCCCTCTGGCTCTATGGAAGAGACTTTATTAATTGGAGATCACCTTTTAGTAAATAAAATGGCTTATGGTCTTCACATTCCCAATGAAATAATTTTCTTTGGTTGGCAAATTTTTCCTGACATTATTTTTTTTCAAACCACTCCTGAAAGAGAAGACATTGTAGTTTTTAAATTTCCGGCGGATGAATCGCGAGATTTTATTAAACGTGTCATTGGATTACCAGGGGATCAACTAGAAATTAGGCACCAAAAGGTTTATATAAACGACAAACCGATTCAGGAACCTTATACCCATCATACCCAGCCCCCCAGTATTGAGCGAATTGAACCACGCGATGACTTTGGCCCCGTTAGAATACCTGAAGGGTTTGTATTTGTTATGGGAGATAACCGGGAAAATAGCCATGACAGCCGTTTTTGGGGATTTCTTGATGTCAATAAAATAAGAGGAAAAGCAAAGTGGATTTATTTTTCATGGGATAGTGAGGACTCTGGAATTCGATGGAGTCGTATTTTCCAATCGGTATATAATTAAGTCTCTATAAATTGTTTTTTTGAATCGCATTGTGAATGAATTCCCAAACTTCTGAAAAACTCCATTCTATATTATCAACATGCGAAGGGTTTGTGCTTGATTTTGATGGGTTGATAGCCGACTCAGAACCATTTCATTATAAAGCTTATAATCAAGTATTCGAAAAGTATGGACATTCTTTAGACCCTGAAGAATATTGGGTGGAGTTTACTTCCAAAGGCACTGGAATCCAGGGTGAAATTGAACGACATAATTTAAAATTAAATGTAACACCTCAAGTGATGAGGCAGGAAAAATTTGAGGCGTATACACGATTTTGCGAAAGTGGTGAAATTTCTTTATTTCCTGATGCCCGAGAATTTTTAGAATTATTAGGTAAAAAATATAAAGTGGCTATTGCTTCTGGGTCATGGGAACATGATATTCGATCAATACTTCGCCACTCCCAAGCAGAGAATTTAGTACAAATCATTTTAGGGAAAAGTCCTAAAACACGACGAGAAAAACCTTTCCCCGATATTTTTCTTGAGGCAGCTAAAGAACTTAACTTGGATCCAAGTAGATGTGTTGTTGTAGAGGATGCGTTAAAAGGTTTATATGCAGCGCATCAAGCTAAAATGCCTTGCATCATAATTCGAAACCCCTTGAATGAATCAATCGATTTTTCCAAAGCTGATGTTATTTTGCCAAATTTAAAGGAATTGACAAAAGCATTGGGATTTCAAAAATAAAAGGCATCAAGGAGTACTTCGTACTTCCTAATGCCTTTTAAAAATTGAAACGATTGTTTTTAATTCCCTGCAGTTTCTTTGATTCCTATACGCTTATAATCATCTTCAGTTAGCATTTTTTTTGCAGATCCACTCCCTTTACTTTGTGCAGAAGAAGAGGTCCCGCTGGAGGAAGAGGTTGAGCCTCCACCATTGGGAGAGGTGGCACAACCAAACATTGCGATTAAAGCAATAATCGAAATCAATTTTGAAGACAAATTCATAATTTCTCCTTAAAATATGGAACTATTTAACTTGAATAATAATTCCATGGGTGACGGGGGGGTCGTAGGGAACATGATTGCCTTTTGCAAATAGAGCAGTAATAGTATGAAACCCTTTGCTCAATTCAAGCTTTTTACATTTTGATCCATCGCCCATGTGAACATGGTTTGAATCTTTTGGAATTGGCATGGATAAATTCGGTAACGAAGAATCAATGATTAAATGATGATGACCTTTGCCATCATTAACTCCGTTTTTTGCAGGCTCTACTGTATATCCCTTGGTTTCCATGCAAACTTCAACAGGACTTCGTACGGTTGCTGTGGTCCCTGGTTTAACAATTCGAACTCCTTTAGAAAAATCTGCTACGGAAGACGATTTTGCAGATGAAGATGAACTGCTACCACCAGATGTACCGCCGCCTTGAGTTGCGCAACCAGCAAAAAATACCATTGCCCATAAAATTAAAAACCATTTCAATATTTTCATAAGATTTCCTTTCTGGTGCTCTCCAATTTGGAAAATTATTTATAAACGAACTAGGTTCATATGAAGTTGCTTATTGGGAAACTAATGGGCTCTTAAACTTACCTGAAACTAACACATTGAGCATCGCAAAGCGCTATCTTAACGAGTAGGTATTATAAACTAATTTGCCCTAAATTCAACCAGATACACTTATTTTGCCAATATTTAGTGGAAATTAACAAATTTACTTTTTGCTTTTTTGTTATATTAAAATATTAGAAACTTATAGTTAATAAATTGGTATAATTTTCCTGAGTCAAAGAAAGTTGTTTTTGAATTAATTAGTACCCTTGTTTAGTAAAAAAATTTCATTTGAGTCATGGGGTATAAGAATCAAATAACTTTTTCAATTTTGATATTTTTGTTTTTGGGTCTCCAGGGTTCTTCTTCCCAAAAAGTTCCTTCCCAAACCAAAACGAAAAACTCCCCATATTGGGTCCACCTGGAAAATGGATTGGATTTTGGTGCATTCCCTGCGTCTCAAAAATCTATAGTGGGAGATTCACTCATTCGTGTACTTCGAATTGATCCTGAATTTTTTAAGTTTAAATTGTTAAATGCGTCTGCACAAGCTATTCCAAAAAGGTATTCTACGAAAGGTTGGGCAAAGAGGTTTAATTTAGTAGCAGCGATTAATGCCAGTATGTATCAAGCAGATCGTATTAAGAGTGTGTCTTTGATGAAAACGGTGGGTCATATTAATAATAAGTGGTTTTCAAAAGATAGAACTTTATTAGCTTTTGATCCGAAAGACTCTACATTGCCAAAAGTTCAGATACTTGATCGCGACTGCCAAAATGTCCCTAAGCTTCGAAAAAATTACCAAACATTGATCCAAAGCATCCGAATGATATCTTGTGATGGAAAAAATGTTTGGGAAAACAAAAATAAAATATGGAGTACTTCAGCAATTGGAATGGATTCACAGGGGAATATTTTATTTATCCATTCACGTTCACCTTACAGCACCCACGACCTAATAGAAATTTTGCTCAAACTTCCCATTAATATAAAGCGGGCAATGTATGTGGAAGGTGGGTCGGAAGCGCAAATGTATATCAATTCAAAGGGAACGGAGTACCAATTCGTTGGAAGTTATTCTACGAGGTCCAATGAAACAAATGCTAATACTATTGCATGGCCGATCCCGAATGTGGTAGGCATAGTAAGAAAAACTCCCTGAACCCCAAAAATTGTTTTGACTAAATTATCCAAACTAAAAATTTCTTGCCGACCCCGATTTAGAATTATGGTTGATAAAAATATTGCCCTGGGACCAGGTAAGGTAGATCTCTTAGAAGCTATTAATGTAGAGGGATCGATTTCAGGTGCTGCCAGAAAAAACGGACTCAGTTATCGTCGAGCTTGGGATATGGTGGATATGATGAATGGATGCTTTAAATCTCCCCTCATAGAACGTAAAAAAGGTGGTAAAGGTGGGGGAGGGGCATTGCTTACACCTTTGGGTGAAGAAGTTGTCCGACTTTACAGAGAAATGGAAAAACAAGCTCAACAATCCATTGAATCCCATTGGAAAACCTTGCGCAAAGCTATAAATAAAACTAGTTAGTTCCTTGGCAGTTATTTTACTTTTTCCGCAATAATTTCAAACCCTAAGAATTTGATAGGTAAGTCATCTCCGGGATAATGGCTATAGGCGTCCGTTTCATCATAGTATTCATGGAAATCAAATTCTTTAACCTCCAACCCTGTATCCCGTATATCATCTACCAAATTGTGACAAAATTTCTCTTCAATTTTTATAAGAGTTTCTAAATACCCTGGCATAAGTTTGCTTTTATAATTAGGATCTTGTGCTTCAACAAGGATTTGGTGTTCGAGGTCAGTATCTATTATAAATAGTAAACCACCTGTTTCTAAATGCCCCAAAGCCCACTTTAAAAATTGTTTCCTTTCATCACGTTGTAGATGATGTAAAAATTTACTCACTTGAATGAATCCAAACTTTTGCGACAAATCTTGTGTATGAGGAAAACGAATTTTTGAAATTTCTACGTTTTCTTTGCCGATTAAATTTTTATAATGTTTTAATCCCACGACAACAAATGCTAACGAATCAGTAAGAACTAAAGTGGGGTTTTCACTCGGCCAATCATGAATTAAGCTAAAGCCGGCTAAACCAGTAGCCACATCGAGTACAGCTTTCTGTTTAGGAATTTTCATGTCTTTAAGCGGGTCTTCCCAAGGAAAATTTTTTGTATAATAAAGATAAAAACTATAGCTTTCGGCTAGAGGCTCTATGATTAAGGGATCATTGAATAATTTAGAGTTTGATTTTATTGTGTCCGCTAGAGATTGGAGTAGATTGTCTAAAGGTTTTTGCATTTTCAGGAGGTCAATATTTAATTCGGGAGGATCTGTGTCCTGTAAACGCATCCTATTTAGATTTTCCATATTTAAAAAAACCATAGGTCGTTCGTGTTGAACATAAACCAAATCTGCCAAATCTATCATGACTTCTGCGTAGCCATACCGTAAAATTAAGTTAAATAAAGTTTGATTGTTTTTGCCATCTGAGTGGTCGGGGAAACCTAAAAAAGTATTTAGGTGTTGAAACAATTGTTTTACCCGTAGATTTATTTCGGGCATTTTAGAATATTCTAATCCTAGCCATTTATTACCCTCAGGGGTTATCAATGGAAGTCGGTTTTCATTTTCAATAAATATTGTTGAAGTCATTCAAACAAATCCTTTTAAATTTATAAATCAATCACGGTAAAGGGCCCGTAATTTTTTCTACTTCTTTTAAGATGCTCCCGTCAGAAATTAAATGGGTAAGAGTTTCCATGTCAGGTGCAAGTTCTCTGTCTTGTTTCAATGGCTTAATTTTATTGCGGATAGTTTTATAGGCTGCCAGAGTTCCTTTCCCGGGCTTTAAGTTGGTGAACAAGTCTAAAGCCTGTGCCGCGCACATTAATTCAATCGCGGCAACGCGAGTTGCATTTTCTACTATTTGTCGGGCTTTCCTGGCTGCAATAGTTCCCATGCTTACATGGTCCTCTTTGTTAGCAGATGTGGGAATTGAATCTGTGGAAGCAGGATGTGACAATGCTTTATTTTCCGATACTAAAGCAGCCGCCGTGTATTGTGCGATCATGAATCCTGAATTTAACCCGCCTTCTTGAATTAGAAATGAGGGTAGACCACTCAATTGAGGATTCACCATCCGTTCGATCCGTCGTTCGGAAATATTAGACAACTCGGAGATAGCCACTGATAAGTGATCCATAACCAGCGCTACGGGTTGTCCATGAAAATTCCCACCGGATAATATCTGACCATCCGGAAATATTAATGGATTTTCTGTTGCAGAATTCATTTCAATTTCAACGGTTTTCAACGCAAGCATCAGGGTGTCTCTGCTTGCTCCATGCACTTGGGGGACGCATCTTAAAGAATAAGCATCTTGGACTTTTCCGCAATCTTTGTGAGAAGATATTATTTCACTGCCCCTAGTGATTTTTCGCATATTTTCTGCGGAGAGTGTTTGGCCACGGTGAGGCCTTATTCGATGAACCCGTTGATGAAACTGAGTATTGGTTCCTAATAAGACTTCCAGACTCATTGCAGCGGCAATATCAAATATCCTGGCTAAATTGAGAGCTTTGTGAGTGGCTAAAGCACCTACTGCAGTCATTACCTGAGTGCCATTCACCAAGGCAAGCCCCTCACCTTCAGCTAAATCAATAGGGCGGATCTTAGATAACTTTAATGCCTTTGCCCCACTAATAGACTTTCCCTGGTAACGTGCTTTTCCGCGGCCAATAAATACCAATGATAAATGCGCCAAGGGTGCCAGGTCACCGCTGGCCCCTACCGAACCTTGCTCCGGAACTTCTGGTAAAATTCCTTTATTGTAAATTTTTTTTATGGTGTCTAATGTTGAATTTCGTAAACCCGAATATCCTTTTGCTTTACTATTTATCATTAATAATAAAATGCCTCTGACTTCTTGTTCAGAAAAAAGTGGACCTACCCCTGCGGCATGACTTTTAAGGATATTCTTTTGTAATTGTTTTGCCTGACTTGGTGAAATTAACACATCGCTTAAAGCTCCAAAGCCTGTGGTGATTCCATAAATAATTTTTTTTTCCTTTAAAGATTTATCTATAACCTTTCGAACTTGTTGGATCTTTTTTCTAGATTCCAAAGATATTTTTACTGGAAGTTGATTTTGTATTGCAGAAATGAATTTCTTAAGAGTTAAACTATTTCCATCCAGTATTAAAGTATTCATAATAAGAACCTAATACAGGTTAAGGCCAATTCCACAGGGGACGGCCCAAAAAATAAATGGTTAATATTAGACAGGGCAATACATAGGGAACCGCTACAAAAGCTTGTCCCGTGGCCACAGTGTAAATAGACAAAATCGTTCGTATAGAATAAACAATAAATAAAATCAAAGTAAGTTTTAAAGATTCTTTAAAAATAACATAGGACAATAATCCAAAAAAAACCGTAAACAATAAAGAATATGCGATGCTTTCCCAAATGCCCAGGTTAAAGGGTGGAAGAAAAATATATATCAATATTAAATATAAAATGTTTAGTCCAAAAAAAACGTATGCTGCATGATGGAATTTTGATTTCAAGTTGGTCCCTGGAAGATCGATATTTGTAAGGATTCTAATGTAAAAAAAATCGAATCATTTTTCAAATTAACCTATTTGCAGTTTTTATATGGGTATGATAGCTTGCCCATTCTTTAACAAATATAGGTAATTACCGCAATATTAACGTTTTTTTGAATCTCCGATTATGATACCGGTTAGCGATCAAATAGAAATAATAAAAAGAGGAACCGTTGAAATCATTGATGACAAAGATTTAGCGAAGATTCTGGAGGAATCAATAAAAAACAAAAAGCCCTTGCGTGTCAAAGCCGGTTTTGATCCTACCGCTCCGGATTTGCATTTGGGACATACCGTTCTTCTGCAAAAAATGAAACAATTTCAAGACTTGGGCCATGAGGTTATTTTTTTGGTAGGGGACTTTACCGGGATGATTGGAGACCCTACCGGCAAATCTGAAACTCGTAAGAGTTTATCCCGTGAAGATGTGGATCGAAATGCGAAAACTTATTTAGAACAGGTTTATAAAATTCTTGACCCGGATAAGACCACTGTAATGTTTAACAGCGAGTGGATGAATAAATTTACTTCCGTTGATATGATTAATTTAGCTGCAAAATACACTGTAGCGAGGATGATTGAGCGAGATGACTTTCAAAAACGTTTAGCGAACAATCAACCTGTATCTTTGCATGAACTATTTTATCCTCTCATTCAGGGATATGACTCGGTAGCTATTAAAGCAGATATTGAGCTTGGGGGGACGGACCAAAAATTTAATTTGTTAGTGGGAAGAGATTTGCAACGATCATATAATTTCAATCCTCAGGTTATCATCACCATGCCGTTATTAGAAGGTACTGATGGGGTTCAAAAGATGAGTAAAAGTTTAGGTAATAGCATTGGAGTTTTAGAATCTCCTAATGAGATATTTGGAAAGTTATTATCTATTTCTGATGATTTGATGTGGCGTTACTTTGAGTTGCTGAGCGAAATATCGGTAGAAGAATTAAGGCAAATTAAAGGTCAAACCCAAGAAGGAAAATTAAATCCAAAAACAGTGAAAGTCAGATTAGCGAAAGAGATTGTTGAACGATATCATAACCTAGAAAAAGCCGAACAAGCTGAAGTCGAGTTTGAAAGTGTTTTTAAAAATAAAAATCTGCCAAAAGAAATTCCTACCATAAAATCTTGGGGAGCAGAGCCGCGTTGGATTTGTAAGGTATTAGCAGATGCAAAAATAGTTGGTAGTACCTCAGAAGGAAAAAGAATGATCAAACAGGGAGCTGTATCAATTGATGGGAACAAAGTGATTGATGACGGCTTGGAAATTCAAGGAGACCAGGAATACCTTATAAAAGTTGGTAAAAAACGTTTCCTAAGAATTTCCAACTCTATCGTTTAGTAACGTTTGCTGCGAATTTTTTGTCCCGGAACAATGGGGCTCGTGGATTTTACGACTTTTGCCGTTGCGGTTTCTGATTTAGTTGAAACTATAATTAATTCCCCAATTATATGAGGTAAAATAGTTCCCTCCCGGGCATCTACTGATTGTGGATATATATAAACTTCGAATCTATCTCCTCTTTGTACGTTATCTTTTGAACCAATATCAATGAAAACCAGATCATGAGTAGATGCCATTAATCTATTGATTCTGTTTGATAATACGTAACCCTCAAGTTCTTTTTGAGGAGGTTGGTAATTTGCAGAAACCATAGGCGGCCTGTTTGGAGGAAGATGTCTCACATGGTCGCCTTTTTTAATAATATCGTAATTATATATGACTTTTGCTTTGGACATATTTGGAGACAATTCGGTAATTTCAACTAAGCCTAATATGGCTGTTTGATTACCTTGATATTCTCCCTGAGGATCAAATAAATCGTAAGAAAATTCACCGTCATAAGGGCCATCCAGGAAATCTACCTCATGATAATTCTCTGAAGTACTTAAATCCAATAAAGGGTGATAGATTTCTCGGTTTTGCGAAAAAACCACCAAGCGGTCTCCAACTTCAAGCTTTTTGTTGGTTCCAATGTCTAGATATACATAATCAAATGGAATCATTCCCACCCGAGTTTCTACCCCAGAAAAAGATTTGTACTCCAAATTTCCAATGATTTTTCCTAAAGGTTCAGACACTTCATTAACGGAGCCAGCCCCAAAGAATTGATTATAGGTAACTACATGATGAGGTTTTTTCTTATGGTGAACTTTAATTTTTCGTTTTTTGGTTGCTGAGGAGTTTTCTGAAGATTCGAAAGGTTCGTTATTACTATCTTCATCATCCTCGCTGATTTTTCCTCGATGCGGGTTTAAAGTCTCCAACCAAGGGTCGGCTTGTGCCATTAGAGTGTGTTTTGAAGATTGTGTTAATCCTTCTTTTTGGAATGAAAGCGCTTCTGTTTGCGCAGCTACCGTCAAATTTCCTGTGAATAAAATTAAGCCAAATCCCAAAAGATTAAATTTTCGCACCATGACCCCGTTCCTTATATTTTTGGGTAAACTCTTCAAGAAGAGAAATAATTCTATTAAATCCAATAAAATAGAGATGCTATTAGATTATCAGATTTTCATTCTTTGTAAATAAAAATCTAATAAGTGGAATTTAGATTTGGAGTATATTTATAGTTTATTTCAGCAACAAAATCCTCTTACCTACCCAAATATAAAGATTATCTTAATAATGAATTCAAGCTTGACAACCAAGACAGCCAATGAAATAATTTTAAGCTAATTTTTTGACCACTCGCCTCAATTTTATAACTTTTTTAAAAACAAAAGATTGTATTGGGCAAACTTAACAGGTAACTTCGGAATATAATGAAACGAACATATCAGCCAAAAAATTTAAGAAGAAAACGAACCCATGGATTCCGCGCTCGAAAAGCCACTGTGGGAGGTAGGAAGGTTTTAGCCAATCGAAGACGAAAAGGTCGAAAACGACTGACGGTTTAATGGGGAGGTATGAAGCCTCAATCGTTTCTCAAAAGTGAGCGATTGTTAAAGCGTTCCCAATTTGAATTTGTGATGGCTAGGGGTCAAAAGTGCCGAGTAGAAAACCTTTGCACGATCATTTACTTGCCCAACAGTCTCCCACACAAAAGATTAGGAATCATTGCTTCAAAAAAAGTTGGCAATGCTGTGGTTAGAAATCGAGCCAAAAGGAGAATTCGAGAAATATTTCGTCGTAATAAAAATTTAGGCGCTCCTGCTTTAGATTTAGTGGTAATTTCTGGTAAGAAACTCGTCGACCTTCCCTTTGCTGTCCTCGAAGAAAAACTAGCAAATGCTTTTAATTCCTTGAAGTGAGTGTCTTTTACTATTTAGTCTCCCTTTAAAGAAATACCCATATTTAATGTTGCGATTAATTTTTAAAAAGTTTATTCGTTTTTACCAAAGATGGATTTCTCCTTTGTTTTTTCCATCTTGCCGCTTTTATCCCACATGTTCAGAATACTCCCATCAAGCGTTAGATCGTTACCCTATTCTAAAAGCTGGAAGTTTAATCATCCTGCGTTTGTTAAAATGCCATCCATTTCATGATGGAGGGTGTGACTCGTTAAAATGATTCGCCGGAGGATTAGATTTGGAAAATAGAGCGCTATTAGCTTTTGTGCTTTCTTTAGGTGTTTTTTTACTTTGGGGGTATTTTTTGTCCGAAACACAAGGGCCTCCTCCAGAACAAACCCAAGTTCAGGGTACAAAAAATCAAGTTGCCCAATCTAAGAATGGCGGAAAAACCAATTTAACTCCAGCTTTACCTGAAACGAAACCTTCCGAATCTATAGATCAATCTGAAGGCGATAATTTGCCGCTTAACTCTTCTGAGGAAATCCATAAAGAACAATTGATTGAAGTAAAAAATAAAATGGGAATCTATGTTTTTTCCACTAAAGGAGGTATTTTAAAAAAGGTTTTAGTAACCAAATATAAAGATGACGAAGGAAATCCTCTAAACCTAATAAAAGAATCTCCTGAAAATAAATATCCTCTGACTCTGGAAACTGGAAATCCGGCCGTAGACAAAGTTTTACAACAAGGACACTTTGAGCCTTCCGTTTCTTCTTTAGAACTCTCCCCTACCAATACTTCAGGAGATTTGCAATTTAAGCTCAAGCATTCTTCCGGATTGACAGTATTAAGGAAACTCAAATTTGAATACGACAACCGTTTGATCGGTGTAGAGACGGAAATTAAGGCTCCTAATTTAATTAATGAGAATTTACAGTTTTCCGTTTTATGGGGACCAGGATTAGCAGGAGGATCTGGAAACTCACAAGCTGAATTTATAGCTTTTACAGGGCCAACAACTTTTATAAATAATGAGCGGGAGGAAAACCCGCCAAGTGATATTACAGGAGAAATTATTCACAAGGGGGATCTGGAATGGACTTCATTGCAAAATAAATATTTTGCTGCCGCATTAATTCCGGAAAGTGGAATTAAGTCTGCCATTGTGAAAAAAGATGAAAATGAAAATATTTACGTGGGATTAAATTTAGAATCGGTTCAATCTGCTGCCTCAGCCAAACATCATTTGTATGTAGGAACAAAAGAATTAGAAATACTTGAAAGTCTCGGTCACAAGTTGTTTCGATTGATCGATTACGGTTGGTTGGGTAATAAGTTCGCTTTTTTAGTTAAGCCTATGTTAAAGGCTCTAAACTTTTTTTACGGCATTACCCATAATTATGGTTGGGCAATCATTTTTCTGACATTCTTAATTAAGTTAGTGTTGTTTCCTTTGACCCATAAAAGCTTTAAATCGATGAAAGGGATGCAAAAGATCCAGCCATACGTAAAGGTGATACAGGAAAGAAACAAGAACGACCGATCCAAATTAAACCAAGAATTGATGGATCTGTATAAAAAACACAAAGTCAACCCTTTGGGTGGATGTTTGCCAATGCTTTTACAGATTCCCGTTTTTATATCGCTTTATCACGCATTATTTTTCTCCATTGAATTGCGGGGTGCTCCTTTTATGCTGTGGATCCAGGATCTTTCTCAAAGTGATCCTTATTATGTTACTCCTGTATTAATGGGTGCAACCATGTACCTTCAACAAAAAATGACTCCCACGGTTGCGGATCCAGTCCAACAAAAGATATTTTTAATTATGCCTGTGGTATTTACTTTTCTATTTATAACCTTTCCAGCAGGGTTGGTGATTTATTGGACCGTCAATAACATTTTGACCATTGCCCAGCAATTTTATATTTACCGAATTGCCAAAGATTAAATTTCAGACTGCAATGGTTAACTCTTTCCTGCATTACACTCAAGGGTTGACCCTTAATACCGCTTGAAGCACAATGGCCATCTAAGGATTTTATTATGATCGAAACCATTGCTGCAATAGCCACTCCGATAGGTGAAGGGGGTATTAATATCGTTCGATTGAGCGGGCCTAATTCTTTACCTATTGTCCAAAAAATTTTCCGTTCTAAAAAATTAAAAGATATTTATTCTCTTGAACCTCTGAAAGTTTGTTTAGGGGAAATCATAGATCCGCAAACTAACAACACCTTAGACGAAGTCCTTATAACTTTTTTTAAAGCTCCCAATAGCTATACCTGCGAGGATGTAATTGAAATTAGTTGTCATGGAGGAGTATTGGTTTCTTCAAAAATCCTTCAGTTGGTATTGGATCATGGAGCTGTTTTAGCAAAGCCGGGAGAGTTCACGAAAAGGGCTTTTTTAAACGGACGCTTGGATTTAATGCAAGCCGAAGCGGTGACAGATGTCATCCATGCTGCTTCGGAGAAAGCCTTAAAGTCGGCTTTATTCCAACTCCAGGGAAAACTTTCTCAAAAACTAAGCAAAATATATGACCAACTGATAGGAATATTGACTCAATTAGAGGCTGCCATAGATTTTCCAGAAGATGGACTGGAGTTTCAGATAAAAAAGGAACTGGAGCAGAAAATTCGCACGGTTAAACAACAAATTTTTGAATTAATTGAGTCTTTTAAACAGGGGAAAATCTATAGAGAAGGGATCAAGGTTGCGATTGTGGGTAAGCCCAATGTGGGTAAATCTAGTTTGTTAAATACTTTACTTCAGGAAGATAGAGCCATTGTGACCAATACTCCTGGAACCACTAGAGATGTCATCCAGGAACAATTGTGCATCAAAGATATTCATATCAATATTCTGGATACAGCAGGATTGAGGCATGCCCCAGGCGCAATAGAGGAAGAGGGGATTTCTCGTGCGCGGAATTCTCTCGCTCAAGCGGACCTGGCGTTAGTGGTATTTGATGGCTCGGAACCTGTGGATGCAAATGATGACATGTTAATTCAAGAAGTAGGACTTAAAAAAAAGTTAGTCATCATTAACAAAATAGATCTACCCCAAAAAATTGCAGAGGACGATTTACTAAATCGTTTAAATGAGAGCGAATGTTTTCAAATATCGACAACTTTGGAAACAGGGATGGAGGCTCTTCTGGAAGCTCTTTATAAAAAAGTGGTGGGTGGTCCAACTTTTAGTGAAGAATACGTTATTACTCGTGAAAGACACCGTGAGGCACTATCTCAAGTGCACGATGCCCTTGATCGTGTGGGAGATTCTTTACTGGCCGATTTATCAGAAGATTTGATTGCAGTTGATTTGAATATAGCTCTAGAACAATTGGGTGGAATATTGGGCAAATCCTTTTTAGACGATATGCTAGACCAAATTTTTGATGATTTTTGTATTGGAAAGTAAATCGCCCTGATTTTAGCCGTCATAAAATTATCACTTCAGATATTTCTTTATATTTTTCAATTATTTATGCATACATTTTTTTGACACACGGTATTTCTCCCCTTAAACTAAATTTCATATGAGAATCAAATTACAAAGTGACACTTACGAATTAATTGGAAATAGCCCCGCTATTCAAGAAGTTTTTGAGCTCATTAAAAAAGCTGCTAATTCAGACAGTACCGTTCTCATTACCGGAGAAAGTGGGACAGGTAAGGAATTGGTGGCAAGAGCGCTTCACCACAATTCCCACCGCATGGACCAGGTATTTATGCCTGTTAATTGTGGAGCTATTCCTGCAGAATTATTAGAAAGTGAACTTTTTGGTCATGAAAAAGGAGCATTTACCGGAGCTAATCAGGCGAGGGTGGGTCGCTTTGAACTGGCAAACCATGGGACGGTTTTTTTAGATGAGGTTGGAGATATGCCGCTCTCATTACAAGTAAAATTGTTGAGAGTTTTGGCAGAAAGTGAAATTGATCGAGTAGGTGGAACTAAGCCAATCAAAATTAATGTTAGAGTTATTGCGGCCACTCATTGTAATCTTGAAGAAGCTATTCAAAAAGGCAAATTTCGAGAGGACCTATTTTACCGATTGAATGTCATTCCTATTACTATTCCGCCTTTGAGGGAAAGAAAATCTGATATTCCTTACCTGGTTCGTCATTTTTTAAAATTTTTCAATGAATCTAAAGGGAAAACTGTTACTGGATTGAATGATTCGGCAATGGAGATTTTTTGTAACTATCATTGGCCGGGAAATATTCGTGAACTGGCAAACTTTATAGAGCGAATGGTGGTTCTAAGTAATAATTGTGTTTTAACACCAAGGGATTTGCCGGAGAAGGTGTTAGGGGATAATGGAAAGAACAATTGGCAGCCGATTGAGGAATCCAAATCCGAAGAGACACCCGTTGAATTTTTATACAATTCTATGAGTCGCTCACCTTTGGGAATTCCTGAAGAGGGAGTAAACCTAAAAAAAATGGTGGAAAATTTTGAAAAAGATTTAATATTAGAAGCGCTTGAGAAAACCAATTGGGTTAAAAATAGAGCTGCAGGTTTACTGGGATTAAATCGCACTACGTTAGTAGAAAAATTAAAAAAAATGAGTATACAAAGAGCTTAAAGAAACCCACGCCTAATTACCCAATACACAATTAAATACGTCCCCACTCCCTCATAGAAAATAAGAAACCTATATCTTAGATTATTTTCTGAAAAGTTTTCTAACCTTCTATTCTAGCGTTAGCTAAGTCCTTAGCTACTTTGGTAATATCCTCAACAAACTTTTTAAACGCTCGGTCTGTATCTTTATGTTGCGTTTGTTTGACAACTTTTTCTCCATTTGCATCAATAATCAAATCTAATACATTGACACCAGGGGTCACATGATGCTTCCGGATTTCAACTTTTATAGTATTGACTTCCATTATCACTTCTCCAAAAATACAAAATTATTTCTACAGGGTTGAGTTTAAAAGGCAATTTAGTACCATTTCAGGGAGAATGGGTCAAGAGCAATTTTTTTAAGAAAAAAGAAGTTTGATAATTAAAGTTGGTTTCACAAGGTTGTCCATTATCCTTAATTTTTTAATGGGTTCACTCAATAATCTGTAATTTCCCCTCCGGATATCCGGTGCCGTTTTTTCCCTAACTCAAGCGGATGGTCATATCCCGGAAGAATTGTACCATCTGTTGAATAAGAGCCTATTCGGCTCCATGTGCCATAGATCAAATTTGAGACATATTCTATTTTGTGGATAGCTTTTGGATTCTTGTACCCATATTTAAAAGGAATGATAACTCGCAAAGGAAAACCATGCTCATCGGTCAAAGGTTTTCCGTTCATGTGAGTTGCAATTAGGGTCCTTGGATGCCTTAACTCTTCCAATGTTAAAAATTCCTGATACTCATCTTCACAATGAAACAATACTCCCACGGCTTCTGGAAGGGGGGGACAAACTTTCTCTAACTGTTGAAAACGAAACCCCGCCCACTCTGCCCGGGCAGACCAACATTCGACGCATTTCATTCTGGAATCTTGAGAATCTTTGGAAAAAGAATAAATCTGCTTTATATCAAATACATGGGTTTTGGGACATAGACCTTCAACTCGAAGTCGCCAATTTTTCGGTTGGATACGAAGAAAAGGTTTCCAATAATTGATGTAAAAATGTTTAAACTTTTCTGTCCGGTTTTTGCCAACGTACTCGGTCCCGGTGAAATAATCTATATCTTTAGCAGGTGACTTTTTTGGAAATAAAAACCAGGTAAATACAAAGGTAAGAAAGGCTGTCCAAGTTCTTCTTAAAAAAAAACGACGGTTTATTTTTTGGGGAGAACGCATCGGAAACCTAGAAAGGAAAGTTTTTCTTCAGGAGGAATAAATGCGCGTTCATAGGTTTTACTCCATTCAAAATCTAGGTGTAAGTTCCATAATCCGCCACGGATTACTTTTCTATCGCCGTAATCGTCCGCCGTCCATTCCCAGACGGACCCTGCCATATCTCTGACTCCATAGGGAGAGGAATCGATCAAGCTTGAACCTCTTTTGCCTTTAGGGGCTAACCCTGAATAAAACGGTTTAGGTGGATTGCGTTTCCGTTTATTGCCCCATGGATATAATTGCCCTTTTTCTCCACGGGCGGCTTTTTCCCATTCCGCTTCAGTAGGAAGACGCTTCCCCAGTTTCTCGCAATATTCTTTGGCCTGTTGCCATGTTATTCGAACTGCTGGAAAACGACCTCTACTACTAAGGAACTCATGATCCGGATAAATTTGCTTGTACTCCTTGTTGCGAATTTCATATTTATCAATGGAGTATGCATCCAGAAACAATCGTCCTTCTTTAGTCGATTGAGAGTCTTGATCATTACCCATAGTAAACGGCCCGGCTGGGATATCGACCATAGGTCCGCCAAAAGCATTTGAATTAATGATGGTTACGAAACTAAGGATAAATAGTGTTTTTTCAAAAGTTTTCATAAGAGAGAGATTTTAACCGAAATTTTAAAAATAAAAAATAGGTGGGGTGAAATTTTTTAAAATAATTTAGACGAACCCAAATGAACCAAATTTACAAAAGAGTTGGTCAAAAGGAGATTTTTTATAGAATCGGGAAATACTACTCCCATTCAATGGTGCTGGGGGGTTTGGAGCTGATATCGTAAACAACACGGTTCACTCCTTTAACTTCATTGATAATGCGGTTTGACATTTTTTCGAGTAAATCATAGGGAAGTCGCACCCAATCGGCTGTCATACCGTCATTGCTATGAACTGCCCTTATGGCAACAACATTTTCGTAAGTACGCGCATCCCCCATTACACCAACCGTTTTTACGGGTAGTAAGACAGCAAATGATTGCCAAATATTTTTGTAGAGACCCGCAGCTTTTATTTCCTCCAAAATAATTTTATCTGCCTTTTGCAAAATAACAATTCGCTCTTTTGTGACTTCATCCAAAATGCGAATGGCTAAACCTGGTCCGGGGAAAGGTTGACGAGAAATTATTTCATCCGGCATTCCCATTTCTTTGCCTAATGAACGAACTTCATCCTTAAACAATTCTCTCAGGGGTTCCACCAATTTCAAGTTCATTTCTTCGGGTAAACCGCCTACATTATGATGAGTTTTAATAACCGCTGATGGTCCTTTAAAAGATTCTGATTCAATGACATCAGGGTACAATGTTCCTTGAGCTAAAAATGTGAAGTCTCCCGCACGTTTCGCTTCTTCTTCAAACACTTCAATGAAAGTATTTCCAATTACCTTTCTTTTTTCTTCCGGGTCTACTACGCCTTTTAATCGCTTAAGAAAGGTCTCGGAGGCATCTACAACCATCAGATTAATATGAAAGTTTCCCCGAAAAGTGTCTTCTACTTTTTTTCTTTCACCAGTTCTTAACAAACCGTTATCAATAAATATACACATCAATCGATCTTGGATTGCCCGATGGATTAATACGGCAACTACCGATGAATCCACCCCACCACTTAAAGCACACAAAACTTTACCTTTGCCCACGGACTTTTTAATGGTTTGAATGGAATAATCAATAAAGGATTCTACTTTCCAAGTGGGTTTACATTCGCAAATTCGAAATAAAAAGTTTTTTAAAATTTTGATACCTTCCTGGGTATGAACAACTTCTGGGTGAAACTGTAATCCATAAATTTTTTGAAGAGAATGTTCAATCGCTGCTACTGGGGAATTATTTGTAAATGCCGTGGGATGAAATCCGTCAGGGGGTTTGTTGATTCTGTCCCCATGGCTCATCCAAACCGTAGATCGATTACCCACGTTTTCAAATAAGTGAGAAAAAGAACTTATCATCAACTCCGCTTTGCCGAACTCTCGCTCGTGCGCAGGATCAACTTTACCACCAAGCATATGTGTAATAACTTGCATGCCGTAACAGATCCCTAAAACTGGAACTTTGATATTGAATAATGCTCTATCTACCAAAGGCGAATCCGGATCCAACACGCTGGCAGGTCCTCCGGATAAAATGATCCCTTTCGGTTTGAATTGGTTAATTTTTTTTAAAGACCAGGTGCAGGGATGAATTTCACAATAGACTTGGCATTCACGTATTTTGCGGGCAATGAGTTGGGTATATTGCGATCCAAAATCGAGAATCAGTATTTTTTGATCATGCAAATTTTGTTTAGACTTCACCATACGATTAAAACTATTTCATTTAAGTTGAACAGTGGGTTTATTCGATGTGGTAGTTAGGTGCTTCTTTTGTGACAATAACATCGTGAACGTGACTTTCCCGCAGGCCAGAAGATGTAACTTTAATAAATTTAGATTGAGTTCTTAAATCCTTGATGGTTTCACAACCACAATAGCCCATGCCGGACCGCAACCCACCCAGTAATTGGTGGACTGTCGATTCAACAGAACCACGGTAAGGAATACGGGCCTCAACTCCTTCTGGTACAAGCTTGCTTTCATTCAAGCCCATTTCCTGAAAATATCTTTCGCTGCTTCCTTTTTTCATGGCCCCGATAGAACCCATTCCTCGGTATTCTTTATAACTGCGACCTTGGTAAAGAATTTTTTCTCCGGGACTTTCTTCTGTTCCAGCAAACAAAGAACCAATCATTACTGATTTTGCTCCGGCTGCTATAGCTTTAGTAATGTCTCCACTGTGCCGAATACCACCATCGGAGATAATCGGTACGCCTTTTTTGTCTGCAATCTCAGAACACTTCTGAACAGCTGTGATTTGGGGAACTCCAACCCCAGTTACTATTCTGGTAGTACAAATGGACCCAGGACCAATTCCGACCTTAACCGCATCAGCTCCAGCTTTGATTAAAGCTTGGGTTCCTTCAACGGTAGCAACGTTACCCGCGATTACCTGCAAATCAGGAAATTTCTTTTTTATTTCACCCACGGTCTGAATTACTTTGTTCGAATGACCATGCGCGCTGTCAATTGTTAAAACATCAAGGCCGACCTGAACCAATTCATCGATATGGTCCATATAATCCGTTGAAACTCCTAATGCAGCTCCAACCAGCAGACGACCTTTTTCATCTTTCGCGGCATCGGGATATTCTGAGCTTTGTAAAATATCTTTTAATGTGAGCAACCCTTTAAGAGTTCCTTTGGCATCCACCACAGGTAGTTTTTCAATCCGGTTTTCGTGAAGCAGTTTTTTGGATTTTTCCAAAGAGGTTCCTTCTCGAATAGTGACCAGGTTTTCCTTAGTCATTAGCTCAGAAATCGGCTTGTTGCGTTTATTTTCGAAACGGATATCCCGGTTAGTGAGAATACCTACAAGCTTTTTATTTTTAGTAACTGGAATTCCTGTGATATGAAATTTGTCCATAACCTGTAGTGCTTCTTCCAATGTGGTTTCCGGCTCTAAAGTGATGGGGTCTGTTATGACCACACTTATAGACCGTTTAACTCGTTCAATCATTTTACGCTGTCGATCAGGAGGTAGGTTGCGATGAATAATTCCAATGCCCCCTTGTTGTGCTAAAGCAATGGCTAGATTATCTTCTGTCACTGTATCCATGGGAGCGCTTAATAAAGGACAGTTTAAATGAATTTTTCGTGTTAGTTGGGTACTTAGGTCAACCTCAGAAGGTAGAACTTTGGAAAAGGCAGGGAGTAATAAAACATCGTCAAAAGTTAAATAGGTTTCAATATCTTTTGTTTTAGAGGGCATAAATTAGATTGTTGGATCGAATTTTAAATACTTAGAATCTCTCTAACTTAGAGATCCAGTGCATTAATTAAACCGAATATCTTACCACCGCCCAAGCACAAGAGCGACAAAAATTTTCACGCAAAAAGAATGCTTTAGATTAAATTAGGTTGGGTTGGGAAATTTTATTCTGGAGATTCATATTTAAAAATATAACTGTATTTTTATATTATAATTACCTTCCTTCCGCGCTAACTTTTGGGGAGCTTTTATGAAAAGCTTGAATTATTTTTTACGTATTTCAATATTGATTTTCTTGTTTGTTTTCATATCGTTCTCTTAAAGTTTACAAGCTCAGACCAAGACTCCATATTCGAAACGACAAGCCATGCTTAATGAGTTGCGTCAAGAAGAAATTAGATCACAACGGGAAATGAATCAAAAACGTCGCGAAATTCAGGCTGCAAGAGTACAGAAGTTTAACGTACTGAAAAAACAACTTAGGCAGAATATCAATAGCACGCGTGATCCTTATGAAAAAAGACAGTTTAGAAACCAGTATTACAAAGAAGCTGATAAATTAATGAAAGCTTCCAGAAAAAACCAAAAACAGATCATGGATCAATTGAGAAAGAAAAAACGTTTAAATAAAGAGCGAATCCGCAAAAAATATCAATCTCACTAATAATTCCCCTTCCGATTAGAATTTGTTAAACCTTGTTGCCCCTGGAGCTCCCCTGGGTTAATCTGTTGGATATGAAAAAGCATATAGGATTACTTGGAGTTTTTGTTCTTTTTGGAACACTGCTTTGGGCCATGCCTGCTAAGGCAATTCCCATTGTGGATCGGGATGATTGGTCCGGGACTTATCTCAACGGAAATAAGTTAGGGTTTAATCACGGACGGGTTCGCGTAGTTAAAGATGAAATTCGGGTATACACGCATACATATTTTCGCTTAAAGGCGGGAGGGATAGAGCAGGTTACGACTATTACCCAAGAAACAAAACTCACTCCCGACCTTCAATTGAAAAGCTTTTCTCTACTACAGGAAATATCTGGAAATCGACAAAAAATTGATGCAAAGGTTAATCAGGGAAAACTGGTTATGGACATTGCCACCAGTGGTTATCAAAAAAACCGTAAAGTGGACTTTCCTGAGGGGACCGTTCCCGCAGCCACCGTTTGGCTAAATATGTTAAGAGCTGGTTTTACAGTGGGACAAAAAAAAGAAATTAATTTATTTGTGGAACCTTTTCAAACTATTACACCGATGACTTATGAAGTGGTTCGTAAAGAAATGGTTCCATTTCATGGCGAGCAGGTGTCTGCTTATGTTTTAAAACAGCAATATGCCGGACTGGATTTGACCTTATGGGTAACAGAGGACGGAACTTTGGTAAGGGAACTCACTGCTCAAGGGTTAGAGTCACGAAATGAATCTGAAGAGAAAGCTCAAGATTTAAAAGAAACAATGTCCATGAGCAGCTTTATTACACTGAGTTTGGTCAAGCCGCAAAAAGAAATTTCTAAGCCTTATAAATTGGATCAACTCCTGGTGAAATTGGGTAATGTTCAAACTCCGAAGTCTATACCGCAGGATCACCGACAAAAAGTTTTAAATGTTAAAAAAAATGAAAAGGGTACCTTCGAAACCACAGTTCAAATTCAAAGTGAGACAAAGAGGCTGGTCAAAGGAGTTACTTTCCCCTTGTTGCATGAAGTGAACGCGAAGTACTCTCAAGATACCTCTCAAATACAGTCTAATCACCCAATGATTAAAATGTTGGCAAAAGAACTAAAAGCGGATGAAAGGGATCCATGGAAAGTGGCTTTGTCGATCAATCTTTGGGTATATAGTAATTTGGAGAAAAAATTAACGGATGCGTTTACTGCGGTGGATGCACTTAACAGTCGCAAGGGTGAATGTCAGTCTCATACTAACCTATTTGTTGCTTTAGCAAGAGCGGTAGGGATTCCTGCAAAAGTGGTCAATGGATTGGTCTATTCGAAAGAATATAAGGGCTTTATGTACCATGCTTGGCCGGAAGTTTATGTGGGTGAATGGCGTGCCCTTGACCCTACTTTAGGGCAACCCAAAGTCGATGCAACTCATATTAAGCTTTCCGAAGGAAATAATGAAGGCTCGCTAAAACTAAATGAATTTATAGGAAAAATAGATATCGAATTGGTAGAGAATTAGGCATTCTCACTTGTCCCACCTCTAAAGTCCTTAAATATAGAAGTTTTTATAGGTATTATTGCCGATCAGGTTTTAAATAAAAGGTTTGATTACTACGGGGGTAAATCCCTCCCCTAATTAAAGGCTCAAACGACAGTATTGCTTAAAAAAGCTTTAAAATTCAATAGGTTTAAAGGCTGATAGGGAAATTTCTGTTTTTCTCTCGATGTTCCCAAAAAAAAAGTTAAACGGGAAAGTCCTTTGATTCAAATGTCTTCCTAGCAAGGGGCTGTTGATCTTCCAAAATTCTATTGACAACGCAATATGTAGTGCTAATCTACACAAATCACTACAAAATGTAGTGATATATAAATCATTTATGAGTCTTTAAATTAATTAGAAGATTCAATAATTTAACTCCTATTTCTTCGATTATCCCATGAATATCACCCGCCAATTTGCTAAAGACCCTAAAAATCCTTATGGAAAACTTAAATTTATAGAAAGAGTTTCAAAGATAACAAACTCTGATGGTTCTGTAGTTTCAGAAATTGATGGGGTCATGGTTCCTGAAAATTGGTCTCAAGTGGCTGTTGATATCATGGCCCAAAAATATTTTAGAAAAGCGGGTGTTCCCGCACGGACCCGCAAGCGACACGAAGAGGGTTGTCCTGAATGGTTGTGCCCCTCCGAGCCAGATTTGGTGGCGTTGTCACAAATGCCAGAATCTGAGCGGTTTGGGCGAGAAAGAGATTCCAGGCAAGTATTTAATCGATTAGCGGGTTGCTGGACTTACTGGGGCTGGAAATACGGCTATTTCGATGATGAAGAGTCTGCGAAAAATTATTTTGATGAAATGTGCTTTATTCTTGCCAATCAATATGCAGCTCCCAACTCCCCTCAATGGTTTAACACAGGACTGAATTGGGCATATGGAATTGAAGGTCCCGCGCAGGGTCATTATTTTGTGAATCCGGAAAAAGGGATTCCCGAGCGTTCCACAAATGCCTATGAGCGTCCTCAGCCTCATGCTTGTTTTATCCTTTCCATAAAGGATGATTTAGTTAATGAGGGTGGAATCATGGATTTATGGAACCAGGAGGCACGTCTATTTAAGTATGGTTCTGGAACAGGGACTAACTTTTCTCGTTTACGTGGAGCAGGAGAATCCCTTTCGGGTGGAGGCAATTCCTCAGGGTTAATGAGTTTTTTAAAGATAGGAGATCGTGCAGCCGGTGCAATTAAATCTGGTGGAACGACTCGCCGAGCCGCAAAAATGGTTACTTTGGATATTGACCATCCGGATATAGAAGAATTTATTGAGTGGAAAGTTAAAGAAGAGAGAAAAGTTGCAGCATTGGCCACGGGAAGTAAGGTTTGTAGAATTCATTTAAAAAGTGTGGTTCAGGCTTGCTGGGCTTGGGATAAGGATTCTGAGCGATTTGATATTAAAGCAAATAAAAAATTAAAAAAAGCCGTTCGAGAAGCTGTTAAAAACTTTGTTCCGGAAAATTACCTTTACCGTGTAATCCAATTAGCGCAACAAGGAGCAAAAGATATTGAGTTTGAGGAATATGATACCAACTGGACCTCCGAGGCCTATCAAACTGTTTCTGGGCAAAATTCAAATAACTCCGTCAGGCTAAATAATGAGTTTTTACGTGCTGTAGAAAATGATGAAGAATGGCACCTGACAGCCAGGACCACAGGCAAGGTGACTAAAACTGTTAAAGCGCGAGATTTATGGAGAAGGGTTAACGAGTCCGCCTGGGCTTCTGCCGACCCGGGTTTGCAATTTGATACCACCATCAATGAATGGCATACCTGCCCGAAAGACGGAAGAATAAATGCATCCAATCCTTGTTCTGAGTATATGTTTTTAGACAATACTGCCTGTAACTTGGCCTCTATTAACTTAATAAAATTTTATGATGAGTCTTCAGGAGAATTTGAAGTAGAGCGTTTTGAAGAAGCTTGTCGATTATGGACTTTGGCGCTAGAGATTTCTGTGACCATGGCGCAGTTTCCCAATAAATCCATTGCGGAGAGAAGTTATGAATATCGTACGCTTGGTTTAGGTTATGCCAACTTAGGTGCGTTGCTCATGGTTTCTGGAATTCCCTATGACTCTAAGGAAGGGCAAGCGATTACAGGTGCAATTACTGCCATTATGACTGGAAAAGCCTATTGCACCTCTGCAGAAATAGCTGCGGAAGTGGGTCCCTTCCCAAGGTTTAAGGATAATAAAAATCCTATGCTAAGAGTCATTCGAAACCATTATCGGGCGGCGAAAAATTGTGATCCCCATGAATATGAAAGCTTGACTATTTTTCCTCAGGGAATTGATCCGGAATTTTGTCCCGATTATCTAAAAGAGTCAGCAATTAAAAATTGGGAGCAAGCGGTTACATTAGGCAAAAAGCATGGGTTTCGAAATGCTCAAGTCACCTGTATTGCCCCAACAGGTACCATTGGATTGTTGATGGATTGTGATACCACTGGGATTGAACCCGATTTTGCTTTGGTTAAATATAAAAAATTAGCAGGAGGTGGTTATTTCAAAATTATTAACTACTCCGTTCCTTTGGCTCTTAAAAAGTTAGGTTACCCGAAAAAACAGATCGAAGACATTATTAATTATTGTGTGGGAATTCCAAATTTGGAATCTTCTCCTTTTATTAATCGTGAGTCTTTATGTAACAAAGGGTTTACTAAGGAAGTTTTGGATCGAGTGGAAGAGGAGTTGGCGAAAGTATTTGATATCACATTTGCTTTCAATCAATTCACTTTAGGGGTGGAATTTTGTAGAGACATTCTTAAAATTAGTGAAGATCAGTTGAATCAAATTGATTTTAATTTACTTGAGCACATTGGATTTACAGAAGAAGAAATTCATAAAGCTAATGATTATATTTGCGGAACCATGACTATCGAAAACGCGCCTCATTTGAAATCTGAACATTATCCGGTTTTCGATTGTGCAAATAAATGTGGGAAATATGGAAAACGATTCATTCGTCACCAAGCGCATATTAATAAAATGGCGGCGGCTCAGCCGTTTATTTCTGGAGCCATTTCTAAAACCATCAATATGCCTAATGAATCTACGATTGAAGAAGTTGAAGCTTCCCATATGCTTTCTTGGAAATTAATGCTTAAAGGTACAGCTGTTTATCGAGATGGCTCTAAATTAAGCCAACCACTTAATTCGGTGGCTAAGGAAGAATTTAATTTAGAAGATCTTGATGAAGTAGAAAGTGGTGAGCCGTTAAAAGTTGCTGAGAAGTTAGTCAAAGTGGTATGGGAGCAAAAGAAAAGACGTTCCCTGCCATTTCGCCGAAAAGGATATACCCAAAAATCTGTTGTGGGTGGCCATAAAGTTTATTTGCGAACAGGCGAATATGAAGATGGATCTTTAGGTGAAATTTTTATTGATATGCATAAAGAAGGTGCTGCTTATCGAAGCTTGATGAACTGTTTTGCAATTTCAATTTCTCTTGGGTTGCAGCATGGAGTACCGCTAGAAGAATTTGTAGATGCATTTGTGTTTACTCGTTTTGAGCCCAATGGAATTGTTCAAGGGAATGATTCTATTACAATGGCTACCTCCACCATTGATTATATTTTTAGGGAGCTTGCCATCACATACCTGGGTAGGAGCGATCTTGCCCAGGTAACTCCCGATGATTTGCGTTCTGATGCTATTCAAAGAAACGATGAAGTGGTTCTAGATGAGGAAATTGTTAATGCTTCCCCGATTAATAATAGAAATGAGGAAGAGGAGCCAATCCAATTGAAGTCCCCAACTCGAATAGTTTCCCAGGAAAGTGAAAATGGAAATAGTGGGAATGGGAATGGAGCATTGGCATTCCAAGAACCAGAGACGCTTATAATGCCAACCAGCAGTTTGTACCAAAAGGAAGACTCGGCAACTTTAGCGAAAATGAAAGGATATGAAGGAGATCCGTGTGGTGAATGTGGACAATTAACATTAGTCCGCAATGGAACATGTTTGAAGTGTTTATCCTGTGGGGCAACCTCGGGCTGTTCGTAAACCTCACCCGCCAAATAGGCTTGGGTTCCCTACATTTTAAGGGCCAGATCCTTACTTCACCTGCCAAAGTAAGGATCTGGCTTTTTCTTTATTTGGAATAGCAAAGGATTTACTATTTTACGCAGCGAAATCCTACACTGGGGTTTTGAACTGTGCTTTCCATCTTGATTCGATTTGAGATGGTAGCGTCCTTGGGAAGACTTCGCCAACTACCTCCTTTAACCCAAAAAAATTGGGTTGGCTCAGAAAGGGATTCTTCAGATTCAATATTGTGATCTGTGGCAGTAGTATTAACCCATTCCCAAAGATTTCCTGTCAAATCCATAACTCCAAAAGGACTCACGCCCAGAGGAAATTGCCCAACCGGAGCTAACCCGGGAAACCCATCTTCTTTTCCAACCAGATTTGCAAATTTGGATGAATACTGATCTCCCCAGGGAAATTGCCGTCGAGTAGAACCACGGGCGGCTGCTTCCCATTCTATTTCTGAGGGAAGTCTTTTGTTAGCCCATTTGCAATATTCAAGTGCGCTTAACCAATCTACAGCCATAACTGGACATTGCGGACAAGGTTCGCCATTATTATAAAGAGAATCATCATAGTCAGGATTAAACAGTTTGTACTGCTCGACTGTAATTTCATGAAGGTCGATAAAAAACTCGGGAATTATTAGGGAGACAAATTGAACTTTAGGTTTTCTTGTATCTGAAATAATGGTTTTCCCTTTTGTGACAAAATATTTTCCTTTGGGAATTCGTACCAGGGTGGAGTGATCTTTAGCGTTTAATACTGTCGGCAAAGAAATAGAATGTGAACTTTTAACTTTAGGGAAGGGTTTTAGAAACGTCTGCTCTTTATTAGGAATTTTGTGATTTTGTTTTGAAGTATAAGGTTTGGGAATAATTTTGGAAGATAATCCTCTGGTCTTTTTTGAGGAGGAATTAGTTTTTGAGGAAGGAGAGGATGATTTTAAAGGTTTAGAAGCGCATCCAATAAAAAAAACAAAAGCCAATCCAATAATTAGTGTTTTCTTCAAAGTTTCTCTTTTACCCCCTTTTGTAATTGTTCCTTTTTTTTCTTTAATCGGTTATACATGGAATAATGTTTTTGAGCGTCTTGTTTTTTACCCATTTGTTCATAAAGATAACCTAAGCTATAGTGGGCGTCGACATATGTGGGGTCTAGTCTCACAGCTTTTTTTAAAGCGACTTCAGCGTCTTCAAACCTTTTAACTACATTGTATACGGTTCCAAGCCCATAGTAAGCTTCGGCGTTTTTTGGTTTTTTGTTGAGGGCTTGCTGAAAAGAGTGCTCAGCAGCTTTAAAATTATCATGATCAATTTCATCCCAACCTTGCGCAACTAATTCCTTGCTCGTTTTATCTGCGCAGTTAGGTAAAATTATCAGAAGACTGACAAGGGTAAGGAAATAAAACCATCGGTTTGAAATAGGCATTTGCTGCCTTTATTGACTATGTTTGTGTTTTGAATGGGCCTTTATTTTCAGGCAATTCCATTAACTAGAATAAAACTATAACATTTCTATTCTTTATCCACCATATTTATAAAGGCAGGGGTTCTCATTTTATCAGTAATATAGCAATAAAGGACATATGGACCATTGGACTTTAGCTTTAATAATTGTAACGGGATTATTTTTTGCCATCCTTTTATGGTTAATGCTGCGAGGATTTGGAATACTAAAAATCCGCTGGATGAATAAAAAACAAATCATCCGTCTAAAAGGGCATTATCAGCTATCTAAGGACCCTACCAAAAAGAAAGCATTATTCATTTCCCTTCAACACATCGAAACCCTTCAATCAAGATGGTTTTTAAAAGAAGAGGATTTGCATATTGGATCTAATACTCGGTCCTTGGTTGAAGACATCGCTAAAAATTTCTATCCAAAATCGAAAGAGCCCTTAAATGAGGCTAGGATTGGCCAAAGTTTGCAAGTCTTTTTAGAAATTCAATTAAATATTCAATCTCTAATAAATATTCAAGGAATCCAATCGTTAACGCAATTTCGTGTTAGACACTTACAGGCTTTAGTAAAAGCTTTACAGAAAAAAAAGCAATGGGAGGAATCTCCATTTGGGCAAGCGGTTTCGAAATACAAAGTAATTTACATTTTAAAATGGGTTTATAAATTAGTCCGATGTTTGGATTTGGTATTTTGGTTATTGACAATGTTCAAACATGCCATAGATATTTTTATTTTCAAAACTCTTTTGCTCCGTTGGTACTTAATGGTTGGAGAATGGGCTCGTCAAGTATATGGAGAACTTCAAGAAGAACCGGAATTGCCAAAGGATGATGTCTTGGAGGAATTGGATGATTTGCCGTCAGTGAATCAAGAAGTGGATACAAATTTTCCGGAGGGGTTACGTCAATTGATCTCTCCTTCTAGAAAAAAAATTCTATTTAGTCCTCGACCCATGCCGTGGGAAGAAATTCGGCAATTGTATATGCAGTTGGTCGAAGATATTGCACAGTATTATTATCCAGAATCAGAGAAGGCCTTACAGGAAGCCCGGGTATATGATTTGATATTAGCTATCGCAAGGTTTGCTGAACAAGTAGTCACTTTAAAAAATAAACCTGTGATACATAAAATATTGGATTTGCGTTTTTCACATATCTTAAGGGTCAAAGAATCAGCGGATAAAATCCTCAACAA
The DNA here is from genome assembly GCA_965223245.1 of Nitrospinaceae bacterium. Lineage (GTDB taxonomy): Bacteria > Nitrospinota > Nitrospinia > Nitrospinales > Nitrospinaceae > CBDCVY01. The sequence continues at coordinate 2,862,317 of CBDCVY010000013.1, read as the reverse complement.
TGAAGCAATGGAGTTGATTAAGAAGTATCGTCTGGGTCAGGCTGCAAAGTACTCAGCACTTATTTACAAAGCATTTAAAAAAGGACATCCGGGAATATTATTTAGAGACTTTGCTTTTAATTTTGTAAGAGAGGCCTTGAAACGTTGGATTTATGTTTATTTGCATGAAAAAATATCCCTTGAAGCACATAAAGTTTACCAAGTGAATCATGGAGAAAAATCGAATCAGTAATTATTTGTTTAAACGGTAAGCCACTCTGACTTTACTACTATAAACATCTGCCCAATGAGAGTTGTTTTTCTGCTCAGGAGAAATTAGATTTTTCCAATGACAGGTTTTCTTGAAGTATTGCGCCCAATCTAAAAAACAAAATTGTAAGTTCAAAGACTCAAACCAAATTTCCAATAATGCTTTGCTCGTAAAAGTAGTTATGTTTAAATTTTTGTTTTTGTATTGAAATCCATCTGGTAATGAGTAATCTTTTTTCTCTGATTGCGTCAAGTTGACAATCATTAGGGGTAAGTCTAAGGTCTCTTCCTTAATGTTGGGTAGAATGGCTTGCGAATCTTTACCTTGAAGTGCGGCATAGTAAGAAGTAAAAGTATCCAACAAAATACAATCTTTGGTCGCCCGTTTCATTAACTTGAGTAAACGAAATGGCTCAGCGGTGTAATAAAGCAACCCAAAACAAAAAATTGTGTCATATTCTCCCTCGGTAGCTTTTTCTAAATAATCAAAGGCATCGGCAACCTTAAATTGATAAAGCGAGGAATCTATAGTCTGTTTATTAAATAAATCTATGCTTTGATTAATTAAATTTTTTTCAGTATCAATTCCCTTAACATAGGTAGCGCCCAACTTTAAAGCAGCATAGGAAAAAGTCCCAATGTGGGAAGCCAGGTCCAAAATTCGCTTTCCCTGAATATATTTTTCATTTTCGATTAATAATTTTTCAACCCGAGCATTCAGGCATTCGAAATTGTAGGGGATAGCCCACCGTTTGCCTCTGCTATCAGCTTTCAAAAATTCTGAATCTTCTGGAAATAACGAAATCATCTCTAAATCGTTGATTTTAAGGGATACTTGTGTTTACCTATTTGTAGTGGCTCTTTCAAGAATTGAATCACTCCTAATTCAGAAGAAGTTTTTTTTAAACTGAATACAGGCCTATTTATGAAAAAGCTCTTCTTATCCGTTACAAATATTACAAGTATCTTATCTTATCGAAAAATTTCATTTTTAAAAGAAACAACTTAAACGAGTTTTCATAGGAGTTTTCAATGGAAACAGTCGGTCTCACTGTATCTATAGACCAGGAAGAATTAAAACGCAAAAATAATGAACTCAATCAGTTACAACAAGAGTTGGCTGAAAAGGAGCTTTCTTTATCCACTTTACGAAGAGAAGTAACAATTTTTGAGCAAATTTATAATCAACGAGTGGGACAAAAATTTGTGGAATTGGATGGCCTGAAGTCAGATATTTTTGGGATTGCTGCAAAGCTAAATCCCGGTTCTGAAAAGTTTCAATCTCAAGCTAAGGCAGCCGAGGAGAAAGCTAGAAAAAGTAAAGAAGACTTCAACTTTCAAAAAGAAATTAATTCCCCCGAAACCCCTGAACCTCCCAGCGAAGAACTAAAAAAAATATTTCGTGAAGCCGCTAAGAAAATTCATCCCGATTTGACAACCGATATTGAAGAACGAGAACGGCGTCATGCATTAATGACACGTTTGAATCAAGCCTATAATTTGCTTGATGCGGAACAGTTGAATACCATAGTTGAGGAATTTGAAGCTGGTCGAAAACCCGAGGGAGATCTATCGTTGGGTCAAAAGCTTTCGCACATTTTAAAACAGATCGCTCAAGTTCGCCACCGAATGAACAAAATTGAAATTGAAAATGAAAGACTTCAACAATCAGAAATGTTCCGCTTAAGTGTTTACTCAAAAGAATGTGAAAGTCAAGGTCAAGATGTGCTTCAGGATATGGCGGATGAAGTGGATGAAAAAATTGCGACTTTACATCTACGAATTAAAAACCTAGCTTCGGATTGTACTTTTTTATGAATAAAATCACCATCGAACCCAGCCAAGATGTTTTGCCAAAAAGTAATAAGAAAAGTTCTAGTCTTGCACTTTTTGATAAATCCCTGGGAATATCAAAGAGAGGAATCGATTTTTTATTTAATAATAAAGGAGGGCAAAATCTAGATTTAGTGTATCGCCCTGCAAAGGGTGATTTGCCTTCCATTGAATACAAAGATGTAACCAATTGGTTTAAAGAAGCGGAACAGGGTAATGCGACTGCTCAATACAATATTGGGGTAATGCATTTTAAGGGAGTGGGTGTAGAGAAAAATTATAAAGAGGCCTTTCATTGGTTTTGGCTCTCTGCGGACCAGGGGAATTCAAAAGCCCAGGGGTTTTTGGGAATACTTTATGAACAGGGCTTAGGGGTTTCTTTGGATAATGAGGAAGGATTTCGTTGGTATCGTTTAGCAGCAGAGCAAGGAAATGAAGAGGCTCAATTCAATTTAGGGCGCATGTATTATTATGGTAAAGGAACGCCCCAAGAATTAGATATAGCCTGTGACCTTTTTCATCAGGTAGCAGAAAAAGGGAATCCTCTTGCTCAGAATCAATTAGGTTTGATGCTTGAAAAAGGTGAAGGCATTTCCCGGAATTTTTGTCAGGCTGCTATGTGGTACCGAAAGGCAGCAGAGCAAGGTAATGATGAGGCGATGTATAATCTTGCGGATTTGTATGAAAAAGGCCAAGGGGTTTATAAGGACCAACAGTTGGCGATACATTGGTATCAAAAGGCAGCGGAAAGGGGTCTGGATTTAGCTCAATTTAAATTGGGAACCATGTTCTTTGAAGGAAAAGAAGCCTCTAAGGATATGGAAAAAGCATTGTATTGGATTTGTAGAGCAGGAGAACAAGGTCATCGTCAAGCTCAACATTTTTTAGAAAAAAGTAATGGGCAATTTGTTCTGGCCGAAGGAGAGGTATTAAAGAAAGGGCTTCACTATTTTGAAGAACAGAACTTTGAGCAAGCCGCGATTTGGTTGGAAAAAGCAGCTGCCATGAATAACTCGAAAGCTCAAAACTTGTTAGGAATTTTGTATGACCATGGAATGGGAGTTTCACAAAACTCGTTAAAGGCGGTCCATTGGTTCCAAAAAGCTGCTAAACAGGAAAATGGAGAGGCTCAATTTAACTTGGCAGTCATGCATTTTTTGGGGGAGGGTGTATTACAGAGTTATGCGTCAGCTGCTTTACTATTTGAACATTCTGCACAACAAGGAGTAGTCGAGGCTAGAATATTTTTAGGGATTCTTTGGGAAAATGGAAAAGGAACTTCACAAGATTTTAATAGGGCATTTAACCATTTTATGATTGCCGCAAAAAATGATGATAGTTTTGGGCAGTATCATTTAGCTCGAATGTATTACCATGGTAAAGGGGTGGACCAAGATTTACTTCAGGCTTTTAATTGGTATCGTACTTCAGCGGATCAAAACAATGAATTTGGTCAATATAATTTAGGCCGGTTATACTATTATGGACACGGAGTAGAACAGAACTTTTCCCAAGCCAAGCATTGGTTTGGGAAAGCGGCTGACCAAGGACATGATTTTGCTCAATTGAGACTAGGGCAAATGTTTTTAAAAGGTCAAGGTGGTCTGCGGGATGATGCTGCAGGTTTTCAATGGGTAGAGGGTGCTGCGCAAAATGGCAACCTTATGGCCCAAAATCAATTGGGGAAGCTATATGAAAAAGGAATAGGTTGCTCCCAAAATTACCAAAAAGCAGTTCAATGGTATTTCCGCGCAGCGGAACAGGGTTTTGAGCCGGCGCAAGAGAATTTAGGTATGATGTATTTCATTGGTAGAGGTGTTGAGAAAGACTTTAATCAAGCAGCACAATGGTATCGTAAGGCTTCTCATAGAGGGAATGGTTTGTCTTCTAATCTCCCCAATGAAAACTCTGATAGACACTTGGGATTAATTCAAGAAAAACCTATAGAATGGGTTTTAAAAATGGCCAGGGCAGGAGTTCCCGAAGTTCAATACTATTTGGGAACATTATTTGAAAATGGTGAAGGGATTTCTCCTAGTTATAAGGAAAGCAGGGAGTGGTACGAAAAGGCAGCAAAACAAAATCACGACCAGGCCCAATATCAACTTGGAAAACACTTGTATAATGGTTTGGGTGTTCGTCGAGATTGTAAAACCGCGATCCATTGGTTTCAGAAAGCTGCTGAACAAGGAAATGCCGAGGCACAACTTATATTAGGGCAGTGTTATGAACAGGGTCAAAGTATTGAACAAGACTACAAATTAGCGGCCAAGTGGTTTAGGTTGGCAGCGGAACAGGGGATAGCAGAATCCCAATACCAATTAGGAAATCTTTATCTTAAAGGTAAAGGATTTCTAAAAAATTCCCATGTTGCATCCAAATGGTTCCGCCGAGGGGCGGAACAAGGCCACCTCCCTTCCCTAGGTGCCTTAAAGAAAATGGCGCATCGCAAGTTCCTTCCTGATGAGATAGAAGAAAACCCACAAGTTGTCTATCAATAAGCCTCTAAACCAGACATTATTCGTTTTTCTTGAAAAGTCCATGTAAAAGGCATTGCGGGCTGTTGTGTGAAAGTGAATAACATTAAATGAATTTCAAGAAACTCCCTTCAAATTAAGCCAAAACTGGTTTCTATAGATAAACCGAATTCCCCGATCGCGTAATTTTTCTTCCAGGGCTTCCCAAGGCTAATTTAAAATTCTATAATCAATAAAAAATCTTTCTATCATTATATATATGAAAATTAAAAAGGACCAAAGTAATCGAATTGTTTTTTCCACGGGTGATGAAGCTCTTTCAACCCTGGGGGAAGAACTGAGACAAAAATTTCCTGAAACGGTCCAAAAGTTTGAAAAGTTTCAAATGTCTGACCAAGTGGTAAGTCGTCTGGTGGACACATTATTTGAAACTCTCCCTTATGAATGGAAAGATGCTTCCTCCTTTTCGAATGCAGCTATTTTATGTATTCGGGGAAATTATTTAGCGGCACTAGGGTCTTTTTCTGACATTTTAGATAAAGAACCAATGGCTTATCCTGTTTATCATTTACTTGGCTATGTGTGCGGCAATATGGGTAAATATAAAATGGAGGTAGATTATTACAAGAAAGCCATCAAGATAAAGTCAGATTATCCACAAATTTATTATGATTTAGCCGTGGCGTATTGGCTGATGGGAAAAGAGGCTAAATCTTATCAAGCTTTCAAACAGGGAGTTTCCCTTGCACCCGATTTTACCATTGCAGACCATTGGTTAACCTTTGCCTCCGATAATTTAGGTCGTTTTCAAGATCCGGATGGATTGGGCGAAAAGGAATTGGGTGGAAAAGTAAAAACATTAGCTCAATCTTACTATATGTTGGGTCAGGCTTATTTAGAGTTAGGATTTAATGCCTTAGCGCGAACAGCTTTAAAAAATGCAATACGTTTACGTCCTGAATTTGCAGAAGCTTATTTTGAGTTGGGAGTACTTCATATAAAGAAACTTAGAAACCCGGGAAGAAAGAAAAAATTTTTAGAGAAAGCAGAAGGGTTGTTCATTCAAAACGGAAACCTGCAAAAAGCGACATTTGCTCATCAACTCAATTATTCGAAGCAAGATGTAAAAGAAAAAGATAAAGCAGCTGCAGAATGGTTTAAAGAAGGATTGCGTCTTCATAATTTAGGATTATTTGAATCGGCAGTGAATGCTTATAAAGTTGCGATTTCTTTTCAATCCAACTTTCAGGATGCTTATTACAACATGGGAATAGCCTATGGCAATATGGAGGATGCGGGTTTAGGTAAAATTGATAAAGCCATTGGAGCTTTAAAACAATCGGTTCGGATTAATCCCGAGTTTATTCATGCACAAGTTGCTTTAGGAGCTGCTTATATTAGAACAAGTGAATATCAAGAAGCGATCCAATTATTGGAATCGGCCGCAGTAGTAGAACCGAATAATGCGGCTATCTTCTATTATCTTGGAACTGCATTTCGTATGGTAAAAAATAAGATTGGCGCAGTGCAATGTTTAGAAAGGGCTGCTGAATTGGCTCCAGACTCTTTGCAAAACCATTTTACTTTTGGATTAGCTTTAATGGAAAACAAACAATATGAAGGTGCTTCGGAAGCTTTTTTAGAAGCGTTGCGGATTCGTCCGGACTTTGCAGATGCGCATTTTATTTTGGGAAATATTTATAAATCCCATTTGAATGATATTGAAAAGTCTTCCTTTCATTTTCGAAAAGCTGAAAAGCTATATAAAAAAATAGGTGAAAACTCACGCGCCGAAGAGGTGAGGCAAATTCTATCGAAGCGGTAAGCTTGGAACCCCTCTTTTATCAACAGTAAAAAGCCAGATTGAAAACTTATGATACGAATTCTCTCCATTTTCCTATTGTTATTTGTATTTGCTCCTCACAATTGGGTTTATTCAAAAGAATTGCTTAATAAAGATAATTTGCCGGTTGAAGAGTTTGCTGAAAAAGCTTTAGTGGATACTTTGTACTATAACTTTAATGAATGGATACCCAGTTTTAAAAAACGTATTGATCAATTGGAATCTCAGCCTCCAACATTAGAAAATCAATTTGAGTTGATGAAATTTTATTTTTATTTTGCCGGGTTATATGGAGAGATGACTCATGCATTGTCTTTTACAGGTGAATTTAAAATTGATGAAATCAAAAACAATTTTATTATGTATAGCGACAAATCAAAGAAATTAGCAAAGGAAATTCTTGAGCGCCCTGATTTGACCCCTCAACAAAAAGCAGACGCTTATTTTTTTCTTGGTGTTTCGGAGGGATATGTGGGTCTAATGGCGTATGGTCAAGGAAGGTTTATAGCTGCTTTGATAAATGGTTTAAGTGCAGATAATCATTTAGAAGATGCGCTAAAATTAGACCCGAATCATGCAGATGCTTATGTGGGATTAGGAGTTTATCGTTATGGAAATACCAGGCTGGGTGGTTTGGGTAATTTTGTAATGCAATGGGGAAAAGATCTTCGTCAGGTAGGTTTGGATTACCTGGAACGAGCGTTAAAATCTAAAATAATGTCTCGACCCTTGGCAATTAAAACTCTAATTTGGTTTTATATTTCTGAGGAAATCAATCCTGCAAATAATGATCTGGAAAAAGATCATCCCCTCCACAGGGAAAAATGTAGAAAACGAGCTTTAGATCTAATTCGAGAGTATGAGGCCCTATATTTTGATAAAATTTCAGACCCGGAGTTTTTGGGTAATAAAGGTTTGAAAGTGATGAAAGCCATTCAATTTGTTTTGGATGAAAATTATTTGGAAGCTAAAGAAGAATTCCAAAAAGCCTTGGATATTTCACAGCATTTAATCCAAGTTAAATCTCTCAAAATAAATCCAAAATATATGAATACTATAAAAGCTGCTAAACAGTTTTGTGAACTCATGTTAGCTGCCATAACCTCAAAAAATGAAGAAAATAGCAGCATGTGCGTTAAATTAAATGAACAGATTGATTTTATTGAAAATGGTGGCAGTTTAATAGAATACCAATCGGCAAAAATCCGCAAAGAAATTCAAGACGTTTTCTATAATCGTCTTAAAAAAACTGCAAAAGATCATCAATGTTAATCTTTTTAATACAATAGCTTACCTTAATCAAACCCCTGCAATTCCCCTCTAGTTTTGTAAGGAATTTCCTGTTAGAACCGACCAACCTGCAACAAAAATATAGGTTGGTGAATGAAAGTTTATTTAAAAATTTTTCTACTACTTGTTTCCCTCCCGGGATTGTCGGGCTGGGATTTTTCTAACCATAATGTTTCTCTGGGAGACATTGTGAGCGGAGGCCCTCCCAGGGACGGGATCCCGGCAATAAATTCCCCTAGGTTTTTGCAGGCTCAAAAAGTTGAAAAAGATTTCCTTGAGAATGACGATAGAGTTCTTGGATTGGTGATAAATGGAGTGACAAAAGCCTATCCTATTAAGATTCTAAACTGGCATGAAATTGTCAATGATTCCATTGGTGATCAGCCGTTGGTCATTACATTTTGCCCATTATGTGAAACAGGAATGGTTTTTGATTCCCAAATAAAAGACAAGCGTATGATATTTGGGGTGTCTGGTCTGTTATATCAAAGTGATATGCTTTTATATGACCAACAAACCGAGAGTCTATGGTCTCAATTAAAGCAAGAAGCTATTACCGGTCCTATGATGGGTACTAAGTTGAAATTACTTCCTTCGACACATACTACCTGGGGTGCTTGGAGAAAACAATATCCTGAATGTATGGTGATGTCGACGGAAACAGGATTTGATCGTGATTATGACCGTGATCCTTACGAAAGTTACAAAAATAGTAAGGCTCTGATGTTCAAAGTAAATTCTAGAAGCAAAGCATACCACCCTAAAGAACAGGTTCTTGGAATTGAACTGGAAGGAATTTCCAAGGCCTACCCTTTTGTGGAGTTAGGTCGTTCGTCATTGCCTGTTAGGGACCAAATAGGAAAATTTCCAATTACAATATTTTATGAAGCGGAGACAAATACCGCGATTATTAAAGATGAAAAAGGTAAAGAACTACCTACAGTGGTAGGTTTTTGGTTTGCATGGTTTGCTTTTTACCCTGAAACTCAAGTGTATCGAGCAGACAATTCGTGAGATAATTTAAATCCACATAATTTAGTTTGGAAAAATTATGAATAAGAAAATTTTATTACTAGGAATCATTGGTGTTGCGGTTGGATTATTTTTTTATTTTGATTTTGGGCAATATCTGTCTTTGGAAAGTTTGAAAAGTAATCGCGATAGTTTGAATCAATTTTATGAAGAGAATACCTGGAAAATGATTTTCATTTTTATAGGTATTTATATCATTACGGTAGCATTGTCGTTGCCGGGAGCTACCATTTTAACATTGGCTGCAGGTGCAATTTTTGGTTCCTTAACTGGGACTTTAGTAGTGAATGTGGGTGCGACCATTGGAGCTACTCTAGCATTTTTGGCAGCTCGGTTTTTATTAAGAGATTGGGTAGAACAGAAGTTTGGAGGGAAACTTAAACCGTTTAACGATGGTTTTTCGAATAATGCAATAAATTATATGCTGTTTTTAAGGTTAGTTCCATTATTCCCATTTTTTCTAGTGAACCTGGTCTCCGGGTTAACTAAAATACGACTTCCCATTTACTTTTTTGGAACTATGTTTGGTACTTTGCCAGGAACATTTGTATATGCTAATGCCGGAAGTAATTTAGCATCGATTAACTCCTTAAGTGATATCGCATCACCAGGTGTGTTAGGGGCTTTTGCATTACTCGGATTATTTGCTTTAATCCCGGCAGTCTATAATAAAATTAAAAATAAAAAAGTGAATAGTAAAAATACTGTTGAAGTTTCTGTAGAATGATTTTTTTAATAAAAAGATTTAATGACTTAAGTTTTCTTTAAAGGTAGAGAATATTTTTTGGATGGGTGGAATTAACCGAGTATTCAATTCTTCTGGGGCGAAGTTTATTTTTTGGACCGGCCAATTTTCTACCTGTTTTACATCAAGGCCATATTTGGAGTAAAAAGAACTTAAGGTTTGCTCGTATCCATAAACCAAGGCATTTTCCAAAACTTTTTTGTACCACGCATTGATCTCTTCCTCTTCGAAAAGTCCTTTCATAAATGCATCTGTCATGCTTTCGATTATAGGTTCAGCGTGCTCTATAAAGTCAGGTGAATGCGCAGCTTTTAAAGTTTGATAAGTAATGATGACATCCTGTAGCATATATTTAATTTCACCCGGGTCGGTTAAAGTAGGACCCTTTTCATAATTCAAGTTTACTTTTAGTTCTTTAACTAAACGGATAGAATCATAAATAATGGATTGTTCCCACGGGGAATCGTTCCAAACAACTATAGGTCGAAACCATCGGACTTTCTCATTTTCGTCCTCAAAATGCATCGTGATATTGGGGCGAATTTTATTAGTGAAAGGTAAGCGCCCTCCCCAATTTTTAAGTTTTAATTTCAACCCATAAGTTTGGAAGCTAAGTCTAACGGTATCGTAATAGACTTCTATAAATTTTTCTAAATTAGAATGTTTGTCTAATGGTGTGCCCTGAGGAAGATTGACCAAACAATAAAGTCTCCAAAGTCGCCTGAGAGATTTTCCTCGCTTGTCAGCAATTAAATAAGTTCCACCCCAAACCCCAGAGGTAATATTAATTGAAATTCCATGTAAGGAATCCATTTTATGGGAAACATATTCGGCAATTTTTTGATACAGCTCATTTAGATAAAACAAATTGGTCCGATTGTCTTCGGTGAAAATCTGTCCTGAAGCTTGCGGATAGTCCATGATTGATTTTTAATAAGATTAGAAAAATCGACTTTATTTTAAAATTTTGAAAGAAATTTTTAACATAGTTGATCAAAAATGTCTTGCTTTTATTTCTTACGGAAAACTTTAATAAGAAGAATAAAAAAAGCTATGTATTATTAAGTTATTTAGTGAGTTGTAGAACCTTCAGGAAGAAGAGTTATAATAATTAGATGTAATTCAATATGATCCAAACCAAATTCTAAGGAGAATTTATGAAAATCGGGTTTGTAGGATTAGGTAAGATGGGTGGTAATATGGTTGAGCGCCTGCTACAGGGAAAGCATCAAGTGGTGGCATATGATCGCTCTTTGGAAGCGGTTAATCTCTCTTCAGGGAAAGGTGCGGAAGCTGCAAGCTCGTTGGAAGACCTTGTAGAAAAACTTCCCGAAAAAAAAATTCTTTGGATAATGGTTCCTGCAGGGCCACCGGTTGAGGATACGATCCAGTCCCTGATTCCTCTATTAAAAAAAGATGACATAATTATAGATGGTGGAAATTCATACTGGAGAGAAACCCAGGCTCGTTCGAAACAACTTCAGGGTCATGGAATTCATTATGTTGATTGTGGAACTAGCGGTGGAGTCTGGGGTTTAAAAAATGGGTATTGTTTGATGGTAGGAGGAGATAAAGATTCTTGTAAACTTTTAGAGCCGATTTTTACCACATTAGCACCTCCAAAGGGATTTTTATATGTTGGTGAAAGTGGAGCCGGACACTTTGTGAAAATGGTTCACAACGGAATTGAGTATGGGATGATGCAGGCTTATGCAGAAGGTTTTGAATTAATGAAAAATTCTTCATTTGATATTGATCTGCATTCGGTAAGCCAAGTATGGCAACATGGGAGCGTGGTTCGTTCCTGGTTACTTGAGCTTGCAGAAAATGCTTTATCTAAAGATTCAAATTTAAGTGAGGTTAAAGATTTTGTCCAAGATAGTGGAGAGGGAAGGTGGACCATTCAATCAGCAATAGACTTTGATACTCCGGTTCCAGTGATCACAATGTCATTGTTTGCCCGTTTCCAATCTCGACAAGAAGAATCATTTGCGATGAAATTATTAGCTGCATTAAGAAAGCAGTTTGGGGGCCATGCAGTAAAAAGTAAATAAGATGTATATAAATTAATTGTGCGCGTTTTATTAAATTAATAATTCTATGAGTAAAAATAAAAATATAATGGAATGTCCGGTAAATCAAATATTGGTAATTTTTGGAGCTTCAGGAGACCTGACTCAAAGAAAACTTGTGCCTGCATTATATGATTTATATCGCAAAGGATTGCTCCCAGAGGGTTTTGCTGTTTTAGGTGTAAGTAGATCCAAAATGTCAGATGCTGTTTTTAGAAACAAAATGGTTAAGGGTCTTGATGATATTTGGAAGAAGAAAGGCATAAATAATTCCGATTATAAGAAATTTGCCAAGCATTTATATTATTTAGCCATCGATACGAGTAATTCGAATGATTATAAAAAGCTAAAAAACAAGCTTTTGAAATTGGATGAGCAATATAAAATTGATGGGAATTACATTTATTATTTGTCTATTGCTCCCAGTATGTATGAAGTGATTGTCCAAAACTTAGGAGCGCACGGTCTTCAAAAAGAGAATCGAAAAGATTCGGCTTGTAAGCGGGTCATTGTTGAAAAACCTTTTGGTTATGATTTGGATTCAGCAATGTCTCTTAATAAGCAACTATTTAAAGTATTTAGAGAACCACAAATATATCGAATAGACCATTATCTTGGAAAAGAAACGGTTCAGAATATAATTGTTTTTCGTTTTTCCAATGGGATATTTGAGCCGTTATGGAATCGAAATTATATTAGTCATATTGAAATTACAGCGGCGGAAACAGGTGGTGTAGAAAAGCGAGGGAAATATTATGATGGAGCCGGGGCTTTACGAGATATGGTTCAAAATCACCTGCTACAGTTATTGTCTGTAATTGCCATGGAACCGCCTTCTTCATTCGAATCCTTTGCGGTGCGAAATGAAACCGTAAAAGTGATGCAATCTCTACGTGAAATTCAGAGGAGCGAAGTTGATGAGTTTGTGGTGCGTGGACAATATACAAAATCCTTGGTTCAGGACAATATTATTTCAGGATATCGAGATGAAGAACACGTTCCTCCTTTTTCCAGGACAGAAACTTTTGTGGCTTTAAAAGTATTTATTGATAATTGGCGTTGGGGAGGAGTCCCTTTTTATATTCGTACAGGTAAACGCTTGCCCACTCGGGTAACGGAAGTTGTTATACACTTTAAAAAAACTCCACATCGTTTGTTTCAATTAAAAGATAAACATTCTACGGAACCCAACCAATTGATTCTTCGCATACAACCTGATGAAGGAATTTTACTTAATTTTGGAATGAAGCTTCCGGGCGCGGGTTTTCAAGTGCAAAAAGTGAATATGGATTTCCACTATTCAGAGCTAAATGATTCTGCCGTTCCTGAGGCTTATGAAAGATTATTGCTGGACTGTATGTTGGGTGATTCCACGCTATTTGCCAGAGGAGATGCGGTAGAAGCATGTTGGCGTTTTTTGGATCCGATTCTACAGGAATGGAAGGAAAACCCGGACGATACTATTTTTGGTTACCCTGCCGGGACTTGGGGTCCTCGCCAAACGAGCAAACTATTTGATGAATTGGGGACAGATTGGCATTATCCGTGTAAAAATTTAGTAGAGGATGGTTTGTTTTGTGAGTTATAACCCTAGAAATTTACATATATTTCCTGATAAGTCTGCGTTGGCAAAACAAGTGGCATTAGAGTGGGTTAATGCTACAAAAAGTTTAGGGGCCAACGATCTTTTCTCTATAGTGTTATCTGGAGGGTCGACTCCACAAAAAATGTTCCAAGAAATTTCAAAACCAAAAATTAGTCAAAGTATTCCATGGCAGTTAATTCACATTTTTTGGAGTGATGAGCGATGTGTTCCACCAGATAATCAGGAGAGTAACTTTAAAAATGCTTGGGATAATTTTTTGAAATATTTGCCGCTACCGAAAGAAAATATTCATCGGATTCGCGGAGAAGAAAGCCCAGAACAGGAAGTCGTGAGATATGCGAATGAGGTTCAGGAATTTTTTAAGACTCACAATCAAGGAAAAGTTGAATTCAACTGGGTTTTATTAGGAATGGGGGTCGATGGACATACTGCTTCGGTTTTCCCCGATGTAGAAATTGTAGCAGAACCGTTGACTATTTGTGGGGTATCAGTCCATCCTCAAACGGGTCAAAAGCGAATTTCATTGACGTTGGATACCATTAATAATGCGCATCGAATTTCATTTTTGGTTACGGGTAAAGATAAATCCAAGACCTTGTTCAATGTTTTAAATGGCTCAGGTGAAAAGAGTAATTTGCCTGCCGCAAAAATTTTATCGGATAATTTAGAGTGGTATGTCGATCAGGACGCTGCAAACCAATAAAAAGATTTATTTCTATTATTAGGCCAAGGCTGGTTCTGTGGGTTGACCTTCGATAATTACGATTACATGATTTTTATTAACTGCGATAAACTCTGACTCGTAAAGTAGTTTTCCGGATGTTTCGCTATAAACTTTTGCCTCTTTAACAGGAATAAATTGTTCTCTTTCACTATTTAAAAGATCCAAAAGCCTTGATTCAGGAATGATATGTACACATCCCTCAATTTTTTCTCCGTCAGTCCGAATAATCGCATTGATTTTTTCTTTTTTTACTAAGCTTTTATATGTCATTAGGAATTGTCTCCAAATCAGAAAAATTTTGAGTTTACCAATTTAGTTTAACGGCTAAATAGTAGAAAATCTAAAAGATAAATTTTTGTGAAATTTAGAGGTGGGGAAAATACAAGAATATCCCAGTAAAAAAGACGTGTTTTTTCAGGTTATATTAAGTATCGAAATTATCTTTTTTACTAACTATCCACAACAGGAGTCATCAGCTTCTTTGATAGATTCATTATCAGGGTCAATAATGTTAAACATTCCTCTATAAGGGGGAGAATCTAACACCTTAGCCATGTTTTGATCAACGGTTACTGAGGCACCTGCGGCAAAATCAGTACCCTGCACTTTAACCGAGGGAAAGGGGCCTGAGTAAATAGCTATTAAATCAGATGCGCAACAAGGTAACTCTTCAAGGGCCAAGGGTTTAAAACCTGTAATTATATATGAGTAAAATTTTAAGCCTTCAACTTTTTTCCAAAGATAATCTTTGTAAACAGTGAAACCATGAAAGTTTGAATTTTTTGCAAAACTTAAAAACTCTTCAAGAGTTAAAGCCCCTGAAATACATTCGCCCCATAATTCCTTATTGTTTTTCATTTCTTCAGGAACCAATTGATCAGAAATAATGTCTGCTATTACAAATCGACCGCCCGGTTTAAGAATACGGTGAATTTCGGAAAAAACTTCTTTTTTATCTGTAGACAGATTAACTACACAATTGGAGGTTACAACATTTACTGATTCGTCTTCCATTGGAATAGATTCAAGAAAACCCTGCTTAAATTCCAGATTGTTAAACCCTAGGTTTTTGCTAACCTGCTCGGAGTTTTTCTTGGCGACTTGGAGCATTTTTTCCGTCATGTCAATTCCAGTCACTTGCCCGCTTGCTCCTACTATTTTTGCGGCAATAAAGCAGTCAATTCCCCCTCCGGATCCTAAGTCTACCAATGATTCTCCCGAAGACAGGTTTGCTCGATTGACCGGGCTACCACATCCATAAGAGATTTCCATTACTTCCTTTGGAATGTGAGATAGATCCGTAGGATCATAGCTAACGGGACAGCACAAGCTTTCTTGAGTGGAAACAGCAGCTTTCGAATAAAAGTCCCGTACATTATCACGCGACACCTGGGTTTGATCCTTTGGGGATGTAGTCATTCGACTATCATTCATTACTAAGTTCCTTTCAAATGGGGTAATGGACTTATTAATTATTTTTTAAAGCCTCTTTTATTTTTTCTTTGCATTCTTCCGTCAGGCTTATTTTTGAATAGGCAGGGCTATCTTCCTCAGAAATCCTTTTAGCCATAGTCCTCAACATTTTTAATTGTTTCTGATAAATTTGGCAGACTTTACACATTGCTAGATGAACCTTTACCCGCAACCTTCGACTTAAAGGAAGAGAGTGATCCATCATCTCTGAAATCAGAGGCGATGTATCTTTGCAAGAAATTTTAAATAACCTTAATAACAAATTCATATTTTGATACTTATAATTCTATTATTTATTCGACCAATTTTTACTTTCCAAACATTGTCGCAGCTGATTCCGGGCTCGATGAAGAATCACCCAAAGATTAGTCGGTTGAATATCAAACTCCTTACATATTTCTTCAGATTTTAACCCTTCCATTTCCTTCAAAACGAATACATTCCGGTATTTGTCAGAAAGATGTGATAAGCATTCAGTAAGCGCTTCTAATAGTTGTTGATTTTCCAGAGCTTTCTCTGGCTCGGTGTCCCAATCTTTAGGAGGAGTGATCCAATGGCCTGTTGGGTCATAAGCAATATCATATGGATCTGAGTCATCATCTGAAGTTAAATCAAAAGTACGTTGATTTTTTAAGGACCGAAAATGATCAAGAATTTTATGTTTTAGTATCCCAAACAACCAACTTTTTTCAGAAGATTTTCCAGCAAAAGAATTTTGGGATTGTAAAGCTGCAACTAGTGCTACTTGAACAATTTCTTCAGCAGTAACAGGATCTTTGACGCGAGCAAGAGTAAAACGAAACATGGGGTCTCCATAACGTTCTACCCATAATTCGCTATTTATTTCAACGGAACTTTTTGGATTGTCATTCATCCTGTCTAATCCCAGTCCACCCCAATTAAGTTCAAAAAATTAAACTTTATTCTATAAGATTAATAACCAAAAGTTGAAGAAAATTTCCCTTAATTGGGTTTTTTATAGAAATTTAATTAGAATTATCTGTAATTAAAGGAAAATATCGGAACTTATAGGGGGCAAGCTATTTAAAAAGACTTTGGGGATAGAGAGGATGTAGATTTTAACGATTCAAGAAATTTATAAGTCCATAGGTTTCTCATGACCTTTTTTATATAATTCCTTGTTTCTGTGTAAGGAATGGATTCCACAAATACATCTACATCTTTAAGATGGCGGAAACGTCTTTTCCATGCTCTTAATACTTTAGGGCCAGCATTGTAATTAATGAGAATATAATTTTTATTGTTTTTATGTTTTTGATTCAATTTGCTTAAATAGAGAATTCCTAATTCAATATTAATTTCAGGCTGAAATAAGGAATCAACATCAAATTCTTTGGATGAATCAATTTGACGGAAAATACGTCTCCCGGTTTTAGGCATTATTTGCATCAATCCTCTGGCTCCTGCAGGTGAAAGAGAATTGGTGTTATAAAGACTTTCTTGACGAATCAAACCCTTTACTAAGAGAGGATCGACGTTATATTTTTTAGAATATGAGTTGATTGCTTTTGAAAAAGCAGGCGGAAAAAAATTAACCCAAAATTCTAGTGGGAGTTTTTTTTCATAGGATTTAGTTTTGTACTTTTTATAGAGTTGTAAGACTCTAAATGAATCTGTATAGGCGTGAGCTTGGTTGAACCAATAGGACAACCAAAGGACTCCATTAAAATCCTTTCGAATAGTTTTGTCTAAGGCTTTTAGTTCCAAAGTGGCAAAGGAATGAAAACCTAGTTGAATCAAATGCGCCGCTCTATAAAAATGAAACTTCTCCTTTTTAGATAATGGCCGACCTAGAATATTCTTTGCTATCTTTTGTTTAAAAGAAGCTTTTTTTATTAAAGAGGAGCCTGGACTGTGCTTTCGTAACTTAGCAAATGATGCGTTAGTTTTGTCCTTTGCTTGAAAACCGTAATATGTAAATGGATAGCTTTTATAAAGGTTTTTATAAGTTTTTTCAGCTTGTTCTGTTTTTTTTAAGTTTTCTGAAACTTTCCCCATCCAAAAAAGATTTTTATCGACTAAAGAACCCTTGGGATGTTTTTTGGTATTGCTTTTAAACTGGCTGAAGGCTTTTTTAAGTTTGCCTGATTTAAAATAAACCCAACCTATGCGCCAAGCGGCTCTTTCACCATATTTCCCTTTGGGATATCTTTTGGCGACAATTTGATAATTTTTTATTGAATTGGAATAATCTTTTAAGTCTTCGTATATTCGCCCCAAAACGAAAAATGATGCTGGCTTCCATCCCCTGCGTTTTGAATGATGAATTGCCTTTTCGAAATATTTTATTGCTTCCTTTGGATTACCCAGGTTCCAAAGATTTTTTCCAATGCGATAATTGGCCTCAGAAACCCGTTTGTGATGGGGAAATTTTTTTAAAAACTCAAAAAACACTCGGTTTGCTTTCGCTCGATTGCGCTTACCTTGGTAAGCATTGGCTAAATAAAAATATAACTTAGCAGGAAACGGGTTTTTAGAATCTCTTTTTAATACCTTAATTTCTTTTAAGGCTTTTTGAAATTGTGTGGCATTCAATAATTTTCGAATTCTTAAAGTTTGTTCTTTAATAGTTAATGGAGAAGCTGAGATAGAAGTATTTTTTTCTGATTGTTCGAGCTTGTCAAAAGCAAGGCTGGATATTTCATCATTGGGATAATTAATGTAAAGCTTTCGGTAAAGATTGTATGCCTTTTGAGGTTGCTTTAATTTTTTATATAGAATTATTTTTTGTTGAATTATTTTTAGTAAAGATTCTCTAAATTTTTTTCTAGTAAATCGTTTTTTTAATAGTTTCTCTAAACTTCTATACTGTTGAAGAGCTTGTTGGAATTTACCCATGGATGAAAGTAATTCTGCTCGCAAAAAGCTCACCTGAGGGCGCAATCTGGACTGAGGGAATTTGACTAATTGAAGGTCTAATTGTTTTAAAGCTTTTCCGGGTTTTCCGCTATTCCAAAGAGTTTTGGCATAGTCAAATAAAATATAATCCTCTAACTCAGAATATGATTTTAATAGTTCCTCTTGATGGCGAATAGCCTCCAGAAAATTATTGTTTTCTGCATATATTTTAGCCATTAAAAACTTCGTTTGATTTAAAAGAGTTTTTTCAGGTTTCGTGGCTATAATTGATTTTAAGTTATCTAGAGAGGAATTAAATTCCTTTTGATGGAATTGGTTGACGGCCTTATTGAATTTATTTGAACTGGCATTTGCAAAGTTTTGTGGGGAAATTATATTAAAAAAAATAATTGCCCAAATTAGAAAAAAATTAGGTAGGTATTTTAAGATTTTTTCTTTCAAAGACTCTGGGTTATCCTCAATGTTTACAGAAATGGGAATAGCGCCAGAAACCTTTTTAAACCAAGTTATTTGGCGTTTAGCATAGCGTCGGGTTTCTTGTTTTATATTGTCAATGGCGGTTTCTAGAGGGACTTCTCCATTAAGATGGGAAACCATTTGGGAATAACCTATACTTTGGAATGGTTTTAATTGGTTGTCCCATCCTTGGTTCAATAATTCTTCTACTTCTTCTTTGAAACCTTTTTGGATCATATCATTGACACGGCAATTAATTCTATCGTATAAGTCCGCTCGGTCTAGCTCTAAAACAAAATAATAAAAATCGAAGTCTAGGTTTTGTTTTTGACTTTCGGAGTGGAAATCCGAAAATTTTTTCCCTGTTTCATAAAAAACTGTTAATGCTCTTTCTATCCGTTGAGAATCCTGGGGACTAATTTTAGAAGCATATTCAGGGTCAAATTTTTGTAATTCCTCAAAAGCTACTTGGCAACCTATATTTTTTATTTTTTGTTTTATGTGCTTTTTAGTTTCTGAATTAACTTCAACTGCGCATTCGAAACCTTCCACTAAGGCTTTTATGTATAGTCCGGTTCCCCCCACTAGGATAGGGGGTTTTCCTGCTGCCTGCAAGTTGCGTATTTGTTGCAACGCCATTTGACTAAATTGAAATGCAGTAAAAGTTTCATCCGGGTTTAGAATGTCAATTAAATGGTGTGGAATGGTCTGGCGTAAGGTTGGAGATGGTTTCGCGGTTCCTATGTCAAAGTGTTTGTAAACTTGGATAGAATCCGCACTGATAATCTCTGTTTTTAGGTGACGGGCTAATGCTACAGCCAGTTCACTTTTCCCAGAAGCGGTTGGGCCGGCTAGAATAATTAAAGGATGCATAAATTTCCTGCATAGTATTTGTATAAGAACCATCTTCATTAAGGATTATTAATTCGCGCTCTCTGGGATGGATTGCTTTAACTGTTTTTGAAGCTTCAATTACAAAAAAGCTGGACTTTCTATTTTTATGTCCTTTTACATTTAAAATTCGGTTAGGGAAAAATTGGTTTTTTCTTAATTCGCTTATAACCTCATTCCTGCGTGCGTTTGGATACGTTAAAGTTAAATTTCCCCTAGTTTTTAAAATGGAGTAGGAGTATTTAACAAGATTTGGAAGGCTGAGAAATAACTCATGCCTTGCAATTGCTTTTTCGGAGCATGGATTAATCCGTCCGCTATTCATTTTTCTATAAGGTGGATTGCTGACAATATGATCAAAGTATTCACAAGAGAAGTGTTTCTTTATATTATAAAAGTCACCATGAAAAATTTGAATGGAATTTTCACATTCATTATTTTGAATATTGTTTTTTGCTTGTTGGAAAAGGGATCTTTGGATTTCAATGCCGGTTATTTTTAAATCATTGTATTTTGCATGAAGTAAAAGAGGGATGATTCCACACCCGGTTCCAATGTCTAAAACCTGGCTCGTTGACTCAGGGTTTAAAAAATGGGCCAGAATAAATGGTTCTAGTGAGAAACGATAACCATGAGAGAGTTGTTCTATTGTTAAATTATTAGAAATGGACACAAATAATCCGCAAAATAAATTCTAATATTACAAAGATTGATATAGTGAGCTCAATTTTTATAATTAAAAGAGAATATGTATATTAACCTCGATAAATCGATAATTTTTAGTTAAATTCTTTCACTGCAATAATTCTAAAGACAAATATTCCTTTGTAATTTACCCAAGTCTATCGAATTGGGCCTTTTTCAGCAACTTATGAATTATTATGAGGTTTTCTCTGAACCCTTTGAATTTTAATTGCATACTGTTATACTTTTTATATAGGTTGTTTCCAATAATATTTGATTTAAATAAAGAAATCCGTGTTAACAGGACTTATCGTATTTTCAATTGGTGTGGGTTTATTAACTTGGTGCGCTAAGGTAGAGCGTAAAGAGTTAGAAAAAATGCGAGATCCACAAGCTAAATGGGCATTTATTGATGGTGATTCGCAAAGTATGCGAATCTTAAAAGTTCGAGCAATTCGTGGAATAGCGTTGACCGCGGTGGGGCTTATCTGTTCAATTTATGGGTTTATTAAGTTTATTTCAAATATTGGTTGATCAATTATGGAAATGGCCAAAACCACCGCCGATTTTTTTCTGTAAGTAAAATAGCAATGGATTCTCCCTCGTGGATTAACGGGTGATATCTAAGCGATATTAATAATCCATCCTCAGGCGCTTTAATTACTTCCAAGACTTTTCCTTCAATTATATCAGTCACCGTTCCAATTGTTTGGTTGCTTTTTACATAAGTACCCACATTTAATTCTGGAATAAAAAGTCCGGGGAAATTTGCTTTTATAATCAATTCGCATTTTGGGTTGTAAAACGCCACTTCACTTTTTTTTCCTTTTTCTTCTTTGTGGACTAGAAAGCCTGTCATAATTAAAAAATTAATTAGTCCCTCAAAAATGATATCGCAATAAGTGGGGTCTAATATTTTATTTCGCCCTGAAACTATAAGAAGTGAAGGAATTCCCATAGCGTCCCAATTTTTTACCAGATTTAAACTTAGGGTAGGGGAATCTGGTATTTGACGAGCAACATTTAATCCACAGCAACGAGCTAAACTTTTTAAATTTCGATTGGGGTTAAATAATTTAATGTGTGGCGCTTCTTCATAAAGATGGTCTCCTGTTTGAATAATGATGCCATAATGAGTGTCTATTGATTGCTGCAATAGTATATTACAAACTTTTTCCGAGAGATCCCCTTCGTCAATGCCCGGAAAAGCATAGTCAAAATCCAAATTATCAAAGCCCCAAACCGAAGAGCCGAATTCCAAAGCCCGGAAATTGAGAACAGGAAAAACTTGAATATTTCCTCCGAATTCATAACCGGCTTCTAAACCATCCTCAATATTCTGCAGAAAATGTGACAGACGGGAAGCTACCCAAACACTATTGAGCCGGTCTCCTTGTAAACCGCCTACTATGGTCAAGGTTTCATAAAAATTTTTATTTTCCCAATAATTTTTATGAAGTTTATAAGGCTCACCAAAAGGAGAATCAATTGAAAAGACTTCTTTTTTCATGGTTCCGGCTCATTCTCCAAGGCAATTCTAGCTAATAAGGCACCGGAATATATTAAAGGATGTTCTCTTAAGGTAAATAGGAGTCCATCTTGCTCTGCAAAAACTTCCTCTAAAATTTCTCCATCTTGTGGATCTATGATTTCACCAATCGGGTCTCCTTTAATAAGATACTGTCCTAAACGAACTTTACTGATAAATAAGCCGGACTTATTAGAACAATTTATGGAAACTTGGGTGGGTTGAATTATTTTTGGTTTTTTAAGATCAAAATGGGAAGCTGGCGAAAAATTCAAAATTTCTAAATGTTGTAACAGATTCATGATTCCCAGGAAAAGTTGCTCACAATAATTTTGGTGAATTCGCAAGCAAATTCCTGATTCGATAACTAAAGTTTTTACTTTTTGCTGATTTAAATTGTAACCTAAAGTGGATTCAAATAAACCTGCCATTGGGTGAACCCATATCAAATCAGCGTTAGTTTTTTCTGCTGCTGATAGTAAGTGTTTGGAAAACTCTTCTATGATCCTTATTTGTGGAAGTTCTTTAAGGAAAAGATTGCTTGAATGAATATCCAAAGCCCAATCGGATCTATTTTGAATGTCTTGGAAAATTTCTTGTGACACAGTTACTGGGAGTGAATTGTTCGCAGAATTGCCAAAAGTACGGTTCATATCAATGGAATAAAAAGGCCATAACCTTGATGCGCTATTTAAAGCCTGAGGGTTTACAGCAGGGTATATATTGATTTCACCTTGAAAAACTTCAGGAGACTCTTCTTGATATTTTTTTAATGCGTCGATTAAACGATTGCAAATAAAAATTCCATCCAATTCATCTCCATGAAGACCGGCAATTATCGAAATTCTCAGAGAGGGATTTTTCTTATGAGAATTAAATGTATGACGAATGACTTCTAGAGCCCTTCCCATAGGAGTGTTAATTGAAACTATTTTTTCTGTATTCAATGGGTACTCCCGGAGGATTTTGACTTGCCTTTTTTAGGTTCTATAGAAAAAGCATCAATTTTTCTTTTTAAAGTATTACGGTTAATTCCTAATGCTTTTGCTGTGGCTACTTGATTTCCTCGATACTTTATCAATAATTGTTCAAATAAATGTTTTTCGACCGATTCAATGAGCTGATCATATAATTTCCCAGATTCTGAATTTTGAGATTGATTAAGGAACTCCTCAATTAGAGGCTCAAGAGCATTTTCCCACGAATCGTCAAAAGAATGGTCGTTTACGTTGAAGTCCTGTAATTTTTGAGGCAAGTGATCCATTAAAAGAGGGCCTCGAGCTGCAAGAACCAACCCTCGTTTCATAGAATTTTCTAATTCTCTAATGTTCCCAGGCCAAGGGTAGGCTTTAAAAATTTTTTCTACTTCTGGTGACAAAAAGACTTCACCACCACTCAGTTCAGCAGAATATTTCTTTAAAAAGAAATTTGCTAGCAAGGGGATATCTTCTCTGCGTTCCCTTAGGGGAGGAAGTTGAATATTGATAACGTTCAAACGATGAAAGAGATCTTCTCTAAATAGATTTTTTTCCATTAGGTCCGAAAGATTTTGATTTGTAGCTGCGATAATTCTAACGTCTACTCGAATGGGTTCTTTGCCACCTACACGAAAAAACTCATTATTTTGTAGAACACGCAAAATTTTTGCTTGGAGAGCTAATTCCATATCTCCAATCTCATCGAGCATTAAAGTGCCTCTATGAGCAAGTTCAAATTTTCCTTTTTTGGTTTCCAATGCACCGGTGAAAGATCCTTTTTCATGACCGAATAATTCGGTTTCTAATAAATCCCGGGCAATCGCTGCGCAATTTATAAAAATAAAAGAATCTTGAGATCGATCAGAGTAATGATGCAAAGCACGGGCGACCATTTCTTTTCCTGTCCCGCTTTCTCCAGTGATTAAAACCGGAAGTTGAGTTGCTGCCGCTTTACCTATAGTCTTGAATATTTCCTGCATTGATTCACTTTTCCCAATAATAGATTGCACTGAAAAATCTTCTAATGTAATGGGAGGCGTTTCTATTTCAACCGGTTTAATTTTTTGTTTATTTATAAGTTGTTCGATAAGTTCAAATATTTTTTTAAAGTCAAAAGGTTTGCTGATGTAATCATAGGCACCGTGGCGCATAGCTTCAATGGTATTATTCATTGTATCTTGTGCTGTCATGATAATTACATTTGGATGTGAAGGATGCTCCTTTATTTTTTTTAATAATTCTAATCCATTTATTCCAGGCATAAAGATATCTGTGAAAACTAAAAAGAAACTTTCATTATTGATTTGTTCCAAAGCTTCTTCAGCCGAGGGAGCCGTAAAAATAGAATAGGGAGAATTTTCAAAGGCCTTAGAAAAGACCCAAAGTATATTTTCTTCATCATCCACAACTAAAATTTTATGAGTTTTATCCATCTTTTTCCTGCTTTATAGGCAAAAAAACTTTTACCTGGGTTCCTTTGTTTTTTTCTGAAAATATTTTTATTTTTCCACTATGGTCCTCTATGATTTTTAAAGAAAGTGATAATCCTAAACCGGTTCCTTTGCTTTTGGTTGTGTGGAATGGAGTGAATAACTTTTCTAAATCTTTTGGATCAATACCTATTCCCGTATCAATGAGTTCAATTACAATATCATGATGGGAATGCTTGCCTTTAATTGGTTTAACCGAATAGCTTGAATTAAACCGAGTGGTTAGTTGTAAACTCCCTCCATCAGCCATTGCTTCAATTGAATTTCGAATTAAATTCAATAGCGCTTGTTTTAATTGATCTTCATCCGCTTCCACCAAAGGTAAACTTGGATCATAATTTTGAACAAATTTAACTTTTCCTTTACATTGGGCTTTTTCCAGAAGTAAAATTTCTTCTAATAATTGATGAATGTTAATCAAGTGAAGGTCTAAATTAGAAGGACGAGCAAAATCTAACATTTTTTCTACCATGCGATTTATTCGGTGAGATTCTTTTATAACTACTTCTAAATACTCTTGTTCGTTTTCAGGTATTTTTTCAATAAGTAATTGCGCTGAGGCACAAATTGACGATAGAGGATTCTTGATTTCATGTGCCATACCCAAAGTGAGAATCCCTAAATTTGAAATATAATCTGATTGACGGGAGGTCTCTTCCAATTCTTTTTTTAAACTTAAATCTCGGGCTACCATTAACACTCCCTCATGTTTATTCTCTTTTCCAGTTACAATTGAAATCGTTAAGCTGACGGGAAAAGAATGATCATTTATTTTTCGATAACCATTGCACTCAAAATCTCTAAATGAAATACTTTTATTGAGAGTTTCCTCAAATTTTTCGTTAATATCTTTTTGATTTGGAAAAAGATCTGAATAAGACCTTTTGAGTAAAGTTTCTTGTGATTGCCGAAACATTTCCTCCGCCGCAACATTTGCTAATAGAACTTTTCCCTTTGGCGACAAAAGTAAAGCCGCATCAATTATTGATGAAAAAATCGATTGATAAAGTGCATTAGTTTTTTTCGTCATTGGCCAATGGCCTACTTTTTGGCAGAAGAAGGTTTTTTGCTGTTATTTTTTTTTCCAGTATAAGGATTTTTTTGACTTACCTTGGTAGCTGGTTTTGCAGAGGTCCTTTCGGTTGCTTTAACTTCGCCTTTTTTTTCTTTTGGAATATTGGGAGTTGTATCTTTTTCATCTGATTTGCCAGTGGAGGCTTTGGGTTTGCCCTGTTGGCTTTCCTCTTCCCATCCTTTTTTCCGCGACTCCGAGGGGTAATCAGTAGCATACCAACCAGACCCCTTCAAAATAAAACCTGAAGCCGATACAAGTCTTCTGGGTTTTCCTTTGCATTTGGGTGTTTCGCAGGTTTTTGGAGGAGGGGCACTAATTGAATGCATCAATTCAAATACACTTCCACAGGTTTTACACTCGTATTCATAGATGGGCATTAAAAAACTCCTTAAAATTCAAATATTTTCTTAGATAAAGGCAATAAATAACCCATTTATAGCCATTAAATCGTCTATAATTAAAAAAAATTTTCCCCAGCCAAAAGAGGACTATTAAGTGATTTGATGCATTTTGAGGCAAAATGATTTTTGGTTCAAGAATTTTTGAAAGAAAAGGAGAGTTTAGGGAGTATACCGACTAAATCTCAGTGAGCCATTTCTTATATTTAGGTACTTTCCCTGCAACAGTATCAAAAAATACTTTTTGAATCTGAGATGTGATTTTGCCTTTCTTTCCTGAACCAATTTGGCGGTTGTCAACTTCCCGAACAGGAGTAATTTCTGCAGCAGTTCCGGTAAGAAAAATTTCATCTGCAATATAAAGCTCATCCCTGGTGAGAATGGATTCTTCTAATTCGATTTTTAGATGCTTGCAGATCTCAAATACTGAGTCTCGGGTAATACCATCTAGGCAACTACTGGATAATGTTGGAGTAATCAATTTGCCTCGGGAAAAGATGAAAATATTTTCCCCCGAGCCTTCAGAAACATAACCATTAGCATCCAACATGATTGCCTCATCATAACCATCGTTGACTGCTTCAGATTTGGCAAAAATAGAATTAATATAATGACCGCAAGCCTTAGCTCGAGTTAAAGAAATGTTAACATGATGTCTGTTGATGGATGAGACCTTAACACGAATTCCTTTATTCAGACCATCGTCGCCTAAATAGGTCCCCCAAGGCCAAGCCGCTATTGCCACTCGCACATTTACACCGTCAGGATTTAATCCCATTTTATTGTCACCTAAAAATACGATTGGGCGGATATAACATTCTAAAAGTTTATTGGAAGTAACGGTTTGTATAATCGCTTTACTAATATCATTGTGAGAAAAGGGAATTTTGATCCCTAAAATCTTGGCAGAGTTAAATAACCTGTTTACATGCTCAGGCAAACGAAAAATTGCGGATTTTTTACTTTTTGTTTGATAACAACGGATTCCCTCAAAAGCTCCAAGTCCATAATGCAGAGTATGGGTGAGTACATGAACATTAGCTTCATGCCAGGGAACGAGTTTTCCATCCATCCAAATTTTTTCTGATTTTTCCAAGAGAAGCCTTTACTAAAAGAAATTTAAACCGTTATAACATTTTATATTGTTTTCCAATTTGCATTTGGTTAAGAAAGACAAAGTAGAAAAACAATTTTTCGAAGTCGAATTGAAGAAATTAATATAGATTCGCCATTTTAGGGAGCAAAGATAATAAAATCAAGTCCATAAAATAAATTGACATGATACAATGAGTTTGGTATTCAATAGCACTTTGATTATTGGTGGGCCGCTAGCTCAGTTGGTAGAGCAACGCCCTTTTAAGGCGTGGGTCGAAGGTTCGAGCCCTTCGCGGCTCACCATTTTAATTCCTAAACAAAAACAAGTATTGGAGTCCCCATCGTCTAGCCAGGCCCAGGACACCGGCCTTTCACGCCGGCGACGCGGGTTCGAATCCCGCTGGGGACGCCATTCCTTCCTTTGTTTTTGCTCCGGTTATCCCGATTTTGAGATTGCTCATTTTTTGACGGGCAACGTCCGGTCAACACCTCACATTTCCCTACCAAACGTTACCTCCCTATTGTCTCTCTCCCGTTTCTACTTAATTACCAAGTGAACTTTATAATTTCTCCTTATAATCCACAATTATTGCTTATTCAGAAAATCTCTTTTTTAGATGGGTAACGCGCGGCTCGTTCCTCACATTTCCCTACCAAACGTTACCTCCCTATTGTCTCACTTCCGTTTCTACTTAATTACCAAGTGAACTTTATAATTTCTCCCTATAATCCACAATTATTGCTTATTCAGAAAATCTCTTTTTTAGATGGGTAACGCGCGGCTCGTTCCTCACTTTTCCCTACCAAACGTTACCTCCCTATTGTCTTTGCCTCATTCAATTTCATTGCTGTATAATCTATATAAATTTTCCATAAACCACAATTATTGCTTAATCTGATGTTTCATTTTTATTGGGCCCAACTGGGTTCACCACCGGGTGCCTCCCTCTATTAATGCTGTCTCCCTTTAGCTTAGTTCGATTTCAATTGTTTTAACGGTAAAAAATTGTTGACTCTTCTCGACGGTCTCTTCGAAATTTGCTTTTCCTGGAAGTTGCATTTTTCTCGTTTCTGGCATTTCCCTCGTCGAAGACTTCTTTCTAAAGCAGTGCGGTTCTGATTGTTCTCGGTGTTTCACGATTGACTCGGCTCCATCCGGACGTTGTCCGGCCCGGCTTCGCCTGTCTCATCTTTGATGAGATGGAGCTTTCTCTAAAAAGCTGACTTCGGGCATATTTTTTTAATTAGTTTATTCCTTTTCTAAAAATACCGTCTTTTCAGAATTCCTCGCCAGCGTGCCGCTGCACTCAAAGTTTTTTTGCGATGTGTTAGCTTGCACGCCGAATTCTCTGAAACTTTTCACAGAGCTTTCTTTCATTCTATCGAAAACCCCAGGCGGTCAATCACCCCAGTCCGCAGCGTGACGCTGCACCCAGAATTAATCTTCGATGAGTTTCTGAAGATAACATATCGTCAGAAACTGCTCATTAATTTGTTTTATCATTTTTAGAACTCCTGAAGGTGAATCACCCTGACCCTCTTTAGGAAAGAGGGGATACATCGCTCTCACTTTCAGTATTGTATTCTGAAGATAAAACCAGAGTTTGAAAATGTTTAAAGATTCTGCGCTCACACTCACTCATCGAAAATTAATGTTCCTTCCGGGCGTGGCCCGCTGCCCCTCACGGTCAGTGAGTCATCGCACATAAATTTTAACCGCGGCGGTTTGCCGCAAAACCCCAGGCGGTCAATCACCCCGGCCGCGGGGAAGGCCCCGCCGCCAATATTTCATTTGCGATGTGTTGTCTTGCACGCCAAATCTTAAGAAATTTTTCCTTACTATGTTTTCAAATTAAAACCCCTGAAGGTCAATCACCCCAGCCCTCTTTAAAAAGAGGGCGATCATCGGCTTCTTTCTCAACAATTTCTTCTAAAGATCAACTCAACTTCCCAAATAGTTTCTGTGTATTCGGTTTGCACCATAACTCATAGAATACAAATTCTGAGTCCAGCGTCACGCTGGTCGAGAATAAAATATTCCCTCCGGGCGTGGCCCGGAAACCCCTGAAGGTCAATCCCCCCGCCAGGCAACGCCTGGAGATAACATTTCATTTGCGATGTGTTGTCTTGAAAACGGTATTGTTAGAAAACCTTTATCCGCGTTTTCTTTCATTCTATCTAAAACCCCTGGAGGTGAATCACCCTATCCCTCTTTAGGAAAGAGGGGATACATTGGTCTTCTTTAAAACAATTTCCTCTAAAGGCAGTCTTACGCTGGATTTAACATGAAATCTTGTCAGGTGGTTTCCCGTTCTTCTACCCTCTGACTTCCGGAAATCCATTCTGCCTCCACGGCCAGTGGTAAAATCCCCCTTGTATATTGAAAGATAGTCGAAATTGTAGTAGTAGAACCTGTGGACTGTGTGGGAAACCTGAGGTTTTCCACGCAATCCACAGGTTCTATAATTCTGAGCGTGATAGACCGTTTCCCCCCGGGGCCTCGAAGCCCGTGGGTGAGCGTTGGTCGTCACGTTCTTATTCTGATGAACCCGAACAGTTGCCCGGGCCTTTGAGCCCGCATCCACAAGGCTGGGAGACAGAACCATTAATCCATCTTCACATTTTATTGGTATCGACATTTCCAAAAACTTTCTCGATGTTGCCGATTCCCTCCGTCCGGAACCCTGGCAGGTGCCCCATGACGAATCGGGAATCGCCAGTCTGGTAGACAGTTTTTTATCAATACAACCCACTCTGATCGTGATGGAAGCCACGGGAGGCTTGGAGATTCCATTAGCGTCCACGCTGGTTGCCCATCAGTTGCCGGTGCCGTTCGTCCCGAAGTTCGTAAGATCAAAGACGAAAACACTCTGGAACTTTCGGCTCTGGTTACACGAAGGCGGCAGTTGATCAGCATGCTGACCGCTGAAAAAACACGACTGCGGCAAGCGCCGCAATGGATCCAAAAAGACATCAAGGACCATATCCGTTCCCTGCAGCAACGCTTAAAACGGATCGATAAAGAACTCTCCAAAACCATCAAGAAGAGTTCTGTTTGGCACGAAAACGATCAGATCATTCAAAGCGTTCCCGGAGCCGGACCCATTTTGTCTCTCAACCTGCTGGCGGCAGTTCCGGAAATCGGCTTTCTCAATCGACGTCAAATCGCGGCGCTCGTGGGCGTCGCCCCGCTCAACCGCGACAGCGGACGGTTTCGAGGCAGACGCTGCATCTGGGGAGGCCGCGCCAACGTCCGAGCCGCCCTCTACATGGCCGCCGTCTCCGCGATGCGATACAACCCCATCATCCGAGACTTTTACCAGCGGTTAATTGCAAGCGGAAAACCTTTTAAAGTAGCCATTACCGCCTGTATGCGAAAATTACTCACAATACTCAATACCATGATCAAAAATAAAACTCTATGAAACCCTAATCAACATATTCACTCTTGACTTCTATCACAGTTGCTCACCCCCTTCACAAAGAGACCTTTGCATAAGTAAGAAATTTGGAAAAGCCCTGATTGTCAATCACCCCGGCCCGCAGGCAAACGCCTGCAGGTAACGATTTTTCTCCTTGGGTCTTTAGGATTCTTTTCTCCAATAGACTTTGAAAATCCCAGTTGCTTCCAATCGCTAGATTGGGAAAGAGGGAGCACAGGGATCTCCGTTTTAATATTTTTTATGTTTCGTTCTAATATTTTCACTCATGCAAAGGTTTCTTTAATAAAGAGAGGATAAGGTATCCTTCATATAGCAATCTACTTTATTTTGTTTCAAAATAAAATTATTCCTTCTCATTTTTCAAGGGCGGCATGGGGTCGACGGTTTGGTCGAACACTTCGAATGCGGCCTTCAGGTTGTCTTTATATAAATGTAAATACACGGGGGTGCATTTCGAGTTCTCGGCGTGCCCCACGGCTTCGGCGATGACTTGCTTCGGCAGCCCGGCGTTGTGCAGATACGAGGCGAAAAAGTGCCGCAGGCTTTTGGTGTTGGCCCAGTTTAATCCGGCTTTCACAAACGCTCGCTTGATCGCCTTGCACAGGGGATTGCTTTTGATGCCTGTCAAATAAGGTTGATCCTCGGTCAGTGGACTGGGCATGGATTCGATCAGTCCGTGTAACGACCGGGAGATATATATGAAATAGGGTTTGTTGTTTTTTCCGCGTTTGCCTTCGATCCATCCGTTCTTGATATGCCCGGGGGTGATCTTTAATACGTCGGACGCATCCAACCCGGTGAAGGCCATAAACCAGAAGGCTTTTAAGTATTGTTCTCCATACTTTGCGGATTGTTTTGGAACCCAGGGCGCGGCGTGTTTGAGATCGGTCAGCTGCAGGACTTGCTGCGGCGTCTTGCCGGGGTTCTTGAAAACCATCCGCACGCTTTCCCGCGCGGTGGGCAATTCCCAATCTTTTATCGCCAGACGCATGACTTCTTTCAGCACGCGCAGCTCTTTTTCCAAGGTGCTTTGCGTGGTGCCGCTGGCTTCCCGCTGTTCTTTATAATGGGCCACCGTGTCGGGGGTGACTTTTTCGAACGAGGTCTGGCCGAAAAAGGGAATGATGTGCAGCTTTAAAATCGAGGTGCTGCGTAATTTAACGGACTGGGACCGGTGTTGAATTCGGTCCAGGTACAACTTGTGCGCAGAGGCGATCGGTTTTTTTGAAATTTTGGGGTCGTCTCCCCTTTCCAGTCGTTCAATCAGGCGGCCGAGGTTCACCTGGGCTTTCATCGTTTGGTGTGCAAACGCTTCCAGCGAATCGCCGCGCCATTGGCCTTTCCATCGGAACGCCGCGTACCAGCGGTTTCCTTTGAGTCGCATTCTCATGGGCTCACCCTCCTTATCGTTGTAAGGGCAAGCTTTGTGGTTCATTGGATGAGCCCATGTTACCACATCTTGTTTCAATTGGTGTTGCGGCATTCTAAATTCCTTTGCGGTCCCCGACCGCGGGCCAGCGCGACGCTGCCCGGCCCCCGGCCGGTGGGAGCATTTATTTGCGATGGCAGCGTGACGCTGCACCCAAAATTAATTTGCGATGGGTTTTCTTGCAAACTGTATCCGTAGAAACTTTTCAACTTACACAAAGCCCTCCTTCAAAAAGAGGATGCGCACACTTCTTTTTTAATTATTCTTTTTCTAAAGGAAAATCTATTCTTGGTTAAAAGCTCTGTTAAATTTATAGTTCTCCCTTATTTCAAACGCGTTGCTGTTGTTTTCGCAGCCGGGCGCGTTTTCGGTTCAACCGGCGGAGTTGTGCGCGGCACGATTCTGTAAGACAAATTTTCTGGGTGCTGGATGTGGGTTTGTATTCCTGCTCGCATAACTCACAATGGCGCGCGGGAATATTTCGGTTGTCGCCGGGTGCGTCGCCCAACCAAAACCCTTCCCAGTGTTTTTTGATAATTTTGTCCGTATCGAAAACTTGTTTTAATTCTCCTTGAGGTGTAAACACTTTGCAGTCGAATATCATGTGGCTGGGCTCCATATAAGAGAAGATTTTTTGTTTTGAAAATTTAGCAAGAATAAACTTGTGCTCAAAAAAAACGAGAGTCATCTTTCTTGCTGAGAGAATGCGCAATCCTAATAAGTGAAGACCCCTGGAGGTAAAATCCCCCTAACCCCCTTCACAAAGGGAGAATGCATGGGTTTCCACTCATTATTTTTTGTGTCTTATTCATTGGTTTCCTGTTATGCAAAGCTCTATTTGGAAAAGAGGGAACGCATTTGTTTTTTATTTTTAATTGTATTGTTTTGTTTTTTCATGGATAGTGACTTGAAAGTATCAATCAAATTAAAAGGCTTATTGGTTGTCTTTCGCGAGGGTATGCTCGGGGGAAACTCGCAATAGTGCGTAAACCCCACTGGCCCCACCCTGGTCCGCTTTCGACCCAATATTATTGGGCAGACAACCCTTCTCGAACTGACGGAAGCCTGTACCGCAAGCTTAAAGGATCAGGGCCTTGTTAGGATGTCCCACAACCGCTTCCACGCCCACAGAGAAAAAGCAAAGCCCCACAGGGTGCCTAGAAACAGTAGCGTCCATTGAACACTCATCGAAATAACTCCTCAATTTCTTCCCAAAAAATCCACACTAAAAATCCGGTAATGCCCCCCAGGGCAACTCTTAATAGTAAGGTTTCTGTTGCCATTCGTCCTCCTGTTGAGACAGGCGTGAGCCTTCGTTATACTCTGCGCACATGCGGCCCTGGTGGTTCTGCATCTGGTCTCGTATCAGGGCAATCTGCTCGCAGGCGTCAATGCACTGGTTGCCCACCTCGTCAAAGCCTATGGCGATGGCGGTGAGGGCGGAGTAAATATTGTCTTCCTCAAAATCGTCTTCGGCGATGCGGTGGAAGTCCTCCACTTAATTCCAAGTCGATACTATTTTTTTGAGTTGCGGCATAAGGGCATCGGGTGCGGCCACTTCATGGTTTTCGCAGAGGCCCACCTGGTCGATGCGCTGCTGCACTTCGGTTTGGTATGTGTCAAAGTCTTGAATACTCGGACTCCTTACTTTAATTTAGAAAAAATTCTGACCCTCCGGTACTTACCACCGATCATCGAGAAAGAATGCTTCCCGCGGCGGCTACGCGGCAAAAACCCCTGAATGTGAATCACCCCGACCCTCTTTAGGAAAGAGGGAATACATCGTTCTTCCACTTATCTTCTAAAGCAGTCTTACGCTGGATTTAACATGAAATCTTTACAGGTTGTTTCCTGTTCGTCTGCCCTCTGACTTTTGGAAATCCATTTTGCCTCCACGGCGAGTGGTAAAATCTTCCGGATTTAACATGAAATCTTTACAGGTTGTTTCCTGTTCGTCTGCCCTCTGACTTTTGGAAATCCATTCTGCCTCCACGGCGAGTGGTAAAATCTTCCGGATTTAACATGAAATCTTTACAGGTTGTTTCTTGTTCGTCTGCCCTCTGACTTTTGGAAATCCATTCTGCCTCCACGGCGAGTGGTAAAACCTCCCTAGCAGGAGTTCCGGGAGGGTGAGAAACCCCCGCCAGGGAGATGAAACCGGCAGACTAACGCCCGCCAGGAAAAATAATCCTCGAAGGCTAACTTTATTTTCCAATATGTTCTGTGTGTTCGGTTTCTACCTCAAATAATCGCAAATTAAATATTACCCGCAGGCGTTCCCTGCTGGGTCCAGCGTCACGCGGGCCAACCGCCAGGTTGGGAACCTTGTTTGGAATCCGGAATTGTGATACTGTCGGGGTTTCCATTTTCGTCCGTGTCCTCCGGGGCGGTGTGCCTACGAGAGCAATGTAAATTAAAAGCTGACAAATGTCAAATAAAAATTTACAAAAGCATAAGAAGGTGTTTAAGCCGTTTGCGGTCATCGCAGAGCGGGTAGGGCAGGTGCTGGGCGTGAAAGACCTGAAGCAGGCCCATATGGCGCGGGAATTCGGGATTTCGCGGCAGAGTATCAAGAATTATGAGGAGCAGAATTATTTCCCCACGGACACCATTGTTGCGTTCTGCGTCTCGCGTAAGGTATCGCTTGACTGGATGCGGACCGGTCGCGGCGCCATGGAAATCGATAAAAATGCCCTTCCGGGCAACGTCATTTATCCGGATGAAATCGCCATCAAAGAAGCGCTGGAGATGATCCGCAACCTCTCTTCCGAAATCTCCGTCCTCCGCGAAAAAGTCAAAAAACTCGAAAAACGCAAAGACTAGGCAGGCAAGCGCCTGCAGGCAGAATTTATTTGCGATGCCAGCGTGACGCTGGACCCAAAATTTAATCTGATTTTCAGTTTCTATTTAAAAGCAAAGGTTGAAAAGGAAGAAGAGGGGTACTTCTTTTTAAGTGAGGGAAGAGTTTTTGCTTTATTAAGGAGAATTAATTGTGCCAAAAGTTGCTTGAAAATAAATTGGGACGCGTGTATCGTAATTTCCAATACCTAATGAATGAGGAAAAATAAATGGCTATTGATACCAAAAGCTTAACCATTGGCAACCAATATGAGAGACCTGAGTTGGCTGAAAAATGGGGTTATAAAGGCCAACAAGCGATTGCAAGAGGAGCGGTCACTCCAAGAGGAGACAATAAGATTGTCTTATTCATTACAAAGTATAATCAAGATCACCTGCCACAATACAAAAATGAATTAAATGAAGATGAATTAAATATTCAGGGCGAAACCAACCATGCCAATGATGAAAGGATAATTAATTCCTCCTCAAATGGGGATGAGATATATTTGTTCTATAGAGAAAGAGCCCGCCAGCCCTTTACATACCACGGCTTGATTGAGTTAGACAGTTTCAAAAGAAATACCGAGGAACCCAGCAATTTTACCTTCAAAATTCTTCACAAAAAATAAGTCGAATAAAAACATTTCCTTTCGTTTTTAGTTTTATTAACGTTTAAAGTTTTACTGTTAATTTTTTTGAATGTAAATAAAACTGCAATGAAGAAAATATATGTTTAATATCAAATCCGATGGATAAAATCAGCAGGGAACAAAGAAGCAGAAATATGTCTCGGATTAGGAGTAAAGATACTCAACCGGAACTCCTGATTCGGAAAAACCTTCACAAAAGGGGTTATCGATACCGACTGCACGACAGGAATTTACCGGGGAAACCGGATTTGGTTTTAAAAAGGTTCAAAACGGTAATTTTTATAAACGGATGCTTTTGGCATTATCATGGATGCCGATACAGCAATCTTCCTTCGACGCGAAAAAACTGGTGGAAAAAGAAACTGGAAGGCAACCGCAGGCGGGATGAAATGAATCTTGAAGCTCTAAAGAATTTGGGATGGAAAACCCTGGTCATTTGGGAATGCAGTTTCCGTGGTTCAGGAAAAAAACAGGAATCAGTGATCCGAAAAATTGTTAATCGGACAGAAACATTTTTTCATTCCCGTCGTAGATTTCTCCAAGTTTTGGAATAAGTGAATAATGGGTTTTTAATTTATATGATGTTCGGGGTTGTCATTCTAAAGAACCTATAATTGGTTCAGAATTCATTCCTGTAGAATAATTGATATTAAACTTTTTCGAGGGAGCATATACTAGAGAGATTTGTTGATGTTTAACCCATGCCTTATAAATAGAAACAGCAGACAACTTAGGCCCTAAGGAACTGATAACCACGTTAAATTCATTTTTATTTTCAGAGACAATAGTTTCTATTTGGGAAAAGCCATGGTCTTGGCTATAAGAATCAAATGGAATTATTTGTAAATTAGAAAATTCTTTCTTCAGGTATTCATGTTCATCAACATTCTGAATTTTATTGTTGAATTGTTTTCCAGATTGAACCAATAAAATTGTTTTTTGGGGTTCATAAAAGTTTATTAATTGTGAGGTTCTAGCAACATCGTAACCAGTGATTATTATCAGCAGAGTTTGTTTTCCAAATTCACAAATTCCTGATAACTTAAATACCTGCCTTGGTTTTTCAGGGTCTTGTGAAAGCCATTCATTACTATAGGATGTAGGTTGAAAGTAAATATAAGAAGTTTTAGTTTGAGAAATTTTTAGAAGATAAAAAATCAGCCAAATGATTTCTCTTGGCATTGTGGTAATTTTTACCAAGACTTTTTTATTTTTCCATTTATCGTTAGAAAAAACTCGTTCTAGAGTTTTCCAACTTTTAACATAGTTCTGAAGGGAAAGTTCTTCCTCAATTAAATTAATTTTTTTTTGTTTTAAAAGGTTTTTGATTATTTCACGATTTTTATCACTTTCGGCTTCAAATTCTTTGCAGTGGAACATGATTATTTCTTTAGGGCGATATACTTCCATAGCATAACGCAAACCCATTAAAAACCTTTCTTCCCAACTTGCTACTGTAATAAGTGAATCAAATACCATTTTACTCCTCAAACATTTCCCTTTGATTACTCTCTTGGGGTTTGTCATCTATTGCAAAAGGAAAACTAGTGCCAGTAAACGAATTGATTATATCATCGGCCTTTAGCGATGCTCTGCCATGTTGGCCGCTAGTATCTAATCCAATGGCTGGCCAAAGCATTCTATTGGGGACATAATAATTTTCAGGAAGTCCCTTATCTTTGCCAACACCAATTCGTACATACAAAAGATTTTCTTTGCTGGCAATATTAAAATTTGGAAAAATTTTTTCCTTTTTTTCCTGAGTTAAACCAGAAATAATAAATGTAAGAAGACGTGGTTCTGAAGTATGCTTCATCAATCTTTTGCGAAATAAATCAGCTAAGGCATCAAAAAATTTGCTAATTTCAATTCCCTGTTCATGGGTACATCCTTCAACCCTTTTATCTAATCCATCATGAATTATTTTCCAAAGATTTTCACTCTTGGTTTTAATGATATCTTTTTGAATAATTGGAGGAATATTTAAAATCACCGGTTGGTCTTTTCCTGATTCTTGGGAAACAACTTCATCATACATGGAATAACAGGGGTCCAAAAGATTCCTAATTACTCCTGTTGACAGATCGACTAGGGTTTGAAAACCAGAATATAATGGTTTATTAGCTTTAGGGTTTAGTTTCCGAAAATAATTTGCTCGACTATATTTACTTAAAAAATCTGATATTTGTTTTGTTGATCCATTAGGATACTTTTTTAGAGCTTCAATTCTGGTTTCCTCTTTTGCCTTTGCCAGCCCATCTTCGAATTTTGGATGGATAGGAAAAAATCTTTCTGCTTCTACATCTATCCCAGATAGTTTTAAGCGTTTATCAATAATTTTTTTTGCAAGGTTTCCAAATGGGGACTGGGGATTTTGTAATGGTTTTTCCATATCTAAAACTGTAAAGTCATGACCCTCTACAATTGTCCCCTTTTTATTAGTGAAAAAATCCCAATCAAATCTATTGGCCGTAGCAACTTTAAATGAAAAATTCGATTGATCACGGAACCCTAGCCATGAGTTTAACGTTCCTCTTTGCATTTCATTTAACGAGTCTGCATCATCAAACATTAACGAATAGTGGCTGTTAGAAAGTGGTGGAATTTGTTTCAATGTATCTATAAATGGAAAAACAAAAGTAGCAAAAGTAAATAAACGATTTTCAAACATACATAATTCATTTGAATTTATGGAAATTTGAGTCTTACTAATTTCCCTTTGGACAAAAGAAGTTAATGCCTTAAAAGGATTATCATTATTTTGTATTTCAGTAATTAAAGTGTAGTTAATTTGGTTAATTAAATTTATTTTTGTAGCTTCTTCTACTAATTGTGGATCCTGAGATAAGGAATCCGAAATTGAAAAGATTATTGCTAATACCAAAAAATGTTCATTAAGGATTATTTGGTGAAAATTATCCTCCAAAAGTCTATGATCTTCTCTTCTTAACAATGGATTATTGCAGGGGATATAAATTCCAATTTTTTCATATGATACAGAAGTACCCTCTCTTTTGGCTTTATTTAAACTTAATTCAAAAGAGTTATACAGAAGAGTCATGCTTTTGCCTGTTCCTCTGTTTCCAAACAAAATTATATTTCGACTGGATTGTAGGAAACGGGAAAAATTATGATCATCTATATACCAATCGAGGATTTTTTCAGGTGTAAGGGATCTTGCCGCATCATGTTCAAACGGATTATTTTTTTTATTCAACGGTTGACTCATTTTCTTCTAATAGTTTCTTGATGTTTAAGGATAAAGTTTCACAATCATATTCCTCGCCTAAATCTAGTCTTTGATGTACTGGGGCATCTAGTTTTTTAGTTTGACCGGGAACTACTTTGTCGTCAAAAGTTTTACTACTTAGGGGTAAATCTAAAGTAATGCCTCGATGAAAAAATTTAAAAGTTACAACAATTGATTTAAAGGGACTAAGTAATTCTGAATAAAATTTTGCGTATAATCTTTCCTCATTAAGTTTTTCTATTCGGTCGTATATGAATTTCAAAAAATTTGATAATATTTGGTCATTTTCGGCGATTACCCGATTCTCCGTATTGTGTTCACCAATTTGCTGAGATTTAAGACAAACACAGATATTATATTCAACAATTATTTTTTCACCGGGTCTACTAATGGAAATATTAGTGATATTTGCATATTTATGGTAAACCATGTTTTCTTGCTCGATAAAACCTTCATTTTCTTGAACAAACTCAGTTGTTCTTTGAGGTCCTTCAGCTAGCTCATCAGCAAAACGAATTATTGCAGCTAATTCTCTCGCTCTGATTGGCTTTCTTTTCAAATGGGATTTTTCATCAATACTTTCTAAGGTATCTCTAGTCCCTTTTCCAGACCTACCTGTATGTGCGCCACCAATATTTTGAACTAGTAACTTTTCTATTCTATATGCTGGTTCATCCCCAAAAATATCATTGTAAATATCGATGATTCTTTTATTATGCTTTTCCCGACCATATACGTTGCCGGCATCATGGAACCAAGCAACAAGGCAAAGTACATAAAGTTCTATGCCAGAAATTTCATTAATTGATTCATCCAATAAATCTTCTATATTTTCAAGAAGGTTTCTAATGTGACTTACATCATGTTGGGTTAATCCTTCATTTTTTGTTTTGATTTCACCAATAATTGGAATAAGTTTTTCTCTTGCTTTAACATAGCGGCCATAGATTGTTTCTTTTTCAATACAACCGAAATCATCAGTTAATTTTTTTTCCAATATTTCTTCTATTTTTAATTTACTCCAGGAACTCATAGTAATTAGTGCTGTTAAAAATTTTATTGTATAGGTAATATTGAATCAAAAATAATTCTGGCCATTAAAGGTGGAACGGCGTCTCCTACCTGTTGCTGTTGGGCTCCTATGTTTCCCATAAATTCGTAGTTGTCTGGGAAGGACTGTATTCTTGCGGCTTCCCGAACTGAAAGTCCACGGTTTTGGGTGGGATGAATCAGCATATTCTTTCGAAAATTCCCAATAACCATTGATGGAGCTTCATAATCCAGTCTTCGATATATTCCTGTATGGCACCTGGATGCATCGGCGTAATTTTTCATCAGTCTTTTGGGAATGGATTCCCAATTTCCTCCCTGTGGAATATGCCCATATCTTTCAAGAACATAATCACTGTTTTTGGTGACCAGGTGATTGGGTGACATTTTAACCGTTCCCCGCATTTTTTTTGCAAACCCTTTTTGGGCTAGAAATCTGTATTTCTTCCAATTCTGGTTTGCCCCATTTGGCAGTTTGGGCAAATCGGAAAGGGCTTCTCGAAGAGTAACCGGTTTTTGGGTTTTGCATGGCGGAATTTTAACAGAAATTCCGTGTTTTGAACCAATGATAAACAGCCGTTTTCTGCTTTGAGGGACTCCATAATTTAAGGCATTTAAAATATGAATGCTTAACTGATACCCAATTTCCTGCATATTATTTGAAACCATTTCCAGGAAGTATCCTTTTTCTGTTTCAATCATTCCGGTTACGTTTTCGAATACAATCCAGTCCGGTTTAATTAATTTTGCGATTCGAATGTATTCCTCAAATAACCAGTTATTTGAGTTATCGAACTTTCTTGTTTTCTGATTGGAGGTTGAAAACCCCTGACAGGGAGGTCCGCCGAATAGAACTGTTATTGCTTTCGGACTGAAGGGAGGTAATTGTTTCAGTTTTCTAATATCATCGTTGAATAAAGTGGTTTCGGGGTGATTATGATTGTAGGTTAAGGCTGCACTGGGATTAGCTTCCACAGCAAATTTTACATTCACTCCAGCCAACTTTGCCCCTAGAGACATTCCTCCAGCCCCAGCAAATAAATCAATTCCAACAATCTTAGATTCTTTAATCATGAAAAGTCTGACAAAACCAGTTAAATAGAAATTTTAGGTATATTGAAAATAAATAGGGATTATACTTATCCCAACACGGTTTTTGGAAAAAAAAATTTAATTCTAACTGGAAAAAATGAGATGTGCGGGTAAGTCAGTAAATAAAGGAGATATTTGTTTCAGGAATTTTCTTTTTTAGATAATGGTATGGTTTGAAATATACCTTAATAATATTAGATTACCGCAATTTTTAAAAAAACTAAAATGCTATGTAGAAAAATTTTTTGCTACTTTTTAGAATTTGGTAAAGGAGATATTATGTCACTGATTTTAATGGAATCAATTAGATCATCGAATTCCTGAATCAGCGGTCGTATAAAATACTTCTTACCTTCAATTTTAAAGTACATATCTTTGGTGGCGAAATCAAAGCCCGATACTGATAACTCTGTTTTTACGCTTTCTTTTTTACCCGCATATTGCTGTTTTGCGAATGGAGCTCTGATTTTGATCAATTTCACTTTAAAATCTTTTATTTTTTTCCACTTTGCAGGTGAAAAACATTCTTTATTTGACTCCATGGTTCTTGTTACCTCGAAAGCACCAAGAACCCAAAGCCAAAAAAGACCATAGCATTTTTGAAAATCAGGGTTTTCTATTTTCCCCTCTTTTTCAAGTGCCTTATCCAATAAGTCTTTAATTTTATTTCCAACATCTCTCAACACATTTACTTGAATTTGTGAATAGATGGAGAAATTAATTAAAGGATTTTCTCGGAGCATTTTATTAAGGATGTTTCCCATTTTTTTAAAGAATTTTTAAATTAGTTTTATCTTTTAACTTTACTACTATGGTGCTTAATTTAAAAGTTTTTAAATAAATCGAATATATCTAATTTAGGTGTGCCTGCTAGTGATTTTTTAATACACAAACACTTCCTTAACACTATCGGTTTCGCCAGTCGTCATTGATGCGGCGGGGGGGCTTGGAGAGTGGCTAAAAGTGGCGGTGATGAGATGGTCTCAGTCGATTTGGTGTTTGAGGTGGGTTTTTCGTTTTGCGCCGATGGCATCCCAGTGCTTATCCGTGATCGCTCCTTCAAAAGAATACAGGTAATAACA
This sequence comes from Nitrospinaceae bacterium, assembly GCA_965223245.1. GTDB lineage: Bacteria > Nitrospinota > Nitrospinia > Nitrospinales > Nitrospinaceae > CBDCVY01. The sequence continues at coordinate 2,820,662 of CBDCVY010000013.1, read as the reverse complement.
GACGGGTAAGGTTTCATTGGGATACTGTTGTTTGATTCTTCGATGCGCCTCTACCGGACCGACCTTACGTAAATCCTCCTCTGAGGAAATGCCTACTTCATTAAGCCGTCCGGCAATTTTCACGCCAATGTTTTTTAAGTCTGTTAGTTTTCGATTTCGTGTTTTATTCATCTGAGTAACAAAGTGCTTCTATTTTGTATCCGTCCGGGTCGAACACAAACGCGGCATAATAAGTAGGATGATACTCCTCCACAATTCCGGGTGGGGTTTCGGTTTTCCCACCCGACGCTAAAGCGGCTTCATAAAAAGCGCGCACGGCTTCCCGGGTCGGGGCCTTGAAACAAAAATGCACTTGCGTGGAGGGTGTTTGGTTTTTAGAAATATAAAATCCCCATTTGTTGCCTTCGGTTCCGAACCCGGCGTATCCATCCACTTCCTGTAACAGTCTGTACCCTAACGGTTCCAGGGCTTTGCGGTAGAACTCGCAGCTTTTTTTGTAATCCGTCACACCCACACACATGTGATCAATCAAAGTGTCCTCTTTTCCATATATAGAGGTGAGTCATCATGAATTCATGTTTGATTGATTCTACAATTTTCGAATCAGTTTTGAAAGAAAATCTTTACCTAATCACAAAACTGAAAAACCCCTGGAGGTGAATCCCCGCAGCGTGACGCTGCACTCAGAAATTACTTTCGATGGGATAACTTGCAAACAAGTCCTTTAAAATTTATCCCAACGTTTTCTCCCATTCAACTTTACACCCCTGAAGGTCAATCCCCCCTAACCGCGGGGTAGGCCCCGCTGCCAGAATTTTATCTTCGATGGGTTGGCTTGCTAACTGTATTATCAGATGCTTTTCCTAACTCTATATTCTATTCAACTCAAAATCCCTGGAGGTGAATCACCCGCAGCGTGACGCTGCACCCAGAATTAATCTTCGATGAGCTTCTGAAGATAACATATCGTCAGAAACCTCGCGGAAATCTCTGTTGCCTCCAATCGCTAGATTGGCCAGCGTGACGCTGGCCTCAAAAATTAATTCTCGATGTGTTCGCTTTCTAACGGAATCTTCACAAAGTTTTCATTATAAATTTTACAAATTCTAAAAGCCCTAAAGGTCAATCACCTCGGCCCTCTTTAAAAAGAGGGAGTACATGAGTCTTCCATTTTTATATTTTCTTCTGAAGGTAAACTTAACTTAAGAAAAGGTTCTGCGGATTCGGGGTTCCCACAAACTCATTGAGAATCTAATTTGCCTCTGACGGCTAGTCAGTCATCGCAAATTAAATCTGCCTCCACGGCGAGTGGCAGCGGCACGCTGCCTGACGGCAAGTCAGGCATTGAAAATATATTATTCCCACTAGGCGGGGCCTAGTTGCCTGCCGGCCGTAACGGTGGGTCAAAACGCCAAATCGTTTTCAATGGTATAGCGCATCATTTCGGCGTTATTTTTCCATCCCATTTTCTCCAAAATCTGGCAGCGATACCCGCTCACGGTTTTAGGGCTGATATGAAGCCGGTCCGCCACTTCGGACAATTGGAGACCGGAGCCCATTAAGCACATCACCTGAAACTCGCGGTCCGATAAAATATCATGGCTTTCAGGTTGTTTTTGATTCAAACTACTTTGGACGATTAAGTTGGAGAGAGAAGGGCTGATGGCTATTTGCCCGCTCTTCACTTTGATCACACTATCGATCAACCCGTCCAGCGAGTCCATTTTGCAAAAGTACCCCGAAGCGCCGGCTTTTAAATAACGGGGACCAAACTTCTCTTCCGAGTGAGAGCTGAGTACCAGGACTGGAATATCCGGCAATTCAATTTTAAAAGTTTTCAGAAGGTCCATGGAATCGCAACCCGGGATAATGATGTCGAGCAAAATGATATTGCATCCGGAACTTTTGATCTTTTGCAGCAATCCCTGGTCATCTTTTGCCTGACCGACAACTTCGATAGCTTCACCTCTGTTTTTAAGAGCATCACTCAAACAATCTCGAAACAGGTTGTGGTCATCCACCATAAAAATTTTTATCGGGTTGTCATTCATTCGCCCAAAATCTCCATAGATGTAAAAAGGCTTGTGAGATTGATTGTATAAAAAAAACGGCGGGAATAAAGTAAAAATAATTTTTGGTAAACCGAAGCCTTCAGGGATTCAATCAATCTAAGGGTTAAGAAGAGAGTTTAAAAGGCTTTTCAAGGGAGACTCGGGCACCACCAGGAATTTTTTTCAAATAACCCAATGGTAAAAAGAAAGATCCCTGGCCGCGGGGAAGGCCCCGCAGCCAGAATTTTATCTTCGATGGGATAACTTGCAAACAAGTCCTTTAAAATTTGTCCCAACGTTTTCTCCCATTCAACTTTACACCCCTGATTGTCAATCCCCCCGCCAGGCCATGCCTGGAGATAACATTTCATTTGCGATGGGTTGTCTTGCAAACGGTATCATCAGAAACTTTTCACAAAGTTTTTTTTCATTTAGTCTAAAAGCCCCGATTGTCAATCACCCCGGCCCTCTTTAAAAAGAGGGCGAACATCAACTTCCGTTTTTTAATTTATTTCTAAAGGCCAACTCCACTTGTGAGAAGATTCTGTGAATTCGGCATTCACGCCAACTCATCGGAGATTAAAATTGCCTCCACGGCGAGTGGCAGCGTCACGCTGGAAAAAGATTCTGTGAATTCGGCATTCACGCCAACTCATCGAGAATCAATTTTACCTGCGGCGGTTGCGCCGCAAACCCCCAAGAGGTCAATCCCCCCGCCAGGCCATGCCTGGAGATAACATTTCATTTGCGATGGGTTGTCTTGCAAACGATATCGTTAGAAAACCTTTATCCGCGTTTTCTTTCATTCTATCTAAAACCCCTGGAGGTGAATCCCCCGCAGCGTGACGCTGCACCCAGAATTAATCTTCGATGAGTTTCTGAAGATAACATATCGTCAGAAACCTCGCGGAAATCTCTGTTGCCTCCAATCGCCAGATTGGGAAAGAGGGAATGCATCAGTCTTCGCTCTTTAAGTTTTTTCTAAAGGTAAGGAAAATTTATGAGAAGGTTCTGCGGATTCTGCATATACACCCACTCATCGAAAATGAAATATTCCCTCCGGTCGGGGACCGGCCTCTAGTGGCGAGTCAGTCATCGCAAATTAAAGTTCCCCCTCACGGGGAGTGGCAGCGTGACGCTGCACTCAATTTTATTTGCGATGGTTTTTTTTGCAAATAGAATCGTCAGGAAATCTTTCTCCGCGTTTTCTTCCATCCCATCCAAAACCCCAAGTGGTCAATTCCAACCATGGCCTTGAAAGAGGGGGACAAACTCTTCGGGAATCCACAGTCGGTTTTCTTCCACGAAGCGGAAGTACTCCCCCGGAGGATGCAAAATGTTGTCTTCGGGATTGCCCAGGTTGATGAGAAACCGGTTGGGAAGTTGTTTACGCGCAAGCAGTCGCAGTTCAAAGGGAGATAACCGCAATGGATTGTCCTGGTTAAACACTCCGGCGGAAGCGGCGCGTGCCCGCTGCACGGTTTCCCGAGCCTCTCTCAGTTTGGGAGCGTGCGTCAGGATGTCACCCGGATTGTGCAACCCTTCCACCGAGTTGACCAGCGACCCCGGGGATCGAAACGGATCTATATTCGGGAAAATAAAATAGGGAACGGCCAACCCCTGTTCCAGCATTCGAAAGTTATAAGATTCGAGACGGTCTTCCGATGGAGTGTCGGGTTGGTTGGGGTGTACGTAGGCAAGGAGCCGACCGTAAGTATCAAGCGCTTCGTAAGCGAACGCCAGAAAAAATTTGAACGATTCCACGGTGTGGTTCAATGCCCCCAAGTCCTCGGTTATGATTCGTTCCAGTGCGCGATGGGCCGCCTCGGCGTGAGTCGCATGGTTTCGGGCACAATCCGGACCAAGCTTGGCTTGTAAATATTGTTTTAACTCCGGGGAAATATTTATATCAGGAGGAAGTTCGGACAGATAACCAGCCCAGCGGTCATCAGAAATTTTGACAAAACTTTCAGCTCCCGGAAAAGGGTAAGATACCTCGGGCGTATCGATCGCCAAAAAGCGGATGCTTAAATTGGCTTCGGGTTGCACGTGAACGGTGTCTCCATCGTGCACTGCCTGCATCACCGACATGCGGTTTTCACCGCTAAGCCCCAGATGGAATCGTCCGCCAAGCGAATCCCCCCCGAAGGTAAAAAAAGTACTCATGTTCGCCCCTTATCTCCCCTCATAAGTCTAGTAAATATAGGAAGGAATATATTATAAAATGGATTGATTTCAAGAGGTTTTTTAAGGACTCAAACAGTTTTGGTTTGTCTATAAAACATTGAAAAAGGGGCAATTATAGGGTGTTTTTGGATAAGTCTTTATTAATCAAAGTTATGGACCAATCGGTACGGAATCAAAAATGAAAAATAGGTGAGAAAAAACCATAAAAATTTCGTTCAGGGAACTTAAGGGGATACCCAAATTCCCCTGCGCAAAGATCCATTCCAATAATGTTCACTTCAACTCCAACTTTATAATTTTCAGGGATTCTATTTTCAGGATCACGGGTCGGCCGTGGGCATCGGTGACGAGAACGGGATCGTCCGGATCGATCATCTCGTTATCAAAGAATTTCAGGTCACTCACAAGGTCCATTTCATTTTGATATTCAAGAACTTCTTTTTCATTTATGTAACGCACCTTGATGGGAAACTGTGGAGCATTTTTCATTTAGGAATTGTATTTGCAGAGGCGGTTTTTGAGGGAGGGGAACGCATCGAAAAATATTCTCGACTCGTCCTCGGTGAGTTCAAAAAAAATATATCCCTCGTGCGCCACGGAACCCATCCACGGAGTGCCGTCTTCTCTCAATAAAAATAAATCCTCCGGAAGGTCCGGCAGGATCCAGGAAAAAATCGAGTTCGATTTTTGCTGCAGCAATTCCAACGTGACTGGATTCAATTCGAAGGTGGTGACTCTTTCCTGGCTCGTGGTCAGCTGCGTGCCGGGCCAATCAGTTTGCAGGGAGTCTTCCACAAAGTACGGCAAAAATTCCTCCAGCACCTGATTGATCGTCTCTCCCTGAGACCGAACCACAAATCCTCCCAGGCGAACAAACTGCATCGCCAGCACTAGAAGGGAATGATACAACTCACCTTCAATATCGGAAAATGTGTCGTAGGTATAACGGTTCATTTCGGAGGATTCCATAATTGAAATACTTACTCAGCATCCATGGGAAAAATTTCAATGGTTTTGCGCAAAGCAATGATTTCGGTCCCATACGGTAGGCTGATATAAATGACCCGGGTTTGTCCCAACTTCACTTGATTTTTATTAACCTTGCATTGGTAACGGGCAAAATACATGGGATCCAATTATGGTTGTTCAAGCTTGGCTGTCTTCAAAATGCTTGAGTTTTTTTAACACCGCGTCTAAATAGTCTTCCATCGGTTTATCTTTGGTCTCTTTTCTTAATTGAGAAATTAGAGGTTTAGTTTTTGGGTCGTTGGACGTCAACGTTTTTAAAACTAAAAGATTGAGTCCTCTTCCAAAGTCCGTTAACCCCGGAGAAATTCCCTTCGCCCACAAATCCATCAATCCGGTATCTGAAATACTCTTCTTAAGATAAGGAACCACCCATTGTTCCAAAGCGGTTTTGATTTCCGAGATACAATCCTGTGTGGAATGGTTCGCATTGAGGAGCCACCACTTGTCCCCGCGCTCCGGTAACAAAATTCCCGCCCGCTGCTGCAAGTGACAGTCCAGCAAAGGCGGATAGTCGGGCAGTGCTTTCGATTCCAAAAATTGATAAAGTTTACAGGACATGATTCCGACGTTGATGGTAAATATGATTTCCGAATGGCAGCTTTTTTGACTGACCTGAAAATTGATGAGTCCCCAATTGTCATCCTGCAAAAGATAAAACGTTTCCTTCCGTTTTTTAAAACCAGATTTTTTCAGTAAGAAATGTGATTCGGTGATGAGGTTTTTGAACTCGGTTTTTTTATCCATCTTTTTAGAAAAATTAGAATGAGTGGATTGAAGAGTATTCATTAAAATCTAATTTCTAATGCCACTTTTAAGCGAATGGACTTGGGAACAGGACTTCTTGCTTAACCGTTTCAACAGTGCATAGACCGTTTTAATCACTTGAACCTCTTAATGAGATTATTTGTTCCCAAACGTTATCGGAAATTGTATTTTGGTCCATACGGCCTAACAATTCTTTAAACATTAGATTGTTTTGAGCCCGTTCTGTTACGTAGCTGATAAACTTGGATCCATGAAGAACAAAAAAATCGACCAAAGGACCCGTTGCCAGACAGGACAGCACTTGATCGCTGACCTCCAGTTTTAAAATATCCATAAAAGTTACCAGGGCCAGTTCCGGTTCAAAGGAGACGAAGGACTGCATTTTTTCCTCGGCCCAATAGTACTTTTCCCGATGAGGAGATTTCTCCTCGGCCATTTGGTAAAGAATCCATGCGTGAATAAACTGCGTGTTCATAAAAAGGAAGCAGTGAATCAAAAAAATGTCTGAAAATAGGCTCCCGCCTGAGTTAAAGATCGAACCCTTTTTTGAAACATGAATTCAAAAATAAGATAACACTTTTGCTACCTAAATAGGTCTATAATATTATCAAATAAAATATCGGAAAAGGCAAGATATGCCTGGAAAATACTGAGTTTCAATAGAATTCAGAGAACAGGAAAATATAGAACGAAGGAAGGAGGTATTTTAGCCACCAAATTTTGGTGTGAAATTTTTGTTCAGAAGGAGGAGATAGTTTCTACCGTCGTTTCCGCGATTAACGAAACCTGGTTGAAAGGCTTTTTAAGTTCGTGTGTTTTACTTCTAAACCATTGACTTTATTTTACAAAAATGTTGTGCGTATTTTTGAAAAATTGGAAAAGCGTGATTATTTTTTTTGGGTTAAATCAACGACGCCATCAAAGTTTCGATCAAGATCTACTTTTGCTAATTTGCCGTTTTTAAAACTTTCCCATCGGTCCGCCTTACCGTCACCATTGGTGTCATACTCGACTTTCTTCAAAGTGGTGCCACCGGGTTCATAATACTGCCATTGGTCCGGCTTCCCATTTCCATTAGTATCGAAAGCGGTATTATCGATCTGATTATTTCCTTTGAAATAGCTCCAGCTATCCGGCTTTCCATCGCCGTTATTGTCCTTTTCCAGACGAACCAGTTTTTCCTGTTCATTATAAAACTGAATCGTTTCAAACTTCCCGTCTCCGTTATCGTCATATTCCGCGCGATCCAGTTTCTTATCCTCTCCAAACATTTCTCTGGAGTCGATGGTTCCGTTCATTTTGGTGGATTTTTCTATACGATCCACATTTCCGTTCGAATTGTAATACTGAAATTGATCTATCGAACCATCCTGGTTTTTATCAAACTCGACGCGAACCAGTTTCTTGTCGCCCTCGTAATACTCAGTCTGATCCACCTTACCATCGTGATTTCCGTCGTATTCTATTTTCTCTAATTTTCCGTCGGCTCCTAAATGTTGCCATTGATCAATCTTTCCGTCAAAATTAGAATCTATTTCATTGACTTCGGCAAAACACACGGCACTCCATAACAAACCCACGTGAAATAAAATTACCCAAAAACACTTTTTTGCAGACATAGTTTTTGTTCTCATTACATTAGAATGGATAATCAATTTGCAATTATTTTAGTTCAAACTTGAACGGAAGTTCAAGCACCAAGTATTCCTGCTCAATTTCCTCCGGAAGACTCGTAAACGGGGCAGCCTCCCTTACTGCATTCAGTCCCGCCTCGTTTAATTCCTTAAAAGGAGTTTTTGCAACCAATAGAAGATCTTTAATTTCTCCTGATTTTAAAACCGTGAATCGTACCGTCAACCGGCCCTGTTTGCCTAGACGTTTTGCTCTTCTGGGATATTTTTTCCTGGCCGCGATTTTACGCTGAATCCCGGTGCTGTAACTCTGCAACACTTTTGGGTCTATAATAGTTGGCACCGGCCTGGCTTCAACTTCCTCTGAGAAAATGAAGGGTTCAGCACCCGAAGAATATGATGCGGTTTTTAGGGTTCCGTTGATGAAATTCGATTTCACATTTTCCGGTTTTTTGGGACCGGAATGGGGAAGCGACATTCTAAATGATGACGTTTCTTTCAAAAGATTTCCTTTATTAGCGGTCCCTTTTTCAGAGCCTCTTTCAGATTGGATGGCTTTAGGTTGAATCGATGCCGTTTTGATCCTTGTAGCACGATCACGGATCAATTGTCCTCTATGATTCAACGAACTTTTTTGGGAACCTTTCTCAGATTGAATTGCTTTTGGCTGTAAGGATGCAATATGAATTCTTTTCGCACGGCCGTTGATTAATTGTCCTTCATTTTTTAACGAACCTTTTGGAGTGCTTATATCAGATTGCGGCACTTGGGTCTGAAACGAGACAATATTTACCCTTTTGGCACGGCTTTGGATTAACTTCCCTCCTTTAGCAGCGGTTAAAAACGAGTTGGACTGCTGGTCCCGTTGAAGAGCTCTTCTTTCCGCAGCAGGTCGGGTCCACCGCGTCGCCCGGTTGTCCACCACCGCTGCCTTTGACGAAGAGATACTATTGGATAATTGAACTGGTGGATCGCTTCTTGGGACAATCGAAGGAATGCGAGACGGACGTGCAGGAACCGAAGTTTTTGCAAGAAGCTGTCTCGTCGGAACTGATGGAGCCTGGACTGCGCTTTGTTCCATCTGCTGAACTACAGGAGTCACAGGTTTCACGGGAGTAACCTCAAGAATCCTCTTGGGATTTTGAATTTGAGGCAGGTTCTTCCGTTTCATTGGATTGGGGGTTTGGATTTGTGGTCTGGAAATTTCCTTTATAGAATTCTTTTCAGGCAAGGGAGTTTTTTTGACAACCTCCAATTTGACTGTCCTCTTTGGAGGATAAACAGGTCTGTCCTGGGACAAAAATAAATATCCTGCAAAAACAACAAAAACAAAATGAGCACTAACGGAACCCAGTGCAGAATAAACGGTTGTAGTTGTGTATGAAGAACTCATTGGAAATATAATTAGTTGGCGGAAGTTTTCGCGGTCTCAGTTGCCAGCACAAAGTCCATTGCACCCGCTTGCCGGGCCACCTCGATGACGTCACCGAAAAGTTCAAACGCAACATTTTTGTCGGCCTCAATTTCAACGATTTTTTTCTCTCGTTCGTTAAGCTCGGATTGCAATACTGAGCTCAACGCCTCCAGCGTATAAGGCTTTCCCTCATATTCTACCTGGCCTGTGGGCAGAATCGAAACAGTAACGTTACGTTCCTGCTTTGGCATTCCGGATTCCGCTTCCGGCAGTTCGACCTTTTTCAACTGCGTGAAACTGGTCGAAGTTAACATAAAGAATATTAATAAAAGAAACACGATATTGATCATAGGAATCAAATCAAGCTGTAGAGGTGCCCGTTTTACAATGGGGACTATAAAGTTTGGTTTTTCTTTATTTAACAATGGAAAATCCTTCAGCACCCGCCAACCGGGATTGGTCGAGAACTTTGGTGAATATTTCGTAACGGGCTTTCTGTTTTGCCTCGATAATAACCGTTTTGTCAATTCGCCCGCTTAATTTTTTTTGTATCTCTTCCTGAAATTTTTCAATAGCAATCATTTCATTATTAATCATTATCGTTTGATCATTGCCGATTGTTACAACCAGGCTTTCCTCATTCTGTGGCCCACTGGATGACCCCTTCGGAAGGCTAATATCAATTCCTTGTCCCTGGATAGCGAAAGTCAGCATGAAAAAAATCAGCAGCAGAAAAACCACATCAATCAAAGGGGCCATATCCAATCGGGAGAGTTTTCTGCGAGGTTTTATCAGTATCATCTGAATCGCTTTGTTAATTGGGATTAATGTAATCCGATTTTCCAATCACTTCTTTAGATTGACTCTCTTTCTGATGTTGCTGCTCTTCGTCAAAGTGGTGAATCAGCAGTTGACCCAATTTAGTCATTTGAAACGATTTTTGTTCAATTTTTTTGTCAAAATAATGCAGCATAATGGTAACCGGAATAGCAACCGTTAACCCGGCGGCCGTCGTCAACAAGGCCTCCCAGATTCCACCGGCCAAAATGCTTGGATCCACCTGCCCTTTATATTCTGCAACGCGATTGAAGGCCTGGACCATACCAACCACCGTTCCCAGCAGTCCCATCAAAGGTGAAATAATAGCAATGACTTCCAGCGCTCTAATATTTTTATTCAAATGGTTGACTTCTTCCTGAGCGGTGACTGAAAGTATTTCTGAAAGCTTCCATGCCGAAGCGCTTCTGTTATTAAATCCTGCCTCCATAATCCGGCCCAACGACCCGGGAGAGTTTTTACAAAACTCCAGGACCTTGGAAGACTTTTCATCCTCTAAAAACTTTTTCAATCCGTTAAAAAACTTATCCGGATCTTCCCGGAGTTTTTTAAAGTAAAGAAGACGTTCAATGATGATAGTCAACGCTATTACAGAACACAGGATTATGGGAACCATTACGAACCCACCCTTGCTCAGCAAATGAAATGAAGATTCAACCACATCAAACATAAACACCATCCAGTAAAAAACTTAATTCATTATTCTTCCCTTAGGCAGCCTAAAAATGTTGCCCAAAGCTGAAAATTTCTCAAAAACACTTTTTCCGGGAATGACCCGGAAAACAATTAAAATATAAATTTGCCCAAATTATAACTTATTGGTACAAACATTAAAAGCCGCCCATCTGATGGAGGTTGGCCCCCATTAAAGGGCGATATTTAAATGAATTTCCCTCCATCTTCCCTCCATCTAAAAAACATCCTGCCCCTCTGAATGGATTTTAGATGGCACTAAGCCTCTAATATTAGTCCAAGCGGAGGCCACTCCACTTAAACAATTAATAACTGATTCGAACTCCGACTTCTCCCCCAATTCCGGGTTCCGGGGAAAAATTCCTCAAAAAAGAAGTCGCATTTCGGATGTTTTGATCCAATAAGTTATTTCCTTTCGCATAAACCAGGATATTCATTCCATGAAAATCCTTTACTTGATACTGCGTGGTGATCGTTAAAAGAAAATATCCCGGAGTATTGGCCTCATTCGGACCCGAATACTTTTGGCGTTCCGCTCGGGTCAAACGAATATTAGAACTCCAGTTTCCAAGAACATGATCCACTTGAAATCCCCATCGCAATGGAGGAGTTTGAGGAATGTCCGTACCGTTTCTCAACTTAGAACGTGTAAAATCACTGAATATGGTTAAATCGACCACACCAAAACTGTTTTCAAGCACAGAAAAAATAAGATTCGCTTCATAACCAAAAATTCTGGCATTTCCCTGTTGTTGAATTGCCTCGGGGTCTCCAAGAACCAAAGCTCCTGTACGTTGTAGAAAAATGTAGTCCTTCACCCAATTATAAAAGAAATCCAATTGCAAAGTCACAAGGTCAGAAATGAATTTGTAGCCGAAATCGAGGTTATTGGATGATTCCTTGCGTAAATTGGGGTTACCCCTTTCAAAAACACGCGTGGACTCATGAAAACCTTCGAAAAACAACTCCTGCACTTGCGGCGCCCTTTCTGAATGGGTGAAAGCCATGCTCACGATATTGCTGTCATTGATAGTCCATACCTCAGAAATCGAGGCGCTAAAAGGAGTATAAGTTTTATTAGGATTCGCCGAGTCTCTTGGATTTATCGTAGCATGCTCTATTCGAAATCCAAATGCAGTTACATGATTACCATGGACAATTTCTTCCTGAGCAAAAAAGCTATAGATACTGGTTCGAGTCACAGGAACAAGAAAATCACTGTCTCCAAAATCGAAAGCAGAAAATTTACTTGAAACCACTTGAAATCCAAAAACACCATTAAAATCTCCAAAAGGTTTGTGTGGTGCTTCCAGTCGACCTTCAAAGGTATCATTCCGAAACAACGCTTCGTCCCCTTCAGCGTGCTGATAGTCGGTGAAACTAAGACGGGTCCGAAGGGCTTCAAGAAAACTCAGAGGATTTTTATATTCTCCTTTCATATCATATTTGGTTTGCTCCAAAAGGATACGGACCATTTCGCCACCCGCGGTACCTTCCGGTGGGACTCCATATACATTTTCCAGAACATTTGCCGAGAACCCCAAAAACCCGCTGTCTCCAACAAAAGAAGCACCCGCAGTACCCCCTTTTGTTCTGGAATTACTGTTATTTAAGATGCCATTTGAATTCTGAATCACCACCAGACCCGGGTCGCTGAACTGAGCTCCGGGAACATCAATGGCAAACCCACCTATATTGACATTATCATTTTCCCGGTAAAACCCATCCAAATGGTAAGCAAACTTACCAATGCCGCCCTCCAATTGGAGTGTGGTAGAGGTTTCATCAGAAACCGAATTAAATTTTTGTTCAAATGTACCGCCAATCAATTTGTCCGGAACAAACATGGGGATCCGGTTGTCGATCACATTAACCACACCACCAATGGCTCCGCTACCGTAAAGCAAAGTTGCCGGCCCACGGAGAATTTCAATTCTCTGCGCAAGCAGAGGAACGGATCCGGAAGCATGGTCCGGACTGGCCTGCGAAGCATCGTTAACTCCTAGACCGTTAGATAGAACTCGGACCCGTGGACCGCTCTGCCCCCGGATGACGGGCAGGCCCACCCCGGGACCGAAGGATTGCCCGTGAACGCCCAACTCCTGCTTTAAGGTTTCACCGATGGTGCCGCTTGACTTTAAGCGCAATTCTTCATCGTGCAAAACAGTCACCGGTTTTGCGGAACTGGAAATACTTTTCTGCATTGGGGTAGACACAACGATTTCTTTTAGATGGATCGGAAGATGTTTCTTTGGACCTTCGGATCCTTTTGGTTTTTCATCAGCAAAAACTGAAGCAGGAACAAGAACAAGACAGACAAAGAACACAAGAATATATATAAAACGATTCATGATTCACTCCGTTGACAGTATCCCCATTAATAATGGAACACACCCTATTGCCTCCTTAACAAAGGGGTTGCCCAAAAAGGGATAGAGAAATAATTAGTTTTTAATCAGGATGTCAACAGAATGCGGGGGGTGCCCGACTGAATGCAGGAACAGACTCGGTAGAATATAAAACAGAGTTGGTGAAGCTAATCCTGTCTGTGATTTGAGAGAATGGAGCAAGATCGGGAATATTCGCTTCAAAATCGATGCTGGATTCGAAAAAGTGAAAGGGCGCACACTCCGGATCCAGTTGTAAATGCCCGGGATCGTGATGGTGCAGGGGTGCCCCAAACAGCATAACCAGGCTGAAACAGAACGCAATCACCCAGGTGGTCCCTTTGGATTGCGTTGTGTTTAATTTTCTCAGTTGAAAGATGTCCACAATATCCCGAAATTATAAGTTACAAAAATTTTAATTATCATAAAAGACCGGGGAATTCAATAGATTTCATATAAACCAGCTTCCCCTATCCAAAAACTAACCTTGCAAGCAATACATCGCTATTCCTCCAAGGCACGCAGAAAAAGCGTGAGCCATTCTGAAATGGCCTCGCCGGGTAATGGCAGGTAGAAAATCAAAAAATGCAAGATAGATGAACGTCCCTGCAGAGGCGGCAATGGCAACACTCAGCCAAGTGTAATCGACCCTTTCAAATATCCCGTAGGACAGCAAGGCCCCAACAGGCGTGGTTAGGGCAAAGAGAAAAACAATTAGCAGAATGATTCTATTATTGAACTTTCCCGCCTTTTGGAACAGACTGCTTAAAGTCAAAGCGACAGGGAATTTATGGATAACGATAGAAATAATCACCAGGGTTCCAAAATGCATCTTAAGAGCCATGCCCATTGCGAAACCTTCCACCAGGCTATGAAGAGAAAGCCCGGCCAACGCAGAAAACCCGATACTCTGATAGGAAAATTGATCTCTCTTAAGAATATTTCTTCCAAAAACTTTTTCGACACAGAATGTAATCAGGAATCCCACAAACATTGCAAGCACCATTTCAACTCCCCATACCGGCATGATCTTCGGGATCATATGAAAAAGAACCGCGCCAATTAAATTCCCTAAACAAAAACTAATGAGAAACTGAAAATGTGCAGGATTCCACATTCGAACTGTCGGGATATATCCTCCCAGCATAGTGATGAAAAATGTGAAACTCAGAAATGGAAAAGGTGAAGTAGATTCCATTAAACCTTCCTTAGATTCTTTAATTAAGATTGAACCCTTCTTATAATTAGACACCACAGACTATGGACGAACCCAAGAGTTCCGGGGATGGAAATATTGTCGCCAAGGTGGAGGAGGCTACAAAGTCCCGCTAAAGATATTCCTTCCCCGGACCCTCGAACTTGAAAAAGGCTCGCATTTTTTACAAATTATTCGCAATTTTTAATCTCTATACAATTAAACTTCGAAATAAATCTGCGATTTTTGGTTAGATTTTAACATAGAAAATTTTTTTTGCAAATTATTTGCAAATATTTTTAAGAACTTTTTGCAAAATGTGTATTATGTTAAACTTCTCAATGAGAGCTGAAAATCCAGAGCAAGTGATTGATGAAAACCATCATTTCAATGAAACTCCTTAAGGTTTAAAATTTTATTTCTATATGGAAACCAATAATCAAGCTTTGGCGGAACAATTTCTTCGCAAAAATAACCTGAGCGTCACCAAACCCAGAAAAATGATCTTGATGTATTTACTCGACGGTCACGGTCCTTTTACCATTGAAGAAATCCATAAAGGTTTGGGAAAAAATGTTTGTGATTTAGCAACGGTCTATCGATGCCTCGGGCAATTTGAAAAAGAAGGTTTGGTCGAACGTCGATACCTGGGCGATGAAATTTTTCGGTATGAAATTAAGGATGAGTCTCACCACCATCATCATATCGTCTGTAAAAATTGCAAAGCTGTCTCTAAAATGGATTATTGCTTTATAACCGAGATAGAGAAAATGATTCAAGATCAGGGATATTCTGATGTAACTCATATGCTGGAGTTTTTTGGAATTTGTCCCGACTGCAAGCCCACTAAAAAAGCCAGGACCAAAAAGAGGAAATCGTGAGTCAGTGTTCTTCAGGTTGCGGTAATGATTTGGATGGTTTTTCCACTCATCACCGCAAAGTGCTTTGGTTTCTATTTTATATTAACCTGACCATGTTTTTAGTTGAGATGGCTTACGGATGGTTAGGCAACTCCCACGCATTGTGGGCGGATTCGCTGGATATGCTGGGCGATGCTCTCATCTTTGGCGCTTCGATTTTTGTATTGAACCGTGAAGAAAAACTGAAAGCCCGTGTCGCTCTTGGGAAAGGAATCCTGATGGGAACCCTGTCCTTGGTATTTTTATTCTCAGCACTTCTTCGATTTTTAGAACCCTCGAATCCCGATCCGGAAATCATTGGAGTCGTGGGAGCCCTGGCCCTGGTGGCCAACCTCATTTGTGTTCTATGCCTGTTTAAATTCAGGAACCAGGATTTAAATATGCGATCCACCTGGTTATGCGCGCGCAATGATATCCTGGCCAACCTCGGAGTGATTTTTGCCGCCGGAGCTATTCACCTGTTTCATTCATTCTGGCCCGATATTTTAATAGCCACTGTGATTTGTCTTTTTATCCTGAATTCTTCGATTTCGATAATGAAAGAAGCGTTAAAAAAACTATCTGATCGAAAGGCGCTTTATAGAGAAACGGCGTGAACAGTTTTTTGATTTTCCGGTGAGGTTCAACCATCTACGACTTTCGTCGCCGCTACCGTTATTTTAATAATGAACAAATCCATTATACGGGGATTATTAAATTAAAATATTATTGAAATAATTGGGAACCTGGATTGGGAATCTCCTAATGGCAAGCGCTGCTCAGCAATTGTTTAAACTTTTCATTTTTGTGGGCCAGTTCATCCAGCTGATTCGTAAACTGATTCTCATGCAAAACTAAAAACTCGTGTAAAGGGCCATTGGCCAGGCAGGTGCAGATCGGATCACTGGAATCCAGTTTCAAAATATCGCGAAAAGTTCTCAAAGCCTGCTCCGGTTCAGAAGCCACCAGGCTTTTCATTTTTTCTTCCGTCCAAAACAGATTTTCTTTTTGTGGAGAGTTGTTGTCAGCCAACTGGTAAAGGATCCAGGATTTCATGAAACCCAGGTTCGAAGAAATGCGGCATGTCATAAGACACCTCCTTTTAGAGAGGAGACCTTTGCATAACAGTATCTATTGAACAAAACACAATAAACTTTAAGAGGCGATCAATGCGCTCCCCCTTTTTGAAGGGGGCTGGGGGGATTTTACCTTTTCTTGTTCATTTATTGATATAAAACGTGAAACCCCAGGCGGTCAATCCCCCCGCCAGGCAACGCCTGGAGGAAGCAAGAATTTCCTAAAGTTCATTTCAGTTCATCTATCCATCAACTTCTGAAAATCCCTTTTGCCTCCAACCGCCAGGTTGGAAAAGAGGGCGAACATCAACTTCTCCTTTTAATATTTTTTGTGTTTCATTCCATATTTTCACTTATGCAAAGATCTCTATTGAGAGAAGGGCCGTGGTCCTTTGGCGTGGTGGTTCCCTTCTGCAGAAAGAAAGAGTTGAGACCCGCACCAAGGGTTTTGGCGATTCCCAAAATTATTATGATGTATATCTCGATAGTTTCAGTGTCAGACAAAATAGGGTGAAAGGCAAGCAGTGATGGCTAGGAGGCGGTTTTACAATCCATTTCGTTTGAGCGGGTTGGAACTTTGGGCGCGGGATGCGATACTGTTTGAATGCGAAATTATTTTAGAATTTTTAAATTTAGAGCGCTTCCGATTTGGTTAATCAATTTCATGAGAAATATGGGATTCATAAGAGAACCACTCCTGGATTATTGAAACAATTAAGGGAGGCAAATATTTTGAAGGTTTTGTTTCAAGGGAGTGGTAGTCGGTCTTCGGTGCTTTGTTTTCCCCGTTTGATTAATGTTGCTGAAGGAAGAGAAATCCTCTGAGTCATTTGAGTAGTCTGGAAACTTCATTAATTGCTTTGTGTAGTCTAAAATCGATTTTAGACTACATAAAAGGCGTTAATGCGGATACAAACTCCACAAAAAACTACCCTTTGCCGCAAAATTCCAAGGATGGAATTGAATAGAGGTAATATTAAGAAAATTCTGCAAAAATTGACGAAAGAATAGCGAAGATTAGATTAAAAGTGAAATATCTGAGGGGAAATCACATAAGCTATTGTTTTTAATTGAGTTAGTGGGGTGGCTCAAGCCTCAAGCCTACGGCGTTGTAATTTTAATAATAAGAATATTCATTGGGGATATCTAAAATTTTTGAAAAAGAGAGGTGGTTTAAAAAAATATTTCCAGGTCCTCCGGGTCTTTATGGATATTGATCTTCCATCATTACTTTGAGTAAGGGTCGGCAGGCCGACCAGGTATCTGTAACGAATTGCAAAATTTTCTTATCTTTGGTAATTGGACATTGATCGTAAGGAAAGATGGCACCCACCCCAAGTTGATAGTTTCCCTTTTTATTGGAAAAAGATTCATAGGCGGCTTTCAGCCAAAGAGGTTGAGTTTTTATTGGGGGGTTGGTCGGTTTATTTTTTGAACTAAAAGCCGTTCTTATATCAAAGGATAACCTGGCATCTACCGTCGGTTTGGAACGTTGGGTTTTGTAATGCCTTTGCCAAATTTCTACCCAGGGAGAGGCGCCTGTTTTATTTATAATGGGATTAAGATTCTGTAAAACTTTCTCAAGGATCCCGTAAAAACTTTTCTCGCCTTTTTCAAAAAGTTTTTTTCGAAATTGTGGCTTTACTCCATTAGGAATGATAACCACTGCATAAATATAACTCTGTTCAATAGATAAAGTGAAATGCGGAAATTTTGTGAAATTTTTTTCCTGATCAGCGCCTTTGATAGACAAAAAATCCCAAATATAACTTGCTCCTTTTCCAGTGATAGCCGGCCGCCCAATTATTTTCGGGTCAATATTTAGTTTTTGAGTGGCTTTTTTGTCCTGGCGGATTTGTTCCATAGCCAATTGCAACAGGCGCTTCGCTTCCAGGTAATCATAGGGACTATTTGAGCCAAATGGGAAGCCGGTAAACGTGGTGAGCGAGCCTTGTTTTAAATACCCATCGTTAATCATTTTAATCTCCGCAATTTCCATATACTGAGTCAATCGCCTGGCCCATTCGGAACTTTCGATCCGTTGATAAAACCATGCGTAAACTTCTGACCAGAGTATAAACTTGGTTTCTCTTTGAAATTTTTTCTTAGGTTTTTTCGTATCAATGCCCACCAAAAAAATATTCTCAAAGCCTCGGCTGCGAGCGGTATTGAAATGCCGGGTTAATTGAGAAGATTTCAAACTGTCGGCCACTTTACTTTCGACAACAATGGCCCATTGGTCACCATCATGAATCCAGGCATCCGGCAAACCCTTTTGATCCAGTTCCGCTTCTGCAAATGTTTCATTTTGTCCCAGAAGACTTTGAACCAGAACTTCCAATTTTTTTATGTCGGGGTGGCTCGACTCCACAATCCACCGAACAAATTCTTTTAACAGTTTTGGATCTTCTTTCAATGTGGTGGCCAGCGCATGCGTCAATCTGTTTTCCGGTTGGCTGTATTGGTCGAATATATTTCGCATTTGTTGTTATTTAAAAAAACTTTGTGCTTTATAAAATGCAATTGTCTCAAAGGACAGCAGGGAGCGGCTTGAAGTTTATTAAATCATCGAAATAAATGCCCCGAGTGATAAGGCGAACTGAACGCTGGCTAAAACAATTCCCACAATCATGGCTACTTTGAACCCACCTTTGACCTTATTAAGATTGTACGAATAAAAGACCGCGGCCAATAGGGCGCATTCCAGCGAATACAACATCAAGGTGAAAGAGTTGGGCCCGCTGAAGTTCCCATAGTTAAACCCCAACACCAGGAAAAACGTAGCCACAATCGTAATGAAAATTTGCATGACCACCTACAGGTTTGGATCGATTGCAAAACACGTTCAGGGCTCAGGTTGAGACCCTGAGTTTATTTCAAGTACATATTTTACCAGAAAAATGAATGCAAAGGTGCGATACTGTTTGTATGCGAAATATTATCGATTATTGCTTCGGGGAGGAAGCGCCTTTGCCTATAAGGCAATTTGGGGCAGGGACCGGGTTATGTCTTATAACTTTAATTTCATTAATTTTACTATTTTTGCTCCCATTGCCTTTGGGTTATTGGGTTATGTATCTGGTTCTTCTAATATTTTTTTTTACAATCTGTGTTGCGCCCATTATTTTTTTGATAGGATTCACTAATGCCTTATTTTGGAAGGGAAAGTATAAAGGCTTAGGATTGGTATTGAACCTGATGGGATTCCTGATTATTGCAGGAAGTATGATTGCCTGGAGAATTTTTTAGTGAGAGTTGCTAAGAATACTTATGGGTCAGTAGCTTCAAGGAAAACTCGGCTTCCAATTGAACGTCACCTGCCGGATCGGTTGTTAAAGTTTGAAGAGAGGTTAACACCAGTTTCCTTAAAGTGTCATGGTCACAGGTATCGTAAAAATAATTAAGCGCATAGGGGAGGAGCGCCTTTGAGTCCGGTTGGCTGACGGCAATCCAATGTTTCATTATTTCCCAAGCCTCTTCTATGCTCAGTAAGTCAATGACAATTTCACTGGCCACCATGCAAGTGGCGGAATCTTCTAATTGAGGATAAATTTTCCTTAAAGCCTGCGTTAAAGTATTTTTTTGCGACGCTTTCAAGAGACCAAGATCGTCCGCAAATATATTCAAAAGATAATACCCATCTCTAAACTTTAAAAAGTGATTGCATTTTAATAAATCGATGAGCTCTGCAAACAGGTTTTGCGGAAAATTTTGACAATTGTCGATTATATAAGTTTCCACCGCGTCGACGGCACATTGAAAAAGTTCCGGATCGTCGTCTAACAGCGCATCGCCAATGCTTTGGCAAAAGTCTTTCCAGGTATAGTTGGCTTTCATAATAAAAATAAAGTTCTCTGTAATTGGAACCCTGTTGCAATTTTCCTTTGCAGGTTTGCAGACAAATTCACCCTATATAGGGTTTTATCCTTATTTAAGAGTCTCTCTCAGGGGTTATTGTCTTAATCTATTTGTAAGAGTAATTCAGAGGATGACAATATGCCAGCATAATTTTGAAATTTTTTTTGGTCAAAAAAGACATACGAAATCGACTGATAAAAGCTTTAAAACTTTATATCCCATTACCGTTAAAATGATTTGGGACGTTAGTTTTCGGGTTTCTGTCGGGTGGGTAGAATGATGATGAACGTAGTACCCCGGCCGGGAGAGCTCTCTGCGGTGATGGTGCCCCCGTGTCGTTCGATGATGCGTTTGCAAATGGACAACCCCATGCCGGTTCCTTCGTATTTGCTTTTTGGGGTCAACCGGACCAGCGGCTTGAATACATCCTGAACCTTATCGCTGTCGAAACCAATTCCATTGTCCTGTATCGAAATTTTACAATGGGTTTTTCCTTCCTTGTCTTGAAACGTTTCCGAGTTGATTTGTATCAGAGGAACGACATTCTTTTCCTGGAACTTTAAAGAGTTGCTGATCAAATTCGTGAACACCTGCTGAATATGGAACGGGTGTGCTTCAATCGTCGGCATCGGCCCCACCTCAATGTTGGCGCCGCACTTTTGGATTTGAACATCCAACTCCGAAATCACTTTTCCGATGAGATCTTTCAGAGGAACCGATTGAAATTGGTAATCCGTTTCCACCATGACGTAAGAATATTTTAAAAGATCGGTCAGCAGACGCCGAATTCTTTTGAGCGGAGTTTGCATGGTTTCCAGATAGTTGGCGTATTTCTGGTTGGTCGCTTCGACTGTAGACATGGATACGGAAGTCTCCATCAAGTCTCTGAGGTTGGCGATGTCAACCAGCGGTTCATTGATGTCGTGGGAGGCAATATTGATAAAGTCACCCAGTTCCTGATTTTTTTTCTCCAGGTCATTGGAGTATTTCTCCAGGTTTTTGACCACCGAGTTGATCTCGGAGGTTAAATGATTGAACGCCGTCGACAGTTCGCCCACTTCATCTTCGCTTTGGATAGGGATCGTTATGTGCTTACGCCCGGGAACAAAGTTTTTCGCGGCATCTTTAAGTTGTATTATATTTTTTGTGAGCACCTGGCTGAGAAAAATAATTAAAAGGGTACTGATCAGGAGCAGCGCTAAACAGATAAAGAGTCCCTGAAACGTATTCGTTCGTATCTGCTCATGAATTTCTTCCAGAGAGTATCCGATCAGTAAGTTTCCAAAAACTTCATCCTCAAAGAGAACAGGCGTGGCGTAAAAATAGACCTCTCCTTCGGTGATCGGAGTTTGATTGTGGATCATCGCAGGTAAATTTAATTTCAGTTTGCGGGGATTAAAAGTGGAAGTGGGTTTATCGTCTTTGTTAAAAATTCCTAAATAGACTAAGTTTGGATTTTCAACTATCCCTTTCAGAGAGGCGTTAATAACGGCAAAGTCCAGAAGTTTGTAACCTGCGCCAATCGAAGCGGAAAGCACAAACGCGGTTTCCTGAATTTTGGTTTTCATAATTTGCAGGGCAAACGTTTCCTGTTTTTGGGAAAAGTAAAACCAGATGAACACGGTCATCAGAATCAAAGTCAGTATGGAACAGATGGCAAACTTGAAACGAATCGACCACCGCGAAAATAGGGTTAAGAAAGAAAACACGGGACTTCGTTCCCATTCCTTGAGAAGTCATCGCCAAACAGGTTGGCTTTTGGAGATTTCATTCGACTGTGATGAGAACTTTATCGTGAACCAGTGGGTCATAAGGGGTGTGGTCCCCGTAGGCAAACAAAGATTGGATAATGTGCTGACCGGGAATGAGGTCGACTTTTTTGCATTTGGATCCGTCCGAAACGTGAATGGCTTCGTTTTTTCCAATGGGCTTGCTTAAGTCCGCCGGCAGAGAAGAAAATAAAATATGATGATGACCGTATCCTTCACGGACTCCCATTTTCGCCGGTTCTAAACCCAAACCTTCTACTTCCATGCAAATGGTCACCGGACTGTTTACCACCTGGTTATGAGACGGCTGCACGATGGTTAACTTGCGGTGTTGACCGGTCAGGTAAGAAGGAAACCCGACCATACTGAAAATCAGAAAACCTATCGCTCCGATAAAAATGTTTTTAAATTGTTTTCCCATGAAAGCGTCATTTGAAGTTGAATGTTTCGCTTTAAGAACCCTCAGTCCAATACTTCGGGTCTTATAAGTTGGAGTTTCTCATTTTTTTACTTCCTGGTCAACATGTACCCTTTTTTCATTATATCAATAGCAATTAACGGGCGAGGACTTTATTTTTTTAATGAAAACTGGAAAGGAATCCGGGCTCGAAATGATTGAGTATTTTCGCTTTGGGAGAAAAGGGGGGCATGAGGGAAGGATTAATAAAAGCCCTCCCGGAGGATGAGGAGGGCTTTAGTTTCGCTTCACCTAAAAAAAACCGGAGAAAACTAGGGGCTAAAGCGCGTTTTCCCCGGTTCCGGCCTTGCTATAAAAGCAAAACCTAATCCGAGTCAATCATTCCGAAAATGAAGAAGTATTTTCAGAACCCTCCCATTTCGACTCAAGGTCGATTGTAGAAAATTACTTCACATTCACGGTCACGGATGTTGTGATTGCAGGATCATAGGGAACATGATTTCCCTTGGCAAACAAAGCTTGAATAGTGTGTTTTCCAGCACCTAATTCAAGAGTCTTACAGGTGGAACCGTCGCCCATGTGCACATGATTGGCGTCTTTTCCGATAGGTTTACTCAAATCCCCGGGGAGGTCGACATCGACGAGAAGATGGTGATGGCCTTTGCCCTCGTTCACGCCTTTTTTTGCCGGCTCCACTTCTACACCATGAGTTTCCAGGCAGACTTCCACCGGTCCGGAAACGGTGGCGCCATCAGCAGGTTTGGTAATGCTCACTGAATTGTTAGCGAAGGCACCGGTTGCCGCAAAACCAAAAATCGCTAAAACCGCAAGCATTGAAAATAATTTTTTCATTGGGTTGTCACTCCTTTTTTAAATTTTCATCTCCAGGTTTTTTTAGTAGTAACCAAACTTTCTGGTTGTCTAGAAAGGTATAAAGAATTCCAAAAAAGGGGTACCGGAATTTGGCTGGATTGGTAACAGGGAATTGGATGGGAAGAACAATTAAATCAGCGAAAAACAAAGGTTTTGATTTTTAGGGTTCCTGGAATAAGGAAAAATCCCTGAAGGTGAATCACCCGCAGCGTGACGCTGCATCTTCGATGAGTTTCTGAAGATAACATATCGTCAGAAACCTCGCGGAAATCTCTGTTGCCTCCAATCGATGGATTGGGAAAGAGGGCGAACATTGACTTTTCCTTGAAATATTTTTTGTGGTTTATTCAAAAATCCTACTCACACAAAGGTCTCTTAACAAAAGAGTATTTTTCGTTATTATGAGAAGGATCGCCCTGCAGATGCGGGGGTCCTGAATTCAATTTTCTTTTCTTGGCGGGTTCCAATGAATTTCATGTTTCTTATCCGGTGCATTCCTCCAAAAATTTTATCGGCCCAGGCTAAAAAGCCCAGTGGTTTCCTGGGACGTTATTTAATGAAGAACCTTTTTATTAATAACAATGCCGACCTTAATGCGTTTATAAAGGAAACGTTGGACTTAAAGCCAACGGATCATGTTCTAGAAATTGGATTTGGACCCGGGCGACTCATTCATGAAATGGCTAAAACGGTTTCTAATGGAGTTGTGGAGGGAATCGATTTTTCCCCAGTGATGCTTCAAGAGGCAAAAACTTATAACAAGGATCTCATTGCCTCCGGCAAAGTTAAACTCCATTTGGGAAACTGCGACCGTCTTCCATTTTTGGACCAAACGTTCCACAAACTGTGCTCGGCCAATACCCTTTACTTTTGGAAAGATCCCCTCCCTTACTTCCGGGAAATGTACCGGGTGATGCAACCGGGGGGAACGATAGCCATTGGGTTTCGTGATAAGGAGCAAATGCAGCCGCTGCGGCTGGATCGGACCGTATTCAATACTTACACTCAGCAAGAAGTGAAGAGCCTGCTTACCAAAGCGGGGTTTCATGATGCAGGAATTAAAAGCCAAAGCGGGACCCCGTTTCACTCGCTCTGTGTGGTAGCCACCCGATAATTATTTCTGGTAAACCAATATTTATTTGGATTAACAAATATATATCGGTTTCTGATTTCCTCAAAGAGTTAGTTTCGATTGCCATCAAAAAATCCCATCTCATAAATCGACATTATTTCTCTACTTTTAGGAAGATTTATTTTTGGTCTGACTTCAGCTTAGGGATAATTGCTATTGAGTTTTCCGTGGTTATAAAAAGGTCCTCAATAAGCCGTTGACCCTATCTCTGTTTTGGCTGACACTGGTAGTCAAATCATTGAAATACACCCAATTTTTGAGGGAGTTCCCCAGATTTCCCTCTGTGCGTTAAATATTGGGGTCAAGGTAATTCTATTGGATGAGAAAGGACGAGAAAGACAAGAGAAAAACTAGAGATTAATTGCAATTTTCTAGGGGGAGAAGGTGAAGTGACCTTCTCATTTCATGCGCCGCAAATTCTAAATTTTGTTTAAGGGTCATTGATTCAGGAGGCACTGCTTATTTCTCCTGAATGAAATCCAAAAACATATACCTACAGTTCATGTTCAAGCTGTTCCCCCACTATTGAAAATTCACTGTTATCGGCTCTAATTGTTTAGTGACTGATTCGAGCACTATCAATATCAATTTTAGAATATAGAAATGAATATGACCCAGGATACCGCTGAAAGAGTTATACCTACTGAATTTACGGATCGCGTTTGCAACATTCTTATCGTTTGTATTAAAGGAATGCGCGATCAACTTGCCTTCGAAGATCCATTAAACCAAAAATTGGAACAGTTGGAGAAAGTCATCCGCAAAGCGGCCCGCATTGGCCAGGTGAGCGATTTAGGTAAAAGCATTGAAGACTTTTTCAAAGGCAAAAGTTTAGAGAACCAGTTTAAAGAATCTGAAAAAGAAGAAACCAAAACCATTGTCCTCAGTATGGTAGGCGTTCTCAAAGAGGTGGTTGGGAATCTGGGAAGCTGCGACAGTCATTTCGATGACTATATTCAGCAGATCGATTCCGCCCAGAACATGAAAGATATTTTGGAAATTAAAAAACACCTCACGGCAGAAACTCAGAAAATTAAAGACAGTACTCAACAACTGAGAAAAGAACTGGAGTGCAGCCAGGAAACCATTGGAGAGCTCACGAAAAAACTGGAAGATTCTAAAAACGAAAGTATGGTCGACCCGCTCACCAAAACTTTGAATCGGGCAGCATATAACATGAAAGTCGGCCATGCGTTACGCGAATTCAATATCACTCAAAAAACCAGTGTGCTGATGGTTTGCGATATCGATCATTTCAAAAAGTTCAATGACACCCACGGCCATAAATTGGGAGACAAAGTGCTTTGCGCCGTCGCGTCTTCCATTCAAAACAGCATCCGTAAATCCGACAACATCTTCCGCTATGGCGGAGAAGAGTTTGTGGTCCTGCTAAAAGATTGTCCGCTGGAAGTAGGAAAACGCATCGGTGAGAAAATTCGCTCCACGATTGAAAAAGATTATCTGGTGCATCAAGAGCAGAAAATTTCCGTAACCATCAGCATCGGAGTGACGGCTCTCAAACCCGAAGACACCGAGGAAACATTCTTTGAGCGTGCGGATAAAGCCATGTACCGCGCGAAAGAAGAAGGCCGCAACCGAATGGAAGTGGAAAAGTAATTCCAGGAAATCCAATATCCCCGGACCCCGCCCGGAGGCAGCGTGACGCTGCCACTCGCCGTGGGGGCAAAATAAATTTGCGATGACTGACTTGCCGTCAGGCAGCGTGCCGCTGCCACTCGCCGTGGAGGCAGAATTGATTTGCGATGATCGGTGGCGAGCGCAGAATCATTAGAATCTTCTCACAAGTGGAGTTTATCTTCAGAAGAAAATATTGAAGCGGAGGATAATGTATTCCCTCTTTCCTAAAGAGGGATAGGGTGATTCACCTCTTGGGATTTTTTCTTGGCCTTATAATAAAGAATATCTTCAGAGACAAAATTCAGAAGAGAAAACGATGTGTTCCCCCTTTGTGAAGGGGGTGAGGGAGATTTTACCTCCAGGGGTTTTAGATAGAATGAAAGAAAACGCGGATAAAGGTTTTCTAACGATACCGTTGGCAAGACAACCCATCGCAAATGAAATGTTATCTCCAGGCATGGCCTGGCGGGGGGATTGACCTCCTGGGGTTTTGAGTTGAATAGAATATAGAGTTAGGAAAAGTATCTGATGATACAGTTAGCCAGCAAACCCATCGAAGATAAAATTCTGGCAGCGGGGCCTACCCCGCGGGCTGGGGTGATTGACATTCAGGGACCACTCGCCGTGGCGGCGGCATTCATTCTCGATGTATTTTCCTGCAAACTGAATTATCAGAATCTTTGCGATAATTCTATTCCACTCAATCCAAGAAAATACCCCGCTTAAGGGGAGTATTTCATCTTCGATGGCAGTGTCACGCTGGCCAATTAAGTGGCTGATAGCGGAAAAGATTTTATTAAATTAAAAATGGAATTTTTTTCAAAAAATATGGCAATACATTTCTAGATAATGCTACTATTCTTAATAATAGAAGTAAAGAGTTCAAACTTTCATTATGGCTCAAAAATCATCTATAGAGTGGACAAATACCACATGGAATCCTGTAACGGGTTGCACAAAAATCAGTTCGGGTTGTGATAATTGTTATGCAGAACGCTTTTCTGAACGTTTCAGAGGTGTAAAAGACCATCCCTTTGAGACTGGGTTTGATCTTACCCTTAGACCGGAACGTGTGGAGCAACCCCTCACATGGAAAAAATCAAGAATGGTTTTTGTAAATTCCATGAGCGATTTATTTCATAAAAAAATTCCCAAAGAATTCATCACTCGTGTTTTTGAAACCATGGAAAAAGCAGATTGGCATATTTTCCAGGTTCTTACCAAGCGCAGCTCCCTTATGCGTAACTTTATCAATAACAGATATAAAAATAAATTCGCACCTGAGCATATTTGGCTGGGTACATCAATTGAAGATAAGACAAAGCGGTCTCGAATTAAGCATATTCAAGAAATGAATGCCAGTGTCCGGTTTTTATCGATTGAACCGCTTATTGGTCCACCCGGAAATTTGAACTTGAAAAAAATTCAGTGGGTAATTGTTGGAGGTGAAAGCGGACCTAAAGCAAGACCCATGAATCTAGCTTGGGTGCAGTCTGTTCGTGACCAATGCATAAAACAAAGTGTTCCTTTCTTTTTTAAACAATGGGGGGGATTCCGACCTAAATCCGGAGGAAGGGAGTTAGATGGAAAAGAATGGAACCAATTTCCTCAATTGTCCAATCAAAACTCAAAACCTCAGGACCTGCATTTGGCTATTAAATAAAAAATATGGTTAGGAAATATTCTTGGGAGTGCAAACCCCGTACAAAAGCAAAACTGGAAATCTTAAACCGGTATCTTGGAGCTTGGTTTAGCATTCTAGCAAATTCCGGTTTCCGCCATGTTTTTTATATTGATGGATTTTGCGGTCCGGGAGAATACGATGGCGGGGAAGAAGGTTCTCCAACTATAGCAGCCCGCCTTGCAAACCGGACGGCAAAAACTTATCCAAACTTTACAGCTACTTTAATATTTTCAGATGAAAGTCCTAAAGCTTTAAAACATCTTCAAACTTTGAAAGAGATTAAAAATCCACATTCTCGTATTAAAATTGATATCAGAAAGGGTAAGTTTTCAGATGAAGTACAAAACATACTAGAAACTTTATACCAGAATCCCAACAGCCCAACTTTCAGCTTCATAGATCCATTTGGTTTTAGTCATAGCCCTTTAGAGAAAATCAAGCTTTTCATGCATAACAAAAGCAGTGAGATTATTGTCAATTTTTGGTGTGGTTATATGAATCGGTTTAAAGAGAAGAGCGAAAAAAATATCATAGAAAAAATTAAAAATATGGTAGGCGAAGATGATCTTAGCTCAATTATTGATGCTGAAGACTCAATTGCAGCTTTTTGTGACAATTTTGATAACAAACTTAAGAAAATTGGCAAGTTCACTTTGAAATTTATAATGAGAGATGAAACTAATGTTAGGGATAATGCTTTGTTCTTTTGCAGCAACAGTTCAAAGGGCTTTGAAAAAATTAAAGAAGCCATGTGGAAAGTGGATCCCGAATTTGGAAACTCTTTTTCAGTTCATCAAGATTCATTTGAAAAAGTACAGACTAGTCTTTTCGATAAAGAAGCACAAACATACCCACTTTTTGAAAAAATTCTGGAACAATTTAGAGGGAAACAAGACATATCAGTAGAGGATATTTTCAAATGGGTAATTGAAGAAACATCTTTTCTTAAACCTCATGCTAGAACTGAATTAGAAAACTTATATAAAAAAAACCTTATAACAATCACAGATCCGGAATCTAGACCAAGGCGTTCCAATGCTTGGCCGGAACGTTTACTTTTGACTTTTGCAGGTAAAACTCTGTAGATACTCTAAAGATATGTTTAACATCCCCCACCTTAAAGACAAAATATTAAATACCTCTAGAAGGAATACTGCCCCCAACCCCCAGATTGGGAAAGTTTCTGCTGTTACCGTTGGTGGGGAACCTTAGCCGGAAACTGCCTGGAATGCCTTGGAAATGGATCTTGCAGAAATACATTGCTCCTGTTTTTTCTCTGTTCCAAAAGTGGACGAAAATGTCATGCACGCTACGTTGCCTTCGCTATCCAGTAAAGGTCCACCTCCACTTCCATGGATTCTATCCTGAGACTTTGCAGGGCTATCTATCAGAACATTCAATCCATCCACTTTAATACCTGCTCCCTCGGGACCCGGGAATTTCATTTCCCCGGCCTCGATAACTTTACCGATAACTACTCTCAATTTATTCCGGTCTTTGAGCGAGGCTCCAAGATTGAACGCCGTTTTTGAAATGGAGCTTCCCGCAATAAACTGTTTGTCCGAAAGTTTGAGAGCCGGAAGGGAATCCGCATCGATCTTCAGGAAGGCCAGCAATCCCTGCAACCCGGTCTGCTGTTTGGATATAGGCATGGGTGGGTTTTCCCCAAATTGAACGGAGATGGCTCCTCCCATACTCTGATTGACACAATAGTTAGCTGTCACAATCCAACCCCGTTTCCCGTCAACAACGAAGCCATTACAAATTGCCCTTTTACTTCTTATGATTTTCACGATGGCCCGTTCCCTCACTTCAAGTATGTTGGCCAGAGCCTGATGGGCCGGTTTGCCGGAGCTGTTCGGTTCGCGGGAAGCGATGTGGGTTAGGGCGGATATCGCCGGGGCCGCGGCCTTTTCTGTATCCGCAACTGCTAATTGAGCAAGCGCATTTATGGAACCCTGGCCACCGTAGGCCGCAGCTATTTGAGCGGCAATTTCAGGTGACGCTAAAGCGCTAATGGCAATGAGAGCCACTTGTTTACTCGATTCGTTTTTAGTCAAATGCGGAATCATTTTTTCGACCGTTTGCATTTCGGCAAGTTTATTTTGATGCACCTTCGTCGCTTGTTCCTGTCGGGCTTGTGTTTGTTCCCATTTTAGCTGTCGCTCATTATAGGAGTTTGTGAAGTACCAACCTACTATTGCAATCAATAAACTGGATATGAACGTGAAGACGCCCGATAAACTGGATAATCGATCCCAGTTGTCGCGGGACGGCTTACCCATTTCTAATCCTTCTAAAATTCCCATGGGTTCAGCGCCGGCATCTAAAAGCATTTTTGTTAAGGGCTTATGACCGTAATTCACTGAAACCGCGAGCGCACTTTCGCCGTCAATAGTGGCATTCGGTGAAATACCTGCATCCAAATAGAGAGTGATGACATCCATATTACCGCTTCGAATGTAGCGTAAGAAGTATTCTTCAGAAAAAGGTATGCCGCGATTGTGTAACTTCTCTTTAGCGGCATCTGCAGAAAGCTGAGGGTTTCGGTCAGGATTCATAGTTTTTTATAGTTCTAAAACTGTTAATCGAATTAGAAAAAACTGTCACAGACTATTATTCTTTCCAGGTCGGGAAACGAAACATTCTGAGTAAGAACAGTGTTTGAAACCGATGGGGTCACTGCATTTCAGATCGTTTTCCCGGTACCCAGCCGTGTTTTTGGAAATTAAATTATCCCTGAAATTTTTTTTAAAATGGTATCGAATTCAGACAAGCAAAGCAACACAAAGTTCGGAACCCCAAACTTTAACAATTAAAAAAAAGGAAAACCAGACTTTTTAAGTGAGAAAGGTTCTATTTCCGGAAGCAGGTTAAGAATAGACTGAATTTAAATTCCCGGCACTTCCCTCGACTTACCTGATAGACGGGCCCTGGCCGATTATTTTCCAATTAGAGGATTTCGAAATATTTAAAACCCATTGAAGATACAGTCGTACAAAATTTATCGCAAAACAATGCTCCCAACGGCCGGGGGCCGGCGCCCGAAGGCAACTAGGCCCCGCCTAGTGGGAATAATATATTTTCAATGCCTGACTTGCCGTCAGGCAGCGTGCCGCTGCCACTCGCCGTGGAGGCAGAATTGATTTGCGATGATCGGTGGCGAGCGCAGAATCATTAGAATCTTCTCACAAGTGGAGTTTATCTTCAGAAGAAAATATTGAAGCGGAGGATAATGTATTCCCTCTTTCCTAAAGAGGGATAGGGTGATTCACCTCTTGGGATTTTTTCTTGGCCTTATAATAAAGAATATCTTCAGAGACAAAATTCAGAAGAGAAAACGATGTGTTCCCCCTTTCCAATCTAGCGATTGGATGCAACTGGGATTTCCGAAAGTTGATGGAGAGACGAACAGGAAATAACCTTTGAAAATTTATACTTCCTCCAGGCGTTGCCTGGTGGGGGGGATTTGACCTCCAGGGGTTTTAGATAGAATGAAAGAAAACGCGGATAAAGGTTTTCTAACGATACCTTTGGCAAGACAACCCATCGCAAATGAAATGTTATCTCCAGGCATGGCCTGGCGGGGGGATTGACCTCCTGGGGTTTTGAGTTGAATAGAATATAGAGTTAGGAAAAGTATCTGATGATACAGTTAGCCAGCAAACCCATCGAAGATAAAATTCTGGCAGCGGGGCCTACCCCGCGGCTGGGGGGATTTGTCCTCCAGGGGTTTTGCGGCGCAACCGCCGCAGGTAAAATTGATTCTCGATGACTGACTAGCCGTCAGAGGAAACCAGGCCCCGCCTGGGGGAAACAAAAATTTCCTAAGGCTCCTTTCAGTTAGTCTATTCATCAACTTCTGAAAACCCTTTTGCCTCCATCCGTTAGGTTGGAAAGAGAGCGAACATCGGTGCCCTTCTTTAAGTTTGTTGTGTTTAGTTCAATATTCTTACTTATGCAAAGGTCTCCATTTAAAGAAGGAATAAAATGAGGGTGGTAGGTAATTATTTTGAGGTGGGTGGGTTATTCTTTTGCTCCCGGGCGAGGGCGATGTTGTTTTTTAGGGTGATCATATTCGGGTGGTCATCCTCAAGAAACTTTTTAAGGACCACCAACGCTTTTTCATAATAGTTAATGGCTTGGTCGTAATCCCCCTTGTCCCTCCAAGCCGCTCCCAGGTTGTTCCAGCGAGTGGCGACCTTAGGATGTTCTTCGCCAAAGGTTTGGAGATCGCTCTTAATCGCCTTCTCATAATACGAAATGGCCTGGTCACAATCTCCTTTGTTAGCCCAAGCCCCTCCCAGGTTGTTCCAGCGAGTGGCTACACTAGGGTGTTCTTCGCCAAGGGTTTTGAGGTCAATTGTAAGCGCTTTCTCATAATACCCAATGGCCTGGTCGTAATTATCGAGAGTGTCATAAAGAATTCCGGTGTCATTCAAATACAATCCATTCTCCGGAACCAGTTGCGCCGCGCGTTCGTGATGTTTCAATGACTTGCTATAATCGACTCGGTCATAAGCCAAGTTGGCCAACCGGTAATGAGCTAACGCCAATTCCTCGACTACCGAGAGTTTATTTTCATTCTCTGTCACCTCCTTTAATAACTTCTCTGCTTCCGAGGAGTCACCTTTAACCAAAGCCGCTTCCGCTTTTTCCATTTGCTCAGGAGAAAACTGATCTTTGAATTTTTGTAGATCGGTATTGGCGTCTTGCAGTTGCTGAGTCCGCTCCTTATAAGATTGTTCCAGGTTCGCTTGTTTAGCTTGGATATCGGTGAGTTCCTTTTCTAATTCCTGAATGCGCTGACGATCTTTTCCCTGTTCTTCCGCTAACTCTGCCCGAATTTCTTTTTCCCGTTTTTGCAAAAACGCGTGGTGCTGATCGAGGGTAATATTTAAATTAAAGACATTCTTATCTCCCCCGACCTTATCCCCGAATATTTTATCGCCACCAACTTTATCACCTTGGACAATATCTCTTCCAGTTGAAGTTCTCTTCTTTTTTTTCTTATTCTTTTTTTTGGACATTACTTAAAAGGATTTCAAAATTTTATTGATACAACCTGATACTATCTGACACTATTTACCACTATCTGGTATACTACAGATGTGAAAGGGCCTAACTCCACATTAGACCCTCTCGTGTGATCCGACCCTTACCCTCGTGGAGGGAAAGGGTCGTTCCCATAACTATCACGCTCACGAATTTGTCCATTCCGACCATGAATAAAAAGCTCTGACTTTTGATTCCTGGCAATGTTTCGTGCTTCGTTAATAGCGTCTTGCTGTTTGTCGTGGACAGAAGTAGCCCGGTTATTTCCAGCACCCCTCACAGCCCATTTTCCATCTTGTGGTACAACATGCTGATTCTTACTCATTGTTTACACTCCTTATACAATGAATATTTATAAATTATTCCCACTCCAAATAGGGAATTCCTCATATAGAATACGTTCAATATTCGAACAATATAAGTAAAAATTTGACTCATGTGATTGATTTTGATATAGTCTCAAATAGGGCAATTTCGCCCAAATAGAAAGGCCAGGCTTTTATGAAACCTAAGGAATTAGGGGAAAAATTAAAAAAAGCAAGAGAATTGGCGAATATAAGTCAACAAGAAGCTGCAGAGGTAATCGATAAACCTCGCACTGCAATTTCTCAGATTGAATCGGGTAACCGCAAAATTTCTACTTTGGAGTTGACCCAATTGGCAAAACTTTATCACCATCCGGTCACGTATTTTTTAGAAGAATCCGATCCTTCGGAAGAAGATATTGTACTCGCTTTATACCGTATTGATCCAGAACTTAAAGACCATCCGGAAGTTAAAGATCAAGTTTATAAATATATTGATTGGTGCCAGCAAGGTTATAGTCTAGAGCAGCAATTAGGAAGAGATCACCGTCACGGTCCACCAACCTACCCACAACCAGTCCCCAAAAATACTAGTAAAGCCGTGGAACAAGGAGAAGAAGTTGCTGATCAAGAACGGAAGCGTCTTGACTTGGGATTTGCCCCAATTGCAGATATGGCAGACTTAGTTAATGAGCAAGATGTTTGGGCCTCAGGTGCGGAATTACCCGATAAAATGTCAGGGTTATTTTTGTGTCATTCCTCATTAGGTATAGCCGTGTTCGTTAACTCGGAGCACGTAAGAGGACGAAAAAGATTTTCCTATGCGCATGAATACGCCCATGTCTTACTGGACAGGGAATGGAAAATTACGATATCCAGCGAAAAGAATTCTTCCGAATTAATGGAGAAACGGGCCAATGCATTTGCCGGAGCGTTTTTAATGCCTAAAGAAGGGGTTGCGATTTTTTTAGATAGTATCGACAAAGGAAAACCCAGCCGAGAGGATAAAACTATCTGGGATGTTGCCACTCAAAAAGGAATTAATACCAGTAGTAGATCCACTTCCAATTCGCAGCGAATCATTTATCAAGACATCGCTTTAATGGCTTATCACTTTGGAGTCAGTTATCAAGCAGCGACGTACCGATTAAAAACCTTGAACTATCTGACTCAAGGCGAATGCGATCACCTTTTTAACCAAGTAGATATGGGAAACAAATATTTAAAAGAATTAAATATGTCAGACGACATCAATAAAAAGGAAGACAAAAAATATTCAGACCGAGAACTTCGAAGCCATATTGCACACCTCGCAATAGAGGCTTACCGTAGAGAGGAAATATCGAAAGGTAAACTTCTTGAAATCAGTAAATCCTTAGGGATTTCAACCAACAATATGCTTTCTTTAGCTGAGGCTGCTTGCGAACCTTGATGGATCATTATTTTGAATGAATTTCCGCTGATAATTGTAGCAGACACTAATGTTCTGATTAATTTTCTACGCATTAACCGTGTGGATTTGATGGCAAAATACTCTTATGAGTTTGCTATCACCAACCATGTTCAAGGAGAAATAACAGATTATTATCCTGAGCAACAAATCCAACTCCAACGAACCATCCATCAAAATAAATTTATTGAGAAGGAAGTCGCCGCGCCTGAAGAATTGGAAATATTTGGGAAATTAATGGGAACGGGTCGTTTGGGTTCCGGTGAAAGCTCCGCCATTGCATGTGCTATTTTTGGAAATCATAAATTAGCCATCGACGACAAACGCGCTATCAAAGAAGCAAAACTTGTGAAGCCAAATTTAGAAATAATGACCACCCAAGACCTTATGGTATCCATGATCATGGAACAACTGTTAGATGTTTCAGAAGCCGATAAAATAAAAACCACATGGGAATCCCACCACAGATTTAGACTTAAATTTAAAAGCTTTAAAGATATTTTGCCTTAAATTTTTAGGCTCCTGTTTTATTCGTACTTTAAACACCTCACCCAAGATCATCTTTTCCTTCGATGAGGTTAAATTCTTCCAGCGGTCGGGGACCGCTGAGGGGATTCCCTGCTTAAACGTTTCCGCTCTTAGAGCACTGCAGACTTTTGCCCTGCCAGAAGGTTTTGATTTTCTCCACCGAATGCAGAGTTTTGCCGTCCAGGGGATCCCAGATTTCGGCCTTCCCCTCCTTCATTCCCATGAACGCCACGGCGTGAGTTTCCGGCCCCAGTTGAGCATTGTCAATGAACAGCATCGCCGGTGCGGTCAGTTGGGTGATGTCGGAATCCTTCACCCATTTTTTCGAACAGCTCACTCCCACCTCGCCCAATGCATGGATGGCGCGGCCGGCGTTGGTGCCGGTCATTTTGGTAGTGCGCATTCTAAGGGCCATTTCCTTTTCCGTTTTTTCGATCCCCAGCCAACCGGCAATGTTGGCCCCCGAGGCGGCGACACAAGTGGACGGATGGCTCTGGATAATGACACCCTTGATCTTCAAATGGTTTAGTTCCGGAACCACCGAGTCCGAGTACTGCCAATGGAGAATGGGAAAAATCGCGATCAGCATCACGGAAGCCATAGCGATGGCCCGCTTTTCCTTGTGGCCGGTTTTGAAGGCGATCATGGAAACCAGGGTGTATAGAAAAGCAAAACACGCGATGACAATTCGGAATCCGGCGTCATTGGCGTACAGGTCGAACCAAACGGGAACCTGCCACCTCAGGGTTCGGTTAACCATAGGAGCCCCAACGATGATGAACACCAGAAGAAGGATGGCAATGATGAAATAAATGTATCTGGCCTGGTGATGCAGAGTTTCCAGTTTAACGTTTTGGTTTTTCGAATGGAGCCGTTGACCCGCTCTTAGACCCAGCACGCCAAAGATCAACACAATCGAAATATTAATGACCAGGTGAAGGTTCATCTATTTTATTTTCCCTTTCGCGTTTCAGGAGATCGGTTGGGATGTCCATCGGTATAAATAGCTTTGCATAACCAAAGATTATTGAACGAAACATAAAAAATATTAAAAGTGGAAGTTGATGCTCGCCCTCCCAGTCCCCAACTGGAGGAAAATTTAACTGCCGATGAGTTTCTGTGAACTCAGAATCCGCAAACCCTTTTTCCAGCGTCACGCTGCCGGCTCACAGCCGGAGAGAGGATTTAATCTTCGATGTGTTGGCTTGCCAACAGAAATCTCAGAACATTTTCATAAATTTTATCTTCAGAAAAACATATATAAACTGGAAGCAAATGTATTCCCCCTTCATAAAGAGATCTTTGCATAACTCAGATTTGTGAACGAAACATAAAAAATATTAAAACGGAGATCCCTGTGCTCCCTCTTTTTAAAGAGACCTTTGCATAATCAAAGATTATTGAACAAACAAGTCCAACAAAAGAGCGGAGACCCATGTTCGCCCTCTTTTCCAACCTGGCGGTTGGAGGCACTCACTCGCCGTGAGGGGCAACTGAGATTTTAGAAACCTTTGAGACGATACTATATTTACTTATACTCATCGCAAACGAAATATTGGCAACGGGGCCTACCCCGCGGCCGGGGTAATTGACAGTCAAGGCTTTTTTAAATCTCTGACTTACACAAACCTCCCCCGGTTATAAGGGCCGCCCCTGAACCGGATTTCAAAACAACAGTTAATTTCTAATCGAAACTTAAATTATCAAAATGACTAAAATCATTTTTCAGAGAAGTTTTCAAAAGGTTCCTGAAAGATGGACCGTTTGAAAGCTTTTAATTTATCGTCAAAATCCTTTTTTATCCTTCTTGTTTCTATTTTTTCATCTTCCATCCCGGTCTGAGAAAGGGTCACCCAATGAATAAAATCGTCCTCTTCGCCTCGCGCGACCGCACGAAAATTTCCTTCCGTTCCGCTCATTATTTTAAAGTCCCATTCCTCAGGCAGTCGCAACCCGTATTCTTCCTTATGAACTTTGGCCAAAGTGCAAGCCGAATCCGCCGGGCCTTTCTCCTCCTCACGCATGTCTGCCCAAAACGCCCGGCAGGACAGGTGGATATTATGCAAAGTGTCTCGTCCCTCCCATACTCGAAAACGGCCCCCTCCAATTTCATGATCGAACATGCTGTAGTAGGGGTAAAACCAAAGCAATCCCAGGATCAAAACAACGAGCCCCACCTTGAACGATTTTGAAGAACGAAATCCCTTTTTATTCATTTAGCAACCCAATATAATTTTTGCCATGAGTTCAGGTTAATTGGTCGAGCAAAATCTGGAACCATTTTGAAAACCCGAATCCCTCTTTTTCACCCGGGCAACCCTATTCAAATTTTGCTATGAATTCAGGTTAAATTAAGGATGGAATAAAAACAATAATAAATCCCAACCGATTCTTTTTCAGGACTTTTAAGGGATGGCACTCACCGTGCTGGCACCAGGCCAGCGCCTGGAGGCAACTGGGATTTCCGGAGATCGATGGATAAAAGAAATCAAAGGAACCCTAAAAAAATAATTGCTACTTGCAGGCGTTAGCCTGCCACTCGCCGTGAGAGACAGCGGGCCAGAGGCAGATTTTATTTGCGATGGCAGCGTGACGCTGCACTCAATTTTATTTGCGATGGCAGCGTGACGCTACACTCAATTTTATTTGCGATGTGTTTTTTTGCAAACAGAATCGTCAGAATCTTTTCCTGAGTTGGGTGGGTTCTATTTATAAGACCTACCTTTAGAAACAAATATAATAATGGGAAGTGGATGTGCACAAGAGGGAATGCATTGTTCTCAGTAAACAATTTATTGGGCTTTGTTCCTTTATTGGTTGCTATGCAAAGCTCTCTTTCGTTAACAGATGGGTTATGTGACAAGAGCTCAAAAATTTAAGCTCAGGTATTCTCCTACTATTATCGAGGGATATTTCCTATATTTGAATCAGAGTAATTTTCTGCAAGCTCGCAATCACCTGTTACCAGTTTTAGATTATATTTGCTTTAAATTGCAATTTTACAAGTATTTGAAATTTAATAACTTGTTTATATCGCGGAATAACTTATTCAACGGAATAAAAAAACTATCAATTTAAGGCGCCACACAAGCCCTTTTTGTGGTATAAACTTAGTAGGTTCCGATATTTTTTTTAATGACTGTTTCATCAAAAAAATAGAAAGGCCTTAAAGCTTCAATTATTCATTTGAGTTGGCGTAGTTGTTGACTTCGCTCTTGCGATATTAAGCCTGCATGATAAATACCAATGAACGCTTTGGGAGGCGCCCCGGTTTGTTGGCAAATGACAGACCATTATCAGCTTGAACTTAATTTATAGGAAACGTTTTAGAAGTTCGTAAGAAATTTTTGAAACTAAACATCGAGTTCATTTTTTTAGTGAGTGCGCCGGTTAAACCTGATGAGGGAGGATTTATGAATAAAAAGTTATTTGCTTATAAAGGACACCAGGTGGAAATTTATGAATACCAGAAAATGGGCGAGGTTCATATTGACAGATTGGTGAAATTCGAAGCTTACCTTCATGGTGAAAAAAAACGACTATGGTCATGCCCCGGTGGGTATGGGCCGCATGCAGATTTGGAAAGTATTGCGCACCAAATCATTGATCATTGGGACGAGATAAAATTTTCTGCTGAGGAACAGGATAAAGAAATAAACCCAAACTAACATTACCCGCCGCATCATCCCCCTCCCAACCCCCAAAAAAAATCGAAAAATTAAAAGCAAAAAAACCATCAAGTCTTTCTAGCAGGAAAGAATTGATTCCCTAATACTCAAAAAAGTTTGAAAGTCTGGTTTCCCCCATCCCTTCCTTCCAATCCAAAAAGTATGTTTTCCTCCTCGGTTCCCGCCCGGAAATAAACTTCTAATAGAAGTAGTCCTAATTTTAAGGAAAAGTATCTGACAAGGTTGCATTTACGCTAACCCATCATAAAACAGACTCCCATAGGACAACCCAATTCAAGAATTTACACTTGCGCCGCAAATTCGAAAGGAGTATGTTTCTGTTAAATATCGAATAGGGGAATAGCCTTTTTAGGTAGCTCGTAGTTTGGTGCCGGGGGCTACGAACCCTGGCAACTAAAGTTGTAGAGGGTCTATACGTTTAAAAGTGAAATCCTGTAAACGTTTGGCTTTCCCTTATAGGATTTTGTTAAGGAATGTTTTTATCAAGAACTTTTACAGGAAAGAGTAATCACTGGCGACAAGGTAAAATAGTATTTACAAAAAGTCTGCCCCATTGCAAAGAAAATTGGAAAGCTCGTCGGCTGGATCCGGGCATTACTAAGAACCTCCGGTCGTGAGAATGATTCATCCACCGGGTGGGCGGTGAGTTATTAATGTATGAAAGTATTATTAGGAAATCAGTCATGGCAAAAAACATGAAATCCCGAAATATCGAATCTCCTTCCAAGAAAAGGGCAACCCTTTCTCTTACCCGAAGGATTAAATTTTATAGAGATCATGTCCAGGAAGATATTTATAGCGGAGACGCGAGCCTGGGGAATAACATTACCGGAGTCTCGCTGGCCGGTCATAAGAAGGAACTGGAGAAAGAAATTCGCCTGGTGCAGATGGAGTTGGAAAAGGAGTACGATAAAGGTGAACTCCGAGATGAGAAAGAAATTGAGTTTCTGGAAAATATTTTAAACCTGACTCAAGACCGCCTCAAACATATAGAAAACGATTTACCGAAAACCAAAACTTATTTGGCGGAAGCGATGGAGGCCTTAGAGCGGCAACCGTCTATTCCAAAGGAACAGCTCAACGAAGCGGAAACGCTTCTCAACCA
Source organism: Nitrospinaceae bacterium (assembly GCA_965223245.1). Classification (GTDB taxonomy): domain Bacteria; phylum Nitrospinota; class Nitrospinia; order Nitrospinales; family Nitrospinaceae; genus CBDCVY01. The sequence continues at coordinate 2,780,994 of CBDCVY010000013.1, read as the reverse complement.
GGGCAAAACCGAAAAGGCAGAAGCTTTGTTCCAACTGGCTTTAGATCATTATTTAAAGTTTATTGCTCACCCGGATAAACCGTTAGACCAGTTTAAGCTGCAGGCGGCTGATGTGGCGTTTCAGATTGGACGCCTGGCCGAGAACGATTTCGACTATCATAAAGCCCTGGATTATTTTCAAAGCGCCGCCCAACTGGTTCCGGAGAAAATATTATATCTGGAAAATACAGGCTACCTTTTCTTTGCCCTGGGCCAATACGCAAAAGCCGTTAAATATTATGAGAAGGCCCTGGCTATCGATCTCAAAAACTTCGGTGAAGATCACCTGAAGGTTGCGGACCGTTGTTTCAATCTTGGGTTTATGTATGAGTTCCTGGAAAAAAACCCTACCGCGTTACAGTATTATGAGAGAGCGTTGACCACCTATCTAAAATTCGGACTGAATCACTTAGTGAAAGACGTGAAAACGTATCTGGATCCCCTGCGTGAATACTCGGTTCTGAAAGAAAATGAATGAGTAACGATAAGACCTCAGAAAAAAATGTTCCGCCTTTAGGCTACTCTGTGAAGGGAGACCAGGTAGGAGGCGATAAAGTCGGGGAAGATAAGGTGGGCCGCGACAAAATAATTTATACCGGCATCACCCTGGAACAACACCACGAGTTTTTGCAGAAACGGGAAGCCCAGATCCGTGCAGAACTGGAACGCGAACATGGAAAAGACCGCGCCCGGATTCAAGGACTGGAAATGGAATTGAGTGGTATCCAATCGAAACAGGAAAACCTGGAAGACTCTTATAAGCAGCGCATCCAGCAACTTCAGGACACTAACGAGGACCTGCAGAAATTCAAAGAACTGTTTTCATCCGGGCAAATGGATCGGGCCACTCAGGCTTTGGAGAAAGGCGATCTGGAAGAAGCCAAAAAACTTATCAAAGAAGTGGTCGAAAACGAAAACCTGTTGGCCGCTGTGGATAAGCTGGCCATAGGGCATTACCGGTTGGCAAAAATGGCCGACGATGAAGTGAACTATCCGGAAGCATTGAAAAACTTTGAGCGTGCGGCGCAACTGGACCCGGAGGAAGGTGTGTATTCCAACGAAACGGGAATCCTTTACTCGACGCTGGGTCATTACGACAAAGCCATCGAGTTTTATGAGAAAGCCACTGAAAGCTGGAGAATCCATGAAGGGGAAGATTTTCCCGACATTGCGACCGGAATGAATAATTTGGGGTTGGCCTGGAAAAGTAAAGGCCAATACGATAAAGCCATCGAGTTTTATGAAAAAGCGCTTGCCGGTAATATCCAGGTGTATGGGGAAGACCATCCTAAAATTGCCATCAATTGGAATAACCTCGGCGATGTCTGGCAGGATAAAGGCGACCTCGATAAAGCTGTAATGTATTACCAAAAAGCCCTCGATAGTAATGTGAAACATTTGGGAGAAGAAGACACTGCAGTCGCATTGAATCGAAACAACCTGGGCGATGCGTATCGGGCGAAAGGGGAATACGATTTAGCTACGGAATATTATCAGTCTGCACTCGATATCAATGTGAAAGCCTATGGGGATGACCATCCGCAGGTAGCGACCAATCAAAACAACCTGGGAGAAGTGTGTCGACTTCAGGGAAATTATGATAAAGCCATCGATTATTATACGAAAGCTTTGGTGAGTTGGAGAAAATCTCTCGGTGAGGGGCACCCCCTCGTCGCCGTAGGATTGAACAACCTGGGTGCGGTGTGGAGAGATAAAAAAGATTATCCGAAATCCCTCGATTATTTTGAACAGGCCCTGGCCAGCGATGTCGATACCTTTGGCAACAATCATCCCAAAGTTGCGGATCGCCGGTTCAATCTCGGCTACACCTATGATCTGCAAAAAGATTACGGTTCTGCCAGGACGAATTACCAGCAAGCCGCTTCCATATACGAAAACTTCGGGCTTACCCATAAACTGGACGATGTGAAATACTACCTTGACCGCCTCCCGAAAAAATGATCTCATCTCAATAATCGCTACGGAGTCGAGCCACCATCCTCGAGGGCAGCAGCGGGCCAGCGTCCGCAAGCAAAAATGAAAGCCGATGCGTTCCCTCTTTCCTAAAGAGGGTTTTGCATAAAAGCCAATAATGAGAGAAATGCAAAAACTAATAAAAAGGAGATCGATGTGCTCCCCCTTTATGAAGGGGGCTGGGGGGATTTTACCTCCAGGGGTTTTAGGTTTTCTGACTTATGCAACGGTCTCTTTTCTAAAGAGGGATAGGGTAATTCACACTCAGGGGATTTTATCTCTTCTCTTTTTTGTGATGGGTTTGTTCTTGGCAACCCATCCATCATGGGCTCAGGGACCCGGCGGTTCTTTAAGGGGCAATCCCATAGACGGAGACCCCGCCGTCGAAAAACAAATGGTCTATGAGTTAACTTTGGGACAGCACCTGGCTTATCTCAAAAAGCGTGAATCCGAAATCCGGGCGGAGATAAACCAGCGACGCGGAAAAAACCGTGCGCAAATCAAAACACTGCAATTGGAATTGTATGAAATTCAAAGCAAACAGGTGGATTTAAAAAACTCACTTGACGATCAAATTCAGTTGCTGAAAGACACTCACACAGATCTTCAAAAATTCGAGAAGCAATTTTCATCGAGACAAATGCAGCAGGCCGAGGCCGCCTTAAGAAAAGGCGATCTCTCCGAAGCAAAAAAGTTGTTATTAGAATTAGTGGAACCTCCCGCGGAGATTTCGAGTCAATATGATCAGGCTTTAGTGCACTACCGCCTGGGAAAAATTTCCGGCGAACAGGTTAAATACGCGGAAGCGTTGGACCATTTGGAACATGCCGCCCAACTGGCTCCGGACAATGCCCTCTATGCCAATGCCAACGGGTTTTTGTTTAAAAAACTGGGCAACTACGATAAAGCCATTCAGTACTATGGGAAATCCGTTAGAAATTTGAAAAAAACTCATAGCGCCGATCATCCGCTCATCGCTATGGCCTGGAACAAACTGGGCGAAGCCTGGCGAGACAAAGGCAACTTGAATCAGGCGATTGAGTTTTTTGATAAGTCTCTGACCAGCAATATCAAAAACTATGGCGAGGATCATCCGCGAATCGCTGCCAACTTGAACAACCTGGGAATCACCTGGGAAAAAAAAGGCAACTACGATAAAGCCATTCAGTACTACCAGAGAGCGCTGGCGAGTGATCTTAAAACTTATGATCAGGATCATCCTAAACTGGCGATACAGTGGAACCACCTGGGAGAAGTGTGGGCCAAAAAACAAAAATACGATAAAGCCATCGAGTACTTCGAAAAAGCTCTGGCGGTGAATTTGAAAACTTACGGAGAGAAGCATCCACGAGTAGCAACCAGTTGGAACAACCTGGGAACCGCATGGCAGGATAAAGGGAATTATAAAAACGCCATCGATTACTATGAAAAAGCATTGGCCAGCGATCTCAAAAATTTTGGCGAAGAGCATCCCAATGTGGCCGCCGATTGGAACAACCTGGGATCGGCGTGGGGCGCTCAGCAGAATTTTGATAAGGCCATTGAGTATTTAGAGAAAGCTCTGAACAGTGATCTCAATACCTATGGTAAGGATCATCCTAACCTGGCCGCGCGTTGGAACCATCTGGGAGTGGCCTGGAGCAGTAAGGGCGATCAGGACAAAGCCATTGAGTTTTATGAAAAGGCAATGGAGATCGATCAGACCACCTATGGCAAAAGTCATCCGAAGATGGGATTCCATTGGAGCGCGCTGGCAGGAGCCTGGTATATGAAAGGCAACTCCAAGATCGCGACGGAATATTTTGAAAACGCCCTGGCAATTTTCAAAACCGCATTTGGCAAAGACCACCCCAATGTCCTCGCCATCCAAAAAAACCTTGAACACATCCGCCGCCAAAAACCCAATCCGAAAGAATGAGCGATTCAGGCGTGAAGGTATCCAATTGAGCCCAGAGTTTTAGAAAACGCTTTTTATTGAGTTTCGTTTATTTTCCCTTCAATGATACAAAATAATTTTGCAGAGTGGCTTGGGTGACTTTTGTCGAAAAGCCCCACATTAATGCTCCGAAGTAGTCAAATATACCCGACTTCCCGAAAGTGCTTTTGTCAATGTATTGCGCTTTAAATCCGATTAAAAGAATGCTGAGCATTAATATCCAACTTAACAGAGGTCTAAGAATTTTATGAGTAAAGTCCGGGTCATACTTTGAATCTCCCGTAACTAAAGTGAAAAAGCTAAAGAAAGTTTTCTTCGTCCATTTGGATACTCGATTTGTTTTCCAGGAATCTTTTAAAAATTGTTTAGTTTCTCCAAGCCATTTTTCTTTTTTTTCTTTCTCATATTGGGTAAAAGCACTTTCAAGATTAATACTAGGGGTGGCTGGGCCCTGTTGTTGACCTATAGGGGCACCCTGTTTAAATGAAAGACCAATTATTTTTCCCTCCTTACCAAAAATACTTACCAGGTTTTCTTTTGATTTTATAGGATCCTTTTCCAGGGCTTCTAAGCACTCATCAATTTTCTCTTCAATAGCTTTAATCTGGTTTAAATTAATTGGTTTTCTGTTTTCCGTGTTTTTTAGGAGGATTTGCAGAAGCAGAATTTTTTGAATCAAATAATTAATGCTCTCAAAAGTTTTTTCATATTGAGTAACTGTGCTTTTATTAACATTATTAAGATCTACGATTTCCCTTCTTTGTACTTTGAGGATTTGAAAAACTCTCGTTTTAGAATCCTTTTGGGTATCCAATAATTTATGAGCTTCATCTCCTAATAACTCAACCCGGTCCAACAATTGCATATGAAGTTTAGTGCTCTCCTTAGCTAAAGGCTGAGCCAATATGCCCAGGAAAATTCCGATTAGCAGAGTAATAGCGACCCAGAAGGGCCCATTCCTGAAATTAAGATCAAATTTAAGTGTTTGTAAAGAAGAAGGATGAAGCCCTGAGGATGTTTCGATCATGGCTTGCAGTTCAGAGGAGTACTCTCCTGCTAAAATTTGATCGGGAGTCAGGTGGATTGGCAGAAATCCGGTTTGATGGGCCTGTATATTTATACTCTCGATACAAATGCGATGATCGTCACTCAATGAAAGGTTTGTGTGCTCTTTTTTGTTTGTCATTTGACTTTTAGAAGCTTCATTGTCGTTAGATGAATGGCATTGATTGTTCCCGGCAATTAACTCACTCGTGATTTTATTTCGAGTGAAAAAATTTGGTTTGACTCTTATGGATTGGGATTGATCATTTTTTATTCCGATGTTAATGGTGTTGTTCCTTGGAATAGAGCTCCCCATAAATAACTTGGTGACAAATTGATCAAAACACAAAATCCCAAACCAACAAGCATTACTCACCAAGTTTCGTGATGAAGCTTGGTCCGATAAAAAGCTGATCTTCGGTAAGGAATTTACCGTCAATCGAATTGGTACGGCTTTTTTTAGTTTTTGATCCGGTAAACCGACTTGAAAGAATCCGTTATAAATACCACTTTTGATTTTAGATGTATTGATTTGAAATTTAATCGAGTGTTGCCGGTTGTATCTAAAATCTAGGTTCTCTGTTCCAGTGATTTGAAAGTCGTCTAAAGAAATCTCTTTGCCGTTTTCATCTTTGAAGGATAAAATTTTAGTCTCTAACGTTACATCTTTAAGGTTTCCATTTTCTATAGACAAAATGGTTTTTCCGGTTAAATTTTGTGCGGATGATTTTTCATCTTTGAAAACGGTAAAACTTTCCCCGTCCTTTGGGGATTCTGCCTTTAATTCGTACCCCTCGTATTCACCAAGAATTTTTATCACAACATGCAATTTTGTCATACCATTTCTATTAAATTCACCGGGAACAACAAACGTTAGGTCTCCTTCATAGATTCCTGCCTTTTTAATATTTGAAAACTTGAGAATGATGTCTGTGGGTTCATCCTTTTTTAATTCAGGAATCGGTTTTACCATTTCAATATCTTCAACAGGAATCGAATGTTCGCCAAAGTTTAAGGAATCGGGCAATAGGCTGAGAGACTTGACATCCCCATTTTCAACAACCAACCGCGCTTTTCCAATTACGTTGATCGAATTGCCTTTCATTCTTTGAGTGAGAAATAAGGTTTCCTCTTTAAATTTTTTTAAATATAGATGTTGATTGATGCGTAATACATTCAATATAATAGGAATTGGAATGATTTGTTTTTTAGATTTAACAGTAGCGACCCTTAATTCTCCCGAATATTGACCCGCATGCAATTTGCTAGGAATATTCTTATTGAAAAACAATCTATATTCGCAAAATCCAACTTCAGGATGCTTTCTATGTTCATAGTCTAAAAACTCCATACCAATCCTGTATCCGGTAGAGTCGTGCACTAAGTCCGGAAAGATAAGCTGGAACTCATTGTCCTTTTCCTTTTCTTTGTCACAATCAATTGTCGTTTCTTTGGGATCCTTATTCTTGATTTCTAAGAAACCTATAGTTTTATTTTGGTTGCCTTCTAAGGAGAAACCTTTGCTTATTGGATTGAAAGTGAACTGGTACTTGTCACTTATGCGGATAGTTTGGTGTTTGGACTTTTTCTTGGGCGAGGGTTCCTTTTTAACTTTTTGATTTGGTTTAAGATCGGTTTTTGGGTTATCATCCTTGGGAGAAGAATTTGATAAATTCGGGGAAGTAGGATTTTCAGGGGGTGCCTCGGAGGGTGCCGATGTTTGTGACGACTCTGCTATCGTCCGGCTGAAATTTCCCAATGAAAAAAAGAACAGTATAAGACAAACTAAAACCCGAAACGATTTCCACATGACCGTCACCCCCCAATTGAAAAAGTTTAAACTTAAAACATTATTTCCCCGGAGAAAATGATTAAGGGACTTTACCCTGGCGGACTTCAGGGATTAGCAGTGGATGGGGACGTTTGTTTGAAAAATGAAAAATCGAAAGAACGTATCATTGAGCTTTTTGCTCATTTCCGTTAGTGCTGAACTACTTGGCGGGAGCCTCCCATCGCCCGCAATTAATAAATTGCGATTCTATTTTGATTGAGAAAACTTCCTTCCCTTCTCCCATAAGGGAAACCAGACTCATAATATTCTGATATTTATTTTCGATAGACGAATATTAGCATAGGGAAAAATTTATTGAAAGAAAAATATCGGATTTCTGCGTTTTTTTGGCACACCAATTTTTGGTAAGGAAAATTATGACGGACCATCGGCTGAAATACCTTGGTTAAAGCTGATATAGAGTGGCTACCCATGGGTGAGTCTTAAAGGAAGCTGAATTCCTTGAATTGGAATTCCGAAAAAATGATGAAATCATTTGAAGCCGCCCTGGCGATTTTCAAAACCGCGTTTGGCAAAGACCACTCCAATGTCCTCGCCATCCAAAAAAACCTCGAACACATCCACATCCACAGAAATTTTTTTAAAGTAAAGCTTATCTTCAGAAACAAATAAAAAAGCGGAAGCCGATGTTCGCCCTCTTTCCCCAACCTAGCGGTTGCAGGCACCGGGCCACGCCCGGGAGGAACATTAATTGTCGATGAGTTTCTGTACGATCCGAATCCACAGAAAATTTTCTAAAGTCAAGTTTGCCTTCAGAAACAAATAATAAAATTAGGATCGATGTATTCCCTCTTTCCTAAAGAGGGGTAGGGTGATTCACCTTCAGGGGTTTTGAAATGATAAAACAAATACTGTAAAGTTCCTGAGGATTCCGTTGACTAGCCAATACATCGAAAATGAATCCTCCCGACAGCCGAGGGTAGAGCGTTACGTTGCGAGGGGATTAACCTTTAGATTTTTAGGTTTCAATTTACCTGGTGCATTTCGTTCCCTGTGAAACATACATAATTCACTTCCACATTTTACTTCCACTTATCCCTTCCATTACATTTTGTTTCGAAACCTTGTAAATTAATAGAGTATTGGGCGAACGCGTGTCAGTGCTATCCGCCTGAACTTTGATCCCTTATAAGGTTTTCTATGTTTTATGAAGTTCGCGTCAAGCGTCCCGACGGAACCGTGAAAGATGTTCTCTCAGGACAACAACTCAGCAAAATCTACTGGGACCAGTTCTGGCAAAACGAGGAATCGATTCGCAAGAACCGGCCGGGTTCCCCCAATGTGTCGGAATCGGTGAGGCAAACGTTGGACGTGATGTTCCCGGATCCCAAAGATGAAGAGTGGAGGCAGGAATGGTCGAGGCTTTAATCATACTGATAATATCTATCACGGTTTTGTTGCTTTATGCGGCCTGGATCGGAAGTCGCCAGTCCCTTGCGAAGCCTGCCGGAAAAAGCGATCTGAAAGAACGGGATATATTGAAAGACCCACCTAATTCAAATCCAAAGGACAAGCCTTTTAAAAAAGTAGGAATGCCGCGATCATGAAACGTTTCCTGTTCATGGCAGTGATTGTCTACAGCATTTGTTTTGCCGTTTACTATGCCATCGAAAGCTATGCGTGCCAAAAACGTCAGGCCACCTTGTCGAGTCATCCTTCTCAAGAACCAGCCCCATTGGAATGGAACCGGGTGTCTTCAACATCGCAAAAGTTTTCGCGACCTTTTATCGAGTGGCAATACCTGAACAGCGGCGTGGTCGATCAGGAAATGCTGTCCTGTTTGAATAAGGCCGATTTCATCAAGCACACCCAATACGTTTCCGGATTAGAAAACCAACTGGCTATGGATGTTCACGGTCCATGCTGTCAATGATAACCGCGATCTTCAAGCGAGGAGTCAACATATAGAATGTCGAATCACGACGGATATAAATCGCAGCCGATAGAATACGTCTCCGCATCGGTGGTGTTGGAAGACGAATCTCTAACTGTCATCAAGGATATACGGATCCTCTACCGTTACGCTCTCTTTGTGCAAATCCTTTCCGACACCACCGATCTTGATCAGTTTGTTATATCAGCGCGAGCCCAAAAAAGCGGCGCCTGGAGTGTGTTGTATTCCACTCCGACCGATTACACCACGCCGGAAGGAGTTTTGATCGGGGCCAGTAGCGACCTGACGACATTGCCGGCGGGAACCCGCGGCTGGTTTCTGTTATACCCCAGTGGATTCGATGCAATACGAATAGAGGCGGCCCGGCTTGCAGGACCCAATACCAACTTAACTTTAACCGCAGGAGTGAGATAAATGTTTTGTTATTTGGAAACGTCAAAGAAAAAAGAAAACGAGAGCGAGGCAGAAGGGCAGCACCAGTTTGTGCCCGGTCAAGGCGAGCCATCCGGACAGTTCAATTACCGGGGAAGAGTGGAGTCGAATGCAAATCCCGCCGGCTTCCAACGCGTGATGGCGCGCAAAGGTTACGAAGTGATTTTCACTAACGATTTGGTCACCCATCCCGAATTCGAGGGACCGGACCCGCGAGAGTATCGAGAAATTCCACGAGAACATTTAATCCCGCACGCGGTTGCGGTCAACGAATAGGAGGTAAGATATGCCCGGTATTGTGCCCGATGAAGGGGAACAGGTTTTTTTGGATTTAGCTTTAGGAGCGGAAAACGTTTCAACTTTCAATACCAACACGGACCGAGGAGCTGACCTGGAATTAGGATTGTTCACTAATTCCTCTATTAGTGATACCACCACATTGAGTTCTATTGTTGAACCCACTGGGGGCGGGTACGCTCGGATTACTTTAACTGATGGCAGTTGGACATCCGCCAATCCCATGACTTATGCGGTCCAACAATTTTCACCATCGGGTGCGGCTTATTCCGGAAGTGTCCAGGGTTATTTTATTGCTACCAAACCCGCCGGTACAGGTACAGCTCGGCTTTTGATCATTGAAGATGATACCAACGGACCGTACACCCTGAACGATGGCGACACTTACGACATCACTCCACAAATCTCTTCAAATTAATAGGAGTCGAAACTAATGCCTTACTCAAGTGAAATGAAATGGTCCGATGTGGTTCGCAGGTTGGAGCAACACAGCAAGCAGATCCTGGTGACTTTAGCGCAAGCCGAAGAAGAGTACAAAGATTTGCAGGAAGTGAAGGGTTCTTTGACCGATCAACAACTGGCGGATCAACTATTCACCGATGGCGGCACCGCCACTTCGGAACAACTCACCAAAACGCAGGACGCCATTGCCACCGCGCAGGCAATGCATCAACTGACTCTGGCTTTAGACAACACCGCCGTTGCGGCGGATGACCGTCGGGCCAAACTTCATAAATTTTCCTAAAAACATTCCGGCGAATCTTTTATGTCAAACACTCCCATGGAGACAGAAAGCTCTGCGCAATATTCTTACGTCACCCTTCGCACCGAGAACTGGGATCAGGTGAAGTTTGTCGATAAGGACGGCAAACAGTACGAAGTGCAAGGGTACGTGGAAGACGAAAACGGCCAGGTGCGCTGTCCCACCGAAAAATGCCAGGCGTTATGTTGCAAGTCCATGCCGCTGATCGGACCCGTCGGTACTTCCTGCGAGCACTTAAACGGGGACACCCTCAAGTGCCATCAACAGGAGAAGGGCGGGCGTTCCTGCAAGCCCATTTCCTGCATTGTCTGGCCGCGTCGTCAACTGGACATTGATACTCTCAATGACTTATACGCCCAGGGCGAAAAACGTTGTTATCTCAAAGTTGTAAAAGTAGAGGACCATGGCTAAAACCGTAACCAGCGCCAGCTTAACCCAACCCACTAGCGATCCGAATCTAAATGAAGGTCAAACGTTTACGATGGGAGGGCAGGTCACCCTGTCCAATCACGGCGGCGCGGATTACAATATGATCTGGCAGTGGGACCAGGGAACCAGCACCTGGGTCAACATTCCCTCCAGCGGCGCCGCACTCACCACGCCCACCAACACGCTTTCGAATTTAACTGATGAGCTGGAGCACACCCAGACGATCACCTGCAATACCGCCGGGACTTATGCCGTTCGCATTCGCGTTATCGATAATAACAACGGTGGCGCAGCGACTAACAGCTCCAGCCAAACCGTGACGGTGAACGCCGTATCCGCTGCTCTCGATCAAACCGCATTTCGTTTTAGAGATACTGACGGCAGCGAAACCACAGCCACCTGGTTGGCCACGGAAAATACCAGCATCAATCATTCGACGGATGTCCCGGTGCGCTTGCGGTTTGTCATTCAGGAAACGGGCGGTTCCGGAATTACGTTCACGCCTACTTTGTATCGAAGTCATTCCAGTGGAAGTTATACGCGAGTGGACGGCGCTTCTACTATTGTGCGTTCGATTGGTTCACCTAATATTTCGAACGGAACAGCAACCACGGACCAACTCGGTGGAACCGGAACTTTTAAAGCCGGTGAGTTTGATGAAGTCGATGGACAAACCGCGGCGATTACTTTAGCCGCCAATGAGCACACGGAAGTCGAGTTCTGTTTCTGGATTCGACCGCAGGAAGTAGCGGATTTAGACAGCATCGACTTTCGAGTTTACGATGGGTCCACCGCTCTCGATGCTTACACTCGCACGCCCCGCATTACCGTTGACGAACCGGTGTTGGAGCAACATTCATTTCGTTTTATTAATGATAACGGTTCAGAGTCGGCAGCTACCTATAAAGCAGCATTGAACACAGATATTACTCTCCAGGCAGAAACTATTGTTCGATTACGCTTCCTGGTCAAGTGTGGAACAGCCAATGGTGCAGTCGATGCCCTTTCTCTCCAGGCCAGAAAAAATTCCGGGGCCTGGGCGGGGGTACATACTTCGTCTTCCAATGCTCAATTGGTTTTGTCGACACATATTGATCCTGATTTGCAAGACTCGACTCAGCGTTTAGGTTCCGGCACCTTCGCCACCGGTTACGTTATGGAAAACGATTGGACCGGAAAGAAAATAACGTTCGCAGGAAATGACGAAACGGAAGTTGAGTTCGTCATTAAAATTGTCGATGCCGACACGGTGGATACCGATGTCATTGAGTTTCGACTGGCTCGGCAGGAGTCGTTTCAAACTTTAAACACAATTACGCAAACTCCTTCTATAACGGTTGGAACCCCGGCTGCCAGTTACTCCATTACCGGCAACGTCACTGCCGACGTGTCTCCCGCGGCGATCATGACTGCGCATTTTGATTTTTCTATCGTCGGCAATGTGATGGTTACTCTCTCCCCGGATGGAATCGAGCAATACAATCAACATCTGAATTTAATCGGATCGGTGCCGTTGGACATCACACCGCTGTCCACATTTGTCAAAACCATTCATCCGTCGTTGAGCGGCAATATTCCCTTAACTGTATCTGCTGAAGGAATTTTCGATTTTAATATTCATCCTTCGATTGATGGCAACGTGACCGGCCAGTTTGATGCCGCGTCGGTGATGGATGTTCAAATCCATCCCTCCATCGACGGAACCGTTTCCGTTACCCTCACACCGCAGTCGGGGATGAGCGCGTTCGGAGCGTACTCGATTTCCGGAAATGTGGACCTGACATTGACCCCTCAAGCGGCCATGTTAATGAACCGGCATCCGGAGATTAGCAGCGATATCACATTGGCTTTGGCCGTCAGTTCGATTTTGGAGCAAAACCAACATCCCTGGGTGGATGGAGACGTGGCCGCGGTACTGAGCGCCAATTCACCAATGGATTACAGCGCCGGTCAATCCAGCTTTGTATTGGTGGGCAATGTCCCGCTGATGGTAACGCCGAGCGCGGTGATGGTTTTAAGCGGACCGGCCGTACCGGGACCGTTCTGGAATACAGACATAGACTTATTACTCCTCTTTGAAAATGGAATGAACTGATGCCCTGGCAAAATAGAAAACCCCAAGAAGACCCTCCCGGATTTTGGCAAAAACTGCAACGCTGGCTGCGCCGCCTTTGGGCCCGCTTCCTGAACTGGCGGGATACCGATCAGTGACCTGAAACGAAAATGGAAGTGAGTTTGTTCTATATATAGTAGCGAATCTTCAGTTTTAAATTTGGAAAAGTAGCCAATGTGCTCCCTACAGAATCAAAAAAGTTTTTCCTAAAGTGAAGTTTGTCTTTAGAACTCAATTAGAAAACTGGAGTCGATGCATCCCCTCTTTCCTAAAGAGGGATAGGGTGATTCACATCCAGGGGTTTTATTCAATTTTTATGGCGAGCCTTATATAGGATAAAAAATGGGAAGAATTAATTTAAGCGGATATGGTAGTTCCAATCCACCGAGTCGGGAAAGATGGGAAGAGATGGCAGAAATTCTTTACGGAGATGGCTCCGGAAAAAAGGATGACCGCCGGGTTGGCACCCAAAGAGGAAGACGAAGAAATCGAAGACCAACATTATTGAATGGAGGATTAACCGCACAGGAAAGTCTTCCCGCTTCGGAGAGAACGATTGATCCAAGTATTTTGTACAACACGGAGGATCCGGATAAACCTCTTCCCACCAGCGCCCTCGGCAGCGGCAACCCGCAAATGGACTGGGCTATGCAGCAAAACCTGGTCAACGCACCGAAAGGCCAAAGCCAGCAACCCGCTCAGCAGGGAAAGCCCAATCCAAATTTTACTCCAAACTTGTTGTTTGATGGAGCCACAACAGTTACTCAAAATCGTCTTAGCGGAAAAACAATTTATGCTCCTAATACCTATAAGTCTATTCGAGCAATAGCTGCTGAAAAAGGAGTCAAAATTCCTTCAGTATTTTCGACCAAAGATGTTGGGGATATTCTAATTACAATTGCTTTTATAGAAACATCAATTGGTGAAAAATTAAAAACCAGTTCTAAAGGGGCAAAGCAATTGATGCAAATTGTTCCTGGAACGGCAACTGGAATCCAAAATAAAAGCGGTTTAGGTTTGACCAGCAGTCAAATTACTACAGATATAGCATCAAATGTTAGAGCAGCAAGGTGGTTATTTTTTGTAGATATTTGGGGAAGGTATAAAAACATCCAAAACCCCAATAAACGTTTAGAGTTTGCAGTAGTTGAATATAATGCAAGTCCTACAGGTATGAAAAAAGCCCGACAACAGGCTGCTTCACATTATGGAAAAAGCGCAGCAAACCAAATTGAAAAAGTGGTGGAGTTCATGTCTACAGAATCGAAAGAATATTTACAATTTTATCGATACGTTTCAAATCTTGTAAAAAAAGGTCAGAAAGTTCCGGGGAATTTTCGAGATATAGTAAGAAAGAAAATGAAGAAACTAAAGATCCTTTAATGATAAAAATTGAATTGAGAAAGGAGCCAAAATTGAAATTAAGTTAAAAGTTTTTATGTGGCCTTAACTTTGAAAAATTGACCAAGAAAACATATTTTTTGGTTTTATCCCATATAGAAATAAAAGGGATATCATAAATATTTAATGTGCCTTCGATTTCCATTGATACATCCCAACTTCTTGGATGTCCAAACTTATGAACAGCAGAAACAAACTGATTGATTTCTTTCATCAATAATATGCATTCCGAAACATGCCAATGTAATTTCGGATCAAAATATTGAATTTGTTTTAAATCATCGGCAGTCAACCTGGGTTTTTCTTTTGGAATTTTAACATTGTTTTTAACAAAATCGGATGTCGCAGGATCACGGGTTTCTAAGTCTTTCAATATGGCTGGCCACAATATAGAGCGGTCGCAGTTTTCAATAATGTAATTCCGATCCGCCGCATTTCCCAATGTGGGACTGCCTGTAAATAAGGCGACAACAAGTATTGTAATGAAGATCCGTCTCATAACTAAATATTATATCACATCAATTTCACGTTAAAGAAATGATTGAAAAGTTATCTTTAGAAGGTCATGTGGAAGTGAGGTTGATGTATTCCCTCTTTCCCAATCTGCGATTGGATGCACTCACTCGCCGTGAGGGGCAATCGGGATTTTCGAAAATCTCCGGGGATATAGGATCCTCAGAAACCTAATGAAAATAAATTCCGGGTGTAGCGGCACGCTGCGGGGGATTGACCACTCGCCGTGGCGGCAACTTTCATTTGCGTTGAGTTTTTATGTAATCCGATCATTTAGAACATTTGGCCGAGTTAAGTTCACCTTTAGAAGTAAATGCAAAGTAGAAAGCCAATGCGCTCCCCCTTTTTGAAGGGGGCTGGGGGGATTTTTCCTCCAGGGGTTTTATTCAATTTTTATAGCGAGCCTTATATAGGATAAGAAATGGGAAGAATTAATTTAAGTGAATATGGTAGCAACAATCTGCCGAGTCGGGAAAGATGGGAAGAGATGGCGGAAATTCTTTACGGAGAAACCACTGGCAAAAAGGTAGGTGGAAAAGTTGGAAGCAAAAGTGGAAGACGAAGAAATCGAAGACCAACGTTATTGAATGGAGGTTTAACCGCAGAGGAAAATCTGCCAGCTTCGGAGAGAACGATTGATCCAAGTATTCTGTACAACACGGAGGATCCGGATAAACCTCTTCCCACCAGCGCCCTCGGCAGCGGCAACCCGCAAATGGACTGGGCCATACAGCAAAACGTCGTCAATGCACCGAAGGGTCGAGGTAAACAAAAACTGACGGCAAAGAAATATGACCCTTCAAAATACTATACACCTAACCTAGTGTTCGATAGCCCCACAACCGTTTCCAATAATTTAAAAAGAGGTTTGCAAAACTATGCGCCAAATAATTATAAGTCCATCAGGATCATTGGTGCCGAATCGGGAATGGAAATTCCCAAACAATTTTCCGCAAAGAATATTGGAGACATCCTTATAACCATCGCTCACATAGAAACTGATGTTGGAAAAAATAACCAGTCCAGCTCTGCAGGTGCGATGCAAATAATGCAGATTATGCCGCATATTGCTAAAACCATAGCAAGCTCCCCGCTCGCTAAATTAAATTTAACTCAAAACCAAATTATTGCAGATCCTGCCTCCAATATTCGAGCAGCAAAATGGCTTATTTTCAAAGATATGGCTCGACGATGGCAACAAACTGATGATCATTTAGGTTTTATTGCCATGGAATATAATGCAGGATTTAATGCGATAAAATTAGCACAGAATCAGGCTGCTAAAAAATTTGGTCCGGCTGCAAGGAATAAAATTAACTTGGTTGAAAAATTTATGCCAAAAGAAACAAGGAAGTATTTTCGATCCTTTAAGTACGTTTTAAATTTGGTGAGGCAAGGGAAACCAGTTCCTAGTAACTTTCGCGACCTAGCAATAAAGCTTTCACCGTTGTGAGATCAAAAGTGAAAGTGATAAGTTGATTGTTCCTATTCCAAATAAAAATAAATGGAATTTGGTACATACCCAAAATATCTTCAAATTCTAAGGCAGTTAATGAGGACATATCTTTATTGTTTTTATGAATAGCAAGGATTATTTGATTAATTTCTTTCATAAGCAGGATGCATTCAGAAATATCTCTGCGATAGGGTTCCGGAAATTTGTCGATTTCTTTGTAGTCTGCCACCGTTAAGGTGAGCCGTTTTTTCGAAGGTTGAATATTTTTATCAATATAATTTGCCGTTTTAGGATCCAAGCGTTTCATGTCAGAGAGAATTAATGGCCAGAGTTTATCTCGATCACAATTCTCAATATCATAGCCGCCGTCACCAGCAATGACGATAGTAGGAGCAACACCAAACAAAAATATCAAAATGCCTATTGAAAAGATCGGTCTCATAACCAAATATTATATCACATCAATTTCACGTTAAAGAAATAGTTCAAAAGTGAACGCTAATATAAGGATAAGAAATGGGAAGAATCAATTTAGGTGAATATGGAAATTCAAATCTGCAGAGTCGGGAAAGATGGGAAGAGATGGCGGAAATTCTTTACGGAGAAACCACTGGCAAAAAGGTAGGTGGGAAAGTCCAAACTCAAAGAGGAAGACGAAGAAATCGAAGACCAACATTATTGAATGGAGGTTTAACCACAGAGGAAAGTCTTCCCGCTTCGGAGAGAACGATTGATCCAAGTATTTTGTACAACACAGAGAACCCGGATAAACCTCTTCCCACCAGCGCCCTCGGCAGCGGCAATGCTCAAATGGACTGGGCCATACAGCAAAACCTCGTCAACGCACCGAAAGGTCCGAGCCAACCTCCCACTAAACAAGGTCAACCTAATGCAAATTATAAATTTGGTACGGTGAAAGAGGTCAAACATTCGGTGGATCTGATCACTCAAAATGCGAATAAATTAATTAATTTTCCTGTCCCGGGTAAAGAAGCTAGTCGTATCACAAAATCCATCATTCAAATTGAATCCAGTTATAGGCCGAAGGTGAAAAATAATCAGTCCGGAGCCTCAGGATTGATGCAAATTCTTCCGAGTACAGCGAATTTAATCGCCAAAAATCTCCATCTTGGTTTTACCCAAAAAGATATTTTAGATAAGAATGTAGAAAATATCATTGCAGGGCAAGCTTTATTTTTTGATGGCTGGAAAAGGTATAAAAGAACAAATGATCAATTGGCGTTTGCAGTCCTAGAATATAAAGTAGGGGCTCCATTAGTTGAAAAATTTAGAAAGGAAGCAGAAAGTAAATTTGGAACTGGGGCTGGAAATAAAATAGAAGAAGTTTTAAAACTTAAAAGAATGCAAGCACGACCGAGTCCTAATGATTTGTCGCCAGCGGAGTACCTTAAAGCTTTCCGAAAGGCATATAAAGGTAATATTTAAATTCAAAGAAAGGTTTAAGGTTATTTTGTCGGTTGAAGGATCTATCAAATGGGATTTCAAATTTAACTAAGGTACCATCAATTGTAAAGGCTAACCGCGAACCCATATCAGGATTTTTAGAATGAATCGCCCCCAAAAATTCATTGATCTCTTTCATCAGCAAAATGCATTCGGAGGCGTACCAACCAATTTCTTTGTCCATTTTATCGATGTCCTGGTAGTCCTTTTCGGTCAGCTTTGGACGATTTTTGGTAGGTTGAATATTTTCCTCAATAAACTTAGCTTCTTCCGGAGCGCGCCAGCGAATGTCTTTCAAAATTTCAGCCCAAAGTTGCTCGCGGTCGCAGTTTTCAATAATGTAATTCTGGTCGGCAGCGTTTCCGATTTGTGGTCCGCTTATAAATAAGCTAACAACTACAAATATAATTAAGATTGGTCTCATAACCAGTTATTATATCACATCAATTTCACGTTAAAGCAGTGGCTAAAAAGTTATTGCAAAAATAGGATAGGAAATGGGAAGAATCAATTTAAGTGAATATGGCAATTCCAATCTGCCGAACCGGGAAAGATGGGAAGAGATGGCAGAAATTCTTTACGGAGAAACCACTGGCAAAAAGGTAGGTAAAAGTTGGAAGCAAAAGTGGAAGACGAAGAAATCGAAGACCGACATTATTGAATGGAGGTTTAACCGCAGAGGAAAATCTTCCAGCTTCGGAGAGAACGATTGATCCCGGTATTTTGTACAACACCGAGGATCCCACCAAACCCCATCCATTAAGTCCCAGTGCTCTCGGCAGCGGCAATGCTCAAATGGACTGGGCTATGCAGCAGGCCATCGTCAATGCACCGAAGGGGCAGCAAAAACTTACTGCTCAAAAAACAAAACCTAATATCCAATTTACTAAGGGGCTTAAATTCAATTCTCGTCAGGATATAGAAAGTTCAATTGGAAAGATCATGAAAGAATCTTGGGTAAAGGTTCCAAATGGAATGACCAATCAGGAAGCGACTTCTATTTTTAAAGCAATAGTTAATATTGAATCCAGCTTTAAATTGGGACAGACAAGTGGTGCAGGAGCCAAAGGGTTGGCGCAAATTGAAAAGCAGACTGCTATTGGAATTGCGCAGCAAAGTGGATTAGGTCTGACATTGAAAAAAATTCAGAATGATCCAGAATCTAATATTCGAGCAGGAATATGGTTAATATTTAACCACGGTTGGAATAGATACCGAAATACGGATAACCCTTTAGAATTTGCAATCATGGATTACAATGCCGGAATTGGTAATATTCGTTCTGCACAAAGTAGAGTAAAAAAACAACTTGAAATAAAAGCAAGTAACCAAATCGATAAAGTAGAAAAATTAATGCCTACGGAAACAAGAAAATATATCAGGTATGTTCGATACATCAGACATTTGCAAAAACAGGGAAAACCCATACCAGGTAATTTTCGTGTTTTGGCATTAAAAATTTTTCCACTATAAAATTAATGAGTCTCGTAAAAAAAATACCGAGGCAAAAAAGAAATATTGATTTCAAAAATTGAAAATTTAAAACTCCTTTGGAGATTTCATGAATTGTTTTATGGATGAGAAATTCATAGAAAATATGTCTAGGTAGGTATTCATATTCCAAGAATTGATATAAGGAATTTCAAATACATTTAAAGTGCCCTTAATTTCAATTGCGATTTCAGAGGAAAGATCAGGGCTTTTTTGATTTATTGCCAAGATTAGTTGATTGATTTCTTTCATAAGCAAAATACATTCGGAAATATTCCAATGGTAGGGTTCTTGGAATAAATATACTTGTTTATAATCCTCTGCAGTTAATTTGGGTTTGTCGGTAGGCCGTTCAATATTTTTTTTCACAAATTCTACAATGTCTGGAGCCCGCAATTCTAAATCTTTCAGTATGGCCGGCCATATTATAGAACGATCACAGTTCTTTAGGTTGTAAGTCAATTCTTCCGCACCGATGGATGTGGAAAAAGGAAGCAAAAGAGCTGCTATTGTAAATAAGATCCGTCTCATAACTAAATATTATATCACATGAAAATATGCTCGAAATAATGATAGATCTCCAAGAAATGTTTCAGGATAAAAATTGGAGAGAATACATTGAAGAGATTTTGACAGCTCTTATAAATCACTTAACAAAAATTGTTTTTCGATCTTCTTTTCCGCAATCAGGATTTTGGCAAATCCACAATTGTTCTTCATGGGGTTTTTCAGCCATAGGAAATGTAGTGCGCTCCTTAATAAATTGTTCTCCCTTAAAACAATAGGGGCAGGTAGGTGGAGTTTCTAAATCTGGACGTTGCTCCAGAGCTTCAACTTTTTTTTCTAAACTACTAACCCTATCGGGTAGTCCTTTTAGGATCTTCCAAATAGGTATTTTATCGAAAATTGTAAGAGCATCTTTAACGGAAAGCATAATGACTCCTAATGAAATTAAAAAAATAATACAGGATCAATTTCCAAGCTCAATTATTGTTAATTCAGGGTGTAATTCATTCCATTCCATAGATATTTTGGGAGAGCAAAAAATTATAACTCGGATTTGGGATGGGGTAAATATATTTACCCTAATATTAACAACAAAACAGGCGCTGGATTTTGCCGACACCTATTCAAAAATGATTACTGGTCGAGCATTAAAATAAAAACGGAATGGTGGAGTGGCTAAAAAGTTATCTTTAAAACAAGAGCGGTTTGTGGAAGAGTACCTGGTGGATTTAAATGCAACGCAGGCTTACATTCGCGCCGGATACGCCAAAAAGTTTGCCGGACCCAACGTGGGGAAGCTTATGGCGTTGCCCGAAATTCAGAAAGCGATTCAAAAAGGCAAGGCCAAATTGTCCAAGCGAACGGAGATTTCACAGGACCGCGTTCTCGAGGAATTGGTCAACGTGGCGTTTTCCAATTTAGGCGATTACATGGATTGGAATTCACATGAAGCGACGATGATTGCTAAAGATAAACTGTCCCGCGAACAAATGGCCGCTGTCGCTGAAATCAACGCCACCTTGAACGACAAAGGCAGCACCATCAAGTTCAAGCTTCACGATAAAATCCGCTCGTTAAAAATTCTGGCGGACCACCTTGGAATGTTTGTTCAAAAACACGAAATCGATTTTAAACACGGTCTCGCCGACCGCATCTCCGAACGATTGCAAAGAGCTAAAGATGCCAGCAGTGATTGAACAGGAATTGGAAACACTCGATCAACTCATCGATGCCATCGCTGAGTTCGAGCACGATCCTTATGCTTATGTGTTGTTTGCCTACCCGTGGGGAGAAGGCGCACTGAAAGATCATGCAGGACCCGAACCGTGGCAAGTGCAAGTGTTGAAAGAAATTCGCGACGGGTTGCTCACTCCCAGCGAGGCGATCCAAATTGCCGTCGCTTCCGGACACGGGGTCGGGAAATCCGCACTGGTGGCCTGGATCATCGACTGGGGCATGACCACGAAAGTGGACACTCGCGGCGTGGTCACCGCCAACACGGAGAATCAATTAAAAACTAAAACCTGGGCAGAGCTGGAAAAGTGGCATCGCCTCAGTGCTTACAAAAGTTTCTTCCAGTTGGAAGCGACCAGTTATCACTCGGTCGATCCCGATCACGCCAAGACCTGGCGCATGGACATCATTCCCTGGTCGGAGAAACGGAGCGAAGCGTTTGCCGGTTTACACAATAAAGGCAAACGGATTCTTCTCATCTTCGATGAAGGTTCGGCCATTCCCGATGCGATTTGGGAAGTGTCCGAAGGCGCACTCACGGACAGCGATACCGAAATGATCTGGGCCGCGTTTGGCAATCCCACTCGCAACACCGGCCGCTTCCGTGAATGTTGGCGACGCTTTCGCCACCGTTGGAAAAGTTATCAAATCGATTCGCGACAGGTGGCCATCACCAACAAAGCAAAAATTCAAAAATGGATCGACGATTACGGTGAGGATTCGGATTTCGTTAAAGTCCGTGTGCGGGGAATGTTCCCCGCCGTTTCTGCCAAGCAGTTTATTTCAACAGAGTGGGTGGACGCAGCACTGGGCAAACATTTAAAACCGGAGCAATACAATTATGCACCGAAAATTCTCGCCTGCGATCCCGCCTGGGGTGGAGACGACGAACTGGTCATTGCGATGCGGCAGGGATTGTGTTTCAAAATATTGCGGACCATTCCCAAAAACGACAACGATATTCAAGTGGCCAACCTCATCGCCCGGTTGGAAGACGAACACAAGGCTGATGCGGTATTCATTGATGCCGGATACGGTACGGGAATTGTGAGCGCCGGCAGAACCATGCAGCGCAATTGGCAATTGGTGTGGTTTGGGGAGAAGGCGAACGATGCGGGATTTTTAAACAAACGCGCCGAAATGTGGGGTGGTGCTAAGAAATGGCTGCAGGAGGGTGGGGCGATTCCGAAAGACGATGTGTTGTATCAGGATTTAATCGGACCCGAAACCGTCCCGAGACCCGATGGAAAAATTCAACTGGAAAGTAAAGAGCAGATGAAGGAACGCGGGTTGGCTTCGCCGAACCGTGGCGACGCATTGGCGCTCACCTTTGCCTATCCTGTCGCGTTTAAAAAGTCCGCCTTTGGAACCGCCGGCTCCCAGAACGAACGCCGAAACTACAACGCACTAAAAAACAGAAAGGTTTTACAAAATTGAATCCTTCAAGGTATTTAGAAGTTAAGTGATATCAGAGGAACCTGCTGTCCTCATTTTTTTAACCAATGTAAATTGAGATCTTACTCCTTATGGGAATAAAAATTAAAACCAAACCAAAGTCCAATAAATCAAACCTGCAAACCGAGGACCTGCCGGAAAAAGAAGCTGTACAGGAAAATTCTGGTGATCCGTTGAATGAGGGCCTTGCCCCTTCCTTAAATAGGCAACAAACCCAACCGGCAAGCCATCTCTCAAATTCCTTGTCCGAAGAATCTAAATCTTCCACTCAACTGGCATCGCTGGCAAACCCGGATGGTTCCCAATCCTCCAATCTTATGGGTGAAGAGAGTGATAAAGGGACGATGCCCAGGAATTCCGATTCTGACTCCAGTCTGCCACAGGATAATTTGCTTGTGCAAGTAGTTCCCCCCACAGTGAAACAAGCCATGAAGAATTCTTCTGTGGAGTCAGAGGAAATTCCTAATTCGACAAACCCTGCGAAACATGTTGAAGATAAAGATCCAATGCAGCCATTTCATAACGGGGCGTTTGGGCCTAAGGACCAATTATCTGATGAGCAATTGAAAGAGAATCTAAAAACTGTTGTTGAAATGGAATCGAAAGAGGGAAGTTCAGAGGAAAAAATTGATATGGGAGATGTTCTATTCTATGTTAGGGAACTCCCCTATTCAGCGAAAGCCATTATGAAAAATCTGCCCCAGGCTAGAGTGGAATTTCAATTGAAGGAATTAGAAAAACAAAAGAAAGACGCTCCCATTTGGTCGGAGAGCCTTGAAAAGCACCCGGAAATTTTCTCCAGCGATATGAGTCAAAACTTTATTCATGCCACGGGTGAAAAAGTTATTAACCATTTAGGAAAAGCTCTCAAGATTGTAGATTTAAACAATCGGTATGCTTCCATATCTTATAGGCTTCTCACTCAAGAAATGAGTCCTGAAAAAAGACAATTATTCATAAAGGATTTGAAAGGAATACGAGATAACCTGGAAGTCTTAACCCGATCCATGGGATTTAGAGGAAACTCGCGGGTAGCATTATTGGAATTGAAAAATAAATTAAAGAGACTGTCACCCGCCATTATGTTGGGAGCCACCGGATTTGTGGTTAGTGGTCCTGTTGGTGTGAGTAGTGTTTCATTAACCTATAATATTGCTGAAGTATTAGATACATTTAAAACGGAATATGCCACCACTTATGGTGATCTGTTAACAGAAGATCGGAATGAAGAAAGTTCTCAATGGGTCGCCTTTGGCGTGGCGTCTTTGATTACGGCTCTAAATACGGCAGGAGGCAGCTTAACCAAAAGTATGACTCAAGGCGCGAAAAAGTATGTTATGGGTCGCATCAAAACCAGTCTTTTCTCGCCTAAAGGAAAAAAAGTTCTCAAATTATTGCAAAAAGCTTTTCAGGAGGGAACAGAAGAAGCGGAAAGTGCGGCAAGGAATGAGTTGATTAGAATCTTTGGAGGAACTATAGAGACCTTCATTGATCCGGAAGGAAAATTATCTCAAACAGCACTATTTAAAAGACGCCAGGAAGTCTCGGATCATTTGTTAACCGTAATGAAAAATGCGTATCAAGGAGCGGGCCTGGTGAAGACCCTTCTTGGTTTTGGAAATATTTCCGGTAGCCGAGGTGCCTCGATAAATAAATCGAAAAAGGATTTATCAACCGATAACTCCGAAAACAGTGAAGTTGATTTCCCCAGAAGGTCATTGGATCTCGAATCCATTAAGGAGGTTCAAAGTTTACTTTCCATCGTGGTCCAAAACTCCAGGCTGGGAAAAGAGAATCCTGAAGTGTTTAGAAATTTAATTCAGGAGTTTTCCCGAGCAGCAGAAGTAGACGCGGTTTATATAGGCAAAGATGAATTCAATGAATTCATTGAAAAAAACGAAAAAAATAAAAATTTAATAAAATTAATTCCCAATATTGAAAATCAATTGAAATCAGAAAATAAAAAAGGACAAATCAAAATTCCCTTTGTGGATTATTTGCTTCATTTTCTTCCAAATGGATATTTAAAAGATGGAATCAAATTTCGCCCTAGTCCCGATCGCTTAAAAAATGTTCCAGGCCAGGGAAAAGAAAATAAAAATCAGGTGGGAGAAATTCATATTCAAAAAGCCCCCAATTCCCAACCGAAAAAGAAACCCAAAGAAAATCTTCAAAAAAATAACCTGGAAAAAATCTCTTTATAGGTGAACTTTATGCCCAAAATCCCTCATCTCAATAATCCGACGATTCAGCCTCAACCGTTAGGGGGTGGTGAATTGCGATTGAATGTCACTCCCGAACTGGTTGGTGGAGCGAAAGTGCGCAACCTGGATGCGTTCAGCGGTACTTTGGGCGAAGCGGCTGTGTTCATGGACGTGCAGCGACAGCGGAGAGATACTCAATCGATCATGAAATTAGAAAAGGCTGCGACCGGGATGGCCGCCGAGGTGCGTGAGGGCATGACGTCGTTAAAAGGTGAAAAGAGTTTTGGTTTCGCGCATGCACTTCAGAGAGTGATAACTTCGTGGAATCAACCTTCCGACGAAACACCCGTGGACTTTGCAGACCCGGATTCGGAACTGATGGAAACGTATCAGTTTGATTCGTCTTCGGAAAATTTCCAGACTCTCAGGAAAGGTTTGGCGGAGATGCCGCAGTATTTGCGCGAAGAGTACCAACCGATTCTGGAAAAGAAAATGTCTCGACTGTTAGATGGAATGCGGGACTACGAAGAAGTTCAATGGAGGCGGTCTATCATTCAAAACCATCAGAACACGGCGCGGACCTCGCTGGAATCGATTCGAAAAAATCCTTCGGATCCTCAAGTGATCGAGGATGAAATTGAGGTCATCAACCGCTCCATTGAAATGTTGCAGGTTCCTATGGGATTAAGCGATGAGCGCGTTGCCGCTGAAAAACAAAAAGCCCTGGAAAGAGTGAACCTGACCGTGATCGAAAGTTTGTTGAAATCCGAACACCCGGAAGAAGCGATGCAATATTTTAGGGCCCGTAAAGAGGAGTTCCATAAAACGGATATCACACAACTGGAAGCGCAAATCACAGGGAAGGTCGAACTGAAAGCCGGGGAAGCACTGGGAAACGAGATTTATTCTTTGCCGAAAGATTTGCAGGGCCGGGCGCTTCGGGATGAAGAAAATTCTAACGTCCGGAGAATTGCGCAGCAACATGCTGCGTACAGAAGTCAGAAAGAGTATGTTGAAAATAAAAAAGTCTATTTCGAAAATGAAAAATATGTTGAAGGCTTAATTGAGAACGGAGAGACAACTCTCCCCTGGTCGGCGATTGAAAACTCGGAGCCCTTTCAAAAGCTCAGCCCGGAAGACCAGGAACTTTACCATGCGATGTGGAAAAGAAATTCCGGAGTCCCTGAAAGAGAAGATGCTTTCGATGAATTGAATGAAACGAATGAAAAAGGGATTGGCCCTTCACCCGATTTTACGGGACAGATAGTCAACGCCTCAGGAGGTGAGCAGGAGCTTGCTTTTTTTAACGAATCAGGCAAGCCGGAAACCTCCTTTAAAATAAAACATGCCGCCGAAGACTTGAAGCGTCCTGCTCGTCCGATGCATTGGAAAGAAGCTATGGAGTTCGGGTTAGTTTCTGAGATAGAAGCGGACAAGTTTTATAAACTGTTCCAGGCATTTAAATCAGACGACATAAAGGCTCGTATTAAGTTTGCGCGGGGCTTATATACCAAGTTTGGTTCCGATTTAAGCCCAGAAACCATAACATTTTTGCAATCCATGACGGAAATAAGTTTAAACGCTTTGGATCCTATTGCGGCCTTAGGAGAAAATCACACCCTGAGCCCAGCCGAAGTGGCCGAAAAAAAAATAGAATTCGAAAGACAGTTGCAGGAAGAACGAAAACGCATGGCGGAGATAGAGCAGGGCGTGCAGAACATGGGGCTGGACCCCAAATTGGGAAAGGTCATTTTGTTTGATGCGGTCAAGCAGTACTACCAAAGGGAAGGAGAAATGGAGAAAGGTCAACGGTTGAGTCTGAATGAAATTTCCAAATTTGTGGATGACCTGCAAACCATGAAAAATGAAAAGAAGTGGCAAGACAGCGTGAGAACCATCAATCCGTTTTCTTATAAAGGAATGGATTCGCAGCAACTGTTTCAGGGCGTGGCAGAGAGGTTGGGCCATGAAAGTTTAAATGACAACTTCAAACAAAGCGCCGCTCAGTATATGGAAAACACCTGGAATCGTTTTGAATTTGAGTTTGGGACGGAGATGAGCCTGGAAGACCGGGTTTACCTGGCCAGAAGCCTTCTGGAGAATAAAGTATCGGTGGATGGTAGTGAAGAAGTCGTATCCAGCTTCTTTTTGGGATTGCCCAGCAACCGTTACGGGCAAGCCCATTTCTTTATCACGCGTAAACCTCTGAAGCAGGAAGGAGAGCCCAAAAGGTATCAGGTGTTTGTAAACGAAGTGTTTCAAATGCCTCGCGAACGCAAAAAAGCGATCGGTAAACAATTGCGGGAAATGGATAAACCCATCACTCTAAGTCATATCATGGAACAGCACCTGAAAATGCCGCGATTGAATTCTGATAGGTTCCGACCAAAAACCGATGGAGTAATTCATAAGGTCTTTTTAAATAATCTGAAGGAATATAGTTTTACCGGAAAAGAAGAATTCAATAAAATCCTGGAAAACCTCACGGAAACCCCCACGGTGGTTTCCAAAAAGGGATCAAAAACAGTAGCTCCTTTGGCGGCTCGGCTTGGGGAAGAGCAGATTGATGAATTGTGGAAAGTAAACCCCAAAGCAGCACGCAGATATAAACCCGGAGACATAATGATTTTTAAAGCCGGAGCGGAAGCCAATGCAACGCTGATAGCGGAAACGGCTTACAGGTTGCCGTTGGATCTGTTGCGTCGTGATCGGGATCAGTTATTAAGCAACTACGATGAACGCCTGCGCCCGGAGTTGGGAAAACTGTTCGACGGTATTATTCAGGATAAAGAACAGGAACAGGGTTCACTGTTGTTTGTGCAAAAGGAATCGGAGACTCCGGAACGGGACTCGCAATTACCGGAAGAACAACCTTTGCCTTTGTTTAAACCGAGTGAAGATGGAAAAAGACTGCGTCCGCCGGAGTTAACGTTTAAATTTGATGGAAAGGAAACAAGCAAGCGGAAACACTTTCAAAACGTTCAGCAGGTTGTGTCCGAGGAAATGGAGAACTTGCCGATGGACGCGGAAGGGATGACACAATTTGTGACTGATTTTATCCAGAACCATAATCGGGTGAAATGGAAAAGCCGCAACGGGGAGCCGCCTCGGGGAATGATGAGTTTGAATCGGAGCCAGGCGGAGTTCATCGCAGCGAACGGACCGTTCGATTACAACGCGGCGGAAATCCAGAACCACCCCGACAAAAACCTCCGCGCCGGTATCTGGTATTTGTTTGGGTTTTTAAGGAATAGATTCAATGATACAGATAATCCATTAGGTTTTGCCATGATGGCTCAGTTTATTGGGGAGGAAGTTTTTGAAGAAATTAGAAATAAAATAAGTAAAAACGATAATGAAGGAAAAAATATTTTTTCAAAAGTTGCAAAGGAAATACCCAGGGAAATAAGAACTTTCATTAAAAAGGCTGCTTCGATAAAAAAGGAGAAAGATTAAATGAAAAAATATAGTATTTTTGTTCAGAGCGATTTTCTATAAATGGGATATTATTTTTTACCAAGGTTTTATGAATATTAATGGCAATGAAAAAATCCTGTTCAGGATTTACTCGATGAACCTCTTTAATTAAAATATTGATTTCTTTCATTAATAGCAGGCACTCGGAAACGTACCACCGAAGCTTTTTATCAAACTGTTCCAATATCATGTGATCGTCCGGAGACAATTGCGGATCTTGATTTACGGGTTTGATGTTTTCATCAAGAAATCTTTTGAGTTTGGGAGCACTCCAACGAATATCCAATAAAATATCCTTCCACAGCCTGTCTCGACTACAATATTTAATATTGTACTTCCGCTTCCCAGCTTCAGCGCACTCCACCGCAATCCCACCGAATAGAACCACAGCCATTAGCAATGTAAACAAGATTCGCTTCATAACTACCGATTGTATCAAAAATTGGTGTGAAGGGGAAGTAAATGTATTTCCCTTTTCCGGGCCACGCCCGGAGGGAATATATTATTTTCGATGATTGGTTGTGAACGCTGAATCCAAAAATCTTTTCTATAAATTAAGTTTACCTTTAGAAGAACCTGCAGAAGGGAGAGCGATGTGTTCCCCCTTTATGAAGGGGGATAGGGGGATTTTACCTCCAGGGGTTTGGATCCATTGAAAGAAATGCAGGAAAATTTTCTGAGTATTCGGCGAGCACAGTAACTCATCGCAAATGAAATATTCCCACCGGCGGGGCCGGACAGCGTCACGCTGGAATCGTTTTGAATTTGAGTTTGGGACGGAGATGAGCCTGGAAGACCGGGTTTACCTGGCCAGAAGCCTTCTGGAGAATAAAGTATCGGTGGATGGTAGTGAAGAAGTCGTATCCAGCTTCTTTTTGGGATTGCCCAGCAACCGTTACGGGCAAGCCCATTTCTTTATCACGCGTAAACCTCTGAAGCAGGAAGGAGAGCCCAAAAGGTATCAGGTGTTTGTAAACGAAGTGTTTCAAATGCCTCGCGAACGCAAAAAAGCGATTGGTAAACAATTGCGGGAAATGGATAAACCCATCACTCTAAGTCATATCATGGAACAGCACCTGAAAATGCCGCGATTGAATTCTGATAGGTTCCGACCAAAAACCGATGGAGTAATTCATAAGGTCTTTTTAAATAATCTGAAGGAATATAGTTTTACCGGAAAAGAAGAATTCAATAAAATCCTGGAAAACCTCACGGAAACCCCCACGGTGGTTTCCAAAAAGGGATCAAAAACAGTAGCTCCTTTGGCGGCTCGGCTTGGGGAAGAGCAGATTGATGAATTGTGGAAAGTAAACCCCAAAGCAGCACGCAGATATAAACCCGGAGACATAATGATTTTTAAAGCCGGGGCGGAGGCCAATGCAACGCTGATAGCGGAAACGGCTTACAGGTTGCCGTTGGATCTGTTGCGGCGAGATAAGGATCAGTTATTAAGCAACTACGATGAACGCCTGCGCCCGGAGTTGGGAAAACTGTTCGACGGTATTATTCAGGATAAAGAACAGGAACAGGGTTCACTGTTGTTTGTGCAAAAGGAATCGGAGACTCCGGAACGGGAATCGCAATTACCGGAAGAACAACCTTTGCTTTTGTTTAAGCCGAATGCCAATGGAAAAAGACTGCGTCCGCCGGAGTTAACCTTCAAATTCGATGGAAAGGAAACAAGCAAGCGGAAACACTTTCAAAACGTTCAGCAGGTTGTGTCCGAGGAAATGGAAAATCTACCGATGGACGCGGAAGGGATGACACAATTTGTGACCGATTTTATACAGAACCATAATCGGGTGAAATGGAAAAGTAGAAACGGGGAACCGCCCCGGGGAATGATGAGTTTGAATCGGAGCCAGGCGGAGTTTATCGCGGCGAACGGACCGTTCGATTACAACGCGGCGGAAATCCAGAACCATCCCGACAAAAACCTCCGCGCCGGTATCTGGTATTTATTTGAGCATTTAAGGAAAAAGCATACAGATACAAGGAATCCCTTAGGGTTTGCAATCCTGGAGCATCTAATGGGAGAGGAGGAATTAAGAAAGGCTCAAAAAGAATCTGAATTGGATAAAAAGGGAACAAAGATAATGTTAAATAACATTTTAATGAAAGTTGATAGAGAGGTACGGGGATTTATTAAAAAGGTGCTTCCGGTAAAAAAGGAGAAAGATTAAAAGAGAATACTACAAGATCATTAACACTTTTTGAATTCCATAAGAACGGAATATCTAAACTTACTATAGCTCCATTTATACTCATAGCAATAAAAAAAGTTTTTTCAGGGTCTTTTTCATGTACTGATTTCACCAAAACATTTATTTCTTTCATTAAAAGAAGACATTCGGAAACATGCCAATGGAGTTTTTTATCGAACTTTTCTAGAGTTAGGTAGTCGTCATCATTTAACTGAGGATCAATATTAACGGGCTCAATGTTTTTTTCGATAAACTTTTCTAAATTGGGATTATCCCAGTGAATATTACTTAATATCTTTTTCCACACTTTGGAGCGGTCACAATTTTTAATATTGTACTTCCGCTTCCCAGCTTCAGCGCACTCCACCGCAATCCCAACCATTAGAACCACAGCCATTAGCAATGTAAACAAGATTCGCTTCATAACTACCGATTGTATCAAAAATAATTACCAATGGAAAGTAGAGTTTACCTTTAGAAGAAACTATAAAAATCGGAAGTGGATGTGCCCCCTCTTTTTAAAGAGGGTTGGGGTGATTGACAATCGGGAGGTTTAGTGTTTAATAGAAGGAAATGTATAGAAAAGTTTTGAGTATTCGGCTCACACAGAAATTCATCGAACAGGAAATTCTGAGTCCAGCGTCACGCTGCCATCGAGAATGAATGCTGTCTCCCTCGCTAGAGGGGGTTATCTCCAACCATTGGCTTTGAAAAAGGAAGCGGTGGTTTTCTAATTTAAAATCCTGCCTCGAATTTAAAATAAATTTTGAAAAAAATGCAGACGAATGGATTAAGTCTTGGTATAATAATAAGGTATAAAAATTAATTAGTTAGGCCAACCAAAAATTTAATGTCCGCCTCGGTAGAATCGGTCTCTGGGAATTTTTAATATGAGGTTTCGGAAGTAACTTGAATTGAGGTGGAGGGCCGGATTGGCGGCATCTTCCTTCATAAACAATAGGCTCGAACTCCAGGGTTGTTTGCAATGAATGACCCACCCACGAAGGCAGGAAGGTGAAATGTGATAACTGTGAGTGTTGAAAACTGAAATGATGCATCCAGTTTAATCCAGTAACCGCACGAAGGTCCACTTCAATTTCAATTGCGTACTCAACTTAATGAGAAAGACTTAAATTAATTAGCACCCAACCAAACCCAACCCGATGTCACCTGTAAAATCCCTTAAATCTATCCGAAAGGCTTATAAAGGTAATTCCTGCATTTTTAAATGGTTATCCCTAAGGAAATTTGGGAATTTAAGAATGAATAGATCTCAATAAGTTAATTGAACATTTCATCGGCAATATACATTTGCACACACGCCAACCAGGGTCTTTCAAAAATTTTACACATCAATTATACGTAAAAGAAATAGTTCAAAAGTGAACGCTAATATAAGGATAAGAAATGGGAAGAATTAATTTAAGCGGATATGGCAATTCAAATTTGCAGAGCCGGGAAAGATGGGAAGAGATGGCAGAAATTCTTTACGGAGATGGCTCTGGAAAAAAGGATGACCGCCGGGTTGGCACCCAAAGAGGAAGACGAAGAAATCGAAGACCAACATTATTGAATGGAGGTTTAACCGCAGAGGAAAGTCTGCCAGCCTCAGAGAGGACGATTGATCCAAGTATTCTGTACAACACGGAGGATCCGGATAAACCCCTTCCCACCAGTGCCCTCGGCAGCGGCAATGCTCAAATGGACTGGGCTATGCAGCAGGCCATCGTCAATGCACCGAAAGGTCCGAGCCAACCTCCCACTAAACAAGGTCAACCTAATGCAAATTATAAATTTGGTACGGTGAAAGAGGTCAAACATTCGGTGGATTTAATTACCGTTAAAACCCATAAGAAATTTGGTTATCCGGTTCCTATTCAAGAAGCGAGTCGAATCACAAAATCCTTAATTCAAATTGAATCCAGTTTCAGGCCAAAAGTAAAAAATCCAAAATCCACAGCTTCAGGATTGATGCAGATAGTTGATGGGACAGCAGGTTTAATTGCCGATAATTTAAATACGGGTTTCACCAAAACCGATATTTTGGATGAAAATGAAGCCAATATCATTGCAGGACAAGCCTTATTTTTTGATGGCTGGAAACGATATAAAAATGTGGATGATCGGATCGGGTTTCTAGTATTGGAATATAAAATAGGGGCGGGTGATGTAAAAAAAGCGAGAGAGGCGGCCGAAAAATCAATTGGCAAGGATGCAAAAAATAAAATTAATGAAGTCTTGAAGCTGCCATCCATGAATACACGACCGAATAAGAACGATTTATCACCGGCAGAATATCTCAAAGCTTTCCGGAAGGCATATAAAGATAATGCTTGAATTCAAAAAAAGGTTTAAATTGATTTTGGCGATTAATATTCATAAAAAACGGAATATCAAACTTGTTTAAAGTTCCTTCAATTTCAATACCTAATCCCAGTGTTATATCCGAGCTTTTAGAATGAATGGCATCAAAAAATTTATTGATTTCTTTCATTAGCAAAATGCATTCGGAGGCATACCAGCGAATGTCTTTATCCATTTTCTCGATGTCCTGGTAATCTTTTTCACTCAGCTTAGGACGGTTTTGGGTGGGTTGGATATGTTCCTCAATAAACTTCGCATCTTCCGGTGCGCGCCAGCGAATGTCTTTCAAAATTTCAGCCCAAAGGTACTCGCGATCGCAGTTTTCAATAATATAATTCTGGTCGGCAGCGTTTCCGGTTTGTGGTCCACTCAAAAATAAACCAGTAGCTATTAATAAAATCAAGATCGGTCTCATAACCAAATATTATATCACATCAATTTCACATTAAAGAAATGGCTAAAAAGTTATCTTTAGAAGGTCATGTGGAAGTGAGGTTATGTATTCCCTCTTTCCTAAAGAGGGATAGGGTGATTCACATCCAGGAATTTTACAAAAAAAGTAAAAGGAAAAATCCCCCTATCCCCCTTCACAAAGGGGGAACACATCGGTCCTCGTGTGAAGTTTTATTCTGAAGAAAATATCCGCTTAAGAAAAGTTTCTGGGCGGTTGGTTTGCCATACAACCCATCGCAAATAAATTATTCCCGCCGGCCGGGGGCCGGGTTGGGGTGATTGACCACTCGCCGTGGCGGCAACTTTCATTTGCGATGATCGGTGGCGAGCGCAGAATCATCAAAAAATTTTCTTAAGTAAAGGTTACCTTTAGAAATAAAATTGGAAAACGAGAGTAGATGAATCCCCTCTTTCCTAAAGAGGGATAGGGTGATTCACATCCAGGGGTTTTATTCAATTTTTATAGCGAGCCTTATATAGGATGAAAAATGGGAAGAATTAATTTAAGCGGATATGTTAGTTCCAATCCACCGAGCCGGGAAAGATGGGAAGAGATGGCAGAAATTCTTTACGGAGATGGCTCCGGAAAAAAGGATGACCGCCGGGTTGGCACTAAAAAAGGAAGGCGAAGAAATCGAAGACCAACATTATTGAATGGAGGTTTAACCGCAGAGGAAAGTCTGCCAGCTTCGGAAAGAACGATTGATCCAAGTATTCTGTACAACACGGAGGATCCGGATAAACCCCTTCCCACCAGTGCCCTCGGCAGCGGCAACGCTCAAATGGACTGGGCCATACAGCAAAACCTCGTCAACGCACCGAAAGGGAAAAGCCAGCAACCTGTTCAACAAAGTAAATTTAATCCAAATTACAAATTTGGTACGGTGAAGGAGGTCAAACATTCGGTGGATTTAATTACCGCTAAAACCCATAAGAAATTTGGTTATCCGGTTCCTATTCAAGAAGCGAGTCGAATTACAAAATCGTTAATTCAAATTGAATCCAGTTTCAGGCCAAAAGTAAAAAATCCAAACTCCACAGCTTCCGGATTGATGCAGATAGTTAAAAAGACAGCAGATTTAATCGCACAAAATCTAAATACGGGTTTCACCTCCAAAGAAATTCGCGATAAAAATGAAGCTAATATCATTGCAGGGCAAGCATTATTTTTTGATGGCTGGAAACGTTATAGAAATGTGGATGATCGAATCGGGTTTCTGGTATTGGAGTACAAAATAGGGGCGAATGATGTAAAGAGGGCTAGGGATCAGGCACAAAGAACTTTTGGATCCGGAGCTGGAGATATTTTAAATCAGGTTTTAAAGTTGAAATCCATGAATAAACGACCCAAACCTGATGATTTATCTCCGGCAGAATACATTAAAGCTTTCCGGAAGGCTTATAAAGATAATACTTGAATTCAAAAAAAGGCTTAAAGTCATTTTCGCGGTTAAAATTTCTAATAAACGGAATCTCAAACTTATTTAATGTTCCATCCACTTCAAATGCTAACTCTGAGCCCATATTAGAGTTTTTAGAATGAATAGCCCCCAAAAATTCATTAATTTCTTTCATCAGCAAAATACATTCGGAGGCGTACCAACGAATTGCTTTGTCCATTTTATCGATGTCCCGGTAGTCCTTTTCAGTCAGTTTGGGGCGGTTTTGGGTGGGTTGAATATGTTCCTCAATGAACTTAGCTTCTTCCGGTGCGCGCCAGCGAATGTCTTTCAAAATTTCAGCCCAAAGCCATTCCCGGTCGCAGTTTTCAATAATGTAATTCTGATCGGCAGCGTTTCCGGTTTGTGGTCCACTCAAAAATAAACCAGTAGCTATTAATAAAATCAAGATCGGTCTCATAACTAAATATTATATCACAAGGATTCTGATGATGGAGAAATGCCTGAGCCCAAATGATTTGTCACCGGCAGAATATCTCAAAGCTTTCCGAAAGGCATATAAAGGTAATATTTAAATTCAAAGAAAGGTTTAAGGTTATTTTGTCGATTGAAGGATCTATCAAATGGGATTTCAAATTTAACTAAGGTCCCATCAATTGTAAAGGCTAACCGCGAACCCATATTGGGGTTTTTAGAATGAATCGCCCCCAAAAATTCATTGATCTCTTTCATCAGCAAAATACATTCGGAGGCGTACCAACGGATTTCTTTGTCCATTTTATCGATGTCCTGATAGTCCTTTTGACTCAGCTTGGGGCGATTTTTGGTTGGTTGAATATGTTCTTCAATGAACTTGGCTTCTTCCGGGGCGCGCCAACGAATATCCTTCAAAATTTCCGCCCAAAGTTGTTCGCGATCGCAGTTCTCGATAATGTAATTCTGATCAGCAGCGTTTCCGATTTGTGGCACACTCATAAGTAAGCCGGTAACTATTAATAAAATCAAGATCGGTCTCATAACTACTTTTTATAATAATTGGCGGCGGGAAGCAACAGTAAATTCAAAATAGTTTGTCCCTTTAAATGACAATCGAAAAGGGCGCTAACGCTTTTAAATTATAGGAGAAATGAATATGTGCGGTGGCACGTTTGGAACAATTTTTAGAGTGGGCGCAGGAATTGCAACCGGTGGGCTTTCAGAAGTCAGCCGTGCGACGGGAATGCCCATAGATCCCTTCTCACAGGCGAAAGGTTTATTCGATGTGGTAAGAGGACCGCGCACCGATAACAGTTCCTCTTTTCAAAATATTTCAGGTGCGACCCAAAAACAAAATAAAACTCCGAATCCGGATGTGCAAGCCGTATTAAAAAAACGTAAAGCACGGGCCCGATCATTGGCAACGCCTCGGCCCACGTTACTCAGTAGTCCTACCGGGATAGACAATCCCAATACTAACCCGAGCGATTCCTCGCTCTTAAAATCAAGGAGATAACATTATGTGTGGTGGCGCTCCTCCCCCTCCTCCTCCCCCTCCACCTCCGCCGCAGTTGGCCAAAGCTCCCTCCAGTGAGTTGGGCACTTCGTTACGAAGACGGCGACGCGGACGCGTGGGTAGGGGACAACGATCCACTTTATTAACCGGAACTTCCGGTATTGATGACAGTTCACTCAATACGGGAAAAAGTATATTGGCACCCTAATGGCAGAATCAAAACGAGAGTACCATAACAGACGTTTGAAATCGATGAAGACGGAACGGTCGACCTTCGACAGTGTGTATCGCAGTATCAGCTCGCACCTTCTTCCGGTGAGCGGTCGGTTTTTAACCACCGAACGGAATAAGAAACGAGACTTCAACGAGATTATCGATGAAACTGCGAGCCATGCGTTAGGAGTGTTGGCAGCGGGGGAAATGGCCGGAGAAACCAGCCCTGCAAAAAACTGGTTCCGCCTG
The DNA here is from genome assembly GCA_965223245.1 of Nitrospinaceae bacterium. Taxonomy (GTDB): domain Bacteria; phylum Nitrospinota; class Nitrospinia; order Nitrospinales; family Nitrospinaceae; genus CBDCVY01. Next base: position 2,744,645 of record CBDCVY010000013.1, on the reverse strand, counting down.
GGGTCTCCGGACAAAGATCGTGCAAAGTTCGGGCCCATCCGTCAATGGATGGATGCGGCTCGCGACGTTTTGATGGCCATATTCAACGGATCCAATACGTATCGCGTTCTTCATGGAATGTATGAAGAGCGCGGTGCGTTCGGCACCGCCAGTGCTGTGGTGACACGCGACTTCAAAGATGTCATCCGCCTCCATCCTCAAACTGTGGGAGAGTATTACATCGCCAACAACAACCGCGGCGAAGTGGACACGCTTTACCGCGAGTTTGATATGCAGGTGGCGGCGCTGGTCCAGGAATATGGATTGGAAAACGTCAGCCAACGCGTCAAAGACCGGTACAACAACGGTCGCTATGACGATTGGGTGACGGTGATCCATGCCATCGAACCGCGTCGTGAGCGCGATCATAAAAAGCATGACAATAAAAACATGCCCTTCCTGTCGGTGCACTATGAAGCGAAGACCAATGAGAAGGACAAGTTTTTGCGGGAGAGCGGGTACCGAAATTTTCCCGGTCTGGTTCCCCGATGGGTCACCCGCGGTCAGGATATTTATGGTCACGGTCCCGGCATGCAGGCGTTGGGCAGTATTCAACAGTTGCAGTTCGACCAGTTGAAGAAAAGCAATGCCATCGATTATAAAACCGATCCGCCGCTGCAGATTCCTTCTTCGTTGAAGGATTCGAGCGATGTTTTGCCTGGGGGCAAAACATTTTATGACCAGAACCATCCTGCAGGTGGAATCCGAACCGCGTTCGAAGTGAACGTGGACCTGAATCCCATCCTCCTGGACATTCAGGACATACGGGATCGAATACGAACTACATTTTTTACCGATTTGTTTCAGATGATCGCGTTGTCGGACCGGCGTCAAGTCACCGCTCGCGAAATCGAAGAGAAGCATTCGGAAAAATTATTGATCCTGGGTCCGGTGCTGGAACGCGGGCAGAATGAGATCGGGGGTCCGCTCATCGACATTGCGTTTGAGTTGGCCATGGAGAACGATTTGTTCCCGCCGATTCCACAGGAGATGTCCGGCATGGACCTCACCGTGGAGTTTGTCGGCATGTTGGCGCAGGCGCAAAAGTCGGTAGGCATCAACGGGATTGAGCGATTGCTGGGTTCTGTCGGTTCTATCAGTCAGCTTTTTCCACGTGCGACCGGCAAAGTTAATTTCGATGTTCTGGTTGACGAATTGGCGGATATGTATGGTGTGCCTTCACACGTCATCGTCGCCAACGAACAAGTTGCACTCATTCGCAAGAAAGAAGATCAACAACAAGCCATGATGCAGCAGATGCAAGGCATGATGGAAACGGCCGACGCGGCGAAGACACTTTCGGAGACCGATACCGGAGGTGCCAATGCGTTGACCGATATTAAACAAATGTTAACCGGGAATTAGTATGCCCAACAAAAGTTACATAGAAGAACGGGACCGACTGCGGCGGGAAGAAGAAAAACGATCCGCCATCAGGAAAGCCCGAGCTCAGGAAGACATCAAGGAACTTTTGAAACTGCCTGCGGGCCGTCGCTTCCTTCTAAGAATTTTAGAAAGTTGCTACATGTTCAAAACCACGTTCACCGGAAATTCCACGACGTACTTGAATGAAGGCATGCGCAATGTCGGTTTAAAAATACAAGATGATATCTCGGAAGTAGATCCGATGGAATTATTTAAATTGTATGGAGAATTTTATGACAGCCGAAATACTGTATCCGACCGAACAAAATAACACTCAATCGGTAGGTGATGAAACGGCCGCTTCTATCTTATATGGAGAAGATGGAGGCCGTCACGACACCGGCGACACCCAACCCGCCGGTGACAATTCCACCCAGGAGAAGGAAGATTACCACGGGAAAGAAGGAACGCTCGATTTTTACGAGCCGTTCAATATTCCCGAAGGGGTGGAAATGAATCAGGAGCATTTTAATGAAATTTCCGAATTGGCCAACAGCTATGGCCTAACGCAACAGCAAACGCAAGCGGGCGTGGATTATTTTTTCAACGTCCAGGATCGTTTGATGGAAATGGAAAATCATGCTTTTGAACAGGAGCGAACTCAGTGGATCGATACCGTCAAAACTGATCGCGAAATTGGCGGCGAGAATCTGGATTCCAAACTGGGAATCGCAAAACAAGCGATGGATCGGTTCAGCCCGCCGGCCCTGGACAAAAACGGCAAACCTTTAGTGAGTCCGCATGGCAAACCTTATGTGGATGAACGAGGCCGACCGTGGTCACAACTGCATGTGTTGTCCGAGGAGTTGGGCATAGGCGACCATCCGGAGTTCATTCGCTTTCTCTATCGTGTCGGTAAAGGTATCAGTGAGGATGGATATGTATCCGGTTCCCGCACGGGCAACCAGGCGAAAAGTCCCGCCGAGATCCTTTACCCTAACGAGAAAGGAAACACCTATTAATGTTTCATCAACTGGTTCAGTTAATACGCGACCTGATGCTAAAAAAATTCACCGGTTCCATTCGCGTGGATTTCCACGTCGGGTCGATTTCGCGCAAGGTGAAAATTGAAAAGGTAGAAAATTTAGCCGAGTAAGAAAACTCGTTAACTGAACGGGACCACCGTAAACACGATGCCCGGTTCTTGATGCGTTCGCGTGTCGAGGGCCGGGCATTTTTTGTTCATAGGAGAAAAAGAACATGGCAACATTAGGAAATACTTACTTAACCCTTGCAGATATGTATAAGCAACAGGACGGCATGGGCGGTATCACTGCTACCATCATCGAACAGATGAGCCAAACCAATCCGATCCTTGAGGATATGGTTGTAATGGAATGCAACAACGGCACCAAGCATTTAACCACGGTGCGTACCGGTATTCCAGCCGGCGTGTGGCGTTTACTGTACCAGGGTGTGCAGCCCACCAAAACCACCAACAAGCAAGTGGAAGACACCACCGGAATGCTGGAAGCATGGAGTGAGATCGATTCAAAACTTGTAAAGCTGGCAAAAAATCCGGGGCAGTTCCGCCTCAACGAATCTTCCGGCTTCCTTGAAGGTATGAACAACACCATGGCCAGTACCGTGTTTTACGGAGATACGGGAAGCGATCCCGAAAAGTTCATGGGTCTGGCACCACGCTTCAGTGCATTGAGCGGTAACGAAACCTCCGGCCAGATCATCAATGCCGGTGGAAGCGGATCGGACAACACCAGTGTGTGGTTTGTGGTGTGGGGCGAGCGCACTTGTCATGGCATCTACCCCAAAGGCACCAAAGCCGGGTTGGAGCGCGATGACAAAGGCAAGGTAACAAAAACTAATCCGGATGGAACCGTGTACGACGTGCACCGGGAAAAATTCTGTTGGGATTTAGGATTGTCGGTTCGTGATTACCGTTACATTGCCCGCATAGCCAATATTGATGTGTCTGAACTGCAGGCGGGTAACGTCGACATCTATAAGTTTATGCGTCAAGCCTACTATGCGTTGTATCAGCGCAAGGTCACCAACGGCCGTGCAGCCATCTACTGCAACAAAGATGTATTGGAAGCTTTGGATGCCGCTTCTACACCGACCGCTTCGACCACCAGCAGTTTTGCACGCTTGCGGCCTATGGAAGTTGGCGGACGCGAAGTCATGACCTACCGCGGTATGCCGGTTCGCGAGTGTGAAGCGATCTTAAATACCGAAGCACAAATTGTGTAATGCCATAGTGAAGGCTTAAAAAAATAACGAACTGAAATATATTTAGGAGATTTTAAAATGATTTTAGATAAAGAAGCGATCTTCTCCGAAGATCAGGCTTTAACCGTTAGCGGTACCTCTACAAATGTATTGGATTTAGGTGTAGCGCGGGATATCGGTGTAGGCGTTCCCATTCCCATAGTGATTCAACTGACAGCGGACGCCGGAGGTACTTCTCCAACTTTGCAGGCGGACCTGGAAGTCGATGACAACGATTCATTTTCTTCGGCGACGGTTGTGGAATCAACAACCGTGTCCGGTGGGGTGGCCGGCGACCGGTTAAGTATGAATTACGTTCCGCACGGAACCGACGAACGCTACGTCCGCTTGAACTACACACTCGGCGGCACCAGTCCTACCTATACCGTAACCGCAGGTATCACCGGTGGTAACCAGAACAGTTATTAATCACTGCGTTTATCATTCATAAACCTCATTAATTTTAAGGAGTGATTGTATGAAAGTGAAAGCAGTGGAACGCGGCTACTTCGGGAAGCTTCGCGAAGTAGGCGACGTGTTTACCATCAAGAATGAAAAGCAACTGGGCTCCTGGATGAAGCCTGTTGAAAAATCCAAGGACAGCGTGAAGAAAGTCAAACCTTTGCGAAAGCTGTTTTGATACAAGTGGGCTGGCCTGCGCTGTGCGAGGTTGGCCCATGTTTTAAGGATGAAAAAATCCTCCCTTTTATACAAGGGTGTTTTGTTTAAGTGAGTGTTTTGAACGAAACACAATAAACTTAAAGAAGAGACCCATGTATTCCCCCTTTGTGAAGGAGACCTTTGCATAACAGTAACTATTGAACAAAACACAATAAACTTAGAGGGGCGACCGATGTGCTCCCCCTTTTTGAAGGGGGCTGGGGGGATTTTACCTTATTCTTAAAACCCCAGGCGGTCAATCACCCCGGCCCTCTTTAAAAAGAGGGCGAGCATGGATCTCTGTTTTGATATTTTTTATGTTTCGTTCAAAAATCTGAGTTATGTAAAGGTCTCTTTCATGAAGGGGGCCGGGGGGATTTATTTCAATTTCCTGTTTTAGAAATAGGGTTTCGCGGTGGAATACCATCCCTGCGAATGAATAGACATATCACAATAAAGGAGTAAACCACATGTGTCACCCGGCAATGATTGTTGCAACGACGGTGGGAAGCGCATTGACAAATGCAATGGGCAATCGGGCCGCAAGCCAGGCGAGAAAGGACAGTCTGGCCATGCAGGCACAAATCGCCAGACATAATCAACAGATTGCGCAAGAGCGAATTAAAGATACTCGACGTGTCGGCAAACAGGCGGAGTTTGACCACCGTCGTAAAATTAAACAAACGGTGGGGGCACAAAAAGCCGCGCTGGCTTCACAGGGAATCGACCTGTCTTTCGGTACACCGGCGGAGTTGATGTCTGATACCGATATCATCGGCGAATTTGATGTGGGCACGATCCGCGACAACACCAAGCGCCGCGTGTTCGAGCATCAGATCAACGAGTATAACGCCCGCGCTAATGCGCAGTTATTGCAGTTCAGTTCAGATCAGGAAAAGCCGGATTTTGCCTTCGCTAATACGTTGTTGGGAAGTGCTGCCAGATTGGGATCCAATAACAATTTTATGGACCTGGTCAAAAAGATTGGTTCTTAGTAGAAAAAAATCTTGCCACTAAACAGAAACAACTCAACCGATGCCATCCATTTTTTCTAATTAATCTCATACGAATTGGAACTCAAATTTAAGAAAACATTAACACGAAAATAAGAAACAGGGTGATCCTTTGCCAAAAATACCAGTCTTAAACATTCATTCGGTTCAGCCTAATTCTTTCGATGGGAATGAACTGAATTTAAATACCATTCTCAAACACTGGGGAAGGGAGCAAGCTCAAAATCCTGACGTATCCAGTGGGTCGTTGTTCGATGTTGAGGAGTATAGGCACCAACAAAAGCAGCGGTCGAACAGTTTAACTCTTATGAAAATAGAAAAAAGCCTTACTGAAGTAAAAGATCAGGTCCTGGAGACCATGGCTTCCCTAAAAGGTGAAAAAAGTTTTGGGTATACGAATTCCCTGGTGAAGTTTGCGCAATCCTGGGCACAACCTGTGGAACCTTTTGATGGAGCAGAAGGCGGCGGCGCAGCTCATTCTGAGTTGATGGAAAAGTACGGGTTTGATGTTTCGACGGAGCCGGTGCAATCCTTACAGCAAATGTTGCGCAGCTTACCGACGGACTTGCGGGAACAATACAATCCCATTTTAAAACAGAGAATGACTCGGTTATTCAGGCGAACCGGAGCGCATGAAGAAACACAAAAAAAACGCGCGCTTCTTCAATCGTATCAGGAAACCATTCAATCCTCGCTGGAGGCTATCAGCAAAAATCCCAACGACCCAACATTGCGCAACAATGAATTAGACAGCATCAGCCATTCAATCAGTTTGATGGGAGCGACGCTGGGTTGGAATGAGGAACGTATCGATGCTGAAGTGAATCAACGAGTGGAAGCGGTCCATTTGTCTGTCATCAACGCCTTGATCGCTAATCATCAGGCGGACACAGCGCAGGAATATTTTGCGAAGCATCAGGAAGAAATTGTTTTTGCGGACAAGCCGCAACTGCAGGATCGCATTGATAGACAATTTGTACTGCAGGAAGGTGAAAAACTGGCAGTCCAAATCGAATTGCTTCCGAAGCAGGAACAACCACAGGCCATGGCTGCCATAAAAGATGCGGAAATTCGAGTCGCCACGGACAGAGCCAGAACTCATCACCGTTTGCTGACTCATATTGCAGATTCCAAGGCAAATTATGCCAACGTGGTATTCATTCGGGAATTCATTGAGCTGGGGCAAACCCCACCACCCATGTCGGAAATCATGAAACAGCCGCAATGGCAGAATCTCAGCCTGAAAAACAAGGAAACGCTACAAGCCATGTGGGAAGAAAGAGCCGGAATCCGGGAGCAGGAGATCTTTGCCACCGAAGAACTCGAATTGTTCCGAGCCGTACCTGCGGTCAATACCCAGGAAGGTTTTAGAGCAACTCAGGTGGGCCATCCCCATATCAGTTCCGGTCCGAAATGGAAGGTGGCTCAAGATCAGGGATTGGTGGACCCTGAAGAAGCAGAGTTCTTTTCCCAATCTCTTCAGCGTTTTGAATCCGGGTCCTTAAGAGATCAAACCGATTTTGTCAACACAGATTACAAAACCGAAGGGCACGCCGTGCTCAGCCCCGCAACCATCGAAATATTAGAGCACCTGCGGCAAACCGCCACCGATACCCTGCGTCCGGATGAAGCGATACAGGCAAACAGAGCTTCCAGCCCCGAAGAGTTGAAGGCTTTGTTTACCGAAGAAAAAGATCGTCTCTCCATAATCGACGGAGGTCTTCGTGAATCGGGTATCGATCCGCAGTTGTACAAAGTGGCTTTATTGGACTTGGCGAAACAGGTGCATCGTAAAGAAAAGCAATTGGGGCATAAATTAAAGCTCTCTCAAATTGTCGAGTTGGTGGACGAGAATTTAAAGTCCGATCGAAAAACGGTTTGGAAAGAAAGTGTGGACGCAGGGGCACTCGAAGCCTCGTCTCCAGTGGAGAGAACTCCTGAACTACGGCGGGAAGAAAGCTTATTGAGCCAGGCCGAGAACATAGTCGTGGGTGGCACGAAAGATGCGGCGATCAATTTGTTGACTTTGGTGACGGAACTGGGGCAGGGGGTGCGGGATATGAAAATCGGTAACACCACGGTTCAGGAATGGCTGGACGACTGGGGAATCGGCGGACGTATGCCCATTGAAATTGAACGAATGGAAACCTCGAACAACCCGGGAGTGCAAATGGCCCGCGGACTTTTTTCGTTCGCGCTGGGGTTTCTGGTCAGTCGTAGAATCTTTGCCAAGGGAAATGCGGTGTTGTCGAAAGAAATTTTTAGTTCCGGGAATGTGACAGCGGGCATCGCGGCGGACTTGCTGACGGTGGATCGGGATCAGAACATTTCCAACCTGTTCAATGAGATGGCGCCGGAGTTGCGTAATCCTCTCACCGATTTCCTGGCGTCGAAAATCGACGACAGCGAACTGGAAAAAGCCCTGAAGAACGTGATCGAAGGCGGGGCAATGGGCGAAGCGTTTGAACTGACCGGCAAAGGCGTGAAGCATCTGGTCGAATTCGCTAAAGAAGTCAAACGCTCCGGTTTTGTAGAAGCCGTTCCCGAGTGGCTCCGCTCTGAAAGAGGCTCCATTCGAATGGGTCCGAATGCGTTTGTAAATTCTCCAAAAGGAGGGATCGATTTTGGAGAAATCCCAGAAATGGTTGCCGATGGAGGAATAGAAATTCCAAGATTCAAGATTCGTTTGCAGGTAGGTACAAATGATTGGGGATTAAGTCATCTTGAGAACAATTTGCGCCGGATGAGGGGAATACTAAATCTTCCTGATGGCTTTGAAAATGCAAGAGATTTTATTCATCATGTTACCAGCGATTTTGATGAAGCCTTTTTCGAGTTAGATCCTTACGGAAGAGTGTTACTTGTAAAAGGAGGAGTAAAAGAACGTATAGTAGTTGTGGAACTTAAACATGAAGAGGGAGGATTTTATAGTGTCACCACTGCTTACCCGGCTGAACCCAGGTACCTCGAAGATGGAATTGAGAATCAAAGATTTATTCAGCTTCGGCCAAAAAATAATTCCAGTAATTCAGAATTCGGCATGATTGCTATTCCCGGAATGACCGGAACCAATAGTGAATCATCAGATCAAAATCTGAATAAAAGTTTGGATGGGGTTAAATCGAAATTTAAAAAGAAGTTATCAGAGAGTGGAAAGAAATAAACCGCCTCGTGAAAGTGCCCCGACTAACACTTTAGACATCCCTAGGCCTGATGCCCCTACTTACCAAAGCTATACTGAAAAATGGCCTAGTCAATAAGCTCTTGGCGGCAGAGCACGAAGCGGCTTATGGATAATATAGGATTCAAAACTTATATTGTCAATGAGGAATTCGGAAAACGAAATATTTCAACCGCTTCGCGAAAGTGTCCCAACCACTTTAGACATCCCTAGACCTGATGTCCCTACGTTTTGGATTTACCCTGAAAATGGCCTAGTCAAGGTACCCATGGCGGCAGAGCACGAAGCGGCTTATGAATAATATATGATTTTAAAATGATCGTGTCAATACTATTTTTTCGGAAGAAAATTTTTAAACCGCTTTTTGAAAATCCACCTGCAGGTAATCCCGAGTTTTCTAAATGATTGTAAGAATCAAAATTAGATTAAAGTGGGATGGAGAGAATCCGGAGCCGTTTCGCGAAAGTGTCCCCAGCACTTTAGACACCCCTAGGCTGGATGCCCCTACTTTCCAAAGCTATACTGATACAAAAAACCTAGTCAGCATGCTCTTGATGGCAGAGCACGAAGCGGCTTATCAATAATATAGAATTCTTAGTTTACGAAGTCAACAAGGTATTCGGAAGACGAAATATTTCAACCGCTTCGTGGAAGCATCCCTCATAACACTTCAGACATCCCTAGACCTGATGTCCCTCCTTTCAGAGTGAATGCTGAAAATGGCCTAGTCAGCATGCTCCTGGCGGAAGAGTACGAAGCGGCATATGAATAATATATGATTTTAAAATGATCGTATCAATACTATTTTTTCGGAAGAAAAAATTAAACCGCTTTTTGAAAATCCGCCAACAGGTAATTCAGAGTTTTCTAAATGATTTTAAGAATCAAAATTAGATTAAAGTGGGATGGAGAGAATCCGGAGCCGCTTCGCGAAAGCGCCCCCACAAACGCCTTAGATGTCCCTGGACCTGACACCCCTGCTTGGTAGATAACCTCAATGATTACGTGTCCAGTGAGATTACCCAGGAGGGATGAGCACGAGGCTGCATGTGAATAATATAGAACTCTTAATTAATGATGTCAATGCAATAAATATTTTATTCGAAACTTTTTTAGATATATTCGAAGGGTTTCAAATAAACCCAACGGTTAAACCAAAACAAATTGGAAAATAATTATGGGAATTAAAATTAAAGCCAAATCCCTTCCAACTATTCAAAAAAATTATCGCGAGAACTTTCGCCTTAAATGCTTTCAGTCAGGAACTCTTGCGGTAGGGGAGGTGTTATGAGTATAGGTTCATTTGTGAATTCCATAAAAGCAGCAAGCCCTGCATCATCTGGAAAGGTGGTAGGAAGGGCATCATCCAGGAAAGCCAGAGGCAGTGCATCTGAAAAAGATACCTCCGAAGCTTCATTAGAATCTGAAGAAAACTCCAATCAACTGGCATCACTGGTAAACCCGGAAGGTTCCCAATCCGCCAATTCTTTCGGTGGAGAGGATAAAAATGTTTTAGAAGATCCAACAAACTCCACCGAGGAAAACCTTGCGGCTTCCGGAGAAACCGATCCATCGTTCAATGCTTCTACAGGCACCTTGCTGACCCAGGCGGGACAGGGAGAAATCACCGGCAAAGATTCAAATGTTTCTACAGAAAGTACTGAGCTTGAAAATCCATCCACCAGCTCATCTATTAGGGACAAATTTCCTGAGTCCATAAGCCGGTTATACGATCCCTACTTTACTGCGGAAGAGAAGATTGATAAGGAAAAATTAGAAGGGGTTCGTCAATTGCTTAAAGAATGGAACTCGAAACTTGATCCGAAATTGGTATTAAGAATGAGTGAGGTGACGGAATTTTCTATTCCCACGGTTATTAATGACTTCGAAAACGTTAAAGAGGATTATGAAAAAATTGAATCCGAGAGGCTATTTAAAAAATCGCAAATATTAAAAGAATTTTATAATAGTTTACCTCTTACACGATCATTTGAAGATCTTCAATATCTTTCAGCATTTGATTCCTTTGTTAAGGTAGTGGGAAATGCAAATAAAGTTTCCACATGGAATTATAAAAAATCAGAATTAGGTAACAAGTTATATGAAAAAGATAATTGGTCTCCTGAAGAAATAGAAGCCATTAAAAGAGAAGCAAAAAGTTTGAATGCCAACATTTTCATTCATCAAGGGTCGGACAGTTTGCCAAATATAGCACTCTCTTCTGTTGTAGATACCCAACAGGAGTTTGACAGAGTAAAGACAGAAGTGGGGCTTGCATTTTTTACGGGAGCGGTTGCGGCTTCCGAAACAGGTCCGGGAGCTTTGCCTGCAGGACTTGCCACAGCGGGATTCTCCTATAAGGTTGCAAGTGCCAGGGATGCATGGGAAGTTCAACGGGGATCCATGGTTATCAACTTGGTTTTAGGCGGAGTTAAAGTAGAAATCGCCAAGCGCGTGGCCGATGGAGCGGCACTTCTCATTGCGGGGTTTGGTATGGTTCCCGGCGGAGTGGCTACAAAACGCCTTGGTAAAGCCACTAAGGATTATTTGGTGGACCGCTTTAAAAAGTATATGATTTCTCCAAAGGGAAAGCGGGCACGCAAAGTACTCAAGGAAATTACAATGGGTACCCTGGAAGATGCTGAAAAAGCGGGCGCAGGAAAACTTATAGAAATATTGGGAGAGGATGCGGCCATTATTTTGGGAACTAATAAAGAAGGGGCTTTGGCAAAGAGAGGAACATCTTTTTCTTCGAAAGAAAATTTCTTAAATGCGGTGCGCCGTGGGTTTAAAGCTATTGGAGATTCGTTAAAAAAATCAGCAGCCACCAAGGGGTTTACAGTTCCTGCAAAAAATACTTTTAAAACAGAATTAAATAAAATAAGAAGTAGCTCCTCAAAAAAATCAAAAGCTGATTCGGAATTTGATGAAAAAGCTGATACTCCGGGTGAAAGGATCCAGAGAATTAATGAATATAATTTTCAGGTCACTTTACGTGAAATAATTAAAGTATCCAAATTTCAGGAAAAGTATCCGCAAAAATTCCAAGAGTACATCCAGGATCTAAGTGATGAATATGGGTTGGATTCTGTTTATATAAAGGGAGAAAGGTTTAAAAAGTTTTTGGGAGAAAATGAACAAGCAAAACAACACTTTGAAAATAACCTCCCGGATCTGGCAGAGGAATTAGAAACTATGAAGCAGGGGCAAACTCTGGAACTTCCTTTTGTCTATTATTTGAACCATTTCATTTTGGAGGGAAAACTGATAAAAGATGTGCGATTGAGTTCGAACAGTGAAAGAACTGAATTGCAACCCTCCTTAAAGATTGAACTAAAACTTGATGCCGAGAATAAAAACCGCCAATTAAAGCCTAACAAGTAAATTAAATAAAAATTCTGAACCCAGGTGAACCGATGCCCAAGATACCCGTATTAAATAATCCAACGATTCAGGCCCAACCTTTAGGAGGTGGGGAGTTGCGGTTGAATGTCACTCCGGAACTGGTTGGTGGAGCGAAAGTGCGCAACCTGGCTGCGCTCAGCGGTACTTTAGGCGAAGCGGCTGTGTTCATGGACGTGCAAAGACAGCGAAGAGACGGTCAATCGACCATGAAATTTAAAAAAACCCTCACCCAGGTGGAAGATCAGATATTGGAGACCAATGGTTCCTTAAAAGGGGAAAAGGCGTTCGGGTTCAATAGTTCAATTCAGGGTTTGGCGAAAACCTGGTTCCAACCTTCGGAGGAAACCTCGGGAAGTGACGAAGATGTTGTCGCGGATTCAGAAATGCTGGAGAAATTCGGATTTGATAGCGCCACGGAACAAATTCGGGCCTTAAAACGGATATGGCATCAAATGCCGTCTTACTTACGGGAAGAGTTAGCACCTGGCTTAAAACGTCGTTTTTCCAAGTTGTATGAGAAATTGGGTCGGCATGAGCAAATCCAAAACGATCGGGCGTTGATTCAGGATCATCAGCAGGATATGCAAACGTCGTTGGAACGCATCCGTAAAAATCCGCTGGATGGCGATTTCATTGAGGAACAGATCGAAATGATGGGCTTGTCGGTGGATCATTTTGCGAACCTGGTCGGTTGGTCGGAGGAACGCCAAAACCGGGAATGGCAGCATGTGTTAGGTACTGTGAACCTGACGGTGATCGATCGTCTGTTAAAGACCGGGCATGCCGAGAAAGCACGGGAGTATTTCGCGGCGCATCGAAAAGAGTTCGGGGAAAGGGACACGACGGCCCTGGAAGCTCGCATCGAACAGCAGTACGAAGTGGAAGCAGGCGAAGCATTAGCCAACGAGATTTTTTCTTTGCCGAAAGATTTGCAGGGCAGGGAGTTACGGGATGAGCCCAATCCCAACATTCGCAAAGCCGCGCAAAGAAGTCTGGCGCTGAGAGACCGGAAAGAAACCCTGATTAAGATGGAAACGGATTATAGCAATAAAGTTTTTATTCGGAAACTCATTGACCAGGGGGAAAGCCCGGTGGACTTATCGGAAATCACCAAACTGGATCAATGGTTGGGTTTGGATTTCCAGACACAGAAGCGCATGATCCAGAGATGGGAAGATAGAGCGGGTCATCGGTTTGGCGGTGATCCCTCACAAGAAGGAGAGCTCCAATTCGTGGAGGGTAGCGGAGAGACATCCGATTTAGCGTTGGGAAGCACGGGTCAGAAAAGTTTAGAGGAAACGGTGGTCGACTTAAACCTGAAAAAGAGTTGGGTCAATTCCCTTGAAGATCTGGTGTCCTTAGACCAATTCGCTTTGAAACGATTTTCCAACAAGGATTTTGAGGTAGACGGGTATGGTCACTTCAGTCCGGAGGTAACTACTTATTTTTCACGTTTGCATCAGGCTGCTAGAAATGTTTACGAAGCAGAAAAGCGGCAGGGTTCTGAAGAAACCCCCAATATCGATGAACTGCGAGCCAACCTGCAAAGGGAAAAAGACGAAGTTTCCAATGTACTGCAACTGGCCAATAACAAAATGTTTGACCCTCAGTTTCATGACTTCATTGTGTTGGGGACGGTGGTTGAAATCATGAAAGAAGAAAAGAAACTGGGAAGAAGGTTAGAACCGGATGAAATTCCCGGGTTAGTGAGAAAGACCTTTAGTAGGGATCGGGAAATTCAATGGAAGAAAAGTTTAAAGAAAAATAAAAAAAGTTTTACCGGAGCCGTAAAGCCTTCTGCATCTTCCCCCGGTTCTTTCGGTTCAACTTCCATTGGCAACGAAAGAGTAAGACACTTTAATAGAGACTTTAAAACTCAGGCAAAGAACCTGGGAATTGGGTTTGATGAAAAGAAAATGGGGAAAACGGTATCCTCTTTCAGCGAATCGATAGGGAAATGGCAATTTGAAAATCATAAAGAACTGAAACCGGAGCAGATGAATATTTTAATTCGAAGTAAATTGCTGGACCAGGTCCATTGGGAGAAGTCGAATGGGGAAACTTTAACTGGATTTCCGGATGATTTTAGAGATAAGGACCCGAAAACAATATATGTTACAGTGCCGGGACCGCAGGCTCTGCAAAATCCGGACGATCCCAATGCCTCTCAACTCAAAGACGTTAAGATCTACCTGGATCAGCTGATCAATTTACCTCAAGAGTACTTCGAAGTCATTGGGGAAAAAATGAAGCAACAGGGGAAAAGCATCACCTGGACAAGTTTTGCTGAAATCCTGATCAACATGCGCAGACCTCAGTCCGAGGCGCATGCTAAAGAAATTGCGGATTTGATCTCTAAAACCTTGCCGGAAACGGGACTCCGCAAGGAAGAAGTGATTGAAAAAATAACTGCCGACTTCAAAGAAAGTATTCTTAAAGATAAACATGAACAGGACTCGCTCCCGGTGGCTTCCGTTTCCAAGAAAATCACCGGAAATGGAATGGCTCGTTTGGAACTTGAAGAAATCAAAAACCTTTGGCTCCATGTGCCGCGATTGGCTGTGGAGTCTCAGACGGGAGACCATATTCTATATCGCCCCGGAAGCTTTCCTCTGAACGTGACCAACGTTTTAGAAAAAGCCGCAGGGCTGCCGCTTGAAGAATTGGAGAAGAACAAAGAGAAATTTATCAATCGGTACGAAAAGCCCTACCGTCCCGACTTGGAGAGATTGGTCGACGGATTGATTCGGCGCAGACGCGGCGGCCTGACTCCGGAACTCGTAGCGAAGCAAGGAAATTGGAATGTGGGTCATGTGAGTTTTGAGAGTAAAGGAGAGACTCTTGAAAGTTTTGCTGAAGTCACAGCGTCGGCTCCGTTTGAATTTGAAGTGGCGGACCGGCAGATTAATAACGTGATGGGAGCGTTGGGAGAAACGTTATCGGGACTCAACCCGAAGATGGTGAGTGCTAATGGAGGGAAAGGACTGTTCGGGCTGAATCGGAAGAAAGTGCAGACCATGGTGGACGCGGCGAAACTGTTGAAGGTGGAAGGATTGAATCTGGATGTGGACGATGTCATGCGCAACACCGTCGATCAAGTCAAGTTGGTTGAGTGGTATTTGTTTAAGTCTATTTGGCCAAGATACGACAAGACGAATAATCAAATGGCATTTGCAATAAGTGAATTTTTATATGGCAAAGATTTAATTGATGAAGCGAAGCTTAGAGCTTTGGAAAATGATGGAGAAGGAATGGATACAAAGTATGAAATAGTAAAAAAATATCTTAAGCTCAATGAAAAGATTAAACTTAAAAAGTTTTTTCAGGTCTTAAAGGAGCAAAGTTAATAGAAAATAATTTTCTGTTCTCTTTTTTAGTCCATTTTTCAATAAAGGGAATTTTATTCTGAACCAATATGTCTTCGAAATAAAATGTTATTATCCAGGACTTATCAGGATCAATAGTATAAGCAGAAAGAGATAGTTGATTAATCTCCTTCATTATTAAAATACATTCTGAGATGTGCCATTGAATCTTTTTATCAAATTGTTCGACGTCTTTAAAATCCGATTCACTTAATTTCGGTCCTTCTTTCGTGGGGTTTACATTTTTATCTAGAAACTCAATTAATTCGGGTTTATGAGTTTGCAAATGTATGGAAAAATCCTCCCACAATTTTTTGCGGTCGCAGTTTTCGATTTTGTAGTTCCGGTCTGCCGCCAGCGCGCACTCCACCGCAATCCCACCAAATAAAGCCCCAACCATAAGAATTAAAAATAAGATTCGTTTCATAACTACCGATTATACCAACCTGGCGGTTGGAGGCAAATTTAATTCATGATGATCGTTTGACACTGCAAAATCCACAAAACCTTTCTGTAAGTTAAGTTGGCCTTTAGAAAAGAATATTGAAGCGAGGTCGATGTGCCCCCTCTTTTTAAAGAGGGCTGGGGTGATTGACCGCAATTTGTTGAATTATTTCATCCATGATAAACAATACGCCCGCGCTCCGGAATTGTTCTTAAAGCGAGATGGACAAGCGAAGCAAGGAAATTGGAATGTGGGTCATGTGAGTTTTGAGAGTAAAGGAGAGACTCTTGAAAGTTTTGCTGAAGTCACAGCGTCGGCTCCTTTTGAATTTGAGGTGGCGGACCGGCAGATCAATAACGTGATGGGAGCGTTGGGAGAAACGTTATCGGGACTCAACCCGAAGATGGTGAGTTCTAATGGAGCTAAAGGCCTGTTCCAACTCACCCCGGCGAAGGTGCAAGAGATGGTGAACGCGGCGAAACTGTTGAAGGTGGAGGGATTGAATTTGAACGTCGACGATGTCATGAAAAACACCGTCGATCAAGTCAAACTCATGGAATGGTATTTGTTTGGAAGTATATGGAAAAAACATAAAGATACCAAAAATCCATTAGCTCTAACAATTGCAGAATTTGTGGAAGGTGAAAAGGCTATGGTCAATATAATACAATTGACCATCAAAGAGGATGGTAAAGGTTCAGAAACTAAATATGAATTTGTAAAAAAGTACTTAAAAAATTCAACAAAATTAAAACTTAAAAACTTTTTCCAGGCATTAAAGGGGCAAAGTTAATAGAAAAAAGTTGTCTGTTTTCCCTTTTATTCCATTTGCTTAGGAAGGGGATGTCGTTCATAACCAAAATATATTTGAACCGGATTGTAATATCAAAAGCCTTATTAGGATTTACATCAGACACATTGCGAGTTAACTGATTTATTTCTTTCATCAATAAAATACATTCAGAAATATAATAATGAAGCTTTTTATCAAACTTTTCAATTTCTTCGTAGTCGGATTCAGTTAGTTTTGGAGCCTCTTTATTGGGTTTTATCTTTTTATCAAGAAACTCAATTGTTTCAGGGTCATAAATTTGAAGATAAATTGAAAAATCCTCCCACAATTTTTTGCGGTTGCAGTTTTTGATTTTGTAATTCCGGTCCGCGGCCAGAACACCTTCCACCGCAATCCCACCGTATAGAACCACAGCCAATAGCAATGTAAACAAGATTCGCTTCATAACTAGTCATTCTATCAAAATTGATTCAGATTGGGAAGTAAATGTGCCCCCTCTTTTCCAGTCCACGACTGGAGGGAACATTAAATTTCCGATGAATTTATGTGAATGCCGAATTCCCAGAACCTTTCCATAAGTTGAGTTGACCTTTAGAAAAAAATAATGAGCGAAGGTCAATGTGCTCCCTCTTTTCCAATCGCAGATAGGAAAAATTGAGTACGAAACAATATTTATGCAGACGAACGGGATAGGACTTGGTATAATAATAAGGAATGAAAACTAAATAATTGCCTTGGTTGGGACCACCGCAAACGCGACGCCCGGCTCCACAGGAGGGACCTGTGGCAGCGGGGCTTTTTTGTTTGTGGAGTCGAACATGATCACCAATGAAAATATTAAAGACGGTCCGTTTTTAGGCAACGGGGTCACCACGTCCTGGCCCATCACCACAAAAATTGTGGACAAAACCAAAGCGCAGGTCATTCATACCAATGCGGCAGGAATCGATGATGACACGTTAGTGCTGGATTCGGATTTTTCACTGACGCTGAATCCCGACCAGGACCAAAACCCCGGCGGCACTCTCACCTATCCCGTAATAGGATCGCCTTTACCCAGCGGCGAAAAGTTAAACCTTATTTATCAACCGCCGTTCACTCAGCAGGAAGACCTCACCATCGGCGGCGGGTTCAATCCGCAGGTGGTCGAAAACGCATTGGACAAAAACACCCAACTGGCGCGGCGTGCGTTTGAAAAAGCCGGACGTTCGGTGACGATCCCTGTATCGGACGGAAGTTCCAATACCGAGCTTCCCACAAAAACTTTGCGTGCGGATAAGTTTCTCATGTTTGATTCCAACGGAGACCCAGCCGTAGCGAGTGATGTGGAGGTGGGAGAACAAAACACCATGTCCAATGTCGGAACCGGAACCGGGCAGGTGTTTAAACAAAAATCCGGTGTCGATTTTGAAATGAAAACGATTAAGGGTGGAACCGATATCTCCGTTGATAATGACGCGGATGAAGTAACCATCAACAACACCCAAACACCAGGGGAAATTAACACCAACTCCAATTCCGGATCGGGTGCCGGTCTGGTGAAAACCAAAGTTGGGTCGGACACTCCAATTAAAAGTATTATCGGTGGGACAAATGTAACCGTAGATAACAACACGGACGACATCACCATCAACGCCACCGGTGGTGGAGGTGGGGGCAGTGCTTTCAAACCCTTTGAGGTCGATGTGAAAACCGATTATGCACTTAATACAGACGGAACCGCAGATAATAGTTCAAAAATTCAAGCGGCTATCAATGATGCGCTTCATAATAATTACGGTGGAACTTTGATTTTACCAGAGGGCAAAATTCGCTTAGATGGGATCGAAACATTTGCCGGAAACTTTTTTCCGGGAACCGCGGGACCAACCATTATGAAGGCCGGCTTTATGGTAAAAGATCCATTTGGGCAAGACCCTGGAGACGGCACCGTTGACCCGTGGGCAAAAGAAATTCATCCGTCTAATCCCACGTTAAGAATCCGAGGAGCAGGCCATGGAACCCGATTGATTTTAAATTCGGACGACATGATTGGAATTTGGGTTGCCGCGGGATGGATTGAGATTTCCGATTTAATTATTGATGGCGGGCTAACGGGTCCGGGCACACCCTCTGACTGGTCCTCGCATAGAGTTGGGTTGTATCATGGTCCGGAAGGGATCATTGATCCCTGGAAATACAAGCCTTATTACTCCGATGTGGCTTACCCGGAATTAGAGTTTACCGCAGGCGGCGGAACAGGCGGACGTTCGCAAATTATTCTGAAATCCGGAACGAATTCCAGATTTCATAAACTTGGGAATTGGACTTGGTCCGTCCAGGTGCATAGCGCGGATATCGCGGGCAATAATAAAGCCGCTAATGTTCTGGATGTTACGTCTACTCATGCTGATGACGATACTCTGGAATTTGCGGCTGGAACTTTTAGTGACGACGCTTCGGATTTAAACGCTCGCGTTTGGGCACTTCAAACGGTAGGCAATTATTCTCATAATTTAGTTAAAAATGTTTTTGTTGAGCGTTGTCAAATTGGTTGGTTGCAAATGCCTGGCCTTAAGGCACAATCAAATGTCCATAACGGGAACCCCATTGAGAACGGTAATTCTTATTGGAATAACTCCGAATATTTTAAATTCAAACAAATCATGGGAGCGGGATTTAGAACCATTGAAGCGAATGACCCGCAAGCGCAAGGTTGTACTCGCGGTTGTCATATTGCCATGCACGGTGAAAATATGAATGTTGGAATCGATTTGGAAGCTGCCGAAACCATGACCTTTGTTCATTGCATGATGAATGAGGCAAACTCAACTTATTCGTCCAACAGCGATGCTGAGTTTTCATCCAGTATAGGCGTAAAATTACGCGCTCCGGGTTCCGTCAGTGGTATCACAACTTTCAGAAATCATATATTGCATGGACCCTTTGAGGCTAATGAGGTCGATATTGACGACGAGGGGAACAATAACGAGTTTACTTTTTCGGGAGATATCTACACACTTAGACTTGGAACTGTTCAGCGTTCATCGCGCTACAATTGCGACCGTTTTTATAAAATCGGTGGGCTAAAAGATTGGGATATTCATAATTTGTTTTTTGATAACACTGACGGAAGGCTGCCTCTGGATCGAAGCATTGTCGATCATTACGATTCAAAACAGTTAATCACTTGGGATGCGGGTTCTAATTCCTGGAGGGGAGCTTTTAGAAGAGGCCCCGGCGATACCGTCTTAAACGAATATGGGCCAAGTTCACAAGGTTTATTATCGTTTGGTTATCTTCCCTGGACCAACGGCACCACCACCAATGGCGGTGAAAGAGAAATGTTAGACAGCGCACCTTCCGGTTATACTCCCACAACCGGAGATAGCGATTCAATAGCGATTGCAAACAAAAGGCTTGAATGTGATATTGTCCAACACGCATCCATAAGAAGCCATTCTTATTATTATAAAAATATAACAGCGTTCACCGAGTTTTGGATGGTCTTTCATTTCAAAATTAATTCGGCTCGAACCACTCATAACATGACTTCGACAAACGATAATGACTGGGTGGGCATGTGTTCCATATTCGGTGCAACCGGCGGATCGGATGTAATGGGACTTGGGTTGTCATACGATACGACATTTGGCTATGTGGTTCCGCGTCCTATTTACAAAGACGATCCGACGGGAACAATTGCCGGAACAGAATTTGATATGGAAATAAAAGATGATATCTGGCATGTCGGATGTGTTCACGCCGTAAAGGAAACCGCTGATACCAACAATGACGGAATTATCGAAATGTGGGTGAACAATACCCAAATTGCAGACCTAAGTAATATCCAGAATTTCAATATTCCGTGGGATCGAGTTTCGCTTGGCATTTCAGACGCGAGGCACGAGTTAGATCTCTCGATGGATTTTGGTGACGTTCGCTTTGATACTTCCGATTTTAGTAAATCAAGAGGAGGATTGTAAGAGTGAGCGACATCACCAAAAGCGACCTGTCCGAAATGAAAAGAGACATTTTTGGGCGAGGACGTTGGAGTGGTGAATTACAAGCAAAGTGGAGAAAGGACGTGAATGGGGGATTCAGAAAAAAATGTTTCCGGTAATCATCGACGAGTGGCTCCATCAAATGGTAACGGTGGCGCGTTTCTGATGGTGCAGTTGTTTCTTAAGCAGACCGCCGGTCCTAATATCAATTGGTAAGATAGCCTAATCCGCAAATCGAGCGAACACAAATGAAAAGATATAATGGAAGGCAAGGAAACTCAATTTTAGAGCCGAGAATCTCCTCTCTTGAAGTTCAGAATGAGCGCCTGCATGAGGACGTGGCTAACCTTAACTCCAGCTTAAAGTCCGTTGCCGAGGAGATGAGAATAGGCTTTCAAAAAATATCCGAAAGCAGGACGACAAACTGGGGTGCCTTTGCCAGTTGGACCACGGTGATATTAATGATCATCGGTATTGGTATGTCCGGATATGTTCGCGACCTTTCCAGGCTGGAAGAAACGAATAATGATATTTCGAAAAGGCTTCATAAGCATGAAATGCTGGACGGGCATGCGGCGGCTTTAAAGTTATCGCAACAAATATTTAAGCACGTTGAAAAACTGGACGAAAATTTACAGAGAGAAATGAGACTTCTTGATGTGAACATTTCAGCGGCAACACAACAACTCGACAAGCGTCTTCAGAATGAAATGGCATTGCTGGATAAAATTCAGTTGGAGCGTATCAAGGCCATCGAAAAGCAATTGTCGAGAAGATAATCTCAACCCGAATGAATTAAAAATGCTCTAGCACTTTAAATGTTTGCAGAGTGTGTCCACAACTCCCGGAAATTCTTCGGTGTGGGTTTCGTAGACATGGTTTCAATTTGTTTCGCTAAACCATACTTCAAACTTTTTTAGAACCGGGTTTTTAGCAACTTTCAATGGAATTAGCCGTCAAAAGGATTGCTTTGCAGAAGCTGAGCCTGTGAATCCTGTATGTAAACCGCGAAGCGGTTTTCCACAAGTACACAGGCTATTTTTGACCAGGAAATTGACTTGAAAATATTGAAACAATCTATACGAATCCTACAGCTTGGGCAGAATTCAATCTCACCCATTCCCCCCAACTCATTCTCCACATCCTCGGTGATCTCACCTGATTGCCTTTCATAACAATTATAAGACTCAACTTTTTATCCCGGGCTTTGGTGATGATGAGTCCTCCCTGGAAATTTGTGAAAACCTCTATACAATAATAGATCTAGATACGATTTTATTATTCACTAAATTACATTTTCGGGACGTAGACGTTGAAGTTGTGAAACAAAAGTAAAGTGAGAAAGGACCGTGAATGGGGGAACCAGAAAAAAATGTTTCCGGTGATCGTGGAGTGGCTCCACCAAATAGTAATGGTAATGGAATCAGCAGTCGAAAGATTGGTGAAATTCTTACAATTGCATTTTTGGGATTAGTCGGTTGGGGCGGGTCGACACTGATCACCTCGCAGGTGATCATCAGTGGAGTGAAAGAGCAGGTGAAGACTCTGCAGGAATTGACTCGCAAGAATTCTGAGATTGTGCAGAAGAATTCAGAAAAGATGGCTGCGCTCAAAAACCAGGTGGAATTTTTTCAGCAGCGCCACTTAAGCCATGATCACGAACACCTCGAAGAAGAATTGGATAATCAATGGGACCAAATCCTCCAAATGCTTAAAAAGGAATCATAGATTTCTCTTTGAGGTTATTATGGAAAAGAAAAATACTTAATGGTGATTTTTATGAAGGATTTTCCTTCCAACCAGTGCTAAAATCTAGCTTTTGAATTAAATCAAAATTATTTATACATGGAATTTGGAAAGTAGCGCAAACATTGGGGATATGTCTATTTGCCCTTTTTCGATTTGGTTTAGATACTTCAGTGGTTACGATACAGCGGTTTTGAGGATCTTTTAACCCATAAGAAATCAGGAAGGGATCACGTCCAATTTTTATAATTTCATCATCTGTTAGGTCTTCAGCATATCCCAAATAAGTAACTTGTCTAATTAAATCTCCCTCAGCTTCTTCATTGAATAACAATGCGTCTTTTATTTCCTTATCTTCAGCCCAAAGTGCAAGATCATCCTTTTTTCCATCCTTTGGATTGGTATCTTTAAATTCTTCATAAATTTCGATGGGGATTTTAATATTACTTAATTGACCTTGATGAATTAGCCATTCCCAAAATTCTGGTACTCTTTTTATTGGATAGTAGAGATTTTTTGCATCAATTAATGTGTTGGCATCAAGAAGATAAAGCAAATGTAATTTCCTTATATTGCTTTGCCAATGTCAAATAATTTGTGAATTTTTAAAGGTTTGACACCTAGCAAAAATCCAGCTTTAGTAGGTGTAAGTGCTCCGGAATTTGTCATTCTCTCAGCAAAGTTAACTAAAGCATTGCCAAGCTTGTGTCTTCGCACGACAAAATAATTTGGTCCTTTTTCCGATGCTTTATCTTTGTTTGTTTGTTTGTTCTTTGATAAAAGCAGTTTCATTTTGAAGTGCTCAGATAATTTGGACCAAAGTTTATTGTTAATGTGTTTTTGTTTTAGTAGTCGATATGAAACTAGAGTGCTACTAATATTACGTGCTTGAGAATAATATGATATTTCTTCAGCAAGTTGATCAAAGTTTGAAACTTTTGGCCTAAAGCTGCCCAATTCCTCCTCGGGTAATAAAATTTCACTGGCAACTTCATTACAAAATTTCTCTATCCGGTTTTCAGAGAAAGAACCACTCACTCCTGTTTGACCTAACCACAAATGAACTAATTCATGTAAGAGGGTAAACGACCATGAAGTTTTTACATCCTGATCATTGATAACTATAAAGGGAGCAATATCGTCTGCAATAACAAAACCTCTAAAAACTTTAAGATCAATTTTAGTGTGGTGAGAACCTAGATTCCCGGTTAGCAGGACATAAATCCCGATTTCTTCGACAATTGAACGCAGATATTTAAATGCTTCGCTGGGTTTACTAAAGCTTCGAAACTTTTCTAAATCAAAATTTATTTTTTTGCAAATGATATTTGAAGTATAAGAAATCCCTTGCTCAATACTAGCGGAGCCTATAAACGAAAGCTTTTTGACTTCATCCTCCTCTATTAGAATTTCACGTAGTACACTTTGACGTGCTATTAAATCCCTAATTAAAACGTCAACAAAAACGTCCTCCTTCTCATGAGGAAAATCTTCAGGTAAAGTTCGGAAGTCGTTGCCACGATCTCCTTTCCTAGGTGGATTATCTAAGTAAAAGGTCAATAGAGGGATTCGATACAATTTTGACATTTTTAATAGTAATGAGCGAGAGGGTATTTTGCCCTCCTCGTATGCCAATAGTTTCTCCGATCCTTTACTAGCTTTTGTGTCCTTAAGCTGTAATTTTTTTGCTGCTTCTTCTATAGTGAGCCCTCTTGCTTGTCGTGCCCAACTAATTATCTTTTGGTTTATTTTTGGCATATTATTTTGTCCAAAATTAAATCAACATTATGCATCCGTAATATATCCAAAATAAAACTTTGATGATTCAATATTCTTCCGTACTTTATTGTTTATATACTTCCAATTTTGAGTTATTCCCTTTGAAAAATCAATGGTTAATCAGTTTACCTCTTCAAAAACTTTAAATGTTTAAAAATTAATGAATTAGAAAGAAAAATTTAGGATAATTCAAAAATTATAGTCTTTGAATCTCAAAATTTGCATTACTTTTAAATATATTTTCCAATCTATAAATTAAGTGTCCATTTAGACTTTATATTATTTGTCAAGGTGATTGAGTAAAATAGATTCTGATGTTTATATCCTAAATCCCCAGGGGTCGGTGGGGGGTGTCTTTACGTTCGAGGCCGAACCGGTCATCGGTGCGGATTCTATTTTGCGCGTTGTAATAAATTCTCCGGTAGCATTGATTCTCTTTCGGCGAAATAGGAAAACTTGAGGAAACCGATATCGACTCCGGTGGCATCGATGGTTTGCCTTATGGAAGATGCCGGTGTGTTTATAAAATAATTCACTGGCTCTGTTGTGGCCACCGGCCTCATCCTCTTTCCCTTGGACGGGTTGGGGAGCCGTGACGATTGGAACCCAATGCGATTCACACTGTCATGACCTGGTTCACTGAATTATATTTTTAGGAGTCGAGGAATATGACCGGTTATTGATTCTGCTCATCCGGGTTTTTGGGAGGAGGGCTCGTGGATTCGGGTTGTTCAGGTGAGGCAGGGGTGGAGGATGAATCGGTTTTGTCGGGGTCGCTCTTATCGTTATTGATGATCATCAAATCCAATAAGGTGTCTAAAGTTATTTCCTCAGGTTTTATTTCCAGGAAGTGAATTGAAACATTTGGATCGATACCTATCAGGGATTCCACAAATTCTTTTTGATAAGGATTCCAGAGCAAATGGAAATTGGAATCCAATGCGAAGATGGTTTCGAAAATGATGACCGCTTCTTCGTATAAAGCGGCTTTGATTAAGGTATTGCCTTTCGCGACCCAGAGTGTGATGTTGGTGGGGTCGATTTCGATCGCCTGGTTGAAAACGGAAATTGCTTCCTGGAAGGAACCTGTGGAGGACAGCATTTTTGCATTGGTAATTAAACCTTCGATTCGTTTATCCATAGCCCCTTTCTAGGATGAAAACTTTGAGGTTTGTGTCACATCGTAGTCAGCCGATATTGTACTCCAAAACGTATGTATATATATAGAACAAACTCGTAATAATTTTTCCTCGGGTAATATTTTTCGTCAAAAAATAAACCAAAAGGTTGATAAATTTCTCAAAAAAGAGTGTGTTGTTTTAATGTTTTTGAACTTTCTTGTAATGAATCCTGGTCAGATTCTTCTTTTAGATTCCTTGGTATTTTATTAATATGAGAATATGTTTAAGTTGTGGATACGAATGAAACGAATTATTGTTGGAGCGGTGATTTTAACTTTGCTGAACGGATGCGCTAGCACTTCTGCGAAACGTGTTCATTTGGAGAAACTGAAAATGCATCCCGAATATCAAGTGGGTTTCGAGGACGGCTGCCATAGCGGCTATGTCACATCCGGGCATCCTTTTGAAAAATATGTGAAACAAAAAAACTTGTACAAAAAAAACGAATTCTACAAACAAGGATGGGACGTCGGAAGCTTGACTTGCGCCCAACGGTTTCTGGATCAACCCATCATAATGACTAATTTAATTCCTTAAACATCCATTGAAATAATAGTTACTATTTTCGAAATAGTTCAAACCTCTGGTGTTTATTTGATAATGTTTTTATTCAATAACTTATTGTGCTGCAAGTATTTTGTTTTCCGGGATCCAAGAATTGCGGAATTCGACTTAAAGAATGCAATCCCCTCACTCCCCTTTGCCGGATCAAAAACTTTGCCTGCAAACTTCTCAATTTAAAAATTGATTAAAAAAGTGCCGGATGAATATCTTTTCACGCAGATAACCTTCCAAGCACTTGAATTTATTTAAATTACTTCATCTCACCTGAATCCACAAAAGTAACCATACCGGCCAAATTATAGTCGAGTGATAAACATTCAATACACCCCTTGACACGTTACCCTGTTTGGGTTAAGTTGATGCAATCCATTTAGGGTAAATCAGGCCGCAAGGTCGCTCTCTCACAGGCAGTTCATCAATGCGGATGAGGCTTTTATGAAGAAATTGTTCCTGCAAATTGGCATGACTCTTATAGTTATTGGCATTGCCATTGGGGTGACGGCGCATCTCAGTGACTTTCGTTATTCCGGGGCTACTATAGTTTATATAATTGCCATCGCATCCCTTTTCCCCATTTGGGTCAACCATGTATCTATAGGCAATCGACTCCTGGGATGGTTTTTTGGAAGCGCCGCCGGTTTGCTGGTTTTTCTATCCACTCGAACTCTTGTCTTCGGTCTGGGAAAAGCCGGCTCCTTTTCTTTAGCCATGGGGCTTTTGGGATTTGGAATTATATTCGGTTTCCTTGTACCTCTATGGATCAGCTATTGGGTTTGCCGCAGAAAAACTGAATCTGATTTATCGGAACTCCCGGCAGTGTACCCGGTGTTAACTAAAGAATTAGAAAACCATTAGAGATTTAATTTTAAACCTGAACCCCTCTCTCCGCAGACTCCTTTTCATTAATTTACTTTCCCCCGGAAAATTTTAAAAGCGCATTTACCAATAGTTTTCATTCCCGCCAATGGTTTCCTTCGAGTTCGCACAATCGCTACAGAGTAGAGAAGCATTTCTCCTTCAAACGAACGCTCCTCCATTATTTGGTTAAAGGGTTCTCCTGTGTTGACAACCCATTTAGGTTATGCCAGATTGTGGAAACAGGGGCTTGAGAATCCAATTAAATTGTTTTTCGATGAGGAGGAGAGATCATGAAATTCGCAAAACCGATATGCCTGTTATTTCTGTGGGTCTTAATAACGAGCACGCCGGCGTGGGCGGTGACCAGTCAATTCACCGCAGTGGAAGATACATACATCAGCGAAACCCAACCCAATACCAACTTTGGCTCTGAAATTGCTTTGCTGGCAGACGGCAATGACGGCGCCGGAGGAGAAATTGCCACTATTATTAAATGGGATTTATCTTCCATCCCCACGGGGGCGACAGTCACTTCTGCATCAATCACGCTGAATTTATTCGATGCCAGTAGTGGTGTCTATAACATCATCCGTCAAAACAACCCGTGGAGCGAAGGCACTGCTGACTGGAGCGATTTGTCCGGTTCTGCTTTAGTTCGTGGAGTCATCCCAGCGTTTGCCCTAGGTCAGACCACAATCAATTTGAATGTAGAGGGAGTGGGCTTAGTGCAACGTTGGGTCAACGGAGTGTTTGACAATAATGGGATCACCATCCGCACCGCAGGTACCACCAATGGAATCGATATGGATTCCCGAGAGTCGGGAGACTTTGCTCCTACATTAGAAGTGACGTATACCGGCGGAACTCCGACAGTGGAATCGTTGCAAGCCGAAATCAATCAGCTGAAAGCTTTATTAGCCGGAGTGAGCCGCACAGGAAATAATATTGATTTCGATGGTGTTAATGTGCGGATTCGAAATGGTTTAGGCGCTACCAATGGAAACCCCGACGATCCGGAAAGCCTTTCCGATACCTCGGTCAATGGTTTAGGCAATTTAATTATTGGCTACAATGAATCCCATAGGAACTGTGATGACTTTGCTTGTGTGTTGTTCAAATCCGGATCGCATAATGTGGTGATCGGGCACGGCCATGCCTATAACAGTTTTGGAGGATTAGTGGCGGGGCAGGATAATAAATCGGCAGCGCCTTATTCTACCGTGAGTGGTGGTTTGGAAAATGATGCCATTGGAAATCATTCCAGCGTTGTGGGTGGAAATGGGAATGAGGCTAATGGAAGAGAATCCACCGTGTCGGGTGGCGAGGGCAATGATGCGAGCCAAACTCTGTCTTCGGTCAGTGGCGGAGTCAATAATGTTGCAAGCGGAATTCACTCCAGTATTTTGGGTGGAAGTGGAAATATGGCCATAAACAGCAGTTCCACAGTCAGTGGAGGCCTCAATAACAAAGCCATGGAATTTTGGTCCAGTGTCAGCGGAGGCTCTGGTAACACAGCGGATGGACCTGCGTCCAGTGTTACCGGAGGCAATGGCAATACCGCGGAGGGAAGTGGGTCCACGGTCAGTGGAGGTCTCAACCGAACCGCCGCCGAGGAATTGGACTGGGTGGCTGGTGGTTTGTTTCAGGATGAGTAAATTTTGTAATTCACTCAACCCGGCCCTGCACAGCAAGGCCGGGTTCACCTCAGAGTGAGGCATTATCCAACCAGTTAAGATAAATCAGACTATATATAAAACGGAGGTTCAAGATCTTTTAACAACACATTGGAGGAGAGATCATGAAATTCGTAAAAACGTTTTCTGTATTTTTACTATGGGTGTTATTCGTCAGCACACCGGTCTGGGCATTGACCGGTACATTCACCAACCCTGAAGACAGTTATGTGAGAAGCACTTCTCCCACTATGAACTATGGAGCCGAAATGGAACTCCTTGCCGACGGAGTTTCGCAAGATCCGGATAACGGCAGGTATGGAGAAGTCGTCACGTTAGTTCAGTGGGATGTGTCTTCCATCCCTGCCGGTTCAACCGTGACCAGCGTTTCGGTGACCTTCAATTATACCGATGCCAGTTCGGCACCCTACAATATCTATTCACAAGACACGGCCTGGACCGAGGGATCGGTGACCTGGAGCGATCTTAATCAAGGCGGAACTTTATTAGGCACCGTGCCTCCCTTAACGTTTGGTTTAGGGACCCATGTCTTACATGCCAGTGGCGTCGCTTTGGTGCAGGGTTGGGTGGACGGCTCCATTCCCAATAACGGGTTGATGATTCGAACCGGTGGTACCAACAACGGAATCATGATGGATTCTAAGGAATCGGCTGGACCCGCCCCCACTTTGGAAGTGACCTATAACACCGTGGTGCAAAATCTGCTGGAACGCGTGGCGTTTTTGGAAAATCTATTAGCGGGGGTGAACCGGACAGGAAACAATATCAATTTTGACGGCGTTAATGTTCGGATTCGAAATGGCCTGGGCGCGACTAATGGAAATATGGAAGACCCGAATAGTTTCACGACGACCTCCGTCAATGGTTTAGGTAATTTGATTGTCGGTTATGATGAATCCATTGCTCCCTTCCTGGGTGCTGGTTTCCCTGAATCCGATAAATCCGGTTCCCATAATGTGGTGATCGGTCATGGGCACAACTATTCGAGTTTCGGTGGATTGGTGGTGGGTCGGGATAATGTTATATCCGGTATTTATTGCGCCGTTAGCGGTGGAAACTTTAACACAGCCTCGGGAGAGAATTGTAGTATCAGTGGAGGTTATAAAAACGTATCCAGCGGAATAAATTCCAGCATCAGCGCCGGGCTCGAAAATCTTGCAAGTGGAAACTACTCTAGCGTCCAAGGGGGAAACAACAACACCGTCACCGGGTTAGCCTCAGCGGTGAGCGGTGGATCCCAAAATACAGCGATAGGGGAAAAATCAATTGTTGCCGGAGGTTTTAACAATTTCGCAGTGGGAGAGCATTCCACCATCAGTGGAGGGGATACCAATATGGCCAATGGAAATTATTCCAGCATGATTGGGGGTTTTGGAAGCGTGGCTAATGGGAATTATTCCAACGTCACCGGCGGACGCAGCCACACCGCTAGTGGAGAACACTCCACCATAAGCGGTGGAGCCTTTCGATCAGCACCGGGAAACGATGACTGGGTCGCCGGTGCGTTGTTTCAAGATAATTAAAAAGCAATCACACAACTCGGCCCTGTAATTCAGGGCCGGGCTCACCCCAGAGTGAGGCATTATACATAAAGCCATGACTGGGTGGCCGGTGTAGTTTTTCAAGATAATTAAATTTTATAATTCGCTTTAAAACATATAATTTTTAAAAAATACCTTCTTTCTTCCTAATACCGTAACAAAACATTTTAATTTCAAAATCTCTTGGGTTGACAACCCATTATGGGTATGCCAGATTGTGGGAACAGGGGCTTGAGAATCCAATAAAATTGTTTTTCGATGAGGAGGAGAGATCATGAAATTCGCAAAACCGATATGCCTGTTTTTCCTGTGGGTATTAATAACGAGCACACCGGCATGGGCGGTGACCAGTCAGTTCACGGCAGTGGAAGATACGTTTATCAGTGAATCGTTTCCGAACACAAACTATGGATCCGATATTACTTTACTGGCCGATGGAGATGACGGCACCGGAGGAGAGTTAGCCACTTTAATTAAATGGGATCTTTCTTCCATCCCTGCGGGAGCAACGGTCACCGCGGCTTCCATTACCCTGAACATTTTTGACATCAGCCCCGGAGCCTATAACATCATTCGGCAAAACACTCCCTGGAGTGAAGGCACTGCCGACTGGAGCAACCTGTCCGGTTCGGCGGTGGTGCGCGGAGTCATTCCTGCGTTTGCCTCCGGTCAGGCGACGATCAATTTAAACGCGGCGGGAGTGGCACTGGTGCAAGGCTGGTTGAACGGT
The DNA here is from genome assembly GCA_965223245.1 of Nitrospinaceae bacterium. GTDB lineage: Bacteria > Nitrospinota > Nitrospinia > Nitrospinales > Nitrospinaceae > CBDCVY01. The sequence goes on along the minus strand of CBDCVY010000013.1, from coordinate 2,714,017 downwards.
GTGTTTGACAATAATGGAGTTACCATCCGCACCGCAGGCACAACCAATGGAATTGATATGGATTCACGGGATTCCAGTGGCTTCGCTCCGGTTCTGGAAGTGACGTATACCGGCGGCGGACCGACCTTGGAATCGCTGCAGGCTGAAATCAATGCACTCAAAGCTCTATTAGCCGGAGTGAACCGAAATGGAAGCACTATTAATTTCGATGGCGTGAATGTTCAGATTCGAAATGGACTGGGAGCCACCAACGGAAACCCTGGCGATCCGGAAAGTTTGACAGATACGACGGTCAATGGGCTTGGTAACTTGGTCATTGGTTACAATGAATCGCATAGGAATTGCAGTGGTCTTCATTGCGTATTGTTCAAATCAGGATCGCATAATGTGGTGATCGGACACGGCCATGCCTATAACAGTTTTGGTGGGTTCGTTGCGGGACAGGATAATAAATCTGATGCGCCTTATTCAACGGTGAGCGGAGGTTTGTTCAATGATGCCTTGGGAGATCATGCCAGCGTTGTGGGTGGCACCGGGAATGATGCTATAGGAGCTAAATCCACCGTGTTGGGTGGCGCGACTAACAATGCGGAAGCAATTCAATCTTCGGTCAGTGGCGGAATCAATAATATCGCAGACGGAATCAATGCGAGTGTTCTTGGTGGCCAGGGAAACATGGCCAGCAATACCAGTGCCACTGTCAGCGGAGGCGTTAACAACAACGCAGATGGTGTTTGGTCCAGTGTCAGCGGAGGTAGAAACAACACCGCGTCAGGAACCGGGTCCACCGTAAGTGGAGGTGAAGACCGAACCGCCGCCGATGAATATGACTGGGTGGCCGGTGCCTTGTTCCAGGATGATTAATTAACAATCACTCAACTCGGCCCTGCCATGCAGGGCCGGGCGCTTTGCCTCCACCGGAAAATTAGTTTTCCGAAGATCTCCGGTAAGATCATCCCATGGTTTAACCATTAATACATAACTTCCACAAATCCCTCTTCTATCGGTATTCCATGTAAAACAAAATAGGACAACAAAAATATAGGCCCAACGATATTAAGTGGTTCACCGGGACTGTATATTTTGATTCGAGAATTAATTCTCTGCCTAATTGTTTTTTCAACAGCATGTGGAGGGATCGATCATGAAAAAGATAATCGCTTTGTGGGTATTATTAACTCTGTTGTTTGTAACTGGCAATTCGTTTGCGGTGACCGATCAATTCGCTGCTGTGGAGGACAGTTATATCAGTGAAACGACTCCAAATTCCAACTTTGGAAATGAAATAGTCTTGTTAGCCGATGGCAACGATGGGTCCGGTGGAGAAGTCGCCGCATTAATTAAATGGGATGTTTCTTCCATCCCGTCAGATGCGACCATAACTGCGGCGTCCATCACTCTGAAATTAATTGATTCGAGCAGCGGGGCGTATAACATTATCCGTCAAAATACGAATTGGAGTGAAAACACAGTGGATTGGAGCGATCTGTCCGGTTCCGCAACTATTCGCGGAGTGATTCCGCCGTTCAGTTTTGGTAAAGTCACAATTCCTTTGAATGAACAGGGTGTGGATTTGGTGCAAGGCTGGGTTGATGGGGGTTTCGTCAATAACGGCATCACCATTCGCACCGCAGGAACTACCAATGGTATTGATATGGATTCGCGGGAATCCGGCGGCATCCCCAGGTTATCGGTGACCTATACCAACAGTCCGCCCACGATTGAAGAATTGCAGGCAGAGGTAGAGAGCCTGAAAAGTTTACTTGCGGGTGTGAACCGCACAGGCAATAATATTAATTTCGATGGAGTGAATGTACGGATTCGAAATGGTTTGGGGGCGACCAACGGCGACCCCAATTGTCCGATTGAAAAACCATGTAGTGCCAACATTCAAGTTAATGGGTTAGGCAATCTTATTGTGGGTTACGATGAGGCCATTTCTCCTTCAAACAAGACCGGCTCCCATAATTTTGTGGTTGGCCCGGGTCACAGTTACCCCGGTTATGGGGGTCTGGTCGCAGGATTTAATAATACCATTTCCGGAGACTTTTCCAGTGTGAGTGGGGGAAGTGGAAACTTTGCCGCAGGAAGGGCTGCAAGCGTGAGTGGGGGAAGCAATAACTTAGCAAATGGGTCTACTTCCAGCGTGAGTGGAGGTATTCAAAATGAAGCACTTGCTAGCGATTCCCATGTGAGCGGGGGTGTTTTCAACAAGACGAATGGCGGTGCTTCCACTGTGACCGGCGGACTTTTAAATGAGGCAAATGGAACCCACTCTAGTGTCAGTGGTGGTAGTAATCGTAATGCGAACGGAACCAATGACTGGGTGGCGGGGAGTTTATTTGAAGATCATTAGTGAAAAAGTATTTCCTTTGGGCATCCAGGGTCGGCCCTTTTTGCATCGTGGTTTAATGCCAGGAATTTGGTGCCACCGGCGAAAGGGGTCGCAGAGAGTCCGTGGAAACATAAATCCGCAAAACAAATTCATCTCTCAACCAAAAGAGTTCCTCAAAATCTAATGTGAAAGCAAAGGCTCAAAGAAAGCATAAAAAGTTTATAAAGAGGTCTGGCAGATCCAAATAAATCTGACTTATGAAAAGATTCTAATTTGTAGGACCGGTTGTATTGTAAGCCCAGCCGGGTAGGAGACATCTTTGGCCTAAACGTACCGTAAGCCCTAAATTCGGTAGCAGCACTGAATGGCTCCAAGGTTCGGCAATTAGCCGCCGTGGCCCTGTTTCAAACAAATTAAAATGCGTTCACTCCACTCGGCCTTGCCTTGCAGGCCGGGTTTGAACCCTTTTCCGACTCCGAAAAATGAGTTTTCAAACTTCTTCGTTACTCAACCTACCGTAAAACCTTTTGTGCAGAATTGCCTAAAACCTATTTCCTCCGTCTCTTCCCTGTAAAACAAAATAGGACAACATAAATATAGGTCCAACGATATCCACGGTTGGATCAAAACGGCATTATACCTGTACAAAAATTGGATAAATCTTATTTGCATGGAATCTTCATGTGGAGGGAACGGCAATGAAAAACATAATGGGTCTATGGGTATTTATAAATGTGTTGTTTGCGATAACGTTTTCGTTTGCTGCCACCAGTCAGCTCACCGCGGTGGAGGATACGTATATCAGCGAAACCACACCTAATACAAACTATGGTTCCGAAATCGCTTTGCTGGCAGACGGCAATGACGGATCCGGTGGAGAAATCGCCGCATTAATCAAATGGGATTTGTCATCTATTCCATCAGATGCCACGGTGACTGCTGCCTCCATCATATTAAATTTAACCGATGCGAGTAGTGGTGCCTACAATATTATTCGGCAAAGCACAGCCTGGAGTGAAGGCACTGCCGACTGGAGCGATTTGTCCGGATCCGATACTATTCGCGGAGTGATTCCTGCGTTTGCTATCGGGCAGACCACGATTAATTTGACGCCGGCAGGAGTGAACTTGGTGCAGGGCTGGATAGACGGAGGATTCGCCAATGAGGGTGTTACCATTCGCACTGCGGGAACGACAAATGGAATCGATATGAACTCTAGAGAAGCGGGGGCATTCGCACCTACTTTGGAAGTGACGTATACCGGCGGGACGCCTACGGTCGAATCGTTGCAGGCCCAAATCGATGAACTGAAATCTTTATTAGCGGGAGTGACTCGAAATGGAAACGATATTAATTTCGATGGAGTGAATGTGCGGATTCGAAATGGTCTGGGCGCGACCAATGGCAATGCTCAGGACCCGGATAGTACCACCACTACTTTCACGAATGGACTAGGCAACCTTATCGTGGGTTATGATGAACTCACCGATCCTTATAATGGCAACGGCACACCCGCATCTGACAAGTCAGGCTCACATAATATCGTAGTGGGTCATGGTCATAATTATTCCAGTTTCGGCGGATTCGTGGCAGGTAGGGACAATCATATCACTGAGCAGTATTCCAGCATTAGCGGTGGTAAAAATAATACAGCCCGCGGAATTTACTCAAGCATCAGCGGCGGCTTGTTTAACAATACCAGTGGAGACTTCTCGGCTATCAGCGGCGGACGTTTCAACATGGCCGGTGGTGACTTCTCGGTCATCAGCAGTGGCGTGGGGAATACCGCTAGTGGAGAGTCATCTTCCGTCGGCGGTGGCAGTTCTAACACAGCCAGTGGAGGCAGCTCCAGCATAAGCGGGGGCTTTGCGAATACGGCTAGTGGAAGTTTTGCCAGCGTTACCGGAGGTGGAAATAACGTGGCCGATGGAGGTATGGCCACCGTCAGCGGAGGTAGAAATCGAACTGCTCCGAATAAAGAAGATTGGGTTGCAGGCGCCCTGTTTGAAGATAATTAAAGCTTTGTACCCGAAACCCGGCTCTGTTGTACAAAGCCGGGTTATTCATTCCAAAGGAGCGCTTGCGTCCTAAAAGTCCCGCCAAGGCGATTTCTATCGGAAAATGGATATTTCTCTGATAAAAACCTGAAAATTTAACTCGCCTCTTTTTAACGGGTATCCTATCGCCGATTATTATAAAATTTCGCATAAAAACAATTTGGCCAAAACCAAGGGTTTTGATTTCAGCGGAACGGTTGACTTACTCGCCCATTTGGCCTAAGGTAAAGGCCATTTAAAGGAAGCGCAGGGTTTAGCTGTGATGTTGGTCTTTAGAAAAATATTAAATAGCGAAGGACAATGCGCTCCCCCTTTTGAAGGGGGCTGGGGGGATTTTTCCTCCAGGAGTTTCCGGGCCACGCCCGGAGGGAACTCACTGACCGTGAGGGCAACCTTGATATTCGATGAGTTGATGTGAACGCCGGGTCCACAGAACTTTTCTGTAAGTTAAGTTTGTCTTTAGAAAAAAATATTGAAGCGAGGTTGATGTTCGCCCTCTTTCCTAAAGAGGGTCGGGGTGATTCACCTCCAGGGGTTTGCGGCGCAGCCGCCGCATGCAAAATTTTTCCTCGATCGGTGGTTTGTGCGGAGTCAGTAGAATATTTTCTAAAGTAAGGTTTGTCTTTAGGAGTTGATGTTAAAAAGAAAGTGGATGCATTCCCTCTTTCCTAAAGAGGGCTAGGGTGATTCACATTAAGGGCTTTAGTGTTAAATGGAAGGAAACATAAAGAAATATTTCTAAGCGTCCGGTTGGCAAGAAACACATCGCGAATGAAATATTGGCGGCGGGGCCTGCCCCGCGGCTGGGGTGATTGACCACTCGCCGTGGAGGCAACTATTATTTGCCATGACCGGTGATAAGTACAGAAAGGATAGAACCTTTTTTATAAGTTGAGATTTACTTTAGAAAACAATTAGTGAGCGAAAGACAATGTGCCCCCTCTTTTTAAAGAGGGCTGGGGTGATTGACCTCCAGGGGGTTTAGCGTTGAATGGATGGAAACATAAAGAAACGTTTCTGAGGATACAGTTTGCAAGAAAACATATCGCAAATAAATTTTGAGTGCAGCGTCACGCTGCGGGCCGGGGGCAAAAAGGATATTCAGAAGTTGACGGATAGACAAACTGAAAAGAACCTTAGGAAATTCATGCTTCCTCCAGGCGTTGCCTGGTGGGAACATTTATTCGCGATGCTGGGTGGTTTGTGCGGAGTCCGTAGAATATTTTTTAAAGGTACCGTTTGCAAATAAACACATCGCGAATGAAATATTGGCGGCGGGGCCTGCCCCGCGGCTGGGGTGATTGACCTCCAGGGGGTTAGCGTTGAATGGAAGGAAACATAAAGAAACATTTCTGAAGATACAGTTTGCAAGAAAACATATCGCAAATAAATTTTGAGTGCAGCGTCACGCTGCGGGCCGGGGGCCACAGCGTCACGCTGCTTCCAGGGATTGGAAATGAAAAAACTAAAAGGATTTTTAACAAGGTTAGCATTACAAATTGGGGTGATCGTTTTGGCCAACCATTTGGCCGCGGTGATCGTCGACCGCATCGGTAACTTTCTGTTTTCAGAACCGATGATGGCGGACATGATCATCCTCGCCTCGATCTATCCCATCTGGAAACCACGCATTCCCAAAGAATATGCGTTTGCCGGATGGTTTTTAGGGAGCACCTTTGCCATTGGAATTTGCCTGTTTTCCATTTTCATGGCGCACCATTTAGGACCGACCGGTTCCTTTTCGGTAGCTGTCGGATTTTTAGGTTATGGCATCGCAATGGGATACGTGCTTTCGTACTGTATCAGTTACTGGGTTTGCCGGAATAAAGATCTGCCGCCGTTCCCTATCCTCGCCATGGCATTGCCGATTCAGCAAGATGAACGATATTAGAATAAGGGAATCAAAATCGATGCCATGGGTCTATAAACTTCGGCTTTAAATGTAGAACTTAAACTCATGATTTAACTTGAGGTTTTATATTTTGTTTAATAGATCTGGAGTCACCCACCATTTCATTTTGAATATTCTTTTCTTTTTCTAAACGCTCATCTTTTTTCCCGCCATGTGAAATGATTAATACATGATTTGAATCCGGAAGTCCCCAATGTAAAATTCGACCGATTCTTGCATTCAGTTGTAGATGTTTTGTGGCTTGCTCTTGCAGGTATTTGACTTGCACTTTTCGAAAATCCCATAGATAAGGCCAATCCAAATTTTCAGTTCTTGGTGCCAATTCGGCAATCATCATATCGCCTTGAGCCGCCTGATCCACGCCCTGAGATTTCTCAAATAAAAATGGAAGTATTCTTGGAGAGCTTCGAATCAATTCTCCCCAAAAGCAGTTGACAGGAGAATCTTTACCATTGTTATCTTTAATGAAGGAAATTTTTTTTAAAAACAACATTTGGTCTTTCCCTCTACAGTCCCCTTTTATTGGATCAGGTGGAGATGAATTAATCACTAAAGCTTGCTTTACCCCTAAATCTCTTGCTGCTTCGATAGGGATATTGTGTGCAAATCCCCCGTCTACTAACCATTCATGCTCACATTTTTTCTCTATTTCTGATGAGATTTTTACCTTTTCCATTTTACTTTTGGAACAATCTATTGTTTTAGATTTCTTAATATTTTTATTATAGAAACCGTAATGTGGAGGAAATATTGGGAAGGGGGATCCGGATGAAAAAACCAAGCTTGTCATATATTTTTTATTAGGAAAACGCCACCGTTCATCTCGATGGACTCCATTATTATATTCGATATCGCCATTATTAAGCGTGGTGTTGCCATTTTCAGGTTTGAAAAGAAAGTATCGTTCCTCTTGTTTGGAAAGAACGTTTGCCGGGACGGCAAAAAGAGTGTTTAATTTAAGATCTCCAGGTGTTTCGCAAATATTCTGATAGGGGTCACATTCATCTTTGTTGGAGGGGTTTTCATTGGATTCATCTTTTTCTTGAGTTGGAGATAAGTCAATGAATGTCTGTACAAACTGATTAACTTTTCCATTGAAAAAATATTTGGCTTGTCCGTTGCCATAGACTCCCGGGCCAATAATTAAATTCCACCATAACCATCCAAGACCAAAAAACAAAACGATACGAATGTATCGCGGTGTCCTTAAGTTTCCTGCCGGGTGGTGAGAGTATAAAAATTTTAAGTTTTCTCGAGTATAGCGCAAAGGTTTATAAAAAAGTGAATCGGTTTTAACATTAATGAAACTAAATGAATATATAGCGATGGCTAAAAATAATGCTGTAGTTGATAGGGCAATCCAAAAACTAGCACTGAGTTCAAAAAATGACAACGGAATCATTAAGTCTACGAAACACATTATTAGATAGGTTAAAACAATAAATGCAACTAAAAAACCAATGGCTTTTAAAGCTTTCCAATCGGTAAATTGGAAATAGTTTTCCCCTTTTTTATAGTAATAAAAATTAGCTAAATATATTGCAAAAAAGCCTATACAAATCCAAAAAGTTCTCCAATGAATTGGAGCCATAAATACTGTGCTTGAAAAGTAGGATTTGTAGGAGCTATAAAATAATGTAGGAATTAAAATAAATCCAATTCCTAATATTAAAAACAAATAGGAAAAGAAATTTTTTCTCCATACTTTACTTAATTGGTTGGAAGAAACGGCTTCCCAAAAATTTGGTTTTTCTTGGATTTTCTTTCCCCAAAAATAGAAAATGAAACCTATCCCAATATATAACATTCTCAAATTCAACCAGTGAGGCGGTGTTTCGTCTAAGCTATACTGAAGATATGAAATGGGGGTATTAAGATGATCTTTAAACATGGCAGGTAGGATAGAGTAGGCGAAGGGGATCAGGATTAACAGGACACCGGCAATGCTGAATAATGTTAGAAATAGATGATTAGGATTTTGATTTTCATTTCGTAATTCTAAGGTGGTTTTTACACGGAGAAAAATAATTGTCAAACCTATTAATGGGTAAATTACCTGTAGGGTTACCCATGGAGGCGTAATTAGACCGATTTGCTCTAAAAAAAATGGAATGGCTATCAAGGCCACTCCTGTATAAAGCAGTGCCATGTAAATTTTCTTATAAATAGGGAAAAAAGCTTTATTGTTTCTTTTTGTAATAAAACAATTGTCTGCAAAAATAGCAATCAATAAAAGGAGAAAATAGAAAAATCCTTCTATCTCCGGGACATGTTCTGCACCTTCGTTTCCATTTACCAATTTGATAATTAATGGAGGTAAAATGAGCAAACCAATCCAACTTAAACTAAATCTCCACCGGGAATGTTTGTCTTTATAACTTGTAGAGAGATGGAATTGAAACTTTTCTACTAGATTGGGATATTTTTGTCGAAGGGTATTTACATCCTCTGGAGAAAATGATTGTTTGTCCCAGTACAGTTGGGTTTTTGGGACAAACAGGGAAGCCATAAAAAGTAGAGCGCTCAATATAAGAACACATAAAAGTAAACTGCCCCATTTCAAAGGGTTCAGATGTCGAAAAATATCAGTGTAATTTACAAATGTATTGGATTCTCTTTCTTTCTCTTCTTCTCCCCATAACACAGAAGACAGTTTGCCCAATTCATTACTATTTCTAGGTTGAGCCGAAACAAACATTCCCAAAAGCGCTCCTCCGGAATTGCCTAAAACATATTTAACATCGATAGGTTTTTTTGAATTGTTTTTAGCATCCTTTTTAACATTGATGGGTTTTTCGGGATTACTAACCGTATTTTTTGAGTCCTTTTCTTGAGATTGATTTTTGTTTTGGACTATATTTTGAACATAATTGTTTTTATAAAGGTGATCGATCAACTTAGTCTGATATGCAGATTTTACCCCGCCACCTGATAACACTAACCCAAAATCTTTTTTGCCCGTTTTATTTTGATTTTGATGTAGCAGTCGCATGATTTCTCCTAACGTAAAGGGGAAATCCAGATTAAGGGTTTTAGGATCGAAAAATTTATTATTTATATATGTCATGAGTTGACATTCATTTAAAGTGCTCTGGTTTTGTTCATCACATTCTATAAACACTTTTGTTTTAGCAAAATTATAAAATGGGTCTTTTTTTTGGGTTGGTTTGCTTTCGCTTTGTGATGTGGATTGATTTTTACTTTGATCAGCTATTAAATTATTTTTAAGTATTACTACTTTAGAAAGCTCCAAAGCATTAAGATCTTTTGCCCAATTATTAAGTTCATTTTCCCAATCAGTTAATCCGAATTCTTGAGAAAGGTCGTCTTTCCAGTTCTTTAATTCAAAGTTTCGAAAGCGTGAATTTTCTCCATCCTTATTCTTTTGTTTAGTTAATTTAGAGTTATGAGAAAATCCCTTTTCAGAAATAAGCCATTCTTCTTCCGAGGCAAATTGAATTGAGATTATTTTTTTATAAGAAACCTTATTTTTATCATGGTATTTTTCACCACTGCTTTCACTCCAAATAACTTCATCTTTACAGAAAATTGAATCTTTTGGAGCTTTCCACTCCTCACCAATAATGAATTCAAGGTGTTTGAAATATTCATTCCAAAAATTTAATCTAATAGGTCTTGCAATGTTTTGATTAAACTTTTCACTCTCTAATTTTTTATTAGCCAATTTAAATTTTATAATTTTTCCATTTAACCATTCTTTTGCATATGCTCCCGGCAAAAAGGTCCCGGATGTTGAAAAGTGAGTTGGAAAATATAAATGGTAATGTTCAGCTCCGTTAGAAACTAATTTATTTTTTTTAGAGGTTCCTTTCCCAGTTATTTGTTTGGCACGTTCAAAAGTTTGGCGAAGAAATTTTTTATAATCACTAATAGGATGTTTACGATAGATGAGTTCATTTTTATCTTTACATTGGAAAGAACGTATTTTTGGTTGATATAAGTCTTTTTGATTATTGAATGTTTTTATGACAGAGTAATTAATTGGGATGTTGTGAACAGCAGAAGAGAACTTTCTTCTCCTTTGAATCAAGTAATTTGAAAATGGCGAAAGTACTGCCCCATCTAATTTTTGATGATTTATCCAATCCAATATTTGATATTCATTTCCTAAAACCAATTCAATTTGGGTTTTCGAATCAGATTTTCTGATTTTTTCTAAAATAGTTTTATTGATTTGATTCAGAATAGTTTGATGCTCCTCTGACTTATTGAATTCATTAACACTTAAACGGGTGGGAATGCCAATTTTAATTACATTAACGGAGCTTAATATTGTAGGGTTGGTTTGGGAATCTTGTGCAAAGATGGGGTTTGGCGAGTGACTCAATGAAATCAAGAGTAAAAAAGCAAGAGTAATTAAGACTTTGAGGTTTTGGGAAAAGAAAATTAGGTGAGATCTGATTTTTTGGTTTTTTGAAATCAATAAATTGTTCATGGTTCTAACCTCTTTTTCGAAGTAGGATCACTCCTACTTTCAGTTACGCAATAAAATCCACTTTAAGAGTTGTTGGAAGACTTGGTTGCGGTCTTTAAGAGACTCGTTATGTAATTCATGAAAAAGTTCCGGATACACCCAAAAGGTTTTGTCCGATGAAGTGCATTTTTCAAAGACCGCCCGGGCTCCTTCCACATCTGCAATCGAATCCTTTCCTCCATGCTGGAATAAGATTGGGAGGTTGAGCTCTGAGATATTATCTTGTGCAAAAGTAGAAGCTGAAAAAAAATCTACTGCCAATTGCAGTGTTAAGCTTTTTTGAATTAAGGGGTCCGAAGAGTAGTTTTTGCTTGCTTCAGAATTATGGGAGATCTGTTCGCTGCTAATTCCTGTAGGTATCCGAAGCTTTGGTGCAAATTGTCGCAAAAGCTTGCCTAAGCCAAGTTTGATTGGTAAAAATGAAACAACAGGTCGAAACGCCGCAGAAGAGAGGATCAGGCCGGCAAGATTGGAGGAATCATTTATTACAAACAAAGATGCAATGACAGCTCCCATGCTATGCCCAAAAATAAATATGGGGAGGTTGCTGTTTTCTGAAACAACCAAATTATATACTTGCCTTAAATCGCTAACGTATTCTTCAAAACTTTCTACGTGGGTTCTAATGCCTTCAGATTTACCGTGCCCTCGCTGATCATACAGGTATAAGGCAATTCGATTTTCAACCAGAAATTCTTTAAGCCACTTATAACGACCTAAATGTTCCCCCAGTCCATGCACTCCAATCAACACGGCCTGGGAATTTTCGGGAATAGCTTTTTCATAAAACAGATTTAAATTATCAAAACTCTTCAGCATTCCGGATTGATTCATTGAGTATGAATCCTTTCTGTTTAAACGGTTGAATGGCTCAACCCTAAGTGGAGATGAAGTCCTTAAGTTTCTGTTGGGCCTTAAGTCAATTTCAGTGTATGTTTCTATCGGTTGCATTTTATAGATAACCATCTATTCAAAACTCTTTTGAATCGAAAAGTATTGAGCTTGGGTTCTACTTTCGATGATTTAGAATGAGTAATCTCTAAATCTCCTATTTAAATTGTGGCTAATTATAAAAAATTCGGAATTCATGAATATCGTTTAAACTATATTTTTAGTGTCATTGTCTGAATGACAGAAAGCGCTTTAAAATGGCCAACTTGACCCTAAAATATTGCTTTTTTGGGTATTTCTCTTTAAATAGTATTGAATAGAAGCGAGAGAGATGTTCTAAAAATCCTCGGGGGAAGCGGGCTTTGCGGGCATAAGGAATAAAATCCGGCAGGGACCATAACAATTTTAAAACGGAATCACAGAGATGCATAAAGAAACGGTTGAAATCTATTCTACAGAGCCTAATTTTTCTGTCATCAAGCCACCGGGTCGTAAGTTTCCCGGAAGTTTGATCCAGGGAGACGACTTATATCAATTATGCAGAAGAGCAGATGAAGCTTGTTCCGCATTGAAACACAACCAGACGGAAAAAGCTTTTGGCGAAATAAACCAACTGAGAAACGCACTTTGGAAGCGGCTCACTCATTATAAAAAAGTATTGGTTGAGCATGACATTAAAATACCGTTTGTGGAAACTCCCTCAAACCCCCGTTAAATGATCTTTAGTTCTCAGTCATTTTTATTTCGGTTTTCGAATAATTTTTGCCTATTAGGAAGTGGTGAAAATTCGAATGTGCTTCCCTTCGATTGGAAAGAAGCCCGGTTTTGCGTATTTCCCATAAAAGTTCTCCGCCCAGGGAAAGGGTAAAATGAAGTGAAACTATAAGCAGCGTGAAATCAATCTATTTGGCATAATCCTCTATTTTTAAGGCCTTTTTTCAGAAAAATGTTCAAAAGTCCCCCATCGGAAATCCCATCTCAAACAACACAAAATCCTCATTTTCGTCAGGCATATTAAATCCCGGTTAGGTTTTTCCAACTTCACTTCGCCTTTTGTGTCATTCGGACTATGACATCAAAAATATAGTTTCTACGATATTAACTATTGCACGAAAATCTATAATGACCCCAAGTTCAATAAAGCTTTTCACGATCCATTTCGATTTTCATTCGTTTTCGGGGTTGGAATCGAGGCCGGGTTTGGCCGGTTCACCTTGGGAAGGGGATTTCATTTCCATGGGTTTACAGGGATAGTTTGGCTTTGGAACTTGGGGGGAAATGAGTAAGTTTTTTTTTAAAACTAAAATAACCGCAATGTTAATGTTTATGTGGAAATCGGCTCTGATGCGGATGCATGCGAACTTCGATCGGTTCAATCTCACCGATTTGATATCCCGAAACAGTACATCTGAAATTCCCCTGCGAATAAGAAGACCTCTGCATAAGTGGAAGTTTTGTTCGAAACACAAAAGCTATTAATAAGGAGATCGATGTGCTCCCCCTTTGTGAAGGAGAGCTTTGCGTAACCACAAAATTGGGAAACCCCTGAATGTGAATCACCCCGACCCGCAGGTTAACACCTGCCGGTAAAATTCATTCTCGATAAATTTTTGAGAGGATTTTGTATCTTCAGAAATTTTTCGAATATTCTTGCTGCCTCCAATCGCTAGATTGGGAAAGAGGGCGAGCATGGGTTTTCCTTTTAACATTTAGTTTTTTTTTAATTTATTTTGCTATGCAAGTGACATCCATCGAAGTGGATGGATTGATATTTAAATCATTCGATTTGATGGCGCTCCATTTGCGCCGCAATTTTTAGAACCCTCGGGTGCGAGTTTTGTAAGGCCGGTGGAAGGAGGACGGCAAAAACCTTACCCGATGATCACAGGGTATCCCACGGCAGTTTAGATTTGAGGGATCTAAGCCGTTGAAGGGTTTCATTAAAATACGTGGGATGTGCTGTAACAAATATTTCATTAATTTAAAAGGAGGGTACACATGTCTGGAGATATTGGAATTCGAGAACAAGTAATTGTATTGCCTAAAAAGGCACCTGCTTCAGCGGCGGCTTCTTCGGAAGCGGCATTGAAAGGCCGGGGCGGTCGGGTCATGCATCAATATGGTGAACGAGTTATGTTGGCAGAAGTTCCTGCCGGTGCAGAAACCGAATTAGAGTCTTCGGTAATGGGGATGATGGCAGCGGAACCCGGTGCCATCAATATTCCGGCCCAGGACTTGAGTGAAGCGGAAACACTGGGCTTGGAAGCATTTGCTCTTCGTAACTCGGCGGAGTATGCGCAGGCCAAAGCCAATCGACCTCGTCAGGGTGTGGATTGGGATGACAAAGAAAATGGCGATCCTTTAGTGTGTACGGACATTGGCATGGATGAAGAGGAACAGGCTTTGATGCGTGCCGAATCGAATGGAAACGCGCCTCCACTCAGTGCCCGGTTGACGGGGAAGGTGGCGGTGGGAATCGTGATCGTACAGGGACCGTCTGAAAATTTAAAGTTTTCCCTGGCCGAACGGCAAAAAGTTATCGCCGAAGTTCAAAATGGATTGGGTTGGTTGGGTGCGCAAAACCCGGCCGGCAAGGTTCAGTTTATTTATGACATTCACACGGTCAGTATCACGCAGAAACCGTTGACGGGTAACCCATCCAGTTCGCAAAAGGAAGCGCGGTTCCGCGACCCTGCCATGGCGAAACTGGGATACGGAGCGGGGATGGCGAATGTCTCGAAATATGCCAATGACATCCGATCCAAATTTAGAACCAATTGGGGTTATGTGGCGTTCTTCACGAAGTACCCTGTGGGTCATTTTGCTTACGCCAGCATTGGCGGCCCCCGCATTATTATGCATTATGATAATGACGGTTGGGGACCGGACAATATCGACCGAGTGTTTGCACACGAAACCGGGCACATTTTCCGTGCGCCGGATGAATATGCAGCCAGCGGTTGTAATTGCGGGGGCTCCTGGGGTTACTACAATAAACCTAACAAGAATTGTGCTACTTGTGCTCCCGGTGGTGGTGTGAAGTGTATAATGAAAGGGAACGATTGGACCATGTGCGCCCACACGCCGTATCATTTAGGATTCCCGTTGGTGCAACAACGCTACTCGGGTGTATTCCGAGGCGGCAGTGGGAAGTATGCTTTGTGGGTTAATTCCGGTTGGAACAGTTTCCGCAGTAAGTGGCAGCAATGGTCGGCGAAGGGCATGCGCCTTACCGATATTGAAGTCTTGCAAGTCGGCAATTCGCGCCGGTACAATGGGGTTTTTACCAATGGCACCGATGGATACGGCCTTTGGGTCAATGCCAGTTGGACCAGCTTTCGCAATAAATGGATCGAATGGTCCAAAAAGAAACTCCGACTCGTCGATGTGGAAATTATCCGCTCCGGCAATAAAACTCTATATACCGGGGTTTACCGACGCGGTACGGATGCGTACGGTCTGTGGGCCAATGCCACTTATAGTAGTTTTCGGGCGAAATGGATTGAATGGTCTAAGAAAAACCTGCGTCTGGTCGATCTGAAGATCACGAACTTTGGCGGTCAGCGTCGTTATACCGGAGTATTCCGAGCCGGTTCCGGTAAATACGGCCTTTGGGTCAATGCGACCTGGGACAGCTTTCGTAATAAGTGGGTAGAATGGTCCAAGAAGGGCTTGCGACTTGTGGACTTGGAAGTCACTTACTTCGGCGGTCAGCGACGTTACTCCGGCGTATTCGGTCAGGGATCTGACAAATACGGCTTGTGGGTGAACGCTGATTGGGTGAACTTCAAAGAGAAGTGGGCCGATTGGTCGAAGAAGGGACTGCGTTTGACCGATTTGGAAGTGACCGATCCTGCAAACCGGACGCACGCGCCGATCATGGAAGAAGCGCTTGCATTGGGCATGGAACAGGATGAGAATGGTGGCGAAGGTTTCGGCGGCATCAGCGGAGAACTGCCCGAGGATGAACGCGAAATCGCAACCATCGGCGACGACATTGATGTGGGTCAACTGATGATTGGTGAAGCCGCATTGGCACCATCCCATGAATTGACGAATGGATCGGAACAAGAACAAGAGGATGCCACTGATGGCTTTGGTGGAATGAGCGATGAAGTGGAATCCGAAGTCGCGGCTCATCAGCATGCACCTGCCGCCGCCGAAGAAGAAAGCGACGGCTTTGGCGGTATCGGTGATGATAGCGATTTAGAACCATCTGGTGAAGATGGATTCGGCGGCATTGGCGGCCAACTGGCGGAAGATGTCGCTGATGTGGAATTGGATGGAGATACAGAGGACGTCGATATTGGTGCTTTTGTCTCCAACTAGGTGAATTATGCCAGAAGAATGTTTAGTTATTCTTGAACCCGGCGGTGACATCTACGATGTCACCGCCATCACGGAACCTCTGCAGCAAATCGGATCACGGGTGGTGGTCATTGCCAACACCCGGGCCGAGGAGGTGCAGAAGATTCCGGGGGTGCGTATCGTAGCGACGGGACCGATTGATCCGGCACTTTATAAGGATCTGTCCGAAGCCGAACAGTTGTTTGTTTCCGCCTGGTCTTCCCGCCAGGGACAAAAGAAAACCAATCGTCCCGGCGATGGATTAGATTGGGATGCTCCCGGTTATAAAGCTCCCTGATTTTATAGTCAGCAAATTTGTAGCTATAAAGTTTTGGAATTGATCTTTAGGCGAGGTAAGAAAGCTCGGTCTATATGCCTGCTGCAGGAAAGATTCCGTGCTTTATTTTTCTTCTCTAAACATATCGACCCATTTGTTGTAGTCAAAATATTTATCGATGTCTGTGAACGAGTTTTCTACGTCCGGATGGGAAACGAGTTCCAACCCTGCCGATTCCCCGAGCTTTTCCATGGCCTGAACTAAAGCCTCTTCATTTTTACTTTCAAAAACGGTTTTCGTTTCATTTTTGCACTTCTCAATGAGTAAGGTCTCCAGTACTTGAGCGGTGTCCTTATTTATATTATCGAGTTCGTCGGGAGAAATGTCGGACAAGTTTTTGACCAAAGGGTGTTTGGACATACCGGCATAAATATATCTGGCCAGTACATTTTTGTCCTCCTGGGTGGCGGATTGTAAAAGGCAGCGTTCCAGATTCTCTTTAATGGTAGATCCGTCTACGTTAGAGGTTCCTCCCGGGTTTGATGTAGAAGCACAGGCGGAAGTGAGTAAAGCGATAGTTAATAAGGCAAATAACAAAGTATTTTTGGTGCGGTTCACGGAGCTTCCTTTCGTTTATGGAAATACCAATCCAAAAAATAAAAAACTTAATATTTATCAGTTTAAGACTTTCTTGTTAGTAATCAATATGAAAAGGAAAACAGACCCCGGGACAAACCGGGATCTGGTATTTATAGAGAACTAATTATCTTCGAACAAACCAGCGTGACCAGGCCACCGCCTGGAGGGAGAATTTATTTGCGATGTGTTTCTTGGTACGCCGAAGGTTCAGAACCTTTTTCATGTTTTTTAAACAGAAAATATTATTGATCTTCAAACAAACCAGCGTGACGCTGGACTCAGGATTTCATTCTCGATGAGTTTCTTTGTAGACCACGGACTTTGAGAATTGTCTAAAGTTCGTGGTGACCTCATTAAAAAAACATTAATTATCTTCGAATAAACTCCCCGCGACCCAGTCATCCTCTCCTGCAGCGGTTCGGCTAGCGCCACCGCCAACCGTGGAGTATTGTCCATTGGCAGTATTATTGGTGCCTCCGCTTACATTAGAATAAAGCCCCATAGCTGTGTTTCCTCTTCCTCCACCCACACTGGACCATTTTCCACTCGCTACATTGTGAGAACCGCCACTTACAGAATCACCAATATCGCTGGCGGTGTTGACGACACCTCCAAGAATACTGGAAACCGGGCCACTGGCTGTATTTTGAGTTCCACCACTTACGTTGGAATAAAGTCCACTGGCTATATTTAAATTACCGCCTGTAACTCCGGAATATGGATTGGTGACTTGATTGGTGCGACCGGCAATTACCCCGCCAAAACTAGTGTAATTGTGACCCAGGCCAATTACTAAATTATGTGAACCGGATTTGTCACGAGTGGGAACTTCTCCGGAATTATCTGTTTCATTATAACCAATAACTAAATTTCCTAAGCCGTTGACATTGGTATTTTCCGGAGTTACGTCACCTATATCAGGAGCGTATCCATTAGTCGCACCCAAACCATTTCGAATGTTGATATTCACTCCATCAAAAAACATTTCGTTGCCCTCTTTGGTGACGTTCGATAAGAGGTTTTCCAAGTAAGCGACACGCTGCTCCAAGTTTGAAGCGGGGTTATCATAAGTCACTCTTAAAGTTGGGATTATCCCACCGGCTTCCTTAGCTTCCATATCAATTCCATTATTGGTTCCGCCGGAACGAATGGCCAATCCGTTATTAGGAATGGATCCATCGATCCATCCTTGAACTAAAGCAACGCCATCAGCATTTAATGGCACTGTTTCTTCTCCAAAAGTAAACGGTGCTATGGTTCCCAATACATCGGTTCCTGAGTCCAAATCATTCCAGGCCACTGTTCCTTCCGACCAAGATGTGTTTTGTGAATATATGTTATAGGGTCCCGAGCTTGCATCCGTAAAATTCAAAATCACAGACACCCCGGTTACCGTGACACTATCTCCAAGGGTAAGCAAATCCCATTTAATGACAGTAGCGACTTCTCCATAAGTCCCATTGCCCGGATCCTGTGAAACTCCGTCGGCGATGAGAACAGTTTCAGAACCGTAATTGGTTGTGGGTGACGTTTCTCTTACGTAACTGTCTTCTGGATTGGTGAAATTGCCGGTCACCGCCCACGCGGGTGCACTTGTGATTAATATTATTAATCCAATCCATAAACTAAAAATTCGTTTCATTTTTTCCCTCCTGGGCATTAATGGTTAATTTATATATATTTAAGGGTTTGATAACCCTGATTCATTCAATAAAGTGGACCCGTATTTACGCATACCGAATAGGGCCTGTCAAGGGACGAAACTTGTCACCTTTGAGAGCAAATAAGAATATCGTTGAGTCGAAAAAAATCTAACGATTTTCTAATCGGTCATGGATTTAATGGTTCCGAATGAGGACTGAATCAGTTGTTGGGTGAGGCCCGACAGAGAAGAGAACTTTTCATAAGTCAGAAAACATAAAACCCCTTGAGGTGAATCACCCTGACCCTCTTTAAAAAGGAGATCTTTGCATAACTCAGATTTTTGAACGAAACATAAAAAATATTAAAACGGAGATCACTGTGCTCCCTCTTTTTAAAGAGGGCTGGGGTGATTGACAATCAGGGCTTTTCCAAATTTCTTACTTATGCAAAGGTCTCTTTAAAAAGAGGGCGAACATGGGTTTTAAACTTGATATTCTTTTGTTTTGTTGAGAGTGCATGCTTATGCAAAGCTCTCCTTGAAAACGGGAATCCATCGAAATTGATAAAAATTTTCTCCCAGTCACCTAATTTGGTGTAGAAACCAGTAGGCCATAGTGAATCAAAATTGTCAATTACCGAAACTTATAATGAAACTTATACCGAAACTTATAAAGAGTCTGGGTTTGGGGAAATCAAGATAGCTGAAAAAATTGAATGTTGATAGAAGTGGGTCTTATTTGGGATCGATTTTCGATTTGATATTTGTTGAGTTTTGGGCAGTTGGGGGATAAGGGTTAGAAGGGTTCTTAAATGGTTGGTTTGTGATGTGCTGGTCATTCTAAATAAATTATGAATAGAAACTAGGTGGAATGGTACAGAAAGTTATAAGAATTGTGACGTAAGTGTGAAAAAATTAAAGGGAGTCAAACGAGGACTCCCTTTTTAAGTATAGGCCCGAGAAGCCTGGAGCCCATTTTTTGTTAATAATATTATTGATCCTCAAACAAACTCCCCGCAACCCAGTCATAAGTGCCTGCGGCGGTTCGATTGTTTCCTCCGCTTACAGACGAAGTGTTTCCGCTGGCAGTGTTTTGGCGTCCTCCCTGCACACTTGAAAAAAATTCGCTGGCCGTATTTTCACGACCTCCGCTTATGCTGGATAAAGCTCCACTGGCATTATTGAACTGACCGCCACTGACGCTGGAGAGTCCACCGTTTGCAGTGTTCGTAAAACCCCCACTAACACTGGACCAACGACCACCGGCAATGTTACCCGAGCCTCCACTGACGCTGGACCCTGCCTCATTGGCTATGTTTTGATGACCTCCGCTGACACTGGATGAATTTCCATTCGCTTCATTAACAAAACCTCCGCTGACAGAGGAAAGGGGTGCACTGGCAATGTTTTGTGCGCCCCCGCTGACACTGGCATAGGGACCTGAAATAATGCTATCTCTACCCACAACTAATCCACCGTAACTGGTATAATTATGACCGTGCCCTACGATTACATTATGGGAACCTGTTTTATTCGATACAGGAGTATCACCTCTATAAGGTCTGATTTCCTCGTTATAACCTACAATCAAATTACCTAAACCATTTACAAAAGTATCAACCGATTCGTCCGGTTGTTCGGGGTTGCCGTTGGTCGCACCCAGGCCGTTATCAATCTGAACATTCACGCCACTGAAACGAATATTATTGTTGTTGCGAGTCACTCCAGCCAACAAAGCGTTGAGCCTGTTGATTTCTGCCTGTAAACTTTGCAGAGTGGGTTCACCACTGGTGGTATAGGTCACTTCCAGGGTAGGGGGAGTTCCTCCCGATTCATTCGAGTTCATTTGAATTCCATTATTGGTGCCGCCGGTACGAATAGCGAACCCTCCATTAGGATTGGATCCGTCGACCCAACTCTGCACTAAGGCCACAGCGTCGGCATTCAAAACTATCGTTGCAAAACCTATTGTGAATGGAGGAATGGTTCCCAGTATTTGGGATCCCGGGTCAAAACTGTTCCAATCCACCGTGTTTTCTGACCAGGAACTGTTCTGCGAATAGATATTGTAAGGACCGGTACTTGAGTCAGTTAAATTAAGAGTGACCGAAACCCCTGTGACGGTCGCATCCGATGGAATAATGGTAGAAAGATCCCATTGAATGACGGCGGCCACCTCACCATAGGTTCCGTTATTCGGATCCTGCGAAACTCCATCAGCAATGAGAACATTTTCTGAACCATAATTGGTGGCGGGTGATGATTGACGAACGTAACTGTCTTCCGGATTGTTGAAATTATGAGTCACGGCATAAGCCGGGACACTGGTAATAAATAAGATGATTCCTATAAATAAACTAATTGATTGCTTCATGCTCTTTTCCTCCCCAGGAAAAATAAAATGAGTTAAAAAGTTCTCCTCTGAAACGCGACCATTGCAAATTTATTCTGCCTGCGGGTGCTGGCCCGCGGCCGCCGCGGCCAGTGAGTCATCAAATATTTATATTCCCTCCGGGCGTGGCCCGGAAACCCCTGGAGGTAAAATCCCCCTATCCCCCTTCACAAAGAGATCTTTGCATAGCTAATGGCTATTTCACAAACAAACCCAATAGAAAAACGGAGACCCATGTTCGCCCTCTTTCCTAAAGAGGGTCGGGGTGATTCACATTCAGGGATTTCCCAATTTTGTGGTTACGCAAAGGTCTCCTCTGAAAACTTAATTAAAAATTTAGTTTGATGTGTGCTTGTGACCCTTTTTCCAGCGCAGGCTCCGAGAAAATCTCTGAACCTGATGCCTATTATGAATTTTATTCATCCTCAAACAAGCTCCCCGCGACCCAGTCGTATTCTCCTGCAGCGGTGCGAGATCTACCGCCACTGACGGTAGAAATCCTCCCGCTAGCCGTATTAGTACTACCTCCACTGATACTGGAGGCTGCTCCGCTGGCAATATTATTTTCTCCACCACTAATACTTGAGACACCTCCGCTGGCAGTGTTGCGACTGCCTCCACTAATACTGGAGGTTCCTCCGCTGGCTGTGTTGTGGCTTCCTCCAGTTACGGATGATCTTGATCCCTGGGCAATATTAAAAGAACCCCCACTGACACTGGATTCCGTTCCACTTGCGGTATTAATACTTCCTCCACTAATACTGGACAGCGTTCCACTTGCGGTACTGTTTCGGCCTCCACTTATACTTGAAAGACCCCCGGTAGCTTTATTGCTTGCTCCACCGCTCACACTGGAAAACCGGCCTGATATTGTATTATTAACTCCAGCGACGAACCCTCCTGCACTGCTATAAGAATTACCCTGTCCAACAATCAAATTATGGGAACCTGATTTGGTTTGAGAAAAACAATTGGATTGATCTTCAAACCGGCAGTGAAAAGGTTCATCGTAACCTACAATCAAATTGCCCAAGCCGTTGACAATTACATTAGACGAACGGTTTGGGTCTCCATCGGTTACACCGAGTCCGTTAACCACCTGGACATTGATACCTTCGAATCTCAGTGTATTGCCAACCAGGTTCACATTGGCTAATAGACTTTCCAAATATGCCACGCGTTCTTCGAGGGTTTGTGGGCCAAAAGTATAGGTGATTTCCAGAGTTGGAGGGAATCCTCCTGATTCTTTCGAACTCATATCGATGCCGTCATGAGTTCCTGAATTACGGATGGTAATTCCATCATTGGACAGAGCACCATCTATCCAATCTTGAATCAAATTTATTCCTGCTGAATTTAAGTTAACAGTAATTCTTCTATAAGCCCGCTGAGGGATGACACCGAGAACTGTGGTGGAATCAGAAAGGTCACTCCAGGTCACTGAATCCTCGCTCCAGGGTTTGGTTTGTCGAAAAATATTGTAAGCCCCTGAGCTGTCATCAAAAATATTCAAGACAATAGAGGCAGAGATTACCGTCGACCCCGCCGGAATCGAAGAGACATCCCATTTAATCAAACTCGCCATTTCCTTTCCGGCACCATCATCGCCATCTGCCAGGAGTTCCGATTTTGATCCAAAATTAGAATTGGGCGACGTTTCACTGATATAACTGTCATCCACTGCAATGAACTGGCTGGTCACAGCAAAAGCCGGGATGGCAGTGAGTAATAAGATGAGTCCAATAATAAAACTGAGCGTTCGTTGCATGTTGGTTTCCTCCCCAGGAAAAATAAAATAAGTTAAATAATCTCCCCTCTGAAACGCGACCATTGCATAAGTCAGAAAGCATAAAACCCCTGGAGGTAAAATCCCCCTATCCCTCTTCACAAAGGAGACCCTTGCGTAACCACAAAATAGGAAAACCCCTGAAGGTGAATCACCCCGACCCTCTTTAGGAAAGAGGGCGAACATTGGTCCTCTTCTTTAAGTTTATTGAGTTTCGTTCAATATTCTTGCTTATGCAAAGGTCTCTTTAAAAAGAGGGAGCACAGGGATCTCCATTTTAATAATTTTTATGTTTCGTTCAAAAATCTGAGTTATGCAAAGGTCTCTTCTGAAAACTTAATTAAAAATTAAGATGATAAAAATAGTTTCACGGCTAAAGAATGTCCTTATTGTATTGACCATGAACTGCCTCGAATCCTTTCGAGGCATGCTTTTATAAAATTTAATTATCTTCTGACAAACTGCCGGCAGCCCAGTCATAGGTTCCGGAGGCGGTTCGGAAAGATCCTCCACTCACGTTAGAGCTCACCCCACTGGCTGCGTTAGACAACCCTCCACTAATGCTGGCCCTTCTTCCGCTGGCAACATTACTGGCTCCGCCACTGATGCTGGAGTGAGTTCCTGTAGTTGTATTAAATCGGCCGCCACTGATACTGGAATGTTCACCTTGAGTGGTATTGCTATCACCTCCACTGATACTGGACCAGTTTTCCGCGGTAGTATTATTTTGTCCTCCACTAATACTGGAATAGAAATCCTCAGCTCGGTTATCCTCACCACCGGATACACTTGAGAATGCGGCCCTGGCTTTGTTTTGAGTTCCTCCGGTGACACTGGAATATGCTCCCATGATATTATTATCGCGACCCACAACCAATCCGCCAAAACTGGAATAATTGTGGCCATGCCCAATTACTACATTATGGGACCCGGACTTATTAGAAGCCACGGGTTCCCCGGCAAAAGGTCCGACCAGACCAATCGGTTCGTCGTAACCGACAATGAGATTTCCCAGACCGTTCACATTGGAGAATTCTCTTGTCGCTTCGGGGCTTTCTGGGTTGCCGTTTGTGGCGCCTAATCCATTGACAATTTGTAAATTCATTCCAGATAGTAATAGAACATCGCCATTACGTGAGACTCCCTGGAGTAAAGCGGTGAGTTGATCAATTTTAGCCTGCAAACTCTCTAAAGTCGGTTGACCGTCATTGGTATAGGTCACTTCCAGTAAAGGAGGTGATCCGGCAGATTCTACGGAATCAAAACCAATTCCATCGTTAGTGCCGGCGCTGCGGATAGCCAAGCCATTATTGCCCTGGGTTCCTAAAACCCAACCCTGGATCATGGCGATCCCGGCAGCATTTAAATTGATCGTCACCAATCCGGAGCTGCCCGCAGGAATGAGTCCACCTACCGTATTGGAGGTCGACAAATCATTCCAATTCACAGTGGCCTGCGACCAGGGCGACAGTTGCTGCACAATATTGTAAGGACCTCCGCTCGAATTAAAGAGATTCAAAGTGACACTGGCCGCGGTCACAGTAGCGGTTGAAGGGATGGAAGAAATATCCCATTTAATTAATGTGACCAGCTCTCCAAAATTGGGATTGTCCGGGTCCTGTGCAACGCCATCGGCCAGCAAGACCGATTCGTCTCCATAATTTACCGTGGGTGACGACTCGCGGACATAGCTGTCTTCGGGGTTAGTGAAGGAGTCCGTCACCGCAAATGCAGAGGGACTGAAAATAAAAAAAATAATTCCAATGAAAAAACTCAGTGAATGCTTCATGCTCTTTTCCTCCCCAGGAAAATAAAACGAATTGAAAAATCTCCCCTCAAAATATACCCCAAACGGGCTTAAAGCGTATTTATCCATAAAGGATTGAGCTTGTCAAGGGGCAAAACTTTTTGATAACTTGCTAAAACCGTTAACTTTTCGCAAAAAGTTACCCCATCCGAACTATTTTTGAGGAGAAAGTGAGTTGCTTCTATGAACTTGAGAAAAAGAGGGGCTTTTTTATGTGGTTGATAGAAAAGAAGTTATGGGGTCGCAATCGTGATTTCCATTGAAATTTGCGCAGTTAGAGCAAATTTGTAGTCGATTTTCAGACAGAGATTTTCGGTTTTTTCTGACACAAAATCACTTAACATTTTTGATAAAAAAAATGGTTTTTTTCAGGTTGCGGACCAAGAAAACTGACTGTTTTTCAAGAAAAGGGTTTTTATACTAAACAATGATGCGCGGCTTTCATCATCTTTAAAGGAGATTCAACGACCTCCTTGGGAAAGTGAGGATATTTTTTCGATAAAAAAGTTTTAGCGTCCTCCAACGTTACAGAGGGATCTGGTTTGAAATGGTATTTGTAATTTTCCCGAACGACTTTCACCGCACCGGCAAAGTTCACGACTCCGGGTTTTAAATTAAAAGTTGGGGTCGGGTATCCCTTGCGTACATTCCAATCTCCAGAGAACACTTTGAAGACGGTATATCCCCTTGGCTGAATTTCATAGAAAGCATATCTTTCATTTTCAGGTAAGGTTTTTAGTTTTATGACAATAAATCCGTCCTCTGACCATAAGTGAGCTGCGACATTTCTCCAGAACCCACAGCTCCATTGACCCTCATCGATATCACCTGTCATGATTCCATAACGCATTCTTGGACTGATGCCCAATACCAATATGGCTTCGTCCTTTTTCAGGGATAATTGGTTGCTGGGATCTACGTTTGAAATTTGGCTGCACCCTGCGATTAATACTCCAACGAGGAAAACTAAAATTATTCTTTTCATGATTTCGACCTACTCTGGATTTACATTTATACAATATAGCGACCCAAAATCATTAAGACATAGAAAGGTGGAGGTTGTCAAATTTTTCAATATTGAATAGGCTCTCCAATATCGCTCCCGCTTTGTATATCTAGCCAGAAGCCTATTAATGAATTTCATATATGTCATTGTGACTATGACAAAACAAATGTTGTTTGTACGATATTTTCTTAATCCTCGAAAACTATAATGAAATCGTAAGTTAGCGGGTGGACGGAAACACCATTGCCCGCCAGGCTCATTAAATAAAGAGATGGATAGACCTCCAGTTGAAGACGGCCTCCCCCGGGAAAAGGAGATGAGAGATCCTTCGCAGGTTGGGTTAGCCTTCCTGGGGGTCATTCAACAGGAAATGACTCCAATCTTACTAGGGTTTCTTTTTGAGGGAGGGGGAACCATGCCGGAAAAAATTATCATTAATGCTCACGCGTTGTCTGCGCGATTCAACTATGTTGTGGAAGTGAACCTTCCAGCGTCATTTTATTTCAAACTGGATGAATTGGGGGAACTTCCCAAGTCAGTCCCGGGTCGTCCGGGGGGCGAAGGCGGTACCTCCGGAAGGGACAATGGCTGCAATCTGGAACGACAATTCGCGAGGGACGCCTCTGTGCTTCGCGGTAAATAGGAGTGCCTGTGGAACGTTTACCTGAGTTAGGAGTGGGATTGATCTACTTTGCAGATCTCGATCCGGTGATCGAGGCCCTGCAGGATCTGGTTGACGTGATAGAGATTGAACCGTCCAACCACTGGTTGAAAGAGAAAAGAAATGGAGCCGTTCAATACTCCTTAGACCCCAAAACTATTTTCTCACTTAAAAAAATAAAGCTGCCGAAATTGATTCACGGAGTCGGATTTCCCTTAGGAGGAACGCATCCGCCGGATGCGTTTTCGTTACCGCCATTATTGGATATGGTCCACACGTTTAATCCCCCCTGGGTCAGCGAGCATTTGAGTTTCAATCTTGTCAGTGACGGGAAGACCAATTTTCATACCGGGTTTTTGTTGCCACCGGTACAAAGCCGAGAAACGGTGGAGACGGTGTGCAAAAACATCCGCGAGTTTCAAAGCAAAGTGCCGGTGCCGGTAGCGTTTGAGAACGGTTTGAATTATCTAAAGCCGCAGCGCGGTGAAATGAAAGACGGCGAATTTATTGCAAGGATCGCGGAGGAAACGGATTGTGGGATTGTATTGGATTTGCATAACCTTTGGTGCAACGAGGTTAACGGACGCGAAAAAGTCCGCGATGTCCTGAAAACGATTCCCTTAGATAGAGTTTGGGAAATTCATCTGGCAGGTGGCGAGCGGTTTGAAGAATTATGGGATGCGCCTACGCATTTAATGCCCCAGGAAGTGGAAGACGTGGCGTTGGATATTATTCCTCAACTGCCCCATTTAAAAGCTATTATTATTGAAGTTTTTCCGGAGTATATCCACGCGAATAAAATTCCGATGGATTCGATTGTGACTCAATTTGAAAAATTTAAAAACATTTGGGAACGAAGAACGATTCAAAGTCACACTTATAAACCCAGTGGGACTTTTTTTTGTCTCGAACATACGGAGGAACAAGTGGAGCCAACACAAACCGAGTGGGAACAAACCTTAACCGCCTTGGTGCTGGACAAACCGACCCGCGAACCCATCGCCGAAAGTTTAAAACAGGACAAGGGCTTGCAGATATATCGGAAATTGATCACCGGTGCGCAAAAGGAAAAACTGGTTGACTGCTTAAGGTATTCCTGTCGCTACATAACGCTGAGGTATGGAGAAAGTGCATTATTGAACCTGATGGAATATTTTTGGAAGGATTCCGTACCGCATCTGTTTGCATCGGATGAAGCGCTGGCGTTCAATAAGTTTATGCAAGATATAAAACCGCTTAACGATCCCTTATTATACTCTTTGTTGAATTATGAAATTGCCGTGCACCAATCTGTTTTTGATGGAAAGGAAACACGGGTGCGGTTTCCCTGCGAACCGTTGCAGCTTCTACAAAACCTTGGTGCCGGTAAGCTCCCGGATCGAATCACCGAGGGAGAGTATGAAGTGGTGGTGTCGAATAAAGATTAAAGGGTTGTTGGCAGAATGCCGCTGTAAAAAATGTGTCAAACCGTATGGAGTTTTTGAATCGAAATGGATACTCAACCCAGTAAAATAAAATACAATATAAAGCGGTTAAACTCGCGAGCGGTGAAGGAAAGCGCGGAAATTCCGGAAATGCATTCGCCGGTCGAGAAAAAGTGGTCTCTCTTAAGAAGGTCTCTATTATATAAGGAACCGACGCGTTCTTTAATTGAGCTTTAGCCCTTTTAAAGCCATATTGATGGGTAGGAAAAAGTTGCGACCCACTGGAACGTCACTGATATGAACTCCTGAATAAGTGATGCCCACCACGTTTCCCTTTTCATCCAGTAAAGGTCCGCCGCTACTACCCGGCAAGGTATTGACATCGCTTTGAATGTATTCTTTTCCTTCGCTTTCATAATAGGAAGCGATAATGCCTTTAGTGAGCGAAGCGTTGGCTTCATTTAAAGGAAACCCCATGGCAAAGATGGCCTCTCCCACATTGAGTTTGGTTCGGTTGATTGGAAGGGGTGTCAGATTGACGGCCTGAATTTTTATTAATGCCAAATCTAAATCAGGATTTCTGCGTACCACCCTGCCGTCATACTTTTTTTCTGAATCAAAGATCACCTGGAAATTATTCCCACTGGCGACGACATGGTTACAGGTTAAAATATAACCGCGACCATCCGCTAAAAATCCGCTTCCATACACAGTGCTATCGTCATTAGTAATTTTAACAACCGAGCTTTGAATTGAATTAATGTGTTTGCCCAGCGGTTCGTTTGATGGCGGGAGGCTGGCCAGGCTCATGAACTCATAGTTCAACTGACTCTCGGCAAATTGTGGGATGTCAGAGACTCCGGAAGTAATGAATTTATTGAATTTTTCATCTGCAATAATCTTTTGTACGTTTCCCCTGAATGTCTCCAAAAACACTTCAAGAAATGTCCCATTTTTAAATTTTAAGATTTCAGACTCGGTGACTATGTCAAAAACCACTTTCCGGGTTCTTAATGAAAAAAACTGGAAATTAACTTTTAGTGTCATATCTCTTTTGGAAAAACGTCTATCATTTCTTAAACCGCAATGAACGTAATCCATAGAAATAATATTAGCACCAACGGCTAAATCCGGTTTTTCGGAGTCTGGGGTGGGAAACATTTTTCTGGGATCTCCAAGAATGGAGTACCCCATTTTTTTAAATTCATCATAAAAGATATAATAAAAATTATCGTTTTCAATTTTGGAACTTCCTTCCCATTTTATTTTTTCGGTACCTCTGCAAGCTCCAAGGGAACCCCATGGAAGATCCATCCTGGTTCCAATAACGGACCCGTGTTCGAAACCCACTTTTATTTTGTCCAGTTGAAAAGTTTTGGTTTTTTTATCTGAAACTGTTTTTAAGGGAACGTCTTCTTTTTGGAGTTTGGTTTGATTGATTTCAGTTTTGGGAGGAGAAACACAACCCGATAAATGCAGGGCGAGGAAAAAAATGCTCATTAAGGATAAGAGCCTCTTAATATTGTCAGGTATATAAATAGAGTTAAAAGTTTTATTTTTCATAAAATATTCAATTCAGTTATTTTTTTTAATAAAGTTATAAAAATCTCTATTCCCCAATAAATTTTCGATGTTTTTGAACAGGACCAAATAAATAATGTAATCTCGAGACTCATAGAGTCCTTCGGCCGATGATTCTGTATAGGTTTCAAAAACCACTTTATTTTGCTTTTGGGAATAGACCTGCCAAAGGACTTTCATATAAAGCCCTTCATCTAATAAATTGAGTGCGGGGGCAAGATCCATTTCTTGTTTGAATTCAATAATTTTACCACCGACGAGATAATCCGTAGAAAAGGCGGTTTCTGAATTATTCTCTGCATTCGAATTTTCATTCTCATTTTTTACGACTGGAAATCCTGCCTCAGAAAACGTTTCGAAAAAGTAACCCTTAGCTATATTGGTCAAATCATGATTGTAAGTCCATTTAATATCTTCTGTAAATATACAAAGATTGAAGTCACATCCGGCTTTCATAAAGCCAATTTTTTCATTGGGATTTATGTCTACCAAAACTTTAGAAAGCTGAAAGGAATTTGCCATTTCGCTTTGCGAAAGTTTTAAGGGATCTTTCACTTCCCTGTATTCCTGGAAAACCGGGGAAACCGACCCACACCCTGAAAGAAGAAGGAGTATGCCCAAAAGCAATATTAAACTTTTTAACAATCGGTAAACCACGATATGGAAAATCCTATAAAATGATTTCGAGAAATAACACAGTCCAAGAGTTTTAGCACAAACTCAATGGATAATCAAAACTTCATCTGACCTTCGACTCGCCTATAAAACCAACCCGTTTTGGTATAAAAATTTTATTCACATTACCCACCCACTTTACAAACTTTTTAGTAGAATGGCAGGGGATATTAGAAACTCGATTCAAAATTTCAACCTGGTAAAGCAATGGTTTTCAATTTTTTCAAAAAAAAACAACCTAAAGATTTGAGAAAGGAGAATCCGGAGCCGCGGTCCGCGGAGTTGGAATCCGCAATTGATAAGTTGTACGAGCAATTCTCAATATATGATGGGAAAGGGATGGACTTCTGTGGTTTTTGTTACTCGGAGGAGGAGATTCATTATTTAATGTCAACGCCGACTGCTGAAATTAATACCGATAAGGCCAGAAAACTTCTTTGGGAAGTCTGTGATCATTGGGGATTGGTTGTTAATTATAAGCATTATATTCCTCGTTTGCTGGAGGTGCTTGCGCCACCGGAATCTCAGGACGATTTATATCCATTGCACCTGTTTGAAACCTTGGAGCATTTAAAGTTTTCCACATGGCCGGCAAAAGAAAGAGAGGCGGTGATGGCTTACCTTGATGCGGTGACACCCTATCTTGCTGATCTTGATTTTTTTGATGATGAAAGTGAATCGGATTGGAAGGATGGAATGGACGCCATCAAATCCGGTCATTCAATTTTGGGATTAGTGGATGTGAAATACACGGAACCAGAAGAAATAAGCAAAAAAGAATTCTCTCAAATTATGGAAGGAAAATATATTTTTAGAATGACCGACGCCATTATTGGAGCGGTACATTTTATTTCTGATTATGACTGGCTTCTTGAAAATTGTTTGCCTTTGTTAAAGCATGAGGCTATTGAGGTTCGCATGGTGACGGTAGCCTGCCTGGGTCGTTTAGCCTGCTTAAATCCTGATGCAAAAAAAGAACAGTTGTTGGGTATATTAGAGCCCTTGTTGGCTGATAGGGAAATTCGAAGAATGGTTGAAAATACAATGAGTGATATCAATTAACTTTTAAGGAGAAAATAGTGGAAGAGAAAATAGGTCGAGAGTTGGCAGTGGTAATGTGTTCGCATATATCTGAGGGGAAGGCTCCGATACTGTTAGCCGTCCGGGATGAGCCGGAAGAAGATTACGACAGCGGCTGGCAGTTTCTGTGTAATTCCACCGACGAGGAAGACTGGGAAAACGCGAAAGTGTGTTCGGTGGAGGACGTGTTAAAAATTGAACCTTCATTGCAAGACTATATAGACACCCCCGCCAACCTGGCCATCGTCCGCCAGGACGAAACTTCCCCCTGGGAAGAAGTGGAACTTTCATAATGAAATTTAAATTAAAAATTGCCCTAGTCGCGTGTTTACAGAGATTGTCAATAGACTCAAAAATGAAATTAAAAATATTCTTTTGTTGCAGTTGTGCCTGTGGAGGCTGTCGGTCAAGCGCAAAGCGGTTGTCCATAGCTCCACAGGCTGGATCATTTTAAAAACTGACTAAAAATCTTTGAATCTAAGTTGGATTTGTATTGACAGTTTTTGAATCCACAAATGTAGCTTTTCGCAAATTAATACAAAAATGGTTTCCTATCGCGATTGTCAACAATGAGGGAGTTGTGAGTTGCTCCCAAGCATAGGTCTGTTACACTAAGGGCTGGTATGAATCCGGTTGGATTCTGGTTGTGAGTTGCTCCCAAGCATAGGTCTGTTACACTGAGGTTTCCAAAAACATATGATCACCTTTAGTTGTGAGTTGCTCCCAAGCATAGGTCTGTTACACTGAGGTTTCCAAAAACATATGATCACCTTTAGTTGTGAGTTGCTCCCAAGCATAGGTCTGTTACACTGTTGTGGATGCGGGTTTGTATTCACGGAGTGTTGTGAGTTGCTCCCAAGCATAGGTCTGTTACACTAATGAGTGACGAAAGCTTACAAGGGCAGCAGTTGTGAGTTGCTCCCAAGCATAGGTCTGTTACACTAATTGAATTAATACAAAGAAAGTACTATTGGTTGTGAGTTGCTCCCAAGCATAGGTCTGTTACACTCGTTTTTAATATTGACGAAGTCCGAGCCCTGTTGTGAGTTGCTCCCAAGCATAGGTCTGTTACACTTCATCTAATACTAAAGCCATACATTAACCTGTTGTGAGTTGCTCCCAAGCATAGGTCTGTTACACTTTACTAATCGATTAAGAGAGAAGCATGATGGTTGTGAGTTGCTCCCAAGCATAGGTCTGTTACACTCACCAGGTGAAAAGCTTGCTGAACAATTAGGTTGTGAGTTGCTCCCAAGCATAGGTCTGTTACACTGAAATAGTTTTGGTCTTACCCTTGCGGCAGTTGTGAGTTGCTCCCAAGCATAGGTCTGTTACACTAAGGAACCATTCAGGGAAGGTTCGTATAGTGTTGTGAGTTGCTCCCAAGCATAGGTCTGTTACACTAGCAAAATAACGACATCAACGATGCGTTGGGTTGTGAGTTGCTCCCAAGCATAGGTCTGTTACACTGCTTCTGACGAATGGAGCTGTTAATTTAAAGTTGTGAGTTGCTCCCAAGCATAGGTCTGTTACACTTAATTAGAGATAATGCCTATGAAGCTTCTAGTTGTGAGTTGCTCCCAAGCATAGGTCTGTTACACTACTTGCAAAAAGAATAACTCTTTTATTCCAGTTGTGAGTTGCTCCCAAGCATAGGTCTGTTACACTGGTTTTTTGACATTCCAAAACCTTCCCAGAGTTGTGAGTTGCTCCCAAGCATAGGTCTGTTACACTACACTCGGTTGTAAATGCTGAATTTTAAATAAAATATTTGAAAATTTAGCGGGGAAAAGCGAGCGATTAGCTCGCTTTTTTTTGGGGAAGATTTCATTTTTTTAGAACATTTCTAATTGTTTTGGAACCGGAGGATGTTTTTTGCGCTTTCGGCCCCAGTAGTTTTTTATGTCTCCAAATTGTTTGTCAGTAATAGTCATTATGCTTACCTTTCCACGGTCCGGCAGCATACTGTTTACTCGTTTTATATGTACTTGAGCATTTTCCTGGCTGGCGCAATGCCTGGCATACACCGAGTATTGAAGCATGGTAAAGCCGTTTTTTAGCAGCCCTTTTCGAAATTGACCGTATGCTTTCCGCTCGGGTTTAGTTTCAGTTGGCAAATCAAACATTACCAGAACCCACATAATTCGATACTTGTTGAGCCTTTTCATAGCCTTGGATATTCCAAGGCCTTCTGTTCCCCCGTAAAACATTTATAAAGCGATGCTGTTGTTTGATGCAGGCCCACCATTAAAGGCCTGGAGCTTTGTTTAAACTTCACATCACAAACTAAGACTTGCAATAAACTTTTTTTAATACCTGGATTGAGTTCTGAAATCTCTCGGTTCTCCTCCCATAATCTTAAGACCACTCGATCTACGAACACTCGGTAGGGTTCTAAAATATCGTCTGCCAAACAATAAGCATTATAGCGGTTACGATGATGGATTCCTAATGTAGGAAGTAAACCGGAAGACACCAGAGCACGTGCTACAGCCGCCCGCATCACCATATATCCATAATTCAATAAATGGTTTGGAGAAGCTCCAAATCGTTCACGTCGAAATTCTTTACCAAAAATCCGGGGCCAATAATAGCGGGCTGCCTGCGCTTCAATGTTGGAAGGGTCTCCTGATGTTACTTTTCTTGCCAAATCCATTAACCGATCCGATTCTTCACCTTGCTCCTTTAATAAATCGGCTTGATTGCGGATTTTGGCTTGCACAGTTTGTTTCCACAGTTGTTTTTTCAAAGGAAGAGAGGCTTCTATTTGAATGCGAAATCGCTCGGACTGCTCACTATTGGCATTTAAGGGCAAAAGGAGTCCATCCGGATGGTGGGTTTTTCCGCAAAACACGACGGCTGAATTATTATTCAATAAACGAGTGAGGCAGCCATGAGTATAAATCACAGCAGGGTTATCTACCACCAAAACGCCAATATCTTCAATTGGAATTTTACCGGCAACGGTTCCATCCTGCTCAATGATCAGTTGATCCATTTTGGCGCTCAATTTACTTGGGTTATCTATTGAAATGGTGCGTTTAATCATGCGCTTTATATAATTTTCCTAATCTATCAATTCGGACTTTTATTCCTCTAAAACTTCCAGCTGTTTTAGTGATTGGCTTATTTTCCAAGGTAGATTCCCGATGAAACCTGAGAGTTAAATATTCTAGATTATTTTGCACAGTAACCTTTTGAACACGGTATAACTTTTGAGCCAATTCTCCATAGTCTGGGCTTCCCCAATCCACTTGGTCCTCGGTTATATCCAAAAGGACCATTTCGTTAATTGCCAGGGAACAGATAAATTCCTTATCGGCTCCTAAGTTTCTTCGGATTAGGGAAATTTTGTTTTTTATCCGTCGAACTGCCTCAAACATAGTGCAAACCTCGCCACCTTGTTTAATTTTTCCTTTCCCATCTTTATAGTGAAACAAAACAATATGATGGTTTCCACCGGGTTCGACAGCCGTTCGATTGCGTTTGCCTAAGGGAATCATATTATTGGCGGCAATATGCAAACGTACTTTTTTAATAGGTACTTTTTTTCCTTTGGCAGAGGGCATATGCAAATCATCAAAAATCCCTTTAGGAAACTTGTCTCTTTTTTCTCCTGGTTTGATGTTGTTTTCCCTTAATCGAGCTATAACGATATCTCTTATATGGGGATCAGCGATTTTATCAATCATTGGAGGTTTGAGATCAGTTAAGGGTTTCCGAACCGAATATAATGGCGATCCTTTTTCTGATTGATTCCCTGTAATTCCATACAATGTTTCTTCATGTAGGGAACCGCGGGCTCTTTTATTGACTCGGAACGAAATCAGCATTTTTTCTAAATGGGGCCGAAGGGATTCCCTGAAATTTTCCCAAGGTTCGGGAAATTTTTCCCGAGTCGCTTCACGATTATATTTGTTATAAGCGCTGAGTTTATGCAAAATATTAGGTCCTGTGACAGCCACTACCGCTGCATCAAGGCTATGGTGGCGGTGATCTGCCCTGTTTTTCTTTACATCCGGGGAAATTAAAGCATTCAGTCCCCAAAGGTACCTTAAAATTCCAGTAGCTGTCCCTTGGGTAACAGAACATGCGTAGTTCAGACTTTCCAGAATTTCCTTAGCAGTGCGGCTGATATAACGAGTGTCATTGAGCTGTCGTTCAATGAATCCGTCTTCCACAGTGACTCGCTGAAATTTTTTAATTTTAGGGGTAGGTAACCCTAACTGCTTTATTCTCGTGATCAAACTACCCCATTCGCTTTCATTATCCGAAAAAAATTCCCATGGAGTTTCATTTCCTTTTTTTTGATTTATATCGATACGACACAATGTTTTGTTCATAAAAGAATCATCTAGGCTGCGGGAATATGGAATAATGTGTTCAATTTGAAATTTTGGCGTGTCAGAAAACAAATCGCAAAAATTAATGGGGTCGCCGGTATAAGGGCAAGTTTGTTTGCATTCTTCCCAAAGTTTGTAGCGGAGACGTGCGTCCCCAGTTGGTTTAATTCCCTTTTCTTCTAACCGTTCATCAATACGTTCGTTTTCTTCTTTATTTTTTAAGTTTTCAAAGAAAATTTCTTTTCTTTTTTCCGCAGAGGCTTTTAGGTCGCGTGTTAGTTCTACCCGAATTTTTTCCGGGCGACCATATTCTTTTTCAATATTTTTTAACGCCCGCAATAATTCATACAAGGTTTGTTGGACAATAGGATTCCTTAAGTTCTTGATTTTTTCCAGAACGTTCTTATCTCTCTTATCCTCCTTATATCCTGCTTCGGCTCTTGCATCTGATAAATTCAAACCGCTTTCCAGATAAGGAATAATTTTGCTTAAAGCCTTTCGTGAATAGTGCATGTATCCAGATTCAAAATGGGTTTTGTAGGCAAGTCTTTTTGCTTTATCGGGGGGAAGTCCCCATTTGTTCTCGGCATATTGCTTGAGCCATTCCGAGTCTTGGGCAAAATGAATGACTTGATACCGTTTTTCTTTCTCTTCCTCGGAGAGTTTTTTCCAATCTTTAAATATTAGAGAAAGCTTTTTAGCCGTCTGGTTGCCTTTTAAATGTTTAAGTTTTTGTTTTTCTTCTAAGTTGAACTTTACAGATTTGGACACATTCAGTTTATTTCGTATTTTTGGGAAATCGAGTTTATCAGTTGCATTCAATTCATTAATTAAATGCGTCCGCATTTCGGCCAATTCCGGCTCAAATGTTTCATCTCGCTTTCTGCTGAATGAATGAACCACCCCGTCTTTATCAATCATCTCTAGACGATTTACCTGCTCCAAAATACGAAAATATTGTGCTACAAAAGTTTCTTTAGGTGCTCTTTTCTTACGAGGTTCCAATGAGCAAAACCCGATGAGTTTGTGTTGGGGTTTAAGAGGTCGCTGATAGAAAATAGTTTTGGTGTGGATTTCTTTTTTCAA
Organism: Nitrospinaceae bacterium; assembly: GCA_965223245.1. Classification (GTDB taxonomy): domain Bacteria; phylum Nitrospinota; class Nitrospinia; order Nitrospinales; family Nitrospinaceae; genus CBDCVY01. The sequence goes on along the minus strand of CBDCVY010000013.1, from coordinate 2,677,581 downwards.
TTCATCTGTGAGAAAAGGATGAAATAGTTTTTGTTTCTCCCAAATTTTTTCAAATTCCGCTTCCAGCATATTGCGCAGCAAATACCGGTTGCGGATTCTTTGTTCAATAGGGTTTAAACTTGCAAAATACTCTCCTAGAGTTTGGCACTGGGCTTCTTCCATTTTTTTTTGAAGTTCTGTAGTTTGTTCTGCTACCTTACCGCTTTCTTTTGCGTCCCCGGATTTGCGACTGCTTTTGAAACCCCGCCTTTGATTGAGGTGATAAAATACTCGGCCTAACTCCAGTTTTTCTAATTTTTGATAGAGAGCTTTTTTGCGAAGCTCGTATAACTTTTTATTTGCAGAGCTTTCCCCTGGCTTGTTATTTCCTAATGAAAAAAAAATCTTTAAATCTTTAGAATTTTTAGGAAACATTCCATGCTTTATTAGAATTTCTTTTAATTGTTCTTTTCTTTGGTGGGTTCGGAAATATTGTCGTCGTGATTGCCTGGCATCCCGGCGGGTTGCGTTTTTAGAGATTTCTTTTCCTTTGTCTCGATCCACCCCTTCGGGGAAGATACGTGAACCTACCCCTAAGACTTTTTTTGAATTTGGGTCAATACAGGCCCAGCCAATTGAATTGGTCCCTAAATCTAAACCTAAAACATAAGACATGGCATTCTCCTGCAAATTGGCAAATATTTGATATACGGATTTAATTTGACAATATCACAAATCGGAGTAAAATCAAACTGAGTGTAACAGACGTGTGCTTGGGGGACTTCTTATAATAAAGAATAATTTCCCAGGACCGCTCAACTTTGGTTGAGACCTTTTGGCAAAGCCGCCTATTCGTAGGCGGCTCTTTTTTTTAAGAGATCTTTATCTAAGTCAGGAAACATAAAACCTTCGGGCGGTCAATCACCCCGCCAGGCAACGCCTGGAGGAAGCAAGAATTTCCTAAGGTTCATTTCAGTTCATCTATCCATCAACTTCTGAAAATCCCTTTTGCCTCCAACCGCCAGGTTGGAAAAGAGGGCGACCATCGACTTCTACTTTTTAATTTACTTCTGAAGGCAAAATTTACTTTAGAAAAGTTTCTGCCGATTCAGTTTTCATCTTAATTCATAGAATATAAATTCTGAGTCCAGCGTCACGCTGGGAAAAGGTTCTGCAGATTTAGCATTTATCACTGATCATCGAGAATTAAAGTTGCCTCCACGGCCAGTGAGTCATCGAGAATACATTCTGCCTGCGGCTGCTGCGCCGCAAACCCCTGATTGTCAATCACCCCGGCCCTCTTTAAAAAGAGGGAGCGCATCGACTCCCGTTTTCTAATTTATTTCTAAAGGTAAAAGCTACTTGGGAAAAGATTCTGCAGATACCGTAAGCAGGTAAACACATCGTAAATAAATGTTACCTGCGGGCGTTGGCCCGCTGCCCCTCACGGCGAGTGAGTCATCGAGAATACATTCTGCCTGCGGCTGCTGCGCCGCAAACCCCTGATTGTCAATCACCCCGGCCCTCTTTAAAAAGAGGGAGCGCATCGACTCCCGTTTTCTAATTTATTTCTAAAGGTAAAAGCTACTTGGGAAAAGGTTCTGCAGATACCGTAAGCAGGTAAACACATCGTAAATAAATGTTACCTGCGGGCGTTGGCCCGCTGCCCCTCACGGCCAGTGAGTCATCGCAAATAAATGTCGGATGCAACGGCACGTTGCTACGCGGTGCGGGTGATGGTGACTTTTAAGTCGCCGCTGTTGTTGTCGTACTTCTTTTTTAAATCGTTGGCGAACAAGTAGAGATCGGCATTGTGCTTTGCTTCGAATTCGCATCCCTGTTCCGCTTCGCCGAGTCGGATCAGGTGGTCGTCTTCATCGCCATAAGAACCGATCAACTCCATCCAGTTGCCATGCGGATGCCGGCGCCGGGATTCAAACAGTTTAATAAATTCGCGATCCACCGGATCCAGTTCAAACGTGGCCCAGCCTTCCGGTCCGCGGATGATCTCATCGTCGGCCCACTTATCCCCCGGTCCGGTCGACACTTTATACTTCCCGCCTTTTTCCAGAGCCACTCCGGACCAGTTGTACTTGGATTCGGCCCACACAGTGCAGGTGTGTTCCACACCCACAGACAGCTTCAGCGGCTGCGCGCTGGCGTCGATGTCATCGGTCGCAAACACTTTACGACGCGGATCGATTTTCACATCTTTGTTCTCGCTGATTTTGGCAGCGGGGTCGGTTTTGCTGTATTTATCCTCCCCGGCTTTTTCCATATCGATAGGCACGCCGGCATCGAGCGCGTGCTGCAGCATCCATTGCAGCGCGATGTTGGAGCGCAGCGGATTCTGATTACCGCCGCCGACGTCGCTGTGCACTCCGCGGAACCACCGTTCATCAATATTATCGAATTGATGTTCCGGGTCGAGACGGGTTACGTCGAACGTTTCGCGACGTTCGTCCAAAGCCATGGCGTGACAGCATTTGTCCACGTTTTTGCCGATGCGGTCGATATCCCAACCGAGATTGATTTTTTGAAAGTTGATGATGGTGTCAAAACTGAGACCAAACGAACCGACGATATCCCACACACCGAGGAAGCGCACTTTGGGTTTAATGGTTTCGCCTTTGTCCAGTTCCACGCCGTCTTCTTCCAGCTTGTTGGCAAAGTGCACGGCCAACGCCGCGCCGCGGCTGAACCCGATAATGTCTATATCCTTATCCCCCTTTTTCCAGTTTTCTGCCAAGGCTTCGGACATTTCCCGAATACGCGTGCGCCCGCCGGTTCCGAAGAGCCCGCCAAACACTTTACCCAGTCGACCGCCCCGCGTGCCCACGCCGGAAAGGTAAGTCGAATGTCCTATATACAATTCACGAAACTTAATGACATTGGTATCGCCGCCTTCGTCTTCAGAATCTTCGTTCCACGTTCCATCAAAAGCATAAAGCGCCATGGTTGCCTCCTATGGTGGGATTCAAAATGAAAGAGTCCTTTTTACTCAAAATATACACTATTTCGTGTAAGAATCATTACTTATCCAAAAAATTTTGTAAATTTTTCTCGGATGAAATAGGTTATGACCCAATAAATGGTAATCTCTAGTTACTTTCAATAACGTAAAGCAAACATTTGGTAGATCATTTACAATTATATGAACCCTATGATCGTGAAGGTTCCAAGGAGTAAATCGTAAGTGGACATGAATTTTAGAAAAAGGTTATCTCAAAAAGGCCAAGTTTGGTTCAAAGAGGCAGGTTGGAAAGAGTTTGTTGACGACAATACTCAAATGATACCGGTGTTTGTCATTCTTTTGATTATAGAATCAATCCTTTATTTCGAACCTTCCACAAAAGATTTAAAGGTAACTTTTGGATTAGGTGGATTATGTTTATTAAGTTTTTTGGTTTTACTATGTAAAGGATTGCCATTTTGGGTGGTTCATTTTCCCTCCCGCCATAGAAAATGGCCGCAAGTAGGAGTTGGCATTCTTTACACCGGCTGCATTTATTTTTTGTTGAACTCGATTGGCGTGTACATTGACATCCCAAAGGGAGAGGACCGGATCTTTTGGTGGGGGTTAGTCATTTTGTATTTGATCATTTTATTTTTTGTAGGAAAAATTTATACGGAAAGACGCTGGTCTGAATTTTTCATTCTCAACGTTTTAGTTCTCTCCACTGTAGCGGGAATTTTAGCTTTTTTAGGATGGAGAGGACCGATAGGTTTTTTAATCATTCTTTTGGCGATTTATTCGGGAGTCTATTGGGCGCTTAAAAACAGGAAGTCTGAAATACGGATGGATTTGGAGAGCTGATTTTGAGGCTAGAGGTAATAACTAAAAAAGGGTATACTGAAAGGAAAGGTCTTCTAAAAGGGCAGCTAAAAAAACATGTGTTTTGCCGGGTCCCAACCTGAGGGGTTTGGTTAGTGACCCGGCATGGTACACACACCACATCGGGAGTATATTAGCATATAGACCAAAAAAGGTAAATACCCATTTTTCAAATAATATTGTATTTGGGAAATAATGCAAAAGGGTGACTTTTGGGAGAGAATTGAGGGAATAATTATGTATCAGGAAGAACCCCTTTATAAAATACGAATATAAAGCAAAAACCCGGTAAGGACTAAGTTCATTATTATATACCGCCTTAAAATATTCGTTTTCTCATAGTAAGGGTGTAAAAATCGTATAACTGTTCGGGAGAAGGGATTTACTTTCCGGCAATTGACCTGCATACTGTTATTATAAGAACCTTCCCAATTGCCGAAGAATTTTAAATGCGGCAAGACCGAAAGAACCCCAGGAAAAAACCACGATGTTCAGGAAGAGGCAGAATGCCCCCTCTTCAAATCTGCCAACCTTAAAACCATGAAGAAGATGATAGATAAAAAACTGCTCAAAAAGTTTTGGATCCAATTTAATTTGGAAGGGAAACAATATGCCCTGCAAAGCATGTTCATTTCCAAAGGGGTCGGGGTCACTGCGTTTACGAAAGAAGACGCACTGGAGTTGATCCAAAGTAAAATATTTAAAAACGAAAAACTTCCTCCCGTCACCGAAATCTCCGAAGACCACGACACCAGCACCATTAAAGACAAAAAAATCACGTCGAATATGGGCACCTGCACGTGGAGAGGTATTTGGTACCCCAACTGTTTTTAAAGCTGAAGGCTCTTAGTAAAAAAATAGGTAGAAAAAATTCAAACTAAAATTTCAAAAGAATAATTTTCATGAGTGTCTTATAAATACTCGTGGATGGTCCAGATTTTGATATAGACGTGGTTGCGGCGCAGGGCCGTTTTCAGGCGTCTTAAATATTTTTTATCCTTCGCGCGTTCCAATATCAGCACAATCCCTTTCTTGCGGCCGCTCTTGGCACCGTAATACAACACCTGTCCCACAGCCTCCGCCCATTTGCGGGCAAACTCCACTTCAATCACATAATCCCGGGTGACGCAATCGACGCGACTGTAATCCGGAAGCAAGACCTCCCGTTCCCCCTGGTGACTGAAACACCATCGATCCGCATAAAACTTTTCTTTATGCAAATGCGGCCTCGCAGAAACCAGTGTGGGAAGCAACAGCAGGAGGCAAATGAGTGAACGTTGTTTTAACTGACACCTTTTAAAAAGCATATTAATATTTACGCATATGCGACTAAAATTGTCAATATTCGAAACTTACTAAACATTCTCTACTTATCAACCTTTGTTTTGAAATAAATTTTATTGCCTGTCAACCTTTCAATTTTCAAAACCGTCGAGACAGCGGTCCGATCCTTCGCGTATCCTGATCAATGATTTTTGAGCGCTTGGGGTTCGGAGGTAAATTTCCTCGGTATCTTTGACGATGTCGTTTCCGTTCTCTCCGTGGGGACGCATGCGAATAATTTTGGAGTTTTCGACGGTAAACCTTTTCTCACGAGATTTCTGGACCACACCCAATTTTTTTAATGAACTCACCTGGGCTTGCAGAAACAGGTTCTCTCGTTTCAGTATGGCATTTTCTTCAGAAAGATCCCGAACAGCTTCCAGTATTTCGCGAATCGTTTGCATGTTTGATCTCCTTTTTTTGTGGTGTACTGGAGTCATTTTACATATCCCTTACCCCAAAACAAGTGGCTCATTCCGATATAATTGGTATTCCTAAATAATTAGAGGGGTATTTTTTGGGGGAGGCAACCCCGGTTGCATGGAGATGCTCGTTATAATAGGCTTATTTATAGGAAAATTTTCGCAATATTCGGGTGTTGTCTTATGTGAAATCCAAGTGGTTTCTCCATTAATAATATTTTGGATTACAAAAAATTTTGTTTGCCAATATTTTGATTTACGGTTTTAAAGGTCAAATCGCCGATAAGTTTTAAGATGGGTTCCCGTGGGCCTATAGAAAGCAGGCAATTTCCTTCATGAGTGATCAATTTTTTTCGAAGTTTTAGGGCGTTTTACAATCCCTTTGGTTTCAAATTTTTTGTTTTCCCTATATAATCCAATTGAGTTTAGAAACGCTTTATCCTTCCATCCCCGGCAATGGGATCAAAGTGAAACATTATTCAAAAATATACCAACCCTGGTTTAACTTGCTTATATTCACCTTCCTTGTTTTAGGTGGACTTAGCGGTTGCGACATTGCCAAAGAAATCCAGCTTCAAAAACTTCCACGTCCGACAAACCTTCCATTCACCTGGGAATGGGAAGCGGTGGACCGACTGTACTACAGACAATTTTATTTTTTAGATTCCAAAAACGGTTGGGCGATAGGGGAAGAAAATGGAGATAGCATTATTCTAATAACCGAGGACGGAGGGAAATCCTGGAAGGATCAAAAAGTTATTAAAGATTCTTTTTTTATGTCCATGCAATTTTTAAATGACAAGCTGGGTTGGGTGGCTGGCAACCAGGGCAACGATGGAGTGATATATGCCACCACCGACGGAGGAAACACCTGGAATTCGATCTATTCTGAAAAAAGAAATTATCTCGAAAAAATTCATTTTATAGATGATCAAGTCGGATGGGCTCTCACAAGAAAAGGGGTGCTTTCCACAACAGACGGAGGAACCACCTGGAAGAGCCAAAGCGTCGCAACGCAAAAAGAACTCAACGACATCCACTTTGTGGACAGCGCCATCGGATGGGCGGTGAGTGAGAATGAAATTTTTCACACTAAAGACGGTGGGGTCACCTGGAAACAACAAAAGAGCCGAGTGAAGCAGGGCCTGGGAGATATTTATTTTCTGAATGCGAAGAGGGGATGGGTGATCGGCAGCTACTTTGAAGGTTATTTGTATACAGAAAATGGCGGCGCCACCTGGAAACGGGAAACCTTGGGTCAAAAGATTTCATTCGATACTATCCAGTTTGTGGATAACCGAACCGGTTTTATGGTGGGCACTTTAGAAGGCCAGGGTCTCCAATTATTTATTTTTAAAACCATCAATGGCGGCGCGACCTGGAAGCCTCAAAAATTAGAGGTGGACGAATATGTGCGGCAGGCTTTCTTTTTCGATAAAAAAAATGGAATGGTTTCCGGTAATGGAGATTTGTTTTCCACCCGGGATGGCGGTAAAACGGTCACTAAAATCATGGACACTCCGCATGGAGATTTGTCTTCCATTCACTTTGTCAACGATCAGGATGGATGGGCCATCTCCAGCCGGTTTGGAAGAAAACGGATTCTCATATTCACAAAAAATGGCGGCAAAACCTGGGTGAAACAGCAACTGGATACGGACGAGTCCATTGACGAAATTCAATTCATTAATGAAAAAAACGGATGGGTTTGGGGATCTAAATTCATCTATAGAACCGAAGACGGCGGCGAAACCTGGAAGAAAACATTGCCGCCGGATGACTCGCGGATTTTTGATATCGACTTCGTCGATTCCCAAATAGGTTGGGCCACGGCCTATAGCCAAAAGGGAAGGGGCGGTAATATTTTGAAAACCACCAACGGCGGCCGCACCTGGAAAGAACAACTCATATTTCCCGATGTCACTTTGTGGAGCCTGCAGTTCTTGAACCCGAAGATTGGCTGGGTGGCGGGGTATAACCACAAAAAACGCAGTGCCTTTTTATATTCCACCCGGGATGCAGGTGAAACCTGGGTCGCCAAAAATATGGGTGAAGATGATTTGATCTATGGTCCCCGGTTCTTTGACGAAAAAAACGGAATCCTGGCTACCAGTAAAGCTGTTTTGAAATCCGCCGATGGCGGCGCCACCTGGAATGAACAGCCCATTGGATCCGGTCGGTCGGCACGGTATATCTACTTTCTCAATGGACTGACCGGTTTTGCGACGGTGAATGAAAAAGTCAATGCCGGTTTTCGCGGCAAGTTTAAAGATGCGATGATCGATCAAAGAAAATATTTGGTCACGACCAATGGCGGCGTTACCTGGCGTGAAGAGAAAGAAGTCACTTTCAACACGGTTCATCATAAAGGAAATCAGATTTGGTTAGGGGGCGATTTCCTGGGGTTAACCCGGTCGAAGAATCCTTCCGATTTTCCCTACGTCAATTCATTCGGGTTGGCGGAGCAGCTCAACAAAATCAATATCCAGTTTACCGTTGAGGCGAAGGAAGATGATTTTAACCAATTAAAAATTGCAGGCATTCAATTTTCTCTCGAATCTCCTACGGCAAAACCGCAATCTATCGATTTAAAAAAATATCCTTTGGTAGAAAGGTCTCCGGGAGTCTATCAATTGTTATGGAATCCGGCAGACGAGAAGACCCGCGTCGATGGAAACTCCACTCTCTATTATCAAATAGCCTTGGAGGCCTGGAAGCACGCTTTGCCGGTCCAAAAAATTCCTTTTCCTCATGTTTATAAACCCTGGTGGGTGGAAATATATAACAAATACAAAGAGGTCCTTTGGGGTGTCGGTTTGCTCTCGGCCTATTTTGGCGTGTTGTACCTTTTGTTGTTTGCCTACCCGGCCTTCTTTATCAATCTTGGCGGGAGCCGATGGTTTGAGTATTTAAAAAACGAAGCGCCCGGGTTTTTAAAAGGAATGTTTTCTATCACCACGCTTCCATATTTTTCGGACCATGAGCGGGTGCGTAAGGCGTGGATCCAAAGTGTGAGGGATGGAGACAGCGCGTTTGCGTATTTGCCGCAGAACGTGTATCGCAATTTTATTCAACACGCAGATTGTCTGGACCTGTGGGTGGACCTCCATAAAGAAATTTTAGAAGCAGCTATCAAGCGGACGGACCTTTATAAAAAAAGCAAAGGTTATATGGAACTGCCGGTTCGGTTGGACCACCCATCGGCGGTGAACTCTATAAAGAACCGCAGCCCGAAAATTTTCAACCCGTCTTCAGGGGCAGCCGCTGTGTTCTGTCCATCGTTGGAGAAGGTGGTACCGGAAAAACCATGCTGGTCAGCCGATTGTCGCAAATGGCATTTGCGAACAAAGCCGAAGATCGCCTGATGCCTCATCTCGCCATCCCCATCTCATTGGAAGGGGAGCTGGACGACCTGGTGAAATCCGCAAGCCAAATGTTGCAGGAACTATTAGGAATCGATACTATTGATTCGGCATTGGTCGAAGCATTACTTAAAAAGAAACGCTTGCTGGTAATCATTGATGCTCTTTCCGAGAGGAGTCAGGATACGCAGGAATATATCACTTCAGTTTTTGAAAACGGCATTCCAGCCAATGCTCTGGTCACCACGTCCCGGCTGATGCCGGATTTTGGGGCCACCGCGGTGCGGTATTTCTGGCCGGAAATTCTGGATGAAGGCCGAGTGGTAAAATTCATCGGAGATTATTTGCGGTCCAAAAATGCGTATGAAGAATTCAAAGGACGCCCCACCGTCAATCTGGCCGAAAGGGTGTTGACGCTGGTGGAAAGCGGCGGCGAACGGTTATCTGTCACGCCTCTGCTGTTAAAATGGTATCTTGAAAATACCATTTCCCGAGTCCGAGCCAGCGGCAGCCTTAAATCCATCGAAACGCTGCCGTCGTCCATTCCGGAAACGATCCTGGAATACTTACGCTGGATCAACCCTGAAGACCCGAACACCGAGGGCGAAATTTCCGAAGATCTGTTAATCGAGGGCGCTCAGATTTTAGCGCACTGCAGTTTAGGAGAGAATTGCATTCCTAAAGATTTTCGACGCGATGCCACCGAGCAGGAGTTCACCAACCATCCGCGATTTGAACAATCGGGGCAGATGATTGATCGTCTCATCGACAAAGGAATCATAGCTCAAAGAACCTCCGGAGATACCCAGTTTTTACGTTTCACGTTTAATCCCATGGCAGAGTATTTGGGAGCAATGTATAGTATCAAAACTTCTTTGCCCGCGCAGCCGGAACAGTGGAACCAATGGATTGTGTCTTTACAAAGCATGGACGGGTATCCCAAGAATATTCGAGGATTCCTCGTTGCCCTGGAAGAATGCTGCCGAATTTATCAAAACGATTACAACATCCCCCTCCTTTTCCTTAACCTGGGAAAACATCGCAAGACCGGATAGACACTAACTTCCTAAAAAGTTATCTGATGATACAGTTTGCAAGAAAACACATCGAAGATAAAATTTGGGGTGCAGCGTCACGCTGCGGGAGATTTTACCACTTGCCGTGGAGGCAGAATTCATTCTCGATGATAGGTGATAAGTGCTGAGTCTATAGAACCTTTTCTAAAATAAATTTTGCCTTCAGAAGTAAATTAAAAAACGGAAGTCGATGATCGCCCTCTTTTTAAAGAGGGCCGGGGTGATTGACCACTTGGGGTTTTGATTGAGTGAAAAAAAAGCATTGGAAAAGATTCTGACGATTCTATTTGCAAAAAAACCATCGCAAATAAAATTGAGTGCAGCGTCACGCTGCGGGTCAGGGTGATTGACCGCTTGGGGTTTTATTTTTTATATTAATAAAGAAACGTGAAAAGGAAAAATTCCCCTAACCCCCTTCATAAAGAGGGAACGCATCGGTCCTCGTGTGAAGTTTTATTCTGAAGGAAACACCCGCTTATGAAAAGTTCTGTTTTCGTAAGAGGGCGCATAAGTTTATGCTAAGATAATGGCAAATTCCCCTTTTGAAGTCGAAATAGTGCAAGGGGGAGGGTGTGCCTCATTCATTTTCTTACATCTAATATGTACAAGATTCAATTCGTTTGCAGTGTTCTTCTATTTTTCTTTTTGGCAAGTCCTGCGTTTGCTAAAGGAAGCGACAGATACAAAAAGTACCTGGACCTTTGTGCCGCTAAAACCAGAGATTTGGATTGCAGACCTCACCAATTGGAGTTTGTTGGCATTCCTCATACGTCTCGGGTGGAGGTTCTCAAGAAAGTATCGAAAATTCCTCCCTGCGCCAATCCGGTGGCAAGCCGGGTGTGGCCTTACAGGTTTCCTCCCAAAATAAGAGACCGTAAGTTGATTGGCAGATTTGAGTATGAGTTAGCCAGATTACAAAACAGGCCGGTCACTCATTTATTAGGCGGAGAAATTATCGAGAGAAAACCTAAAGGATGGCTGGTTAACTTGGATGAAGTGATTGATACCGAAGAATTTTCCAGTCCCCGAATACAAAAGGATCCCTTTTTCAAAAACGTGGCAGTGGTTGAACTGTTAAAGGAAACGATAGAAAAAATAAAATTTCCCCCTCTGAAACTTTTTACAAAAGACTTTAAGAAATCCGAGATGATGCAGTTTCCACCCTCTGTCGAAATGGAGGTGAACAATGGCTGGCTGTTGGGGTTGGACGGCGGCCATTGGCGCGGGTATCTGGTTTTTAGAAACCGGCAGGGTCATATCCAAAAACTGTTAATCGATAACGTGATAAAAATTCTTAAAACTTCCATGGGTCTTCTCGCAGTGACAGGAAATAAAGGAGGAATCAGCAACCACGGGTTTATTTATAAGGTGGAACCGCAAGGCGACAGTTGGAAAACGCAGCAGCTGGCCAGTTTATATTGGCGACCCCACATTGTGGAACAAACTCCGGCCGGCGATCTATTGATTGGCCATGAATACGCTTCCTTTCGGTTCAACAGCGACGGCCTGTGCCGGTTGGGTGTGAAAACGGAGGATAGTAAGAAATGAAATTGCACATTAAAAAAATAATCTCCGTCGGAATTGCATTTGTCGCTTTGTCAGTTTCTCAAAATAGCTCAGCTTTTAATAGGGAAGAAACCAAGAAATTTTTTGAGCAAGAATGCTCCGGAAAAAATTCTCATAAGTTGGTTCATTGCAGCCCCAGTTCCATTGAGTATGTTTTGATCGAAGGTTATACGTATAAAGAAATTCCAAAGAAACTAAAGACCCACGTTCCGGTATGCAAAAAAATTGACGAGAAAAAAGTTTACCCTTATCACCTGTCGAATGAAGAGCGGGATCGTCTATTGGTCCAAAGAGCAGAAACCGAAATCACTTCTCTAAGTGATAAATCCATGGAAACCTTGATGCGTGGACCTATCTTGAAAAAAACCGAAAAAGGATGGACCATAAAAAAATTCTTTGGAGAATACTTTAGTGAGAATAGGTATATGTTAAGGGGATTGCAAAATACGTTAGATGAAATAAAAAATCCGGAACGATATAAACTTCCGGAGTTTTTTGTGGAGTCTGATTTAATGAAATTCCGACCGAAATTAGGAATTAAAGTTCCCGAAGGATGGATACTGGGTTTGAATGGTGGAGAATGGGGCGGATACCTGGTGTTTAAAAACGAAATGGATCAATTTGAAAAAATTGTGATCGATAATATTCGAAGAATATACCAAACCTCGTTTGGATTGTTCGCCATTTCCGGGGACGATAATGGGCCGGAAGTTTATAATCATGGATTGATATATAAAATTGAAAAAGTTAATGAAGATTATACCTCTACCATTGCTGCTAATATTTTTTTCGATTCTTACGCCATAGAGCAAGTGGATGAGGATACCATTTTGTTGGGAAATCAGTTTGGCTCCTTCAGGTTCACCGCCGACGGCCTGTGCCGGTTAGGTGTGAAATCGGAGGAAGGTAAGAAATAAGAATTTATCATTTATTAAACCCCGGGCGGTCAATCACCCCGGCCCGCGGGGTAGGCCCCGCTGCCAATATTTCATTCTCGATGAGTATAAGTAAATACTATATCGTCACAAAGGTTTCGAATAGTCCTGCTGCCTCTACGGCGAGTGGCCAGTTGTGGACTGGAAGAGGGAGGGCATGCACCTCCCCCAATGGGTGGGTGGGGATGGCAACATTCGCAAAACGAATGGCATCTTATTTCAAGTCCTGGATCGAAGCTCCAAAATTGATGTGAAACGGTTTGCCTTCAATCACCAGTGCAGGAACGGAAGTCACGCCTGACTGCTCGGCTTCTTGAATTCTTTCTTTATCACTGCCTAAATTCACTTCTTCGACCTTGTACTCTGCCGGATCCAAAGCCGAAACAAACCGCTGCTCTGCCTCGACACACACCGGACATCCTGCGTGATAAAAAATTGCCTGAGTCATAATAAATTCTCCTTTCTAAAAAAGTTAAATAAAAAAAATTCGCGAAGAACAATTTCAACGAATATGAACAAAACATCATCGGAGATCATCACCGATGAAGAACATTCCGAAATTTACATTTTATGTTCAAAAAATATTTCCCAAATTCGATTGCTTTCTACCGAGGAAGCACTTTCATGATCGCTGCATTCCAGTCTCAACTCACCATCGCCGAAAGGAGAATTGACGAAACCGCAGTGGTGCGGCCTCTTTAAATCTTTATGCACGTGTGGTTTGAAATACGCACAAGTGACACACATTCGGCTGACGGGAATTTGGTGTTCGTCCTGCAACGAGCGGATGATTTTCAAAAGACAGCGAAAAAACATTGTCCGCTCATTCGGAGACAACTTATCCAGGGCTCCTGTCAGGAAGTCCGGCCACCCTGCCGCATTCTCCGCTTCTTTTTTTCCTTTTGCGGTCAGCGAGACGACGAGACTCCTTCCATCGTCCGGAGAGCGGTTTTTACGAACCAGCTTTTTTTCCACCAGTGTGTTTATGGAGCTACTGGCGGTGGCTAAAGTGATTCCCAACGCTTCCGCTAATTCCGAGAGCACTGGATCTTTGCCGGACCTTAGACTTAAGTTCACCAGAATCTGCCCCTGCGTTGGGGTCAACCCGCTTTCGTTGGCTTCCTTCCAGGAATGACTCTTAAGCGCAATGGACACCTTGGACAACCCGGTAATAATTTTCCGGGCAGTGGAATTCGAACCTTGAGAAGATTTGTTGGTATCGCTCACTATAAGTACTCCTTAGTAATTAATTAGTAGTACTAAGTATATGTTTCCGGCCCAATGTTGTCAACAAAAAATAATTAAAAAATGTTTTTAGCGGAGGTTTTGAAGGTGTGGAAGGGATTAGTGGGAAAATCTTGAGATAAGTGGAGTTTTTGAATAAAACAAAAAAAATATTAAAACGGAGATCCCTGTGCTCCCTCTTTCCCAATCTAGCGATTGGAGGCAAAAGGGATTTTCAAATATCAGTTGATAAAAGAAATCTAAGAGATCCAGGAATATAATTGTTACCTGCAGGCGTTGGCCTGCGGGCCGGGGTGATTGGCTACTCGCCGTGGCGGCAGAATTCATTCTCGATGAGTTTTTGTGTGAGCCGAACCCACAGAATCTCTTCCCAAGTTGAGTTTGACTTTAGAAATAAAATTAAAGAATGGAAGTCAATGTTCGCCCTCTTTTCCAATCCGGCGATTGGAGGCAAAAGGGATTTTCAGAAGTTGATGGATAGATGAACTGAAAGAAACCTTAGGAAATTCTTGCTTCCTCCAGGCGTTGCCTGGCGGGGTGATTGACATTCAGGGCTTTTGGATGGAATGAAAAAAACACTGAGAAAGATTTTCTGACGATTCAGCTTGCAAGCCAACACATCGCAAATAAACTTTGAGTGCAGCGTCACGCTGCGGGGATTGACCACTTGGGATTTTAGAAATGGTAGAAGAAATAGTGTGAAGATTTTGAGGAACCGAGAGGCTTATCTCAGAGTGGATTGATAGTTGAACTTTATGCGGTAGCTGGAATATGGTTGCCCCAAAAGCGTTAGCGGGCGGTAAATCATCGGGTTTCGAGCCTATTTCGGGAGTGCAATTAACTCCCAAGCAGGACTCTGAAACTGGTATACTACCTTTTGATAGTACATAAATCATCCAGAGCGCACCCCCCCTATCTGAGGCTAAGTTATGTCCGAAACCAAAATTGAAAATGTAGAGCACGACGTTTTTAAGTTTTTATCCATCGCCTTTGCTGTCGAATTGGATACCATTAAACCGGATTCGGATATTGTGAACGACTGGGGCATTGAAGGAGACGAAGCGTTTGAAATTTTAGAAACGTTTTCGGAACAGTTCAATGTCGACATGTCGGACTTTGATTTCAACAAATACTTTTTTCCCAAGGAGAAAAATTTCTCAGCGTTCCTGGCAATGTGGTGGAGAGTGTTGTCCGGCAAGCGATCCCGGGAGAAGCAATTGCTGGTCCAAGATCTCGTCCGCGCCGCCAAAAACAAAAAGTGGAATTAGAGCAGCATTAGTTTTCCTTAAGTTTAAGTTCCCAATGACGCCCGTCATTAGTTTAAAATCCCAATCAAAATATTATAAAATAGATTCATTATGAAACTTTCTTTAAGAGCCAGGTTTTGGTTGTTAATGATCCTATACTTTCCAGTAATGACGTTTTTAACTGGGCTGGATCTTAAGGAGCAAAACGGACCTTATTTTGCATTAATAGCTTTTTTCATTTTTGGTTTACTTTTTCTTTTGCTTAAATGTCCACATTGTAAGAGTAGGGTGTTTCAAAAACCTATAAAATACAAAAACCATTCAATTAATTTTACGTATCCATGGGTTCCTAAAAATTGCTGGACCTGTGGTGAGAGACTGTGAGTAAAATACAAATTTTTTTGAGAATATGAAAAGTATCAGCGGATTTATTTTTTGCGGATTGTTTGTCCTTTTAGGTATTATTGGCCTTATCTTGTTCTCCCTTCCAAATATTGGGATAATCCACTTGCATATAGGGTCAAAAAATTTTTAGGTAAAAAGTTTTTGTATTATTATTCGATGGTCATTTCAATTTTATTTATAGTTGTCGGTATTTATGGAATGATAGACGCTTACGGATGAAACCTTTCCTTGTTAAAAAATTTATTCTAGTCACCTTGATGCTTGGGGTGGGTCTTTGCGTTGGCGTGGCCACGGCAGAGCAGTCTGCCAAACCGAAGTACTCGCCGGAGTATAAAAAGGGTGTGCGTATGTTCCGGACGGGTCAGCATAAAGAGGCGTTGAAGGTCCTGTCTCCTCTGGCTGAAAAAGGGAACGCGAAGGCGCAATATTTTCTGGGAAAAATTTACAGCATGCGGTTGGGGGTCCCGTACGATACGAAAAAAGCGCTGCAATGGTTTCAGCGATCTGCCAAGCTGAATAACTCCTGGAGTCAGTTTGAACTGGGGGAAATGCACCGACGCGGCCGCGGAGTACCCAAAAACTTGAAGAAAGCTTTTGAACTGTTTTCTAAATCGGCCGAGCAGGGATCCGTGCTGGCGCAGAATAATCTGGCGAACATGTATGTAGAAGGCACTGCGGTAGGTCAGGATTACCAGAAAGCCCTGGACTGGTACCGCAAAGCGGCGGACCGCGGGTGGGCTAAATCGCAAACAGGGTTAGGGGCCATGTATGAAAAAGGACTGGGAGTTCCTAAGGATACGAAAACCGCTTTGGAGTGGTACAAAAAAGCGGCTAAGAAAAAAGATCCGGAGGCGCAGGTGGCCATGGGTCGATTTTTTGAAACAGGAATCGAAGTGCCGCAGAATTATGGAATTGCGTTGTGGTGGTATGAACTGGGCTCCAAACAGGGAGACCCTGTTTCTCAGGTGAACTGCGGCCGCATGTATGAAAACGGGTTGGGCACGGACAAAGATATGAAACAAGCGAGGCATTGGTATTCCTACGCCGCCGAGCAGGGCAATTCTTTGGGACAGTACCATCTGGGATTAATCTATAAAGAAGGACGCTCCCAACCGAAAGACAAGGTCCGAGCCTACAAGTGGATTTTGTTGTCGCTGCAACCGAATGAATATTCCGAAGGGCTTCAAGGGAAAAAACGTAAGGAAGCGGAACAAAATAAGCAGGCCCTGGAAAAACAAATGACTCCCGAAGAAATCAAACGAGCCCAAGCCTCCGTCAAAAAATGGATTCCCCTCACCTGGGTCGAACTCAGCTCCTGATTCACTCATTCCACTAACAGTTTGTTCGGAAGTGGTGAACCCACTTTGCGTTCTTGATTTGCCTGACAAGCTGGTATAATTCCTTTTAATAGTGCTTCAAAACTGAGCAGTGACTATTGGGGTGTGAGGGAGATAACTAATATTAGAGTTATGTTTCCATTTGTGTTTATATGGAAATGAAAACCAGGTGGTAGGTAAAAATATTGAATTATTTTGAAGACGAGCTTTTAAAAGACATTGAATATTATATTTCCAAGGGTTTAGTGATAGTTGAAAATGATTTTGAAAAATATTTTGAAAAATTAAATCAAACCTATCCGATATACGGTTCCAAGATTGATTGGAGTTTTGTTGAAAATTCCATAGAGATCAATGCAACGGACAAAGACTATAAATCCCAATTTTTAAATTTTATGGCTGAAACCATAAACAATCAAAGCCTTAAAGGAGAATGCATTGTTGTTGGGGATAGCTTGATTGATAAAGCATTAAAAATGGATGTTGCAACTCTCAATAAGGTCATTCCATATGTAATTGAGATTCCCCAGCATCATTATATTATTGCCGGCGACTTTTCCTGGTGTATGGTTTTTACTATGGAGCAGGATATGTGTTTTGGGTTTGCAAAAAATAGAAATGATATTAGTTGAATGAATAATGAATTGTTTGAAAATTTTAAAATTCTTTTAAGGTTGTATGTAAGCACTGCTGAAGAAGCGCATAAAGTTTTAAAGCAATATTTAAACATAGAGACACCCATGTATTGGCGACAAAGTAATATTCCTCAAACTGGAAAGTTGGGTAACAATCAGGAACATGAATATCGTTTTCATGGAACGGATTGCAAATTCCATTATGAAAATTATGAAATAGATTTTACGTTTGGTTTTGATGGGCGCGTCGGCGGTATCGACCCTTGGAAACTTTACCGCTTTGCTGAAGAAGGACCTCGAAAGTTTTCGGAATTGAACGATGAAAAAATAATTCGCAAATTAATTTTGGAAGCTGAAAAAACAGGATTGGTTTCCCGGCCCTTTAAAGAATATCAAGATGATTTATATTATTTAAATTCTTAGGAATGGAAATTGATTCTTTAAATCCTAAAGATTCCCCTTTCAGGCGGAGTCTGAAAAATCCCCCTAGCTTCTGTATGAAGAGACTTTTGCATAAGTCAGAAAACCTAAAGCCCCTGAAGGTGAATCACCCCTACCCTCTTTAGGAAAGAGGGAGCACACCGGCTTTCCATTTTTGCATTTTCTTCTGAAGGCAAATTTTTACTTTTCATCAAAAAAACTTTCTAATTTTATATAGCAAATATGCTATAATCTAAAAGCCTATGAACTGGACCGTTGAAACACTTAACACAATAGTAGATGAAGAACTGGAGTCGCTACCGCCGGATATGAAGGCTCGATTCAGTCATGTGGTTCAGTTGATCGAGACGTTCGGATTAAACCAGGTAGGGCTTCCCCATATCAAACACTTGGAAGGTGCGCTTTGGGAAATTCGACTCACCGGGAAATCGGGAATTTCCAGAGCGATTTATGTGACGGCTCGACCGAAGAGAGTGATTGTGGTTCGAGTATTTGTAAAGAAAACGCAAAAGACTCCGCGTCGTGAAATTGAATTGGCGCTAGAGCGGGCGAAGGAGATTAAACAATGACAAAAGCGAAAGACCTGCATAAAAAATGGATGAAGAATCCAAAATATAAAGCGGAGTATAAAAAGCTGGCTCCGGAATTTGAATTGGCGAAGGCCATAATCGAAGCGCGGACCAAAGCGGGATTGACCCAGGCCCAACTGGCGAAGCGGATGAAAACGACCCAATCGGTCATTGCCCGTCTGGAAGGGGGCCGCGTCAACCCATCGACCATCACTTTAGCGCGAATCGCCAAAGCCACAGGATCGCATCTCAAAATTGGATTTGAGTTTAGAAAGGCCTAATCGAGAATCAAAGTTGCCTCAGGCGCGAGCCTGTTGCTTCCAATCGCAGGTTGGGCAGCGTGACGCTGCACTCAAAGTTTATTTGCGATGTGTTGGCTTGCAAGCTGAATCGTCAGAAACTTTTCACAAAGTTTTCTTTCATTTAGTCTAAAAGCCCCGATTGTCAATCCCCCCGCCAGGCAACGCCTGGAGGAAGCAAGAATTTCCTAAAGTTTATTTCAGTTCATCTATCCATCAACTTCTGAAAATCCCTTTTGCCTCCAACCGCCAGGTTGGAAAAGAGGGCGAGCATCGACTTCCGTTTTTTAATTTACTTCCGAAAGCAAACTTTACTTACGAAAGGTTCTGTGGATTTTGCGTTCACGTAAACTCATCGCAAATTTATCTGCCGCCACAGCGAGTGATCAATCCCCCCGGCCCGCAGGCCAACGCCTGCAGGTAACAACTATTTTCCTGGGGTTTCTTAGATTCCTTTTCTCAACTGATATTTGAAAACCCCAGTTACTTCCAATCGTTAGATTGGGAGGGACTGCGTAAATCTGATATTTTAAAAACCCCTGGAGGTAAAATCCCCCCAGCCCCCTTCAAAAAGGGGGAGCGCATGGGTCTTTTCTTTAAGTTTATTGTGTTTTGTTCAACATTGATTGTTATGCAAAGGTCTCCTTTAAAAAGAGGGCGAGCATCGACTTCCGTTTTTTAATTTACTTCCGAAAGCAAACTTTACTTACGAAAGGTTCTGTGGATTTTGCGTTCACGTAAACTCATCGCAAATTTATCTGCCGCCACAGCGAGTGATCAATCCCCCCGCCAGGCAACGCCTGGAGGAAGCAAGAATTTCCTAAAGTTTATTTCAGTTCATCTATCCATCAACTTCTGAAAATCCCATTTGCTTCCAATCGTTAGATTGGGAAAGAGGGAGTACATCGACTTTCCTTTTTATCATTTTTTGTGTTTTACTCAAAAATTCCACTTACGCAAAGCTTTCCTTCAAAAAGAGATCTTTGCGTAACTATGAATTCTGAACAAAACAAAAGAATATAAAATTTGGTAACCCATGTTCGCCCTCTTTTTAAAGAGGGCCGGGGTGATTGACAATCAGGGCTTTTCCAAATTTCTACTTACGCAAAGCTTTCCTTCAAAAAGGGGGAACGCATCGACCTTCCGTTTTTGAATTTACTTCGGAAGAAAAAATTTACTTTAGAAAAAATTTTGCGGATTCGGCGTTCGTTACCGATCATCGAGGACCCATGCTGCCCTTCACGGCGAGTGAGTCATCGGAAATTAAATATTCCCACCGGCCGGGGGCCGGCGGTTTTGTTATATGGAATGCAAGGAACCTTCTGAAAATTTTTTGAGTACTCTGCATTCAGACAAACTCATCGAAAAATAATTTCCCCTCCAGGCGGGGCCTGGCTGCCTATTTGGTTTTTTCGAAGACGTGGGTGCGGGTTTCGGGATTGTTGACTTCCACCCGTCCGGTGTTGATACTGTTTTGAATATGTTTGAAGATCACGCCCGGTTTATTTTTCTTGCCCTTGCCGTCATCGAGAAAATACGTATGCCCCGCGGGAGTATCGTATTTGGTGTTGTAACCATCGCAGTCGATGGAGTAAACGTTTCTGGGAATCAGTTCCAGGTTTTCCGGTCCCGAGTGCCCGAGTCGACGCGACGCCACTTTGTTTTTCAAGTTGGACACTTTACTGGCGCGCAGAGCCAGGTCGTCACTGGCGTAATACACCGAAACGTTTCGCGCGCTTTGAGTAATGAGGTTTCCGGGGCGACCCCGTTCTAAAGTTTCATTGACGATGTCGGAGGCGACGAGGAACACGTTACGAAACAAGAGCGGAACATTGCCGCCGCGATCGTACTTGGCCCAGTTGACGATGGTTTCGCGAAACACGCGGTTGCCCATTGAGTGCGCGAGAACATTGATACGAATATCACACATCACGTCTTTGTTGGTAGGATCGTTTTGGGCTTTTGCCGATTGTTCTTCCCGCCATTGAAAAAAAGTTTCCAGAACGCGGGCAAACGCGAAGGAACTTTTATCGGCGGATTTTTGATCGTCCCAATAATCTTTAATCACGCCCAGATCGTTATCGCATGGCCAGATCACCGGCACCACAAATACTGAAGTGGATCTTCCCGGATTAAAAAACTTGTGCAGTTTTTCGGCCCGCGGGAAAATATGTTTCTCCGGCATGTTATTGAACCCGTGAATGTAGAGCAAAATGTTTTTGACCTTACTCATTTTGCGGATGAGTTCCATGGCCTTGGAAGAACCGATTTCCACATAGTGGTCTTTCTTTTTGCGTTCGCAAAAATAAAACGAATGACCCGACTGGTTATCATCCATTTTGAATTTGATGCGACGGAACGATTTTTTCTTTTTTAATTGCTCAGAGCTTAACGGTTCTTCTTCAATGGTGCGATTGGTGATAAAAAACATGACTTCCCCCTCGGAATGAGTTTAAGCGAATGGATAGGACCGATTTTTTTACAAAATCCTAGCACGGATGAACCATATAAACAACGCCGAACTCCATCCGCCCGGAAATTTTGTTAGAAAATCAAATTGGAAGTTTCGAGTTTGCAAACAGGCCTTCTTCGGTCTCTCAGGAATAGGCTTCCTTGAGGAATAATAATTAATTTTCTAATGCAACTCTGCCAATTTCAAAACTTTAAATCATTGTTAGCGAATTGAAAAACTGAAAGAGGATTTGCTCCTTCAAAATTTTGTCCTAAAAGTTGTCATACAAAGAATGACGTGAAAAATATGGTTCCAACTATAAACTTAAATAGGCAAATCGATATAATCCGTGAAGTTACTCTGATAAAAAAATTATAAAATTTTCGGAAAACGAGGAGGCGAGATGAAACACACCATTTTATTTGTTGCGACCCTTTTGTTATTGGCCTGGGCCCATCCGGGTTTTGCCGATAATGTAAGCACTAAGTCAAAAATGATCCAAAAAAAGCAAAATCGAACGATGATGATGACCAAGAAAAAGGCAAAGGGCAAAATCATCAATAGCATCAATAAATTTTGCACGAACGCTGCTGATGGAAAACCCTGTTCCGTAAAGGGTCTGAAGATGACTTTTAATGAATGTAAAAATGGCGCCATAGATACCTGTTCCGCCGGAGTCGAATCGGTGGATTATGATGATGGCGGAGATAAGGACAAAACCACGGGGAGTTGTAATTTCACCTGTTTAAAGGCGTCTAATTAAAGTTATTTGTTTTCGATGGAATTTTGAGGCGTTAGGATAGGAAGTCTAACGCCTTTAATTTTCGTTGAGAAGAAGCAACTCATTTCCAAATAGGCCATTTCCCATAAAAAACACCTATTGAGCCGAAAGAAAACCTTTCCCGGAGCGTTGACAAGAACGCACAATAAAGATAGCATTTCCAAACGATACCATTCCATTTATCAATTTCCCAAATTCCTCAAAACATTGTTAGCTTGAGGAGTTGGGAGCGTATTCCGCTGCCTGTAAAAATTATTCTGTGGCAGCGGTGGAGCCAATCGTGCAACTGTTCAAGACTCGGGGGTCTGCAGTTGGCTAGAGAGTAATTAAAGTTCCGCTTAAATAATATTTTTGTTTGTTTATTTTCCTTTGGAGGGAGTCAGGAAATGAGAAAACTTTGGAAGTGCCTTCTTGCAATTAATTTATTATTGATATTTATCAATGGTTCCGCATTTGCAGTGACGAGCCAATTTACCGCAACAGAGGATAGCTTTATCAGCGAAACCAATCCCGGTTCTAATTTTGGAAACGATACTGCGCTTGAGGCCGATGGAGATGATGGTTCCGGAGGGGAAAAAGCGATTGTCATTAAATGGGATGTGTCGAGCATTCCATCAGGAGCCACGGTGACTTCGGCTTCTATTATTCTTGATTTGTTTGATGCGAGTAGCGGTGCCTACAATATTATTCGACAAAATACTCCGTGGATGGAAAGTACGGTTGATTGGACTGATTTGTCCGGGTCGGCATTGGTTCGTGGAGTGATTCCCGCATTCAGTATAGGGCAAGTCACGATTCCCTTAAATGTGCACGGAGTGAACCTGGTTCAAGGCTGGCTGGATGGCGGATTCGACAATAACGGAATTACCATTCGGACTGCAGGAACGACCAACGGGATTGATATGGATTCCAGGGAAGCAGGCGGAAAATCTCCAATATTGGAAGTCACTTATTCTTCCGGAGAACCCACCCTGGAATCGCTGCAAGCTGAAATCGATGCGTTGAAGGCTTTATTGGCTGGGGTGACTCGTAGTGGAAATGACATTTTTTATGACGGAGTGAACGTTCATATCCGAAATGGTTTGGGCTCTACCAATGGAGATCCTTCAGATCCCGACAATACGTTTACCGGAATTGTCAATGGGTTGGGTAATCTCATTGTCGGTTACGATGAGGACATTTTTGCCTACAATGGAGACGGCACTCCGGCAGTAGACAAAAGTGGTTCGCACAACGTGGTCATCGGTTATGGACACAACTACACCAGTTTTGGAACTCTGGTAGCGGGTAGATACAACCAGACCACGGCACCCTATTCCAGCGTCAGTGGGGGAACTCAAAATACAGCAAGTGGGTTTACGTCCAGTGTCAGTGCGGGCCTCCTGAATACCGCAAGTGCCTTTTACGCCAGCGTCAGCGGGGGATTTGACAATACGGCAAGTGCCTCCCGCGCCAGTGTCAACGGGGGACACAATAATACGGCAAGCAACGATGGCGCCAGTGTCCTTGGGGGTGACGGCAATACGGCAAGCGGATTCCGCGCCAGTGTGAGTGGGGGATTCGGTAATATTGCCAATGCAGTGGGTGCCAGCGTTCTTGGCGGTGGCGGCAATACGGCCAGTGGAGCGGTTTCCAGCGTCAGTGGGGGAAATGGCAATACCGCAAGTGGAACTCAGTCCAGTGTCGGTGGGGGCCTTTCCCGCACCGCTCCGGGAGATAATGACTGGGTGGCCGGCAGTTTGTTTGAGAATTTTTAACGCTTAACAATTGAGGAGAAAATGGTTCATAAAAATAATTTAGTTTTAATTTGAAACATTTATGAGCCTTTTTTCTCCTTATTGTTCAAAAACAATTATCAAGATATTCTGAAGTTTTTAAAAGTGATAAGCCAGAGATAGTTTGACGAAGTCGTCGTTGCGTAAGGAAAAGAAGAGGTCCGAGGGAGGTTGATCCATAAAGATTTGCGCCTCTACCGTCCAGCGCCAATGTTCAGTCAAACGGGAACTGGCTTCTACAATGACAAACTTGGAAGGGTGCTCCAGGTCCTGAACGAAGGCGATCAAAAACTCGGTTCCGTTTAAATCGTTCATGGCCCACCGCACGCCGAATGCCAAATCGTTTTGAAACGGAAAAATGGATTGCGCCCCGCGTTCATCGTACATCCATTCCAACAACACTCCCAAATCCATGACCGAGCCGAATATTCCTGAGAAGGTGTACTCGAATCCGAAAGTCGTGGCGAAGTAATCCTTGGGACGCATGTCCATTCGGTATAAGGCTTCCAGTTTAAAGATCCAACGTTTATAGACGTAAAGCGTATCGATACTGATTTGCTGAATCTGTTCATAAAACGGAATCAATACCAACTCACCGTTTTTGAAACCAATGTTAAAGGTCGGATCGCGACTGGTTCCCACAAAATAAGAAAGGCCCAAATCCAACTTGTCCCAAATCACAAAATAACGAACGGCGAAATCCGTGTGCCATTCTTCAGCGGAGCTTTCATAAACAGCGTTGTCCGTATCCACCACCAATGGAGGACGCAAGCGTCCTTTCTTTCCGGGAAACGTTCTCTCCCGAAAATAGGGCAGCACAAAAAACTCCAGAGTGCCATAGTCCGTACTGTAGGCGATGTTGAACATAGGTTGGCCCAGCTTTTCTTCAAAGTTGGGATTGTCCACCAGATCGGTTTGGTTCACAATGTCCACCAGGTGCAACACCTCGGTAACACCCCAAAACACTTTGCGCACACCGAACCGAAACTGCCAGCGTTCTATAGAATACAATACATCCAGCTCGCGCAAATCGAAGTGGGTTCGCTCCGAGTCGGCGCTGTCCAGTCGAAAGTAGGGAATGAAGTAGACTTGGGCTCCGTTGTCGAACTGGTGGTAAAACTCGGGGGATAATCGAAAAGAAAACTGCTGGTCTCTTTGACCGGGAAGGATAGGGTCATTCGGGAACAGTCGCGCTTCGCCGTCAACGAAGCCGCGAAGGTCCAATGCCCGCGCGGGAATACTGGCAAAGAAAAACGCCCCGAATAGAAAATGAACAATCAGTTGGTTTAAATTGAATATCCGCGATGTAACGAATTTCAAATGAACGACCGTATTGAATTAATAATGATATTGAGTTCCAAATCAAATTTCAGCGAGAATTTTTTAAACCCTGAACGGTAAACTCGAATTTGTTGATACCGCTATTAAACTTCCAATCTTTAAAGAAAATGTGTGTTACTTCTCCCGTCAGATGGTTCGTCATTTTGTGCGCACTCCAACGCCAATATTTTCCATCCACTCTTTTTACATTTTCCATTTGCAGAGTTTTTAGAAACCGACCCCGCCTGTCGTAAAATTCAAACTTATGATAAAAGTGTCGCTTCTGATCCAGCCACATGATTTGTTTTGAATAGATGGTACTTTTCTCTACCGGAACACGCTCGATCAAATCGCACATCAAATCGCCACAGGGTTTTTCCTCCAGCCATCTGTAAGTGAACTTTTCCGGTTCCTGCCGTCCCAGGTCTTCATTGACGAACTCAGAGCCCATCACTCCACTGCCCTTGTTTTGAGAACTGATGCGTTTCACCCGGCGCAAGTCGGGAATGTATAACCAGATGTCATCGAATTTAAATTTATGCGTCACTGACAAAAGAGTTACACCCTTGACATCTGCCGGACCTAAAAACTGGGTAATGGTTTTTTCTCCGTCCCCAGGAGTCACCAATACTTTGATTAGAAAGTCCCGGACTACTTCTTTCCCATTAGGTTTGATGAGGTGCATTTCACCGCTTGCAACGGCGTCAACATAGTCGTCGAAATGAATTTCTTCGGTTTTAAAAGCCAGGGCTTTGCCTTTTTCTTCCGGAGTTAGTGCCCAGGCTGAAGAAAGTTGCCCCGCCAAAACCATCAGGAATATAAGGCAGGCAAGGAACACAATGTTAATTTTTTTGACAATATTAAAAGTCATTTCAACTTCCGTTATTCTTTAAATGGTTCATCAGTTGCAACCGTTTATTGATGCCGAACTTTTTGAAAATATTTTTGATATGGTTTTTCACCGTGTGTTCGCTGATGAATAGTCGAGCAGCAATTTCCTCATTTGAAAACCCGTCGCAGATGAGTGTGGTGATCTCGATTTCTCTGGGGGACAGGTCGGCATCCTGCATTGCCAAACTGGATTTGGAAAACGGTTCTACTGCCGCTTTCATGCGCAACAACCAGCAACGGTCTTCCGGTTTTCCGGGACGTTTCAATCGAGTCCAACTGAGTCGATACACTTCCCGGTTATGTCGGTAAAAAGTCAGGTCCGGTGCATTGCACGATAAATCCTCTGTTGGCGAATACACATCGTCGCGTTGCTTGATAAGTTCCAGCATGTCCACAGGTAAGTTGTCTCCCTGTTTCAATTGCATCAGATTTTGAAACGCATTATTACCAAACACCACAAACCCCTGCGGGTTGATCATCGCCATTGCTGTATTGGTTAGGCTCAATTCCTCAGAAAGCGATTGATAGTTTTTCAATTCCTCATTAAGGGAAATAAATTTCAGACTATGCATAAAACTGGGACGCAACAACTCACTCATCCGTACTTCCCGCAATGTAAACGGTGTGTTGTTCGGGAAATGCCGTGCCATGGAAATGCAGGTATTCAACTCCGGAGGGTTGAAAGTCAAAAGCATTCTGCGTGATATTCCTGCATGACCTATTTTTTGGCGATTAAATTGAGGGTGGTCTCTAAAAAAATTATCTAAATCATTTTCTAGTGTTTGTTGAGGAATATCGACATCGTGTGAAATGACAGGTCTTAAGGTAGTGGCAATTGTTTCGGCAATGGTTTTCATGTAGGGATTCACTTTGTTTGCCAGCTCCATTTCTTTGGACGATGTTAATCCATATGCATATCCCGTAGAGGTCGGGTTCCTTAAGATTTTATTTTTTAAATCCCATTCTAAATAAATAAAGAATACCTGTTGAATATTAAAAGTAGGCGCGATGACATTTTGAACCAGGTCATCCAGTTTTTCTTTGCTGTCACATTGCTGGAGTCCATGCATGATCTCGATGACTTTTAGATAATCTTTTTCTTCCAGGCCAATCGCTTCGCGGGTGTGGTGATGGTTCATTGCTGAACCTCCACTGGTTTTAGCAGGTTCATCAGTTGCAGTCGTTTGTTGATTCCGAATTTTTTGAAAATGTTTTTGATGTGGTTTTTCACTGTGTGTTCACTGATGAACAAACGCGCGGATATATCCTCATTGGAAAACCCGTCACAGATGAGTGTGGTGATTTCGATTTCCCTTGGCGACAGGTCGGCATCCTGCATTGCCAGGCTGGATTGCGAAAACGGTTCCACTGCCGGTTTCATGCGCAGCAGCCAGCAGCGGTCCTCCGGTTTGCCGGGTCGTTTCAATCGAGTCCAACTGAGTCGATACACTTCTTTCTGATGCCGGTAAAAAGTGAGGTCCGGTGCATTCTGCGATAAATTCTCCGTAGGTGAATACACATCGTCGCGCTGCTTAATGAGTTCAAGCATATCTTCCGGCAAGATGTCACCCTGTTGTAATTCCATCAGGTTTTGAAACGCGGGATTTCCGAACACAATAAACCCCTGCGGGTTGATCATCGCCATAGCGGTGTCGACTCTGCTCAATTCCTCGGAAAGCGACTGATAATTTTTCAATTCCTCGTTGAGAGAAATAAATTTTAAACAATGCAAAAAGCTGGGACGCAGCAATTCGGCCATGCGCACTTCGCGCAAGGTAAACGGCGTGTCATTCGGATAGTGCCGCGTCAGGTTAATACAGGTGCTTAGTTCCGGGGGATTGAGCAGGAGGAGATACCTTCGGTTTTTTGAATTCCTAAGAATGGTTTCGGATTGCAGAATTTCATTATAAATCTCCGGGTGAATGGATAAAAATTCCTGCACCTCTGCTTCGGTTTGATCCTGAGGAATATCAACATCGTGTGCCAGCACCGGACGCTGCGAAGTAATGGCGGTTTGGACTATAGATTTAAAATAGGGGGTGGCCTGCTCGCCAATTTGAGATTCTCTTTTGGAAATTCCAAACCCGTAGCTGGCAGTAATTTTATTGGCGGATTTGTCGGTGAAATCCAGGTCTGTCCAAACAAATTGAAGTTGCTGGATATTGAAGGTGGGAGCAATGACATCACGGACCAGGTCATCCAGTTTTTCCGTGGTGTCACAAAGTTGCAACTCGTTTATGATCTCAATAATTTTGAGGTAATCGGGTTCCGATAAAGCGCTTTCCGAAATCACTTTTGCCCCTCCCCTGCGGTGCTCAAAATTAGAAAAGCCTGGTGTTTGGATGAAATTATATTTCGGAAAAAGCGATTGTAAAGGAAAGAATACCGTTTTTTCGTTAAAAAATTGGGGTCTCTTGACTCAAAAGTAAAACCAGGAGTTGGTTTTTAATAACCTCTTTGTTTTCAAATAGTTATTTCTGATCGGGCTCGACGAGAAAATGCAGGTAAAACATCCAAAAATGACACAAAAGGGCTATTGACAAGTGGGGCAAATTTAAATGGCACTTTTGTGCTATTGTCTTCCAGTTTTCTATCCCCTAAATTCCTCAGAAAAATATATACCTTGAGGAGGGGATTATGCCTAAGAGCTTTCATTATTTCTTCACCGCTTTTATCCTTTTTCTTTTCAACTCGCCGGCTCTTGCCGTTACCGATACCTTCACCAACGCGGAAGACAGTTATGCGCGGAGTTCGTCGCCCAGCAAAAACTATGGCAGCGAAACGGTGTTGCTGGCCGATGGGGTGAGTCAGGATCCGGATAACGGTTCCTACGGAGAAATTGTCACTATTGTGCAATGGGATATTTCTTCCATTCCCGCCAGCGCGACGGTGACCGGTGCATCGGTTTCGTTCAATTACACCAACAACAGTTCCGGAGTTTATAACTTTTATTCGCAGGATTCAGCCTGGTCGGAAGCAACAGTAGATTGGAATGACCTCGATCAGGGCCCGACGGTACTTGCAACGGTGCCGCCGTTTACGTCGGGTGTGGGGACCAGCGCATTGAACGCCAGTGGTGTGGCGTTGGTGCAGGGCTGGGTTGACGGATCGATTCCCAATAATGGCCTGATCCTCCGCACCGGCGGCACCAATAACGGCATTGTCATGGATTCCAACGAATCGCAGGGACCGGCACCAACTTTGGAAGTGACCTACACCACCAGTGGTCAAACCTTGGAAGAACGGGTGGCCTATCTGGAAAATTTGTTGGCCAATCTAACGCGGAATGGTTCCCAGCTTATTTTAGAAGGAATGAATTTTCATATCCGCAACGGTCTTGGTGCCACTAATGGGAATCCTTCTGATCCGGACAGCAACAGCGGATCGGTCAATGGATTGGGAAACCTCATTGTCGGTTATAACGAGCACATTAATCCTTATAACGGTGACGGTACTCCCGCAACAGATAAATCCGGTTCACACAATGTAGTAATCGGTCACGGTCACAACTACACCAGCTTTGGTGGACTCGTTGTGGCCAAAGACAACTGGATCAATACGCCGTATGCCAGTGTTTCCGGAGGAAATGAAAACCTGGCAACTTCCGGCGCTTATGCCAGTGTCAGTGGAGGATTACATAATACAGCTGGTGCACAGTATACAAGTGTCAGTGGGGGAATAGGTAATGATGCCATTCATCATGGAGCGAGTGTCAGTGGAGGAACTGGAAACACTGCCGATGGAAACATGGCCAGTGTCAGTGGAGGAAGTAATAACATGGCTACTGGATCCTATTCAAGTGTCAGTGGGGGAGCGGGAAACACAGCTTCAGACCTAAGTTCTAGTGTCAGTGGTGGACATGACAATACAGCTAGTGGATCATTTTCAAGTGTTAGTGGGGGAAGTGAGAATACAGCAGCAGCTGCCGAATCTAGTGTGAGCGGGGGAGATAAAAATTTAGCAAATGGAATCGAATCCAGTGTCAGCGGCGGAGTAGGTAGAACTGCAGGTGGAGAACATGATTGGGTCGCAGGCAGTTTGTTTGAGGATTTTTAGTCAAAAAATTTTTAGAAAGTATGGATCGCCAATTTTGTTTTTGCTTTCTCTGGATTTAATGAGTTGTTTAATAAAATTTTTAGCAAAGAATCTCTATGAAGGAATTCAATCATGAATAAACTAAATACCTTTTTACTAATTTGCATTCTCAGCATTTTTTTCCTTGGCTTTAAAATAAAATTAATTGAGGACCGACCCTCTTCTTTTGGATCTGTTTCAAAATTTTTCACCGATTCAGATAAGTTTTTTTCGGATTTAATTGTTAGCAACATAGAAATAACAGGAGATAAAACATCGGTTGATGGGTTGGATTACTTACCTGTGCAAGTGGTTGTGAGTAATCGGGGTAAATTCCCGGTAAATCAACAGATTCGATTAGGTGCTGAAGTTTCGCGGCAAGGACAACCGGATGCCGGCACTCCCTTTACAGTTCCGGGTCAAGCCAGTCGTACCTATCCTAAGATTGCAGGTTTAGAACCAGGCGCCAGCACAACCGTTTCTGGAAGAGTCGGTGTTCGTTCATTGCGAATAGCAGGTAACGAACTTCCGGTGAATAAAATCACTATCTTTGTGGATTATTGTGGTGGGATAGAGTTTTCTGAACCTCACTGTCAAGTGAAGGAGAGTAATGAAGAAAATAATCATTCAAGCATAATTGTAAATACCCCTGCTTCCAATTCTGAGGTTTTCAGGAATCCATCCTTGAATAATCACATATTTAAAGACGACTTTATTAATAAAGATAAGTGAATCCATAAAACCATTAAAGGTGATATTTGCCCATAATATATTTGATCTAAATTTGTTGGATAAGAGAATAATTATGAAAAATTTAAAACTAAGGTTCATCGCTGCGGGCAGTTTTTGGAGAGTAATTAACCTTCATTGGTGCAGGAGAAACGAATGGTTCGCAAACTTATTTTTATTTCCCTTTGGATCTTTTTACTGCTTACTTTTTCCTACACCATAGGGCAATTCAATTAGACTCAAAATTAAATTGCAATTCCCGACAGTGTGTATAACCAGGAAGCTTCCCGAAACCTCACTGCAGGGATGAGGTGAGGTTACAAAGCTAAATTTCTGATTTAAAACGAGATTTTTATTATTTTGAATTTAATTAAACATAAGGAGGTTGGTTATGTTGAAAAAAGCTGTCTTAGGAACTGTAGTTAGTATTTGCATTTGTTTTATTTTTTCTACCATTTCTGTTGCTGGAACTTACTCAGGTTATGCCAATGTAACTATTGTAAAAATAAAGCAAGAGAATTCTCCCAAAAAAGGCATCACAATCGATTTCAAATTTACCGGAAAGGGCGGTGTGGTCAAAGCGGGTGAACATCGAGCCCTCAATGTGAGCGAAACCGAATTTGGGACCTCCGGAGTGAATCGCGTTCAATCTATGGCATTAGCCGGCCTAATGGCAAAAAAACAGTTTTGGATTTCTTATGAAGCCAGTTCTCCAAAATCTACCAATGGCAAATTAAAAGAAATCCATATTCGACCTTAGGGAAAAGGGAAGGCTTCAGTTTTTTTTCCATTAAGCCTTTCTTTATTATTAATACTTCAACCCTTCTTTACATTATGCCAAATAAAAAAAACAACTTGGTCACAGGTATTTTGATCCTTTGTGGATTTCTTGTTGGAGTTCTTTTTTCCGGAATAGCTCAAGCCGACGAAGAGGAAAGTGTTGGAGCCGCCAGAGGAAAGTTGACCCATGCAGATACACTTTGGGATCGTTTACTGATTTCGGTTTGTTGGGAAAATCCACAACCAGGCGACAGAATGCATCAGGATTGGGTTAGAGAATCCATTGAAAACACTTGGGAGGAAGTTTCATCAATCAATTTCACTGGATGGGAAAAATGTACCAGCACATCGGATGGCATCAGAATTAAAATTGGCAGAAACTCAGCAGCCTCTCCCGGTGACGATGACTGGCCTCACGTCAAAAAATTGGGACGATTGCTGAATAAGAAAGAAGATGGGATGGTCTTAAACTTTGCTGTTTTTCCGACGGAGAGCGAGACCAAAACCGTGGCCATTCATGAGTTTGGTCATGCGCTGGGTTTTGCACATGAGCACAATCGGACGGATCGTTTTAACTGCGGTCGAGCTCATCAGGGGACAGATCCAACATTCTATATCACTTCTTATGATTCGATGTCGATAATGAACTATTGCTCTCCCAATGCCAATTTTTTTATTGATCAGTTAAGTCCCTTGGATATAGCCGGAATTCGAAACGTTTATGGTCCATTTGACAACGTCTTTCCTGCGAAATTACAAGTCGACGCCACTATTAACATCGTAGATGGAGAAGTGGGTGCGGATAACGAAACCGGGAGTCGTGATTTTACGGCTACGTTTGATCTTACTGAAAGCCAAACCAGTGATGAAACTCAATTTGTGTTTTGCGTAGGTAATGAAGTGCGTGTGGAATTAGACGTAAGGGCGAGTTTATTACCTGGAACTCCTTTGACCGTAGTGAATAGCTCAGCAAAAATGTTCGAGGGTGCATCCTGTGAAACCAGTGAACTGGAAAGTAAGGATCATGTGATTAGCGAGATTGCCATGGGTTCTATTACTTCAGAGTCTCGACTGAAGCTTCATAATGACGATATTGTTGATGATGATGCGACCATTCACATCCGGGTTAATCGAATTTTGGAAGAAGCTATTGAAAGGGCCGCTGCTGGTAAATGCGAAAAGTGCAACCAGCTATCGGAGCGTACTCAATTTTTTGATTTTGGTGGTTATTTTGCAGGAGTCCTTGTTGCATCCACCGGCCATTTGTAGAAAAGAAGTTTGCAGATGGATTGTTAAGGATCCATTCAATTTTTTATTTCCATTTGCCGATGCTTTGTCAAAAAATTCATGAGAGAGTCGATAATGAATAAAATTTTAATTATTACATTGGGATTTATTTTGGTTTTCAGTACAATCGCATTCGCTAAATCCGGTTCTAGTCCGGAAAAAGAGTGTTTTAACCAAATTCAGGGAAAAGTGGCCAGGGATCATAAAGGGAATAAAAAGTGGGACAGAAAAGAGTTATTGAATTTTTGCCGCGGTACTTTCAAACCTTCGGAGCCCAAAAAATGTTTCTCAATGGTCATGGCCGGAAAAGTCAGAAGAAAGGAAGGGGGGCAATGGGAACCTGTCAATGCAAGACGTTTATGTCAGGGAACCAGTGATGCAAGGCATACCATTGATTGTTTCCTCTGGGCCGTTAAAAAAGGAAAACCGTTTAAAACTGCCATAAGCGGTTGCCAATTCAAAAAACCTGGCTCCAGAAGGAATGCCTCCAGAAGTAAACCAATTCCAAATAAAACATTGGATGCTTGTTCTCAGTATATTCAGAAAAATATTTCTAAAGTACGAGGAAACAAATTAACCTGGAATAATAAAGAATTATCAAGGTTATGTTCGGGTGCCAACAGATATGAAGAGCCGGGAAATTGTATAAAGTTCGTAATGTCTGAGAAAGTTGAATTGAGGAAGGGGAATCGTAAATGGCAAAAAAAGCATGCGATGAATTTATGCCAAGGCACCAGTAATTCGAGAAAAAGAATTTCCTGTTTTACGACTAACCGGAAAAAAGGAATGGCTTGGCAAAAGGCAATACAATTTTGTCAAAAAAGGTCCTAATTCTGAAGTTAGGGAAAATAGAATAGATATTTTTTAAAAGGCTCGTTTCTTGAAAAATCTTCCCTCACCGCGACAACCCAAACGGTTGTTGCGGGCTGTCTTCGTGGATGGTTTGAACCTGTTGGGTGGCGATCACTCGGTCTAATCCTTCTTGCGTGATGGTCATCACCACCAGTGAGGTCCCTTTCAGGGGTTCCAGAGATTTCACCCCGTGGCCTGCCACTTGCTGCACAAAACTTTCCTGCGCTTTCGAAAGAGAGCCAGGTGGTGAAGGAACCGGGGGAGAAATAGTCTCCTCCCCTGATTCTTTTTTCAATTTGACTAAGACGCGCACCGTCTTTTTATCCTGGAGTTTGGCGCGCAAAGATTCAATTTGCAACTCCAGGGCTTTCGATTTTTTATTCACGATAGGCTCCGGAAAGTGATCTGCGTTAATGGCTGGGGAGACGCCCATCACCAGGCAAATCACTATCCCGGAAGTCCAGTATCGCAAATTCATGTTACTGACCTGCAGCAGGAGACAATCCGGCCACTGAGGTGCCGCTCTTACTGAGCGAGTGCACTTGCAGCTGATAGTCTCCTGTTTGCTGGTTGTCTTTTGGAGTGACGGTTAAATGATACACACCGGCTCCTAAAGCAGAGATCAGCGTTTGGTTATTGCCGGAAGCCACCGGTGAGTCCGGGTTGTCTTTCGAACTGACCGAGACTTGAACCTGCGGGTTTCCGGTGACCACCACCTGGTAATCGCCTTGTTGCTGAATGGTAAACTCATATTTATCTTCCTGGTCGGCGCTTTGAATATTTCCCTTCGTGGGAGCCGGAGCAATCGCCACTTGTGGCAGATCACCCGATTTTTCCATTTCGAGACACCACTTCTTAAGTTTACCGGTTTCGGTTGCATCCAAATCGGCGATATTGAGTTTCCATTCGCCTGAAGTATCGATACCGGAAAATGTAGAGAGCGTTCCAACCGGTTTCAAGTCCCCGCTGATAGCGGTCGGCGTGTCGCAGGCTGAATTCGCTTCCTCAGAAGTAGAATCATCGAAGGTGACATCGATGTTATTTTTGTCACAGCCAAAAGCGGTCGAAGCCAGTCCCGGTCGATCCAGCAACGTGATCACCGTATTGGTCGGAACATGCTCCAGGGTCGCCTTAAGATCTCCCACCCAGCTGTGATCCACTTCCAACTTCACTTTCAGGTTAGATGCAGAAGAGGAATTGGCAACATTCACTACACTGGATACACCATTTGTATCATTATCCGTAATGTTGATGTCCGGAGATGCACAGATTGGATCGTTGGGTCCGGGAGTCGATACCACGGCAGTTTGTATCGAAGCCTTATTATTTTCCAGATTTGGATCATTTTGATGACTTAGAAGCTCAGCCTTATGATTGATCTGGGTGGCTGAAGTTTGTTTGACTGTGAAATTCATGATCACTTCTTTTTGTGCCTGCGGTTGAATGGTAAACACTTCGCAGGCTACGTTTTGAGGTGTGTCTTTACAACTGCCAATCGATACGGATTTAAACTCGATCTCCGGTGGGATTGTGCTCACCAATCGAGCTGACCCTTCCTTGGTGCCCACGTTTTTGATCGTGTAGGTGTAGGCCACATCCTGCCCGGGAGATACCTGGCTGGGGCTTCCTTTCAACTCCAGAGACATATCCGCAGTATTTATGTTTCCGCCAATCGCCTGTGAAGCTTTGAGAATATCAATGCGAGGTTTGGTCACGTTATTGCGGTTATCGTTGACAGGGGTTCCTGTCGATTTTAAAACTTGCTCAATTTCAGAAACTTTTGCCGAAGGCTTCTGGGACATCAGCACGGCCCAAGCACCTGCGACCATGGGAGTGGCCATAGACGTACCGTCTTTATTCAAAAACTGACCGCCGGGAATAGATGATCGCATATTTGTGCCTGGAGCCAACAAGTCGATTAGCGGAGAACTATTGGAAAATTCAGCGACGCTGTCGACAAATTTTGTGGTGGCCCCAACCGATATAGCCGTTGAGATGCAGGAAGGCACTCCCACACCATCGGTATGGAATTCATTTCCGGACGCGATAATGGTTGCGATATCTAAACCTCGCAGTTCATCAATGGAATCTTTCATAGGGTGGAAATCACAATGGGAAACAAACTTGGATCCGCCCAAACTCAAATTGGCTGACGAAATTTCCATCGTATTGGCCAATTCGCGCACATGCTCCAATGCCTTGATCTGATCGGAAGGAAAAGTGAGCATGCAGGGTGACGGTCTATCACTTTCCTGGCAATTGGAAGGACCTCCCGGTTGATCCGTGAACTTGGAAAACACCTGAATGGAAATTATTTTGGCATCTTTGGCCACTCCTGAGAAGTCACTGCCTTTTCCTGCAGCAATCCCTGCGACATGGGTTCCGTGTTCACAAGCGACTAAATTGGAATCGGGGCAGGGCACTCCCGCACCGGAACCGATTTGTTCGTCTTGTCCGTTTGGACAAACTGAAGCAGAGCCCTCATCTGGGTCGGTACTGGAAAAACAGGCTTCTTTTACGACTTTATTTTGTAAAAACGGATGACTGCTGTCCACCCCGGAATCTAAAATGGCGATGGTTTGCCCGTCCCCCGTAAAACCCAAATCCCAGACTTTGTCTCCTTGAATATGTGGCACGCTTATAAATAAAGCGGGAGGATAGGGTTTGTCCTCGAACACCTGGGTTACTTGTCCGCTGGCTTCCAGTGCTTGGCGTTCCTGTTCATTGATAGTCAAAACCATTAAATCTGAACCTTTAATAGCTTGTGCGTTTTGGACTCCGGCGGCAGACATGGTAGAGGAAAAGGCCGACCGCGCCCCTTCCAATGTGGTCTCCGAAGATTGTTTAAGCCGTACAATGACTCGAACTTTCTTTCCCGATTGAGTGGCTTCCTGAATAGATGCCATTCCGGAAATGGTTTGTGCCCACGAGTGGATGACACCACTAAAAAGAAGAATTCCGGCAACCAAAATTGCCGCTGAAAATTTTAATGACTTCATATTGCCCCCTTAGAAATTTCGATTATTTTTTTTCGGTGAACCTGCACGATGTGTTTTTGCAGCCCCTCATCTCACCCCTGAAACGCTTTACTTAAGTACCGAAAAGCTATTATGAAAATACCACTGGGGAACTGTATTCAATATCGTTTTAACTATATTTGTGTTGTCATTCAATATAGTCCTTTTTGTCATAGAATGCTCTACAAACGAAGGATTATTAATGTTGAAGCCTTCTCTCATAAACCGGTTTTATGTGATACGATTTGGGGTAATCCTTTTATTTTAGGGATTGGGATATAATTTTTCCGCATGCGGGGTCTATAAAGATTTTAGAATCAATAGCTTCTGTTAATTGCTGCGAGGGGGACTTGGCCGAGGACTAAAAGGGTGGAAGAAAAATAGAAAAGTAACGAAGTTTTCCCGCGGCTGAAAAAAGCCTTCCTCAGCAAAATGAGGAACCCCGGGACTCGAAGAAAACAATTTCTAAACACGGAAAAAATCATGAGTTGATTCCTTATATATAGAGGCAGTTTTGGCGTGTCTTTGGAGTGGGTATTTGTAGGAGGTGAGTGCCAGGCCCGTGGCCACTAAACCGGAGAAATCATTGATGTCGATCAGGAAGGCGGTTAGTAGATGATGCGTGCCTACCACTGCTCGAAGGAGATAGATTAAATTTGAGTGCTGAGTAAAGGGTCAGGAGAAAATCTGCTGAGTGGCTACAACTTCTTCTCATTAGGGAATGGAATATCTTCCATAGTTCTGATGAGTAGAATCTCACCTGTTTTCGCATCGATAAAAAAACTAAAACCACCATCCAACCCAAGTGGTATTCGATGAAAATCTACTATCCAATAAACCTTATCTTTAAGCAGGTTTATTCGTTCGAGGACATATTCGATATCCGCCGGATCACTGAGTGACTCTATTTCATATTCAGACGGAAAATAAGGGCTGTAGGGGGTATCAAACTTTTCAGATTTTGTTCCGAACTGTTTTAAATCATAACTAAATTTTCGCAATTGATTTTTTGCGATGTTAATGGCTTTTGTTTCGGAAATTTCTTTTTCGCTCGCTCCTGCAATGCCGACAAAAGTAAAAATAAAAATTAATCCTCCCGAAAAAAACGGGAGTATGAATTTCATAATGTTTTTTAATTTGCATTCGTGCATATCTGGAACTCCTTTGGTTGCCGTTGGGTCAGTATTCTTTGTCAGATGCGGTAGAAGAATCTGTTGAAGGCGGTTTGTCCGGGCTTTTGAGTTGTGAGGATTCCTTTGAGATAGGGTTGGCGGTTTCATTCATTGTTGCTTCTTCGATTTCCATTTCATCCTTAGCCGAAGTTCTATTTTCCCACATCAATTCGACACAGAGGGCAAATAGCACGAGTGTTACGGGATTAATAGTCCATTCCACCGGACCATGTGTCAATCCGACATTGAAATAGAATCCGACAGAAAAATTATAATAAAATTTAGGCGCGTGGACCGTCAGGATTTGTGGAAAATGGTAGACGGCCAGGATAATAAGTCCCCAAAACTCTCTCTTTATTAAAAGAATGGATCCTGCCAAACCCAGACAGGCTAATACAAAGACAATCTGCGACCATCCTTTAAAATATAAATCTGATGTTACGGAAATGGCCAAAAATAATGAAACCCAAGCCACTCCTTTAGCGTATTTCGAATCTTTTATTTTTCGCGATTCCATTCAAGCGCGGGTTAAAATTTTCTTATTTATAAAACCGGGTTCCGGCGAGGCCCTGTTGTTTATTTTCGTTGAGGCCCAAATTGTCAAAGACTTCATAATCGCTCATACCCTCAAGGCTACCTAATATTCCTAACCCGGATTGGTATTCCCAGCACCCCGGGCAACTATGAGTGGATTCCAGTTTCCCTTTTCTCAGAAGGTAAGCCAGATCCGGTTTGTAAGCCAAAACTATCATGAGATTTCTATAATCATTATTCGCCGCAAACCGGGGAACGCCCTTGGCGTAAAGGATTTGATAAATGTCGTCGCCTTCAGCCACTTCATGGGCATCCAGGCGGCGAATGGTTTCCGGATCCCAGTTCTTTTTTCTTTCCATGGTAAACATTCGCCAGGCATAAGCCGTGTGCTTGGGATTGCGCACGGGGGCACCATTTGAAAGAGCATTTTCCAAGGCTTGTTCCACAAGAAATTCCGGAAAGGCATCATAAAAAGTGTTCCACTCTTTTCCCGTTAGATAGTTTGCTAAAAATTCTGTTGTGAGTCTATGGGCCAAATAAGGGTGAATTTCTTCAATTGACTGGAAACCAAATTGTTTATGTTCTTCTGAGTTGTGAGAACACCCCTGGAAAAGAAAAAACAAAAAAATAATCAACAACAGGCGCATAAAAAATTTTCAAAATAAGTTTGTAAAGTTAATTGGTATCGAATCCAATTACATCTCTGCGAAATTATAATTTATTTTGAGGGTATATCAATAAAAACCCGCAGGTTGCAGAAGGAAATATTTATTTTAAAGGGGTGAGTGTTGCCAATGCATTGGGATGATAATTAAAAATCTCAATGGGATATATCCAGTTTCCGAAATAAGGTTAGTAATAAAAACCAGAATCAATTCGCTGTGGATAAAGTAATACTGAAAGCCTTTAAAGGTGTAAGCGCTGTCATTAGGTTTATTGTATAATTCTTATTTTGTTATCAATCTGATTGATGTATTGAAGAATGAAAACTGTTAAGACTTTAACTCTATTATTACTGTTGTCCGGATGCGCCGGGTTGCAAGATACAGAAAAGGTCACTAAAGAGCCGCCTTGCCCCGGGGAGTATCAGATTTCCAGAAATTATGCAGAAACTAAAAGTGCGCTTCGATATATTTTGACCTGTGACGGATGTATTGATAAAGGACCGCTAATTTTTGTTACCCCCATCGTAATGGTAACCAACACCGCTATCCTGCCGGTAACGGCTTTGTATCAAATGAAATACGGTAACCTCTGCGTGGATAGCCTTCCTGATGATAACGAAAGAAATAACAACCGTTAACATTGTGAAATTCTGAATGATTTCATAATGTGTAAAACTTCAAGCAACCCTCTTTTTCCTCCAATCACTGGCTTACTTTTTAGGATGGGAAGAATTCTCCCTGTTAGGTTTTAATCAATAAGGTATTGCGAAAATAATTTGCACCTCCTTATTCCCTCCATCCGTAGATGGGCTACTTGAGGCGGGACCAGGGCGGGTCTGCCGGTTTTGGAGGGTCGATAAAAGTGTAGGGATGCGCCACCCAGAGGGGGACGTGTTTTGTGTAATAGGGTGGATAATGTGCTGAGGAGGACACGGTTTCTCCGGGGTGCGATGGCGGTTTCCATTTCAAACGTGGCGGATGAAAACCGGTTGTGATTATCAGGGTGAGGCTGACGAGAAACGCCAGGCCTAACCAGGTAGGTTGACACGCAAAACTGGGATTCGCTGTTTTCAAACAACGGTCCTCCTCCCCTTCCGGCTTCCCCTTTGGGCGTAATTGAATGATTTTGGGACGGTTAGCTTTTACGGTCTTGGAGCCACGCGGCTTTTGGACCAACCCCATTTTTTTAGCGAACTCACTTGCGTCTGCAAAAACAGGTTTTCCCGTTTCAGAGTCGCGTTTTCTTCAGAGAGGGCCTGAATCATCTCTAACATCTTTCGAATGCCTTCCACAGTCATCTCCTTTTTTTTAGGTAGATGGTTGTATTTTACAAATAACCACGTCATCCGCAAGGGAGTCATGCCGATATTTGGAGATTAGTTTTGATCTAGGTCTGCATAAATCAATAAAGTTTCGATTCAATTATTAAAAAACCCAAAACCAACAACATCGATCTTCATATATTTTTTCGATTCAAATTTAAACTTCCAAAGCGCAATAGTTGGGTATCGCAATAAAATTTTGATTCCTCTCACCAAAACGGGTAGTGTGAATGTCAAATTACCGGTGCAGGAGGGAAATTTTTAAACCCCGTTGGGGTGGAGTGCCTCGGTGATTTTGTTTAAGAAAAATTTTATTAGGGATGATGATTGTATGAACTCGATGAGAATGAATCTTATTTTTTATTTGATGGTGGTGGCGGCACTTTTTCTCCACGGTTGTGCCGGAACGCAAAAGGCGAGTTATATCGGCGACTCTGATTCTTTTGACAAACTGGGGGTCCAATATTCGAATGAAGGTCGCTATGACCAAGCCATCCGGTGTTTTGAACAAGCGCTTGCCCTGGACCTCCAATCCTTTGGTGAAGTTCACCCTAAAGTTGCCCGAGACAGGAACAATCTGGGACTGGTTTGGAAACGGAAAGGAAACTATGACAAAGCGATTCAGTTTTATGAAAAAGCGCTGGACAGTAATATAAAAACTTTTGGGGAGAATCACCCGGGTGTGGCCACGAACTGGACTAATCTGGGAATGGTTTGGTTGGCTAAAGGAAAATATCCACAGGCGAAGGAATATATAGGGAAGTCCTTAGCCATCAATATAAAAAACTTTGGTGAGGGTCATCCGGATGTCGCCAAGGATTGGAATCGGTTGGGAATGGTTTGGAAGAAACAGGGAGATTTTGATAAAGCGATTGAATACTATGAAAAAGCTTTGGCGAATAACATTAATTCCTATGGTGAAAACCATACCGAAGTCGCCACGCTTTGGAATAATCTGGGCTCGGCCTGGCAGAATAAAGAAAACCTCGACATCGCGCTGTTTTATTATTCAAAAGCGGAGGCAAGTTTTCGAAAAACTTATGGAGAAGAACATCCTAAAGTGGCTATCTGTTGGAACAATTTAGGTTCCGTGTGGACCGAAATGGGAAACTTTAACCGAGCCATCAATTATTATGAGAAGTCCTTAGCGATTGAAGTCAAAACTTATGGCGAAAGTCACCCCAGTATTGCAGCGGGTTTAATTAACCTGGGCACTACTTATGAGATGACTGAAAACTATAATTTTGCTTTGAAGATTTACCAAAAATCAAAGTCTATCTATGAAGAGTTTCACTTGGACCATATGGTCAAAGATGTGGAGCATCGCATCAACTCACTCCGTGAAATGATGAACCTGCAAATGAATTTATGAAACCAAATCTTATTTATACATTTTTAATATCAGCGGCTCTGTTGTTCCACGGATGTGCGGGGACGCAGAAAGTATACGAGAAAAAGACCTTTGCACAAGGTTACAAGAAAAAAACCTTTCCA
Organism: Nitrospinaceae bacterium; assembly: GCA_965223245.1. GTDB lineage: Bacteria > Nitrospinota > Nitrospinia > Nitrospinales > Nitrospinaceae > CBDCVY01. Next base: position 2,635,760 of record CBDCVY010000013.1, on the reverse strand, counting down.
CCTTACTCAGCTGACTTCGCTTGTCGTGAGGCCTTGGAAACCTCTAAACCCGAATCTTTTCCGAAATCATATGCCGAGCGGTGTTTTGAAGTGGGTCGATATGATGAATTGATTTTGTATTTCGAAGATCAGCTTACCCATGATCTCCGGCGGCATGGAGAAGACCATCCTAGAGTTGCTGAAATAAGGAATATTTTGGGAGAGGCCTGGAGAAGAAAAGGTTACTATGACATAGCCATTCATTATTTTGAAAAAGCTTTAGCCAGTGATCGAAAAAATTTTAAAAGATCTCCCTTTCATATTGCGACTCGTTTGAACAACCTCGGATTGGCCTGGAATTCCAAGGGCAATCATGACAAAGCGATAGAGTTGTACACTGAGGCATTGGATATTTATATACCAACACTGGGAGCAGATCATCCCTGGGTCGCCACTGGCTGGAATAATTTAGGATCCGCCTGGGCCGACAAGGGGGATGCTGAAAAGGCTATCCACTACTATGAAAAGGCTTTAGAGGTTGATATCAATTTGTTAGGGGAATCCCATCCCAATGTTGCACGAGATTCTAACAATCTTGGATTGGCCTGGTTAGATAAAGAAGAGTATGATAAAGCGATTGAGTATTTAGAAAAAGCCTTAAATAGCAATATAAAATTTTATGGCTATGAACACCCTAAGGTGGCTATGAATTGGAGTAACTTGGGAATCGTTTGGAGAGAACAAGGGTATTTTGATAAAGCCATCGAGTTTCATGATAAGGCATTAAATATTTTAAATAAATCATGGGATGAGGATCATCCTCATATCGTAATGGTCAAAGAGCTTAGAGACTTTGCGGTCCTTATGAAAAACAGAGGATAAAAAGCCTGAGTGATAATATTACCTTTTTGGAAGGAAATTGAGGTGAAAGGGGGTAGCATGCAATGTTTTATTAAAAACTATAAGATGCGAGAAATTTTTATTACACTTTTTATCGCCGCCGCTTTTTTATTGAACGGGTGTGCGGGAACGCAAAAAACATCTAACACGAACACTGAATCGCCAGCCGGCAGTAACCAACAGGTACCGGATGAAGCGGCCCCTCTCACGGATCCCCCCGCGAGTGATATGCCGAAACCTGAAACCAAGAGTGACCGGAGAGGCGCTCCGCAGAATGCGGTGGCTCAAATGAATCATTATCATGATTTGGGAATGGAATCGCTGGAGCAGGGTGCCGAAGCCAAGGCAATTGAATATCTCGAAAAGGCTTTGTCCTATGGTGAGCCTGCTTTGGGAGCAGAGCATCAGGATGTGGCGCATCTCTACAATGTTCTCGGAACCGCCTGGGAGAACCAGAGAAACCACGATAAAGCCGTTCACTATTTCGATAAAGCGCTGGCCAGCGATCTCAAAACACTGGGTCCGAACCATCCCAGTGTAGCTCGCGACTGGAACAACCTGGGAATGGTTTGGAAGCAAAAGGGTGATTACGACAAAGCGATTGATTATTACCAGAAGGCCACCGACAGTTGGAGCAGCACGCTGGGCAGCGATCATCCCAACGTGGCCATCGGTTTAAACAATTTGGGATCGGCCTGGCAGGATAAGGGCGACATCGACAAAGCCATGGCCGCTTATGAAAAAGCGCTGGCCATCGACCTGGCCGCCTTTGGCCGAGAGCATCCCAGCGTGGCGATGGGTTGGACGCACATGGGACAGGCGTTGCAAAAAAAAGGCGAGACGGAAAAGGCGATGGAACATTTCGAACGCGCCCTGGTCAGCAATCAAAAAACTTACGGAGAGTACCATCCGCGCGTCGCGGAAGATTGGATACACATCGGCCAACTTTACGAACAGCAGGGCGATAAACCCGCAGCACTCAAAGCTTACCTCAAAGCGCAAATCATCTACCAACACCTGCCAATTCATCAAAAAGTCCAGGAACTGGAACGCAAACTCGATCAAATGGGAGAGTAAAATAGCAAGCAAAACATTTCGAGTTTATGATTTAGAAAAATCCTCCTCGAAACGTTCTTGGAGTAAGGAAGAACAAGGAAACGTGACCAGGTTAAAGATCGGGATCGGTAACCCTGAAGCTTGACAGTTTTTTCCGAATGTTATAACATTAATTATAACAATAGGAGTTTGTATTATGGTCGATCTAAAAGTCAGAAAAATCGGAAACGCTTCCGGTGTTATTCTTCCTCGCGAAATTCTAAATCGTATGCATCTCAAAGACGGCGACAAAGTGTACCTGACCGAAGCCCCGGATGGAAGTTACCGCATCACACCTTACGATCCCGAATTTGAAAAGCAAATGGCCCTGGGTAAAAAGGCCATGTCCCGCTTCCGCAATACACTGCGGGAACTCGCTAAATGAAGGAACCGGTTTGGATTGTCAAACCGGTAGTTCTCGCCATACATGATGAACTGATTTCAGAGTTTGGTGGTGCCCTGGGTTTAAGGGATGAAGGGCTTTTGGATGCCGCCCTTGTTCGTCCTCGACAGCGTTTTTCTTACAGCAAACCTGATCTTTTCTCTTTGGCGGCGGCTTATGTTTCCGCCATCATTCGCAATCACCCTTTTATAGATGGAAACAAACGGGTCGGGTTTGTCCTCGGCATGATCTTTCTCGAAAGAAACGGGAAATCTTTTAATCCATCAGAAGCAGAGGCCGTACAAGCGGTCCGTGACCTTGCGGCCGGCAAAATCACAGAAGAAGAGTTTGCCCTTTGGCTTGAGAAAAATAGCGGATGATTCTGATTAAGGAACGTGAGACGTATAGTATTAGCAGCGGAGGAATATCAGGTTTTTTTTCAACACAGACCAGATTTAAATGTTATTGGGCGGGGAAAGAATATTATTGTTTGACGATAAACGATAATTTTGGTATTTTTAAATGATAAGCAGTTTTAAATGTAAAGACACTGAAAAGCTCTTTAACTTAGAATTCGTTAAGAAGTTTTCGGGGATAGAAAGGCAAGCCCGGAAAAGGTTGAAGTTTTTAAATGCAACGCCTGACTTGGAAACATTGGCTGGAATTCCAGGAAATAGATTAGAAGCTCTTAAAGGGGAACGGAAAGGTCAGCGCAGTATTAGGATTAACGACCAATGGCGTATTTGTTTTAAATGGAAAGTATGTGACGCTTTCGAAGTTGAAATCGTCGATTATCATTAAAGGAAAAGAATATGGCTAAAGATTGGAGAGACCCTATTCATCCCGGAGAAATGTTAGCAGATGAGTTGGCTGAAATTGGAATGAATGGAAAGCAACTGGCGGAACGTCTTGGTATCCCATTCAACCGGGTTTATCAAATATTACGCGGAGAGCGTAGTATAACCGCTTCCACGGCTTTAAGGCTTGGAGAGTTTTTTAAAGGGAGTGGTGAGTTATGGATGAATTTGCAAAAAGAATATGATCTTGAAGTAACCCGTAAAAAAGAGGGAAAAGAAATTAAAAAGATAAAACCCTACAAAGCGCCGAAGCAAAAATCTGTACCGCAAACTGAACTACAGGCATAGACTCCTGTTCCGTGTGCCTTCATGGTAAGGAAATTCATCAATGAGTAGACGAACCGTTGAGTGCCGAGGCGAAGCCAGAAAAAAAATCACGCTGCGCCATTTGCATCAACAAATGGAGGGCGTGTGGTTTAATCATAACCTGAGCCATCAGTTGCGCGACGAAGCACCGGCTGCTTATAAAAATATAAGCGTCGTTATGCGAGCACAAAAAGGGTTGACTCGAATTGTTCGGAAACTGCAGCCGCTTCTCAGTTATAAAGGAGTGTGAAACCATTTTTACGTTGAGATTGCTTTCCAGTAGGTGAGAGAACTATCAATCCACCAGACCGTTAGCCCGGGCCGTAATTCGCATGGCTCGGGATTTAATTTTCACGGATGGGTTCTCTCAAAAAATCGGCGTGGGGAACTCATTGAAAGTGATTGAGACGCTGAGGGTTTCAGCCCCTATCGCCCGGAATCTTAATAAAATCATTGACTTAATCCAAAAATGGTATATGGTTTAGGCATAAAAACTTAAATGAATTATTATGCCGAAACTAATTAATTAGGCGAATAGACGCACCGGATGGAGGCTTCTCAGATTTTAAGTGAGACGCTAGTGGTTTCCTGAACGGATAGGAAAATCCATGTTGAAATTCGGGTTCCAGTCAGAGGGGGGTTGGATGAGTTTGAAAAAATATAATGTTACTTTGGGATTGTTGATGTTGGGATTTCTTGGGTTCGCAGGATCTTCCTTTGGACAGGACAAGCCGGAGATACTGGCCGAAGAAGCGAGCCGGTTTAAATTTTTAGGCACACAGGAGATGAATCACGGCAAATACAAAAAGGCCGTCATGTATTTCGAGCAAGCGTTAGCCAACCACCTTAAGATTTATGGAGAAGAGCATCGCTACGTCGCGATCGATTTTAATAACCTCGGCGAAGCCTGGCGCGCTCAGGGCAATTACGACAAGGCCATGAAGTATTTTGATAGAGCCCTGGAGATCAGCCTGAAAATTCCCGGTCAAAACCACCTTGAAGTTGCCGACAGTTGGAACAACATCGCCGTCACTCTGGACCAACAGCATAAGAACGCCGCCGCACTCCAGGCCTATCTTAAAGCCAGGAAGATCTATCAGGAACTCGGCATGAAATTCCAAGCCATGGGTGTCCAACAAAGACTCAGCCAATTGGAAGAGTGATTTTTTCTCTCCGTGAGCAAAGAAATTCAACTTTCATAGTAATCTAACCGCATTCGATTTTTAAAGATACATGGGTTTGCTTTTTACTTGAAACCTGTAGTCCGGTTTATAAAATTGGGGAATGAATAAGGAGGGTTTTAAGTTTTAATTTTTGGCAGAGAAAGCTCAAAGAGTTTTTGATTTAAAAACTTTTACTTTTTATTGGTTTTGGTAGTTCAAATTTTTTATCCAGTGTTACTTTTTTTATTCCGGGAATTGAGAGAGAGCGGGCGATATCGTCCGCACTTCCATCGGCAACAATCAGTCGACTCACCTTACCACCTCGCAATTTTAAGGAAGCATCCTTCAATTGTTTTCGGGTTTCTGCAAATTGCTTTTCAAGCGAGTTTTGACGTATTTGGATCAATGCTTCCCGATATTCTGCGCGAGATTTAAAATCAGAAGGAGATATTGAATCCGTTTCCGAGGATTTCTTATCCACACTAGAGTCTCCTAACGTTAGTATGACACGCAAATTTTGATCCGCTGATGCTTTCGCCAGAACCTTGCGCAAAGAGTCGTCTACTTTTTTCAGATCCTTTTTACTTAATTCCATGCAAACATTATACGCTTGAGAAAAGAAATCTTCAATGGTTTGAGCTTTTCATTAAGAAACTTTGTTTATTTTTGTATTAATCCTTTGTTTTATTGGGAATTTTTCACTTTACTTTTTCTATTACCTTCTTCGCGCTTTATTTTTTTTTGCAGCTTTTTTCTTTGGGGTTCGTTTGGCTTTCTTTTTAGGGTTTTTAGATGTTTTAGATGCGGGGTTTAAAGCTGCTTGGACTTGAACTAATCCTCTCCCTTGGCGATCAGAAGGATGTCCCAAATCTTTACAAGTTTCTAGAATTAACTCCATAAGATCCAATACATGAATCTCAGGATATTTTTCAATAATTAAGGCGGCAACGCCACTTACAATGGGTGTGGCCATTGAGGTACCATCCCATGTTTCATAGCCCCCTCCTGGAACACAGGAAGTAATATCCTTTCCGGGAGCAACCAGATCGGGGACAGTAAAGACACTGTTATTCACCATATGAGTTCCACTACTGCTAAAACTTGCAATACCCCCATCTCGATCTGAAGCACCAACGGAAAGTACCGGATTATAGTTTCCGGGACTGCGTGTTCGTCCGCGTCCTTCATTTCCCGTGGCGATTATTGGCAACACCCCTACCGCGAGTAAATCTTCGATAACGTCTTCCATCCCTTCAATGAATCCACGGATACCGGCAGACATGTTGACAATGGAGACCTCATTTTGAGCGGCGGACCATTCCAGGGCCAGAATAAAATCAGATAAGTTTCCGAAACCATTGGGAATCATTACTCCATTAAGCACTTGAGCCTCAGGAGCCACTCCTACTTTTTTACCGCAGATTAATCCCGCCACATGTGTGCCGTGTTCCTTGGTATCAATCGAAGGAATTAATGGATTTGCCGTCCAACTATCTACATCAAAAGTCACTGCTCCTGCTACCCTGTTATGTAATTCCGGATGATTCGGATCAATCCCTGTATCCAATACCGCAACTGTAATGCCTTTTCCTGTACCTTTGAAACCTGCTTTTCGAGCTTTTGTAAGACCGATTGCATCCAGATGCCATAGATCCTTTTTTGTAGGATTCCCGGCAAGTGTGGCAGTTTTTTCAGGCCGAATCAAATCTATAGGCTGATCAATCAATATCTTTAGTCCTTCAACTTCTTTTTCTAAACGTTGAACCATCCCTGCATCCATATCGAGCAAAGTGGTTCCGGTAACAGACGTGTACTTTTCGATTTCAGATAGACAATGGACACTTCGCCCTTTTTCTTCATCGATCCAACGCTGTAATTCTCTTTCAACGGGATCATTTTTGCGATATTCATGTATGCTTTGCAATTGTTGCTGACGACTTTTGGCATCCACTTTTATCGAAGCAAAAGAAACCGCCGCACTGGCTTTAAGCCGTTTAGGTCGAACAATATAACGGGTCATAGCTCTCGCGCTTGCTTTTACGCGCATTTTTGGAGGCATATCTTTTCTCCTTATCAAAATTAAAAATCAGGAAATACAAAAAGTTTCATAACAAATGGTAATCCTCGATAAACTTACTTTTTTAACTCTTTCCCATAATCCAGAAAAGAAATGAAATGCATGTATTATTCTGTCCCTTCTATTTTGGTTGAAAGAAAGTGCCCCGGGTCAGTTTTAATTTATCTCTTACAAATATCTTTTTATTTTGGGTTCCATATTGAATGAGTAAAGTAAACTCATCAGATTCGTCTATTTTCCAGCCGATTAACTTGTCTATCATGGCCTTATGTGTGATTGAATCAATTTGAATTTCCCGATTATTCCCATTTTTAATAATAGATTTTTTATCGATGGGTATGGTATAGGGTCCGCCACTGTTAAAAACATTATCAGGAGTCAGTATTAACTCGGCAATGGGTGGATCACTATCTAAATTGGGTTTTAAGTTGGTATGCAAATTAAATAATCGACCATCAATGACGATAATAAATTTATTATCTTTGGATTGGTTTTGGAATTTAAGTGAAGAAGGAGAGGAGTTTTTAATTGAAATGTCAAACTTAAAATCCTTTTTCTTTAAAGCTGCTTTTTTGTCCTTAAAGTAAATAAAGTTTCCGGCTGATTTTGCCTTGCCCAATTTTTGAAATACCCCTCCGGGTTCATTTTGAATTTTTAATAAGGCTTCCAATGGAACAATATGTTTTTGAAGTGTATTGGCAAAAGGTTTTCCAGCCGTATTTAACTTAAAATAGAAATGTTTTTTTCCACCTTTAACTTCAGTTCTGGGAGCGGGAGTGCCAATATCCACCCAATTGTCATTGGGCTTTCCTTTGCGGCGTAATAATAGTTTAGCCTGGCTGTAACTCCTTAACGCTTTCTCGGGGCTAACAGCCAGATCAAGCTCTTTTCCTTCTAGAACAAATTGTGACGCGACCTGCACGGTTGGGATTACTGGAGGTTTCTTTTCTATAATAGTTACGGCTTGATGTCTAACTGATTGGCCCGTACTGGTCACCACTCGTAAATCCCATTTATTGTTCTTACTTTTTGGATTTTGTGGAGGAGGTTTTTTGATATTATGAAAATACGCTACTATTCCCTTCATATCCGGTAGAATTTCTGCTCTTTTTGCCTCCTGATGACCGATAAACACTTTGGGGTTGCGCCACAAATCTCGTCCACGGACTACTATTTTTGTCACGTGCGGATTCTTTTCGGTTGCATTAGTGGGGGCAGCAACAACCACATATTCCTGGGTAGGATCAAGGCTAGGTTTCCTCATTTTGCTTCCATCCATAAAAGCGGTCGTTAATGCAGAAGAATCTGTAGGTAAAGTAACAGTTTCTCCATATGGATTGTATCCGGGACATGGCCTCTTATTTGATGGGCGGGCATCCTCATCCAGCCAAAAGCATTGGGCAGAAACGATTATGTATGGATTCCAAGCCGGAGCTACAATAGATGCATGGAAGGAATGCTGCCGTGCCGTGTGCAGTAAAGTGGCTTTAATTTTTTCTTCTCCAAACCACCCCCAACTTTTTTCATTGCTGATTTTAAACTTTGGGCCAAAAACCCAACCAAATCCTTTTTTTCCTTCAATAAAGCCCACTGCCAAGGGGTTTCTCTGTATATTGTGCAGCACTTCCTGTGATCGGTTTAATTTTTCCATATAACCATCGATGTTAGTTCCCGCTTGAGGTAAGGTGGCCTTTAAGGCAAAAATAAGATTTTTCAATTCTTCGCGTGCCGCCATGTTTGAAATATTTTGTGCATATTCCTTTGGTTCCACAGCATACACATAAGGGTCTAGCTCATGTAGTCTGTCCAATCGTAATAACTTATCGAGAAATTTTGAGAACCTTTTGTAGTAATCCGAACTTTCGTCAACACTTAAAAAACATATATTGTCTCTAGTAAAATTTTTCAAAACAATAACTGGAGCAAACTCTCCTACTTTATGGTTATATTTATGCTTCAAGGCTTCACAAATTTCGATGTTTGTTTTAATTGGATTTTTGCTTAAGTGACTAAGCCATCCTGATTCAATTTTCCTAGATTTCGAGCAAGGATCACCTTTATTTTCTTTTTGTTCGCATCTTTGTTTCGAATTAAAGCTATCATTTTCCTTAAATATGTCTAATTGAACCTTAGTTTTAATTTGATCTAATTTTTTTATTTCTTTATCGAGGTTTTCTATTTTTTTTGTCAACTCGATCAATTGGGTACCTAGTTCGGAATCCTTGAAACCATTTGGTTTTGAATTAATACTTTCTTTATTATGGTTTTCTTTTTTTTCTTTTAGTTCGATCAATTCTGTTTCAATTTTTTCTTTCTCGGATTTCTTTGACTCTAGGATTTCTCTAACCTCTTTTTTAAAAGTTTCTTCAGAATTAGCAGTTTCTTCAGAATTAGCAGTTTCTTCAGAATTAGCGTTTTCGATATGAGAATTAATGGCTAACTGCACATAAGTCCTTATATCAATGATTTCTTCATCTTCTAATTGATTTTTAGTCCGTTTCACTTGAAGCAATATAGCCTCTTCACCAATTTGCTGCTTAAACACTTCAAGCCATTGTTTATAAGTTCTATCAAATTCTTGTAGAGCTTTTATCCCTACCCTAAAAGCATCTTGAATTGATGCCCTATTTTCTGGTTTTAGAATATTTTTAGGGTTATCTTTAATTTTATTTGAAAAAAAGTTCCAGTTACAAGGTGGGTAAGTATTTGGAATACTAAAATTCTCTGAAAAATTTGACCGATGATTAGAAGATTTTTCTTGAGATTTGATGATAGTAATTTCGCAACTTTCTAAGTTGTCATAAAATAGCTTAGTAAATAAAATCGGATTGCAATATTGAGAATCATTTATACACATTTGAATTACGTGCTCGTTCAAATATGAAGTATTTTCAAGTTTCAATTGAACTTCGGCAAGAGTGTTTTCGCTATTTCCGGGAATGAGGGTTGAGTCAAACTTTAAAGTGTACAGCCCATAACCCAGAAGATCGTGAGTGTCGTCCAGTTCGGTTTCGCTGATCATGGCGTTGACAATATCGCGGTAAGCCTTTTCGTCGTGAAGTTTATCAACACTGCTCAATTTCGCTTTTTGTTTTTTATCATCAATATCTAATTTAGGGAGATTTGCTTTATCCATTAATTTTCCCTGTAAAACTTCCACCTGACTATTAGGTGGAGAAACAGAAGTGGTACTGTTTCCAGAGGAATTGTTCCCGTTATTTGTGTTAGCGTCTTCATTTAAGCTTTCATCAGATTCGGACTCTCCGCTATCGGGGTTTCTTAATTTTTTGATTTCATTTTCCAGTTCCAGAACTCGCTTTTCATGTTGTAACGTGGCAATTTGATCTTCTCTTCTTTTGATACTGATATTATTTTCTTGAGTGGCTGTATCCAAACGACCCTGTAACGGATCGACTTGCGCTTTTAGGGAACCAATTAATCCTGAAAACTGCTGCACGGTTTGATGAGCGGAAATGGTGGAATCAAATTTGTCCAGTTTACTTTTTAGCCATTCAGTTTCACTATGTCGCCGGGACACTAACCGTTCACGCGTAAAGGCTTCCGGTCGGTCGACTAAGATCTGACCTTTTTTTACGCCTTTAATAGGGGGAGTTTGACAACCTGTTACCAGGACGGCTCCCAGCGCACAGAATAAACTTAATAATCGAATAAATTGTTTCCAATTTTTAGTTTTCATCGCTGATCCCTTTTCCCGAATGAGTGAAGTTTGGGCCAATTAATTTATTTATTGGGTGAAACAGGTTTTTTTCAAAAACCTTATGAATCGTTATGTGGGTTAATGTAATACTTTTTGCTGATTGGAGTAATTGTAAAAGTGGGGTGGACAGATCCGTTGAATTTCTTTGGGAGGGATCTCTGAGTGGGAGTGAGCAACTTGTTCTTAAAGTCGCCAAGAATATCAAGATCGCATTTTGAAGTTTTCTCATCGGGCCCTCCCTCCGTTTGAGTTGAAACTACACCTTGCTTAATCGAACTAAAACTTTTGATATTGGGAATATTACAATAAGGAAATTAAATTTGGAATAAAAAATATCCGTATTTTTAAAAAAAAGTTGATAAATTTGGATTAGGTATTAAACTTTTGTGAAAGAATTTTATGAGAACCTGGAGCAAAAACCAGTGTTTTTGGGTAAATTTGAGCTTATGTTTCCTAATTCCTTTGGCTAAAAATATTGAGTTTAAAGGGATAATCTCGGTATAAACAGAATTTTTAAAGTTAGACAAAACCGAAATTATGGATATGGAATTAGATACCCAAATAAGGGTAATCTTTGTTTTATTGAATTAGTACTTCCACGAAACTACATAAAGGGTGGACTATTGTTATTCAATTCTGCTTTCAATAGGCATCAGGTTTTTGAGTTCTTTTATTTGGGAGAAGCTGATTCGGGATCAGGCCTTGGAAAGTCAGTGCGATTTGGCGGATTGGAATAGAGAAGAAGGGGGTAGAATGGTTTTAAGCGCTTAAACTTAAAACCATTCTTATGAAAAAACTCACCTATCGAGGTAATTTTAGGTTAGCCCATTTTGGTTAATTTTGCAAGATGTCGAAACCCTTTGAAAATGCCTATTCTGGCATGCTTCCAGTGGATAGGTAACCGAAATGTATTGTAAAAGCAGTCTCCGGGCGGAGCTTCATATTTAAATTTTATCGAAACAAGTGAATATAGACCCTTGGCTTCCCCGCCTATCCCATGTGTTTTTTTCTAAGCAGCCATTTTTCAAAGGAAATAGATCTTTTCTCCGGTATCTGACCTACTCCTGTGTCATTCAAACCATGACAAAAAAAATAGAGGTACAACGATATTCGATTTTTAGGAAAGGTCTATGATGTTGCTGAATGATCCGGGAGCCGTCGGTGAAAAACTCATAGTCGCTCAGTTAAACGACAAAAATTTTCACCGGAAAGTTTGCCGCAGCAAACGGTTCACGTCTCAGGTTCCCGCATCTTTCCTGACAAAATAATGATTTATGTTTTGTTTCAGAATCATCTATTGGAGGAGACCTTTGCATAAGTCAGAAAATATAAAACCCCTGGAGGTGAATCACCCCGACCCGCAGGCCAACGCCTGCCAGTAAAATTCATTCTCGGTAAATTTCCGGGATGATAGATTCATCAGAAACTTTTCGAAAATTTTTTTTGCTTCCAACCGCTAGGTTGGGGAAAGAGGGCGAACATGGGTTTTCGCTCTTTTGATAGACTTGTTTGTTTAATAATCGTCGGTAATGCAAAGCTTTCCATTGGAAGAGGGCTTTCGAAACAAAATGAAGCGATAACACCGCAGGCAACCGGACCACCACCGTGAGGAGATCAGGCATTGAATTGGGGGTCAATCTCGGTGCCGCGGGAAAATACTCGGAGTTGCTTCGGGTAAGTCCGGAAGGATTATAGGTGATGGAAAATAGGAGCGCTTGCAGCCTCACCCGGTCCTTTACAAAGACGTTATGCGAAGTTGAACTCAGAGTGGAGACCCGCCGGTGGATTGGGCCGGTTCCTTAGGATAGCGATGATGAATCTCGGCATAGGTCGAATGATGGTAAGTCTATAGAACATTTTCTGGTTGAATGGGCCATGAGGGGGTTGAGATTTTAATTTAATATTGAAGCGAAATTGAAATCTCGACTGGCCCGTCTCCCTTAACTTAATGGAATCAAAAATAAGGGCTATAAGGGAAAAATCAGGAAGTACAAGATTGATAGGGGAATTAGGAAGCCCCCTATTTCATGTGTGAAACCTACCCAACCGTCCGCCTTCGGGTGCCCCCGGAGGCGGATCCTTTCTTCTGGCTATTGAATCCCATCAAACAGTTTTACTCTCCAGTTTCTGTTTTTTTGAAATGTTCACTCTGGAATTAAGCAGACGAAAAGTAACGTTTGCATAATTTCAGTATGCTAATATGCGTAAGTGGCAATTCTTATCTTTTTGTTCGAATATTAATAAAACTACGGAGACCGTGGATGAAAATAATTTTTCAATTTATATTTATCTTGCTCTTAGTAGTAAGCGCGTTTTTACCCGTGGGAGCGGTGGATCTGCGCGAAGCGTCAGGTGTGGTGCGCATGGATGACAGCTTGTATGTGGTTTCCGATGACGTTCCCGGTGTGTATTATGAAGTCAAACTCTCAAGACCCTGGCAGACGTTTCGCCGGGGATTAATTTCTATCGACGCGAATCAAATTTACCGACATTCCATACCGGGGGGCACTTTGGCGATGGATTTGGAATCGCTCGATTTTTTGGGCGAAGGTAATGTGACGGTGCTTTCTGAGAAGTTGGTCTCTCTCATCACCCTCGATGGAAAGGTTTTGCAATATGATAAAAGATATACAGAGTTTGGAAACCGTGGTCTTGAAGGAGTGGCCATCCGGAAACAGCATGAGAATAAATTTACCATAGCGGTGCTTTGGGAAGGAGGGCTGATCAAAAAGAGAAAAACTCCACGGCAATTACGAAGCAAGTTAAAAAAACGTTCCTTTTGCCCGGAAATTTTAGTGCACGAATACGATCGCTTAGAAAAAGATCCGCCGAAATATATCGGTGTCAAAGAGGCTTCCCGGGTAATCCCGTTGCAGGTGCCTAATGATTTACCCAAGAAGCAAAGGTTCCGTGCCACTGACCTGGTTTGGCAATCGGAGGGTAAAGGCTTCATTGTTGTTTTATCTTCAGAGGCGAAAGGTAAAAAAGTTAATGACAAGGACCGTTTTCTGTATCAGTGGTTGATGCGATTTGATATGGGCGGAGCTCCTTACGGGAATCCGATCGATATTGCGAAACTCCTCCCGAAAGATTTTGATTATAATAATTGGGAAGGCTTGGGTTGGTTTGAAAAAGGTAAGAAACTTATTTTGGTGAATGATACTAAAGCAAAACCCGTCCCTGATTTTTTAGTGGTCCAAATACCCGCAGCCTGGTCCCAGCCCGAAAATAGTAAGCCCTGGTCTAGCAAAAAACTCGACCCCTGTAAAAAATTTTAATCATTGCTTATTGGAATCTAAGGGATGGTAGCGGAAAAATTTTGGTGTTATAATTGCTCCGCATTTTGTAGGTACCGGGTTGTCATCTGGAGAGTTCTCTCAAAAAATTAAACACCTTCCAAAGGAGCGAAACCGTGAAGAAATTTTCTTTAAAATTGCTCAGTTTATTATTAATCGTCACTCTGTTCGGCGCCTGTTCGAAAACGGCGATGAAAAAAGAAGCGACTCTTTATGATCGGTTGGGCGGCATGAAAGCCATCGAAGCCGTAGTGAATGATTTTATCGATACGGTCGGAAGCGACAAACGAATTACCAACCCAAAAGTTGGCCAACGGTTGAAAGAAATTGATATCGCCAAATTAAAATCACTGGTGGCCGATCAGGTGTGCGCCGGTACCGGAGGACCCTGTGAATACAAAGGACGCTCAATGAAGGAGTCTCACGCAGGATTAGCCATCACCGATGCGGAATTCGGTTATGTGGTGGATGACCTGGTGAAAACGCTGGACAAATACAAAGTTCCCGAAAAAGAAAAAGGCGAACTCCTCGCCATCCTCGGCCCCATGAAACCCGACATCGTTGGACAGTAAAGCAAGTATTAATAAAGTAAGTGGCTTGGGGAGATATCAAAGTCTCCCCTTTTAATCTCCATGAAATCTTTCCGGATCAATTTTCATCCGTTTGATCTTTATATTCCAATTTGGAAATGACGTTGAGTAAATGAACTCTCTCCACGGGTTTTCCGGTGAAGCTGATCCAAATCCGTTCCCGAGTCATAAATATATTTTCTTCATATTTATTTTTACCACTATAAGATTGGATCCATTGGCACTCCTGGTTCAGGATGTGGCAGGGTAAGTCTTGCATTTTCCTATGGCCGCGTGACTTAAAAATTTTTTTCATAGGGAAGGGCTTATCATCAGGCAATTGGGCAAATAAAAGAATAAACCTGGTTCTTTGGAAATCAGCTGAAAGGATATTAAAGGAATCCTGCTTCTCTGAATTTTTTCCGGTTTTTTTAATGGCAATCATTTCATCCGGAATGGTCACTTTAATATGGCCGAGGATGCGATAAGATTTGTTTTTAAAATGCCATATTCTGGAAAATACCTGCTCAGGAAACAAAGATAGAGTTAAAGGTAAGACTATGGCAACCATAAAAGATATTCTTGAAAGCCAGGTTGCCAGGATGAATTTATTCATTGATCACAGGTTTTTATAAGAAGCCCAGTTTGGTTAAAACCATATACAGGACATAGGTACAAACTAAAAAGTTTACCCAGATAAAAATTGAATTGAAAATGTTCCATCTGAAAAAATACTCTTCAAACAATGGCAAATCCTCTCGGTTAACGAACCGTTTCCACGAGTCATTGAACGGAATCATATACACCAGCCAGGCTTTCCGGGTAAACTGCCGGTAGATTTCCTTTTCCGGTTTTCCCTTCCGCACCCAGAAGCCTATTGCAAAAATGACGATATACAAAAGCAGGATGAGATATTGCGTGTCTCTACTGATTAATGAATCGAACAATTAATAAATCCTCTTCAAGGGGTTTGCCTCAGTTAAACGAATTGTAATGCTTGTATAAAAAGTAAGCGACCCCAAGAATGGTGCATCCATAAAATAGTTTGTTAGTAGTTTCGGATTCCCTTCGCAATATCACTCCCACAAAATAACCCACCAACCCCACACATAACCCCAAGCCATATATAACTATTGGGTTTAAAATAATTTCCCGAAAAATCACTCCCAACCCAAAATTCTTCAGTCCCGCTTTAAAAAAATAAATGCTGGGGTTGATCAGCATGATCAAAAAATAAGTGACAAAGGCGAACTTTCGGTGCCCGCTCAGGTTCTTTTTATCATGGGCGCGATATCTTTGGGGAATCAATCCATCTAAATAACTGTAAGTTGCTTTGAATACGTTCAATGTTTTATAGCTTATGGTAAAATAGTGATGATTTTGTATTTGTTTGACTTTTAAAGATATAGGATCAATACTAATCAGTGTAATCTCTAATAAACAGGAATGCAACGCGATGATAATTTGGATGAGAAAAACTTTGGGTTTGGCGGGATTAATAGTTTGTCTAGGTGTTTTGTCCGGTTTTTCGGCGGAAAACGCAAAAATCATTGGGGACAACAATTATTATAATAAGACGGTTTGTTTATCTATCACCAAACCGAAGGATTGGCATTTTTTAACTTTGGACGAAGTGTTTAACAGCCAGGGAGTTCCGTTTAAGAACGTTTCGCCGCAAGAAAGAAAACAAATCAACAATTTTTATAAGTCCCTGGAGCAGGAAACCGGATTGGAACCGATCACGATTGCCAAGTATCCCGAACCCTATAACGGCGATAACCCGGGGTTTCAAGTTTCGCTGGAACCTAATGTGGGGACACCTCCTATGTCTTCCACAGCATTGGCCGAAGAAACGATTGCCTATTACACTCGAAGAGCGACCAACTTTGAGGTATTGATCGCTCCTAACGAGACCAGAATTTCAGGATTAGACGCGACCAATTTTAAGTTTAGTCTGGACGTGTTTTTTGATGATGGAAGAATATCTAAAGGAATTATGGAAGCCTGGATCATCACGGTACAGGATAAGTTTTATATGATTTCGAGCTCGCGACCCCTGGAGGATGACGATAAGAAAAACCTGGATAAGCAGTTTAAGAAAATGCTGAAGTCCATTTCCATCAATCAGTGTTTTTAAAAGACATAAGATGTGTTTCCTTTTTTCTAAAGAGACCTTTGCATAACTAAGGAGTAGCGAACCCACAAAGTAACCACAAAAGTCAGGACCCATGTTTGCCCTCTTTCCTCAATCTAGCGATTGGAAGCAATAAGGATTCTCAAAAGTTTGTGGAGAAAAGGATCGAAGAGACCCGCGCAAAATAGTTGTTACCTGCAGGCGTTGGCCTGCGGGTCAGGGGGATTGACCGCCTGGGATTTTATGGATTTCTGTTAAAAAAGTTTTGAAAACAAGAAAGTTTAATGAAACCGATTAATCTGATATTAAAAGTTCTTCTGGTGAGTTGGGTCTTTTCTTTTTCGCCCGCTCACGCAGGGGAATGGATAGACAGGCAATTGCAGGATTCTTATCTGCAAACTCTGGTAGATGGGACCGCCTCGGATTTTAAGATCCAACGGGTTCAGGGCGGAGGTGATTACCAGGTCGAAGTGTTGCCATCAGGTCGAGTGGTAAAAATCATGGGCCTTTCGAAAATGTATGCGTCGGATGGCAAGGCCGCGTTGATGCTTCGGTATCTGACAGAAATCAAACTCGACAATGTGGCCGAACTGCGCAAAGAGGCAGAAGACATTTGGTCGAAGTTTCGTTCTAAAGTGGAGAAAGCCGAACTCGACGGCGCCATCTTAAGCGCCACCACTCCACCGGAAGGCTGGATCATCAAAACCAGCAAGTCCTACAACTTCCTCATCCGCAAAAACAAAGACGGCCAATGGGAGTTTTCCAAGTAAAACGTCTGTAGAAATTCTCTACTATATATAAGGAACCTTCTCGTGATTTTTTGGGAATTTTTTCGTCAATTTACCCTAAAATGGGAAGCTCCAATACCCGCCAAAAAACTTCAATAGACCTTATTGCCGAATTGGGGAAAGGCCAGCCCGAGAAGATATTGGAAAATGTTGGAACGACGGCCTGTTCCTTAATTTCTGTTGATTGCATCCACTTCATAAATTAATGGGAATGAATTTTACCGGCAGTTGTCGGCTTTCCTACCGGTGGCCATGAGTGCGGGGAATTGGAACTGGATTCCGTTTGTGTTTCGGTGTTTCTCGCTGGAACGCATGATTTCCTCATTGATGCGTTCGCGAGCATGCGGGGACTGCGCTTCCAGAATCATGGGCATGCGCACTATGCTTTTGTAAATCATCTCCAGAATATCTTCCGGTTGTTTGGCATTCCACGTGAGCGGGAGTACAGTAGATTTCGAGTCGATAAAACCCGCCTCTTTTAAAAGGTTCTCGGACTGCTCTGGTTCTGCAAAACGAAACATGGGAGGGGAGGGCGGCAGAGGAACATCCAGCGACCCGTGCTTTTGAATTGCGCCCATCACCAATTGAAAAAACTCACCGCCTTGGTCCGGACTGCGCCATACTGTGAACGTATAGTTTCCACCGGGAGTGAGCACCCGCAGAGCTTCCTTCACCGCACGTTCGGGATGTTCCAAATGCAGCAATCCAAAAGAGCAGGCCACCGCATCGAACTGTGAATCCGGATAGGGCAACTGCTCGGCATTGCCCTCAATGAAAGTAACATCCGGAAACAGAGACCTGGCTTTGTCGACCATCGTCGAGGCAAAGTCGATACCTTCACACTGTGCGCCGAGGGAGTGAGCCTTTCCCGCCAATAGCCCGGGCCCGCAAGCGACATCGAGCAAGCGCTTACCGGCTAAATCTCCAAAAGTTTGAAGGATGGCATCCATAGACTGGCGGGTGATCGTTGCGAATAACCGATCATATTCACTCGCTTTAGCCAGCCAACCTGCATGTTCTAACGATTGAAAAGAATCTTTTGCCATTATGTCTCTCCGGATGTTCAAGAGAACTTATACCAAAGAAAAAATGGGAAGGCAAAAAAAGGATACCTCCGCCCGAGTGGATATTTCTCTTACGGACTTCGCAAGATTTCTTTGTTTCTATTTTTGATTGCCGGGCGACCAGGTGAAATCCAAAGTAGTGGTCTGGTCTTTTCCTCCAAAAATACTGGCAGCTCTGCCGGTGGCTTGGTTTGAATAGCCTCCGCTTACATTGGATTCCAAACTAAATGTTTTGTTGTTTCTGCCGCCGCCAATAGTAGAGAATCTTCCATACGTTTGATTGATATATCCTCCACTGATATGGGAGGTTTGACCGTGGGCATAGTTTTGGCCTCCCCCGCCAACGCTTGAGTAAGGACCCTTGGCATGGTTATCTCTGCCTCCCGAAATAGAAGAAGAAACACCCGCGGTGGAATTATGGTATCCCCCGGTAATGCTGGATGACTGGCCGGTGATCTCGGTTCTATTGTCGACACCTCCGCTAATATGAGATGTAAAAGCCTTGACTCTGTTATTATATCCGCCACTGATGGTTCCATACCCTCCTGTTGTCTCAACTTGGTTCCCTTCTCCACCACTGATGCTGGAGGCATATCCTGCCGAAATATTTTTAGATCCTCCGCTCACATTGGATAGCATGCCCTTCGCAGAGTTTTCTTTACCCCCGCCCACACTGGAATCCAATCCGCTCGCCGTATTTTCTTTTCCCCCGGAAACGGAAGAAAGAAACCCGCTGGCAGTATTGTTTCGACCCCCGCTTATGCTGGACTGCCACCCCGTGGCAAGGTTATTGCTTCCGGCGCTGATGCTGGCGTGATTTCCCGAAGCGGTGTTGTTGATGCCTCCGCTAATAGCGGAATAATCTCCCAGGGCTTTATTCCCTTGCCCTCCATTCACGCCGGACCGTGTTCCTTGAGCGATATTGTTTTGGCCTGCACTGATACTGCTATAGTTGCCTTCGCTCGAATTTTTTTCGCCGCCGCTGATGCTGGACAATAAACCGCTCGCTTTGTTTTGAGTCCCACCGGAAACCGAGGCTGCCAGCCCCGTAGTGGAATTATGCATTCCTCCGCTTACTGCGGAGTAGGGGCCCAGTAGGGAGTTTTGGCTTCCCAAAACCAGGCCGCCAAAACTCGAATAATTATGAAAAGAACCGATCACCACATTATGCGAACCGGATTTTTCGGTTCCAAACGAACGCACTTCATCATAACCGACGATCAAATTTCCCAGACCATTGACGCGGGTCGATTGCGTGGTGGCGTTGGGACTCTCCGGGATTCCGTTGGTGGCGCCCAACCCATTCCGAATATGAACATTCATCTCCTCGAAATACAGATTATTTTCTTTTCGATGCACTCCCGCCAACAGTTGTTTCAAAGCATCGATTTCTTTCCGCTGAACCGCAATCTGATTCTGCAGGTTTTTCACTAAGATTTGTAATTGTAAGCCTCCGAAATTATCATTATTTATGAACGGGTTTTGTGCCGCTGCTTGAACGGGAATGATTTGAAGCAGCAAAACCAATAAAAAGAAACGTCGCATGAACCCTCCAGGAAAATTTCTAAATGAAATAAAGTTTATCGATAAGGTCTGCGGTGCCAGGTCGTTTTTCAGACAAGACCTTTGACTGACAGAAACTATGGAATAAAACGCCGTGAATTCAAAGAGACGGCCCATGTGCTTCCCTTTTACTGAGAGATTTTTGCATGTGCAGAATTTTTGAATAAAGCAGAAAAAATATTAAAAGGAAAATCCGTGTGCTCCCTCTTTCTTAAAGAGGGCTAGGGTGATTCACCATCAGGAATTTTGCCTTTGTATTACTTTTGAAATACTGCCTTTTTAATAATTAATTTACTTTTGCAGGGTTCTCATTTAGCCACCGCTGAAATTAAATTGTGTCGCTGTTATACCATTTTTAAAGGGTTGGGAAAAGTTTTAGAGGAGGGAATTAAGAGACAGATCGGTTTTGGAGTTTTAACAAGTGAAAAGAGTCTTGAGTTGATATTACCCTGGTAGAGTACTTAAAACACTTTGGGATTGGTTATGATGAATACAACAATATCAATGTTAATCACTCTTGTCCTTTCCCTATTGCCTTCATGGGTTTTCACCGCCAACGATTTCTATAACACAGGTGTCGCCTTAGATCGCCAAGCCAAGATGGAAGGAATCATCACCGCTGCGGTGGTTCTTGTTATCGTAATAGCCGTCGTGATTTTTATAAAAAGGAAAAAGAATAAATAAAAAGTCAGCTCAGCCCGCGTCGATGAACGAAGTTGAGGTACGGGTTTCCGGAGACGTGTCGACAAACTTAAACTCTGTCGGCGTACCGCCGGTGGTTCGAGTGAACGAACTGGTGAATGTTCGGGTGATTATTTAAGATAGGTGTGAAGGGGGTATTTAACTTTTAAAACTTAAAAAGTAATTTTGATTAATATTTTAATTGAAAAATAAATCTATAAAAAATACAATCCAGTAAAAAATGTATTGAATGGTTTATGCTTAAATGTCAGGGAATTATAATCTCTATTTATTTTTAAATTTTCCCAAAATTAATACAATTAAAATAGAATAAAAACCCATCATGGAAAATCTGAGAATTTTACTAATCTCAACTGGTTTTCCGCATGCAGGTGGATATCTATCAAAATATCCTCCTGCCATATCCGCACAACGGTCCCCAAACCAAAAAATCATTGTCTCTTCAAATAAATAAATCAATGAAAAAACTATAAAGATTTTTAATAATCTGGTGGCGATATTTTTCATAAAATTTTCCTATAAATCATTAGGAAAGTTGGGATTCACCGGTCTATATTTCCAACAAACCTCCCGACAGGACCTTGTCGAGTTGGTGCCGCCTTCTTTCCCAAATTTATTGGCTTCTTGGTCCTCTGCACACATTTCAGCAGTATCTCCAGTAAGTTCATCTGTCCACTCTCTAATATCACTAATAGCCTCAGCTGCGTCTTTAGCAAATTCACCATGTCTCACCGCTTGACAATTGGCTTTGCAATGAAAATATTTATCTATCCCTTCTAAATTTGGACCCTTATTATTAGCTCTTAAATCGGTGTAATTTGTTGCAAAATCATTGACAGCTCCAACCACTTCGCCAAGAGGATCCAATTCTCCTTTACCCAACTCCTCTTTCCCTGTAGGATCTATATAATTGATTGGGTTGTTAAATACATGATACCGTCTGAAAACCCTGGATGCGCCAGCGCTATTACGGGGGTGTCGGGAGTTTTGGATATGCCGGAGCTGATGGTTTGCTATCCTGGCCTAACCTTGGTTCCCGTTACCGCATTTTTACCTCCGTTCTTTTGTTTTTTTAATTTTGGATCGATATTTTTTATGACTTAACATCATTTGCATCATGTCGGAGCAAGTGATGGTTTTGGCTTCAATCGTACCATCTCCATCTTGATCCAGCGTTTGAGGTTGACGGCGACGGCGGTGAAGCAGCATTGCAGTTGAACTTTGTTAATGCCTCGGTATCGGGCGCGTCTTAATCCGTGATACCGTTTCATCTCGGACAGCTTGCCTTCAATCGGCTGCCGAAGTTTCATGTCTTGCTTGAATGCCTTGGTGCGGTTGTAGATTTCTGCTTCCCGTAACTCTTGATGCGCCGGGCCAATGCCCACGACTCGACGTTTTTCCTTGGCGTTGGTGCATTGCTTCAGGTGTTTGCATGGGCCGCACTTCGTCAGCGGGAAATGAAAGATGCGAATGTTTTTTTGATGGTCGTGAAAACTTTGCGGGATCGTCACCCCTGCAGGACAGGTGAGCATGTTGTTCTTCGCATCGTAATCAAACATCGATTTCGGATACACCGCACGCGTGATGTTGTTCATGATCCGCATGGGTGCAACAATCTGCGTCCCGTGTTCTTTGAGCGCCTTGCGATAGGCGCCGTCGCTGTACGCCGTATCGCCGATCAGTTTCTTCGGCATGATGTCGTGCGGCTGTTGTTCGAGTACCGAGTCTACCGTCGTGGAACCATCCCGCTTATTGCCGGGCGTAGTTTGGACGCTGGTGATGAAGCGGCTCTTCACCGTTTCGGTAATGCTCGCTTTATACCCATGAAACTTTTTGGTTTTCGTCTTCGCGCCAAACCGTGCATCCGGGTCCACCGGAGAGACTAATAGATCGGCGGGTTTTTCTCTGCGCACTTTTTCTTTAGGAACGCCATCTTCATTTTCGGTGATATGTTCCCGAAGTATTCGTTTCAACAGCTCCACCTGCTTGAATAACGTTTTATCATTCTTAATCGTTTCCGTTTTGCGCAATACCACCCGGGCATCACGCACTACTCCCACAAGCTTATTCTCTTTCGCCTCCATGTCCAACCGGCCATCGACTTCATGATTCACTGCATGGTGACCGTACTCTTCAAAGTCGATCTTCCTGTTCAAAGCTTTGTATGTTCGAGGATGTTTTTTCTTTAAAGGGATTAAAACATTCCGCACCCCTTTCTTCACCATCACCACCATCGTCGGCAGCGCAATGTCTGCAATCACATGCGTCGCATCAATGCGCTGCACCTCCTCTTTACCGATCAGCTTCTTCTTAACCAACTCTTCCAGTAACCGATCAAACACCGCCTTCTCCTTTTCATGTAACAGCAGCCGCTTGCGGAAATCCCCCAGCGACGAATGATCGAACGGACGCTCGTCCAACCTGAGCCCCAGCGCATACTTCACCTCAATGTCAAACGCACACGCCCGCTCCATTTCACGATCCGACAAGTCACGGTGAAACTGCAGGATCGTCGCTTGTGCCAGTAACGCCGGAGAGATCGGCGGACGACCATTCTTCAAGCAGTACATCGACTCAAACATTTCATCCGTAATCAAAGGACGCACCACCTCACGAAACTTCCGGTAAAAACTGTCCGCAGGAATCAACGACTCACACACATACTCAGGATCAAAAAAACTGCCTTGGTCCTTGGAAGAAGAATTTAGCATGGTAGGCTCCGTGAAGGGGTGGATAAATAAAATGAAGCTTGGACAACGAAACCAACTGTCTGTATACGAGATTATACTTGCTTGGTTTGGTTATGCAATTAGGAATGATGTATTTGATAGTACAATACTTTTTTATTGGATATCTATCACATCCCAAAAACCCGTTTTCTCTAAGTAGGGAGATAAATAGGCCATAATGAAAGCAAGTATTGTCACCCAAAATAAAATCTTTAAAAAGAATTTATGATCCGCTCCCATCCTCATTTTCTTTACCTCATTTCCAAATTTTTAATTAATTTGTTCTTTACTTTTATTATGTTCAGCTTCAATAGGTGGAATGGTAAAGATTTTTATTTCTGGAAAAATTAATTCCATGTCTGTGTTAAAAGTCTTAATTTCAGCTCCAAAAACAATAGGAAGCGGAACACCTTCTTTAAACTGACAGGGCGGAGGGATTCTTATGCCTACAGGTCTTCCGCGTTCTCTTATAATTTCAGTGTTTTTAATAACATCGTAAACGACCAATGCAGCTAATAAACTCCCCAATACTTCAGCGGCAACTAAACCCTCCGGGTCGATAAAATTAACAGGGTCTGAAAACGAATATCCATAAAGATTCGTTTCTAGCGTAGGTTTTCCGACACTATCAACGTAGCCATAGAGATTGGTATCTCGACCGGCAAATCGGATAGGATCTTTATTAGTGAAACGGCCAACTTCCGGGTCGTAGTCGCGGAAACCAAATTGAACCAGGTGGGTGTCCGGATCATAAAGTCCGCCAGCATAGCCAAAAGGCTGAAATTCCGGATTGGTATCTGTTAAAACATTTCCCCATTCATCATAATGCATTTCTTGAGCTATAGTTCCTGTGTCTTTATCTATAACCAATCGTGGACTTCCTAAATCGTCGCTGATAATTCGGTAGGTAGTTCCATTTTTAATCATATAGGCCGGAATATTATTGCGGTTTCCATAGACAAAACGTGAAACTAAATTCCCTGAGCCGTCCAGTTCTGCGACAGGATTAAATCCGTCTTTATATAACCAGGCTCTTTCTAAAGTGCCGTTGACTTTTTTCCCTATCCGCCTATTTTGTCCATCGTAAACATATTCGATTAATGTGCCTCCTGGTAAATTCACAGAAAGTAAATTCCCGAAAACATCATAGTCGTAATCTGTAGTTTGTCCTGCCTCAGTTCTAGACAAAAGTTCTCCGTTGGCGGTATATGTATAATCAATTCCATTCATGCTTGTTAAACGATCTTGTTCGTCATAAATACCATTATTTCGATTTCCATTTAGGTCATATGAATATGTATTTAGTATAAGACCATCCTGCGAAACAGACAATAACCTATCTGCAGAATCGTAAGCATAATCATATACATGGGTGACACCGCTGACAGTTTCTGTTTTTTTGGTGATGCGACCCACTTTGTCCCTAATGAACTGCATTGAAAATGCAGTGCTTGAATTTATATCGGCGGTATATGAAGCAACTTCTCCAAATAAGTTGTATGTTAGAGAATCTGTTGTAATACCCAATGTTGTGTCTTGAAGCATGCTATTGTTGGAACTGTATTGTAATGTCAGGTCTCCTGCTTGCGTTACCAAAAGATCTTGATCGTACTGAAAACTAATTGTATTTCCCCCATTCACACTTCTTGATGTAATAACTCCATTGGCGTTATAAACTTGGGAAACGCTTCCCGAAACTGAACCCGAGGGGCCGCCCCAGGTTGAGCTCAAACGCAATTGACCATCATAGGAAAAACTTAAAGTTCCACCGTCTGGGGTTGTTATTTGATCGAGCTGTCCTGTCAAAGGAGTGTAGTTGTAAGTGAATGTGCCTCTGGGAATCAAAGTGTTTTGTAACCGACCGCCGCCATCATAATTAAAAGAAATTGTCTGACCATCAGGACGGGTAATCAGAACTGGTTGTTTGTCAAAGTTATAAGTAACCATTGTCGAGTTTGTCCCTCCACCCGCGACCGCAGGAGCGGAGTAGCCAGCTTCCAAGTCAACCGACGAATAATTGAATAAGTGAGCCAATTGTCCGGGCGGTGTGATGGAGGTAACATTACCATTTAGGTCATAGTTAATGATCACATCTCGAGAACCTGGTAAGATTTGCTTGGTGACACGGCCATTAGAATCATATTCGAAACTGAATGTTCGTGACATAGGCTCATTAATTGATTCTAAAAAACCATCCAAGTTATATGTAAAAGTGGTGAGCCGTTCATCTGCTCCTGTTCCTTGAGATATTGAAGCCAGCCTACCGGATGCATCGTAAGTAAAATTTCTGTCTTCAAAACCCGGAACAATTTCTTTTGTTATTCTTCCTTGAGAATCTATTGTGTTTTCGGTTTGTCTCCCCTCAGGTGATAGATTTGTAACTTTTAATTGATTCTTGTCAAATGTACTTGTAAGAGGACGGTTATTTATTGTTAAAGTATCTATTTGAGTTAATACATTATTATTTCCATCAAGGGTTACGTTGCGATCAGCAATGATTTCCGAGGAAAGCCCACCCGGTGTATCCACGTTTAAACTGGTGAGCGGAGCGAGCATGCCGAATCGTGAATCGGGAGTTTTGGTCACCGTCACGGTGGTGCCGTCCGGAGTTTGGGTGACCATACTGTCATCGGTCAGTTCCGTGGTGGTGGTGACGAGACCGCTGGGGTCGGTGTTGGTGCGCACGGTGTTCCCGGCGACATCGGTTTCCACACGGAAGATGGATTCGCGGTTGAGTTCGGTTTTAGCCGAGACTTCGTAGCCTAAAGCGTCATCGGTACGGACCGTTTGCAGAGAACCACCCTCGGGACCCGGTAAAGTTTCTTTATCCATTTGACCCAACGGGGTATAGGTGATGCCGGAAGACAGACCGCGCGGGTTGGTGAACTGGGTCATTAAACCTTCGGCGGTGTACTGCATTTGATAAATCTCTGCCGTTTCAGGCAGAGTGACTTTGTTCAGGTACCCGTTGGCATCGTATTCGATCAGAGTTTCCTGTCCGTCTTCCGCGACGATTTTGGTCAGGTCGCCCTCGGTGTTGCGAACGAAATCGGTGACATCGCCATCGCCGTCGGTGATTTGGATTAAGCGACCGGACGCATCGTAGTTGAACGTGAAAATGGTCGCGCCGGTGAGAGCGTTTTTGGTTTCGATATGCCGACCGGTGGCATCGAATTTAAAAATCTGCGTCCCATCTTCGGAGGGAAGAGCCAGTTCCCCTGCAGTAAACTCCGGTAGGGAAGAGGAATATTTTAAAATTTTGCTTATGGAATTTGCGATAGCGTAAATATTTCCATCAGGGCCTGCTGCTAAATCCACATTTTCTATGCAGGTATTGCCGAGGGGTTCGTTATTGTCGAAAGGAGCTTCACTCCCCTGGTCGCAGCCTGAACTTCTGGAATTTAACAGAGTCACAATTCCCTGCTTATTCATTTTTCTAAACTGAATGGTCTGGCCCACACTTTCAGCTGTATTTACAAAATATATGTTGTCGTTGTTATCAATGGTGAGAGCCGTAATGGAATGAAATGAGAAATTGGTTCCTTCTACTCCTTCCAAAAATGGATCTGTAAGAGAGTTGTGACTTCCCACCAGAACCGTAGCGATACCATTAGTATCTATTTTAATGATCCTCTTCAAATGACTCGAAGCTGCATAGAGGTTTCCTTTGCTATCAACCGTTAAATGATTGGGTCTTCCAAGCGTGAAGTCGGTGGCTGCACCTTCATGCCCTAATTGGGTATTGGTCATTCCGGAACTACCCAGGTTTCCATTCCCTGCGACGGTGGTAATGATTCCTGCGGTATCAATTTTACGGATTCGATTATTTTCAGAATCGGCCAAGTAAATATTTCCTTCCTTATCCACTACCATTTCACCAAATGCATTTACCTGAGCGTTAATGGCCAAACCTCCATCGCCGGAAAATCCGCGATCATTTCCTCCTAAAATAATATGAAGAATTCCACTGGTGTCTATTTTCCCAATGAAAGGATGGAGGGAAAGGTAACCATCTGCATCATAAACGAATATATTACCCTCATCATCGACATCCAAACCTCTGACACTGGATAGAGATTGATTTATTGCCAATTGCCCATCCGCACTCAACGGAGGAGGTCCGGTACAGTTAATTCCAAATCCCATGACTTGGGTAATATTTCCCGAAGGATCAGCTTTCCAAATATGGCAGGAAGTGGCAAAAATAATATTTCCCACCGAATCTATATCAAGCCAATGAGGAAAACCCGCTCCTCCACTTAGAGTGTCCGCATAGATGCTGGCCACCGTATTGAGAGTTTTAGTGGTTCTTCTGGGTCCCGGGCCGAGGTGAAGACTGGGACCGAAAAATTCATAGACGTGGTTGGCGTCTACTGTCCAGCCACCAAGACCAAGGGGACGAAAATCGTTGACGTTGACTTGTTTGATATAAGTTTGCGAAAAAATTACATTAGTTCGCGATAGTACGCTGCTGGTGCCATTCGACGCGACCAATTGTAAACTTGGTGAAGGCGTTGCAAACTGAGCGGGTGCACCGTAAGGAGCGGTTGGATATTCATAACCAATAGTGATTTTTGCCCCGGCAATTCCAACTACTTCGCGCCCATAAGCATCCAGCCCATCCCATTCAAACCGGTGGACCAGGTTAGGTGCAATGTCCGGAATTTGGTTGGGTTCTTTATCGTAGATAAACGTTTCGCGTTTACCGGCAACATCTACTGTTAAATGTATTCTTAAAATACTGCTGGTGGCAACATCCAGACGCGAGTCAATCAACGGGATATCCAGGTTAACGCCTGTCTTATTACCACGGACGCGATCGCTGTTGTAGTGTAAAGTGAACGGCGTCCCAGGAACCGCAACCTCTTCCCCATAAATCTGGCCTTGCACCTGGATGGTAGAACCTTCACAAATATCGCAAACGGGAGGAACATCTTCATTCACCGTTTCCCCTTCCTCTGCAGATACATCTTGAATGGCATCCAGGACGACGGCGATGGGATAATTCCAGTCCGAGAAATGTTCCATGGGAACGCGCCACATACTGTCACCGGCTTGGTAGAGAGAGGCCAGTTTTTCGAGTTCAGGAGTTGTGAGGCCTAATGCATCAAAGGGTGCGACTGTTGGATCGTCGGCACTGCCATCGCCATCTAAATCGAGTTCAGCAAAAGGAGTTCCTGTGTTATCAATGCCCACAATCTTAATCACTAAACCGTTGTCTTCCGGAATCCATTTTCCCTGAACCCGATCATAGTATCCGTTCGGAACTACTTGTCCTGCTTTTAAATCCAAAAAGTTTTCGACGTAACCGTAGACCGGTTGGCTGAATTCCACAAAAGGTGCGCCGACACTCTCGGCTTCGTCGACGGTAAAATTGACCATGTACGTATAAGCGGATGTGCCGGGCAGCAAAGCCGGCATGGCCATTGGACCATTATCTCCCACAGTGTACTCGGTTGCATGAACGGTGATTTGACTGGAAATATCTTCCCGAGTGCCGTCGGCATATACGCGTTCAGCGGTTGTGCCGGGAAGGAATAAAACTGTTGCCTGCCGAGTTCCGTCTGCGTCTGTGACTACACTACCGCGTGCTTCAGTAGCTTCAGTAATCGTAGAAAGATCAATTACAGTTGCATTTGGATCTTTTTCCATGAGCAACATATCTTCGACCACCGCGAATTCCTGCCAGGGGACGTCGACTTTGCGTTGCGAAGCCAGATGACCGGCTTTGCTGACGTTGGCGATCAGTTGTCCGCCGCCATTCACTGCCATATCATAAAAACCATCGTCTCGAGTGAGGGTTTGCCCGTACTCGGGATGATTGAGTATAGTGACTGTGGCTCCCGATAAAGGAATCGGTGGCGCACTCGCCGGGTCGGGAGCGTTGGCATCCAGTTGCCATACGCGTCCGCGTACGACTGCGGCCCGGACCGGATCGATGGTTGCAGTAAAATTAGTCTGCACCGGTGGATTGCCGTCAAAACCTTCGTATAAAAATTTTGTGTTCTCGGCGACGTTATAAATGATTTTGTCATCGATAGACGGTGCGTCAATGGCTCCGGGAATCACCGGTCCTGTTTCCACCGTGTAAACGCCGGTGGTGATGGCGCTATCGTTATGATCGATTGCAACGGCAAAGGCTTTGACGGTAGTGGTTTCCGTTAAAGTGAAGGGTGCGGTATAGAGTGTTGATGCGGTAGTGGGATCACTGCCGTCGGTGCTGTAGTAAATACTGGCACCGGTCGTGGTGGTGGATAAGGTGACTTCCACTGAGTTCTGAAAGGTTCCCGGAGCGGGTGTCATGACCACCGGGTCCACCGTCGGTTTAGGAATCACATTAAACACGGCAGTGGAGATATTGCTGTCGTTATAACCGGAACGAACGGCCAGAGCTTTTACAGTAATAGGATTCGGGTCGGTGGTTAATGTGAACGGTGCCGAGAACACAGGAGAACTGGTCGTCGGGTCGGTACCGTCGGTGCTGTAATAAATCGTTGCACCGGAGGTAATGGTGAAAATGTTCACATCGACCTGGTCGAAGAACGTTCCTCCCGGCGGCATGATCACGGGAGTAGCTACCGTGCTGGTTTGGGTAGTGGTCACCAGGTTGACATCATTGTTTTTTCCGATGTGGACGTCATTAGCTAAAAACCAACCATTAGCCTGCGAGTCGTCTTCGATCCAAAATGTACCGGTAGGGACATACGCCTGTCCAAACCAGACATTGCTTTTACCAATATTGATATAAGGCTCCAGAGCATTTAATCCTTCGACATAAAAGTAGAGATCGGAAGCGTCCAGATTGGAACCGGATTCGGGTCCGATATAAACATTTTTCTTAGTGGTGATACCGCCTTCCACTCGAATTTCACTGGACCCGGAAACCAGGAGTTGGGCGCCGTCTTTGAGTAAAATAGACCGAACCGCATAGGTGCCTCCGGTGAGGGTTAAGGTGACATTCTTTTCCACCACAATATCGCCGTAACTGCCGGCGGCTAACAGTTGATTGGACGTAACGGTTAAATTGGATTTACTGCCTGTGAGATTGGCGGCTTTGAATACCGGCAATTTTTCGAAAATAGGTTGAGTGAGCGGGGTGACATGTAATCCCTGAATGGATCCCAACTCGGTCAAAGTGTTGTAATAAACATCGCTGTCCAGTGTCGCGTTACTCACCACCCAAACACTGTCGGAAATTAATTTTTCCCCGGCAGGGGTGCTGGTATTTTTTGCAAAAAACAGGGCTGCCTCACTTCTTAAGTAAGGACCTGCCGTGTTTTCGTTGACACCGATGCTGCCATTATGAACGGTACTGTCGGTATCGATAGAACTGCTGTTTTTGGCAATAATAGCGAAAGAAAACAAATCCGGCGGCAAGTGGTAGCCGATATCGATCTGGGAATTGGCTTCTAAATTACCGCTGTTATCGGTGGTGTAATGATACAGTCCTGCATTGGGTGCCGATTGACTTCCCGCATTGATGACTGCAGATGCCTGATCCAAATAAAAATCGGTAAGGATAGGATTAGCGGCTAGGGAAAGGTTGTTGGCTCCGGAACCGGTATCCGGCGTTTGGTAAAAAGCGTTGTAATCTTCACTGGTCGGTGCGGTTCCTGAGAATACATTCAGTCCTTGAACATCGACAAATAAACTGTCGGTTACTGACAGGGTAGAGCCGGCGGTGGTTAGGTCGCTGTCGAAAGCCGCGCCGGACGCTTCGGAGATTGTGATATTGCCGGCAGAAACGTTTAACGCATTGGTGCCATCGTCTTCCAGTTTGAAGACATCATTCCCGAGTGACGACAGCAGGTTTTGCAGATTCAGAGTGGCCGGTCCATTTACTGAGGAAGCATTTACCGCTGTGTCGACATCCAGGAATTCACTGTCCTGCACGGTGACTGTATCGTTGCCGTTAAAGATGATGGCCTCGGTTGCGTAACGGAACTGGGCAAAACGTACTGTGCCTTGATCTAAAGTCAGTGCATTGCCGTAATGGGTGGGTGACCCGGTACTGCCACTGATGGTTTCGCCCACGCTGTCGTCATTTTGCGAAGTAAAGACGGCCCAGTTGGAAGAATGCGTATTAAAGACAACCTGATTGATATCCAAAGAGGCGGTATCTGCAAACTTAATCACGGCCCCTTCTTCAATGGTGGCCGTTCCGGTGATGGTGACGGCATCGGATATAAAATACGTTTCGTCTTTTTCAAATGTGATATCGGTTAGGCTGCCGGTAACGGAAATATAGTCGAGAACTACGGGAGAATTTGTTGGAGGTGCTCGGAGTTGGGCATATTGTTCAAAGGCCGACGTTTGAAAATTATGATTCGCCAGGATATCGAGTTGTTGTATCGATTGTGGTTTGCTATGAGCCACGACATTAGGGTCGACAGCCGGTAGAGGTTGTTGAGCAAAAAACTTTGCCGGTACTTCTTCCGACAAAAAAGTTTTACCCTGGTGAGTCAGCAATCGTTTTTCAACGGTCACTTGGGAATCTGAACCCAAAACATAGGACTTGGCCAGTAACTGCGACACCCTTCCTTTTTGGAAAAAGCCAATGGCTCCGGAAGTGGGAGCGGTTTGCAAATCTTCTAAGGACGAACCGGATAACACCAGCGTTTGATTCTTGTTCAAATCCGAAATCTTGCCTTCGTTTTTTACGCGATCGTCCAGGTTAAAAATTCGAGTCCATACTGCGAGGACGGTGGTTTCATCCTTGAGTCCATAAGCTGAAGGCGGAAGAGGTTTTTCATACAGTAATATGTCCTGTTCCAGGCGATCCAAGTCGACAGTGTAGCGGATGTCCGCATGCAAATGGTCAAAAGCATCCGGATAAGTTGCGGTGTTGCGATTTATTTTGATTAGAGAAGGTTTCACCCTGGCTAATACCACAGACTGATCATTGGACCGATCATGATAAGCAATCCAGTGAGGAGTGCTTTTAAATTCCTCGGATTGAGATAATTGTTGTTGAATGAGCGGTTTGTTATTAGAGAGTAATTTGGCGAATTTAATCGGCTGGCCTAAATGATTCGCTTCTGCCCCGGCGGCGGTTGGGGTGATTTGGGTGCTCGCAGGTTCATAGTGTCCGGTGCCGGGATTGAAATAGTGAATCCTCGCTCGAATTTCAGTGTAGCCATTTCTATTGCGTTTCGTTTTTTGACCCTTGTGCCAACGGCGAGTATGAATACTCCGTTGAGACTTATCTTCACTTATTCCTACCTGAGAGGAATCATTTGCAGGTTTGGGAATAAAAGTTTGATGAGAGTTAAAGCTGAAAGGGTTGGAAGAGTCAGGAACCTGACCGGGCTTAAAGCTGCTGTGTGCCCGAGCTAAATTCCCTCCGAAAAGTACAATAGATATTGTCAAAAAGATACAGCTTCGCCGCCACATAACACCCTCCCGGATAATGTGAAGTCCAAACAACTAGTTAGGATTGAGAACATAAAGATTTGGAATGCCAAACTACTTTGGTTTCCCGTATTTGTCAAGCACTGTTTTTTAAGTAATTGAATATTTTGATTTAAAACTAAATGAAGGTTGATAAACAATCAGCAGTTTTTGATCAAAATAGTATTGGGAGGGGTGTGGTTTAGTTAAAGTGTTGTTTTTATTTAAGTTCCTGCTCCATGTTGGAAGTGGCTCAATCCTCTTCTTTGGCAGATTTGCATAAGTCGTTGATTATTATCAATAAAAAACCCGGGGGCCGTGCGGCTCCCGGGTTGGGTAACACAATTTAGCGAAACGGGTGTTGCTTATTCCGCTCCGGTGACCTGGCACGCATCGGTGAACAGTACACTCAGTTCAATACTGCCGTGGCCGAATTGTGGATAGTCCGGGGTCGACGGAGCCTTCGGGTTCAAGTTCGAAGGGGTGTCCGGCGGCCCAAACAATACCAGCGAGTTCAAGAAATGGATGATCAGATCCTGGTTGGTGGTTCCTGATTTGGCATAGCGGTTGCGAGAGTTCTTCGCTTCGCCGCCGTGACGCAGGATCACTTCGCGCAGGTTTTGACTTCTTCCATCATGACCGTAAGGTGGTGTCGACCCCACGCCCCAAAGCGGCTCGGTCATGAACTCTTTCTGCAGGGTGCCGTCAAAATTTCGTTCCCAAAAATTTGGGCCCAGATCGTGGCGTTTGAAGTCGGCGTAAATTCCGCGAACCACAAACCGGTCTTCGGTCAGCGCTTCGGCGGTTGCAAACAGTCCACTGAACGGATTGCCGTTGGCTGCATCATATTGAGTTTCGACATCTGCGACGCGTCGATCCTTCCTAACGACCATGTTTGGAGTGTGGCACTGGGTGCAGCGCATTTCCCGGAACAGTCGACGACCGGCTTCAGTTTTGGAATTTTGTTTATAGGTACCCGGTTTAAAATAGTTGAGCAGATAAAATTCCAGGTAATCGACTGCGGCTACCGGCACTTCGTGTAAGGTGCCGTCACCATCAGGGTCATCGGTTTCTGATGTGGCGACAGTTTTTTCAATACTGTCGGTTGTGCCATCGAGTACCATGCCGGATGGAGTGACCACTTGCCCGGTTTGCGCATTGACAAGATCCGGATCAAAAGATTCCATACCCATTTCTGCATTCAACGCCCCTACAACAAACTCGCGAATGGAAATGGTGGACCCTTCGGCGAAAAACGGACGGACTCGTAAGTCGGGATTGACGCCGTTCACTTCTGAAATGTCGACGGTTCCATCAGGAAACGCGGTCAGGTGACCATAGCGTGTGCCTTTGGAGCGCAGTCTTTCTCTTACGGGATTCCCCTCGCTAGCTGCCCGGGCAAGTGCGGCTCTTCGAATATTGCGCAGATCGGCGGTGATTTCGTCAGCGATTTGCTCGACTAAACCCAGCCCGAATAAGTGCGGTGCGTCACGACTGTCGGGTCGGGTGAACACGTTACCACCAAACCCGGCGGAGCCTCTGGGGCGTCCGTGGCATCCGGCGCAACTGTCGACCAACCCGGCTCCATGAGAGCCGTCGGCTTCGATATCTCCGACTCCGTCATTTGTGAGCGGTCCGAAACCTTGTGCGACGTTAAACTTTCTTTGGAATAATTGGCGCCCACGCGCAATGGCGCGGAACGGATCGTGCGTGATGAGACACGCAGAGGAGTTTTCCATAACGTTGGGATCGCCACGTCCCACTCCAATTTGTTCACTGTAGGATTTTTTAATTCCTTCGTTGGCGGTGTTCGGCGTGTTGATGATGTCAGTCAACTGCGCCTGGGCCATGGAAACCAGTGCCAGCAACCACAAACCACTGAGTAAAACTGTTTGAACCTTGATCTTCATCTTTCCCTCCATGAGATATTATTGCGATTTGAGATTTCATTTCACGGTGGGGTGTGTACTTAAAGAAACCTAACCATAGTATAAAATCCGAGCTATTTGTATAACTATTTGAAAGAACGTTCATTTTAGCTACTAAGAGGGGAGAAATGAATGCTTTTCATTTTGCACGGATGGGCAAATTTTAACACGTATTAATGAAAGTTTTGAATAAAATCTTTCAAGGAATTTTAAGGGGAGGGTTTTCAATTGCTTTGCCCATGCAATTTATAAGAAAACCGATAAAGCGAAGTGTTGGGGGTAGGGAAGAGCCTCAGGGCGGCCCCAAAAAATCACGAGTTTGTTCATTATATATAAGGGGATCCCAAGGAGGAAATTGAAGGTAGATTTAGTTTAGGAAATGCTTTTTAAATGAATGAAGTCAAATGGTGATTGTAGGAATTGGTATGGATTGATTGGTGATGCGATTTTATCATGTGTTTGTAAAACAAGATTTGAACTATTACTTAATTCAAGAAATTCCACTCAATTAGGCTAAAATTGAGCAATCCGCAAATATCTAACAAAACTGATTGAAAATGTTAGTTATTCATTGTAACTAACAGATATGTATGTTAAGTTATTTAACTAATATAAACCTCTATTTTTATTAGTTAATGGTTCATTGTGGATAAAGCAAAGCGAATCGGCCGTTTTCTTCATTACTCTATAGGCGGTGAAAACTATAAGGCCCATATTCCCAAAGATTTACCCCCGAACCCGCCAGTGAATTTGATGGATCTTTATCCGCTTTTGGACCAGGCCAATATTGCGCTGGGTCGATTGGATGGGATGAGTCAGGTTTTGCCGGATCCTGCACTATTTATATATATGTACGTTCGGAAAGAAGCGGTCTTGTCATCGCAAATTGAAGGAACGCAGTCCTCCTTATCCGATTTACTTTTATATGAAAGTAAAAAAGCCCCCGGCGCTCCCATGGATGATGTGGTGGAAGTTTCAAACTATACAGCGGCCATGAACTATGGATTGGAAGCGCTAAAGAAACTTCCATTATCGTTGCGTCTTATAAAAGAAATCCATGGGAAATTGATGTTAAAGGGAAGAGGCTGTCATCAATCGCCCGGAGAATTTCGAACGTCTCAAAACTGGGTGGGAGGCACTCGGCCGGGGAACGCTATTTTTGTTCCACCGCCGCCGGAATATTTAATGGACTGTTTAGGAAAGTTTGAAAATTTTCTTCATAATAGTGAAGCGAAACTTCCTGCTTTAATCAAAGTGGCTTTAGCTCATGTCCAATTTGAAACGATTCATCCTTTTTTAGATGGGAATGGTCGCCTGGGGCGTTTGTTAATTACATTTATTCTTTGTGTGGAAGGAATTTTAAAAGAACCTCTGTTGTATTTGAGCTTATATTTTAAAATTCATCGACAGGAATACTATGACCATTTACAATCGGTAAGGGAAAAAGGAACGTGGGAAGAATGGGTGACCTTTTTTTTTAAAAGGTGTCATTGAGACAGCAAACCAAGCGACGGAAACCGCCAAGGACATCATCAAATTATTTTCTGAAGATAGAGAAAAAATTAAAACTTCCAAAAAATCCACAGCAGTGGTGCTCAATATACACAACTATTTTCAAAAGCATCCGATATTGAAAACGACGACCATTAAAGAGGCTTGTGATGTGTCACTGCCAACGGTGTTACGCTCACTTTCAACATTGGAAAAATTAGGAATCATTAGAGAAATTACTGGAAAGGAACGGCATAAGATTTTTATTTATCGAGAATATTTAGATATTTTAAGCAAGGGGGCGGAGCCGCTTGCTCCATAGAAGCCTGCAGGCCAATATTCCAATTGAATTTGATTTTAAATCTCAAAAGCCATTTTAAATAATTTTGACACAAGAGCATTTAGTATGCACAGTCATCAAGAATATTTGGAAACTTGGGATCAATAATTGTGTCAAAACAAATAGGTAGCCCTAAGCAACCTGTATTTAAAACAATTTGTGATGTCTTTCAGATTATTTGGAAGAGGCGCGCGCGATTTAGCCAGGCGTTAATGGTTCCTTTGTTGGCTTTAGTGGTTATTGAATCATATTGAAATTATTCCATTTAGTTTTTTTGGATGAGGAGGCAGTTCCTAAATATGGAATGTTGGGTTGGGGGAAAAGAGAATTGAAATTTTTAGGTTGGCTAATCGCTATACCCTTTTCAGCATCATTAGTGTTTTTATTAGTTTTATTGATTCAGACTTTTTCGGGTTTCGACATGTCTTTAATTAGTGATGAGAATGAATCGCTTAATTGGAGTAAGATGGGGCTTTTTTGGATATCGGCTTATTTACCCACCATGTATTTGTTTTCTCGCTTTAGTTTATTGTATCCTTCTACGGCTGTTGATGAAAACATAGTATGGGATGGTCTTGGAACCTTTCCAGGAATAACGGATGGCGTTTATTTATTGTAGTCGGGATATGGCTTCTTTTACCAACAGTTTTGAAATTGATTCTATTTAGTGGAACCTTAAATACTGTCGGAATAGTATTTCTGAATATTCTGAACTATATACTCTTGGATGTAACCATCGTCGCGCTTTCTCTTTCCAATAAATTTCTCACTGAAAATCGGGTGGAAGAAAAACATGAAACTGCCTGATTTAATCGGGTGAATTGTGGCGAAACGGAAGGAATGCCCCCTTCACTAAGCAATGGCTTTTTGGGAGGGGTTGGGGTTTTCGAGGGTTTTGTCGATGATTTCGAGAAATGATTGCACTTCAAACGGTTTGGCAATATAGGTTTGGAACCCTTCGCTTAGGGTTCGATCAATATCGGCTTGATTGGCATTGGCGCTTACGGCAATGACAGGGATGTGCTTCGTCTTTTCAAATTTTTGCAATTCCCGCATCGCTGAAATTCCGTCCATGCCGGGTAAATTGATATCTAACAGGATTAAATCCGGTTGGTGTTCTTGAGCCAATTCCAACCCTTTCAACGCCTCACTGGCCGTTATCAAATGAACATTTTTTCTGTAAGAAAAAATACTTTCCATTAAACTTAAGTTGGTCACATTATCTTCAATGTAAAGTATGAGTGCTTTGGCTTTGTCTCTTTCAGGAAGTGGTTGAGATTCGGTTTCAGTAGCCACTTCTTCCCGATAGCTTTCCCCTTCGGGAAGAAGTACGCGGAAGGTTGTTCCCTGATTCAGCTCACTTTCAAAATCAATGTCCCCGTTCATTAAGCCCAATAACTTTTTGGTAATGGTCAACCCAATGCCGGTTCCTTCGGTAGTAGGCGTGTCATCACTAAACCGTTCAAACGGATCGAATAATTTTTCTTTAAATTCCTGGGGAATTCCTTTTCCAAAATCTTTTACATGAATATAGACTTTTTTATTTTCGGTTCTACCAAAGGAAACGTTCACCGAGCTTCCTGCAGGGCTGAACTTGATTCCGTTAGAAATCAGGTTTAATAAAACCTGTTTTAAACGTAAGGGATCCGCCAGCACAAAAACATTATCACTGTCCACGGAACTGCCTTCGCACACCAGTTCGACTTTGTGGTCTTCGGCCACCGGCTGCATAAGGTCGATGGCGTCATGAACCAGTTTATGCAGTTGGATGGATTTAGACGCGACCGGCAGTTTGTCTGCTTCGATTTGGTTTAAGTCCAAAATGTCATTTATCAGTGACAAGAGGTGTTGGCCCGCTTTATTGATTTTTCTAATATTTTCCACCTCGATGGGACTTAATTTGCTGTTCGCATTGATCTGAAGCATTTGTGAAAACCCGAGGATAGAATTCATCGGGGTTCTTAACTCGTGACTCATTCGCGCTAAAAATTCTGATTTTGCTAAATTCGCTTTTTCCAATTTTTGTTTGCCGTTAACCAAGGCTTCTTCAATTTGGATGCGAATGATTTCGGCTTCGGCGCGGGACGCAAAAATGGTCATGATCATTTGCGCCTGCGAAGGGTCGACCAAAGGTTTCGTATCCATGACAATTAAATTGCCCATGACGTCTCCGGTAGAATTGACTAAAGGAATTCCCAAATAACTTTCCACTCCCAGTTCTTTCAATAATGTCATTTTAGGATATAACTTTAGAAAATTTGAAGCGATGACCTGGGCGGTCTTTTGTTGAATCACAGCGCCGCAAGGACAATCGGAAGTATCGTATTCCAGATTGGAGGCGAACTGATCCTCTTTCCAGAAAGCTATTGCTTTGTTCATCTTTCCTTTGTTCTGAGTCACAAGGGTATATTTTACATTCAAAGAAACGGCTAATTGATAAACCAGAGACTTAAAAAAATCTTCTCCTGTATGAGCGGAAGTGCCCTCCATAATGGAACGCATTTGTTCCAGACTTTTGCGGTTTTGTTCTTCCGCTTTACTTTTGACCGTTTCCAATTCTTTCATTTGAATGGCAATGCCGGCCAGATAGGTCGCAATATTGACAATATCAATTTCTTCTTCGTAAGGTTTGCGCGGTTGGTTAAAGAAACAACATAAAGTTCCTATGGGTTGTCCTTTAACATCTCTGATTGGAGTGGACCAGCATCCCCTAAACTCATTGGCTTCGGCGAAATCTCTATAACCTTCCCATTTCGGATCGGTTTGAATATTTTCAACGACCACGGCCTTATTCAATATTACTGCCGGGCCACAGGAGCCGATTTTTTCATCCACTTCAAAACCGTCGAAGGCGAGACGAACTTCTTTGGGTAAGCTGGGAGCGGCCAGGGTGTTAAAGTATTTGCGGGTTTCGTCCAACTTAAACACGGCTCCTACAATTCCTTCCACCTGGGACTCCATGTTCAAGATTAAGGTTTTTAAGCAATCGTCCAGTGGAATTCCCACGGCCAGCATTTCAAGGATTTCATGCTGCCCATAAAGCATTTCCTCAGTTTGTCTGAGCTTGGACTTTTCAAATTCCTGATCAACTTTGTAGCTGGACATTAGAACCTCAACAATAATTTGGCACATTTTATCATTATTTAAGGGTATCTTTGCAACGGAATTGGTTCGAGTTTGCAAAAATTTGCTGAGTTTTTTGTCAGATAAACCCTTGAAGGTTGGGGGAATTTGTGTATGTTTTGTCTAAAACCTCCTTTTCTAACACTTAGAGAGGTGAGTTTTGTTGATTTTTGGGATAATTCCGTATTTTAATAACGAGTTGCTTCCATATATATAGGGAATCTTAGAAACGGAAAAACAGATGGAAAATCAGATTATTCAATTTCCGGCGAAAAAACCATTCTATCTATAAAAGATGAAAAAAATGCGAATTTGCGATAATCTTTTTGCAGCTTAAAACGTACTGACTTTTCCAGGGATTGTGACCCATGCACCATAAACGTAAAAAATCTAAAAACCAGCGAGCGGGTTGTTTGATGTGCAAACCCTGGAAAGCAAACGGTTTTGCCACTCAATCCCAAGAGGGCGAAAAATTTTCCGATCACCGCCGGCGCATGAGCCACACCGTACCTGATTATTTAGGAAAACATGATCCCTGGATCAAAGGAGAACCCTTCTATGCCATCGATTAAAAAGCAGTTTATTTTAGGGTTCTTGATAGTTCTGTTTTTTCTACCTCTTTCCGCGATGGCGAAAGAAACAGGGCTTGAGAATAACGTTTATACTAATGAAAGAATTGGATGGCAGATAACTATTCCTCAGGGATGGAGGGTGACTCAATCTGAAGATATCAAAAGCTTTGCTGAAAGTGGGAAAAAAGATATTGAAGCCGCTCACCAACAAAAAGTGGAATTTCCACCTTATGAAGTTATTCTTAATTTCAAAAAGGATTTGCTCAATCAATTTGTTACCACTCTCCAGAAGATCGATACCGAAAGCGTAGGGTCGCATAAAGAGTATGCCAAACAAAATCAAAATATAATGGCAAAGACTTTTGCTCATAAAAAATATAATTTTGATAAGAGAAGTTTTGAAAAAACCATTGGAGAAGTCGAGTTTTCGGCTTTTGAGTTCATTCTTTATGAATCCGCAAAAAAAGAAAAGGTACTTTTGTATCAATCTTTATTGTTTGGGCAAATTGGAGATCAGTTGATGGTGGTGAACGCCAACGCAAAAACCCGGGCGAACTATAATGAACTTCTCAAGGCTTTCTACAACTCCCGGTTGAATCCGCCCCGCTAATTAAAAAAAACGATTTGCAACTGGCTGAATGGCATCCGAAGGCCCAGCGCAATGAGGTGGCATTCTTTCTATACAAATGGAATCAATGAACCCTCCTGTTTTTAATGGTGAAAAATTCTTTCGATTGCGTTACTCTTTTTTTATGTGATATCGTTAATCAAATTACAGGCTCTGTGCGCTGAGCGCTGCCCAACTCGAAACTTTAAGAAAGCCCCTTGAATTAAAGGAGACCTCCCCCATGACATCCATTAAAAAATCTTTCACTTTATTTGTCCTGCTTGTATTGCTATTCATTACCCCGGCATCCACACTGGCGAGTGAGACCACTTTGGCCGACAATGTGTATTCCCATGAAAAGCTGGGTTGGGAGATGACGATTCCTCAAGGTTGGCAAGTGAGTAAAACCGAGGACATTAAAAAATTGATCGATGCGGGGAAGAAAGACATGGAAGATGCGCATGAGGGTAATGTCAAAGTGTTGCCTTATGAAATTCTCCTCATTTTCAAAAAGGATACACTGAATCAGTTTGTTTCGACGGTTCAGGATTTTGATCTTGAAAAAGAAGGCGCTCTTAAGAATTTCACCAAGACCAACGAAGACATGATTTCCCGGACGTTCACCCACAAGGGAATCACCTTTGATAAGAAAAGTTATCAAAAACAAATTGGATCGGTGAACTTTGAAGTTTTCGAATTTATCCTTTATCAAACTCCGAAAAAGGAATCGGTTATTTTATACCAATCGTATTTTTTCGGTGAGGCGAGCAACCGGATGATGAGTGTGAACATAAATGCAAACACTCGGGAGAACTACAATGCGCTCATCAATGCCTTCCACAATTCGAAACTAAATCCGTCCCCGTAGGGAGATTTACTGAGACAAGTATAAATTCCAGCTTCCCCAAGAAGCTGGATAATTCCTTAATACTAAGCTTAGAAAAACAGATCAATGACAGTGCCGTGTTCCGCTTTTTTTGTCCCAATGGCAATTCTGTTTATCGGTCCCGCCTTTGGTTTTGGAAATGGAATCGGGTCCGTGGCCCGGGTGAGTGTGAGCTGTCGGCGCATTCAATATCAGGGCAAACAGGACTAAAGCCAATAAGCCGATGTGTTTCATGGGTTCACCTCCATTGTTAAATACTCTCCTTTCAACTTAATCCATTCCCCCCAATCAATCAAGAAAATTTTGGTCTCTCCCCGGACTTTTGACGACTTTAAATTTTCCCCACGGCCTGCCTAATTTAGATATAATGGCTGCATATAAGACCACAACCGTCAATCATTAATAAATTTGTTAAGGATACGCATAAGTTTATGAAGCGAACACATTGGGGCACTTTACGCATTTTTCAAATTGGGATCGTATTGGCTTTCCTTATTATAGGAGCGAACTTGCAGTCAGCCGCCGCTCTGGAAAAAGCGGCCAGTCTTAAATTCGATAATATTCTAAAAAAGAAAACCCTTCGGGTGGGGGTGTCTTTGTTCACACCCTGGACTCTCAAGAATAAAAAGGGAGAGCTGGTGGGTTTTGAAATCGACGTCGCCAAGAAGTTAGCCGAGGATATGGGCGTTGCACTGAAAATTATTCCGCTGGATTGGGAGCAACTCATCCCTGCGCTCAACAAAGGAAAAATCGATATCATCTCCGCAGGAATGGCCATCACACCCCAGCGGGCGTTGAAAGTAAACTTCAGCACCCCTTATTCGACTTCAGGAATAAGCCTGGCCACCAATACCGCGCTGACGAAACAAATCAAAAGCCTGGAAGAGCTGAACCAGTCGACCATCCGGATTGGGGTGATCTCGACCACCGTTTCGGAAGATCTTGCAAAACGATTGTTCGATAAAGCGTTCATTCGCGTGTTCCAGAAAAATAAAGAAGCGGAAGACGCGCTCCTCAACGGAGATATTCATGCTTATTTGGAAGCGAAACCAATTCCGCAGTTTTTGGCATTGGAGTATCCGAAAAAAATCGATCTTCCGTTGTCCGAGCCGCTTTTATTAACCAATGCCGGGTTTGCGATAAGGAAAGGCGATCCCGACTTTCTGAATTTTCTCAATTCCTGGATCGTGGCGCGCAAAGCAGATACCTGGCTAGGCGCCACTCACCAATATTGGTTCGAGTCCCTAAAATGGAAATGAGTTTTTTTTATACAAAAGTAATTGATGAATAAAATACAAAAAATATTAAAAAGGAATCCGATGTGCACCTCCTTTATGAAGGAGAGCTTTGCATAACTACAAATTCAGAACAAAATAAAAGAATATAAAATTAGGAAACCCATGTTCGCCCTCTTTTCTAAAGAGGGTCGGGGTGATTGACAATCGGGGCTTTTAGACTAAATGAAAGAAAACTTTACGAGAAGTTTCTGACGATACTGCTTGCAAAACAACACATCGCAAATAAATTTTGAGTGCAGCGTCACGCTGCGGGTGATTGACCGCTCGGGGTTTTGTTTTTTATATCAATAAAGAAACGGGAAAATGAAAAATCCCCCTGACCCCCTTCACAAAGGGGGAATACATCGATCCTCGGTTTTGAAATTTTATTCTGAAGGAAACATCAACTTATGAGAAGTTTCAGAAGATATGAATAACAAGCCAACCCATCGCAAAAAAATATTCCCACTGGCCGGGGGCCGGGCTGGGGGGATTTTACCTCCAGGGAATTTTCATAATCATTCCCTAATTCAAAGTCCTCAATCGCAAAAGGGACTTTTGACACTGCTGATCCTCTCCTTGTTTCTATGGAACACGCTGGTGGTGTTTGCCGACCCTTCCAGAAATTTGTTCATTCCCAAAAATTCTAGGATTCCTGCTCCCGATAAAATGATAGAAAAATCAAGGGACTGGCGAGTGCCTAAAAAATCCAAAACCAAAACCTGGCGAGATACGAAAAAGAAAAAAGTGGAAGTTGAAAAAGAAAAAAGCCGAATCAAAAAAGATTCGCTTTTTCTTTACGATCCCATCGAAACCGATGATAAGTGGGACCCGTACGACCATGCCACCAAAGAACAGGCCCACTCCGAAGCCGCTCCCATTTTTAAATTTAGGTTTTAAAAATAATCTATTTTATTCAACTAGAAGATTTCCTGAATAAATTAAGTTAAATATTGTTACCCAAAATTGATTGATCCAATACAGGACTGGTCTTTAGAGAAAACTATTGATTCCAAAGGCAATATGTTCCTCCTTTATGAAGTGGGTTAGGGAGATATAACCTTTAGATTTTTATTGTTAATATTTCTTTGATTTCCATGACCAAACTGGATAAGGTAAACAAACTAAATTAAAAAAGGAAGTTGTCTCAACCAGTGTTGAAAAGAATCTATGAGCAACCCTCGATATCAAATTAATATTTCTGCCCATATTAGGGATCGAATTTCTCCTCAAAAAGCTGATTTTAAAGATTGTGATTTCAATTGCCGGGTGGAATTAGCCAGCGA
Organism: Nitrospinaceae bacterium; assembly: GCA_965223245.1. GTDB lineage: Bacteria > Nitrospinota > Nitrospinia > Nitrospinales > Nitrospinaceae > CBDCVY01. Next base: position 2,591,538 of record CBDCVY010000013.1, on the reverse strand, counting down.
ACAATTTAAAGGTTCAGCAGATTTTAGAGGTGCTGTATTTAGGGAATATGCTGACTTCACAAAAGCAAAATTTTTTAATAAGGTTGATTTTAGTCAGGCTGTTTTTGAGAACGGTGTTTCCTTTGAAGGCGCTAAATTTGAAACCCAAGGAGAGGATGTTTTGTTTGAAGAAACAATTTTCCTTCCATCAGAAAATGATATTAATTTTTCTAAAGCCCAATTTGGAAATAAAATTCATAGAGAATTTGGTGATAACGAGATATGGTTTGTTAGGGAGGAGAATCATTATTCGTTATTTAGTAGAGATATTCATGAAAAAATTGATTTTCCAAAAAGTGAAACAAAAACTTTAGGGAAGTTTAGAAATGAGCAAGACTTGGAAAATTTACTAATTTCGCAGGGTAGAGAGGAGTATCGTAGCGGTATCGAAGGTTGTTTTAAACGATTAAAAAAAAATCCAGGCCAGGTCTCTTTTTCCCATGCAATTTTTTGCAACTTAGATTTCGCGAAGTTTTCAGACAAAGATATTAAAATTGCCTTAGATATAGAAAGAGAGAGATTAAAGCATTTGGTTTTCTTTGACAAATATATTGCTAAATTTAGAAAATTGGAATTGGAATTAAAAAAAACATCCAACCAGTCAAATGAATTAGAGTCAGATTTAAAAATTATTTTATTAAATATACTTAGTCGAAATATAAGTAGAGAGGTTTTCAGAAATAAAAGAGTGGGAAATGTAGAACAAAGTATACATTTCGAGCAAGTGGGTTTTAATAACATAGGAGATGTTGATTTTGATTTTGTGACTTTTGGAAATGGAAAATCAGTTTTTTTTAAAAGTGTAGTATTTAGAAATGGAGGAGTAATAAGTTTTGAAAGCGCAACATTCGTTAATGAGAGTGAAGTTAATTTTGATTCCGCAATATTCAGAAATGGAAGAGGGGTTTCATTTAGGTCTGCCGAATTTAAAAATCAAGATTGGGTTAGTTTTCGTGACACCAAATTTAGTAATGATGGAAAGGTTGCTTTTACTTTCGCGGGTTTTCGAAACGGGTGTACCACGAGTACCGAAAGTAAATGGGTGGATTTTCGCAAGGCTATTTTCCAAAATGACGGAGGAGTTGATTTCACATCAGTAGTTTTTTCCAACGGCGGAAGAGTTACTTTTTGGAACGCTTTATTCAGAAACCGAAAATGGGTTAATTTTGAGGGGGCAGTGTTTAGTAATGATGGAGATATTGATTTTGGACCTGTAACTTTTAACAATAATGGAGACCTCAATTTTCGATCCACAATATTTTGTAATACGAGCGATGTGAATTTTAAAAATGCTATGTTTGTAAATAAAGGTATCCTTTATTTTGATAAGATTGTTTGGGGTAATTGGGGAGCATTGTATTGGGATGGTATTCTATTTAAAGAAACGACAGCAGTGAAATTCGATGAATGTTTATTTCTTCCACAAGGAGATATTTCTTTTAAAGAGGCGCACTTTCCGAAGGAAGGTAGTTTAATGTTTCAACGTTGTTATTTTGCTCGAACCTCAAAAGTTAATTTTACTGGTACGTTTTTTCGTCACGCCACCTTTGAAGGCGGGCCTATTTCATGGCTAAAAGATAGATCTGATTTAACCTTGAAAATTCTCTTAGAAAAACAAAAAGAGAATGCATGGGAGAAAATTTCACATAAAGCTAAAAACCGAATAGAAGTTATTAGCTTTTCTATTCAAGACTCCGACACCAAATCTAGTCCGGTATTTGCAAAAGGTGTCGAAGTTTTGTGGAAGGACCTGACTACGGAATCTGCGAGGAATTTGACCTTTCGACTAACCAATTTTTCTGATTCAAAATTTGATGGGGTGACGCTTTCGCATATCCAACTCAACGCTCCTATTTGGGCGGAGGTACAAGGGAGGGAAGGTTTATTTGAAGAAAAGGAATTTCGTAATTCCAAAGTACCTCCCACTCAAGATCAGTTGAGAAATATTGGAGACCAGTACACCCAGCTTAAAAATAACCTGGAACGCCAGGGAAATTATACCGAGGCAGGAAAATTTCATTTCGCTGAACAGGAAATAAAGTATGAAAAAATGAAGCTTTATGAGAAGAATTGGTTTAACAAATTCTTGACTTATTGCTATTTCTTTTTATCCGGATATGGAGAACGCCCGCCTCAAGCCTTTTTTATGTTAATATTTTTTCTTTTGATTGCGGTGATTGTATTGTCTTTTAATGCCGTCTTTTCTTTTGGAGTATTTTGGTTAGCATTTATGGATTTCCAAGAAATATTGGGATTAATGTGGAAAAATTATGTAATCAAAGCTGTTTTTGATTTGGTTACTCCCTTTTCCTGGAAAACTTTGCTTACGTCTGGTTTGAATACAAATTGGTATCTTTTTAGTTTGATTATTTTTCAGTTTTTTCTTTTAGGAATCCAATTGCCACTCACGGTTATGGCTATTCGCCGACGCTTCAAACGATAGTAATTTTCTTCACATTCAGTAATATTTAAATCAATCCTTTTTTCAGCGCATGGCAGACCGGACGGTCGGGAAGTATATTAATAGTAGAGAGAACAATGGGGCAAGAGCGCGAACTCTTAACACTTCAATCCAAGGAGAAACTATGTCAGACAGCGTTTATAAAATCATCGAGTTAGTTGGAACCAGCAAAACGTCCTGGGAAGAAGCGGCAAAAAATGCGGTGGAAATGGCAGGAAATTCTTTAGAAGATCTGCGCATTGCAGAAGTCAATAAACTCGATATGCGCGTGGACGATAATAAAGTGGTGGAATACCGCGCCCGCGTTCATCTTTCTTTCAAGTATCGGGGAGATGATTAAACTCACCAGGTTTTCGATATGGAGCTGTTTCTTTATATATAGAACTAACTCAACCGGAAGTATAGAAGGGAAAGCTTGCGGGTGGTGAATCGGGTTTGCTCCACCCGCAAGTGTTAATACATTTCCAGGTTCAATTAATTTTCCGGCAACGTATACTCAATGACCACTCCCTTAAGCAATAAAGAATCGTCAGTGGGCCATTGGGTGAGACTTAAATTTAGTTGGTTAACCGGTAGCACTTCCATAAGAAGGCTTTCGGATTCATTATTGACGTCGGAAGTCGTAGGGATTCCCGTCGGGAGAAAACTGGTTGACCGGAAACCCAGACTGGTAATGGATACTCCCTCGCCTATTAGAAAAAAGCCACTCAATAAATCTTCTTTTAAAAATCGTACCCGAAGTCTTGCTGCATTCGATTGATCTCGATAATAAAAAGTGACTTTTTTTATGGTGGCCTGATGAGGCAGGTTTACAGGAGCCACCACTCCGGAAGATCCTTCATATCGCATTCCTCCATCGAAAGTAGGGCAGATAGTTTTTTGAGAGGAGTCTCGCGCCTTGAATGTGCAGGCGGCTAGCGCATAAAACTCGGATTTAACATCCGTGTACGTGACTTCCAAAACAGGGCTGCGCCCACCTTCTTTCGAGTCCATAGCAATTCCGTCATTGGTGCCGCCGCTGCGCACCATCAATCCGTTATTGTCTATGGAACCGTCCACCCAACCTTGTACTAAAGCGATGCCGTCAGCGTTCAGCGGATGAATTCCCTGTCCGAAGGTGAGTGGTGGAATCGTTCCCAACAGGTTGCCGCCCTGATCCAGGTCGTTCCAGGTGACGGTTCCTTCTGCCCAGGGCGAATCCTGAGAGTAAAAATTATAAGTACCTGAGCTGGAATTTGAGTAATGGAAGATAACATTGACACCGGTGACGGTTGCGGTTGCCGGAATGGAAGAAAGATCCCATTGCGCCAAAGTGGCCACTTCCCCAAAAATTCCATTGTCCGGATCCTGGGAAATTCCGTCCGCAATTAAAATAGCTTCGGTTCCATAGTTCTTATCCGGAGAAGATTCCCGCACATAACTGTCTTGTGGATTGTTAAAGGTATCTGTGACGGCAAAAGCCGGCGTTTGAAACAGCAAAAGAACAAAACTGAGCCAAAAAAAATAGAATAATTTATTCATAAATCCCCCATAGAATATTTTGTGGAAAATATAAAATTTCCACATAGCTATCCTTTTTGGGGATTTAAGTCAAACCCGGGAAAGGGGTATTTGGGGGGTAAAAAGAACAGTGATTATAACGAGGCGAAATTCAAAGAGTTTGCCTCCTGAATGGTTTTAAAAGTGGAATAGGTTGGAGTAAATATCGACTTTGCCGGTAGCGAACTATCCTAAACAGTTCAAGAAACAACCATGGGTGTGTTGCGCAAATAGAATGGTTCCCCGAATCAAGTGGGTTCTATATATAGAAATAACTCAACCGGAAATATATAGAGAAAAACCTGCGGGTGACAAATCAGGTTTGCTCCACCCGCAAGTTTTATACTCTTATGCCGAAAAATTAATATTATGGCAGTATATACTCAATCACCACACCCTTAACAAGTAACGAACTGTCTGTCGGCCATGGGATTAAACTTCGATCCGTTTCCCTGACCGCCACAGTCTGAAAGGATAGGCTGTCGACTAAATTGTTCACTCTCGGAGAAATTACAGGTACGGGACCAAAACTTATGGATTGAAAACCCAAGCCGGTATTGGAAAATCCTTCGCCAATGGTTTGGAAGCTGCCCGCAGCTAAACGTTCCCTTTGAAAGTCAAAGAAAAGTCTAACGGATGGGTTGGTATCCAAATAATGAACGGTAATATTTTTAATTACTGCTCCATGAGGTAGATTGACGGGAGCAACAATCCCCAAACGACTCGGCCCGTCATAACTCACTCCGCCGGTTCCAATGCCACATAATGTTTTTTCAGTAGAGTCTCTTCCTCTAAATTGGCAAGGGCCAACGGTATAGAAATGCGACTTGATATCCCTGTAAGTGATTTCCAGCGTAGGTGGTCGCCCTCCGGATTCTCTTGAGTCCATAGCAATTCCGTCATTGGTACCTCCACTACGAACCATCAATCCGTTGTTATCAATAGAACCATCCACCCAGCCCTGCACTAAGGCGATTCCATCAGCGTTCAGCGGATGAATTCCCTGGCCGGAGCTAAAGGGAGGAATGGTGCCCAATAACGGTCCTCCTTGATCTAAATCGTTCCAGGTGACAGTGCCTTCAGACCACGCAGAATTTTGCGGATAGATATTGTACGGGCCGGAACTGGAGTTGGAATAGTGGAACAAAAGATTGACGCCGGTGACGGTTGCGGTAGGCGGAATGGATGAAAGATCCCATTGGGCCAAAGTCACCACTTCTCCAAAAATACCGTTGTCCGGATCCTGTGCAACCCCATCCGCAATTAAAATGGTATCGGAACCATAATTTTGGCCCGGAGAAGATTCCCTTACATAACTGTCCTCAGGTTTGAAGAAAATATCGGTTACTGCAAAAGCTGTTGAGTGGGTTGAAAATAATAAAAATAAGATAACGAAAAACGCAAAAAACCTCTTCATGACTCACCCCCGTTAAGTTTATAGGTTATTCGATATTGGAATTCACCGGAAAATATCCTGTTTTTACGGGGGTTGTCAATTACGTGAAGCTCGAAAATAAAGGCTGGAAAGGTAATGAGGCGAAATTCAAAGAATTTAATTTTAGGAGAATTTAGAGAAATTGATGGATTGGAGGGAAAAGTGATTCATCCAACAGTTGAATTGCTCCCTACCGGACCCAAAATAATCCTTGAAACATCGCGCCAAGAAAGAGTTCCCCGTATCGAGTGGGTTCTAAATATAGAAGTCATCTTTAGAGCAAATTGCTCAGAGGAAAGATGATGTGTTTACACTTTATGAAGGAGAGCTTTGCATAACTAAGGATTATTGAATAAACAAGTCCAACAAAAGAACGGAGACCTATGTTCGCCCTCTTTCCTAAAGAGGGTCGGGGTGATTCACATTCAGGGGTTTTATGTTTTCTGACTTATGCAAAGCTCTCTTTATGAAGGAGGCGAGTGGGTTTCACTTCCTAATCTTCGGGATCCCATTAAAGAATTCCAGTTCGGAAATAAAAAAGGGCATCGCGGTTAAGCGATGCCCTGTGGTATTTCAAAGATCAATAACTCTTGCGAATTACAGATCTTTCTTTTTCACAACTAACACTTCACAAGTTTCTGTGGTTTCATTTCCACTATCGTCGGCCGCGTGAACGGTCCACTGGATATGGTCATTGACTCCACCGGAATCTTGAATTGTAATTGTGTCGTTATTAAAACTAACTACACAGGACTCGCCTTTGTCGATCACCTTGCCGTTTTGTTTAATCTCAAAACATTTAAACTCGGTGATGGAGTAATCTACCGTGGCGTCACAAGCATCTTGCGCAGTTGCGGTAAACGATACCGGTGCATCTGAAGGTGTGATTTTAGGCGGTGCATTACAGAATACTTCGGGTGGTGTGGTGTCTTCCACAGTCACATCTTGAGTATCCATAGCCGTATTGCCACTGCCGTCCAATGCAGTCCAGTTCACCGTGGTGGTTCCCAGGGTGAACAACGCAGGCGCATCATTGGAAACCGACACGCTACAATTGTCCGCAGCGGTTGCTGTTCCAATATCCACCGCCTGACCATTCGGCGAAGAACACTCGACCGTCACGTCTGCAGGAGCGGTGATGGTTGGGTTTTCATTATCTTCAACACTCACCGTAGCCATACAGGAATCGGTAAGACCGTCCGGATCCGATACTTCCAATGTCACCACCGTATCTCCCAATGGGTAAGGGTTGTCCGGGTTTTGTGAAAAGGTCAGCGCATCACCATCCGGGTCAGTAGAACCGCCATCCACGGAAACTCCGCTGGCTTGGCATACACCCGCGTCTGTGCTGACGGTTTGATCTTGACACACGGCCTGAGGGGGAAGATTACAACTCGTGATCATTGGATCAAAGTCATCGCAATCGAATTCCGTGGTCACGCCGTCGCCATCGCGATCGGTGTCTAAAACCACCAATTCCGAAATCATCCCAATAGTTGCGTGTATGAACAGGTGACAATGGAATACCCAACGACCTTTCGCGCCGCCACTTCCAAAACGCTGGTTCGGAGCCGGAGCGCCCAACTCCTGCCGGTTGTCAGTAATTCTCGGACGATCATCCAATCGGATACGAACCACGATGCTTTGATTGTTATGCACGTCAATCACATCGACAAACTCGTTGTAATCGTAATTATATAAAACCGTATCATCTGATGTGTCATCCGGGTCGGCACCATTGTCTAAAACACGAACCGGCTGAAACGAAAATCCATGATGATGAAAAGGATGGTGCTGGTTGGTTTTATTGGTGATGGTGAACTCAATCGTGTCTCCGGTTAAGGCATAACGTGTAGCGCCCTGGTAAGGAATCTGCGTATAATCGGGACCACTGTCTTCAAAATGACCCTGGACACCATCGATTGAAAGTTGGCCGGCCATAATAGGTTCCATACTGACGATATGACCCGAAGATCCGTTACCTGCGCCCGGGTTCGTATCAAATACCGGTGGAGGATTGATATAGAAATCAGAAATAGCAACGGATTTTAAATCTTCCACACCACCTGCACCTAAAACATCATTGCCTTCCGCAATGGTATAGGCAGGATCGGGAAGGCTGTTATCGATCACAATAAAAAGTAAATCACCGGCGGAGACATTATTATCTGTTCCTCCTCGGGAAGTACCCAGACCGGTAAGAGTGATGACATCTCCATCGTTACCTTGCGGCACAATAACGACATCGGCCCTTTGAGATGAGCTCAGCAAAATCTCTCCTTTATTGTGGTCGGTATCCCAGGTTCCAAGGGTTCCGCCTTCCAGTCTCACTTTTTCCAGAAAGCCGCCTTCACCGCCTATGCGGTAAATGTTATTGTCCGTGCCATTTCCTGTAAGTTGCAATCGGAAGTAACGATTGGTCGCGGTGTTGATCAAGCGCAGGCGAATTCCCGTGCCTGCCTTCGCAGTAATGAACGGGACACTGGTGGTCGGTTTTTGACCATTCACTAAAACCGTATCGCCATTCCAGGGATGTGCGCAGGCTCCGGTGTTTGCACAATCCATTTCGACGGTCGCCCAGGGAACCGCTTGCGGCGGAGTGTTCGAATCTAGAAAACCCACATCGCCGTCATCGTCGAATTCAATATCACTCAGTACGACCGTGTGTGTGCTGTTCGCCGGAGGAATGGTGTTATTGGTCTGCAGGGTTTCTTCATCAGGGTCTCTTACGATGAATGCCCCGTACATACCGGCAAAAGTTTGCGGTCCCGGTAACATATGAGTATGAAACCAAAATACACCGGGTCGGGGTGCGATGAACCGGTAGGTATACGTTTGCCCGGCGGTTAAATGATTTTGTGTGACGCCGGTGCCGTCGCTGTCTGCATCCAACTCAATTCCATGCCAATGTATGCTGGAATCACAGGCAATCGCAGGACAACCGGGAGCGATATTGTTGGTCAATTGAACAACGACTTCATCCCCGACATTCACCACAATCTGCGGAACAGGAATGCCGTTGGCTTCTACCGCCGGGTAGCCGCCCACTCGGTTATCATCTTTGTAAATTAAAGCGTGGACCGTGGTGCCGTTAATAACGACATCTTGTTCATCAGCACTGATCGCGGCTTCGAATACTTTAGGATCCGGGTTGGTATCGACTACATTAATGACGGGCTTGCTAAAAGTCGTCGCCCGGGAAGTTTGAGCAAATACAAAAAATAAAATAAAACATATAAGAAAAAAGAAATTTTTCTGGGTGGTCATGGATGCCCCTTTCATAGGATTGAGACTGGTTAGACTAATAAGGTTAGCATAAAAATTAAAAATTTTTAATATTTAGACAAAAATTATTAGTTTTGAAAATATACTGAGAGGTGATATCCAGTGTTTTCGGGGCAATGGATAGATTTACAGGGTGCACGTTAGATAAAAAACTTTTCAATTCTCGGGAATTGAGTTGGCCTATATAATATAGAACCAACTCAACCCGAAAAAAGAACAGGATGAGGTTATATGCAAATCATTTGCACTTCAGATTAACCCCGAAGCCAGCTTTACACTTGCCGGATTTACAGCGGTGGCCGACGCCTATATCGCCTACTTTACCGCACACTTCTCCTTTTTTGAGCTTGGGTTCGCAACGGTTCATCTTCAAATCTAATCCTTTGTTACACCAATACCCTTTGCTGCATTGGTTGTCGTCATTACAAACGCATTCGCCCTTCACACCGGGAATGCTGCTGCATTTTCCTTGAGCGCAGGCGTCACTGACGAAACAATCGCCGCCCATCGGAACCGATCCCTTGGTGTAACAGCGTCCGTAAGAACATTTGCCGGATTTACAGGTATGTGCACCGCCCACCGCCGGGCAGGCCTCGCCATCATCTTTAAGCGACTTACATGAGTTTTTAGTAAAGTCGACGCCTTTGTCACAATATTTTCCGGTTCCGCATTGCTTGTCGTCATCACAAACACAAGTTCCCTTAAGTCCGCCGGTACTGCTGCATTTACCTATCGAACATTCATCATTGACGTAACAAGTTTCATTCATCTTTGCTGATTTTGGCGTATAGCAGGTGCCCATCTTACAATGTCCGGAGGCACACTGTTCGCCGCGGCTGCACACTTTGTAATGATCCTTATGTCCCGGTTTGCACTGGTTGGTGCCCACTCCGGCAATTCCGCCTTTATCGCAAAATTGTTTATCCGGGCAGTCTTCATCCTCTTTACAGTATCCGGAAGTGCCGTAACGGGACGTGGCGATCCAGGCATACACGCCTTTCGAATGATCTTTAAAGTAGTCAAACGCATCCGTTTTGGAATTGGCATCGTAGTTAATGCTGTAGGAACTGTTGTTTTGACACATGATGTACCGGCTCTTTGCATCGTTTTTTTTGGCGACGTCTCCGGTGCCGCGTTTCTTACTCAAAATCGCGTTACAGTCGTCTCCCAAATCAATGCGTGTATCGATTTTATTTCCGAGGACTGTTGAATCGCCGATAATGCTCTCCTGGTATTCGTCATCGTAACCCACCGTATGGCCGTACTCATGGATAATCGTTTCGCGATCCATTCCCGCGTATAACGGATGCGGTCGTCCCAACAGGGTGGACCCTTTATACATGGCCCGCGACGATTTGTTATGATTCAACCGCACGTGCCAAATCGCATTGGCTTTCTTCAAATCTTTATATTTTTGATCGGATACTTCTTCCGGGACAAACTTTACTTTTACGGTAAAGCCGGCCTTGCTCCAGAATTTTTCGATATTCCTCCGCCAAAACTCTTTGTAGTGATAGACAATGGTTTTTCCGTCAATCTTTTTATCGCGGTCCATGCGGCAGGCGGTGTAACCGAACTTTTTTTTGCGCTGCACGATGTTATCTTTAGCGCAAGTGATTTTTAAGTCTTCCAAAAGAAATTCGCTCACTTCCAGTTTTTTGGCATGCTTCAGAGAAGGATAATGCATTTGCAGATAAGAGGTCAGCGTCCAATGGCCTTTGGCGCGTTTCAGTTCGTAGAAATAACGAAAGGGAAAAACTCCGTGGTAATGGATCTTTCCGGTAATGAGTTTGGCCGGTAAATCTTCCGGGTAAGTATACGGAGATTTAAAAACCTGTTCTATTCCCTTTCCATTCGAGTCGCGTTCCCGGTTACAGGCCAGCACTCTCGAATTATATTGAGGGAACCCTTTGTACTCGGCGGAGGCATAGGGTTCGCTCTCCATGACTTTTATTTCATTGCGGTGGCGTTGTTTGATTTTTTCAGTTTTACACAGTGTGGCCGAGGCCACACCATGAGTAAAAATTAAAGTTAATAAAGCTAAGAAAAATGATTTTATGTATCGCATGGAACCTCCCTTTATAAAGAGAGCTTTGCATAACATGAATTTTTATAAGAATCCCTGGAGGTAAAATCTCCCCAGCCCCCTTCATGAAAGGGGAGCACATCGACCTTCTTTTTAATTGTTTTTGCGTTTTTCACATTATTAGCTGCTATGCAAAGATCTCCTTTGTGAATAAGTGTGTGCACTTCTAAAATGGATTCAAAGTATTGGAACTGTAACTTTACTTTGGGTTGATCGGCGATTTGTCGCAAAGGCAGCCACAAACCGGATCCGATACCACTTTAGCGTGCCACTTACGAGTTCGGGCAGGCCACACTCCACACTCTTTGTCTTCGACTTTGTCTCTATATAAATCCTTCCAGGTAATATTTGCTTCTTTGGGAATACAGGGCGAGTTGTTCAAATCCGCTTTCCAGGAACCGCAATGGGCCGAACAATCCACATGCTTACATTCGGCTTTGCTCTTATTCTTTAAGCGAATCATGGCAAGAGACTCCGCATCTTTTTTCTTGCAGTCCAAAGATTTGCCTTCCCACTTTACTCCTTTTTTTTTGGACAGAGTATACGTGTCGTTTGGAATGCAAGACGAAAAGCCCTGCTCGCTGCCAAAAGAAATTTCTGCAAATAAACTTAAACTAAAAATAAAGATCATGCTGCTGATTAAAAGAATGTTTTTCATGACTCCCTCCAATTCATGAGAAAAATTAATGTGATGTGTGTTAATACTTAAGGCACCTGATAGGCAATGACCACACCTTTGACCAGTATGGAATTGTCCACGGGCCAGATGGTTCGGTTTGTGTCTGTCTCATTAATAGGTGTGGCGGTAAAAACAAGACTGTGGTTCAAATTATCCACTCTGGCCAAGGCCGGAGTGGTAGGGGCAAAGCTAACGGACCGGTAATTCGGATCGGCACCACTGGTAAACTCTTGTCCTATGGGTGAGAAATTACCGAAATTCAATGTCTCTCTCAAAAAGCGGAACCAAAGTCTTACGTTTCTATCGTTATCTCTAAAGTAAACTGTGATTTTTTGGATGATCGCACCGTGAGGTAAGTTTACCGGGGCGATAATTCCAAAGCCGCTCCCCGCATACTTGATTCCACCTTGCCCCAATCCGCAGGAAGTGGTGTCCACGGTGTCCCTGGCGCGAAAGGCGCATGGTGAAACAGTGTAATACTGAGTTTCTACGCTGGTGTACCGCACAACCAGGGTTGGAACCCGTCCTGAAGACTGCGCGGATTCCATGGCGATTCCATCATTGGTTCCGCCGGAGCGAACCATGATGCCGTTATTTGGAATTGAACCGTCCACCCATCCCTGAACCAACGCCACCCCACTGGCATTCAAAACATGAGTTCCCAAACCCAAAGTCGAGGGAGGCACGGTGGCTAATACGTTAGCCCCCTGATCCAAATCATTCCAATCCACCGTGTTCTCTATCCAGGGACTATCCTGCGAATAAATATTGTAAGGACCCGAACTCGAATTCCCGTAATTAAATGTGACTGAAACTCCGGTGACGGTTGCCGATGCAGGAATAGAAGATATGTCCCATTGAACCATTGTCACCACTTCTCCGAATAATCCATTGTCAGGATCTTCCGCAACCCCGTCCGCAAGCAGGCGCGTATCGAATCCGTAATTGGCAGATGGAGAAGTGCTTCGTACATAACTATCTTCCGGATTAATGAACGTATCCGTAACCGCAAAGGCAGACGAATAAAAAATTAAGGTGGATAGAAAGAGAGTGAGTGAACTTAAAACCTTTTGCATGATATTTCCTCCCCGGAAATGAATTAAATTGAAAATCGTTTGTTGAGCAGTATTCAGTTGAATCGTTTCTTTCGTATAATTTGAAAAAAGTAGCTCAATGAAATGAAACCTTTTAATTGGGGGCATAGTGCCTCATTTGCAATAGGAGCTATATCGTAGAAGCGATGTTTTTATTGTCATCGTTAGTACTACAAAAAAGGTAGGAAGGCGAAAAACAATGATTTTGCCAGTCTAATTAAAGGAAAAAGGATGTTAGAAACCTTTGGGTTGGGCTGGAGCATTTTGGAGAGTCGATAAAAATATTTTGGCTCTTCCGTCTTGCTTTTCTAAGGTTGACAGTCCGGACAATTTTAACTAATATTCCATGAAAAAATGACCGGATACGAAACTGTATTGAGACAGTGTAATTTTTAATTCGGGTTGAAATTATTTTTATTTTAAGGAGTGAGAAATGAAACGGATTTTTAGTTTGTTGTTGTGTTCTTTATTTATAGCTTTATTCAGTGTTCCCGTTCATGCGGTGACGACGGTAAGTTTTCAGGATGGCACCTTGCCGGACGCCAGTTATTCCGGAGCCGAAGATGCTTATGTTCGTCAGTCCTCTCCTTTCACGAGTTATGGATCAGATCCGGTCTTGTTAGCGGATGGGTCCGACCAGGATCCCGATAACGGAAAATTCGGGGAAGTTGTTACCTTATTAAATTGGGATATCTCTTCTATTCCACAAGGGGTAACCGTAATATCAGCAGTCTTAACCATTGAAATTACTAATTCCAGTACAGGGGATTATTTTATTAATGGGCAGGGGATACCGTGGACAGAAGATACGGTTGTTTGGGATGATTTTAATCCAAATATAGCAGGAGCCATCGGTATTATTCGGGCTGGAACTTCGGGAATTGTTGAAATTGCTTTAAGCGCCGAGTGGTTTCAACATTATGTGAATAGAACATTAATTTTTGAAGGTATTAATATATACACTGAAGGAAGTATTGGCGGGACTATAGGGACGAATGATGGTATAGATATTGCCTCTAGAGAATCTTCCTTATTTAAACCCAAACTGGAAATAACTTATTCGGAGGATCCTCCGGAATTAGAAGAATTGTTTGCTATGGTCCAGGAACTGCAGATGCAGGTGGCTGAACTCAATCAATTGAAAGCTGACTTGGCCGGTGTTAAACGTATTGGCGACACCATTCAATTCGAAGGGGTGAATTTGCAAATTGTGAACGGTCTTGGAGCTACATCGGGAAAGCCCGATGATCCTCATTCTTTTGATTTTGAGGTGAATGGTCTTGGAAATTTAATCGTAGGTTATAATGATGTTTTTTCAGATGGACCTCCACTTGATGTAACCGGTTCGCACAATATTGTTGTTGGTATTGCCAATAATTACTCTAAGTATGGCGGAATTGTGATAGGTGCCTACAATACAATTTCGGGTCAGTATTCCAGCGTAAGCGGTGGTGTATCAAATACTGCTAGCGGATTTTTCTCAAGTGTAAGTGGAGGAGTTTCTAATACTGCGAGCGGAGAAAGTTCTAGCGTGGGTGGTGGTTTACAAAATACAGCTTCAGGAATTCAAAGTCATGTGAGCGGTGGTAGAGAAAATAATTCCATGGGAAGACATTCAACCGTAGGCGGCGGAGCCAACCGCACTGCCACTAATGATGATGAATGGGTGGCGGGAAGTTTGTCCGAGCCTAATTAGTTTAACTGCAAAACTTAAAGCCCTCCCTGAAACTCAGGGAGGGTTTTTTTGTTCTTTCCTTTCCTAATACTGTAAGTTCACCATCTGCTCAAGAGTCGTGAGGGTGAAAAACCGCCTTGGAAAAATTTTCCGCCAAAACCTGTAAATAAAATTCCCTCTATAGGGCTTGAAGTCTGAAAGTCTTATCCCGTAAATATTGTATTGAACAACAAATAAACAATATCGAATGGAATATGAATTTTCTTTCTCCGCTCAAATTCGGTTGACAGATAAAATTGATGTCCTTAACCTAGCTTTATAAGAGGTGCAACTCGAAACTAAAAATATGCTCAAAAAATCCCGCCTAGGAAAAATAAAGGAGAAAAAATGAAACGGATCCTGAAAATAATAGTGTGCTCCATGGTCGTATGCTTTTGGAATCTTTCTGCCCATGCAATGACGACAGTTAGTTTTCAAGACGGTGTCTCCCCCAATTCCGGTTATTCCGGAACAGAAGATAGTTATGGTCGCAGTACTTCGCCCAATTCAAACTTCGGGTCTGAAACCAGTTTGCTGGCAGATGGAGTTACACAAGATCCGGACAATGGAGTTTATGGAAAAGCCGCCATCGTTATCAAATGGGATGTTTCGTCTATTCCCGTTTCAGCGACAGTGACCAGTGCTTCTATTACTTTTGATATTACCGATTCGAGTTCCGGAGTTTATAACCTGGTAAAACAAAATGGTGGCTGGACGGAAGCCACGGTAGGCTGGAGTGATTTGAATCCGAGTGAAACTGCTTTAGGAAACATTGCTCCTCTTTCTTCAGGAGTGGTCACAATCAATCTAAACGGTGACGGCATTACTTTGGTTCAAGGGTGGGTGGATGGAACTGTATCAAATGATGGATTGGTCATTCAAAGCGGGGGTACCAATAACAGTATAAGAATTGCTTCCCGTGAATCTACCGGATTTCATCCTAAGCTGGAAGTGACTTATATGGAAGAAACGCCGACCTTAGAAGAAATGTTTGTCATGATTCAACAACTGCAAAGTCAAATGAGCGATCTGGCACAATTACAAACCGAAATGGAAGAAACCCCCACGATTGACGAACTAGTGGCTATGATTGAAAATCTACAAGGCCAAGTAGATCCGCTTAATCAATTGAGGGCAGACTTAGCAGGCGTCAAGCGTGTTGGCGATACCATCCAATTCGAAGGTGTGAACTTGCAAGTGATAAACGGTCTTGGAGCTACCAACGGGGATCAGGATGATGGAAACGGACCCCAGGTGAATGGACTTGGAAATTTGATTGTAGGATATGATGAAGGAGCACAGCAGGGAAAAGATAAAACGGGGTCTCATAATATAGTGGTTGGTCCGTGGCAATCTTACTCGAGTTACGGAGGTCTTGTGGCTGGATCAAACAACAAGATTTCTGCGCCATATTCCACTATTACTGGAGGAAGCGGAAACTTTGCGACGGGCAGAAATTCAAATGTAGCCGGTGGAACTGAAAATATAGCCAGCGGACCGGACTCTTCCGTTTCCGGAGGATCCGGGAACAATGCCGTCGGTCAAGAATCTAGCGTATTTGGAGGAAACTCAAACTCAACGGAAGGACCAGGTTCTACCATTTCAGGAGGAATAATTAATAGAGCAGTAGGAAATAGTTCCACTATCAGTGGAGGTTGGGGCAATATCGCTAATGGTTATGTTTCCCATATTAGTGGAGGATACAATAATACTATCGCTGATACAGGGGAAGCTGCCACAGTGGGTGGAGGAGCCAACCGCACGGCCTCTGGTTATCAGGAATGGGTAGCGGGGAGTTTGTCCGAGCCTAATTAATTTTACTACAAAACATAAATCCCTCCCTGAAATTCAGGGAGGGATTTTAAATTCGAATTCTTCTTTTAGGGAAACGTTTAAGGATTAATTGGGAAGTCCCGTTTGTGAAAACCATTCCAAAACCTTGGCTTCTTCATCGAACACGTCACACTTGAGATTAAAACCCTGATCCATAGACACTCGAATGAAAAGATTTCTCAGATCGTACATTCCTTTATCGCTGGCCAAAACGCCAACGATGAATTCTTTGATTTTAAATTTTTTCAAGAGATTTCCCAGTTCGATGAATCCCTGAAAATTCATCTGGTCTGCGTAATCGCGATTATCGATCAAAAATCTGAAAATCTCTTTTTCGGGATTTTGGTTAAAAATGTCTTCAAACAAAATCAACCAATCTTTGCTGGTCACGTCGCAAAGCAGATTAACGCGGATAACATCTTCTCCATTGGTCGTCAGGTTGTTTACGCTAAATTTCATTTTGTCCCCACAAATTTAGAAAAACATCTCTTAATAATTTTTTCTACTACCTTTAATTATTTTAAAAACTATTTTTTAAAGAATGCAAAACTATTAAGCTCGCCCCATAGGGGTGCGACTTCAAACCCTAATCTAATGCGCTTTGGTGCACCAGCAGGCGTAGGCATAGGTAGTGTGATCTGGAGTGATTTTTTTGTTGGGACCCTTATGGTATTTCCATTGTCTTGGCACTTCTCCTTTTTTCGCACGGAATAGATTGCAGGAGCAACCGTTTTGACTGTTGCAGGCAGATTTTACCTGACACCACAGATTGTTAGGATTCCGACTTTCCGCTGGACCGGAGCAGGTTTCAGCACTTCCACAATAATCATAACCATCCACGTCGGATCCATCGGAGCCTTTGAACTCAACGCCCACATGTGGCTCATTGTCTAAAATGGTCGGAGGTTTCTCGCATCCGGTGATGAAGAAAATCATTACTAGTATTGAGATGAAAAATATTGTGTTTTTCAAACGGGTGGAACGTGACGTGTGTGACAACATTGCCTCCTCCTTTTCAAGAGAACTCGTTTTGAAAACTTCTCCCCCAATATAAAGATAGCCCTTCACTTCAAGTAGTGCTTGAAAATTATAAGGACCATACTCACTACTTTCCTTTTTTCGACGGGACCTTTGCAAAAGTAAGAAAATATAAACCCCTGAATGTGAATCCCCCTATTCCTCTTTAGAAAAGAGGGAATACATGAGTCTTCAATTTAAGTTTATAGTGTTTAGCTCCATAATCTTTTGTTATGCAAAGCTCTTCTTCTCGACTGGAGTTCGATTTGACAAGGCTAGCTAAAAAGGGTAGCTTTCAGTCAAATTTAATTACTTAAGATCCTTACGGGAGGGAGAACCATGAAAACAATTTTTCAAATTCTTATAGTTGTGGTGGGCTGTCTGTGTTGGGCCGTTCCATTTGCGTTGGCGGAAACCGGTACGTTTTCTGCTCCGGAGGATAGCTATGTGCGTAGCACGTCACCGGGAACTAACTATGGATACGAGTCAGAACTAATTGCGGATGGTGTGAGTCAGGACCCGGATAATGGAGCCTATGGAGAAGCAATCAGTTTGCTCAAGTGGGACTTGTCTTCCATTCCCAAGAATGCCAATGTGACAAGGGCTTCCATAACATTGAATTTTATAAATTCCAGTACCGGCAGTTACTTGATGTATTCGCAAAATAACGATTGGTCCGAAGGTACCGTTTCTTTTAATGATCTGCAAATGGGACAGGATATCTTGGCAAGAATATTTCCTTCAACCTTCGGAAGGGTCACGATTCCATTAAATTCAGAGGGTGTGGCGTTAGTGCAGCAGTGGGTTCAAGGTTCTACCTCGAATAATGGATTGGCCATTGCATCGGATGGAACAAATGATGGGATTGCTATGAGTGCAAAAGATTCCTTTGGGTTCCCGCCAACATTGGAGGTGGACTATACACTCCCTGGAATTCCCGGGTGGGAAGTGGTGTCCAGAGATTACGTAGTACGAGCTTCGAATAGAGTAAATGTTACTTTAGATTGTCCCGTAGGTAAGGTCCTTGCAGGAGGAGGTTATATTTCCAATGACGCCAGTCTGGAATTTTTTGCTTCCGGGCCCAATGTTGATGGAACAGGGTGGACCGTGGGTGCGTTGAACAGTTTTACGACCAGTTCAAATTTTACCACTCGAATTATCTGCGTCGACTCCAATTAGTTTGCTATTACTTAAATATAAATAGAGCATCGTTTTGTTTTAAGTATGACGCATGAACTCCGGCTAAGCATGGTGGTTCTGCTTAACCGGGGTTCTCGTTTTAAATTTGCAGATTGCAGACTCATTGACTGATTTGTGGAACGGTGACATCGCGGCCGAGCAGCATATCTTTGATCCTGCCGGATGCTCCTTTGTAAAAGCCCATTTCCAGGTCGTTAACATTTTTAGGATTTTGAAAGGTGCCAAACACCATGTCCCATAAAGCGAGGTCTGCGTAGTTGTTGCGATGAAACCCTTTGCTGTGGTGAATCGCATGACTTTCCGGACGTTGAATAATGTATCCCAGCCAATGCGGCGTGTTGATATTCGCGTGCTGGAACATCGCATTAAAAGTTAAGAACAACGTGGCTAAAATTCCCGCCTCTGTTTGCAATCCTAATAAAGGAAAGAAGACCAGACTGCCAATGGTCGCAAACATGGCGGCATCCAGCGGATGTAGATAGTTAGCGCCAAACGCGTCCAGACTTTCCGCGCTGTGGTGCATCTGGTGTCCGGCTTTCCATAACCAATTCCATTGATGCGCCAACCGGTGGTACCAATAATGAAAAAACTCGTAAACCAGAAGTCCCACCACGGCACCACCGACAATTCCAAGACTGCTTAAGTCGAGTAAATGGGTTTCTCCAAAAACACCTCCCCAAAATGAAGCGACTTGCTCAGCGACAAAGACGATGACGATGGTAACAAGCAGGGCGCGCAACCTCCAATAACGCGGAGCCGAGTATTTGCGTTTCTGCATCCATAAATCGAGTAACAAAAATGCAGGGATGGTGGCCAGTGTGATGATTTCGATGATTTCAAACATGAGTTCCTCCTCTCAATTCATTAAACATACTAATTAGTATGTTTAATTATAGGCAGGAATTTGCGATTGTCAATACCATTCGGTATGTTTTTTATAAAGTGTTTAAAAATAAGTATTTATATGGATTATATTGGGAAAGTTTGTAAAGTTAATGGACAAATTCCATACTATTTGATATGTTTTTAGATGTTGCTACTTTTTGGAGATGTTTGCCTGACTGAAAATATGACAGAAAACTCTAAAGACATTTAAAGGAAGTGGATAGGCTCCTCTTCCAGTCCTCGACTGGAGGGAACATTGATTCTCGATGAGTTCGTGTGAACGCCGAATCGACAGAACCTTTTCTAAAGTAAAGTTTGTCTTTAGAAAAAGATGTTAAAAGGAAAGCAGATGTGCCCCCTCTTTTCCAACCTGGCGGTTGGAGGCAAAAGGGATTTTCAGAAGTTGATGGATAGATAAACTGAAATGAACTTTAGGAAATTCTTGCTTCCTCCAGGCGTTGCCTGGCGGGGGGATTGACAATCAGGGGTTTCCCAATTTTGTGATTACGCAAAGGTTTCCTTCATAAAGGGGGAATACATCGGTCCCAGGGTGAAGTTTCTCCTGAAGAAATAATCAACTAATGAAAAGTTTCTGAGTGTTTGGCTTACAAGCAAACACATCGAGAATGAATTTTACCGGAGGGCGTTGGCCTGCGGGCTGGGGGGATTTTTCTTATCTTTAGGTATCCGGTATTTTCCAAACTGTGGAAATCATATGTTAAGAGTAAACTTTCTAATATTTGGAGATTAAATCATGTCAAAAAAAGGGGAGGCCACCCGCGAAAAAATTCTCGACACCGCCCAAACCTTGATTCTTAACAACGGGTTCTCGGCGGTTTCTATCGACCGGTTGATCGACTCGATGGATGTGACGAAGGGTGCTTTCTTTCATCACTTTAAAAATAAAAATGATTTGGCGTTTAAGCTGATTGAGCGTTACGCCGAAAGTGACATTGATACGATGAAAGAAAATTTAGCCCGCGCGGAAAAGTTAAGCAGCGATCCATTGCAACAATACTTGATCATGATCGGGTTGTGGGAAGAATATTTTTCCGAACTTGAAAAACCGACTCCGGGGTGTTTAATGGCTTCCTATGTATACGAGTTGCAATTGTTTGATGAAGAGACACGGCAGATTATCAATAACGTTTTTTTAACCTGGCGCCGAGAATTGACCAAACGCTTAAAAAAAATTGCAAAGGAAAACCCACCTGTAAAAAAAATTCACCTCGAATCCCTCGCCGACCAGTTTCTGGTATTAATCGAAGGCGCGTTTATCCTCGCCCGATCCCTCCACGATCCCAAAATCGTCACCCACCAAATTCACCACTACAAAACCTATATCGAAATGCTGTTTAATAGTAATTAATTTCTTCCTTATTGATTCCTGATTGAGTTTGCCTTTAGAAGAAAATGTTTTAAAGGAGAATGATGTGCGCCCTCTTTTTAAAGAGGGCTGGGGTGATTGACCGCCTGAGGTTATTAATAGTCTGTGAAGGGTGCTAACTATACCCTTGATTCATTTTCCTGAATAGTGGTATGTTTGGGCAAATCCCTCTAAAGCACTCCCCTAAAAAATGGTGGGGATTCAAACCAATCCATTGGTAACCATTACCAGGTATAGTTCATGGCCAACGAGAAAAAAACAGAAATTCGTACGGGAAAAGATATTGAAGCTGAAGAAGATACCACACAAGGCCGAAATGCCGATGGGCATATTGTTGAGGGAGATAACAATATCACTGTCGGAAACGTAGACGGAGATTTGAAGATGGGAGATACATATATTGGCATCACCCTAGAACAGCACCACGCGTTTTTACAAAAACGGGAAGCAGAGATTCGGGAGGAATTAGCGGAGGAAAAAGGCAAGGATCAAGAACGAATTCATGAATTAGAATTAGAGTTAAATGTCATTCAAGCTAAACAAGCTGATTTAGAAAAATCCTATCAAGACCATATCCAACAACTGCAAGACACCAACGCCGATCTGCAACAGTTCAAAGATCAATTTTCTCCAAAGCAAATGGAGGAGGCTGAAAAAGCTTTAAAAGATGGAAACCTGAGCGAAGCCAAAAAACTGATTGAAGAGTTTGTGGAGAACCAAGCTCTAGAAAGCGCCATAGAAAAAAAAGCCTTAGGTCATTACCGCTTAGGTAAAATTGCTTTCGATGAAGTGAAGTACCGCGAAGCGTTAAAACATTACGAACGCGCAGCGCAACTGGCTCCAGAGGAGGGATTGTATTTAAATGATACAGGGCTTCTTTTTAACACTCTAGGCAACTACGATAAAGCCATTGAGTATTATGAGAAAGCCCTAGCAATCGATCTTAAGACCTTTGGACAAAAGCATCCTAGTATTGCTATCCGTTGGAACAACCTGGGAGTGACTTGGATAGCCAAGGGTAACTACGATAAAGCCATTATCTATTATGAGAAATCGACAGATAGTTTATGTAAATCATTGGGAGAGAATCACCCTAACGTAGCTGCAGGTTGGAACAACCTTGGGGAGGCTTGGCGAGAAAAGGGTGAATATGATAAAGCCATTGAGTTTTATAACAAAGCATTGGAGAGTAATATTGAAACTCTTGGAATTAATCATCCCGATGTCGCAACCCATTGGAACAACATTGGATTAGTTTATGATCACAAACGCAAGTATGATAAAGCAATTGAGTATTTTGAGAAAGCCTTAGAGAGTGATCTTAAAAGCTTTAGTGAAGACCATCCAAATGTCGTAAGGGATAGGAATAACATTGGAGTGGTTTATAACCAAACAGGCAAGTATGATAAAGCAATTGAGTATTTTGAGAAAGCCTTAGAGAGTGATCTCAAAACCCTTGGTGAAGACCATCCTGACGTTGCACGAGATTGGAACAATCTGGGATTGGCTTACTTTCATAAAGGAGAGGACAATCAAGCAATATCCTATTTTGAAAAGGCGTTGGTGATTTTTAAGAAGTTTTTGAGAGAGGATCACCCTAAGATAAAATTGGTTCTAGACAACCTCACCTTTGCCCGTGAGCAAAAAAATAAACAAAAGCAATGAAGGTCAATCCCCCCAGTCCGGCCCCCGGCCGGTTGGAACAGTCATTTACGATGAGTTATTTTCAAGGCCATATCTTCACAAAGGTTTCGAATAATCCGGTTGTATCCAATCGCAAGATTGGAAAGAGGGGGTACATTGTTCACCCCTTCAACAGATTATTTTCTAAAGATAATCTCATCGGTTGGAAAAATTTTGTGATAATGCAAAGGAAGTTTAGTTGTTTTCTCCAGCTTCGCAAAATTGTTTGAGGCCCTGGTTTTCTTCAGCAAGGGCTTTGGCGACTTGGTCTTTAATGGCCGGGCCTAAAATTGTTGCCATGGCCCCGACCATTTCCAATTGCAGCATACTGGTGACGCCGGATTCACGGGGTAAGAGGAAATGTGTAGCGATCATTTCAATGCCCAGCACCTTGGCTTTCCATGAAAAACTTTCCGGGGGTGTGCAACTGGTGACCACCCACCGGGTTTCGGGCATCATTTTTTGTTTGATGAGTGCGGTGCTTCCGATTTTGAACTCGCCTTTATCTTCGCGAACAATACTTTCCATAGCCGGTGACCACTGCGGCCAGGACTCAACGTCAATGGTGACTTTCCAGACTCGGTCCCGCGGTGCGTTAATGTCTATTTGATTTTCCAAAATCATGAATAGTTCCTCTTTATGATAGAGATCCTTGCGTAAGTAATAAAATTAGAAAACCCCTGGAGGTGAATCACCCCGACCCTCTTTAGAAAAGAGGGCGAACATGGGTTCCCTTTTTTAAGTTTATTGTGTTTCATTCCATATTCTAATACGCAAAGCCTTTTTTCTCGATCTAGCGATTGGAGGTAACTCACTGGTCGCGAGGGGCAATGGTAATCTTCGAAAATTTTGTGATGATCCGGCGATGTTTTATAACTCATCGAGAATTAAATGCTACTCGCAGGCGTTTACCTGCGAGTCTGGGTGATTCACCTCCAAGAGAGTTTAAATTTCTTGGTTATGCAAAAGTCTCTTTGTGAGACTGCTTTTAAATCAATCCAAAAAAAAATCAAGACTGCTCGGCCAGGTTTCTTCGTTTTGTGAGCTCCGGAAACGATTTTAAAAGTGCCGGGACGCAAAACAAATCTAACAACAACGCGAGAAAGATGGATAGCGAAATAAAAATTCCAAAGTGCGCGCTGGGTAGAAAGTTCGAAGAGGCCATACAGGAAAACCCGACAATCAAAATCAGGGTGGTGTAAATAATACTTTTACCAATGGTTTGAATTGAGTTTTCCACTGCCTCGGCGATGCTTTGTCCGCTTTTTTGATTTTGAATGATTCGGGAAATAAAGTGAATGGTGTCATCCACCACCACCCCCAACGAAATCCCGCCAATGAGTGCCGTTGCAATATTTATTTTGATATCGAGAAACGCCATGCAACCCAACGTAATCGCCAACGGTAAAATGTTGACTGCCAACCCGATCATCCCTAAGGTGAATGAACCAAAAATCATCGGCAACAGCACCAGCAGGAATAAAGTGATAAACAACAAAGAATAAAACTGAGTGTTGCTGACTTGCGTGTCCATGTTGGCCCACAAGGTGGTGGTTCCCGTCACATCCATATGTACTTCTTTAGGAAGCAATTGATTTTGCAAATTGAACAGTTTGTCTTTAAACGCATCCAGTTCCCGTGAACTCATGTATTGCGTCATGACAATAATCTGAACATCGGTGGCTCCCGAAAGAATAAAATCCGAGAGATCATCATTGCCACTGAGTTCACCCAATAACAGCAACTGTTCGATCTGGGCTTTGTTGTAGCGGTCCAGCGGTTGCGCTTCTTTATCATTAAACGCTTTATTGATTTCCTCTAGGAAGTCGGTGGCCGATAAAATTTTTACGACCTCCGGCAACGCTTTAAGCGCTTTCTCAAACGCCACGGTCCCCCGGATTTGTTGGGAAGCGGAGTAGGGTAGATCGTCTGAATATTTTAATTGCAAAACAATCGGGTTCTGCGCAAACCCCACTTTTTTAATCAGGTCATAAGATTGAGACGTTGGATGTGATTCCGAAAAAAATTTAATATAGTTCGTGTCCACTTCCAGTCGCGGCAAGCTGAAAGCAGGCAGCAGAAGGATCAACGTACACAATAAAATTCCAAAGCGAAAACCATTCGAGTTATGCCAACGGTTCAGGGAGTTTGGTTTTTTGAACAGCTCAGGGGATTGAATTCGATCCGGCCAAAGCATAAGCAATAGAAGAGGGGCGATCACTAAATTAGCGACACCCGCCAGGAACAACCCCACCGCTGAGAACAAGCCCAACTGAAAAACGGGAAATACATTACTGGTGGTGAAGGAACTGAATCCTGCAATAGTCGTTACCGTAGTCCAGACAGTGGGTTTGAGCAGTCGGCTCAAGGTTGTGGCGATAGCCGCCTCACTCGTCTGTTCAAAACGAGAAAGATGAAACTCCGTGATAATGTGAACGACGCCTGCGACCGAAAGCGCAATTAAAATTGTGGGCAGCATCACTGTGATCATATTGTAAGGAATGTTCAGGGCGGCCAACATGCCCATTGCCGGAATGGAACTGGTGACCACAACGGAATACATCACGAGTAAATTGCGCAGGCTCTTTAAAATATAAAAACCGATGAATGTCAGTAGAACCGTGATCAATGAGTAAAAAACAAACACGTCGCGTTTAGACGCACGGTTGAGTTCTGCGTTGACCACGGTGGTTCCGGCCAGCGCAAAGTTATTTATACTGGCATGTTCATTGACTATATTCGTGATGCCGTTGACCAATTGAATCCGGTATTCGGACGGGTCATTGATAAAGTTGTCATTTTGTATCAACAGTGCGGTCGACGTCTCATCGTTTTTCAATATCAAATTGCGTTCGAAAATCGGATTGCGTTTCAGTTGATCTTGAAATTCCTGGAGCGCCTTCGAATCGTTGGGCACCTGATCCGAATAGAGCCGCCTGTAATCCAGAGAGCCATCGTCGGTTAAAAAGTTATCCCGAACATTGGTGATCGAGGTGATCTTGACGACGTTACTGAGTTCACTGATTTTTTCCGTGATGGAATCCAGGTCCGATAAAAACTCCGGGCTGTAAATTGAATCCGTTTGCAAAAGTAAAATGCTCCATTCCTTTTCTCCAAAAGTATCGTTGTAATTTTCGTAGGTGATTAAATCCGGATCGGTTTTGTTGAACCAAATGCCGACGGAATTATCAATGGAAGGATCGGACGATAAGAACAGTTTGTTCACTATGACGCCGGCAAATGCCAAAAGAACACAAGCCCATATCAACAATATTGTTCTGCGCCAACGGATGAGTGTAGTTATATACATAGTTGGTATCGCGGGTCGAGGTTAATCATATAAAAAGAAAATAAGAAAAACTATCTCGGACCCCTTTAAAAGGGAGACCTTTGCATAAGCAAGAAATTTGGAAAAGCCCTGATTGTCAATCCCCCCGCCAGGCAACGCCTGGAGGAAGCAAGAATTTCCTAAAGTTCATTTCAGTTTATCTATCCATCAACTTCTGAAAATCCCTTTTGCCTCCAACCGCCAGGTTGGAAAAGAGGGGGCACATCGGCTTTCCTTTTAACATCTTTTTCTAAAGGCAATCTTTACTTTAGAAAAGGTTTTAATAAGACTTTTGCGTAACAGTAGCTATTGAACAAAACACAATAAACTTTAAGAGGCGACCCATGTGCTCCCCCTTTCATGAAGGGGGCTGGGGGGATTTTTCCTTTTCCTGATTTTTATTTATATGAAAAGAAAAACCCCTGAAAAGGTGAATCACCCTACCCCTCTTTAGGAAAGAGGGAATACATCGACTTCTATTTTGCAATTTCTTCTAAAGGCAAACTCAACTTTTTGAAAAGGTTCTTAAGATTCTGCGCTCCCCGTCGATCATCGCAAATTAATTCTGCCTCCACGGCCAGTGGTCAATCACCCTGACCCGCAGGCCAACGCCTGCTTGTAAAATTCATTCTCGGTAAATTTCTGAGATGACAGAATCATTAGAAACTTTTCGAATATTTTTCTTGCTTCCAATCGCTAGATTGGGAAAGAGGGCGAACATCAACTTCCTCTTTTAATGTTTTTTGTGTTTTATTCAAAACTTCTACTTATGCAAAGGTCTCTTTTAAAAAGAAGGAGCACATCTGCTTCCTTGTTAATGTGATCGCTTCAAAGCAGATACATTAAAATGTCTTTTCACGATATTCGTCTTTAACTTGATATCTTCCCAAAGCATGGTGGTTTTCTTTCCATTCTTATGGTTAATCATCACCAATTTGTTGGGCAGCAAGTAACGGTCAGAATACAATTTATAATCACTCAGTGTTTGTGTTTTAATCTTTTTTCCTTTTTTATCAAAGTAAATAATTTTTCGATAGCGGTTATCTTTTTTGTCTACATAGACCACCAGTTTACTGTAAAGCGAGTGCGGAAAATTAGGAACGCGTTCAATTACGTCGCATTCTTTGCCGTCGCATTCCTCACTGCTGACATACCGGTTATCATATTTCTCCAACTCTTGAGAAGATAAATCTTCGTAACTGAACTCGCTTCCCATGAAAGGAGTGCTTTTGTTGGTGCTGGAGATTCGTTTGACTCGTTTAAACGCAGGGAGGAAAATCCATTGCGCATCATCTTCAACGACCTTGGAGTGGATCAGTACTGCCGTGCCCTTAATATCACGCGGGCGTTCAAAGACAAATTTTCTTTGGTCGCCCAGGGGGTCGGATTCCAGCATCGTATATTTAAAAAACCGTTTGCGTGTTTTCCCTTGTTTGTCTTCCAGAATCATGGTGACATCCGATCTCATATTGATATAGCCGGCCTCGTGGTTGTCCACGGCCCGGACCACTTGATTCCCCTTGTCAGAACTGTTCTTTGCAAAAGCCTGGGTGACAGTCAAAGGAAGAATGAGAAAAAATGCCATTAAGATAAAATTGATTTTTGTTTTCATGATAAGTTATGTATTTAAAAAGGTTTTATTAGCACTTAAATAGGACGCGCTAAATGGATTCGTTGACGTTCAAAAATAAATTTTATTTTATGCGTTGGCGTACGTTCTAACTTTTTAGGCAAAATGAAAATATGATCCTTACTCAGCCTGGCGGTAACTTTTGCTACGGACTGTGTATAATCGATTGCCTCCTCAATTCTGTGGCGCAACGCGGTGTCCCAGTTTAATCCGGTCTCAATTTGCTTTTTAGTCTTGGGATCTTTGCGAAAACGTTTTTCATCCGGAAAAACAAAAACGCTGAGAAAATCATCCTCAGGGTTCACCTGAGTCACCATCGCGTCTTTGACATAAATACTTCGCACCATCAGGTTGGATAAATATTGCGGATCAATATATGAGCCATCCTTCCAAAGTGTGAGTTCCTTTTCCCGGCCCACTATATGGAGCCAGCCCTGGTCATCCACCCAGCACAAATCTCCGGTAGAATAAAATCCGTCATCGCTCAATAAAAGCCCGGACGATTCTCCCAGGTAAGTGGGTGCCACGGTTGGTCCTTTTACTTCCAAATAACCTACCGGTTTATTAATACCGGGAATGATTCTGCGATCCACCAACCGGTGTTCCAAAGGTTTAATGATACGCCCGCAGGATCCGGGATTGAGATCGTCCAATCGGTTGCGGGAGATGATACCGGCACACTCGGTGGCGCCATAAATATCAATGACCGTAATCCCCAGTTTTCCGAAAATTTCAACGATGGCTCCATCCAGTTTCATGGAAGAAGAAATCCCGTAACTAAAGTAGCCGCCCATTTTATTGCGCAACAAGATACGCGTGGCCGCGAGCTTGGCTTTATCTAAAGTTCCAATGTCGTAAAGCTTGCCGCTTTTTTCGATGGAGATCAAATGTTTATATAACTCGTGCAGGACCGGTTTGTTTTTCATTTCTTCCAGCACTTCTTTCATTAAGTAAATCCAAAACTTGGGCACGGCCATTAAGGCTTTGATGCGGACACCTTGAGCTTTTAATTTTTTGATTTCATCTTCCAAAACGTCATCGTCGTCGGGTTCGCGTGTGAAATAAGTGACACAAAACCCACGGGTTTTCGTTACCAAAAATTCCACTAATGTTGCAATATGCGTATAAGGCCCAATGTTCAGCAAATCTTCATTGTGTCTTAAGTTGATGACATCGACCGCTTCATTGACTTCTGCAATGATATTGCCGTGAGAGATCGCTACGATTTTCGGCAAGCTGGTGGTTCCGGAAGTCGGGTAGTGACCGAGGATCGTATTGGGATCATCCAGTAGAGTGCTTTTCTGGACCGGTTGGTCCATATTATATTCAGAAAATATGCCGGATACTTTAATTTCATCCGGCGCGATATCCACATCTTCACAATTCAAATCTTCGAAGACATCCAGCAAATCCGCCACGATGAAAATAGTTTTAAGATTGAGTTTAGCCTTCAACTCGCGCATTTTGGGCAATTGAGCTTTTGCGACCAGCATATAATCCGGCGTATTCAGCTTGAGCAGATGCTCGAGTTCTACCAAATTCGTTTTGGTATCCAGCGGAAATAAGGCATTGGCCCGGTAGAATGAAGCCATTCCTATCATGTCCCATTCAATGCGGTTCTTGCAAAACGTGCTGATGACTTTCTGTTCGATATGGTTCCGCGTAAAAAACTGGATCATGGCTTTGAGATAATTTAAATAAACATCAAAGGTCAGGCTTCCATAATGTTTGCCCAGGTCAAACCGCAGAACATCTCGGTTGCCATAAGCCGGCAACTGATTTTCAATAATGTCAGCCACACTGTTAATGGAGCTGTAGGCCTTAAATGTGGTTTCTTTTCGCTTTGCGTTAAAATCAAACATGACAATTCCGTTGAAAAAAATGATTAATGAGGACTTCTTTCCAGTAGTACCTTTTCGTTAAACTTTAAACTTCCCAGGTCGAAGCCGTTTAAGAGACCTTTCTCCATAATCTCGTAAACCTGTTTCGATTGGATTTCTCCTTTACTGAAGGAATGATTATGGCCTTCGAAAGCGAGAACCAATGTTTCTGATAAACAGCCGAAGGACAAACCTTGTTTAGGCAACCCGACGAAGTTGATTTCCGATCCTTCGGGCAGCCGCGCCAGACTTCCGTCAAAAGCTAACTGACCGTTTGTGTTCTTAAAGTTTTTACTGAGATTCGAAGGTAAAGAAACACAACATAAGATGGCATTGTGTTTGTAAAATTCCGGCTTGATGAGATCCGGATTCTCCGAGTTGGTCGATAAAATAATAATATCGCAATCGTAGGAATCTTGAATGGAAGTCGATAGGTCAAATCGTATTCCGGAAGACTCATCGAATAACTCTTTTTCAAACGCTTCCATTTGATCTGGTGTAATAGTATCGCGGACCAATCCGTCTTTAATGGCTTCAGTGGTTTCGGAGTTATTCCGCTCCAGGTATTCATAAATCTGGTAACCCACTCCCCGGATTTGTGTATTTTCAAAACTTTGTCCGGAATGTTTTTCCGCCCGGATGTTCTTCAATAATTCCTTCAGGCATAACTGACGCGTTTTTTGTAGACGTTCCACGCTGCCTGGCTTTTGGCTTCCGATTAATACCAGTTGATTCACTCGCGGAATTAAAATTTGAGCTAATATAGACCCAATGTTTCCGCCGGCACCGACCACAGCCAGTTTCGCTTGGCTCATATCGATGTTTTTCTCCTGCGCCGCGTAAATCACGCCTTGTATTGCAAGGCCTGTGGTATAAGCATTTCCCGTGGTGACCGGAATTTCATAATCATTGATCGTTAACGCATTTTTAGTGATGGTGGAGGTGTAGCCTCCCAGCCCGACAATGGAAACAGGAATATTGTCATCGCCTAGTTCACGCGCCACCGTCACCGCATCCTGGACCTTGTCGGTCATTTCCTTCGCTAAAATACGGTCCTTTCTGTTCGCGTTAATATACTCAGGAAGGTATGGAACAAAAACCAGACTGAGCTGGATGGTGAACTCATTAGAAGTGATGTATTCATTTCTGATGTGAACCGGCTCCAGAAATCGGCTGACGCAATTCCACCAATTCAATAAACTTTTCTTTTCCCAGGAATATTCTTTGAACGATGGGAAGTAATATTCTGCGAGAACATTTAGATTGGTCGGATTGACCACAAACCCGGCACGTGCATCCATTGGCCGTGGTTGATCGACGATGGGCCAGTAAGCTTCAAAGGAAGCACAGTTTTGACGTTCTTCAGAACTCAGGGATGCGCCGATCAGATGTCCGATCAAACAATACTCATTATTATTTTGAATAATATTGCAAACCTCTCTTAACCCGAAAATCAGTTTCTGAATTTCTTCGTTAGTGATTGTGAGCGGAGGTTGAATCCGAATAATGGACAACCGGATTTTACCGGGATTGCCCTTCAGCATATTGGTTAAAGGAGCCAGTACGCGAATATGATGGTGGTGCAATAAATAGCTGGCGATTAAAAGTGAAAGTACGCCTTGTTTCCCTGAAGCTCGAAAAAACGGAGAGCGGTCTTCCAGCGTCGTAAACTCCAGACCAATCATTAACCCACGGCCGCGCACGTCTTTTATAATTTCCGGATACTCACTTTGCAGAGCCCGGAGTTCGTCTATAATGGTTTGGCCCTTTGCCTTAACATCTTTTAACTGGGCGTTATTATTTTCCGTTAACAAGTTCAGAGTTTTTAAAGCCACTTCGCTGGATAAATCATCTTCGCCAAATGTGGACGTGTGTAAAATTCCAAAGTCATGCTCATAAATATTTTTACGAATCAAAGTGGCGCCGATTTTAGAAATGCCACCACCGAGCGCTTTGCTGAGTGTGATGTATTCCGGTGAAATTGTTGCAAGCGGCGTATCTGCAAAACCGAATACCTGGCCGGTACGGCCACAACCGGTTTGGATTTCATCAATGATGTAAGGGATTTCGAGATTCTTGTGTTCGTGGGCTAAAAATTCCAGAGTGCGATCACTCAATGGAATGATTCCGCCTTCCCCCATGATGATCTCGAAAATCAGACCGATCACTTTAGTGATTTTGGTCGTACGAATTTCAATTTTGTTTCCAACCAATTCAGGATAAAGAAACAGACAGGTTTGCTCGTCTCGAATTTCCCGGATGCGTTCGGGAGTTTTGGGATCGATAAAGACCGGTTTAATGGAAGACAACCCTTCAAAAATTTCGCGGAACGATTTGTTAAAAGTGACTTTCAGGCTGGACATGGTTTTTCCGTGAAACCCTCCTTTAAAACCGATCATGACCGGATTATTTTGAAACGTTTCGAACTGTTCTAAATTGTATTCATCCAGGTCATCACGGAAATCTACCAGGCTCTTGTTCTTTCCGGGTATTTCCGGGCGGTCCGGCATGTTTTCGACTTTATAGTAAAAATCGTTCAGCATGCGACTCAGGTGTTCATATTTGCGTTGGACTTTTTCAAAATGAACTTTGTACGCATGCTTGATGGCCGCTTCGATACTTTCAGTTCCACTGTTGGAAAAATTAACGCAGTACGCTTCGCTGTTCGTTGGCAATAATTCATTCAACCGTTTCGCAAGCTTGGCGGAAGAGCTGCGCACCGTTCCCTGAACATTAATAGGAAGATTGTTTTGCAAAGAATCCGTAGCGGTTTTAACAATCTCCGGAGGGTTGTGGCCTAGAATCGCTGAGCCAAAACCACTGACCAGGTCAAGGTATTGATGATTGGATTCGTCCTGAATATAATTTCCCTTCGCAGACTTGGCGCATATATCCAGCTTGAGCGCGGACAATAGTTCAGCGAGTTTGGGTTTGCAATAGGAATGATAGTCCTGTCTCTGTTCCATTTAAATTTGTCTCCCCATTTCCGGATTCACCTTATAAGTCAACCGGTCTACTTGTTTTGAATGTAACTGAAGAATGGGTTTTTCCCATTGCCCAATTTTTTTAAAGTCGTCATTTTTATAAAGTGTTCTGCAAAGACCTCTTCGAATTTTATTACTGGAGGTTTTAGGAATACTTCCCGGCCTCAAAAGAATAATGGCCGTCGTATCTAAGGAATGATTTTCTAAAATTGAAGAACGTACTGAAGAATAGATATCCTCAAAATTCGTTTTTCGAACACACTCTCTTGTGACCTCCGCGCTAATGGCCAGGTGTTCACTGGCTTCCTGTTCCACTGAAAAAGCAGCGGTGCTGTGGAGGCGTATAGAAGGATGACTTTTTTCTACGGTTTTTTCTATATCTTGAGGATAGTAATTGCGGCCGTTTATGATGATGATATCTTTTAGCCTGCCTGTAATAAATAACTCTCCCTTTTGAATGAAACCCAGGTCGCCCGTGCGTAAAAACGGACCGCCTTTAGTTCCCAATACATAATTCCTGAAAGTCTCTTCTGTTTTTTCAGGTTGATTCCAATAGCCGTGAGCAACATTTTTACCCCGAACCCAAACTTCCCCTTCTTCATTCTCATCGCAGGGAATCGAGGTGTCAGGATTAACAATTAGATATTCCTGATCGAGCCAGCTTTTGCCGCAACCAATATAGGTTTTCTCGGTTTCAATAATTTTCGAAGGTTCCGAATTGTCATTACACTCGGTGCTGGTTTTGGAAAGTAAAGTCGGCGGATTACTTTTGTTGGCGCCGGAGATAAACAAGGTGGCCTCTGCCATTCCATAGCAGGTGTAAAAAGCATTCCATTGAAAACCGCAAGATTTAAAGACCCTGTAAAAATTTTTCATCGTGCAGGAAAATATGGGCTCGGCTCCAATAAAGGCATTGTCCCAACTGCTGAGATCAAGAGTTGCCACTTCTTCCGGCGTGACCGTATGGGCACACAGGTCATACGCAAAGTTGGGTCCACCACTCGTCGTCGCTCTGTATTTGGAAATCGCCTGCAGCCAGCGATAGGGATTAGACACAAAGGTGGCGGGAGCCATAAAGACACTATGGATTCCCATATATAAAGGTTGTAAAACATTTCCAACCAATCCCATGTCGTGAAATAGCGGCAACCAACCCACAAAAACGGTTTGTTGCGTGTGTCCAAAACCGACGCGAATCATTTCAGAGTTATGTAAAATATTTTGGTGGCTCACCATCACACCTTTGGGGTGACCGGTCGACCCGGAAGTATATTGAAGAAACGCCAAATCGGTTTGTTGAATGAGGGGTTGGTTCCATTCAAACTCGCTTTGAAAAGCCAGGTCGTCCACACATTTCCAGGGCAGGTTTACCAGATCCGTGCTTTTAAAGTGGAAGTGTTTTATTTTTTTGTAAAAAGATTTATTGGTGAGGCAAACGGAGACCTGAGCGTCCGAAATAATTCTTTGAATATTGTTTAACGATTGCTCTCTTTTTCCCGGGAAAACGGGAATGGCGATCAACCCGGCATATAAACATCCAAAGAACCCGACAACAAAATCCAAACCCGGTGGGAAAAACAGTAAAACGCGTTCCCCGGGTGGAGTTGTAGATTGAAGGTAACCCGCGACGGCCATTGCCTGGCGGTTGAGTTCATCAAATGTAAGATTGGTTTCTTCGTTGCCATTTTCATCTAAAAAAGTAAAAGCCCGGTCCCTGGGTTGGACTTGCGCTCGGACCTGTAACAACTCGACAAAAGAATTCCATTGGTTTTCCATAATGGTCCCCTCAATTATTATGGAAAGAGCTTTAAAGGAGAGAATGCTGAAACCCTCAAAATTTGTTGCTCTTAAAGTTAAATTTCAGATAAGTACTTTTAAAAAAGTAATATCTATTGTGTCCCATGAGTCTCTAACACAAAGACTCAAGAAATAATTCTGAGGAATAATATCCCACTGGGAATATTGAATCTGTCGTTGCCCAAATGTATTTTTTGTCATCCTTTGTTTTACAAAAAGATCAGAAGTGGAATCACTTCTTTTAAGGAGGCGGTTTGCCGTTTGGGCCCTTGAGTGGAAAAACAGATGAGAAGGAAGCTATAACCAAAGAAAAACCCCGGAAGTGGTAAGGCTTCCGGGGCGATTGCCGTCTGAGAAATTTTTACAACTAAGAAATAGCCAAAAACATTTTGTTAAAAACTCGAGAGCTTTCAGCGTGATATGTAAATTCCAATTGAATCAGTTTCAAATCAACTATCGGAGACCGGTTCGTCATTGAATTTCTCCATAGTTATCAAGGAGCAAAACGAGTTCTCTTAGGCTATTTAGATAATATCCGAAACTATAATTTCGCGAAAATAAAATGTGTTTCTAATGCCTAGGCATAATCAAAGTCCTGCTTCGAGGAAAGAATCGTTTTCACTTTTTCCAGTAATACGTCTTTATCCACAGGCTTGACCACATATTCTTTAACCCCTTTTTTAATAAGAGATACGGCCAAATTGGTGTCCGGGTAGCCGGTGAGTACCATAATGGGTTTAGAGGGCGCATGTTCTTTGATATACTCAATCGCCTCGATTCCATTTACTTTTGGCATGCGAATATCACAAATGATCAACCCCACCTGTACTAAATTGGACCCCTGTTTCATAAGGTTAATCCCTTCTTCCCCATCCTGGGCCGTAAGCACTTGATAACCGGATTCTTCCAATTGAAGTTTCACGATATCTCTTACATCTTCCTCGTCATCAATAACTAAAATCTTTCCATGGGTGCCTGAAACATTTTCTATGATAGACATAAACTGTTCCTCCTCCAAATGATTAGATTTAGTTGCTTTGCTCAAGTAAAAAACAATTATGTCTCAAAAACATAGTCCCCACTGTTCATTCTGTCAAATCACCCCATGGAAAAAGCACTCCATCTAAGAAGAGATGGGTAAAAATGTCCTTTAAATAAAACTAGTTAGAACTTTTACTCCGTCTTGCCAAAAAATAATAGAATTTAACGAAAAGAGATTTTGGCAAGTCGATGAGCTTTAATTAATAGATCCTATCGCCACCAACCGCAAAGCATATCCCTGCAATCCGATGGAGAGCGCGCACAAAGCTACGGGATAAAACGAATTGGGTCGGTTGAGTGAAATCCCCAGCACAAAAAAGTTCAGAATCATTGAAGAGACCAAAATATAAAAAATGTAGTTTTCCACTATTCTTCCTCCGGTTTTCAACCAGCTTACAGGTTTCCTGCTCGGATTGCTGGGATTTATATTTGGAGTTTCCTTTTTTAAACTTAATCTTGCATCTCTTCGGAAATTCCTTTTAAATGTGGCTAAATTTTATAAATTCTGATTTTTGATTAGAGAACTCTTCATGGAAAAAATTATTCAATTAATTAGAAATGTCCAGAGTTGTCAGGGTAAAGAATTTGAAAAGCTGTCGGAACTCATTCGAAAACTTCAAAGAATGAGAAGTTTTTCCATGGCTCCCGAATATCACAATTTAATTTTCTATGGAATCGCCCTCGCATTAGAAAAGCTCTCCGATCATAAAGTAAATGAAGTTCGGGACGATCAGCAATTGCAGGAAATAAACCAAAAAATTGTTGCGATAAAAAATGAAGTTGGTCTGGAAGAGGGAAAAACTTTCGAATCAGGAAATCCCAATTCTCCTGAGGAATACCAAGCACTAAATGCTGAATATAATTACCGAATCGATGAAATCAAATTTGAAATCATGTTGGACTTTGCGGAAGAAGAAATCGGGCGATTGTTTTCTAATAACAGAAAATCTTATCTGAGAAAATATTATAAAGGTTGGAAAGCACTCGAGGCGGATAACCCAAAAGTCCTGGAAGAAATCACAAAACAGGAATTGGCAGTCCAAAAAGAATTTTTGTTTCCCTAAAATTTCATTAAGCAAACTTTAGAATATGATTTAAAAAAACAGACCCCTGAGAATTGAGGCCTGCCTGAATAGTGTGAGCGAAGCCCCGGATTCTGGTAGCATGGCTACCTAATTGTAGTGACAGTTTGCGATAGGTTCGTCATTTGCGGTTTCAGAAGTCGGGACCTGCAATTCAAAGAGAAAATAAGGGAGGATATATGCAGTTCATAAATAAACTCTGGATTCCGGTTATATTTCTAATGACTTTGGCGGGACAGGTTCCTGTGGAAGGAGGGGGAAGGTCCCAACAACAGGAAATGGATAAAGCAATGGAAATGTTAAAGCAACAAGGAATGGATCCAAAACAAATTGAACAACTGGAAAATATGATGAAAGGCCGGATGCAAGAGGACTCCCGGCGCAAAAATGCTAAATTGAAAAAGGCGCAGCGAAATTTTGAAGAAAAGACTGCCGGCCATGGGGACGTTCGAGTGGACTTGGATGGGATGCTGTTCAACCTGAAAGTCGTCCGTTGCGAAATTAACGATAGAAGCACAGGGCACTTGATGATTCAAGCGGATCAGGCTCCGGGATTGGATAATGCCCGATTAACAGTAAGCGGAGGGAATGAGAGAGGTTATATTCAATTTCACTTTGGTAAGAGATCTCACTTTGAGGTCAGAAATCCCACTTTGTCGATGAACGGCAACACTTTAGAATGGAAGGGAATGGTGGAAGACCATATCGGAAAAGTTCCGATGAACTTTCAC
The DNA here is from genome assembly GCA_965223245.1 of Nitrospinaceae bacterium. Lineage (GTDB taxonomy): Bacteria > Nitrospinota > Nitrospinia > Nitrospinales > Nitrospinaceae > CBDCVY01. The sequence goes on along the minus strand of CBDCVY010000013.1, from coordinate 2,554,728 downwards.
CTGACATGTGGCAAAGAAATGATGGACTTTGCCCGGGCGTCTCAGTCCAACCCGCAGTCTTCCGCCAATGTCCTGACCCTGAAACTGGGAAATGAGAAGCATACGTTTCAAACCGATTATTGTTCGACGAAAGAGTACCGCACCGGTAACCTGATTGTCGAGTTCGATGCCACGGGAACGGGAACTTTCCGAGGTCGCCCGGCCATTATCTTTCTCACCAAAAGCCATCCTGTAAACCAAAAACAATACTTTCATACGGTGGACTTGCTCCTGGGGGAACTGGCACCGGAACAACGCACCCTGCCGCCTCTGATAATTCAAAAACAACTTGATGACAAGGTAAATAAATTTGCGGCGGAAGAGACCACGGCAGTTCGGGCAAAATATCCTGATAAAAAGATGAATTCGTTGCGGCCGGATGAATTTCAAAAAGTCCTGAATCAGCAAATGGATGAATTGGACCAGGTTCAGGACAAAGTCGACGCCATGCGTTACCCAATTGCCAGGAGCCGTGGGGGAACGATAACCGTGAACGGACAGAAAGTGCACTACGGAGGCAGAGCCATGACGACTTCCGATGCCAAACGCGCACCGGGATTTAAGAATCTGTCGGGCCAACCGGAAATATGGGTGACCTGCGGCAATTAGTCGAATTGTCTATCGTTAGCGATGAAAATAGTTTTTAATCAATAGTTAAATGGAAGTAAAATATGCAGCGCAACCGCGAGGTTCTGCATATAAAATTTATGGGCCACGCTTTTCTTGGATTGCAGGACAAAAAAGCAGACCCCGGCAGGAACCGGGGGTCTGCCATGTAAAAACAAATTATTGAGTTTCAAACAAACTGCCGGCTCTCCAGTCGTCGAACCCGTTAACACTTCGTTGAAATCCTCCACCAACGGTTGCCGAATTTCCGGAAGAAGTGTTTTCACGTCCGCCGCTCACGGTAGAAAATCCGCCGGTAGCGTCGTTTTGCCGTCCACCGCTGATATGAGAGGTGCCGCCACTAGCAGTATTGCTGGCTCCGCCGGTAACGGTGGAAAAATTTCCCGTCGCCTGGTTGCCGGAACCACCGAACGTGCCTGAATAAGAACCGGTGGATCGATTGAGAAACCCTCCAATCGCCACACTGTAAATATCCGTGATTCTGTTTCGATCTCCGGACACGATTCCGCCATAACTGGTATAGGTATGTTCAGGACCAACGACCACATTGTGCGAACCGAGCCGATTCAAACATATAGTTGCCGGGGGGCAGGGAGGCGGTTCGTTGTAACCGACAATTAAATTGCCCAAACCATTAACACGTGGAGGATTTGAGCTGTCGCTGCCATCTGTTGATCCCAGACCACTGCGTAAATGTACATTAGCACCGGTGATAAAAATGTTGCTTCCGGATCGGGTGACGCCTTCCAAAAGATCTTCCAATTCGCGAACCTTCGCGGTGAGTTCTTCCAGAGTCAAAGTCGCCCCTTCATATTTTACTTCTAATGCAGGTGCCATTCCGGAAGACTCATTTGAATCCATACCAATTCCGTCGTTAGTGCCGGAGGTGCGAATAGCAATGCCGTTGTTATCTATAGTGCCATTGATCCACCCTTGTACTAAAGCGATGCCGGTGGCATTTAAAGGAATTCTGACTACGCCAAGGCTTCCGGCAGGAATGGTTCCGCGGATTGTGCCGGAGGTGGATAAATCCGTGAAGTCCACCGAGTTTTCGCTCCACGCGTTGAGTTGCTGCAGTATTCGATAAGTGCCACTGCTGGAATTAAAAAAGTCTAAAGTGATTGCGGCGTCGGTGACCACGGAACCGGAAGGTATACCGGATACATCCCATTTGATGAGCGTGGCGACTTCACCGTACAAACCGTTGTCCGGATCCTGGCTGATGCCATCGGCAAGCAAAGCATTTTCCGAACCATAATTCATGGCCGGAGACGTTTGGCGTACATAACTGTCTTCCGGATTGGAAATTAAATTGATTACTGCCAGCGCAGATGTGCTGGTCAATAGTATTGCGATTAAAGTTAAAAAACATGCGATTCGTTTCATGGTCCCCCCTCCCGGTGAGAAACAGTATTTAATGTTGTTATTTGGCCAAAATTTATACTTTTTAGCCGGTTTTGTCAAAAATTCATGGGGGCAAATTGGGGGTAAAAAGAAATTCAATTTCGATGCAAATCCGATGGCTGAGAAAAATTGGGTTTATGTTAGCAATTTATAATGGTTTAGAAAATTTAGACTAAAAAGGAAAGAGGAACTTTTGCATAAATAGAATATTTGAAAATCCCCGAAGACGAATCACTTCATCCCTCTTTTGTCCTCTTCGAATTTCTAAGGCTAGTATTTATAGTTGAAGTTTAAAGTTATATAGGGACCCCATATATGCTAAATCCGTTTTCTTGTGATAAATGAATATTTGTTCATTATTTACATTTGTGCCCTAAGAAGCTATACTTTGAGAGCGTTACCAACTTAGATAGGAGAAATTTTGATGCGTCGTTTATCCATAGAGGTGACTCCGGAGCAACATAAACGGCTGAAAGCGGTCGCTGCTCTCCAGGGTAAGTCTATCAAAGAGTATGTTCTTGAGAGGGCATTACCGCCACTTCCCGAAATAGACTCCCTGTCCGAAGAAGAGGCTCTAAATAAACTGGAGGATTTCCTGAAACCGCGTATCGAGTCTATAAAGAAAGGTAAATTTTCCTCCCGATCGGTGGAACAGGTTTTTGAAGATATCCGCTCAGAACAAAAGTAATGCGACCCTATGAGCTTACTAAAGACGCAGAAGCCGACTTGGAAAAAATCGCTCGCTACACGATTGGAGAATGGGGTGAAACCCAAGCTGAAAGCTATTTAGGTAAAATCAGTCAGTGTTTTAAAAATATTTCAAACAATAAGGTTGCCTCCAGAGCTTTTTCCAAAAAATTCCCGGAAGCTCGTGTGGTTCTTTTTGAGCACCATTATGTTTTTTATCTGGTTCCGGAAGGAGAAAAGCCGATCATATTCGCCATGCTTCATGAACGAATGGATATGGTGGCCAGGCTAAAAGATCGTCTTGGGTAAAGTGATTCCTTCAGGGCTTTTCCAATTTTCTTAACGGAGAGGAAGGGCTGAGTATCAGCGCGGGGAACCGAACCTAATCCTGCTCATACAAACTACCAGCCACCCAATCGTTTTCTCCGGAGGCTTCCCGGTTGCCGCCTCCGCTGACGGTAGAATTTTCTCCGAAAGCTTTGTTGGCGATGCCTCCATTGATGCTGGATCTTTCCCCGCTGGCGATGTTGGAAAATCCGCCGCTGACATGAGAGGCAAACCCGGTGGCCTTGTTGCGGAATCCTCCGCTCACGTTAGAGTTATCTCCACTGGCGATCTGCTGGTAGCCGCCACTGACGGCGGAGTAATCACCACTGGCGACGTTGAGAAATCCACCGCCCACCGTAGAACAGAATTCACTGGCGTGATTGTATTTACCCCCGCTCACTGTAGAATATGGACTCGATACAATATTATCCCAACCGGCCACCAGTCCGCCGAAACTGGAATAATTGTGGCCATGTCCAACGATAATATTGTGCGATCCGGTTTTGTCTGATAGCACCGAATCTTCGTCCAGGAAATCTTCGAACGAATCGGTATCTATTTTTTCGTTGTAACCGACAATGAGGTTGCCCAGTCCATTGACATTGGTTTTCAAAGGAGAGAGTTCGTCCTTTTCCCCGGGATGTCCATTGGTGGCTCCGTAGCCATTCACTATCTGAACATTCATGCCTTCAAAAATGAGTGTGTTGCCCTTTCTGCGAAGCCCGGCAAGCAGTGCGCTCAGCCGATTGATTTCTCCCTGCAGTTGTTCAATGGTAGCGGGGCCATCTGAAAACGAAATTTTAAGTTTTGCAAAATCGATAGACCCTTCTTTGGTATGCAGGCCGATGCCGTCGTTGGTGCCACCCGCGCGAATGGCGAGTCCGTTATTGTCCAGAGTTCCATCGATCCAACCTTGAACCAAAGCGACGCCGTCATCGTTGAGTTCAATGGTAACGGGTCCACTTCGATTAGCAGGAATGGAACCGAGAGGAGTGCTTCCCGGAGAAAAATCATCCCAGGTCACGGACTTTTCACTCCACGATCCGATCTGCTCAAAAATGTGGTACGCCCCGGAACTGGGGTTGTACAAATGCAATGTGATTTTGGCCGAGTCGACAATGGAGTACACCGGAATGGCAGACACATCCCACTGTAACAATCCGGCAACTTCACCAAACGTTCGAGTCTCCGGATCGAGACTTACTCCATCGACAATCATTCGCGGTTCGGTGCCGTAGTTTTTTGTGGGAGCCGTGGAACGGACGTAAGTATCCTTCGGCGTGATTAAAGTGACGGTTCGGGCGAAAGACGTTTCGCTGCAAAATAGAATGAGAAATGCCCATAGTAAGGCGGGAAGTAGCCTTTTCATGAATAACGTTTCCTATGAGAAAAACAGGGGTGAAAACTTTTTTATAGAGACTTTTGTGCGAAATTTAATTTTGACTAACACGCAAAAAATAGAACGAACATCCCATGTGTCCCCTCTTTTCCCAACCTAGCGGTTGGAGGCAGCAGAAATATTCGAAAAGTTTCTTTCGATGTTGCCATCTCCAAAAATTATCAAAAATGAATTTTACTGGCAGGCGTTGGCCTGCGGGTCGGGGTAATTCATATTCAGGGGTTTTCCAATATAGTAGTCACACAAAATATTCTTTTTTAAGAGCTAAATTTAGAGTAAGTGCTTCAATTGAAAAAGACAAATGAAAATTTTCAGGAAATTTTGAGCAGAATTGGTGCAAAAATTAAGGGAAATTTAAGAGGAAAGTTCTCTTTCTAAAGCCATTCCCTCTTTTCGATCACGGGTGGCTTCCTATATATAGGAGATTGGTGCATAAAGAATTCCTTGCGGAAACCGCAACTACGGCAAAGGATTCTAATGATGCTCTTCGGAAACAGACTTCGCTGTTTGGGAACATCGCAGTGGGTACTCGCGCCACAAAGCGGGCAGGTTGTCGAAATATAATGCGCCATAATAGTAGTGTTTGGGTTCATTATACTATCGGCAGCTTTGCCCGAAAGTTTATCACAGGAAATGAGAGCAGTTCAAAGCATCGCAACTTCAACCGTTTTGAATGCGGTGAGTTGAGTTTGTTCTAATAAAGAGGGGGAAGTTAAATGTAGAGGTGAATCACCCTGACCCTCTTTAGAAAAGAGGGCAAACATCAACTTCCCCTTTTAATGTTTTTTGTGTTTTATTCAAAATTTCCACTTACACAAAGCTCTCTTTTCAACCTAGCGATTGGAGGCACTCACTCGCCGTGAGGGGCAACTGACATTTTCGAAACCTTTGAGACGATACTGTATTTATTTATACTCATCGCCAATGAAAAGTTCCCTCCGGCCGGGGGCCGCAGTGTTTGGGGTGTTGGAGAGATATGACTTATTGCGGTCGTGACTTGCGTTTTAACTGGACTAGGATCTCTTTTTCTTTATCTTTAATATCAAGTTTGTCTCCAAAGGTTTTCCAACCATCGGCAATAATCTGTATTTTAACAGATCCGGGAATAACATGAATTTCTGCCTTCCCTTTTCTGTTGGAGGTGGTCTTTTCTTCAGGACAATCTTTTGGAGTAACAAAAACTCTGGCTCCACGAATCGGAGCGTCTTCGGTTTCTCCAAAGATGGTAAGAAGTAAAGTGGACTTTTCTTTGTTGTCTATGGAGCAGTCTGTTTGAGTTTCTGAGTCCGCGTCTGGCTCAGGTTGGGGTTTCGCTTCAGGTTCCGGTTGAGGTTTTGATACGGAATCTTCTTCCGAGGCTGTTGACTCGGCGCTGGTGTCCTCAGGGTTCACTTCAGGTTCTGAAAATGAAACGGTGGTCCCACCCACCAACAAGGTGATCAGAATGAAAAGCATGTAAAGTAAAAAATTTTTGAAAAGGCCATTGCGTCGGACGAAACGGTTAAGAAGTTCAAGGATTAGAGAATAAATTTTCATTGAAACCAACCTCCTTCCTGTTCATTGAATGCCAAACGGGTGCGGACCAATTCCTGCAACACTTCATCATAGTAGGGTTTTTCCTTAAGGCTGGCACGGGATCCGGGGAAGTAGGCCAGCCATATTTCAGCGCGCCCGCCTTCCTCTAATCTTCTTATTCCAAGAGCGACTCGTTGACCATTTTCCAATCGGGTATTGTCAATCATCGGAAAATCAAAAAAGCCGATATTGAAAGTATGATCCGCTTCGACATCTTCTTCTTGATTATCTATGGCTATTTCTAAACGAATTCGCAGTTCGTTTTTCTGTCGGTCGTATCCAAGTACTTCTACGGTAAAAAGTCGCCGAGGTTCATTAGTGGCAATCCCTTCAGGCAATTGCAGGAGTTCATATTCGAGGAGTGTCACTCCTTCCGGATGTTCATCCAGTTCATCGAGGAACATATGCATGAACTTTACCACGCCAACATCGCCCAGTGTGGCAATCTGTTTTTCGTTCACTTCATGCGCCACCTTGATTAATCGCCGCATGAGGTCCTCTCGGTGCTGTTGGAGTTTATTCAGTATGGTTCTTTCAACATGTTTAAATAAAGGCCCAATATCGATGACATCATGAAAATTGTAGGCGACCAGTTCAAGCGCCAGAATGTTTCTTTCTGTGATGCGAAACTTCTCAACTTCCGAAAGTTTATCCCAATTGTCCATAGCCTTCTTTCTTTCCATAAAGGCTTCGATAATGGAATTGAACATTTCTTTTCTAAGGTCACTGTCGGCTCTTTCCCTTCCGCTCATCAATTCGGCATACAGGCGTACATTAGTTTCGACAGATTCCTTCTTGCTGATATAATCGGAGCCTAAGATTCCGACAAACGCTACAACCAAGGGGGTCAGAAAACCGCCAATACCTTTGAGAATATTGGCCCAGTTGTTCCACCGTTCCCATTTATCAGGATTCTTTTTTTCTTTTGAGTCTGCCATGGCTGCTGTTCCCCTCTTTTAAATATTTGCAGCAGGTTTGCGGGTCCTTTATTATGGTTTTATTTCCGACTCAGGTTTCCCTTGTTATCAATTTTGAAATCGTAGCGGACGGGATCTTTATAAGACGAGATCACCTGACCGGCTTTAGACAAGCCCGGAACCGTAAAGGTGCATTTCCCTCGGCGGTCTACAAAAACCTTGAATGCGCCGCGGCGGTTTGTGGAACCGGGATATTTTTTATCTCCACATTGAATGAGCACTTTTTGATTCGGAAGAATTTTACCGTTTTTGCGAAGGGTCCCGTTAATTTTGCCGGCCCAACCGGCCGTGGGAATCAAGAGACCGATGAGTATTGCCAGAACAAGAGTTTTCATAGAAACACCCTCCATAAAACTCATTAAAAGGTCGGACGAGTCAGAGAAGGTAAATGAAAAATTGAGTCCAACCCCAAGCTTCCGCTTGAAGCCGAATGACCCTTCTCCATTAAAAATCCGGATAATATTACCATACGGGAAATGCAAAATTTATATACCGAACTTTATCATACCGATATCAATTGTCAAAACAATTTGGAAAAATTGAGAAGCATCTCCATGCCCAAGACTAAATAAATCTTTCTACTTAAGGTGGAGAGAGTTTGCTCTATATATAGAGGTTGGTTTGTAGAAACTAAATGTAAAATTTTAGGAGATATGGACGGAAGTGCTAACCTGGAAAATAAATCTAAAAAGCATATAATTGATCGGGTGTTTGTAGAGAATTTAGAAATGGGATTTTGCGGTTTTTCCCCGAGGCTTCATTTTTTACCGGGAAAATATATGACTTGTTTAAGGGTAATTTTTACAATTTTAATATCGCTTCATTTTTTGTTGTTGCATTCGGTTTCTATAAGAGCACAGCAAAGTGCGATTTATTCGCAGAAGGATGTGGTGCATCCGGTCACGGGGACGCAGGGCATGGTCGCCAGTCAGGAAGCCACTGCCACTCGGGTCGGTGTGCAAATTCTTAAAGACGGCGGCAACGCGGTGGATGCTGCGGTGGCAGTGGCGTTCACGCTGGCGGTCACCTTACCACGTGCCGGCAATTTAGGCGGCGGGGGATTTATGCTGGTGCACCTGGGCGCGACCGGTAAAACCGTTGCGATTGATTATCGTGAGATGGCGCCTCTGAAAGCCACGGTGGATATGTATGTGAACAAAGAAGGGAAGGTCGATTCCGAGTTATCTCAATACAGTTTTTTATCGATAGGAGTTCCGGGTTCGGTGGCCGGGTTGACTCATGTTTTAAAACAATATGGCACAATGCCATTGAAGCGCGTGATGGCTCCTGCCATTAAATTTGCCGAGGAAGGTCTCATTGTAAATAAAGACCATGTGTTCACGTTTTTCAATGGAAAAAAACGATTGCAGCGGTGGCCAGAAACGCGCAGGACTTTTTATAAAGCGGATGGATCGGTCTACCAGGTGGGGGAACGTATGCGGTTTCAAGACCTGGCGTGGTCGTTAGGTCAGATTGCCGAGCAGGGATCGAAAGCGTTTTATGAAGGAGCGATTGCCGACAAAATTGTAGCCTCTATGGAAAAGAACGGTGGACTGATTACGAAAGAAGATCTGAAAAATTATCAAGTGAAAGTGCGCGAACCGGTGCGTGGTACTTACCGGGGTTATGAAGTCATCGGCATGTCGCCACCCAGTTCCGGTGGGATTCATATCATTCAAATGCTGAATATTCTGGAGGGCTATCCTTTGACAGCCATGGGACCGAACAGCTCCCGCGTGCTGCACCTCATGGCGGAATCGATGAAGCTGGCGTTTGCTGACCGCAGCAAATTTTTGGGAGACCCGGATTGGTGGACGGTGCCCACACAAGGACTGCTTTCCAAAACGTATGCGCAGCAACTGCGAAGTACTATTGATCCTTTAAAGTCGCGACCTTCTGCCGAAATTCGTCCGGGAACGCCCAGTCGTTATGAAAGCGACGAGACAACGCACTTCACCGTCATGGACCACTTTGGAAATGTGGTCAGCAATACGACGACGCTCAATTTCAGTTTCGGGTCGGGCATTGTTGCCGAAGGGACAGGGATTTTGATGAATAACGAGATGGATGATTTTTCTGCCAAACCCGGTGCAATGAATGGCTTCGGTTTGGTTGGAGGAAAAGCGAATGCGATTCATCCTAAAAAACGTCCACTGAGTTCCATGTCGCCTACAATCGTTTTGAAAGACGGTAAACCGTTTCTCGCTACCGGCAGTCCGGGAGGTCCGCGCATTATCAACACGGTGTTGCAAATCCTCATTAACGTGATCGATCATAAAATGAACATCGCCGAAGCCACCCATGCGAGGCGGATTCACCACCAGTGGATTCCGGATGAACTTCGGGTGGAGCGGGGATTGAGTCCGGACACGCTGGAACGGTTAAAACAAATGGGTCACAATATCGTGGAGAAAAATGCGATGGGGTCGTCGCAATCGATTGTTCGCCGGGATGGAATGTTTTTCGGCGCGTCGGATCCGCGTAAACTCGGTGCGCTTACGCTGGGGTATTAAAAACGAGACCTCTGTGTAACACCAAAATTTAAAAACCCCTGAAGGTAAAATCCCCCCAGCCCGCAGCGTGACGCTGCACTCAAAATTTATTTGCGATGTGTTGACTTGCAAACAATAACATTAAAAACTTTTCCTTTATTTCTTTCAATCTAACAAAACCCCTGGAGGTCAATCATCCCGGCCCGCAGGCAAACGCCTGCAGGTAACGATTTTTCTCCTTGGGTCTTTAGGATTCTTTTCTCCAATAGACTTTGAAAATCCCAGTTGCTTCCAATCGCTAGATTGGGAAAGAGGGCGAACATGGGTCTCCGTTCTTTTGTTGGACTTGTTTATTAAACACTCCACGGTTGTGCAAATCTCTCACTGAGAACCACCGGGCCCCGTGGGGAGAACCCGGTGAGCTCAAGCCTTGTCCAACTTAACGACAAGGGTGTCGTCTTCATAATCCACTTTGAGAGAGGTTTCTTTTACCGGTTTGGGTAGAGTAAGGTACCGCTCGAAGTGAGAGGAGCTTTTGCTTTGAAAGGTGGAGTTGTCTTCGCTCCGTTTTTTTCTTCTTGCAGGGTTCCGCTGATTTTCAAAGTGCCGTCGCGGACGGTCACCTCGACATTCGTTTCATTCAAACCCGGCAGGTTCAAAGAAACGATGATTTGATCGTCGGTTTCTTCTAACTCGTGCTGTTGTGAAAACGGTCCGCCAAAGGAAAAACTTTTCATAAAGGGTTCGTGCCTATCCAGTGAGGAAGTGGACTCTTTAAAAAATTCGTCCATGCGCTTTTGCATTTTTTGAAACTCATCAAAAGCGTTCCATTGGCCCATCGGATCTTTTTGCTTAAAGAAATCATCGACTTTGAAATCTAAAGAAGGTGAATCCACTTTAGATTGCTTTTGCAATGGTTTCCAAAGCAAATAACTTTGCACCGCAATGATGGCTGAGAGCACCACGATGGCCACCCACAACCACTGATTTATTTTAAATTGCCGCCTTGACTCAAAATCATTCATGTAGGAGGCATTCATCCGTTTCATTTCCCGGTCGTTGGCTTCAATGGAAGTATCTGTTATATTTGTTTTTGAAAAATCACTTGGTTTCATAACGCTACCTCTTAAAAAAACATTGAGACCCAAATCATCTTTCACTTCAAGCGGAGGCAATAGGTTTAAGAGGGGTGGCCCACTTTCGCTATTGCCTCATGTTTGCTCAGAGCTTTGCATAACCCCGGCTGGAAACAAAACAAAATAAGTTTAAAGAGAAGACCCATGTGTTCCCTCTTTTCTAAAGAGGGCTAGGGTGATTCACCTCCAGGGGTTTCCAATTTTGTGGTTACGCAAAGGCCTCATTCCAGCTAGTCTGTTTTAATTTCAACTTTCTTCGTTTCTTTTTGTGCTTCCTCGGATTTAGGAAGTACCACATTTAAAACTCCATTTTTAAATTTCGCTTCCACTTGATCTGTTTCTACACCCGGTGGTAAAGGGACAGACCGATGAAACGAACCAAAAGATCGTTCGATTAAATGATAGCCTTCCTTTTTTTCATCTTTTTCTGCTTGTTTCTCTCCCTTCACCGTCAACAGATCTTTAGAAACGTTGACGTCGATATCCTTTTCTTCAATTCCGGGGAGTTCTAAAGAAACCCGGATATCCTTGTCCGTTTCCTTAATGTCCATTTTGGTAGAAATCATTCCGGATCCTCTTCCCTTAAAAAAGGAAGAGTCGTCGAAAACGGATCTGGAAAAACTATCGAACATCCGGTTCATCTCCCGTTGTAAGGTCAGAAAAGGATTATCGTTACCATTTTTAACAAGGTCTTCATCTTTATCCCGAGACCAGGGAATCAATTCTTTAATGTTCATGGTCATCCCTCCAACAAAAATGATTGAAAATCCATGGCGTTAAATTACTCTCGCCATTCAACAAAATGATTCCTTATCTTGACATATCAACGGTTGTATTTTATTACCTTCTATAATTTAGATAATACCCGTTTGGCTCCCTGTCAAGCTGTCATCTCAAAAATTTTGGAAAAAAATATGAACGTTTCGCCCTCTTCTAAAAACTCAAACTTGCCTATTTGGACTTTTATTATTTTTATGATTTTGCTGGTGCTTGTGACTCAATGGGACCGACTTTCCCTGGCTGTTTTGGGACCTCCCGGTGCTAAGGAACTGGATTTCAATCGTGCTCCCGCGGCAGACCGTCCGGTTATTATTTCTCAGGATGAAAAAATCACCACCGATGTTTTCGAGCAGGTTCATGAATCGGTGGTTAATATAGCGGCCACGACGCTGACCATGAATTTTTGGAGGAAGATTATTCCGCAGCAAGGGCAGGGCACGGGATTTATTATTGATAAAAAGGGTTATATTTTGACGAACAATCATGTAGTGGATAACGCCAAAATTCTTACGGTGACTTTGGGTGATGGTAAAAAGGCCGATGCGGTTTTGATCGGCCGCGATCCGTCCTCTGATTTGGCTATCATTAAAATCCCGGAAAAGTATGTGACCCGGGTGGCCACCCTGGGAGATTCCGATTCTATTAAAGTGGGACAAAAAGCCATCGCCATCGGCAATCCGTTTGGGCTTTCCCACACTCTGACTGTGGGAATCGTGAGTGCATTAAATCGGCAGATTCAGAGTAACGAAGGTGGCATGTTGTACGATCTGATTCAAACCGATGCGGCGATTAATCCCGGTAACTCCGGCGGACCCTTGCTTAACTCCAATGGCGAAGTGATCGGAATCAACACCGCAATTTTCAGCATGTCCGGAGGTTATCAGGGAATCGGGTTTGCCATTCCGGTGAACCGGGCCAAAGTGATTGCCACGCAACTGATCACAACGGGAAAATATTCGAAACCCTGGATAGGAATTTCCGGTGTGAATGTTAATTCTGAATTAGCGGACCTTCTTAAGATCAATGTGGAAACCGGTGTCCTGGTGGTGGAAACCTTTCCGGGAAGTCCTGCCCGTAAAAGTGGTATTCAAGGAGGCCATACTAATTTAATCATTGGTAATTTAAGTTTTGCTGTAGGCGGAGACATTATCCTTGCGATCAACAATAAAAACGTGGCCAAGATGGAGGACCTGATCAAGGAAATCAACCGCTACCAGATTGGGGATACTTTAAAGATAAAACTGTGGCGCGAGGGAAAACTTCTCGAAACCTCGGTCGTGTTGGAATCGGCTACCTAAGTGAGTGACTGCGCGTTCTCACAAAAAACGATTGGTTTTCCATTCATAGCGGGTTGTTCAATTAACCCTAAAATAGGTAACGGCTCCCTAAAATAGGGAGCCGTTAATCTTTGGAACCAATCTTAATTAAGCGCGTTTTCCGTCTTTACTGTAATCATAAGATTTAGTTTCGCGAATGAAACTAAATGGATTCGCTTTACCATTATCAGATGTCATTTTAGTGGTCTTGGAATCTGCGTTGCCTTGTCCAACTGTGCTTGAATTAGTCCATACTGCATGACGGTCTAAAGATTCAATAACAGGTGTGGGAGCGGGATCGCCAGCGAAAGAGTTGGTAGCGGATATTCCGATGAAAAGAGAAGTTGCAATCAATAAAAATAAGAGTTTTTTCATGATAACCTCCTAAAGAAAAAAATGAAAAGTAATAGCCGGAATCCTCAGACATCTAACCCGAATTAATTCATTATTTAAGAAATCAACATGGTGATCTTCAACCCCTATAATTAGGTTGCCTTGCATCCGGCCACTCGGGTTTCTAATTAATAAATAAAACCCGCTTCAAAAAATGTCAAGGCCACCCCAAAAAAATTGGGTATTTTTTTTATGTGGCAGGAATCGTCGATTGGACCAGTGCTTTGAGCTCACTGGAAGGGCTCAAAGTCATCTGGGTGAAAGGAATGACCAACCCGTTTTCGTTGCAAATATGCACCAGCACTTTATTCAATTCCCATTTGAACGGATGAAAGTTTTCCGCACAATGACCGTTGAATTTAACAACAATAATCAAATTCAATGAACTGGCGCCGGCGCTGTCGAAATTCACCCGGATGGAATAAATATCCTGCGGTGTATTTTCCATTCTATCCTTGAAATGGTTTAACAATCCCTCTCTGAACAATGCGGGAATGTCTTCGCATATACGAGATTGTATCCCATAGTCCAACCCGAATCGAATGACGTGTGAAAATCCTTTGGAAAGGTTGCGCGGCTTTAATTTTAAATACTCGGAAGTTAAATAAAATTTTTGGGACCAGAGGCTTTTTATAACCACTTGTTCGGAAGTCTGTTTCAACACTTTACCGAAGGTGTCATCGGACAACATCACCCAATCTTCGACTTGAGTGGGGAACCACTCTTCTTCGTGAACCAAAGGGCGAGAATGGTGACCGATTAAATCCCCAACCATGAGTCGGAGCAATCCTCCTTGAAGTTTGGGATTTCGCAAAACCGCCATGACTCCGATTTCCTGAACCAGCCACGGCACGCCGTTCCAGAGCAGCCGTTCCCCTTCTCGCACCGTTCCTAAATTCAGGATGAGTCTTAATTCCTTAACGAATTTGGGAATGACATGGCGGAACCCTAAGGCCACGCCAATAAAAACCAGAATAGCCATACTTAAGATTAACCAGTCATTGAGAAAATAAAGAGAAAACAAACTGGCTAAAGAGCTAAGCAGTAGAATAAAAAAAGTATAAGCGGCCTTGAGAAGTTTTTGATAGTGGGGATTTAACTTTTGAAGTAAAGGCGTTTTTTTCTGAACAAACCGATACCCACCCGTTAAGATTACCCAGAAAAGAAAAAATGTGCCGAAAGCGATCAACAAATTGCGGCCTCTGACTTTGAAAAAATCTCCAATGAAAGTGGTTCCGAATTCAAACAGGTTTTTTTCTGAAGAAAGAAGGGTGTTTAAGTTTTTTTCGGCTTCGGACAGTTCAAAATGGAGCAATTCCGGATCATATTTTCTTTGCAGGGCCACTAACTTTTCTTCTAATTTTTTTTCAATTTGCGAGAGTTCGAGGCCTTCGGCTTTTTCATTTTTTAAAATTTTAGACAGGTCCTGCTCGGTCAGGATAAGGTCTCTTAAGTTTTCCTGGGCGTTTTCGTAACTGGCGATTTGGCCTTTTAAAGATTCGATTTTTGATTTTAGAGTATCAATTTTGCGGGGCCGTTCCGTAGCTTCTCTAAGAGCGGTGAGTACCGGTCTTGTGATTTCCTTTAACTCGTCCATCCAACTCAATTCGAGTTTATCTTTTTTTGGAATTTTTTCTTCCTCAATTTGGGCGGCCACGGTTTCAAAATTTTTACTTAAAGCCGCTAACCGATGCTGAATATCTTCGATTCTTTCTTCGGTCTCTTTAGTGGTCGGGAGTGTTTTTAATTTTTTCAGTTCATTTTTGAACAATATTCTTTTCTTGATAATTTGCGCCAACCGCTGTTTTTGTTTTTCTATTGGGGAGGTTGCTTCGGCGACAGGCTGATCTTTGCCGACAGATTGATCTTTAGCGGGAGGTTGTCCCTTACCGTTTTGAGGGTAAGCCGTTGAGCTTGCCCCTAGAACCGACAGGAAAAGACAAATGATAAAAATAAAAACTTTCGTTGAGTAAAGAGTGCCCTGGGGGGCTTTATATGTATAGTCCATGTATTAGGCCCAAAATTATGATTATAAAAACATCCAATCGGTTATATCCTGATTTTCCAGAATTCAATTTAGAAATGGAATGATCTCTCGATTATATAAAATTTTGAAAAGTTTATTTTAATAATTTTGCAAACGTTTTCGAGAGTTTTAGTGGGTCTTATGGAAATAAGATTAGCTTCCTTTTTGCAATCCTTTTGGATGTAAAAGGAGGCGGGAAGTATATCAAACGAGAGGACCGCTATTATAAATATCGGAAAATCAACGGAGGGAATTTAGAAACCGTAAACGCCTCTTATTATAAAATCCTGAAAATCAGGAGACAGGTTTGGAGTAGGTGGACTCATCCAGGTATTTATTCAGGGTATTAATGAAGGTGTCCACTTGAATCGGTTTGGTGATGTAACTTAAGAATCCGGATTGAAGCCCCTTTTCAATATCTCCCTTCATCGCATTGGCACTGATGGCAATGGTGGGAATATCTTTCGTCTCTTCAAAAGATCTTAATAATTTTAAAGCGGTGTGCCCATCCATTTCCGGAAGATTGATGTCCATTAAAATTAAATCAGGCAAATGACTTTTTGCCAATTCAATACCCATTTTTGCCTGGGGAGCGGTAAGTAGGGAAACTCCATCCAGCACCTTAAATATTTCTTCGACTAATTTTAGATTGGCGGGATTGTCCTCGATATACAGTACCAGTTTGCTCTGCTCTTCTGATAGACAATCTTTCTCAGAGTGCTGCTTTACAGAATCCGGACAAGGTAACTCCGGAGCTTCTCCTTTGACTATTTGAAGAGAAAATGTTGTTCCTTTTCCGACTTCACTTTCGAATTGAATTTCCCCTTTCATATGAGTTAAGAGTCGGTGGGCAATGCTAAGGCCGATGCCAATACCTTCCACGGAAGATTCTTCCGCTCCCATTCGATTGAAGGGTTCAAAAATAAACTCATGCTGGTCTTTGGGGATCCCTATTCCTGTATCTTTAATTTCTAAAAGAATTTTGTCCGGTTCCGAATCGTTGACTTTTAAAATGACCTGACCGTTTTCATTGTTATATTTAATGGAATTCGTCAATATATTTAGAAGGACTTGTTTAAATCGAGTGCGGTCCACCTTCACATAAGAATTGTTATGGGAATGAATTTCATTAATGACTCTAATGTTTCTTTGCTCGGCGGCAGGGACTACCAATTCTAAAGATTCCTTCACGACTTCGAACAGGTTTACGTTTTCAATGGAGAGGGAAAGTTTTCCTGATTCAATAGTGGATAAATCCAGAACATCATTGATAAGTTCAAGAAGGTGAGAACCGGCCTTTAAAATTTCGCGAATATTTTTATTTTGTTGTTGTGTCAGTGGATTCTTAGAGTCTCTTGCTAAAAGTTGGCCAAACCCAAGGATGGCATTCATGGGAGTTCTTAACTCATGACTCATTCTGGAGAGGAACTCTGTTTTGGCGCGGTCCGCTTCCTGCGCTTTTTCTTTAGCGTCAATTTCCTTGCGAAGTGCATTGTACCTCTCCGTTAACTCATCGGAGGCAAGATCCATTGCCGTTTCCAGAGTTTTAGAATCTTCATCGGATTGTTCATAGGCTTCGCTCACGGCTTCTAAGAACTTAGAAATATTAGGACCCGAAAGGTTCTCTTC
Organism: Nitrospinaceae bacterium; assembly: GCA_965223245.1. Lineage (GTDB taxonomy): Bacteria > Nitrospinota > Nitrospinia > Nitrospinales > Nitrospinaceae > CBDCVY01. The sequence goes on along the minus strand of CBDCVY010000013.1, from coordinate 2,537,921 downwards.
CTTCAAATAGCGGTCAATCTGTTTTCTTAATAAGCGGTGCAAATTAACTTTCCTTAAAGGTAGTAATGGTCATGGTTTGATTATGTAACTGACAGGACTTGGTAAAATTAAAATGAGCAATTTCTCCGTAAGAATAAAACCCTGTAATGGAAACTCCATTATTAAAATGAGACTTTACGGCTTCTACTTCTTCTTCGACTCTTTGTTTTAAAATTATTTTCCTTCCGACACAACTGATCAATATGGCTAAATCCGGAGTATCCGAATTTAAAGTTTCCACACAGAATTGAGCCGCTTTATCTGAGCCTTCAACTAATTTCAAAGGGTTGGTTTTCATTAATTTTGCGTAACCCCCTTCTTTTAAATCTCCGGCGAAAATCATACAATCGTTCTCTTCATCCACGGTTAATATGGTACGAACCACGCCTTCCTGCATATCTTTGTCTCTATAACTTAATGGAAAGAAAAATTGATTGGTTGCGAGATCTTTTGATTTTTCTTCACCCAAATACTTTTTATACAGCTCTACTGCGGATTGACCATCCAATTCATATAGAATATTTCCTTTGGACTTGGTCACCAATCGCTCCGGTCCAAATGGGCTGAATCCACCCAAGGAACCATGCCCAATTCGAATACTGTTTCCATAAAAACCCAGGGCGATCACCCCGTTTGTGATCGGTTCGCCTTTATAAATAACAAAGGTTTCCTTAAAATTATTTCCATCACCCGCTAATCCTCCGGATAAACCAACATCAGAGGCAATATCCTCCATAATTCCTCGGACAAGTTCGCTCCCATTTAAATTGATTCCTTCAGAGAAAATCATGACATGTTTTAAGTTGTCAGTAGAAACTTTTTTTATAAGTTCTTTGCCGGTTTCAAAACTTTTATCAGGATTATCAATTTTTTCTAAATAGGGATTTATGGAAGTTTTTTCAAAAACAATGGCCGTTATTACCAAGGATTCATCGTATACTCGAGTATCAATGATTTCTCCCGCAGAAGTACAACCAATCACTATTGAATTAGGATAAGACTCTTTTACTTCATTTAAAATCGGCTCATTTTTGACCACATTACTGCCACAAAATAAAAATACCAACTGGCTGTTTTCCTTAAAAAAGGAAGAGGATGGAGAATTCCAACCGTTTTCTTCTGTCCAAACCCTTTGTTCAACCTTCATAGTTTCTCCGGATCATTTTCTTTACGTTAGTAAATAAAACACACGAGGGTGTAGAAAAAATCAACCCTAATTGATTAATAAAGGTACTCTATTTATTTTAAATACTAAGAAATCTAATGTAAATATATAATAGCTGCACAGTATTTAATTCGCTTATCAAAAACAATTATCGGATCTCGGATTTATTCTTTATGCTGGAAACATAGGGGATTTGCTTTGTTTAGATAACTATTTAGATGAGGTTTAATAATAATTTTCAATTTTTAAAATAAATAAATTACAATGAAAATTCAGGTAAATTTATATAAATTAATGGTTTATTTCTCCGCTTGGCAGGGAGAATTAAATTTGTTTCCGCCCCTAAAGTTTGAAGGCAAAATCAATGGAACTTAATTTTGAATAATCTCGTTTATTCTGATCCGGATTTAATTTGGCTAATTGTCTGCATTGGTTTTTTAATCATTATGCAAGCGGGCTTCACTTGTCTTGAAGCGGGGATGGTTAGAAAAAAAAATGCGATCAATGTTGCCCTAAAGAATTTAGCCGACCTTACCATTTCTTCCAGTATTTTTTGGATTTGGGGTTTTGCTCTCCTTTTTGGTGTTTCTCATAATGGTTTATTGGGTACCACCGGATTTTTCGTGAACGGAATCGATGATCCATGGAAAATAACATTTTTCCTGTTTGAGATGATGTTTTGTGGAACGGCGGTGACCATTATTTCAGGAGCCATCGCCGAACGCGTTCGTTTTTTGGGCTATCTAATCATTGGAGTTTTAGTTTCCGGAATTATTTATCCCATGTTTGGGCATTGGGCCTGGGCGGGATTGGAGTCAGGACAACCGGTGGGTTGGTTAGCCGAAAGAGGGTTTATCGATTTTGCCGGATCCTCCGTAGTGCACAGTGTGGGTGGATGGGTTGCTTTAGCCGCTTTAATTATTTTGGGTCCCAGGACAGGAAGGTTTGATAGCGAAAGAAAATTTTTTCAAGGCAATAGTATTCCTTTAGCCACGTTGGGAGGATTTTTGTTATGGATTGGGTGGTTTGGGTTTAACGGGGGAAGTGTATTACATTTTAACCATGAAGTACCCAACATTATTCTCAATACGCTTTTAGCGGGTATCGCCGGAAGTTTATCCTCTCTCCTTATATCCTGGATAATCCTTAAGCGTCCCAATCCGGAAACTTTAATAAACGGAAGTCTATCGGGTTTAGTGGCCATTACCGCTTCCTGTAACGGGGTCGATAATATCTCTTCCATAATAATTGGCTTCGTGGCGGGTCTCTTAAATTTTGTCGCCGTTCAATTATTAGAGAAATGCAAAATAGACGACGTAGTCAGCGCCATTCCCGTTCATGGTGTCAATGGAATTTGGGGAACATTAGCGGTTGCCATTTTCGGGGATCCTGCCTCCTGGGGTTCCGGGAAAAGTGCTTTGGAACAGTTTTGGATTCAGTTGGAAGGAGTTGGAGTCTGTTTTGTGTGGTCTTTTGGCACTGCATTAATTTTCTTATGGAGTCTCAATAAGGTATTTCCGCTCCGGGTGAATTATAAGGAAGAGAGAATTGGTCTTGATATTTCAGAGCATAATTTAGAACTATTGGAAGAAAAGCTTTTAAGAGATGAAGCTTTAATTTCTGCGACGATAGATAATTTAACCGAGGGAGTGGCTACTTTTGATCCCAATGGAATCGTGGAGTCATTTAATCCGGCCGCACAAAAAATGTTTGGTTACAGTTCAAACGAAATTATCGGGAAAAGTTTGAACCAACTGATAAAAACAACGGAAGGAATTTCTGAAAATACGCTGATTAAAAAATGGGTTCACTGGGTTGAGTCCCATCCCTCCAAAGAATTGGAAGGCACGGGAATCACTAAGGATCAACGTTTGTTTCCGGTGGAACTGCGTATTAAGCCCATGAATGTGGAAGAACATTTACTTTATGTTTGTATTATTCGAGATATTACAGAGCAAAAAAAATATTTGCAGGAATTGGAAGAATATCAAAATCAACTGGAACAATTGGTCAATGAAAGAACCAAAGAACTCAACTCTACAAACAATCAACTAGCCGATAATCAGACAAGACTCAATTCGATCATTGATAATATTGCCGACGGACTCATTACCATTAATGACAAGGGAATCATTCAGTCGTTCAATCCCAGTGCAGAAAGGATTTTTGAGTACCAGGCTTCTGAGGTGATAGGAAAAAATATTTCATTGTTAGCCCCGGAACCCTATGCCTCCGACCACGATAATTATTTAAAGCGATACCTTTCTAACAAAAAGTCCACCATTATAGGAATTGGCCGGGAGGTGAGGGGATTGACGAAATCAGGAAAAACATTTCCTATGGATCTGGCCATCAATGAAATGGTTATTGGGGACCAATTATTTTTTGTGGGAAGTGTCCGCGATATAACCGAGCGAAAAGAAATTGAAAAACAATTAATCCTGGCCAAAGAAGGGGCCGAAAAAGCGAACCAGGCGAAATCCAAATTTCTTTCGAGTATGAGCCATGAATTACGAACCCCTTTAAACGCTATTTTAGGATTTGGCCAGCTTCTCCAAAAGGATGCCACCATGAGTCTGTCTCCCGCTCAGGAAGGAAGATGCAAGGAAATAATAAAAGCAGGAAATCATTTGCTGGCGCTCATTAATGAAATTTTGGATTTGGCTTCCATCGAATCGGGAAAAACAAATTTTTCCATTGAAAATGCAAACCTCAAAGAATTAGTGTTCGAATCATTAACACTGATTCGCCCGCTGGCAAAGAAAAGGGACATAGAAATAATTGACCTTAACGAGAAAGACAACGAAGTTTTTGTAAGTGCGGACCGGCTTCGACTGAAACAGATTCTTTTAAATTTGCTTTCAAACGCGGTTAAATACAACCATGAAGGAGGGACCATTACCATTCAATATTTCGTTAGGGAAGATCATCGGGTTCAAATACAAGTCAGCGATACAGGACCGGGAATCTCTAAAGAAAAACAAAAAGAAATTTTTCAACCCTTCAATAGATTAGGTGCCGAAACTACAGAAATTGAAGGTACGGGAATTGGTCTCTCTTTAACCAAGTCTCTGGTGGAAATAATGAAAGGGACCATTGAATTGAACAGCACCCCCGGTGAGGGAAGTTGCTTTGCGGTGACTTTGCCTAAGGGAAAAGCGACTCAAAATAAAAACTTAATACCGATGGGCCAACCCATGGTCAGCCAACCTAAACTTCCTCAGGAAAGAAAGTTTACATTACTTTATATTGAAGATAATCCGGCCAATCATCTCCTGGTACAGGAAATTTTATTACCCCGTAAGGAAATTCACTGTGTTTCAGCCCGAACCGCCAATTTAGGTATTGAACTGGCGAAAAGGCACCAGCCGGAATTGATCCTCATGGATATTAACCTCCCTGAACTGGATGGAATCACAGCATTTAAATATCTGCAATCTAATGAGAGGACCAAACATATACCTGTCATCGCGGTCAGTGCCAATGCCATGGAAACGGACAAGAAAAAAGCGCTGGCATGTGGTTTTGAGGCTTATATCACTAAACCCTTTTCGATTCCCTGTTTCTTAAAAACCATCGACCGGTACCTGGGAAAAAACCTAAGTCCGTTTGAAAGTTGAATTTTTATTTTGCAGGTCAAAAAGCATTGTTAACGAAAAGTGAAACCTCTGCAGGTGAACCCCCCTGGCCCCCAAACCAACGCTTGGGGTTCAATGAGATTGAAGGAGTTCTTTTTAATCCTTTTGTTCGTCAAAAAATTTTAGGTGATGCAAATATCTTTAAGTCCAAGCCTGAATTTTGATTTAAGAATAGTATCCGCCGTATCGATAAAACGCATCGTAGATCGGTGACCGTTTCTGCCACTCGGGTCGATGGAACTTTTTCCCTTTGGACGGGTCGGATCTATGGTCCGTATGTTTTCGGTTATCTGCCTGCGAATCTTCAACGGCGTGGGTTTCTTCAGTTAAGGTTTCTTCTGCGACCAACATAATTCCTCCTGATTCCATAAAACTGTACAAACCATAATCAATTGGTTGAATGGTGATTTAAAAAGCGGCTCCCCGTAAAAGAGGAGCCGCAGTTCAGGTCAGTCTTAACGCATTAAGATTGTTTACTGCCTTTATTATATTCGTAAGATTTTGTTTCACGAATAAAGTCAAAAGGATTGCTTTTGCCGTCTTTTGAGATCATGGGGCCTTTACTCCATTTTCCGACTGAGGTGGAATGGGTCCATACGGCATGACGGTCTATGGAAGAGGGTGCGGGGTCTTTGGCAAAAGCGTTGACTCCTGAAAATCCGATGAGTAGGGTAGTGGCAAGCAATAAAAATAAGAGCTTTTTCATGGTAACCTCCTAAAGAAAAAAATGAAAAGTTATAGCCGGAACAGGTAAATATGAAAGCCCGAATTAATTCATTAATTAAGAAATCATCATGGTTTTGTTCAACCCTTTAAGTCAGGTTGCAAAAAATCCGGCCACTCGGGCTTGTTAATTTATTAATAAAACGGCCTCCAAAAATGTCAAGGTGCGCAGAAAAAAAATAAAATTTTATTATTCGCCCTTTTTTTAAAGAGAGCTTTGCATAACCAAGGATTATTAAGCAAACAAGTTCAACAAAAGAGCGGAGACCCATGTTCGCCCTCTTTTTAAAGAGGGCCGGGGTGATTGACAATCAGGGTTTTTCCAAATTTCTTGCTTATGCAAAGATCTCTTTGTGAAGGGGGTAGGGGGATTTTACCTCCAGGGGTTTGCGGCGCAACCGCCGCTGGCAGAATTTAATTTGCGATGATCGGTGGTGAACGCAGAATCGACAGATGCTTTTCTATAGCGGAAATTACTGTCAGAAACAAATAATAAAACGGAGATCCCTGTGCTCCCTCTTTTTAAAGAGGGCTGGGGTGATTCACCTTCAGGGATTTTACCTCCAGGGGTTTAGGCTAAACGAAAAAAAACTTTGTGAGGTAATTCTATAGATACAGTTTGCAAACAAACACATTGAAGATTGTATATTCCCAGTGGCCGGGGGCCACAGCGTCACGCTGCGGGTAGAATTTATTTGCGATGATGAATTGGATCACTAGTGATAAACTCAGGTAAACGCTTGAACTAAAAATTTTTTTTTAATTTGGGACTGTTTAGTGATAAAAGAAAAGGAGTTAACTTTTTCGCGAGGGGAGATCATGTTTAAAAAACAAGAGTACCTGGACCAGCTCGATCAAAAGCTGGAACAGTATAAATTTAATATTGAAGTTCTTAAAAAAAGCCTGGAAAACGCCTCCGAAGAAATTAAAGAGCAATATGAAGAGCATATCGCCGATCTCCAAAAACAAATTGCCGTTATTAAAGAAACGCAAAATCTCCTTTTAAATGCGGAGGAAAATGCCCTGGAAGGTTTGAAAACCAAGCTGGATGATTTGGGAGAAAACCTGAGCACGACGTTTGAAGGAATTAAAGATTGGGTGAAAAGTAAAATACTTTGAAGGACGAAGTGGATGAATGATTTTTATTTACTGCCTCCCATTATCCAAAACGATGAGGGTAAAACGCGAACCGTTGGTTTTGAAATCGAGTTTGCCGCAGAAGATCCCCTGGAAGTGGCCGAGAAAATTAAGGATATTTTTGGCGGAAGCCTGCAAACTATAAATGCGCATTACTACAAAATTTTAAAAAGTAAGTTAGGCGATTTTTCGGTACAACTCGATACGCAACTGGTGCATCCGGGAAAACCTTCCGAAGACCAACTGGATGAAAGCGAGTTGGAGCGGTTTCTTAAATATGAAGCAGTGGAAAAGCTGTGCGAAGTTGTGGGAGATATTAGTAAGTCTGTCGTCCCGTATGAGGTGATTACCGATGCCATCTCTTTGGATCGCTTGAATGAATTGGATGCGTTAGTCGATGGTTTAAAAGAACTGGATGTTAAAGGTACCGATGAAGCTTTTGTGTTTGCCTTTGGGGTTCATATCAATCCCGAAGTTCCGTCTTTGAAAGTGGAGTCGATACTCAACCATTTGCGAGCGTTTCTCCTGTTAAGCGATTGGTTGCATGAGTCCATTGATGTGGATGTGGCACGAAAAATTTCTCCCTATATTAATTCGTTTCCGGAATCGTATTGTCTTAAGATAATGAATTGTGCATATCAACCGGATTTAAATCAATTTATTGAGGATTACTTGTCGGATAACCCGACCCGCAATCGAGAATTAGATTTGTTGCCGCTGTTTACTTTTTTGGATAGAGAAAAAGTTGAAAAAGAACTTGATGATGACCTGACTTCAGCGCGCCCGACCTTTCATTACCGTTTGCCGGATTCCCGGTTGAACGATCCGAACTGGAGTTTAAGAAAAGAATGGAATCTTTGGGTTCAAGTCGAACGCCTGGCTCACAATACGGATTTGCTCCAAGAACTGTCCCTGAAATACATTGACCATTTCGACCAACTCCTTCCCGGTCCCTGGATTGAAGAAATCCGAGATGCCATAGACGCTTCCCAATAAAAGTTTTTCCTTTTCAAAAGCGGTAATTATGTTCCCCTTGTGCGGTGAAAACATGGTATAATCACCGCATAATTTGCGGAGATAAATATGTATATTCACCAGATAGACCTTTGGCCGGAATTTACGTGGGACCCGGGGGTTCTGGCTTCTCTGTTGGCAGAAGTGCGCCATAAACAAGGGTTGCTGTTGGGGCGTATGAGCGGTCTTGGCTTTGACCTCAGAAATGAAGCCAACCTGAATGTTCTGACCGCCGATGTTGTGAAATCAAGTGCGATAGAGGGAGAAGTTCTCGATTCCCACCAAGTCCGCTCGTCCATTGCCAGACGGCTGGGCGTGGATATAGGAGGAACCGCCCCGGTTCGCCGTGATATAGAGGGTATCGTGGATATGATGTTGGATGCGACACAAAACTATAAAGATGCCTTGACCAAAGATCGACTGTTTGGTTGGCATAGCGCTCTATTCCCGACAGGGCGAAGCGGACTGCATAAAATCAACGTTGGAAAGTGGCGCACCACAAAATCGGGTGTGATGCAGGTTATTTCGGGAGCTTACGGGCGTGAAACGATCCATTTTGAAGCGCCGCATGCGAATAGGTTGGCGAAGGAAATGAGGGTTTTCTTGTCATGGTTTAATCAGGAGGTGACAACAGATCCGGTCATTAAAGCTGCGATAGCCCATCTCTGGTTTGTGACCATTCATCCGTTTGAAGACGGAAACGGAAGAATCGGTCGCGCCATTGCGGATATGGCACTCGCGCGTTCGGATAACAATGCGCAGCGATTTTATAGCATGTCTGCATACATCGAAAAAGAGAGGGATGCTTATTACCGTTGTCTTGAAACCACGCAGCGGGGCGGTATGGATATTACGCCCTGGTTGGAATGGTTCCTGATATGTCTAAAACGTGCTATTGAATCTGCTGAGGATATCACTTCGCATGTGATTTATAAGGCAAAGCTATGGGATCGTTTGAATCAACATCCTGTTCAGGAACGTCAGCGTAAAATCATCAACATGCTGATTGATGGATTTGAGGGGAAACTGACTACATCGAAATATGCCAAAATCGCAAAATGCTCGCAGGATACGGCGTTGCGCGATATACGAGAATTGATGGAATGGAATGTTCTCATCCAAAGCCCGGAAGGCGGACGCAGCACCAGCTATACCCTGGTAGAGGATTGAAGCGATTCAGAACAATCATAGGTAGAGGCGACTATTTCGAAAAGGCAGTTCAAACGTTGTTTCCAAATGTAAAAATAAATGGCCTAAGGTTTTTTTTGAAAAAATTTTAGGCCGGTTTAAAACTAATAAATCCGTTTGGCCCAATGGGGATTGAGGTCAGGGTTGAAGTTGGGGGGATAGGGTTCGGAGGCATCGCTTTGGGGAATCACTTGAATAAGTTGCCTCTCGAATTTCTGTTGGTTTACAAAAGAGTAGATCAGTTCAAACACTCCTTCCTGTTTAAACTCGAACTGTAACTCTTTGTGGGGTGAGAGTTCTCTCACCGATAAGATTTCTTTTCCACTTTTTTTCGAAAGAATCGATAAATTTAAAACCGAGCTCATCGAATTGTTTTTTATATGGACCCTGTTATGAATTTGAATTTCATTTTCTTTGGAGTAAGAAGAAGGATGAAAGAGATAGATGCAAGTTTCCTTGGCCGCGCATTCCTGCAGTATTTGTCCATCCAAGTGAATAATATTCTGCCAAATTTTCAGGGATATATAATCCGAGTCGTAAGACAGCAGAGTGTGAAAATTATCTGACATTTTCGCCATTCTGCTGAGACTGGAATCATAAATGGGAGTGAGGTGATCTTGACCGCACATAGAAATAAAGCCTTTCTGAAACGAATCTCTTGAAACTGCATCCCAAAAAAAAGAACTTGCAAAGCGTTCCTCAGGGAGCTTTCTTTATAATAAAAATACAGTTTGGCCTCGACAATCAGACAAATGCTGAAAATGACGACAGAAAAGTTTTAAATTTTTGTGGGAATTTTTCAGGGTTGAGTCAGGATGAGACCGGGAAAAATTAAGAAAAATCAGTAGCTTTTACGGTTTTATCCGGGTGCGTCTACCTTGAGAAATAAATTAAAAAACGGAAGTCGATGATCGCCCCCTTTCCCAATCTAGCGATTGGAAGCACTCACTCGCCGTGAGGGGCAACTGAGATTTTCGAAACCTTTGAGGTAATACTGTATTTACTTATACTCATCGCAAATGAAATATTGGCAGCGGGGCCTGCCCCGCGGCGGGGGGATTGACAATCGGGGCTTTTGCGGCGTAACCGCCGCAGGCAACTTGAATTTCTGATGAGTTGGCGTGAATGCCGAATTCACAGAACCTTTTCCAAAGTAAAGTTTACCTTCAAGGAAAAATAAAAAAATTAAAAGCGGATGTGCTCCCTCTTTTTTAAAGAGGGGTGGGGTGATTCACCTCCAGGGGTTTCCGGGCCACGCCCGGAGGGAACATTTATTCTCGATGATTTAATTTCAATGTATAGCTTCACAAAGTTCTCGAGGATCAAAGTTGCTCCCAATCGCTAGATTGGAAAGGGGGAGCACATCGATCTTCCTTTTAATATTTTTTGTGTTTTATGCAAAATTTCCACTTACGCAAAAGTCTCTATATAAGGAACTTTTAAAAATTCCCCAAAAAAATTTAAAAAAAAATTTGCCCGTACCTTGACAGGGTTCTTGGGCGATTTTATTTACTAAGCAGGATGAGTTGAATGAGCACCGACTCGAAAAACAAATAACCGTTTATTAATACCTGTATCTTAAGGATGGCAAAAAGGAGGTCAATGATGAACATTGTAACTTACAAGCCTAATAATTTGATTGATCGTTTTTTTGATAACGATCCTATTTTTAATAGTTCTTTGCGCTGGGACCCCGAGTGGGCAGGTGCAAAAAATGATTCTGTCAAAGTGAATGTTGTCGAAAACGAAGATGGCTTTACGCTGACTGCGCTGGTTCCCGGTATGACCGATAAAGACATCTCTGTGGAAACACGCGATGGCAAACTGTTCCTCAAAGGTCATATAGAAACGAATGAAGAAAAAGAAAGCGCAAAATATCATATGCGTGAATTCACTTCACAAAGTTTTGAACGTTCCTTCGTTTTAGGTGACGGAGTGGACCCTGAAAAAATTGCTGCGAAGCTGGAGCATGGGGTCTTAACGTTAGTATTACCGAAACGTGAGGAAGTAAAACCCAAGACCGTTAAGGTCGAAATTAACTCCTAATCCTTCTTATCCAAAAAGCCTGCGTTGTCTTCGAGCGCAGGCTTTTTTTATTGGGATGGATTCCTGCTCGCCAAAAAATCTCTATGAATCTAAATTGCAAATCTTTGTTGTTGGAAATATAAAGGCAGAGAAGGTGCTTCTATAAATTTTTTCCGGGATCTTGGTTTTTGTGGAGGATTTTTACAACCAAAATATCAGGGGCAGTGATCATGTAGTAAACCGAGTGGCTTTGATATTCATGTCGTCGGTATCCTTTTTTTACGTGGCTGTAGTCTCGGCCCAGGCGGGGATTTTCTGCTAAGGTCCGGAAGCATTCGTGGAAACCTAGAAAGTACTTCTGTGTTTGTTCTAAGCCAAAATTTAAAAACGAAGATTCGTAGATTTGATCCAGGTCGGCATCGGCCTCATTAGAGAGGTTATAGCTTGCCATGTTTGTGCAACCGTTTTTCCGCGTCTTTCATAATTTCAGGAATTTTTCGTTTACTGATACCGCTGGCTTCGGCTTCATCCAGCAGTTTCCGTAATTCAGTTGCCTTATTTTCTCGCTCTTGATCTTGACGCACTAAATGACGAAAATACTCACTGGTGTTTTCAAACTGGCGGGTTTTCATGGTTTTTTGAATGTATTTTCCCATTTCGTCTGGCATGGTGATTGAAAATTTTGTCATGACCAACACTCCTTTCTAGTCTTAGTACTATATCATAATGTCAGATTTAATAGGATTAAATCCGATATAGCAATTGCTCCTTTCCCCTTCCCCAAAGGGACCTTTGCATAAGTGAGAATATGGAATGAAACACAATAAACTTTAAAAAGGGAGTCCATCATGTTCGCCCTCTTTCCTAAAGAGACCTTTGCATAACAGTAACTATTGAACAAAACACAATAAACTTAGAGAGGTGACCGATGCGCTCCCCCTTTTTGAAGGGGGCTGGGGGGATTTTTCCTTTTTCTTTTTTTATAAAATCCTTGAAGGTAAATTTAACTTCCAAAAAGTTTCTGGGGATACGGAATTCACTACCGATCATCGCAAATAAAAGCTGCCGCCACGGCGAGTGGTCAATCACCCCGGCCCGGCCCCCGGCCGGTTGGAGCATTCTTTTGCGATGATTTTATTTCAATACCATATATTCACAAAGCTTTCGAATATTCCTGCTGCATCCAATCGCTAGATTGGGAAAGAGGGCGAACATCAACTTCCTCTTTTAATATTTTTTGTGTTTTATTTAAATTTTCCACTTATGCAAAGGTCTCCTTCCTAAAGAGAGTTGGGGTGATTCACATACGGGGGTTTTCCAACTTTGTGGTTACGCAAAGATCTGTTCCTGTAGAAAATCTATTAAGAATAAAGGGGGAATCCCTCGGGGCGGTTTTCTTTGAGTCCATTGAAACAGCTTCTGTTTTTCACCCAAGTAAAAATGGCGATATGCTAAAACGGGATTTTTATTTTTATACTGGTCCGGCATGGCCTGCGAAAAAAGGTCAATCAAAAGCTTTTAATGGGGAGAAGCGGCAGTGAATGTATGAAATTCCAGGGTTTGCTATTTTTCTTTACCTGTTTCTTCCGAAAACGAACCTCTATATATAGAACCTTATCGCTTTTCCTGATGTTTGGTATATTCTGATTCGGTGGTTTGCGAAATTAACAGATCGAATTTCTTTTCAACGGTAACCTCTATTACCACACTCACAAGTCCAGAAATACACGGTGATGTTTTTTCCCGGTTTGGGACTCAATTTGGGTGGGATATCCGGGTCCCGTTTTAACGTATATTGCCCACAGACGTTGCACAGGGACGGGCCATCTTTAGAAGTGGATTCTTTTTGGGATTGGATTTTCAAAGCCTCAAAACGTTCTTCAAGCGAGGAAATTTTTTCCTCCAGCGCTTCCACCTTTTTCGGAAGTTTCGACAGGTGCCGCAAGTCGGGGGTTTTTCTTAAAAATTTTAATATTTCAAGGATTTTCATTTTTTACCGTTGCCTGATTAAACGTTATCCTTTCTGTATGGCTTAGTCCATTACCCTCCAGGGTAAATTGCCACATGAAACTCCATCTTATGGATGTCCAAGCTTTGGAATTAAGAAAGATTATTTCAAATTTTTTTGAGGAAGGCAATCCCAAGCCCAGCCTGAATGAAAAAAACAATGGCCCAATACAGCGCAAAAGTAAAAGAGTAAAAATAGACACAACTTCTGCGAAAATATTTTTTTCGGGAAGACTATATATCAGAATTCCCCAATTAAGATGGGCTTGACCTTGGACTTTCCAAATTTTTTCAAGAGGAAAGAATACCAGAAGATAGTTGCGCATTTTTCAAATACGTTCCCATTAGATGAATCTGTTTCTAATATTTATCTGACTCAACTCTTATTTTTTTACTCTAGCGCATAGCGGTAACAGCTTTAATGGTGTGATTAAAAAATCCTCCTGCCAAAAAAAATGGTACCCATTAATAAAATAAAAAAACCGACATTTTTGGATGATCATTTGGGTGGGAGATATGAAAAAATTCTTGGGGAAAGGTTTTCAGGGTTGCAACGGAAGGAGGAGTTCTTCTAGTGAGAAGGATAAGTAATTCAACTCACCACATGTTTATCGCAATGATAGCGGGCGCACCGTTTTACATTTAAATCTAAAACAAAAATGTTCATGGTAATTTAATAAATCGGAAATCCTTGATTCATTCTCTTCGCCTGATTCTCCAGCCCTTCTAAACATAGGTCGTAATCCCGGGTGAACCAGAAATTGGTCTTAACGCCTCTTCGGGTGGGATACGCCGGATGGAGTTGATGGGAAAATTCTCTGCAATATGCTTCCCGCTCAGCTTTTTTTGCATAAAAGTCATCTCCATTTTCTGCTATATAAGACGAAGACCCAACACACCCACTTAGGAAAACAAAAAGTAAAATCCCCAGCCCCTAGGTGAGATGTGATTCAATTCTTTTTTAGTTGTAGGTTGAGAGGATGTGGTTTGAGAAGATTCCAAACCTTTTCTAAAACAAGAGGGAAAATATTCTTTGCTCATGATATTTCTCCTTAAAATAGACTTAAGAAATAATGACCCTCCTCTTGCAAGGCATTTAAATTTCAAACACCCGCTTATATATTAGATACAAAACCCTCCCCAAAGTTTCCCCTTTAGTCGTAAAGCTTAATGAATTATTACAGAGCAATTGAGATTATGAACCAATTTCAAACCCTGTCTAAAAATAGACCTTTGCATAACATATGAACACTATACAAAACAAAAGAATTTTAAATTTGAAAACCCATGTTCGCCCTCTTTTTAAAGAGGGCCGGAGTGATTGACCGCCTGGGGTTTTAAGAATATTGAAAAATGACTGAGGAAAAGTTTCTGAAGATACAGTTTGCAAGACAACACATCGCAAATGAAATATTGGCGGCGAGGCCTTCCCCGCGGCCCCCGGCCGCCGGGAAATACAATTTTCGCGAGATTTTTTAAAAATATGGAATCAACAAAAACTTATCGAAGATTGAATGTTTCCTCCAGTCGAGGACTGGAAGGGGAAGCGCATGGATCTCCTCTTTATGTTTATTGTGTTTGGTTTCCAGCCCTATGTTATAAGCTCTCGTTTAAAAAAGGTGAATGAGGGGGCTAGACACAAAATGAATGAGAACGCCCGCTTTGCGACTAAACTATCTAACCTCAACTCTTGTCTTTGCAGATACGGCAATAATATCGTGATCCGAGTTCGCAACTTTGAGGACAATTTCATGACTGCCCTTGGAAAGTCCCTTCAAAGTTCCTTTAAATCCTTTTTGATATTTTCCATCCACATAAGCATGAACATGATCCGCCTGTGTTCCTTTTTTGAGCTCATAAAGAATCTCTACGGTCTCACCTACAATGGTTCCATTTTCAGGGGAAATGATACGCAATTTGGAACCGTCGTTATCAATAATTTTTCCTTCAGAACCAGAAAAGGATAATCCGGGAAGAACAAGAAAACCAATTAGAATGAATGCTTTTAATTTTAGAATGAACTGCATGACTTTATCCTTTCATATAAATAAGATTTGAGAGCCGGGAAGAAGTTTGTTTTGCAAACATTAAGAAACAAAAGGTAATGAGTATCTAATGCGATTATATCCTTAAAAATTAAATTCAAAACAAAAGTTTTAATGGAAAAAAGCCTAATGCCCCCAACGTTGCCACCATTGCTCTGCCAATTGTTGAGCCATTTTGATTTCCGGTTCGCTCAGTTCAGTGAGAATTTTTTTACGTTTGGCATTGTCAATCCGGATGCCGTTGGCCTCGGCAAGAGAAAACCAAACGTAGGCTTTGAGGTAATCCGGCTCGCCGCCTTTGCCGGCAAAATACCAATCTCCCAATTCATATTGCGCATCGGGGTAATCCTGCTGTGCCGCTTTTTTAAACCAGACTCCGGCCAGGCCGGCGTCTTGCGCCACGCCCTTTCCCTTGAGCCGCATTTCTCCAATTAAGTACTGTGCTCCCGCGTCCCCCTGGTTGGCACTGGAGCGAAAGAACCTGGAAGCGGAAACAAAATCCACCGGCACGCCTTGTCCGTTATAATACATCATGCCCAAATGATATTGTGCCTCTGCGTTTCCCGCCTTTGCAAGCGGCTGCCAGTAATCCAGTGCTGTTTTATAGTCCTCTATCAAATAAGCTTTGTAACCTAACTTGAATTGATCCGTGCCGGATTCGGCTTTTACGGTTCCGGCATTTCCCAGCAGAATCATCCAACCCATCAGGCTCCCTGCCATCAGGACATTCCATAAAATATTTTTTGCGGTGTTCATTGTTTTAATGAGACCCTTTACTATTGAGTTCCACTGGGGTTTCACAGGGGACACTCGGGTTGAGCCCGCATTCGTGCATTTTAAATAATTTTGAATTTAAAATTTTTTTATAGCCTCGGGCCCAGCGTCGTGATTCGTAAAATTGTTCTAAAGCTTCCTTATGATTACCCGCATGGTGCAGAGTTAAAGCCAGATTGTAATGTAAAATTCCACGTGCCGGATCGCGTAAGGATATCGCCAGGTTCAATGCTTTGTCAAACTGTGCAGCCGCTTCATTAAAGTTTTTATTCTCAAATAATTGCAAACCCCGCCGATTGATCTGGTCGATTTCCATATCAAAACTTTTGGAGCCTTCGGTTTTGGGAAGCGCCAGCGGAGTTTCCTCGGCACTCCATCCACCTTCCACTCCAACCGCCAATACCATAAAAACAAATATAAACAGTTTCATTATATAAATAAATTTGGAATTCCAAGCCCAATAAGTTGAAAATTTGTTCTTCATTTCAGCATCCAAAACTTACTTTCCATACACTGTTGAAACAAAGCCTGCTGGCGTTGCATGGTTCGGCCTGCCGCTTCGCTGCCTTCGCTGAGCTTTGAATTTTTTCTGGCAAAGCGGTGGCAGGTTTCAAAGTCTTGCTGGAACATAGGTTCTCCTTTTTGTTTTAGATCGTTGTAATCCGAGTAATTCTTTTCCTGAAAACAGCCGGCAATTGCCAGAACAAAGGCACATAGAAAAATTATGTTTGTTCCTATTGGTTTCATCCGCACCTCCTCTGTAAAAACGTATTTTAACATTTATAGGTCACCTTGTTTTGCTCAGGGATGCAATTAGATATCTAAAAATTTTTACCGGGTTTCTGCATTCTACGATTTAAAATGGCCGGCTTATATTAATTGACAGTCTTTTGCATGTACCTTAAATACGGAATCAGTTCCTGAATCTCTTGTTTGGAAATACGGTCCTTTTGTGCCGGCATGGCCCCGGAACTGGACCCGTTCACAATGATTCCAACTAATTTTTCATCCGGGTAGTTTTCCAAAGCAAAGGACTTCTGTGTTAATTTCGGAGCTCTGTTGCCTCCCATCGCATCGGGCCCATGACAATTGGCGCAAACGCGATGATAATGTTTTTGTCCGATCTTATAAGCTTCGGGAACTTCAATCTTGGGTTCCACGGCACAAGCCATGAGCCAGAATTGAAGTGTAAAAAGTATGGGTACAAGCTTTATGGGTTTCATGATCCTTTCCTCCGTTTTAGGGAATTGATCGGGCACAGCGAAATCCAATGCCATCAGTTTTGAGAGCAAACCCTCCTTTGCCTCGGGATGCCGCTCGAATGTCGGATACAAAACTGTGCCAGGACCCTCCTTTAATGACTTTTAAAATTCCATTTTGCGGGCCGTGGGGATTGTTATTCGGACCTCGCACATAAAAATCCACTGCGTACCAATCCTGCACCCACTCGCGAACATTGCCTGCCATATCGTGAACTCCGTAAGGCGACACGGTTTGTGGAGAGGAGCCCACGGGCCACAGCGTGTTCGTTCCATCCCAATCGCGTTCGAAATTGACCCACTCCCGCTGCGGTCCGCTGGAACCCCAGGGAAATTTGGAACCGTGATTCCCGCGTGCGGTTTTTTCCCATTCCGCTTCCGTGGGCAATCGCTTGCCCGCCCAACGGCAGTAGTCCACCGCGTCGTACCAGGTAATTTGAACCACCGGTAAGTCGCCGGTGTCGGGTTCCTGCGATAACAATTTCTCGCTATAGGGGTTGGGCGGTTCCTTGCGACCGGTACTGTGTATAAAGTTTAAGTAACGTGAGTTGGTGACTTCGTGAATGTCGATGGCATACGCATCCAGCCTCACTTTGCGTTGGGGTTGTTCATCGGCACGGCCTTCTCCCGGTGGACTGCCCATAAAAAAATCACCTGCGGGAATCACCACCATGGTGACCGGGTCCCGTTTTTTTAAAGGCGACAAGTCAGCCTCATCGTGTAATGAAAACCCGTTGGTCACAAAAACCAGATAGATGAAAAAGTGCGTCAGCAAAATCTTTGTCATTAATTTCATGGTTTGGTCTCCCGACTTTCAGAAATTACTTTCTGAGTGATTTCCGTAATTTTCCGAATCAGCGTTTCGACGACTTGCGAGTTCCCGTGTTCCGCGGCATCATAAGCCTGAGCTAACAACGCTCGCGATTGATGCAGATGGGTTTCCAACTCGGTTTGTATTGTGGGGGATACCAAAGTGCCGCCGAGTGCTGCGTGATGGTACGCTTCCCAGGCAAGTTCTACGTTGCGTCGCGCTTCGGAAGTTTGCTGATGGAGCGTTTCTTGTTGTATGTCTTCCGCCAGACCCGTCGCGGGGAGAGAAAGCATCCACGCCGTACAAAAAAGAACTCGTAGCAAAACAGAAATTTGTTTGAGGTATTGAGTCATTGCTTTCATGATTTCCATTCCTTTTTCCTGTTATTAGTTCGGCCGACGGGAAGGGACGTTGCCCTTCCCCAAGGGGCCGCATAAAAACTTACTTCATTTGTTTAGTGATCATTTCTTTCACTTGTTGATATTCCGCATTGGAGCTATCCAGGCTCAATGCTTTGTCAATGGCTTTCATCGCTTGTGGGTATTTTTCTGCACCCATATGAACAAGAGCGTCCATGTAAAACGTACGCGCTTGCAGCATGGAATCGTCTTCTATGGACCGCGCACAGCGGAATCCGAGTCCCACTCCATAACTGTTGTTCATAGGATCATTCCAAAAACGATGCGTGTTGGTCACGCTTTGTGCAGGGGCATACCAGGAACCGCCGCGAATCACCCGTTTTTTGCCGGTAGCAATTCTGTCGACATACGTTCCGGTGGCGCTTAAGAAAACCCCTTCTTTAGGACCGGTTGGATTGACCTTGACGGTAGAAGTTTTGTAGTAGTTCGGGTCATACCAATCCTGTACCCACTCGAAAACATTTCCGGCCATGTTGTAGGCACCGTAAGGGCTTTTACCTTCCGGATAGGCATCAACGTTAGCCGTGAACTCTTGCTTACGACCAAAATTTGCTTTACTGGCATCCAACTCATTGCCCCAGGGGTACGTGAACTCTTCAGGACCGCGTGCCGCTTTTTCCCATTCCGCTTCGGTGGGCAATCGTTTGTTGGCCCAACTGCAATACGCGGTGGCATCGTGCCAGTTCACTCCGCTGACCGGTTGATTCGGTTGGTTACGGCGATGGTCGTCCCAATACGCAGGGGCCGGATGCCCGGTGGCTTTGATGAAATCTTTGTACTTGGCGTTGGACACTTCGTACTTGTCTAAATAGAAGGGATCCAAAATGACATTGTGGGCGGGGCCTTCGTCATGAAACGCCTCGCGCGAAACGGCATATCGAATTTGTTGGCGTTTGGACATTTTTTCAGTGTTGGGATTCACTTCCCGGTCCACGCCCATAAGGAAAGGGCCTCCCGGAACCATGACCATGTCTTCCGGAACTTGCGTTTTCGACCACGCGTTCGGCACCACAAAAAGACTGGATATTGCAATGGCCGAGACCAAAGTTTTGAGTGTTTTTCTCGTTTTCATTGGTTTTCTCCTTAAAATTTACAATGTTTGTCTAACGTTTCGTTCACAGTTATATTAAAATGTCTATAGTTTGTCAAATGTTTTTTGCAAAAGAATTGACAAACATTAAACAGGATTGCTAAGATCTAAATATGAAGACCTACCGAATCAAGCAGGTTGCGAAAATTACGGGATTGTCCAAAGAAGTGTTGCGGGTTTGGGAGAAGCGGTATCGGTTGGTATCTCCCGAACGTGGGCCGAATCGGTACCGCATTTATTCCCAGGAGGACGTCAATCTGCTGAATTACCTTGCGAAAGAGACGGAAAACGGCCAGGCCATTGGGGACCTGGCGGTGCTGGGTCGCGATGAGTTGCTGCGTCGCATGAATCAGGAAAAAAATGTTTCCGAACGGCCGCAAAATGTAACTCCCGTCATGGACTCATGGATCAAAGACCTGGAAGCGACCCTGGTTCCTCTAAACCGAATCCACTTCGAGAAAAAGCTGAACGAAATTTTTACCCTGCTTCCCTTTGCAGATGTGTTTCAACGTGTGCTGGTGCCTTTGCAAATTCGAGTCGGGGAATTGTGGTTTGAAGGAAAAATCAGTATCGCAGAAGAACATTATGTGACGGCGCAGGTCAAACAAAAATTGTTTGCGGTGATGAACATGATGTCAAACGAGAAGGGGCCGAAAGTGGTGCTGGCCTGCCCGCCGTGGGAGTTGCACGAAATCGGATCGCAAATGGTGGCCTACCATTGTTCCAGCATGGGGTGTCAGTCGATCTTTTTAGGAGCGAATCTGCCCACGGAAGACCTCATACAATTTTGCAAAAGTGCACAGCCGCAGGTTGTCATTCTTTCTTTCACCGCTCCGGTGAGTGACAGCAATGGAAGAGCGTATCTGGGAGAAATTTCTAAAAGCCTGACGCCCCTGTGTCAGGTCTGGGTCGGCGGTCAGGGAATCAGCAACCTGGATCCCTTCATCGACGGCGACAAAATCAAATCGATTAAAAACTTTCAAGAATTAGACGCTCTTCTTAATGAACTACTCCAAAGCACTTTTTAAATAAAAACAACTTAATAGGAGTTGGCCGTTTCCTTATCAGGGAAAACTTTTCTAACAATAGTAAAAGCTCGGCTTTCTTGATATATTTGGTTCTTATGTATTCGAGGATTTTAGTTCGCGGGTTTTGTTAATTTCAATTCATACACACGCCATGATGAAATATAACTTACGCGCAGGTCTTCTTCTGTTGCTGCTACTGCTCACCTCCTGTGTGGTGACTACGGACCGACTTGCCGTTTATGAAAATACGTTGCTGTCTCAATCCGAGATTAATGAGCTGGTGGGCCATTATCATATGTTGGATGAGAAAGGAAACTTTAACAGTCTTTCCATAAAACCACGATCTGCCACCTGGGGTTCTCAGAACGGTTCGCAACAATTCATTGCTACGAACGTCGTTTACAAAAGTGGGGGATCCATTCCGTTTCATTATGAAGGCGTGGGAATTTTATCACGCATTCCTGAAACCGATTTCATTTTGGTCGGCATTCCCGGAAAATCAATTCGATTTCGAGAAGAGGGAAAGATGATATCTGTTCCCGCAAAGGAAATGGAATCCGCCAACAAAAATAATCATTTGTTTATGATTAAGAAAAACGGACAGGCTTTGGAGTTTTTGCTTCCTTCGTATTATGCGAAAGAGTTAGAGAAAGCCTTTGCCAAGCCGAAGGAACCGCTGCCCACCGAAAAATATTTAAACTATTTAAAAGAAAACTTTCAAACCATTATTCAAAGCGAGGGTATCAGTACTTATTTAAAGTCCAGTCCGAACCTGGAAACAATCGTTGAAAAAAAGATTGACGATGTGTTGAGCGAAGAAGAAAAAAAGAATCAGGAGAAACGCAAGAAGCGGCTGGAAACGGAACAACCATCCTCAAAAGAAAACCCATCGACCGAAAAGAAAGCGGGGCCAACCGGCAGTATTTCCTCAAAAAATTCTGAGACCCTTAAACCACAACCTGAAAAACATAGCAGGACAAAGGGCAGCAAAAAACCTGAGGCGCCAAGAATCGAATCCATTGAGGGTTATTATGCGGTTTCGTCGGAAGATATTATTCAATTTAAACTTTACAAGAAACACAAAGCTTCCTACGAATATAAAGGTATTCAGAAATTTAGATCCGATCCCTGGGGATTCCGCCACGTTCCCCGCAATGTTTATGTCAACCATGGCCACTGGTACCCGGACAGCCAGCAATTTTATTATGTGACATTGTTTGAGAATAAAGGGGGATGTTCCGGAGACTGGTCAGAATGGAATTGGTCGTACCCGGTGGAGTATGAAGAGGTTGTTCAAAAAAATAAGAAGGTCCCTGCTTGGGGTCCGAATATTCTATCCCGGAAACCTATACCTGCCGGAAGAAAAAAGAAACGCATTTGTATTCAACAATCGATTCGCAAGAGCGATTGTTCCTTTATTCGATGTACTAAAAGAGCGGATCCCCAAAGGGCGAGGGACTTCCATATCGTCCGCACTCTGCAAGACGCTATTTGGATTTACAAAAACCATTACGGCAATCGATAATAGTTTCAACCCCCCAACGGTATGGGAGGAAGGTGATTTATTGAGATTGCGCAGGAAGTTTATTTTTTCTTCGAGAGTTTGAATTTTAGACTGCATCCCATTGCTCTTATGAATATCTAAAGCCTCCCCCCAAAGCTCGAAGTTTTCAGCAACCCAATTATGGTTAGGCCTAACTTGTTTTACTGCAACCTCAACCTGCATTGCAATTGTTATCCACCACAGCCAAGAGGGATTCCACCAAAATCCGGATGCGACCTATCCAATAAATGGTAATGAAATAAGAAAGAGTGGTTTCGTGGAATATTTTCTTTTGAAAAGGTAGGAATGCAGCACATGTTGCTTTCCTTATAAGTTGAAAGAAGCAAATCGTTATGACCGAAACAGCACCAGAGAATGTTCCTAAACCTTATCAATTTCGGTTTGCGGATGCAAAGAAAATTGTAGTTTTTGTCGGCTCTCCCCCCAAAAGAAAAACTATGGGATTTAAGTTTTGTTTAATGCCCCTAAAGGAGCGGGCCTAAGCATTTTTGGGATAGGATTAGGTTTAGACGTTCCTATGTTTGACTAAAAATTTCATGCTCAAATCAATTTTTGGTTTAACAAATAATTTCGGTAATGTAAAATTTTGAAAATCGAAAAATGTTATTTCGATATATCGTCTTTTTTCAAATGGGAACCGTTATCCATTGAATGGGGAGAGATCAGCCGTTTTATAACCTTAAAAAATAAAAATTATTAGAAGGAGGGAATCTATGAAACAGTCTCATAGATTATTTATTTTATTATTGTGTGCCATCCCAATTGTATTTGCGGGATGTTTAAAGAATTATAGCTATCATGCTAAGCATCATCCTAAGCACGATACTAAGCATCAGCACCTGTACACACCGCAACCGTTCACCCCGCATTCATACCAACCTTTGGCAGATCAGAGAAATTTGATTCCGGCAGTGGAGATCGATCAGGATGATATTAATGATGAAGCCGTTCCGTTTGAAAAACTGTTCTACGCCGGTAAGCATATTTTTTCGAATCGATTCACTTCGGAGGATCACTTTGGAGAAGGTCCGGAGGGACCTCGCGCCAAAGTTTATAAAATGGCCGACAGGGAAAATTATCCTTTTCTTCGCTTCAATGGTTTGGATTCACAGTCTTGCCTGGAATGTCATTTAGCGATTGGGTTTTCCTCACAACATAAATCGACCGGTCCAAATCAGGTTCGTTTTGTGAAACAACCCGGAATCACTGCGGGTGGAGCGGGATTCGCCTCCAGTGCTTTTGGATTGGAAAATTTTAATTGTAAGGATAGAGATGAAAATAACGAATGTGAAACAACCAAGGGTGTCATTCGCAACCCACCACATGCGTTTGGTGCGGGTTACACGCAAACGCTGGCTGAAGAAATGACATGGGACTTGGCTAAACTCCGAGAGAAAGCCCATGACCACCCCGGAGAGGTCATTGACCTGGTAGCCAAAGGAGTTTCATTTGGAAAAATAGCCGTGGATGCCAACAATCAAATTATTGAAGATAAAAGTAATATTGTTGGAGTTAGTGAAGACTTGGTTGTACGGCCTTTTCAATGGAAAGGCATTGCCAGCAATTTAAGAAACTTTATACGCGATGCTATGAATTTTCATTTTAGTGTGCAGCCGACAGAGTTTCTTGAAGAAAAACCTGGTGAAAATGATATGGACGACCTGGAAAATGAAATCAGTGAAGGACAGATCAGTTCCGTGGCAGCCTTTCTGGCATTTTTGAGACCACCGGTGGAATCTTCCAAGGGCCTTAACGAAAAACATGTAAAGAAAGGAAAGTGGTTGTTCAATGAAATAGGGTGTGCCGAATGTCATATTCCTTCATTACCTATCGATTTACCTTATGCGACGGTTCGGGATCCGCGAATTGATAAAGAACTGTCTCAAAAAGTAGAGCAATTTTACAAGCCTTCCTCAAAGGTTTCAAAATTGCTTTCTTCTAAATCCAAAAAGAGATCTTTCGCGCTGACTCGCAGGCATAAAGTAACTCCTTCGTTTGAAAAGTACTTATTTAAAAAATCCATCCTTAGCAAGGAACGGAAAGAAGAGCTGACTAACGAAACGATTGCTTTGGAGTTGTCGAAGAAGTTGAAAGGATTCGTGCGTAATCTGAATAGACAGGACGGTCCTCCTGAAACTTTGCCGCGTTTGCCTCATAAGAAGGATGGTCGAGTTCATGTGCCACTGTACAGTGATTTAAAAAGGCATAACATGGGTAAAGGTTTGAAGAGCGGGGATGGTATTCGGCAAGAAACCGATGGAGGCCAGGAGATTCCTGAAGAAGAGTTTTTAACTCGACCGTTATGGGGAGTTGCTGATACGGCACCTTGGTTACATGATGGCCGGGCGTTGACCCTGACTGAAGCAATTGAAATGCATGACAGTGAAGAAAGCGAAGGTTCAGATTCGGCGAAAAAATTTAAAAATTTGTCGAAAGCGGATCAAACCAAAATCATTACGTTCCTCAGCAGTTTGCGGTTGCCGGTTTTTTAACCCTCGTTGCTTAAGTGCTGTAATGCGTTTCTGTTTAGGTGATGTTTGCTTGCCTCCTCGCGGTCGACTCCGGACTGTGAAGAGGCAAGTTTTTTGGGAGGGCAAATAGATTGTATTTTGAATTACCTATGTTGTTAGAGAAATAGCTCCTTTCCCTAGAGACATTCCTTATTAGAAAATTTAACCTGAATTGAAAATTTAGATTGTTGTGCCTGGCGATGAAAAAACACTGCTGCCTTATGGAGTCGTATTGCCAGTGATATCAGTGAAATCGTCCTACCTCTGTTTCTAAAACATCGAAACAAAAAATCCTCAAAAACATACTCGCAGTAAATACCTATATCCTGGTTCCCACACCGGTCTATCTCCCTGGATTTTGTTAAGGCGTTGATTTAATTAAAACTGATTTATCTAGTCCCAAAAGTTTGTAATACAAATTACCACAACAAAACCATCGTTTAAACGATATCGGCTTTTCGAAAAAATTCCTATATTAATCGAAGTGGAGCTTTAGCCCATAGATTCCTTTGGGAGAGGGAAGGGGTAAAGTTCTAAAATTTAACTAAATTAGAGGAGGGGTTATGAATACTTCATTTCATTTGTGCCAACCATTTTTAATTTTCACCACTTTTTTTCGATTCACTTAAATTCTCAGCACCGTGAGGTCTTTTTGAGGGCGTAATTGAAGCCTTCGAATCTCTTTAAAGGTCTCTCGTTAAGGAAGGATTTTACGCAGCTTGTCGGGTCCTGATATCCAAGCCCCCTTTTATGATCGAATCAGAAAAGGTGCAAAGGGATTCATGCCGGTTGCAAAAATTCCTGATTTGAGTGGTGATTCAACAATTAAAAGTCTTACATCATTTTAATAAGGAACCCTCTATAAACTCTGTTTTGCTCCGATTCCAATATGATTGATGGGAGTTAGAAAGAGCGGAAGAGAATTATTAATAATTTGAGGTTTCCTGAATATTAAATTCATTTAACTTTGGAGTAGATTATGAAAACGAAATCATTTTTTATATGCTGGTTATCTCTTTTAGTGGTTTTAATGACTCAAAACTTTGCTAATGCTCATTCGCCGTCCGATCCGCCGACGTCGGATGCTATGTTCGACACGGATCGCAATATGGTACTTCAAGATAGTGATAACGACGGGGTTCCGGATCTGACTGAAAGCCTGGAAGGCACCAACCCCAACGACCCGGTTGATTTTCAGGGAGCTCAAAGCTCCGAAGATTTGGAAGCGGTAGGGTTCCCGACCACGGCGTGTCGCCCGGGCTATCGACAAGCGGGACCGCGGCTTTGTATTTCTATCAATGTACAGAATGCCACCCGTTATCCCTGGGCGCAACGGCGCTGTCGCGTACAGCAAGGCCGTGTCGCGAGTTATGAAGATTTATATTATCTCTACATACACTCTAATCTCGACGCGTCCTACAACCCGAATGGCCGTTGGATCGGAAATATGGTCGCCGATGATAACGCCTTGTGCGGAAATCGTTCGATCACTTTCAACGGAGATCCGGACCGAGATAATTTTGAGGGCACCTGTAACAAAAATAACAATCGCGGTTATTGGTGTGCCCATGATCGATTTTAAGGAGTCGAACTCAGTTAATTATTAAATACCCAAAACGGGAGATTATTATGAAAACGAAAAACTTTTGTTTATTTTATATATTTCTTTTTGTTGTCATGACGACACAAAATATTAACGCCGCGCAAATGGCATCTCATTCGCCGGTGACGGACGCTATGTTCGATACGGATCGCAACATGATTCTTAAAGACAGTGATGGCGATGGAATTCCGGATTTGACTGAAACTCTGGAAGGCACGAATCCAAACGACAAGAGTGACTTTCAGGGTGCGACCGGTGAACCGGAAGCGGCTTCAAAAGCTTCCGATGTGGAACCGGTTGGATTTCCCGGAACCACCTGTCGTCCGGGCTATCGTCAAATAGGATCACGACTTTGTATTTCTACCAATGTACAGAATGCCACCCGTTATCCCTGGGCGCAACGGCGCTGCCGTGTGCAACGAGGTCGTATGGCAAGTTATGAGGATTTGTATTATCTCTACATACACTCTAACCTCGACGCGTCCTACAACCCGAATGGCCGTTGGATCGGAAATATGGTCGCCGACGATAACGCCTTGTGCGGAAATCGTTCGATCACTTTCAACGGAGATCCGGACCGAGATAATTTTGAGGGCACCTGTAACAAAAATAACAATCGCGGTTATTGGTGTGCTCATGACCTTACAAGTTCCACAGGGACCCCACCGGGCCAGCCGCAGGTGACCTATCGGTTACAAGTGCGCCGGTTCCAAAATACCAATCTAACCAATGCGGATGCGGATCGGATTCTTGCGGATGCTTCAAGGGTTATTCAGACGGATGATGGTCCGAACGATATCGCTTGTAATGTTAGATTGCTTCGGGATGGTCCGGTGACGGCATTTACAACGGGGGATGGGTCCATTGACAGCGGTGCAGAGTTTTCGGCTGTGAACGGACTTGCCGGACATATAAAAGTGGTGAACCAGATTAACTGGTGCAGTTCCATTGGAGCTAACATTATTGGTTGTGCTCCGGTACCCGGGAACTCTCTCGTAGTTGTGCGGTTTAACACAAGCCTGGAAGGTATTTTGTGGTTACACGAATTCGGCCACAACAAAGGTCGTAGCCACAGAAACGGTACCAGCAACGTCATGCATCCGTCCATTGGTGCAGACCGACTGGGTGTCAATACTGCCGAATGTACCGCTTTTAGGACTTCTCCTTTAGTGGCGCTGGCCGGGGATCCGACAGTTCTTGCATCTAATAATGAGCTTCAGTTCGACACCTCCGCCGCTTCGGCTCCGGATGATGTTCGAGACTTTGTGCGCCAACACTTTTTTCACGGAACTCCTTACGCCCAGGCGACTACTTACGGCACGGAGGCTATTCCCGTTCTGCTGGGGATGTTGAAAGATCCCGCTGAAATGGAATGGTGGCCAAACATTGTCGCTACCTTGGGAATGATCGGTGATGAGAGTGTGGTGGATCCACTCATCGAGTTTCTTGAGAACAATGGCAATGGTCAGCTTGCAGCGTCTCACTACTCAGCTAAATCCGTTGTGCCGTTGGCGCTGGGTTATGCCGTAAACCGATCCGGCAGTTCTAAAGCTCTCGACTATCTGATCGCTGCTACTGATCCTCAGTTTTGGAACAGTAAAAAGGTCGGACGGTCCGAGTTTCAAGCCAGTATGGATCAGCGCAATGACGACATGACCACAAAGGTGGCTTTGGGTTTGGCGTTGACCGGAAAAGAGAAAGCGCGGGAAACCCTGCAAAACATGAAGGTCAGTGGTAGCGAAAGCACCCGTGAATTTCAAGCACAGCATAGTGATTTGATCGATGAAGCGGTGCGTGAAAACGAAACCATTCAAAAGCAGGGATTAAAGGAATACTATTCCAAACACTAACAGGTAGTTTGTCAGTGGTTTGAAATAGTCCTATATTCGAATCAGCCCATGGACTCAACGATTGGGTCCATGGGTGTTGATTTTTTTTAAATCATTTCCAATCCACCCACCGGCGGCATTCTGTATAGTTTCCAACCATTGTTACAAACTGAAACAATTCGTTACTTGAGAGAAAGGATTCCCCTGCGAGTTCGGCGTATGCTGTTTTCATTTAAACCATGAACATAAAGGAGTACAATCATGAAAACTGCAATGATCGTTTTGGGACTTTTCATCACTACCGTAGTTTTAATGGGTGCCTTTACGGGTTGTGGGTTTCGACATAAGAGCCCCGAAGCGCGTGCCGATCACATGGTCGACAAGGTGACCAAAAAATTGAACCTGAATGACGCGCAAGTTGTAAAATTGAAAGCGGTTAAAGATGAATTTCTAAAGGCGAGGCAGGATATGAAAGCCAACCGACAGGAAATGAAAACTTCCGTTTTGGAAATGCTGGAGCAGCCGAAGTTGGACCAACAACGGGTGTTGTCTTTAGTGAAAGAGAAAACGGCTAATGTGAATGACAAGGCTCCACAAGTTGTGGCGGCGCTGGCTGATTTTTATGATAGCCTGTCACCGGAACAGCAACAGACCTTGCGCGAAAACGTGAAGGAAAAAATGGAGCACGGTAGACATGCATGGAAGCGTTATTAAACTAACTAATGCGCCGGGTGCATTTGACCCGGCGTATCCGGCCACGCCCGGAGGGAACTCGCTAGCCGCGAGAGGCAAAATTGATGTTTAAGAGTTGATTAACCCTCGGAGCTCTAGCAAAACTTTCGAGAAGGAATGCTGCCTCCAACCGCAGGCTGGCGATGACTGGCGTAACCGCCAGGGATAACAATTATTTTCGATGATCGGTGGCAAGCGCCGGATTCACAGAATCTCTTCCCAAGTTGAGTTTGCCTTTAGAAGAAAATGTGAAAAGGGGTTGATGCGCTCCCTCTTTTCTAAAGAGGGCTGGGGTGATTTACCTTCAGGGGTTTTAAGAATAAGGAAAAATCCCCCTAACCCCCTTCACAAAGGGGGAATACATGGGTCGCATTTTTAAGTTTATTGTGCTTTGTACAAAGATTAATGTTATGCAAAACTCCCATTTAAATATTGATGTCACGTATACTACTCATTGACGACGATGAACGACTGGCGGAATTATTGACAAAGTATTTCCAACAGTTTTCTTTTGAATTGGAGTGCGCCTTCAGTCCCAGTGAAGGGTTCACCCAGTTAAAGCAGGGTGGGTTTGACCTGGTGATTCTGGATGTCATGCTGCCGGAGATGGACGGATTTGAAGTGTGTAAAACCATTCGCAAGGAAAGCGACATTCCGATACTCATGTTGACGGCGCGTGGCGAGGTGATGGACCGTATTGTCGGTATTGAATTGGGTGCTGATGATTATTTGCCGAAACCGTTTGAACCGCGTGAATTGTTAGCGCGTATTCAGAATATTTTAAAACGGTCCGCCAAGCAAACACAGGATAGTCAGGTCCTTCGTTTTGATGGATTAGTGGTGGATCGGGATTTGAAACAGGCCACTTTGAATGATAAGGAACTGACCCTGACTTCTATGGAATATCAGTTGCTGGAGTTGTTCGCTTCGCATTCGGGAAAAACGTTTACGCGGGATGAAATCCTTAATCATTTGCAGGGAATCGAAACGGAAGTGTATTCCCGTTCGGTAGATATTCTGGTCAGTCGCCTGCGGCAAAAATTAAAACCAAAAGATCTTATTAAAACCATCCGCGGAACGGGATACTGCTTTACAGGAAAAGCCCGGTGAAATCATTGTTCAAAAGAAAAAATCACTCGCTTACGGCACGGCTTGTTTTTTTGTTTATCGTGATTGCGATTTTGTTAATGGTGTTTGTGGGAGGCTCCATGCGTTTCGCCTTCCGTTCCAACTTTAAGGAAAACATTCTGCCGCATTTGTTCCTTTATATGGAATACATTCAGAAGGACATTGGAACCCCTCCGGATTTTAACCGAGCTAAAGAACTGGTCGAAAGACTTCCCGTGGATGTTCATCTTTTTTTCGATCAAAAACAATGGTCGTCTACGAAAACACAACTGAATCTGCAAAACATGGACTACTACAAACAGTTTTCTGAGGGCGGTGTCGATTACGCGCTGGGTGAACTGGAAGGGCAGGAATTTCTGATCAGAAAACATCAGGATTACACCATTGCGTTTTCGGTTCCGCATCCCCGACACTTTTGGGGTTGGAAAGTCGCGGTACCGTTGGTGATAGCGCTCATCTTATTGACGATCCTTTATCACCGGACGCGTCGAATATTTTCTCCGATACAAGTGATCAAGGACGGTGTTAAAAAAATCGGGGAAGGGGATCTGGACCATAAAATTGAATTGAATCAGTGTAACGAGTTTGGAGACCTGTCGAACAGCATCAACCTTATGGCGGGAGATATCCGGCAAATGCTGGAAGCTAAGCGACAATTGTTGTTAGCCATCAGTCATGAACTGCGCTCGCCGATGACGCGGGTGAAGGTTTCCACCGAGATGTTGCAGGATGAAAAAGCGCGTGAGGATATCAATCGTGAATTGTCGGAAATGGATAACCTGATTGCCGAGTTGCTGGAAACGGAACGGTTGAACACACGACATCGCGTTCTAAATCTTACCCATGTTTCACTAAACGATTTGATCACCGAATTGCTGAACGAATATTTTAAAGACCGCCCACCGGAACTCAATTTGCCGGAATCTGACATTAAAGCGGATGTCGATGCAGTGCGCATCAAGTTGTTACTGAAAAACCTTTTGGATAATGCCCTGCGCTACACTCCGGAAGGTGCCCACCCTCCGAAGCTATCGTTAAAAAAATCTGAAAATGAAATAACGTTGACCGTTCAGGATTTTGGAAAAGGGATTGATGAAAAATACATTCCTTTTTTAACGGAACCGTTTTACCGAGTCGACCCAGCCCGTCAGCGACAAACCGGAGGTTATGGTTTAGGGTTGTATCTGTGCCGCATCATCGCCGAAGCCCACCAGGGAACGTTAAACATCCAAAGCCAGCCGGAAAAAGGCACCGAAATACTTGTGACCTTGCCCTTAAATGGCCTATAGTGAGTAAAATTCATCGATTTTTCATGTCATACTCGGTATGATATAGTATGATTATTGAATCAGGGAGTGAATAGACTATGGGCGATGTAGAAAGAATGACAGTTACCTTGACCTCAGAAATGGCTGAAGTGGTTCGCGGTGCGGTTGAAGCGGGTGAATATGCTTCAAGTAGTGAAATCGTACGGGAAGCTTTGCGAGATTGGAAATACAAAAAAGTTGTTCAGGGTCGCAAATTGGAAGAACTTCGAGCTGAAATACAGGATGGCTTATCTGATGTGAAAGCTGGCCGCGTGAAAAAGTTTGATGCTGAGCGTATTATTAAAAAAGGAAAAAAACGATTAGCCAAAAACGCAGCCTCCAAATAACCGATAAGGCCGAGGATGATCTTGCCGAAATATGGGCCTTGATAGCGGAAGACTCTCCTCATGTTGCGACAACATTTATTCAAAAGTTAGAAGCAAACTTTCAACCTCTCCTGGATTATCCTGAACTAGGTCCCAAGCGAGATTATCTTTCTCCTGGATTGCGAGCGCATTTTTATCGAGGTTATGCGATCTATTATGAAGTGACAGAGAAAGAAATTATAATTGTTCGCGTGACTCATGGTGCGAAAGATCAAGCAACGTTATTTGATGTTGAGTAGCTGTTTACGTTGATTCCGGGAGAAAGGGTGTTTATAATCGCTCTATTTGATGCAAGACCTTTGCATAACCCTAGAGTATATAAACAAAACATAACAAACTTAAAACGGAGACTCATGCTCGCCCTCTTTTTAAAGAGGGACGGGGTGATTGACCGCCTGGGGTTTTTAAAAATTTTTACTTATGCAAAGATCTCATTCGTCGCTGACGGTAATCGTGTTGCAATGCCGTAGCGGGAAGTGCTTGCCAATCCGTAAAATACTTTTCTTTAACGCTGCCATACTCCAGTGAATAATTTACCCGTAAAGATACTGCATTTATTCATAGCCTGTGCCGTTGTTATAACGCTGAGTGCCTGCTCGGGCAAAGACGATACCCGGGAGCCCAGTCCAGGAAAAGGTAAAGCCGCATTAGAGACAAAACCCGAGCCCAAACCCGAACCAAAACCAGAGACAAAATCAGAAGCAGATGTCAATCGCGATCGCGTGGACCTGAACGGTGTCCGCCTTGTAGATGCCGGTTCGGAACCGCGGTTCTTACTCAACATCGATCAAACCACACCGGTCAAAGTAAATGTCTCGGCAAGCACGGTGACTGAGGGAACGGTGGGCGACAAACCATTTACCGATGCCTATGACTCTCGATACGAACTGGCAGTACGCCTGGTTGAGCCGGAAAAGTCCGGGGACCTTGTGGCTCGGTTCCAGGCAACGAAGGTCGGCAGCAGCGATGGCAACACAGAATCCTGGGAATGGCAACTCAGTTCTAATGGCGTACTCACGAAAGTGGAACCGCCATCGGTTTCAAACAGGGATCGCCACTCTGAACACCTCAATACACCGGTTCTGTTCTTAATGGTTCCCGACGAACCTGTCGGCTCCGGTGCCAAATGGACCTACGCCGACGCAGAGTACCCGTCTCCCGTGGAAATCCAACTTGATTCTATAAACGAACTCGAACTGTCCGCAAAGGTTTCGATGAAAAATGAAATGAAGGATTCGACGGTCAGCGTTGTGGCTTCAGGAATTTGGGACCGGCATTTGCTCATTGCCCAGCAGGTCACGAGCCGAGTCGATGTTTTCTTCAAGGCAAAGACCACCCGAAACGGTGAAGAAGTCGATATGCAGGTATCGAAAGTCGTTGAGCATGAGTATAAGGTCGAGAAATGAATAGATCCACGCAGAAAAAGTTTTTTATTCGAACGCGGCTTGCCTTAATGGTGTTTGGATTTTGTCTGCTGTTCGGTCAATCTGCGAGGGCGGAAACCGAGTGCGGCAGCCTGGCGCAAGTGGCCGAACAAATCGCAGGCAGTGTGATTCCCGCTCCCTTTGGCCGATTCGGTCCGTGGGGGAGCGTGGTAGGAGGTGCTGTCGGTCTTGAAATAACTGAGAGTCCGGGCGACATGGTCAAACGCTGTTTCGAAGAGGGGGGGATGGGTGAAGAAGCCCCGAGGCCTGTCGATGATCCGAGAAGCTATCCGGGAGGTCCACCCAGGGAGGAGGAAGAAGAGGAGGGCTTATTGGCCTGGTTGTTTGGAGATCCGCACCTGAAGACACTCGATGGACGCTACTACGATTTTCAGGGTGCCGGCGACTTTGTGTTGCTACGTGATACTGCCGGCAGCGTGGAAGTGCAGGCGCGCTTTGCCAGGTTAGCTTTAAACCCTGAGGCGACCTTTGCGCGTAGCTTGGCGGTCCGAGTTGGAGACCGCGTTGTCACCCTATTCGAAGCGGGGCCGGAGGATTCAACACCGATCGTCGTGGATGGCCAACCGATACCGTTTCTGGATGGAGGCACCTACAGAGATGATGATATTCATATTCAAAGGTTTCGCCAGTGGTTCCTGGTTCGATTTAAAAATGGACTGTCGGTGGCGACTGTGGGTGGCACTACGATCAACCTGCGAGTTCCCGCCGAATGGGCGGGGGACTTTTCCGGTTTGCTCGGAAACGGCGATGGGGAACCCGCCAACGATGTGGCGCTAAAAAATGGAAAGACCATCGACCCAACTGACACTGACACGCTCTATGGCGAATTTCTGGAGGACTGGTTGGCTAGCGGCGAGCGCTCTTTATTCAAAAAACCATTCGACGCCGCTGACCTCGGGCCCATCCGCCCACAAACGATTGTGACTCGTAAATCGCTGCCAGCCGATGCGGTTGCCAAGGCGACCCAAGCGTGTGGTGACCTGGGTCTTCCTCCGGGGCCGGTGCACGAGGGCTGCATCTTTGACGTCGGCCTCACTGGTGATGAATCGTGGGCAAATACGGATATCGTGGATATGGCCAACATTGTGGATGCGGCTAAAAGCGAGGCCGCACCGGCTAAAGTTACCACAGTCGATAGAGGTGTGCTTAAACTGAATGTGCCGGTCGATATCCCTGCTGCCACTGTCAAACAGCGGATGCGATGGTCGCTGGAAGAATCCGGCGGCAGTGCATTATTTTTTCGCAACACGGGGCTTGCGGTCGTCGACGGAGCCAACGCGTCCACCTGCGCGGCACGCTGGTCCATGCTGGA
The DNA here is from genome assembly GCA_965223245.1 of Nitrospinaceae bacterium. Classification (GTDB taxonomy): domain Bacteria; phylum Nitrospinota; class Nitrospinia; order Nitrospinales; family Nitrospinaceae; genus CBDCVY01. The sequence continues at coordinate 2,503,743 of CBDCVY010000013.1, read as the reverse complement.
TAGCAAGGAGAAGGTTTTAGTGAGCGGTTCACTATGCATCGCCCAGCCTCGTCTGCAGGTTGCGGATGCGAAGCTATTCGAGGTCGAGGTTCCAGCCGGTATCGAGGGTGGCTTTGTGTTAGGTAAAACTGCTGAAGGACGCTCGAACACAGTGAGTCTCGCCGAGCGACAACGCTTTGATGGCAATCTGTTATCCCCCGGCCAGGTGGATACCTACAAGTTGCGTATCGAAAACGGACATCAACTGCTGTTGATGGACCCCGAAGGCGATAATGATTGCGGTTTCAAATGGTCTGTGCACAGCGGCGAAAAGCAACTGTTCGAAGGTGCAAGCTGCTTTGCAACGGACCCGATTGATATACCAGGCGGTGAAGTTATCACCGTTACTATCGATGCGGGTAATAAGACAGGTCTCTACAGTATCGAGATCGTTCGTGTACCGGAACCGCGGAAAGTGGATTTAAAGTTCGGTGAGCCACAGGACGCGTCAATCCATATCCCCGGTGCCGTCGTACAGTTTAGTTTTAATGCCAAAGCCGGTGACCGGCTGGTGCTGGCCAATCCGACGAGAAGTAACAAGAAGTGTAATATTGTCTGGCGGATTGTCAGCGTCGGTGAGGAACGTGACACTGTTTTCGAAGCGCCGGTTTGCTTTGATACCGATGTGATAGCGTTACCCGTTACCGGCTCATATATTCTGGAAATAGATGGCAAGACGGATGCCACGGGCAACGTTTCGGTCACAACCTTTAGAGTGCCAGAGCCGAGGGTCGAAGCGCTGCGCTTTGATGAGAACCTCGATGGTTCAATTACAGCACCGGGTCAACGCGTCCAATTTTTCTTTAACGGAAAGGCAGGCGAGAAACTGACGCTGACTGACCCGACGAATAGCAACAAGGACTGTAATATTGTTTGGCGCATCATTGGCCCGAATGCCAAGGGTGATGAGGCAAAACCTCTGTTCGAAGGGCCGGTCTGTTTTAAAGCCTCGCCAGTGACATTGAAAGTCTCCGGCCGGCATGTTGTCGAGATAGACGGCAAGAAGGCTCACACCGGCCGTGTTGTCATCATGGTGGAGCGCAAATAAGGTTTCGTATCCTTTCAATTTCTGGATTTTTGGAGCTTGAGTGGGTCGAGTCCGCTCAAAGAGTTCATTAGTGATTGTACGAGGATTCCCCATTCCACACTTTCTTTGGTAACCAAGCGAATGAACCGGTCGGCATACGCCGGTGCCCTACCTTTTTTCCACTTTGCCACCGTCTGTTCCCCCACGCCAATGAACGCTCCGATTTTTTTTGAGCCCGGTTCAACTCTTTGCAAAAAACCGAAAATCTTCCTTTACCCGGAAATCTCCCCAATAATCGTTACAAACTGAAACAATTCGTTACTTTGCTGAAAGGAAACGGGCGGCTAATCAGACTACTCTATATTCGGTTTCAAAATGAAAACGAAAGGAGTATAAATATGAAAGCCACCACAAAAAATATACTCAGTTCCACCTTAATAATGCTAACGATTTCAATAGGTTGGGGGTTCAGTGTTGCCGATGCGGAAGAGCCTACCTGGGGTGGTGCCCCAAAGAACGGCAAAATACAAAGTGAAGTGGAAGTGGCCAAACTGGATGTAAAAGCCAGGCCTAAAAAAAGAAAAGTTTCTATTTGGGAGTTGTTGGGTCCCCAAAGGATGATAGAGAGTGAATTTACGGTGAATAAAGATAAAACTCAGACCGTGAGTAAAAGTAAAGAGGTGGATTCTGAAATGTCCCTGTCAAAAATACAACCCTCCACCTTTTTAAGTTCTGCTTCAGAACTGAATATTGTGGATCCTTTCATTCCGGAGAAGCCAAGTTCCCATTCCCAGGCCGCCACACTTTTCAAGTTGAGGTTTTGATCGTTCCAGTAATCAGGGTAAATTTGTTTTTGCAGTTACTTTTATAAAAACTAAATTGAGGGGAATGAAGACGGTTTTACCCTGGAAGCGACCAAAGCAACACTTTTAAATCCCATAATGGCATTGCATCTGTTTGCAGGTATCAAAGTGATATTTCTTGATTTGCTCATCGCGACCTTCATCAAACCAAACCAGGTAATTGAAAGGGAAGCTATGGGTTTCATCAAATAACAAAGCCTGGAATACCTTTTATTTAATTGCCGATATTCGTCTTCAAATAAAATTACCCTTATGATAATATTCCGGTAATCGAAAACTTTCGCATTAACGGAAAGGACTATTTTTACTGAATTTTCGGGGAAATAGAAACCGACAGACATGAACTTCTGTTTCTGCATAGATAGATAAAACTTATTTATAGAGGGGGGGGATTTTCCATGGCACCAATTAAAAATAACTTTGATGATACGAAAGATCGCTTGGAATTGAGGATTCTCTCGCAGTGGGAAAATGCTCAAAAGCGGTATAGTGATTCCCTAAAAGAGCGTGAAAAAAACCTCAAAAACGTAGAGGAAAAAGGTCTTAAAAAAGCGGAAGACCGTAAGCGATTTGAACTGAGAGAAAAACTTTTTGAAGCGAACGACTCGTTTGCTCAAGAGCGCGTTTTAGGGCAAAATGATCTTCTTCAAATTAATTATTTGAGCCGAGGCCTGGAAGTCGGTCGGTCAGTATGCCGTATTCACATTCGAAATCCGAAGGGCCGACCCGAAGGTTTCGGTACAGGGTTTATGATTTCTCCTTCCTTGCTTCTTACGAATCAACATGTGCTTCCCGTCCTGGAGTTTGCCGTGCGTAGTTTGTGCGAATTTGACTTTGAATACGATCACGAATTCAACCTGAAGGCGACACACTTTTTTGAATTGATGCCGGACCGGTTTTTCTACAGTAATAAAGAATTGGATTTTGCTTTGGTGACGGTCAACCCTTTAAGCCGGAATGGTAAATCGCTCAGAGAATTTGGGTTTCTTCAATTGACCGAGAAGTCCGGGAAAGCCCTCATGAACGAATTTATTAGTCTGATTCAGCACCCTTCCGGTTCGGATAAACATATCACTATTCGAAATAATCGTATTCAAAACCGGTTCAAAGATTTCATTCATTACGAAGCCGATACGATGCCGGGTTCTTCGGGTTCACCGGTGTTTAATGATCAGTGGGACGTGGTTGCGCTTCATCATTCCGGGGTTCCTGAAAAAAAAGGCGGCAAAATTATGAAGAAGGATGGAACTCCCTGGCAGGCAGGCGATCCGGATCATTTGGTGAATTGGATTGCGAATGAAGGCGTGCGGATCAGTTCCATATTTTCCCATTTGAAAAAACAAAGCTGGGACAAATCGGAGGCACGTATCTTAGAGGAATTGGGAACGTTCTCTCACAGCAACCTCAACGAAGCTATTATCCAGTCCAGCGGAGGTGCTACTATTTTAATGAGTGATGGATCGGCGAAGCGGCCGGAAGATCCGGCTATACCACAAATCAAAATCGCCAAGTTAATGGAAAAGTTGGAGGACGAAGAAATCACCGAACAGGAACTCGCGCCTTACTTTACGCTTTCCGATGAGTCCTCCCGCGGAATGGATCCTCTGTTCAAAATCAATCAAGAGTTAGTGACCGTGGACGCGCCTGAATTGCAGGAAAGCGCCTTGCTGTTAAATTCGGCGAATTGGATTTGCAAACGCAGCCGTCAACGCCGCTATGAAAAAGCGAAGAAAAAAGCGAAGATTCGTATTATGTCGGAAGGAGATTCCTGGTTTCAGTATCCGTTTATTTTGCATGATGTCATTGACCACCTTATGGACAATCCGGACTTTGCAATTATGAGTTTTGGTGAAGCGGGTGATTTGATACGAGATATGGTGGCGAAAGCGGAATTTACGACTGCTTTACAAAAAGAAGAACCTTCGTATTTTCTCGTGAGCGGTGGTGGAAACGATTTGGTTGCGGGAGGAGGTTTAAAAAATTATGTCAAGGAAGCGACTTCCAGTTTTGATCCGGTTCACCTCATTGATCGAATTCCTTTTTCACGATTTAAAGCGCGTTTGGCAAGTGATTACACAAACCTGTTTAGCATTGTTCTTCGAGTTCAACCGGAAATCAAAATTCTTTGCCACGGGTACAGTTATCCTATTCCTAATTCAGGACGGTGGTTAGGGAAACCCCTGGAAGAACTGGGTATTAACGACAGGCAATTGCAAATAGAATTGACGCGAATTATTTTTGATGAAATCAACACGGTGATCGAACAAACTGCATCCTCCTTTCCGCAATCGGTGCATTATTTGGATGTTAAAAATGTGGTGCCGGAACGCGGATGGTTTGATGAACTGCATCCAACGAATCCGTTCTATGGAGACGTTGCCGCCGTGTTTAGAGAACACATTAAGGAATTGAGTTAACGGCAAAAAACCGTGGTGTCAGATAATCCCGGATTATTCAAAAACGGGTTGTAAGAGAACAAGGAATTAATGTGAGAGGACTTCCTGTGTAGTGGTTTGCGCAATGTGGGCTGGGCGTTTGAATCTCAGATAATCCCAATACTTGGATTTCTTTTGATAACGTTCGATTTTCTACCCTAGTCTGAGAGCATGGACTTATTTAACTCAAGATAAACTATTTTTTTCTTTGGTGATTCTAAATGGATAGTCCACAAAGAAATTTTCATCTGGAAGAATATAAAAGTTTAAAAGGTGAAGTCAAAGATCAGTACGAAAGAATTCAGAAACTTTTGCAATACTCCGTTATAGTTACGGCTACCGTGTATGCATGGCTTGCCACTCAGGGAATTGGACATAATAATTCGTCTTTTTGTTTGGAACTTCCGAATCAAATTTTGTCGATGGCCTGGTGGATTCCATTAGCATTCTCAGTTTTTAGCGGTATAGCTGCATTGATACTTTTTCTTAGACTTGGTCAAATGAGCGAATATTTGAGAAAACTTGAAACAAAATTAGGTGAAGAAAAATTTGGTTGGGATATCTATTCAAAAGAAAAACCCTCCGTTGTTACTATGCTCGGCGTAATTTTGTGGATAGTCTTAATTGTTGGAAATGGTTTGATTGTTTTTAAGATAACGAGAATTATTGAGGGAATTGAAAAAGTATGTGCAGGATAGTAAAGAATTTTTGCTGAGATCATTAACTTGATTCTAGCTTTCTATTTTCCGAGTAAGGTAAGAATAGATGTATGAATTATTAAAGACCTTTCCCTATTCAATTCAAGTATCCATAGTATTGATTCCGGTAGTAAGTTTGTTGATTGGCGTAATCGCATTTGTCATTAATGTACGGCAGACCATTTTAAATAATAAACTCGTAAGAGCAAAAATGGTTTCCGACAGTTTGCACACATTTATGGATGATGCAACCATTCAATCGGCTTTCTATAAAATAGAATATGATGAGTTCAAATATGGACATCAATTTCACGGCTCAAACGAAGAGAAGGAAATTGATAAGCTTCTACGCCATTTCTCTAACTTGGCAATGATGTGGAAGGTGGGATTATTAGAATTAAACGATATATATCCGATCCAATACTTTATATTGCGGACTACCAGAAATAAAAATGTACAGCAATATTTAAATTTTATCGATGATTGGTCCAATCGTGTTGGCACTGGTGGGCATCCATATGCTGATCTTAATGAATTAAGCAAAAAGCTAGAATTAGATGAAACAAGTCAATAATCTAACCGGTAAATAATTTGTCCTACGAGGTTGACATAATCCAGAATGAGCTATTTTGTAATTTAAAACAGAATTTACTCTTCTTCCTTTTTCCCCTCTGTAAATCTTTTTAAATTAAATAACCTGATTTCAAAATTACCGATGTTTCCCCCACTGTTCGTAATTCCAATTCGAATCGAACACCCGAGGGTTCCACTTTTCAAATATATCGGAAAAGCAAAAATAAATATATTCGTAATATGAATTAAAATTTTAAATATTCCTTAAACAAAATTATTTTTAGATTTTGTGATTATTTTCCTGTCAACCTTTGTGAAAATATAAATTCCGGAATTAAGGCTTAAAATAAGGGTAAATCAGGTGATTTGCGGAGGCGCCCAATAAAGGCGTGTGTTTTAAGTTTAAAATTTCTCGCATTTAATCAGATAGTTCCAATTTTAAACTAAAAAAATAACAGCTAATCCGAAATTTTCGTTGACATTAAATTATTGGAATAGTAATATCTGCCTGAATTAACTTTATAGCGTGCTAGCCGAGCTTTTAACCTGTGAATTCCTTTGGGAGAGGGAATGGGGATAAGTCGCATTCAGTATGGCGTTATTGAAGTTAAGCTGGGAGGGATGATGAGAAGATCAATTGTTCTACATTTGTTTGTGTTTTCCTTCCTGAATTTATTTTCCTTGAAAATTTGAATCGAGTTATTGCCTATAAACACCTTGTGGAATGGAGGTGAGATTTTGACGAATTTTAAAATTGTCTTTGGTGGAGTAATTGGATTTATTTTGCTTTTACTTTATTCAGGTACTGTAGCTTATATGATTTTTAAAATTGTAAATTGTGACGCTTCTCAATGTAAAAAAGATTTTGGAGAAGGAATTATTTATGTTGTGACAACTGTCGGAGGTCTTGTTTCTGCTCTGGTGATATCCAAATTAACCATTACTAAGCCTGGGGATAATCCTGCCGTTGTTTTAATGACGGAAGCTGTAGATGAAGATGGCATTACCAAGACTAGTTTGCTTGCGACATCATTAACTCTTTTGTATATCATTGTTTGGATATTTACAGGATTAATTGCATTGATACTTGGGGTTATGATTTATCCGGATGCGAACTCGACAATCAGTGATCTTGGAACATCATGGTTAGGGCTTGCTGTTGCTGCATCGTATGCATACTTTGGTATTAGTCCAAAATCTTCTCCCGACTCAGGAGAAAATGAATCAAGTAATTCTAAAGCTATTTCGTAAGAGAACAAAAGTGCATAGAAATTGTTTTTTCGGAATTATTAAAAGTTGAATATTTAGAAAAAGTTGGACTCATTATGCAAGATTCAATTAAACAGGAAGTTGTTGCGTCTGATGGAATGCCTATATCTCAAAAAACGGCTCCACCTTTGAATGGTTTGTCGGATTTGTGGCAGCATACATTAGGAGATGATGAGATTACGATTGCGATATTAGATGGACCATGTGACTTGACTCATCCCAGTTTTAACAATTCAGATATAAAACAAATAGATTTAATGGAGCCGGGAATTGTCAATGGCCCAGCTAGCGAACATGGTACTCATGTTGCCAGCATAATTTTTGGGAATCATGAAAGTTCAGTGAAAGGGTTAGCTCCGCAATGTCGAGGGTTGGTCATTCCCATCTTCCGTGATGATTCCAAAGGGGGCATTGCTCCTTGTTCACAGCCAGATCTCGCTCGAGCGATCCGAGTTGCCTTAAATGCTGGAGCAAATGTAATTAATGTGAGTGGAGGACAATACTCTTATACCGGGATTGCCCATCCAATGCTAAAGGAAGTTGTTCAGGAATGTCATCAGCAGGGTCGACTCATTGTAGCATCGGCTGGAAATGATGGTTGCTCCTGCTTGCATGTTCCCGGAGCTTTGCCCACAGTTCTAACTGTGGGTGCTATGGATGACGATGGGGAACCAATGGAATTTAGTAATTGGGGAAGTGAATATCAAAACAAAGGACTACTTGCTCCCGGAGTCAACATTCTCGGAGCTCTTCCAGGAAATAGAGTGACAACTAGGACGGGGACTAGTTTTGCGACTCCAATCATTTCAGGAGTGGTCGCATTATTGCTGAGTTTACAAAAAGCACATGGTTTAGAGCCGAATGTTCAAATTGTTAGAGACTCTATTCTGGAAAGTGCTTTGGGATGTGAATATCAGAAGGTATCAGATTGCCGACGTTTACTGGCAGGCAGATTGGATATTATGGGTGCAGTAAAGCTTATTTATAATTTTAAAAAAAACCAAATAAAAGGGAGATGTGGTATGCCAGAGATATTAAACACAACGAAGCAAATAAATTTAGATGAAGAGAGCTCGAGGGATCATCCAACTTATGTGGAAGGTGAGCCCGTTTCAACTTTAAATCCTCAAATTGATGAGGCAAGTGCCAAAGAGAAGATAGAAGATGTAATAGAAAAACCCAATGTAGTGGCTAGCGAAAATGTGAGTACCAAACCCAATGTTGAGACTTCTCCGGCGATCGTAGCTTCTGCTTGTAGTTGCCAAAAAAATGGAGAGTTGGTTTATGCCATCGGTGGTTTGACCACAGATTTTGGAACCCTGGCTAGGGTCGATTCCTTACAACAAACTGCGGATACCTTTGACTCAGGTGGACATTTGAATATTAGAAACAATTCGCACCTTGTGCGACATTTATTAGGATGGAAAGAAACGTTTACCCCGAAATCAGGCTCTGGGAAAGCTAAAGAGAAAGTCAGACATCACAAGCCACACCTGTATGATGCTAAAGATGTGATTTGGGTGTTAACTCAAGATGAATCTCCTATTTATGCTATTCAACCCTCTGGTGATTTTTCTGAAGAGGGTTACTTTGAATTAGTGCATTTTCTTATGGAATTTGAGGGCTACGCTGATGATCATAGCCCTCTTGATTCTGAGCATGATATAGGGCCATTGAATATGTTCACGCATCCTTCTTTGGATACGCATAACGGACAAGAACCGAATCGTTCCATAAGCAAAAAAACAGGTCGGGTGGTCCCTATCATTGAGCGTATTGCTGTTCCAGGAAAAATTAGTGGGACAGCTCAATTGATGAATGGCATGGAGATCCCTGTTATTTCTCCAAATATGAGGGGTACAAAGTCATGGAATCTAAATTCCATATTAGATATTTACACGGATTACGATCCTAACGACACAAGTGAGGCCGGAAAAGATAAGTATAGACAAAAACTGCTTATGGAGAGGATTACACGGCGATTATTTGAAGAATCTCGCAACAAGGGAATCGCAGGAGAAGAGCGTGCTTTGAATTTTGCAGCAACGCAAAGTTTTCAAATTGCCTTGAACCTGGGTAAGAAATTCAAAGTGGAGTGGGAAACAGACTTAGAGGGTATTGATGTGAAACCAAGTCCAACATGCCGAAAAGATTCAGAATGCTATGATGTAAATGTGTCTTTTTTCGATGCAGAAAATATCATGCGATCCAAGATGGTACTGCGTTATACCATTGATGTGAGTGATGTGGTCCCTGTTTTGCTGGGTGAGCCGCAGCATTTTAGAAGTCGTTGAACATAACGAATAGGAATATGTGTTGATTGAGGTAAGACCTAAAAAATTTATTTTAGTAGTATCTAATTGAGGAGAAAATACAATGAAATTGCCAGAAGAACTAAGAGGTATTGATCGTACTTTCCGCGGCGAGTACGTGATTGTGGGTGGGATTGCGGCGCAAGACGCATTTTGTGAAGATACATGTCATGACGTTTATGAAATTGGTAGTGATAAACATACAGCTTGTCTAGATAATTGTCGAGATTGAGGTTGTATAAAAAGTAATGATTAATTCTGGGCAGTAGGTATTTCTAGCCACATGAAGTTAGTTGGCGATTTAGTTTCCTGACTGCTTATTATCTTGGACTTTAATTTAAGGAGAAAATAATGAAACTTCCAAAACAAATTCAAGGAATTCAAAGAGAAGGTCGTAGTGATGCTTTTGGTTACACGGGTGACTCTGGTATAGAGCCTCAACTTATTGGAAAATGGATAAATAGAGGCAGAAGGTGGATATGTAAGAAGGGATGTAAAGCTGCATACGCAATTTGTAAGAGAGCATGTTAAAGAAACCAGCGAACTAAGTAGTTTGCATAATTTATTAGTGTTCTGCGGACCAAGATAATATGGAGAATTTGGCTTTGAATAAAAGGAAAGTTGATTTTTCGAATGTTTGTTATCTTGGTTTGCGGCACACTCAAAACGAATTGCGTTCATGGGAAGCACTGAGTTCCCCGCCATCTTTTTTGAATGAAGATAATCCACTTTCTAATGCAATCGCGCAGCAACTGGCTTTGCTTCAGGGTTGCGAAGCCGGGTTGTTTGCTGCATCGACATTGCATCTTTTCTGGGATTTGTTCGATGCCATGTCATCAAGTGATGAAATTGCTATTTATTATGATGATGAGGTCTACCCAATTGCCCGGTGGGGTATTGAGCGAGCTGTTGCTAAAGGAGTACCCAGCTATTCTTTTTCGCAAGGTTCACATGAAGGTTTTGCTTCTCTATTGTCAGAGAACGCGCGCCATAAGAAACGCCCAATTGTTGTCCTTGATGGTGTCAGTTCTGTGACAAGGATCCCGATGCCCTTACCTTACTACTTGCAAGCTATTGAACCTTATGGTGGCATTGTTGTGGTTGATGACACTCAGGCAATTGGTTTGCTAGGTCATTCCTCTAATTTGTGTTTTCCTTTCGGGTTGAGGGGAGGAGGTTCAATTCGATGGCACGGTTTCGACCCATCCAATATCGTTCTTGTTAGTTCACTTGCCAAAGGGTTTGGAGTTCCAATAGCGATGTTGTCTGGAAGTGCCCGTATGATCAATTGGTTCCGAATGAATAGCCTAACATTAGAGCATTGCAGCAGTCCCTGTTTTCCTCTTTTGCATGCAGTTGAAAATGCTCTCGACATCAATGAATCAAAAGGTGACGAACTCAGGACAAATCTAATTGCAAATATAAGAAAATTTCAAACTATTTTACATAGGGCAGGTTTCTTGGAAATGGCTCCGCTTTTCCCTGTCCAATCTATCGTCCCTCCAAATGTTTCTGATCCTGAGTTTTTTGTGAATGAATTGCAGAATCGTGGTGTAGGGGTCTTGTTTCAACATAGTGGAAAGGTTTTTCGTATTATTCTGAGTATTACGGCTGCACATAGTGCTGAACAGATTGATTTTGCGGCGCACGTTCTTGTGGAGACCCTTAAAAAATCAATAAAACTAAACCATTAACTTCTATCCATATGTCAATGCTCGGAATGGTTAGTTAAATTTTTTCCCTTGGACCTCGATAGTTTTTTATAGTTCTGAAGATTCGGGTTTGGTGGCCTGGTGGAACAGCAGGTCGAACTCTTCCATCAGGTAATCGGCGACGGGGTTGGTGATCGTCCGCGGGGAGGACACGAGAAAGGTTTCTTCGTGAACGTTTTCCATCGCTCCTATGGGATACAGTTTTTTATCTTTCACTAAAGCCTGACCGGCGTAATCGGGAACGGCGATCAAACCCATTCCGGCGCAAAAAATAAATCGACATTCTAAATTCAAAATTATTGAAATGGTTTCCAGTGCTACCAAGAACGCGAAATAGTAGAGCGGATTTAGAAATAGATACTACGGATGTCAAACTAAAAAATTTAAATTGATCCGATATACTTGGTTGACATGAAAATTTCGGAATAGTAAAATCTCTTTTAATAACTTAAATAGTACCAAAATATTGCTTTGAACCTGGGAATTCCTTTGGGAGAGGGAATGATGTTGGTTATTTACCATTGTGGTGTTGTTTAGGTAATTGAGGGAGGGTAGTGAGAAAATTAATTTTTCTCTAATTATTGGTTTTTCCTTCCTGCATTCGTTTTCTTTTAAAAATTGAAATTAGCTTTGAGCCTGCATGTACCTTTAGAAGAGTTCGCTTTTCTTTTATGTCTCTATGGGCTAACCGATAAAGAAGTCAATTCTTATATCAGAGGAGAAACTACCATGTTGAGAAATTTTCTAAAATTAGCCTTCCTGATAGTGATTGCCTCCGCCATCTTACCTGCTTTCGCCATCGCTGAGATCGCGCCTGCTGCCCGCGCTGAGGTAAGTGCTGACGCCGCTCCTGAAGCGTTGCAACCTATCTTTGAGAAGTTAAAAATTGGGAAAAATGAAGTTTCAATTCCAGGTGCCCAATGGCTTCAATTAAGTTTTACAAATTTTGAGCTTGGAGAGCAGGGTAAGATCACCGTTTCCGCTGGGGATAGTCACCAGGATTTGACGCAGAATATGCTGGAGCAATTCAAAGGCAGTACCGTTATATTCAACGGAGATAAATTGACTGTGACGCTTGAGGGGGAAGGTGTAAAAGCCAGTTTTGGTAAGGTAGTCGTGGGCTTGCCGACACAACCTGAAAGCAACATCCTATTGGAGTCCGAGGGTGCTGTGGTCGCACCCGCCGAACTGCAAGCCATATTTGGTGGGCAGTTGAGAAACTTCATCATCACCGACGAGAAAGCACAAAAGCAAAAACCCTCGGGTCCAGATGTGGGTGAGCCGGAATCTATTTGCTTCGGCGATGATCGCGTGGCCGCCAATGATCCTCGCGTGGGTCGCATCATGCCTATTGGATGCACCGGCTGGCTGGTGGATGACGGCCAGATTCTAACTGCAGGGCATTGCATCGGCACTGGCACACAGGTATTGCAATTTAAAGTTCCACCCAGCCTGGCGGATGGTACAACGGTTGCCCCAGGGGCTAATGACCAATATATAATTGACCAAAGCTCAATAGTATCTTCCGGGAACAATACTCAAATCGGAAATGACTGGGCTACGCTGAAGGTTTTTGCTAACACGCAGACCGGGCAAATGCCACAGCAGGCGCAAGGCGATGCTTTTAGGCTATCGAACACTTCTGCCCCTGCCAATGTAACCATCACAGGCTATGGTGTTGACGGCCCGGGACCTGGTTTTGGCAGACGTCCGCCGCGAAACTCAGATAACCAGACTTTGCAGACAGACAGCGGCGAGGTGAAATCGCACGAACCTTCCTCGGCTAATAATTCCACCATCCGTTATCAGGCAGATTCACAAGGAGGGAACTCCGGAGGCCCGGTCATTGATAAAGCCAATCCGGGTATTGCTGTCGGCATCCACACTAATGCCGGCTGTACCGGTGGTGGTGGTGCGAACCAGGGAACCAGCTTCCGCAACCAGGCACTCTGGGCTAGTGTTAACACATCTTTTGATGGATATTCTTTCTTTTTTGGAGATTTTAACGGTGATGGACAAACGGATTATATGGCTTTGTATACAAGAGAAGGCAATCGACGCAAGGGAAATGATCGGAGTATTTGGTTGAGTAATGGGGATGGAACCTTTGGGCCAAGAATAGTTGACTCTGCGAATACAGGAACTCATTTCGATGGATATTCTTTCTTTCTGGGAGACTTTAATGGAGATAAACGAACGGACTACATGGCTTTGTATACCAAAGAAGGGGATCGCCGCAAAGGAAATGATCGGAGTATTTGGTTGAGTAATGGGGATGGCACCTTTGGGGAAAGAATCGTTAACTCGGCGAACACAGGAACTCATTTCGATGGATATTCTTTCTTTCTGGGAGACTTTAATGGAGATAGACGAACGGATTACATGGCTTTGTATACCAAAGAAGGGGATCGCCGCAAAGGAAATGATCGAAGTATTTGGTTGAGTAATGGGGATGGAACCTTTGGGGAAAGAATCGTTAACCCGGCAAATACAGGGACCAATTGAGTAATTGACTCGGCGAATCCGGAAACTCATTTTGGCGGGTATTCTTTCTATTTAAGGTTAAAGTTTCAAAGATTCAGTTTGTGGCCTCATGGGATGCAAAACCGTAAACCTGGTTGCCTAAGAACGAAACTGGGTTTTGTGTCTGAAATTCTTTGGAAGAGAGAATGGTAACGGGCATCAATCCGATATTTGTTCTTTAGCTCTTTGACTCAGATCGTTTGAAAAAAACAGTGGAAACCGAAAAAGAATATCTCGCGGAAAAATTAAATTGTTTTTAGATTTTACAAGGCCCATAAATTCTGTTCTTACAATAAGGGAGAGGTGAAATGAGAATTTTAATTTTATTATTTTTTCTCCTGTCGGCGTGTGCTCAAAATAAATTAGATGCATTATTTGAAGTAGAACCATCCAATGTTGAATCTCTGGAAGAAAGAACCCTTAAGGCTTTTCGAAACTATGTAAGATCGAATCCCCATAGTTGGAATCTTACAGGCGATAGTGAAACCGTCCTTCAGCAGTTGAAAATTGAATCTCAAAGTTACCACAACGCAAAAATATCGATTGTACGTTTGGTGCAAAACTATCGTGGCTTGCCGATCCATAAGGACGAGGCAAAGATAAGTCTTGTAATACGTGATAGAAAGAAAGTTGTGCATATTAAAGGAAGTTTGGTCGATCCTAGCATTGATTATTTGGGATTTGATAAACGCCTGTCTATTGTTCATGCGAGAAAAGCCATTCTCAAACACTGGAAAAGAGAAGTAGGCGGGAATAATTTCGATCTTGAAAGTGTCCGGCTGGTTGCCTTGCCCTCGTTGAAGCAAATAGCTTATGTAGGTGAAATAACAATTCCATTTCTGACAAGCAGTAAATTGATAAAGGGCAGCGTTTTAGTTAATGCGACAACAGGTGACCTCATTGCCATTGAAGATCGCCCCCCAGAGGCGAGAGCATTGGTAACTGAAATCGACGACAATCCACGAAATATGAACCTGGTATTTCGTGACAACCTTCCCACGACGATCCAAAGTAATACTATCAATTTACTAGCACATCCTGATATAGATTGTAATCCTGTGGGATGGAGACCAACAAGACTTGGAGACAAAGCTCGGCATGTTGTAGTGGACTTTGAGGAAACTTTGGGAACAAGTATTGAGGAGATATCATTTTTAGAAGGTGCACAATGTCTTTCAGGCGAACCTGAAACCGATTTCCGTGGGGGTAATCCAGGCCCTGCGACAAACCTGAATAACCAGCTCCTTGCACAGGATACTTTTTTTAAAACACAATTAGCTCTGGCCATCATAGACCCATTGATGGGGGAGCTTGTAACTCATGGTTCTCAACATCCCTATACTTGGGATCATCACCCAAGCACTCCTGTGATTAGCCATCGATCACCTTTAATCAATATAGTCAACCCCGCCCTCGATTTCTTAGATGGTGTAAGTGCCAATTACAATTTCATTTGGTTGTCTGAGACGGATACAAAGGATTTCGGTTTTCCAGTCCCGCATCCTTTGGTTATTCATTGCAGGGATAATCAGAGTAACCATGTCAACTGTAACGATCCGCAAGCTAGTGATCCTTTTCAATATAGTTCAGCAATAAGTGTAGGGGTTCTGCCGCCGTTACATACAAGATCGCTCTTTCACGAAATCGGCCATTACTATGATAATTTCAACGGCCATGGAATCAGTGGTGAAAATAGAGAAATAATAGCGCAGCTTTTTGCGCTTTATTTATATCAACGTATATACGATCTCGATTATCGATTGACCGGAAACAGCGATGTTGAATGCTCGCTTAATCTGCTTATCTCACGTGGTGCAGGTAGGGTTGTTCATCCAGAATGCATTTCTGATTTAGATGATATCTCGACTCAAATTGAATTTAAGACTCCTTACACAGTGGTGTCTTTCACTCAGGCTTTTTGGTCTTTGTTGTACGGAGTCAGCTGCACTGTGTCAGATGGATTATCTTGCAATGAGCCAGCTGTATTGCCAACTAACTATTCAGACCGCTGGATGGAGGCCTTGCTGTTTGCGCTCCAACTTAGCAACAATCTTGAGCCGATTGAGATTTGGGATGCTATGGCAATTTTTATTGACGCAAATTATCCCGAAGACCGGGAACTTTTGCAAACAGTGAGAACTCTTCATGGTCTTATTTAATTAAAAAGTGGAATGAGGCTTTAGCCCATGTCCCAAAATCTAATAGCCTCTACAAGCACCAACGATTTAACCTTCTACAAGAAAGTTTATTTGCGAAAATTAATTTAATGAGAGTGATTGTCAGAATTTAAATTAGTTGTATTTAATAATGTGTTCGTTGTGATCGAATTTTAAAGGGGAGGGAATCATGAAAAATGTCACATTAATTTTAATGTCGATCTTAATATCATTTTTATTCTCAAATATTGCATATAGTCAAAGTTATCGTTTCCCAGCAGAAGTAAAAGATTTAAATGCAGGTGAAGTTTGGTGGCTTAGTAATCCCCGTAGCCATGGGGAGGGAAGACAGCGAAATGCATTAGATATGGTAGGTGCCCGTTTTGACCAAAACAAAGGTCGTTGGACTAAACTAAGGCCAGGTGTTCCAAGTAAAGACGATCATCCTAATGAAGATTTTATTATTTGGGGTAAACCTGTTTTTGCTGCAGCTAGCGGAAAGGTGATGAGGTGTTGGAGAAACCTTCCTGATGATCCAACGGCTAAGATTGACTTGGTTTTTCCTCCTGGTAAAGGAAGATTGGGAGGAGGAAATCAACTTTTTATTGATATTGGAGATGGTCGAGTAATGCTTTATGCTCATCTTAAAGCAGGATCAATTCCCGAAGGGATCTGTCCTCATTCCAAACAATTCTTGGATTGTCCTCATTGCACTAGCCAGGGCATTCCCAGTAAAGATCAAGAAGATAATCATTCTCACAAAGCCCAGGCCGATATTCCTCCAGCGGAACGCCCAAGAGTAGAAGCCGGGCAATTTTTAGGGTTGGTTGGAAACTCTGGAAAATCCGGCGGGCCTCATTTGCATTTTGATTTACGAGAAATAAAGGATGACAGTTTTACAGAAGGTAAACCCATCCGTTTTGATAAATGGAATACGATTCCTGCCAAGTTTAATTCCACTTATGTGCAACGATTAAACGATCCAACTAAACCGTTAGCCTCTAGATGGACACCTTTAAAGAATAGTGTGATAGCAGAGGATACTATTAAAAATGCAATTTGGCCTTCACCTTTTTTGTTAAAGGGTAGTACTTCCGGAAGAAAAATAGGGGACGTTGCCATAGAATCTATGTCTCAAAACAGGATGGTGTTGGCAGTAAAAAACCAAGAGGGTAAGCTTGAGTTAATTGCTTGTAATATTAATTTTTTCCCAATTCGAATGATTAAAGAGCACAGGAAGCTTGCAGGTTCAATAAAATCCGTTGAAATAATTAAAACCAAAAGTAATGAAGTGGTTACAGCAGTGAAACTCCAAAATAATAATTTAAAGTTAATTTCGTGGGGAGTGGGTTCAGTAGGACCTATATCCAGAAAAGCAGAATTTACCGCAGGGAGAATCAAAAAGGTAGCTGTGACTCCCTATTCCATAGGGAAAAGTCAGTTTGTCACTGCGGTTCAAACGTTTGATAATAAATTTAAAATAATTGTTTGGGATACAAAAAATTCTCAGGGAACGGCATCTGTTAATAAGCTGGGTTCTAAAAAAGGTGGATCTACCAATGATGTAGTGATAACAAAACCCACTGGGTTTAATGGGGTGGTTACGGCTGTACGTACTCAAGGAAAGTTAAAACTCATTGCCTGGCGGATTTCCAGCGATGGAAAAGTTGTTACAAGAGCAGGGGATATCTTGGGTGAAGAAGTCAAAAAGGTTTCAATTATTCATACGGATGACTTTATTATAACAGCCAGTCAATTGACGGATGATCGTCTGAATATTACGTCATGGAAACTTTCTTCTAATGGGGAATTTACCAGGAAGAGTTCTATTCGTGTGGGTACTGTGCGCGAGGTTACATTAGATAAATCTTTTCATTCAAAAAATAGCTTTATTACGGCAATTAGTGATAGTAACGGTAAATTGAGATTGATTGCTTGGGATATATTGGAGGATGGAAAATTATGGCGAAATGGACAAATTGTTGCAGGAAAAGCAGAAAAAATAGCCTCTAAAAAGTGGTTTATTGGATCAAACCCAAGTAATCCGGAAGGCGACTATTTGTTTACTGCCTTAAGAAACGCTGAGGGAAATTTAAAAGTAATCAATTGGAAAGTGAACCTTAAGCCATAAGACAATGGAGAAAGTTCAAAATGTATCTGTTCCTAAAAAGGAAAAATCTGATTGGTATCTTTTTAATCTATTTTTTAATTTTTCTTCCTGTCATATCTAAAGCAGATTCTCTTAGAAAGCTTATGGAAGTAAAAAGAGGGAAAATTCAAAAAGTTGTAGTCGAAGGGCTTGCCAATCATAGGTCCGGATTATATGTAACCGCTGTAAGAAATGAACAAAGCAAACTTCAATTGTTCGTTTGGGCGAACGATGAAACAGAACCAAGAGCAGTCAAAATTGCCGGAATTATCAAAGATTTGGCAATACATCATTTTAATGCTACAAAACGTTTTGTAACTGCCGTACGTGATAGCGAAGACAACCTACGTGTAATTGCTTGGGAAGCTAGCGAAGATGGACGCTCAATCCAGCGGCTTGGGACGGCAATAGGTCCAAAAGTAATGGCTGTAGATGCCATATCAAGCCAGTTTAAAGGAATTGCCATTGCGGTTCGGGATTTTGATGAAAGATTGATGATGATTCATTATGAATTAGAAGGTGACTCAGTAATCCAGAAAGCCAGCGAAACTTTTGATAAAGCAAGTAAAGTGTCGATGTTCGGAATTTCTTCCAATGCAGTGGCTTTGAGAAACTCTGAAGGAAAATTACGCTTAATGCACTTTCTCCACTCAGAAAACTTTGTTACTTTGCAGCAAAAAGGCTTTGGTACTGGAGGTCCTATTCGAGATGTAGAAATTGGCGGTGGCACTGGTTTAGTCGGGGGTGAGTGGTTTACTTTTTCAATAGGAACAGAGGAGAATGCGGTAAGAACAGGACTGAGTTGCTTAGGCGGAAGGTTAATTATTCCTCATGGGCTTGGTAAATTAATAGGATGGGAGATTGAAGATTTTGCTTTAAATGGAAATTTTATTCGGACGCGCGAGAAACAACTCGCTTCCCCGAGCGGAATAGCAAAGAAAGTCGATACTTATTTGCTGGAAAATTTTAATGGTCCGGACCGTTTAATTACAGCCCATCTATCGTTTGGAAGCTGGTGTCGAGCACTTCCTTCAAGGAGAGGAAATCCTCTATTAAAGCTGATTGTTTGGGATCATACTTCAAAAGATAATGAGTTTATCAAAGTTACAGAAACAAATTTTAGTGGTGATTATACAGATATCGATATCACTCAGATCAAGCGATTGGGTAGACAGTCGCGTTTTGTTGTAGCTTTAAGAGGAAAAAATGGAGAACTAAAGGTGACCGTTTGGGGGCTGGAGGTAGATCCTTAAAATGTTTTGTGAAAACGCTTAAACCTGAAGATATTTCTGTTAGGGTTTTTATTAAATAATTTATTTTTTAAAGACATTCAGGATCAACGACAACAAAAAATACCTTAGTATTTGGTGAGCAATGATGATGGAACCTTTGGGGAAAGAATAGTTAACCCGGTAAATACAGGGACCAATTGAATTATTAATCCGGTGAATATAGGAACCCATTTTGATGGGTTCTAATTTTTTTTATCATTAAAGTTCTGAAGATTCGGGTTTGGTGGCCTGGTGGAACAGCAGGTCGAACTCTTCCATCAGGTAATCGGCGACGGGGTTGGTGATCGTCCGCGGGGAGGACACGAGAAAGGTTTCTTCGTGAACGTTTTCCATCGCTCCTATGGGATACAGTTTTTTATCTTTCACTAAAGCCTGACCGGCGTAATCGGGAACGGCGATCAAACCCATTCCGGAAATTCCCATCAACTTTTGAACACTGATATCCTGGGTTTCCATCACTACTTCCACACTCAATTTGCGTGTTTGAAAATAATGATCCAGGTCGTGCCGGCGTTTGCTGTGAAGTGTCGGCAACAGAAAAGGTTGTCCCTGCAGCGATTCCGGAAATTTTTTCGTGAGGTTTTTGAACTTACGCGCTCCGAATACTGTCAGGGTATGTTTTCCTAAGGATCGAATATTAAATCGTTTGGCATCGCCAATGTCGGGTTGATAATCGGTAATGGCGAGATCGATTCGATGCGCTAATAGTTCCCGGAAAAGAAAATCGCCGGGTCCTTCCAAAACGGTTACGGTACATGGGCCCCATTCCCGGGCGGCATCGGTCAAGTGCTGGATGATGGTTTTGGGAATGCTGTCCAACACTCCGACTTCCAGGTGCACTTTCTTTTTGAACGATCCGTCCTGTAAGACTTCCTTCAGTTCATCGCCCAAATTAAAAATGAGGTTGGCGTATTCCAAAGTCACTTTGCCCGCCTGAGTCAGAATTAATTTTCGGTTCCGGCGTTCAAAGAGGGTATGGCCCAGTTGGCTTTCCAATTCCTTAAGCTGAATGCTGATGGCAGGCTGCCCCAGGTTTAACTTTTCGGAGGCGCGGACGATACTTCCCTCCTGCGCGACCACTTGAAAATACCGTAAATGTTGATAATTCAACCAAATCATAGGCGCTTCATCCTTTAATTAAATCAAATTGTATCATAAAAAGATTTAAGCAACTTAATAATTTATTTGACTTCTAAACTAACAGAAAGAGAAATAAGTGGAAGGGGAAGTTGAAAATTGGGGTTCTCTTCCAAATACCACAGTTTCATATTGAAGAATTTTGGGTTTAAGTAAAAAAAATGATTACAAAAATTAAAAAATCGAAAAGCAGCGGGTGGGCCAGTCTGGCGGTTTTAATTTCGCCATTCCATTGGATTCAAGATTTATTCTGGCATTGGGAGCCAGAATGGAAGCCGAATAAATTGCCGCAACGGTGGCGGGTAATTTAGTAAGAGGGGTTTCCGGAATTTCCCTGGAGTTTCCGGATTGGCGACTGGCCTAACCGTTAGGTTATTTTTAAAAATCAATGAGCATTTTGGGTTAACACACTCTCAATCCCCGCGGGGAAGGAGGTCAATTATGAAAACAACAAACAAAAAAGGAATCTTCAAATACTTGAGTTACAACAATGAGCCCCGATGGTTGACCATTTTTATTCACACGGGGTTTATCACTGCCATCGCCATTGCGCTCGGCTTTATAACCTGGGCTTACTTCTCAGCGTGATGGAGGACCTATGCTTTGTTTAATCGGTTCCCTGTGTGTGGCAGGTCATCCTCAAAGCAATTTTGCGGATGGAACTCGGCATTGTATCGGTTAAGGCTCTCGGTGAATTTAAGTTTTTATAACCCGCCGCCTTGGCCGATGCAGTCGCCGGTAGGGTGTGCATTCGAATTGGTTCCATTAGGACATATCGTATTGCCCCAGGTTACACCTAAAACATCCGCCCCAGTCAGATCCGCATTGAGTAAATTGGCATCTGTGAGATTCGCTCCCAGCAAAATCGCATTAGAAAGGTTGGTGCCGGATAAATCGGCAAACTTTAAATTCGCTTTCGAGAAGTTGGTGCGAATTAATGTTAGATTCCCATCAAAACTAGTGTTTTTCAAGTCGGCCCCGGAAAGATTCGCGCCGGCCAACCGGGTGTTGCTCAAATTGGTATTGGATAAAATGGCTCGAGTCAAGTTGGCGTTGTCCAGGTTGGTGTCTATCAACAAGGCATCCTCCAGAACCGTTTCAGATAAATTTTTATATTGTAAGTCTTTCCTCTGCAAGTCACAGCCGCTCAAGTTGGAGCCGGCTCTTATTTGAGAACAGTTATAAGGAAACTTTACCGGCATACAGGAGATGTGGCTGGTATCATCTAACTTAATCATGGTTTCCCCGGAAGGGCAAAACTGCGCAGGCAAAGACGGAGTGGCGTCCAACACCGGAGCCTGGTCTCCCAGCGAGACTATATTTTGAAAATCAAAACTGGTGCGCGATAACGCTAAAAACCCTACGAATAAAAACAGTACTGTAGGAATTAAAATTACTTTGGTTACGATGAGATAAAACTTAATCATGGTCCCCCCCAAAAAAAGTTCATCCCTAAAAAACCTAAACTGTCTTTTAATCACAAAACCTTACTCTTAATTGAGTCGGTTGGCAAGTCCTTTAATTACAGGAGAAAAAGAGGTGTAGACCCATTTGACGCAGTTATATTAGCCTGTTTAAGGTGGGTTGTTAAGTAAAGCGAACCGAAATGCATTAGATGCAGAATCCTAACTAGCTGATTCTATTAAGCTTGTATGAATGGGAGCACTTGAGTATCGTGCATTATTTGGTGTTATTTTTGGGATATGCGATCCTCAAAAGCTGCAATAATAAAGTGGTACTTTAGGAAAGGAATAACTTGAAATTCAATGACTGCAATGCCGTTTGTAGGAAGGAAAGGGTTTAACAGGCTCAGGTGAGTTATAGAATGAAATTTTATGGATACAATTAAACGATCTTATTCATGTCATTTAGAACAATTTTAACAAAGCTCTGAACATCTTCTTTAGTGATGACTTCTTTATTTTTATGAATGACTAATTGAATCGCTTGTTTCCTGGCGAGTTTATAAAAGGTCGTTTCAAATTCTTCTATATAGTTGATCGCATCGTCCGACCAAAACCAATCTCTTTCAAGTTCGTCTCCCATGAGTCTACCCTCGAGTCAGTGGTTTTACTATCTTGTATAAAAGCTCTATTAGAAAAGTATGAGAAAAGAATTTGGAATGACTTTTGAGTCGTTCAACAAATCAAATGAGCCTAAACCATCCGATAGAAAGCATAATCACAAAAACAACGAATAACCATTTATCTAGAGACATGTTCCCCCCCTTGCTTGGTCTCTTTTCCTCCCCCAGTAGGATTTTTTCTGAATCTATAAAGCAAAATATATCAGAACTTTAAGGGTGGTTCTTCACTTTTTTGGGGAATATCGAGAGATTGAAATTGGAAAAATTTAGATTGGGTTTAGGGAATTAAACTCTGTGACCGAATTTTTGTAATTCCAGACTAATTTAGGCAGGGTTATCTTAAAAAGTTATGCACTCCTATAATGTTATGAGTATTTGATTAAGACTTTTAATAGAGGGTGAAAATTTTTAAGTTAACCTAAAAGTGGTTTGAGTTAGATTTTTATTTTTAACAATGGGACTTCTAATTTTTAAATTTTTCGAATATTTGGTTTAGGGATTCTTTAATAACAATGTTTGCATTGTAAAAAACCATCCTTACCTAAAAAGGAAGGCGTTGAATTCGGGTGACAGGGTGAGAGAGTCCACCGGTGCTATTAATAAGGCCGAGCTCTTTTGGACCGGCCAGGTCGAAGGAAGTCGCATTTGGAATACAGCGGTTAGAGAGTTCTACCTTTCAACTCGAGAAACCATTCCCTTCATTTTATTTCAGTGTGTAAAAAATCTGTAATAGGGTTTTCTTAATAAATCGGCCCGAAAGGCGCAAGTTTTGATTTAAAACTCTTTATGGTTGTTTGGTTTATTTTCATTTTGATAACCTCATTCCCCCATGTTTCCCACGGCGGGCCAATGATCGTTGAAGACTTTTTGGAACGCATCTTTAAAACGGTTGTCATAAATAGATGGATACAGTTGAGTCATTTTTGATCCCGGAGCATGACCCAGAGCTTTTCCAATCCAATCCATTTTAAACCCACTGTCCAGCAACTGCGAGGCTAAAAACCGGCGTAAATCTTTGGATCCATAACCTTTCAGATTGCAGGCTGAAAATGCGCGGGATATAGCTTTGTTGACCTGTCCGGCTCGAAGTTCCTGCGCTAAAGGCTGCATCGGATCCAACGGCCAGGGAATCCAGTCTAATACTTTATCCAATGCGGAACAAATGGGAAAACGAAAACTTCTCTTAGTTTTCCCTCGGGTGATTAAAAGCCATCCGCTTTTTCGGTCAATATGTTTAGGTGCTAATTTAAGCACATCACCCGTATCTAGTCCGGTATACACTTGAACCCAATAACACCACAGGTAAATTTTCCCAAAGGGTTTTTTCGATGGAGTCACGTGGCTGCCCACTTCGTTGATTTGTTCCCAGGTCAGCGGAGCTTTCATGGTCTTGGGAGGCTCTACGGTCTTAATCCCGGGTAGTTTCCAATTGGCTTGAGCTAATTGCATCACTCTTTTTAAGACTCTCATTTCTTTGTTGAGGGTGCTTTTAACCGCAATTAAATTGCCTTCGTAATCACGTCCCCAACGTTGACTGATGTATTGCTCAATCAAACTCTGGTCGATTTGTTTAAACTTGTAATCTCCAAAAAACGGGAGAATGTGATTTTTCCAAATACACAAACCTCGCTCGTCCGGGTTGGGATATTTTAAGTGTCGAATTTTTTTTCGGGTTTTTACAGGATTGATGCCTCGCTCCAAATCCGAAATCAGTTTTCCAAGATTCACTTGAGCAGTTCTCATTTCATGTTCCCAGGCATTCAAAGTCACTTCAATCATTTGTCCTTTGTAACGAAATTTCGAGTACCATTTGCGTCCTCCTTTGACCGGCTTCAAACGCATTCGCAAAGGCTCTTGATTCGATTTTTTTTTGTTACCTGTGGAGACGTGATCATGATTTTGATTCGAATTGGAATCCATCCTTTACCCTTTTCACATGAGAACCGGTTCGTTGAGAATCGGCGTTGAAGCGTTTTATTTAAGAAGGTGTGGGGATTGGATTGCCCGGGGCTATCCAGTATATTTTTTGCCCAAAAATTCACTTTTTTGAATTAAAGGCTTGCTTCCGTGAACATTTTCTGATAATCATATGCAGTTTTAAATTTCCGGTTTGGGATCAGTTTCCCCTCAGAAAATATCGATAAAAGAAATATATCCTATTGCGATTATATGTCAATAAAAAAATTGGATTTCGATAGAAATACGCGGATGCGCCTGGTAGAAATTCGCCAGGACCTGGGGATCTCTCAGGCCCAATTCTCCAGTAAAATAGGCATATCTCAGGGAACTTACAGTGACTATGAGTCCGGAAAAGCGCAAATTCAGCCACCTGTTTTGTTATCAATATGTTATCGATTTTCAATAAATGAAGATTGGATTCGTTGGGGAAAAGGCGAAAAAAAATCGAAATTAAAGGTTGACAACTCCACTGAAAATTTGATTAAATTAGGACGTTCCGATATTAATATTTCTGATTTAGAGGAAGCCATGGATGACAAAAACGAAACCATTAGAGCTCAGCGCGAGACCATTGATGTTCTAAAAAGTGAAGTGGGGAGACTCAAAGAAGAGATCGCTCACTTAAAAGGATTTAAGGAGGAAAGCAACCGATCAAAGTAACGAGGTTGGCGACTCGAAACCGTAAGCCGAGTGTCGTAAAACGCGGTAAATCCCAAACGAAAATTATTCAGCTTTTTAGTAAGCGGTTGGTAAGGGTGGAGGCAAAGAATCACGATAAATTTTTCGTGAAAAAATCTTTGCTGCAAATAAAGAAAACCAAGGTGATTCCGTTAACACTCCTGGGTTTACTTTTTTCTATAACTTTGATTGTCCTCAGCGGATTTCACTCCCCACATCAAACTCCTAAACGTATTTCCTCAATTGTAACAACCCAACACATTAATAAATATCCTCCGCCGTATTATCAAACCCATCTCCCTTTATGGAAAACCCATTCAAGTTTATTTATAGATCCACCACGGTCCATGGAAGTCCCCTGGGCGCGAGTGGGCTAAAACAAAATAAAAAAACAGGCTTTGGGAAAAGCCCCAAAGCCTGTCCAATTTAAACGGCATGAAGTGCTATAAAAACAGGTCACACATTCTTGCGCATTTTAAATTAATATTTTGTTAGAGTCCTCCACGAGAATTGGAAAAACTGCTGGTATCGAATCTAACATCTCCAAAATCCATACTCGCAGTAAATTCTTGCCTAATATCTACCATGCCAATGGCTACGCGATCCCAAGGAATATTAAAATTGTCCACATTGGTTTTACTTTCAATGAGATCATTGTTAATCCAGGCTTTGTATATTCCATCAGCCCCGCCATTCGTTGTGGCTTTTTTGGCATAAAGGGTTCCCTGATACCAAACATTATCCATTACAGCAAAACTCAACTCAGAACCAAAGCTACTGGTTGGCCCATCCTCGCGAAAAATAACTTTTGGAATCAAATTTCCACTAGAATCTTGATATGAAAGTCCAAAGTTCATAGCGTCGGCAACCGCAGTTTTATCCATTACACCTGATAAGGAAAGCCAATCTCCATCATTAGCAGAATCCCTCAAGTTATGGTTCGGAGTTCGATCTGCATTTATTTTGAAAAAGAAAGTGAGCCAGAATTCTGTGAAAGCAGTTCCATAATCATTATAGTAATAGGAGGCTGATCTGAAACTGGCATGAGTTACACAATCACATTCCAATCGATCATTCGCAATTGCAATAGAATCCCCTGTCCCAACAAGAGACGACCATCCAGAAGGTGCTGTATCAAACATTTCTTCTTCAGTCGATCCATCCGTCCAACATGCATAGGGATATGACACAAGCCCTTGGCTGGATGGACCATAACTATTAGGGATTGAATCTGCCGGCCCATGAGAGGCACCACAGTTCCATCTCTTTTTAACGGTATCCCAGGTGATCAACTTACTGGAAGATTCATGTCGGACAGTAGTTCCATTAATAGGTTCTCTGGTGTCATCATTCGCTAGAAAAAAGCCTGCAGTGGACCCATGGAGTCCTTCATCTTTTAACCCGGGAAGTCGTAAAACTCTTTCACTTTCGAGCCAATTGTCGCGACCTACAGTGTAATCGTCAGGATCAATCTCAGAAGTAAATTTATATTTGCTGGTATCTCCTGCGTCATCTATATTTTTTTCGTTACCCTCAAAATGGACATCCAGAAATTCATTTCTGAAACAGGTTCGATTGCTCACAGAACCGGCATTGTGGACCTTGATTCCAATGGAAGGCTCGTATCTTGCCCCCGCGGGTGAATAAGTAGAGTTACACTCATTAATCATTGGATTAATAAATGTCATCGTTTCTGCAGCCTCAAGATCGATTCCGGCATTAATTTGTTCAAAATGCATTCGTTCATGATGACCTCTGGTGCAGTTATTAGTCTCGCCTGTAACACTGTGATTGGGTTCAATAGTCCGGAAACCTGATCCTGAAATGAACTTGCCTTTAAAGTTTCTGGAGTTGTTCCAATAGGAATTCCCGGTGTCAATCGCGTTACTATTATGCACATTAGATCGTCCCCTTAAGCTTCCTTGGGAAATCCAACCGTCATTCATTCGTTCAACAAAAACATTCTCAATCAAATTATGAGAATAATTACCGACGGTTGCTAAGCCATAAATTCGGGCCGCAGTGTCACTGGAGTCATCAGTAAGTGAACCAGCTGCTACTTCCAGAGTGTCGTCTGGATAGTTTGTGGTAGAAATCGCTAAAACGTTATAATTACCATCATTTCCTGATTCATTTGCACTGGATACATTAATGCTCCATGTTACCGTTCCCAAACGTGTCCAACGTGAGTTGGTTCCGCTTCTGAGAATAATTTTATCATTACCACTGGTGCTATCCACAAACTCTAATGTGGGGTAAGCTACATCCGACCAGTAGGGCTTGTATTTCCAATTATCTACTGTATGTTCCGGCCCAATCCAGATTCCACATCGTTCTTTGGTAAAATCAACACCAATTTGACCGTCTATAATAAGGTTCTCAATTCGAATCCAACCGGCGGCAACCCAAAACATGACCATCGAATCAGAATTCATGAGTAAACGGGTTTGGTTTCCGACTCCACGGATGGTTAATGCGGGGTTATTGGGATGAGTTTCTTTACCCCAGGGATCGGCCCCACCGCTTTGGTCTTCGTGCATAAACGGATCTTTAATAACACAGCCGGCTTTTAAAACAGTGGAACCGCCCGGATAATAATTGCCCGCTAAAGTTTCCAAGCCATTAAATAGGTACTCTCCTCGACCAAATTGAAGGACTGCCCCATAGTCTGTATGCATGGCATCGTTAACCGCTTGTTGCAGTTGGGCAGAGTTATCCGTTGATCCATCATTAACCAAATTATAAGGCGCACAATCTAAATTAATGACATTTTGTAAACAAGACATATTCGTACCTCCTTGTACGTGTGGGTTTTGAAAAACCCGTTAGTTAAAAAATTGAACTCGTGGAACGGAATTGTTCCCGCGTTCACAAACTGTTTAATGATTTTTTCCAAACAACCATAAAAAGAAACTGACCAGGCCGGAGATCACACCCGATCCGGCAAGCCATTTTAAAAAGAAGCCTGCATTCTCCAGGCGCTCCACCCGAACGAACAAACCCTCTTTTTTGTGATAGAGTTCTTTGCGCATTTCGGATAAATCGTGTTGGATTTCTTTCATAGAAACCGCCAACTCGACCATTTTCTCGTTTATGGATTGAATGTTTTTACAAATATTGTTGGATTCTGATGAATCGTTCACCGATTTTCTCAATTGCGTATGAATAATTTGCGATTTGTTTTAAATTTAAATCAAAGAGACAGAGGCAGGGGGCCTTCCCTGGCCCTATTGCGCGAGTTACTTCCGTTCGTCTCCGAAAGTTCTCTTTGATGTGCTCCCTGCACATGATCCTGCCTCTATCCCTTAATGGGAGGCCCCTTACTTCCCCAAAAACCTCACACCTGCATTTGAAATTAATAAATTGATTTTGACCTCCTTTCTTTCACTGGCTGCGTTAATATTAGGTTATTGTTTTTGGCATTGTCTCAGCTCATGCTCCAGACCACTCAGATAAGCCGAATAGAGCATGTGGTCCTGACTGGTCAAGCCAATCACTCCTTCTCCGCAACTGCAGGCCACCCATTCCACCTTGGGTTTTTTGAGTGCCAGTTTTTGCGGAACGGGAGCCCCTATAATTTTGTGCAGAGCTTTCGCCGGCACAAAAACATAAGCGAGAACCACGACGGCCAATAACAATATTACCGTTCGAACCTTAAGCATTGTGTTCACCATCCTTCCCTGGATTCAGACACCATGTCCTCCATGTATTTGAAGTAGACAAACCGGAATTTCATTTCTTTTAATAATTTACGTTTTTGGGTTTCTTCAGTGGTGGCCTCTCGATAAGTATGGTCCCATTCAAAATTCTTCCAATGGCGCTTTGAGAGTTGCCGAGCACTGACAACATTTTTAACCTTTCCTTTGGAATCGTAGATCTTGACTTCGTGAAACATTTAAATCTCCAATTTGTATAAGATCAATTTCCAACAACCTCATTATGTCAATCTGAAAAAATATATCTAGGGACTAGGTTTTGGGATGTTTTGTTGTGAGAAAAAAATCGCCTGTAAACACGGACCCGCCTTTTAAAAATTTAGTCCAATTTGACACTATTGATTTTGTTGAAAAAGTCGTGGTTTATTATTTGGTTTGTTCAAAGAGCAATTACTTTTTAACCTTTTGAACTTTCCGTTTAAAAGCTCGGTCTTCTGCCTTACGGGTAAACCCGGATTTTTTTCGAATGGGCAAACGTTCGCCCACCTGTTCCCGGTATTCGGCGAGTATCATCAGGGCCGCAGGGCCGCAATACTTGACCAATCTGTGCCAAACCGATTCCGGAGGAAAGTCTTCCGGTTGAATATCTTTTTCGATTTCAGTTAAGGAATAGGAATCCATGTGTTGCTCCTTTATGTGATCTCAGAATTAATCTGAGGTTGAATTTAAAAATGATTAGTTAGTGGACTGTCCAAAAAGCATGCAGTGGCTTAGGTGGTGAATTGACCCTGGGATCGTTCATTCCCACGTCGTTCCCCCAGGTCGGGAACGGATTCTCAAAAAGAGATTTGAAGGAAGAGTATTGAAGATTAAATAGATGGGAGGGGTGCCTCGACCGGAAATAATTTTGTGTCGTCGGCCCGAAAGGCGGATTCCCTAATGCAAGAAGTTAGGGAAATCTTTTACACTTAACTAAGGAGATTTATTTTTTAAGGGATCAATGCCAAAACTCTGGGGAGTTTTTAATTTTTAGATTGTCCGGCTTTTTTGCGAAGTTGTGCTTTGGCATCTGCACTGCGGATGAGGTAGGCGAAGCCGATGGCTCCTATTCCAAAGACAATCCCCAACCAATTAAGCGCATACACTCCCGGCTCCAAAACCGATTCTTCAGGGTTGTCCGGATCATAATAAACCGGGACATGTGCACCGGCGGGATAGCGTTCTACAATATTTTTGGATTCTTCTTTGGGTCGATTACTGAATCCGAATGCAAGGCGGTCTCCACTATACTCCTTCCCGTCGACTTGGTATTTATAATGGATTTCAGGAAAATATCGCGTACGTTTTTTACGGGGAGTTGTTGAGGTGGATGTGCTGCGGGTAGTTATGGTTTTTACCTTTGATGAGACGATTGTTCCGTTGGTGGAAGACCAGGACTTGCTATCCCAACCTTTCATCATAGACAGGGCAACCATATTGAAAGCGATCATTCCCACCAAAATCAAAATCCAGAAGCCTATTTTGCCGGCAAGAGAATTATCTTTAAAAAATTCTTTCGTAAACATTGATAGATAGAAGGAACGAACTCAGCTCCCAAAAATTAGTTTTGATAAATTCTGGTTTGTGTATGTTCTCAAAAATAACATTATTTGCAAAATTAAAAATGAAATCGTTGTGAAAAAAATATATGGAAGAAAAACGACTATCAAAGCAACTTTATAAAATATCCATTGATCCTGAATTTGTCCTGACATTTATTTCTTGTTACACTGATTTTGTATGCATACTTCATCGTCACCTTCCATAAGCTATCAGGAACAGGGGCTCATTCAGCAAGGTTACCATTACGAGTCAGGCGAATTGCGGGAGTTATCCTGGGGACTTCGATTCACACCTTTTGTGTGTATGGGTTTCGCGCTTCTGGGTCTTTACCTAAAGGATCCTTTGATCCATTTTTCGTTAGCGGCTCTTGGAATCATTCCATTTTGGTTTCCCGGGGGTCACCCGGTAGACTTGATATACAATCACCTGCTGCGTCCTCTTTGGAAGGGTGTAGTTCTTCCGCCGAATCCTTTGCCCCGAAGGATTGCCTGTTTTATGGGTGGAATGATGAACCTGGCCATTGGTTTTTTCTTTATTTTTAAAATGCCAGTTTGGGCCTATGGATTTGGCGCGGTTTTGGTTTGCCTGCAACTGGTGGTAATCTTCACCCATTTTTGTTTAGCCTCCTGGATGTTTGAAAGAGGTTTAAAGTTGATTGGACAATGGCATCACCCTATTTCCCGAGAGGAGTTTTTAACAGCAATGAAGTCGAAAGGGGTACTTGTGGATGTAAGGGGGCCGGAAGAATTTGCAAAAGGACACTTGCCTCATGCTGTAAATATTCCTTTCGAAACTCTGGAGAATCAAGTTCTCGATCCCGGCAAAACATTTATTTTGTACTGTCAAAGCGGCATTCGAAGTCATCAGGGAGTTAAGAAGTTAAAGGCGAAAGGCTTTAACTCTGTATTGAATCTTGGGGGTATAGATCGCGCCGAGTCTTGGATGAAGGGGCCGATGTAGATTTTGTTTTAGCCATCCGGCAAAATTTGTGGGATAAATTGGGTAGGGTTTATCTAAAGAACCGTCTGATCTAACATCGATTCCAAGTTTTTTTCATCTGAGGGGGCCTCGGATTTTTCGGAGTTCATTTCGGTGGAGATAGGAAATTCCACATAAAAGCAGGTGCCCTGGCCAACGGTGCTTTCAAAACCAATTTCTCCATTCATTAATTCCACAAGATTTTTAGTGATGGTGAGTCCAATTCCGGTTCCCTCGATTTTATATTCATCGGCTCCCAATCGATCAAAGGGCTGAAACAATCTGTCATGCTTGTCTTTAGGAATTCCAAAACCTGTGTCCATAATTTCGATGCGGAGTCGGCCATTCATTTGTTCTTCATAAGATAAAATGACCTCTCCATTTTCTCGGTTGTATTTAATCGCGTTTGAAATTAAATTTAATAAAACTTGCCTTAGGCGTCCCTCGTCTGCATCGACAAATATCGACTTTTGTTTTCGAGAAGTATCGATCAATTTAATTCCCTGGTCTCTTGCAATGGGGTTCATCATTGCGAAAAGTTCTTCTGTGAGATCGTTGATGTTAACCGGTTCTATAGACATAACCATTTCTCCGGACTCTATTTTTGCCAGATCTAACAGTTCATTAATGAGGGTCAATAAATGATTTCCGGATTTTAAGATGCTGTCGACGCGTTCCTGATGGTAAGGGGATAAGGGTTGTTTTGTATCATATTTCATTAACTGACCAAACCCGAGAATGGCGTTCATAGGAGTGCGTAATTCATGACTCATCTGCGAAATAAAGGCTGACTTTGTTTTGTTAGCGTTTTCGGCTTCCTCTTTTGCTCGAATTAAATCTTTGGTTCGTTCTTCAATTCTCACTTCAAGGTTTTCATTCAATTGATCGAGTGCTTTAATATTTTCTTCCAAAACTTTTTTATGAGAAATGACCTCGCTTTGTTTAATTCCTCCAAATAGAGCAAAGAGTCCCAGCCAAAACGGTGCGGAATCGATAATCCATAGAAGAGGATTTTCCTTTTGTACACGAACTATTCCATCCCAATTGATGGTCCCGACGTTTTGGACGCATTCGAATAGAGTGGCTACAATCGGAAATAAGAAACCGAAAACCACACCAAAAAGAGCGTATTTGGTAACTTGGGAATTGAGAAACTTCTTCATCTTAATAGGATAAGTTCAATAAGATGAAATTCAAAAAAAATAGAAAACGGGCTTTGACCCGGGAGTTAATCCAAAAAATAGAGTTTTTAAATAAAGGGTTTTCAATAGATTATCATTGTCGGGAATTTTCTGACGGAATCTTTCTTTTATACCACGTCAGTTAAAGAAAATAATGATTAGAAATTTTCCATAATATGTAAAGCAAAATAGGGAGCTATATTAAAGAGAATAATTCCTAATTTGTAGACGCCAATTAAGCTGTAATGAATGGCGTCGAACCGTTCCTCAGATATTTTGAACCAATCATTATGAAATCGATAAATAGAGTCATGTGCCAGAATTAATGCCAGCCCCCAAAACAGAAGCATCCCCAGGTTTATTATTGTGCACCAGCCCAAAAAGCAACGTATGATTTCGAGAGTCATTATTGGTTTTTCTCCTCTATTTTGATGGTGCTTCTTATATAATGAACCAATTGCCAGATCTCTTTATCTTTCAACTTCGCAAAGCCCGGCATCCGGGTTCCATGGGATCCTTTTTGAATGACCCGGAACAATTGGCCATCTGAAAGGTCTTTCATAGTTTGGTAGCAGGTGAAATTTCTTGAAAAAGGTTTCAACTGCTGATAAATGAGCCCCAGCCCATCCGCTTTAATTCCATGGCAAACAACACAAGGGATCGGTTTAGCCGTGGTGTTAAAAATTTTATTCCCTTTTGGATCATTAATAAAAGATTCCAATTTTTGCCATCCCCGAGGATACCAAAACATCCTCTCTATTAATAAAGACCCATGAGGAGGTCTATTTATTCTTAGTTTTGGACTATTTGGTTCAATAAGTGGATTGGATATTGGGTGGGAAAGGGGGCGGCGAATTAACGATTGAATAGAGGTTAAATATTCATGGCGCTCCAGTAAGCGGAACATCGGTTGTAAAAGAGGGGATGCAGCCAACGCTTACAATTGCTTTGCGAAGGCTGCGTTACGTTATATTGAATTTATTTGTTAATGTTTTCTTTATCAAGCAAACTAACAACCCTCCCCGGTGCCTCGAATTTTAAGGCCCGTTGGCGCAAATGGCGTACGCATGGACCGATACACTTAGCTCTCCTGAAGTATTCTGAACGCCCGCTATCCATGTACTTTGATTAAAAGGATAACTGCTACTGGTTCTAATTGAACTGAGACTGGATTCTAAACCTCCTCCGGTCAGCACCTTGCCTGCAGGACAAGAGGCAGATGCAACCCCTAATGAATTAGGTGGAAAGACTACTTCATCTCCCTGAACGATTTGCCAACCGGGGATAACTCCGCGCGGTGTATACGTCACTTCTAAAGTCGGTTTTAAACCGGTCGATTCTCTGGAACCTATGATAATGCCGTTATTGGTTCCACCAGATTGAATAACGATTCCATTATTGGGAGTAGTTCCTTCAATCCATCTCTGAACGATGGTCACCGCATTAGAATTCAAGGTTGCAGAGGCTTCCCCAAAGGTAAAGGGAGGAATCGTTCCTATTATGAATGGACCCGGAGTGATGTCGTTCCAACTGACGGTTCCTTCGGACCAAGGGCTGGAATCTGCCACCGTAAAAATATTATAAAAAGCGGAACTGGCATCGGTGAAGTTCATTCGGAGTTTCACTTCAGTGACGGTGGCATCGACAGGGATGGATGAAAGATCCCATTTGATAACAGATTTTACTTCTCCAAAAATTCCATTATCCGGATCCTGTGCCACTCCATCGGCAATAAGTCTGGTTTCGGAGCCGTAGTTTGTTGTGGGCGAAGATTCCCGGATATAACTGTCTTCCTGAGCAACTAAAACATCCGTCACCGCGAAAGCCGGTGAACCTGTAATTAACATTGCAATAATTAATAGAAATGGATATAAAAATTTTCTCATGATGTCCTCCCTTAAGAATTTTACGGTTAAATAGCATCTGCAAAACTCATCCGGTAATTTTTCAGCTACCGTTTACGGTGTTAAGAGTGGGCAAGAGTCAAACGTTCTTGGAATCAATAAAGAACGAACTCGCTGTATAGCTTCCCCTCTCGAGAAATTTAAGTTTCGGAAATGAGTAATTCGCAAAAATTACTCTTTTTGGCCTAATTTGTCAATCCGAATAGGGTATAAACGCAGGCGGAAGACAATATCTCTAGCTAGCCAGGTGAAAATCAAAGGGTTTGGGTTTTGAGGTGGGTTTTTTGAAACTCGAAATTGAAATCGCGAAAATAGTTTTGCTTTTAATACATTTTAGAAGATTCAACTTTGCGCATTCTTTTATATAGAGAAGATGAAAATCACTGAGTTGATTGGGCGCAGCGAAACCCAACAGAGTAGCTGCGGGAATCCGGCGCCAGGCCAAAACGATAGGCGTTGCGCAGAGCGACCGGGCTGATATCCCAGGCACCGCCGCGGATGACTCTAAACGTTCCGGTCTCGGGTCCCTTGGGATTTTCGTAAGGACTTTCTTTATAGGTATCCTTGTGATACCAATCTTTCACCCACTCGTAGACATTACCACTCATGTCAAACAATCCATAATCGTTCGGGGAATAACTTTTCACCGGGGAGGTATTCTTATAACCATCTTCAAATTGAATGGATTTCCATTTTTTATCACATTGATTGTCGCAAAAATTACCTGCTTTCGATTTCACCTCGCTGCCCCAACTGAAATCCAAATTCCTGCTTCCGCGTGCGGCCTTTTCCCATTCGGCTTCTGTAGGTAAACGTTTGCCTAAAGTTTGGCAGTGTGCCCGGGCTTCGCTCCAGGTTACTTTTTCTACCGGTAGATTTTTACCTTTAAAATGAGAGGGATTTTTTCCCATTACTTTTTCATAATCCTCTTGAGTCACCTCGGTGACATCCATAAAAAAAGATTTTAAATACACTGAGTGCTGCGGATGCTCGTCGTCCTCGCCTATTGCTTGTGGACTGCCCATTCGGAACTCTCCCGCCGGAATCAAGGCCATTCCCTCAGGAGGGGAGGTTGCAGGCTTTGTCGGGTTACCCCAAGCGGTCCCGGAAAACAACGCTATATATAAGGAACACATCAATAGAGTTCGGATCATAATAAAATATTCCTTAATTAATTGGGAATATAAAGTCCGCATTCAATAAGGTGTTCGTAATACTCCGCTTGCTTGTGAAAGTTACTATTCGCCGAGGCCAGACTGGGACTGCTGCACCCGCCGTGCTCTGTTCCCTTGTCGTTGGTTTCCACTTTATGGTGAGAGATTTCGTGGACAAGAATGGACCCACGCTCCGGTTGTCCGGATTTAAAAAAATATCGATCACAGATTTTGACGTTGTGTCCGGTCCACATGGTATGTGCATTTGCTTTACGACATCTGTTTTTATTGGCCCGGCAAACATAGGTTCGGGGGCGGTCCATGGCTGTTTGAATTTTTCTTAATTTCTTCTGCACTTTTTCCATTTTTTTCCGCAGTTTGTTATCCACTGTGGGATTGGAAGCAAACCAATTGTCTAAATCGGTGAGAACGGTATCTACACGACCTTCGGCCCATTGGTAATCACCGATAAGTGTTTGCCGCTCTGTGGGGGAACAAAGTTTAAATTTAAATCGGTCTTTTTTCCCATGGCAAAGCATGGATTTTTTTTCTTTCCAGATGTTATCCTTGCGCGCACACTTCACCAGGGTTTCACCTATATTTGTTTTACAGGCTTTTTTTAAATCTTTCCCGGAAACCGGATCGCCGCCGCATTTGTCCTTAAAAATGACTGTCTTCTTAAAAGACATGCCGGAGGACTCACACTGCATCCGTTTTTTTTCTTCTCCGTTTTTGCATTTAACCAGGAGCTTGCCGAAATGTCCTCCTGATTTACAGGCCTTGAGTAAATCCTTAAATCCCGTGGGAGTTCCGGTGCAACTGTCCTCATAAACTCCTTTTTTTTGTCCATCCGTGCTGCAGCGTCTCGTGTCCTTAATTTTCCCCTTATTATTACATTTCACGATAGTTTGACCGGGATGGTTACCTGATTTACAAGCCGCCTTGGCGCTTTTAAATGAAAGTTGAGTTCCGGAACAGTCGTTTAGGCGAACCGTTTTCGCCCCGGCCATGGCCGGGAGAAACGCGACAAACCCTACCAGAGTCACCGCATAAAATATCTTTTTCATCTTCCTCTCCTCTAAATTATATGTCCCTTTTTAAATTTGGTAACATCCATTGCCCGTTTCGCCCGATTCCTTTTCAGGTTGAACATTATACAGTAGCAGACTCCGGAGAACTAAGGCCTCCCTGAAAAAGCCCTTTATATATAGAAACAACTCAACCTTTCCCGGGGGTCTAATCCCCATCAATAGATTTACTCAATTTATGGGAATCGGAGAGTCAGTGTAACAATATGCGGTCCGTTCACTGACAAATTTGAGCCCTTAGCGTAGCCACTTTCCCAAAAACCCTTGTTTTTGGGTAATTACAATGAGTGTTGCTTTAGTAACGATTTACTATCAAAAACCGGCTTTTAGAGAATTCTATCTTCAGAACGCCTCTCTTTTTAGTTGTATGGTACCGCCATTGCTTTGGTTTAGGAGTGTTTTTAATAAAAATTTTAATTATGCAACGGATACAAAAATGATTGTTCCTTCTGAAGTTCAAACTGTTGAGACAAATACGACGCTAAACAATTCTGAAAGCCCTGCGACAAAAAATTCCGTGAGCATTTTGGACCATTTTATAAATAGCAATTAAAAATGGATGTATTAAGAAAATATTTAAGGCGTTTCAAAATGAATAATCAAACGTTAAAGGAAGAGAAGGGATCAGTACTCATTGTTGTGTTGCTTCTAATATTAGTAGTCTCGATTATGGTTCCCATGTTAGTGATGCAAACCACTAACGAGATTAACCAGACCAATGTGAGCCAACAGAATAAGGAAGCTTTTTATTATGCCGAAGCGGGATTGGAACATACCAAGTCTATTGTGCGGAACCAGGATTTTAATGAAGCATTGGCAGGTGCGGATGGAGATAAATTGATACTAGCCGACAATGGTCAGTTTCCTACACAAGGTTCGATAGAAAACTATAAAGGCAGTGACTTCACCAAAGTGGATTTTAAAACTGGCCAATATTATACAAGGATTCTGGATAACAGTGATGATGGAGATGCATGGCAAGATTCGGATAATGTGATCTTAATCGATTCTATTGGAGTGAGTTCGGAAGGGCTCTCTGAACATTTGGAGGCGAGAGTACGAAAGATGAATTTAAACCTGCCTGATTTACCGGGTGCCGTTACCCTGGTCAGCGAGCAGTCTGAAGTTTCTACTCCGAGTTCGGGTTTTAAAGTAAATGGAAATGGAACGAAGCGTGGATCTTTAGGGCCGGAAATTGATACAGATTGCCCATCCATTTACGCTTTAGCTGCCAGTGCTGCCGGATTGGATTTTGATTTAACCGGTATGGATGCGTCTCAGCAGAGCCAATTCACCGGAGTCGATGGAACAGATAGCATTGACTCCGGTAACAACTCGATAACTTTGAATGAACTGAAGGAACTTCGGGAAAGGATTTTGTCGGTTCCTGATGTTCAAATGATTCCTGAATCATTAAATGGAGGCGTTCTCGGATCGGAAGACAAACCGGGTGTGTTTTATAGGGAAGGGGCGTTCACCGGGGAAGGCAATCTGGTCGGCTACGGAATTTTAGTGGTGAATAATCAGTTCATGATGAAAGATGATTTTGAATGGAATGGACTCATCATTGTGGGAGGGTGCGAAAATTGTCAGGGTAAACTCCACAACGGAAATGGAAGCCCTGAGGTTTATGGCGGAATTATTATATCGAGTAAAAACACAAAAAAAGCTGTTTTGCAATTGGATGCCAACGCTTCCATTAATTATAGTTGTTCTGCTTTAGACAATTTAAATAGCGTGACTGATAATACTTTTAAAACCATTTCCTGGAAGAAAGTTCAATAGAGTCGACTGTGAGTTATTTAAAATCATTTAAATTTAAATTGATGTTGTGTTTCATAGTGGTGGCCGTACTACCGTTGGGATCTTTGTACTATATCACTTATGAAAACAGTCGAGTGGCCCTGGAGAAAAGTGCAGGAATCAAATCGCAGACCCTGGCCACCCAATCCATGGAAGAGTTGTTTGTAATGATGAAGGAAGTGCGTCGGGATCTGATTCACTGGTCTTCTCATAGTGCTTTGCAACATATCAACACTCGGAAAGGAAGGGAAAAAGCGGCGCACTTTTTAAATCAGATAAAAGACAGCGTGTCTCCCCATTGGGTGGTTTCTGTGATTCAGCCGGGCGGGAATATTTTGGCATCTTCCCAAAAAAGTTTGACCCACGTCAATGTCGGTCAGGAGTCCTGGTATCAAACCGGTTCACGGGTTCGTGATTTTATGGCGCAGGACTTAAGCTTTTTTGGAATGACCGGTGGTTTGAATTTAACGTTCTCCATTCCTGTTTACCGGGATAACAACCCGAACCAAATGTTGGGACATTTGTTTCTTCATTTAAATTGGAAGGGGTTTATAAAAATGATCAATGCCATCCAGATTGAGGGTAAACCTCAAAGTAAAACTCAATACGTTTTGTTAGTAAATCAAAAAGGCAAAATCATTGCGGCACCTGAATTCATCTTGAAATTTAAAACGAATCAGAATTTCCTGAGAGTGTGGGATTATAAGTTTCCACATCAGAATTACCGCTCAACTCAATTGGCGCAACTGGAGAACCGAGGGTACCAGGTTGAAACGGACCCCTTTGGCAACGAGTTTTTGATTGGGTTTGCCGGGTCTAAACTCAAAGGGGTTCTCAATAGTTTAAATTGGTCCATTTTAATTTTGCAGGATACGAAAAGTGCTTTTGCCGCCAAAGATAACCTTAAGGTGCAGTTTGCTTTGATGGGATTGCTGGTGTTGGGATTAATTATTATTCTGGTGACCGTTATTTCTCAACAGATTAAAAATTCTTTTCAGAGTATTACTCAGCACTCTGAAGAAATATCCTAGGGACATTATAGGGTTCTGCGTTCCTTATATATGGAAACAACTCAACATAAATTATTTTTAGGGAAGCGGCTCACTCAGGAAAAGTTTTTTAGTTTTCTACCAATGCGTTTGAGGATGGACTGACACCGATCCCAATGGTTGGAAACTTTAAAGCAGAGTTTTAAGTATTGGTCGCGCATCCAATTTGAGGGAGGCAGGCCGTGGGAGAACCCGGATTTCTTCGCCACTTTGCAGGGTTGGCAAAATTCGCAGGGGGTGCCATTATTTCTGGGTCGATGACAAAACCAAACGTTTTGTAAGATGTCGAAAAAATCGTTTTCACGCGCGATCCGTTCCATTTTTGCTTTCGTGACAAAATAAATCGGAAAACGAAAGTATTTAAACAGACTGGCCATGGGCCGGGTGGGGTTATCCGTCACTCGGCATTCGTGACCTTCACCAATAATATTGGGATCGAGGATTTCATCTAGAGGCCGCGGCTTGTAAGGTTTTTCATGGCCCAGTTCCAGATCATAAAGCCCTTGTTCCTCCGCAAACCGTGGAAGCCAATCGTATTGACTTCCTAATTTGATTTCCTTATAGAATTGTTTCCATTTTTGAGTGACTTCTTTATTGGGTTTGATCTGGTTACGCCGTTGAGTGATGGTGGGCAATAATAACTCTTGAGTTTCCGGAAATTTAATGAATAGGATTTCCTTGATCGTTTGCATGGCTTTCATTTCATAGAGGGTCGATGCTCTTTCATGATCGACAATGTAATAAGGCTGAACATTTTGTTTTTCTATAATTAAAAGCTCCAGCAGTCGAAACGTAGAATCCCATCCCCCGGTCCATAATAAATTGATGGCAGTACTTTTTTTAGGACGATCTACTTCTTCTTTTGGAGTTTCCATGAGTTCAATTACCTTAATAATGAGACCTTTGCGTAACAGCAAATTTACGAATGAGACACAATAAATATGAAATTGGAGACCCATGTATTCCCCCTTTGCGAAGGGGGATAGGGGGATTTTTCTTTCAATAGCAAACCCCAGGAGGTCAATCCCCCCGCCAGGCAACGCCTGGAGGAAGCAAGAATTTCCTAAGGTTCATTTCAGTTCATCTATCCACCAACTTCTGAAAATCCCTTTTGCCTCCAACCGCCAGGTTGGAAAAGAGGGCGAACATGGGTCTCCGCTCTTTTGTTGGATTTGTTTGTTCAATAATCCTTGCTTATGCAAAGGTCTCTTTTCTAAAGAGGAGCGCATTGTCCTTTGTTTAAAATTTTCTTCTAAAGAAAGGTTTTTATATAGAATCGACTCCATTTTACCGACAGATGTTTTTAACATTAGACTTCTATTATCACGGGAAAAATAAGTTTTGCTGGTTAGAAACCAATTTCTATTTTTTACCGGAATACTTGGAGACGGCACCGATACTTTTTAATCCCGCCTCGGCACACGCTGCATCCAGGTGACCGCCGGGGGCGCCGCCGACTCCGATTCCACCCACAACTTCGCCGCCGAATTCAATCGGCAGGCCACCTTCCAGCATAAGCATGTGGTCGTTCATAAATTGTAATCCTTGAGTTGCAGGGACTTTCACGATCAAAGCTGCAAATTCTCCGGTCGGCCGTTTTAAGCTGTTAGACGTGTAAGCTTTTTTACGACTACTGTCCGTGGTGTGAGGACCGGCGCCATCCTGTCGTAATAAAGCGCGGACGTTGCCTCCGCGGTCCACCACGGCAGCGCTCACGTTATACCCATCGGCCTTGCATTTGTCCACTGCCGCCTGTGCCGCTTGAGTTGCCAATGTCAGAGGGAGTACGCTCTCTTTGGGTAACTCCGCAGCAGAAACATGGGCGCCGAATAATCCTAACAAGCATAAACTGAAAACTCCAACTTTCGTTTTGATCGAGCGGATTTTTATCGATGTTATTTTTTTTGTGATCATGGGTTCTCCTTCCCTTTCCATGTTTTTTGCCGGGTTGCGTTTGTTTTCTATTATACCTCTTACTTAAATCGGGATAAATTGATAGTGTTCCCCTGTTCCATTTGTTATAAACCCTAATGAAAAGGAATAAGTTTTTCTCTATGGTAGTTCCTTTATAAAAAACCGGAATTAACATCTAAAAGATTATGCCAGACATCCAAGATAACACGCCATTAAACTTTTCCTCGTCGGTTAAATTAGCCGGTGACAAATTGACAGTGCAGAAAAGTGGAAAAAGTTTTACCATTACCGCGCCCAAACGTTTATTGAAAAACCTTTTTGATACCGTCGACGGGAAACGCGAATTTAAAACTATTGTAGATGGTCTTTCTAAAGATTTTGACCGGGACACGATCATCAGTTTTTTGAATGATCTGGTTTCACGTGGGATTCTGGTTCCTACCAAGTACTGGATCTCTCATCAATGGTCGTGGGTGCAGAACCCGCAGCCTTATCCCTCGGACGTTCCTCCGGAATTGCCCCTTGAATTGGCGAAAGCGGCCAGCGACCGCGTCCAAAAACTGGATCCAAAAACTAAAACCTTTCGTCCTCCCAAAACTAAATTTATAGAATCGTTACAGAAGCGGGGAACCGACCGCGAATTTGACCACACCGCAATGTCCATGGATCAAATTGTTGCATTGCTGTATTCAGGTTATGGGGTGTTGGACGCCCCAAAACAACTGGGGAAATATGATCAAAGGGCGGGGCGCACCGTTCCCTCCGGTGGTGGTGTTTATCCTTTGGAATTAACCTGGATCCAATGGCGGAAGACCCATAAGCTGGAAGCGGGAGTGTATCAAATCCATTTTGGGAAATCACGCAAGGTGGGTTTTAAAAAACTTTCCAGCCCTCCCGAAACATTAT
Source organism: Nitrospinaceae bacterium (assembly GCA_965223245.1). Taxonomy (GTDB): domain Bacteria; phylum Nitrospinota; class Nitrospinia; order Nitrospinales; family Nitrospinaceae; genus CBDCVY01. The sequence goes on along the minus strand of CBDCVY010000013.1, from coordinate 2,461,600 downwards.
TCAGAGCGCTGCTCGATCCCACAGGAGTGGCTTCGGGTCATGGAGCAATAGTTATTAGTGGAAACTTTTCGCACTCCGGAGCCAAATATGGCAATCGATCCGTTTCGTATTGTTTGATGGAGGCAGGCCATGCTGCGCAAAATATTCAACTGTGTGCCCTGGAAACAGGAGTGGGTGTTTATCTTTTGGGCGGCTACATGGATGAACGAATTAAACGTATCACTGAGCTTCCCAACCATGATCCGTATTTGGTAATGGTCGTCGGGAATCAGTTATCCCCCAAGGAAAAGTCTAAAATCAATAAAGACTATGAACTTTCGTTTTCCTGGGTCGACTTCGACAGTAATTCGTATCAACCGCCGTTTTATTTTGCACGTACGAATTTATTTTTGAAAAAATTGTCCTCTGGCTGGTGTTGGGGGCGCGACGCAGATCCGTTACTGGCTTATGACAAAGCCATTGCAGAATCCATCGAACGCCTGGCCTGTCAAATGCCCAGGAACATTAAAAGAGCAACCGCCGGAGAGTTGGACCGTTTTATTGATCCCGGAAAGTTGGTTCAATATTCAGAGGAACAATACCAACGACCGGATTTTCCTTTGGCTCCTTTTAATAGGCGAAAGAAATACGATTGGGTGCGGGTGAAACATGCTGTGACCGATGAACCTCACTGGGTTTTGGCGGATCAGGTTTATTTTTCTTCAAAACCAAAAAGCTATTACCTGGAAAAGCAGAGAAAAAAAAGTGAACTGCCCTATACGTTCACTTCCACTTCCGGGGTTGCGGCCTATCCAACTTTTGAAGGAGCGCTGGACCGTGCGATGGTTGAACTGATTGAGCGCGATCAGTTCATGCGAACCTGGTTGGGAAAAACTCCTCTGCTAAAATTATCACTCTCTTCCATTCCGGGTGAACTCCAACACAGGATTCAGGGACTTAATGGTATTGGTTGGGAGACTCAGGTTAGGGTCATGTCGCAGGAACCTATCGCCAGCTTTTTATTGTTTTCACAAAACACTTCCAAAGGAATGACCCGGGTAACCGCTGCGGCGGGGTATGATCCCAGCTCGGCTCTGGAGCATGGAATCAGTGAATTGGAGTCGATGGTGACCTTAACGGACCAGGTCGGAAATCCGATACCAATTTCTCCGGAAAATGCGTCCAATCCTGAGGATCATGTAAACCTTTATAGTCAGCGACGTTACTATAAGAAAGCGAATCAATTATTACGGGTATCCGAAACTATTACTTTTTCTGGGGTAAAAAGCTTTTGTGAGAATTTAAATAGCCTTCAAAAATGGTTGACAAAACGGGCAAGGAGTAGCTATTATCTCGACATCACTCCCCAGGTTTGTCTAACTTTGAGTGACGGATCTACAGTAAAAGTGGTTAGAGCTTTTATAGAGGGGATGGTTCCAATATCTTTTGGTTATGGTTTAGAACCGATATTACCGGATGGTAAGAAACGTGGAACCCAATCCGGGAGGAACGTTTTATTTCCACATCCATTTCCTTAGAGGGGGAATTATGATTCCAAATAAAAAGGGAAAACCATTAAGTTCAATGGAAGATTCCAAAAGTTTTAACTGGAGTATTCAAGAAGAAACTTTGAATGAGGGTCAAAGCAATACCCGGATGGTTCTGGGTTGTGGCAGTGCGTTGGCACCTCAACCTCAATCGGGCGTTATTCAGCGACCGCTTCCCTATGGGTGCGGCAGCTGTTAATAATATATTGATTTAGTATTTTTCCGGGAGCGAAAACATTATGAAAAGCAGTAATGACAAAAGTTTTAAGTGGAACGTTGAAGAAGAGGCCAAGAAAAACGAAAGTCGGCAAGCGAAAGAAACGCAGCCACTTTCTTACGGTTGTGAATGTAACCGCGTGCCTCGCAGTAGTAATGTTATGCCACTGCCTTATGGTTGTGAATGTAACTAAAGAAAGATTTTTTTTAAAAGATAAAGGGGAAAAGTATAGAGGATTCTATAGTTTTCCCCTTTTCTGTTTTCTTGTGACGGGGTTTAGGTTTTTATAATTTATAGATATTAATATAGAAGGGTGAACTCATAGCATAACTTGGGCTCACCTTTCTTTTTTTATTACACTGAAATAAATTGGCTCCACTCAACATTTTATCTCTTCATTAAAACTCATACCTTAATTTCATATTTAGTTTGGGTAATAACCTCATGTCCCATATGTCCCATGAATTAATTAGTCCAGTGCGAAAATGCGTTGGGATTCTAAGCCATTGAAAAACGCGCTGAAATAACAAAAAAAATATTAAATTTCTCTTGACCCTCTCCTACGATGCCCTTACCTTTGAATAGAGGGCACTTAAATATTTTTTGGGCTCTCTGAAGGGGATGATGCTCATCTCCTTTCTCAGAACCGGAAATAAAATTACTGAACCCTTCTCGAATTTTATTTCCCCATCCATTTTCTTGAGGAAATTTTATGATCGAAAGAAACCATGTCGAAAATTTAAAGTCCAATCCCAACAATTTTAAGTGGAGCATTCAAGAAACCTCCCGGAAAGCAGAAACAGCAAATCGTACGGTTCCCCTTGGCATCGGTATTCAGGAATCTTTTGCTGCTTCGTGCGCAGACCAGCGTCCTTTTACAAATTCATGTGTTGATCAGCGGCCTTTCTTATTCTTGTAATGATTAGTCACCTCTTGCTTCACCTTGAGTTTCTAAGATTCAATAAACTTTCTTCAAGGCAAACAGGATAGATTCTAGATTAAAGAACCCCGCCGGGTAAAAGAGAAAACCCAAAACTCACGTTTTGGGTTTTCTTTTTTTTTTGGGGTCAAAAAATTCCAAAGATCTCGTGATAAATCATGGTTTTCTGCTATTAAAATAAATATACATTTTTTATAATTAGCACTAGTTGGAATAGGAGTTATTTTTTCATACTTAATTCCGAGTGTATCTAGTTATTTCAAAAAAATCTTTAGCGAAGGCAAGGTCTGCTCTTATTCGGACACTCCGTTATAATCATGGGTCAAGGAATCTTGAATAGAGGAAGCCAAGCCACTGATCGCTGGAGTTTAAGTATTGGGGGGTAAATTTTCAATGGAAAAACTTGTAAGTGGATTACGGTGTTTTGCAGTGTGCTTAATGGTGCAAATGGTCCTGATCGGGCTCCTGTCCGTTTATGCGTTTGCGGATGAGTCATCAGACATTGCACGAATAATAGAGCTCACAAAGTCTCACGAAGAAACCGTTCGATTAAAGAGCAAAGGGGAAATCACACCGGCTGAATTTAAAAAACGCATCACGGCGATCAAGAAAGAAAAAAATAAAATTCATAAAAGTTACGGAAAAAAGCGCTCGCCTCAACGCAAAGTCTGGACTAAAAAAATAAAAGCCGCGATGCGGCAATATAAACAGGAAAAACAAAAAACTGCTCTGGCAGCTAAGGAAGAAGCGGTTGCCACTCAGGCCGCACAAACCCCTGATAAAGAATATCCTCAGGTTCATCTTCCGGAAGAGGTGGCCAGCCCTTTAAAAACCACCGATATTCAGGGGATACAATATGAAATGACCAAAGAGGAGGTGGAGTCCATTCTAAAGAAGGCTGGTTACATCATGGGTCGTTTGGAGGATGAGCAATCCTACCGAACCATTGCACCTGCGTTTCGCCATATGAACCTCCCTGGTAAAGAAGGTCCAAGACTCATAGCGGTCACTTATGAGCAAAAGTTTAAACCCGAAATTAAATTTAATATGGAACCCATTAAAGAAGCTCTGTTAAAAAAGTACGGTCCTCCAACCAATCAATCCACAGGGCCTCAGGGACTTTCTATGAGTTATCAACCTGAAAAACCGGGCTATGATGTGAAGGCGGCCTGTTCCGCGGAAATGGAAAAGCGAGGCACCACACCCAAAGGAATGGGAGAGATCCATCCCATGCTGTACAAAGCCTGGCAGGAGCGTGGAGAACGGGATGTGATTGCCCGCTGCCCGGACCAACTTCAGGGATTTCGAATGTGGATGCGTTTTAAGTTGGGGATCTGGGCGAGTATTGCAGTCGATCCCCGAACCAAAATCATCAAAATCCAGTACGAAGATAATGGGATCGATGCTCGCGGATACCGCATCCGGGATGAAAAACTTTTCCTGAAAAAGGACAGTGGTCCGGAAGCAAAGCCGGATTTTTAAAAATAAATTTTGTCACCTGAAAACAATTTCTAAAAGGCAAAGTCAATGAAAGGAATTGCATATATGCTCGTCAGTCTCATGCTGGGGATTTTTCTCAGTGGATGTGGCGATACCTGCGAGGACATTCAAAAAGAAATCGAATCTATAGGCCGAGAAATACAAAAGAATCCGGAGTCTGCAATGGAACGTTCCGGAGAATTAGAAGAACTTAAAAATCGTCTTCAAAGTAATGAATGTCTGAAAAATAAGGGATATTGAAGTTAACGAATAATTGGTTAATCCGTATTCATCCTTTCCAATTCTGAACCTGTTTTCAAAGTCCTGGCACATTAGAATAAAATGTTTAACAACTTTAAACATGATTTCGCAGCATAAGTTCTTTCGGGTGCGGGTTCAGATAAACCTGATCCTGTAAATATTTAATGTTGTAAACTTTTACCATGTGACGAATTAAGGAGACGGGAACAATTAAAGGGATCAATTCGTTTCGGTAATCTTCAATCACTTTCAAAATATTTTCTTTTTCGTTTTTCTGCAGTTGTTTCTTGAAGAAGCCCAGCATGTGAAGCAGCACATCAGTATTTTTTTTGGGAGTGGATTTGTACGTGAGAGCTTCCATAAATAAACTGACGTATTGATCCCGGAGTTCGCGCTTTTTATAGGATTTCGCATTTGCCACCTGTTTTCCCAGAGCGTCGTAATACTTTCGACTATGAGACAAAAGTAAAAACTTGTGACGCGTATGAAAGTCCACGAGTGTCTTTATTGAAAACCCTTCCTTTAATAAACGTTGCCACCTGTGAAAGCAAAATACACGGACTAAAAAATTTTCCCGGATTTTGAAATCGTTTAACCGACCTTCATCTTCCGTGGGAACCCAGGGATATTTTGCTTTAAAGGCATCGGCAAATAGACCGGCGCCATGCCTGGCCTTCTGGTGCGTAAAATCTGAGTAGACAGGAATTCTTCCTAAACCGCATGAAGGAGATTTGCTTTTAAAAATGTATCCGCAAAGATCCTCTTCGTTCAATTCAGGAATTCGATTTTTTATATAGTGACGCATTGGCGAAGTCCAATCGATATGACTTTTTCGACTGATCATTTTGGGATTTTCCCGCGGTCCATAAAGAGCAACCGTTTCTCGGGGAGTTCCCATTCCCACTTCCACTTCCGGACATATCGGGACGTACTCAAAATAATTGCCTAACACTTTTCGGACATAGTGGTTCTGTTTATGATCCCCATTCCACCGGACTTTTTCTCCTATCAGACAACTACTGACACCAATTTTTATTTTTTGCTTCATGTCTATATCTTATAAATTCAAAATTTCAAATACAGAAAGGGAGCCACGTTAAGAACCTGAACTTTTTGAGGGGATTCAGATTCACATGGCTCCCCAAAGTATAGGTTAGATTGATTAAACTGGAAAATAACCTAATCCCTATTGAATGCCCGGATCATAGGAATCTATTTCACTGGAAACGGCTACAGGATCCAGCATTTTCCATCCTCGAAATTTCATGCAATCGCTGAAAATTGCGACTTGATTGTTATGTTCCGAGATACATATAGCTCGGTCCATGACCAGTGAATTATGGGATCGAGCCGTAGGGCCTTCTATCCGTTCAAATTGTTGTTGGATGGGGGTCGTTGTACAACCCACCAAAAGAACTAATGAAATTAATACAGTTAAATATCTCATGACTCAACTCCTTAATATAATGAATTTTGCATAAGTAAGAATTTTGAACCAAACACAAAAAATTTAAAGAGGAGACCCATGTATTCCCTCTTTTCTAAAGAGGGTCAGGGTGATTCACCTTTAAGGGTATTCTTATTTTGGTTCTCCTTTTCTTCCTACATAGCCGTAGTTTCAGGAAAATCCGGAAGAAGCGTTTGAATTCTTTTTCTTAATGTATGTTTATTTTGAAAAAACTGCCAGTGTCTTTGGCTCAGTTGTTCTCTGGTGATGGTTTTTTTAAGCTTCCCTTTTGCGTTTAAAATTTTCACATCGTAAAACATGATTACCTCCGCATGGTATGTTTTATGAGACATGTATGAAATTTATTAAAGTCTTCTACTTTATGGACGGACTTGATATCCTCGGGCGCACCGCTGCCGCCGACGAAGATGTCAATGTCCTTACTCAATTGTTTGCGAATGCGCCACAAAATGGGCCGTGCATTAGAAACGCCAAACCAACCGGTGACACTGACGCATAAGATCTTGGCATTACAGTTGCGCATGGTATGAACGATTTCTTCTTCCGGAGTGTCCAGTCCCAGAAAGATGACTTTCCAGTTTGTTACTGCGGTGACCACCGCGCACATCAGCAGTCCTAATATATGTTTCTCTCCCGGAAGCGTGGTGAGCAGAGCCGTACGACGTCCTTCCTTGTGTTCGTTCAATCCACGCCACCGATTCGATAAAAAGTCGCTGAGTAGGGAGGTGGCAAAGTGTTCATGCGCCACCTTGAGATGCCCCTGCTGCCATTGTTCCCCTATCTGCATTACCCATGGCGCTGCCAGGTCGGCCACAAAACGCAGCGGACCGAGACGTCCCCATTGACAATGCATATCTCTCACCAGCAGTTCCTCATCGAAGTCTTTGACCCATTGCAACCAACTATCCACAGTTTGGGACTGATCAGTCCGGTTTGTCTGAGACGGTACCCCGGAGAGATTGGCCTTCTCTAACCCCATCAGCTCCTGCAACTCTTCCAAAGTACCGCCCACAATTTTTCCGGCCCGAAAGCCCAGTTCCAACGCTTTGGCCACCGCTTGCAGTCGATCCGCCTCTTCAGGCAGGTAACGCCGGTGCCCGGAAGGGAGGCGAATCGACTTCGGGGCCTGGTATCTTTTTTCCCACATTCGGAGCGTGTGTGTGGTGATGCCGGTTCTTTTTGCCAGTTCCCCGATGGTGAGCAGCTGATCGTTCGTTTGTGTCGTTGTGGTTAACATGATCATTTCCGGTAAAAAGTTGAATCGTCAGTTGCGTAATTACATCGTGCCTTTGTCAGCATTCAGTTGTGCCACTTCACTGGGTTCGGTCATCACTTTTAACCCACCACTGGTGCGCTCTGCGATCATTGTGTCGCCATGAATCACCGTATGAAACTTGTTGCCGACTTGAATGTTGTAATCGTTCAATACCGCTTGTTCAAAATGAGTGAGACCCACATAAACGGCAGCCTGGTTACCCAAACGTTTGGCAATCCGATTTTGCGTATCAGGAGCAAAAGACCATTCATAGTTCACCACCGAGTGATCGTGACCGGGATGATTCATCGCTGCGGTAGACACTAAAGAGATTCCATTATTCGGACGAATGGGCAATACCATTTTGGCATCGACATGGGTGATTCCACTGTCAACAATTTGGATTCCGGCGGAAGTGCGTTTCACGAAAGCATTCACACCATTAATTTCGGTAGAAAAAATGTTTCCGTCCTTGATGCCATATCTTTCTAAAACTTTTTGTTTATGAGAAGTCAATCCAATGTAGTAACCGGAATCTTGAAGTCCACCGCGTTGTTGGATTTTAGATTCGACCTTTTTGGAGAATTTCCATTTCAAAGGAAGCTTGGAATGGTCGTGAGAGCCATGAGCCGCAGCGAGGCCAGTAGAGAGGATGAGAGAAGCGGAAACGGCTGTCAAAGTTTGGATAATTTTTGTTGTGGTGTTCATTTTGAATCTCCTTGAGAAGAGTTAAAAGCGATAAAAAACTTAACAAACTGTCTAGGTATAATATTAGACAATTATTAAAATTTGTCAACAAAAAATCTAGATATAATTATAATTATTTAAATATATATAAATACATGAAAAGTAAGGAAAAATAGGCGATTCTCCTGGATTCCGGTGAAAATTTTTTCAAAAAAATCTCATAAAATCGCCAAAACCTCAACAAAAATCCCCTAAAATTCTAATTTTTTACTTAGACAAAATAATTAAGGGTGTCGAAGATTTTGTCGGTATTAAAGCGAGAGTGATTTGAGGTCTAGTGGGGGTTCGAGAAACTCAGGGAACCAATATGAGGGAGAGAAGGAAAGGCTTTTGATCTAAGTTTTTATTTCAAACTAAATAAAAACCCCGAGGTATGAGTTCTTCGGGGTTCAATGAATGGACACGAATAATGCGAACAATTTTACCTTAAAAAGTATTGCGTTTTTGTAGTAAATAATTTTGTCTCTTTGGCCCTTTCATGTCTAAGAAATACCATTTTTTAGTGATTTTTAAGGCAGTGAATTATTCAATTTCAATAAATAATTGTAAAAAAACTTCTAACTAAGGGCACTCTTTTTGGGTTGATTTGCAACTTGGTTCTTGTGGATATAGATCCACATTTTGTTAAATTTCTCTAAATAAAAAATTTTAAAAAAGTCGCTTTGAACCTTTGTACTAGAAACTATTGAATAGGTATTAAGATTTAGATTCCGGATAGAACTCGCAATATTCCTGCCGCAACCATCCCTTCATTATTATCCAACTAATTAAATTTTGTTTAAAAAATAAGAACATAATTTTTAAACAAACGATCTAATAAATTAAAAAAAAAATTGCACAAATCTCTAAATTGTTTGCCTATTCCTTCATATTTTGGGTGTTTAGCTGGAATTGAAATTTGAAATAGTCTATAACTTTTGTCCAACTAATACTTTTAGACTGATTTATGCCAAGACTAGCCGCTTTGTTAAAAAAATTATCCAAGGGAAAAGAGTATATTCATCCTTTGCTTCCAAGCATAAATATTTTTCGGGTTTCCAAGCGAATACTGCGTGCTCCTAACATGCTTCATCCTTGTATTATTGTTATTGGTCAGGGCATGAATATGGGATTTCTTGATAAAGAAACCTATCCATTTGATGAAGGTTATTATCTGGTGCTTTCACAACCGTTACCTTTTGAATTTGAAACTTATGGCTCCTCCAACTATCCCGTGTTAGGGGTTTCCATAAGTATCAACTTAACGGTACTTCACGATATCGTCACAAAAATAGAAAAAAAACCGAACATTAGTAGCCTTTTGGAATTTAATCCTTTAAGAGGAATGGGCTCAGTACCATTGAATAAAGAGATGGCGGAATCAGTTGAGAGGTTATTAAAATGTTTATTAAATCCGAACGATACTCGTGTGTTAGGTCCTTGTCTTTTACGCGAGGTAATTTATTGTGCTTTGTTGGGGCCATATGGTTCGGCTTTATTTAAATGTGTTGAGCACAATACAAATTTTGAGAGGATTGCCCGGGTATTAAGATTTATCCAAAATAGCTTTTCTACGCAACTGGAAATAAAAGAATTGGCTAAGATGGCGACCATGAGTGTATCCGCCTTTCATAAAGCATTTCGCGAAATAACTTCTGAATCCCCAATTCAATATATTAAAAAGGTACGTCTCAATAAAGCGAGAGAATTGTTGGCCACTAGAGGAATTAACGCAAACGTAGTGGCCGATAAGGTTGGATTTTCCAGCGCATCACAATTTAGCCGGGAATATAAACGATACTTTGGTTACTCTCCTTCGCAAACCAAAGCTAATTGGTGAATATTGTGCTTATCAAGGGGATTAGTCAAATGAACCTGAAAGCAAATTTAAATTAAGGAAATACAGTTTTCTATTACAGGAATTACTTGAAGGTCTTTGCTTTAAGCCGCTTATTTTTCAAAAATAATTAAAGTAAACCTTAAAGACGAATTACTTCGATAGATCGCAAGTCTTATTAATAGAAAATTTAAAAATAGAAAGAATTGAAAAATGATTAAACCTGGAGAGGAATTCAATATAAAAAGCAATATGTCCAGCAACGTAATTTCCCTTAATGATGGAGCTCCGATAAAAGAAGCTTATAAATTAATGAAGGGGAATAATTGCAAATTAGTTTTAGTGAAAAAAAATCAGGTTTTTATTGGAGTAGTTACTGAAAGGGAAATAATATTCGATGCCTTATTAACTGGAATTGATGTTTCTAAAACAAATGTCTCTAAAATAATGTCTCCGAATATCATTTCAATAGATGAAGAAAAGTATATGGAAGATGCTGTTACTTTAATGCGGAAAGAGAATGTCACTAATTTGCCAGTTACGAGAAAAGGAGAAATCGTGGGAATGATTTGGTTCCAAGATTTAAAAACTTTTTATGTTAACCAGAGAAAAAGATTTTTCAATTAACCAAAATATTTTTAACAGTAAAAAATTGTTAGTTAAAAAATATTTATTGGCGATAGCCTACCCAAGCTTTGTTTCTTTGAATTCCTTTATAAAATAGGGCTAACATAGAATGACCCGAAATATTCCAACTGAATTTACTGATCGTATATGCAACATTCTTTTAGTTTTTATTAAAGGAACAAAGAAACAACTCACTTGTAATGACCCCTTAGTTTCGAAGTTAGAGCAATTAGAAAGCGTTGTTAGGAAAGCCGCCCGCATCAAGCCTATTTCTGATCTTGGAAAAAGTATCGAAGATTTCTTTAGGGGTGTCACACTAAGGAATGAATTTGAGGAATCAGAAAAGGATGAGGCTAAAGTCATTGTGTTAAATATGGTAACGGCACTAAAGTATGTAGTAGGAAACTTGGGAGACTACGATCAACACTTTAATGAATATATTCACAAGATCAATTTGTCCCAGGATCTTAAAGATGTGCTTAAAGTAAAAGAGGACTTAATTAATAACCTTCAGGAATTTAAGACCGCTACGCAAGATCTAAAAACCGAATTAGAGTCGCGACAGGAAACCATCAAAAATCTTGTTAAGAAACTGGAAGAAACAAAAAGTCAAACTATGATAGATCCTCTCACCAAAACTTTAAATAGAGCGGCTTATAATCTTAAAGTTGCTCAAACCATTCGAGAATTTAAAAAGTTAAAGAATTCAAATATTCTCATCGTATGTGATATTGATCATTTTAAAAAGTTTAATGATACTTATGGGCATAAGCTGGGCGATAAAGTGTTAACTGCAGTAGCTTCGTCTATTCAAGGTTGCATAAGGAAGTCAGATGATGTTTTTCGTTATGGTGGAGAAGAGTTTGTTCTTTTGCTAAAAGGATGTCCGTCAGATGTTGGTAAAAAAATAGCTTCTAAAATCCGCACTAACATAGAAAGGGATTACCTGGTTCATAAGGATAAAAAAATAAATGTGACTGTTAGTTTAGGTATGACAGTTCTTCATAAACAGGATTCCGAAGAATCTTTTTTCGAAAGAGCAGATCAAGCTTTATACCTTGCTAAAAGAAATGGACGAAATCGATTAGAGATCAATCAATTAAAATAATTTTTAAAAAAATTATGTTGTATATGCGAGCCCCTCGGGCAGAAGGAGTTAACTTCTATTTTATTTAATAGAATTTTTCTCCTCTGCCCACCCTTTCACTCAAAATCATTTCTTCTTTTAACATGTTTTTTTAAAAAAAAGAAGCAGACCCCGGTGGGTGAACCGGGATCTGCCTTCAAGAGTTATTAGAAATCTTCAAACAAACTGCCGGCGACCCAGTCGTCAATACCAATCGCAGACCGAAAGTTCCCTCCGCTGATACTGGATCTGTCTCCACTGGCTTCATTAAATGATCCCCCACTGACGTTGGAAATTAATCCGCTGGCTTCATTGCCCTGTCCCCCACTGACACTGGAATGAGTTCCACTAGCTTCATTGTCCTGTCCCCCACTCACGCTGGAGCGAGTTCCAGTCGCCGCATTATTAATACCCCCACCGACAGTGGAGTTTTCTCCAGTGGCATTATTTCCCAAACCACCGCTGACATGGGAACCGCGGCCTTGGGCTGTGTTTCTAGCTCCGCCGGTAACACTGGAGTAATTGCCATTAATTGCGTTGTCAATTCCAACCACCAAACCCCCATAGTTATTTAAATAAGAATGCCCATGGCCGATCACCACATTATGCGATCCATTTTTATTGAGGAAACAGAACTCGCCGACACAATCCTGATACGGTTCATCATAACCGACGATCAAGTTGCCCAGGCCATTGGTGGTCCCCGTGGAGCTTTCAGGATCGGCGGCATTGCCGTTGGTCGCGCCTAAACCATTCGTAACCTGAATATTCATACCATCGAACTGCAGTGTATTGCCATTACGGGTCACGTTGGCTAACAGAGCTTCTAAAAATGCAACGCGTTCTTCCAGAGTCTGCGGCCCGCCATTGCTGTAAGTGACTTCCAGTGAAGCAGGCGAACCACCGGACTCGTTTGACTGAAAAGCAATGCTGTTGTTGGTGCCACCGGTACGGACAATCATTCCATCGTTTGCAATGGAACCGTCCACCCAACCCTGGATCAATGCAATCGCCGATGCGTTCAAGTTAATCGTGGTAGACCCAGAGGTGAACGCGGGAATGATTCCTAAAATACTTGCACCGAAATTAAAGTCGCTCCACGATACCGTTCCTTCGGACCAGGCTCCGGTTTGCGATAAAAAATGATATTCCCCGGAACTGTTGTTGGTGAGGTTGATGGTCACCGTGGCGCTGGTAACATTAGCAGAATTAGGTATAGAAGAAACATCCCATTTAAGAATACCTGCCACCTCCCCAAAAGAACCATTGCCGGGATCTTGCGCCACGCCATCAGCAATAATAGTGGATTCTGACCCAAAGTTTGCCGCAGGAGACGAACTGCGTGCATAACTGTCATCCGGAGTGGAAAACGTATCGGTGATGGCAAGTGCGGTATTGCTGAATACGATGAGTAGCATGGAAATTAGAAAGCATAAGAATGTCTTTTTCATGGAATACTTCTCCTTTAAAATATTTCACTCAAAATTATTTTTTCGTTCAATAGGTATATTTAACAAACAACAAAAAGCAGACCCCGGGCGGAACTGAGGTCTGCATCACTTTAATAGTTATTAGAAATCTTCAAACAAACTGCCGGCGACCCAGTCGTCTCCACCAGCCGCAGACCGAGAGGCCCCTCCGCTGACACTGGCATTATCTCCACCGGCTTCACTACTACGTCCCCCGCTGATACTGGATCTGGCTCCACTGGCTTCATTAAATGATCCTCCACTGACGCTGGAACTAAATCCGCTGGCTGTATTATTCATTCCTCCACTGATGCTTGAATTGATTTCTGTTGCTTTGTTAGTAGTTCCACCACTGATACTGGACCGACTTCCAATGGCTTCATTAAATGATCCCCCACTGACGCTGGCCCAAGTTCCCGTGGGTACATTTTGTAAGCCTCCACTCACGCTAGAATCATCTCCAATGGCTGTATTATTATTGCCCCCACTCACACTGGAACCGGGCCCACGGGCTTCATTTTCCTGCCCCCCACTGACACTGGAATTTTCTCCAGTCGCAGCATTATTATTACCACCACTGACAGTGGAGTTTTCTCCAGTGGTATTATTTTCCAAACCACCACTGACATGGGAACCGCGGCCTTGGGCTACATTTCTAAGGCCCCCGGTAACACTGGCGTATTTCCCATTAATTGCGTTGTCGATTCCAACCACCAAACCCCCATAGGTATTTGTATAGGAATTTCCATGGCCGATCACCACATTGTGCGATCCATTTTTATTAAGGAAACAGAACTCGCCGACACAATCCTGATGCGGCTCATCATAACCCACAATCAAATTGCCCAGGCCGTTGGTGGTTCCACTCAATGCTTCCGGATCGGCTGCATTACCATTGGTCGCACCTAATCCATTATTAATATGAACATTCATACTATTAAAATGTAAGTTATTTCCATTACGGGTGACATTAGCTAACAAAGCTTCCAAAAATGCAACGCGTTCTTCCAGAGTCTGCGGCCCGCCATTGCTGTAAGTGACTTCCAGTGAAGCAGGAGAGCCACCGGACTCGTTTGACTGAAAAGCGATGCTGTTGTTGGTGCCACCGGTACGGACAATCATTCCGTCGTTAGCAATGGACCCATCCACCCAGCCCTGAACCAGAGCGATTCCGGATGCGTTTAAGTTGATAGTGGTGCTTCCAAAGGTAAACGACGGAATGATTCCTAAAATACTCGCACCGAAATTAAAGTCGCTCCACGAAACTGTGGCTTCCGACCAGGCTCCGGTTTGGGATAGAAAGTGATACTCACCGGAACTGTTGTTGGTGAGGTTGATGGTCACTGTGGCGCTGGTGACCGATGCGGTTGCGGGAATAGAAGAAACATCCCATTTAAGAATTCCCGCGACTTCCCCAAAAGCCCCATTGCCTGGATCTTGCGCCACGCCATCAGCAATGATGCTGGTTTCGCTGCCATAGTTTGTGGCAGGAGATGAACTGCGTCCATAACTATCTTCCGGATTAGTGAAAGTGTCGGTGATGGCAAGTGCGGTATTGCTGAATACGATGAGTAGCATGGAAATTAGAAAGCATAAGAATGTCTTTTTCATGAGAAGCCCCCTTTGAGATGAATAGACTGGATGAAATTGAAATTATCAATTGCTATGTAAAGAGAGGCTACTTTGAAGAAAAACTTAATATAGTTTCAAAGCAAAATCATCGAGTAGGAACAGACCTCTCATTAAAGATTCTTGCTTTACTACAATTTGTTGGAGATAAACTATCTATTAAAACTATTTTCTAATGAGGGTGTTATTAAGTTTGTTGGGCAAATTATAGACCCATTGCCCAAGGAGTCAATAAAAAGGGGAAGAAAAAAGTAATTCGAGCTTGCTGGATTGAGGAGGCATTAAATTGATGATTGGTAATGGGAAGAAACTTTCAGGAATATCCCGGAAGTGATAATTTCCAGGAAGGGAGTTTCTGGGGCTAACGTTTTTATATTTAAATTAAAAGGGAAGCTGTTAAACAAGGCTGGGGACTTTGAATAGAGAGCTTTGCGTAAGTGGGAATATTGAACCAAAAAGCCCAACAAAAGAACGGAGACCCATGTTCGCCCTCTTTCCCCAACCTGGCGGTTGGCCAGCGTGACGCTGGACCCAATATTTATTCTCGATGACTGGCTAGCGCCAGGGGCAACTTAAATTTCCAATGAGTTGGCGTGAATGCCGAATTCACAGAAACTTTTTACAAGCCCAGTTCGCCTTCAGAAGTAAATTAAAAAGCGGAAGTCGATGATCGCCCTCTTTTCCAATCTGGCGATTGGAAGCAACAGAGATTTCCGCAAGGTTTCTGACGATATGTTATCTTCAGAAACTCATCGAAGATTAATTCTGGGTGCAGCGTCACGCTGCGGGCTGGGGGGATTAACCGCTTGGGGTTTGCTATTAAAAGAAAAATCCCCTCAGCCCCCTTCATAATTAAGGATAAAAGGGGGAGCACATCGATCTTCTTTTTAATAGTTTTTGCATTTCTCTCATTATTGGCTGTTATGCAAAGGTCTCCTTTGAATAGAGACCTTCGAATAAGTCAGAAATATAAAACCCCTGGAGGTGAATCACCCCGACCCGCAGGTTAACACCTGTTGGTAAAATTCATTCTCGATAAATTTTTGAGAGGATTGTATCTTCAGAAACTTTTCGAATATTCTTGCTGCCTCCAATCGCTAGATTGGGAAAGAGGGCGAACATTGATTTTTCCTTTAAATATTTTTTGTGTTTTGTTCAAAAATTCCACTTATGCAAAGGGCTCCTTTGAATAGAGGCTTACTGTTGGAAGGATTATTTTAATACGCTGCTAATTTTATCGACCAGCAAGGGGACTTTAATAGGTTTGGTTAAGTAGTCCACAAAGCCTGCTTCTTCAATTTTTTGAATATCCTTTTCCATGGCATTGGCACTGATGGCCATGACGGGTATTCTTGAAGTTTTAGGATCTTGCCCTAAAAGTTTACAGGCTTCGATCCCACTCAGCCCGGGAAGATTGATATCCATCAATATGAGGTCGGGTTGATGGACTTTGGCTAAATCGATTCCCAGTCTGGCATCCGGTGCAGAAAATACGTCAATATTATTTCTGGATAAAAGGACCTGCTTGACCAGTTCCAGGTGATGCGGGTTGTCCTCTACATAAAGAATACTGAATTTATTTTCAGTAGATGGAGTTAACTGCGATACAAGAAGTGTTTCCACTCGGGCCGTTCCATTTTCAAGGGGTTCTCCTAAAGGAAGTTCGAAATAAAAACAACTGCCCTGGCCTACGGTGCTGTTCACCCCAAGGGTTCCATCCATCAGTTCAATTAATTTTTTGGTGATACACAAACCGATACCGGTCCCATCAATTTTAGATTTTTCTGCGCCCAGGCGATTAAATGCTTTAAACAATTCTTTTTGTTGTTTTTCTGAAATCCCCGGCCCGGTGTCGGTGATGGATACACGCAAATGATTTTCCGTGGCATCCTCTATGGTGATGTCTACTTTTCCGTTTTTGGAATTGTATTTAATGGCATTAGAAATCAAATTAAGAATGACCTGTTTCAAGCGAGTTTTATCCGCCAAAATGAACCCATGAGAATTTTCATTTCGAACCAGTTGGATGTTGATGCCATTTTCTTCAGCTATCGGGTTCATTAATATAATCACTTCTTTCAGTAAGTCCTCAATCGCAACCGACTCGATGGACAAACTGGACTTTCCTGATTCCACCTGAGACAGATCAAGAATTTCATTGATGAGGTGCAGCAGATGATTTCCGGAATCCATAATCCTGCTTATATTTTTCAATTGGACCGAAGTCAGCGATTCAGAATCCATCTCTAATAACTGAGAAAATCCTACAATGGAGTTTAAGGGAGTTCGGAGCTCATGGCTCATATGGGATAAGAAATCGGATTTGGCCTGGTTCGCTTTTTCGGCGGTTTCTTTGGCTTTGGCCAGGGCCTTTCGATTCATTACATTTTCGGTAATATCCATGGAATCGGCTTTTATGTAGCAGACGTTTCCATCCTCGCAAAAAAACGGGCTGATGGTGGTTCTGTACCATATTTCTTTTCCGTCGACTGTGAAGGAATACTCTATGGTGTTGGTTTCACCTTTGGAAGCCTGCCGCAGGGTTTTATTAAAAATTTCCCGGGTTCTCGCAGGAGCTGCTTCGGTGGGAAACGGAATGCCATAAAATTCTTCGATCTTTTTTATTTTGAGAGCATCGACACCACTTTTGCTCATGAACCACAAATTATATTCCGGATCAAAAATTTTGTGGCATATCGGCGAAGATTGTATCAGGCCGCGAACGTTGTCGTCTTCATTGATAGACTTTAATAATTCTTTTAACGTTTTCATTGAAACATCTCATCTCTCATAAGTATTCATTTCATCCGATAATCCAGAAGAAGCGTCGCCTTAATTTATCACAAATTTTGATATATATTCGAAAGTTTTTATGTGTTTGGTTTTGAGTTTAAAATACAAGGGATTGCATAAAATAAACCTTGTGCCAGGTTCACAAAGGGTACTGTTTGAGACGGATTTGTAAATATTGAAGAAGTTAGAAAGAGATAGTTTTCACCGTGACCATAAAAATGAAGTCAGGGTAAATGTCTTTTTCAGACTTTTATTTCAACCTCCAGCGCTCCTTTCTTGTTCACCCAGTGTGTTTTCAAGCCCGGGACCAAAGCTCTTTCCTCAAACTTTAAAATATTACTTTTGAGTTAGTTGTACCCTGACGATTATCAACAAGTTTGATTTCGAATTAACTATTTTAGGTTAATCGTATTGCAATTAAATCATAAATATTACACAAAATCATCCTTAAAGAGAAATTAACAATAACCCCGTAAGCGACGGATTTTATGGAATTTTTTCAGAATAAATGGAACCGCAGAATATTAGTGGAGACAGGTTTTTTAAGAGTTACATCCTCATACCTTTATTTTATTGGGTTAAAAAATCCTATATGTTAAAATTTACATGCTTGGTAAATCTAAGAATTTGTGCCTGATTTGTTAGAAGGGGGGGTGATTTTATTGAGGGCAAGTTGTTAGGATTCAAAAAGTTCTGCTTCGAAATTAAAGCTAATGAAATGAATCACTAATCTCTGAACTCATTCATTCAACTCAAATAGACATTATTTGTTGATTTTAAAAAAATATAAGCCTATATCCTTTCCAATTCTTTTTTTGGGAGGAGTGATTTTTATTTTATTCACTCATGGGTGTTTTTCGTCCAACTCGGCATCCGAGTTTACGCCGGAAGAACGGATGCAGCTTCGAAAAAACCTGCAAGTCACGGAAAATATCCTTGCTGAGCTGGAGTTGATTCAAGAGGAAAGAAAAACCCGCGCCCGTCCCTACAAAAGTTATTTCCATAGTCTTCAACCTCGTCATGTATGGCACAAAGCCCGACTGGTTTATACCACCACACAAAGTATTCGGTCCAGATTTAAACTTCAGAAAGAAACCACCCCTTCTTTGGTTACGCAAGATCTTAACCCGGCAAAGGTTTATCAACTTTTGACCAAAACGCATTCAAGCATTCAGGAGTTACGGCGCTCTTTGAACATTGCAAACCGTCCGGACCCTGCGGTTCTGCCGGATAACGCACTTCCGAATGATGTCTATAGAAACTTGTCGTTAATCAATAATATACTTCTGGGTATAGACAGCCGAAATATTACTTCCAATAATGTGTTCCAAATCGCCTATATAATCAAGGAAGAGTTGCTGGAAATTAGAGCAAAAAAAGGCATCACCAAACCCATGGCATTTGTCGAGAATTCCAGTGGAAAGCATCCGCGAGATGTTTATAAGCAGGTCCATAGAATGAAGTCGAAACTAAAGCAACTCTCCGAAAAACCCAATTATTCTATTCCGGGAAAGGTGGAATTGTGGGAGTTAAAAAAGAGTCGGATCATTCCCTATGATGTGATCGAAATCTTAACGAATATATTAGCAGATGTAGAAACCATGCGATCTTCTCTTGGTATAACTCAGAAGATTGAGGTTCCCTTACCTGAAAACAAAACTCCATCCCAGGTTTACGACATGGTCAGTGAAGGCATTGAAATTGTGGAGACGATGTTGTGAATTTAAAAACGACTCTAATTGTTTATCAGTTCCCGAAAAATTTCTTTGCCGTCGTTCTATTGTTATGCGCTCTGCCTATAGGGCTTAACCTCGCCGGTTTCGATTTTGGTTCTGAGGTTCACGGATTTCATGTTAAAGAAATTGCGTCCTGGGAAATCTCCGATGCGGCTTTAACGGATGAGATGTTTTACAACCTCACCGGTGCCCTGGAACATGGACTTCTGGAATGGAGTGCTGTCAGTGTGGCGGCGCTTACCGTTCTACTTGCATTTGCTTATTTTTCCATTAATAAAGATATCACCACTCCCATTATCGGAGTTGCCTTGTTTTGCTCCGGAACGATGGATGCATTTCATACCCTCGCGGCAATGCGTCTGATTGATTCTGTAGCGGACAATAGCAATCTTCTTCCTTTCACCTGGGCATTGTCACGGGGATTCAATGCGACCATTCTGCTGATTGGCGCCCTAATTTGTTTGAAACTGAAATCGGAAAATTCTCCTACCGGAATTTCGCAAATCGTTATTGTAAGTTTATTGTTTAGTGGGCTTGCTTATTTTTTAATTACTTACAGCGCAACCAGTGAAAGTTTACCGGTCACTCAATTCCCGGATGCTATTTTTACACGACCTTATGATGTGGTTCCGTTATTGTTGTTTGTCATTAGTGGGCCTGTGTTCTGGAAACTCTACAAAAAAGTACCTAACCTGCTCACCTCGGCTTTGTTTATTGCGTTAATTCCGGAGATATTTCTGGAAGCGCATATGGCCTTTGGTTCGTCCGCCTTATTTGATAACCATTTTAATATTGCTCATTTTCTCAAAATATTAGCTTATCTGATCCCGTTTATTGGATTGGTTCTGGATTATATTGGTATTTACAAAAAACTGAATGATGGTGTTCAACACCTTAGAAAGGTCAATCAAGAAAGAGAAGAACTTATTTTATCGCTTCATGAAATTCAACATCGTAATGAGGCGATTCTGGATAATACGGTAGACGCTATCATTACAATTGATGCCGAGGGTTCTATCGATCAGTTCAATCTGGCCGCAGAGAATATTTTTGGTTACAAGGCTTTTGAAGTGATTGGAAAAAACGTGAAAATGTTGATGCCCGAACCTTATTTCAGTGAGCATGACGATTATTTGAAAAAAAGCCAAATTAAAGGGAACTCCCCGGTAGTGGGTATCACCCGGGATTTGTCAGGTTTAAGAAAAGATGGAACTGTTTTTCCGATGAACCTCGCAATTGGAAAAATTTCCCTGGAAAGCGGAATTATGTTTTCCGGGATTATTCGAGATATTTCCAATGTGGTTCAATTGGAGAAGGAGCAAAACCGCCTGATAGAAAATCTACGTGGAGTTAATTCCGAGTTGGAAGAATTCACTTACAGAACTTCGCACGATCTGAAAGCCCCTCTCATAAATATTCGCGGGTTGAGTACCTTCATGAAGGAAGACCTGGAGGAAGGGAATTATGAGGAAGTGGCTACCAATATTGAAAGAGTGCATAAACTCACTTCAAGGCTAGAAAGTTTGGTCGATGACATTGTGGATGTATCTAAGATTGATAAGGAGAGCAATAGGTTTGAAGAAACAGACTTGGAGGCGTTGGTTGAAATGATTAAAGAAGATTTAGAAACTTTGATAAACGATCATCAAGTGGAAGTTCAAGTTTCACGGAACGGATCACCCACTCTTCGGCTCCCTAAGAAACTCATAACACGTGTTTTAGAAAACCTGGTTTCCAATGCGGTCAAGTATTCGGATCCGGATAAAGATAACCGGTTTGTGAAAATCGATTTTTCAGAATCTAATGGATCAAGCCATATTCAAGTGTCGGACAATGGTCTGGGAATTCCGGATCAATATCGCGACCAGGTGTTTGGCATGTTCAAACGGTTTCACCAATCCAGATCGTTTGGAAGTGGTCTGGGTCTGTATCTTGTGAAGAAAAATATAAACAAAGTTAAAGGCGATATTGACTTAGAAAGTAGTCCGGAGGGAAGTCTTTTTAAGATTAAGATACCTATCCCTGAAACTACAGAAAAGAGTTTTTAATTTACTAATTTAAGATGGATGATTATGCGTTTTGTTTTAATTTTATTTTTGTTGTTGATTCCTAACCCATCGTTTGCAGGAGAAAAAGTGCTGCGTTTGTATCATGATGCGGATTGGTTAAACCATGTCGAGTCTGCGGAGTCCATATGGCGGGGTGTTCAAACGGCTCTCAGTGAAATTGATCATACGGTACAGGGGTATCGTATTGAAATGGTGAAAAAAAACCATAGCGGCAATGTGGTTCGGAGTTTAACCAACTATGAAACTTTTTTGAAAGACAAAACGGCGTTGGCTGTGATATCCGGAGTTCATTCTCCACCGTTGATAAGAAACAGAAGCTTTATCAATGAGAATGGCGCTCTCACTTTAGTTCCCTGGGCAGCAGGGGGTCCCATCACGCGCTATCCCTCAAGAAAAAACTGGATATTTCGTTTGTCGGTGGACGATACCAAGGCCGGAGGAGTTTTGGTCGATTATGCTTTGAATGTGAAGAAGTGCAAAGCACCGCATTTATTGTTGGAAGACACTTCCTGGGGAGATTCCAATCTTAAAAATATGAAAATTGCTCTCAAGAATGGAGACAATTTCTCTTCAGGAGTGACTCGTTTTAACTGGAACTTAAAACGCCACACGGCGAGAAATATTCTTTTGAACCTATCCAAAGGCGGGGCCGACTGTTTGCTGTTGGTGGCGAATGCGATTGAAGGGGTTGAGATTGTTGAATCCATGTTAACCCTGGAACCGCAACACCGGTTACCCATCATTAGTCATTGGGGAATCACTGCAGGGGATTTTCATAAAAGAATTGATTACAAAAAGCGAAAGCATGTTGATTTGTCTTTCATTCAGTCTTGTTATTCTTTTATGCCAACTCCAAAAAACAGGATTGGAAAAAAAGTATTTTCTAAGGCAAAGTTAGTTTTTGCAGAGAACATTAAAAAGCCAATTGATATTCGTTCGCCGGTAGGATTTATCCATGGCTACGATATTACTAAATTACTGATCAGTGCACTGCATAAAGTTGAGTTAACTGACGATATGGAATCGAACCGTAATCAGGTTCGCCTGGCTCTGGAAAACTTGAATGAACCTGTGGAGGGTTTGATCAAAACTTATAAGAACCCCTACAGTATTTTTAGTCCATCGAATCCTGATGCGCACGAAGCGTTAAATATTAATGATCTCTGTATGGCGCATTATGGCTCTAAAGATGAAATCCATGTGTTTAGTAAAAAATGAAAAAGGGACGAAATAAATATTGAAACCAAAGAACAAAAATTATTCCATGCTGCAGCTGTTAATGCTGTTTGTTACCGTTTCGGTGGGGTTGTTCCTGGTATCGATTTTTCTGATTTTCATTCCCAAAGTGAACGAAACGTTTGATCAATTGCGCAATGAATCGGACCGCACTGCAGTGGAAACCGTTGCTTCGACCATTAAGCAATACATTTTGGACCGTAAGTTGGCTTTGGAAGATATTGCCAATCACCCTTTAGTGTCAAGCGCGGTATTGCTGGGAAGTGCGGATAACCCCGCTTTTCAGGATTACATCACCCATGTTTTATTGCTGGGTGAAAATTCAACATTGACCGTTCTGGATGTGCGGGGAAACGTATTGCTCACGGAAGGAGAAGAGGAAAATTACCAATGGGCGCGATCTATCATTGATAGAAATATTGAACAGATACTGAATATTGTTTATGCAGGTGAGCAACCGCAATTTGAATTGGCCATACCGGTGCGATATCGATCCGGGAAAGAGGGGATCTTGATTTCTCGATTCAGTGCTGCTCCTGAAAAAATATTTCCAAGTACAAAAAAAGAAAATATAAGTTTTGCGGTGGCTTATGCGAAAGACGGTAAACACGTTCGATCCCATGTAGAAGGTATTGCTAAGCCTCATGAAGAAAGTATCCAAATTGAAGATTACAATTTAGAAGTCACCCAAATTACTGATCGTCAAAATATTCTGGAACAGAAAAGTAATTTGTTAAACGAATTTGGAATCAATACCTTTTGTTTAGCGGGAATTGCATTTGTCATATTATTTCTTATAGGTAAGAAAATCATTCTTCATCCCTATGAAATTTTAGATATCACCAAAGGGGCTCTTCAGCAAGCTAACAAGGAGTTGGAAGAGTTTACCTATAGAACCTCACATGACCTCAAAGCACCCCTTTTGAATATTCGCGGTTTAAGTTCCTTTATGAAAGAAGACCTTGAGAGTAAGAGTTATGAAGAAGTGGCAATGAATATTGACAGAGTGAATAAAATCACTACGAGACTTGAGACGTTAGTCGATGATATGGCGGATGCATCCCAGGTGGATCGCGAAAGCGATCCTTATAAAGAAACCAATGTGGAGTTATTTGTCGATACCATTAAGGAAAATTTGGAAATTCTTATCAGGGAATATCAGGTCGAGGTACAGGTTGAGTCGGATGGGTCTCAAAGAATGTGGCTTCCAAATAAACTCATGACTCGGGTTTTAGAGAACCTGGTTTCCAATGGTATAAAGTTTTCTGACCCGGAGAAAACGCATCGGTTTGTAAAAGTTAAATTTTTAGAAACGAGTGAAGCGATTCACATAGAAGTAATTGACAATGGATTGGGAATTCCTGAAAAGTATCATGATCAGGTGTTTGGTATTTTCAAACGATTTCATGAATCGAAATCATTCGGCAGTGGTCTGGGGCTGTATCTTGTGAAAAAGAATATAAATAAAATTCGTGGAGACATTACGTTAGAAAGCAGCCCGGAGGGAAGTGTGTTTAAGATCCGGTTGCCACTTTTTCGTTCTGCAACGCAGTTCCTTAGCTCCGGAAGTTCGCTCAAGGAGAGTGACTAGCTGTCCTGGGCAATATCAATAATTTTTTGGAGGTCTTCCGATTTAAATGGTTTTACAAAAAAATCCTTTACTAAAGGAAATTCTGAAGCCTTTACTTTATCGGTCTGTTGGTTGGAAGAGGTGAGCATAATAACTATAAAACTTTTTTGCTTTTCTTCGGGGAGTTTTGAGTATTCGTCAAGAAATTCAAAACCGTCCATGATGGGCATATTAATATCAAGAAGGATTATTTTTGGAGGAAAATATCCGTTAAATTTTTTTTCGCCTTTTTCAGGGTCAATGAAATGATCTAAAGCTTCCTGGCCGTTGTTGAAGGAATAAAACTGTTCTACTAAACCGGATTTTTTTACGATTCTGTCGACTTGGTAAACATCGATTTCATTGTCGTCAATCATGCAGAGAGATTTAATCATAAGGAAGGTTTTCCGTTGAGGTGGATTATTGAGGAATGAAAACGTTAAAAGTTCTCAATATCTATCTATTAAAAATATAGCATAAAATAATTTTTTTGGAAGATTAATGGTATCTAAATTAGACGATCAGAAATTACTGGCTGAATTAAAAAAAATCCAAAAGGAATTTGAGGATTTTGTGTTTACGGTATCGCACGATTTTAAGGCGCCGATTCGATCCATAAAAAATCTTTCTGAATGGATTGAAGAAGACTTTGGAGATCAAGTTCCGGAGGAAGCCAGGAAAAACCTGGAGTTAATCCAGGATCGGGTCAGAAAACTGGGAAAAATGGTTGATGGTATGGTGGAACTGTCCCGCGCCGGTAAAGGGTCTCTGCAAATTGAGCCTTTAAACTTCGAAGCCTGTGTTCATGATGTCGTCCGGAAATTGCAACTCTCGGAGGAAATTGTCGTTGCGGTTCAATCTGAAATACCGGAGTTTGAAACGGACCCTACCCGGTTTCAACAAGTGTTGAGTCATTTGATTGAAAACGCCATTAAGTTCAACAATAGTGAACACCCTCGGGTTGAATTATTTGCGCGAGAGGCAGGTGAGTTTTTTGAAATTTCAGTTAAGGATAATGGACCTGGTATTGATACAAAATATAATGAGAAAATATTTAAGGTGTTTTCTTCTTTGATCCCGCAGAGCCAAATGGAAAACACCGGAATGGGGTTGCCGATTGCAAAAAAGATTATAGAAGATTCCGGAGGGACCATTGAAATGGAATCGAAAAGTCAGGAAGGAGCCACGTTTCGTTTTTTTTGGCCAAAGGTGATTCGAGAAAATGATAACTGATCGAACCTTAGATAATAAAATTCAGAATTTGAAAATTCTGATTGTGGATGACAATCCGGATGATTGTGCCCTTTACCTGCGTGAATTAGGAAAAGATGTAAATTCCAATTTTTCCTTTTCGATTGGTGAAACGGGGGAACAGGGAATTCAACTTTGCCGGGATGAAAACCCGGACTGTATTCTTCTTGATTATATGTTGCCGGACATGGATGGACTGGAGTTTCTTTCTATATTAAATAGTAAAGGATTTCAAGGTGCGGTCATTATGGTCACAGGGCAAGGGAATGAATCCATTGCTGTCAAGGCTATAAAGGGTGGTGCTCATGATTATATTGTTAAAGAGAAATTTTCCAAGAAGGGGTTCTTTGACGTCGTTCGCAATGCCATTGATTCGAATGAAGGCGATGAAACTAAAAAGTGGAAAACAAAAGCATTGGTGGATTCCCTCACAGGTATGCTGAACCGAACCGCTTATAATATGTCTATGGAACAAGCCGTTCGAGAATTTAAACGCTATGAAGAACCGACGGTTCTTGCCATGGTTGACATTGATCATTTCAAAAGTTTTAATGATAACTATGGACATAAGGTGGGAGATTGTATCCTTAAATCCGTCGCCACTTCTATTAGCAATTCCGTTCGTCCTTCTGACCTGGTGTTTCGATTCGGCGGAGAAGAGTTCACTGTTCTTTTAAAAAAAATCTCTATGGATTCGGCAAAAATCGTGTCTGAAAGAATTCGTGAAAATGTGGAAAAATTAAAAAATATGCATGAAGGACAGGAATTGGGAGTTACCATAAGTTTGGGATACACTTCGTTAAACAAAAATGATTCAGAGATTACGTGGTTTGATAGAGCGGATCAGGCAATGTACCTGGCAAAAGAAAATGGAAGAAATTGTATTTGCATGAAATAAATTGTTTTAGATATTCCCCGGCTCATGGAATTCCGGGGAAGACTTTGGCAAAAGAGGATGAATATGATTATTGAAAATTCAGTTGACACCAGAATTCAAAAGTTAAAGGTTCTGATCGTGGAAGATAATCCGGACGATTGTGCCTTATACCTGCGGCAACTGGGAAAGGAGGCGATATCTAATTATTCGTTTGCCATTAGCGAAACGGGAGCAGAAGGAATTAAACTTTGCCTTGAACAAAATCCGGATTGCATTCTTTTGGATTATGCGTTACCTGACATGGACGGACTGCAATTTCTATCGATAATTAATGATAAAGGATATCAAGGAGCGATCATTATGCTGACAGGGCAGGGTAATGAGTCGATTGCGGTTCAAGCGATGAAAGGGGGAGCTCATGATTACATAGTGAAGGAAAATTTTTCTAAGGAATTATTTTTCGACACGGTCATCAATGCGATTAATACCAATCAAAATGACGAAACTAAAATATGGAAAACGAGAGCATTAGTTGATTCTCTCACAGGTGTGCTAAACCGAACGGCTTATAGTATGTCTTTGGAACAAACTGTTCGAGAATTTCAACGCTATGAAGAACCGACGGTTCTTGCGGTAGTGGATATTGATCACTTTAAAAGTTTTAACGATCTTTACGGACATAAAGTCGGGGATAACATCCTGCGATTGGTCGCCACTTCTCTTAGTAACTCTATCCGGCCTTCCGACTTAGTGTTTCGATATGGTGGGGAAGAATTTGTCATTCTTTTAAAACGGATTTCAATGGATGCAGCCAAACAAGTCGCAGATAAAATGCGTCAAAATATTGAAAGTTTGTATTTGCTGCACGAGGGTAAAAAATTGGGAGTGACCGTAAGTTTAGGGCTTACTTCCCTGCAAAAAACCGACTCCGAAGAAACATTGTTTAAAAGGGCGGATCAAGCGATGTACTCTGCTAAACAAAGTGGAAGAAACTGCATTAAAATAAAATAGCTTGCACTCTCCAACTCACAAAAGTCTAATGGGTTTACCCGGCTCCTGCTAAAAACTTACGTTAATCAATTTAAAATCTTTCCTGTGAATCCTATAAATTTTTTTTCTAATTTTAAATTGATCTACCGGTGAGTCACTTTTTCATCGCCTCATTAACCGTGTTTAGCAGTTTGGCGATATCAATTGGCTTCGTAAGGTAAGAATAAAATCCCATCTCTAAGGCACGATGAATTTTATCTGCCATGGCATCTGCGGATAAAGCGATGATCGGAATATGTTTAGTTGCCGGGTTATTGTTAAGTTCTTCAAATATTTTAAACCCATTTATATCCGGCAAATGGATATCCAGGAGTATTAAATCAAAGTCTTGGTTTTGTGTTAAAGCCAGTCCTTTCTTTCCCGTCAACGCAGATACTAACTCCACTTCAGGTTGAATTGAAAAAACCTGCTCTATCAAATCAATATTATGTTGAGTGTCTTCCACATATAGAATTTTTCTTTTAGGTGAAGGTCTGTCGGGGGAAGCAATAGTTTCAGTATCTGTTTCATTTTCATCGGAGAGCTCTTTGGAAGTCAAAGGTAAATCGATGAAAAAGGAGCTTCCCTTTCCTAATACACTTTCCATTCCAATGGTACCGCCCATCAGGTCCATCAGCCTTTTAGAGATAACCAATCCAATCCCGGTTCCCTCTATTCCATCTTCGTCAATACCTAAACGTTCGAAAGGTTGGAATAATTTTTTCTGCTGATGCGCCAGAATTCCTTTGCCTTCATCTTTAACGACTAATCGAATATATCCCTCTTTGGGAAATTCAAATGAAATGGTGACAGTTCCACCCGGTTTATTGAATTTAATGGCATTTGAAATCAGATTCACAATTACCTGATTGAGGCGGAGCGGATCCGCTTCTACTAAATATCTTTTATCCAGGTAGTTTTCAAACCGTAAAGTAATTTTATTGGGCGCCGCTAATGGTTTAGATATGGAAATCACCCTTTTAACGATTTCTGCCAAATCCAGAACTTTAAGGTCGATATTTAAATGACCCGCTTCAATTTTTGAAAGGTCCAATATCTCTGTGATTAGGTCCAGAAGATGAGTGCCGGCAGAGTGGATAATTTTAATGTTTTGAAGTTGGTAATCGGCCAGGGGATTTTTGTAATCTCTTTCCAACAACTGGGTGAACCCCAAAATAGAATTCATGGGGGTTCGCAGTTCATGACTCATTCTGGCCAGAAATTCGGATTTCGCTTTATTGGCTTTTTCGGCAACCTGCCAGGCACGGTGCAGATCCACCGCACTTTGTCTTCTTTCAATAGCAATGCCAATTTCGATTCCAATTTGGTCGATAGATTCCAGTAACTCTTTGTTGGGTTTTTCTCTTTCCTCAGAAAAAAATTCCAGGACATAGACCACCTCTTTTTTTACAAACACCGGAAACGCAAAGGTGCTTTTCAAATGGATGTTTTTCATTAATTTATTTCGAGGAAAGTTTTTATCTTCGGAAATGTCTTCAATCCAGGCGGCTTGCTTTTGATGAAATACTCTTCCCGGCAATCCTTCCCTGGGTTTAAAGGAGGTTTGATCCGTCACTGTTTTGAATTCTTTGTAAGGTTTCTCTTCTTTAAACTTCCAGATTCCGGTGGGCACTAATAAATATTCATTGTCTTTTTCGATCACCTGGTAAGCGTGAGCCACCGGCCAGTTTTTATATTGAGCAATGTGGGATAACGCAGAATAAATAACTTCCTGTATAGACTTGGCCAGGTTGGCGGCGGAGGCCACTTCTTTAATTAATTTGGCAATCTTTTCACGATTACGCAGAAACGTTTCTTCCCGTTCCTTTACAGTCTTTACATTTTTTACCATTTCGTTGAATGTAGTCGTCATATGGTAAATTTCATCTTTAGGTTTTCCCAAAGGAATTTGCGCATCTAAATTACCCGCCGAGACTTCATTCATCATTTGGGATAGATTTCTGATGGGTAAAATGATTCGGTTCCTGGTAATTCCAACTAAGGCGAACAGGATCAATCCACCGGAAATAACTAAAAGAATATTAGTTAACTTTATAAAAAAGACGGTCTCATCTTGCGCTTCTCTTACCACTTTATTTGTTCTTAAGAAGACGGCGTGTTGAAAACTCTTTATTTTTGCCATAATGAGTTCTTTCTGACTGTCGTAATACTCACTAAAAACCAGTTTTCTTGCCCGGGTATAATCTCCACTTTTTACCGCGTCCATCGCCTGTATTTCTGTATTAATCAAATTGTCGGAAACAGCCTTAGATTGCTTAATGAATTGAATTTCCGAGGGAAGGGCTTTTAATACGATCAGGTCATCGATCACTTCCCGGGTTTTCGTTTCATTGACTTCTTTCCAAAAGTTATGAAAATATTCTATAGCTCCAAACTGCACATATCTTCTCACCTGACTCGTTAAATAATCGGACCCCTGGGCCAGCTGGTGTCCTAAGGCTTCCAGTTTTTTCTGATTGTTCAATGCGTTGATTTGATTAATTTCACTTTGGCTCATTTTGTAGGAAGAATATCCAATGACCGAGAACAGGCTTAATGTCACGACTAAAAACAATTTGAATATTGTAGTTAAGTGCACTGCTTTTCTCCGTTATTGAACGGACGAGCCAATTCATTGAAGGTAGAAAGATAATTGCAAAAAATCGAAAAAGATTCCAGAGAAATTGATGTTGAATCTAATGTAACCATCCTTTGTCGGAACGTAGCATATCAAAAACTTCGCTATTGCGAAAAAAGTATTTAGGGAAAAAGTAAAAAATATTTCAGTTTTTAACCTATTTAGGGGAGGGAAATGAGTTAATTTAAATATTTCGTATTGCCGGCAACTCAATTGGATTGCACAATCTCTTATGAAACAATGACTACATAAAAAATATTTAGTTCAGGTTGTAAACTGAATCTACAGCGATTGGGTTGTCCGTAGGGTTCAGTTCAAGAATGGGTGTGGCGTCTATTCTGATTCAAAAGAATTACGGTTTCAAAGATGGGGCCAAAAAATCAGACGGAAGGTTCTGTTAAGTCAGTAATTTCATCTAAAACGTTGCGGATTTTGGAATCCCGGAATCCCATTCGCGAAAGTAACTCCGGACGCCGCCCCAATTCTTTGCAGAGGACGATTTTTTGTTTAATCAGTTTTTCTTTTTCAAATGACTTGAGGCTGGTCAGGCAAGTGATCGGGTGGATTTGCGCTAACTGAATCAGTTCCTTTAAGCTTTTACCCTTAGGATAATCCCATCCCAGTAATTTTAAACCCACACAATTGCCATAGCGAATGGCGTCTTTAGTGAACTTGGTATTGGTTGCTAACCAAAATTCGTTGAAAGAACGATGGTCTTTATTTTTTTTGAGATCCAGCCAGCGCGCATAAACGTATAAGGTCACTTTGACATCGCTTTTTTTTCCGGAATCGTTGCGAAATTTACATTCGACCATCAACCGGTGGTTATTTTTTTGGGCCACCACGTCCACTTCATGGTTGACGCAGTTGCCTTTTAAGGTTTGCCCTACTTTGGTCTGATACCCTTGTTGAGTAAAGATCGCCGCAATCATTTTTTCAAAAGGATATCCCGAAGGCCCCAACTGCATGATGGCTTTTTTCAAACTGTAACGCGCCGCCAGGGAACGCGCTTCCTTATATAGAAGCTGATACGCCTTGCGAAACAGTTTGTGGGTCGGCATTCCGGAATAAATTTGATCCTGTAAAATAATCAGAATTCTATCCGCCAAATCTTTCGAGGCGCCGGCCTTCCTCAGCGAACGATACAATTTTTGCCGGGAAAAACCCTGAGAGTCTCCGGATGCTTTTTCAATGGAAATTGAATTGGATTTTCGTTTCATAGAAAATTGTATGGGTGAAACGTAGTCGGAATTTGCTGTACCTTGGTTCCAAACACTAACGATCGATAAAACCCCTTATTCTACCCAAGCTTTAAAATTAAATAAACTTTTCCTTATTGCAGATCCAACTTTGGGAATATTTAAATTATGCTTTGCACATAATAAGGAACCTATTCGAATTATTAAAGAACCGGGGATGAAAACTTTCATTCGGAAAACGAGGAATTTAATGGGTTAACTCGAATTCTATTATCCAAAGTTTTATCCGGCTATAGAAATATTTCCTGTTTTGCGAATATTAATTATGGTACAACCGTAGTGAAAAAACAGGCTCTAGCCATAAAATGAGGACCGGGTTTTAAAGTTGGTCCCGAATTCAATTAAACACAGGATTGTTATGGACCAGGAATCTTTTTCCAAGTTTTTAAATGAACGTTATGACGACCAGGTCAATTGGTACGACCAGAAATCTATCTACAATCAAAAAATATACCGACGGCTTCAGTGGATGATCATTATCTTCTCGGCGCTCACCCCTGTTTTAATCGAATTACATATAGATTTTTGGAAAGATTTTCAGTTGAGCCGACTGGCCATAGTGACTTCTCTTTTAGTCACCATATGTTCGGCTGCCATAAAAACCTTTAAATATCAGGAGAATTGGATCAATTATCGTACCACCTGTGAAACCCTGCGAAAAGAAAAGCATTTTTATGAGGCGAAACTGTACGAATATAAAGATGCAGAAGACAAAGAAGCTGTTTTTGTTGATCGGGTAGAGCGCCTTATTTCTCGGGAAAATACCATTTGGTTTGAAAGTAATACTAAAGAAAGAGACCGAGAAACGAAAAAAGGATGAATTGTAGTAAACTTTTGACTTTAAAGCCCTTTCTCATTCAGCCCCATTTCACCTCCAAGCCATACGAAATATATCTTTGCGCCCTAGCAATAACTCCCAAAAAACTTAAAAAAGTTTGTTTTTTCAATATTTTGCTTGCTATCTAATTTGGTTATAGTAATATCCCGTTACCAAATCAAAATTTGGAATAATGAATTCTTTTGGGAGGAGGGGACGCTGATGGGAATTTTATCCAAGATTTTTTGTGATCAATTTAGGCTGACAAAAAAATCTTTTGTTTTCAGTGCCTTTCTTACCATTAGTTTTTTTATTAATTTGTTTTATACGAGTATTGCTTTTTCCTCGCAAAAATTCAATCAGCTTGCCAATCCTTCTGCTGAAATTCTAAATACTAGAGTTATAGTTCACGATAATAGCTACAAAAAACAATGGCACTATTTTCAATTTAAAGTTCCAAAAGCTGGGGCCTCAACATTGAGATTAATCAATGGTGCCAACACAGAATCATATCACTCTAAGCGCCTCACAGGTATTTATGTAACATTAAATGGAAAAACTATAAAGGTCTCAAAAAATGGAAAAACTATAAAGGTCTCAAAAAAGTTTAAATTTTACAATATATTAAAAATTCCTTTAAGTCTCCAAACGGGCACTAATAAACTAGGAATTAGGCTTCGTGGCGGCACAGGAAAGCGACTTGGTCTAAGCATTAGTGCCATTGCGGATACAATTTCAATCTCCCCAGTGGCAAACTCAATCGAAGTTGGTAAAAATATTATTAAATCTAGAGCAAAGTTAACGGCCTTAGGTCTTCCTGTAGAGGGTGCAAAAATATCGTTTGAAATAAAAGGCCTTGGTTCCATTCCAAAACAAATAACTGCAACAGATAGAAGTGGCATAGCGACAGTATATTTCCAAAATTTAACAACTCCAGGAATGGGCTGGTTTAAGGCTTCTGCAATAGAACGTTCTCCTATACTTTTTAGCCAAACTCCATTAAAGGTGGTGGCAAAACCTTCAATTAAATTACTCTATGATGCAAACAAACTATCAGTGAATAAAGGAGTGAGTTCAAATTTCAAAATTCGCGTCAACGTAAAAAGAAACCAAAAATATCGGGTGAATATCACACATTCCATAATGCCTAATTCAAAAGGATTGAAAATACAAGCAACAATCCCTCCCGGTGGAATAACAGGTACTTATTCAAAAGAGTTTGTCATTTCGGGAAAAATCACTGGAATAGTACCTGGAACGTATAAAGTTGAGTCAATTGCGTCTATAGATGGAACAGATGACAAGTGGAAAGATACATTGCTGGTTGAAGTGAAAGACCCTAGTGCTCCAGAACCACTTTTTGTATATAAGCCATCTTCTAAACCTGTGGGTATTCCTCCTGGTAAAAAAGAAGAGGTGAGGTTTCATGTTTCTGTAGCTGGAAGTTCCCAACCTCCTAAAGTTTTATTTTTACATAAATTGGATCAAAATAATGAATTGATTTTTCCGCCGGAGGCTGAGCTTTATGACAATGGAGAGAACGGTGACGAACAGGCAAGAGATTTCCGATATACCGGAAACGTTGGAATAATAAGTTCGATAGAAACATCATTCGACTATAAAGTTCGCGCAGAGTACTTTGGAAAAACTATTATTTCGAAAGCATATACTTTTCATATAACTTCAGTTCCTATTGGTGTCAAACCTCTAGATCCAAACAAGTTAGTCACGGACCCTAGTAATCGATTGCGTATATTCAGCAACCTTGTTGTTGTGGGAATTAAGCCTGAAATCCAAATAAAAAAAGATCGGATAGAAGAAATTGTGCAATCAGTTAATGGTGTGATCGTTAGCCATTGGCCTCCATTAAGATTGTATTCTATTGAGATTGAAGGAGATGGAACCGCAGTTGGTGTGCAAAGAGCCATTGATATCATTTCAACATTCAGTGAGGTCAGATATGCAGTTCCTAGTCGTGAAGTAGTTCCACTGGCTCATAGTTTTAATGGAATACCTCCTATTGATAAAGCGTTTCCTCCTTGCAGTGCAAATATTACATATTGTCAATGGTATCTTCAAAAAATAAATACTTTTGAGGGTTGGAAGTTAGCTGAAGGTAGATCTGCAATAAAGGTAGCCATATTAGAACCTTTTGGTAATGTGGACTATTCTCATGATGAACTGAATGGGCAAGGACAGCAAGAAAGTTCTTGTAGTGGCTCGAGTTGTAATATGTTGCACTCTACCCAAGTAGCCGGTTTGATAGCAGCTAAAATCAATAATTCAGCAGGTACTGATGAAAATCCTGGAATGATTGGGGTTGCTCATCATTCTTCAATCCATTCTTATTTTGCGTTTGGATCCCCAAATATTGAAATCGAAATCCAAAAAATCGCTATGACTGATGCAAAAATAATCAACCTTAGTTTTGGCGCTGGTGATACACCTGAACTTCTAGATGCAATAGAAGACTCTATTGACAAAGAGAAAATTATTGTCGTGGCATCGGGTCAACCATTAACAGACAACCAGGAACAATGTCCTCAGAGTGGACCTGAAACAGATGTTTGGCCCGCAAAATATAATACTGAAACCAATATTGATAAAGGCATGATTGTTGTAGGGGCAACTGATGAACAAGACAACCTTGCTGAATGGGAGTATGAGTTAGATATCAATAAGAGGTATTGTTCAAATAACGCACCATGGATTGACCTTTATGCTCCAGGAAGGGATATTTACTCTTTAAAGCCTGGAAATACTTTTGGAATTGGTAGTGGTACAAGTTTTTCTACTGCCCTTACCTCAGGTGTTGTAGCTATTCTTTGGGGAATGGACCTCGGAGTTAAGAACTTTCAAATTCATGATCAACTAATTTTGTCAGGTAAAGAAATAGAAACTCTTGGTCATTGTCAAGATGGAGAAAGTTGTCGACGGCTAGATTTATTTAATGCTGTAAACCAGGGGGAACCTACTGAAATCAATCTTTCCCGCAGAAATATTAATGAAGGAACTGATACAACAAATGGTTTCTCGATTGGTACTCTTTCTACGATAGATCCTAATGCTGATGAAATACATACCTATACAATAAATGGTGGAACTGATTCTGCAAAATTTACAATAGGTGGTGCAAACGACAATGAATTAATTCTAACGGACGGAGTATTAGATTTTGAATCTAAATCTTCATACTCTGTCTCCGTGCAAACTACTGATAGAGTTGGCTTCAATTTTACCAAAACCTTTACCATATCTGTAAATGATGTTAATGAAGTATTGCGTTTTGATGGTATTAATGATTTCGTCAGAATACCTCATAATTGGATGTTGAATCCAAATGGTTTTACAATCGAGTGCTGGATATTTGTTGAAGGTGGAAATGACTTTATTCGTCGACCTATAATATCTAAAGGTGAAGACTTTGGAAGTTACACAATGAGTATTTTAGGTGTGCAATCAAATATGAAACCCGGAGTTGTTGAATATACCCATAAATTGGCTAATGATCGCAATAAATGTTGTTCAAGTGAAAGTATTATATTTGGTGAGTGGACTCATGTGGCTATAACCGCACCTAATTCACGTAGAGGTGTCAGGTACTATATCAATGGAAAACGGGTGAGCGGAGATCCCACTCGAAGAAGGAGACGCGAAGAAAACACTGGCTCTCTATATTTTGGACGTGCTTTTTTTAATTCAATCTCTGACCAGTATCACAAAGGCTATTTAGACGAAATACGAATTTGGGGTTTCGAGAAAACTCCAGAAATGATTGCTAATAATTATAACAAGCGCATTTCTAAGCCAGCTGAAGCGCCTGGGCTATTCGGATATTGGAATTTCGAAAACCAATCAAATAGCCAAGTTGTCGTCGATTCAAGTGGAAATAATAACCATGGAATACTTGGAGAAAATATTAACGAAGGCTCTGACGACCCAAGCAGAATAATTCCTCCAATACCACTCCCCATTAACTGATGCGGATTCAAGTCGCAAGTGCAATTAGAAATAGAACCACATTTTTTTACCATAAAGTTTTATTTATATATACCATTTTACATGTTTCAGTTAGCTTTCCGAATGCGTGCATGTTATTTGCGCAAACTTTGAACGAAGCAGTGACGAATCAGCTCGATTTGGGCCCGGCATTAACTTCACCGTGTTTCGAATTACAAAATAAACCTGGCATACGTACAGGTTCTCTTAGCCAGATTTGTACCAGACCAAATACATTCCCTGGTGGCGGGCCTTCAGATTCAACAGGAGGTGAATCCACTACACCCAACACATTACCAGAAATATTGCAAAAACGGATGATGGGTCCTCAAAATAATGATAACGATGATAACAAAGGAGATAAAAGAAATTTACTATTTAGTACTTTAAATGATGGAGCCAGCGCGAGTGCGACTAAATCAACTTATGAAATGGGAGAAGAAATAGGCTTTTTTATTTCAAGTCAGTTTGAGCAGGCAAAGAGAGATATTACCCACTTCGAGAATGGGTATGATTCCATTCTTTGGAGGTTAACTGTTGGGGGTGACTACCGAATTAATGATCAGTTTATAGCAGGTGTTGCTTTTGATTATTATAGACAGGAAGGAGATTTCAAAAACAGAGGCGTTTTTCAAACAAACTCCTATAGCATTTTAGGATTTGCTAGTATTATACCGTTTAAGAATACTTACATCCAGTTGTCTGGTGGTTGGGGCCGTAAGGATTATAAAAGGACACGATTTGCTTCTTTTATAGATATTAGTGCATCAACTATGCAATCTGATACAATAGTTGAGGGAGTTATTAAAAGTGATTATATGGCAAATGAATATCAAGCAGGAATTTTAGTTGGTTATGACATCTCCTTCAAAGAAAGTGGAATAGTTAGCCCTAGATTGGGAGTGAATTGGACACGATTGATTTTTGAAAACTACAGTGAACAAGGCACTAAGACAGGAAGTTTATTTGATTTTATCATATTTAATGAAACTGGCTTAGAGCTTACTTTTTATGATGATGCTCAAACATTTTTTCAAACTCGGATTGGTATACAAGCCTTATATTCCTTTGCAAGTAACTTCGGAAAGTTAGTTCCGCGAATTTGTATTGATTGGATACATGAATTTGAAAATGATCAAAGAAATGTCGAAGTAAGTTTTGTTGGTGATTCGGGTGGAAATAGATTTATATTTCAAACCGACAATCCTGATAGAGATTGGTTAAACATATGTGCCGGCCTTTCTCTTTTTGTTTCCGAAAAATTTCTAATATCTGCCGACTATCGCACGATGCAGATGCACTCATTTTTTAATAGTCACGCAGGAATGGTTACTTTACGCTATCATTTGTAAAATAATTTGTTTTGCTATGGAAAATATTCCTTTAAAATCTTAGGCCAGAGTTTTTCCCAGCAACACACATGATTGAAGTTTTCAATCTCAATTAATTTTGCATTTTTTCCTGTCACTCCGCGGACTGTGAATTGATTTGGTACAACGCGGTCTTTCTCACCTACGAAGTGCAGTTGTATTATGTCTTTATCCAATGGAGGCAAGTCCTCTGGGCTAAGAGAGGCTTCTAATCCTGAAATTTTTCGATACTGAGCCCACCCCTGAACATCAAGATTAGCCGCTATGGTAATAACTAGATGAGTTTTGGGTAACTTTTGTGCAAGCAGCATTGCTAGGGTTCCCCCTCCAGAATAACCAAATAATTCTAATTTTTTATAACTATCCCTCTCAAAAATAGTCTGAATTGCCCTTGCCATACTTGACACGACAATTTCTGAATAACGGCCTGTCGACCATATCTTTGGCAAACAATTTAAGTTTTTTTTTAAGCCATGAAAACAAGGACGGCCCAAATAAAGTGCCGGTTTAGGATCAAGAGTCATTAACTTTAGCATTAATGGATATTGGGGGGTTGGATCCGTTGAAGGTACGTTGTTAATACTTGGAGTTCCGTCTCCACCTAAATAAATTCGAAGAGTTTTTCCAATTTTTAAATCTTCTTTAAAATAAATTGCATGATCAAAACTTTCACCTGGGACCACTTGCTTTATCAAATCGTACGATGCAGCAGTTTTATCAAATAGCTTGGAAGGGGTACTACATGCGATTGTAAATAGAAAAATAATCTTTAAAAACAAAATCTTTTGATTATAAATAATATTTTTATTTGGCAAAGGCTTTTTCCAAAAAACTCTTAAACCAATCGAACCCATTGGAAGTCTGATTTTCACTAAAATATGTTTTCCTCTCATCCGCAGTTAATTGGCGTGGAACGGTGTTTTTAGCATGATTTATTATGTCTACGTCTAGATTAAACGGTAATTCCCAGAATTTTACATTGCCATCCCATGATGCCGTAATAATTTTCTTATCATTTACCGATTGTGCGCCTTTTACTATTTGCGTATGTCCTTTAAATGAATAGATTTCGGTACCGCTTTTTATGTGCCAAAGTTTGGCTGTTTTATCTTTTGAAGCAGTTAAAGCAAATCTGCCATTGTTGGAAAAATATCCATCTACTATTTCTCCATTGTGCCCTTGAAGTACAATCGAGTTTATGGGTGTTTTACTGATATCCCATATTCGTGCATTACCATCCACAGAAGTAGTAATAATTAGCTTACTGTCTTTGGAAAAACGTGATGAATAAATTGCTCTTTTATGACCTTTAAGAACAGCGATCGGTTTTCCTGAATCTGTTTCCCAAAGCCTTGCGGTTCCGTCCCAAGAAGAAGTAACAAAATATTTCCCATTTGGAGAAAACTCACCATTAATAACAGGACCCCCATGGCCTTCGAGTGCACCAATCTGGTTTCCATCGCCATCCCATAAATAAACCAGGTTATTTCGTAATCCGGCAACGATGCGCTGTCCATCAGGAGAAAATTCTATATAATTAACCGGCTTGCTTTCATCTATGAGCACCTTAATTTGTTGCCCGGATGTTGCGTTCCAAAGATAAGCTCCATTCTTTCCTCCCGAAACAACTTTTGTTCCATCCAGAGAAATGTGTGTATGATAAATTATTGTTTTTCCTTTAGGAAGCTTGAGCGGTGGAGCATTACCTATAACATCCCAAACCAAAACATTACCATCTGTTCCAGCAGTTAATGTACGCTTACTATCATTTGAAAAAATCGCATACCAAAGTGGGCCTTTGTGCCCAATCAAAGGAAACGATTTACCGTTTTTTGAATCCCATATTCGTGCGGTGCCGTCCTCAGAAGCTGTAACAAGTTTGCTTTTATCAGAAGATGATTTAATACTATGAATTTTTTTCGAGTGTTTTTTAAAGTTTTTTTGATCTACCGGAGATCTTACTTTCCAAACACTGACTGTTTTATCATCGTATCCGATAACAATTTTCTCACCGTCTGGTGAAAATGCCGCAGACCAAACTTTACCTTTTTTTCTAGAAAAAATTTTTGTAGGTTGCTTATTTTGTATATTCCATATTCTTACAGTCCCATCAGCAGAAGCCGTGAGAAAAGATTGGCTGTTAGATTCAGGTGAGAACTGTACTTCAAGAATTTGACCTTCATTCCCATCAAACGCTTTTATAAAATTACCATTTTTGGCATTCCAAAGTTTTACACTAGAATCTGCTGAGCCCGTCAAAATATATTCATTATTGGGAGAGAATGAAATTTGATCGACTCCATCTGCATGCTCAAGTGTAGCTATAAATTTACCGGAAAAGCCATCCCAAAGTTTAACGGTCTTATCCCATGAGGCTGTAGCAATTCGTTTGCCATTTGGAGAAAACTTTGTTTCCATTACCCAATGGTTATGTTTAAATTCTTTGATAAAAGTTTTAGTTTCTAAATTCCAAAATATAGCTTTTCCATCTTCAGAAGCTGTCACTAATCTCTTATTATCTGGAGAAACAGACAATGAAAAAATTTCCCCTTTGTGTTTATCAAGTTTTTTTATTTTATTACCTGTTTTTGCATCCCAAATTATTACTACCCCATCTTCTGAAGCAGTTACAACCTTACGGTCATTATCTATAAATGAAATGTCATTTACTTTTCCTTTATGACCAGAAAGTTCCACAAATCTATAGTTACTTGTATTCCAAACTCGGGCCACTCCTTCACTATAAGCAGCTAGCAATTTAGTTCCATCAAGAGAAAACTTTGTATTTGTAACTTGACCATTATTTCCTTGAAATTCTTTTTTCAAATCTCCTGTTAGTGAGTTCCAAAGATTTATTCTTCCATCATTAGAAGCAGTCAATATAAATTTTCCATCAGGGGAATATTCTACTTTAGTGATACCAGCTTCGTGACCATCCAATACAAAGACTTCTTGTTGACGCAATAAAGCATAAAATAATGATGCTTTTAACTTTTCAAATACATCTTTTTTATTTTCTAAATCTTCAATAACCTTAGGGACCATTTCTAAAGCTAAAAGTGTTCCTAGCGTAGCATTTCCCTCATTGGTAATCTGTATCGACTTTTCTAAAGATGAGTCAATTTTTTCATATTCTTTAAGATTTTCCTGTTGCCAACCATAAACTGCAAGAATAATGAATAATGCCAAACTAGAAATTAGACCCAAAGCCCAGTTTTTATGTCGTTTTTTTTTGGCAATTTTACTAGCCTTGATGAATTCTATCTGTATATCGCTTGGTCCTTCCGCAGATGAAGGCCAAGAGGAAATCCATTTTTCAGCTCGTAATAATTCTTTGCCACGTAACAGGTTTTCTGATTTTTGGCTAACTTTCCAATAGAGAGCCAGCCGTCCGAGCCGCGTATGTTCACGAGTCCATTCGATATCAATTTTTATTGTCCGAATTAATTCATTAACTGATTCATTTAAGGATTGTTTATTTACAGAGATGCTGTGAAATTTCGCAACCTCAGGTATTACTAGTTTCCAATCGACGTCCTCAATTACAATTGGGATAATCCTCTTTTTATTGGAATCCGCAAACCTTAACTCTTTTTTACACTCCTCAGACTGAGTTGAGTGATGGGACAAAACAAATAAAATTTTGTCCGCGTCAATTATTAGATCTCCTATGCGCTTTGACCATTTTTCCCCACCTAAAATATCTTTTTTATCTTGAAGAACCTCTATCTCATTTTGCTCCAGCATCTCTCGGAGTTTCTGAGTGAAGACTTCGTCTTTTCGTGAGTAAGAAAGGAATACTTTGATTTTTTTGGGGGAAGTAGGTTTTGTCGGTTCAAGTGTCATAAAAATTTATACTCAGTGGAGTGATTAATTTAAGGACAAACTAAAAATCAATTTAAACCCATCCATAAAGTGGATTTAGTAAGTGGACCTATTAAAGCTCAAAAATATTTGACTCATCGGATAAAGTTTATAAGAAGTTTTTTTATAATGAATTTTAAGTAAACTATTTCCAAAATCAGGTTTTACCTTAAAAATTCCAGGTTCCTGGGGTTTGTTTCCCTCTAATCCCTGAGTCGGTATTTCGAAATTATAGATTTACAGTAAAACTTTATCGGTTTGAAGAAAATAATTGAATTTGTCTTTATTGTCAAGTTGGATTACGGGATGGGAGATCCTGGGCAACTTTTGAGCGTGCGGTTTTTCAATTCAATACAGCTAAAAAAGCAAGATTTGCTGGAAGTCTCACTCCATGGTTTCCAATGGAAGGAAATTTTATGCTCCTCTCAACTTTCGAAATTAATTTTAGATTCCGTAAATCCTGATTACTCGTTTGATAAAAAGCAAATTAGCTTAGGAAGTTTGCCAATAATAAAAACTTCCTAATATAATAGAACGAACTCATGATCTTTTGTGTAGGATTCACAATCTCTCCTTAGAATTACCCCAATTCCACAATTCGAAAAATGCTGTAACAATTTAAGGTCCTTCGCCTGACAAAATTTGTCCCTATTTGTGGGTGATTTCCCCAAAAGCCTTGTTTTTAAATATTAACCATTGCTGTAACTCTATTAATTAGATTCTAACTAAAAAGCCTTTTTAGGTAGTTGTGTAGTGGTATCGATTCTAATTTCTTTCAATTGGCACCTTCATTGCTATTGTTTAGGTATGATTATGAAAAATGCTAAATCGAAATTTTTTTGGAAAACAATCATGAAAACTCAGAATAAAATTAAAAACTTCTTTAAAAAAACCAATAAGAACGAAGGCGGTTATACCTTAATCGAATGTTTAATGGCGATTGTTGTTTTAACTTTTGGGTTTTCAGCGTTTATGACCTTGCAGGGCAATGTGGTCAGTAAGAGTTCTGCGGCGGAGAAAAAAACCATCGCTCTCAATTTAGTCCAGGAAAAATTAGAAGAATTGAAAACCCAAGGGTTAACAGCCCCTCTAGAGAATTCGGACAGTGGAAGCGATATACTGGAAGAATACGAGCGGACCTGGACCATTAGTAACGGTGGAGAGGGAAACTTAGCATCGATAAATGTTTTAGCTAAATGGAATGGACCCGCCGGAATGGATTCGGTGTCATTAAATACAGTCGTGAGTCAATGAGATGAGAAAACTTAAACCACAACATAAAGCCTTTACCGGCAACGCGGGATTTACCCTCACTGAACTCATGGTCTCGATAGTCATTGGAACTCTGATTTTAGGTGTCGCTTATTCCATGTTTAATCAGAGCGGCGATATTATGCAAAGGCAAATGTCTCGAATGAACAGCCATTCTTCAGGGAATGTTGCGTTGAACCGGATCACCGATGAGTTTATGCAAATTGGTTATGGCGTTCCTCCCAAAGAAGGGATTCGAGAAATAACGGGAGAAGGTCTTACTTATTGGAAGAACAGTGATGATATCACTACAGGTATTGCGGAGGCTATTGAAGTTGACCAGGACGTGATCAAAGTAAAGAATATTACCGGTTTTGAACCGGGAGACACTATTTTGGTTTATAACCCTTTTGCCGATGAAGGTGAATTGGTTTACGAAAACGTACAGATTACAAATATCGAATCCACAACATCAAGTGAAAGTTCAGGTGAAACTTCCGAGGGTGGTTCCACTGGGTCCTCCTCTGATCTTTGCAAATATGATATAGAAACCCAACAAACAATTTGTCCCACGACGGAAGAAACCACCCTTAGCAGGAGCCTGGATACCACCCAATATGCTATGGACAGTGATATGGCAGCTATGGATTCTATGATTTCAGAGCCAATAACAGATTCGACACAGACAACCACTACAGAAGAAAACTATTTCTCTGTAAGCCCCAGTTTTTCTGAATCATTTCCTGCGGGGTCTTCCATAGTCGTGAGTAAGTACGATGTTTACAAGATTGCTTTTGATTCGACAAACCGGCAAGTGTTTCAAAAATCTGTTGAGGCAGGTGTAATACCTATTGTGAATAATGTGAGTGATTTTAAGCTGGTATTTAAGGATGCAACCGATACGGTGACTACCGATCCCTCTGAAGTTCAAAAAATTGAAATTACTATGACTCTGTACGATCCTGAGAAACCTGGTTCTTCTCATACTCTTGAGAATACGGTCAATGTGAGGAACAACAATTAATAATGGATAGAATGAATTTGATTTTAAAATATTTTAGACGCTCTAAAATGAAAAACCCAATAGTGAGAAATGAAAAAGGATCAGTACTTGTTGTTGTTTTACTTCTACTCTTGGTAGTTTCGATTATGGTTCCTTTGATGGTGATGCAGACCACGAATGAAATCAGCCAGACCAGTGCCAACGAACAGGGTAAAGAAGCTTTTTATATTGCGGAAGCAGGCTTGGAACATACCAAATCCATTGTGCGGGAGCGGGATTTTAATGATGCGTTGGCAGGGGAAGACGGTGACAAAGTATTAGTTGTGGACAACGGCCAGTTCCCTTCCGAAGGAACGATTGAAAACTATGAGGGAAGCAATTACACCAAAGTAAACTTTAATTCAGGTAAGTACTATACAAGAGTTACGGATAATAGAGACGACGGAGATATTTGGGCTGATTCGGATAATGTGATTTTGATCGACGCGATTGGCGTGAGTTCCGAAGGTATGTCAGAACATTTAGAAGCGAAGGTGAGAAAAATTAACCTGGGTATTCCGGAAATTCC
Organism: Nitrospinaceae bacterium; assembly: GCA_965223245.1. Classification (GTDB taxonomy): domain Bacteria; phylum Nitrospinota; class Nitrospinia; order Nitrospinales; family Nitrospinaceae; genus CBDCVY01. The sequence continues at coordinate 2,417,671 of CBDCVY010000013.1, read as the reverse complement.
CGGAACCATTTCTTTGACCAGTGATTCAGCAAAACTGGATGTGCAGGGTGCCGACTATTTAGTCAGCGGTCAAGGGATGACCCACGGAGCGCTAGGCCCGGAGCCTGATCCGGATTGTCCGCCCATTTTTGATGTGGCCACGACCGCCCCGGAACTGGAAATAGGAACCTTTGGCGGAGCCAGTGAAACAAGTCTGCCTAGTTTGGATGATTTTGATTGGAGTACTTTTCAGGGTGTTGAGACGGAAGAGGATTTAATGAATGCCTTGCAATCCTTATGGGATTATTGGCAAAAATCCAAGTCTGCTACTAATTCTGCCGATCTCTCAGACATTTCAGGAGTCGACACGCTGGATACCACCAATCCCTCTATTCCTGCTACTGAAGTTGAAAAGCTTCGGGAAAGAATTTTGTCGGTACCCGATGTTCAAATGCTGCCGGAAGTCATGACAAGCGGAATGCTGGGATCTGAATCAGAACCCGGGGTCTTTCATTCCAATGGGTCTTTTTCAGCCGGGGGTGATTTAATGGGCAATGGAATCCTCGTAGTGGATAATCAATTAATAATGAAAGACGATTTTTCCTGGGACGGCCTCATCATTGTTGGGGGATGCCCTGAATGTAAAGGGAAATTATATAATGAAGCAGGAAGCCCTGAAGTTTATGGAGCCATCATTATCGCAAGCTCAGGGACCGAAGCCGCGGTCGTGAAGTTGGACGAAAATGCAAAAATCTACCACAGTTGCACCGCCGTCGAAAATCTCAAAAATATCACCAAAGATACTTTCAAAACAATTTCCTGGAAGAAAGTTAAATAAGGTTTTCAATAAACCTAAAACTTTCTTCCGGGAAGCAAGTCAATTCAGCCAAACTATTTTTAATTTCTAAGAAAATTTGCGAATTTTTGCCAGTGCTATAAGTCTGTTTAAGTGAAAAGTAATTGCATGTTAAAATTCATTTTAACTATTAAGTCAACGAGGGGACATGCAATGAACAAAAAAAGAAGAATTCATGATGGCGTTGCGGGGCTAGTGGTAGCCGTTGGAACCGCCCTGGGCTATTGGGTTGATCCGGTATGGTTGATTATTCCCGGAGCGTTAGGGCTCACGCTTTTGCAAAGTGCCTTTACCGGTTTTTGCCCGGTGTATTATATTCTAGATCAAACCTGCGAACCGGAGTGACAGGTGGACTACGAAAGCTGAACCACTCAATTCGAAAAATTCATTAACTAGGCTTTCATTTCTCTTTCTTCATTTGTTTTTTTTTGCATCTCCATATAGAAGGGGTTAAATTAGATGTTTTTTTAAGTAGGTGAATATTCAAAAAAATTTTACTTCTTTGTTATAAGCCCTTACCTTGAGAGTATGCTCTATCTTTAATTTGAGCTTATAAAATTGCTTATTGTTTCACAAATGAATGAGACGGTTCATGGTTGAATTTTTCCAAAAACGCTTTGGGAAATCTTTTTACTATTCAGGTTTCTGGGTATTATCTCTGGTTATATTTTTTTTTGATACCCGTTTAGAACTTGGAATTTCAAGCGGGCCTCTTTACGTAATTTTAGTTTTAATCTCACTGTTCACCGGCCATCGGGTTCCGGTTTATCTGGCCGCCTCCCTGGGTTCACTTCTGACTATCGCAGGATTTTTTTTCTCTCCAACAGGAGGGGAGGTTTGGAAGGTCATCATCAACCGAAGTTTAGCGATATTTTTGATATGGGCCACTGCGGCTCTTGCCGTGGCTTATCAGAAAAGAAATGAAAAAATTAAAGACGATTCCATCCGCTTATCCAACAAAAGGACAAGGTTATTCACTCTTCTGAATAACACCGTCGATGGCATTATAACAATCAATCAAAAAGGTCAAATCCAATCGATCAATCCCGCCGCGCTAAAGCTATTTCAATATGCAGAAAACGAGGTTTTATTTAAAAATATAAAAACGTTAATGCCCGATCCTTGGGCATCGGAGCATGATGATTATCTGCAAAAATATTTAACCACCGGAGAAACCAAAATAATAGGGACTGGCCGTGAAGTCATGGGCCTGAGAAAAGATGGTTCCACCTTTCATTTAGATTTGTCAATCAGTCACATGAAAATTGATGGCGAGACCATGTTCACCGGAATCCTGCGTGACATCACCGAACGAAAAGCGTCTGAGAGAGAACTTAAGAATCTCAATGCCTTATTGCAGGAATCCAATAAACAATTGGAACTGCTTTCCTACAAAGATCCTTTAACCAAAATTTATAATCGACGTTACTTTGATGAACAAATCGGGAAGGAGTGGTCCCGGTGTCAACGGTTGGGGTTGCCTATATCACTGATTATGTTTGACATCGATTTTTTTAAATCGATCAACGATGAATACGGACACCCATTCGGCGATCAAGTCTTAATAGAGATTGCCCGTAAAATTCAATCTCAAATAAAACGACCGGGAGATGTTTTGTCAAGAATTGGGGGAGAGGAGTTTGCGGTCATTCTCTCGACAACAGAATTGAAGGGAGCCGTCAGGTTGGCAAAACAATTAGGAGATTCTGTTAGAGATTTAAAGTTTTTTCCCGAAAATGAAGAACCGCGAAAGCGGGTCACAATTAGCCTGGGAATAGCCAGCGTGATTCCAAAGGGTCAATCCGTGGATTCACTTGTGGAAATGGCGGATAAAGCTTTGTACCAGGCCAAAGAAAACGGGAGAGATCGCTACGAGATCTTCGAAGGTGTTCCTTCTGACCACTCAGACCCATCCCAAAAATTGGCTTCTGTTAAAGAGAAAGATTTGTCAGTAAAAAATCCTCAAATTTAAACCATTTTTGAGTTTGCTGTTGAAGGGAAAAAATGTTGAGAAAAGTTTTTGACAGTCCCGTTGACAAGACAACACATCGAAGGGTTTAACAGACAAGAAATGAAACTCCTTAAAAGTGTCTGAGGGTTGGGCTTATACAGAAACTCATCACAAATAAATTTTACCTGCATTCGTTGGCCTGCTTCAGCAACCATACTGAGCAATCCCGTCTTTCTGATGTAAACGAAAATAATATCTTTCCAAATCCTTAACAGACAGTATTCCCACAATTTCATTTTTGTCCTTTACTGCCAGGTGACGGATGCTGTGCATTTCAATAAGAGCGCTGGCCTGCAGTAAAGATTCATTTTTGTCGATGGTAACAATGGGTGATGACATCAGCGAGGAAACTTTAATCTGATTGGGATCGCATTCTTCCTGCAGCACCAGATGCACCCAATTGGTTTTAGTAAAGATTCCAATGTATTGGTTATTATCTTCCACCAGGAGAGAGGAAACCAGTTTTTTTTGCATGAGATTGACCGCTTCACAAGCGAGCGTATCGGGAGTCGTGGACAAAATCGGAGAACTCATGAATTCATAAACTTTTGCCATGACGCACCTCCATAAAAGGAAAATGGACTATTCCGAAGGCTCAGGAGACGTTGAGTGAAAGAAGGTTTTTAGCGAAAATTTGTTTAAACTAAGTGGTAATCCTTAGCACCCTTAATTGGGAAAGTGTATTTATAGAAGGGAAGGGTTCCATTGGGACCGGGTACTTTAGGTTCATTTATAATTGTTGCTGTCCGCCAAAAGTTTCCTTTTTAAATTCTACAAATCCATCCGTTTCACCTCCGGGAAAACAAACGTACCTTATATATAGATTGATCTTGAATAGATCGGTTTATTCCGTATTTTTTCAGCAAGATGAAAAGAAACTGAAAATGGAATTGAGAATGAGAATCTTTTATGACAAATCAGGCATCGCCGTTTCCGACAGTGCTAATCGATATAAAGAGTTAGCTTCCGTTGAAGACAAAGTCAGGTTTTTAAAAAGATTTTCTCGATCCTACCGCCTTCTTTTTTATGAATTCTCTCAAATCAAAATGATGTCCATTACCCCCCTTAAAGGAACCCAGGTTAATCCTTGCAGGAGGCATAAAATTTTCTTCGTGAATGATGAGTTCCAAGATATTCGCTTATATGGATATCCTTGTCTTCGAATTCGTATGCATCTAATTCAAAAGGCATGTTGTCATAATTATAATTCGACTCGACATACTGATCTGCATATTCATAAGCAAACCCTTTTTGACCTAGTGAGTCATATTGACATATATGGACAAATTCGTGCTTCAGCAGATTGTTGGTCCGATGTCCCCTCTTGATGACAATCAGGTCATTCCCGTAAGTCGTGGCCCCTGCAACATAGTTGCCGAAACCGGTGCGTCTTTTCTTTATCACCACACGGACTTTGTCAATCAACCGTTTCGGAAAAAAATTTTCAAGGAAAATTTTTTCAGAATCCGTGAGAGGTTTGCCGTAGGCTAAATTTACATTTCTGTGGTCTCGAATGTAGCGATAGAAAATACGCCTGTAATTACCTCTTTGCAATTTGCCTACGCCGCGACCATATGATTTTTTTGCAATAATTTTTCCGGGTTTGCGGCAGGTCGCTCCATCATTTTTATAATCCTTTGGACATTTTTTCCAGCATACCGGACCGACGCCGTTGTATCCCTTAGCACAGGGAGGATAGCAAAGGGCGCCATCTTTATCCCATCCCGATTTACAAGTATGCACGGCTTTACCCACTCCGCGGCCATAAGATTTTTTTGAGTTAATCTTTACCGGTCGTCTACAAGTCGCGCCATCATTTTTGTAGCCGGATGGACAATACTGCCAGCACACCGGTCCAACACCATTGTAACCACTTTTACAATTTGGGTACCATAGCCCGGCATCTTTTTCGCAATCGCCGCTACAGTTTTTTCGAAACAATTTTCCCCGACCGCGTCCATATTTCTTTTTACCAAAGATATGCCCGGGTTTGCGGCAGGTCGCTCCATCGTTTTTATAACCTTCAGGACATTTTTGCCAACATACCGGTCCCACACCGTTGTAGCCGGATTTACATTTTTTGTAACAAAGTCCTGCGTCCTTTTCCTGGCCGGAACTGCAAGTCATAGGTTCGCCGACTCCCCGACCTTTAGATTTACGTTGTATGATATGCACCGGTTTTCTACAAGTGGCACCATCATTCTTATAACCCTTGGGGCATTTTTTCCAACACACCGGACCACGGCCCACGTAACCCGCTTTGCATTTTTTATAACAAAGGGCTCCACTTTTTTCTCCGCCGGAAAAACATTTAGTACCCCGTCGTCCTTGTCCATCATCAATGACCTTATAAGTGTCCATATTCGGGTTTGCCACCGTTCTCCCCACTCGGTTACTCAAACGACAATTATTAGTCCCTGAATGATAGTCCAGGGATTTACAAGTAAAGGATTCTTCTTCAAGACACAGAGCAAGACACTGAAACGGTTCCGAAGTTTTAACCGTTTTCTTAATGGCCGCGCTGCGTAGGGCTGTTTCGGTGGTGATTTCAAAACCGGGAGCGGCAAGAACATTCCCATGGATTATAACTTGTGAAAACAATATAAAGGCAAAAACCCACTTATATGTGAACAGAGCTCCTGCAGGAAAAGGTCTCTTTGTAAGAGTATCCATAATAACCCTCCCTCCATTTTAGGGTTAAAATTTGTTTATTTAGAATTTAGATTTGATCGAAAATTAAATTCAATTCAATTTGCCTTTCAAAAAGGTCTATAGGATTTTTTCCAGAGCTTGAATGATAAAAGGTAGTTTCATATAGAAATTTAATTAAAGATTAAAAAAATTATTTTAAATCCGGTAGATCGCAGATCCCGGGTTTGCCTCGCCCAATTTTTGGACCGGGTGGTATTTTACAAATGAACTCCACCGGACATTCCGCATTTGTTTTACAGGGTTGTTTACTTTGATTTCCCGAAATTATAAAGCCCTCGAGGCCAAGTTGTTTGTAACCATTCTCTTCTGCGCTGGCTATATCGGCTTTACTAGTGGCGATGAGGTGATCATGGAGTTGATCATTATAGTAGGAGTACATAGCTAAGAGATTGTTTCTTTGCCAAGCGGGTAACTTATCGACCCAAAATTTGGAAAAGACATAACCTTGAATATCCACAAACTTATACTGACCGGGACCTTCAACGGCATCCTTTCCCCTTGCCTCGATAGTGGTGGACATATAATCTTGCCATTTTTCACTCCAATAAAGCTTTAAAGGGCGTACTTTTGTGCTGTAGGTTTTCTTAGCAGGACGTATTCTTTCAATAGTACCCTTCTCTTTTTTCTTGTGCCACCCTTGCTTCGGGGAGGAGGGCTTTTTATTTTGTTTATTTTTGAATATGGGAAGAAGTTGTTTTCCTTTTTTTAATACTTTGGCTTGATGTTGTGTTACGGGTTTATTAAACCAACGTAGGGCCTCCGCCTCATTCTTAACTAAGGACCCATAGACTCCGACTCTTTCGTAATTGTGTCTTTGATAAGCATCAATTCCTTGTTTAGGAGTTAATGCGGCCATGTCATTTTTATTTTTATTCCAATAGCGGACAAGACCAGCGGTTGGAATATCAAAATTAAAACTCTCGTAGGGCCGGCTACTAAACTCCAGGTGTCCGTAAATTGGGAAATGATCAGAGAGGTCCCACTTTGCTTTCTCATGTGGAAACTCTTTCCATTCATCGTTTGCTCGCAGGACTCGAACTTCTGCAAAAGAAAAGTCCTGATCTCCGGCTAAGGGTCTTGGAATTATTTTATGATTGGTTGAGTATAAAATATAATCATAGTAACTTTGGGAAGTAGCCAGGGGATTGATTCCTTTGTTGTAAGTATAGGAAGCGCCTTTCCGCTGGTTAGGTGGAAAGTAAGCTGCGCCCAGAGTTTGCAGCATAATATCAAACGCAGTTTTCCCTCCCAAATTAGGATAAGTGGTTTCGGACAAAAGATTAACATTCATGTCTCCAGCAATGATTACAGGTTCATTCGGGGATATTTTTTGAGCATCAATGAATTCTTTTATAATTTTCAGTTGTGGATACTTGATTTTTTCAAATTCACCATCATCCAAATGTGTTCCAAAAATATGGAAATAATTGTGCCGCCCTTTTCTGACTTCTTTATCAATTTTGATGTAAAGGACACCCTTATCAGAAAAACAATTTCCTCCGGAACATAAATCCCCAAACAGTTTCTGTTTGCCTTTTCCACCTACAAGAGGCCATTTGCTAACGATAATGACGCCTCCATCCTGTTCAAACTCTCTATCCTTTCCTAAAATTCGAGATTGATAGGGGTACCCTTTGGTTTTTAATGCATCTAATATTTTTTCTCGGACATCGTCATCGAAAGCTTCTTGAAAAACCACAACATCATAACCAAGAATTTTATCAGGAATTAGGTCGGCTCTAATGGATTGCCCGTTGAAGAATTTTCCGGGGCCAATGATCAAGCCTGGTGTCAAGGGGGTGGGCGTATCATGGGTCGGACGCATGTAAATATTATAGCTTAGAATTTTTAGAGTTGTTTCCTCCCACTGTAAAGCATTTTCACCTTTTAAGCCTATATCTTGGGGCCGAATGGGAAGGGGATATTCTTCTTGAAAAACATACTCTACGTTATCGTCGCCTCCTGTAAAAAATGACCAAAACTTAACGTTCCATTGTTTGGAGCCGGCATTCATTTTGATATTTACTTTTTTCCTGTCGTCTCTTAAATGAAGTTGACCCTTCTGATCTGTTACTCCCTGCTTCATATGACTGTTGAGATCTGTTCCCCGCACATGTAAATAAAGTTGTAGGCCATAGGGATTTTGACTCACTACCTTATTTGTATTGGGGTCAACAATGGTGACATCGGTTTTAAAAAGATAGTCTTTCCCCTTTTTGATTACATCGCCTCGTTCTGTTTCAAATATTTCCCCACGTGCTCCAGGAAAAATTGTGGTATTTTTTCGTTTCCAATAGTTATTTTGAGATGTGCTGGAAGTACTCTTGACATTAAACTTCAAAGTTTTTGTGGTGTTGTTTTGAATAAATACACGGCTCTCTGCATGAGCCAAAGAGGAAAGAATAAGAAGGGTGGATACAAGGGGTAGAGAGATTTTGTTTAATAGTATTAAAAGATCTGAGAAGGTTACTCTAGGTTGATTCGTCGTAAAAAAACTGGGTTTCATAAGACACCTCCCATTAGTTGTTCGTCAAATCTATATGAAGAATTCTCTCCTTTTAAAAGAAATTGCGTAGACCAATTATCACCTCTTATAAAATTTGGGGTAAAAGAAAGTTACCATAAGGAAATTTTAAAGGAAAGGGTTGATTTCGGTTTTCTGAAATTTAATTTTGTCTAATATGGGAACTATATATAAATCAATTGCTTTTCCTGACAGCTTGGTAAGGCCAAATAAAAAATGGGATGTTTGGATTAACTAGATTTAGGAAGTCAAGTTAGCGAATTTTTCCCAAACGAATAAAAGAAATTCCGGAAAAAGCTCTATTCAATTAATGCAGGGTTAGTGTCAGGAGGGGATTCCTTGAAGTTATATTGTTCCAAAGAAAATTTCGTGAAAAAAGTTATCGAGTTTGATTCGAAAAATATTAAAAAATAAAAGTCCCCAAGATAAATCAGGGTTAAATATTAAAATGGCTCACCCGCCAAAGGGGATACTATCTAGCGGAACTTCTCCCCCGCGGCGAGTAAGCCTGGCAAGCCAAAGGAGGGGCCAGAGGCCTGCACAAAAAAATTAATTATCTTCAAATAAACTTCCTGCAACCCAGTCGTCTTCTCCCGAAGCGGTTCTCTCGTTGCCTCCACCAATGGTAGAAAACATTCCTTCGGCTATATTATAGCGACCCCCATTGACTGTAGAAAAATCTGCCCGAGCTATATTATTAAAACCTCCATTGACGGTTGCATAGTCCCGAAGCGCCTCGTTATCTTTTCCTCCGGAAATACTGGAATAATGATTATCTGCACGATTATCCCTTCCACCGCTGATACTGGTGGCTTCTCCTATTGAAAAGTTATGAAAGCCTCCGCTTACGGAAGCATAGCGAACAGTTGCACGGTTTTCTCTTCCTCCTGAAACACTTGAAGCATTGCCAGCGGTCAAATTTTCGAATCCACCCGATATGCTGGATGTATTACCGTTTGCAATATGTAAATGACCTCCACTAATACTCGAATAGTCTTCAAGGGCCTGATTTTGTCGTCCACCAGTGACATTGGCATAGGGACTCATAATTGCATTGTTATAGCCACTTACAATACCTCCATAACTTGAATAATTGTGTCCAGCACCAAGGACTATATTGTGAGAACCTGATTTATTTTCCTCTTCCATGGGAAAAGATTCGTTATTAATTGGAATGAAGCTTTCATTATAGCCGATGATTAAATTACCTAATCCATTTACTGAACTATTGGTTGCGCCATTGCCATTACGGATTCGAACATTCATTCCATCAAAGTTTAGATTGTCTCCGGTCCTTGTGACACCGGCCAATAAGTTTTCCAGTTCTACGATTCTGGCTAATAATTCACTGATGGTTGGATCCTCAGAAGTATAAGTAACTTCCAGAGTTGGAGAAAACCCCCCTGACTCTCGTGAGTCCATGTCGATTCCATTGGTAGTGCCGGCAGTGCGAATGGTGATTCCGTTATTAACGAAGCCGCCGTCCAACCAGCCTTGAACTAAATTGATTCCATGCTCATTCAAAGGAATAGTAACTTGTCCTAAACTAAATGCCGGAATGATTCCGCGTACTAAAGCGGAACCGGATAGGTGGCTCCAGTTTACGGTACCTTCACTCCAGGCGGTGTTTTGACGAATGATGTTGTAGGGACCACCGCTGGAGTCGAACAGATTCAGTTTGATCGAAGCCGCAGTCACAATCGCATTAGAAGGTATAGAGGACACATCCCATTTGATGATGGTTGCCAACTCGCCGCCAAAACCATCGTCGCCGTCAGCTAAAAGGGCCGTATCGGAACCAAAGTTATGAGTGGGATCGGTTTCGCTAATGAAACTGTCTTCCACAGCAGTAAAACTTGTAGTCACTGCAAAGGAAGGCGTGCTGAAAAATAATAAGATCAAGAAGGTTGTCAAACTCAGAATGGTTCGCATATCGCTTTCTCCTTCAAAGGGAATAATCCCTCAAACAAATGCTGTAAAAAATGATTCCGACTGCTTAAAAAAAAATATAAATAAATAGGATTAAAACGTTCAGGGGCTCGAAAGCTCCCGAATTAAATGAGCAAACTAATCTTTTTCAAACCAACCGCCTGTGCCCAAGCATATTCCCCAAAGGTGGTTCGATTTCTTCAATCGGTAGAAATGTGAGAGCCTCGACTGAAAGGAGCATCTTCCAAATTCGCATTGGTTGATAAAAAATCCGATTCTTTATCTTTCTTCCAAGGGAATTTGGTTTGTCGAATAACTCTTTTTAAGCAAAACTACCCCGTATGGTCCATATTGTCAACAGGCCAAAAGGGTTAAAAAAGGGGTAATTCGAGTGGTTTGTGGAAAAAACAAACAAATTATACATTTTGAAATAAGAATGAAACGAAGATAAGTTAATGAATTTATTAGAGTTGATCCGGATTTAACTTTGGGCTTTTTAAATAAAAGAACCTGATTTTTGGTGAAAAGTCTTATCGATTGTAAGATTTTGGCTATACAAAATAATGGTCCTCAATCCAATTTGACAGGATGGACCATAATTCATATGATGGCTCTAAGTTATTGATTCATATAATTTCATTTATCATTAAAGGATTAATTGATTATTTTATAAATGGAGCAAACGGCTTAAACAAATTTTTTCTTCAAAACTCGTTATTCTGAAAAGAGAACAATATTTCTTTATCCTTCGGTGAATTAAGAAATTTACCGGGAAAGCTCCTGTACAATATGAAAAACAGGCTCGGACCGACAAATGAAACAATAAATACAATGGGTTTTGATATTACCGTTCTGTAGCTACCGAGCCTTGGTGCAGGGCCAAAAGGACCCAACACATCCATTACCCGTTAACTCTGAAAGCCTTACAAAGGGTGCGGTCCAAAAAGTATAAAAAATTTTGTGGAGAGACAAGATGACTTTATCGGTAAATGATTTAGTTAACGAGAAAAGCTACTTTATCTGCAAACATTCTGTGGTTTTGAAAGAAACAAAAAAAGGTTCAGGCAGTGTGAATCACCTTTTATTAGGCGATTGGATCAAATACCTGGGTGAAACGCATGTGCATAAATGGAAAACCCGAAGCGGTAAAGCCAGGTCTGCTACTTACGCTAAGGTACGAGCCCGCGGTGACAACGGATGGTTGGAGATCGATGAGTTCGATTCAGAACGGGCCTTGGAAGTAAACTTTGTAGATGTAGGTCAGGGCGATGGTTGCCACATTGTAACACCCAACGATAAGGTGCTGCTCATTGATGCCGGGGTTTCGGATAACATGCATCGATTTCTTTCCTGGCGTTACAATCTGCGTTCTCGAAATGTAAAGGGTGTCGAAGGTTTTGATGCGAATAAAAAAGAAAAGAAACCTATGAAAATAGATAATGTCGTCATGTCTCATCCGGACGAGGATCACTATGGCGGCTTTAAGCACGTGTTTCAGAATCCCAAATTATCTTTCGATAAGGTATATCATAACGGAATTGTAGAACGTCCTAAGGAGAAAAAAGTATCGGGAGTGAAGTATCCTGATGATTTGGGAGGGACCTTTAAGGCGGACGGTGAAACTTATTTGTTTGACTATGTGACCAGTGCTGCCGAAATGAAAAAACTGGTCAAAAAATTTCCTAAAACCGGCAAACGCCTGATCTCTGCTTTCAGAGCCCTTTACAAGAATACAAAATCTGCTTCAGTCAAGTCGGTGGGCACCCGCATAACGGATCTTGGCAAAAAAGTTTTCCTGCCGGAGTTTGAAAAAAGTAAGGCCTTTTCCCTTCAAATATTAGGACCGATTCAGGAACGCAAGAAATTCAAAACTAAAAATCTGGTAACGGTGCGGACCCTCGGGGCAGAAGGAATTACCAAAAATGGTCACAGTGTCATCTTCAAAGCCAAATACAAAAATCTCACCCTGTTGTTAGGGGGAGACCTGAACAGCCAGGCGCAAAATTTTCTTCTTCAAGCTTATGCCGGGACGAAGCACACTCCTGAAGAGTTGGAAAAACTCATCGGAAAACTTAAGGCGAAAAAGCAACCTTTGAAAACATTAGACCAGAAAAAACTGGATGCTTTAGTCAAAATGGCAGCCGATCTGGAAACAACCGGTCGCCAGGTATTTGAGGTGGATGTCGCGAAAGCGTGTCATCACGGAAGCCAGCATATAATTGATGGGTTTATTCGTTCGCTCAATGCAGTTGCCACGGTGATTTCCAGTGGAGACCAGGAGTCGCACAGTCACCCGCGCCCGGATGCGCTGGGGGCGTACGGCCGGTATGGTCGTGGCCGACGCCCGCTGATTTTTTCTACCGAGCTGGCACGCAGTACACGCGAGTTCACACCTCGGTTTACACAGTATCTTGCCTTAAAAGGAATTGTTCAGCAGATTGATGCGGAGACGGACAAAAAGAAAAAAGCAAAACTGATTGAGTCCCTGGAAATGAAGAAAGACCGAAATGTGGCGGTCTATGGAATGATTACCTTAAGAGCTCTTGGCGATAAAGTTATCATCGCGCAGAAACTGGAAGAACCCCGATCCAATTCCCAGAAATGGGATATCTATAAATTGGAATTCGACAAAAAGTCCAACCAGTTCATTTACGACGATCATTAGGAATGATTGAAATTGTTTCTTCCCAAATATCAATTGAATTGTATGCCCATAATTAAAAAATTAATCTTTTTTATCTTTTTTGAAATTTAGTTTTTACTTAAGACAGGAAAGTATTCTTTAATTTAGTTTGACAGAATAGACTATTATTTATATCATTCCTCTGAGTTTTTCAAAATAAAATTTATTTCTACTAAGTCCCGACTGGTTTTTTCTTTATATATAGAGCAAGCAGTTTAAAGTTTTAAAGCTCCTTAAAACTTGGAATTCTATATGAGAAACTTTGCCTCACTTATTATTGGACTTATTTTGATATTTGGCGGGGCCTTTCCTACCGTTGCCAAAGCAGATTCCATCGATACCATTTTAAAAATACTGGCTCAAGCCGGAGTAATTGATTCAGCCATCGTTGATGCCAAACCTTTGGTCGAGTGCCTGGTCCAAAAAAGTCCGGCGCAATGTGTCGACATTAAATCTTTAGCCAGTCAAAAAGCGGCGCAATTGAAAGAGGAAGCTACATCGAAAGCGGAACAAGCCGCCCAACAGTTTGTCCCTAACGATCCGGCGATAAAAGCTGTGGTGGATATTATTAAAGCTGCAAACGCTTCCGACTGGATACGCGTTTTGGAACTCACCGGAGTGAAGTTGCTGGGGCAGATCGCCTGTAAGGCCGGGCTCTCCTGGGGCGGACCGCTTAAACCTTTTATTTGTGGCGAAATAGCGGATAAAGTCTTGACCAAAGCGGAACCTGTGGTTCATGAAATTTTGGTAACTGTTAAATCCTGGCCGAAGGTGAATATATGGAAACTCATCCAGCTATTTGGATTCGAATTGGCTTGTGAAATTGCTCCGAATATTCCCATGAAAAGCCAGGCTTGCAGCACTCTCGGTAAAGCTGTCGCTGAAGTGGCGAAACTCGGTAAACAATTTGTATCGGTTGCTCAAAATGCGGCCCAGGAAGTGAATCAAGTGCTTACCGGTGGAGGTGGTAAGAAAAAAATGGATGCGGGTCAATATTATTCTCGGGTGATCCGTCCCCTAATGTATAAACGCGTCGTTCAGGCCCTTATGACAAAGCGTTCGAATTTAGGATTGGACCCGGCGGAAATTAAGCAATGCGTGGCTTATGGCAGCCTTGCTTTTGGAGCGTTATGCCCTTCTAAAATGAGCCAGCAACTGCATAAAGAGGCGTCTGCGTTGGTGACGTTAGTCAAGTCCTATCCCGAAACTTACTTTAGAGGCTGGCTGCAACCTGCTGTGCAAAACCGGGCGGTCGACGTGTACAGTTATGATGAAGCCGGCGCATATAAAAAGTTTATCGATCAGTTGCCTGCTAAGGATTGGGATGACCTGGTTCATGGCCAGTTGCCGTTGCAAATGTTTGTGAACAGTCAAGCGGGAGCCGATTTTTACAAAAAACAATTCGTTGCATGTAAAGACCATGTTGGAAATTTGATTTATGGTCAAGGCACGTCCCGTTTGACCTTCCCCGGCATGTCTCCGTCCTCGGCTGTGGAATGGGTTTGCTACCGGGCAGTGGGCAAACTGTTCTCTGCGGTCATGGTGAACGAACGCCAACGCCTTCAAACCAATGTTATCCCTCAAATGGCGAAGAACCAATGCGCCCAACATACGAAAGGGACAGCCTTATCCTTTGACTGCCAAACCTATACGGGATTTGCCGCGTGTTTGCAGGAATCCGACAAAACATATCGAACCAATAAGTATTGTCAATTGAATCGCGTCGCTTCGGCTAAGGCGTTAGGACAGGATTTTGTCGGAGTGCTCGGCGGCAAGCGTTGTCGCTACCTGGAGAACGATCCTAAAAAGCCTGGCAGTTTCAATCCGCAGGTGGCCTGCACGCGGCCCTGGAAAACTCAAACCTGCGAAGCGCTGCTGGATGGATTTCCCGTGCATCACCTTTTGCCTGCGGATCGAGTGGAAACCCGTTGTGTTTATTATGAAGAACCGACGTTTATAGCCGGAAAAAAACAGGCGAAGAAATTTGTGTTTGCCCTCAATGGGAAACCGGCTGAATCAAAAAGTCCGTCCACTCAGAACAACCAGTGCTTTCAAACTTGGGATCCGTTGGCAATTTCCTGCGTTGGTCAGATGGCCGTACCTTCCATACCCGGATATGGCCGAACCAAGTTTGATGCCTGTCCGCAGGACCCTAACCGCAACGGAGCCGATGAGATGTGCTATGTTCCGGATCGCACGGTGAGCCAGTCCGATCAAAAAGTTGCAGGCAAGTCCATGAAAGCAGTTCCCGAAGAAGCATTGGGCGGCAAGCCACTGGCAGCCCATCGGGGAGGCGACCCGGATAAAAAGATCAGAAGTCACCGAACGGTTGACAAGTCGGATCAGACTAAGGGGGGAACAAAAATGAAAACGGTTCTGCCGGGTGTTTTGACCGGGCAACCGCCATCCAAAGAAAAACCGGGTGAGGGCTGCGGATTCGATTTGACTTACCTGATACCTCAGTCGCCGGTTTTGGAAATCTCGGTTCCTGTTTTACGGACCGGAAACCAGTTTCAAATTCGTTGCAAGTATGTTCCCAAAACGGATCGAATGGAATGGACTCCCTGCGGCAAAAAAGGATTAAAGGCCATGAGTTTGTTTACATCAATGAAGCCAAAGTCTTTACGCGGCACCGGGGTGATAGCCATTGACGGTCAAACCGTGGGTGTGTCTACCCCCAAAGACAATAAAGGATTTGAACAGACTAAACTATGGACTTATAAGAAACCCGGTACTCATGAAGTGGCCTGCAAAATAGATAATCCCAAACGCTTCTTTAAAAAACTGCCGCCGCAGAACCAGTTTTTCAAGCAATCTGTCACTCACAATGTGTCTGCAAATGACGGTAAACAAATTATGCCGTTTGATGCCAGCAAGTCGCGAGTGCTCTCGACGGAACCTGCTCCCGAAGCAAATCAAAAGTCAGGTTCGGGAAAGTTGGCCATACCCAAACGCCCATCGGTGCCGGAAGCGATATTGGAGGTGAAACCCAAAAAATCCAATGGAGGTAATGGTTCTACGGTAAGGGAATCGGATTCACCACAGGAAGAATCCCGACAAAATCCTCTCACCGGTCGAAAGGCGTTACCGAAAATACAAAGATAACGATGAGGCAACAAATCTACTAGTTGGAGAAAGCCATGAAAGCGAAACTAACTTGGATTACATTTATTTCAATTTTAGTGGTGATGCCGGGATTGTCTCTGGCCAAAGGTACAACGGCCCGAGCCTTATTACCGCAGGCCGTAGAAAAAGCCAAAGCCTGGAACAAAGATGCTGTGCTGACCAACCTGTCGACACTGACTGTCAACACGGATGGCACGTCCGACTCCTGGACTTATGCTTTTTTCAGTCCGTCATCGAAAAAGTTTTTAAGCGTGACGCAAAACGGCAGCGAACTGAAAGTGATAAAAATACCGTTCGGATTAAAAAAACCGATCGGCGGAAAATTCATCGACAGCCATCAGGCAATAACCGAAGCGAAGAAGAACGGGTTGAAGGGAAACAGTCTTTCGATGGGCCTTGCGGTATTTGGAACAAAAGAATCGGTTTGGGCGGTGAACGGCGGCCACGATTCCGGTGACGTCTCCATTCTAATCGACGCCACCACCGGTAAGTTTCTCAGGAAGAACGTACTGCCGTAAGAAGTGAGAAACCTTTAACATCGACGCGGATAAATTAAGAATAATTTTATTGGGAGAAGAGCCGTAACCCTTAAATGGGATTGATAAGGTCCATGGTGGTGTAGGTGTGATGTTTGGCTTTTCCTTCGAAGACGTACTTGAGGATTTGGGTTCTTTTGCTGTCGGGAGGGCGGAATGTCATGGTGAAGGTCACTTGTTGGCCTTCAGAAAAATTAAGCTGGTCTCCCAGCGGCAGTTCCACGGTACCCGGAATCGGGGAGTCTGTCGACAGGTCATAATCGATCTCCATGACGGCTTGGTGATTTCTGAGTAAATCGACTTCCTTTGCGGCGCCCACCTTCATTTTAAGATCGAATATTTTGGCGGTTTCTTTGAGGTCGCCTATATATCTGGAACCGATGAGCAGAGTATAAGGGTAGCCGGACGCTTCGTGCGTGTCTTTAAATAAAAATTTGAATTGAGACCATTGATCCAGATCGGAATGCGAATGTTTGGCGCCGACCGTCAGCCAAATGTGGAAGTAGTTCACATTATAATCTTTTCCCGACTTCAGCACATAAGCTTCACTGTAGTGCTCATGCTCCCCACACCCTGAAAACAAAAAAAACGCCGATATTAATATTGTTATATGAAATTTCATATTAATTCTATTTTAAGGAATTTTTCTATTAAAGAAAGGGGTTTTGAAATTTAAAAAACTATAATGATCTAAGTCCGTTCGAATTAAAAATTAAAGTTTAGAACGAGCTTGATTATCGTTTTACAAGAGATTTCAATTTGTCGGATACCTTTTTGAAAAAAGGAAGGGGATCTTGCAGGACGTAGCGCCAACCTATGGCCGTTGGGCCGAGTTTCAGCAAATCCGTGCGCCGGGAAGAATAAATTAAAATGTTGAGCCAATCCTGCAGCTCGACAAACTTACAGTTTTTATATTTGTTCGGGGGTAGTGGCTGGTTCAGCCCCGCCAAACAGGCGAGATGCGGAAAGTTAATTCCGGCCTTAAGCGATCCACGCAAGCGAGCCCAATATCTTGGGTTGATTTCGACCACTTTGACTTTTTTGTTGTCATCATAATCAATAAAAAGTCCAAAGTTGGCCACGCCGCTCCAATTCAGTTTCGATACCAATTGCTGAACCAGCTCAAACGCTTCCGGATGGTGCGCAAATTTAACCGCGCTGGGATAACGATATGGGACCGGGTTGGGTATGAATTCCTGCTGAAACGAATGCGCCAGAATTTCACCATCCTTTGCCAGTACGTTGCCCGCCATTTCTTTTCCACGTAATTTAGTTTGGATCACACAGGGTTTTAAAGTATCCCGGTTTTCATGAAGAAATTGTTCCAGAGAGAGATGATCCTTAAATTCGCGAATTCCCTGTCCATTGGTGCCGATATAAGGTTTCAGTAACACCGGAAACTGCATGGTGCTCAGGTCTTCGAAAAAATGCGTATCAAAATTACAATGCAGAGTGGGTGGCATAGGTAGATCGTTATCTTTTAAAAAAGAGGCGAGCATCCCCTTGTTTTCAGCAATTTCAAACGAACCTAAGGGAGGCACAGGAACCACCGGCGCAATTTCTTTAAGAGCTTGCAAATTTTTGATCGTGAAATAGGTTCCCAATCGGCTGACGGGCATGAGCAGAGTGGCGCCTACTTTGCCGGCGACTTCGCGTATGGTTTGGATTTTGTCTTCATCTTGATTGGTTTCTCTTATATGAAAGGAAGCGGGAAGTCGACTGGCAGTCAGCGGAGTTTGAGAATCTGTGGCTAACACATGAGTTTTGTAATGAGGAACTTGATAAAGACAACTTAAAGCAAGAATGACATCAAACCGATTGCCATCAATGATTAAAACAGATTGTTCCTGATTTTTTGACACGTTTTCCCGGATAAAAAAATGGATTAAAGTGAAAAACAGATTAATATGTAATTTTCATATATTCAATGATGCTGCAAAAAATTACACTTCATTCGTTTTCCGATAAACACTACCCTTAAAAAAGACGGAGTCATGACAAATTCAAATGATAAATTCGATGAAGTAAAACAATTATTGGAGGTGGCGGTGCCGTCTGATCCGCGGTATCCATTTGACCGAAAGAAACGAAGGTCAATCCGAGCCGTAACTTCTCGATGAGGTCAACTGGAGGCGATGTCTGAAGGAGAACTCAATAAAAATAAGATTTGTTTCAAAACTATGATAGACTGAGCTTTTATTAAGGAAAGGAAAAGGAGGCTCCATGTATTTTTGGAATACAAAAGCGCTGGCAACCCGTTTAAAAGAGGGCACCCTGACCCAGGGTGAAAAGCTGCCTTATTTTTTATTCTTTGTGGCCACTTCCTATTTAATATATGAAATAAACTTTTTTCCCAATGGTTCTGAGCCTTCTGAGGGAATAGAGGACTTAGTTCATTCTGGTTTAACTATATGTTTAGGGGTTTTGGGTACCTTTCTTTGCTATCGCGTGAATAAAGAGGGGGATAACTCTGAGTTCATAGATCGATTTATTTGCTTGAATTTTCCTGTTTTCATTAAAATTATTCTCATTTATATCGGAATATTTGGAATTCTAGTTATTGCCGACGAAGAAATAGGAGGAGTTCCCCAATGGTTAGATGAGGAAAGTTTTTTTATATCTTCAATTATTGAAGTCATATATTACTGGAGAATGTGGGTGGCGATTCGATGGACCGCTCACCCGCAGACCGTATCCCAAAGTTAGAAAGCTTTTCAAAATAAACAATACTCCCTTTGGCGTTTAACTTGACTTTACCAAGTGCCAAACTTAAAATTTTTCTAATATGGTTTCTTTTCATTTTATAAATTCCAACTTTCGATTCATCTTTAAGGGAATGATTTTGTGAATAAAACATCTTGGCACAGGTTCTTGATGAGCCTCATAATATTTTGGATGGCAACTTTTTATCCAATTGCAGGGTGGCCACAGGGCTCCAAGGCAGCCGATATTGTGGGACTCACAACCGGAATGAGTTACGAAGAAGTGGTTGCTATTTTAAAGAAACGTTCCGATGTTGAAAGTATAGGAACTTCCCACAAATGGATTCGGCAAAAACAGAGTGCGGCTCAGCGTCAGTTGGTGCGTGGTTTGAATGGAATTCCCTGTTCTCAAGAAGAAAGTCAAAAACGGCGAAGCCGAGAAACCAAGGGCAGCTATGTAGATTGCGAAACCTATGGTAAAAGGTTTCGTGGAAGAAAAGAAGTCACCAACGAGATTATGGTAGGGTTCATCGGAACCCAGGGCCAGGAAGTCGCAGTCAGTTTTTGGCAACGTACGCGATTTATAGACGGGGAAAACCCGACCGTGGCGAGTCTGGAGAAAACCTTGGTGGAAAAGTATGGGAAGCCTCACATGCGGCAAACGGAATCCGGTTTGTTCAGTGCCACGCATCAAAAAGGTGCTATCAACCTGGACTGGATCTTTGCCGCCGACGGAAAACCCATCACCGGTCCCGATGTGTTTATACAACGGTGTGTCAATAATCCCAAACTTTGGTTTGCCGGGGATCATTCCTGGAGTGAAGCCTGCGGGCTCACCATTCGCGCAGAAATTCTTTCCTTACCTGGAAGCAAGTTGCTGGCTGAAGAAATTAATGTCACTTTGGTTCATCAAAACTTTCTGGTAAAAACTCTTATGAAATTCGATGCTGAGATGAAGTCTGCCGTCAAAAAGTAAGCGGGGAAGAAAAGTGAAATACCGGATTGGTAATTTCCACTGGCAAGGATTTTTTTCGATTTTTAAGTTAATTGGGATTGTAGGTGTATTTGTTGGAAAATGAAAATCGGGAAGGAAACTAAGTCAATTTATTCATTTCATCTAATACCTTCTCCATAAAACTTCTCAAGTCATCTTTGGTGATGACTTCCTTGTTTTCTTCGATGACTAATTTGATGGCATGCTTTCTTATGATTTTATAAAGAGTGGTTTCAAATTCTTCTAAGTACTCGATAGCATCGTCAGACCAGAACCAATCTTTATTAAATTCATCCCCCATTAGAACCCCCTCCAGGTCAATGGAATAATGTTAATAAGGAAATTAAACGGAATGATAACGGAAGGGAAACCAACAATGACGAAACGCAGCTTCGGCGTTAGATGAATTTAATCCATCCGATTGTTAGCATCGCAATAAAGAAAATGAATAACCACTTATCCAGAGACATGTTTCCCCTCCCAAGGTCGTTGCCTCTCTACTTTCCCTCTCCCAAAGGAAATTAAATTGTAAGATATCCTATATTATCTTAAAAAAATAAGAGAAGATACCACTTTTATTAAGGTGAGAATATGAAGGTTTTGAATTCACTAAACTCAATAGTAAAGTTATTAAAAAGAAAAGGGGTTTTTAAAGTTTGAGCAAAACCCACAATGCTCCCCACTGGCAAAATTGTTATACTTGGGTTCGCAATCCTTCAATAGATATTGAGTGCACTTCAATAAGTTTAGAACATGAATTTACCCGACTCATCTCAAAGCAGTTCCAACCGTATTATTTTCAGTATTTTATTAGTGCTCGGCTTCACGTTTCTTGGACTTTATGCAGGCGGTGGGTTGAGTGGGATGCTGGTCGAAAAACAGAATTTGGATGGAATGCTGGATGCGCTTGGATATATTTTGGGCGGAGCAGTCATAGGTTTTGGAATCAGTTTAATCCTAAGCTTCAAGCTGAACGGAAAAAGTTTACGAAGGTTGTCTATTGTAAGCTTCTTGATCGCTGCGGTGATTTCTGTTTTTGTTTATTTAAATTTTGCCAAAGCGCAGCAAGCACGTCTGGATCCGGAAAGTGAATACGAAAACATTGCAGCCTATTCAGTTTCGCTGGAGCAAATCGTGATTAAAGATCCCTACCTGCGGGTAAAAATGGAAGTGGATTCTCCCAAGCGTCAATGGATCAGTACCGGCCCTGCTCCGGACCACCAAAAATGTCAGGGCACAATTCGAGCAAAACAAATGGCGCAGATTGCCAAAGCGCTGGAAACCTTGGCTGAAAACGGCGAAACCGAAATCGAAACATGCCGAGCGGGTAATTCGAAAACCGAACAACTGTTGAAGTGGAAACTGCATTTAAAAGATAAGCCGGAGGCCTTTTCAGGCGAACTAAAAATTTCCGCCGCATGCCTCAAAACGTCCCCTGCTGTTAACAAAGTCGTCTTTGCCGTCGGCCGGGCTACGTTTTCTCCAACTTCAGAAGTGACTTGCGAATAATTCAAATTTTAATTTTCCAACACCACATTTTCAAGGAGGCAACCGTTGAAACAATACCGAAGCACCGCATCCCTGCTCTTTCTCTTATTCTTTTTATTCACGCAAGTGAGTCTCACGCAAGCGAATGATGATTTTTATTATGTGTTCGCATCCGACCCGCAGTGGAATCGGATCTACAATGTCTCCAAAAAAAAAGAAACGTCTACATCCAATTCAACCGCAGATAATGAGCTGGCGACCCAAAATAACGAAGATCAAATGAAAAGTATAAACACTTTGGCAACTAATAATAATGTTAAAGGTGTGGTTATGAATGGCGACCTTACCGAGTATGGGCAAGCAAACCAGTATAAGGAATACAGACGTATCTGGGATCAGTTGAAGCCGCAGCTTTATCCGGGGTTAGGTAATCATGATTACGATAACAATATTCGCAAAGATAAAGACCTCGCCAAAGCCGGTGTGAGTGGCTGCCATGAAAACAATTGTGGCATACGCATGGTCGATTATATGCACTACGTCATCTACGATTTAAAAAAGGCAGGAAAAATTGTTAACTCTCATGGAAAAAAAGAGCATGAAACCGGACTGGTTACCAACATTTATACTGGAAGTTTTTCCTATTCATGGGATGAAGGACGAATTCATTTTGTGCAGCTCAACAATTACCCGGCCTACGAAAGAAAATTTAGAGGGTACGATGTTGCCGGGGCGACGACCAATTTAGTTAACATCAAAAAGTCTCTCGATTGGCTGGAGTTGGACCTTGCCAAAGCCAGAAATGCCGGCAAAGCCATTATCCTCAGCATGCATGATGCGGATGGCAATTTTAGTAAAAGTTCTCAAGCGGACAAAGATCGTTTCAAAGAGATTCTTACAAAATACGGTGTATCCGCAGTATTCGCCGGACATTGGCATACCCAGCTCGGCGAAAAAAATGGAAGTGGTGGATTATATCTTAGAAACGGAATGAAAAGTGTCTACGGAGAAATCCCTGTGTTTTTTTGTGGCTCCGCTATCCGCAGTAAGTTTTTGCTGGCCAGGTTTGTAAATGATGAGATGAGAGTTCTCAAAGTAAGCAGTAAAGACGGCAAACCGGATGTTACGGAAACGCCAAACACTGTGAACTTAAACTTTGAGAAACCGGTCACTCCGCACAACCCGAAAGTGAAAGGGTCGATTAAGTTTGTGATGCGATTCGGCGTGGGTTATGTCGCCAAGTTTTCACTCGCTTATGTTTCTAAAACCCAATCTGCATCGCCCGTATTAATGGGCGATTGCACTGCCAAAGCCAATGACTTAATCCAATGTAATACCGGTAAACGAGGTCTCGCCGATAAAAGTATGACGTTTGATTTACCGGCAGATGCCACATCCATTCACGTAAAAGCAGAAGAAGACACAGGCAATATTTTCAGAAAAGGCGGTGTGTGGAAAACCATTTTCGATAAAACCAGGGTCCCGCATCCCAAAGGGGATGTGTGTTACCGAGTCTACGGGACTACCGGTGACCCAAAATGGGACAACAAATGCACCAAGACCAGTTAATAGATTCCCAATCGGGTGATTGGTCGACCCCAGTTGCTCTCAAGTTTTATCTTTAGAAAAAATTGTAGAGTGGAAGCCGATGCGTTCCCGCTTTTCTAATCTAACGATTGAATGGAGCAGGAATATTCGAAAACTTTGTGAAGTAATTGCATTGAAATAAAATCATCGCAAAAGAATGCTCCAACCGGCTGGGAGCCGGGCTGGGGGATTCACCTTCAGGGCTTATAGATAGAATGAAAGAAAACGCGGAGAAAGATTTTCTGACGATCCAGTTTGCAAGAAAACACATTGCAAATAAATTATTCCCGCCGGCCGTGGGCCGGCAGCAATACGTTGCAGAGGATTTCTCCTTTCTACAACTTTTTAAAAACGTTTCTTTTTTATAGGAAGCAATCCGGTTAATATAAAAACTTTCTGCAATCAGGAGTTGGAACAATGGAGCAACGTGTTAGCCTTATCACTTTATGTGTTTCTGATATGAAAAAGTCGCGAGCGTTTTACGACGCACTGGGTTGGAAGGTGGCTTCCGAAGATCAGGCCGAAGAAATCGTCGCGTATAATATTCAAAACATGGTGCTGGCGTTGTACCCGTGGGATAAGTTTGCCAAGGAAGTTGATGTTACGGAGCCGCGTCCCAAAGTTTCCGCATTCACGCTGGCTTACAACGTGGGTTCGGAAGCAGAAGTCGACCAAACCATGCAGGAAGCCGAGAGGGTAGGTGGTAAAATAATCAAAGCGGCGGAAACCGTTTTCTGGGGCGGCTACTCCGGGCACTTCGCCGATCCCGATGGAAACTTTTGGGAAGTGGCGTACAATCCTTTTTCAAAACTCGGTCCCAATGGCGAATTTCGTTGGGAAGGATTTTAAGTAACAAGACAAAATATCTTTTTTTTATAATCGATCTGAGCATCCGATCAATTCAATTTAACTTAAACACTAGAGAACCTCATGACCACACAAGAACAAAAAACCGCTGTCCTCAATGCAGTGAAACAAGCCAGTGAACAATGGAAGAATGCATTTAATTCCGGCAATGCCGCCGGCTGCGCCGCGCAGTATACCGAAAACGCTGTCATGCACGCGCGACCGTTCGGAACGTTTAACGGTACCGAAGCGATACTTGATTTTTGGGAGAAACTGATTGGCGATGGTTTCACGGGTGTGGAGTACATTGACCCGGTCATTGAAGTGATCGATGAAAAAAGCGCGATCCTCAAGTCTGGTTGGAAAATGAACAAAGCTCAAGGCGTGATCCATAAAGAGCTGTGGGTGGTTCAGGAAGACGGCACCGCCAAACTCGTCGAAGACGACTTCGAAGCCAAGGGTTAACCGGGCCACGCCCGAAGGCAGCGGGCCAGCGCCCACAGGCCAAATGGATATCCGATGAGTTTCTGTGAAACCCGAATGCTCAAAAACTTTCCACAAGTTGAGATTGCCTTTAGAAAATAATTTAGAAATTGAAGATAGATGTGCCCCCTCTTTTCCAATCTAGCGATTGGAGGCAGCAGGAATATTCGAAAACTTTGTGAAGATATAGCATTGAAATTAAATCATCGCAAAAGAATGTTCCCGCCGGCCGGGGGGCCGGGCTGGGGTGATTGACCTCCAGGGGTTTGCGGCGAACCGCCGCAGGCACTCACTCGCCATGAGAGACAACTATTATTTTCGATGACTGACTAGCCGTCAGAGGCAAATTTGATTCTTAATGAGTTGGTGAGAACGCCGAATCGACAGAACCTTTTCTAAGTTTGATTGGTCCTATATATAAAGAACTCCTTCAGAAGAAAATATAAAAATTGGAAGTGGATGTATTCCCTCTTTCCTAAAGAGGGATAGGGTGATTCACCTTCAGGGGTTTTAGGTTGAAAAGTTAGTCATCTTCAAACAAACTCCCCGCCACCCAGTCAAACTCTCCGGAGGCGGTGCGGTTTTGACCACCACTTACGGTTGAATAATTTCCTTCTGCAATATTGTTCCAACCCCCACTTACAACAGTGTCTTCTCCATTTGCTTCGTTATTGATCCCACCACTCACGTGAGACCTTAATCCAGCCGTTCTATTAAAAGAACCGCCACTTATACTGGAATGACCTCCCTGCGCCCAATTACTATAACCTCCATTTACACTACTGAAATAATCATAAGTTCTATTCAAAGAACCTCCATTGATGGTTGATGTGTTTCCATATGCTTCATTTTGGAAACCTCCCATGACGCTTGAGTAATTCCCCCAGGCAATATTTTCAATGCCTCCACTTACACTTGGTGCCCTAGAGTTAGTGAGGGTGACCCCAGCGGTATTTAGCATACCCCCGCTAACACTGGACCAGACGCTTCCTGCTGAATTCCTCCAACCTCCGCTGACACTTGAATAAGCCCCAAAAATTTGGTTATCCTGACCAACAACCAATCCTCCAAAGCTTGAATAGTTATGCCCGTGGCCAATGACAACGTTATGGGAGCCGGTTTTCTGAATGAAAGTATTAATAGAAGATTCCTCGTTATAACCCACAATTAAATTTCCAAGGCCGTTCACCTCAGTTTTTTCCAGGTCTGTTTCGGTTGAATAAGTAGGGTTCCCGTTGGTGGCTCCAAGTCCGTTGACAATTTGCACATTCATCCCTTCGAATATAATTTTATTTTCAGTGCGACTCACGCCTGCAAGTAAGGCTTCGAGCTGTTCGATTCGTGTCAGAAGTTGATTGATAGTTGGAGGGCCAGAGCCGTCGTCAGTATAAGTGATTTCTAATGTTGGAACGGTGCCGCCGGATTCTTTGGAGTCCATCACGATACCATTGTTGGTGCCGCCACTGCGGATGATGAGTCCATTGTTTGCAATGGAACCGTCCACCCAGCCCTGCACTAAGGCGATTCCATCGGCATTTAACGCATGGGTGACAGTATTGAAACTAAACGGAGGAACACTGCCTAAAATATCAGCGCCTTGATCCAGGTCATTCCATGTAACCGAGCCTTCGGACCAACCTGTATTTTGCGCATAAAAATTATAAGGAGCGGCGCTGGCATCGGAGTAATTAAGTGTGACAGAAACGCCGGTAATGGTTGCCGTGTTAGGAATGGAAGAAACATCCCATTGCATGAGGGCAACCACTTCACCGTAGGTTCCCGTGCTCGGGTCTTGCGAAACACCATCAGCGATCAAGGTAGTTTCTGTACCGTAGTTTTGAGTCGTAGAGGTTTCGCTAACATAGCTGTCCTCCGGGTTAGTGAACGTATCCGTCACGGCGTAAGCATGAGTGCTGACGCACAACAGAATAATTCCAATGAGGGAAGTAAAAGTTTTTTTCATGAGAAGATTGTCCTTTGGAGAAAAGATTGAGGTATGAATAAAATTAAAAAAATTAAACTTTCTCTTTAGAAAATATTTTTGAAAGGGAGAACGATGTGCTCCCTCTTTTTAAAGAGGGCTGGGGTGATTGACCTCCTGGGGTTTTGTTTTTTCTTTTAAAAAGAAACAGGAAAAGGAAAAATCTCCCCAACCCGCAGGCCAACGCCTGCCAGAAAATTTCAGTCTCAGTGAATTTTTGAGATGGCAGTATCCTCAGAAACTTTTCGAATATTACTGCTGATTCCAATCGCTAGATTGGGAAAGGGAAAGCACATGGATTCCCTTTTTTATATTTTTTAAACTGGTCAACAGACCCCGGTGTGAACCGGGGTCTTTAGAAAGTGTAGAGTTATTCATCTTCAAACAAACTTCCCGCGACCCAATCGTACGGTCCAAGTGCATCTCGGTTATTACCGCCGCTCACTGAAGATCGGTCTCCATCGGCAAAATTGTTAAAGCCACCACTGATGCTGGCATTATTACCATCGGCCCAATTAGAACCACCGCCACTCACGGAAGTAGTTATTCCGGTGGATCGATTCAGGGATCCACCACTTACACTGGCACCCACTCCGGTAGCTCTATTGGTTCCACCTCCACTCACACTGGAGTGGATTCCTGATGCTGTATTAAAACGACCTCCACTTATACTGGAATCGGTGGCACTAGCAACATTTAAACTTCCTCCACTAACGCTTGCTCCCCCGCCGCTGGCGGTATTTTTATTGCCGCCGCTGACACTGGAGTATGATCCACTGGCAGTGTTCTCGTTACCCCCAGTAACACTAGAGTAAGGAGCGATTACACTATTGTCCTGCCCTAGTATTAATCCTCCGAAACTTTCATAAATGTGACCGTGGCCGATCACTACATTATGTGAACCGTTTTTCTCAGAAGGGCCGGGTACCGGAGAGGCTTCGTTGTACCCCACAATTAAATTGCCTAATCCATTTGTATTTGTACTAAATATGTTTGTGGCTTCGGGATCGCTCGGATTCCCGTTGGTAGCGCCAAGGCCATTGACAATTTGTAAATTGACTCCTTCATAAAGAATCGTGTTTTCCTGTCGACTCACGCCGGCGAGTAAGGCTTCGAGTTGTTGAATTCGGGCCAATAACTGTTCATTAGTTGGGGGTCCACTGCCGTTGTCGGTGTAAGTTATTTCTAATGCAGGGTTGATTCTCCCAAGTTCTTTTGAATCCATGATGATTCCGTTATTGGTTCCCTGGGTGCGAATGGCGATGCCGTTGTTGGCAATCGATCCATCGACCCAACCTTGAACTAATGTCAAGCCTTCGCTGTTTAAATCGAAAGTGACGGCTCCTGAACTGCCCGCGGAAATGGTTCCGCTGGAAAAAGAAGAAGTGGACAAGTCATCCCAATTCACCGAATGTTCACTCCAGGAATTGAGTTGTTCCAGAATGTCGTAGTCCCCGGAACTGGGATTGGTCAGGTTTAAGGTGATCTTCGCAAAGGTCACAGTGGCACTTGCCGGAATGGTTGAAACGTCCCATTGCATAATCGCGGCGACTTCGCCGTAGATTCCGTTATTAGGATCCTGGCTGACACCATCTGCAATGAGAGTCGTATCGGATCCATAATTGGAAGTAGGAGACGATTGGCGAACATAACTGTCTTGCGGGTTGGCGAATGTGCTGGTTTCTGCAAACACTGGTGTGACGACGCATAGCCATATTAAAAAGATTAAAAATAAATAACGAGGGGTTCTTTTCATGAGTCAATTGTCCTTTTGAGAAAAGGTGATTGATAAGAGGTATGTAAAGCATTTCAGGTCTGGATTTATCTTTAGAAGTTATTTTTGAATTAGAGGTCCATGTGCTCCTCCTTTACCACTCTGGAAATTGGAGGCGGCAGGAATATTCAAGCAGTTTGTAACGTTAATGCTTCCTCCAAAAAATTATCGAGAATGAATTTTACCGGCAGGCGTTGGCCTGTGGCTTGGGGGAATTTTTCCTTTTTTCTATTTTTATTTTTATGAAAGGCAAAACCCCAGGAGGTCAATCACCCCAGCCCTCTTTAAAAAGAGGGGGCACATGGGTCTTCCTTTTAAATCTTTTTTGTCCTCAACCCAGGATTAAGAAAAGGTACCCTTATATTAAGAGGGCGAGAATGGGTTTTCCTTTTTAATATTTTTTAATCTTAAACAACAGACCCCGGCGTGAATCGGGGTCTGTGATAAGGATTGGGTTATTCATCTTCAAACAAACTCCCCGCCACCCAGTCATAAGTTGATGAGGTCGTTCTCCCATTCCCGCCACTGATACTTGAAGATCCTCCTTCTGCTATATTATTTGCGCCTCCACTAATGCTGGAGGCAAATCCATTTGCGGTATTTTTCGAACCTCCGCAAATGCTAGTGTCAGTGCCATTTGTAATATTACTTATTCCTCCGTTAATGCTAGAAGAACTTCCAAGAGCTTTATTGCTGGAACCTCCACTAACGCTAGCGTAACTTTCACCAGAAGTATTACTTCGTCCTCCACTAACGTTAGAATAAAAACCACTAGCTGTATTTTGCAAACCCCCACTTATACTGGAGGTGTTTCCGCTGGACCTGTTAAAGCCACCCCCCACAAATACTGGAATGGTTCCCACTGGCAAAATTTCCATTGCCACCGCTAACACTTGTTCCGTTTCCAGTAGATTTGTTATTTTGACCTCCGCTTATGCTGGAATGAAATCCTGTAGAAATATTCCCTTTACCTCCACTTATGCTTGAGTAAATTCCGGTTATACTATTGCGAAGACCAACGACCAAACCACCAAAACTCGAATAGTGATGGCCATATCCCACAACAATATTATGGGAACCAGATTTATCTGCTCCTTCAGTGCGGAATTCATTGTCTTCGTCATAACCCACTATTAAGTTTCCCAACCCATTTGTGGAGGTTTTTGAAGAGTCGATACTACTTGGATCCTCTGAGTTTCCATTGGTTGCACCCAGTCCATTGATGATTTGTAAATTCATTTTTTCTAAAACTAAAGTGTCCCCTTGTCGACTCACGCCTGAAAGTAACGCTTTCAATTTTTTGATTTCGGCTTGCAGACTTTCTAAAGTGGGAGGGGCTTCGGTGTATGTGATCTCCAATGTTGGAACAGTTCCGCCGGATTCCTTGGAATCCATACCAATTCCATTATTCGTGCCTTCGGTTCGGATAGCGATTCCGTTGTTGGAACTGGGTTGGTCAATCCATTCTTGAATCAGAATTAATCCCTCGGTATTCAAGTTGAGAGAAACGATTCTCGGACTTCCACCGGGAATGGTTCCTATGTCTAGCCCCGGTGTGGACAAGTCATCCCAACTTACGGTGCTTTCATCCCAGGCATTGAGTTGTTCTAAAATCCGGTAGGTCCCTGTGCTGGAATTGGTCAAATTCAATGTGATACTTGCCGCACTAACCGTAGAGTTTGCAGGGATAGCAGGAATATCCCATTTGATTAGTGTGACCACTTCACCGTACCTTCCATTATCCGGGTCTTGCGAAACACCATCAGCGATCAAGGTAGTTTCTGTACCGTAGTTTTGAGTCGGAGAGGTTTCGCGAACATAGCTGTCTTCTACAATGGTTATGGTTTCGGTGGCGGCAAATGACTGAGGGCTGAAACCCAGTATCAGGAATGCTATCAGCAAATGGGTAAATCTCATGAGGGGTTCTCCAAAAAAGGTTGTACTCCCTCAGGTTAGGGGCAGTACGAATTTATGTCAATAAACGAAACATAAAAATTTTGGAAGGAAATTATTGGAAAATGAATTGGGCGTCTGTGGGTGAGTTTTAAATAAATATTTTATCGAGGGAGCGATATAGCGGAGGTAAAAATTGAAGAATGAAATAAAAGGAAAATGGGCCGGGGAGGGATGGTATTTGAAAAATTGGCCTTCCAGGGCTTAGGGTTGATAAACTGTTGAGATTCGTTAATTCAATAGAGATAGGGTTGGGTCTATTTTTAAAATGGAAATTGTTTTGCTGTATTCGCTTTGCAGGTTATTATCGAATAAGCAGTTTCACTATTTAAAGGGATGAATCATTGATGACTCGAAAAAGATTTGTAATAGTATTGGCAGGTTTGGCAGTAGGAATTTTTCTTTTGAGTGGATGCGCAGGAAATCAGAAGGCCTCTGATATTGCGACTACCTCATCAACCACTCTGGAGACCCAGAAATCGACTCCAAAAAGTGAAATCGAAAGTGAAATTGAAAAGGAAAAAGCGATTTCTCCCGCAAATCCTGAGGGAGCGTTGGCCATGGAGTCTCCTGTGAAATCTTTAGGGGAACAGCATTTAGAGGAGGGCCGCTACGACGAGGCGATTCCACAGTTGGAGAAGGAGTTGGCGGAAAACATAAAAACTTATGGTGAGGACCATCCCAAGGTTTCTCGAAGTCGGAATGGTTTAGCGGCTGCGTGGAATAATAAAGGCCATTACAATATAGCCATAGAATATTTAAATAAGAACCTGGCAAGTGATATTAAAAATTTTGGGAAAGAGCATCCCAAAGTTGCTCGGGATTGGTATGTTTTAGGATCAGTTTTAAACGCAAATGGGCGATACGACGAGGCAATCAAATACTATGAGATGGCCTTACCAATTACTTTAAAACATCATGGAGGAAAAAGTGAGAATGCCGCAAGCCTTTGGAATAATTTGGGGGAATCGTGGAGAGGTAAGGGAGAATTTGATAAAGCCATCGAATATTATAAAAAATCGATTAAGAGTATAAGCGGGATTAGCGGGCAAACCACTCTCCAATCCATTACAAGGAGTAATCTTGGATTGGCCTTAAATGCTAAAGGACAATTTGATCAGGCAATCGAGTCATTTAAAAAGTCGTTGGATTTAAGTTTAAAAGAGAATGAGCCGGTACCGCCGTATGTGGCTACTACTTGGAATAACCTGGGAGAGTCCTGGAGATTCAAAGGGGAGTTTGATAAAGCGCTTGAATATTATCAAAAAGCCCTGGATCAATATCTTAAAATCTATGGTGAAAGTCACCCCCATATTGCAGTGGTGTGGAACAATATAGGGCTGGTTTGGAGTAAGAAGGGAAAGTTTGATAAAGCTATTGGATACTACGACAAAGCATTAAAATTAAATCTCCAGGTTTTTGGCAAAAATCATCCCAATGTTGCAATGGTCCTGAACAACTTAGGAAGGGCCTGGGGAGAAAAAGGAAATTATGAAAAAGCCATTGATTATATGGAAAAGTCCAACCAGGTTTTAGTAAACACTGTGGGTGAAAGTCATCCTCATGTGGCGCTGGGTTGGAATAATTTGGGTCAGATTTACAAAGCCTTAGGACAACACGAAAAGGCCATTGAATATTACGAGAAAGCAATTCTAAGTTTTAGAAATTCCCTTGGAATAGAACACCCTGACGTTGCTACTGTTTGGAATAATATAGGAATGGTTTGGCTCGATAAAAGAGAGTTTGACAAAGCCATTGGTTATTTTGAAAATGCATTGGAGAATTGGAAGAAATCTCTTGGCGAAGGACATCCTCAGATCGCACTGGTTTGGAACAATCTGGGAGGCGCTTGGAATGGAAAAGGAGCGTACAATAAGGCCTTGGAGTATTTTGAAAAAGCAACGGAGAGCTGGCGTAAAACCCTTGGTGACGAGCATCCCAAAGTGGCCATGGGTTGGAATAACCAGGGATTGGCCTGGGCCTACATAGGAGATTTTTCTAAAGCGGAGATATTATTTGAGAGAGCCTTAGTCGTATGGCAGAAAGTATTCAACGAAGATCATCCGCAAATGAAACTAGTGCGGCATAACCTGGCGGAAGTTCGAGAAAAACTGAATAAATAAATCCAACCTGAAAAAACCTTTTTAAAGTGTAGCCGAAATCTATATCAGTTAGTACTGTCATCTCGAAGATATATAGCTTAGCTCATGCTTATGAGTACAGGGAGACGACCACGTTGAGTGGGAATTGGGCCAGCTTCTTGAGCACCGGTGACTCCAGGACGTAGCCTCCTTGTCGGTTGACCACGGAAAACGCGCATCGCATTTCAATTTGGCAATCTGAGGAGAGTTTCAAAACTTCCTCGTATTTTTCATCAAGAAACGAAATCATTTTTTCCATATGTGATTCCATCATCTCGGTATCCGGAAGACTACTATCCAGAATCCACTTGTTGTCCGGGAACACTCGCGATCCGTTTGTCGATTGACTGATCGGGTGGTTTTTGATCGCAAATCGGCTGGGCGGAGTGTTTAATATTTCGCTGATTTCTTCAACGGATTTGGTTTCGCTGGAAATTATCAGTGCAATGCAATTCCAGGTTCCATCACTTACATAATTCATACAAGGCTCCTTCTTTTTAAATCATCCAATTCATGTTTCATTGGAGCAAAAGAAACCCTTGGCGTTGCCGCGCCGGATAGTTTCCTCACCATAGTGTTTTGAGCTACTTTGAACATTGCCTCCTCCAAAGACAGGAACCAAAAAGTATTCTTGGTCTAAAAATATTGAGCAAGAAGAATGCCAAGTCTACTTCTATGCAACCTTCTTTTTGAGTTCGAGGTTTAAATACGATTTTCCAAGACGTTGTTAGGGATTCTTTATGATGGGGAGAACAGTTTCTCTATAGAGTTGGATTTAATGGAAGGAGTAAATGTATAAAAAAGAATTAACCGGAGATACAATTTTTTATCAAAACAATTTAAATAGCAAAGAAATCTTAAGAAATATTTTCGAGTTTCCGAAGTCAGGTTTAATCTCTTAGTAGAAATTCAGGAGGACAGTATATAACAAGTGTAAAAATTATTTCTTTATATATAGAAACAACACCGCATGAGGGAGTCCCATGGGTTTCCAAAAAAAATAGCTCCTGCTTAATGCAGGAGCTATGAATTGTAATAGATAGTCTAAATTGTCTTACTTATCATGTCCTAATTTTTTGCCCATTTCCTTTGCTTTTTCTTTTTTAGCTTCAGCTTTTTCCATGGCTTTGTCGTGTTTCTCCTGAGCTTTTTCCATAGCCTTCTCGTGCTTAGCATCCGCTTTTTCCATGGCTTTCTCATGTTTCGCTTCAGCTTTCTCTTTCATTTTCTCAGCTTTGGCTCCCATATCCGCAAC
This sequence comes from Nitrospinaceae bacterium, assembly GCA_965223245.1. GTDB lineage: Bacteria > Nitrospinota > Nitrospinia > Nitrospinales > Nitrospinaceae > CBDCVY01. The sequence goes on along the minus strand of CBDCVY010000013.1, from coordinate 2,384,111 downwards.
AATTACGAAATTGTCGGTATTAGCCGGGGTCGCTGAATTTGAAGCCGGCATTGGGCTTGCCCAGGCACTGCTGTTGAAACAGAAAACCATTAATCCTACCAAACTGATTAGATTGAATCGACGCATAATGTCCCTCCACAAAAAATTAAAAAAATTTTCTTAACAGATTTAAGTTATTAAAAAGCATAGTGCAGAGACTAACAATTTTAGGGTATGTATTGCAACAGGGAATTACTTTAGGTAGAGCTCAATAAGTCAAAAACTATTGAAAAACGCCTAGTAAAGTGAATAGTTAAAAATTTTTAATTTAAGGTGCAACTGCAAAAACGAATCATTTACCCCTTTCGTAGAATAGGGAGGCAAACTTTTCAATCGACCTCAATTCCACTGAGCAGTTTTATTGGGAAAAGTCAGGTTAGCGTTCGCTTTCAATTTTCATCAGATGCGGAAATCTAGTGTGTGTAAGTGGCACTATATATATAGAACCTTCTCGCTGAATTTTGGCTTTTGATAAAGAAAATGACATGTACCCAAAAGGTATGATTTTATGATAATAATTTTCTTTAATTCGAATTCAGTGTTCGAATTAAGGATTCTCTTAATCCATGATTTTAGAGGGTCGCTTACCTCCAGAGATTTCCCAGCCCGGGTTTCCCATACCGTTATCCCTCATAAAAAGCTTTTGTGCCGTGACAATCCATTCGATATCATCTTATTTGGGTAGATTTAGTTTCGATAGGTAGTTGATTTTTGCTGAGTTAGCGTTGATTTTGCTTTAAAACTTATTATCCGCATGTTAGTATCTCTTATCCTTTTAACGAACTCGTTGACTCTCGGCGATATTCCCTCCTGATAATAAAGGCCGACAGGATTCCGGTTCAGGAAATAACAACGTTTTGTGAAAAGTGATATTGATAGAGAATTATGTGAGGGACAGGATTTCTTTCCTGTAAAAACTTTTTTATTCAAGAGATGAGGTCATTATGAAACCACGTCGTCTACTCGGTTATTCTTTGAGGACTCAAACTTCCACTTGTCTTGCGTTTCTTTTTTGCGTTTTATTTCTCGGCTCAGCTTTTATGAGTCAGGGTTGCTCCGGTTTGTACTTTCATGATTCCGAGAGGCAAAGCTCTGCCGAAGCCATACAGAAAAATTTTCAAGAGATAATTAAAAAAGGTCGCGTTAGTGACCTGGTGGCCAACTATCGATCTCAACAGGTGGTAGTGGAAGACACGCACCGGGTGTTGCAGGGTGTGGACAATCGCATTCAACTCAATGCCATTTTACCCGAAACCTGGGTAGGTTTGATCGAGAAAACCGGGAATGAAATAGAATCCATCCAATTGAGTTTAGAAGAATTTGAAGGGGAAAAAAAATCGACGGAAGCCGAGTTAAAAAAATTACTGGATGATCAATCGGCATCCAAAAAAAAGTCTGCTGACTTAGTGGAAGCAATCAATAACGCGGCCCTGGTGGAAGCCAACTATGTTGCATCGCAGGAATTGATCGGTGCCAGTTTATCTAAAATGGTCGCCTGGAATTCAGATGAGCCGATCATTTCTTCAAAAGGTATCGCCAGTTTGCAGGCGGCTTTGAATAAAGAGATCTCTCTTCGAACTTTTACTGCTTCTTCCCGAAGTGGCCTGGTGGAAGAAGAATCTAAAAAGAAGGTCGGTGAACTTTTAAATATTGACCAACAGCTGCTGGGTGTGCTGACCTCTAAACCCTCCCGAAAAAATTTCCGTAATATTAAAACGATTTTAAAAAGATTGCCTAAGCTAAAAAAGATAAGGGACCTGCAATTGACAGATCCGGGATTAATGACTTCCATTACTAGCCTGTCTTACGATTTGGCTCGATCCGAGGAACAACGCATTGGCCTGGCGATCAATAATTCCAAAAAGAAAATCAATATGTTCGCGAATCAAATGGGTTTGCTGAAAAGCCACCTTCGCGATCTTAAGAGGAATAAAAAAATATTAGACAAAATTAAGGCGGATTTAGAGTTGGCAGAAAATGTAAGAATCCGAGACACCCTTTCTTCTCTTAGCAGGGTTATGCAGCAGGGGGATTTAGGTTCCCCCGGTATGAATAAGAAAAAGGGGCAGTTGAGAACAATTTATGAGGCCCTGGCTCAAAATTATTTATTCCGTGTGATCCATTCGAAAGACAGAGGAAACTTTTATCATCGTATTAATGGGTTACGAGTTGAAGAATCATTAGCAAAAGCTGAAATTAAGTTGAGGGAGCGCGAAGCGGTGATCCTCCGAGGCCTGGAAGGGCTGGTAGCTTTTTATAAAGGAGGAATTGACTCACAAGACATAGACGGTTTGATTGGATTGGGCCAAACCATTGGCATTTCCGTCATTGCTGCAGATTAGGAGTTATCGATGAAAACAAAATATCTGGTTGGTTTTATATTAATGTCAGTACTGTTCACCGCATGTGCCGGACCCAGAGCGGCGCGCGAACTGAGCCGCGAAACTCTGGTGCAGGTAGTGGAGTATGAAGAACAGTTGCGCAACATGAGTCGCGAGCTAGGCGCTCATTACCGAAAAGTGATCGAAGATACGAAAAATGATATTCCCAATTTTGAGCAAAATAGCATTCGAACCCACAAATACCAGTTGGCCACCGATGCGGTGGATCAAATGGTGAGCAAAGGATTTCACGATAAAGATTTTCGCGAGTATGTCCTGGAAGTGGTGAAACGAGTGAAGGAAGAGCGCACTCGATTTGCGAATTTGCTGTCTAAACAAATTTTGAATCAAAACTCGGCTATCAGAAAATTGAAACAAGATGAGAAGGCTTTAAAGATTACTCGAACTAAACTGGAGGAATTGCAAAAAGAACCTTCTTATAAGGATCGCGTCACTCAAATCAAGCCCTTACTCAAACATCTGATTGATAATACGTCCTTACAAGATCTGAAGTTGAGATAAACCGGGAGGAATGGTTAATGACTAATAAAGAAGTAATCAAAAAACTGGAAAGTATTCTAAGGGAATTAAAGCAGCGCCGTGTTGAATTGGAAGAAATGTATGATGATCTGGACGTTCCTCTGGAGGATTTAGCGGATCGGGATATGCTCATCACAGCGCGCCTGAGTTCTTTGGATCACCGGATATTGCAAATTCGGCGGCGTTTACGGGAAAGAAAATTAAAAATGAATTTAGACGAAAAGGTAAAACCTCTTTCAGAAAAACGAGCCAATGCACTTAAGGATGCGTTAAAGAAAGTGAGCAAAAGTTTAAAAACCGCTAAAAATTTCAAAGCGGCGATTAAATTGGCAACTCAGATTTCTACCGAAGCGTCCAAAGGATTTGACAATTCATTAGCGACCCCTGTTGCTGAAAGTTAAGTTACAAAACAATGGGTGGCCCCTACCTCCTCTAAGGGCACCCTCCAGGCAGCCGAAAAATGGGGTGCCATGTTCCCTCTTTCCCAATCTGGCGATTGGAGGCACTCACTCGCCGTGAGGGGCAACTGAGACTTTCGAAGCCTTTGAGACGATACTGTATTTATTTATACTCATCGCAAATGAAATATTGGCAGCGGGGCCTATCCCGCGGGCCGGGGTGATTGACCGCCCGGGGTTTTAGATAGAATGGAAGAAAACGCGGAGAAAGATTGTCTGACGACCCAGTTTGCAAGAAAACACATCGCGAAAAAATTATTCCTGCCGGCCGGGGGCCGGGCCGGGGTGATTGACCGCCCGGGGTTTTAGATCGAATGGAAGAAAACGCGGAGAAAGATTGTCTGACGACCCAGTTTGCAAGAAAACACATCGCAAAAAATTATTCCTGCCGGCCGGGGGCCGGGCCGGGGTGATTGACCTTCAGGGATTTTATATTTTCTGATTTACACAAAGCTCTCTTTCCATCAGGGATTTCTAATTTTATGATTATGCAAAGATCTAATTAAAATAAACCTTCGGAGACAATCCCCTAACGATAACCACGGTACAACAAAACCTCAACTTCCCCCGCGAGCAAAACAGTTATTAAGAAAAACTTTTTATAAAAAGAATCAGATGTTTTAATCCGGTTTCAAAAAAAATGGCTCCTGCGTTTGGGCAGGAGCCAATAATTGTTTACGAAACAAAAAATTATCGAATCAGCCAGGCACCCGGGGGAAGGTTGCGTCGAAGTTGTCGACAGTCGCCGGGAGGCGGTTGTTTGCCCGGGGGAGTTCCGGGATACCAAATGCGGCAAAGTCCAGGTGGCGGCATGTGCCCCGGAGGAACTCTTGGCAGTCGGCTTTCATAGTGACCCCGTGCTGGCCCACGACCATAGCGACGGTTGTTATCCCGCTCGTAATCATAAACACGATTGTTCGGAGGAGGATACGGAACCCGCTGCGGTCCTTTATCGATTTCAATATCCACCACGCCGCCTCCGTCATCACCTAAAATGACTCTGCCATATTGGGCACAGCCTACCGATACAATCAAAATGAATAGAAGGATGCTCCATACCCGGGCGACGCTGTAATATCTCATTGAATTCTCCTAATTAATCGTCATGTTTGTCCTTTCTTCCTTTACGAACTTTTTTTCCTTTTTGTTTAGCTTCTTCGCGTTTTTCCTCGGCTTTTTGTCTCATTTCTTCTCTCTTTTGATTACCTCTTTCTTTGGCGCCTTCGCTGATTTCACGGCCTTTCGCTTCCATTCTTTTTCCCATGTTCCCGCCCTTACCTTTTCCGCCTTTACCGGCAAGAATGAGGAGCGAGTCTGTATTTCTCTTAGTGGACGAATCGGTAGCCGAGTGCATACTGGCCCAGGCACTGCTGGTGAAACAGAAACAAATCAAACCGACAAAACTGATTAAAATAAAACGACGCATATGTCGCCTCCCTAAAAATTATGTGATTGGTTTTATTTTGGGTAACTCTTCTATGGTAACAAGAAGGATGGAAAAAACTACCTAAATAGGTGCCCAGGAGTGAAATAAAATCCCTTGAAAAATACAACTTTATGTATAGACTCGAAAAATTGAAGGGCAGGGGCCTTATTTTAGAAAATAATTTTTCAGGTGAGAGGTTTATTTTGAACCAGATTTCAAAAGGTGAGTGGGAATTTGATCATTAAAAAACATTTAAAAAGCCAACTCTTCTGGCCTGCCGGATGACCCGCAAGCCCGAAGAGAATTGAGGGTGCCTGTTATTTAACCGTACCGATAGATCCGGAAGAAGTAGGATAAAATCGCAACTGCATTAATTTGAGATCGTTGTTGGAGTAGTTCCACAAATATTCCATCAACTCTTCAATATTGAATACCCAAAGGTCATTAAACGCAATGTCGCCTTCGTCGCAAACCCCATTAGGGCCCAGGTCGAAGTCACCTTCAGTGGCGAGATCCAGACATCCGGAAATACGAAATACATCAGTGATGTTTTCCCGTTTGGGTTTTCCCTTAGTTCGTTTAATATCAAAACTACCGGAATGCAGCAAGTCCGTGCAGGTCGCTTCCTGGTCATTCGGGTCCAGTACTTCTCCGTCGATGGTACATTCTGCAGAGACAATGGCCATGCCATTGGGCTTTCCCAATCCGACGGCATAAACATCATAACTGGTGATGTCGGTACAGCCTGCCTCTAAATCCTGACAGAATTCGTAAGGAACCAGAATTTCCGCCTGACCATCATCCGTGGCGTTGCCGTCGACCACTTGAAATTTATCCGGATTGTCTACATTGCGGCGGAAAAATATTTTTACCGATTTGTCGATTTCTCCTGAGGTGTCCAGCGGAACAAAAATCGTGTGGCGGTTGCTGTCCATCATATCCGCCGTTTTGTCGATGGGCACTCCGATGATGTTTAAATTATAATGCGGGCCGCTCAATCCTTTCCCTACCTGAGCCAGGGAAGTCATCGGCACCAAAATGCCCAGAAACATTAAAGTAGTAATCAGTCGAATTCTCTTAAGCACGTTATACCTCCAAAAACAGAATTGATTTAAGGGTTAGAATAAAAAGTATTGAGCAAAAAGGATACCAATCCACCCGGAAAAATTGGAATGGGAAATGGGAACTATTAATAGCCTCTTTGTCAAAGAAAATGAAAGGAGGCAGAGCGAATTCTTTGTGAAAAGTTATAAAAACCGGGCACTGATGGAAAGCGTAAATGTATGAATAACCTTAAACAGGTATATAGAATTTTAATCAAATTTCCAATTCTGGATCTTGAATATATAAATTCCCATTGAACTTAAAAAGGAAGTGCCGTACGAGAATGAATCAATACAAATATTTGCGCAGGCGGGAGGTGGTCGTCCTAATCGTAAAGACTTTACATATTCTTGAATATTTTTAAGATTGACTCAGTTCTTTTGAAGATTCCTTTTGTTTTCCCATGTCGTCCAGCCGTTTTTGCAGGCTCAGGCGATCGAGAGACTCAATGGGTAAATTGACAAAAAGATTAAATGGTCTTCTAAATAGTAAAAGAAAAATAATTCCGAGATAAAACTTGAGTATAGCCATCGCATAGCAAGAGCCAACTTCGCCTGCGACCAACAATAGTTAATGGAAGTTTTTAATATTATTTATTTTAAATTTCTAGCCCATCTTTTTTAAAGACTAAAACACACTTATATAGACATAGGTAAATGCCTATGATTTTGAAAGCGGTTTATTGATAAATTTTTTCAGGTAAATAATTTAGATACTGGGTCAAAATAATTTGAAGACACTATTTCGTTATTAAAACTTTGATGCTTACGAAAGTTTAGGATGCCTTGGTTAATGTGGATAGACTCAGTATTGCAATACATAAAGTTTAAAGAACGCATTTTTATTATATGTAAAATTTTGTTTTTAAATAAGTTTTGAATGTTCCTTTTTTTAGGTATCCGTTTACCGGGAATTTTTATTTTATTTTTGCCTATAGGGAAAAATTGTCTTTGAGCTCATTGTGGTTTTTGATATATTTTACGGAAAATCAAAGTATTTGAAAAATGAGTATGTCTATTTGATGGGAAGAATGAGTTCAAATCCAAAAAACGAAACTGCAGAGTTGCAGAGAAAGACTTTTGACCCAAGTGACGGGACCTCGGCAGAAGCATTTAAAAGTTCTTCCAAAGTTCAAGGCTATCCCTCAGTTTTTAGTATAGGCCCATTTGCTTCGAAAGTAAGTTTTTTATCGCAACAGATTCGTGCCCTGTATACAGTTTGGGCGCTCTATAATAAAAAGATTATTCAGGAAAACGATAATGTAGCTGTTATAGGAGGTGGGATCTCTGGAATTATGGCGGCGACAAGTTTAGTTAGTCAAGGTTGTAACGTATGGCTTTATGAAGAAAAGCCTATGGTATTGGAACTCCAAAGACAAACTTCTCACAGAGTTGTTCATCCTACCATTAACTTTTGGCCGTATATTGATTTACAACCTACCACCGCATTGCCCTTTCTTAATTGGTATTATGATGAGTGCTCTCATTCGATAAAGAAAATTCATGAGGAATGGACCAAAAACTTTAAGGATAAGATGGCCGAAATTTATACCAATACAAAAGTTACTGGATTAGAGAGGGACGGAGAGAATGGATTGAAAGTTCATGCGAAAGGGCTCTTTGGAAATCAATTTAATGAGCAAGAAGAAAAATTAAGTGAAGCTTACAAAGCGGTTTTAATTACCACCGGATTTGGTCCAGAAAATATTGCTAATGAGTCTGATGCTTGCCCTTATTGGGAACCGGATAAATTGGACCAAGAAAGCTTAACGAATAAAAAATTTATTATTAGCGGTACGGGAGATGGTGGGTTGATAGATACTTTAAGAGTATTATATAAGGATTTTAATTATGGGAGAAAAGTTATTTCAATTGCTGAAAAATTCTCTAAAGTGAAAAATATAACCAAATCAATAAAAGCAATTGAGGATTCCGTTCAACAATTAAAGAATGACGAAGCGGCTGTGAAATTGAAAGAAGGTTATTTTTCCATTATTAATAATCTCAATGCTGAGAATAAAAAAATAATGAGTGAAGGTCTTTTTAATGAAAAAGATAGAGTGACTTTAATCGGTCGCCTCCCACAACCTTTTTCTAAAGACTCGGCACCTATTCATAAGTTAATGATTGCTTTTACATTATTTAAGGAATTTTTGATCTACGAACACCATGAAAAAGGAGTCAATTATAGTAAAGGCAGGTTAATATCTTCGAAAACTGGTGAGAAAGTTAAACCAGGTTTCCATATTCAGCGACATGGCCCAGAAGCTCCTATAAAAAAAATTATTCCTGACATTGATCTAGAAAAATTCAAAAATCAGCAAGAAGCATTAAATGATATTTATTTAAAGGGATGGATGATCCAAGAAACAAATGATTATTTCACAAATATATTTGACCTTGCAAAGCATAGTTTTAGTGACTCAAGATATATTGAAGATAACCACTCTAAAATGGTTCAATTTTTAAGTAAGAATATAGGATCAATTCATTTAGAAGTTTGTTTTGAAAATCAAGGAACGAAGGTAGTTGGGAAGTTTTATGGATCCTTTAGTGAACAATCTAATTTAAAGAAGTTACGCGATAAAAGGTTACTACCTAAGCAACTTTTTGGTATTGAGATTGATTGGGAAAGATCGATGTCAGATAATCCTCCCTTATCATCTGGAACAAGCTTATTAATGCATAACAATAACTAGATATGCTTCAAATAGAAAAAACTGTTCAATCTGGACTAACTATTGGTTCGGGCGAAGGTGAAGTTCGTTTGGGGACTTTGGGACTTTTGGTTGAGAAGGATGGTTGCGTATTTGGACTTACTTCTCAATTGGTGCTTGGAGGAAATGAAGTTTATTTAGTTCAAAATCAAAATATTATCTCAACTATTAGTTCTTCGGAAAAAAACAATTTAAAATTTGACCCAAAGTATTCCATTATTTCAGGCTTTAAAATTAACTCATCCATCTCTGTAAAACCATTGTCATTGAAATCCAACCAAATACCTTCTTTGGCTAAACCGATTGATTCTTTAGGTGCGCAGGTAGTGACTCCCAATGAGTTTGAACATAAAAAAGTGTTTGGTTTAGTTTCAGCAATTCATGTAAGAAAAAACATTCTTCATCCTAAAACAGAAGAAGAAATCGAGTGCGATGAATTGATCGAAATATCCTTAAATGATAATAATGATCCGCTTTCCTTAAAATCAGTTTTGGCAGGTTCTTTAGTGGTATCTAAAGATGATGAAATCGTTGGAATAGTGGTCGGAGTCTCGAATGAAAAATTTTATGCTTTTCCTTTAAAGGATCTATTGAAAGACGAGGAATTTGAGCTTTTGAGTTTTGAAACTGCTGAGCAGCATAACTCAAATTTAAAAGTTAATGATACTTTAAACAAATTAATTCAATTGTGTAAAGATTTTCCCAAAGATTGGGCTGAACATATTACAAAATTGGAAGAACCTTTATATAGTTTCTTCATGAATTATGAATATCAGAATGGTTATGAAAAATTATTGTTAAAGCAAGAGTGGGCAGTCGAACGTATTATTCAATATTTAACTATTGATGATATAGCCGAAGGTTTCCCAAATCTTAAAATAACCAAGGGAAGGCCCGGACCTTTTGCCAATGGAGCATGGTTTATAAAGGCGGCCTTTGAACGCTCCAAATTATTAGAAATAAAAAGTAGTTTTGTAGCAAAGCTAAATTCCAATGAGTGGCGGCCCATCGAAAAAAATTCCCCTATTTTTAGTGGGAGTGTGAGATTAATGGAGACTTTAGATAAGTTAGGAGGGCAAAATAAGGATGAATATCTAGATCAAATTCTAGGCGTATATGCTCCAGAATCTTCTGAGAATATTTTTTCTGAAGAGGAAATCCCTGACTTGGTAGGTTCTTATTGTTAAATAGAATTAAATAATTAATGCGGTTTTACACCGAAAATAATATTTTCAACGTTTGAAAATTGATGAATGAACTTAAAGAATCTGAAGACAAACTAATTGGTTATTTAAGGGATGCCGCAAAGTTGAGGCTTGAAATTGAACCCTTTGAAAATGATCAAAGAAAAGATAATAATGTGTTTTTTGCGATAGATACCAATATTTTAAATTTGTATCTTATGCCGCAAATGGTGGGCCCAAAGAATAAAAACGGGGGTGGTGGATATGGAGTTGTTTTTCATGATGATGATGAGGAAACAGCCAAGACTTTAGGAGCCGCTTTATCCCGTGTTATCTTTTATAGTCTTTCAAAACCTCCGTATCGACCCCTTATAATGCTTCCCGGACACGATAGCGAAATTCGATTTGTTTATGAATCCATACAAAGAGTTAGCCTGGAAAGTATGGAAAAAACCAAGGAACGGCGAAATGAATTTAAATCCCTGCTTTCCAAACTGGGTAAAAATAAAACCAATACTAAATTTTTTGAAGAACTAGAAAACAAAGCAGAATTATTGATGTCTTTTCTGTTTTTTCAAGAAGACTCCAATGCTTTATTAAATCGAATTAATGGATTAATGAAAGAGGTTCGGATTGCTCGGTTAAATAATTTCGCTTTGAATTATGCTTCCTCGGCTGTTAACAAAAATCAGAATTCGAAAATTGCACAAGCATTTGCATTGCCAAATAAACTTTTTGATCAGTTTGAGGAAAGCAAATATCGAATACAATGGGAAAAAAGATTAAAATCAATTGCTACTAAAAGACCAGAAAAACGATTACATCCCGATTGTGATGCGCTTGCTCGGTTAGAACTTATTAATAGACATTTGAGAAATACCGGTAATTCTTTAGTTTTGATTACCGGGGATGAATCTATGATGAAGGCTGCGTGGGACTATTTCCCTTATGAAGATATTGAATTAAGTTTTGCGACACTTTATTTGAGGCATCCTCGTGCTTTTTTGGCTGCCCCGGAAGTGCTTCTTCCAAATGAATCACAACAATCCAAACCTCTTGATTTGGTTAAAATTTGGTTGGATACGTTTCTTGCAAATTATACCGATAAAATTGGGATACAGGGGGATTCTCTAAGATTAATTGTAAATAAGGACCGTGAAACTTTAGAAACACTAAGAGAATTAGCTCATATTGCTTTAGATAGAAACAATGAAACTGCAAAAAAAATAAAGGAAGAATGGTTAGCACACACGGAATGTCTGCAAGTTGCTCATTCAGGTACCAGCAATTTAGCCAGAGATGAAATCTCAAGAATATTTGGAAAAAAATTGGAACCTGGAATAAATGAATATTTGGAGAAAATTGAAGATATTGAAAAAATTATTACGGAAAAAAGCGAAGAAACCTGGCAAGAATTTTTAGAAACATTAATGCAAGCTGGTTTCGAACTTATTTCCTCAGATAGTTTGATAAACCAAAGAAAACGAAATATTCCACCTATCAACTTTCATTCTTTTAAGAATACAAGTAAGTCCATTAGGTTGATAATTAATATTACGGGAGCTAAGCAGTTAAATAATAAAGATATCAAAAATTTTGAAGATACAATGAAAGAAATTAAAAAGGATGATCCAACAGGGTATGCTTTATGTCTTGCATATGCGTTTCTTTATGCTTGTGCAAATAGATGGCATGTTGCATACCAATTAACTCAAAGAGCCATTGATATTGCTGAGGAAATTGATCTGTCGCAAGAGGATTTTCCTGAAAATATTTCTGGTCGCGAGGCTTATTTTTTTAAAGCAGTATTAAAACGATTGGGGGCTCAATCAATTAATGAACTTCTTGAAGTAGAGCACTTATTGACCTTAGCCGAAAAGGCTTTAGAAAAAGATAAAAGTAGAAAAATCGATACATTTTCAAATGGAATGCGAATTAAATCTGAAAAAATTGGGCTTGAATTAAGTTTTCATTTGTTCAATCATTTTTTGCTACCTAAAAAACCGCCTTTTTCTACACATAGAAATCTTAGGGAATTATTTTTTGAGTTTATTGATACTCATGAACAAATTCTTAAGGATACCGATGTCTGGGCAAGGATTTGTGTTGAAAGAACCTTGCTGGTAAATATATTTATGATATTTGCTCTGTTGGAAGACGCAAAAATGATTGATAGTGAAATCGAGTCGAAAGCTATAATGGAATACAAAAGATTTCGAAAAAATATAGAGTATGGAAATTCTCAAAATGATTTTAAAATTCCTCTTTCTAAGTTAGTCGAATCAATGTTGAGGTTTGCTGATATTCGCTTTGGTGGAAAAAATTTGAATAAGAAAAAAATATTAAAAGAATTAAAAGATTCTGGGAAAAAGGATCCGGACCTCAATGAGAGAGGTGCTCCTTACGATAAAAAGCGAATTGAGCTATTAGTTAAGTTGGCTGATTTGGCCATTCGTTCCCAGGGACAGAAAAATTAATTTATAGGTAAGAATATGGAAAAAATGAACTTTAAACAAAGAGCGGAAGAACGGGATCAACGTGCTGAAAGCTATTATTCAAAAGATCTAAATAACCTTCGAAAATGGTATAGTAAAAAAGCGGATTTTTTTAAAAAGGCTACATATTCAATTTCATTTTTTATTATATTTGCTGGAGCAGCAATTACATTTATAAGTATTTTTGAAGGGAAACCAGCGCAAATTTTAACAGCATTTTTGGGTGCCGCTATTACAATCTGTAAGGGGTGGGAGCGCACAGCAAATTATAACGAAAAATGGCGCGTTTATCGCTTTGCTTCAGGTAGAATGAAACGTGAGCGCCGCCTTTATGTTAATGGTGTTGGTGATTATGATAGTTTAAAAGGCAATGATGAGGACGAAATTTTTAAAAGGTTTGTTGAAAATATTGATTCGATTATAAAAGAAGAGCAAAATGATTATTGGCAAAATAAGAAAGAAGATTCCCCAGCGAACCTATCTCCAAAAAATCCACAATAACTCACAATACACAAATTTAATTTTAAATAAAATTTGACAATAAAACCTATTAGATAACTTCCCATTTCAAGTCAAACCGCTGTAAATATTTTCTAAGTCGGTCGGCGTCGTTGGTGACTTTCTTTTTGGTGCGGGTGCTGGAGAACAGTTTGCGTCCCGCCGCACTCATCGTCGGTTCGCTGCGGCACACTTCGATCACTTTTGCCAACTGCACGCGGTCGAATAAATCGATTGCCTCCATTTGATTTTGACTCAATAGCGATGCTAAAATTTGTGTCGCTGGATCTTTCGAGGCGGTGTGCCACAATTGCTTTAACTTTTCGATCTCCGTTGTCACGTCTTTCACGCGAATGCGTCCACTTTCCGCCAATGTGGCCATTCGGTTAATGGAGGCGGACAAGTCGCGGAAGTTGGCCGACCACACGGCCTGACCGGACAACCCGAACTTCAGATATTTCTCCCGCGCTTCTTTATTGAACGTGATGTTCTGCGCGTTTTCCTCCGAATACTTGCGCAGTTCGTATTCGATGTTGGGTTCCAAATCTTCGCGTCGGTCCTTGAGCCCGGGAATGGCAAACGTCCACAGATTAAGCCGCGCGTACAAGTCCTCGCGGAATCGCCCTTGCGCCACTTCCTGAGTGAGATCCTTATTGGTTCCGGCGAGCAGTTGAAAGTCGCTTTGCGCTTCTTTATCGGACCCGACGGGTAGAAAAGATTTTTCTTCGATAGCGCGGAGGATCATGGCCTGTTCGTCCAGACCCAGTTCGCCGATCTCGTCGAGGAACAGCACGCCTTGGTTGGCGGAGAGGAGCAGGCCCGGCCGGTCACTCACCGCACCGGTGAATGCGCCTTTCTTGTGACCGAATAAAGTCGACATGGCGCTGTCGCCGCGCAGGGTGGCACAGTTGACTTCGACGAACGGTCCGTCCATTTGGTGTCGCATTTTTTTGAGATCGTATATCCGCCGCGCCAGTTGCGATTTGCCTGCACCGGTTGGGCCCATGAGCAGGACCGGGAATCGGGTTTTGATCACGACCTTTTCGATTTGGTCGATCATTTCATTGAACGCACGGTTGCGTGTTTGAATGCCCGACTTCAAAAACTCGGTGGCTTCTTCGTGTTCTACCTGAAACCGTTGGGCGATGCGATCGTATTTTGACAGATCGAGGTCGATGATGGCATAGCTGCCGGGTCCTTCTTGTCGTCGCATTGGTGGCGAGGTTTGAATCAATTTGGCCGGAAAGTATCGCGCTTCTGTCAGCAGGAACATACAGATTTGAGAAACGTGCGTTCCAGTGGTAATGTGCATAAAGTAGTCTTCGCGGTCTGGATCGAACGGATAGTCCATTGAAAAATCGTGCAGGGCTCCGTAGACTTCTTCAAAGTCCCAGGGATTTTTTAAATTGAGTGTGTGGGGGACCACTTTGGTTTCGGGAGAAACTTGTTTGATATCCCGAGTGACCATGCCGGCGAGTTTGGTGAACTTAATATCGATTAGCAGATCCAGCCGATCGATGAGGATATCTTCCTGCTGGCACAGGCTAACCGTGGGTCGCCATTTGTCCCAACGCTTTTTGTCTTGAAGTCCACCGTCACGAGTGGTGCCGAGGAAGCCGATCACAACCATGATTAATCTCTAGCTAAATTTATAAATAACTAGAATATATTATAAAATAAGGAAATCTTGAGGAGAAGGCCTTTTTTGAGCGAAAAAATTTACCCTTTTAAATACAAGGAGTTATAAAATTTTTAAGTGCTCTGCAAAAACTGGCACGCGCGTTGCTATACTTAGGGTGAATGCAAAATGAAAGGAACAAGACGATGGTCTCCCAAAACTATGAAGTGATACAAAAAGAAAACGGCGCGCCGGTTAAAATGTGGACACGCGGGGTGCCGGTTGACGATAAAGCGAAAGAACAATTGAAACAAACTTCCCAACTGCCGTTCATCCATAAATGGTTGGCGGTGATGCCGGATGTGCATGTGGGGAAAGGGTCAACAATCGGGAGTGTGGTTCCTACGAAAGGAGCCATCATTCCCGCGGCGGTCGGGGTGGACATCGGCTGTGGAATGATGGCTGTGCGAACTTCGTTAGAGGCGGCGGATTTGCCGGATAACTTGTTCGAGTTGCGGTGCGCCATTGAAGAAGCGATTCCGCACGGAAGATCCAGCCATCGACGTGGACGAGACAAAGGGGCATGGGGAAACCCACCCGAGCGGTCATTGGAATCGTGGAAAGAATTAGAACCCGGATTCAAGCGGATTACCGAGCGGATGCCGCGGTTAAAGAACAGCAACAACCTGGTTCATTTAGGGACGTTGGGAACCGGAAACCACTTCGTAGAAGTGTGTCTCGATGAGAACGATCGAGTGTGGTTCATGCTGCATTCCGGTTCCCGGGGGATCGGTAACGCGATCGGGTCCCGGTACATTGAACTGGCGAGAAAAGATATGGAGCGGTGGATGATCAATCTGCCGAATAAAGACCTGTCGTATTTCCCGGAAGGATCTGAGCATTTTGAGGATTATGTGTTTGCCGTCGAATGGGCACAGGACTTTGCGCGAAGGAATCGCGAAATCATGATGACCCATTTGGTGGAAGCGGCCCGTCACGTGATTGCTAAACCTTTCGATGCGAAAGTGGAAGCGATCAACTGTCACCACAACTATGTGACTAAAGAAAATCACTTCGGTGAGAACGTCTTTGTCACACGCAAAGGTGCGGTGCGGGCGCGGCAGGGCGATATGGGAATCATTCCCGGAAGCATGGGCGCGCGGTCGTTCATCGTGCGCGGTCTGGGCAACGCAGAAAGCTTTCACAGCTGTTCCCACGGCGCGGGTCGAGTGATGTCGCGTACCGAAGCAAAGAAAAAAGTCTCTGTCGATGAACATGTCAAAGCCACGGAAGGCGTCGAGTGCCGGAAGGATTCCGGCGTGGTGGATGAAACTCCGTCCGCTTACAAAGACATCGATAAAGTCATGGAAGCGCAAAAAGATTTGGTCGAAGTGGTCTACACTCTGAAACAAGTCGTCTGCGTCAAAGGTTAGGCTAGCGCCTAATAGCGACACTTATATGCGATGACTCACTGGCCGTGAGGGGCGACATTAATATTCGATGAGTGGGTGCGGACGCTGAATCCACAGAACTCTTTCTAAAGTAGAGTTTGTCTTTAGAAAAAAATTTTTGAAAAGAAGAACGATGCATTCCCTCTTTCCTAAAGAGGGATAGGGTGATTCACCTTCAGGGATTTTACGTCGTGGTCGCCACTAGATAAATTGATGTTTGGTGATCAATGGGGGATGCAGGATGCTCTCAAAGTTTTTTCTTGGAGTTGTCCTGCATTCTTTTGTATAGAGAGGTTTGGGGAGGCAATTCAACTTTTCAGGGAGGTTTTGGGACTCCATCTCCTCGGAGGCTCTCAGGAAATTGAGTTGCTTCTATATATAAGAGGTGATTTTAAGAGAAAATATTAGTAAGGAAGATAAATGTGCTTCCTATTTTCTAAAGAGACTTTTGTGTAAGTGAAAATTTTGAATAAAACACAAAAATATTAAAAGGGAAGTTGATGTTTGCCCTCTTTTCTAAAGAGGGTAAGGGTGATTTACCTTCAGGGGTTTTGCGGCGAACCGCCGCAGGCAAAATTAATTCGCGATGACCAGTGGCGAGCACAGAATTCTCAGAATCTTTTCTAAAGTAAAGTTTGTCTTTAGAAGAAAATTAAAAATTGGAAGCGAATGTGCACCCTCTTTTCCAATCTAGCGATTGGAAGCAAAAGGAATTTTCAAAAGTCAGTTTAGAAGAGGAAACACTTCAACCTGATGAAAGTTCATTCTGGAGGCAGCGTCACGCTGCGGCTGGGGTGATTGACCTTTAGGGTTTGTTGAAAGAATATTTTAGCGGTACTGAGGAATGAAAACAGAAATTATAAAAATTGACGGGTCTGAGGGAGAAGGCGGCGGACAAATTCTGCGCACCTCCCTCTCGTTGGCGATGATCACCGGAAAGCCGTTCCACATGATCAACATTCGTGCGGGACGCAAAAAGCCGGGATTGTTACGACAGCATTTGACATCGGTCAAAGCGGCAGCGGCCATCAGTGGAGCCAAAATCACAGGAGCCGAAATGGGTTCCGGTGAGTTAACGTTTGCTCCCGGAACCATTCAAGGCGGCAGGCATCAGTTCGCCATTGGCACAGCGGGCAGCACCACTCTGGTGGCGCAAACCTTATTGCCGGCGTTGATGTTGGCGGAGCACCCTTCCACCATTACGTTGGAAGGCGGAACGCATAACATGGCCTCGCCACCGTTCGATTTTTTAAAAGAGTGTTATTTGCCGGTCCTCAAGACAATGGGCGTGCGAGTGGAGGCAGAAATCCACCGTTACGGGTTTTATCCGGCCGGCGGGGGCAAGGTGGGGTTTACCATCACCCCGGCGATACGGTTAAAGCCGGTGGACTTGATGACACGCGGCAAACAAAAAAAAGCGTATGCCGAGGCGTTGTTCTCGGGTTTGGAAGTCAGCATTCCCAAACGCGAGTTGAAAGTGGTTGGTAAAAAAATGGGCTGGCCGGAAGAGGTGTTGTTATTACGTGAGACTCACGACTCGGTCGGTGCCGGCAACGTGGTGTTCAATAAATTGGTTTTCGAAAATGTGACGGAAGTGGTCGCGGGATTTGGAGTGCGCGGTGTCCGAGCGGAAGCCGTGGCGAGGAATGTGTGTGACGCCACTCAAGTTTATCTGAACAGCAACGCGGCAGTGGGCGAGCATTTGGCAGACCAGTTATTATTGCCGATGGCATTGGCCGGCAAGGGCAGGTTCACGACTGTTGAACCGAGCCTGCACACGAAGACCAATCGCGATGTGATCCAAAAGTTCATGGACTGTCACATCGATTTCCAAAAAACAGGCGACAAGATTTGGACGGTCACTATAGAAAAAGTTTAGTTTTCAGTTAAAAGAAAAAAGCAATGGGACAATGTTATAATCGGGGCAACTAGTAAAACCGATTATCATTCGTCCTATTTTTTTTCCATTCATTATATGAACCCCTTAACTATTATCATTTGTATCGTGATCTTTGTCGCGTTTGGTTTGTTTCTAACCGGTTGGCGGCCGGGTGGAAAAACTGAGGAAGATTCTCCCCTGGAGTGGGACCTGGCGGAGATGCCGAAACCGTGGGACACGAACCGCGTTGCGATTTGTTCCTTTTTGATGAGCGAAATCAACGGCTCCCGTAAGGAGCTTCAACTGCCGGACGATAGTGTAGTCTTCGCTGATGGAAAGATTCGCTGGGCCGGTGGAGCGATGGACGGAGTATTCACTCAACACATGCAGGATCCCAAGGATAAAGATTCCGTCCAAAAAATATTTAAAGATTTGGAATCGCTCATCCTACAACCGACCCAACAAAAAGTCGCTGCCTTTTATAAACTTTTATTGAAGGGAAACGTTCTCAGTTTTATCGATGATTTGTTAACCCTGATTGCTGAAAGTGAAAACCTGAACGTGGATCGCGTTCATGATTTTGCGCGGTGGATTGCTACCGAATCGCCCGATCGCGAACCGATTAAAGTGGCGCTGGCGATTCTTGGAATTTTTGAGGGAGAGCAGCATAAGAAATTGTTCATGACCTTTGCACGGCATGACGAGTTCACGTTGTACGCCGGTACCGCATTGATGACGTCTCTCGATGATCCGGAATCGACCATTTGGGAATGTGCAAAAATGGTGGAAGGATGGGGACGAATTCATTTGGTTGAGAATTTGACGAAGACGACGAACCCTGAAATTAAAGACTGGTTACTGCGTGAAGGATATAAAAATTCCATTAGTTATGAATACCTGGTGTGCGCTTGTGCAGTCACGGGAGACCTGTTGACTGCCTTAAAACAGGACGAGCCGGACGTTGAATTACTGCAAGGGGCGGGCGACATCATCGAGAATTTAATTCACGGTGGAGCGGCGAAAGGGATCAAGGACTATGCCGACGGAGTGGAAGTCACCCGGCTTTATTTAAAACATATTGAAGCGGAACTTCCGGATCTGTATCAATTAAAAATTATCGACGTGATTCGTGACTTTGTGGAATCCGAAGAGTCGGAAGATCCTGATGACAACTGGTCGGGTCTGGAAAAAGTAGGTTGGGCTCACAAAGTGCGGGAGGAAATTGCCGCGGCCTGTCATTCTATTTTGGACCGACCCGGTTGGAAAGAAGAAGTGTTGAAGGCATTGGAAACCGAAGACGATTTAGAAGAACATGAATTCTATACCTTGACCTCCGTGGCGCAAGTGTTGGACGTCGACGTTTGGGAGTATCATTTTAAGAGACAGAAAAGCGGGAAGGGGAACGAGTGGTACTACCTGATGCAAACGGATGATGTGGCTCGCATAGAAAACGTGATTGCCCTGGCAGAGGAGACATTGCCCCTGGAAAAAGTCGCGACAGGTCCCGCGGAGGAGTTGGGCCTGGGCCCGGGATTTGAAGCGCATCAGGCGTTGGAGTTTATTGTGCAAGACCTGAAACGTTTTCCCGGCAAAGGATGGAAGTTGATTGAAGCCAGTTTGAAAAGTTCTGTCATAAGAAACCGCAACATGGCACTGAAAGCCTTAAGTGAATGGGGTCCCGCCGCCTGGCCTCCGGAAGCCAAACCCGCCCTGGAGCAAGCCCACTCCCTCGAACCCAACGCCGACGTCAAAAAGTCCATCCAGAAAGTATTGGATGGTGAGGGGATGGAAAAGTGATAATAAACCAAATGCAAGCAA
Source organism: Nitrospinaceae bacterium (assembly GCA_965223245.1). Taxonomy (GTDB): domain Bacteria; phylum Nitrospinota; class Nitrospinia; order Nitrospinales; family Nitrospinaceae; genus CBDCVY01. The sequence continues at coordinate 2,364,504 of CBDCVY010000013.1, read as the reverse complement.
AAAAATGGTATTTGCTGCATCAATAAATTTGATAGTTAATTGGAGAAAAAAATGGCAACAATAAAGAATGGATTAGCTTGGTTACCTTTGGATCGTTGTCCACATTGTAATATAAATAAACCACAATTATCAAAATTTGGAAATTTAGGAATTACTGATAACTTCCATGGCTCAAATAAAAGATTGTGGTGTATATATAAGTGTCACAGCTGTGGAGGATGTGTCATGGTATGCTCCCCTGAAAATTCTTCGCATAACGTAAAGCTTTATCCGGGGTCCATTAGAGCCAAAAAAGAAATTCCAGAACGGGCAAGGTATTATCTTGACCAAGCCATTGAAACAAAACACTCACCATCAGCTTCTATAGTAATGTCTGCGGCCTCAATAGATGCAATGTTGAAATTAAAAGGATATGAAAATGGTAGTTTGTATTCTCGCATCGATCAAGCTGCCTCCGACCATTTGATAACAGACGAAATGAAAGAATGGGCTCATGATATTCGATTAGATGCAAATGATGAAAGACATGCAGATATTAATTCTGTGCTTCCTGCAGAAAAAGATTCAATGCGATGTATTGATTTTGCTCAAGCATTAGGAGAAATTTTATTTGTACTCCCAGAACGTGTTAAACGGGGAAGAAATCAAACCAGCCAAGAATGAATCGCGGTATAGGTAAATATTAACCTGTTTTTAATGGATATATATTTAGAAAAAAGTTGAATTTATGAAGGTTTTCCATCGTAAGTTGTCCCAAGTTTATTCATTATCCATTCCATGACTTTGTTTGGGTGTCTTTGTCCATGTCCTTCTGATTCCATATTGTTTGCCGGATTGAAAGTGAGTTCGAAAAAAGTTGCTGCTGCTATACCATCCTTAAATGGCTCTGCTTGTTTTTTGAATCCCTCGACGGATGATGCAATAGAATATTTATAAGTGTAGTGTTCTCGGAGCCTGAAAAGAAATGCATGACGTGAAGCTGCAAACTTGGCGAACCATGCCCCCGGTAAAAGAAACAATGCTCTAACAAGTATTTCGCCAAGACCCCCGCCGAAACTTTTAAAATTACTCATGGGTAGCCCAAGTCCTGGAAAAATATAAGCAACGAGAGGTAAAGCAGAAGCAAATAAAATAACTATTGATATGTAGAATGCTACCCTTGCCCAAGCAAGTTCTTTTGTTAGTTTATCCCGAATTTTCCCAAATTCGCTTGCCAAACCAGCAATAGTTGCCCCCTGTAGCATATCTTCAGCCTGTTTATTTAACCGTGAAATTTCTTCTTCAATTTCCGTTAATTTATTTACTAGACGATTTTGTTCATCTCTACCGTTTTGAAGTAATTCTTTGAGGTTTTTATCTCCATCTTCGAATGTTTTTAATCTAGAGCTTATTTGTTTATCAAAACTATCAAATTGAGCTTTATAACCTACGACTGTGTTTTGTAAGGTCTCTGCTTGACTAAATATATCTTGTATTTTTGCCCTATTGGTTGTTACTTCAGCTTCATATCCAGCAATGATTTTTCTTGATTTTTCAGATTCGTCTTTTTGAGTTTCAATACTAGAAATGATTTTTGTAGCAGTTTTCTGAATATTTAGAATATTATCTTGGATCTTAGTGACTTCAGAATTAATTTTATCTAAATCTTGTTTGCTGGATTGTATTTCATTTAATTTTTCTGAAAATAAGCTAAAAGATTCATTGAAATCGATTAAATTACTATCCTTTAAAAGGAAAGACAATTGGTAATAGTGATCTAAAGCAACATCTATATGATTACGAAACCTCGTAAAAAATCCCTGAAGATCCATATTTTGTTGCCCATTTTGGCTTTGTAGAAAGAAATTATCTTTTTCTAAATTTCCTGCTCCTCCACCGAGGTTCTCTATTTGGTTCATCAAATTTTCAATTTGATTTATCTCATTCCTAAATGTTTCTAAAATGGTAATAATATTTGTAATATAACTTTGTGGAATTAATAGTTGATCGCCTTTGGTTTTTAGTTCTTTTAGTAAATCTAAAAGTCCAAGAAAGCGAGTTTCTATCTGAGTAATCGAGAAGTTTAATTTTGGCATTGGAGCAGCAAAATCAAACTTTTCTTTATTGTTTCCTTTCAGACTTTCTAACCGTTTTCTAGCTTTCTTCCAGGAAATAATAATTTCCTCGCATGGTTTTAAAAAAATGTTTTCTTCTTTGCTATTCATCATTTAACCTAATGCAAAAATATAAAAGAATTTAATAACAAAAATGTGAAAAATTTATTCATCGCTCATGGTTACCCTAATTCCTTTTTTAATAAAATAACCTCGCCCTGTATGAGTTATTCCATAAGAAATACCTTGATTTGTTCTAATTGGTTTTATTTTTTGTATTAAACTTTTCTTTAGTAATTCTTCTAAATAATAAATAACTATATTGGTTTCAATTTTAAGGTCGCTCGTAATTTGTGTTACCGTTCTATCCCCGCTATTAAATAAATTGGTTAAAATTATTTGCTCAGTTTCATGTAATACTGGAAAATCATCTTTATTCCCACATTTAGGGCAGGTAGGCTTTTTGGTTTCTGCATCTACAGTCATTATGCTGGGAGGCCAAGTGCATTTGCATATTTCATAACCAAGGTCTTTAGCAGATTGCGCTTCTGCAATCAGAAATGCTTTTTCTGCTTCCGTTATCTTTTTTGTAACTTCTTCTTTTTCAGGGCCCTGAGGTAACAAGTCTTTCCCAGCTTTGAGCATACTTAAAATATTCTTTATGCTCTCAATTCCTGAGTTAAAAGATTCAAAATCCATGTGTATGATTTCCTTTCTTTTATATTTTGTTAACCCTAATTCATTCGGAATATAGAATCAAGGAAAATTTGGGCTAATTAAATTAGGGTAGGATAAATTGGTTTTGATGCTTAAATAAATACCAGAATTGGGTAGGTTTTTTCCGTATTGGGTGAATTTAAAGTTTTTGAAAGGTTGATAGAACCGAAACTACTCTCGGCTATCTTGACATAAGAAATGATGGTGATCGTTTTTCTAGGAATTTATTCCAAAGATTATTATTATTTTTGAGAACTAATATAAACCCCCTGAAGGTGAATCACCCCGACCTGCAGCGTGACGCTGCACCCAGTACAAACTCTTGAAAGTTTTCATAGAGCCCGATGGTTGATCAATTCCTGAATATTACTTTTGCCTCCAATCGCCAGATTGAGAAAGAGGGCGAACATGGGTCTCCGCTCTTTTGTTGAATTTGTTTGTTCAATAATCCCTGGCTATGCAAAGGTCTCCTTCAAAAAGGGGGAACGCATCGGCCTTTTTAAAAATTTTACTTCAAGGGTTATCGTAATTTATAAGGACTAATCTAAAATCCCTTAATGTCAATCACCCTAGCCGCAGCGTGACGCTGCACCCAGTATAAACTCTTGAAAGTTTTCATAGAGCCCGATGGTTGATCAATTCTTGAATATTACTTTTGCCTCCAATCGCCAGATTGGGAAAGAGGGTGAGCATTGGCTCCCGTTTTATTAATTGTTTCTGACAGTAATTTCCACTATGGAAAAGCATCTGTCGATTCTGCGTTCACCACCGATCATCGTAAATTAAATTCTGCCGCGGCGGTTCGCCGCAAAACCCCAGGCGGTCAATCACCCCGGCCCTCTTTAGGAAAGAGATCTTTGCATAAGCAAGAAATTTGGAAAAGCCCTGATTGTCAATCACCCCGGCCCTCTTTAAAAAGAGGGCGAACATTGAACCTCGATTTAAATCTATTTTGAACATTAATCTGATCGATTAGCTTTTACGGCGGCTCGAACTTCGCCGAAGGTTTTTAGGTCCTTATGATTGGGAAGTTCAAAAACTGTCTCGCCTGTTTCTATATTTTTAGCGCTCGACCAACAGGCGAGCCAGCCTTCCAAGGATTCATCATTAGGAATAACTTCTTCTTTTCCATTGGCGTTCCACTCTAATGATGTGTAGGGATCACCATCAAAATAAATTTCGAAGTTAAAGTGTTTAGGATTTAAAATCTTTGCGTCCGCTTGTATTTCCCAAGAAGATTTATAAAGCAACACTCCTTGAATAAATCTCAATTCGACGGGCCCACCTTGAGCACTTGCCGTTGAAGATTGAGTTACAGAATCCGGGCCACCCGGAAAAGCTTTTGCAAGTAAGAATAAGTTATGTTCTAAAGCCAAACCCGATGCTTCCAAACGATCTGGTGTGCATTTGCCATTTTCTTTAGGTGATACAAAAAATCCAGCACCGGGGATATCTACAATTTGAATTCCACCTTTAGGTCCCTTTTCATAGACATAAATTACAGATAGTTCTCGGTTTTTTTGCCTAAATGTCATATGGTTTTTCTCATCTAGAGTCAACTTGGCAAATGTATAATCCGCCCAGCCTTTATTCGGGCGAGTTTCCCCTTTTTGACCCCAGTGATGCGTCTGGTTTTGGAATCGTTCAAGTTTTTCTACAGGGCTCCACTGGCTCTTAACCGGTTTTCCACCGCCACATGCCATGAGAGTCATCAGCACCAAATAGACAATGATATTTTTAGGTTTCAACATATTCGATCCTTAACTGTAAATTTGATTTGGCAGATTATAATTGCAGTCCCTTAATAGCACGGATGCAAAACTATTTCACTTGAAATTTAAAAATAGAAGTTAGAGGGAAATGCGATCCTTTAAAAATTTCTTACTTTATCTTATCAATAAAGTCGAGGACTTCGGCGTGGGCGGATTTGACTTCGGTGAAGGCTTCGGCGGCGACGGCGATGGTTTTGCGCAATCCTAATTTAAAACTGGCGAGGATGCTGGAATCCCAATAGTTTTCTTTCTGCGCCTGGTTCACAAATTCGTCGACCCAAAGAAACGCCAATCGCGGCGGCACTCCCGAAAGGTCCTGTCGTAACAACATGCCGGGATTGATTTCCGTTTCACTGTTGAGCGGGGCTTTATAGGAAAAGATAAAAGGTCCTTCGCCTTCTACGTCCGGGAGGGCTCGCAGTATGACTTTCGCCCGGGCATAATCGTAATGCTGCAAAAACCATTTGGGTTCGGGAAGTTTTCCCAAAGGATAAAACTTGTCTAATGGTAAATAAGTAATATTCAATTCCTGTCGTTCCACCCCATGTGCTTCAAAGTCCTGAACCGTTTCCATTTTTAAAAAGGCTTTCATGACGGCGGTATAAAGTTCCACGTTGCCTTTGTTCACCGGTTTGGAGAAAACGATATAACTGTAGAGTCCATAACCGGCTTCCTCCGCATCTTTCCTCACGAGAAAGGCGCGTCCGGTCAAGCGTTGGCCGCCACTGCGCACGGTGGAGGGTGTATCCGATTTGGGTATGACTTCGGCAACTACTGGAGGTGGACCCGGGGCTGCTTTCTTTTTGATTTTTTTCTTGGCCATTTTGCGCTTACCGGTTCTTCGTTTCTTTTTTTTCTTTTTCGTTTTTTTGGTCAAGACCTTGCCCGTGGTCACTTTCCCCGTTCCCGTACTGTGGGAATTGTATGATCCGGAATTTTTTATGCTGCCAATATTTGCAGAGTCTTTATTGATAACGGTATTATTTTGAATTATCACTCCCTGTTTGATATTTGTTTTGGTGTTTCCCTTTAAAACGATGTCGCCTTCGGTTTTAGGTTTGGGAGCCTCCGGTGATTCATCTTCGGAGAAAGTATCTTCCTCTTCGACTTCCTTTTTCTTTTGCTTTTTTATTAATTCATTCAGTTCAATGGCAGACTGAGAGGGAATTAAGGTTTCCTGGATTCGGTAATACACTTCCTGCCGACAGGTTTTTATATTTTTAAAAGCACCGATTAACTGGTCCTGCAATTCCTGTTGGGAATATTTGTCGTTATACAAAGAGGCGACTCCCGCCTGCATCTTGGACAACCGTACAGTGAGTTTTTCTAATAGGGTTTGAGTCTTTTTCGTTCGCTCCAGATTTTTAATGGGAGGAGTTTCTTGCATTTGTGCGCAAATGTCTCCAGCCGATTCCTTAATCAGGTCCAATGCTTTTTCATTATTCACTTGTGGATCTTTAACGGCGGATTTCCCGGGCTGAACCGAGAAGATGAAGACACTCATCACGAAAAGTAGCGTGAAAAAATATTTAAGGAATGTTTTATTGTGGTGCGGCATGTTTTCTCTCGGTACTCAGTCCTTCAATTTAATTTTGTCTTTTAGAAAATCGATGGCCTCTGCAGACGCTGTTTTAACTTCAGTAAAACCATCGGCCAGTATGGCAAATTTTGTTCTAAAACTTACCATGAAATTCTGCAGGGCGTTGGTGTCCCAGTATTTAACTTTTGCCGCCTCATCAATAAAATTGTTAACCCAAAGATAGGCTAATCTGGGTGGAATGCCGGTGAGGTCTTGTTTTAAAAGCTTACCCGGGTCAACCTGGCTTGCTGTGCTGAGCGGTGATTGGTAGGAAAGAATGAAGGGACCGGTGCCTTTGATACGTAATTTTCTAAGAATAATTTTTGCACGTGCGTAATCATAGTTCTTTAAAAAAAATTCCGCTTCCAATTTATGATTTGGAGGAAGCCTTTTTACCGGAAGGTAAGTGATGTTCAGTTCTTTTGGCTTTATTCCCAAGTCCTCGAATTCGCGAACCGTTTCTATATTCAAATATGCTTTTAATACGGCTATATATAGTTCTTTGTTTTCCGGGGTGGGTTTTTTTGCAAGTAGTAGGTAACTATACAGCCCATAGTTTGAAGTTTCTGAATTTGCTGTCAATAAAAAATCACGCCCAGTGAGGCGGTCTAAGCTTTGGCCGGGAGGGACAACTTTGACCTCGATATTTGAGACTCGACCGAACCAAAATACAAGCAGCACAAACGCTCCGATAATAAACACCACCCCAAGGATCCAAGGGTTTTTTTTGAGAAAGCTCATTGTTCGGTTCCTCTTGATTTGGCTTTTATTTGAGCATTGAACCTGATGATCATCACTTTGTGGTGCGGCATATTTCCCCTCGGTACTCAGTCCTTCAAGTGAAGAGTATTGCATTACATAAAGTTTTATTAAAACCCCTGGAGGTAAAATCCCCCGCAGCGTGACGCTGCACCCAATATTAATTTGCGATGAGTTCCTTTCAATGCTATCTCTTCACAAAGCTTTCGAATCTCTTTGTTGTTTCCAATCGCTAGATTGGAAAGGGGGAATACATGGGTTTCCTTTTCTAAGTTTATTGTGTTTCATTCAATATTCTCACTTACGCAAATCTCTTCTTCAATTAGAATCAGTTGTTGGATCCATACCCTTATCTTTCAATTCTTCCTCGGCTCCCGGTAAAATATCGGGTTCCTCCTGGATATCCGGAGCTTCCGGATCGGTTTCCTTGGGAAATGTGAAAATGTGACCCTCGACTCCGGTATCGACGTTGGCGCTGGGAGATAGTTTCGTTTCGGGAGTAGTAGCGCTGTCGTTGCCTTTTTCAGCAGAACCCGTTAAGTTTTCTGTTTGTGGACTGGGGCATCCACTAATTAAAAGCAAAAGCATTCCTAATGTCAGGGCAACTGTTAGGTTTCGAGAGATTCTTTTAAGCGGATTCATTTTCCCTTTCCTTTTGCGCCGGCTCTTGTTTTACTTTTTTGGATTTCATGAGGGTCTTAAAAATGAGAACCACCAGAGTCCAGACGATAACGATGAATATGGTTTCATTGGTTTCTAACGGAGCCTCGGGATAGGCAAATTTAAAGAAGAGCCAAGTAATGAACGATAAAATAAAGCTGATAGGTAGTGCACTGAAAATTTGTTTATATCCCTGCAGCATGTTATCCCCTCAGCCGGCAACGTCTGGTGGAAGCATTCATTTGCGATGCGCTTATTGGCAAACGGTACCTTTAGAAACTTTTTCTTTCGATTAAGAACAGCGACCTTTGTAATAAAAATCTCCTAAGGCCTGAATTATTAAGACCTTATCACAGGGAATTGGGGATGAAAAGCGAATTTAACGGAAAATCAAAGACTGCTTGGGTTCCCTATCGGGTCAAAAAACAACTGCATTCGCTCCTATATATATAGGGCCCGTTAACGGTTAGGCGTAAGAGAGTTCAACATTCCCCGCTTGAAAGAAAATGGGGCTTAAATTATTTGTGCTTATCCCCTACCTGATTTACCCTAAAAGGATAGAGACACATTTAGAATTCGTATCAATGAAAAAGAAAAAAACAATTATAAGCCTCATTTTTCTGGCTTGCGTCCTGATGGGACTGGCTTTAGCCCCGTGGCGCTCTTCCTTATTTACCCGGCCCGAAGTTCAATATGATGAGCGCCTCTACGCGTGGAAAGCACATGATGAGTTACGCAAAATTTTTCACGGGTGCAGAATGTTTTGGTACGACAGCCTCGCGCCAAAAGAGAACGTCGATCCTTCCAAAGTATGCACACTCACGAAAGCAGAAGATCTTTTCACAGATCCCGATTCTTACCTGAACGAAAAACCGCTTTCCAAAGAGTGGAGCTACTCTATAAACAACGGCACCCACGATCAGTTTCGTGCGACGGCCCGCGCTGAGGATGAGAACTTTATTCAACTCGTCACTATTCAACCCATCAGTTTTGAAGACCACGGACTGGAGATTAGAACGCTTAGAAAAAAATATTCTCCAGCACCCAGCTGGTAGCCGCTCACCGCGGTGGCAGCATTCATTCTCGATGTGTTAGCTTACTAACAGTAACGTCAAAAATTTCCTAATGATTACGTATTCACGTATATCCAACAGAGATAAATTCTACCTGCGACCTTTTATAAGTCTGAAAAGCAAGCTATATAACGGGGAATTTTGTTTATATTCGGTGTCCACAAAGAATTATCGGAGATTAAATTTAGGGTGCAGCGTCACGCTGGGAAAAGGTTCTGTGAATTCTGCATTCACGCCAACTCATCGGAAATTAAAGTTGTCCCTGGCGCTGGCCAGTCATCGAGAATCCATTCTGCCTGCGGCGGCTACGCCGTAAAACCCCTGAATGTGAATCACCCTATCCCTCTTTAGGAAAGAGGGAATACATGAGTCTTCAATTTTATGTTTTCTTCTGAAGGTTAACTTAACTTGGGAAGAGATTCTGTGGATTCGGCGTTCACGCCAACTCATGAAATTAAAGTTGTCCCTGGCGCTGGCCAGTCATCGAGAATCCATTCTGCCTGCGGCGGCTACGCCGCAAAACCCCTGAATGTGAATCACCCTATTCCTCTTTAGGAAAGAGGGAATACATGAGTCTTCAATTTTATGTTTTCTTCTGAAGGTTAACTTAACTTGGGAAGAGATTCTGTGGATTCGGCGTTCACGCCAACCCATCGGAAATTAAAGTTGCCCCTCACGGCGAGTGAGTGCTCCCAATCGCCAGGTTGGAAAAGAGGGCGATCATCGACTTCCGTTTTTTAATTTACTTCTGAAGGAAAAATTTACCTTAGAAAAGGTTCTTTGGATTTTGCATTGACCACCGATCATCGAGAATAAATATTGGGTGCAGCGTCACGCTGCTAATTTTAGTTGACACTTACGTTAGTTTATACTAACATAAGCTCATGGATACAATCATACAGGCAATGGCGGAGCCGAATCGGCTGCAAATATTAAAGATGGTGCGGGATCGGGAACTGTCTGCCGGGGAGATTGCTCAAAAGTTTAAAGGCATCACCCGACCTGCGGTTTCGCAGCATTTAACGGTGTTAAAGAAAAACGGATTGATTGAAGAGCGGCGCGAAGGCACGCGTCGCCTCTATCGCGTTCGGCCCGAAGGATTCGAAGCCTTAAAGTCATTTTTAGAAGGCTTTTGGGACCCGCGTCTGAAGAAACTGAAGCAGGCGGCGGAACGGCACGAAAGGAAAAGGAGAAAATAATGGAATCGTACGAACTCACACGGGAGATCGAGATTGAAGCAAAACCGGAGACAGTGTTCTTGTACCTGACGGATGCTTCTAAAATGAAAGAATGGTTCGCGGAAATCGTCGAGGCGGAAGCGCGACCCGGCGGCGTATTTCATATTGGCACGAACGATGGCGTTCACTGCCGCGGCGAGTATGTAGAAGTGGTGCCGCATGAAAAAGTGGTGTTCACCTGGGGCGGTGTGGAAAACATCGAACCGGGAAGCTCGACGGTGGAAATCAAACTGCAACCGAAAGGGACGGGGACGCACCTGATATTAAGACACTACAATGTAACGCAAAAGCCGGCAGCCGATTCGTTTGGAGAAGGATGGAAAATGCACGCATTGCCGCTTCTCCAGGCGATCTCTGAAGGCCGTCCGACCGATGGCTTGTGCTTTGAATCCGGAAACCATTGTAATAAGGAATAGATTGGAATTGTATTGAGTGATAATCAATATTGAATTAGAAAAAGGTGATGACAAGGTTTTTATGACGGGATTGAACGGCATGGTGGCGCGTTTGATCACTGAGTTCAAACCACAGGATGTTTACGCATTTCGTATCAACAAATGGTTTGATCACGAATGGCTAAGGTATTCGGGATATGGAGTAGTGGCATATCCCGAAAGAGGTGCGGGACCTATGCCACCTGGTGTTCCCAAGTATTCTCCCGTAGCAGCAAAAGAAGAACAATATCAGGATCACTTAACCTTTCCTCCGTTCAATCCAAAGCAAAAAGGATTAATGCATTACTGGTCCCGGTATGAAAATGGAAACTATGGAGGAATTGATAAACCCCGCTGGCCTCCACGTGCTTTTAAAAAGCCCAGTAACCGCAATATGCAAAACCGTGTGGCGAGTTTTACCGACTCGGGATTGTTCGTCTGGTTTACATCGAATACAGAAACCAATCAAAAAGGCAGTATTATGGTTTACCGAGTGGAGGATGGCCGCACCGAGGCCTGGTATGCCTCTTTAAGTAACAACGTCGGTTGGAAAGTTGATAAAGTAAAAGGCATCTCAAAAGAATCAGTTGAAGATTGGTTTTACTCTCCCGCCCCATAAAAAATAACTCACAACAACATTAAAGCCGATCCGCGTAGTTGCTCTTCCACGAATAAAATATTCGACTAGAAGTCGTGTCAAAAAATGAGTTAGAATGTCAGCTATTCAAGGAGCATTGAAATGAAACATTCGAGTTTGTTATTACTTCTTTTAATTTGTTTTACCAACTTTGCCTGTTCGATGGAGTCGCAACCTGAGTTGCCGGAGGAGTTGGAAGTTGGGCAAAGAACCTTTCATCGTGTTTGCGGTAACTGTCATGGACCGGATGCGAAAGGCGGCGGGGGTGCTCCGGACCTGACTCAAAGCTCCCACAATTCCAAAAACTTTCCTAATGAGCGAATTAAACAGACTATTCTTAACGGTTCTGCTTCGGGCGCGATGGCTTCGCAAAAGGACCGGGTGAATAAAAGAGAAATTGAAGCAATCATTCAATACATTCGCCATTTGCAAAAAACTTCAGGCGGTTAATCTTTTCCTTAAAATTTGTTTAGCTGGGATGAATACTGTATTGGTATTTTTGGAAAAATTGGTTCAGGTTTTTATAGAGAGTCATCCGCCAGGCAGGCGGAATGTTTACAGATAAGGATTCTATTCGGGGATCGTGCGGGGCGATGGCGACCGTCATGTTGGATTTACCTACATCCGCCGCAAGCACGAATAACTCTTCAATCGCCGTGTCTCCCATCGCCAGGCACCCGATGGATACCTCCTTGCCGTGGATAAAAATGTTGGACCCGGGATTCAATCGGTTTTCTTCTGCGGCATGTTTCTGGTCGAACTCATTCGGATAGTTGAGTTTCAAAGAGAGATGATAGGCGCTGTTGGGATTCAACCCAACAATTTTATAGAGTCCCTCGGGAACCTGCCGGTCTCCTTCTTTGAGTTTAGGTCCCAAGGTTCCGCTCAACGCCTTAATGGAATAGGATCGGACCAACTTGGGGCCTGTTTCAGTTTCCGCCCAAAGTTCCAGTAGGGACTGGTCTTTAATCGCCAGCATTGTTATTTCTTTTGGCGGATAGGTCACCCTATTGGTTTTAAAGAACGGTTTTAACCGAGACCGTGCTGCGGCTCCATATTTTTTTAGAACATCTTCAACGGTTTGTTTGCCGACAATTTTATGATACACCGGAACCCAGATGGGGCGACCATACGTGAATATGGTGACTAGCAAAACCAAAAAGACGGCAACAAAAAATATGGGACGCATGGAATTGTTCATCATGGCAAACTTACTTATGAAAAATTTATGTGTAAAACCCCGGTGGGTGTCAAGCATCAAGTACTGAAAAACTGTATGAGCGATACGTGCTTGTTACAAAACAATCAGTTCTTTAGCTGTACTTAATAGTATAACCTAAAAATGAACTCCCAACTATAAATCCGGTAACACGGTTTAGGATGGGTGTGTTTTAACGCCTTTTACAAGGAGTTTGTCTACTCAAAGGAGATCTGTATTGAGCCAACTTGGTTTGCAGATTTAATGGCATTGGTTTCTGAGTTGGTAATCACTAAATGGTCATTCTTCCGCCAATTCAGTTGAAGTTTGGTATGTTGCGGATGGCCTGCGGCAATGTAAGTGTTGCCTTTGCCTTCCGGTAAGGCTTCGCTAGGGTTCAATACAGAAACCTGTGTGCTGAATCCGGTGGTGGCTCCACAATTCCGCTCGAAGACGACGGCTTTGTGGGATTTGTCAGGAGAGTGTGTTTCCTGATAAATGGTGTTAGCGCAGAAGCCCCAACCGGAAAATGTGATTTCCATAAAAGCCCGGGCTGCCAGAAACAGGACCAAAATACCCGCAACGCTCCACAGGGCTGTTTTTTTAAATGTCTTCATGGGTTAGATAAGGAAACGGTGGAATAGTGCTACCGAAGCCACACCTCACGGCGTGGTTTAATTGCTGGTGCTGGTAAGCCGTTGCGACTGGTTGCGGCAGGAATACAAATGGGCGTCGGTTTCTACCGATTCATAGAATCCGCGTTTGGTGCCAATGTTGTAATGTTTAATTTTATCTTTAATGAAAATCGTATTGGCTTTGTAGGTGACGGCGCTGGCTCTTAAATTCGTTTCGGCATCATCAATATAGATGCTTCGTTCAGTAGTTTCGCCTCTGAACTCACATTCTTTGGGTTCTTCCTCGGTGATGTGTACGGCCCATTTTTTATCAAATACAAAATTCTCTTTTTTGTCGCAGCGATACGCTTCCGCAATGCCATTCAGATAAATTTCTTTGGGGAACCCGTCCGGGGCGTACTCGGTTTTATATTTTTTCAGCACGCGAAAGGTGTCGCCATCACGACGTTTGGTGATGTTTGCGAAATAATTGATGAAGCTGTTTCGGTTGTAATCCGGGTTATCGGATTCGTAGAAGTCATGCAGTTTGATCTCTCCAAGGCTAATGCAGCTGCTCGGAACGCTGGTCACTTGTTTTACATGCTTTGCATTACGCCGCACTTTATCAAAAATATTTTCCTTGAGCGCACAACCGGTGGCGGCAAATGAAAGATAGAAGAAAACCGCCAGCTTGAGAACTTTCACCATGAATGACTCCATTCTTTTAACAACGAGTATTTTCTGAAAAGACCACAGGATCCCTCATAAAGGGATGGGATGAGTTATGGTTGTGGAATTTCGGGAATTCTATTCATTTTTTAGTGTAACGCATGAACAAATGAGGTCCAAGTGGAAAATAACAGAATTGAGGTAGTTTTACCATTAAAAGTTTTTAATGAACACCCCGTTTAAGACCAAATACTATTTGTATTTTCGTGGATTAGGTGGTTTTTATTTTAAATTCCATACTCAATAGTGTAACCGATCATCGTGGATGTTTTTGCTGGAAAGGATTAATGCGGAAATGATGGATTGGATTAGGAGGCAAATCCCTTTGGGAATGCGAAGCCATCCGCGGAAGCCCCGGATCAGTTTATAGGCCAATCGGATTTGTCCGGAGATGTGGCCAAGCTGTGAGGCCTTTTCGAAATAGTTGAACGCGCGCTCTTCGTTGCGAATTTCATAACGTTGGTTGCTGTAGAGACAACCCAGTCTGTGAAACGCCGGCGAGTATTTTGAAAAGGCAGCCTTTTCCAGCCAGAAGGTGGCAGATTGAAAATCGCCTTTGATGACATAGAGTTTGCCCAGGTAAAACTGGCTTTCCTCGTCTCCTTTTTTTGCCGGACGCAGAAAAAACTTTTCGGCTAATTCAAAGTCGACTTCGGTGCCTTTTCCGAACCCGTACATCCATCCTAGAATGGTATCGCATTCGGCCCATCCTTCGTCCGACAAAACTTTATAAATCTCGAAAGCCGACGCATAATTTTCCGCCTTTAAAAATTGGTCGGCCCGTTCAAATTGTTTTTCGATTTCAGAGTCGAGTTCTGTCATAACATTAAGTTTGTCTATTACGCTTCACTTTTCTTTTTGATCCAACGCTTCAAGGGTCCGCACCATTGAATAAACCGGTACAAATTTTTAAAGGCGGCTCTCATGCACTGTTTTGAATAATTCTTTGCAAATTCTTCCTTTTCTTTTTTAGAGAGGCCGTCCAACTGCTCTAAACGATGGCGAGCCAACTCACGAAACAGAGTCGCGGCTAACAAGACCCTTCGTCCTATAGGAATTAAACAGGCAACTCTTGGGTCGCAAACAAAAATACTTTCAACAGACAATTCAATTCGGGCTGCCGTCGTTTTACCCGCTTTAAAATAGATTCCGCCCGCCTCGTTCAGCTTGGAATTATTGAATTCATCCTTGAGTGTGATCGAATCCAGTCCCTCTAAGTGTTCCGCCGGAATACTTTGCAGTAACGCTTTCACGGCTTTGGCCAGGTTCATCGGAACCCACTTTGTGGTTGAGTCGATGATGCGGGTCGGCCCTACCCGTTGTTGATTTGATGGACTGAGCATTCAGTTTAAAAGCCAGCGTGAATTTAAATACTTAAAGTTTGTGAAATTTTTCGGTTCGGAACTATTGTTCAGTATAAAGGGTGGGTTGGAGAAAGGGGAAGAAAAATACCATAATTTAGGGTAATTGATTTCGACTTCAGACTTAGTTGGGCAAAAAGCAATTATTTTCAACGAAAAGTTTCATGCCTGTACTCTAAAAAAATGAGGTAAAATGGAATTTTTCAGGTTATGAAAACTCTCCGGAGTCAATCAAAATGGAAGATTATTTGGTGGCGGTGATTTTATCGGGGATTGCGTTTGCCTATCCGATGTGGCGGATTTTTAAGCGGGTCGGTTTGCCTCCGGCCACGAGCCTGTTTTCCGTTGTGCCGTATTTCGGAATCATTGTGTGCGGACTGATCTTAATCATCTTCCCGTGGCAAGGTTCGCCGGATAAAGAGAATAGGATTTCGCTAAAAAAATAGACATGAATAAAATTCTTCAGATTTAAAAATGGAGAACCTTGTGCTCCCTCTTTTTAAAGAGGGCTGGGGTGATTGACAATCAGGGGTTTGCGGCGCAGCCGCCGCAGGCAGAATTTAATTTGCGATAATCGGTGGTGAACGCAGAATCGACAGATGCTTTTCTATAGCGGAAATTACCGTCAGAAACAAATAATAAAACGGGAGCCAATGTTCGCCCTCTTTCCCAACCTAACGGTTGGAAGCAAGAAAAATATTCGAAAAGTTTCTGATGATTTTGTCATCTCAGAAATTTACCGAGAATAATTTTACCAGCAGGCGTTGGCCTGCCAACCTAACGGTTGGCCAGCGTGACGCTGGACCCAGAATGTATTTTCGATGACTGGCTAGCGCCAGAGGCAACTTGAATTTCCGATGAGTTGGTGTGAATGCCGAATTCACAGAAACTTTTACAAGTCCAGTTTGCCTTCAGAAGTAAATTAAAAAACGGAAGTCGATGATCGCCCTCTTTTTAAAGAGACCTTTGTAAAATAGTAAATTAATGAATGAGACACAAAAAATAAGGAAGTGGAAACTCGTGTATTCCCCCTTTGTGAAGGGGGTTAGGGGGATTTTACCTCCAGGGATTTTATGTTTTCTGACTAACGCAAAGGTCTCCTTCATAAAAGGGGAACGCATTGGTTTTCGTTTTATTATTTTGTTGTTTGTGAATGACGTGGAATTGAGGGAATAACATTATGAAGAAAGTGAATCATTAATGATGCCTTTAGGATTACCCGAAACGTTTTTGATTTTAGGAATTGTGTTGCCACCGTCGATCATCGCCACCATCGTATTGCGCAAAGCCGGTTTTTCGATTTGGTGGGGATTGTTGACCCTGGTGCCACTGGTAAATGTGATCTTCCTGTGGGTGTTCTCTTTTATCGACTGGCCACACACTCGCCGTGAGGGACAGTAAAATTTTTCATCAATCATAGAAATAATGAATAAACTGTGCCAATTTATTTTATGCCTTGTTTTAGTTTTTAATATATTTGGATGCAGTTTTTCCTATGGCCCTCATTTAAGAAATGAATATTCTCATAATATTGAATTGAATGTGTATTACGAGGATGGAACCAAAACGACAGGTCTCATCTACTTGTGTCAATCCCAATCCCTGGGAAAGCAAAAAACTTCTATCAAAACAATCGAGGTTTTATCGAGCAGGGAAATAATTCATAAGTTCAATAAAGCGGATGTTGAGAAAATGCTTCAAAAGAAAAAAGCTGAAAATGGAGATTGGGTCATTGAACCCGAAGGCGTAAGGTGGTCGACTGACCGAGAATGCTGGGTGAACCTGAAATAAAAAAAATCATGAAAAATATGCATAAACTAAAAATCTGTCTGTGTTTAATATTTTGTTTAGATTTTCTTCCTGCTTCCGGTTTTAGTCAGGGAGTGCTCCCGGTGAACAGTGACAGATACCTCCACTGGGATAAAATTAAATCTGTAGAAATTTATTATTATACTCCTAATATTGAACACTATAGTCCTATTACTAAAGCAACGATGCCTCAATCTTCTCAACATCATCTTATTACGGCAAATTGGAGGTGGATCAAAAAATTAACGGCCACAATTAATCAATTCGTGGATGTGTACGCGAAACCCACGACGCGCAATAGTCTTTCTATGCAGATTAATTTCCGGTTTGCCAAGGGTGAAATGGAAACTCTCTATATTGATAGAGTGAGAAACTTTGAATATAAAGGAAGACGATGGCGAATTAAAAAAGAGTATTTTGAAGAACTGATCCAACTGATAGAAGAGTCTGTGGCCATTGTGGACTTAAAATATTTGAGATCCAAATTAATGGATTCAAATATCCTTTTTAAGGATCCACGGGAATGAAATTCATCAGCGATCCTAAAAATATTATTTTTGTTGAAGAGCGAGTTGGGCTTGAGGAAAACAAACTCAAGCAGACGTTGCTGGAATTATTTTTGAACGCAGAGGAAATTCATCGGGTTTATTTAGTGCAGGTAAAGTCAGAAAAAGAAAATTTTACTTCCCTTTGTTTTAGAACTTCCTCTAACGAAATGGATGAGGGCTTTTTGAACCGAATAAAACCGGTGGTTGAAAGTTGCGATACTTCCTTTATGGATCTTAAAATTATAAATATTACCGAGGATCAAGAAGAGCAGTTGAGAAAAGTGTGCTGCCCTTTTTATACAAAGAAAGGATGTCAGGTAAAAAAGCCTGATTTTTATCTTGGAGATGGGGACTGTACGGATGAATTTAGGCTGACTCGGGCTTGTTATAAGTTCAAGAAGCTAATAGGCCCGAATAAAGATGGTTATATGATTGTTGATATTTTACCCACTGTCCTAATGTATGGAAAAGAGTGCAATAAAGTGATACTAGCTACCAGGACAAAAGGAGTTTCGATATTTAAGATTGAAGAATGGCCGGCATATGTGCATGTTGCGCAATTGGTAAATAACTTAGATAAAAAGTTTTCTGTAAAGAAGAACGAGACATCATCTTACGATTGGGCTGTTATTTATCCATCACCACCAAATTCGGCTTAATAAAGACAAAATACTCTTAACATTAATATAGTGCAGGGTTGAAAAAATCCTGTCTGCGATAAAAACTGTGGTTCCTCCCAAACTTGGTTCAATTTTTGAGTCCGACCCCTGACTAATCGTGTTTTTCAGTTCGGGTCCCTTGCAACAGTGGGATATAATTGGAGTAAATTCATAGGAAAACATCTACTGGGAGGGAGATGGATGAAATTGTTCAGTCGCGTTGGGGCGCTTGTTCTTATCGTGTGTGTGGGAGTGGGATGCTCCAGTCGTTGGACCATGACTCGCGTTTACCCGAAAAAAGAAAACCTGCAAAAAAAAGAACTGCAAAAGAATTATAAGGATAACGTTTTCCATTCCGCATCGAAAAGAGATTAACTTTTTCCATTGGATTTTTTTAGTAAAATAAATGAGAAAGACATGGCTCATTTATTTAGACTGATTCTCATTCTGCTGGCTGGAATGGGTTGCATAAATGACTCCTCATGAGATATTGAATCTGGGGACAACATAAACCATTTCAGAGCAAATTGTAAAATAGAAATCTCTGCGAAAACGCCCTATATATAATAGAACCAACTCGTTATTTTTTTTACAGGCCAATCCGGAAAATGCCTGTGGCACCCTGTTTAAACAAAGTTCCCATTTTTAGACTGGACGGTTCACTTCCCTTAGCCAATATTTTCCTTGATTCGGTTTATCGGAAGGGATAGGTTTGGAAGCATTAAGGATTTCCTAATGAATGGAGTGTCGACGGATGGGCGATAAAGTCGGTGGAGAGACGAGACTCAAAGCAAAATAAAAATCGGTTAATATCGTACTTTGGTAAGAGGATATATGAGAATAAACTATGAAAAATTCATCACTAGGATGCATGAAGAAAAACTTGAAAGCCAAAAGCGACGTGCAGATTTTAATATTAAAAAATTCCTATTTGTTGGTTCTTTGTTTTCAATTGGTGCCACAAAGATTTCTGATGACTATGAATTGACACTGATTCTATACATTGTTCCTGCCATTTCAATATGTTTTGATCTGATGATTCTTGGCGAAGATTATGGGATTAAAAGAATTGGGGCTTTCATACGAAAGAATTGTGTAGGAACACTTGATTCAAACTGGGAGATTTCACTCCCTGATACAAGAGATAAATTTGCTCCAATAGGGATTCATATGCTTACGATTTTAGTTCTGATTTCCTGCGTTGTTATATTGTGGCCTACTGAGAACCAAACCTATGGATTTTGGGTTTGGCTAATGGTAAATACAAGTATGACATTGTTTCTTTTCATATATTCAAAATACCAAAAGGGCCTTCTATTGGAAAAGCCAAAAGTGGATCCGGCTTCTTTGAAAACAGAGTAAGATGAATTTTAAAAGCCCTGGTAATTCCAAGGAAGTGAAAAATGAGCGATGAAATGGTTAATGAGGGGGTTAAGAGTCTGATAGATGAGGTCACTGGTCCCTTAACATCTAGCATTAAGAAAAAGTACAAAATTCATAAAAGTAAAATAAAAATCGCTGAGTTGGTGGACCACATTGCCAACGTTGAAAAAGTGAAAACCATTTGGCAGACGGAAAAGAAAGTGAAAGTGTCCGACTTCTACTATCCCATTAATACGTTCTCAGCCACGAAAAAAGCACCGACAATCTTTTGGATCTTTGGTAAGAATTTTCAATTAATTAAACATAATTAAATGACCATAAATTTAATAAAGGATTTATACGCTCTAAAAATAGTTTCCTGATTAATTATCCAATAATTATTTATTGGAAATGTTAATCTTTATTAGTCCACATTAAAAAAATGTCTACTGGCCAAGTAAAATTTGATGATTGTATCAGCGCCTTCCGAATGGAAAAAGATTTTTCTAGTCGTAAGAGTGATATTAAGCATTGTTCATATATACTCACACCCTTTTGCCTTTCTATGGAATGGGATATCGGTATTTGTAAAATAAAACCCTCCATTCCAGTTACATTACCTGGTGTCTATTCTGCCTTTATTAGTCAAGTAGATAATCCTCCTTGGATTAAAACTAGTAATCCGCATCTATTTGGGATTGCATTGTCATCCGTTATCTCCTTTATAACAAAATTACCCTGTAAGGCTCCAAAAGAACCTACATTATGCTATAGACTTGAATTATCAGATGAGCAAAAAAATCGACTTGCAATTTTGCACCCAGTTTTATCTGCTGGTCCAGGTTCAACGTTTCCAATTATTGCAAAAAAGAGTCTAGAAGTAATGTGTTGTGAGGTAAAGGAATTAATTGATCAACTATTTAAAGTAGACTATAAAATTTATCGTTCTTGTATGCAATATATAAGAATGGCGCATCTTTCAATTATAAATAGGGGAGAGGATTTTGGCTTAGGGTATATGATGATTGTGGCAGCAATTGAAACTATTGCGAAACAAGCAATAAAGAAAGAAGATATGGAAACATTTGAGGATTTTAAAGATTTTCAAAAAAGAGAAAATGATGACGAATTTAATAAGTTATTAAATAAACTAAAGGAATTAAACAGTAAAAACCAATATTTAAAAGAGAGATGGGTCCATTTTGTGAAAGAATTTGCTCCTGTGTCCAATTGGGAAGAATATGTTGAATCTCCTTGGCAGAAATATGTGAATTTTTTTAATGATATTGGATTCCCGGAGCATTATGAAGACCTTACCCAACAAAGTGTTCACGAGTATTACCCAAAGGATCTTAAGACAGAGGAAATTGATGAGATATTAGGTTCTGCATATAAACACCGATCGGCTTTTATTCATTCTGGGAAGCAGCCACCTCATTTGGACGTCGGGTTGGGGCATACTCGATTTTTCCAAGAGTGTGTTATTTATAATGGGCAAAAAGCAGAGCTTTTGCTACTTCCAAATTTCGAACTTTTGTTGGGAATAGCAAAGCATTCTTTATTTAATTGGCTTGCCCAATTAAATTAGTTTTCTTAGTTTTTGGTTTCAACCTAGTTCAAATGTTTTGTCAAAAAAAGAATTATTGAAAAAAAGAAAAATTGAGGAAAATCATGGAGAGCATGCCGAGGATAATTCCCAGGGGCAGGGTGGTGACCCAAGCCACGAGGATTTGAAAAATAATTTTCTAAAGTAGGTGTTCCTTAATTTTGGTGTTGGATATCAAAAATTTATTTGATTATTAAAAAATTATTGTATTTTGGTGGTTACCAGAACAGTTCAATTTCCTTAATAGAAAAATCTATAATCTTTTGGATATTACCCTCATGGTCTACTATAACTGACGAATCTAAATAATGTGAAATTTTAAGTCTATTTAAATGGGCTGTAATTTCCTTTTTATTTGAAGGTCCTATTGAATTCCATTTTACAAAGCCTCCATCAATAAATTCCATCTTATAATTTAAATCTAAATAGAAATCTTGAGATATGTCATTTCCCTTTCCATCAATGATTTTTTGAATTTTAATTTTCCCATAAAAGTTAGGTATATAACTTTTAAATATTTCGTCTTTGTTTGCTAAATTAAATGCCTTAATTTCATTTTCAAAAACTTTTATGGAATGTAATTCGTCCGTATCTTTTCTTTTTGTGAAAACTTTGAATGCAAACCCATTAATTTTATCTATAAATACATTTGAATAAGCACCAATTTTAAAATCCCATTCATTATTTTTTATTTTCATAAGTTTCACTAGCAATTATCCTAAAAATACGAATAAAACTCTAACTTTCACTAAATGAAGGTTCTTATTAATCCTATAAAAATTAAAAATTTAAGTAAAGAATATTAATAAAAATAGACTTAGGATTGAGTTAAATCTTTGATTGTTTTATGCAAAATTTATTGAAAAAAAGGTGAGTTGAGGAAGGTCATGGAAAGGATGCCGAGGAGGATTCCGAGGGGGAGGGTGGTGACCCAGGCGACGAGGATTTGGCTGATCATTTTCCACCGCGCCTGTTTCGTTACCGCACCAATACCAAAGATCGATCCGCAGGAAACATGGGTCGTCGAAACAGGAATACCAATGCGCGAGGCACCGAACACCATGATGCCGGTCACCAGGTTGGCGCAGAAGGCCTGACCGGGATTCATCTCCGTAACTTTTTTACCCATGGTTTCCGCAATGTTTTTAGAATGAATCCATCCGCCCACTGCCATAAAAATTCCCACCACAAAGATAGATAGCTCCAGCGAAAACCGCGAACCGAGTAACAACAGTGCGGCGATTTTAGGTGTGTCGTTCAAACCTCGCGCGAAGGAAACGAGACCCGCGCTCAGGTAATGCATCACGTCTAACAATTTTCCTAAAGAAATTCCCAGCACGTTGCCGGAGTATGAGGTGCGGCAGTAAGCTTCGTCAGATAACGTGACTTCCGGTAAGGGCGATGCGTCGGTAAACTCGGCCACTGTCGCGTGAGTTCCCGGTTGAGTGGCGACGACTTTTTCGCCGACGCAGAGACAAGTGCTGGGTTCTGCGCCAAAGTGTTTTCGTAATTTTTTAAAAATCGGATACAGCAGCAGGACCAACAAAAACGAAATGAACGGACCGCCGATGAGCGGCAGAAAAAATTTCTCTAATAACTTGTCGGTGTTGATGCCATTGGAAGAAGCCATCCACCCTGCACCTGCCAGCGCCCCGATGAGCGCATGCGTGGTTGAAACCGGAAGGCCTAATCGTGTGGCCAGCATGACTGTCACCGCGGCTCCGAACCCGACCGCCACAGGAAATTCCTTAAACCCCATCACCTCATCCGGCACAAGTCCTTTACCTTTAAACACGATAATCAGTTCTTGTGCAAAAAAGAGTGCGGTTAAGGAACCGAGGAGGGTGGCGGCAGTGGTCCAGATCAACGCGGTTTTATAGGTCGCCGTTTTACTTCCATATAAGGTGGCGACCCCTTTGAAATTATCATTGGCGCCGTTCGCCCAGGCTAAAAAAAGTCCGAATGTTAAAATCGCTGCTAACCAGATCATAGTTTATCTTATCATTTTTTACGGGGTAGGTCCCGCTGCCAATTTTTCTTTTTCGATGGCAGCGCAACGCTGCACCCGGAACTTAGATTCGATGGGTTTGCTTTCAAACGGAATTTTCAAAAATTTTCTCAACTTTGTTTTCCCTTCAATGAAAAACCCCATTGGTCAACCCTCTGTACAAGTAGTATTTTGAAATAAAGCACTCAAACTATTAAAAGGAGGTCAATGTGCTTTCCCTTTATATAAAAAGCTCTGGAGGTGAATCACCCCGGCCCGCAGGCCAACGCCTGCTGGTAAAATTATTCTCAATAAATTTTTGAGATGACAATATCTTCAGAAACTTTTCGAATATTGCTGCTGCCTCCAACCGTCAGGTTGGGAAAGAGGGCGATCATTGACTTCCGTTTTTTAATTTACTTCTGAAGGCAAACTGGACTTGTAAAAGTTTCTGTGAATTCGGCATTCACACCAACTCATCGGAAATTCAAGTTGCCCCTGGCGCTAGCCAGTCATCGAAAATACATTCTGGGTCCAGCGTCACGCTGGCCAACCGTTAGGTTGGCAGGCCAACGCCTGCTGGTAAAATTATTCTCAATAAATTTTTGAGATGACAATATCTTCAGAAACTTTTCGAATATTGCTGCTGCCTCCAACCGTCAGGTTGGGAAAGAGGGCGATCATCGACTTCCAATTTTTATATTCTCTTCTGAAGGCAAACTGGACTTGTAAAAGTTTCTGTGAATTCGGCATTCACACCAACTCATCGGAAATTCAAGTTGCCCCTGGCGCTAGCCAGTCATCGTAAATAAAATTCTGCCTGCGGCGGCTGCGCCGCAAAACCCCCGATTGTCAATCACCCCAGCCCTCTTTAAAAAGAGGGAGCACAGGGATCTCCGTTTTAATATTTTTTATGTTTCGTTCAAAAATCTGAGTTATGCAAAGGTCTCTTTAAAAAAAGGGCGATCATCGACTTCCAATTTTTATATTCTCTTCTGAAGACCAACTCAACTTGTTGAAAGATTCTATTGATTCGGTATTCGTCACCGATCATCGTAAATAAAAGTTGCCCCTCACGGCAGTGAGTTGCTTGCGGGCGCTGGCCCGCTGTCCCTCACGGCCAGTGAGTTCCCTCCGGGCGTGGCCCGGTAAAAGAGACCTTTGCATAATGAAGAATGGATGAACTTAATATAAAGCAGCTCCCGGAGAGGACCAGGAGTTGGGGGCTTTATATTATGTAACCCTTTCATAAATTCCAGTACCGCCAAATACTGTTTAGTTATACAAAGGTCTCTTTAAACTAGAGAACTGCACAAAAGTTAGTCTGTGTTATGGCAAATTTCTTACAAAAATATGGAAATTAGGGGAGAAAATTTAGCTTATAGGGGATTAAATTTGGGAAGCAGTTGGGGAATTTGTCCAAAAATTGGCCGCAGATCATTTTGGGGGTCTATGTTCGGTTTATTGTTAGCCTTCCGCTGTATCTTAATTGGGGAATTGAAAGATTTAATACTCGTCAATCCAAAATAAATTTGCTCCTGACCAATTAATATCTGTTCTTAATAAGGAACGGATTTTATTGGCAATTAATTAACCAAGTTTTCCTTAATCTTTGATTTTAAAAACTGAGGTACCTTTTTTTAATTTTTCTAACTTTAAATTAATTTTTATACCGACTGATTCACCCATTTTTGCGGCTTCTATAGGGAAATCATTTACTTGAAGCGATTCAATATTGCATTCAACGAATTCGTTTTCCAAATCAAATGCCAATCGATCATTTTTGGAAAGTGCTACTCCACTTAAAATAACGCCAATAGAACTATTTTCTTTCCATATCTTTTCAATTTTTCCGATGATTTCATAGTGGTTTGGGACACAATTAATTTTCCCATTTTGATAAAAAATATTTTGGATATATTCATGTTTCCAGCTATTTTGAATATAGCTTCGTGCAATTTTAAATAAATCCCATGAAGACATTAATCCAGTATCATTGTTTTCTGCATTATCAAGGATAACATCTCGAATTGCGTTTTTATTATCTCTTTCTAAAGGTGGGAATTGTTTTTGGAAATTAATTATTGATAATCCCTCAATATCAGTTCTTTTATACTCCTTCATTCTTGGGGCAATATATTTTTCTACAGCCAGCCAGTCCTCATCGCTTGGAGTTGTAGATATGCCTTTTACTTCGATAAGCAGTAATGGTGATTTATCTTGAATTTGGAGGTCCTCAAGTTTTTTAGAATCTTTCTTCAATTCATTGTCGCTATCAATTACATTTTTAAACCCCAATACCTCCAAAGTAGTTTTAACGGCTTTAACTAAACTGTCTCCAGTTTCAGTTAATAAGTCATGCAAGTATTTATTACTCGAATAAATTTCCCTTATCTCAGCCTTTATTTCGTTGATTTTATTTTCTGACTCTTTACTTATTTCCTCAATTGAATGATTTAGCTCTATAATTTTTGAATGTTCATAATCGGGATCATGAACCCATTTTGCACCTTGTAATTCAGGAAAAAGTGAAGGTGTTCTTTCTGATAAGAATTCTTTGATAAAATCTAGAATAAATTGTTTTTTATTTTCAAATTGAGGAAAAATATATACCAGTTCATTCTGGGCAAATTTTTTTTCAATGGAAATTACTTGATCATATTTATTTTTAAGTAAGGTACTGCAGTTGAGGTCAAAAGGATATGAAAGATTTAATTGGTAATTGAAGCTAACATTTTGAGTGTAACGCTTAAAAACATTTTTTAGTTGTTTATCCTCAGTCTCAATTTGTAATTCTTTGCCGGTAGCATCTGGTAGAATTTGGAACCCATCGATGTCAAAAATATTAAGAAAACTCCAATTGGATATTGAAAATGTTTCTTGCTCATGTCCAGGGATATCTATAGGCTGGCATTTGTATTCTTTTCGTTGATCGGCGAATATAACAAAAATTCCTTTATGTTCTAAAATTCTATTAAACGACCTTCTTGCTGCTATCATTCCCCATAATCTAGGGTCGATTGATTTGTGATAAGTTGTTGTTGTTAACTTAAAATCTTCATGTCTATAATCCCTTATTGTAACTGGTTTAGTAGAATTATCTAGATTAATGAAAATGATTTCTTTCTCGGAGTAATTCGGAGGGAAATTAAAATTAGGAATTATTCCATTTATCAAACTTTGGTTGCGATTAAAATAAGGAGTCCCAAAAGTGCCCTCGCTTACATTAAAGCCAGAAGAGGACAAACCTTTGGCTACATCAGTTTCAAAATCCATTAATAGAATTTCTGGTTTCTTCATTTTAATTAACTCAACCTATAATTACGAATAGGGATTTCAAGCAGATTATATATTGTTTTCAATTAGATTTATATGGCATAGTCATCAAACTAAACAAAAAAGATAGTTTAAAATCGTTTCAAATTTACATTAATTATAGAAACAAACTAGATCATATTAATAGATTCTGGTTATAGCGGGAGGTTGTGGAATTAGGTTTTTTGGGAAATATTTTCCCGGACTACAGGTTTTTTAAGTACGAGGTGAGGTTGATTTTTTTCTGGGCGAGGCCGAGTTTTTTTCGAATTTTCAGGCGATGACTCTCGATGGTTCCCGGAGAGACTTTCAGCAATTCGGCAATTTGTTTGTTACTCAGGTGGCCTTTGACCATATCGCAAATCTCTATTTCTCTTGGGGTGAGTTTGTTCAGTGGATTGGAAACGTTGACCCCAAATTCGTTGTTGATATCTTTCAAACTTTTTTCCAGCAAATTGAGGAGAGGAGGGTTGCTCTGATTTCCATTCTCACGGAGTTTTTGGATAATTGGAAACACACTGACTTCAATATTAGATTGGACGGCTTCTTTCAATCGTTTTTTTTCTATTTCCAACTGGCTTAATATTTCATTGAGGGCTATATTCTTTATTTTTAAATCACGAGTCCGTTTTTGTATTTGTTCTTCCAGTTGATCATTTGCCTTATGCAGCAATTGTTCATAATGCCTGCGCTTTTCAATTTCCTTTCTTAGCTTCTCATGGGAAACTTTCAACTCGTCTGTTTTCGCTTTTAATTTTTGTTTCAGTTCAAATTGTTGTAAAGCCAATTGTACTTTTTTAAGAAAGGTTTTTTGCTCACATGGTTTTTCAATATAATCAAAAATTCCTAATCGAAATGCGTCGATTGCTGAGGTTAAACCGCTATACCCGGTGAGCAATATCATCATAGCCTCCGGTTGAAATTGACGAGTCCATTTTAAAACCTGAATCCCATCCACTTTCTCCATAACCAAATTGGTAATGACCAGACTAAAGGAATGCTTTATTAATTGATCTCTCACGATCTTACCATTTTCTCCTGTAACCACGGTGTGTCCTGCGGATTCTAAATCCTGCGAAAGAGAGAATCGAATCGATTCTTCATCATCCACCAATAGGACTGAGTGTTTGCTCATAGCTTTTGTCTTTTATGGGAAGTGTGGTTGAAAAAGTAGATCCATCCAGCGGTTTTTTCTATTGTGTGAAAAAATTTTAGCAGGCATTTGAATCGGAAAAGCGAGGGGATTAGTTGTGATTTTGAAATTGATTCTTCACAAATCAACCCTTAGAAAAAAAAGGAAATTAAAAAACTACTTTTAAAGAAATGCATAACACAGAAATAGTATAAGGAACTTTAATTTATATTCTAATATTTTTTAGAGCATTCTCAAGAAAACGGTTTTAAAAAAATTGAAAACAGGGAAGTTAGTTTTAGAAAACCCCGAAATGTAAATAAAATTGGATCATTTAGTCCAAAACCACTGTATTTTAGGGGCACAGTTTGCCCGTATTTTGTATGGGTTTTGTATGCATTAATTCAGCCTTTACGAAAATATCCCTGTGCCTGAAACTACTCAAATAGGTTGCTGGACCCTAAATGAAACCCAATGAAGTTATAAAAAATTCAAACAAAGGTTCAAAAATGAAATCGTTTGTTATGGTTGATAAGGGTGAGGAGATGGTAATGCGAAAGCTTGAGGAAGAGCTGTCTCATATCCATAAACAATTAACCGGTGAAATTTTACGATTAAAACAAGTGGTCAATGCACATGTTGAACAGAATAAGAAAAAGGACAAATACATTTTGCAATTAGAGAAAGAACTTAAAAAAAAGACCTCAAATTAGTCTAGGCATCCTTGTTTATGCAGAAGTGTGTCATTTTTCACGGCCAAGAGAAAATTTTAAAAAATCCTCTATATCCATTCTTTATAAAAGCAATTAATGGCAGTTAAAACCACAGAAGTGAGAAACGTCTCCACGGAGTTTACGGATCGAGTATGCAATTTACTACTGGTATTTTTGAATGGAATGAAAACCCAGGTGGCGGAAACCGATTCTCTGGCCATTTCAATAACCCAATTAGAAAAAGTCATTCGTAAGGCTGCCCGAATTGGGAAAACAACTGATTTGGGAAAAAGTATAGAAAACTTTTTTAAAAGCCAGAACCTGGAAAAAAATTTTCATAGTTCACAGAAAGAGGGAACGAAAGGAATTGTATTGGAAATGGTAAGTACCTTGAAAGATATCCTGGGAGAACTGGGTGATTTTGACAGGGGATTTACCGATCATGCAAACAGTATTAGGTCCGCTCAAGATTTAAACGAAATTTTGGCAATTAAGGACGAAATTATTACTGATGCCTTAAATATGAAAATGAAGACTCAAAGTTATAGAGAAGAATTAACCACCAACCAGAATATTATTCAAAGTATTTCCAACCAAATTGAAGAGACGAAAGCCGCCGCTGTAATTGATCCACTTACTAAAACTTTAAATAGATCGGCCTATAATTTTATGATCAGTCAGGTCATTCAGGAAATTGGCAAATATCAAAACCCCGCCATTCTAATCGTTTGTGATATTGATCATTTTAAAAATTTTAATGACACGTATGGTCATAAGCTGGGCGATAAGGTGATTTGTTCAGTAGCAGAGACTCTGCAGGATTGTGTTCGGAAATCAGACGATGTGTTCCGCTATGGCGGAGAAGAGTTTGTTGTCTTATTGAAAGAATGTCCTTTAAGCATTGGAAAGAAGATTGCGGAAAAAATTCGAGTGACTATAGAAAAGGATTATCTGGTATTTAAAGAAAAGAAATTGACCACTACTATCA
Organism: Nitrospinaceae bacterium; assembly: GCA_965223245.1. Classification (GTDB taxonomy): domain Bacteria; phylum Nitrospinota; class Nitrospinia; order Nitrospinales; family Nitrospinaceae; genus CBDCVY01. Next base: position 2,335,521 of record CBDCVY010000013.1, on the reverse strand, counting down.
GTCTTGGATTGACCACTTTGACCAAAGGCGATACGGAAGAAAAATTTTTTGAGAGAGCCGACCAGGCCTTATATGAAGCCAAGGAGAGTGGACGAAATTGTTTAAAGGTTAAAGTTTCCTGATGTTTTTCTGAGTCCATACTTTGTCTAAAAAATTTGATTCTCCAAAAAGAACCGTTCCGGTAAGTCTAAGATTTCCCAACCAATATTTCAAAAAGTCTGAAAACCAGAGAAATAAATATTTATTAAGAAAATTCGGTTAAAGAAATTGAATCAAAAATTTCCGTTGGTTCAATCTAATTAAGCGGGTTTTGCCCAACGTGTTTTGTACGGGTTGTGTATGCATTTATTGTGGCTTTACAAACATAGATAAATCGGTTCCTCTTGGATGAATAGAAAACAGTTTGCTTAACTATTCGCTCCTCAAATTCGCGCCCTTATTCTTGTTGCTACGTTTGAGTTAAGCTGATTTTTTTGTAGCGCTAAAAATTTCTAAACAAATACAATTTGCATATAGCGTCAAAACGCTGGGAGATAATTTAATGACTCAGTATTACGACACGGCATTAAGTTTTAAATCAGAACATTCATTTTTCACAAAGATCCCAATCGTATCGAAAAGATTTTAAATAATCCGCATGCTCTGCCTCATACCGCCGAATTTACTTTTGGAGAAATGACGCTTAAAGCCTCCATCAATGGAATTTTTGATGAAAACCGTCAACGCCAGGGCTATGTGGTGAACTGGTCCAAAGAAACGGAAAAAATAAAAACCGAAACCGCCATGGCTCGCGTCAACTATTGCTGAACAAACCAATTTGCTTGCCTTGAACGCCACTATTGAAGCCGCCCGGGTGGGCAAGCCGGCAAAGGGTTTGCCGTGGTTGCGAATGAAGTTAAAGAACTGGCTAATCAAACTGCCAAGGCCACGGAAGAAATCAGTATGAATATCGAGGCGATTCAGGGAGACACTAAACTTTCTATGGAAGACATTCTATTGTATCGAAGGCAAAGTAGGTTGTTGTTCCGTCTTTGTTCGGAGGATGGGTGAAGAATCTAAGGCGCAAAATTTTCACAATTGCCAGGACTTTCCCCTTGTCCTGGCCAACCCTTTCCTTAGAAAAAGTTCCTCCTCCTTCCCAATAGAATCATATTTGGAAATGCAAATCATTTTCTAATCGAAAAAACCACTAAAAAAAAGCAATTTGTGAAGTCGTTATAATTCAATAGTTTATGTCGAAAAATGGTTGTTTTTGGCCTACTTAGATTTGGCAAGCCAAAAATTTAAAGGTTGACAGATATTGGGTTTTGGGATAAACGTTTCGGGAAATTTTTTGACTTTCTTGTTCAGATTCTAAACTTAACCCCTAAAGGACTCTGCCATGATCGCTGCCCGACCTTCCAGTGCCACCCCGTTTTTAATCCAATTTATTTTATTCTGTCTGCTGATATTTTCCACAGCACCGCATTTGTTTGCGGATGAGAACATGCCTGTCGGGTCTGTTGGGGGAGAGGTGCGCGCGGATTTGTTCACCGGAACGGCGACGACCAGTATTCCCATTCAAGTGCCACCCGGCCGGCAGGCCGTGCAGCCGGAGTTGGCTTTAACGTATGGCAGCGCCAATGGCAACGGTTGGGTCGGTGTAGGTTGGAAACTGGAGAAGAGCGTCATTGAGCGGCAGACCAAAGACGGGTTGGATTACAACGGCGACGATTATGTGTTTCGCCTTTCGGGAATCAATGTAGAACTGATCAACACCACGGGCAACGAATATTACTCCAAAATCGAAGGTAGCTTCACCAAAGTAGAAAAGCTCAATGACTCTAGCAACCGTCCCTACTTTGTCGCCACGGATAAGATGGGGAAGAAGCATTACTTTGGTCAGTATGCCGCTACCCGCGTGGCCGATCCCAACGATGCCGACCGCATTTTCCGCTGGTGTCTGGACCGTGTGGAAGACGTGCACGGCAATTACATGGTGATCAACTATAGTTATGACCAGGGCCAGGCGTATTTGTCACGAATCGATTATACCGGTAACACTGTGCTGGGACTGAAACCCACCAACAGTGTGGTGTTTCACCTGGAAGACCGCAACGATGCTAATCCATCGTACTTGTTGAAATGGGGTACTCCACAGAAAATGGCCAAACGTCTCAAAACGGTCGAAGTCCGCGCCAATACCGATGTCACAGTGAATAGCAACGGAAGTGTTACTGTAAATAATGCCGGAACGTTACAGCGAGCTTATAAATTAGAGTATGATTACAGTACCAGCACCGACCGTTCCCTTCTCGAAAGTGTTCAGCAATACGGTGACAATGCCACTTTAAGTGGATCGGGCACCGTCACTGGTGGAACCAGCCTGCCTGCCATCACTTTCTCCTGGCGCGATGACGCAACGGGTGATTTCACGTTTCATCGTGGCGATGAAGACCCCGGTGATGGTAGCGACTGGCTTCCCGGAGCTTCTACCACAACAAATTCTTACCTGAACAACTCTTATAAAAATATTCATAAATTGGATTTGAACGGAGATGGTCTAACAGACATGCTGCATCTGCATTCAAATTCAGATCCAATATATTCCTGGGTGGCTTTAGCGGATGGAGACGGAACTTTTACTTTTCACCGTGGCGATGAAGATCCCGGGGATGGAAGTAACTGGCTTCCCGGAGCTTCGACGGCTACGAATTCTTTTCTAAATGATTATAGAAATATTCATTTGGCAGACTGGAACAACGATGGTCTAACCGATATGCTGCATTTGCACCCCGAATCTGGTTCTCAATTTTCCTGGGTCGCTTTATCCGATGGGGATGGCACCTTTACCTTTCATCGTGGAGATGAAACTCATCCGAATGGAGGGAAATGGCTTCCCGACACCAGTACCATTAACGAAAATGCTTTTATGAATGTCGCTGATTATAATATTCATTTGGCAGACTGGAACAACGATGGTCTGACCGATATGCTGCACCTGCACCATAGTTCCGGTTCTCAATTTTCATGGGTGGCTTTGTCGGATGGGGATGGTAGTTTTACGTTTCACCGTGGGGATGAAACTCATCCGAATGGAGGGAAATGGCTTCCCGATACCAGTTCCATTAACGAAAATGCTTTTCTAAATGCATTTCGAAACATTCATGTAATTGATTTGGATGGAGATGGTTTACGGGACATGCTGCACCTGCATCATAGTTCGGGTTCTCAATTTTCATGGGTGGCTTTGTCGGATGGGGACGGTAGTTTTACGTTTCACCGTGGTGATGAAATTCATTCCGCCGGAGGCAAATGGCTCCCAGATACCAGCTCAACCACAGAAAATGCTTTTCTCAATGCCTACAATGATATTCATCCTATAGACCTGAACGGCGATGGACTAACGGATTTAGTCCATATGCATCCAGCTTCCGCACCTGAATACTCCTGGGTGGCTTTTTCGGATGGAGACGGAACATTTACCTTTCATAGTGGGGATGAAGACCCAGGTGATGGGTCCACCTGGTTACCCTCAACTTACCAAAATAGCAATCAAGTAGGACAGCTGGGAGATTCAGATGGTTGTCGTTGGGCTCACCATAACATTCATGTTGGAGATTGGAATGGTGATGGTTTAACAGACATGCTTCATTTGGATTCCGATCGACGTAATTCTGAAAATTCATGGATTGCCTATTCTGATGGAGACGGAACGTTTACTTTCGATAACACTATTTTGCCTGACGCCGATGAATTGAATAATGCCTATATCAACAATGGTCGCAAATGCGACAATATTCTCCCAGCGAAGAATATTCATGTCGGCGACTGGGATGGCGATGGATTGGCGGATATGCTGCATTTGCACCCCAATGCGAACCCCATATGGTCCTGGGTGGCGTTGACCAACGGTTCGATTCCGGATCTATTAGTCTCTGTCTCCAACGGCCTGGGCGGAAGCTCGACCATTGAATATTCACCATCCACTGATTTTTCGAATACCCAATTACCGTTTGTGACGCAGGTGGTGACGAAGATCACCACCGATGACGGCAGGGGTAATGTTTCAAGCACCGATTACGAATACGACGGTGGATACTTTCATTTGGTCGACCGCGAGTTTCGTGGTTTTAATCATGTCAAAGTCACCGGGCCTGCCGGACCCAACGGTGAACGCACCGTCACTCATTCGTATTTTCATCAGGGCAATGACACGGCAGTGGGTGTCAACGATCCAAGTGCTTCCATTGGTTATACCAAGGGCTCGGTGTATCGCCAGGAAATTAAGAATGGTACTGATACCGCATTTTGGACAATTACCAAGACTCAATACACTCCGGATGCGGATGGACAGGAACCCTGGTACACGCCGCCGCAATGGGTGGAAGTCAAAGTGTACGACGGCGTGGGCGGATTCGTAAAAACCTTCACTGAATATTTTTACGACTCTTACGGCAACGTGACGGAGGAACGCCAGCACGGCGATACCAGCACATCGGACGACGATCACACGGTAGTACAAACGTTCAGTTACAACACCACGGACCGTTTGCTCAGTTTTCCTAAATCGAAAACCACCTATGAAGGGCTCGGCACCACCGGTACCCAAGTGAGCCATGCCGATCTGTATTACGACGGCACCAGCAGTTGCGGTACCCCTTCGACCAATCAATTGCCCACCAAAGGCCTGCTCACTCGTTCAGTGAACTGGCTTGACGGCAGCAGCAATCCGCCGGAAACGCGCATTGCATATAATGCCGCCGGCAACCCGATTTGTTCCCGCGATGCAAATGGCAACACTTCGACCATGGAGTACGATGATGAAGAAGTGTTTGAAACATCCAGCACCAACGCTCTGGGTCATACCGCCAGTACCAAGTATTATGGGGTTGACGGAGAATCCATGACCAATGGTCTCTACGGACAGATTAAAGAAACAATTGACCCTAACGGGGCGAAGGTATCGACAGTCTATGATGCACTGGGTCGCGTGACCACAGTTACCGATTCTGAAGGTATCACCTCCACCACTTCTTATCTCAACTTCGGCAATGTCAGTTCGCAACAATTGAAAGCCGATGGGCCACTGGGCCAAACTACACAGGTCTACTTTGACGGACTCGGTCGTAAGTATCGTTCCAAAAGCACTGGGCCGAATAATGGCAGTGGTGTGGAAGAAATAATCACGGATACCGTTTACGACCTGCGCGGAAATGTGGAAAAAACCAGCCTGCCTTATTTTAGCAGTGGAGGAACTGCCAAATGGGTTGTGAATGAATACGATGTTGCCGGACGTGTAACCAAGGTGACCAGTCCCGATGGCAGTTTTATTCTCAACTGTTATGACGACTGGACCTCGGCCTCTGTCGACGCCAACGGACATAAAACCCGCCAAATTAAGAATGTTTTCGGCAAACCGCTCACCGTCCAGAAGTTCTCAGGAACATACAGTTCTTGTGATCCTAACAGTACTTCCGGCGTTTACTCCGAGATAACTTACGAGTATGACATTCAGGGCAAGCTGCTCAAGACCACTGACGATAAAGGCAACGAATCGATTCTGACCTACAATACCCTGTCGCAGAAAATCGGCATGGACGATCCGGACATGGGCGCATGGTCCTACGAGTACGATAACGCCGGCAATATCGTCAAACAAACTGACGCCAAAGGCCAGGTGACTCATTTTCAATATGACGCGGTCAACCGTTTGGTGCAAAAAGATTATGGCACGATAAAAACTTTAGGTGTGGGTGATGTGGTTTACACCTACGATGGTGGTTCTGGAGGTTCCGGTGGAGGAACCCAGACTTCCGTGGAATTCCAGGAAGGGTTATCCGGTTATTCGGGGGCAAAGGATGCGTGGTTGGATGAAGCTAATCCCAGCACCAATAACAACGGAACCGATATCAAAGCCTGGGGTAATACCTCTGGCTCAGATAGAAAAATCATCTTCTCCTGGGATGTGTCTTCCATTCCCAACGGGGCCACCATTGATTCGGCCAGTATCACTTTGGATGTGTTCAATTCGAGCGCGGACACGTATTACTTGCGTGAGGCCAAAAGTACCTGGTCAGAAAGTACCGTGAATTGGAGCAATTATTCGGGATCCAATGACATTGGTACCACGAATTTAGGGACTATCCAGTTCAATAATAATACCGGCACGCAAACCTTCAGCCTCAATGCGGCAGGTGAGCAGTTGATTGAAGATTGGGTGAACGGGACGAAGACCAATAATGGTTTTGTCATTCTGGCTACCGGGACTGCGAATAACCTCAGTGCCTATTCCTCGGAGGCCAGCAGCCAGTCTCCGCGGCCTAAACTCAACATCACTTACACCTCTGGTGGCGGTGGAGGAGGAACCCAGCACACGGTTGATTATAAAGAAGGCGTGTTGCCGGATAGCAGTTACAGTGGCACGAGCGATGCCTGGATCAATGAGGCGCTGCCCACCGACAATCAAAACACCACGGATTTAAAAGCCGATGGCGATTCCGGTTCGGAAAGAAAAGTGGTTCTCAAGTGGGATGTCTCTTCTATTCCAAGTGGATCAACGATCGATTCCGCAAGCATTTCTCTCTATGTGTGGAACGCCAGTGCCGGCACCTATGTATTGCGTGAAGCGAAGGTGGGTTGGTCCGAAAGTACCGTCGATTGGAACGACTTCAATCAATCGGGAGATATCGGGACGACGGATCTGGGAAGCATCACTGCCAGCAGTACCGGAACCTATACGTTCAATTTGAACGTGGCGGGAGAGCAGTTGATTGAGGATTGGGTGAACGGGACCAAAACCAATAACGGGTTTGTCATCCAAACTTCCGGTACCACCGATGGACTGAGCTTCAGTTCTTCAGAGGCAGGCCAGTCCGCCCGACCCCAGTTGAGTATCACCTACACCACAGGCGGTGGTGGCGGCGGGTCCGTTGCCAACGGTATTGGCCGGCTCATTAAAGTGGAAGACGGCTCCGGCTCTACCAGTTTCGGATATGATATAAAGGGACGCACTATACGTTCAGACAAAGTGATTAATGGAGAAAGTCAAACTTATACCTCGCATAGTACCTATGATGACTTAGATCGTTTGAAAACCCAAACGTATCCTGATGGGACAGTTATTACCTACATTTACAATGGGCCTTTATTGGAAAGTGTGAACGACGCTACTCAGACGTTTGTCACTTATTCCGATTTCAACGCCAATGGCCAGTACGAGAAGGCCGAATACGGTAATGGGGTGACCACTGATTACACCTACGATCCGGATAACTTTCGCCTCGATTCCATGCTCACACAGAACGATCATCCTGTGGTGAGTACGTTTCAAGACCTGGATTACACGTTCGATTCCGGTGGAAACATCACTCAAATCACCGATGCCGTCCGCGGCAATAAGACTTATGTGTATGACGATCATGATCGCCTGACCAAAGCCACTCATAACGGTTCGAGCGGTTATGGGGTTGTGGATTATACCTACGATACCATTGGAAACATGACTTCGAATTCAAGGTTGCCTAACGGCGGCAGTTATGTTTACAACCCCAGCGGGTCTGGCAGCGTGCGTCCCCATGCGGTAACCAGTGCCGGGGGTGTGACGTACTCTTACGATGCCAACGGCAACATGACCAGTGGGGATGGAAGGTCGCTAACCTACGATTTTGAGAACCGGCCCACGCAAATCACCAAGGGTGGTGTGGTTACCGATTTTGTGTATGATGGTGACGGCGGCCGTGTGAAGAAAACCGTCGGCGGCGTGGACACCCTTTACATCGGGAAAAGTCAAGTTTGTGAAGGGGGCAATTGTTTTAACTATATCTTTGACGGGGGAACCCGTATTGCCCGAGTCGACAGTACCGGGGTCAAGTATTTTCACAGTGACCACCTGGGTTCCACCAGCGTGGTCACCGATGGTAGCGGTAATAATGTTGAAGATGTGATTTACTACCCGTACGGTAAGCCTTATAGCGATACGAACAGTTCGCTCACGCGCTACAAATTTACAGGTAAAGAGTTAGATGACAGCACCGATTTGTATTTTTATGGAGCGCGTTACTATGACGCTAATATTGGACGTTTTACCTCGGCAGATGATTTTGTCCAAAATCCGTTAGATTACGAATCTCTCAACCGCTACACCTATGTTCGCAACAATCCCATTGTATATACAGACCCGTCAGGTAACTTTTTTACGTTTCTCTTTGCCCATGCTTTAGTCGCAGCTGCTGTAGCGACTAACCCTTATACGATCCAATGGGTAGGGGTTCAGGGTTACCTGAACGATTGGAATATCAGTTTAATCGCCCTCAATACAGCGGTGGCTATTGCCTCTGCCGGTGTGGGGGCGGCAGTGGGAAGTGCAGTCACTACGGCCACTCATGCAATAATAGGAGGGCTTGCGGGGGCCGCCGCAGGGGCGGCCACCAGTGCCGCCCTTTACGACCTGGCAGGGCATGAAGTAAATTATGGCCAATCGATTTTATCCGGTGTTGTCTCAGGAGCCATTGGTATGGGAGTCGGTCATGCCCTCCAGGGTTTTGGGGTACAGGCGCAAATTTTGGGTGGTTACATAGCCTCAGGAATTCAAGCAGAACTTACCGGGGGAGATTTTTCTACCAGTATTATTTCTGGTATGTCTATGTCTTGGGCCGGTTATTTAGGAAAAGGGATTGGACGATATCTGACAAAACGTACGGAACCCGGAAGATTAAGCATTAGTCCCTATGGCCAAAATAATGAAACACATAGAGATATAAGGAGAATGGCTCAACGCGCTGAATGGGCAGATCAATATGATTTAGATCTGTGGGATGAAGTCGAAAAAATTTACGCTATGGCTACGAAAAATGAACATGATTTTGAATATGGTACTCAGAAATTACATAGTGGTACTATTATAGGGCCTAATCGAGGTACTGATGATGGAAGTCATTTTCAGCCAAATAATAATTTATTATCTGTAACTTCAGATCTTTTGCATTCTCATCCGCCCAGACTTGGACAGGGTGCTTATGCATTTTCACCAGATGATATAGATATGTTATTAGATAATCCAAGTATAAACAGAATTTATTTAATTTCCCCTAATTTTTCGGTTTATAAACTTGTAAGGGGAGCCCCAGGGCCTGTTGAGATTCTTAGAAAGCCATAAATTTACAATATATTTGGAGCTATCAAAATTATGCGACCAATATGCTATTCGCGCTAAAGAGTTTGAAGTAGAATATTAATTTAAGGGTTTTTTTGAATTAGATTGGTTGTCTCAATGAAAAAATTATCTTTTCTCATTTCATTTGTTGGTCTTTCATTGTTGCTTTTCTTTGAGGGTGCTTTTGCGCTGGAGTGTAAGACGGCCGCGGAGTGTGCTGAGCTTTTTCCGAAAGTGGCTATTTCGGAAATTTTAAAAAAAGACAATTTTACGGAAAAAGAAATTGAGCTTGCCCAAAAAATGCAGCAATTTAATGGGGAGGCCATCCCATTCTTAATTTCTCTATTGAATCATAAAAAAAATGAAGTCCGTTATCTTGCATGGTTCACCCTGGATGGAACCCAAGGTTTAAATGAAAAACATTTAGACTCTTTGATTGAATTAGATAAAAAAGGAAATATGTGGGCGGGTCCATTTATAGGTAAGATCGGTGGCGAGCGAGCCACAAAATATTTAACTTCTGATATAAAGAAACACCTCCCCACTCATATTTCGCCCTATTGGCCTTCCGGGTTTGAAGCACTTGGCTCTGCTGGAATACCACACCTGGTAAATTTTTTCCGGTGTTCCTCTAAATGCGATAAATACTTTTATAAAAAAATCGGAGAAATTTTTTCTAAAATGGGAAATAAAGCGTCCAGTGCCATTCAGCCTTTGTTGGAAATTGCGCGAAACAAGAAATTTCACAAAGTAGCAAGACGGGGAGCGGTGTCAGCCATTGGCTCGATCGGAAAATCGTCACAAATCGTGATACCGGAATTAAAAGCATTAGCAAAGGAGAATAAAGATTTATTTACTTCCAAGAAAGGTTATTTATTTTCTGTACTGGATCAAGCTTTTATAAATATGAAGGCTCCGGAAGCCACCGATTTGTTGTTAGAATATTTAAAAAAAAATCCTTATACGTGGGTAATTAGAGAAATCGCTGAACTGGGAGAGGTTGGATACAGTGCTGGCCCCACTATAATTGAATATTTAAAACATGATGATTTGGAGCTTCGCGAAGCTGCAGCCCAGGCATTGGGGTATATCAAATACAAACCGGCGGAGGATGCTTTGATTGAAACCCTTAAAGACAAACAGAATTGGAGGTTGGTGTATGCCTCTGCATTGGCCTTAGGAGAATTACGGTCTGAAAAATCAATGTATGCCCTGGAAGAAATCAGCAAAACTTATTGGCTTCCACCGGTAAGAAAAGTGGCTTTGGAGGCATTCAAAAAGGCACGATTTGGAAAATATTTACTTGAATTTAATATTAGTGAAAATATTAATGTAGACATTCCTGCTTGCAAACAAGTGGAATTTGCCAAGGTGGAGGAAGACAAGAACACAAAAATTTATGACAAAGAAGAATCGGGTAAATTAGACTCGTTTTCGTACAAGGTAAAGGACCTTGGTTCGCTAATTGACCGAGTCCCCCATGTAGCACTGAAGCATGGCGAATCATGGTTTGTAGGATCTAATTGGGGAGAGTTTGTGGGAGAACTGGTTTTTATGGAGAAGGGTAAAGAGCCACTTATTCTTTTGAAAGGCAATATCATAGACATTTTTAAAATGCCTTACGGAATTGTAGCATTAACGGCCCGACTCCACATGACTTTCAATGAGGGAGAAGTTTACAAAGTTTTTAAAAATAAAAATGACAAATGGGAAGTGGAACATATGCAAGCCCTGCCGGGAGCTACAAGTAATGCCTGGAAGTTGGAAGGAGATAAAATTCTCATTAATACTTACGAGAGAGGAAGTGTGATCTTACTCCCCAACGGCCAACTGGAAATGGCGAAATGCGTTAATTAACTGTTTGATCCATTTCTCTTCCGGCTTCACCAATAATAATCGAGAATCAAAAACTCCCCGCCGGCGAAGCCTGAAAAATTTCTTTTGTCTTCTTTAATAGAAAGAGCAATTTTTCCTCCCCAATATTTTTCGGAAGAAGACATTCTGGATACAGAACTCACTCGATAGTTTAGATAAAATTAATGAACCGCTAGTTTGGGGGCGGGGAGGTGAAGGGTGAGCCCGGTCACTCGCCGTGGAGGCAGCTTTTTACTGAAATCTTTCCTCTTGGGGTCTCTTAACTCCAAACCATAAAACCAACCCTCTTTCTTTAGTTCACCTCACCTCAAACCAAACATCACCTCTCTCTTCGCGCCAAGGCTGTTTCAGTTTTCCCGCAATTTAGTTTTAAAAGCTAACTAGTCGAGTACCAGCGCAACTTTTGAAAAGTTTCTGAGGATTCGGCATTCACCACCGATCATCGCGAAATACTGTTGGGTGCAGCGTCACGCTGCTCCCGACCTCTATTTCTACGAGGCGCGGTACTATGATCCCAACCTGGCGCGCTTCATCACCCCCGATGCGTTTGTTCAAGATCCATTTGATTACGAAACTTTAAACCGATACACCTATGTTCGAAATAATCCCATTATTTACACTGATCCATCTGGACATTTCTTTGGTTTAATTTTTATGGCTCTTCAATCAGGACTGGTTCATGCCGCAGTAGGCAATTATTTGTGGGGAGAATATAACGACTGGAATTTAGAAGCTATGGCCTTGCAAGCATTTGTTGCCTATGCGTCGGCAGGTGTTGGATCTGTCGTCGGAGCTGCTGCTGCTATACCTTTAGGTAAAGATTTTATTCTTATCGCGGGTTTGGCAGGTGCTGCTGCGTCTTCTGCAACAAGCACTGCCCTCTATGATTTAATGGGATACGAAGTTAATTATGGACAATCTTTATTATCAGGAATGATTGGAGCTGCGGTGGGACTTGGTGTAGGGTTTGGATTAGAAAATACTCATTTTGTAACACAGATGATTGGCCAACATGTTGCAGCGGGAATTTCAGCAGAGCTTACTGGAGGAGACTTTTCAACGGGCATTATATCATCGCTGAGTATGTCTTGGACGATAACCATATCCATGCAAATGCAACAGGCAATTGAAAAGTATAATTATGATAATCCTGAATTATATGCAGAATATATTTCCAATGAGCAGGCAAAAAATTCTGTTATCATTGCCGATTATTCTACAATGGGAGATGAATTTACTTTTGATATTACTGGGGGTATCACTGGTTCCAACTTTAAGGGTCCAGGTGTTACAGGTACATTTTATAGAGTGGTTAATAGAGATGGAAGTACTAAAACTTATGCTGTAAATGGCACAGGGTTTGGTTTTGAAAATGGAAGATCTGCCCAGGTGGGAATTCATATTGGTCCTCATGAAGGAGTATCAATTGCAAAGACTTTTAGTTTTGGTTGGATTAAGGTATCATATTACGCTAATCCAGGTGCGGTAACGACTAATTGGGGAGTTACATTGGGCTTGGGTCAATTTGGTTGGGGGGGGAAGCACATCAGTGAATTATACCCGTTTAATCGATCAAAAAGATTGATATTTGAGGAAAATCTAGGAGCAATGTCCATTAAAACCAAATTGACTCTGGTTGTTATATCTTCATTTCTTGGGTTATTGCTATTTTTTTATTTGGGAGTTGTTTCTTCCAAATTGTTTTTTATTCCATGCGCAATTGTTTTTATTGCTCAAGGAGTTTATTCTTTTGTACTTAAGTGCCCCAGATGCAATCACCCTGTAACAATGAAATTTGAAGATGGGGACCCCAAATTTAAATATTTTTCTTGGGCTCCGGATTTTTGTATTAAATGCTCTTATCCTTTTATAGATGTAACAGATGAGGAGTGCCCGGAGAAATCTTCACCACTAAGTACATATATGATTGACCAATTCAAAAATAAAAATTGGTCTACCCAAGAGACTTCGAGTAATTTTAGCCCTTCCTTAAGATTAAGGTTTTGGAAAAAAATAGAAATTTTATTTATAAATACCCTTCCTATTCTTATTGGACTTGTCAATCCTCCAATCGTGGAATACTTGAATGAATTAAGTCCTTATATTATTCTATTATATCTTTTTTATTTAGGTATTCTTTGGTTAGTAATTTCCGTGATTATTTATTACACTGAATGTCCCTTCTGTAATAAAAGAGTTTTCTCCGCAAGCTTTTCTTGGTTTGATTCATTTATAGAAATGATGGCTTCAAAAAAATGCATAGACTGCAACAGAAAAAATAGTGAAGTAAAAGATCAAATCATGAGTTAAGTTATTATCTAAATCCTTAATTATTTTCATTCTCTTTTTTGGAGAATCTATTTAAAAGTTTTTCTATTGAAAAAAACAAATTTCTTCCCTCTTTTTCCTAGCCCAAACCCAAAAACCAAATCCCTCTCCCTCCGCACCATTCAATGCACTATAATTAGATGAAAATTGAATTCGATAAAATACTTGCCCTTGGTTTAGACCCAAAGGGAAATAAGCGATTCGATTAAATAAATAACATTAGGAGATATCGTGAGAGATATTGTTGGTTTTATATCTTGTTTGGTATTTACATTAATCGGGTTAGTATTTTTGACCGGAGTACTTAGAAAGTGGCCTATTCTAGTAAATCCTCCTGAAGATAGATGTAGTTATTTATTTTTAAAACTTAAAAAGTATTTAGGGAAAAATTTTCTTTATTACTATTTCCTTGTATTTTCAATAATTTGGATTTTATTAGCAATTTTTGGAATGTATTTAAGTTTTTAAATAGGAGGATATGAGTTACCCTTCTCAATTAATTCAATGAACCGCTGGTTTGGGGGCGGGGAGGAGGAGGGTGAGCCCGGCCACTCGCCGTGGAGGCAGCCAGGCCCCGCCTGGATGGAACACTGAATCTCCGATGAGTTGATGGGAATGCAGAGCCAGCAGAAACTTGACGAGTCGTTTTGTTGCTTCCCTCGCTAGAGGGCCAACCGCAGGTTGGCGATGAGTTTTTGTGTGAGCCGAAGACTCTGAAGCTTTTCTAGCGTTTTTCTTGCAATCAACCTAAAAACCAATTCTCCTATTTCCTTTCGTCCCAAACCAAAAAAACAATTTTCCTCTCTTCCTCTGTTCAGGCAATGTTTAGTTCCCGTCCAATGCGCGGTTAAAGTCCATTCGGCTGTGTAGGACTCTCACGATAAATATCTTTTTAGTTTCCAATCGAAAAATAAGAACGTGTTGTTCTACCAAATAGGCATCATATTCCGGGGGAAGATCGGGGCGTTTGTGACCCAGGCCGGGGTTCTTCTGAAGCCTCTGCAATGCCTGGTCGATTTTAGTTTTGTAGGTGGGAAGTTGCGATTCGCCGTAGGTATCGAACGTGTATTGAAGAATGTCCCGGATATCGTCTTGGGCTTCCTGCGAAAGTTCGAGGGTGTATTCAGCGTTTGGGTTTGATTTCATTCTTAACGGGTTTGCCCTTTTTGGAATTGGCGAGGGCTTCCTCGGTTAGGCGATCCAGCAAATCCGTAGTGTAAGACACTGTATGGCCTTTGGCAATTTGTTTTTCCCCGATATCTAATAGCGCGCGAATGTTTTCAAGGCGTTTTTCTTCTTGTTGTTCTTTCATGTGCCGCAAGGCATCACGAATCACTTCTGTCGCATTCCCATACATGCCGGAGGAAACCTGGCTTTGAATGAATTCTTCAAATTCCGACCCTAGATTTAAATGCACTTTAGAGGTCCTTTATATATTTGATCGAATGAAGTACCCATAGATTATACATAAAATATACATAAGAATCAAAATTTTGCCGGGTTTCTGGGCTACAATGCAATTTAAAGCTCCCTTTAGGAATGTGAGTTAAAACCCCTGAAGGTGAATCCCCCCAGCCTGCAGGCTAACGCCTGCAGGTAACCTTTCATTTGCGATGTGCTTTCTTGCCAACAGTATCCTCAGAAACTTCGCATTATTTGATTTACCATTTTTTAAACCCCTGAAGGTGAATCCCCTCAGCCTGCAGGCCAACGCCTGCTGGTAAAATTATTCTCGGTAAATTTCTGAGATGACAAAATCATCAGAAATTTTTCGAATATTTTTCTTGCTTCCAACCGCTAGGTTGGGAAAGAGGGAGCGCATCCACTTTCCTTTTTACATTTCTTCTCTGAAGGTCAGTGTAACTTGTGAAAAGTTTCTGAGGGTTCTGCGTTCA
Source organism: Nitrospinaceae bacterium (assembly GCA_965223245.1). Classification (GTDB taxonomy): domain Bacteria; phylum Nitrospinota; class Nitrospinia; order Nitrospinales; family Nitrospinaceae; genus CBDCVY01. The sequence continues at coordinate 2,320,290 of CBDCVY010000013.1, read as the reverse complement.
TTGCAGATCATCGGGAATTAAATGCTCCCACCGGCCGGGGGCCGGCGGGGCCTGGTTATCTTTTTGATCGGAAAAAATGGTTTCTTTTTACCGTGTGGTTTGGATTTCGAGATGGACGCCTTCGTTTTGTTGGAGGGTATGGATAATGCCGAACAGATTTTTTGCGGTGGGGTTGCCATCGGGACTGAACATGCGCATCAAACTTTTGGGTGATTTATCGGTCATGGTTCCCAGCTTTTCGAAACCGATTGTGGCATTGATGTAATCGCGCAAAATCATTTTGCCGGTTTCGGTATCACCGGCTAACATGGTTTCAATGCTTTCCTTGAGCAGGCCCGCCCGGAACTCCGGATCCCGCAGGGCACGCGCTTGAATGGTTTCTTTAAAATTGCGTGTGATTGCCATGGTCACTGTTTCTTTTTACGTATTTTATAATCTTTCCAAAGTTCTTTGGCTTTGTTGATATCGGTCTGCTGTCGCTTCTTGGTGCCGCCGCCCAGCAGGATGATCAGCTTGTCACCCTCTTTGCCGAAATAGACGCGGTACCCCGGACCCCAATCCACCCGACATTCATGAACGCCGGCACCAACACTTTTTACGTTAGAGAGGTTGCCGTTTCCCATACGCGTGACGCAGGTGTTGATTTTCAAAGCCGCTTGAACGCCCAGGCCTTCAAACCAATCCGCAAAAGGGCTGCTCCCATCTTCGTAAAGGTACTCAACGATCTCAATCATAATGGTAACATATAAGTTACTTTAGGTCAAGGTGAATTTGAAACTGATGAGAAACTAGTTTCGTGAAACGATTTAATTCCATTGGGCACATAATGCGATAATTCCTTTTAAATTTCAATAGGCGGATGAAAGTTTGCGGGCGGGGAGGAGGAGGGTGAGCCCGGTCACTCGCCGTGGAGGCAGCCAGGCCCCGCCTGGATGGAACACTGAATCTCCGATGAGTTGATGGGAATGCAGAGCCAACAGAAACTTGACGAGTCGTTTTGTTGCTTCCCTCGCTAGAGGGCCAACCGCAGGTTGGCGATGAGTTTCCTTTTCAACTAAATCTCCGGAAACTATTCATTCATTTCTTTCAGTCCAACAAAACCCCAGGTGGTCAATCACCCCGGCCTGCAGGCCAACGCCTGCTGGTAAAATTCATTCTCGGTAAATTTCTGAGATGACAAAATCATCAGAAACTTTTCGAATATTTTTCTTGCTTCCAACCGCTAGGTTGGGAAAGAGGGAGCACATCGACTTCCCTTTTTACATTTCTTCTCTGAAGGTCAGTGTAACTTCTGAAATTTTTCCATGAATTTTGTGCATATTCTTTTTCACCCGATACCGGCCCAGTCCACTGCCAAACGAAAACTCTTTACCCCATTCTCCTATTTCTTTTCGCTCCAACCCCTAAAAACCAACTTTCTCCTCTTCCATCAAAATTTAGTCAGCCTTTAGAAAGTTACCTTTGAACGAGGATCAATGTGCTCCCCCTTTCATGAGAGACCTTTGCATAACCAAGGACTATTGAACAAACAAGTCCAACAAAAGAGCGGAGACCCATGTTCACCCTCTTTCCCCAACCTAGCGATTGGAAGCAATAAGGATTTTCAAAAGTTTGTGGATAAATGATATTTGGACAAACCTGATGAAAATTTATTCTGGGTGCAGCGTCACGCTGCGGGACGGGGTGATTGACCGCCTGGGATTTTTATGTTTTCTAACTTATGGAAAGCTCTCCTTTCATGAAGGGAGCTGGGGGGATTTCTTCCTTTTCCCAACCTGGCGGTTGGAGGTAGCATTTCATCTGCGATGTGTTGTCTTATAGACGGTATCGTCTCAAAGGTTTTGAAAATATTAGTTGCTCCTCACGGCGAGTGAGCCACCGACAGTGGCGGCAATAATATCGAAGACTTGATTTATCTGCCATACGGTAAAGTTGACTCGGATAACGGACCCACCTTTAACGCTCGTTACAAATTCACCGGCAAAGAACTGGATGATAGTACGGATCTCTATTTCTACGAAGCACGATACTACGATCCCAACCTGGCTCGCTTCATCACCCCCGATGGCAGGCCAACGCCTGCAGGGAATATTTTATTCTCGACAAGTCACTCCGATTTTATTTATCCACAGACTTTTGTGAGTTTCAATTGCTTTATTGCTGAGGGTCAACCTGCAATTGGTTGCAAAATTAACTTTAGATAGTTTCGTATAAATATAGAACCCACCAAAAATTCATCGTAAATTTCTATTGCCTGTGGCGGCTACGCCACCAACCGCTACACCTACACCCGCAACAATCCGATTATTTATACTGATCCATCAGGTCATTTTTTTAAGGCGTTATTTAAGGGATTTCTTGCAGCTATGATTGGAGGACCCTGGGTGGGTATTACGGTCGCACAGGGCGAAGCAACTAATTGGAATATTGGGATAATGGCTTTTCAACAATTTGTTGCTGTTGCCACAGCTTATGCGGGTGGGGCGGGAATTTTTGCTTCGTTAGGTCCTGTTGGTGGAGCTATAACGGAAGGTGCTATGATCGGTGCACTGACTGGGGGAGCCAGTTCTTTGGTTTTTCAAGCGGCGGGTTATAAAGTAAATTTTTGGAAATCTGTTCTTTCAGGGGCAGTGTCCGGTGCAATATCCGGGGCCATTGGAGCTCACTTTGGAAAAACCTGGGACTTAACAAGAGTTGGTCTCCAATCACTAAACGGAGGAATTGCCGCTGAGTTAGGGGGTGGAGATTTCTCCGAGGGTTTTTTAACCAGTTTGGCTATTTCCGTAACTACCTATGTTGCATTGGCAATGCGAGAATATCAGGTGGAATTGTCTAAAAAGTTTCAAATTGATGATCGTTTGGACGGTGTACACGGTGAGTGGGATCTACCAGTTACAAATAACTCTTCAGGTTTAAGTATTGGATTTAACGGAGATGGGTTTAAATTAGGGGGTGGTCGAATTATTGAATTAGTGGGGGGTGGTTTTGATGTTTCTGATTCACCTCTCGGTGGCCCTCAAGGAGGTTTGGGAAGATTTGGACTCAAAAGTTGGAAATATTCAAAGGGATCTTTAAGAGATTATGCTGTCGAAGCATTTGGCGGAGTCCATGATACATGGAGCACTCCTGTATGGTATAATTTGGCAATAGGTAATAGTATTCAAGGGTCTCGATTAGGCTCATTTTTGGGAGAAGCTTGGAACTATTTTGGTGTATTACCTTCGGCTCCTGTTGTTGTTGGTTCTATGATTGGGACCTCTGGTTTGCCATACCAAACTATTGTTCGGCCACGGTGATGAAATAAAAATTTCTAAAAGCATGAGAATAAAATCGATTTGTATTATTATTTTTTTCATTTTACTGCAGGGGTGCGCGGGGTTGGAAGTACCAGACAATGAAAATTATAAAGCAAATTGCCCTGAGGAAGATCAATATTCAAGAAATTATAGTGCAACCACATATTCTATCTTAGAGTTAGAATGTGAGAGGTGTCCAGATAAAGGGTTGGTTTTGTTTTTTCTTCCCTTTATTGTTGTTAGTGATACTCTTGTATTACCTGCTACAATTTGGTTTCAATACAAATATGGAGACATTTGTATGGAAAAACCAGGATCTTATGGTTCGTATAGAGATAGCTATTGAAAAAAATAATTAATTTTAATTAGTGGCTCTGCTTAAAAAATTTCCACACCCCTATATCCTTTTGAGTTTCAAATATTCCCTTCCCAACTCTCCAACCAAAAAATTAAATTTCTTTTTCTCAATTTTCTTCTCTAAAATAACATCTATAAAAATCGATTTATTTAATGAACCGCTTTTGTGAGTTTTGGCGCGGGGAGGAGGAGGCTGAGCCCGGTCACTCGCCGTGGAGGCAGCCAGGCCCCGCCTGGATGGAACACTGAATCTCCGATGAGTTGATGGGAATGCAGAGCCAACAGAAACTTGACGAGTCGTTTTGTTGCTTCCCTCGCTAGAGGGCCAACCGCAGGTTGGCGATGAGTTTCCTTTTCAACTAAATCTCCGGAAACTATTCATTCATTTGTTCCAATCCACCAAAACCCCTGAAGGTGAATCCCCCCAGCCTGCAGGCTAACGCCTGCTGGTAAAATTATTCTCGGTAAATTTCTGAGATGACAAAATCATCAGAAACTTTTCGAATATTTTTCTTGCTTCCAACCGCTAGGTTGGGAAAGAGGGAGTGATTGATCTCTCTTCCGCATTTTCTTCTCAAGGTAAACGCTATTTGTGAAAAGGTTCTGAGGATTCGGCATTCACCACCGATCATCGAGAATCAATTTTGGGTCCAGCGTCACCCTGGCCAATCTGCGGTTGGATGCAATAAAGATATTCGAAAGCTTTGTGAAGAGATCGGATTGAAAGGAACTCATCGCAAAATAAATTCTGCCCCTCGCGGCGAGTGAGTGCTTCCAACCGCCAGGTTGGGCAGCGTCACGCTGCTAAGTGGGGGAATTTTTATTGGGGCGGTCGGTCTTCTCTGCCGTGCCAGACTCGCAAAATGACAATGGTTTTGCCGTCTAACCGGTACCTCATAACATAACCGCGCTGGCCAAAAGGAATGACCAGTTCCAGAAACTCCGGCATGTCTTCCAGGGGGCGTCCCAGGTATGGATTTTCCAGCAAAAGGTTGGTTGCTTGAAGAATGCGGCGTGCGGCATTGGCGGCCGCTTTTTGATGGTGCGGCTCGATAAATTCTCTGAGTTTGGCGAGGTCTTCAACAGCTCCGGGTTCCCAAATCAGTTTCGTTTTCCGGGCCATTCACGTTCCTTGTCGGTTCCCCAGGAATTTAGCCAATCGGACACTTTTTTGTGAGAGATACTTTCTCCGGTTTCCTGGTAACGGTTCCATCGGTCCAGCAATAATTGGCGCTCAGCCTCTTCCGTTTCCATGCGGTCGACATATTCACTGATGGCTTTTTTCATGATCCAGTGGGGCGACCGTTCACACCGTTTTCCCAGGGACTTTAATCGGTCTAGCAATTCTTTGTCGAGTTTAATCGCCACGGGTTTGGTCATGCGTCTCTCTTTAGAAAAAGGTTATATTAATCACTACTTAGTAATACCAGTATTTTGTGTTGTAAGCAAGATCCTTTTTTTAACCTGAAACGCTTTTTACGAAGATGGATTAAAACAGTTCTTCGATATGGGTAAAACTATGATACTTGATTGACCTTTAAAGCAAAACCCTCGTTTTGTTCGAGTTTGGGCGTGGGGAGGAGGAGGGTGAACACGGTGCCTTCGGTGTTGCTTTGCACTGAAATTGTTCCATGGATTTTATTCATATTCTTTTTCACCAGATACAGTCCCAGCCCGCTCCCAAAGGAGGACTCCTTGTGAAATCGTTTGAACATGCCAAACACTTCGGCAATGTGTTTTTCGGGAATGCCCAGCCCGTTGTCGGAAACCTGAATCCTGGTTCCTGATTCTGCCTGATCCACGTGGACTTTCACATAGCGATGGGGTTTGTCAGGATCGGAGTATTTGATTCCATTCGAGATCAGGTTTTCCAACACACTTTGCAGTAATTTTTTTTGAGTCATAACCAATGCAGACCCTGAATGATCGACGCTGATTTCAATCTGTTTGCCTTCTATGAGAGAAGACAGGCTTTCTCGGATCGACGTGACCATTCGCTCGACATTCACTTCCTCGATCGGTTCATTTTCATAATCGACCCGAGTCAATTGCAGCATGTCGTCAATTAAATGTTCCAGTTTCAAAACCAGTTTGAGCACTTTATCTACATTGGCGGTCACTTCCTGGTAATCTCCGTCTTCAAGGTCTTCCTTCATGATATGGCTGAGTCCTCGAATATTCATTAACGGCGCTTTTAAATCATGCGAAGTCCTATAGGAAAACTCTTCCAATTCCGAGTTTTTAACTGCAAGCTCGCGGGTTCGAATTTGTACTTCATTTTCGACACGAATTCTTTTCGAATGATTCAATTGGAAAATAATTGCCAGTAACACAAAAATGAGAAAGGATACGGAACCTGCAATCATAGGGACATCCGGATTGAATTCTTTGAACCGCTGGTCAATTTGCCAGATCAATGTCCACTCACGTCCTCCTACCAGAACCGAGTTTTGCATTTGCAACGCCGGGTTCTCCAGCAGTTGACCGTGAAGTAAGTGTTCCGGCTGGGGGGTGTTGCCTTCGAAAATTACCAGATTCATTTTTTCTAAAATTCCGGCCGTTAGGATTTTTTCGATCATGTCTTCTATCTGGTAAACGCCTAATATAAAGCCTCTTATATTTTGTCTGCGTTCCTCTTGGGTCGACGGAACCCGGATGCTTTTATAGATTGGATAAAAGATAAGAAAGCCTGTTTGGTTTTGTTTTTCCTGTACCAGAGTGACTTTGTCAGTGGCAACGGGTTTTCCGGAATCGATGGCTTGTTGAATACTTCTTCGTCGCGTGGGACTGCTGGCTTTATCAAAACCCAGAGCGTTTTCATTTCCGGCATAAGGCTGGATGTATAAAACCGGATAATATTCGTCACGTTTTTTAGCCGGTATCATGACTCCGGAATCCGAACGTTCCCGGATTTGAAAATTCGGGAACCCATCCTGCTGTGCCTGCTTTTCTATTATGGACCGTTGAGAAAATGGAACTCTTGGAATCCATTCCAGGGCTCGAATAAAATTATTTTTTTTGAGAAGACCTTCTACATAAGTATTAAATTCATGCCGCTCTACGGATTGGGATGAATTGAAAAAGGCACCAATCCCTTCAAGCAAATGATTGTTCATTAATAAGTGGCTTTTAAGAGTGGACTGAGATCGTTTCACCTCATGGGCAAATCGTTCGTGGTGGGCGCTCTCTTGATACTGGTGGCCGGCGCTATAAATTATATAACTGAATGCAATTCCTATTAAAAGAATAAATAGTGTTTGTTTAGCCATGAACCCATTAAAAAATTAACTTTCAAGTGACCGGCAATTTCTCAACCTGAGAGATTCGGATTGAGTATTACCTGAGGTTGCGTACTCGGTACGCAAAATTAAAAGTCCCATGAAGTACGAAATTAAGTTTTACGGAAAAGTTATGTATTTCATTTAGTTTAGGGCCATTTATCCGTGAAGACAAAATTTATATTTCTAAAGAGAGACCTTTATATATAGAACCAACTCGATAAGTTTTAGGAATTCAGTATTTAGGTTAGAGTCCAGCTCATAGTGGAGGAGAAATGCTTTACTCCAAAAAGTCTATTAGCGTTAGAGATTTTTCCTTTGCGGCGATCATATATTTCTGTATCGAATTTAGAAATGAGTCCACTTGGATGGGCTTGGTAATATAGGCATCAAATCCTTCCTTCATGCCTAAGTTCACATCCGAATCCATTGCATTGGCTGAAACGGCAACCACGGGAATTTTTTGAGTGGCTTCCATTTCCTTTAACGATTTTAAAGCCTCAATTCCACTCATTCCCGGCAAGTTGATATCCATTAAAATTAAATTGGGGAGGTGAAATTTAGCCATTTCTATTCCCAGGCGGGCTTCCGGAGCGGATAGAATTTCTATGTTGCTGTACTTGGAAGATAAAATCTGTTTAACGAGTTCCAGGTTGACCTGGTTGTCCTCAACATAAAGTATTTTGAATTGTTCATCGGTTGCATCCGGCAAAGCCTTTTTTTTCAAAACGGCAGGTTGCGTTTTTACGTGGCGCTGCTTGGGTTTGCCAATGGGAAGATCAAACGTAAAACAGGTTTCTTGTCCGGGTATGCTCTCGACAGAAATCCTGCTATTCATAAGTTCGATCAAATTTTTGGTAATGGAAAGTCCAATCCCCGTGCCTTCTATTTCACTGGATTCAAACCCGAGTCTTTCAAAAGGTTGGAACAGGATGTCCATTTTTTCTTTTGGAATACCGTCTCCTGAGTTTTTTATCTGAATTTGTAATCGACCAGGACTCGACTCATTACAGGCGATGACACACCATCCTTTTTTATGATTGTATTTTATTGCGTTGGAAAGCAGGTTCAGAATAACTTGTTTGAGGCGGATTCTGTCAGCAAGGACGATAACATTTTTAGACCGGTCAATATTAATTTGTAAATCAATTTCGTTTTGCTGGACCAAGGGAGAAATGATATCAACGGTTTCTTCAATAACATCTGTAAGGTTCACCTCTTCGATCAATATCTGAAGTTTTCCAGACTCAATTTTAGAGAGGTCCAGGATTTCATTGATAAGCTCAAGTAAATGTTGCCCAGCCATTAAAATTTCTTTGGTTTGTTTCTTTTGCGAAGGAGTTAAATTCTTTTTGGAATCCATACTGAGCAATTGACCAAATCCTAATATAGCATTCATAGGGGTTCTTAGCTCGTGGCTCATCCTGGATAAAAACTCTGACTTAAATCGATTGGATTTAATAGCATTGTCCCGCGCGACTTCCAATTCAAAGTTGGTTGCTTTAATTTTTTCCATAGAAGAATTTATTTGTTCTATCATTACTTTAAAAGCTTTGGATAATTCTCCTACCTCGTCTTTAGAGGTCACGTCAATGGCTACATCTGTATTGCCTTTAGAAATTTCATTCGCCGCAAAAGTTAATTGAGAAAGGGGAGTAGTGATCTTCCTGCTTATCAATAAAGTGAAAATAGTTCCCAAAGCAAAAATAGTCAGACTCACTAATAAGGTTGCTTTTTTATTTTGATAAATAGTTTCATTTAATGAATTGAGAGAATACCCGAAAACCAAAGTTCCATACCTATGCTGGTTAAATGAGATGGGCGACACCACCTGGATAAGGTTCCCCTCTTCATAAATCTTTTTTTCGAAAATAGATTTTATAGATTTAACTTTGGTGTTGTGCGGATTGTAGGACGCATATGTGTTGCCCTGTTCGTCAAAAACAAAAATATGATCCAGATTTTTATCTTTCTTCGCCCGATTCAAGGCCTCGGTAACAACTTCAAAGTTGTTCAATTCAATCCCGGTTCCCACACCTAAAGCCACCATTTCTGACATTCCGTTTAAGTGCGTTTTCAAAGCCTCCACCACAACTTTCCTGTGTTCATTGGGATAATAAAAATACACAAACATGGATATCGCAATGAGAGCAATGGCTGAATAACTTAAAAATTTGAACTTAATTGACATTTAATGAATTCGACGGCAAGTAAGTTGGATTGGAATGTTAGTGCTTCGTGTTATAAAAAAGTGAGATAATGGATCCTCAAAACTATGCCCAAAATAATTGTTTATCTATCAGTCTAACAGGTTTTGATAGAGTTAGAAGGTAATTTAGGGATAAAACAGTATTCATTTTTGCAGTATTATCACACCTGAAAACTCCAAAGAAAATGCATTTACAGGAAACAGAGGATTTTTAAGGAAAAATTTAATCCAATGTGGCATTTGAAAATTACAATTCCAAAAAGTTATGGATGATTGTATTTCAAAAATGGGTCCTTACAGCGAGGGGGAAGTCCTTTCTTTAGGGATGTCACAGAAGAAGATTTTTTATTACATTCCTCATCGATGGATAGGGGTACCGCAAGTGTCAAATCCTTTCACCGTTTTCTGCTAATCGACCATCAATAGGCCCCCACTCCAATCAATTTCGTGACCTGGAGCTTTCTGCATTTTGAGGAACCAGGGTTAAATCCACAAAACTCAATGTATTTCGGAATAATAATAAGAATATTCTGAGTTTCTTTGAGGTTTAATGTCTTGAAAGTTATTACTCCGTTTATACCCTGATAATTCAATCGATGTCATTGCAAATATGACAAGGGAAACATAGTTTCTACGATATTTTATTCCGGTAAAAAATTTATAATTACCGAGAATTTCTTAATTAAACCGATCTGGTTTTGCTCTGGGAATGGAATATGAGGGGCAAAGAAAGATTCGGTACAGCTTTATTAAGTCATCCAAATAATTTTATTTCGATAATTTGGGAGGGGGATGTGGCTTATTTTGTTGTTACCTTTTTGCGGAACGATTGCCTTCGTTTGACTCCTTCCTTATTCAGCGACAGTTTTTTTACTTTATCAAATTACTTCTGCGGAAAACCCGTCCCTTTGGGAGCTATTAATTATGAGGGAGACGGTACTGGAAGTTTAGCTCCATTATTAGAAATGGTTTAAACATGGTGAATGCTGAGGGGAAATCCATGAGTTAGCGGCAATAAGATTTTATAGAAACTGACTGTTGAGCAACCGGAGAAGTCTTTAAAAGCATTCAAAAGAAAATTATTTATTTAACGAGGAGGGTTCGATATGGCCAAACGAAAGAAAAAGAGTAGTTATAAATCTACTCCGACAAAAACAAAAAAAGCAGCTCCTAAAAAAGCTGCCGGCAAGAAGCTGGGATTGCCTTCAAAGATTTATGCACAAGTTTCACCGCATTCTTTGGGAGGAGTTTCTTTGTTTGAAGCAGGCGATTATATTCTGAGTGACAATATAGCAAATTTTACTTCAGAGGAATCGACGTTAATGGCCTCGGCAGACCGGCTTCGGCAAGCGGGTTTTGAGGTGCTTCAAATTACAGAGTCCACTATCAATATTGCCGGGTCTCCAAAAACTTTTGAGAAAGCATTTAAAGCACCGATTGAAGTGCATCAGCACGATGTAATCAAAGAATTTGGTAAAGCAGATAAAGCGGAGTTTTTGGATTGTCCCAACTGTGATCTTCCCGGTTTGATTTCTACGAAAGGAACAGATTTCGAAGATTTAATTGAAGGGATCGCTTTAGAAGAGCCACGTTATTTTATGGCAGCCAATCCCTTTCCTCCAATAACGGATTACTGGCATCATGATGTGCCAGCGGGGATTTCACTTGCCTGTAATGCGGACCGAGCGCATCGTGCCGGTATCACCGGAAAAGGCATTACCGTTGCTATGGTGGATAGCGGTTGGTTTCGTCATCCATTTTTTACTGCACGCGGGTACCGATCCAGCACAGCTGTTCTGGCACCGGGAGCCTCCAATGCTAATTCCGATGAAAGCGGACATGGCACCGGAGAAAGTGCGAACATCTTTTCTTTAGCTCCGGACGTTCACCTGAGACCCGTCAAGATGAGTTTCGTAAATACGATTGCCGCCTTCAATGCCGCGGTGGGACTCAACCCGGACATCATTACCTGTTCGTGGGGGTCATCGATTAAAAATGGTCCACTGTCTGCGGCAAACATTGCATTGGCAAATGCGATTGCAGCGGCCGTGGCTTCCGGCATTACGGTGATCTTCTCCGCCGGGAATGGCCATTGGGGATTCCCCGGTCAACATCCGGATGTCATATCCGCAGGAGGTGTTTTCCAGGACAGTAATAATAATCTTCGCGCGTCTGACTACGCATCCGGTTTTGCATCGACTATTTATGCCGGAAGGAATGTACCGGATCTATCCGGAATCGTAGGTATGCGACCGAGGGCAATGAACATTATGTTGCCCGTAGAACCGAATGATTCAATAGATAGAAATAGTGCGGGCGGTTCCCATCCGAATGGAGATGAAACCGCAACTAATGATGGTTGGGCCGCATTTTCAGGAACGTCTGCCGCTGCACCTCAACTCGCTGGTGCTGCTGCCTTGATCAAGCAGGCTTGTTCCAAGTTAACTCCGGTACAAATCCGCGATATCTTGAAAACCACGGCACGTGACGTGACTACCGGGCGATGTCATCCGAATCAAAATAATCCGGCGACCCCCGGACCGGATCTTGCCACAGGTCATGGTCTTGTTGATGCCCATCGTGCAACGATGCTGGCGCGGTTAAGATGTATACCGATTCGACCGATTCGAACCATACAACCGGTCAGGCCGATTCGGCCCATTCAGCCCATTCAGCCGATTCAACCGGTGCAACCTGTTGCTCCTATTCAACCGATTCAGCCGGTCCAGCCGGTTCAACCGATTAGTCCGGTAAGGCCGATTCAACCGGTCCAACCCGTTCAACCGGTGCGGCCGGTCAGCCCGGTGCGACCCATTCAGCCGGTTCAACCGGTAAGGCCAATTGGTCCGGTGCGACCGGTTCAGCCGGTTCAACCCATCCGACCGATCCAACCGATCAATCCAATCCGACCAATTGGTCCCGTGGTGCGAACTAATGAGGGAGAATATGATCCCAATTATGAAGCAGCCATGGCGGAACAACAAGGGCAGGAAATGGGTATGACCGAGGAAGAGTTCGATGTTTTGGAAGATATGGTTAAGAAGGGTCAAGTCGACCCTGGTGAAATCTAAGTTATGGCACGGCAGTCGCGAAAAGCGGCTGCCGAGTTATAAACCCTATAACCTGACTTTGTTATGAAAACTATTTTATTGTCCATGCCCTTCGGGGCTATCGACCGACCCGCACTGGGTATAAGTTTGCTCAAGTCTGCGCTGGTAGAAAAAGGTTTTGAATGTGATCTTGCCTACCCGTTTGAAAATTTTGTTCGGCACATCGGAATAGAAAACTACAAATGGTTGACCGATGGTGTACCTTACACCTGCTTTGCCGGGGACTGGTGCTTCACTCTCCCTCTTTATGGCCGTCGACCGGAGAAGGATTGGGACTACGTTCAGAAAATACTGATTGAAACCTGGGCCATGTCTCAATCGGATATCAAGAGAATCATTGAGGTGAGGGAAACAACACCTGTTTTTATCTCCGAATGTTTTGCATCTTATGATTGGTCCGCTTACGATGTGGTGGGGTTCACTTCCACGTTTACCCAAAACCTGGCCTCGTTGGCCTTTGCGAAAGTTTTGAAAGATCATTTTCCGCATTTGAAAATTGTCTTCGGTGGCGCTAATTGGGAAGATGATATGGGCGCGGCATTGTTCGAGACATTTACGTTTGTAGATTATGTTTGTCGGGGGGAAGCAGACGACAGTTTCCCGGCACTCATTGACGCGCTATCTAAAAACAAACCGGTGACTTCGGTTCCGGGAGTCTTGTCCCGGAAAGGGAAGGGAGCTCCGGCACAACCGGTCAATCGAATGGACCAACTTCCCATACCCGACTTCTCGGATTTTTTTTCAATGCACGCTCGAACGGCACCGGAAGAGTTTCCTATTTTGCTGATGGAAACCTCCCGCGGGTGCTGGTGGGGTGCCAAGAACCACTGCACCTTTTGCGGATTAAACGGACAAGGTATGGGTTTCCGTTCCAAATCTCCCAATAAAGTATTGGATGAACTCACTCAGTTTTCACAATTATATGATGTTCCATTTGTTTCGATGGTGGACAATATTCTGGATATGAAGTATTTCGAGAATTTGTTGCCTGAACTGGCAGCTACACCGGGTATGCCTGCGATCTTTTATGAAACCAAAGCCAACTTAACGCGCAAACAAATTGAATTGTTAGCAAAATCGAAAGTTTTAACCATTCAGCCGGGAATAGAAAGTTTGTCCAACCGTGTTTTGAAATTAATGAAAAAAGGAACCACCGGCCTAAGGAATATTCAATTATTAAAATGGTGCCGCGAGCTTGGAATTTCCGTGGAATGGAATATCCTGTATGGGTTTCCCGGGGAAACGGACCAGGATTATAAATTCATGTTGAAGGTATTACCGGCTCTTTCTCATTTGCAGGTACCCTCAGGGTCGGGTCCGGTTCGGTTTGATCGTTTCAGCCCGTATTTTGAAACACCTGAATCGTTTGGTCTGAAAAACCTCAAGCCGCTACCGGTGTTTTCTTATCTGTACTCGCTTGATGAAAAAACGCTGGCACGGATTTGCTGTTATTTCGAAGCAGATTACCAAGCAACGCAGGCGTCTCCGTCTACCGTGGAACAGATTACGTTGGCCATTCGCAACTGGGAGGCGGCATCCAACGATACGCTGTCGGCACATGATGCCGGAAATGTTCTTCATATAACAGATACACGTGGCGGCAACAGAATTCAGTACAAGCTTGAGGGGGCGGATCGTTTCATATATTTGATTTGTGATAAAGTGATGAGCCTACCGCAAATTGTTGAAAAGCTGGAAGACCTCGAAGCGGATTCTTTCCGCTCTGAAGATGTTAAAGATTTTCTGGATAGACTGGTTGATAGAAATCTGGTGGTAGAGGAGGACGGTTATTACCTTTCGTTATGTGTGTTTGACCGATTCCCGCACGGGTGGGAACAACGCAAACCCGAATATGTACTTTCGGCAGGATAGGAGATAAAATGAATTCAGTTTCAAGCCTGGTTGCTATTCTGGTTTTGTTTTTCGGTTACGGACTTGCTGAAAGGGTTGTGCAAGGGTTCATGAAATATCCATTCTTTTATGCGGAAAGCAAAGAAAAAATTTCCACTCGGGAACCCAAGCCCTCAAGTGAGAAACTGGAGTCAGGGATCGACCAACCCGCTTTTACCCATCAACCTCTCGATATAAAGGAGGGTAGCATGTCAACTCTATCTGCTGTAGTTTTACTCAAGGAAGGTGGAAATACGCAATTCGTCAATACAGCCTTTACTGAAATGGGTTTCGATGTCCAGATGATCAGCGATTCAATTCTTTTGCTGGTGGGTGAATCGACATCTTTTGAAAAAAGTTTTGATACTAAATTGCAGGTGGATGAGTCCGGAGCTAAAGCAGCGGACGTGGATTCTGAGTCCAACCGCTTTCTTTCGACCGAGGCTTTACCCGCGAGTCTGAAAAAACATATTCATGTGATTGAGTTTGAAAAGCCACCTGACTTTGGTCCTTCAGATTATTAAGGCTGGAAAAGTATTCATTAATTAAAAACGATAATAAAGGTTTGGGAGGAACTGAAAATGTCGCATGCACCTTTGATTGAAGCTGGCGGAATTTGTATATTCGAAAACTTTTTGTCTCCGTCCTGGTTTAAAGCTTTGCGTCAAGAAGGTTTAGATAAACGGACGGATGCGTTAGAACAGAAGAAAGACCAACAGGATTTGAAAGAATGGCGAGGCGGCAATCCCAGCAGGTTTCTTGTCAATGCCGATGGCGGTGATATATTGAACCGGATCTACGCGGATGGTGGTTTGGGGGATCGGTTGTCTAAAATAATAGGCAATCCTGTTCGGCCCACCGGGAATCATGGCAGTTATTCCTATTATGATCGACCGGGACATTATCTGGGATTGCATCGAGATATTCCCAATTGCGACATTACCTATATTTGTTGCCTCGACCGTTCCGAATCAAAACCCTCT
Organism: Nitrospinaceae bacterium; assembly: GCA_965223245.1. Classification (GTDB taxonomy): domain Bacteria; phylum Nitrospinota; class Nitrospinia; order Nitrospinales; family Nitrospinaceae; genus CBDCVY01. The sequence goes on along the minus strand of CBDCVY010000013.1, from coordinate 2,305,167 downwards.
TCCGGGGCGCTCCGTTTGTACCATAAATCCTTTAAATCGAAATTGGAAGATATTGATTCCTCCACGCCGCATATCGATATAGATATGAGGCAGGGACAATCGGTACTTTTATTGGGAGGGTATATTCCTCACGAAGTTCTCCCCGCCGCCCCGGGGTTTAGCCGAACCATCAGTGTCATGTGCTTTAAAGTGGAGGGAGACTTATAAAAACATCTTCCGTATTTTTTAGATAGACCTTTCCATTAGATGAGTTCGTATTACGGCATTGTAACCAATTTGTCCTGATTATCCCGCTCTCCACAGAGACCTTAGAGATCTTGGCGTAAGTGAAAACATAGAATGAAACACAAAACATTTGAAGAGGGAGTGCATTGATATTGTTCTCTTTCCTGGTATCTTTTTCTAAAGGTAAGCTCAACCTGAGACAAGTTTTTGATGGTTCGAGCTTTACGCCAACTCACCGCAAAAAAATGTTCCCATAGAAAAAAATATGGAAATTGAAAGTGGATGTGCTCCCCCCTTCATAAGGAGACCTTTGCATAACTAAGGATTATTGAACAAAACACAATAAGCTTAGAAAAGGAGACCCATGTTCGCCCTCTTTTCCAACCTAACGGTTGGAGGCAAAAGGGATTTTCAGAAGTTAATGGATAGATGAACTGAAATGAAACTTAGGAAATTCTTGCTTCCTCCAGGCGTTGCCTGGCGGGGTGATTGACAATCAGGGCTTTTCCAAATTTCTAGCTTATGCAAAGATCTCTTCATGAAGGAGGCTGGGGATAAAATCAGCTCACTTTTTACCCTTTTGGTTGACATTTGGGTCAAGCCTATATATTATATAGGTTATGAAGAATGAGCCCAGCAATATAAGGCTTTCCCGGACTAAAGCTACTGAAATCATTCGCAATGCGGCGCAGAATTCTTCATTAGTGTTCATCACCAATCACGCGTTGGACCGAATGGAAGAGCGCGGAATTACGGCTACTCAGATCAATACGGTTTTAGGGAGTGGGCGGATTGTGGAAGGGCCGACGGCGGATTTGATGAAAGGCAATTGGCAGTGTACGGTGACCGGATTTGCTGCGGGTGAAACTTTGAAACTGGCCATCGCGATTGAAAACGATCAAAACGGGGTGATAGTCGTTACGGTCATGTGGATTTAAAGTTTCGCCCAAAAATATAAAAGGAGAAGATACATGTTGAGGTACAAGGGCGCGGGCCTGAAAAATATTTACTTGACTAACGGGTTTCATAAAAAGAAAACCCCATACGGCATGGCTACATCTGTTGACGACGTGGAAGAGTTGCACCAGGCTATTGGAGAATTTCTAGTGAATGACAAGCCGACATTGACCGGTGCCGAGTTCCGGTTTTTACGCAAAGAGTTGAACCTGGCCCAAAAGAAACTCGGTGCGCTTATGGGGTTGGGTGAACAGGCGGTGGCGAAGTGGGAAAAAACCGGCCGCGTGCCGGCGTATGCCGACCGGTTCATTCGCTTGATCTATAAAGAAAGCGTGGAAGGGGAAATCCACGTGCAATCGCTAATGAACCACTTGAACGAAGTCGACCAACTGAAAGATCAAAAACTTGTGTTTGAGCACACCCAATCCGGGTGGATGACCTGGAGTGGCAAGGCGGTACCCGCTTAAACTTTTTAAAATTGAAACAGAATTGCGTAGTTTCGTGTAAAAATTGTCAATTCCGGAAAAAGGATCATTGGCTTTGAAGGGTTTTCGGATTAGCTTAGGGCGGGAGATTTACCCGGAATAAGCCATTCTGTTTCAGAAAGAGGTTGGAAGGTGCCTCGGAAGATCCATTCCATCGTAGAGAACTCGAGCTATCAAGATATGATTTTCCTCAATTGTGTAGACAATAAGGTGTCGGCCATGATGGTGGATGCGAACGGGCGGGTTAAACTCGGTACGTTCTCGACAAATCAAAGGTGTTTCACTGAGAAATCGAAAACAATCTTCCAATTCAGAAAAATATTTTTCTGCCTGCTTCTCTCCAAACTTTCCGAAACCTTTAACATAGATGTCGATCAAATCTGCATCAGCTTCAAGCGTTTTCTTATAAATCATGCTTGGCCGCTTTCGCCTTTGTGCGTGCCTCTTTCAAAATATCTTTCATCGTCCGATCACTGATACCGCTTTCAAGGCCTTTAGTGATCGCTTCCTGTAACGTTTTAATTTGCTCACGCTCATTTTGATCACGGCGGATTAGATCACGAACATAATCACTTGCATTGCCATATTGACCACTATCCACTTGAGCTTCCACCCATGCCTTCATGGGATCGGGTAAAGAAACATTCATCGTTGCCATAGAAATTCTCCTTATCCCTTTATAATGGCAAAAAATGACAATATTTGTCAATAGTGTTTGTGAAAAAATAGAAGACCGGGTTAGAGTTTGAAACAGAATTGGGTATTCTGGGTAATAATTGGTGAATTTTTAACTATTTTTGATCCAATTTATTTTCTTTCCGGTTGAGTTGGGTGGTCATGGCCTGGTGGGCTTTGTCATTCGATTCCTTGAATTCCTGAAAGACCTCTTTTTCGAGTTTTTCTCCATCGAGTTTTTCGATGCGGTTGTGGGCGCGGTCGATGCGGTTGTTGATCCGTTTCACCAACCTTCCGACGGCAGCCACGATGCCGCCGCCAATCCACATCGAAACATCTTTATGATTTCCGTCCATTAACGCCCAACCATTGATAACCTGTTTTCGCGCTGATACCAAAACTCCGACGCAACTCTCGAATATTCGTTCCCTCCACTAAACACAACTCCACAAACTCTAATCGCAATGACATCACTGACTTCGCTTCCCAAGGCAGGAACCCTCCTGTTTTGTTAGATTCATGTCAATTGTAAAACAGCCTACCTGTTACCCATGTCCCCGTACACCTGTTACCTTTCTCCCCGGTCTATACACTTCATAATTAAGGATAAAAGGGGGAGCACGCCGATCTCCTTTTTAATAAATTTTGCGTTTCGTTTATTATGGGTTGTTATGCAAAGGTCTCTTCACAAAGGAGAGCTTTGCATAACCAAAGATTATCAAAAAAAAGTCCAACAAAAGAACGGAGACCCATGTTCGCCCTCTTTCCCCAACCTAGCGGTTGGAAGCAAAAAAAATTTTCGAAAAGTTTCTGATGAATCTATCATCTCAGAAATTTACCGAGAATGAATTTTACTGGCAGGCGTTGGCCTGCGGGTCGGGGTGATTCACATTCAGGGGTTTCTCAATTTTGTGGTTACGCAAAAGTCTCCTTTTCGCAAAGAGCCAGCCTTCAAACTCCTTGATAACTCGTCGCTTAAAAAACAGGTTAATTAATATTTATCGGTATGATACAATTACCTTCTAGGTAAATTTAAAATCCGGAAAATTATTGATGACTTTGTTTCAAAAAGCGGTTTTTTCAATGCTGGTTGGAATCTCTTTTATATTATCGACCCCGAAATTAAGCATTGCAAATTCGGCTCATCATATTTTTGGCGGGAAAACCGTTTCTTTACCGTTAAAGACGGACATGAAAGATTGCCAAAAGATTCGTCTGCAGCTTTTTGGCAAAACCAGTGCGTTGCAGGTTCCCCTTGGGGATCCCACCATGAGCTCATGCATGAAACTCTTTCACATTGAAGTACCGGAAGTGCGCCGCAAGACGGAACTTGAATTAGAAGTTGATCTTTTAACCTCCCAGGGATGGAAGCGCACCGAAACTGTGGTTTTGCAGGTGTATCCCAAACAAATATTAGACCCGATTCGGGATTGGGCTTTGAATCATGATCTTGTGGTTGCCGATTCCGAAGGCAAACTGGAGAGGTTTTTCGAAGAAAACAATATTCCTTATATTTCTAATCACCATAAGGCGCCCAAATCTCCCGCAGCATTTTTAATCCTGGAACAAAGCAAAATTCATTTTAATGAAAAAGCGGAAGGGCTCCCCAAAGTGATGTTCAGGCCCAAAGAAGTCCGGATAGAAATGCTCTTCCTGGATGAGCTTTCTAAAAACCCGTTATTTCAATTTGAATTGATTCAAATGTTTCAGAAAGTTTTATGACCGCTTTTATTTTAAGGAAAGACATTATGAAGGGTATTCACTCAATAAAAAAATGTGTTACCGCCATTTCCCTGGCGGCCATATTGGGTCTGGTTTCTTTGTGGGGCACCCTGGCCAAAGCGCAAACCGGAGAGTTGGTTGCTACGGTGCTTCCTCTTGCGGTTACCGGAGAGGAAACCGGTTTAATTAAAGATTTAATGTCTTCCCTTAAAGGTAAAAGTAAAGAACCTGCCGATACCATGGGCGAGGAGTTTTCTTTACTGTTGGCGCAGCAACTTTCCGAGACACACGGCATCCCTTTAGTGGAGCGGGCCGAGTTGGACAAAGCGTTGAGTGAAATGGAACTGGGAGAGTCCGGATTAGTGGAGCCCGGAACGGCGGCCAGGATAGGTCACTTAACGGGCGCCAAAGTAATTATTACAGGTCGCATGTTTCAAGTGCAGTCGAACATGGTGGTGGTGACCAAAGTTATTGGAGTGGAGACCGGTCGGGTGTTCAGTCAAACCGTCACGATTCCTAAAAGAGGTTCAGTCACGGAAGCGGCAACTCTATTGGCGGCGAAGGTTGCCGACGTGCTGACGACGAGCGGTTCCCATTTGGTTGCCACCAGCGAAATTCAACAAGATCCCATACAAAAGCTTAAAGCAAAACTTGCAAGTTATGATGCGAATGATTTCCCGGTAGTCTCCATTTCCATCGATGAAATGAGCATGAGCAAACACGTTTTGGACCCAGCCTCCGAAATGGAACTGGGCACCATCATGCAGGGTGTAGGATTCCAATTAGTCGATCCGGTCAGTGCCAGCTCTCCGCCGGATGTGCAAATCGAAGGCGAAGCATTTAGTGAGTTCGGACTTCGTAAAGGCAATCTGGTTTCCAGCAAGGGCCGGGTGGAAGTGAAAGCCATTGAACGCACCACCGGAAAAATATTGGCGATTGACCGCGCGGTGGTGGTGGCGGTGGATTTGTCTCCGGAAATGGCCGGGAAAAAAGCTTTGCAGAATGCGACCGCTGAACTATCTGAAAGATTAGTGCCGGCACTGCTTAAAAAGTTAAATACAAAAACTCATTAGAGGAGTCGATGCAGTTTAAACAAGTCGGGTGGATAGGAATATGTTTTCTGGTGTTGCTGATTTTTCCGAGCGCAGGTGTTTCGAAACCCCGGCCCACTCATTTAACTGTTATTCCATTCACCGCTTTGGAAGGGGAAACGCAAGGCTGGTTGAGTAAAGGTTTGGCGGACCTCTTCACACAAAACTTTTCGCAGGTAGATTCTTTTATTCTCCTCGACCGTTCTCAAATGCAGGCTCACATGAACGAACTGGAATTGAGCGGCAGTGGATTAATCGAAAAAGATCAGGCTCTGCGCATGGGCCGCGTCGCCAAAGTCGATCAAGTGTTGTACGGAAATTATAAAGTGGAGGGAAGAACCCTTCACTTGAACGTGTTTCTGATGGAAATGGATACGCAGGATATTATCAAGGTATCCAAAGCTTCAGGAAAACTAAAACAGATGCGCCGGTTGACTCAGCAAGTGGCTCTCGACCTCATAGAAAAAAAAGGCGTGAAGCTGAGTGCAGAAGAAAGAAAAAAAATCAGATTTGTGACTACGGATTCTCATCAGGCCACCGAACACTTTTATACCGGAATGGATTTGTTTGACCGCGGTCAATATGCCGATGCGTTTGGACGTTTTTTCGCGGCATCTAAAAACGACTCTGCCTATCGGGAAGCGCATCTTTGGATGGGACGAGCCCTCGAATCTCAGGGCCAGCTCAGGGAAGCGGCACTTATATATAGGAAGCTTTTCAAAAAGTGGTCCGGGTCGGTAGAAGCTCACGATGCCATGATGTTCGCCGGCCTGTTGGCGGAACAGCGGTTGATGGACCGAAAGCAGGCCATTGAAATTTATAAAACGCTTTCGCAAAAGCAACCGGTCACTTCACACAATATTGAAGCGTGGTTTCGCTTGGGAGGACTCCTCGCGAAAAACAATCAGACGCAACAATCTTACCGGGCGCTTCAACACGTCAACACATTTTATAAAAAATATTCTCTGGGGAAAAAGTATCGCAAGGCGGGTACTCGCAACTCGTCCTACTTCACCTGGCATCACGCCTCTACATTGCATTGGGATGCGGATCGGCAAATGATTGCCATGGTCCCGGACCTGACAAAAAATTTAAGCCGCAAAAAATTGCCTCGGTTACCCGAGGGGACTTATCTGTTGGATCCCAAAAAGCCGGTTTTAAAATTCACCGGGCATAAATCGACCAAGTCATTCTTTAAAGATGTGCGACCACACCAGGGATGGGAAGAACGTTACTATGCGGTGGCGGTTCCTTACGGTTATGAAATGAGCGGCGTGGCGATGGAAGTCACGGGAAAGGTTTTCAGGAAGGGAATGTCCGGCGGACAATCGGGAGATAGTTTTCGAATACGGGTGCATCCGTTTCCGTTACCCAGGGAAATTACAAACTCATGGTTGGGGACGCTATACGGGCAGACCACCCAATTCACTACTTTGCGAAAAGAGGTTACGTTTCATGGAGACAACCGACAAATTATAGTCATCGAAGTCGGCGCGTCTAACGGCAAAGTGAAGCAATGGGAGATTAAAGGTTACGTTGAAAAAATTAAAAAACCCTATACTAAAAAACCTCCACTCACCGCGAAGTTAAAAAAGAATTCGGAAGCGCTTCATTTAAGTACCATTGCTTTTCCGGATGGGAAATTCACCGGCAGCAATCGAAATAATTATTTTTATATGCCGAAGAAAGAGTTGTCCATGGCTATGGATCGCAGTGGGCGCATCGGGCTGGTCACCCTTTCCGGAGCATTGAACGATGCAGAAAGCGATTTGTGGTATTCGCAAAGTAAAGATGGAACGCTTTGGGCGCCGCCGATGAAGTTACCGTTTAATTCTTCCAGTGGAGAATATTATCCGCGATTGGTTTCGGTGGAAGACGGCAGCCTGCGTTTGTTCTGGATCTCCCGGCAAAGAGGCAGGGACTGGGAAATATGGACCAGTCGCTTACCGGTCAAAGGAGAATGGGCGCCTCCGGTTCGCGTGCCATTGGAAAAGCATAAACCCTGGAAGCCGATGTCTCAACTACTCGCTTCAAAATCAAAATTGGGTACCTGGAAAGATGCTTTTCTCAAAGTCGTGAACAAAGCGAAAAAAATTAAATATAAAAACAACACGCAATCGGCGGTCCCCGATGTGTTGGAGTACGCGGTTATGCAAAACCGGCGTGGCCAATGGGTATTGGTTTACTATTCGTATGTGAGTAACAGTTTGGTGGTTTTAAAATCGTCCGACCTAAAACAATGGGAACAAGTTTCTGAAATATCTACCAGCGGTCCGGTGTATGGACCTTCACTGGTGCAGGACGCCAAAGGGGTTTATCGACTGGCATTATTTTCAAGTAAAGGCAGGCCACAACTTTACAGCTCCAATGAAGGTCGCTATTGGAAGCAGCAATTTTTTAAATTGCGCTGCGCCTGTGATCAGGATTCCAGCAAAGTCCATTCTTTGCAACTGATTCCAAAACCTGATGGTCAGTTGACTTTGTTGCTTTCGGATAATGTTTATGGATTGCAGTATGCGCATTTCGATCCGGATGTGAACTCGCCGCAACTGGATTTGGTCAGTCGCGCTTTGATGGAACCGTTTGCCGTGGCTGCGGTCGATCAGGGCAAGTATCTTGTTGCCCTGAAGCAGAAACAGGGAGTGGGAATTTACCAATACAAAAACTTCACCACGCATTCCGGTAATACGGGGAACGGTGTCATTTATACAGAAACAGATCGGGACCTTTCGGGTAATAAGTGGGATCGAATTTTTGCGCACAAACGTTTTATTCTTCCGGATGTGACGGCGCTGGCTCTGGCTCCGAATGGCCGTGTGTGGTGGGGCATTGAAAGCGGCATCATGAGTTTAAAGGGAGAGTCGTTTTCTGTGCAGGATGTGTCCAACGGATTTTTTCATAATTTTATTACTGACATCGCAGCCTGTTCGAATAATCATGCCTGGGTGTCCTCACGGTTTCACGAGTATCCCGAAGTGGGCAGAGTCAGCGTCAATTCAAAAATGCTTCGATCCTTTGAGCCATTGCGAACTCAGCGCGTTCGTATTCCGCAAGCTCAGGGAGCCATCTCTGTCATTAAATGCGCCGAAGCCAGCGGCGGATTATTGATCGGCACCACCAAAGGTCAGTTTATACATTTTAAAGATAATCAGGTTACTACGAGTCAAACTTTTGCGTCTGGCATAACCGCGCTTACTGAAAGGGTTAGGGGTAACTTTACAGTGGGAACGGAAGAAGGGAGCATCCATCAAATCGGTCTTGAAGGGCCCCGATCCATAGGGATATTTCATGGACGGGTGAACGATTTGACGGTTGATGCCAAAGGCAGCCTTTGGGCGGCTGTGGATGGCAAAGGTTTGGCTCGTTTCAAAAATAATAAGTGGAAAATGTTTTCTCCGCAAAACTCAAGCATTGCTTATGACCGAATTGGAATGCTGATCCCAGCCTCGGAAAAGGGCATCTGGTATGGGGCAGACGGCCAGGCACGTTCGTTTGGTATCGGGTATTTTGATGGAGTGAGCAATACACTTTACAATCCGCCACAACGATTCATCGATACACCCAGCGCGCTGGATATTGACAGACAGGGGCGGGTGTGGGTTGGAACCTGGTACGACGGAGTCTACAAATTGGATCGGAGGGAACCGTGAGAGTCTTAATGTTCCTATTACTTCTGGTTCACAGTACGGCGCAGGCATTGCCTCAACAAAAAATTTCATTGATGATTCTTCCTTTCAATGCGATGTCCGTGGAGCAAAAGCATCAAACGCTGGCTGAAGGCATTCCTGATATTTTACAGGTGTGTCTGTCTTCCCATTCCAAATCCATAAAGATATTGGATCGCGACTATATGGATGCTTTGATTCGCGAGCAGGGTTTGCGTTACGAAGCTTCCATGGATAAAGAAACGATGGCGCACATTGGCCGCCTGGCCGCCGCGCGTTATATATTGGCGGGAAACTTTTGGGTGGATCGTAAAAAAGTCGAAGTGCAAACTTTAGTTTATGAAACCGAGACCACTCGCCTGGTGGCCACGGAAACCCTGCAAATGCCTATCGAATCTCTGGCGGACGGTTGCAGAACTTACGCAAAGCGTATTGTCGAGCAATTAGACCGATATGGTCCTTCTTCATTTTTGGATTTGAAGGCAGACAAATATCCGGAAGTGAATCAGCATATGATTCAGGGAATGGGATTTTATTACAACGGAGAATATTGGAAAGCCTTCCCTGAGTTTTTGAAAGTTTTGAAAAAGGATCCGAATCATGGCAACGCCCGGTACTGGCTGGGGAAAAGTTATTTAGACGCCGGGATGGTTGACCTGGCTCGAGTTTCATTAGAAGAGTTTATTAAAAAGAATCCCAAACACCGAAATTTGAAAGAAGCAAAAAAATTAATGAAGGAGGCTTACCATGCGAAGCGTTAAATGGGAAGCACTATTGGGGTTCCTGGTATTGGTCATGATAACCATTGGTTATAACTTTGGCTATTCCAAAAAGAATAACGCTGTGCCAAAAATTAACCTTACCAACTGGCCGCCACAACTCGGCAGCACCTATCCTGACCTGGAGTTTATCGATCAGGATGGTAATCAATGGAACCTGTCCCGCTTCAAAGGGAAAGTGATTCTAATCGAGCCGATTGGTATGAACTGTCCGGCGTGTCAATCGTTTGCCGGAGCGCATATTAGAGGACCGTATGGCAATATCCAACCGCAAAACGGATTGGAAGATTTTGAGGGCTATTTTAAATCGTACACCGGCGGCTTGCGGTTGGAGGATGAAGGCATTGTACTTGTGGAGTTGCTGCTTTACGACTTGAAGCTGAGGCATCCCACAATAGAAGACGCAAAAGGCTGGGCCAAACATTTTGGAATGGAAAGTAAGAACAACCATTTCGTCGTCATCCCCACAAAAGACATGCGAAGCAAAGCCAGCTACGATCTAATTCCGGGGTACCAGTTGATTGACAAAGAATTCCAATTGCGATCGGATGCGACCGGTCACAACCCGAAACATAATTTATGGACCGATTTGTTACCCGTGGTCCCGCAGGTATTAATGGAACGTTCAGGGAGGACATCATGAAAATAAAATTGAGTTGTGGAATAGTATTGCTGGCGCTTGTCTGGGTTTCTCAGGTGAATGCCATGTCGGTGGATCAGGCGTATCGCTCGATTCCGCATCGGCAAACGACGTTTGATAAGAGTGCTTCCAAAGTCTCCGGTCAAAATAAGATGTTTTTGAAAAAGATGTTTGTGATTACCGATGATGCTATGGTGGCGCGTCTGGAGCATTTGTCGCAGCTCTATTATTTTAAGGGAAAAGGCGATGCCGGGAAGTCGGCTTACACTCGTAAAATAAATGGTCTCCTTCGAAAGCTAAAAACGCTGCCCACGCCGGCGTCGTTAAAGGGGGTGCACCGGTTGGTGTTGGAAGCGATTGAAGAACAGAAGCAGCTGCTGAACCAATGGGCTATTGCCCCGATGTCGAAGAAACAGGAGTTTAAGAAAACGTATACTCGGCATCCTTTGGTAATCAGTTCACATCATAAACTAATTAAAGCTTACGAAACATTGATGGGGCAGTTTCCCACAGAGACTGCCATGAACAAGCGTGCTTTCTTCGACCATCTCTGTGCCCTGGACTTTTTATAACAATTTAAGGAAACCGATTTAAAGGATACACCATGAAAAAGAAATTACTTTTACCCATTTTAACGGCAGGACTGCTGGTGAGTTTTTTTATGGTGCATCTATTTGTCGGGGATTTGTTTCGCTGCCTGAATGTCGTGGCTGAGGCCGAATCTCATGACCACTCCTTGGCTCGGGAAGCGTACTACCAGATCGAAGGCAATGTATTCAATTGGAAAAAAATACAGGAGGCCACTTCTAAAATTGCGAAAGCGGAGAAGAAAGATCCGAACGATCCGTGGGTGTACCTGGCGTCTTCCATGTTTCATATCGTGAAGGGTTATGGCGGCCGAGACTGGTACACCCTGAGTAATTTCGAAGAGGAAAGTATTTATAAAGCCGGCGAGTTGGCGGAAAAGGCGGTTCGAATCGGTAGTAAGGAAAGCCAGACGCATGCGCACTTTGGCAGGTTATTGATCCTTTTGGAAGCTTATGACCAAGCGGAAGCCTCTTTGGACGAAGCGCTGCGCCTGAACAAAAACAGTTTTTATCCCTGGTACTTCAAAGGCATTTTGTACGAAAAGCAACATCGGTGGGAAGAGGCGCTGCATCATTTTAAAGAAGCCGAAAAACGAGTGGAGTTTAAATACCATCACATGATAGTGAATGCGCATCGACAGAGAGTGGCGGTCGACCTGGAAGACTGGGAAAAAGAAGAGGAACTGCTGAAAGAAAACATCAAGAACAATCCCGAGAATAAATGGATGTACGACAATTATGCGGACTTTTTGGTCGGCCAGAAACGCTACCCGGAAGCGATTGAAATGTGGAAGAAGGCCAACGCCATCGAACCCTACCCCCGCGCCACCCAAAAAATCCACGAAACCCAACTGAAGATGGGCATGTCTAATTAACTCCCGCTTTATAATCCAGGTAAATTTTATTCGCGGTTAAATTTTTCCCTCATCTATCAACATTTGCAGTTCATCCTTAAATTGGCGCTTTAGATGTTCAATCTCATGGTACTCTGAATGAAAATGTTTCAACTCCTTGAGTTTATCTTGAAAATCCCAAAGTGATTGCACAGCATTGTGATTGGCATTGGTTGTGCTGATTTTTGTGTCTTTGAAATATGTATATACTTAAGGTTTATTGTCAAAATCTCCATAGGTGGCGTTGAGGGCATCCAGTTCACTGGCAATCACGCTCATTAATTCTTTGCGTTGTAGGACTCGTCGCTTACAAACATTCCTCTTCTTCAACCGGAGGCCTTTGCGTAAGTGGAACGTTTGAATGAAACCCAATAATTATTAAAAATGAGGTCGATGCGCTCCCCCTTTCCAATCTAGCGATTGGGGGCAACTTTAATCCTCGAAAACTTTGTGAAGATATAGCATTGAAATTAAATCATCGCAAAAGAATGTTCCCGCCGGCCGGGGGCCGGGCTGGGGGGATTTTACCTCCAGGGGGTCTTATAAAAATTCATGTTATGTAAAGCTCTCCTTAACCCGTAGGCCTTGCCATTTACAAAGTTTGAATCAAATTTCTAAAGCGGTTGGCGACTTGTTTGTACCCTTCGTTTGTGGGGTGCAGTTCGTCATGCCATTCGGTAACGGCATCTCGACAATCTACAAAATAAACATTGCCGTAACTGTTAACTAATTGTTGTAGGGCAGAATTCAATCGGTCGATGATTACAACAAGGATTTCCTTTTGCAGATTTTTGTCATTGATTCTCAGGTCTTTGTGCTCCATCGGTCTTCCCAGCCAGCGACCTCCGTTGGGAATCGCATAGTCATATCCGTGGCAAATGATTTTGGTTTCCCTGTTGGCTTCGTAACATTTATCAAATATTTGCTTATACAAATCCACAATGACACTTAGAAAGGTATCGAAACGACTGCCGAGATACTCGTCAGGACGTAAACTGGAATTATAGGGTTTCAGGTAGGACCGAAGCGCTCCTTGGCCCAGTAAGTCATTGCCTCCACCGCTGATCATAAAAATATCCGGCTTCTCTTTTTTGATGGCTTCAAAAGTTTCGTCTTGGTCCACCATACTTGCCAGCACGTCACCTGCCGCACTAAAACTGTAGATGGCATAATCATCGAACAGTTGGTCGATCACGTCTTTCAGTAATAAAGGATATTGATGCCAACTGTCCCCATCCTCAACGATTTTTAAACCCGTCCAACCACCCCGGATCTTGGCTTCGTATTTGCGTTGCCGACGCCAACGGGAAATTCCATTCATAGAATTGAGAATCAGTGCCCCCTCTGCAGCCGTCTCATCTATCTCGACTGTCTTTGGATTCACGGTAATTTGAGGATTAAAAGGACGGGATCTTTCCGAATCAATCATAATATAGGGTGCAAGATCTTCCTCATTAACATTTATATCAAACAGCATTTCTTGGAGCTGACTCGCATCAATCTTTTTCTTCGATGTCTTTTTTTTATTCATGACGCCCTCCTTTTAGAATTGAATATCTTCGAAAGATGTAAGAGGCATAAGCCCAAAACTTTCATTTTAGAATTGAATATCTTCGAAAGATGTAAGAGGCATAAGCCCAAAACTTTCATTTTTATTCAATACATCTGCGTCGATTAGAGTTTGCAGATCCAAGTTAGTCAGGGATTGAATTTTACCAATCGAAACCTGATAGGTCTTGTAGGCGCCAAAAGAAAACTCTTCGGGCATATCTGCGATTAAGTGCGACTGATCCATCAGGTATCCGCTGGCACGCAGGCGGTTGGTGTCTCTGTCGTTAAAGGCGACAATTTTCCAAAACTGTCTGGGAATTTGCACGCCTCTATGTTTGGGATCTCCGGCATCAAAAACACAACCGGTGAAAACGGAAACACGCATATCGTGGGCATCGGCTTTATCCAGAATATGATCTTCCAAACCTAACCAGAATTTTTGGTTGAGGCGTTTGTGTTGCGGGGCGGCGTTCGTGTAAAAGAAAGTATCGTCATTCGCCTGTTTCGCTTCGTCAAAATCACCCCATACCGGCGAAAGCCGTCGAACGAGGTGTCCCCGGTCATAATCATTGTGACGATACAACTCGTTGCCATGCTGATCGGAAATTTCAATACGCCCGTCGAGGCGCCATCGACCGGACCTTGGAATCCGGCGAAGCTGAGTGCCATCAATGTTGCAGGCAGTATAGAGGGCTAACTTTCTCTTGTTGTGCATCGCCAGTGAAAAATGGGTGTAATGCAACGGGTCCCCGGCATCACCCTGATTTGAATTTAGGTTAGGAAGAGGAACTGTCGCGTCCGCGCCTAAGAAGTCGGGCTGATAACCTTGGCGATCATTGATATTCTCCTGGTCGCCCTTTTCCTCGGAGCTTGGAATTGGAGTTCTATCTAATGATACCGATGTGGGGAGGATATTGAGTTGAGTAAGCTGGCGTTTGAGTTCGCTGGCTTTGACGGCACTATTGCGATCCCCAAAGACGCCGGCGAAGTGAAGTCCTACCGCTTTTCCGGTTTCCAGTGAAATGATCACAGACCCGGAACTGCCCTTCAATGTCGAAGCATCGTGGTGCAAAATATTGGCATTGCCGCCGGGCATGATTTGTCCCGGGGCCAATCGCTTGATGCCATACCCTTCCTTAAATATACCCGCCAGTTTGATCGGATCGGCTCGGTGATCTTTTCCGGGGTAACCGATGGCAGCAATAAACTCATCTTCTTTTTCGTGGACTAATTCAATGGGATTAATTTGAAGTCCGTTCTTCTTAATCCTGAAGAATGCTGCATCGGCTCCGGGTGCAGGTTCCACGGCGATGATTTCTATAATCGTAAACTCATGTTCTGAAGGAGGCGCTCCCAACTCTTCCTTAAAATCGATTCGAGCTTCCGTGGGTTGATTGGTTTGCGGATTATGAGAAAAAATAAGTTGATTGCCATGGGACTTCACGAATATTTCCGCGACGTGACGGTTGGTCACAATTACGTCTTCCGCAATTAACCAACCGGTGCCAAAAAATGGAGAAAACGCATTGAAAGGATGATCCAGGAGCTCAATCCTGCCTGTGGCTAAAATGGCTTTTCGCAACTTGCTTTCCGCGGTAGAAAGTCGTTCCCGCCAGGTGGGTGAATCGGGAAGGCCATAGGCATCGTCCTGAATGGGTAGCGAGGGTCTTGTATTCCAGAGAACCACCGCCTCTTCCGCTACTAAAGATAAACTTTCGGTGTCTGTAATGTTATTTAAGGTAGACCTCAACCGAGTAGATTCGATAAAACTGGATGGTGTCGGCTGCAAAAGATTGGCATCTACTCTGGTTTCGACCTCTTTGGCAATTTCAGTATCACGTTTCAATACATCAGATAGTAAGTTCATAATGAATCCCCTCCCCGAGAAAAACGGGTTTCTTAAAAAATTTATTCGATACACGAACTTTGTCATACCTGACTTATTTTGTAAAGCGAAATATCCGAATTCAATAATTAGATCGTTTTGACTTAAGGCCGATGTTGTTAGGGATTGGATAAAGAGTGTTTGATGAGTGGCGCATGGATTGGAGACTTGATTCTGTGAGATCAGCAATCCCATTTTAGGCGGGTTAAATTAGGCTTTGTTTCTATAAATAATTGTTTATTAATTGCTTGGGTGAAGATCAGCTGGACCGAAAGTTTTCGATAAATTTATCAACTTTACTTTTTAAGGAATGACATTGAAAGTCATGGGTTTCAAATCATTCTGTGGGTTTCCGAAAAATGTGAAACTGTTCTCTACAGGGTAGGCAGGACTTAAAATTGATACTTTCGAAAACTGAGGGTATTGGGAAAATTTTCCTGTGGAGTGTTCCTTTCCGGAATTCCATTGATTCGATTTTCTGAAGAACGGGTAAGTGCTTTCGATCATGACTGAATTTAGATGATTGCGAAGCATTATATTAAAATCTTTTGACTCCGGATAATCCTCATCGAGAAAAAAATACTATAAACAGCAAGATCAACTTTCAGGACCTGTGGAATAAGCCACCGATCAAATCTCTTTAGCGAGGGCGCGTTGTTCGGCACTGGATTTTTCGAGCTCGGTGCTCTTCACGGACCAATAGGCGGCAAAAGTCCAGACTCCGGCGGCTTCCACAAAGAAAATATAGCTGGGCTGTTTCTGGAATACCAAAGTCAATATGAATGCGATCACTGGAGATGCGATCATCAGTCCCCCTAAAGTCGCATAGATTTTTTTGTAGCGGTTTTCCAAAGTTTCGTCTTTCAACAGATACAAAGTGTCTTTGGCGCACCAGATACTAACGAACGCAATGCACAAGAACACCATGACCGCGCTGAATCCATGCAGAGAGAACCAACGGCTTGCATCTCCGGGAGGTCTGTCCATAGGGAAAATGGCAACTCCTATGGCAAACACTCCGGCGATGTTTAGTGCAATATTTTCTTTTTCACTAAAGCCTTTATACAGGTAGAAAAAAATTCCCAACGCAAAGAGGATTCCGACGAACCAGACTCGCACCGGGAAATCCTGTTCGGTCGGGTTGCTGGTGGGCGCAAAATAATAGGCGCTCATCGAGTTTTCTAAAGGAATGCCATTAAACTTTCCCACGATATAAAGCAGCGCCGGAAAAACTAAAGTGATCAAAGCCATCCCGTGGCGTTGGTTGACATAGGTAGAATAGATATGCTGTTGCAGTTCATCTCTTTCCATTCGGTCCTCCTTGGGGTGTGTGCCCTCTAAATGAAATTTCTATAACTGCGGTTTCTTATAAAAGAGACCTTTGCATAAGTAAGAAATTTGAAAAAGCCCTGATTGTCAATCACCCCAGCCCTCTTTAAAAAGAGGGAGCACATCGGTCCCCTCTCTAAGTTTATGGTGTTTTGTTCCATAGTTACTGTTATGCAAAGGTCCTCTTATAAAATAGGGACACTCCCTCCCGAATGCCAACTCTTTTGGAAACCATATATCCGCTATGCGAACTCTGCCGAAAATACTCTTAATTAGGGAACTTATTGATTAATCAGGGGAAATTTATCCCCAAGAAAGGATGACTTTAGCTATACTTAGGCAAATTTGATGATGTCGTTCAGAGTATGACAAGAGAACTATGCTTTCTACGATATATCGGATTCGATAAATATCTATAATGGCACCCAATTAGGAAGTGGAACCTGAGGTGTAAACTTTGAAAAAATGAAACGGGGGGAAGGGGCTTGACCGTTTCTTGGGATGCTCCACCCACAAACTAAAAGTTTTGCATCGACGTTTTTCACAATAAAAAAATTTTTAAAACTTTGGCGAGGTTTCTGTTTCGGAAAAGGTTTTTGAGGAGGGGCCGAAACAGGAGCCACGCTGAACCATAAACTGTAGCTCAAAACGGGCTGGCTTTATAAAAGCTTAAGCGAGGGGACTCCATGAAAAAATTTATCATAATACTGGTTCTGATTTTTATCACTGCCTTCCTGGTGTGGAGTGATCGATCAGAAGCACAGTTAAGAGAACTGCCTGTAAGAGAACAACCCACTATTAAATTACCCTGTGCGGACAATCCAAGTATCACCAACTCACCCACGCGCGGATGGACATCGTTAAATCGACCGACGCTGCGTCCTTGTCTTAATCTCAAAAAAGCGCAGCCGGTTCCTTTGCCAAAAGACCTGATGTTTCTATTCAACGAAGCGACGGCGTTTAGGGTGCACGCCGGCATGGGGCAAACGGTAAAAAATGTAGAGATCGATCCCAACAAAACCATTAAAGCCAAGGCATCAGAATTTCCGGAATTGGAATTTAAAGAATATGTTAAGGGCAAGTTACTGGACGTTCCTTTCACTAAAAAGAATGGAAAAATTGTTGCCAATCTCCAGGGAGGCAAAACTTATGTGGCCTTTCGCTCGCAGAATAAGGGGAGGTTTGCCAACGCGTACGATACCCTGTGCGTGGTGGACCGATTTCGAGAACGGTTTCGACCGGAGTTGACCGAGCGCATTTGTACGCAAATCTTGTGTCCTGCGGATAATTTTCGAGCGACGGAGTTGTTCCGAAGAAATCCGGAGATGGGCCGCTTACAAGAGGAAATGATTTCCACGATGAGTCGCGGCAATACCATCGGGGAATGGCAACTGGGCGGATTCGGCGGGCGGGGTCCCGGTTCCATTTGTGAACGCTGCACAGGGTTTGGACGCGGCGGCATTACCATTCCCAGCATCGATTGCAAAAAACCGAAATTTCCTCCGGGTCTCGAAGTTGAAATTCAAATCAATCAGACGAAGACAGGCAAGGATGATTACATCACGTGGGCACCCACGTTTGCCAGAGCTCGCTATAAAGGTCGCGCCAGTTTAAATCCACAACCGATCAAAGTGGTTTTAACTAACGATAGGTTGCGGGCGGGTGGGGATGTGCTGTTCGCTAAATATAAAAATCCATGGCCCATCAACACCACGGCGACTCGTAAAACCCTCACTTTAGACCTACCGCGAAACGGCAAGTGGGTGAACTTTGTAGTGGCTGGAAAGTTTGGTCGCCCCAGCATCAAAGATAAAGATGCCGTCATTGAAGTTCATAAAGGAAAGGCAAAAGGAAAGCTGATCGGGAAACACAAACTCATGGTGCGTATTCGTAAAGATGCGAACAAGCTCACCACCGGGGAACGAGACCGATTTTTAAATGCTATGCGGGCCTTGCGTAACCTGTCAGACACCGGACTCGATGCCGACGGTAACTCCAAAGGTTATCTGATGTTTCAGGAGTTGCACCGTTTGGGATCGACCGTTGGAAGTGGACCCGGTGATTTGGGCCACAGTCAGCCTGCGTTTTTACCCTGGCATCGTGCCTTGTTATTGCACCTGGAACGCGAACTGCAAAAGATCGATCCCAGTGTAGCTTTGCCGTATTGGAATTGGGACCGGCAGTCTCCCAACGTGTTTGTCAATAAATTCATGGGAGCGCCGGGAACCGGAACGTTTCCGCCGGCAGTCAACTTTCACTGGACTAATCCTTTAAATGGATGGGACACGGATTTAGGAACCAGCGGTTCGTTGTCTTTCGGAGTGGTTCGCCGTAATGGAAGCGATCATACGGTGTTTCCGGAATGGTCAAACTTTCGGTTTGTCGACGAACCGAATACCGACATGCAAAACGAATACAATGCTGCGGGTCGGGCCGATTTGTTAAGTCGTCCCAACCTGATGCAGTACGATAATTTTGGTCCGCGGACCAGTAACACGTCTTTCAGCAATATTATGGAAAGGTACTCCCATAATTATTCGCATGGGTGGACCTGCGGTAGCGGCCATATTCTTTCTCCACAACGTTCGGCAACCGATCCTCTGTTTTATTTACTGCACACGCAGGTGGACCGGCAATGGGCTTACTGGCAATGGAAGAAGCGACGCTTTGGAATTGTCGGTGGATCGCAGACGTTCGCCGCACCACAGCATTACGACAACGGCGGCAACTGGAACAATCCCGGAAATACTTCCTGGTTCAGCGGGGCTTATTTAGATGACGGCATGTGGCCCTGGGATAGTCTTTCCGGACCACAGGGAGCGGGAAGTCGTGACGACCGGCCGCCGAACCAGGCCAGTGTGGCGGACATGAACAGCAACTTCAATGTACCGCGCAGTCGACCGATTGTTCCGCAAAAACCGTTCCCGGCTTCCGCCATTAAGAATTTGTGGCCGAGCAGTCCGGCAACGGCAAGACCGAGGGATATGATCGACTACCTGGGTAAATTTGACCCGAAACAGGGGTTGGGTTTCAGTTACGACGACGTTCCTTATGGGTTCCGCCGTCTGATTCTTGTTCATCCCGATCTTATTGAACTGGTGAATAAATTTATCGTGGTGAATAATGATTTCTCCAAAATTTTTACGGATCGGAATCAACCCAAAGCCATGCGTCTGAAAGCTTTGAAATCCATGTTGGGTGAAAAGGAAAAAGTGCGAGGAAAAGTTTTTCCTTTAATTCAAAATGCGCAAGAGGATGACGATGTACGGTTGGAAGCCACGCGGCAGGTTCCGCTGGATAAAAATTTACTGGAGGCCAGTGACCGAATCCTTAATGATCCGCGAGGTGGCACCGTTAATTTTAAAGCCAACCTGTTGACGGAGATGGCTCGCAGAGCTACCGTTGAAAAAAACGAAACGGCGAAGCAGCAAGTCGTGGCCTGGGCGCGTAAGAATTTATCAACCCATATGGACAAACTGCGGTTGACGTCGTTTCAAATTCTTGTGCCTTCAGGCGATGCGGAAGCCACCAAAGTTTTGGCAGAAGGATTGCGAAATGCAGACAAGCCGCCTGTGCCTTTGGCGGAGGGGTTGCATCTGTTGAATCTGGCAGGGTCGGCGAAACATGTCGATATCATGCGACCGTTTTTGGATCATCCGGATGTTAAAGTCAGAGCACAAGCGGCAGAAGGCCTTTCTGCGGATCGGCAAAGCCGGGGAAAAATTATGGAAATTCTGATGAATCCGGAAACGCCGTATGAAGTCCGGGAAGCGGCGCTGTCGCCGATGGCGAAAAATGATCCGGGATTTCCTCGGATTGCGTTTAAGATTCTTGGAAATAGTCAGGAGAGTGATAAGTTCCGACGAGCCGTCGTTAAAGCTATGGTCGGTCGAATGAATTATCAGAAAGTATCGGCTGCCGATCAAGTTCGATTTGCCAGGATAGTGCAAAGCATTATTGATCAACAAAAGCCCACTCGGATGATTATTCGAGAACCTTACAGCGAGGTGTTGGATTATCTTGTCGCTAACTTCCCTGCGGTGAAAAAGGTGTTCAATAGGTAATAATGCGACAGGCTAGCGCTCACTCTTCGTACTCCCAAGCGAAGAGTGGGTAAGCATGTCAAAACTTTCAGGGAGATTAATGTTATTTAAATGGAATTAAAAAGTTTTTGGGAAGAGGTCCCCGTGAATAAAAAAAATCAATCCAAAGAGTTGAAGGAAGGAAATCTGCAAGCGGGTGGGCATGTTGTTCGGGGAGATAACAATGCGGTCTATGGCGATGTCGATGGGGATGTGGTGCATGGAGATAAGATTACGGGGATTACCCTCGAAGAACATAAAGCGGCATTGGAAGAGGAAGTTGAAATAAGAACAAAGCAATTGAAAGAGGAATATAACAAGGGGCAACAACGGGATCAGCAAAAAATTGAACTGTTAGAGAAAGTATTGGGGTTTACAGAAAGCCGATTGGAAAATGTCGACCAGGATCTGAAGAAAACAAAACAGCTATTAGCTGAAGCGACGAAGGCTTTGGAGCGGCAACCTTCCATTCCGAAGGATCAATTTGCAGAAGCAGAAGCTCAACTAAATGAAGGAAAAACCGAGAAAGCTGAGGCGTTGTTCCAACAAGTATTGAAACAAGATATGAAGTCTGCTGCAGAAGCGGCTTATCAAATTGCAAGGTTGGCGGAAAATAAAATCGATTACCATAAAGCTTTGCAAAATTATAAGTGGGCTGCAAAATTGAACCCGCAAAACAGAATGTATCTCAACGATGCTGGAGTGCTTCTTAATATACTTGGCGAATATGATGAAGCAACAGAGTATTTTGAAAAAACGTTAGATTTGGATCTGAATAGCGTTGACGGAAAGGATTCCGACGTTGCAAGTGATTGGAATAACTTAGGCCAAATATGGGATTCTAAGGGAAAGTATGATAAGGCCATTGAGTGTTATGAAAAAGCGTTGTCCATTCGTCAGGCGTTGCCGGATCCTCCTGATGCGGATATAGGAATGAACTTTAGTGATTTAGGATTGGCTTGGAACAATAAGGGGAATTTTGAAAAAGCGGTCGAGTATTATGAAAAAGCGTTAGAGAAATATAAAAAGTCCATAGGAGAGAAACATTCCTGGGTAGCCACTTGCTGGAATAATCTTGGAGCGGTTTGGCTGGACCAAGGGGAATATGACAAAGCACTAGATTTTTTTAATAAAGCGCTGAATAGTGACCTTAATAATTTTGGTGAAGGACATCCTCATGTCGCCCGGGATTGGAATAATGTCGGAGCCGCCTGGAAGGCAAAGAAAAATTTTGAAAAAGCCATTACCTTTTATGGGAAGGCTTTGCAGAGCGATCTTAACACCTTGGGTGAAAACCATCCGAATGTGGCGGTGCGTTGGAAAAACTTAGGTACGGCCTTTCAAGCCATGGGAGACATTTCAAAGGCAGTCGAATTTTTAGAAAAAGCTTTGGCCAGCGATGTCAAAAACTTTGGCAAGGAGCATCCCATTGTTGCCAATCGAATGAAATTCTTAGGTTCTGCATTGATAGATAATAACGAGTATGATAAGGCCTTGAAACTCTTAAATCGTTCAATGCAAACAAATATAAAATCTTTTGGGCAGGCCCATCATGAAATTGCAGAGAACTTATTTTATATCGGTCAATTATACGATCGACAAAAAAAGGTAGATGAGGCTTTGGAGGCATACCAAAAGGCCCGCATCATGTTCGTGAAATTCAAACTGGAGCATTGGGTGGACCAAGTAAACTCATCTTTAAAATCTTTGCTTGAAAAAAGGGATTCTTGAAAAGTTGTTAATTTGCTCTGTAGCATTTTCCAAGAGAACTTAATTTATAGATTCTTTAAAATAAATGGATATTGAATTCCAATCGTTATTTTCCAATAAGGAGAAACAATCATGGGTGAAGATAAACAGGACAAAAGTAATCAGGCAGGGGGCCATAGAGTTCAGGGCAGTGGTAACACCACGTACGGTAACGTGGGTGGAGATGTCGTTCACGGTGATAAGGTCGGGGGAGATGTGGTTCATGGAGATAAAATAGGCGGAAATAAAATCACCACTCCCTGGTTCGAAAAACCGGAAACCAAAAAGCAAACGATAGACGAGATGGAAGAATTGAAAAAGTACTTAAGCGATTTGCGAAAACAAATTACAGTTAGTAACGAAATGGATGAGGATGAAAAGTACCAATTAATAAACGATTCCACGAACCAGATCAAAGCCCTCGACGAAGCCAAACAGGCGGTTGAAACGGTAGAGGTCGGTCAATCCGCACCGAAAGAGACTGCGAACACGGTTTCTGACTTTATGAAAGGCGCTGAAGGGTTTGTCGAAAAAGTGGGAACTACAATTGATAAAACGGAAAAGATAGGAAGTTCTATTAAGGCTATCTATGATAAAGCGGCACCGATTATTGCCAAGCTCGGCAAGTGGGTTTGGGCACTATTATAAAACACGCGGAGTAAGAGTTGTCGAGACTCAAGGGACCCAACTCTCTCCACGCCTGTGAAAAATGCTTTAAATGGATGAGATTGGCATGACCCTTTCCCGTTTGGAAACGGGGTGGGTCCTGCTTATTCAAAGAATTGAGTGAGTTCTGTTTTTAAAGCGTTTCGGGGGGTATGGTGAATGGGAGGTGGGTGAATCTATTTGCTATGAAAAAAAGTCTTACCGGTTTCAGTTAGAATCGGTTGCCATTGCTGGAAATCTTCGGGAGCATTTTCCGACCAGGGGTAGATTCCTGATGTGGTTGGGAAGACTAGCTGCCGCATGCGAAACTCGTCTCCATTATAATACCAGTGTCCCCATCCAAAATAATCTTTGTAATATTTTTTCGCTACCTCCTCAAAGCAAACATCAAAGCCTTCCAGGAAACCGGAATACAATTTCCCGGGTAAAAAGTTTTCATCCTGTTTTAGCATTGATACGTATTTGTTAATGACAAATTTTGCAATGGGCTCCTTCAGGCCAATCACACACAAGTCCGGTTTTTGAAAATTGGTGGCAATGCCTATGGAGTAAGACCAGGGCGGATGGTCTTCCTCTGCCAAAACTTGCAAAATATGACACCCGTGATTCTTTATGTCATCGAGTGCCTTTTGTTCATTTTTATCCATTGGACATTGCTCTTTTATACCGACCTAAGAATTGAAAGTAGAAAAACTCTATAGAGAAAACGGCCAGGAATATTAGAAAATGGTAAGCAAACAGGATGACTTTATCCTGATATTCCACCAGGGACAACAGATTGAGAAAAATGGCGCCCCAAAAACTGATGAACACCGGACTGAGCTGCACGATAAAAAATCCGGCGGGTATAGCCATCAGCCCCAGCATGACCATACCGCCAATCGTAATGATGCGTTCGGCCAGGTAAACCCAGGGTTTCACCGTGCGGTTTTTCATCTGTAAAAAACTGTAAACGTTCAAGGCTAAATAGGGGAAGGAAACGATCACCACATTCCTCGCGGTGTCATCCATTGCTCCTGAAAACAACCAATACACCAGGTTCGCGATGATCAGAAGTATATAAATAATTTTATAAGATAGTAAATATTTCATGTTTATTTTTAATCAGGATTTAAGCGAATAGGGTTAGATCAATTTCTTGTGGACAGTTCTTGTTTATGACGACCTAATAAAACAAAATAATAATATTCTAATAAAAAAGTGATTAGCGTAACGAGATGAAAAAAGATAGCTTTAGTAACAGTGATTTCACCAGTAGAGGATGTGAAAATCTTAGTTATAGTTCCCCAAAAAATTACAAATATTGGACCAAGTTGTGCGATAAATACACCGGCCGGTACAATCATTAGTGCAATCATTATCATACCACCAATGGAAAGCGTTCTCTCTATAATATATACCCAGGGTTTTACGGTTCTGTTTTTAATTTGGAAGAGATTGTATACGCTTAATAGAAAGTAGGGTAGCGAATAGGAAATCATTAGTTTTCCAAAATCATCCATTTTATATGGAATGCTCATGACCATTAAGTTTGCAAATAAAAGAATTACATAAATAATTTTATAGGTTAGTAAATATTTCATTGGATTAAAAAAGTAAGTCCAGATATAGGTTCATAAGGCTATGGATGAAAATGGAACCGGATAAACCGCAAAAAAGAAAAACGATCGATGTGAAAATTCCTGAAATAAAATGAAACAGGAAGAGCAAAGGTTCAAACTGTAAATGCAGTGTGGCACCTATGAATCCTGTGATTAAACAAGCAATCGTTATTTTAAAGTTGGATCTTAAAGTTTCGAAAATATAACGACGAAATAACAGTTCTTCAAAGACAGGAGCTAAAACATATGAATGTAAAACAAACATAATGCTTATGAAGGATAAAGATTCCGGAAGAATGGAGTTGACAACGTGCGATCCTCTAGCGGATACAAAAGCAGTTAAATTGACCAGGAGTATCAAAGTGAATAAGAACAATCCTTTCCATTCCCTCTTTGTTAAATAGGACTCTCTGATAGAGGGGAACCCGTAACGAAGACCGAGAAAGACTATAGCGATTCCAATAGCAAACAGTGGAGTGAATATGGAAGCCAAATCCATGGAGGAAGGAGAAAAGTTTTCCCCAAAATTTAAAAAAATATTCCAGGTAATCAGAAAAAAGTTAAGATGGCCAAAACCAGCCCACCGACAATCTTTAAGTCTTCCCGGCCCACTCCTTGAATTGTAATTTCGCTATACATAGCTAAAACGATTGTGGAAAAAGAGATTGAATCATGAGTTTAACCAAAGCGGAACCACAAAAGCGTCAATGAGATCAATAAGAGCACTTAAAACTGTATTGCTATCCGAAAGTATTATGAAACATTAATTGCCTTAGTCGCTATAAGTGTTTACAGAGTTTGTCAATAGACTCAAAAATGATATTAAAAATATTCTTTAATTGCATTTGTTCCTGTGGAGGCTGTCGGTCAAGCGCGAAGCGGTTGTCCACAACTCCACAGGTGGGATTATTTTAAAAAATAATAAAAATTCTTTGATTCTAAGTTAGATTTGTATTTACAGTTTTTGAATCCACAAATGTAGCTTTTCGCACATTAATTATCTTCAATTAAACTTCCTGCAACCCAATCGAATTCACCCGATGCGGTTCGATTATTCCCACCGCTTACTTGAGAATAATTTCCACTCGCAATGTTGTTTATGCCTCCACTTATACTTGAATTGGCACCACTGGAAGTATTATTTTCACCTCCGTTTACAATTGAACGGGGACCACTGGCGGTATTGTTGTAACCCCCGGTGACACTGGACAGATAACCACTGGAAGTGTTGTGACTACCTCCAAGTACACTGGATAAATGGCCACTGGCAGTATTATGCTGCCCTCCATTGACGCTGGATGTAGCACCCTGAGTTAAATTGGAAGTTCCACCACTTATACTTGTATGAGAACTTTTAGAAACATTATAAGACCCTCCACTGATGCTATCTTGAAATCCTCGAGTCGAATTTCGATAACCTCCGGTAATGCTGGAGTATTGGCTGATAGCAGTATTAGTGGACCCTGCACTGATGCTTGAAAATCGTCCACTGGCTATGTTACTTCTTCCTCCTGTCACGCTTGAATAAGGTCCAGAGATAATATTGTATTGCCCTATTACTAGGCCACCAAAGCTAGAGTAGTTGTTTCCATAACCCACTACAATATTATGGGAACCAGATTTGTCAGAAGTAGGTCTTGGGTTTAAATGAAATTCGGGGTCAATATCTTCATTGTAGCCCACAATCAAATTGCCTAAACCATTTACGATGCCATTGCTTGGCGCAATGCTTGCTGGGTATTTTGTATTTCCATTTGTAGTTCCTAACCCATTTTCAATATGAACATTCATTTTTGTAAAATGAATCCCACTTTCACTACGTGTAACTCCAGCAAATAATTTTTCAAGCTTTCGAATTTTCGCAGTCAATTCCTCTATGGAAAGTGCTCCCTCATAGTTTACTTCTAAGGTTGGAGGGTTTGTGCCAGACTCTCTAGAATGGAATTGTATTCCATCATTGGTCCCTGTAGAGCGAATGGCTATTCCATTATTATCAACGGATCCGTCAATCCAACCTTGAATTAAAGCAATTCCTTCACTATTTAAATCCAGGGTAACCAGTCCGGTGCTTCCCGCTGGGATTGTAGCTAAAGGGATTGTAGGGGTTGACAGGTCATTCCAAAGAACAGTGTTTTCCGACCAAGCATCAAGTTGCTGTAAAATGTTGTAGGGTCCACTGCTAGAATTGAAAAAGTCGAAAGTGATTCTTGCTGAATTAACGGTGAAGGATTTTGGGATGGAAGAAACATCCCATTGAATTACTGTGGCCACTTCACCGTAATTTCCATATTCCGGGTGCTGAGCAACACCATCCGCAATCAAGTTGCTTTCTGATCCGTAATTTATGGTCGGGTCAGTTTCAAGCAAATAGCTGTCCTGCGGATGGGAAAAAGAGTCGGTTGTAGCAAAAGCAGGTAGGCTGATTAATAAACCGAGAATAACAAATAGTGTTAGGTTGAAAAGTTTTTTCATAAACCTTTTCCTCAAATATGGTTTTTAGTTAAAATAATTTTTATTAGAAACTATAATCAGGTTAAGTTCTTGAAAAAGAAAAGGCAATTTAAAAAAACAAAAGTTGAGTGGAGTGAGGTTGTCGTATTCGATTAAATATATTCTGAATCATCAGTCTGCCCAAATTGGAATTGTTAAGGCTGCAATTAATCCTATAAGGAGCATTGCCCAAATAATTCCAGTCAAAATATGATGTCATTACCTTTACTCATGGGATACGCCGATTCGTAGATTTATGACTCAAAATAGTCTTCTCGAATAAAATCAATCCTTCAAAAATAATATTAGGGATAGGTGTTGAATTGATTTTTATCCCGTAATTCTCTATAGCGTTTGTATTCAGGAATCAGATAATGCATAAAGCGAAAAAAATAGGATGCGAACAGAATAATTAAGTAATAGTAGGCGTATACATGAATTAGTCCTTTCAGTTTTAATAGGCTGAACCCGATTAAAACTAAAGATCCGTAAAATAAAATCACGCGAAGGTAATATTCCCCTTTACTGAGAAATATGGGAAATCCGCGAAAAGTTCCTGATCTGTTTTTGTGTGTGGAATAGTTCAACCATAAAAAATCAGGAAAGCCTAGTAAAAGATAGATCAGCGTAACCGACAGAAACCAAATAGGAGCCTTTATCCACAAGTTGTCAGGTAAAGAAAAAAGCGGCTTATCGATTAAATAGAAAGTAATAAATAAAATTCCATAATAAATAACGCAACTCAGGTAAAACTGGGATCTGTTTAAAGTCTTTCCAAAAATCATTAGACCTCTGATCTTAATTTCAATGTATAACTTTAGGTCAAGTAGAAAATTCCCTATTTTAATCCAGTATCGAGGAATAAGGAGTTCTTTGCAACCATTAGTTATGAAGCGAATCTATAAGAAATTTGAATTGGAGGTGGGATGGAAAAGGAGTGATGTGAAAGGTCAACAAGATCAGAAAGGAAGTGCGGATCAATTCTGACTGTGTTGACGGATTCAAGTAATATGCGAAAGCGTTATTTCAAATTCGCTGGCCAGGAAATAAATTGCAGGTTCCTGTAATCATTTTGTATGGAGGAAATTATATTTTCTAAAATCTGCTGACGGGATTTAATGCTGTGAAATTTCCGCCTCATCAGATATAGGGTTTTCTTCGGAGGATTGATTTGGTTGTCCTTCTATGGACATTCCTCTAAACCTTATATACTCTGTCTTAAAACTCTCTATTTCTGAGCGAACTTTATCATAGTCAACCACAATGTAACGGTACCCACCGATAGGCCAAATATTATCGCGCATTTCACCATTATTTGATTCCGGATCATTTAACAATTTAAGTAATTCAGTATGAGGTTGGATCCTGGGAGTTTCATCATTCGAAAAACTTTCTTTTTCAATAGTTCCCCCAAAGCTCCTCAATGTGTTACTGAGATAGCCGGTTCCATTCAAAACGTCATCAATTTTTTCGTGTTCTTGGCTGTTATTTTCCCAGTGCGCACTTATTAAACATTGATTTAAATATTTTGCGATATCATGAATATGAGCGGTGTTTATTGTAAATCCCCAGCCTGGATCCGACGGAAAGCCTTTTAGAACATTTTCATTTGGTTGGGAAATAATTCTTCTGGAAAACTTTTTTAAAATATCAAAAGCATAGTCCGTATCGAATAAACTGTCTAAGGATACATTTAATTTTGACCCTTTTCCGGTAAGAGTCGCAAATAATTCATTCATATTTTCAACAATATATCTTAAAGATTCTTTATAGTTATTAATGGCATCCTTTTTTAATATATTTATTCTAAAATCTATATCAGTATTAGTTTGTGGATCTTGTTCTTGGTTTCCCAAATTTTCACTCTCCAATTCGCTTAACCTATAGCACACATTACCCAAGTCTGAATAGGCTCCTGCCAGCCATTCTCCCTCTTCGTGATCAAAGTCCTGGTATTCTTTAAATCCTTTTATAGCAGCGCTATAATATTTTTTGGCAACATGCAGGCATTCTTTTTTGAAATCGTTTCCTTCTTTTGATGGTAGATTGGGTTGGCTTACTTCCCATTCTTGATTTGTATCAGCTTCTTCTGCAACGAAATAAAAAACATTTCCCAATCGTTGTGGAATGGTTAATGCTTCTGGTGTATAGAAAGAGGATAATAATTTATCGCTGAATCTCAGAAACTTTTCAGATAAACAATAAAATGCATTTGGATTGGCTGAGGCATCGCTTTCCTCTATATGGATAAACGATAATAAAGAATAGTTTTCCGGCGTGTCTAGTCCTTCCTCAACAAAATCCCAAATCTTTTTTAGGTCCTCTTCCTGTTCTTCGAATTGATTATCAAAAAAATTTTCTGTTGCTTCTGAGTCCCCTTCAGTAGTATTTAATAATTTATAAAATTCTTTTTGAGCTCGGCCATAATACAAGCAAATTTCACCCAATCTCATCAAGGCCTCACCTGTATTCCGGACAATGGTGTATTTAACTTTTTCTCCAGGATTGCCTTTCCGGCCAATAGATAGAACATCTTTGCAATTTAGGATTGTATGCTTAGTGATACAAAAAAATCTTTCGGCTTCTTTTTTTATCCTGCTTGGTTCTGTCTGAATGGAAACTAAATAAAACGCATCCAGTGCGCGATGCTGAAAAGCTTTGATCATTTTTAATTTGTTGGCAACGGCTTTTCTTTTTTCCTTTTCTTTCAAATAATAGGTTTGGGAGGAAACGCTTAATAGTTTGTTAATGCAGTCATCTAAAGTTTCATGGTTATCCTCTCCATCCGTTATTTCTGGAAATGGATACAGTGTATTTTGAAAAATGCTGACCATATCAAAAATTCCGGCCAGCAATCGGTTATCCATATAAAAAGCCTGTTTGTTGAAAAACTTTTCTTTGTTCAAATGATGGAATACGGTGCGGTAATACTGAATTGCATTTATATATTCGGACCTCAACAGGCAAAACATGGCTAATTGAAGCCTTTGAATAATTGCGTTACTTTTAAATGAAGTCTGGTCGGATACGTTTAAACCGGTTTTCAATAAACTAAGGGCAAAGTGGAATTGTCCCATCTTTGAATAGATTGAAGATAAAGAGTTGATGCAGTATAAAAGTTTAGGTGTATAAAAAATAGGAGTCTTTCTATTTTTTAATCTGAAACCAATAATACGCAAGTAATCCGAAAAGTTTCTTAAATGCTTTAAATTTCCGGACAATTCGGCAGTATCTTCAAATCCCAAAGTTTTTAAGGCGGATTTGGTGGACGAAGTTAAAGAGCTAGAATCAATACTGTTATTATTATTTTCATCTATGTAATTTTTAAAGTTATTTCCAAGTAATTGAATTAAATCTTCGCAGTCATTTCTAAAAAAACTGAGAAAATCTTTTTCCTCTTTGATGGCCTCAAACAGTTTTTCTTTCTTGCTGTTGTATTCTTTGATTTTAATTTTACTTTCATCTGCCTTTGGATTGTCTTCTGCATCTGCTTTTCTTTTTAAATTAAAAATAGTTTCTGTAAAAGTACAGTCGATAATATTTTCCAACAGGGCATTATTTTCTGGAATATATTTTTGGCACCAGGGATCAAAATCCTGACCTAGTCCACTGCCATTTAAAATATTTCCGTTTCCTTCGGGAAATTTTATTAAATCGGTTCCTAATAGATTTTCGTAAAACTCGAGTAAAGTTCTGATTCCGGTCCAAAAATAGCTTATGGCTCTTTTATTGTTGCCGACATGGTTTTCAATAAGCCCAACTTCAATGTAAGCTTCACAAACGCAGTCTAAAGAAATCAGTATTTGTTGGGAAATTAGAGGATCTATATGACTAGATGGATTAAAATTGTTTAATTCTTCGGTTCCACATTTAATTGCTTTTTCAAAACATTGAATTGCTTTGAACCGTGAATCCAATTTGGCATAGATTTTTCCCTTATGAATTAAATCACTAATACATTCATAACTTTCACTTTGAGCTTCTCCTATTAAAAGTTCTTTATAATCGTGAAATGCAAACCTGAAATTGTGCTGCTCGTGGGGAAGTTTCATCACGATATAATCAATGGTTCGTTTATATTTGGGAGTGAATTGATAAAAAGTTTTTCGACCAAAAGATTTTTCAATAAAATTTCCCTGAAGAATACTTAGAGCATCCTGGTAAATTTTCTTGTCGATCAAAATTTTTTCCTGGTCAGGCAAAATGCTAAATGCTTCCCAGTCCTCAATGTTCAAACCATCTCTATAAAACTTAAACGAACAGTCAATAACAAAGTAGATCAGAACTTTGTTGATATCATTGGTTTGATAATTAAACGGCAACTTATTGTCAATAAGTTTTTCTATTCCCGAAAAGAATTTTATTTTCATGGACTCATTTTCCGGAATGGAAATATAAGGGTGGCCATCATCGAAAATTATATAATTATTCAATTCACGGATGAGTTTTCTTAAGATTCCGCGGCTTTTGAATTTGAGATATCTGCAAAAACTATCCAGCATGATGGTGGGCCCGTTATTCAATTTACTATTATAATGGCGTGCGGTTCCGGGTATTCTACCGTTTTCTACAAGAAATATATTTCTTAAGAAAGTGTAAATACGATTTTCTTTTTCTTCAGGGTCCGGTAGTTCATTTTCTTGTTGATCTGGGGAGGATTCGGTATCTTTCCCTGGAGTATCAGGCGGGATCGAGTCATCTTTCTGTTGAGAAGCTTTCTTTAAATCATTCGGCTTATCAGAAAATTTTTGGCAGTCTTTCTCTTCATTCTTATGATACTTGTGGCCATAAGTGTTTAGATATTGATTATCCAATAATTCGTCTAAACCTGAATCGGAATTTTCATTGGAATTGTTTGAATTCAGGTCAACTTTTGACGGACCTTTGGTGAGCAGAGAATGAACATAAAAGTTTTCAGAAAACAATCCTTCATATAAACCGTCGCCGCGTGATTTTTCAAACTGCCATTTTTCATACATATCCACACCAGCGATAAATATAAAGTTTGCATCCGTCTGGGTAAATAACACTTTCAATTGGCTGACCAGGATCTCCATCAGGTAAATTTCTGACTTTTCCGGAGATCGTTCTTCAACAGATTCATCCTGGCCTTTTAAACGATCCAACTCATCAAAAACAAAAATAAATTTGAAATGATAAGAAACATGCTCACTTGATTGAGCTAAAAGATTAATAAAATCTTTTAAATCGTGTACTAAGTGCGAAGAGGATTGGATTCTCAAGTGGTCAGTTTCGATTGGATTATCTTTAGAAATACTTGCACTTGCCAGTATAGGATTGATTCGAATTTCTCTTATACTATTAAAATTTTCATTTTGAGTTAGCTCAGAAAGTTTTTCGCGCTGTATTTTTTCAATGTTTGTTCCCACATTCAGCGCGTTGAATTTATCTTCTAAAGCGATAAAATAGTTTTCTTTTTCGGGGCAATTATCACAATCCTTTTTTTCAATTGCATTAGTCAAGTGCTCTTCAACTTTTGGATGCGAGCAAATCTCCGAAAAAATCATTTTTATGATGGATAGTCTTTCGATCGATTGTTCCATGGGAATAGAAATCACGATAGGGTATAGTTTTTCATTTTTCGCTTGGCCTTCGATTTTTTGTCCTATTTCTTCTCTTTCTTCCCATCCTTCATGATCCTCAATGGCTCGTTCCATTTCCTGATGGCCTATGTCTTTCTCTGTCTGGATTTTTTTCTTGATTCGTTCCTTAAAAATTTCATTTTCAGAGTAGATATATTCCGCAATAGAAGAGTTCACTACGCTGGACTTCCCCACTCCGCGAAATCCGGTGACTAAATAGCTTCCCCTTTTTTTTAGAAAGCCGGCAATTTTTTTGATCAGTTCCTTATGGAATTCATTTCTTTCAATGATTTCTTTGATCTTCTTTGGGATGGATTCTTCTTCAAAAGGAATTTTTATCCCGAGCTGATAGATGTCGGAGCCGATTGGTGAGGATGTTATGTTTTCAAAATTTTCAGTGTTGAGTTTCCAAAGTGTGCCGGTGTACCCTTCATCAAAATAACCTCTTCTAGGCATGGGACCCCTCCCCCAAGAAATAGATTAATTAAAATTTTTTAGAAAAAGTAATTTGGTTGAGCAAATTATTTGAAAACGGAAGCCGTATTATATACCAAAACCCTCAATAAATTCCCCAGTAATGAAACAAATTTCAATATTTTTGGTAAGCGGAAATCCTGTCAACCTTCTGTTTTTATGAAGATTTGAGGTCACAACTTGGCCTCATTTAGTGAGAATTTGAGCTCAAATAGGATTATGGAGTTTTTCCTACTAAAAATTTCCGAGAAATTGTCCTGGGAAACTGATTGTTTTTAGCCAAAATAAGGTTGACAGGATAACCTTAAGGGGGTAGTATTTCGAAAAAGTAAATATTTTGTTAGTTAGGCAATACATTTTCCGAAAAACGCAAAAATCTAGAATCGACTGGCTTTTCATCCACGAAAATAGGGGGAGTTATCATGAAAAGGAAACTGAGAGTACTGTTAATAGTGGCCTTGCTTTTACTGGCTTGGGTTTGGAGTGCGCAATCCAGCACGCAAAATATACCCCATATGGGGGAATTTGGATCGATTTTAAACTTTGACCCGGCGTGGAAATCGAACGGTCAGGCTCCTTTCAAAGAAAAAGGAAACAGGTTTGAATTTAACAAAACCATTGGATCCGCCGAGCGGATTGAGTTTCCTAAAATCCTCAATGGAGAAACGCCGATTCGTATTCATACGGCTTTGGGAGAAGTGCAGCAGTTTCTCGCCTCTGGTGGAGAGTACCGGGCAGAGTTGAAGGGGCGGTATCTGGTCTATAAAGGCCGAGAAGGTTCTATATTATATAGGTACGATGCAGACACCCAGCATTGCGTGAATTTGTGTATCTGCCTGAGGCTTCCTCTTTACCAAAAAACGGGCAAGTGATTCGCTGGCGATTCGAAGGTGCAACGATGCACGCGCAGAAAGACGGTAGCATTCAATTCACCAAAGCCGCCGACATTCCACGCAAAGCCAACACCGTTCAAATAACTTTATTCAAAATTCCACCTCCGGAATACATCGATGCCAATCATAAAATCATTCACACCGGCATTCGCCACACTCTTAAAAATAATCAATTAGCTTTGAACCTGGATACGAATTCCTCTCTCCACTTTCCTCTCTGGGTCGATCCGACAATGGTGTCGAATGTTGATGCGAAGGGTTCCATCCCAGGTGATTTTAAAGTCGGCCGCATCAGAGATTTTAATAATGATGGGTTTGACGATGCCTTTGCTCTTGAAAACGGAAAAGTAAATATTTATTTTGGAGAGGCCTTGCCTTCTGCTTCGCCGTTGGTTCCTGATGTCATCATCAGTCGTTCGGATAGAGATTTTCATCAAAATATAAATATAGCTTCTGCAGGTGACTTTAATGGAGATGGATTTGGTGATTTGATGATAGGGGAAGAGCAGGATGACAGCAATGGTGCTGATTCAGGAACTGTTTTCATTTTCTTCGGTCAAAATCCTTCGTCACAATTGAATCTGGATGCGTTGACCCAGGCGAATATTACGATCACCGGATCCAATGCGGATGATCGTTTCGGTTCTTCTTTGGACTCGCTGGGAAATTTTGAAGGCGTGGGTTCCGACGATATTGTGATTATTGCAGTCGGGAAAAACATACCGGGAAGTAATAATTCTCCAAGAGAGGGTGCAGCTTATATATTTCGAGGCCAAAACACGGCAACACCTATTACCCTGGACGCAGAAACCGATGCGGATCGGATCTTAAACGGGATACCGGATGACGAAAGAATAAGAGTGGCTAAATCGGCAGGAGATTTTAATGGAGATGGTAAGGGAGATCTTATTTTTAGAAGAACTGATGTGGATTTGAATCGTGGGGATGCTCAAATATTTTCCGGTAGTGTTTCGGGTTCTACTTTGCAGTTAGATTTAATAAAGGAAATTGGAGGTTTTCTTGAATATAACGCAATGGGAGACTTTAACAATGATGGTTTTGATGACATCATTGTTTTTGAAGAAACTGATTCTACACTTGGGGATGATTGCCGGGAATTTAGAAATGATGATACGGTCAGGGCGGATATTTTATTGGGCCATGCCAATGGCCAGCCTTCACCCGGAACCGTTGGTTTACGGCCATGCGATGGACAAACCTTTAATGGTCAAATTGGCAATTATACTTTCGATATTAATGGCGATGGGTTCGACGATGCTATTGTCTCTCGAGAGCAAGAAGATGCTGTCGTTTTTCTGGGCCGCAGTGAAATTCCCACCGATTTTTTATGGGATGAATTAGACGGGGCTTATATTATTGAAGGTAATTTGCGATTTATGAGGAACGGAGGCGATTTTGATAATGATGGAGCAGATGAAATTGTAATCAATGGCCTGGGTTCTGAATCGTCCACATTCTTTTTCCACTCCTTTCCGGCCAACCGTCCGGTCATCACTTTGAATGGGGACAGCACGGTCAACCTACCTTTAGGTGTGCCTTATGCAGATGCCGGTGCAACCGCTTCGGACAATGAGGATGGCGACATCACCGGAAACATTGTGGTGAACGGGTTACCCATCAACACCGGTGTCCTTGGTAGTAATCTGATTACGTATGATGTAACTGATTCAGATGGCAACGCGGCGGTCCAAGTTGTGCGTACGGTGAATGTGGTTCAAACTGATCCGCCCTCTAATGTCACCGGATTCCAGGATGGATCGTTGCCAAATGGAAGTTACAGTGGCACCGAGGACAGTTATTTGGTTCAGCGGTCCCCGTCAGCCAATTTTGGTAGCGAAACTATAATCCAGGCCGATGGCGTTCAGTTCGATCCCGCTTCGGGAAAGTATGGAGAAGTGGCGGCGATTATTAAGTGGGATGTGTCTTCCATTCCGGTAGGAGCACAAGTGAGCCGCGTGTTCATCACTTTCAACTATACTGATGCGAGTTCCGGCGATTACAATATTTACTCGCAAAACACTGCGTGGACAGAAGGATCGGTGAGTTGGGGTGATATGAACCAAGGAGCCACGCTGCTGGGTGTGATTCCGTCTTTCACTTTCGATGTAGGACCTATTGAATTGAACCCTGACGGAGTGGCGTTAGTGCAGGATTGGGTGGATGGTTCTGTTCCTAATAACGGTTTGATCATAAGAACGGCGGGAAGCAACAACGGGATCCAAATGGAATCGAGTGAGTCCTCCGGGTTTCGACCCAAGCTGGATATTATTTTTGTGGACGATTCCACTCCGGGACCGGGTCTCAATAAAAACAATCTGTACACTGAAAGTTGTAATACTTCCGGTCAGTCCGGGCAAACCAGTGTTACCGCGGATTGTTTTTGCAGGGACTTTTTGGATGTTCCTTTGACCGCAAACTGCTCCGGCCCTGCGAATGCAGGGGTGGCACTGGTGGAAAATAAGGTAAGTTTGAGCGATCCGTCAGGTATTGCTAAAGCCACCTGTACCTGGAACAAAAATTCCAGCGATACCAGTACCTACACGGCTGAAGCTTTATGCTTCAACGTGAATAACAACTAGTGCAATAGTTCTCCTCATATTGTCGAGGCGGTGTGGGGAGAGCTTCATTTTTAAATTTATCAAATTTCTTTTTTAGAAAAATAAATAATCCAAAAATATTCCGGAGGGTGTCATGAAGAGAACAATAAAAAGTTTGCTCATCTTTTTATTGATTACGTTTGTAGGGTTTGGCAATGCCTATTCCAGTCAACCCGCCCAGAATTTTACAAAGTCCATGCAGTCGATGTTTGAGTTTGATCCCTCATGGAGGGACAGCACCCAACCGACCTTTTTGGAAAATAAAACTCATTTCGAATTTAGTAAAACCATTGGATCCGCCGAGCGGATTGAGTTTCCTAAAGTTCTCAATGGAGAAACGCCGATTCGTATTCACACGGCTTTGGGAGAAGTGCAGCAGTTTCTTGCTTCCGGTGGAGAGTACCGGGCGGAGTTGATGGGACGGTATCTAATCTATAAAGGTCGAGAAGGTTCTGTATTATATAGGTACGATACGGATACCCAGGCATTGCGCGAATTTGTGTATTTGCCGGAAGCTTCTGCGCTACCCAAAGACGGACAAGTCATTCGCTGGCGATTCGAAGGCGCGACGATGCACGCACAAAGCGATGGCAGCATTCAATTCACCAAAGCCGCCGCGATTCCCCGCAAAGCGAACGCTGATGAAAAATATTTGTTCAGCATTCCCGCTCCGGAATATATCGATGGCAATCATAAAGTCATCCGCACCGGCATTCGACACACTCTTGAAAATAATCAGCTGGCGCTGAATCTGGATAAAAATTCCTCTTTGCAATTTCCTCTCTGGGTAGACCCGACAATGGTCGGTGAGGAGGATGCGATAATAGAAATTGATGCGCATGATACAGAATATATTGGAGACTTTAACGGCGACGGAATTGACGATATTTATCGGTATACTTTCACAGGCCAAGAGAGTCAATTACAAATTTTCTTTGGGAAATCTTTTTCTTCAGTTTTGCCCTTGGTGCCTGATGTGATATTTACCCGATCTGATGAAAGGACTATCTCTAACAAAATGGCTTCGGCAGGTGATTTTAATGGGGACGGTTTCGGCGATATTATGATTCCTGACCAGGGAGAATGGCGATGGTGACGATAGGGGTGCCGTTTATATTTTCTTTGGGCAAAATCCTGCTTCACCATTAAATTTAGACCTTCAAGCGGACGCGAATATTATTATAAATGGATCCAATGATAATGACGCCTTTGGAGCTTCTGTGCAATCGATCGGAAATTTTGATGGCGTGGGTTCTGATGACATCGCGATTGTGGCAGATAAAGACGTCTTTCCTTCTAACTTCCCAAATGTATTTAGGGAAGGTTCCGCCTATTTCTTTTCGGGAACAAACCCTTCGACACAATTAATTCTGGATGCCGATACGGATGCTGCTCTTGTCATCAGCGGCATCGACGATTCTGTAAGAATAAGTGAGGTGAGACCTTCCGGAGATTATAATGGAAATGGAACGCCTGAAATAATGATCCATAAAGTTAATGACAATCTCGATGGCGAGGGTCCCGTCGAAATTTATGAAG
Source organism: Nitrospinaceae bacterium (assembly GCA_965223245.1). GTDB lineage: Bacteria > Nitrospinota > Nitrospinia > Nitrospinales > Nitrospinaceae > CBDCVY01. Next base: position 2,266,968 of record CBDCVY010000013.1, on the reverse strand, counting down.
GCCAAATCGGAACCAATGGGCTGGAACTTTCTTTGGTGGAAACGATTTCAGGGACAGTCGGGATCCGGGCCGGAACCATTGACTCAGTGGGTGATTTTAACAATGACGGGTTTGACGATATTGTGGGGTTCCCGGAGAATGGTAGGCTTAGAGTTTATTTGGGACATGCCGATGATCAATCTTCTCCCGGAACCGTATGGTTTACTGCTGGTCCTAAGACTAATTTAGGAGTCGGTATGGGATTGGGCGATATAAATGGAGATGGAATCGAAGATATTGGCATTAATGCTGATGTACAAATAGATTTTGACCGCCGAATTCTTATTTTTATGGGTCGAAGTTTGCCTTCTGGTGGAAATTTGCAGGAAGATATAGATGGAGAATACTTAGTCCTGGGTCAAAATTTTGGGCCGAGAAGGTCATTACATGGAGATTTTGATAATGATGGCGCAAGTGAAATTTCTGTTCGAAGAGCTAGAGGTGGGAATATATTTTATTTCCATTCTTTCCCGCGCAGCCGTCCGGTCATCACTCTCAATGGAGATAGTACGGTTAATCTGGGAATTGGGGTTCCTTACGCGGATGCAGGAGCGACCGCCTCGGACAATGAGGATGGTGACATCACAGGAAGTATTGTAGTGAATGGACTGCCCATCGACACGGGTACGGGTGGCACCTATAAGGTGACTTATGACGTCACGGATTCAGATGGCAACAAAGCAATCCAAGCAGTACGTACCGTTAATGTTATTCAAACGGATCCACCCTCCTCGGTATCTGGATTTCAGGATGGATCTTTGCCGAATGGGAACTATGGTGGAACCGAGGACAGTTACTTAGTCCAGCGTTCGCCTTCTGCTAATTTTGGCAGTGAAACTTCTATCCAGGCCGATGGGGTTCAGTTCGATCCCGCTTCCGGAAAATATGGAGAAGTCGCCGCTATAATTAAATGGGATGTGTCTTCCATTCCTGCCAGTGCGCAAGTGAGCCGTGTTTTTGTCACATTCAACTACAGCGATGCGAGTTCAGGGCCTTACAATATTTACTCGCAAAATACCGATTGGTCTGAAGGTTCGGTGAGTTGGGATGATATGGATCCGGGCGCAACGTTACTGGGTGTCATTCCACCCTTTACTTTTGATATCGGACCCATTGAGTTGAATCCGGATGGGGTGGCATTAGTGCAGGACTGGATCAATGGGGCCACTCCTAATAACGGTTTGATCATAAGAACTGCAGGAAGCAATAACGGAATTCGAATGGATTCCAGCGAGTCTTCCGGTTTTCGGCCAAAACTTGAAATTGTTTTTACTGAGCCCACTGGCCCGGGCCCAAGCCTCAATAAAAGCAATGTGTATACAGAATCTTGTGGAGGTACTTTCAGTAGAAGCGATGTCGAGATCGAATGTTTTTGCCGGGATACATTAGATGTTCCTTTAACGTTTAAGTGCGATGGGCCTATTGCTACGTTTTTGTATGATGCTGGAGTGAGTTTGGACGATCCGTCAGGAATCGGCAAAGCCACCTGCGCCTGGAGGGATAACTCCGTCAGGACTTCTTCTTACACTACAGAAGTAATTTGCTTCAACGTGAACAATAACTAACCAACCTGCGGTTGGATTCGGCTAGGATTTTCTTCTGGTTTTGGGGAAACAATATCCTCGTAACCTGACGGAGCTGTTTACTGCTTTTTCGCTAGAAGGTTAACCTTGGGCTCTCCTCACACTGTCGATGCTGTGTGGGGAGAGTTTTTTTATTGTGTTACACTACGGGCGAAATAAAACTAAAAATGTAAAGTTAATCATGGGCCGATTTCTTCTTATCTTTCTTTTGTTTCTAGTGATTGCCGGTTGTGCAGGTGGCCAAAGTAACTCGCTCATTATTAATGAAGATAAGATTATTCCTGCCTCGAAAGATTACCGCTTTTCGAAAGGCGAACAAATCCACATTCTGGATATAACCAATCCCACTTTAGAAGATGATGAAAGAACTGTTTCTGAAATTCACTTCGGTACGAAAAACGGAGTTCCCTATAAGTTTGGGAAATCAGGAGACTTGATTTGGGGAAGGGTGGCCAACTCTCCCACACCAGATGAATCTTTAGAGGATGGATGGCGTATTGAATGCGCAGAGCATCCTAAAAAGAACAAAAGATATTGCCAGGTAATTAAGATTAAAGAAGTTGATGGAGAAACCTATTTACCCTTTGGTTTAAGGTTTAGTAATCCTAATCGTGAATACATTTGTATTAAAAAGATGAAATTGTCCATGAAAAAGTTTAGAGAAATAGAGGTGGATGATCATTTTCGTCGTTCGACCCGAATGGGTTGTTTCCGAAGCAAGAGGGCCAAAGGCATCATTACCGAAATAAAAAAAGGAAATTTCATTAAGACGAAGATATACAAACCAAAGGTATTTTCAGGAAAAATTTTAAAGTTTGAAATATCCACCTACGGTTTTGCAGAGGCTTTGGATTTAGCCAAATGGCTCCACCAAAATGAAGCAAAGTGAGCGATAAACTTTAGTTTCCTCTTTTGATCATAGACCTTGTTTAAAAGGTTTGACTCTCTGAATGTAAGTTAAAAAATTTTCTAACTGCAAAGCTACAAAAAACATCATCGAAAATATATGGTGCTTCCCCCGCTAGGGGGCTAATCCGCCCCACATGCGAATGACTTTACCGTTCATCGTCCCATGAATGCTTTGCAGGTAACCTTCCGCCGCTTGTTGGGCGGTGACGACTCCACGACCGGCTTGACTTTCCGGCACTACCGGTGAGGGGCTGACCACGTTCACTCGAATGCCGCGCGGCAATAACGGCCCCACCGTCCGTGCGAACGAATTGACCGCCGCGTTGAACGGACCCGTCGCCGCGCTTGCCGGGTTAGGGTAATCACTAAGGAAACCACTCGACAACGTAAACGAAGCTCCGTCATTAGCATAAGGCGTGCCAAGACGAACCAGGTTGACCTGCGCCATGAATTTGCGTTCGAATCCGTAGGCAAAATCCTCGCCGGACAATTGCTCGTAAGGTTTAAAGATACTGTCGCGTCCTACGGAGGAGACCAACGCATCGAATCCCCCCACCGTTTCAAACATTTTTTTGACCGAAGATGGATCAGTATAATCCACCTGCAATTCTCCACTGCGTCCGGCACGCAATACTTCGTGCTTGTCGGACAGCATTCGCACCACTTCGGTTCCTATAATTCCACTGGCCCCCAATACGATAATTTTCATGATGTGTATCCTTCATAGTAATGAATTCAATTTATATTGAATTTATATCAATATTAGTATATAAATACAACTAGGCACATTTAAGTAACTTAGTATTATGAGGTAGTTATGGCAAAACAAAAATATTATGATGGGCCGTGTCCTATTGAACGGGTGCTTCCGGTCTTTGGCGCAAAATGGAAACCATCCATTCTGTTCCACTTGGAAAGTGAGGGCACGCTTCGTTTTAATGAGTTGCGTCGTAAAATTCCCGACGTAACCCAGCGCATGCTCACCCACCAACTGCGCGAACTGGAACGCGACGGCTTAGTGCACCGCAACCACATTCCGGAGATTCCACCTCGTGTCGAATATTCTCTCACCAAAATCGGCAAGTCCATCGGCAGTATAGGCAAAGCCATCGACCAATGGGGACAAAAGTACTTTGCCGAAGTGCACAAAGCCCGCATGCGTTATGATAAAAAGCAAACTTAAGAATCATGATTTTATGAGTGCCGCCTGAACTCTGTCTTTGAAAAAATGGTACTCTGACAGAGAGTAATTAGTGTAAAGGAGCTTCTATGCTAGATTTAATTAATAAGTACCTGGGCCCGGGTGCTGCGTTTGTAATTTTCACCACGCTGGTTTTGTTCATAGCCGCACTTTTTGTGAAAGGGTTCACTCACGACCTGCTGTTGGAGGCGGCAGTGTTCCTGGTTTCGGTGAAGTTAATCATCATGACCTATAGAAACAGTAAAGGCGTCGAAGAGATTCAGAGCAAGCTGGACAAAATCTTAAGCGAGGAAATGTATTTGGAAAAGGTGCTGGACGATATCAAGAAAAATCAAGCCCGGAAACCCAACTCCGAGCAAAACAAATAAAATTCTACGGATCTGAAAAGTTTTAAGATTATTTCTTGTCGCGTCTCAGCTGTTCGCTTGTTGAGTCCTGTCTCACCTTGTCTTGCGATTGTGTGACTCATTGACGTAAATTTTTCAATACGTTAATGAGTTTTCTTTCTAAACAATTATCATTTTTCCGAACCACCTAAAAACAGGTGGCTTTTCTTGGGCGCTTCTTGATAACATAGGCAACAATAAATCCAATCCATTAAAAATTCTAAAATGTTTCGGGAGGTGCGAAATGCGTCGTTTAACTCTTATCAGCTTAGGTTGCGCTCTTTTGTTTTGTTTCAAAAGTAATGCGTTTGCGGATCCGATGTACGGAACCGATACGCCGTCACCTTATCAAGCGGAATCATCCATTGTCCTGGCAGATAGTAATCATGATCCTTTAGGTCTCGGTGAAATAAAAAAAGAAAGCAACGAAGCCATCCAGGCGATCAAAAATAAACCGGCGGAGGTAAAAAGTGATGCAGCGCAGAAGCACCAGGAAATGAAAAGTGAAATTCAAAATAAACCGGCAGAAATGAAACAGGAGGCCCAAAAGAAAAGAGAAGCCATGGCAGATGACGTGCATCAGAAAAAACAGGAAATCCAAAACAAGCCTGCTGAAATGAAACGCGATGTCCAAAGTAAACAGAATGCCATGGCAGATGAAGCGAAAGAAACGCATGGTGAAATGAAGAGTGGCGCCGAAGGAACTTTAAAAGAAGTTCAGAGCATTGGTGACCATTAAAAAAGAAAGGGGCCAACATAATGATAGATAAAATTGCTTTCAGAACTCAATGGGGAAACTCCCTATTGGCTTTGGCTGCTCTTCTGTTTTTCTTATTCGGGATTATGGGATGTGGGCCGCAAGGGACCGTGATAGTAAGAGATGGCGGGGGTGTCCAAACCCCAAGGCCGCAGGGAGATCCTTATCCCTCACGAGGTGGACGGCCCGGAGTTCAAGGCCGCGGTTACGACCGCGGTTATGAACGGGAAATTGAGTTGGCCAGACACAGGGCAGGAAGGATCCTTGAAAGAGGTAACCGCCAAGCGGAAAAAATTATTCAAATCGGAAACCGAGAAGCGCAGCAAGTTCTTATTATCGGACGCCATCGGTTTGCTAAAATACGCGGTGCCGCCTGGGGGGAACCAAGACCTATCCGTAGAAGGGCAAAGCGGAGAGCCGAAAGGGTGCTTGCTGAATCTCGAGCTGAAGCACAGAGAATTAAGCAGGAGGCCTGGATCCAATCGGAGCAAATTCGTGAGGAAGCATGGCAAAGAGCGAATGCCGTTCACCAGGAAGCGCAACGCCTCTATGGAGAGGGACGCCCCTCTAACGACTGGCGACAATGAAGATTCTATTTTTTTAAGAGTCTCTGTCATAACCCTGAGTTGAAAAAAACACAATAAACTTAGAAAAGGAAACCCATGTATTCCCCCTTTCCCAATCTAGCGATTGGAGGCAGCAAGAATATTCAAAAAGTTTTTGGGGATATGGTCCTATTAAAATTTATGGAGAATGAATTTTACTGGCAGGCGTTAGCCTGCAGGCTAGAGGGATTTTACCTACAGTGGACTAACAAATTCTATTTAAATCCCTGAATGTCAATCACCCCGGCCCTCTTTTTAAAGAGACTTTTGCATAACTAATGAATATTGTACAAACAAACCCAATAGAAAAGCGGAGACCCATGTTCTCCCTCTTTCCTAAAGAGGGTCGGGGTGATTCACCTTCAGGGGTTTTATTTTTTCTGACTTACGCAAAGGTCTCTTTAAAAAGAGGGAGCACATCGGTCTCCCATTCAACGTTTATTTCATAAAGCAAACTTTACTTTAGAAAAGGTTCTGTGGATTTTGCATTCACATCAACTCATTGAGAATTAAAGTTGCCTCTGACGGCTAGTCAGTCATCGAGAATAAATATTGGTTCCAGCGTCACGCTGGCATCGCAAATAAGTGTTGCTTCCCTTGCTAGCCAATCTAGTGATTGGATGCAAAAGGTATATTCGAAAGTTTTTTAGGATACAGTCTACCCTGTAACTCATCGGGAATAAATATTGCTTCCAACCGCAAGGTTGGCTTAGTCGCCGAGATGGATTTTGACATCATTCGGATACGGTCGTCCTTGCCCGATTTCGATCCAATCCTTGAGACTCAGTAGGTAGCAGGGCCATTTGGTGTTGAAATACAGGAAGTCCTCATCCGAGGCGGCATCATTTTTATGAACCAAATTGATCCAGACCTGATCCGTGTCCAGTTTCAGGGAGAAGGTGAGATCGCAATCCTGCCAGGCACCCGGACCCGCAATGCAATGCAGTTGGACCCGAGCGTGTTCTTTTAACTCAACGATTTTAAACGAGAGCGTCACCACATCGGAAAAATGGAGATGAAGAGTTTCGCCCATAAGCGGAGACCCTTCCGCAGTGGTGGCCCACCATCCCATAAGCTCTTCCGGCTGATGCAATGCACAAAATATTTTATGGATATCTCCTACAATACCGACTTGATGCTGAACCTGTGCCATAGTAATTGGAATCCCCTTTGAAATTTTAAAAGTTTTAAAAACTCTGCGTGCACCAGATAAATCGAAAAATTAGGTTATCAAGGTTTTTTAGCGCTTGTGAGTGAGTAGTACCCGTAGCTATGGTTTATGGAAACGTCGACGAATCCGCAACGATTCAAAATAGATTCCAGCTCTCCTGCCGTGAATTGTTTCCCTTTGGTGGCTTTCAACATGGCCATGGTAAAAGAGGCTGCCGGAACGGGACCGTCCTTCCCATCGCTCAGCAGCATTTCATGGAGAAAAATTCTTCCGCCTGAAGGAAGAGCTTCAAACGCTTTCGCTCCTAATTGGAGGCATTGTTCTTCGTTCCAGTCATGAAAAATATTTGCGAAAAACACCGCATCATAACCTGTCGGAAAAGAATCGGTAAACATATTAGCAGAGATAGTATCGACTCGGTCCTGTAAATTATAGCGCTGAATATAATTCGTTGCCAGAGCGCAGACCGGTGGAAGTTCCAGGATGGTGCACTGAATCTCCGGATGAAAATGAGCCATAGCAATGCAGAAGCAGCCCGATCCTCCCGCCACATCCAGCAACCGGTTCACGCCATTGAAAAATCCCTGGCGAGCGATACCCATGGCTGCGGGAAAGGAGTGACTGTGCATCAAACCGGTAAACTTTTCTGCCAGTTCCGGAGGCAATTCTCCCTGTTCCCACGGGTCGGTGTTGGGCAGGTCGCCATCTGTTGAAGGTCCTTGCCGGGATTTGTCCTCGGTAATGACTTTCATCAGGTCGGCATGAGTGATCGGATTATTTTTAAAGAGGGAAAGGACGCCTCCCCAGTAAAAAGGTCCATCCGGTAAAAGAAAGTTTCGTGAAGATTCCGTCAGTGAGTAACGTCCCTGGTGCTGAACCAGGTACCCGAGGGAAGCCAAAACTGTGAGAACCGCTTCCGCCGCCCTTGGACTAAAATTGAAATGCACGGCAATCTCATCAATGGAGGCCGAACGGTTTTCCAGAAATGGGAACAAGCCAACTTCATCCGCCACCGTGAGAGTGGGCAAATGAAACGATGACAGCCAGGTATCCCATAACAATTGGTCAGTGCATGTGGGCAGTGAAGGATGCTCCTTTGTATTTTGTGAACTCATATCATCTCCCTTAGGTATAAGTTTACGTGCCGATACGGTTGAATGGTTTATTTTATCTTACGTGACGATGCGGATAAATAAAATAATTATCTAAAAAATTATGAGGGTAAAATTATCATGATCCGCAGCGTTACGCTGGAATGGTATATTTAAGTTGCCCCTCACTGCGAACGAGTTTGGGAAATAATGCGGGCCTCAGGATATTTGCGAATGTAGTTATTGAGTCGCTCCGTCAAATTATCTTCATATTTCCAAAACTCCTCATTCAGTTTGTTCAGTTTGTTTTGGACTTCTTCTTTTTCACCGATTGGAACCAAGATATTCTGTCGTTCATATCTATCTTTGGGGACTTGGGAGTTAGGGAAAATATCCATAGCAGAATTAAGCATTCTTAAACTATTTTTCGCACCTAGTTTTTCAAGGTAAACTCGTATCTCCTCAAAATAATTTCCCGCTGAATTATGAAAAAATTGATCAAAACCTCCATTATGGATTTCTCCATCAAAGGCCATCACTACATACACCAGGCGCGCTTCAGGGGAAAGACGTTCTAAATGAGGATTTACGTCAAAACCCTCATCATAAATTTCTTTTAATATTTCCCCGTAAATTTCTCCTGCGGGATCACTGTGGTTTAAAAATTCTTTAAAGGTCACCGAGCTTTTAACGTAATGATTTTTTGAAGTTGGAGTAGAACTACAACCGTAGAGAGAAATTAATATTAAAATAATTATGATAAAACGACTCATCATGGAAAGTATATTTTAACAAAAAAATTTTATAGAAAAGCATCTGAGGATTCGGCTTGCACAGAACCCCTCCAGAATTTATTTTGCCTCTCACGGCGAGTGGTCAATCACCCCGCCCCTCTTTAAAAAGAGACCTTTGCGTAAGTCAGAAAATATAAAACCCCTGGAGGTAAAATCCCCCCAGCCCCCTTCATGAAAGGGGGAGCACATCGGTCGCCTCTCTAAGTTTATTGTATTTTGCTCCATAGTTAATGATATGCAAAGCTCTCCTTTAAAAAGAGGGAGTACATCAATTCCCGTTTTATATGGGTTTCTGAAGGTAAGCTCAATTTAGAAAAGGTTCTGAGCGCCCGGCACATACAAAGACTTGTCGCGAATAAATGTTCCCTGCAGGCGGGGCCTGCCTAGCGGCAGCGGTGCATTTTTAAATGCATACTTTTATGGGCGACTTTTTGTTTGGCCAGGGTTTTCTCGAAAACCTTTTTAGTTTCTCGGCTGGCATAATCCATCGCCGTCTTGCCTTTCTTTTCTTTAATCGTAGGGTCTGCGCCGTGTTCCAGCAGTTCCTTCAGCACATCCCGGCGACCCATTCGGGAAGCGAAGATAAGTGCAGTCCATCCTCCATCATTTTCCTGCAGGTTTAATTTCGCGCCGTGCTCTAAAAATAGTTTGACGATGTCCAGAGCGCCTCGGGAAGCTGCGACCATTAACGGAGACATGCCGTGTTCGTTTTGCCAATTGACCGGAGCCCCGGCTTCCAATAACCGCTTCGCTTGGGGAACATCTTTTTTTGACGCTGCAGCCATCAGCGTGTTACCGCTTTTTCCGGAAGCCAAGTTTCGTTTTTTGACCATCGTCGAAAACAGAAGATGCCGCACTGCTTTGTGTTTCGTCTTTTTCGCAAGTTTTAAAGCGGTCATCCCGTTTTTGGCTTGCAGTTCTATGTTTGCGCCGGCGTTTAATAGTTTTCGTACAATGCCCATGTAGCCTTTCATGGAAGCAAACATGAGGGCGGTCTGTCCGATTTTGTTCTGATAATTCGGATTGGCTTTGTGGGATAACAAAGCCGCGACAATGGATTCATAGTCTTCCATAGTGGCTTCGATCAGAGGAGTGCGCCCCAGTTGAGTCTCGACGTTGGGGTTGGCGCCTTTCTTGAGGAGCTGATCGACAATGGGCAGGCACCCGACCTTCGTTGCAAAGTACAATGCCGTGCCGCCGTTGGGCAACTGAACATTCACGTCGGCTCCCTTTTCCAACAACATGTTGACAATCGCCTTGCGCCCGTTGAACGCAGCGATCATCACCGGAGTGCCGCGACGGGTTTGCAGGTTTACGTCTGCGTTGTGATCCAGTAAAATTTTAACGAATGCATCGTGTCCTTCAATTGCGGCAGTGATTAAAGGCGTATAAGCATCCTTGTTTTGAAAATTGACATCCGCTCCTGAACTGATTAAGGAGGCGACTACCGATGTCTTTCCCTTTCTGGCTGCGTCGATTAACGCCTGGTTGGCATTGGCGGTTGTAAAACTTATAAAGAATATAAAAATAAAATATATAAATGATCGGCAAGCCGTCCGATAGAGGTTCTGCATGAGTGTACCTTGAATAAGAGTTTGAAATAAGAATTCGGATTAAATTTAAACCGACCCTCAATGATGGAATACCATCTCCTTTGGATGAAACTGTATTGTACACAAAAGCTGAAGTTTGTTTATTAGAAAAAATCAAATAGGGAAGGGGTATAATCCTTCGCTCCAATCTATGATTTGGAGATTAGGGAGCCACCGAATTCCGATTTCGAATCGGTTTCTGAAGGTAAGCTTAATTTCATAACAATTTTTGAGGGTTCGCCGAATTCAGTCACCTATTAAAGCTTTATTCTGAGTCCGGCGTCACGCTGCTGATCTTGAGATAGGAAGCAAAAAGTACATTCGAAAGTTGCCTTTGACCTTACTGAAGCGCGTCTATTACATTTTTTAACTGGCCCTTCAACCAATGTCCATCTTCTATTGTCTGGTATTGCTTAACCAGAAACGGTTTCATCTCTTTTGCGGCGGGGCCTATGCTTTGTAATGCCCAGGTGAACTCGTGCCGACAACGTTCAAACCGTTTTTTCATTTCGGGCATGGCTTGTGTTTTAAAAAACTCCGGAAAATTTTCAGGATCAATTTTATGCACCGCTTCAACCGTGTGTTTCACCACGTAACACTTTTCATCTTTTACATAAGGCTTGATATCGTCCAGGGCTTCGGTGGCTTGGATGTCTCCCAAAGCGGAAAGGGTATATTGTTGAACGTAAGGACTGTCTGCGGTTTTAAGCACTGCAAGCAGTTTAGCGCCTGACCGTTTGGCGAGTTTTCTTTGAAACCCCAAATGTTGAATCACTGTGACTTTATTGTGAGGATTATTCATTTCATCAATTAAGTGATGCAAGATTTTAACGGCTTCGGTTTTCTCTTTCGCGGTGGTTGCGACTTTAGAGATGGAAACTCCTAAAACAGCAAGGGTGGATTCGCGGAGCTTTTTGTCTTGCCATGGTTTGCTGTTGGCTTTGTTAAATTCCTGATGCAGCGCATTAAACACATCCGGGGAGTTGCGTTTCGCAACGTTGGCGAGTCCGCCGGCAGAAATATTACGAATCGTTGGATCTTCGTCATGAAGGAGCCGGAGTAAAGCTTCTTTAACATTCGACCTGCCCCGAAGTTTAGGATTGGAAAGTTCGCCGGCAAGCGTCAGTTTTAATTTTGTATTGTTACTTTGGGAAGCTTTAATAAAAGCGGCCATCGTTTTTTCAGGCGGGTCTTCAGAATTTCTACGGATCATCCAACCCAGAAGGCGCGCCGCTTCTACGCGAACATTATTTTTTTCTTTATCGTTGGCAAGAATATCAGGGAGGGACTGATCGATAACCTGCGTGCTCTGATTAGCCACCAACGCATTGAGATAGCGTACTTCGATCTCCGCTTCATCCAGAGGTTTGGTTCTGCTGCACATGGAAACGCTATAGTCATCGGGCTTGCTCTTATCCCAATGTGAATGCGCATATATAAGATATTTTTTATTTTTTACAAAGTTAGCGTAATTGCACATCGTCCGCGGATTCACTTCAATGGACTTGAGGTCCGCGTTGCCTTTCCAGAATTTATCAGGGTGAAGAATGACTTTTTCTAAATAACCGTGTTTGTTCTTGATTAATTCCGGAGCATGAGTGGTGAAAACAGCTTTAGCCATTTCAAAAGCTTTTTCGGGAGTGGAAGGCGCCACACAAGAGCACGCCCAGACGCTCGTCCCTGAAATACATACGAATAAAATTACAAGAAGATAAAAATGTTTCATAAGTTTCTCTAAAATTTTTGAAGTCACCTCTTGTCTTAGTACCCACCACCTTACTTCAAGTTTAAGACATAGCATCCCCTATTTAAATGGCAATTATTTACTCTCTTGCGAGGGAGCATTGATTTCCGATGACTAACTAGCCGTCAGAGCCAACTTTAATTCTCAATGAGTGAGTGTGAATGCTGAATCCACAGAACTTTTTCCAAAGCTGAGTCTGTCTTTAAAAGAAGAAGTTTGAGGAGAGATCGGTGTGCCCCCTCTTTTCCAATCTAACGATAGGAGGCAGTAGGGATATTCAAAAGTTAGTAACCAATAGCGCACTCTCAAAAAACTATCGAGAATGAATTGTACCGGTAGGCGTTGGCCTGCGGGATAGGGTGATTTACCTTATTCAAAAAAATAAAACACTTGAAGAATTGCTGAGCCTTCCGAAATCTAATCAACTCATCGAAAATGAATCCTGCATCCAACCGCCAGGTTGGGAGAATTCGTAACTGCAGGAAACGCTGGCGAGTTGTCTGGCGCGGCTGCCGGAAAAGTATCGCAGGGTGTTTGTGTTGAAAGAAGTGGAGGGCATGTCTACAGAAGATATCTGCGAAACCCTGAACATCAATTCGAGTCACCTGTGGGTGATCCTCCACCGCGCCCGCAATCAATTACGAAAATGCATGGAATGCCACTCCGACCAAACCTTTCTATGAAATTTTAATTCCTAATGCCCTCTGATAAGGAAAATTAATGAAAATACTTGTTTGAGGTGTAACTTCTCCTGAAGAAATTCCTCTTCCCATATCTCCAAATTGCCATTTAGATTCGTGTGGATTTAATTTGATTCCAATTAATCCAACGAGATAAAAAATATAAATTAATGTAAGCTTAAAATTTTTAGCCTCTAAAATGCATTCAGTCACTTGAAAAGCGCTCTGCTGTAAAGGGCCTAAACCATTAGGGTTCTCAATGGCAACTTTAAGGCACAAATCTTCAATGTCACTATCTTTTATAGTGTCTACTTTAAAGGAACTCGGATGGTTTTGAAGAATTTGAGAGAAATCTAAAAGAGAAGGGTAGTTACTGCTCCATTCGTCACCTAAAGCTCTTAGTCTTGATCGAGAATATACTCCTTCTGCTTTTCTAAAATTGTCCAAGGTGATATTACATTTTCCCTCTGCTACTAAAATACAATTATTAAAGAAAGTTATTACATCCCTTGGCCTTGGAGCAATTTGAAAAATATAATCTTCAATTTTTATTTTATTAATTCTCCTGGGGAGTAAATCTTGGTAGCCTACATCTTTACTAGTGTAGCTTCTTTTTACTAATTGATTTATTCGACGATTTAATATTTCCAGTATTTGGTTTTTGTTCCATGATAAATGTAAATATAGGGACTGATATTTTTCCTCTTGAAAACCGGAGTCCCTTGTTAAACGAAAAACTCTTTCTATAAGATCTCTTCTTAATGCAATGACTAATTTTACATGTCTGATTTTATTAAACTCTCGAAGGTTAAGTATTAGAGCCATTATTAATTTATATCTAATTCGGTCTTCAACCCAATTTTCATCAAGGTTATCTATAATAAGATAGTAAGGTTGCTGCGGATCTTCTAAAACTGAATCTAATAATTCAATTATCTTTGACAAATCTTTCACCTGAACACGTGAAACAATATCTTGACCACGTGTAAGTAATTCGGTTCTTAGTTCTTCGTTTAACTTCTCCTTTAAAAAAAATCCAGTATTAGCTGCTATGGCTTCTAAGTCAACTTTTCCAGATAACTCTGCTTTTAAATCATTTTCGAATTTTTCAGTAATTTCTTTTACGCGAAATTCAGTTTCTTGCCAAAATTCTTTTCCCCATTCTTCAAGATATTTTATTGCACTTTGAATTTCTTTTTCTTTGAGAGAACTTCCACAAAATTTCATTTTTAGTTGGTCAATGAATGATTCTTTTTTCTTTTCTTCTTTTGAAAAGTAATGATTTAAAATTTCTACTGTGAATACATGGCGCCATAATAATTTGAAAAATGGGTCTAAATTAACCCCTAGGTCAGTAAAGAATTTAAGGATTGTTGAGTTTGATATATAGGTTAATGCGAGGGTTTCAGGTGATATTTTGATAACACGGTCACTTTTGGTAACCAAAAGTCTCATAATTAATGCTGATTTTCCAGTCCCTGTACGGCCAATTATTATGTGACGGTGATCCTTTAAATCAGTCAAGTATTTTAAATCCCCGGTGTCCACAAAACAATCTTTTAAAAATTCATCATCTTCCGCGCTCACGGCACCGATTTGGTCATTTTTTTGGAATCTAAACGTTTCTTTTTTTTTACTCATTTGGTTTTTATGTTTTTTGATGACTAAAGTAAAAATATAAAGGTGTATTATTTGAGAAAATAAAAAATTTTGAATAGAGGTAAAATTAGTTTGAAATTTATAAAAAAAATGGTTCCAAATATGGTTGACTAGAATTTCCCAACCCTAAAATATTCTGTATATGGAATCAAGGAAACTTTGAGCTAATTCAAATATTTCTAGTAATTTCGTCTCAAAATTAACTTATTTTGGTTAGGATTAACTTAAAAAGGTTGGTGGTGGAAGGTTGAAAGAGAAAACATTCTCTTACTTTTTAAAGGGTGATTTGTATTAGGGAAAAGGGTTTGTTGTGAACTGGGGAAGGAATAGAATTGTAGGGATTTGTTTCTTATTGGAAAAAAAAATTGCAACAGGGAATTGTTTTGAAAATATTCTTGCTATATTTAAAACCCCAGGCGGTCAATCACCCCAGTCCTCTTTAAAAAGAGGGAGCACATCCGCCTTCGTTCTTTAATTTTTTCTAAAGGCAAACTTTACTTTTGAAATGCATCTGAGCATTCGGCGTTCACGACTACTCATCGAAAATCAATACTGCCTCAGGCGCTAGCCTGCCACGGCGAGTGGTCAATCACCCCGTCCCGCAGCGTGACGCTGCACCCAGAATTTATTTTCGATGAGTTTCTGAAGATAACAAATCGTCAGAAACCTCGCGGAAATCTCTGTTGCCTCCAATCGCCAGATTGGGAAAGAGGGCGATCATCGACTTCCGTTTTTTAATTTACTTCTGAAGGCAAAATTTATTTTAGAAAAGGTTCTGACGATTTTGTTGGTGATGAAGTTCTTAGAATATGCCTTCTGGGTCCAGCGTCAGGCTGGGAAAAGGTTCTGAGTATTCAGTTTGCAAGCCAACACATCGAAGATTCAATGTTCCCTCCAGTCGGGGACTGGAAGAGGAGTGCATCAATTTCCCTTTCAGCATTTTTCTGAAAGAGTTTTAGTTCATGGTTTTGAGGGCGGTGATTTGGGATTGGCGGGCGTAGTTGATGGCGTTGGCCAGAACGCGGGCCGATTCCTGCGGACTGTGGAACCCGGTACTGTTTTCGGACGAAATGAAATCCCAGCGGATCTCGCTTCGTCGATGCAGTTTTCGGGCTTCGGCCAGTTTCTCGTCGGAAACGCCTTTCTTTTGTGCATCGTTAATGGCATCCATCGCTTCGAGTATGGCTTCTTCCGCCGTGGTCAACAGTTCGGCCGTTTTTCCTTGTATGCGAATGACGCGATCGCGCAAATGTTGTTCGTCGGCTTTGTGGCAGGTTTGGCAGGCTTTGTTGAGATTGGTGAGCGGACTTCGCAACCAGTGGTCGGAGATTTTAATGGCGCCTTTGCGAATGTAAGGCATATGACAATCCGAGCAGGTCACTCCGGATTTCGCATGCAGTCCCGAACTCCAAAGTTCAAACTCGGGGTGTTGGATTTTGATCATGGGCGTTTTGGTTTCCTTATGTTCCCAGTCTTTAAATTGAATCGCGTCGTAGTAGGCCTCAATGTTTTCGACGCTCAGCCCGTTGTCCCAGGGGAAGGTCAACAGTTTATCCTTTCCGGCGAAATAGTATTCGACATGACATTGACCGCAGACGTAACTGCGCATTTCCTGCCGGCTGGCTTTGGAAACGTCGATGCCTCGTTTTTCCATGGCGATTTTAAACGCGGGCCGTGTAATGCGCAGAGCCATTGTGGCGGGATCATGACAATCGGCGCAGGAGGTTCCGCGATGCAGTTTATCCTGCAATTCATTAAAGGGAGTGCGGTTGAAGGCTTCCCATCCCATTGACTCTATCAGTTGCGGTGTTTCCGCGGCGTGGCAGTTAGCACAGGCACCGGGCTGGCTGACGAGTTTTACCCGTTGAGTTTTTTTCTGATCGATTAAAGCATAGTGGTGCCCCTGGTCTTCGTTGTGATCCTTGCTGAACGCATAGCCCGCCCACAACCGCACCAGTGCCGGATTTTTCTCCAACTTGCTATACGGCACCGAACCGCCGTAGGGCGTTCCCACCGAAGCGTCTTCTGTTTTAATAAAAGTGTCGTACTGATGCGGAAAGTTTTTGCCCCATACCGCCGGGTCCAGTTCATCTTTGCCGATTTCAATCACTTTTTGAAAAGGATACTTGGCTTCTGCTTTTTTATCCTGAATATTGATCAGCAGGGATCCGATGCCCCACATCAATCCTACCCCCAGGACAAACGCGAAACCCAAGGCAATTAAAAATCCGAATGAAATTTTTCCAAAATCATTCTTCATTGAGGCTCTCCTTTTAAAAGTGTCTGTTTCAACGGGCATGGCCCACGCCGGTATGGCACGCCATGCAATCCATTTCTTCTTCTCCGTGGTACTGCATGACCGAGGACACAAAGGACGCATGGCATTTAATGCATTGCATTTGTGTGACCTGTTCATTGAGCCAGGTGATTTTCAGAGGCTCCGAGAAGTTCCCTGAAGTGAAGGCCACGCTGTGGTTCCATCCGTTGATCGCTTTGATAATATACTTTCCGGCGAAGAACGACGGCGTATGGCAGTCGTTGCAGGTGGCCACCGCTTTATGGGTGCCGTGGTTCCATCGATCATACACCGACTGCATGATGTGGCAGTTGGCGCAGGCTTTGGGGTCGTCCACCAAATACGAAAACCCCTGTCCATAGATAAAAGTAAACACGCCCAATCCCAAAACGCCGCCGGCAAGAAAGAAAATGACTATAAGAAGTATGGAAAACTTTTTTTGAAACATGAACCGCTCGCTCCACAAACTGTTTCAAAATAGAGGTGTCAATAGGAACGGTTCCAGAACTGAACGTCCGCATGGTTGGAATCACCAATAACTCGTTTATCATTATAGTCTATTTCATGGGTCAGGGATATGTGAGGAATGAATTTTTTTTGGGTGAGCTTTTCTGTAT
This sequence comes from Nitrospinaceae bacterium, assembly GCA_965223245.1. Lineage (GTDB taxonomy): Bacteria > Nitrospinota > Nitrospinia > Nitrospinales > Nitrospinaceae > CBDCVY01. The sequence goes on along the minus strand of CBDCVY010000013.1, from coordinate 2,249,844 downwards.
AGAACCAACTCAACTTAGGTAAAGTTTCCGAGCGTTTGGCTTGTACAGAAACTCATCGAGAATGAATGCTGCCCGCGGCGGTTGCGCCGCAAAACCCCTGAATGTGAATCACCCTGGCCCGCAGCGTGACGCTGCACCCAGAATTTATTTTCGATGAGTTTCTGAAGATAACATATCGTCAGAAACCTCGCGGAAATCTCTGTTGCCTCCAATCGCCAGATTGGAAAGAGGGCGATCATCGACTTTCCTTTTTTGCTTTTTTTCTAAAGGCAATATTTACTTGACTGCTTCAGGAGCTAGCCTGTTCCCACCGGGCGGGGCCCGGCGAATTTATGGGCTGATTTGCGGTTTAAAATAATTAAGCAATTTATTTAAAACTATAAAATATCTTAATCGATTCTGCTGCTTCTACAATAACAAGAAAACGGGGTAATACCGATTATCCACCCAAACAAATAAAATTCCATCCACTGCTCAGGATGGAACGCCCATCAAGGAGGTGCATCATGAATGCAGCGACTCGATTTATCCAAATCAGTTTTGTAGCCGTTTTGTTAATATTTTCCGGGGTTGGATTTGCCGCTCCCACCACCAATTTAAATATCAACAGCGATCCTCCCATCGTGCAACCTACCGGCGACCGATTTGAAGACGACGGATCCGAACATGGTATGTGGAACCAATTCGCCTACAATACTGCTTTCATTTTCCCAAGTCCCGATGAAGAAGTCGAAGATGACGGAACGGAATGGGATTGATAATAAATAAAACATTTTTAAAAGGGTTACAGTTTTGGCTGTAACCCTTTTTTTACGCCGTCCTTTTGATCCTTTTCCCCTTTTGATTCCAAAATTTCCATTTTGAAAAAATAAAACCGTTTGCCAGGCGGGAGGGGAAGTCCTTTTAATCTTTCCCAAGTATTCTATTTTAAAAGCAATTCTGTTTAAAAAAACAAAGGGCCGGACGACTATCTTTAGTTTAATAAATTTAAACTATTTGTTTAAAACTATAAAGTATCTTAATCGATTCGCGTACATCTAAAATAACAAGAAAACGGGGTAATACCGATTACCCACCAAAACAAATAAAATTCCATCCACTGCTCAGGATGGAAAGCCAATCAAGGAGGCACATCATGAATACAGCGATTCGATTTACCCAAATCAGTTTAGTAGCAGCGTTATTCGTTTTTACCGGCGTTGGCTTTGCCGCTCCCACCACCGATTTCAATATCAACAGCGATCCTCCCATCGTACAACCTACCGGCGACCGATTTGAAGATGACGGATCCGAACACGGCATGTGGAATCAGTTTGCCCGTAACGAAATCGTAATGGATGAATATTTTGAAGAAGATGGTTCCGAACCGGGTATGTGGAATAAAATTGGGGTTCCTGTAAAGGGAACCACCGATGAATTGTATGAAGATGACGGATCCGAACACGGCATGTGGAATCAATATGCCACTAACGAAATTATCATGGATGAATACTTTGAAGAAGATGGTTCCGAACCTGGCATGTGGAATAAAGTTGGGGTTCCTGTAAAAGGAACCACAGATGAATTGTTTGAAGATGACGGATCTGAACACGGCATGTGGAATCAGTTTGCCCGTAATGGAATCGTAATGGATGAATACTTTGAAGAAGATGGTTCCGAACCTGGAATGTGGAATAAAGTTGGGGTTCCTGTAAAAGGAACCACAGATGAATTGTTTGAAGATGACGGATCGGAACACGGCATGTGGAATCAATATGCCAGTAACGAAATCACCTCTGGAGAATTATTTGAAGACGACGGTTCTGAGCACGGGATGTGGAATCAACTGAGCCGCATTTCATGATGGGCCTCAAAGAGACCGGGGATTCGGATTCTCCGGCCTCTCCTCTCCGAACAAGGGTTACGTCTACCGCAGTAACCCTTGTTTTTTTTATGAAGACTATCCCTCTGAAAAGTTTCTGTATACATGACCGACTCGCCTTTCTAAAAAAAGTCCTGCAAATTATGTGTTCTTTAGAACATTTTGATTCTAAACTGACCTGCAGATTTTTCCGTTACCCGCCTAATCCATTGAGTAACTGCTTTAGTGAAATGAAGCCTCACCGGTCCAAAATTACCCTAAATTTGGCATATTCCGAAATTAATTTTTTCTAAAAACTTTAATTTTTATTCAGGAAACCCTTTCCGCGTTGTTCGTTTAAATTCCCCTTTTACAACGACTCTATCTCAGGATTTGCAGTGTGGATAGTTTTGGAGAGAGACCGAGTGTTGATAAAGGTTTTATCTGAGGCATTAATGTTTATAATATTAATATAGGAACGCCTGAAAAAATTTATTACTCCAAAAACTCTGAAAGAGTTTAGAAATAATAATGGATAAATTAACGTTACCTGCATTAATACAAAGTTTAAATGAGGACCCCAACATCAACGGTATGATTCAGTCCTCGCCGATCTGTCATAAGTTTTTTGATCCGGAATTAAAATTACAATTTATGAGTCAGTGCGGCGCCAACGCACTTAAGATAAAAAATATCGAAGAATTTTATGGGAAATCGTTTCCTCCTCCTTTCGCCCCGAAAGAAACTCATGCCATTATTACTAATCATATGCAGCGCGCCGCCAAAGGAGAAACGAGCATCGCGGAATATCATTTTGTTGTCGAGGAAAAAGCCATTTGGTTCAGGACTACATTCAGCCCCTGTTTGGATGCTGAGGGGAACCTTCTCTATGTGAGGGCAGACTCGATGGATATCACCAGTATGAAAGTTGCTGAGAAAGGAATCCTGTCTGCCAAGGAGGAAGCCGAAAAGGCAAACGCGGCGAAGTCTGATTTTTTGTCACGAATGAGCCATGAGTTACGAACGCCTCTCAATGCTATTCTGGGTTTTGGCCAGCTCATGGGTCAGGATCCTGAGGATCCTTTAACACAGTCCCAGGAAAATCGTTTGAGTGAAATCATTAAAGGCGGGAAACATCTGCTGGAACTCATCGATGAAGTCCTCGATCTTTCACGGATTGAGTCCAATAAAATCACGATATCTATCGAAAACGTCAATCTGCATGACGTTTTTCTGCAAACCCTCAACCTGGCTTTGCCGATGGCACAGCAAAATAATATTTCAGTAGAAAATAAATTACAGAAAGATCTGTTTGTACAAGCGGATCCCACCAAGCTCAAGCAGGTGCTTCTCAACCTGCTCACCAATGCAATCAAATACAACAGCGAAAACGGCTCAGTGGTTTTAGACGCTTATGAAATTGCACAAAGCAGAGTTTGTATTTCCGTAAAAGACACCGGTATCGGTATTCCTACGAAACAATATAAAAGTATCTTTGAGCCCTTCAACAGGCTGGACCGGGATCAAACCGAAATTGAAGGGACCGGTATAGGACTTACTATCAGCAAAAAATTGATGGAAAAAATGGATGGCTCCGTTAAAGTGACAAGTGAAGTCGGGCAGGGCAGTATCTTCATCCTTGAATTGCTCAAAGGATACGAATTGAAGGTGTCGTCACCTTCTAAAGAAAATTGCCTTGCGCTCCCCAAATTTAAACCCAATAGAGACGAGTATAAATTGCTCTATATAGAAGACAATACCGCCAACCTGACTTTAGTGCGGCAGATTCTAAAGAGGAGAAAGGACATTACTTTACTTACCGCCCCTCAGGCACAAGTCGGAATTGATCTCGCCCGTGCCCATGTGCCTGATCTTATTTTAATGGATATCAATTTGCCTGAAATCGATGGAATCGAAGCATTCCGGCGACTGAGTATATTGGAATCCACAAAACATATACCCGTCATCGCTGTCAGTGCGAATGCAATGGAATTGGATATAAAGAAAGCATTGAAGATTGGATTCAAAGCCTACATCAAAAAACCTTTTGATCTGAAAAAATTCATGCAAACCATTGACGTCTATTTAATAAAGAAGGAACTCGAAGAGGAAGACGAAATAGAAACTTTACTGAAAATCTACGAAACGTCTGAATAGACATTCAATGACTTGACACGACTTCCTAACGGGTAAAGGGCGGCAGGCCCCGCTAAGCGGGACCAGACCTTGGGAAGATTTTAATTATCCTCGAACAAACTGCCGGCCACCCAGTCACTCGTTCCCGTGGCGGTACGCGCCTCTCCTCCACTAACAGTGGAGTAGAGTCCGCTTGCCGTATTATTATTTCCTCCGCTGACACTAGATGAATCAGCACTTGCTGTATTGACAGTGCCCCCGCTGACGCTGGAATCATCTCCGCTTGCTTCATTAGAAATTCCTCCGCTGACACTTGAGCGAAATCCACTTGCAGTATTATGAAAACCTCCACTGATACTGGAATAGACTCCGATGGCTTCGTTTTGAATTCCTCCGCTGACGCTGGCACTGAATATACTTGCAGTATTCGTATTTCCTCCACTAACGCTGGCGCTGGCTCCACTGGCATTATTCCGTTTTCCGCCACTGATGCTGGAGTATGCCCCGCTGATCCAGTTGTCTTTGCCGACTACCAGGCCGCCAAAGCTGCTGTAGTTGTGCCCATGACCGACGATTACATTGTGTGAGCCGGTTTTATCCGAAACCGGTGTGGGTCCTTCGTAAGGATCAATGATTTCGTTGTAGCCGACAATCAAATTGCCCAACCCGTTGACGATTCCACCATCGTTCTCCGGATCGGCAGGGTTACCGTTAGTGGTGCCGAGACCATTGCGAATATGAACGTTCACGCCATCATAAAAAATATCATCCCCGCTGCGAGTCACCCCCGCCAATAAGTTTTCCAAAAAAGCCACCCGTTCTTCCAGCGTTTCATTTGCAGTGTAAGTCACTTTCAATGCGGGAGCCGGTCCTGCAGATTCAGTGGAGTCCATGATGATGCCATTATTTGTCCCGCCGGTGCGGAGGATTAAACCATTGTTTTGAATCGATCCATCCACCCAGCCCTGAACTAAGGCGATGCCGTCTGCGTTGAAGCCACTGCCCACCACACCCAACGAAAACGGAGGCACAGTGGCCACCACTTCTGTGCCCGGATCCAGGTCGTCCCAAGTGACAGTACCCTCCGACCAGGCCGAGTCTTGCGAGTAGAAATTATAAATCCCGGAACTTTCATTCGTGTAATTAAATGATGCAATAACTCCTGTGACTGTTGAACTGGGCGGAATGGAAGAAATGTCCCATTTCACGAAGGTAACCACTTCTCCAAAATTACCGTTATCCGGATCTTGACTTACACCGTCAGCGAGTAATTCCGGGGCGCTGCCATATTTGATCGTGGGAGAGGTGCTGCGCCCATAACTGTCTTCTGCGTTAGTAAACGTGTTTGTTACCGCAAACGAATTGGAACTCAAACCAAACAATATAAACATTACAATAAAGTAAAAATATCTCATGGAAAGCCTCCCTAAATTTGGTTAGTTGAAGCAAGCTTATATAGGCATAGGGAACTAGGATTGTCAAGATAAGAAAAAGGGCAATGTGTTTTTGTTCAGAAGAAATTCATGCAAACCATTGACGTCTATTTAATAAAGAAGGAACTCGAAGAGGACGACGAAATAGAAACCTTACTGAAAATCTTCGAAACGTCAAAGTAAGTATTGGAAGGACTCAATTGCTGATCCATGGTACATCGATGACCAATAACTCTGCGCCCGGATCGGCAACGAAACTCACTTCGCTGGTCTCTAAAATTCCCCAACCATCCCCTTTGTTGAGATTAGAAAGTTCGACCGTTGCAGATCCATTAATCACATAAATATAACAGGCGTTTTCCGAAATCTGTTTTTGATAAGTTACAGGCAGCTTTTTATTAAACATCCCATAACTCATAAAAACGTTTTGTTGTATTATCAGGCTGTCTTGCCTACCGTCAGGAGACAAAACCAGTTGCAGTTGATTGGTATAATCCACGGGATCAAGGTGTTTTCTGCTGTAATTTGGTGGTAACGATTTTTCGCGCGGGGTAAACCAGATTTGCAATGCACGCATGGAATCAGTTTGAGAATAATTTTCTTCGTTATGGATAATTCCTGTGCCGGCAGTGATGAGTTGTATCCCTTTGGCTTTTAGCGTATCGCCATGAGTAGGAACTTTAGGGTCGATATGATTCACTTCTCCTTCTACCATAAAAGTGACCACTTCAACGTCGTTGTGCCCATGAAGTCCAAATCCTTTCGCGCCGGGCTTTAAAATTCCGTCATCGATCGTCGTCAACGCACCAAAGTGCTTTCGATTTTCTTTTAAGTCCGGTTTGAAAGATAAGTGAACCTGCATAAATCCGAAATCTTCGAATTTTCGGGTTTCCGCCGGAAAGAAAATGGGATTCTCCATTGTATTCGTGTTCCACGTTAAGATTGTTTTGAAAGTATTTCTTGAAACAAAATGCCAATCAATTTTTGTCCCGCTTCGCTGGTCCAGTCTTTTGCCAACTCTGCAATCAACTGGTTGGTAGTGGTCAATGTGACCCCGGCGTTCTCCATTCTTCCCAGGGCAATCTCATCTGCGGTTTTAGTAGGCGAACCGCAGGCATCGACGACGACTTGAACAGTGTATCCCTCCTGCAGGGCGGTCATCGCGGGATACACAATGCAGACATCTGTAGTGATTCCCGCCATAACAAGATTTTTCTTACCGGTTTTTTTGACAGCTTCCGAGAAATTATCGTCTTCCATGCAATCCACAACTCCGGCTCGCTGTATCCGTTCTGCATAAGCTTCCGGAATCGCTTGCTGTAATTCTTCAAAGAGTGGCCCCTGAGCTTGGTCTTCCATACTCGACGTCAAAATCAAAGAAATGTTTACGGCTTTCGCCGCTTTTGCAAGCGCAACCGTGTTCATTTTAATTTCGTCAAGACTGGCGGATCGAACCCAACCCATCGTTCCGACTTGATGGTCAATGAGTAATAAAGCACAATTGTCAGGAGTAAACCGATTATTTCTCATTTGTTCAAACCTTTTTTAAAATTATGAAAAAAAGTGGTGATCGATTTATTTAGCTTGATTTTTAATAAAAACTTAATACATTAACCGCATCAACTTGAAGCTACGTTATTAAAGCAATATTAAAATCATTTTTCAACCAGGCACCAAAAGGTAACTATTGAAAAAAAGGATATTTTTATGAAAAAAACAGAGATAGATCCTCATGAATGCCCTGTGCTGGATGCCTTAGATGTTTTTGCGGGAAAATGGAAAGTTTGTATTCTTTTTGCTCTGAAGGAAGGGCCGGTGCGGTTTAATGATTTAAGAAGAATGTTGCCGGACATCAGTCAAAAAATGCTGACGCAACAACTACGGCTCCTTGAAGAAAATGGATTAGTGCTTCGAAAACAATATCGGGAAGTTCCTCCTCGCGTAGAATACTCGTTGACAAAATTGGCAGATACAATCAATCCGGTATTAAAATTAATGGTGGAATGGTCCAGGAAGAATATGAAGGATATTGAAAAAGCACGTAAGAATTACAAACGAAAAAAAAATAAACTCGAACCGTAGGCCGGATGGGATAAATACGACACAAATTTTAATTCGCAATGGTGCTTAATGAACCCAGCCCCTTCGGTTGGCGCGCAGTGAAAATCGGAGTAGAAATAGCGTCACCAGCAACTGCATCAAAATTCCAACCCACACTTCGAGCGAGTTCAACCCGGCCACGTTATAGATATGGAACATGGACCCAATGACGCCAAGTAGAGACACGGCGAACACATAGAACGCCGTAGACTTCCTAAGCAAAAGCAAAATACAGCCCAACGTTCCCCCGAAAACCGCTATCGCAAATGCGGCGGTGGCCCAGGCCGGTCGGCCTTCGATGATCGGACGATACATTTCAGGAAACGCGTCCAGCGACTCGGCATTCATCTGCGCAAAATAATTGAGAACGCCCATGACATTAAATAAAAGGGTGATCGCACCCATAAGCCAAAAACTCCAATGTATCTCATTCTTCGTGTTCATATGATTTTCCTCTTATTAAAAGAAACCTTTGCGTATCGAAGAATTTCTACACAAACCAAGAAACCTTTAAAAGGGAACCCATGTGCACCCTCTTTTTAAAGAGGGCTGGGGTGATTGACCTCCTGGGGTTTTGAAATATCGGTGCTATGTAAAGATTATTTTTTAATCGGATTGCTATTGACTTCTTAATTAATCCGCTCCCAGGTCATCCACAATACGCGCTTCTCTGGTAACCTGCTCAGGTTCAATTCCCAGTTGATCTATGATAATTTCTTTTATTTTTTTAAAAACATCTTTGTCTGTGTTTTCCGGAGCAGAGGAGCCGAATTTTTGCTGGCGAATTTTAATCACAGCTTCACAGAAATCCCCCACAGTCACAATTTTCTCCGCAACTTCCTCGGGAATGATAATGTCAAACTCTTCTTCGACCCGAAGCACTAATTCAACAGTATCTAAACCCATCAGATTTTACCTTTCAGATATTTTTGCCGTAACGATTCCGAAAACTTTTCGATTGCGTATCGTAATAGGGTTCGAGGCATCGTCTTATAATGCTTTTTGAGAAAAGCCTCCAACGCCCTGCGGTCTTTCTTGCCGGCTTCTCTTTTTCAAAAAGCGTTTAATGATGATTTAAGGTGAGACCCAACTATTTTCGTTCAGTCGTTTCAGAAAATCCTTTGATATTCACCGGGGGGCGATTAGGAAACTCTGCAATGATATTGAGTTTTCCTCCCATGGCTTCGATGTATTTTCGCAAGGTGGAAATCATTAAATCGCTGCGTTTTTCGAGGCGAGAAAGGTTCCCCTGCCTCATGTTTAATTCTGCAGCGACTTCTTCCTGTGTGAGTTCCATTGCTTTTCGTAAATCCTGCAGAGCCAGGTATTCGGCTTTCATTTTCTGAAAGCGTTTTGCAATACGCTTTTGTTGTTTTTTGGGCATGGAAGCAACGACTTGTTCTAACGTGCGTGCCATGAATTCATTCTCCTTGACGAGATAACCAATTATCAAAACGCTGATCGGCCTTCTGAATCAAATTTTTATAGAACCGCTTCTGACTGGTTCCTGATTTATCGCCTGCCACCAGCAGTACCGCCTGCCTTTTAGGATCGAAAGCAAACGCGACGCGCCAGACTCCGTCTTCCGCATCAAACCGTAACTCCTTCATATTGGCATGTTCGGAACCAGCCAATGTGTCGACATGGGGTCGGCCCAGTTGAGGTCCAAACTCGGTTAACATTTTTGCGCTGGCCGCTAAAGCAACTTGAACCGATTCAGGTAAAACCTGAAACTCTTCATCAAACGTTTCGTGGAAGAGAACCTTCCATTTCTTATTATATCTCTAAAGATATATTCCCTCAAGTATATATTCTGTTGCCGGTAAGTAACTCGTTCCGCTCTATCCAGACCCATCAGATTTTACCTTTGTCCCACAAAATTTTAAGCATTCAAAAACTTTGATTCGAACTCGGCTTCTTTATCAATTTTTCCAATGTGGAATATTAGAAGGTTATCCAATTTAACTGTTGAATGATTGGCGGCGTGTTTGGCAAAGAAAAAAGCTTCGTCAATGGATTGTCCCTCATGCCAGGTGGTCATTACAGATGCTTCCTTAGGAATATCACCAAAATCCCACTGTTCGAGATTGGTCCAATCTACCATATCATCCCATGAGCCACAATCGTGTCCCCAGGCCATCATATAAAGACATCCAGAATTGACCAGCCATTTGCATGCTTGGGCTTGCCACTCATGCGAAATATCTTCTTCAATAATGACGAGTGCTTTAAAGGGTTTGAGGTTGCTGATATCCGGCAGCGCGCCGCCATTCTGAACACGAACGTAATGTAACATTTTATATTTCTGTTTAGGTTTGGATGAGTAGATTATGGAATTTATCTAGCTATTTATTCCTTATCTTTGCCAGCCTTCGATCTTATACACTTTTTCCATGAGCTTACGTTCAGGTTTTCCTGAATCCGGTTGAAACCAGACTTCGAATCGTGCTGCATAAGGTTTGTGCCAATCTCCTTCGTAAATGGTAAATGCAGCATTTGAAAAAAATAATTCCTCGGGGTTATCAGACCAACCGATAAACTCATGTGACGCTTCCGCCAAACTGTCGACTGAGAGAGGTATTCCTTTAGTAACTTCAAAAGCTTTTAGATAAATTTTTCCGGGTTCTCCAGGATTTGCCCATATGATAGATTCATAAATACCACGCTGCGAAAAATTCCGCAAATGAAAGGAGGGTTTTCCAATTTGGATACTATCAATCGGTAAAATTTTTTGGACCGTTTCCCATGAAGGTTTGTCTGCTAAGGGTCTTAACTCTGCCTCTACAAAATCCAGTGAAGCCGTGGTTACTCTACGTTCAGGCAATTCCGACTGCTCAAATACCTCAACCACCAGTGTTTTCGAATGAATTACGCAATGGCTTTGCATCATCCTGTTGGCTATCGTTAATTTGGGACTCGTGGTTTCACCAGACTCCAGCACCGTTACTATTGAATCGTTTGGAAACCAAAACGGTTGGCGAGAAAGACCAATAGTAAATCGTGTTTGAAACGATTCTAAATTTGACTCAGGTTCCCCAACGATCCGCATGTAATTGCCGTAAAACTTAAACATCCTTTCATGCCCTCTTTTCCATCTGCGTGTGGCAAAAAGGAATCCTCGTTCTTCAAATACACGCCAATCCGGGTTTACAGAAAGATATTGGAGGAAAAGTTTTGGATTTTTTTCATGGAGTTCTTCAATAGCATAAATATATCCAACAACAATATCTTCTCTGTTTCGGGGTGCCCGCAGTGCCGAAAAAATCGCCGTTTGAAAAGTGCCGGGGTCTTCATCGTATTCACCCTTAAGTTCAGGTTTTGGTTCAGCAATTTCTAGGTTGGTAGGAATTTCCAATTTATTAGCGAACCCATCTGGGCCCGGATTAAAAATAGCATTACCAATTTCCTCTTTTGAACATCCGCCATGCAAGGGGCTTAGCGCTAAAAACAATAGAATCAGCCAACGCATACTTGACACCTTTCAAAAATAGATTCTGTTAAAAAAATTCTGTGTCTATATTACGATTATTTTGTTGCTTTGGGAAACTAATTATTAATCAAGTTCCGCAGAAGGTTTGGTAGGAGGGATCGGGGACTTTGGGGGGATTGGCGTAGGCGTCGTTGCCTTCCACTTCTTCGAAGGGACGGGTGACCGCAGCGAGCAGTTTGGTGAAAGGCATCAGGTCTTCATTGTCCACCGCCGCGTCCAGCGCTTCTTCGACTTTGTGATTGCGTGGAATATAAATCGGGTTCACTTGGTCCATGGCCGCAGCGCACTTCTCTGCATCCGCACCTTCCTGTTGTAAGCGTTTTCGCCAGCGTCGGGTCCAGACTTCCAGAGCGCCGACCTGTTCCATAATATTATGTATTGATTCAAAATTACCCCGCAGCACTTGCGAAAGTCGTCGAAAGAAAAGTGTGAAGTCGGCTTCTCCGTCCTGCATCACCCAAAGCAGATCTTTTACCAGGTCCATGTCCTCTGAGTCTTCAGTGGTTAACCCGATTTTGGATCGCATTCCTGCCAGCCAGTGTTTTTCGTAGAGCGATTGAACACCCTCGATGACTTCGGTCAAAATTTCGATGGACTTTTCTTTGTTCGGGTCGACCAGCGGGATCAAGGTTTCTGCCAGTCGCGTCAGGTTCCAGGCCAAAATGGCCGGTTGGTTGGCATAGGCATAACGGCCCTGCCGATCAATGGAACTGAACACGGTACCCGGATGATAGGTATCCATAAACGCGCAGGGCCCATAGTCAAGCGTCTCTCCGGAGATGGTCATGTTGTCGGTGTTCATGACTCCGTGGATGAAACCGACCTGCATCCATCTCGCGATCAGCGCCGCCTGTGCATTGGCAACAGCTTTAAAGAGTTCCAGAAACGGATTCTCCGCATCGGCGATTTCAGGATAGTGCCGCGCAATGGAATATTCCGCAAGGGCTCGAACTTTTTCCACGCCGCCGCGTCCTGCAAAAAACTGGAATGTCCCAATGCGAATATGGCTCGCCGCCACACGTGTGAGCACGGCTCCGGGAAACGCGCGTTCGCGATAAACCTTTTCGCCGGTGGTCACTGCGGCCAGTGCGCGAGTGGTGGGAATGCCCAACGCATGCATGCCTTCACCAATGATGTATTCGCGGAGTACCGGACCAAGGCCGGCTTTACCGTCGCCACCGCGCGAGAACGGAGTGGGGCCCGATCCTTTCAACTGAATATCGCGGCGTTGTTGATGGATATCGATCACTTCACCGAGGAGCAGGGCGCGGCCGTCTCCCAGTTGTGGCGCAAACCCGCCAAACTGGTGCCCGGCATAAGCCTGCGCCAATGGTTCGGCTCCTTTGGGTACGGCGTTACCCGAGAAAATCGCTAAGCCGGCATCGGAATCGAGCGCATCCGGATCCAGCCGTAACTCTTCGGCCAGAGCCCGGTTGAACAGCAACAGTTTCGGAGAACTCGACGGGTCCGCCTTACAGGAAACATAAAATCCCTCAAAGGCGCGGGCGTAACTGTTATCGAAATTAAACAGCGGGCTTCTGTTGTCGGTTTCGCTTAGGGTTTCCGTTGTATTATCCAAAGATCACTCCCGAGTTGGTTCTAAATTAATAAAATTTTTAATCGTTTTCTTTTTTGTTCTTCAGACCTTGGCACAATATGGGTTCTTAAACAAACTAAACCAACTCCAAAGCGAGTATCCCTGTGCTCCCCCTTTTTGAAGGGGGCTAAGGGGATTTTCCTTATACTTAAAACCCTTGAATGTGAATCACCCCGACCCTCTTTAGGAAAGAGGGCGAACATGTGTCTCCGCTTCAATATTTTATATTCTAAAGATAACGTTCCCTTGTGTTTCGTTCAAGAATCCTCACTTTCGACATGATCCCTTTCATATAAAGATGTACTTTTTAGCGATTGGTCTCAAATTTTTTTTGGAATCCTGTGAAGAATTTCCGAATTTGGTTGTAGAAACCCGTTGAATACAACCGGTTGGCCAGGTCTATTAGTATTCAAGCAAAACTTAATTTAAGGGATTATGCAGGTGTTTCTTTTTTGACGGGTTTGACTTTTCTCCACGATTTCTCGATGATGGACTGAATCATGGCGTAAAACGAAGGAACGAGTAAGGTCCCAATAACCGCGGAAGCCAGCATGCCGCCGAATACGATAGTTCCCAGAGATTGCCGACTGTTGGCACCTGCTCCGGTGGCGATGACGAGTGGTAAGACTCCCAGAATGAACGAAATTGCCGTCATCATCACCGCGCGAAAGCGAAGACGTGCGGCGGTAAAGGCCGCTTCGAAAATAGATTGCCCTTCTTCGCGAAGTGTTTTGGCAAACTCAATAATGAGGATGGCATTTTTGGAGGCCATGCCGACCAGCATGATGACACCGATTTGGGCATAGGTGTCTAAAACATGTCCAAACCCGCGTGAGGCAACCAATGCGCCTCCGATGGCAACCGGAACGGAAAACAGAACGCCCCAGGGAATGGACCAGCTTTCGTACTGGGCCACTAAAAATAGATAGACCAGAATCAGCGCCAGCGCAAAAATCAGAATACCTCCGTCACCTGCTTTGATTTCCTGGAAAGTCATGCCGGACCACTCAAACCCCATACCCGCTGGAAGCACTCTGTCGGCCAGGTTTTGAACCGCGGTGATTGCCTGGCCGGTGCTGAATCCCGGACCGGGGGAGCCGTTGACCTTAGCGGATCGATACATATTAAACCGCGTGAGAGATTCCGGACCCAATATGGAAGACGTTTTCGTAAGTGTGTTCAGAGGAACCATGGTTCCGTCTGCACTTCTCACATAAATGCGTCCAATATCATTGGTATCATCTCGATAGTCGGACTCGGCCTGAATCATGACCCGGTAGACGCGTCCGAATTTATTAAAGTCATTTACATAGAAAGAACCCAGTTGCGCCTGCAGGCTTGCAAAAATGTCAGACACGGGAATACCCAGTGCTTTGGCCTGCAACCGATCAATCTCTAAAGCGATTTGTGGAACCTCTGCGGTGAAGGTGCTGAACACGTTTTGTAATTCGGGAATCTGGTTGGCCTCGAACACGAACCCGCGCATCGCGGAAGAAAGATCCTGCGGATCGCCGCCGCGCTTGTCCTGCAACTGCATTTCGAAACCACTGGCGTTGCCCAGGCTGCGAATCGGGGGAGGCGTAAAGGCAATGGCGCGTGCTCCGGGCACCTGGCCGGTCATTCCCCAAACGCGACCGAGAAGCGCATCGCTGGAAAGATGGGGTGCGGTTCGTTGGGCCCAGGGCTCCAACACAGCGATGACCGTCCCTGAGTTCGGTTTGGTGCCGCTAATTAATCCGGTGCCGATAAGAGCGACAATATTTTGGACTCCCGGCAGTTCGCGCATCATATCTTCCACTTGCCGGACAATTCCGTCCGTTCGATTGATGGACGCACCATCGGGCAATTGCAGATCGACAAACAGAACGCCCTGATCTTCCTGCGGAATAAAACCGGTGGGCGAAGTTTTAAAATACCAGTAGGTTCCACCGCCAATCAGTAGTAATAGCAGAAAGCTGACGACCAGCCCCTTTAAAAGCCCACGCACGAAAAACAGGTATGCCGAGGAAATCCATTTAAAAATAGTTTCAAACCAGCGCAATGCAAACCAGGGGCGGCCTTCACTTTTTCTCAGCAGAATGGAGCATAACGCCGGACTTAAGGTCAGCGCGTTCAGAGAAGACAGTGATACGGCGATGGCAATGGTCACCGAGAATTGCCGATAGAGCTGGCCCGGAATTCCCGCCATGAAAGCAATCGGAACAAATACCGCCAGCAACACTAAAGTGGTTGCCACCACCGGGCCGAATACTTCCGACATGGCTTTTCGCGTGGCTTCTTTGGGAGACAAACCGTCTTCAAGATGTCGCTGCACATTTTCCACGACGACTATCGCATCATCCACGACAATGCCAATCGCCAGCACCAATGCAAAAAGTGTCAGGGAGTTTATGGAGTAGCCAAACGCGAACAGCAGAGCAAAGGTTCCAATCAATGACACGGGAATCGCCAACGCCGGAATCAGGGTGGCGCGCCAGTCCTGAATAAAAATATAAACCACCAGGACCACTAACGCCAAGGCAATAAACAGAGTTTCCACCAGTTCCTGTAGCGAGCTTTCGATAAATCGAGTAGAGTCGTACCCTATGATATAAGAGATATCATCGGGAAAGCTTTTGGATAATTCTGCCAGCTTGTCTCGGATGCGCTGTGCCACATCCAGAGCGTTCGCACCCGGTAATTGATACACGGCAAAATTGATTGCGGGCGAATGGTTAAGACGCGAAAACGTTTCATAAGTTTGCGAACTGAGCTCCACTCGCGCAATGTCGCGTATCCTCACTGCAGACCCATCGGATTTGGCGAGGACAATAATATTCTCGAACTCGGAAACGTCGGTGAGCCGTCCTTTGGCCTGTATGGTGTATTGAAACTGCTGATTGGGCGGAGACGGTGCCTGCCCGATCTTCCCGGCGGCGGCCTGAAGATTCTGGTCGCGAATCGCGCCAATGACATCGGTGGTTGTGATTCCGCGGTCGACCATTTTGGTTGGGTCCAGCCACATCCTCAGGGAATAATCCAAAGCGCCAAAGATGACCACCTGGCTCACTCCCGGAACGCGGGAAAGGACATCTTTTACATTAATGGAAACGTAATTGCTCAGAAACAGTTGATCGTAAGTGCCATTGGGCGAAGAGAAGCCGATGATCTGTAGCATTTCCGGAGATAACTTTTTAACCGAAACTCCCGATCGATTCACTTCCTCCGGCAGCGACGGCGTAGCGAGGGACACCCGGTTCTGTACATTAACGGCGGCCATATCCGGATCGGTCCCCACTTCAAAAGTGACATCCAGTGTATAAGTGCCGCTGTCGGTACTGTTGGAGGACATATAGATCATACCTTCCACACCATTGACTTGGGTTTCGATGGGAACGGCAACGGAGCTTTCCATCACAGCCGCACTGGCTCCCGGATAACTGGCGGTGACCTGCACCTGCGGCGGCGCGATGCGCGGATACAAAGAAACCGGAAGCTGTGGAATCGCTACCAGACCGGCAATGACAATAATAATGGAGATGACAAATGCGAAGCGCGGACGGTTGATAAAGAAGTGGCTGAACATTCTTTATTTACTTTCGGGTTTAGGAGTGGCTGGTGTGGGTGATGAGGAAGTATCGACAGTGATTCCCGGTCTCACTTTCTGCAGGCCTTCGGAAATGACCCTTTCACCAATTTGCAGTCCTTCCTTGACTATCCATTTCACTCCGTGTTTTTCTCCTACCTGAATGGGCCGCTTCTGTACCCGGTTTTCGCCATCGACCACCAGAACAAACTTGCCTTGTTGGTCTTCCTGAATGGCGATTTGCGGAATGACTTTTTCGGAGCGAATTTCATCTCGCTGAACGATGACCTTCACAAACTGCCCCGGTAACAGAATCCGAATTTTATGCGGTATGTTGGCCTGGCCCGGGACAACGTTCTTGCTGGGATTCTTAAATATGGCGCGGATGGTGATGGTCCCTGTTTTTTCATCCACCATATGACTGACAAAATCTTCTACGCCTTTAAAGGGATATTCGGTTCCATTGGGCAGTAAAATTTTTGGAGTGAACGTGGTGGCTTTACCTTTTTTAATTTGGTTTTGTAATTCGGTGAGTACTTCCGCCGAACCCACGGTGAAGAGAACATACATGGGGTCCATTTGTATTATGGTAGCAAGCGTTCCGGTTTCGGGTGACACCAGGTTGCCTTCATTCACGGTGACACGACCGATGCGTCCGGCGATGGGAGCGCGAATCTCGGTATAGCTCAGGTCCAGTTTTGCCTGTTCCAGATTCGCCTTGGACTCTGCCAAGCTTGCCTCGGCTTTAAGAACATCACTGTGGGCTTTATCCAGATCGGATTGGGAAACTCCTCCTTTGCGAACGGATCGCACCCGCTTTAAATAAGTTTTGGCGTTTTGCAATGTGGCTCTGGCCTTCGCCACATTGGCTTTGGCCGCATTCACGGCAATGCGATAAGGAGCCTGTTCAATAATAAAAAGCAGATCGCCCTTGGCAACGTCTTCTCCTTCTTTAAAGTTTCTTTTTTCCAGGTTTCCCAGCACTCGCGCAACCAGGTTAACGGTCTTAACGGCTCGCGTTCGCCCCACCAGTTCATGGGTTCGGACAACGTCTTCCATAATTACTGGAGCGACAGTTACCGCCGGGGGCGGGCGCTTGGGCGGAGCGGCAGCCATCGGATCCTGCTGGCACCCGCCTAAAATTGCAGCCAGAAGTAAGGCAGTTAAGAAATGAAATTGTTTTTGAATATTCAACAAAATTGTATCCTTATTATGTGAACCTTATGAACTTGCATTTTCTTTGGGCGCGTCGACCATCATCGGTTTCCAACCGCCGCCCAGTGCTTTGAACAATCGGATCAAGTTGGAAACTACTTTGCCTTCGCTTAAAGCCAGCTTATCCTGAAACGTAAACAGAGATCGTTCTGCTTCAAGAACACCCAGAAAGTCGGATAACCCGGAAGTATACAACTCCCGCGCCAAACCCGCAGCTTTTTCAGCAGACTCGATGGACTTGAGCAGAGAGTCGCGACGGTTTTGTTCTTCTGCATAATCGATCAGTGCATTTTCAACATCCTTCACCGCGTTTAATACGGTAGATTCATATTTAATCAGGGCCTGCTCCTGAATTTCACTTTCGACTTTAATGTTTTGTCGAACCCGACCGGCATTGAACAGATTCCACGATATTTGGGGGCCGATCTGAAAAGCCGCTGCGGGTCCCGCTAAAACACTTCCCATAGAAATGGATTCGAGTCCGACCGAACCCAGCAGCCTGAGTTTGGGGTACAACTCCGCAGTGGCCACACCGACACGTGCCGTTTGAGCGGCCAGTTCCCGTTCGACCTGCCGCACATCCGGTCTTCTTCGTAATAAATCTGCCGGAACGCCCACGACCACTTCAATGGGGGTGACCGGAATTGGAGAAAACTCTTTAAGGCCCTGGCTGAGTGCTCCGGGAAACTCGCCTAATAAAACTGAAAGCCCGTTCTTGGCCTGTTCAATCCCTATTTTTAAAGTAGGAATTTCGGCCTGGGTGCTCTCCAGGTTATAGCGTGCCTGTTCCAGCGTCAGCGTGGTGGTCAGTCCCGAATCCAAACGATCCTGCACAATCTGTAACGAATTTTTCTGCGAATCCCGATTCTTTTCCGCCGCCTGGAGCCGCGCTTGAAAGGTGCGGATTTCGATATAGTTGAGCGCCACTTCCGCGACCAGGGTGACCAGTGTGTCGTTCAACTGTTCTTTCCGAGCTTGCAGGGTGGCATCCGCCGCTTCAATGGACCGTTGAATTCCGCCGAACAAATCGATTTCCCAACTGGCATCAAACCCGGAAGAGTATAAGGTACTGGTTTGACTTTCACCGGTGGGGCCGAGGGCTCTTTGATGCGTGGTGCCGCCAACGCCGCTGACCGTAGGGAATCGGCCGGCTCTGGCAATCCCGCGTCGGGCTCGTTCCTCGCGTACTCGGGAGAGGGCTAACTTAAGATCCAGGTTTCCTTTCACCGCTTTTTGGACCAACTGGGTCAATAAAGAATCTTCGAGCGTCTTCCACCAGTCCGCCAGCATTTCCTGTGTCACCAACTTGACCGGCACCTTCAAGACTTCGGTTTTTTTGCCTTTGGAGCCCGGCTTCACCCGGTTGGTGAATTTCTTTTTTTTCACGGCCGTGCTGAACTTTTTAGGCACCTTTTTTTTCGGCGGAACATAATCCGGACCCACGGTTGTGCAACCTGCGAAGACGAAAAGGAAAGCCAAACCCATCATATATAGAAAACGGCGTTGCATTATTTCTCGTGAATTATTTATTAAGTAATTAAATAGCTGTATAAGGATTATATTATTTAATTCAATATTAGCAAGCGAATGATCGATATATCCCAATTCCCTGACAATTGAAAGTGCTTCAGTATTGCTGTTAGAATTAACAGATAATCCGTTTTGCCGTGTGGAAAATTCCATTTGAAGAAAGCGGGACCTGAGAATGAAAAAAACGACAGGATATATTTTGCTGGTGCTCTCATTCGTTTTTTGGGCGGTGATTGCCGGACTCCCTTTCTTGGATTTATCAAAAGGACAAATCGCCGGCGCCACCACCCTTTTAATCATTCTTGGCGAAGTCGCCTTCTTTGCCTCCATTGCCCTGCTGGGAAAAGAAGCCTGGGAACATATCAAAGCCATCTTTAAGCGTAAGAAGTGAATTAACTTTTATCTTCTGACTTCAAAAGCGACATTCGTTCGATGTATTTATTTTTGGAATCGCAGTGCTGTCGCAGTATTAAAGAAACATGTGCGGCGACAAACGCCACCACGATAAACGCGGTGATTCGGTGCAAGTATTTTCCCACCAATGATAACACCTCATTTTTTCCGATTAAATCCGGCACGGCAAAGAGTCCGAAAAATTTAAACCCGTGACCTCCTGCTAACGAAAAAATATATCCACTTAAAGGCATTACAATCATCACGGTGTACAATCCGATTTCCAGGAAATGAAACGCTTTCTTTTCGAACTCGGTCACGGAATCCGGCCAGGGCGGCAAGGGATTGAGTTTTCTCCACAACAATCGAGCCACCGCTAAAAATAAAAGGAACATGCCTACGGATTTATGAGTCACAAATAATTCCTTCGGATAGTATTTGTCTGTGGCGACGCCGTACATGACAATGGCAATGCCAAACTGAAATAAGAACAACAGAAAAATAATCCAGTGAAACGATTTAGCTATCGGTCCAAATTCCTTGGATGCGTTTGGGTTTGTCATTTTAATGATCCTTTCGGAGTTTAGAGTTTTGTTAAAAACTTAGAACAAAATCATAATGGCCTACTAATCCATCCGAGATTTTACCGGCAGGATCTTTTTTGTATTCCAGGATGAGGTTTTCCTGTTCCTGGCCAGTTAATCGTGGGCTTCTTAGAATGAGATCTCTTGCGTTCAATTGCTGGATCAAATCGTTTTCCTTGATTTGCTCTCCTTTGAAATAGAGTTGAGTCACCAACTGAGGAATCCCCGGTGCGGTGATCATGAAATGTAAATGCGGAGGACGGTACCATCCGTTTTTGATATCCACCGGGTAGTAACCGGGTACAATTGTTTTGAACCAATAGTTTCCCTCTTTGTCCGTAATGCAGCGGCCCCAGTATTGAAAACTTTCGTTGTGCGTTCTTTCAATCCACTTTCCGGTTTTGGGATGTTTGAATTTTGTGGTTTCCGTGTCTCCGCGATGGTTGTAACGTCCGGTAGTCGACGCGTTCCACATAATGATTACCGCACCGGGCTTCGGTTGCAATTGGTTGCCGGATCTAAACAAAACTTTTCCTTTTACATAAACCACCTGGCCTTGAGCTTTACCCTTGTGACCTTTAATAAAAGTGAGATCATTATCATTCGCTTCGCTGATGGGAAGACGAAAATCCAGGTTCTCCCGAATCTCATGAACCGGGTCTCCCTCATCGGGGAAAAACGGGCCCAGGGTTTGTCTCGGCGTTTTTATTTGTAACATTTGACCAAATGCGGAATCCGCCGCCAGTATCCCTGCAACCGTTCCCAAGGTGGAAACGCCGGTCTTTAAAAAATTCCTTCGGGATACGTCTTCTTTTTTCTCAGTCATATCAATCTCCTTTATATGTTCCCGGTGTTGTCAGACGTCAACCACCCGGGGCTTGTTTTATAAAATCTGCAATTTCATCCAGGCGGTCCTCGTCTTTAAGCAGATCGAGATGTTCTTCATCCTGTTTTTTTATTTTTAACTCCGGGAACATGAGGGTAAAACTTTGGGGAGGTTGTGCCGCTTCCACGGTGACTGTGCCGTCTCCCGACCTTAAAAGCTTCGCCGGATCGTAACCCGGAAGCACTTCCTCTAAATTTTTCTCCGGAAAGAGGAGTTGGCGTTTTGCTTCATGCCACAAAGCACCGTGCAGCGTGGGCTCTGTGTCTCCATAAAAATATAGAAACGGTAAATTGTTTTTCAAATCCTCAGAAGAGGCATTCAGCTTTTTATGAAACGTTTTGGCACGGGCAAGCTGGGTGCTTGTATATCGGACTCGGTTTTTGCGGGTCGCTTCGTCTGGTTCATCTGGTGTATTCATTAAGCTCCAGCTCTCTTCATCCCATCGTTTGTCATTCAACACCCAATCAGAAACATCGGTTCCTGCAAGAGTCGTCAACGCCTGCGGGTAATTCGGAAGAATCTGGTAACTGGCCGGAAACGAGGCCACTGCTAATCCTTCCAACGCTTTCGAATTCAAACCGAACTCGATTCCAAACTGCATATTGCGAAACACTGCCAGCGTGCCTTTGAAAGGAACGCCGGCCATGACCACAGCATGAATTCTTTTTGCTCCGGATAGATTTAACCGAGCAATGGTTAAATCCTGATTGCCATACAACAAGTAGTAACTGGCGACCAGGCCGCCCATGCTATGCGCTACAATGACTACTTTCGATGCACCTGCCGCGTAAAGTACTTCTACTTGTTCTGCCAGTTGCTGCGCAGAACTTGCAATATCCTTCCGCCAATCATAAGCGAAAGGAACCACCTCGGTGTGTCCCGCCAACCGAGTGCTTAATCCGTCGATAATGTTTCCGTAAATGTCTTTGGAAATTACCGACGAAACAAAGTCTACGGACCGAAGAATCTCGCCCACCTGGAACGAAGTGGCTCCGGGAATATTCAGTCCGTCCGTATCCAGCGCCAGAGTTTGATCACCCCATAATGATTGGCTACCAGTAAACCAAATAGTCTTGCCATCGGTTTCCCTGGTGAGAGTGCTGCCGTAATATCCGGGAACAAAAATCACCTGAACCGGAGCGATGGCGGCTTTCCGCGGTGGAGCAGACGTGGTGCATTGCCAACTGAACAAACAGATGAGAGCTATTAATAAGAATCGATGCATGTGTGACTCGATAAAAAAGTTTTTAAACATAACTCATCACGAACGGTTCCATATTATCACAGAGGAAAAACAGGTTTTTAAAGTGAAAGTCGCATTGCATGGTTAAATGTAGCGTGTTAAAAATTTCCAAATTTTCCATCTCATTTATTTTGCAAGTCCGATTTGCTTCATGAAGGTCTGGTTATCCCAGAACAACCACTCTTCAGCCATCGTTCCGTTTTCCCATCGGCCAATGGTCACCATCGAAAGCTTAAAAGCCTTACCCGTCGGAGCAATCGTCTTACCATCGCCGATGGGCATGGGTTTGCTGAACGTACCTTCGAAAATTCCCGTCACGGCTGTCCAATTACCGGATGCGATTTTGATAGGGTGTTCCCGAATGCGCGTGTCCGGTGCATAGACAAACATTGCCTTCAGATCCTCGATGTGTGGATGGATTCCAGTAGTCACGCGCCCATCGGGCCAGTGGACGATAATGTCCTGGGCGTGGCTTCTTCCCAGTTCGTCCCACTTCTGGTTGGTGAAGACGTTGAAATCCAGGTCATCGAAATTATCAAGGTGGGCCTTCTCTTTTTCGGTCAACCCTGTGTCGGAACTTTGGGCCACCGCAAAACCCGCGAAGCCCAGGACGGCCACAAACACAAGTACAAAGGTCAGGATATATGCGGATTTTTTCCATTTTTTAGTTTTGAGTAAATGATTCTGTGTCACTGGATTCTCCTTTATGTTCTCCCGGTGTTGTCAGACGTCAAACACCCGGGGATTGATTTATAAATTCTGTGTTTCGTCTAAAAAGAAAGCTCTATGTGTTTCTTCTTTTATGTTGTGCTAAAAATTTCCGAATTTTCCATTTTGGTTTTTCCATTCGCTTTGTGGAGGGATGGTTTCAATCACATCCCAGTGCTCTACAATTTTTCCCTGGTCCACTCGGAATAAATCATAAAAGGACGTGGGTTTTCCTCCGAATGATCCTTCGCTGATGGCGAGTACAAAGTTGCCTTCGCCGAGCACTTTATGAACTTTGCTGTAGGACATGGTGATGCCTTGTTTGGCCATTACTTTCAACGCCTGACTCAGGCCCGACAATCCATCGGCGATCGCGGTGTTGTGCTGAGTGTAGTTATCGCCTTCAATGAAATTTCCCAACTGATCCATTTTTCCGTTAACGAGAATGGTTTCCACAAAAATCGTTAACCAGGCTTTTATTGGACTCGGTATTGGCGATGCCCTGAATTTCGGTTGGACCATCCAGTTGAGTGTGACCACTGGGATTTGGTGCACTTGCGGTTTCGGTTAGATTGTCCCAATGCTCTATGATTTTTCCGTTTTCAAAACGAAACACATCGAACCCCACCTTAGGCCCGAAAAAATTATAGTCCGTGTGTGTGAAAACAAAGTCTCCATCCTGAAACGCGCGCACGACGTTTACTTTGGCGCTCCCAGGCGGAAGCGCTTTCATTAATTCTCCAAAACCTTCAAGGCCGTCGGCCACGGCCAAATTGTGCTGAGTGTATTGACTGGGATTGATGTAAGACACCGGCGCGGAGTCTCCGGTTTCAATACTGTTTAGTAACGCTACCGTTTTTTCTTTGTTTGAAATACTCATGGGTTCCTCCGAGTGAATGGGTTTTTGTTTCTCAAGGAGGATAGCAATGTGGCGTAAGGGGGAACAGGTCATTCCCATCCAAAAAATGGTAAATGTCTAACCGCTTATGGTTTCTTTAAATTTGCTGGGGGTGAGGGAGGTGTGCTTTTTAAAGTATTTCACAAAGTTACTGACTTCTTCGAAGCCCAGAGCATATGCGAGCTCAGACACCTGGACGTTTTCGATGGCCAGTCGGCGCTTGGCTTCCAGGATGGTGTGGGCATCGATCAGTTGCTTGGGAGTTTGGCGAGTCGCCTGTTTGCAGAGTTGATTGAGTGTTTTGTAAGTGATGCCCATTTTCTTAGCATAGTCGGTGGCATCTCTTATTGATACAAAGTGCTTCTCTACCAGGTCTAAAAAATTCGCAAACTGTTGCCGGCGCGATTCGCTGGGGGAGGGGTGGTTATGATCGGATCGCTCGCGGTGCAGTTTCAGAATGAGTGAGGTGAATAACAGTTGCATAATGAGTGAGTCGTATTGTTTTTGACCGTCGAGGTTTTTCATTTCTGAAAGTAAAGTTTCACAGCTTTTCTGCAATTCGTTCTTTACCTTAAGGACAGGCTGTACCGAAGGAGAATAAAATCCGGTGGAAAAGACCGGGACTCGGATGCTGGTTTGAATCGAGTCAATAAATTCCTGGGTGAATAAAATCATTATGCCGTCGTGTTGTTTTTTTGAATCAAACGCATGCACCTGTTGTTGATTGATAAAAATAATATTTCCTTTTTTGAAAGGGTACTCATGGAAATCAATGAAATGAGTCCCGGATCCCCGGGTGATATAAATCAGGTGATGAAACTGAACCCGATGCGGAGCGAACATATTAACTTTTAGCTTAGAAGATCTTTTATAGACGGACTTCAATTGCAGCAGTTCCACGCCGGCGTTGGTTTCCTGTTGAGGTGTGAATTCAACGGTGGGTATCTTCACGAGGGTGTCTCCGGAAATAAGTTTGGATAAGTGTAGTATTGGGTCTAAAAATTTTCTTTCATTATTATAGTGGAATTCGCCAAATGAAGGAACAGAGGAAGGGCAGGCCGGAGATGGCCACACCCTTCCCGGGGGGAGGTACGTCTAGATTGTGCCGCCTTTGTTTCCGGAAAAATTTAATGCCGTAAGTTATACGCTGCGTTTGCAAACTTCGCATTTAATTTGGGCAAAGTTATGTTTCCATACATCATAAAGGGTTAAAGCAAAAATAAAGGTGGCTCCTAATGACACTGCAACGGTTTTTTCCAAAAAAGAAGAGGCGACTGATAGGATCAGGAAATAAAATAAGGAAATTACCAGAAGGCCTACAACCACTCTCTTTACAATTACCAATAAACCTTGAGGTCCGCATTTTTTGCAAACCAGGTTAAGTTTTAAAGCAACGCCTGTTGAGTTTTTCATGTTCCCCCTCCGATGAAAAACTTTCGAATTTGGATTTAATGACTCCTGCGTTAAAGCCCGGCAGTGAGGTCAAGATTCAATTCATGTTTCTTTCGAGCCTTCTCTGGATTTCGTGTTCCCACTCACTTATCGAAAATATTCCCTCCGGGCGTGGCCCGGAAACTCCTGCTCCCAGTAAGACAGGAAACGCATGGTGATCTATCCTCATTCTCCAAAAGTAGGTCCTGTATTCTCAATTGACAAGGTGATTCCTCAAAAAATACCGTTTTTATTTCTCCATAAATACTCAATCTAATGGATAGGATCATTATATTGATATTGATAATGAAAATCAATAATAAAATAGAACGAGATTTTTGTCAAGCAGAACTGCGAAAAATTGGGGTGACCGTCAGGTAGGGGAGGGCTGCTGGCGGGATGAAAGCGGAGGAGTTCCGGATTTCACGAGTTTGTTCTATATATATGTAAACTTCTGAGAATGACTCTGAAAGGAAAGGGCGTTCCGTTTTCCGGCCACTTGCCGCGAGAATCCGAGTGGATATTTGAAGTTATGCGT
The DNA here is from genome assembly GCA_965223245.1 of Nitrospinaceae bacterium. Taxonomy (GTDB): domain Bacteria; phylum Nitrospinota; class Nitrospinia; order Nitrospinales; family Nitrospinaceae; genus CBDCVY01. Next base: position 2,224,257 of record CBDCVY010000013.1, on the reverse strand, counting down.
AAATTCCAGAAACTAGAGAATCCGGGTGGATGATGGGTCCGAATGAACGCTGGCTGCCTAAATTTTTTAGAATTGAAGCAAAACTATAAATTTCCGTATAAAAATCAGAATTTTGGAAAAGGAATTATCGGTTTTAAAGGGTTTTTAGTCTGTTCGTGAGTTAAAATCCTGTTTGCCGATGATGGCTATGATTCTAACTAAATCCCCATCTATTTTGTAATAGATCGAATGAGAACCATAAACACTACGCCTGTGCCCTTCACGTATATAATCAACGGCCGGATAAAGTAGAGGTTGGTCTGCAATCTGAATAAAATGTTATTTCATTCCATTTAGGTATTGGGTTGCTTGGTCTAAGCCAAAAGTATCAATTCCATATTCGAAGATGTTATCAATATCTCGTTCCGCTTCTTTGGATAATTCATAACGTGCCATTTTTCTTCTTTCTTTCAATAACATCTTTCATGATTTGATCCGGAGTTTTGTCACTGATACCGCTTTGTTCAGCTTTGATGAGCTTGGCACGTAACCATTCGATTTCCTCCTCTTGCATCCGGGCTTTTCTGATTAGGTCGTTTACAGCCTCACTATTGCTTTTATACTCCCCTTCAATTTCGACCTTTATCTTGAGCCATTCGCTATTAGGATCAGTAAAAGAAATACTTTGCCTCGACATGATTAAACCTCCAATAAATTAACTATGTGATGAATTATCGCACCAAAATAACACCATTGCAAAGAAATCTTCTGTTTTTTCTCCATTTCTTTGTTGAGACAAAAAGGGCAGACATTCCTCTGTTTCAGAACATCGACGCGTGCGCGGTGAAAGTCAAAAATGTTGTCGGCAGGATCAGGCCCGCTTAGAAATCAAAGGTTTCGAGCATGGCGAGAACCCACTTTTGGACGAAGGAATCATGTTGATATTGTTTCGTGGAGAGCGGAATAAACGTCTTGATATTTTCTTGACCGGAAATCCGACGAATCCCATGAACGTTTTGGCAAACAACTCGACCGAATAGAAGGAAAATTAGATAGGAAATAACCCAAAACTTAACAAACTTTACCCAGAATACCCAATTCTGTTTCAAATTACCTCTTTGTCAAACAATGAGCATTGGGAAAGATCGAACTTTCTATCGAGGTAACCTCAAGTCCGCCCAAATTAAGCACAAAAATTCTATATATCCATATTTTAGTGCAGATTATTTCGATATTGTGATATTTTGTTTTAGCCACCTATTCTTATTTGAATAAAATTTCGGACGAAATCTAGAAAACCAATCTTGTTTGGAGAAATCTTATGAAGAAGGTCTTTCTATTAACAGTGTATGCTATTTTCGTATTGCAGTACTTTCTACCTTTTAGTAACGCCAGAGCTAACCAATTGACTGGCGTTACGATTGAAATCGCTGGTGATGTCAATGCTGTTAACCCAACAAACAAACCTATTTTCAAGGTAACAAACAACAGTTCTACAGCAGAAATTACCTCTTTATCCATCACAATAGGTAATACTGACTTTCATTTTGGAACCATTGCTCAAACGTATCAAGAAGTAATCGAAATAGACCCTGGAAATGACCTAAGTTTTACTCCACCTAATATTGGTCCAGCTAGGTTAGATGAAGTAGCTTTCAGTTTTACAGGATTTAATCCGAATGACCGATTTCGATTTCAAGCAGATATGGATCAAGATGCTGAACCCCAAAATGTTAACTTAGATTTTCAAACAATTCTTTTTGGTAACGGAACAAATGTTTCAAATGCAGTAATTACAGCTGGGTTTTCAAATGGTGAAAATTTAAATCTTGAAGTAGAAGAAAATCCCGCGCCTATTTCAGGGGATGGAACGGAACAGTCTCCATATGTATATTCTTTTACAATTTCGACTGGGCCTGAAGTACTTGTATTCGAAGACTTTGAATCATATGAAATTGATTGTAGTCCTACATATGCACAAGGATGTGATTTGTCCAGTCAGAGTGACTGGGGAGTAGCACCATTAACACCAGCAAGGGATACAACTACCTTGGTGGCACTTGGCTCTGGACTTGGAACTCAAGTAGCCAATGGTAGATTAGATGTTGGTACTGGGGCTATTACTCGGGTTTTTTTACCTGTTCCTCCTCCTGCGAACTCTGATGTTTATACACTAACGTTCGATGCTTATGGATATAGTTCTTCACCCCATTCTCACAACTCAGGTTTTGGTTTTACCGCTGGTGATATGTTCATTACTTGGCAAGTGGCCAATCATCCCAGTCTTCCACCAAACTCTTGGCAGTTTGGCGTGGCAACAGCCACAGGTAGTATTGAAGATAATATCGAATATACTGGTGGCTTTGATAAACCTGTGAAATTTCAAATAGTATTGGATGCAGGTAAACTAGAGTTTTTTGGGCGTTATGATTTTGGTTCTGGATTTGTTGATGGAACACACTTTCCTATAACCTCTGAGCAATTAAGTAGTATTAAAGGTCTAGTACTATTCGTAGACTACAGACGTCCCGGTAGCTACCTTGGGATGGAAGTTGATAACATTATATTAGAGAATTCTCCTGCAAATAGGCCTCCGATTGCACATGCGGGCCCTGACCAGCTTGTTATTGAGCAAGGTACTCTTGTGCAACTTGATGGATCACAAAGTTTTGATGAAGACGGAGATCCAATTACATACGAATGGGAGTTTTTAAGTAAACCTACTGGCAGCAGTGCTGTTTTGTCAGATACAAGCTCTGCAATGCCTACTTTTGTAGCTGATGTGCACGGTGATTATGTGCTTGAACTAACAGTTTTAGATGATAAGAATGCATTAAGTGCGCCCGACCAGGTTGTGATTGGTTTTGATAATATAGCGCCTAACGCTGATGCTGGTGGTAGTCAAAATACTATCGTGAATAATCAAGTTGTACTGGATGGATCGGGTAGTTCAGATGCCAATTTAGATACCTTATCATTTTCGTGGCTTATTAATAGTGCGCCAACTGGTAGCATCGCAACGTTTTCAAATGAAAACGCCGCTTTGACGACTTTTACTCCAGATGTTGTTGGAACATACACCATTAGTTTAACTGTAGATGATGGGTTTGGTTTGACAGATGTAGACACAATTCAGTTGGGAGTAATATCGGTTGATTCAGCGGTTACTAATAATCTAATGGGACTTAGTTCGGATATAGATGAAATTGGAATCAATCAAATTAAGAATGAAAACTTGGGAAATTCTTTGATTAATAAAATAAACTCTATTTTGCAACTTATTGAAAACGGAGATTACCAATCAGCTAAAGACAAACTGACGAATGATGTCCTTAAAAAAACCGATGGATGTGTAGACATAAATGGATCGCCAGATAATAATGATTGGGTGACTGATTGTACTACTCAGATTGACTTGCAATCTACAATCAATGATACTTTGCTTCTTTTAGATCAATTACTTTAACCTTTGGATATAAATAAACTACTTAATTTGATTTTAATTGAAACGATTTTTTCATTTAAATAATCGCGCATTTTATACGATTAGCTTTTCATGAAGATTATAGTTGCTAAAAATTTAGAGCTATAAATATTCGTCCTCAGAGCAAAGTGAACCGAAGTGGGTAAAGACGGGGAGATACTTTTGGCCAAAAGACAACGTTGAGGCTGACTATTCCTAATTCCACAAAAGAGATGCAAGGTCGAAACAGAATGGTCTACTCTGGGTAAACTTTCCATCCTTAGCCTCTTCAAAAACCGTTTAAAATCAATACCTCTTTTTCCAGAATTGACGATTTTTACCCAGAACTGCGCAGTTCTGTTTCAAATTAAAAAACTCCACAAATTTAATGACCCACTCCACCACATAAAAGAAATATTATATAATAAAACCTATATCGATGTGCTCCCCCTTTCAATCTAGCGATTGGGGGCAACTTTAATCCTCGAAAATTTTGTGAAGATATAGCATTGAAAGGAACTCATCGCAAAAGAATGTTCCCAGCGGCCGGGGGCCGGGCTGGGGGGATTTTTCCTTTTGACAGAAAACCCCTAGAGGTGAATCACCCAAACCCGCAGCGTGACGCTGGACTCAATATTTATTCTCGATGATCGGCGGTCAATGACAACATTAATGATTGATAATTCAGTGGCCGTGAGTGACAGAACGGATATTCAATGTTATGCGTAAATTCCAACCACCGAATCTGGGTGAAGGGTAGGGTGATAGAAACGTGACCTGCCTAAAGCTTTTTAATTTGAAACAGAATTATATCATTCCGTATAAAAACAAAAAAATGGATAAATAGATTATAGATTTCAAGGGATTTTCGGTTTAGCTTTGGGAAGAGGTGTTCTTCTTGGTTTCATATTCTGCTTTAGCAGAAAAGACTTCTTTCTTATCCTGTTGTCGTCTTTTGCGGCGGCTTAAAGATTTTGCTTCTTCTCTCCGGCCCCAAAAGCCGCCACCATTCTTTGCGCCATTATGTTCTGTTTTCATCACTCGGTTCATCACTTACTCTTACTGTTGCAATATTTTCACCCATCGTGTTTAGGTTGTTTCTGGCGGCTTTCATAAAAAGCACGTAACACAGCGTTCATGCGCGTCTGATAGCCACGGCCCTGGTTTTTGAACCACTCTACCATGTCCGCATCAAAACGGACGGTCAGGCGTTCTTTAGCTCGGTTAGGCCTAAGTATCATAGCTTCTTCCATCCATGCAGGTTGAACCGCCACAGCATCAGGGTCTTTTTTGATGGCTGCGTTAATCTCTTTATCCGTTAATCTGGAAACCCGGTCCCAATCGGTCTTATCCCGTTTAAGACCCTCTCCCAAACGTTTCCTTGTAAGCTTTTCTTTCATAATTTCTTGCTCTCCGTGCGCTAATTAATCTTCGCCTGTCACCACGCCAGACAAAGACAACTGTTATGATCCATTCTTCCGGGCCGATTATACCTATCGCCAAAAACCGCTCTTCATCATGTTCCGACTGTGGTGATGGTATTTCAATAACATTACCTGTCCAGATTTCCTTGGCTCCGGTAAAGTCAATCCCGTGGAGATCAATATTGCGGCGGTTTTTATTATCATCCCATTCAAACATCATTTTATCATGCATACACTGTACATACAATTCAATAAAGAAAGAGCGGATATTTTTAAGTTGAAAAGTTTAAGTTTGCTTTTTATCCAAAATTTGAATTTATTTTACGCAAAAAATAATCTATAACTAATCGGGATACTCGTCAAATGTGGGGACACTTTCCAGGTGGTCATCCCAGTCCGCTTTGTCTGCAACATGGATATGGGCCGTGGGTTTCATGGAGAACTTGCTATCCAGACTTCCCGCAGGAACCATTAAAAGTTTTCCTTCCTTTAAGATGTTGGGCATGGCGGAACCGCAGTTCAAGCAAAAACTTTTGATATGCTTGGTGGAGGGTGGGATATACGTTTTAATATTTTTCTGCCCGGAAATCCAAGTGAGCTTTGCAGTGGATGAAAACAAATTAGCCGCATGCGCCGATCCGCTATCCTTGCGGCACCGGTCGCAGTGACAAAGAAAGAAACGATCAAAGTCTCCCTCGATTTCAAATTGAACGGTTTTACACAGACACGATCCTAAAATTTTTTCAGCCACAAAAAACTCCCGAAGAATATTCCTGAATCTACTTAATCGAATTTGAAATGGAAAATTATATCACGCTCTTTTTTGTCAAAGGGAAGCTTATAAGATGGATTAAGGAGTCTTGCAATCCATGGCCAAAGCTTCCTGGTCGACAAGGGTCAATTCACTCATTGGTTTCTGTTTGATTTGAGCACACTGTTGTTTTGCTTTTTCCAGATAATCGGTATACGCCTGGTTCCATAAAGTCATCACGAGAGAACTTTGATATCTTCCGCTGATCCCGACGTTCCAATTTTTCGTGGAGACGGTTAAGAAGGATTGACCCACCTTCCATGTCGTTTGTTTTCCTTCTTCTGCTTCTGGTTTTCCCAACTGTTGGTTCAACCAGGTATGAACATCTTGAGTTTTAAGTGGACGCGTATAGCGCTCCGAGAACTTGATGCGACCGACCTTACCGTTCATGGTGTTCATTTCAACCAGCCCACCGTTGCGGCTCAACTTGTTAACGTAATGTGCCAAATCTTGCCGAGGCGGAGAAAATGACTTTATCATAAGGGAACCGAGATCGAGTCGAAATTTCCATCTTTCCTTCATCACCGTCTTGGCTTCAGAGTAACTGATTCCGGGGCGCACTCCACGGAGGGTTAAGTTCCCGTTCTCGGTTACCACTAATTCGGCTAAGCGGGCGGCGATGTCATACGGTTGGTTCGCGTTCTGAGAGATTTTTTCTTTGGTACTTCGCTTTGGTGAAGCAGGCACGGGCGCCAGAGTTTGTTTTGACTTTTCTTTTTCAGCCTTGGCCGTTTTCATTTCTGCGCTTAGACTGGACTGGCGTTCGGCTAACTGGTTCCTCAATAGTTCAATTTCATTTTCAGGCAAATAGTCTAAAGCAGACTTTAATCCCGAAACATTTCTTTTATAAGTCGAACTTAATTGAACTTTTGCCAATTCGGTATTTACATCCTTACCTTGAAGAACTTCCTGCGCCAATTCCAGCAGGCGGTGTGGGTCTTGTGACTTATTGTTTCCAATCAACCATTGAACTTTTTTGATGGAGGATTCTCTTACCCTCTTCTGCATTTTAAACTGAGCTTTTGCTGCCTGAATTGCCCTTATGGTTTGGTTGAATTTTTTAGCGGTTACTTTATCGCGTTTCTTATAGACTTTGTTGCGGCAAACCTTGATCGAGCGTTTCGCAGCGTTGGTGTTGTTATCATTCCATTTGGAAAGAGATTGCCCAAACAGGGGTTCTACGAGTTCGTCCTTTAGGATTTCATTGATTTCTACTTTGGGGGCTATCTTAATGGTTTTGCCTTCGGAAATATTCGCTGCCCACTTTTGCAGACTCTCGCAATCCGGTAACTGGAACTCTCCCGCCCAAACTGAGGAATTGCCCGCTCCTGCCAGTATTAAAAACAACCAAAATCCAAATGCAGTGATCCGTTTTGTCTGAATTCTCATCTGAATGACCTTTTGATGAGAAATTAAAGTTTTCAAAGATCCGGTTTTTGATTTCATCGTCGAACTCTCTTTTTAGGTAATAAAAAAAGCCGGGAAAAAAGTTTTTTTTATGCGCCAGGGTCGAAAGTGAGCCTCCAATTTCTGAAACAGGCTTGTGATCCAATTAAAAACCGAATTATACCATGCTTCCTTTGCGGTGTTGGTTCTGCTAGGCCATTGCGTCGGTTAATAGCAGTCATTGAATCTCTACAAAAATCATGGGAAGATGTCAGGGAACGTCGGCGATAACCCACAATTTCCGCAACTCCCGATCTTCCGCCTTCATTGTGGAAGAGCATGAGCTTTAATCAATAAAACATGACAGAAAAAATAAATCAGCATATGAGTATGACCGACATTGCCATGTTGGTCACTCTATCCATCATATGGGGTGGTTCTTTTTTCTTTATAGAAATTTTAGTCGACTATCTTCCTCCGTTGACCATTGTCACTACCAGAGTCGGGCTGGCGTCGCTTATGTTTTGGGGGATCATCTTTGTCCAAAAGCTGCCGATCCCAAAAACCCGCCAACACTGGTTGGCTTTGGCGGTGCTGGGGTTGATCGGCAATGCGCTGCCGTTTTGCTTAATCGCCTGGGGGCAGACACAAATCAGCTCCGGCCTGGCTTCTATCTTTAACGCAACCACTCCGTTTTTTACGGTGATCGTCGCCGGAACCTTTTTAGTGGATGAACCCCTGATCCGGCGAAAACTATTGGGCATCGGTTTTGGAATTTTAGGGACGATTGTTTTAATCGGACCGGAGGCTTTAGGAGGTATGACCGGTTCCGTGTTCGGGCAGCTCGCTGTGATTGTTGCGTCGATTTCCTATGCCTTTGCCTCTGTGTATTCCCGTCGTTTTAAAGAATGGGGAGTGTCCCCGTTGATGGTAGCGACAGGGCAGGTTACCATGGCCACTCTGATTTTACTTCCCCTAACAATAATGACGGACAGTCCCTGGGAACAGGCTGCCATTCCTTTAGCCGCCGTCGGCGCGATGATGGGCCTGGCCTTATTGAGTACGGTGGTGGCGTTCATTCTATTTTTCCGGATCATTGCTTCGGCCGGCGCCACCAACGCGACGCTGGTGACTTTCCTGATTCCTATTTCCGCGATTCTACTGGGAGTGACCTTTTTAGACGAAACATTTACAAAGTTGGAGTTTGTGGGAATGGCACTCATCGGATTCGGATTACTCGTGATGGACGGCCGCCTGATTCAACTACCAGTAAAAGCAAAATGAAACCGATTTTCGTAAAATCTCTTTTGGGTGGAAAAAAAATGTATCTGCATTCGGCCAGAAGCGGACATTCGGCTGAGGAAAGTTTAACAGATAATATCTATTCGCTTTTTAACTCAAGTGGTTCACTTTGCTCTGACGGCAAACATTAAGAGCGTGACTCTGATACAGTTTCAGTACAATTTTAAATTGAATTGATCATTACTTTGAAGGTGGCTTTGGCGTTAATTTGCCCTTTAACCCGGCTTTTACCAATCGTGCCAGAAAATCAGTAAAGAGAACGATATTTTGATTTACACTGGCTTCTTCTAATGCAGCCATATAAAGGGTTCGTTTTTCCAACGGAACCACAGTCCATGGATATCCCCCTCCTGCCAACATGACGTTCATTAAAAATCGTCCCATACGACCATTGCCATCCCTATAAGGGTGGATGTACACGAATATAAAATGGCCGAGTACCACTCGAACGGCGGGGTTGGTTTCTTCTCGTAACAAATCAAACAAAACGGGCATCGTATCCCGAACGGCTTCCTGACTTGGTGGAACATGCTTTGATCTGCGAATGAAAACAGGCCCATTGCGATAGCCGGCGAGATCAGATGGGCGAAGGATGCCGGCCGTTATGCCCGGTGCAAACATTTCCCGATACCAGGTTCTGTGGTCATTATTAACGACCTCTCCGGGATTTTTATTGCTCAGAACCTTTTTAATACTCTCTCGCACAATTTTGTAGGCTTGCCAATATCCGCGTGCGGTTATAGCATTGCATTGTTCTCGGTCATCCTCCGTAGTGTCCGGGTTCCAGTTGCCCTTACGCACTTTCTCAATAAGTTTCGGGCTAATACGATACCCTTCAATGGATAATGAGTGATAGGCATCGGTTACATAAATATCTTCGACCTGTTTGAGATAGGCTTTGGTATCTTTTGGCAGACCCGGGGATGTGGGGAAACGCCCGATGATTTGCCCGCGCATTTCCTGCCACATCAATCGGACGCGGTTGGCGTAAGGAGAAGGTTCCCTGGCGGACAGGGTTTTCGGAATTTGCTCCCGGAAGGGGTCATTTTCCCTGACATTGTATCCGGCAGCCCTCATGGTGTTTACAATATTATCAGCAATGTGAGGACGGCCAATATTTCTGAATGCACCCGCGAGTCGGCCTGCGACCGTGCTGTGCCCACCTTCGAGTAATTGGTCCAACATTTCGGATGCATCGCTCACGGTTGATAACGCAGCGCGCAGCTCTGTTGGATTTTGTGTGAAGATTCCGGGCGGGCATGCTATTAAAGCTGCGGGTAGCGAGAACAGACGCAGGCCATCTTTCTCTACAATATTCTTACCCTTTGGCAGGGTAGCTCGTAAATCCAGTAATGAAGTATCATGTGGCAGTTCCGTAATATTATTGTGAGCTTTGGCGGAGCGGACTGAAAGCTGTTTCGGAACCGTCCAGTTTTCAGCATGTAGAAATAAAGATTGCTCAGGTGAAAGGCACCAGTCTTTGCCCTTTACCTGCTTAAGATAGGCAGCACAAAATCTCCAGAATGAAGCATACCATGTGGTACTTTCTCCTGCCGTTTCATCCGGGCTTGCGGGGATATACCAGCCCTTAATAACCTTTTGCAGAAAGCCATTCTTGCATAATCGTTCTCGATGTATTCGTGTCAGGTCTCTAGAGCGTATAGCAACTATGCCTCGCTTTTGAAGCTGACGAAGCATTTCAAGGGATTCTGCTAGCTTTTCCGATGGCTTGCTCATAAGCAATTACCCAGTAACTGACTTTTCGCACTATAATATTATTCGCTTATTCTGTTTTACCATATTTCGCTTATTGTGTCGAACTAATATTCGCTTATTGTGTCGATCTGACATTCGCTTATCAAGGGATTAGAGTTTGAAAGTCCAGGTTTTTTTTACTCTTTTGTCCCGGTAATCCCTATAATCACCACGACGACTATCCTAGTGATCATTCAGCTTGAATATAAAGGTTTCTGATTGGGTGGGATTTTGAAAATCTGCTGCCGGAAATGTTTTGAGAGCGTAACGCTGCTGCAGCCGCAGTCTATAGAAGCAAGCTTTATATTTTCTCTGCCATTTCATTTTTTGCTGTCATTGTTGCAGGAATATTTTTAGACGAAACATTTACAAAGTTGGAGTTTGTGGGAATGGCACTCATCGGATTCGGATTACTCGTGATGGACGGCCGCCTGTTTCAACTAACAGCCAAAGCGGGGCCTTAAAATTTTTTTAAAAATTCAATTTATATATGTTTAGCTTTCCTATTAATTAATCATGATTACATTCATTTCTAAAATGCCTCGTTCTTTTTGTAGTACAAACTTCGACATTAATTTTATGTTTTCAACGATGCCAAAGGAGACAAGGTTAGTTTATTGTTCCCTAGTTAGACTAAGTTTATCTTGTTTGAGAGGTACCAATTTGTGGTTTTTGAGGGAGTGAGCATGAAACCATTTAAGTTGTCAGCTATCGTCTGTGAGTAAATCTCAAATGGGCTCTATTCACTGACTGGAAATATCTCAATTAAAAAACATGAGGAGGGAATTAAAGATGAGCTACATAAAAAGCCGATGGTTAATCGTTTTGTTAAGTACATTTTTAATGAGTGAGTTGGCTTACTCTCAAGACATTGGGTCTACTGCGCAACCGATAAAAAATGGTGAGGCAGTTCCAGTAACAGAATATGAAGCAGTGGGGAGGTTAAATGGAGGGACATGCACAGCAACATTGATTGAGCCTGATCTGGTACTCACCGCGGCTCATTGTGTCTGTCCTGATGATAACTCCAGGTTAGGATGCGCCACCCAGGCAACTTTTACGTTAACAAACGTTCGGCCTGTCAACGCTTCCGTACGCAGAAACATAAGTATGGTTGGCGCAGTCGGTCTTCACCCAAAATTCGCTGCCGACCCGTTAAGTTGGTTGAGTCATGACTTCGCAGTTGTGCGTTTAAATCAAAAGGCAACCGATCTTGCCCTTGTGAAACCTATTCCATTGGAATTACCTACCCAACGTCCAAAACTGAAAGATAACCTTACTATTGTAGGATTTGGTACAGGGGGTACTGCTTGCATAACTGACCCTCCGATTCCTCAGGGAAAGAGAAAAGTAACACTCCCGTTGCACGAAATATCAACTGGAAACGTCACTTTAAGGATTGGGACAAATAGTGCGGGATCCTGCCTGGGTGACTCAGGTGGACCGGCGTTAAATAAAGCTGGAAATATTGTGGGTGTTGGATCAACCTTGCCCGGGAATTATGACCCAACTGACCTGGCATATCATTGGATTTACCCCGATACTTCTTCTGTTAGAGCCAAGGGTAAACGCGGATTTCATTTTGAACGTCGCGATAAACATCAATTCAATCTGGTAAGTGTTTACCCCCTGACAGTCAATGGGATTTTAAATTATGAATGGGATAATGTACGTGACCCCGGTCAGTCGGGATTCATTAGGCGGCTCAATGTTCTAAATCAATCTAATTTCCCGGTTAGCTTTAGGCACAAGGTCAGTTCTGTTTCATTAGATAATATTCCACATACTGTGGAAAAAAACGTGACTGCTTCTGTTGCAGCAAATGGGAAGCACGGGTTTCACTTTGAACGTCGCGATCAACATCAGTTTTATTTAGAAAGCGTCTATCCTACTACGATAAACGGAAGGATAACCTATAAATGGGACAACGTCCGTGATCCGGGGAACTCAAAATTTATTAGAAGACTTACTGTTATTAATAAGTCGAATTTCCCGGTTACATTTAAGCTAAAAGTCATTAGGATAAATTTTCCAACAACCATAATTAATACCTCAGGGTTGATAAAGACTGAGGTATTGAATGAGATTGCTTCTGTTTCAGCAAAAGGGAAGCACGGATTTCATTTTGAACGTCGCGATCAACATCAGTTTTATATAGAGAGCGTTTACCCAACTACGGTTAATGGAAGGTTAACCTATAGATGGAATAATGTCCGTGATCCCGGGAATTCGGGTTTCATTCGAAGGCTCACCGTCACTAACAAGTCTAACATTTCTGTCGCGTTCAAGCTGAAAATCCTAGCGCTAACCTTAAGAGATCGTTCGGTTGTTACTCCTCAGTGAAGGAATTGCTTTCAATCTTTTTAGTGGGCGAGTTAAATGGGATAGAAAATACACTTGCGATTGAGTGATAACGATTAAAGACCTGCCCTCCAATTGGAGGCAGGTCTGGGAAGCGAGAGGGATATGCTCCGTGAAAGTTCAGTTAATTTCATGGTGAGCAGGAAATGTTCCCTCCATTTATGCTGGAGTAAGCGGTCAGAGAACTTCAAAGTTCCAATATTCGATTTTGGTCGAAAGTAAATGGGTCTTCAATCGGTCCATAGCGGACATTCGGTTTTGGAAAGTTTAACAGAATGTATTTCTAAGCTTTTAACACATTATAAGGTGACGGGAGACAATCAGAACTTTCACGGAACAACTTTTGAATTTCAATATAATTTGTAAAATAAAAAATGCAGACCACGGAAGGTAACCGTGGTCTGCCATATAATAATTAACTCTCTTCAAATAAATCACCCGCGACCAGTCAAAATCATCACCTCATCTGATTTCTCAATCGTCATTCATACAATGACAAACAAAAGATAGTTTTAATGATACTTCGGGTTGAGAAAATTGACTAAGATGGCCCTCATTAGAATCCAAAAAGGAGGAGGCGAGAGATGTCAAGAGTAACCAGAGATAGATTTGTTAAAAAGGGAAAATGGCGGACTTTGGAAACACACTGGTCACGAGCAAAGATTAAATTTTTTTTTCGAGGACCCCGCGGAGCAAAAATCCGGGTTAAATACGGGGTAGGCTGGTTTTCCAAAACTCGGCAAAAGCAAACGCTGGACGGAAATAATGTCAAAACAATTTCCATAGGAACCTGGGGCCTGACTCGAGCAAAGATCCAGATGAAGGTATCGGTGGACAGCAATGTGACTTATGACATTCAAGCCATTGGCCCATAAAACACGGGAACCTTCTCCAAAATACCTAAAATTTAACTCATTTTCAGCGACCTGCTAAGAGGTCTGTTTTTTGTGATTTTTAATAGTAATTTGCATAGGTCATGAAACCTATGATTAAACCTAAATTCCCATTTTAAAGGAGGGGCAAATGAAAAAATTTATATTAGTAACTTTAATTGCTTTGGGTTTTCCACTAATCACTATTGTGGGGGCTAACGCGCAGTCCACTACCACTGGCTTCATTTCTATTCCGGCATCTGCTTTTTCCGGAGAAAACGGAAGTCAGAGTTTGAATACTACAGGAACAGCAACGGTTTTAACCCATTTAGCGTTTGCTCCCGTTAGCTTGCCGCACCGTGCTAGAGTGACTTCTCTACAATGTGGTGGCACTTCTTTTTTCAGAAATAGTATTGTTTTTACCTTGCGCCGTAATGAGCCTCAGCAGGCAAATGTAGATGTTGCAACTGTTAGAACCTCTTTAGAGGGAACAAATTTTGAGTTTGTAAACACAAACTCAGTTGCTAATGCTGTGGTCAACAATGCTCGGTTTAACTATTATATGGTGGCAGATATTACTGATCCTCAGGAAACGGATGATGTACCTGCTTTCTGCCAAAAGGGAAAATGTAGTATTGGTTTTTGCCGTATCGGGTATACCATTAATTCTAATTAGTTTGTTTTTTTCAAAAAGCAACTATTTTCTTAGCAGGTTGTTGAGGATAATACTGTAATCCTCTAAAGTAAGTTTCACAAGTTCATAGTCTCTACAATAGAAATTGTTTACAACAAAATTTTGAGCAGGATATTTTTCATGGTATTAATGGGCGTGTTTAGTGTTAATATATTGAAACTATAGAGAGGTTAGCGAGATAAATAGAGGAAGCCTAAAGCATGAAACCTATTTTAAAATATTTTGTATTGTTTCTGATCGCTATGTTGCTGAGCCTTGCAGTAGCAGGCCCGCAAGCCCTGGCGGATGACGCCCCTAAACTTTCGTCGTCCCTCGCTAAAAACCTGTGGCGGCAGGCCCATTTTTATTTTGAGGAAGGGATGGATGCCAAGGCGATTCGAGCCTGCACGGAATTACAGGCGTGGGCCCGAGAAAACAATGAGCCTGCGGTTGAAAAGAAAATGACCGATATGCTGAAGGTGTTGCACGCAAGGGAGAAGGCGCCAACTGCTCCGAAAACCAAACCTTCCAAGCCCAAAACTGCAATGAAGACCCATCTGCCCGCGTGCGGGTATGGATCGGTGAAAGATATGCCTACGAATATAGTCCGCAAAATCGTCACGGTTACGCCTAATGAATTCCTATCGTGTCAAAAGGATCAGGATTGCGCGGTGGCATACAATTTTTGCGGGACCTCTAAGGCAGTCAACAAGCCTTCCAAACAATGCTACGAGGCGGTGGCGCGGCATTTTGAGACCAGCACAAGCTGTTCGCCCATACATCCCTTTGATGCATCACCCGTGTGCCGAAATCAAATTTGTATGCTGCAGTTCCGGTGATTCCATCTGCAGTCGATAGGTCTATCCCCGGACGTCATGATTTCTCTATGCAGACTCAAGCGGGCTCTTCACTGTACAAGGCCGCTTTGCCTGATGTTCTTTATTTCTTGTAACCGGAGACAACGCACTCGCCGTTGTCCAGGCTTTCCTGCATCGGGTTTCTTATTTCCTTGCCCTCGATAAAATATTTGTTTGTCGTTACTGGCTTGCCGTCGACAAAACGAGTCGAGGATTTTATACGGGCATTTTTGTAGCGGGTGCTGTTATTGAAATAATCTGTCATGTCTTTGAGCTTATCTTGTGGAAAGTTACAATCCATTTTTCCACCCTTAGGCATGGTCACCACGTAATTGCATTTCTCATTTTTCATGCCGGTGATGCGCCGTTCCAGTTTTTCGCCGGTCATCGGGTGGACATAGGGCTGTACGATGGCAGTGCAATCCTGAATGCTGGTGGCAAGCACTCGCAACTCTTTGGCTTCACATTCGTCACTTTGTGAGTCCCAGGCTTCATCCGAGAGGCTTTTGGATAACTCCATGCAGGCCGACGCCAAAGGATCCTGCCGGCTCATGCTAAGGCATTCACACACGGTGACTTTGGTTTTACCGGCCTCGGATGCCCACGTGGTTATAGGTAAGGATGCAATAAAAATCAGGACCATGATTGAGAATCGTTCCATAATTGTTTTCCTTCTGATAAATGGTTTTCGGGGACCAGGTTATCCTTAAACAAACTCCGACCGAATGCAACTAAAATTCTTGGACCGGTTATTTTATAGTCAGACATTGAGCAGGTCGAACGGGTTAAAAGTTTGGGACAGGCAATCTCACTTTTTTACCCACGAGACCATTGCATAATGAAAGTTTATGGAGCAAAACGCAAAAATTTTTAAAAGGGGAAGTTGATGTTTGCCCTCTTTCCAATCTGGCGATTGGAGGCAGCAAGAATATTCGAAAAGTTTCTGAAGATACAATCCTCTCAAAAATTTATCGAGAATGAATTTTACCGGCAGGTATTAACCTGCGGGTCAGGGTGATTGACCACTGGCCGTGGAGGCAGAATTAATTTGCGATGATCGACGGGGAGCGCAGAATCTTAAGAACCTTTTCAAAAAGTTGAGTTTGCCTTTAGAAGAAATTGCAAAATAGAAGTCGATGTATTCCCTCTTTCCTAAAGAGGGGTAGGGTGATTCACCTTTTCAGGGGTTTTTCTTTTCATATAAATAAAAATCAGGAAAAGGAAAAATCCCCCCAGCCCCCTTCAAAAAGAGATCTTTGCGTAAGTGAGAATGTAGAAACTTTTTCCAACGTTTTCTTCCATTCGATCTAAAACCCCGGGCGGTCAATCACCCCGGCCCTCTTTAAAAAGAGGGCGGACATCAAATTCCCTGTTTTAATATTTTTTTTGTTTTATTCAAAATTTCCACTTATGCAAGGGACTCTTTTTAAAGAGACCTTTGCATAACTCCGGGTTAGGAACTCAACACAACCGATTAAAAACCGAAGACCCATGTATTCCCTCTTTCCTAAAGAGGGTCAGGGTGATTCACATTCAGGGGTTTTATGTTTTGTGACTTACGCAAAAGCCGCTTCACCCACCCGACCGTTTAGCCTTCACGCCCTGCGTTTTTAAATAATCCAGGATACGTTCGATATGATCGCCCTGGATCTCGATGACTCCGTCTTTGACCGTCCCGCCGGTCCCGAACATCGTTTTGAGCTTCTTGCACGTCGCGGCCAGAGTCGCCGCATCCATATTGAGTCCTTGTATCAACGTGACGCCTTTCCCTTTTCTGCCCTTGGTCTGACGGGAGACGCGTACGTTCCCATCACCGGGGGGCGCAGTCTGCTTACGACAGTTGCATTGTTTAACGGGATTGCCACAGCCGGGACACATTTTCCCATGCTCGGTGGAGTAGACAATTCGATCTTGGGAGGGCTTGTGTTTCATTTCAGGGTTTCTTAATCAATTCAAACTTTAATAATTTGGCTCAAAAACTAATAATTTTTTGAGACTTATTATAACGATTATGCTTTTTACTCAATGCATTCAACAATACCTTCAATAAGATATTCCCAAATAACGCCGGAATTGAATTTCTTACGTTCAAAATTAGTTGATGGTAATTCAAAAACAATTTCTCCGGAACCCCTCCAATAATTAGCCCATAAATATTTAATGCTTTCTTCTAGCATGGCTGAATTTTTATAGGCAAGACGGGCTAAAGAAACATGCTCCATATTAACTTTGGCTATCCTGGTTAAAGGCCAGTTTCTTAAACGAAATTTGTGGATATTGTCTAATGACCAATGATACTTTTTAGAAACTTTTTTACACATTTCCATGCTGCCGAATGCATATATGGCAGATAATCGAGATGGATATAGTGGGTGGTTATGTTTTCGGTAAGTTTCGGCATCATATTCTACTCGGTAATTTTTTATCGCGCTCAAAAAATAGAGTGACGGCGATACAGTATCTATTTCGCACAGTTTATATGGTAAGTAATTGGCACTACCTTCTTTATATTTTTTCTCAAAATTTGAATCAATGCTGCATGAATTTGCCGCACCAGAACTAAATTTTTTAGTGAGTCTAAAATTGTGTGCAGTTATAAAATTTGAACGATCTACAAAAATATAGAACTCTTCTGGTACTTCTTCATCAATATTAATAAGTCTCATTAAACTTCCATTTATTGTCGCCTCGTCCAAAACGTCCGCTTTGGGTCGATAGTGAACAGTTGATAATTGGTTTTAAATTATAACCTATTTGAAAAATGAAGTTAACGCCATGAATCGAGATCAATTGAATTGAGGTGAGGTCAGTGATTTTTCAGGAGGTCAGTTTCTTTCTCGTGATGGATCTTGGCCTTTCCAAAGTTCCCGCTGAATGATTCCACAGTTTAAGAACGAGACCTTTCCGTAAGTCATGAAATTGGAAAACCCCTTCCGACTTTAATAATATCGCTCCGAAATATGTCGTCTTTTGGAGTCTTTTAGCTTCTGATTTTGGATAATAGTAACGCTGTCTCCAACAGATTTCCATTAATAATTCCTTAAGGTGGAGTTTAGTTTCCAAGTGAGCAATGTCCACTATCGGCCAAACGCGGACATTGCTCCTAAAACTGGATGAAAACGGGTCTGGCTTTATCAACATCGCCCTAACGAAAAATAATTTCGACCGTCTCACGGGGCGGTGAGGGTAAAAGTGTAAAAGAGCATAGGGTGACTCTTACTGGACGCACCGGAAACCGCTAGTGTTGAGCCGAGTCGTAGGATCGAACCTACCGCGATTAGCGGTTCGCACAAATAACGGCTTATTAATCAAGGAACTGCCTCGAAGAACCTTCCAATGACCACTGGATGACGGTAGCACCGTGGCAGGGGCAATATGGGGCCTGTGGAGGGTGAAAACAGGTTGGAAATGTGATAAGGTTTCATAAACCAACTCTATTAGAGAAAGGAAGAATGAATTATGAAAAGGGCGATTTTTTTCGTTTTGTTCTTGTTTGGATTGGTGACATTGATTGGTGCGGGACCCTTGAAGGGACCCGTCAAAATGTCCCCTTATATAATGCCAGAAAAAGAAAAAACCTGGGTCCGGACTTCTAAAAAGGAAATGACCCGCGAAGCTTTTATGGCCAAAGCAGATACCACTCCCAGTAAAATTTCTCTGGATGAATCCTTTAGGAAGACCCTCCTGACAGAAGCCTCTGCCCCGCAGGGCAAGGTGAAAGATCGGGAATCCTGCCACCAGACATTCCGTGTTTTGGATGAGAAAAGGATACTCCTGCAACGGGACGGAGGCATGTGGCACGCCTTCGAACGGGCACCGGAGGTACGGACCTTCTCCAACAACGGTATGCAGATTGACAGTAATCTCAACAAGGTGTTCCAGGCAGTGCGCCACCTTTGCGAGACCGCGAACGGTGTCCCTAAATCACCGGTTGCGAGGATGATTGCCGACACCATCAAGGAGCGTGGAGGCAAAGAAGGTGCCAGGGCACATTTGATTAAAATGGGGCGGGCACCAAAGGATATCGATATCTGGTTTGAATACGAAGCGAAAGCTGAAAAAGCTTCCACACGCAAGGTTTCCTACCAGACAGTCGAAGGATTGATCCGCAAAACCCAGACGTTGATTGATGGTTACGAAGACTTGTATCACCGTAAAGTCGGCCCTGCAGAGAAAGACGCGTTCCTTTCCCAGACCAAAACCTTGCAGGCCGTCATCAACGAAAGGCTTACCGAAGTGCCGGAACTTACCATGGCACTCAGGGAAGAACTGGACGAACCTCACCTCAAATACATCGGTGAACATTAATGCGGGATGATTTTGCTGGGGAATTGTTTTGCACTGACCCGATGCCCAGTCCGTTGTCATCCATGACCATACTGCGGATAAGGCGTGTATTGCCAGCATTCACCTGAAACTAAAGAAAGGGCCAGGGGTTTCCTGGCCCTTTTGTTTTTAAAGCCGGTGAGAGAAATCGGACCCCCGACCTACTGATTACAAACCAGTTGCTCTACCAACCGAATTACATCGGCATCCTATTTTCTATTCCGGCTGCTTCTCGTGTTATTCTCCATTGAATGAAAAGTTTCAAATTACTTGCGGTAATGAATACAAACGGAGGAGGCCGTTTATGGCATTGGACTCAAAGGTTGTCTTGATCACAGGATGTTCCTCGGGAATAGGAAAAGCGCTTTGTGAAGAGTTTCATCAGAAAGGGTGTCGTGTCGTTGCCACGGCGAGGCGGCTTGAAACGCTGGATGAATTAAAATCGCAGGGAATGGAAGTGGAACAACTGGATGTCAATAACAATGAAGAGATCAACCGTGTGGTTGAGACTGTTATTGAGCGAGAAGGAAAAATTGATATCCTGATTAATAACGCGGGATACGCTTTGATCGGTCCCTCCATTGAGATACCCGAGGACGATCTACTATTGCAACTCAAAACTAATGTCATCGCCCCGGTCACATTGGCAAAAAAAGTGGCACCGTCCATGCGAAAAAATGGGGCCGGCATCATTGTCAATATCGGAAGCGTTTCCGGTGTGGTTTCTTCTCCATTTGCCGGTGCCTATTGTGCCTCCAAAGCGGCGGTGCATTCCTTGAGTGATGCCTTGAGAATGGAGTTGTCGCCTTTCGGGATTCAAGTGGTGACCGTCCAGCCCGGGGCGATTCGGTCTCAGTTTGGCGAAAACGCCGCCGAAAAAGCTTCTGATGTTCTCCGATCCGATTCGTGGTACCAGTCGATTCGGAAAAAAATTTTAGAACGGGCCAGACTTTCCCAAACCAATGCCACACCTACAAAAATATTTGCCAGGGATTTGGCTCGTTTAATCTTGAAGGAGAATCCTCCCTCCGTCATTCGCCTGGGGAATCAAAGCATTTTCCTGCCCGTAATGAAATTTTTACTTCCACGGTTTATTCTGGACCGCCTGATGACCAAAAAGTTTGGAATTAATTCCCTTCACTGAGAGCTATCCGCTTATTGATCGGATTATTCTGAATATTTATTCCTTGCAAACTCTCGAATGTACATTACCAATTGCCAAATTTGTCTCTCCTTTAAATTATCGTAGGAGGGCATGGAGGTATGTTGTACGCCATGGGTGATGGCCCAAAAGAGCTGACCGTCCGGAATGGTATTCATGGTTTGGGCACACGTAAAATTTCGTGGATTGGGAAAACTTTCCGGGGCCATGTCTCCCAGTCCATCTCCTTTGAGTCCATGGCAATGTTTGCATTGGATCGTTTTGGCTCTGACCCTGTAGAGCAACTTCCCCTTTTTAATATTCTTTACGGTTTTTTCCAGCGGATTGGTTTTGTTGACATATTCATCGGGTGCCTTTGGGGTGTTTTCCCGTGACTGCGGGCATTCGGGAGGATCGGTTAATTCAATGGCAAATGTAGGAGTGACAAGTATTCCTATAGAGACTAAAAAGATGAAACCATTCAACAATAAAAAATTTTTCATATAGATTCCTTTAATTAAAGAGTCAATAATTCCCCTCTAATTAATATAATCCCGGCCATAAGTGCCCGCCAGCTCTCCATGAGCAAAAGCGAGCATTCGACAGAGGAAATTTGATGGGGAAGTATTTCTGCGTTATTTAGCGACTTCGAATTTTTGCCAATTCAAATCGTTTAATCCTTTGTGATATGTAGAAATAGATGAATTAAGCAAAAAAATTTGTTTGATGAGACTAATTAGATTTATTGAGTAGTCCTTAACCTCATGAACGTGTTACATTAGTTTAATCCATGCTAAATTTCAAAATTACACAGATTCTTTTTTGTACATTTATATTCTTTAACTTAGGGACCAGTGCTTCGTCCCAGGCCAAGGATCATAAAAGTACATGTTATGGCACTACTGCAAATGGAAAATTAAATAATGGGGTGCAACTCCCCACAAGTGGCGACAATTTTGAATCTTATTCACTCGTTGCTAAGGCACTGGGAAGAATATATGTCCATTCTGAAGTAAAAGAAATTTTGTTAAAGTCTTACCGGGAATTGAAGAAAAAGTACCCTTCCAAAGTATTTAAATATGCGGAGACCGGTTTTAGAGAGGGTGGAAGGTTCAGGCCGCATAAAACTCATCAAAATGGATTGTCGGTGGATCACATGGTTCCGGTTATGAGAAAAGGGATGTCTGTTCATTTACCCACAAATGTTTTTAACAAATGGGGATACGATATTGAATTTGATTTAAGGGGAAACTATAAAGATTATAAATTGGATTATGAGGCGCTGGCGGCTTTAATTACCGAATTACATATGCAATCTGTCAAAAAGGGTTACGATATTTGGAGAGTTATTTTTGACCCCAAAATGACTCCCGATTTATATAAAACTTCTCATGGGAAATATTTGAAAAAGAATGTTTCGTTCACCAAAAAAAGGTCATGGGTAAGGCATGACGAGCATATTCATGTTGACTTTAAAATTCCTTGCAAACTCTAAATATCAGAAATATTTTCTAAATATTTCTTGAGATCCCCTGGATGAGCTCTCGGGAGGCCGGCAACAGCGCATCGACTGCTTTCACAAACAATAAAATTTGTTTTTGGCCAGAAGCGGATATCGAATGTGGTATAACTAACGGGAGCAAATCCGCTTAGGAAAAAGTGTATGCCTGATTATATTGTAAATATTTTGTATGTGGCGCTGGGGATCGTTGGACTTATCATTATTTGGTCCCTGTTTAAAGAGCGTCTTTCCCTGCAGTATGTGATGCAGCACACAGACTCCGTTTTGCGGGAAGGCGAACCCGTGGACTTTTTCAATTGCTGGATAACGAATAACGGAAACCGGGATTTGGAAAACATTTCTCTAAAAATATTTATTAATTCGGGAGAGCTGTATTCCGTCAAATACATAAATTATGAATTATTGAGGATCAATGATCCAGGTAGCGCTCCCATTGATGTTACGGTTCCCTTTTTAAAAGAAAGTGAAAAAGTCGGAGCTTTAGTTTCTGTGAAAAATCCGGGAAAAAAGTTTCCACTGAAGATAGAGGCCCGGGCCGGAAAAGTTATTGCGAGGGAAAGGGTAATGGATTCACCCTATGAATTTATGGGACATTAAGGACATGATTATAATTGGCCAAAAGCGGATATGGGCCTGAGGAAATTTTTCAGAAAACCTCATTTTTTTCACTCAATCTGCCCCGTCATTTTCTATTCTTTCTCTAAACGGGTCGCCAATGTTTGCAGGACATTCAAAGTTTGTTTGAGGTCGTTTGGTTTCATGCCCTTCGCGCAACGATTCGCCCAGGAAACTTGAAGCTGCATGATGGCCGTGTACTGTTGTTGGCCTTTTTTCGTTAGACAGACCAGCTTGGCGCGCTTGTGGTCCTGATTCTCCTGGTACGCCACGGCACCTTCTGCTTCCATTGCGTCGACCAACCGCTGTACGTTCTGCCGGGTCAATCCCATGCGACGGCCGATTTGGGGAACGGTCAAAGGTTGGTTGGCTTCCATGATAGCTCCCAGAATCTTCCAGCGGGCACTGGTCAGCCCAAAGGGCTTCGTCAGTTTGTCCCCTTCTGCTAAAAGCAGTCCATTTAGTTTGAACACCTCAAGCAAGAGTTCCGTAAACGCCGCGCCTGCCGGAGTGTGCGGAAATTTATTCTTGTTTGGCATATTGACACCCTATTGTCAATTTGTTACTATATTTTCATTTTGATGGCGGTAAACCTATTTGGTAAATGATAGCATAACATAAACCGCTATAAGGTCACCCTGTCCGGGGGAAGGGCCATAAGTTGGATTATACGATTGTAAAGTTTTTCCATATTCTCGGGGCGATTCTGATCGGCGCGGGCCTGATTGGTGTGTGGCTGAGTGATCTGCGGTCGCGCCAATACCGAGACCTGAAGCTGTTCGCAGAATCCGTTCGCAACATCGCGGTTTTCTACGATGGAGTTGTGGTGCCCGGAGCCATTTTGTTGATGTTCTCCGGTACGTGGATGATTCTGGATTTGTTTCCCGGTGGGTCCTTTATCGAAAGCCCCTGGTTAGCAGGAATGGTATTTCTATTTTTATTTGAGTTTATCGAAGGCAATACTGTCACTCGAATCTATTTCATGCGATTGCGAAAGATGACGCAAGAAGCTTTAAAGACAGGTCAGATTTCTGCCGAATTAGAAAAAGAACGAGGGAAAACGCTGCCTTCCTTTACCCATTATCTGGATTTACCCATGTTGTTTCTGATTGTCGTGTTGGGTGCCATCAAACCGGATACGTGGACTCTATTTTTCGTCGGTACTTGTATTGCCATTGTGATTGCAGTGGCGTTAACCATTTATATCCCGAAACTTTATCCCTGGGGAACCGAAAAGTAAAATCCCTGGAGGAAAAATCCTCCCAGCCCCCTTCAAAAAGAGGGAGCGCATCGACTTCCCATTTTTATGTTTTTTTCTAAAGGTCAACTTTACTTTAGGAAATATTCTGTGAATTCGGTTCCCACTGAAACTCATCGAATAAGAAATGTTGGGTCCAGCGTCACGCTGGCCCCTCAGGGCGAGTGAGTCCCTCCGGGCGTGGCCCGGGGGCGCTGGCCGCTTCTCTTATGGATTGATTTCCGCCTCATCAATTTTGCGGACATCCGGGGTGGTGGTGAAATGACTCGCCGCAGTGCGAAACAGAGACCGATGGCCAAACCGATTCCACAACAGCCGCTGCACGTACACTAACTTCGGGTTGTGCTCTTCTCTTTCTTGGATGGCTCGGGCGATGATGCCTTCCCACGATTCTCCTTCCTCCGGGCTTTCATCTGAGTCGACAGCATCTTTGTATTTCGCGTGGAGCGCTTCCAACTTAGCTTGCGTGGGAATTTCGTCATCGGCAAATATCACTCCCAGCATCGCCGTCCAATAACATTTGATGGCACACTTCTGTTCTTGAATGGGGAGTCGGCTGGCAATTTGTTCCATTCCATATAATGAAGTGATCAGATGCAGGACGAGAAAGTTTCCGGGTTTTGCCAGGTAAAATAGAGTTAACGCTTCATAGAGTTCTTTCCATAGAGTCTGCATATCCTTATTTTGGATCCAGCCGGGTGTGGTGTGGATGAGCGGATGCCCCTCCGTCAGCACTTTGGCGATGTCGAATTGAAATCCGGTGATGGCGAGTTCCGGATGAAAACCGGAAGCGGCGCTGTACTTATCACTGGTGAGAGTAGATTCTTTCCAACTATTGAGCGCTGTGGCATCGGTTTCCCACGCTTCCGCAATATAAAATAGCGAATCAAAAACTGATTGGTCGGCCTTTGCTCCGAGGGAAGAGGAAAACGTTTTCTCCGGTTGGCAGGTTACATACGAGAACGCCATGTAGGCCAGGCCTTCGATGATCATCCAGCGGTTGCCGGAATCGAGAGCCCATCCCAAATGAATGGTTCCGTGTAAGAGAGAGCCGACGCACCCCGGCAACAGAGTCGGGACGTATGTTTCCATTACCCGTTCCAGCCCCAGTTCTTTTTCTTTCTGGTCAAAAAACTCGCAGTATGAAGTGAAGTTGCGATGTTTGCCGAAGTAATCCTGCCAGTTGTCTTCGGTGATTTTTTGTTCTGAGGGTCTCGCCGGCTCCAGGCCAAAGCCATAAGTCGTTTCTTTTACGTAAAGGTCGTAAAATTCCTGAATCCTTTCCGCGGAGGCGTTAAGCCGATGCAGCGCAATCACCCCATGCTTGATATGGTTGGTTAAGAAACCGTTGAACTCTATATGGTAAGCCGTCTCGTTGAGCAGCGTCTCAAATAACTCCGAATGGGTTGTTGCCTTGGTAGACATTGTAAATTCCTTTTTTTCAAGTGAACCCGTTTTACTTAAAATGGTTTCCCAAAGTTTACCGGAAAAAAGGAGTTGTGGAAAGAGTGGTTTATGTTTGCCATTGACCTAAGGGAATAAAACTCATCTCAAGGCGATCTTAATTATATGAGACCTTTAAATAACTTTAGATCTCTGAACAACACAAAGAAATGTAAATTGAGGAACCCCTGTTCGCCCTCTTTTCCAATCTAGCGATTGGAAGCAACTGGGATTTTCAAAGTCTATTGGAGAAAAGAATCCTAGAGACCCAAGGAGAAAAATCGTTACCTGCAGGCGTTGGCCTGCCAACCTGGCGGTTGGAAGCAAAATGGATTTTCAGAAGTTGATGGGTAGATGAACTGAAATGAACTTTAGGAAATTCTTGCTTCCTCCAGGCGTTGCCTGGGGGGGATTGACCGCCTGGGGTTTGTGGCGCAGCCGCCGCGGGCACTCACTGGCCGTGAGGGGCAACATTGATTCGCGATGACTTGCTAGCCGTCAGGGGCAGCTTTATTTTGCGAAGAGTTTCTGGTTAAGCCAAACGTTCAGAATCTTTTAAAAAGTTATGTTGTCTTCAGAAGCAAATATAAAAATTGGAAATCGATGTGCTCCCTCTTTCCCAATCTGGCGATTGGAGGCAACAGAGATTTCCGCGAGGTTTCTGACGATATGTTATCTTCAGAAACTCATCGAAGATTAATTCTGGGTGCAGCGTCACGCTGCGGGCTGGGGTGATTGACCACTCGCCGTGGAGGCAGATTGGATTTCCGGAAGTCAGAGGGCAGAAGAACGGGAAACCACCTGACAACATTTCATGTTAAACCCAGCATAAGTTCGCCTTTAGAAGACAAGTTTGTAGGAAGAACGATGTATTCCCTCTTTCCTAAAGAGGGATAGGGTGATTGACCTTCAGGGGTTTGCGGCGCAGCCGCCGCGGGTAAAATTTATTTGCGATGAGTACGTGTGAACGCAGAATCTTCAGAAACTATTCGTAAGTTAAGTTTATCTTTAAAAAAAAATACTGAAAAGGAAATCGATGTGCTCCCTCTTTCCCTAATCTAGTGGTTGGAGGCAAAAATTTTTTTCGAAAGTTTTTGCAGATATAATTAGCAAGCCAACACATCGCGAATCAATGTTGCTTCAGGCGCTAGCCTGCGGGGTCTTGCTGGTAGAAACCCTGCAATACTTCATACAGTTGGGGATGATGCTGTTTCATGCTTTGCGGTTTGTTGAAAAAGTATTCCGTCACCACCGCGAAAAACTCCGCTTCATTCGTCGCCGCGTAACTGTCGATAATAACGGGCTTGCCTTTTTCCACCTTGTCACGTAACTCCAGGTACACCCTGGAACAGACCTTAACCCACCGCTGGTACTCTTCCGCCGTGGCCAGGGGAGGCGTGCCGTCGGCACTGCCGTCGAGCATATCCAGTTTGTGCGCGAATTCATGATAGACCACGTTATGACCGTTTTCGGGATGCCGCGTTTCTTTTTTAATGGCATCCCAGACCAGGATCACCGGACCCTGATGATGCGCTTCACCGAGAATGGGAAACGGACCGCGCACCGGGGACGTGGGAATCTCGAAAAAACTGGTGGACCTCTCGGGCGAAACGACCGTGGTCGGGTAAACTAAAATAGTTTCCACATTACGGTAAAAATCGTTGGGCAGCGCCAGGATCAGCAAACAGGCATGGGCGGCAATGACGACGCGAATTTCATCGGTGAGTTCCAGGCCGTTGCAACCCACCCAATCTTTCTCGGCGATGAAGATCTGGATGAGACTGCGCAACCGCTTTTGTTCTTCAGGGTTCAGGTGCTGATAATAAGGAAGACTTTTTTGAATGTACGTTTCCCACTCGCCGGGGAAAGGCTCAGCCAGTATTTTCCTCCGCCGAAATTTACGAAACCAGTTCCACATAATAATGAACCTTTATCGATGTTTTTCTTAATTATATAACTTCGCCGCCACGGGATGCAAAATTTCCGAGAGGAGTTTCAAGTTATTGCTGCATTCTACCAAAAGTGGATATTTTAATAACGTTTATCCTTGTTTTCATTCTAATGAATTGTGTTTACAAAAAAGTCCTTAAAGGGATTCATTTTGGAATCATTTAAAACCTTCAGTAACCGAACATCCATTTACTGTTGATTTTGAAAATTGTTGACCACAATTATTCCCCCGGAAATAACAAGCTCAGGGTACTCAAGAATTTTTAGGTTGTGTGTGGGATCACCTCTAACGGCAATAATGTCTGCGGGAGCTTCCTCCTGCAGCGTACCCAGAAGCGGAATATCCAAATACTGTCCCGCCTTCGATGTTGCAGAACGCAATGTGTCGATCAAATCCAAATGGGCCATATGCATCAGGTACATCAGCTCCTGTGTATCTATTCCCCAGGGAATATCCGGGTGGGCGATTTCAGTGCCATACAAAAGTTCACCACCGAGTTGGTGCCATTTAGCGGCGTTGTGTGCAACCCCTGAGCATTTGGATAGTGTGTCCAGAGTGCTGATAATTTTTACACTCTTTGATATCGCTTTTTTCAAAAGTGATTCCGGGATTGCGTTGCAGGGTACATGTGCCCATTCATCGACACCTGAATCAATGGCTATCTGCACTCCTTTTTCTTCTGAAACGTGTGCGATTACCTTGCGGTTATGATTATGGGCTTCATCCACAATAGACCTGACAATAGGTACCGGTAATAGCGGCCAGCTGTGTTTTAAATGTGAAGTCTTGTGTTGTGAAGGTTTGTGTTTGGATGGGCTATGTGAGCTTCCATCTTTTGCCCCGTGCAGATTGTTTATTCCATGACCATGAGAATTAGACCAAGGTGCACCCTTTGTTCCTCCTGGTTCTAAAGCGATTTTAATAATGGAAGCTCCTCCGTCGACAAGATCGCGTACAGTTTTTCGTGCTTCCTCATTGGTGGATACGGGGATAGCAATATTTTTTGCTCCCATGTTGGGGATGGGGTATCCATTGGCTGCAGTTATAATCGGTCCGGATGTGATCACCCGCAAGGCTCCTTTGCCGCCGTAGGGCTTGTGAACCGGGCCTCCTAAATCTCGAACTGTGGTAACCCCATGTTTTAAGACAACCTCACCGGAAACATTTCGAAAAGTGAGGTGAGAGTGCAATTCAATAAAGCCGGGCAATATAGTGGCATCCCCTAAATTCATAACCTTTACGTTTGGGGGTATTATTGAATCGGGAGAATAAACTTTTGCGATTTTTCCATCTTTCAGCAATATGGAAGTATCCTGTCGAAAATTCTTTCCATCAAAAATACGCGCCGCTTTAAGTAGAATGGCTTCACTTTCCTGGCTATTTGCATGAGAAGGCATCGACATTGCTAATGCCAAAAATACAGCAAGGTTTAAATTTCCAGTGAGTTTCAAGAGTTTTACTGATTTTGTATATTTCATAATTTTTTATAACTGTGTAAAACAGATTACGGTTTACCCGTATTTAAAAACAGGTAACTGTTAATTCAAAATAGTTAGTTATTTTGCAATCGACCTCGACAGAGAACCGCTTTATGTCCGTTACTCGTAAGTTCTGTCCATGTGGCGTAAATTCTGCTCCCGGTTCCGAGAAAAAGCTGTGGATAAGCCACACTTTCTCCGGTAAAGGGTATTACCTGTGGGGAGTAGGTTTCGCCGGAGGACGTAATTTTCGTGAGCCAAGGTCGAGTGGTACCCCAACCATCTTTCAGGTTCGGATCGCGTCCCTGAAATATAATCCAGGCTTCATTCCCATTCATTCCGATGGCCGGGTGATTAGCATCCAAAACGTTTCCCTGAATTTCTCCTAAATTACGAAAACTCTTGCCCGAATCTGACGATATTGCCGCTTGCAAACTGGCCTTGTTGTCCGCCCCTGTATACCAGACAACGAACAAATTTCCATTGGCATAAGCCATTGAAGGTCCTGAATGAGCGCAGCCATTTATTTTCCAGCCCTGCTCGGTGACTTTGATTTTTTCGGACCATGTTTCTCCCTTGTCTTCGGAGGTGGCCACAACAATGATTCGATTATGACCTTCATAGACGTGACGCCAGGAAATATAAACTCTACCGGTTTCATCAAAAGCAAGAGCGGGACGACAACAGGGACAGATGGCTCCGGAAACTTTGATGTTCTTTCCAAAAGTCGCGCCTCCATCCACAGATTTCGAAATATAAAGTGATCCGGTTCCGGGTGGATTGGTTTTCTTATCTCTTCCATCCAACCAGGCCACATAAATAGTTCCATCCGGTGCGACTTCCATGGTTTGGAAGGAATGATAAGCATGACCCACCTCATCATTCACAACGATCGGTTCGGAAAAACTGCGGCCAAAATTCATGGAACGGGCAAACTTGAGGTTACCGCTTCCACCCCAGAGGGCATACATTCCGATACCAACTCCCGGTTTCAACAATGGGTTGTTTTCCCCATGGGCGCTGACTTCTCCGGGAACCTGGTTAATGGCGTACGATTTGGAAAACGTGTCCGCCATATTGTGAGAACTCAGGTACAAAAGATCCTGTCCCCCTTTCTCCTTGCTTGCCGCGTAAATGAAACTCATTCCTTCCGATGCCTTCAACAAAAGTTGAAGTCCACTCCCTTGACCCACGACACGGGGTTGGGATTCCCATACCGCTAGAGGTTGGTTTGATTCCAGATCTGCTCGATCACCTGTTACTTCAGAAACGGGACTCGAAGTTTTTTTCATGCCACCTGCACAGGAAATGCACAGGCAAAGAGTAAACAGAGCAAGAACCAGGTGAATTTTTCCAGAAATTCGCATGATTCGTTTCCTTTCTTTTTTGAACTTGATGGCCATTGGAGTAATAATGACCTTCCAATGACCATCAACTTGTATAAATACAGTTAGAATCTTACAGTCACACCGCCAAAATAACGCGACCCATCACCGGCATAAAAAAGCGCCGAAGTAGCGGTTGCGGTTACTGCTGTTGAAAAGTTGGAGATATAAGCCTTGTTAAAGACATTGCGGCCGGTAACAAAAAGGCTTACGTTTTTGTTCACATCATAGCCGGCTGCAAATCCCATAATTCCATATCCCGGTGCTGCAAATGTGTTCGTAAAATCTACATCTACCTCACTTACGAAATCGGCGTTTATGGCAACAAACCAGTGAGCGCGATGGGTATAGCGCAGTTCAGTTTGATACACATGCGGGGGAACTCCGGGAATGGTATTGTCCCCAAATTGCATATCCCCATCGAAATTGAAGTCACTGTAGGTGTATGAATTTCTCCATCTCAATTCATCTCCACCACTTAGCAGGTTTTGAGCCAAAATAACTCCAAATCCGAACTCAACACCTTGATGAATGGTATCGTCAGCATTGAATCCTGTAGCCGGGATCCCTGCGCCTACGGTAAACTTTAATATTTCATCTTCAACCCATGCCCGGTAAAAAATCAGTTCCCAATTAAAAATTCCCTGTTGACCGCGGGTACCGATTTCGAACGTCCAAGCTTCTTGAGCATTGAGAGGGATAAACGCTGCCGTGCCGCTTTGTGTCAAATCACTGAAATCCGGTGGTTCGAAACTTTTGGTAATGTTAGTGAAAAACTGGATGGTATCTGAATGCTGGTACAGAACACCAAATCTCGGATTAAAGGATGTGAAGGATTGACTGTTGGTTGCGAAAGTAGTGAATTGATCCTCCACCTTGCGATACGACCAGGAAAACTGCGCTCCAAAGATCAGAGCCAATTTGGAGGTAATGAAAAACTGGTTTTCACCAAATACAACTACATTTCTTGCATCCTGGTCTGTATCCCCTGTCAAAGCGCCGGACCGGCCTCCAACGTTGGCAAATACTTTTGCATCCGTTCTTCCCAATTGAGTGGTTACCCCCAACCTGTACTGATTCATAAAACCTGCGACTGTGTACGTTCCGGATCCTTGTATATTGATGCCATAATTGATACTTTGCTGATCAATCACGCCAACAAAAGGTAAAATGGGATGAAACAGGTCTTTGGCTACCGCATAGACTGAAACGTCCAGAAGGTGTCCTCCTCCCAGATCAAACGTGGTTTTGTTGGCAAGACGGAGAGAGTTAATGTCCCGATGTTGATCACTTGTAATTACATTATTAAAAGGATTCGTACTTGCAGACCTTGGAGAGTTTAATGCCTGGGCAAGAGGTACCGTTCCGGGTAACTCCTGATTGATATAGTTGGCCGATACATAAAACCGGGTTTCCGTGGATTGAGAAAGACGAATTCCCAGGTTGGAATTGAATTTCACATTCTCCTGGTCGGCATGATCCCGATACTCGTCACTTTTCAACCCGGACAAACTGATAAACAAATCGGACTTATTGAAAAACTGACCGGTTTGAAACACCGCCCGGACCGTGTCATCGGAACCCACTTCAAAACGAACTAAATGGCCGGGTTGACTGTGGGCCGTCTTGGAAATCATATTGATGGAACCCCCCAGAGAAGTTCCGCCAAACTGCAGTCCATTGCCTCCCTTAAACACCTCGATTCGCTGCAGGGCTAAGTTATCGATTTCCTGAAAGTCGCCACTGCTGTCGGCTGCATTAAAGGGAATACCATCCTGGAAGGTTGCGAGACCTTTTTGGTGAAAGTTCCGTTCCAGGCCGGAACCTCTGATGGAAATTCGCACCTCTTCCGCAAATCGTTTTCTCGCGAACACCCCGGGCACAAAGGACAACGTGTCTTGAAAGTTTACACTGAAATTTTTGTCAAAAGCTTTGCTGTCTACCACGGCCGCACCACCGGCAGTGCGCTCAATTATTTTTGCAGCTTCGTAGTTGCTTGGAACCGTGAGCGTTCCTTTCTTTTGCTCATAAGTTCCAATGGCGGTTCCTTTGGTTTCTTTAAGATCGGCTTTTTGAGCCTGAACAAGAACTTCCTTTAATTGATGCGGTTTATCATTTTCTTCCGTTAATTTCTGCGGTTTATCTTTTTCCTCCGTGAAAGCTGCCTGGACAATCAGAAGGTTGAACAAAGCACAGATCGCTATCAGTTGGATGGATACCCTCCCCATAGTTTTCATGAAACCAGCCTTTCTTCTTTCTATTTCGTAAATAGGAAAATGTTATTTGGGAATTAAATGAGTTGCAGGGCTTTCAGCCGTGGCAACACATCTTTTCAAAAATTCCAGCTTCACGTTTTTTTCAGGTGTTGCCGATACATGAGAACAATACTCTTCGAATGGCAATGGATTGCACAGAAGGTAATGGACTGCACAAACAGAAGTCAGCGCACTTCAGAAAACAAAATGAACCCATGGAATTTTTGGAAATAAAAACGAGAGAAAAACTAGAGAAACTTTGGGGGGTGATCGATTGGATGAGAAAGAGAGAATTTATAGGCTGATGAATAAAGAACCCAATCGGCTGAATATTCATTGCAGCCAAATAAAGACAGGTTTAAATCGAGAAAGAGATTTTTGGAAAAATCCACGGAGATAGGGAAGGACCCAGAAGGCACTCCGCCACAATCAGTTCCGATGGCAAGCCCTTCTCCTGGTTTGCGTCTTTTTTCATGCGGACAGGGAAGTCCCTTCTGATGATGTTCTAAAGGACAAAACCGCCGGTCATTTTTACTTTCCAGAACGGAGCTATTCTTTTTATGCTGATGAAATGGAGAATGGCTTTCCGGGGCAGAGCTCATGCCTTTATGGTGATGCGAAGAAGACGCAACTGCTCCACATGTCCAAAGAAGAAGCATTAAAAAAACGCAGAAAATGTGTGAGATTACTTTTCGCATGGGCGGATTATATAAAATTTTCTTTTATTATCAAGAGTTAAATAGAAGAATTTCTTTCAGCGCATGAAATAGGGAATACCGTACTTTTTCGAACTCTTGTGAGTAGAAGTGGAGTGGTCGGATAATCGAACTCCTGTTTCCGGCGCGAGAGATCTGCGAATTTCATCGGTGAGTTCCAGGCCGTTACACCCCACCCAATCTTTCTCGGCGATGAAGATCTGGATGAGACTGCGCAACCGCTTTTGTTCTTCAGCATTCAGGTGCTTAAAATAAGGAAGGCTTTTTTGAATGTACGTTTCCCACTCGCCGGGGAAAGGCTCAGCCAGGATTTTCCTCCGTCGAAATTTACGAAACCAGTTCCACATGAGGATGGACCTTACTCGATGTTTTTCCTAATTATATAACTTCCCTGCAATGGGAGGAAAAAATTCCTAGGGGAATTTGTTTTTTTGCTTCCAAGCAATTTTTCTATCGGACGAAAGGTGACATTAATTACTTCTAAATAATTGTATCAAATCTCTGCATAGGCCTTTTGAAGAAAGCCGTGATATAACTTCTTTCAAGATTATATTTGTTTTTTCATCATTATATGAATAAAGGTTTTTAATCAACTCTTGCACATCATTAAAGTCGTGCCAATTATTCTTCATATTTTTTACCCAAGATAGTAGACACTGCACAGTCAACATTGGAAAATTTTCTGCCTGCTCAATTAGAGTGTCAATAATCAAATCAGGATGGAATGGTTCACCATTTGTTTCTAGTAATTCCATAAATTCTTTCAAATACTTTAAAGACCATTCAGGATCAAAATTTACGAAAGTGGGAAAAAGGTTTAAAAAGCCTGATAGCTCTTGTATTTTGTCTTTAGGAAAATTGATTTTTTTTAATTCTTCATACCTCCAATTGATTAACTCCTTGAGCCGATAAAAAGCTTTCTTACCACTATCATCATTTTTAAGTTGCTTTATTGACTTTGTAAGAAATGAGAATTTCAATGATAGAGAACCGTGAACAAAAATATAATTTGTAAGACTATCTTCTGTGCAATGTTGATTGTCTAATTGGCAATAGTAAAAGCTAATGTGTCTTCCTATTCCATTTTCAATTGCGAAATCATCTTGTTCCTGATGGTTAGATAAATATTCTTCTGTATTGACATAATGGATAGCATCTCTATACACGTTATCCAATACATCATTGCAAATAATATTTTGAGCCATCATACCGGCAACAAATGCTTCCCATGGTTCATTGCGGTCTTTATTTAAAATAAATTTTTTTAAATCATCATTAAACCATTGTTCGCCTATCCCTAATAGAGAGTGTATTTTTTTCCCAATCATAAAACGAAATGGGGCACTTTCCTCAGCCTGTACTATTCTCAATATATATGATTTGAATATATTGAAATCTTGACGTTTTCGAATATCCTTCCATTTTGTGCTTGGAGTTAAATAGCACTCTATGAGGCATTTTAATGCTTCTATAGAAGGAGTATTTATGGAATGATTAGCCATTTCATAAAATCTCTCTTCTCTTGTGGAAGAGACTATTGCTGAGCCTATTGATTTATCCTTAACTATTTTATCTAAAACTTTAAAAGCAATACTCTCCATGTGAAGATAGTTATCGGGAGAATTATAGGTTTTTCTAAAAATTCTAAAAACGCAGCGGGAGAAATTATATTTATCATCTAATATAGAAAGGTCATACCTTTTTTCACTAAATTCGTTCACCAAAGATAAAAAGTTTTTCTCAAAATCTTCTTCCAGCTCAAATTCGGCCTGGTAGAAAGAATAAATAAGACACGCATAATCGGTGTTTGTTAATTTCTTAAAAGCTTCTAGGTATTTCGCAAATTCTAGGGGTCTTTGTTTGATTTGATGGTCTATATTTTGTATTAGGCCTTTTCTGGATGGGTTTCCATAAATAAAATCTTCGATTGGGCCATCAAATTTTTCAAGCATTTCTATAACATCTTTGGCAGATAGGACAGAAAGTTCATCATTTGAATAAGGGCTAACATGAGTAACAGTTGTTGCTTCTGGTCCTCTTCGCTCCCTTCTATTGTTCTCGTAATCACAAAGTTTCTCATGGATTTCTGATTTTAAATTTTCATTAATTTGTTCATCAGAACCTTCCAAGAGATCAAGAATTAAGGCATTTATAATATACCAATCGTCAATCCTGTTAGCCTCAGCAAGAAACTCTATCAATTCATTTGTTGTTGCTTTTCCCGACGATATTAAGTTTTTTGCCGCAAGAGAAAGTTTAGAAACGTACATTAAGATAAGTTTGTTTTTTTCAACTTCATCCTTAAATGCATGTTTCCAATAAATAGTGTGATATTTTTCCGTTTTATTATCTTTAAAGGAAAGCACAAGTCCCTCTAGAACTCTGTTGAGAAACAACTTAAAAATCTCAATATCATTAAGGCTACTTAAGGTGCCTAGTAAACCATTGTAAGAATAAAAATTCATATTGTTTCTTATAGAACTCTCCTCAAAAAACGGATTTAGTTTTTTATCGAATATTACTTTCTCAGAAATCTCTAAGAGATCTTTTTTAAATCCACCCTCATTGAGCTTTAGGAGAAAGCTAGAAACTTTTTCACCCATAGTATAAAGGCCTTTATTTTCTAAGGCTGCCTTTGTACGAGAAATTAAATATTTTGAAGATAATTGAGCTGGTAGTTTTCCAGCTAAGATTAAAATGTCATCATTCACTCTAAAGTTGTCAGTATCGGGAATACTTGATGTGATTTCGGCGACAGAAGTAAGAATCTTTTTGTCTTGGGTTTCCCCAATTATACGTATTAAAAATTTCAGTGGTGGCCAAGGCTCAGTTACTAAATAGCCATCTTCGCCAACGTATTCTGATGGTACATCTTCAAAAACCCCTTTACTTTTAAGTAAAGGCAACCAGGTATGAAAATCATCAATTTTTTCAAAAAAATGGTCTCTTAAGTGAGGATTGTTTGGTGTTTTCTGAAGCAGGGTATCTCTATTTTCTTTCGAAGGGTGTTTTGCAAGATGCTCTAATCGCTCATAGTACTCTAAAAAAGCTTTATTGATACACTCTAAAAATTCTAAAATGATTTCTGAGTAAGGTATCCATATATTCTTAATGAATTCATCAGATATTTTTTTATTAGCCTTTAAGCCACTCCTGTGAGCTAGCTTATGTAAATTTAAATCCTTCCAGAACTTAATCTGACCAGGGTCAAGGCAAAGTTTAAAATAGTCTATAACAAGATCGATTTGCCCCGTTTGATTTAATTCTCCATCACTCTTAAATTTCGTTAAATCTGTATCGAGTTTAGCCAAACTAACAGTTATT
Organism: Nitrospinaceae bacterium; assembly: GCA_965223245.1. Classification (GTDB taxonomy): domain Bacteria; phylum Nitrospinota; class Nitrospinia; order Nitrospinales; family Nitrospinaceae; genus CBDCVY01. The sequence continues at coordinate 2,187,960 of CBDCVY010000013.1, read as the reverse complement.
GAAAAAAGAGCAGATTGTATTTCACGGAGAAAGTTTCCAACAGCTTTTTCTGGAGCACTCAAGTCCTCTCTAGATAAAATATTACAAGAGTCTTCGTAAAATTCCCGAATACCTTTTCCAGCCACTATCTCAAGCAGCCCCGATACTTTTTTTTCTAGTTTGTCTTTTTCCATATGGAGATAATTTTTAAGAACTTTAATTAATGATTTTCTTTAATTATGAAATATATTCTTTAACTCAGCCTCCGTTTTAGACAACAACAGACTTCCAATCCCAAAATTGGCTAATGATTCCAACCTCATGGGTGAATTATATCATGCTTTGTTTACTGCCTAAACTTAATTAAGCCCATTTGTTCTATTATTTTTATTTGCTCACGGGTTTGGATTGAACTACGGTGCCGAGGGTGCGGGCTTCGGACATGAGGCTTTCCACTTTGATTGTCAGCTCGGAAGTGATGGGTACCCCTGCGGAGCGGAGGGCCTGCGCTGTCCAGACGTTGCAGGTTTTGAACATGTGATAAGTCTCCTGCGACAGATAGAAACGACTTACTCCGTACAATCCGGGACCGAGGGAAATGGGCTTACCGGCATCATCCCTGGCATAACTCTTCGAGAAATAGCGGCATAACTTTTCGAATCCCGTTTCCGAGAGTTCGATCTTGATGATTTCGCGGTTGGCAAAGTAATTAGTCACGGACCCGTTGAAAGTGGCGATGTGCAGGACGCTCTCCGTGGGCCACAAGGCGGCCTTGAGGGTAACCCAAAAGTTTGGTTTCGCATCCTGATAAAAATCTCGATCTCCCCAACCCAACTCCAGGTAATCGCTATCCGGTAAGTCTTTGTGCTCTGACCAGACGCCGTCGGGGATATCGGCGCGTTTCACAATAATGCCGGCGTGCCAGCCCTGGTTCACCAGATAAATGGAGCGGGTGAGTGCGTTCTTCGCCGGAGGAAACAGATCCACATCCTGAGCTTGTGTGGCACAGGCCACACAGGCAGAAATCAAAACGATTAAAAACGATATTTTCAGGTGCGTGGTTTTCATAGTTTAAAGAGGGAAGGGCATGGGATTCTTTATTAATAGGGTTCTTTGAAGGCGAAGCTAATTTTTTTTATTAATGTCTGTAGCTTATCCCTCGTTTCCTCGCCGATTCATCATAACCGGTTGCGGTCACGGGATGCAAAAATTCCGAGAGGAAGTTGTTTTTTGTTTCCAAATTATATATGCATTCGGCCAAGAGTGGTCATACAACAATTCTTGTTTGAGAATTTTAAACTGTGCTATATTTTACTTACTTTGGAACCGAGAGGCCTACCCAATTTGCACTGATTCCCAAAAATGGGAGGTCGCACTTAATTCGATTTCAGAAACCCATCTAGGAGCCATGCGCATCCATGGAATATAAAGGTATCTCCAAGGAAATTGGCGAACTCATCAAGCTGCTGGCAGACTTACCCAACTTGGCCAATTCGTTCAGAAAGTCTTACAGAAAGTTGAAAAAAGACGGGGAATTGATAAAACTCGCTAAGGAATTTAACGATCTTAATTTTGCGCTTTTACAACTTCATAATAATCAGAGCCTGTTTCTTTATCATATAGTAGGCAATGATGCACTCTATGATTTGACAGACGAACAACTACGAGACCCGAAAACCCTTGAGAAAATTTCGAAAGCTGCAAAGGATTTTGAAAATATCTATAATGAAGTTTTGAGTGCTTTTAAAAAAGTCGAGGAAACTGCCTACAAAAGACTGGGAAACGTTATCCTTGATTTGGGTCAAGGTTTGGCTCAACGCCGTCGGTTGCTTGATGAGCTTGCCGCTGTTGTGGATGATAAGCGCGAGCCGAAAGAGATCCGCGAATTAGGGAAAGTTTACGAGTCATTGATTGATGACATCCAACCGCTACGTGAAGAAGTAAGAATCTTCGTAAACGAAAATTGCTGAGTCAGATATTTGTCGGTTATAGGAGTGAGTTCTCAATCGGGATTTTTTTCGGTAGCCGAATGTCCGCTTTGGGTCGATTATGGACTCATTTATCGCAAATGAATTTTTCCTGCAGCGGTTCGCCGCAAACCCCTGAATGTGAATCACCCCGGCCCGGCCCCCGGCCGGTTGGAGCATTCTTTTGCGATGATTTTATTTCAATACCATATATTCACAAAGCTTTCGAATATTCCTGCTGCATCCAATCGCTAGATTGGGAAAGAGGGCGAACATGGGTTTACAAATATTATATTCTTTTGTTTTGTTCAGAATTCATAGTTGTGTAGAGGTCTCGTTCAGAAAGGAGGCGCATCGTTTTCCTTCAAAATGGTTTTTCTGAAGGTTCACCAAGTTCAGAAAATATTCTGCGGATTCTGCATTCACACCAACTCATCGCAAATCAATGCTGCCTCCAACCGCTAGGTTGGCGGCGAGTGAGTCAGAGGGGCCAGAAGAAGAGGATTGCGGGGACGGCGATGAACACGATTAAGATTTCCAGTGGTAATCCCATTCTCCAGTAATCACTGAACTTGTATCCGCCGGGTCCCCAAATCAGGGCGTTGTTCTGATGACCAATCGGTGTCAAAAACGCACAGGATGCGCCAACAGCTACGGCCATGAGAAAGGCATCGACGTTTAATCCCAACTGTCCGGCAATGCTGACCGACACGGGAGCCATCACCACGGCGGTGGCCGCATTGTTCATCACGTCCGACAGGGTCATCGTCACGATCATAACCACCGCAAGTATCAATACGGGATCCAGGTTTCCTGCCAACCCCGCAATGGATTTGGCGATGATTTGTGTTCCGCCGGTGGTTTCCATGGCGCCCCCTAAGGGAATCATGGACCCCAGTAAAATGATGATGGGCCAGTCCACCCCTTCATAAATGTCGCGAATCGGTACAATATTGAAAAACACCATCAGGATCGCCGCAACCGAAAGGGCAATCGGAATCGAAACCCACCCCAGGGTGGCGCAAAGAATAGCCACGGAAAAAATACCGATGGCCAGTCCGGCCTTTTTTGCGGTTCCAAAATTCAGGCCCCGTTTTGCCAGAGGCAAGCAGCCATAAGTGGAGGCCAATTCAAAAAGGCTTTCCGAAACGCCCTGCAGGAGAAGCACGTCTCCTCCCTGAAACCGGAATTTCAAAAGACGCTTCTGAACAGGTTTCCCCTGACGGGACACCCCGAGAAGGTGCACCCCGTAAAGTTGCTTCAGTCGAAGGGAAGCAAACGTCTGGCCTTCCATTCTCGAACGCGGCGTCACCACCACTTCCATAAAGGTGATGTAGTCGGAGTGTAATAAAGACGCTTTCTTCTTGACCCCTTCGACAAAAACCAGTTGGCTGTCTTTAAGGAATTTATTCAGATCTTTGGCGGCCGCCTTGACAATTAAAATATCTCCAACCTGAATTTCCTGATGGCGCAGTGACGCCAAAATACGACGCTTTCCGCGGATCATCCCTATAATTTCGATATCAAACTTTTCCGCCTGCAGGTCCACTTCCTTGAAGGGAAACCCGATTAATTTGGACTCTTCTGTAATACGAACTTCGGAAATATAACCTTCAATCCGGATCAGTTCCTCTTTGACGATTTTTTTTCTTCTGGTTTTCGGAATCATTCGCCACCCGGCAAAGGCTACGAAGGCTACTCCTGCAACGGCGACCAAACCCCCCACCGGGCTAAAATCGAACATGCCAAAAGGAGCGCCTTTCACCTCGGTTCGGTAATTGGCAATAATGATGTTAGGCGGTGTGCCGATCAAGGTGACCAGTCCGCCCAGGATGGAGGCAAACGACATGGGCATTAAAATCAGTGCAGGCGACCGCTTGGCTTTCTCCGAGGATTCCATGCCCGCCGGCATTAAAAGCGCCAACGCGGCGATGTTATTCATCACCATGGAAAGCAATGCGGCAATACCGGAGAGCGATGCCACTTGAGCCGAAACCTGCTTGGTCGGAATAATCATTTTGTTTAAGATGAGGTCGACCGCCCCGGAGGTTAAAAGTCCGCGACTGACAATAAGCACCACGGCAACGGTGATGGTGGCGGGATGGGAAAACCCTGAAAATGCGTTTTGAGAAGGAACTAAATCCAGCAGGACGGCGAGAATGAGCCCCATAAAAGCAACGATGTCATAACGGATTCTTCCCCAAACAAAAAGAGCCAGAATCCCCGCAAGGATCGAAAAAATTAGAATTTGTTCCTGGGTCATGGGCAACCTATTTTACGCAGGTAACTGGTATTGGGTCCGCTATATTTCATCCAGATCAGCCTTAATGAATTGCGCTTCTGACGGGTAAAACATTATACGTCTTCAAACTCATCTGAATCAACAGGACAATTGACCTCAGGAGCAGCAGTCGGTTCAAGGCGGATTTAAGAAAGGCAAGTGTCAAAAGTCGCGGGCATAAATTAAACCAAGCTCACCATTCAAAAACACGACTTCCTTCAACTTACGCCACCCTCTGCGTTCCAGTAGATCGCCCGGGGCGGTTGTGCTCATATAGACATGTTTGTGCCCAAGTTGACGCGCAAGCGTTTCCGCTGATTTTATGAGTGCGGTGCCAATGCCTTTTCTTCGATGGGTGCGGCCGACCAACAAGCCCACTATTGAGGGTGTAAGATTCGTGGCGGCATCCTGGTCTAGCGCAATGGTTCCGCAGACCTGGTCCCCCTCCATAGCCACCAGGCCAATGGGAATCTTTTCATAATTGCAGCGAGACTCCAGATCTGCCTGTGCATTTCCGGGGCCATTCACTCCGTAGTACGGTTCCCATTCGGAGCGGTACCAGTCCATCAGAATGGGTAAAGCCTCTCTATGATCCGCTAGAAATGAAACTTTCATATTGGCTAAACTTTTGTACAGGACTGTCGCTTACTATCAACGCTCCATTCTTCGGGAGTGCCAGTACCTGTCTTTCCAGTAATAGTCACTCAATTTGGAAATCGTAACACCTTTCTTTGTGGATGCATGAAAAAACTTTCCGTCTTCTATGTAGATTCCCACATGCCGGACCTTGATTCCTGTTTTAAAAAAAACCAGGTCACCGGGGCGAAGCTCACTGCGCTTGATCGTTCTTCCGGCTTTAACCTGCAATTTTGTGGTTCGCGGAAGTTGTATGCCCAACTGCTCACGGTAGGTGACATAAACCAATCCAGAGCAGTCGATACCTTTTCTGGAAAGACCTCCTATATGGTATTTGGTTCCCTTCCACCGTTCATACTGTCGGTAGATTTTTTTTCGGACGGATCCGGAATCTGCGAGGTCGGCCTTTTTCGAATTTAGAATAATTATTTCCCGGGGGGGAGTTCCCCTGGTTGACATAGAGCTACAGCTCGCCAGCAGTGACGATACAAAGAGCACCATAAAAATCCATGGCAACCTAATCATGCGAAATCTCCCAAAATGTAGAAACGTTATGGAGCATAAGTAAAGCGAGTGATTATGCTTTGCTTATCGGTTGATTGGTAGGTGAGTTTAATTTAGCGTTAATTTAATGAATGTGAATTAAATTCACCACTTCTCACATAGCGATGGGTTGGAGTCGGATCTATGGATTCAAAAGAAACTATCTATTGATATGGAAAGGAACGGTTGAGTTATAGCCAAACCTTGATTTTTTTAAGATCCGCCATCGTAAAATTCAAAATCAGTATAGCCTTCTTTTTCAAACGAAAACCAGGCGCCGACCTCAGCATCCGCCGCCAAAGGCCAACCGTTACGGAACCGCTCAACCAGATCCGGGTTACTGATAAAGGGACGTCCAAATGCAATCAAATCCGCGTTTCCTTCCCGGATGGCTGCTTCCGCCGTCTCTTTTGTGTATCCACAATTCCCAATGATGGGTCCGGAAAAAACATTGCGGAATTCCTGCAACGTCATCGGTTCTCCCAGTTCATGAAAACCGAATGCCAGACCATCGACAACGTGCAAATAAGCGAGGCCCACTTTGTCGAGCTGGCTGGCGTAAAAGGTAAACGCCTCTCGAAAGTCTTCACAACCCATGTCATTATAATTTCCATTGGGACTGAGACGTGCACCAATTCTGTTGGCCGGCCAGACTTCTGTTAACGCAGTGACAACTTCATGAAGAAACCGAAACCGATTTTCAGGGCTTCCTCCGTAACGGTCAGTTCGAGTATTCGTTTTGGATTGCAGAAACTCGTCAAGCAAATACCCGTTGGCGCTGTGAATCTCCACTCCATCAAATCCTGCTTCTTTGGCTCTTTGTGCGGCCACTTTGTAATCATTGACGACTTGAGGGATTTCCTCGGTATCCAGAGCCCGGGGAACTTCGAGATCCTTTTTGCCATCGGGAGTATGGACGTATTCCAAATTGGGTTTAATAGCCGAGGGAGCTACAGGAAGTTCACCGCCATGAAAAGCGCTGTGAGAGGCTCGGCCGCAATGCCACAATTGGAGAAAAACTTTCGAGCCTTTGGAATGGACTGCATCCGTAACAATTTTCCAGCCCTCGGTTTGTTCATCATTATAGATTCCCGGAGCGTTCACCCAACCCACTGCCTGTTTGGAGATAAAGGTTCCCTCTGTAATCAGCAATCCCGCTGCCGACCGTTGGGAATAATATTCTGCCATAAGTGCGTTGGCCGTTTGTTCGGAACCCGCCCGGGCTCGCGTCATAGGTGAAAGAGCAATGCGATTTTGCAAAGTGAGATCGCCTAACTGGAATGGACTGAATAATGTATTACTCTTCTGATTCATAGTTTCTCTCCATTAAATGACAAAATGCCTTATGACATGAGTGACCGGCAAGTTTCTAAAGTTGAGGTTCGCTTTAGGTTGAAAGTAGACTTTAAATTTTAAAAAAAGTTTTTAATTCAAATCTGTCAGGAAATTATAGCATGCTTTATTTGCATCAATATTTTATTAAGCACATGGCTTGGGTTTGGGTGGTGAGTGTTTTTGAGATTGAGAGAAGAAAACTTATATTGTTTAAAGCGGGTGTGGTTATTTCCCTGGCGGCACTGGAAGGATATCGAGCTGGCCTTTCGTGCGAATGTAGAGAAGGCAGTCCTTTCCTGCTTCGCACGAAACCTGGTGTGCCGACTTTCCATTTGAACTGAAATAGCTGCCCGGCTGCAGAGTTTTGATGTCGGTTCTGTTAGACATTCGATGCTTTGCGAGACCTTGGATTACAACCGTGCGTAACGTTGGTCCGGCGCTGCTTAGCTCACCGACAAATCCGGCAGACAGTTTGACAAGAGTTCCATTCAATTGACGGTCGGACATCTTTCCCCAGAGCAAAGCGACCTTCAGTCCCTCGGAAGGAAGGGGCGTTCCGGGCGGATTGGTCCAATCGATGTTCGATGTGTCGACTTTCACAGGCCTTTCTCCATTATCGAACGCTTTCTCTGTGGGAAGGACAAGATACGGCCCCTCTTCAATCTCAATGTACGCCAGATTCATACTTCCTTTAGCAGAGGTAAGGTGTACCGCTCCCGCAGGTTGCGTCCAGTAAGAACCCGCCGACATCCAGTGATTCTCAGCGTCAGGATCATCGTTGTGAACAAGCCCACTGATGACCACTCCGCGATAGGTGATATTGTGAATATGCGCAGGCGACGAGAAACCATCGATAAACTTAACCAGAAAGCCGGATGGACCGGAGCCGGTGCGATCGCCCCAGAGAGTGCCCGCCTTGGGACTTTTGTCACCGCGAGCGGGGTTCAGCGCCACCCACTCGACATCGGACGCCGGGATTACACGGAAGGCGGAATCCACGGCAGAACTTGGACGGGTACTTTGAGAGGTGACCTGGGAACTCGAGCAGCCGGTGATTAGGACACTGGCAAATATGAGAGATAAAAAAGTTTTCATAGCAAAGAGGTATTCAATTTTAAATTTAATTTTGAGGCGAAATAAGAATTCGAAGTCCAAAAGAAGCCTGTCCTACGAAACTGGCAGGGAATTATAGCATGCTTTATTTACAGCGTTTTTCTGCAACACTGGCCACTATTCAGCAGTTACTCGGGGTACTTTTAAAGGATAGATTTAAAGGGTATTGACAAATTATAGGTAGAGTTATATGGTCGGGATATAAAATCCAGTTTGTGTCCTGAAAACCTTTTTTCCGGAACGATTTAGAGGGATGGAGGGCAATGATTTTTTGATTCGAATTGAGCTGACAAAGAAATCTGTTGATAAGGGATTATCAAAAACTAACTTGAGGAGATAGCTATGACTGATTGTACACAGCATCCAAACCACGAGCATACTCACGGAGAAAATTGCGGTCATACAAAGATTAAGCATGGGGATCACTATGATTATCTCCACGATGGACACTTGCATCACATTCACGAAGACCATGTGGACGAGCATGTGTTAGATGTCAATGATCAGCATCCCAGTGGGTGTACTGAAAAGCATCTTCACGACCACGTCCATAGTTCTGGCTGTGGGCATACGGTGGTCGCCCATGGGGACCATATAGATTATATTGTCGATGGTCGTCTTCATCATCAACATGGTGCACACTGTGATGATCATGGAGCGGTAGAAATTATACCCAATTAACCGGTCAAGGGGGCAGCGGTTTGCCCCCTGAAACCGAACTCTAAAAACGGACTCAAGTTAGAGAGCGGGCACTCCTCAAAATAAGCAGTGAAAATATTGCTCCAGCGTTTGGATTGGTTCATTTTATTGTATTATAGAGGCAGCCGGAATCAGGTTGCGACCAATCCCGTTTTTTTCAAATCGATAAATCAAATGAATCGCTTTAAGCATTTAGGAGATCATCCATTCAATGAATACCAAAGATTCAGCGCTTGTTAGTATCATTATGGGTTCCAAGTCAGACTGGGAAACCATGCGTCATGCGGCGGAAACCTTAAAGTCGCTTAATGTGCCGCATGCGGTGGAGGTCGTATCGGCCCACCGCACCCCCGACAAGTTGTTCAAGCATGCAGAAAGCGCCGAACAGAATGGTGTTGAAGTCATCATCGCCGGTGCCGGAGGGGCGGCTCATTTGCCCGGCATGATGGCGGCGAAAACCTCCCTGCCCGTATTAGGGGTTCCGGTGCAATCGAAAGCGTTAAATGGTATGGATTCACTACTTTCAATCGTTCAAATGCCTGCAGGAATTCCTGTGGGAACCCTGGCGATTGGCCGCGCCGGTGCTATCAACGCCGCTCTGTTGGCTGCCGGTATCCTCGCTAACAAGTATCCTGATATCAAAACCGCCTTAAACAACTATCGCCAGCAACAAACCGATACGGTGTTGGAAAATCCTGATCCTCGCGAAGGCAATTCATGAATATTGGTGTCTTTGGGGGCGGTCAACTCGCCCGCATGATGGCCCAGGCCGGCGGCTCGCTCGAGTTGAGTTTTATGTTTCTGAGCCCCAACAGCAACTCGTGCGCCGCTTCTTTGGGAATGCATCTTTGTGCTCCCTATGATGATGAACAGGCATTGAAAAGCATAGCCGAATGGGCGGACGTGGTGACTTATGAATTTGAAAACGTTCCGTTGTCTGCTTTGGAATCGATTCAGCAGCAGGTCCCGCTGCATCCCTCGGTTGCTGCCTTGGCTGTGGCGCGGGACCGCCTGATCGAAAAGAACCATTTTAATTCGCTGGGCATTCCGACCGCCGGGTTTGCACCTGTTGAAACGCTTGCAGAATTGACTGGGGCGGTTCAAGACATTGGCCCGCCGGCCATTCTCAAAACCCGCACGCAAGGTTACGATGGTAAAGGCCAGGTGTTGCTGAGCGAGGAAACCGATCTTGCCGCCGGTTGGGAACAGCTGGGTCCGTCTTCCTGCATTGTCGAATCGAAGGTGGCATTTGATCGGGAAATTTCTGTAATAGCGGCTCGTAACCAAAAAGGCGACAGGGTCTTCTATCCCCTAAGTGAAAATTATCATCGCGACGGTATCCTGCGTCTGTCGATCAGCCGTTTGAATGACCCGTTTCAAACTCAAGCCAATGCCATCATTCAAAAACTCATGGAAGATTTGAATTACGTGGGAGTCATGGCCCTGGAGCTGTTTCAGGTGAAGGATCAGCTTTTCGCCAATGAATTTGCGCCGCGCGTTCATAACAGCGGCCATTGGACCATTGAAGCGGCGGAAACGTCCCAGTTCGAAAATCATTTGAGAGCTATTTGTGATTTGCCATTGGGCAACACCTCAACAGATCGACCTGCAGCCATGGTGAATCTTGTTGGCCGCTTGCCGGAAGAAGATAAGATCCGAAGCGTTCCCGGTGCCATCCCGCATTTTTATGGTAAGGAAGAAAGGCCCGGTCGTAAGGTGGGACACGTGACCTTGACCCAACAGGATTGTTCGATGGAGGAATTCGACCAACGTCTGGAGGTTTTACTCAATTTGGCGGGCGAGTCGGATTTAGCCGGTCAAAAATTCATGAATCCCGTTAAAGTGAATTGAATTGGATTCCCACATTCTCTGTTTACTACATGGGTTTGGTTAAGCCTCTCTTATCCTGCAATTTTTATTCACTTACATTGTTTCAGTTGTTGGCCCAGGGTTTTGGTTTGGGTGGTCAGTTCTTTTTGAATGGTCTGGTATTCGGGCTTTAAGAAAAGTTTTTCACGGAAGAGGCTGCGCATTTTCGACCAGTCGGGAAGAAATTGCATAAGGGTCTGTAATATTGATAAATTTATTTTTTTAGAAAGTAACAATGGGAAAATTGGCGGGCTGGGGTGAATAATATTCACCCCAGCTTCAAAAATAGAATCTTCGCTGATTTTTTTGGGAAATACACTGGAGATTTTCTTAAAAAAAATCACATCATGTCATCCATTTCCCTGTATGCGATTTATTTTTTCACCGGAGCATCTGTAATCAAGGCTTCTGTGGTCAGCAGAAGGGAAGCGATACTAGCGGCATTTTGGAGAGCGGTCCGTGTGACTTTTGCTGGATCAACAACTCCTGCTTGAATGAGATCCAAGTATTTTTCAGTTTTTGCTTCAAAACCTTCATTCTCTTTTAAGCTTTTGACTTTTTCAGCCACGACGGTTCCTTCGAACCCTGCATTTTTCGCAATTTGACGAATCGGTTCTTCTAAGGCGCGTTTGACAACTTTTACTCCCAGGTTGTAATCGTGATTTCCCTGAATTGAATTTAAAGCAGGAATACTTCTCAAATAAGCGACTCCCCCGCCCGGAACAATTCCCTCCTTAACTGCAGCCCGGGTCGCGTGCAGGGCATCTTCAACACGGGCTTTTTTTTCTTTCATCTCGGTTTCGGTAGCAGCGCCTACCTTGATGATGGCAACACCGCCGACCAGTTTCGCCAGCCGTTCTTGAAGTTTTTCGCGGTCGTAGTCGGAGGTCTTTTCATCGATCTGTTTGCGGATCTGCTTGACCCGAGCCTGAATTTCATTATCCTTGCCTTTGCCGTCTATAATGACGGTATTTTCCTTATCTATGGTGATCCGCTTGGCACGTCCGAGGTCATCCAGGGTCACGTTTTCCAGTTTCACGCCGATATCCTCCGTAATCACCTTACCGTCCGTTAAAATGGCAATATCATTTAGTATTTCCATTCGACGATCACCGAATCCGGGAGCTTTAACTGCGCAAACGTTCAAGGAACCGCGAATTTTGTTCACTACTAGTGTAGATAAAGCTTCTCCTTCTACATCCTCTCCTATGATCAACAGGGATGTTCCTTCTTGGGCGATTTTTTCCAGAATAGGTAGCAAGTCCTTCATATTGGTAATCTTTTTTTCATGCAGAAGAATATAGGAATCTTCCAGAACAGCTTCCATTCGTTCCCCATCAGTTACGAAATAAGGAGACAAATATCCGCGGTTAAATTGCATTCCCTCCACAATTTCCAGAGCAGTTTCCAATCCTTGTGCGTCTTCAACAGTAATGACACCATCTTTTCCTACCTTGTCCATGGCTTCGGCGATAATATCCCCGATAGTTGTGTCGTGATTGGCTGAGATGGTACCTACCTGTGCAATTTCCTTTTTTGCCTTGGTAGGTTTTGCTTGCTTTTGGATGGTTTCAACAATTTTTTGGACAGCATCTTCAATGCCGCGTTTTATATCCATGGGGTTTCCACCCGCTGTCACATTTTTTAAACCTTCGCGAAAAATAGCTTGCGCCAAAATTGTTGCTGTAGTGGTACCGTCTCCCGCATTATCACTGGTTTTACTGGCCACCTCTTTGATCATCTGAGCTCCCATATTTTCGAATGGGTCCTTTAATTCGATTTCCTTGGCTACTGTAACACCGTCCTTGGTGACAGTAGGGGATCCAAATTTTTTATCGATTACAATGTTTCTTCCCTGGGGTCCAAGTGTCAATTTAACGGTATTTGCTAATAAATTTATTCCTGCTAATATCTTTTGACGGGCCTCTTCATGATAGACCATCTTTTTTGCCATAATCTGGAATCCTCCTGACAATACCAAAATTTATAAAACTTTATTATCTTAACGATTTTTTATTCGCGTAAACTTTTTCCTCTCTCTCTGTCCTCTCCCAAAAGTAGGGTCTAAGTCCTTCCACGAACCATAAAAGGCATTTCTTCCAGTTTTTTCTTTATACGCCCGAAATTTTTTAACTTTTGGAATGCGTGAGAAAGATTGATTTGAAAAGGACGTTTCAATAAAACTTTCTTCGAAAGGGTTTTCATTGTTCTTGTCCTGGCTTATTAGCCAATTTAAATATTTTTGTTTCATGGATTAAACTCCTATAAGTACACCTTATAAATCAACACCATTTTCATATATGATTTGCTGGAATGGTTTCATTAGCAGGAATTGATTTGGGTCGTTTACGGGGCACATGTTTCTTCTCGAATATATCCCAATCTCCTTGCACTTTTTTATTCTTGAATAGGTCCCAATGCCTTTGGCTCAAATTTTTGGTAGTGACAACCTGTTTAAGCTGTCCTTGCGCCGTAATAATTTTAACTTCGTAAAACATTAACGCTTCCCTCCCCTTTGGAATTAGTGAAGTTAATAAAAGTTCTTTTGGTTTAGCTTTTATGTTTTCTTGAATTCGTAAAATACCCTGATTGCCAAATAAAATGAATCCTGCTTTGTGTCAAGGTTGGCAAATAATAATTTTTCTTCGTTTTTTAATTAATTCCCATTGTCAAAAATCCATCTGTTCTAAAGCTCAACCAAAGTTTGATTCTCTCTAATTTGCGATGGGTTGTTTTTTTGAAGAATTTCTTTTGAAATCAGAATTTCAGTTATAAAAAAATCAGGGATTATATTTTGTCTCTCAAAGTTATTTTTAAAGTTCATATGTTCTGGTGATACCGGGGAACCCAAAGATTCCCCGATACCTTGAACCATTTTTCTCCCAAAGGAGGTTAATGGCCACCGATAATTAATTGATAGCAACATCTGAATCCGATATAGGAACCGATTCAGTATCGGGTTCTGTGATAATGGAATCGTCCTTCGAAGAGGTAAAATCTTCTGGATAATCTTCTTCGCTATTCTGAGGGATCATCAAGTCTCTCTCTCTAAAAGAATTCATTGGACTGATAAATAAAAAAACGGTAAAAACCCAGATTATAAAAATTAAATTTTTTAAGGATAAATTAAACATATTTGAATTCCATATTTTCTGGTGATACCGGGGAACTCAAAGATTCCCCGATACCTTGAACCATTTTTCTCCCAAAGGAGGTTAATGGCCACCGATAATTAATTGATAACAACATCTGAATCCGATATGGGAGCCGATTCTGCATCAGGTTCTGGGGGAAAAGGATCGTCATCCGAAGGACGAAAACCTTCTGGATAATCTTCTTCGTTATCCTGGGGGAAAATCATGTCTTCTTCCAAAGGCAACTCTTCTTCGGGTACAGGCTCTTCATTTCCTGAGCCCATTGATTCTTCCTGCGGTGGACCTGCATCTACATCTTCTTCAGCCCATAAAGGATTTATTGAACTTACCCATAAAAAAACGGTAAAAACCCAGATTAAAGAAACTAAATTTTTCATCTTTTAATTCTCCAAGTAAAATTTGCCTTCATGATTAGTAGATATTTTTTTGGTAATCTCCTCCAACCGGAGGGTAACTATGCACTTCCTCAATTCAAAAAAATTGGACACAATCCTTTTGTTTCCAGTCACGGATTTCCTATATCCAGACGGAAAAAGGCGGAGATCGGGCTCTCTTTATCTAATTAGAAAAATATATTTTTTGTCTCTATTTGAGTTTTTTCTGAAATGAAATTAGAAGGTTGAACCAGACTCAAAATAGAGAAGGGATTTACCGTTGCCCTTGCGGAGGATGCCAGGCGCTGACCCTACATCCCTTTGGTTAGGGCAACGTTATGAGGATAAATAGGTAGGTTTCATAACAATTGCTCTAATCCAACCTTGGTAATAATTTTATTCCTGGAAAATCATAATAGTCAAGAAAAATTTAAGGGAATTTGATGAAAATTTTTCTTTACTGGATTAAAAAGTAACTTTGTTTCACCGAATAAGATTAATCTAGAAAACAATTAATTTCTCCTCATCGTCGGCTTTGGGACGACAATAAATATCTGATTCCTAAAACAGGCAAAATAGCCAAATTCAATGAGAGAGTTATATTTTTCTTGGTTTACTGTTATGGATTTAGGAAGTCATTTGTTCCCTTTTTTTGTTTTGCTCATTGGCAACGTTTCAGTTGTTGGCCCAGGGTTTTGGTTTGGGTGGTCAGTTCTTTTTGAATGGTCTGGTATTCGGGCTTTAAGAAAAGTTTTTCGCGGAAGAGATTGCGCATTCTGGGCCAGTCGGGATGGTTGTTGTTCTTTTCCTTGAGTTTGGTGATGCGATCCGTCTGGGTTTGGTGATTCGCTGAAACTTTCAGAAAGGATTTCTGGTCTCCGGCATTCCAGTCAAAGTTGCTGAACCGGGACATGCCTTGGTCGGTGACGATTCGTTCCTTATTATATGCGAGAAGAAAAAGCAACTTATTGTGTCTCTGCTCAGCCAGGGCGACTTGCAGGTCGCGATTGATTCCGGCGAGTGCAGTGAGGTCCGGTGCGGTTTTGGAGATCAGCTCGTACAGCTCATTCTGGTAATGAGTCTTGGCCTCCAGGTAGTCTGCGGAAATTTCCCCGGCGCAGTCTGTCCCTCCGGAGGCAAAAGTGGAAGTGCTGTAGATAAGACTGAAGATACAAAGTAATAGGTAATCGAGTTTCATTTTTCTTCCTGATTTGTTGGATGTGGATTCATTAAGAGGTCAATCCCCCCGGCCGCGGTCCCCGACCGCTGGGAGGATTTTATTCTCGATGTGTTGTCTTGTTAACTGTATCCTCAGAAACTTTTCCCAACCTAGCGGTTGGAGGCAGCCTACATTCTCCATAAGTTATCCTTGATAACTGTATCGGTAAAAAATTTTTGCAAAGTGTCTTTCATTTAGTCTAAAAGCCCCGGTTGTCAATCCCCCCGCCAGGCAACGCCTGGAGGAAGCAAGAATTTCCTAAGGTTCATTTCAGTTCATCTACCCATCAACTTCTGAAAATCCCTTTTGCCTCCAACCGCCAGGTTGGAAAAGAGGGCGAACATGGGTCTCCTTTTCTAAGTTTATTGTGTTTTGTTCAATAATCCTTGGTTATGCAAAGGTCTCCTTTAAAAAGAGAGCTTTGCATAACAACCAATCATAAGAGAAATGCAAAAAATGTATAAAAGAAGATCGATGTGCTCCCCCTTTTTTCCTTAATTATGAAGGGGGCTGGGGAGATTTTTCCTTTTCCCGTTTCTTTATTGATATAAAAAACAAAACCCCAGGCGGTCAATCACCCCGCCAGGCAACGCCTGGAGGAAGCAAGAATTTCCTAAGGTTCACTTTAGTTCATCTATCCATCAACTTCTGAAAATCCCTTTTGCCTCCAACCGCCAGGTTGGAAAAGAGGGCGAACATGGGTCTCCTTTTCTAAGTTTATTGTGTTTTGTTCAATAATCCTTGGTTATGCAAAGGTCTCCTTTAAAAAGAGAGCTTTGCATAACAACCAATCATAAGAGAAATGCAAAAAATGTATAAAAGAAGATCGATGTGCTCCCCCTTTTTTCCTTAATTATGAAGGGGGCTGGGGAGATTTTTCCTTTTCCCGTTTCTTTATTGATATAAAAAACAAAACCCCAGGCGGTCAATCACCCCGCCAGGCAACGCCTGGAGGAAGCAAGAATTTCCTAAGGTTCACTTTAGTTCATCTATCCATCAACTTCTGAAAATCCCTTTTGCCTCCAACCGCCAGGTTGGAAAAGAGGGCGAACATCGACTTCCAATTTTTACATTCTCTTCTGAAGGCAAACTCCACTTGGGAAAAGGTTCTGTGGCCTTGGCGTTCGCTACCGATCATCGAGAATAAATATTCCAACCAGGCGGGGCCTGGTTGCCCCTCACGGCGAGTGAGTTTCTTTTATGTTTTGAGGGTTGCGGCAATATCACCAAACGAAAGGCTCTATTTAAAATTTAAGGGGTGAGGCGTGAGGATGCAAGGATAATTCGGGGAAAAGGATTTCTATATATGCGGCACCATTTTAGAATTATTGAAAAACACCTGTATTAGTAAATTCTGAAAAGTTAAGGGATCGGTGGGGACCGCAGGGTTTCAAAAACCCGAAGTCAAAGTTGGCTGGACCGTGATTTAGAAACAAAAGGATTCCCACAGTCCCTTAAATTTAAAAAAAATGCTTTAACCGCACGGCTGAACTTCTCTTTTTAATTTCAATAAATATCTCCGGATGATTTTTTCGCTTCGTCTTTCCATTTTGTACATTGACGCTTCATTTGGGGGGCACCTGAGGGCATTTTCCCAACTTCAACATTTTCCCACTTAAGACAATTACTATCACCACCACTATCCCCACTGGTTGCGCAACCCGTTAATGCGATACCTAAAATTAATATTCCCGACAGGATCATAGACGACTTCATAATGACCTCCATGAAATGTTGTTGATTAATTATTTCGTATTGGCATTGTAACCCATAGATGCATCTCAATAAAAAAAGCAGTGTACAAAATTAATGAGAACTTTGCACGAGGAATCGGAGACCTTTGCATAAGGTATCTTTTTATAAAAGTCCCTGAAGGTGAATCACCCTATCCCTCTTTAGAAAGAGGGAATACATTAACCTCCGCTTCAATATTTTCTTCTAAAGGCAAACTTAAATTGCGAATAGTTTCTGAAGATTCTGCGTTCGTCACCGATCATTGCAAATAAAATTTACCTGCGGCGGTTGCGCCGCAAAGTCCCTGAAGGTGAATCCCCCGCGGGGTAGGCCCCGCCGCCAATATTTCATTTTCAATGTGTTGACTTGCTAACTGTATCCTGGAAACTTTTCCAACCTAATGGTTGAGAACAAAAAAAGATTTAAAAGGAAGGCCATGTGCTCCCCTTTTCCCAATCTGGCGATTGGAAGTAACTCACTGCCGTGAGGGGCAACATGGATTCGCGATGATCGGTGGCGAACGCCGAATCAATAGAATCTTTCAACAAGTTGAGTTTGCCTTCAGAAGAGAATATAAAAATTGGAAATCGATGTTCGCCCTCTTTTTAAAGAGGGCCGGGGTGATTGACAATCAGGGGGTTTAGCGTTGAATGGAAGAAGACGTATAGAAAAATTTCTGAGCGTTCGGTTTGCAGGACAACACATCGAGAATAAAATCCTCCCAGCGGCCGGGGGGCGCGGCCGGGGTGATTGACAATCAGGGCTTTTCCAAATTTCTTGCTTACGCAAAGATCTCTTTTTAAAGAGGGAATACATTAACCTCCGCTTCAATATTTTCTTCTAAAGGCAAACTTAAATTTCGAATAGTTTCTGAAGACTCTGCGTTTGTCACCGATCATTGCAAATAAAATTTACCCGCGGCGGTTGCGCCGCCGAAAACCTCTCACATAATTTTCCACTGTGTAAAATAGTTATGATAAAATTTCCGCGTTTTATGAATCAGGAGACAAGTGTGCCTAGAACAATTTTGATCACCGGTGCGACCGATGGCATTGGGCTTGCCACTGCGAAGACGCTGGTGAAACAGGGTCATCAGGTTTTGCTGCATGGCCGCAATCCGGAAAAATTAAAGCAAGTGGAATCGCAACTCTCGGCGTTAGGAACCGTGGAGAGCTATTTGGCGGACCTGTATGACCTAAAAGCGGTGGAGTCCCTGGCAAAGGAAGTTGCAAACAAACACTCTTCGCTTGATGTGCTCATCAATAATGCCGGCGTGCTTCAGGTGCCCAATTCTATAACACCGGATGGGTTGGACGTTCGATTTGCTGTCAATACCATTGCGCCTTACCTGCTCACTCAAGAGCTGTTGCCGCTCATGGGTGCTGAGGGGCGAGTGGTCAACGTTTCTTCTGCGGCGCAGGCTCCGGTCAATCTAATGGAGTTGTCGGGTGAATGCGAAGAGTTGGAAATGATGTATGCCTATTCCCAAAGCAAACTGGCAATTGTCATGTGGTCCTACGCGATGGCACATACGCTGGGGCAGGAAGGTCCTGTGGTAGTCGCGGTGAACCCGGGCTCGATGCTCGCCAGTAAAATGGTGCTGGAAGGGTTTGGCGTGACAGGAAACGATATCCAGATCGGCGCAGACATTCTGACCCACGCCGCCTTGTCCGAAGAGTTTGCCCAAGTGTCCGGACAATACTTTGACAATGACCTGGGAAGGTTTGTCATCTCCCATCCTGATGCCTTGGACCTTGAAAAATGTAAGGAAGTGGTCCGTGTGATTGGGTTAGTCCTGGACGAAATAAAAAATAAGAACTAGGAAACTTTGCTCCTCAGCGCCCACAAATCTTCATTCTTCCCGGTGGTTAACTTTATCTGTTCGTCTCGGCTGCACAGGTACTGAACTCTATCCATCGGCAGGTTGGTCCAACTGGCAATCGTTCTTGTCGAGCGCCAGAGTTTTTCGTCCGTATTTTTTTCAAGCCATGCTCTGATTTTTTTGGACTCAACAATATCCAATGTCTTTTGATGTAGGTACTGGATTAAATATACCGTAATCCCTGCAAGAGCACCGCCGGTAGCGCCGATAATGATTCCTTCTATAATTTTATCTTCCATATTGCACCCATCCTTTTTAAAGCTCTTCGCCTGTTCAATACCAGGAATAACCAACAGAACACATCAGCAAATTAAATTCCGCCTTATTCCTTAACCCGCTCTCTTCGGTATCGTGTTTATAAATTCCATAATCCACTTTAACATCCCATTTTTGACTCATGCGGAACAGTAGTGATATGTTAGCATCCAACTGTTCCTGGTCGCTTATGGACACACCGCTCAATTCTGCCAGCAGTAAAAGCCGAGGATGAAATTGAAAACCCAGAACGGCATTCACCAGGGGTATCAAAATATCGCTTTTCGCGGTTTCTATCTTAGTGTTGGAAACCGTCTTAAGATTAATGACCAGATTCTGATAGCTTACGCCACCTCCCACCCGGAGAATCAATTTGTTGTTTGGTAACAGGTTGAAATAATATTGCAGTCTCCAATCGGTTAAACGATACCGCGAGCGAATGGTTTCGCCCGGTAAATAGGTGGATCCGTTAAATTGCGTGGGTTGAGAAAACCGGCCCTGATCCCGTGCTTCAAAGGGGACGACAGACAACTGGAAAAGATGCCGGCCTGTATAGCGTTGGATATAAGCTATTGCCGTGGTTATCGAGTCACTGTTCAAAACAAAATTATCCAAGTCAATCAAGGTGCCGCCGCCGGCGGGTGATGCGATTTTGTTTTCCTGCGGCCAAGTAGGACCAAACCGGATGGCATAGCGCCACCGGTCCTTATCAATCCAAACAGAAGAGTCATTCGGTTTATCGTTGTCATTAAAACTAATTAAGATTCCTCCTCCATCATTTTGCTGAAAAGGAATCAGGCTGAACGCTCCTTCACGTGGCGTGGTCCAAAGCCAACTGCTCATCAGGCCGACACTGGCACCCATCAACGTGTCATCGAAAAAATGAAAGTCTGAATCCACACGACTGTAGGCGGTAACGGCCGCCGCAACGTATGCGGGAAGCCCCCACCACTTACCAAAACGCTGATCCAGATACCCCGCTCCAAAGAAAGCGAGCGCGGCGTGGGCGGAGGGAAAAGAATCCCGTGAACCTAAACCCGGTCGCCTCTTTCGGTAGATTTGTTTCATTAAGAGAGTGCTACCCCAAGCGGTTCCACCAGAAAGAGCCCACTGCTTGACACCTTTCCAGTCCTTGTTGAGGGTTGCCGCGCTAAGACCAATGGCAGGCAATGCAAATTGAGCGACGTCGCCAAAGGTTTCCAAGGCATCATCGGCGCGAGTGGGTATGGGGTGACTCATTAAAACCAACCCGACAAGAACAAACCACCAGGGATGGTTTACACGTTTTATTTTCCGGGAAGGAACTATTCTCATAGAGATCAAGTTACGTTATGAACTTCCTTTAAACACCACTGTGTTTCCAATGGATGAAAATCAGATCAGGCAATAACGGCCAATGAATAACAGGTGATAAAATAAAGACAGGCATACACCTCGCGCTCTTTGCCTCTGAGTCATTGGATTACAGGATAGGTGATGAATCCGAGGGCCATACTGTCCGCGATGCCGCAGAGCAGCGGCAGGCCCACCTGAATAAGAAACGCCGGTAGTGCTTCATTTCATTTTTTTTAATCGATTCCACAAGATTTGGATGTCATTAGGTAACCAACGACGATCAATATCAGAGCAGTGATGGGGTATAATGTGATATGTGTATCGACCCGAATCCTACTGCCGATGGTTTTTGACAGGGGAGAGAACTAAAGGGCCAACAAAAAAAATAGCTCCATGATAACGTTTGCCATACCGATGCGGCCGCCCTCAGCAACTTCCCCTGAACTTTCAATATAACAGGTAACGGTGGAAGTGCCAAGTCCAGAACCGGCTGGGGTGGTTGCGGTGAACCCGGGCTCGATGCTCGCCAGTAAAATGGTGCTGGAAGGGTTTGGTGTGACCGGCAACGATATCCAGATCGGCGCAGACATCTTAACCCACGCCGCCTTGTCCGAAGAGTTTGCCCAAGTGTCCGGACAATATTTTGACAATGACCTGGGACGATTTGTCATCTCCCACCCCGATGCGGTGGATCTTGAAAAATGTAAGGAATTAGTCCGCGTGATTGAGATAGTTCTGGACGAAATAAAAAATAAGACCTAGGCAACTTCTCCCAACCTAGCGATTGGAGGCCCGGCCCCCGGCCGGTGGGAACATTATTTCTCGATGACTGGCTAGCCGCCAGGGGCAACATGGATTCGCGATGATCGGTGGCGAACGCCGAATCAATAGAATCTTTCAACAAGTGGAGTTTGCCTTCAGAAGAGAATATAAAAATTGGAAGTCGATGTATGCCCTCTTTTCCAACCTGGCGGTTGGAGGCAAAAGGGATTTTCAGAAGTTGATGGATAGACGAACTGAAATGAACCTTAGGAAATTCTTGCTTCCTCCAGGCGTTGCCTGGGGGTGATTGACAATCAGGGAGTTTAGCGTTGAATGGAAGAAGACGTATAGAAAAATTTCTGAGCGTTCGGTTTGCAAGACAACACATCGAGAATAAAATGCTCCCAGCGGCCGGGGGGCGCGGCTGGGAGGATTGACCTTAGTGGAAATTTAATAATAAACTTTGCCTCCCTCGCTAGAGGGTGAAGGGTGCTGGTGGGATTAGAGACTATTTATACTTTTCGTGAATCCGCTTTTTAAGGTCAATAGGAGATTCAAAAATAAACGCTTTTCCTGCCTTTTTTTTGATTAAAAGTTTATATTTTTCTGACATTGCTAATAAATCCCGACGAGCCGTATCATAATAAATATCATGTGAGTTTTTGTAACCTGCAATGGTGTAAGAATAGCCAGGGTGATCCAGAGCATGCTTGAGTAAATTCATTTGTCTATAATTTAACTTCCCTTTGAGTTGCTTCTTAGCTTCCAGCAATTTTTTTGTTTCTGCTATTTGTATAGATTTTTTCTTTAAATAATCATTGAGTTGATCGATAGCTTTCTTGATTACTGACAATTGATGAATAATGAAATAGGTTAAATCATTATCATCTGTTTCCACAAACAAGTAAGAGTTCTTATATTGGCCGAATTCATTTTTTAGAACTTTAGAAATGGATATGTATTCAATCATCCAATATTTATTTTTTGCAGCCATCCAATAAAACAAGGCTCTTGCGGTTCGACCATTTCCATCAACAAAGGGATGAATGTAGGCCAGCATGAAATGTAGAACGATTCCCCTTATGAGGGCCGGTATAAACGGTTTTTCGCTATTAGCGAATTGGCATATCTGGTTCATTCTTGCGGATAGTTCTTTGGCGCTTGGGGGAACGTGCAACACCGTATTGTCTCTGGAATCTACGACTCGAATATCGTCTTTCGAGGTACGTAATCGGCCTTCGTCGTTCGGGGCTGTTAATGTATTTTCAGTTAAAGTTTTATGCAGTCCTTTTATCAGCTCAGGGGTTAGTTGCTCATCCTGAAAATCTTGGATAAAACGCATAGCACGATAATTGTTGAGAATCATTTGTTCACCCTTGTCTAAAGGGTCTCGTCCTTCGCGCAGCATTTCTTTGGCATCATTATAGGTTGTCGCTGCTCCTTCCATTTGGCTGGAGTGAATCGCCTCTTCGAATAACGAACTTACTAAATAAGTATTTCTCGATTCCGGATCAGTTATGGCATGGTCTGCGTTTATATTTCCTGCAGTGTATTTTTCCAACCAAAGCAAGTCCTCAAACATTTGATCGGTGGTTGCATACTTGAAGTGACTATTATTTGGGTCCGAAAACTTTAGCTCCTTGTATAATTTTTGTCTTGCGGTTTTGGTTCCAACCCACCATTGTCGCGAAGTGAATCCAGTTGGAGGTGGTATGTGTTTTAGTTTTTCCCAGTGGAGGTATCTTCCCTTTGGGTCGACCGCCTTAAAAATACTTATCATTTTTATGGATTTTTTTGGGTCCTTTTTAAAAGTCTCCGAAAATACTTCTGTGATATCAGGAGGGACTTCAGGAATTTTCATAAAGGCGATTAAATCCTATTTTAAAGTTTAATCGAATTGAAGATCGAATGTTTAAATTACAAAAAATCAATGAATTATCCCAAAATACCAATTTTTTAAAATTGGTATTAAATTGGTATTTTAATACAAAAAAAGCCAAATACCAATTTTTTAAAATTGGTATTAAATTGGTATTTGAGCAGAAAAATTGTTAAGAGTTTTGTTTTTCACTTTTCAAACCCCTGAAAGAAAATCATCCCAACCGCGGCCCCGGCCGCTGGGAAATGAAATTTTTGTAAAGTTTCTGAAGATAAATAATCAACAAAACTCATCGGGAATGAAAGTTTTCCTCCAGTCGTTGACTGGAAGAGGGTGCACATCGACTATCGGCTTCAAATTTATTTCTAAAGTCAAACTCTGGTTCTCTCTTCCGTCCTAACTGGACTGGGGATTCAGGGACCGTTCCAGGGAGAGGGAGCCGGTGAGGTCCTGGATCTCTTCCATTTCGTCGAGGGCGCGGGACTGCTGACGTTTCATCCATTCGCTGATTTTTTTCTCATCGATGTTATGACATTTGAGAACCGCGGTGGCGATGTCCAATCCTTTCGGAAAGCTTCGGTCAATGATCGCATTCAATCCCAGGGCCTCAAACTGCTGCTGCTTTTCTTCGTTCTCTACCGATACTACTCTCTTGAGGTTCGGGTAACGTTTCTGCGAAATCGGTGTTAATTCCTTGGCGACTTCGATCTTGGGTTCGGTCACCACCAGCGTGTTGGCGTGCGCGATTTCAATCGTCTCCATCAAACGGAGATCGGTGCCATCGCCAAACACGACAGTGTAACCGTCGCGGGTGGCCTGAAGGAATCGGTCGTGGTCAATCTCAATGGCCTTGTAAGAAATCCTTTGGGATTCCAGGGCATCGGCCACGCAGCGGCCGATGTCTCCCATGCCTATAATGATGACATTCTTTTCTTCCTCTTCGTTTGTTTCTTCAACGCCGGAACTCGATTTCTTGCCTTCCAGTTTTTCTGCCAAACGATATCCCCAACTGGCTAATGGAGGCGTCAGCGCCATGCTGATGGCGACGGAGGAAATTAAAATGGAAGCCGTCTCGGCGCCCATCGACTGATTCACATGCGGTAAAGAAAACACCACGAACGCAAACTCGCTGCCCTGCGAAAGTAAAAACCCCAGTTGCAACGAAACCCGGTGAGAAGAACGCAACGTCCGCGCCGCCAGATAAATGAAAAGTGTTTTGATTAAAATCAGTACCGCGACAATCAGAAGAATCTGCCACCCCTCTTTCAACAGAGTCATGGTGTCTAACGACATGCCGATGGTGATAAAAAAGAAACTGAGCAGCAAACCTCGAAACGGTTTTACTTCGTTTTGGATGAAATGTCGGTAAGGCGTTTCGGCAATCATCATTCCGCCCAGAAACGCACCGAGGGTGAGGGATAAATGCAGGAGGCCCGTCGCCGCGGCAGTGGCCAACACAATCAGCAGCGCGGTGGCCGTAAAAATTTCTTCGTTCTTGAGATTGGCCACGCCTCTGAAAATTGGCGTCGCGAGAAATCGGCCAATAATGACCGTAATGACAAACGCGCCTAACGCTTTTAACGCGGCGGTGCCCATGGTTGAAGCCAGAGAGGCGCCGGCGTTGCCAAACGAGTCCGCCAGGATCAAAAGAAAAATGGCGCAGATGTCCTGGAAAATCAGAACCGCCATCGCGGCGGAACCTATGGGACAACTGTTTTGCTTATACCCCGCGAGAACCTGCGCCACCACGGCAGTGGAGGACAACGCCAACCCGGCTCCAATAATAAAAGCCAACGTGGGATCATAACTCAAAGCGATGGCCAGTCCGCCCAAAGCGCCGGCACAAAAGAGAACCTGGATGGGACCGAGCCCTAAAATTTCCCGGCGTGCATCCCAGATATGTTCGAGGGAAAAGTGCAGTCCAATATCGAAAAGCAAAAACACCACACCCAACTCGGCAAGCAGGTGAGTGGTTTCATTTTCTTCCATCAGCCCTAAGCCATCGGGCCCAATGAGGATGCCGGCCAAAAGGTAGCCGACAATCGGGCTCATTTTGAGAGGCCGCATCAGCGTGACCGCTAAAATTCCCGCCGACAGTAATATGATGGCCGGTTGCAGTGCGTGTATTTCTTCCATGTGGTGTTCTTCTTTCCTAATCTAGCGATTGGAGGCAACTCACTCGCCGTGAGGGGCAGCGGACCAGCGTCCGCAGGCAGAATGAATTTCCAAAAGTTGATGGACAGACAACATGATAGAAACCTGACAAAAATTAAATGCTCCCACCGGCCGGGGGCCGGGCAGCGTCACGCTGCGGATGATTCGCCACCAGGGAATTTTGCCTTATTCTTAAAACCCCTGGAAGTGAATCACCCCGACTCTTTTACCTAAAGAGACCTTTGCATACATATGAACTCTATACAAAACAAAAAAATTTTAAATTTGGAGATCCATGCTCGCCCTCTTTTTAAAGAGGGCCGGGGTGATTGACCTTTAGGGCTTTTATTTTTCAATTTCAATAAAAAACGGGAAAAGGAAAAATCCTCCCAGCCCCCCTTCATAATAAAGGATAAAAGGGGGGAGCACACCAATCTCCTTTTTAATATTTTTTGTGTTTCATTCCCTATTCTCGCTTATGCAAAGATCTCCTTTAAAAAATATTTAGTTTAAACCCATGTGATTCATTAGATGTTGTTCAGCTTCTTACTTTTACCCTAATCCTCGGGTAAAGCTTCAAACTCTTTTTTGATATTATCGAACCAGGCTTTCATCTTTGCCGGGTCTTGCATTTGTTCCTGCATTTTGGCCATGGCGACGAGATGCGCTTCATCTTTTTGATGGAACATTTCCAAACCATGCTCTTTGCTCATTTCTGCAAGCTCTTCAAAAGAATTCGCCTGAAAGGCTTTGTCGCATGGGCCCCCAAGTTGTTTACAGGTCATCGTTTTCATAAGTTCCCTCCAATGGAATGATATTTATATCACTTTCGAATTGTTTCTGGTGATTCCAGCTATCTATCTATTTGTCTGGTTGGTTAACCTCAATTTCATGTGGAAACGGAATCCTTGTTGAAACTGTCCACTTTTTTCCATTGATTAAAACGGCTCCCCTTTCGTTTCTGGTCTTAATGAATCGAATGAATTCCTCTTTCTTGTCATAGGGAAGATAAATGCTATATATTTCACTTCGTTTTATTGTAGATGTTGACTTTGTATCCGGCCACGATGAAGGCCAGACAATGGATTCTTCCGGAGCATAACTGTATGGCCAAACCATGACTTCCAGGAACTCAGGAATCCATTTTTTAGCTTCAGGATGTTTGAAAGAAACCATGTGATCAAATAAATGCAAAAATTCCTCGGGAACCTTTTTTCTAGCATCGTCTCTCTTTTTAATAGGACCGTATACAGAAATAACTTCCATTTTCTCTTTTTTTGGAAAATGCAGTTCGAAGGTAGTCTGATCCGAGAAATTAATTGTAGAATATTTCTTTTTCAAACCGTAAAGAGAGGTCGCTTTACTTAAAAGATCTTTCTTTTCTTTGGCATTCAATTTTACAATTTTGTAGGAACCTTTATCCTCATTTTTTTCCCAAAATATTGTGGTCCCATTCGGGTAATGTGCAAATGTGGGTGAGTCGGATCCTACGACCATCAACCAGGGGTTTCTTTCAAAAAGCAGTAGCTCGGGCTTTTCATTGGCTGAAGCAAAATTTGGAAAAGCTCCATATAATAATATTGCAATTATCCATATTTTAAACATAAGTGTATCCTCTTTGAATCGGAAGCGGACTTGTTTGCGTTCGTCCAATAGCGGACATCTGCTCCCACACTTTTAATGGCAATTCTCAAGCTTCGACAATATCTCCACTTAAGCCGGTTACGAATGCAGCGACTTCATCACATTCTTGCTGGGGAATGGAGATTGCCTTCATAGTCGCGCCGGCATGTTCCATAAACACAGACCAGTCCTTTTGGCTGATCTTCATGCCTTTATGCGACAGTTTCATATCTCTACCCGTGTAATAAACGGGTCCGCCGGAATTTGAGCATAAGAAGTCAATCAGCAATTGTTTTTCTCGGGCGATGCCATCGTCTCCGCGATTTGCCCAGAAGCGGCCCAGCAGAGGATCGGATTGTAGTCGGGGCAACAGGTTTTCGACAAATCCCGTAATGCCTTCGTACCCACCGAGACGTTCATACAGTGTTTTTTCACTCATAGTGGTCTCCTTTTAAGCAATGCCTTTGTTGATGGTGACGGTTTCCTGATAGTTTGAAACTTCAACCAGGTTTCCATCGGGATCTCTAAAATAGACCGAGATTATTTTACCCATGGCTCCGGTTCTTGTTACAGGTCCCTCAATGATGTTGACCTTGTTATGGCGAAGCTCGCCAATGGCTTCATCAATACTTGTGCTAATAATAAAACATAGGTCCGCACTTCCTGCGGTCACATGTTCTGCTTTGGGCTCAAACTCACGACCCAATTGATGTAGATTAATTTTCTGGTTGCCAAACAATAAAGCGGTCCGTCCGTCACCAAAAACAATTTTTTTCATGCCCAGGTTTTTTTGGTAGAACTCTACTGTTCGGTTAATGTCCTTCACCGTGAGGACCAAATGATCAATTCTATCGACTTGCATTATTATTATATATTTTGCTCGAATTTAGTTTAGAAGTAGACAGGTCTGCACTCAGTGCAGCTATTGTAGCAATTTGTTGGAGAAATACTAAGGGCGATTTTCGTAGACTAGTGAATTCAGAAAAAGCCCGATGATGACGATTCCTGATACCGATTCAAAAGAACACAACATTCTCATTAAGTCGGAAGTTGGGTATAAATCACCGTAGCCCAGCGTGGTAATAGTGACCACGCTGAAATAAGTGGCGTGCCAGAAGGACTCAAACGAAGAGCTGAAAGCACCGCTGTTCATCCAGTAATCCAGAGCGAAGCCGACGATCAGGATGGTATAAAAAATCAGCCAATAAAGAATCGGGACAAAACTGACCTTTTGCTGCAAACTTTGCGCGAGGCCGAGGGCGTTCGTTCGCAGTCTTTCCATAATAACTGTTGACCTCCGAAAATGAGCGGCCAGGTCTTTGACCTGCGAACCCGGGACCGGCTGGTTTCCCGGGACGTCTCTCAAGAGGCGAGCCGTGAAAAACAAACCGTGTTTTTTAACCAGGATCTCCGTGTCTTCAAATTTGAGGCCGTCATGCCGGATTCGAATGGTGACCGGTCGGCCCACGCTGGAGAGGGGCAACGTGGTATGAACCACACCTTTATCATTCGCAAAACCTCGGAAAATATCTCGACCCTCATCTTCTTCGTGGGTGTCTGAAAAGAAAAGGTAAACCGTGGACCCGTTCTCCGTTAAGGATTCGGCATGAGGCAACGCAGGAATCATGCCGTTCACAAACACCGGCAGTTCATGCTGGCGTTTCCAGATCAGAAATCCTGCGGATAGAATGATAATCGCGTACGCGACAAGGGACCACACTACCATCGTTTATTTGAGTTCGTTTGAGTTAATGATTTGTGGACAAGAGTCTAAAATAACTTAAATATTTTTAGAAAACAAAAGAAAGTCCGCTTTAGGTTTAAAGCGGACCTCCTGCTTGAAAATATTTTAAAGAAAGTATCTCTTAGCTTTTTACCTTAAGTTGACAGTTAATTGATAATGCAGAACAGGCTATCCCTTGGATTTTTTCGAGTCCTTATAACGCGGATAGGTTCTTTCTTCCTGAATCTTTCCATTTTCTTTATGAATCCGAACAGAACCCTCGCGTTTTGCCATGTATTTCATCATTTTTTGCATCGCTTCCTTCTTGGTGCCCGCTTTTACCAGTGCCTTGTCTGATTTTGCTTTTTCCAATCTCCATTCATCGCCCTTTTTTGTTAGATGAAATTTATCCAAAGCCATGTTGTTTCTCCTTTGTTAGTGTTAGCGAGTAAAAAATTATTTCAAATCACAACTGATCTGAACCGTAATAATCTTTCAAGGGAATTAGGACAAAGCTGGAATGTAGCTAGAGATAATTTTTGAAGGGAAGTCAGCTTTGCAATTTTATAATGAGCCCATTATTAAATATGCTTGCGAATGTCTGCTTTGGGTCGACAGCAAACATCAGACAACTAGTTTATAATTATAACCTATTTTTTTAAGGAGTCCATGCCATGCTTCATTTACTTTGTTGGTTTTTTAAGATTCATCCGTTTCATGCGGGTGGTTAGGGTAGTTGGGGGAATGCCGAGTAACTCGGCGGCGCCGTCTTTCCCGAAAATTTTCCAGCGCGTCTGGTCCAGAGCCTTGAGAATGTTTCTTTGTTCCAGGTGCTTGACCTCATCAAACGTCAGCACTACCTCCGGTGCATGAGAAGAGGGGTTACGGGAAAAAACTTTTTTCACGGCGGCACCTTTGGGTAAATCCAGAACCAGCTTGCTAGACGAGGCAATGATCACCGCCCGTTCAATGACGTTTTGCAGTTCCCGGATATTGCCGGGCCAGTCATAATTCTCCAGCGTGATCATATTCGCTCTGGAAAACTGAATACCTTTACGATTGAATTTCTCCTGCGCGATTTGTAAAAAGTGGCTGGCCAATAAGGGAATGTCGTCCTTGCGTTCTCTTAAAGGAGAAACCTCCAGCGGAAAGACGTTGAGTCGGTAAAAAAGGTCCTCGCGAAAGTTTCCCTGCTCCACTTCTCGTTTCAGATTTCGATTGGTGGCGGCGATCACGCGCACATCAGTGGTCAAGGTTTTGTCATCGCCCACTCGCTCGAAGGTGCCTTCCTGAAGCACGCGCAATAATTTACTTTGCAGGTCTAACGGAATTTCTCCAACCTCATCCAGAAACAGCGTGCCGCCGTTGGCCAGTTCAAACCGTCCCACCCGATCGCGAATGGCACCGGTGAACGCGCCCTTCACGTGGCCGAAGAACTCGCTTTCATAAAGTTCTCTGGGAATGGAAGCGCAGTTGACGCGAATCAATGGCCGCGTGGACCGCGGACTTTGTTTGTGAATTTCGTTGGCGATGAGTTCCTTACCGGTTCCGGATTCGCCGGTGATCAGAACGTTGGCATCGGTCGAAGCAACCATTTGAATCTGCTGCAAAATGTTTTGCAGCGAGTGACTTTTGCCGATGATGTTGCCGAAGGACTGGAGCTCCTGCACCTCTTCATAAAGATATTCTTTCTCCAGTTCCAACTGTCGGCGCAGCCGGCAAATTTCTGCATAGGCTTTTTCTTTTTCTTCCTCAATTTGTTTGCGGCAGGTGATGTCGCGAACAAAAGAGACGGCGTATTCCTCTCCGGCGAATTCTAAAAAGTTCACCGTGACGTCTATGGGAACGGTTTTCCCTTCTTTCGAAAGATGGTTCTCCTCGAAGTTAAGTGTTTTGGATTTTTTAAGATCTTTCCAAAACTTCTGCCAGGACTTTTTGGTGGAGTGCGGATTGAGGTCTCGAACCGACAGTTGGGTGAACTCTTTTTCAGAATAGCCGAACAGCTGGCACGCCGAGGGGTTGGCCTTTAAAATGTTTCCCCGGCAATCATGGAAGATAATGCCGTCGCCGGAATGCTGAATGGTGAACTCGGCGAGTTTGAGCGTACTCTTTGGACTGAACATTTTACCCACTTGAAAGTCTCCTGATTTTAAAATGTTCCGCCGAGTACGGCGGAGACCCTTGCGAAAGTGAAACCTTGAATAAAACACAATAAGCTTAAAGAAGCGACCCATGTGCTCCCCCTTTCCCAATCTAGCGATTGGTGGCAGCAGAAATATTCGAAAAGTTTCTGAAGATTTCGTCATCTCAAAAAATTATCGAGAATGATCGTTACTGGCAGGCGTTGGCCTGCGGGCTGGGGGGATTCACCTTCAGGGGCTTTCTTATATTATGACTTACGCAAAAATCTTGGAATGCGTGTCTCTATAATATACGGTTTTACGTAATAGTGCTACTGAAAACAGTAGACTATGTAATCCAGTAGGATTCAGGTATCAGTCGAAATCGGTCTAACTCTTTATAAAAAAAAGGGTTATGATGTATCAATCGGATTGGCACGGGTGTTGCTCTACTAGGAGTGACATCGAAACTTAAACCTTTGAAATGGAGTTGAGAGATGGCTTACCAAAATGAACCGCATGTGATTGATGAAACCCCGGGAACCAAGCATTATTGCACCTGTGGCGAGTCCGCCAATAAGCCTTACTGCGACGGATCGCACGAAACGAAGAACACGGGGAAATCTCCAGCTACGGTAGAAATACCCGAAGCCAAAACGGTCGCCATCTGTGGTTGTGGAAAAACCGGGAACTCTCCATTTTGCGACGGAACGCATAGTAAATAGAACATTTTCCAAGTTGAGTTTGTTCTATATATAATGTGGATTCTTCAGAAAAATTGTTAATAGGGAAGCCGATGCGCTCCCCCTTTCCAATCTAGCGATTGGATGCAGCAGGAATATTCAAAAAGTTTTTGATGATACTGGTATTTCAAAAATGTTCAAAAATTAATTTAACTGGCAGGCGTTGGCCTGCGGGCTGGGGGGATTTCCGGGCCACGCCCGGAGGGACTATTTTATTTTCAATGATTCATTGAAATTGAAGAATCATCAAAAAATATTCGTATGTTAAGTTTATCTTTAGAAGAAAATAATAAAGCGGAAGTCAATGTGCTCCCTCTTTTTAAAGAGGGCTGGGGTGATTGACCACTTGGGGTTTTTGAATTTTTAAAATTAATAATGAGAAGTTTCTGGAGATGCTTTTAGAAAGTAAACACATCACAAATGAATATTCCCAGCGGCCGGGGGCCGCGGCTGGGGTGATTCACCTTCAGGGGTTTTGCGGCGAACCGCCGCGGGCAGAATAAGATTTGCGATGATTTTCTCGCAATCATATGTGACTAGGATTTTCGAAAACTTTGAAATGATATAGTTATTTTTATACTCATAGAAAATGAAATATACCCGGCGGTCGGGACCGCATGAAGGGAGGACACAATGAATACCAACACAACGATGAATAAACCCAAAGTTCAACTGAATGGAATCAGTCATTTTGCACTGAACGTTAGAAATATGGAACGCGCCGAAAAATTTTACACCGAAGTTCTCGGATTTCCGGTGCTGATGCGTACGCAGACGAAGGCGGGACAGCAGCACATTGAAGTGGACGCCGGAAACGTAGCGATCGCTTTGTTTGAATCGCCTGACCTGGATTTGGAAGCGGCGCATAAAACGATGACCGAGGATGGTTACCTGCACTTCGCGTTCGACGGTTATTATGATCGGTACGATGCCACCCTGCAGGGCCTGAAAGATGCCGGCGTGGAGTTGGACGGCAAGCCGCGGGATTGGGGAAAAAGTGTTTCTGTATATTTTCAAGATCCCGACGGCCATCAGTTGGAAATCAATTTTGTAAAATAAAGGAACGAAGTCATGATTAAAGCAACGACAGCCTTAGATATAAAAATTTACCCCACCGATGTTCAAGGCATCGGTCAGTTTGACGGGGGAAGAATCACCGAGACCAAACCGATTGCTTTTCCCGGAGAAGGTCCGCATGTGGCCAACGTTGGCCCGCTGTTTTACTGGGCCTGGGCCACAGCGAAGGGCTATGGAAAAATTGGTCTGCATCCGCACCGCGCGTTTGAAATTATGAGTTACGCGCTCGCAGGCGAGATCGGCCATTACGATACGTTGAACAATCGCAGTCGCGTGAAAGCCGGCGGCGCGCAGGTGATGCAAACTGGTTCCGGCGTTTCTCATGAAGAAGAAACGGTGGGCGACCGCACCGAGTTTTTTCAAATTTGGTTCGATCCGAACTTAGTTGAAACGATGCACCAGACTCCGACCTATCGCGAGTTGTCTCCGGAAGCGTTTCCGGTGGAGTCGCGTGAAGGCGTCAGCATTAAATCGGTGATAGGCGAGGGCGGTCCGGTTTCGATCAAAACTGAAGCGGTGATGAAAGATATTACCATTGCTTCCGATCACCAGTTCACCTGGAATCTTAAGGAGAATTATTCTCTGGCAGTGGTGGTCATCGAAGGCAGCGGTTTGATTCAGGACGAAGCCAATGGCCGCAAGGACTCTGTTCAGAAAAAAGATTTTGCAGTGGTCCACGCGAAAGCGGATGGAACGGTTTCCTTTAAAGCGGATCCGGAGAAAGACTTCCGCCTGGCCGTCATCGAAGTCCCGGCCACCGTGGATTATCCCTTGTACGGCGAATAGCGTCCACTTGCCGTGGAGGCAACTAATATTTGCGATGAGTTTCTGTGTAAGCCGTACCGAGAGAAACTTTTCGTAAGTTAAGTTTACCTTCAGAAGAAACTGATGAGGGGGGAAACGATGCGTCCCCCCTTTATGAAGGGGGCTAGGGGG
This sequence comes from Nitrospinaceae bacterium, assembly GCA_965223245.1. Taxonomy (GTDB): domain Bacteria; phylum Nitrospinota; class Nitrospinia; order Nitrospinales; family Nitrospinaceae; genus CBDCVY01. Next base: position 2,154,567 of record CBDCVY010000013.1, on the reverse strand, counting down.
ATTTCCGGGCCACGCCCGGAGGAATTATTTTATTTTCGATGATTCATTGAAATTGCAGAATCATCAAAAAATATTCGTATGTTAAGTTTATCTTTAGAAGAAAATAATAAATCGGGAGTCGATGTGCTTCCTCTTTCCCAACCTGGCGGTTGGAAGCAGCAGCAATATTCGAAAAGTTTCTGAAGCTATTGTCATCTCAAAGAATTATTGAGAGTGAATTTTACTAGCAGACGTTGGTCTGCGGGCTGGGGTGATTGACCACTTGGGGTTTTTGAATTTTTAAAATTAATAATGAGAAGTTTCTGGAGATGCTTTTAGAAAGTAAACACATCGCAAATGAATATTCCCAGCGGCCGGGGGCCGCGGCTGGGGTGATTGACCACCAGGGGTTTTGCGGCGAACCGCCGCGGGCAATATTTATTCGCGATGATTGGTGACGAACGCCGAGTCCACAGACCTCTCCACAAGTGGAGTTTGTTCTATATATAACGTAGGTTCTTTAGAAGAAATTGTTAAAGCAGAAGACGATGTGCTCCCCCTTTTTGAAGGGGGTTGGGGGGATTTTACCTCCAGGGATTTTCAAAATGAAAAATCCAACAATAAGATATTTAAGATAATTTGAATATTAAAAAAGGGGATCAGGGTTATGAGGATTATTAAAAACGTTTTTTCAATTAGGTGGCACTTTTGTTTAGTCGCAACGTTGGCCTTTCTCTTTGCGGCTTCATCCAGTCATGCCGAGGCGAAGAAAGAAAAAAAACAGCAACTGGTTTGGGATGCCGGAGCGGTTCAACTGAAAATGGAAAAACTTTCCAAAGGAGTGTATGCCCTTTACCCGACCGATGCGAAAGAAAAAAATCCTAAAGGCTATCCCGTTGCCACGTCCGGCGGGTTTGTGGTGGGTGACAAAGGCGTGTTGGTTATCGAGTCCATGGTGAACAAACGGTTGGCGGATCAGGTCATGGGTTTTGTGAAAAAGGTAACGAAAAAACCGATCCTCTATGTCGTCAACACCAGTTACCACGGCGATCATGCTTACGGAAACTATGTGTTTCCTAAGTCGGCAAAGATCATTCAGCACAGTAAAACCAAAGCCTTCATGGAAAATAAAAAAGGGTTTGAAGCGGATAAAAAATTCATGGCGCAGTACTTCGGTGCTAACCGAGGTATTGAAGAAGTGGTGGCGCGATCTGCAGACATCATCGTCGATGATAAAAAATCGATTGATCTGGGAAACGTAAAAGTGGAAATCATGCACATGGGGTTTGCGCAAACGGAAGGCGATCTGTTTGTCTGGGTTCCGGGCGCGAAAGTGTTCTGGACCGGCAACCCGTTGGTGGCCATGCCGCCGGCGCTGCCCTGGTTGCTGGATGGAAAGCTTCAGGAAGTTTTAGCCACAATGAAAAAAGTGAGAGCCTTTCTTCCTGAGGATGCGATTGTGGTTCCCGGTCATGGAGTTCCGGTGAAACCGGCGGACATCGATTTCACCATCAAGTACCTGGAAAAACTTCACGACGAAGTCGACTATGCCGTGAGAAGCGGCACGTCTTTGGAGCTGGCGCAAAAAGAAATCACTATGAAAGAGTTTCAGGGTTACGCGCTTTGGGGATGGGTGCACTCGGGAGTCAACATCCCCAACACCTACAAAGAACTTTCGAAAAAATAATTCACTGGCCGTGAGGCAGCGTGACGCTGCACCCAATATTAATTTTCGATGACTCACTCGCCGTGAGGGGCAGCGGGCCAGCGCCCGCAGGCAAAATTGATTTTCGATGATCGGTTGCCAGCGCCGAATCATCAGAACCTTTTCACAAGTGGAGTTTGACTTTAAAAATAAATTAAAGAACGAAGGCCGATGATCGCCCTCTTTTTAAAGAGGGATGGGGTGATTGACCTCCAGGGGTTTGCGGCGAACCGCCGCGGGCAGAATTAATTTTGGATGATCGGTTGCGAAAATGTATTTGCAAAAATTTTCTAAAAAGTTGTTTTAGATATTAAATAAAATGCAGAGATAAGGAAACTATCATGGAATTTTCAGAAATCATTCAGCAGCGTCGCAGTGTTAAATCGTATGACCCGGAAAAAACCATCAGTGACACCGAACTCAAGGAACTATTTGAAGAGGTGGTGTTGACTCCCAGTTCGTTCAACCTCCAGCACTGGACTTTTGTCGCCGTCAAAGATCCCGAGCAGAAAACATTATTGAAAGAAGCGGCCTGGGGACAACAACAAGTGGAAGACTGTTCGGTGGCGTTCCTGGTGTGCGGCAAACTGGATGCTTACAAAGATGCGCCGGAAATTCATAAAAACGCACCCGCAGAAGTGCGGGAGGGTATGTTGCCCATGATTGAAAATTTCTACGAGGGCAAAGATCGGTTGCAGAGAGACGAAGCCATCCGCAGTGCGTCCATGGCGGCGATGACTTTAATGTATGCCGCCAAAAATCGCGGTTGGGCGACTGGCCCGATGATCGGGTTCGATCCGGAAGCGGCTTCCAAACTGTTGAACCTGACTCCCAATGTGATCCCGGTCATGCTTTTGGTGTTAGGTCACCAGAAAAAGGAACCGCGACCGCGGGATGCCCGCCGACCGATAGAAGAAATCGTAAAACTCAATTCCCTCGACGGCCCCGGCCTCGGCCCCCGGCCGGTGGGAGCATGAATTCCCGATGACTCACTCGCCGTGAGAGGCAGCGGGCCAGCGCCCGCAGGCAAAATTGATTTTCGATGATCGGTGGTGAACGCAGAATCTTGAGAGCCTTTTCATAAGTTCAGTCTGTTCTAAATATAGGGCGGATTCTTTAGAAGCAAATTATAAAACGAGAAACGATGTACTCCCTCTTTCCCAACCTGGCGGTTGGATGCAAAATTTATTTTCGGTAAGTTTCAGTGGGAGCCAAGTTCACAGAACCTTTTCACAAGTGGAGTTTGACTTTAAAAATAAATTAAAGAACGAAGGCCGATGATCGCCCTCTTTTTAAAGAGGGCCGGGGTGATTGACCTCTGGAGGTTTAAATAATGATAAAACAATTAATGAGTTGTTTCTGATGTTACCGTTAGCAAGTCAACACATCGCAAAAAAATTTGAGTGCAGCGTCACGCTGCGGGTGGTTGACCATAAGGGGTTTAAAGATGAAAAACAAAACTCTTAAAAAAATTCCTGAGGGCCCGGTCTATACAAAGACTAACTCTGAGAAAAGTTTGCCCCTCACGGCGAGTGAGTCCCTGCGTTCGGGGACCGCGCCGTGGGCGCCGCTAAAGGTACCCATGTTTCGTGCTTTATGGATTGCCACGATTTTTTCTAACATAGGAACCTGGGTGCACGATGTCGGCGCCGGATGGCTCATGGCCTCACTGTCGCCGTCGCCGCTCATGGTGTCGCTGGTACAAACTGCGACTACGCTGCCGATGTTTCTGCTGGCGTTACCGGCTGGCGCGCTGTCGGATATTGTCGACCGCAGAAAACTATTGCTCGCCGCGCAAACCTGGATGCTGTTGGTGGCGGTGAGTCTGGGCGTGCTGGCCTACTTCAATTTCGCGCAGGATGTGACGCTACTCGTGATGACGTTTGGTCTCAGTCTGGGCGCGGCGATCAGTCTACCGGCATGGGCTGCCCTCACTCCGGAACTGGTTTCGCGAGAGGACCTTCCCTCGGCGCTGGCATTGAACAGCATGGGCATTAACATTTCACGAGCCATCGGCCCGGCCCTCGGCGGATACATCATTGCTTCGTTTGGAACCTACTGGGCGTTTCTGCTCAACGGTGTTTCATTTTTAACGGTGCTGATCCTTTTATTTCAATGGAAGCGCGCCCCCAAAGAAAGTACGTTGCCTGCGGAACGGTTTGTCAGCGCCATGCGGTTGGGCGTGCGGTTTGTGAAGCACTCGCCGGAACTTAAATCCGTGGTGGTCCGAACCGTCGCGTTTATCATTCCCGCCAGTGCGTTGTGGGCATTGTTGCCTTTAATCGCCAAACAACTTTTGGGAGGCGACTCGTCAGACTATGGAATTCTGTTGGCGTTAATGGGAGCCGGTGCAGTGATGGGCGCGGCCATGTTGCCTCGGCTGAAGAACAAGTTTTTGGTAGATACCTTAGTCGTGTTGGGAATTGTTTTGCTGGCAGCGGTGGTAGCGGCGCTGGGCATTTCGCGAAATTTTTATTTGGATGGCGCGGTGATGCTGCTCGGCGGCATGGCCTGGCTGATGTTGTTGTCGAATCTCAACGTGGCGGCGCAGACATCGATTCCTTCGTGGGTGCGGGCACGGGCGATGGCGATTTATTTCATGCTGTTCTTTTTCGGCGGCATGGCGGCGGGCAGTTTTTTTTGGGGAGCGCTGGCCAGTCAAATCGGAATCCCCAATACCCTGTATATCGCCGGCGCGGTGCTGCTGTTTGGATTACTGTTCACGCATTCGTACAAACTGAGTGGCAGAGAAAGTTTGAACCTGTCGCCTTCACTGCATTGGCCGGCCCCGACGATGGCGCTGGATACCGATCACGAAGAAGGGCCTGTGTTAGTGACCGTGGAATACACGATTGATCCGAAGCATACCCACGAATATAAACAGGCGATGGATGCGGTGCGGTTGGGACGCATGCGCGACGGCGCGTTGCACTGGGGATTGTTTCAGGATACGGAGCAACCGGGACGGTTCGTCGAGAACTTTATTGTGGAGTCCTGGGCCGAGCATCTGCGCCAACACGACCGCGTCACCCACGCGGACAAAACCCTTCAGGAAAAAGCCTGGTCTTTTCAGGTGGATACCTCCCGCCCCAAAGTCTCCCATTACCTGAATGTGCTATGAAAAACTATAGGCGATTCATTAAAAAGTTACTTTTTTATTTGAAGCCAGCTTCCAGTAAACTTAGATCAAACTCTACAATTTCTTTATGTAATTTTTCGAATCCGATTCTAAGGTCTTTTAGGTTCCTTGATGAGATAATTGCACTTTGTTCTAAGATACTTTTAAATTTAGTTGGATTATTGATATTTTTGGCCAAAAATAATTGTTTCGCTGGTTTATTTGATGGGTCAAATATAACAATGGAATGGGCAACTTCATTTCTTCGTTTACTTTTTGCTTTCGCGCTCTTGTATATTTTCTCCCACTTAGCAGAATATTCCTCAGGTAGGCTAACTTGCTTAATTGCTGCATCTACCAAATCCAAACGAGTTCTAAAGCTAGTAGGGATATGGAAGGAGGCGGCTAGAGCTTTGTAGTTTTTGGCGTTAATAATTCTTGCATATATCTTAATCAATGAATGCTCTACAAGTTGCCACGTTGAAACTGTCGTTCCTAATAGGACATAAAAATCTCCTATTATTTCAGTTTTGGGTACTTCGAGGGGTTTTCTAGGGTCTGGACGATTTTTATTTGTATATGCATTTATCCAGGGCATTATTTATAATCCTCCAAAAGACGTGATTATTTTGTTTTTTTATTAATTATTGAATTAAAAGCGGCAAATTTTGCTTCTTCCTCAGTATCATATTGTCGTGATGAAAATTCGCCTTTGTTAGTATTAATATCTCTGATTACAAAACTCCATCTATTGTTTTTTGAAAAAATTACAATATTGAACCCATCTACGTTTTTATATTCATTTCCTTTTGCAGAGGTTTTCCATCTACTTTTTTACCAATTAGTTCTTTGTTGAGCTTCAGTTTTTAATTTGTGTTCCCTTGCTTTAGCTTTTTCATAGTTTTCTTCCATATGCCCTGCGCAAATGCACCCAACTCCTAAGGTTTCTTCATAGTCATGATGTTCCATATAATGAACCTATCGTATTTTGTGAGACTCACACATTTCACAAATCTGGGAGGGCTTTTTTAAATCTTTAACGCCAAAACATACCCAACCTTTGTGAGGAACGCCTGATTTACGCCACTTCCCTTGGTTCCTTTTTTTTATCAGTCATAAAGACATTCTTTGTTTATTGGGGAGTATAACCAACAATTCTCTTAGCGCGGTCAAGCACATGGTCGTAAGTCATTATAGATAAATTATGATATCCCGAGTTTAGTATACGAAATGATTCTATTTGTTTAAGATTCCAATCATGGGATCGACCAAATATTAGAATACACCGAGGCTTAATCGTTTTGACACGATCAACGCGCTCCAAAAACTTAATACTGTTTGCCTCGCGCTCAACCTCATAAATATAGGATGATGCTTGGGTTACTGCCTTAATCAAATCTGAAGAGGGAATATAATTCCCGTGGTCCAAGTTTTTAGCCCAAAATGCCATTCCTTTTTCTGGGCGTTTAATTTCTATTACATCCAAGAATCCATCATAAGCTTCCATTAAAAAATCTGTGATATTTCGGGTGTCAATAGATCTTTCATCGAGAATTCGGACAAAATCACTCCCTAATATCCAATTATTTGTTTTGAACCACGTTTGCCATTTTGCTTCGACCGGGTTACCTCTAAGCATCTCTTCGAATTGCGCAATGGCTTTTGTGCGCTTAGCATTTTGAAGTCCTAATTCAAGCTCTTCAGGAATCACGTCATTTGAAAGTATAAAATTTATTAATTGCTGTTTCTTAGGAAGTCTGAACAAAGCTTTTATTTGGTCAGCATTAGACTTTTCAAAAGGCTTGTCCAATGGAATAAAAGCCTTAACACCTTCCTTAAATGGTTCATAATATTTTTGAAGCAACGAAATTAGAGATAAAAATTCTTCGCCATCAAGCGTCAATTCACTTTTCGGGTCTAGATTATCTAATTCTTCTTCTTCTCCAAAGTTCTCTGGTTTTTTATATCGTCCTATCTTGAGATGTATCTCATCATCTTTCGTATTGTGTGGAATTTTCCAAAAGTATGCGCGGGTTAGCACAGTTTGTTTATCCTTTAGTTTCCAAATAAGTTTACCTTTGACTTTGTTCATAAAAATCCCTTTGCGAGGTATTTAGCTGACAAAATAATAATTTTAAAGATTTAAATTCCATAATTTGTAACGAATGTCTGGTTTAAATTGAAAGTGTTAGTATTTACTTCCGTTTCGAAGGCCACATATTATTATATTGAAAAGTTTCTCAACCCTAATTCAATCTATTGGATCATTCAAGGAAAAATTGGGCACAATTAAATATTAGTAGTAGATTCGTCTCAAAAATAACTAATTTTGGGTGAAGCTAACTTAAAAAGGTGGGTACGGGAAGGTTGACAGTCACCTTTATTTTTTTAAAGCCCTGAATGTGAATCCCCCGCAGCGTGACGCTGCCACGGCGAGTGGTCAATCACCCCGACCCTCTTTTAAAAGAGGGAGCACATCGCTTTCACTTTCAGTATTTTCTTCTGAAGATAAAACCAGAGTTTGAAAATGTTTTAAAGATTCTGCGCTCCCACTCAATCATGGGGAATAAAATATTCCCTCCGGGCGTGGCCCGGAAACCCCTGGAGGTAAAATCCCCCTAGCCCCCTTCATAAAGGGGGAACGCAGCGCTCTTTTTTCGGTAATTTTTTTCTGAAGGGAAGTTTTACTTTGGGAAAGATTATAAAGATTCGGTATTTGCTACCGATCATCGCAATTATTGTTCCCTCGGCCGGGGGCCGTGCATCCAATCGCCAGATTGGCTAATTGACTTTATTGCCGTTCATGGCCTGGACTTTGAAACACTTGAAGGAGAGAGAGGCGCCGAAGCCTTGTTCGAAATTCACAACGATGTAGGGTGTTAAGGATTCACCGGTGGTCAGGGTGCCTCGATCTTCAAACTGGAAGGTCAGATCGTAGACGCCGTTTTGATGATTGAAGTCGGCAAACTTTATCGATTCACAATCATGAAACTTTAGCACCACCAGATACGGATTTTGTAAGGCGCATAGCTCAAGTGTGATTTCCAGGACGGGGCCGATCCATACGTTATCTTCCGGTCGTACATCGCCTCGCCATAAATTTAAATTATGGATCTCCGCATCGTGGAAGTTGGGCCACTGGCCGTTATCCAAAATCAGTTCGCTGTTTTCTACGTGCTCAATGGGATTAAATTTTTTCATGACGGCTTTAAGTTCCGTAACAAGTTCAATCAGGTATTGAATCGGCTCAAACCCATGTTAATTTTTTTGAGGATTCGGTTTTCTTCGATGGTCAAACCGCCCAGGGAGTAATACCAGTCGCGGCCTTTTTTCAGAGCTGCGCCGGCTTCAGGGGTGCCTATCCATGACAGGGCGGTGGCGGCTTCCTGGCGAGTGAACTCGGAACACTCGGGATTCACCAGATACTCGCTGAGAGTCGGCAGGACGAATTCAATGTTGGTTTCTCCGCGTGCCGCTTCTTTCAGATGTTTGGCTGCGTCCCAGCGAATTTCCTGTCCGATTTTTTCCGGGTCTTTGTCGGGCCAGTATTTCAGTGCTTCCACCAAAGGCGGGATACCTTCATCGCCAATGGCGACTAAAGCTTTCATCACACTTCTTCGAAGATTTGGGTCGAAATGTTTTACGGCTTTGGCCAGGGGCTCCACTGCGGCAACCGCGTCTTCCCCATGCAGTGCCAGGGCATCTGCGTAAACCAAATGGAGGCCTTCCTTTTTGGGTTGTTGCGGCCACCGATTCCAGCGGTCAATCAATTGGTCCGTTGTCAGTTCTTTAGCTAAAGCCTCGGGGCTATTTTGAGGATAAATCCAATCTCCGGTTGCGGGAAGCCGGGTGACCACGCCTTCGGGATATGATTTAGATTTGGATTTGACAAAGAATTGCATCATCAGCACAGAAGCAAGGATAAAAGCAATCCCGGCAATCAAGAATCCAACAAACTTGTTATCCATGTCAGGTTCCTTTCCAAATCCCTCCCGAAGACATTAGAAACAAAAGACACCCACATTAGTGTGTATAAATAGTTTAACGGTTGATTTTCAGGAATAAAGGATTTTTGAAAGCGGAGTTCGTTTTGGCGGGAAAATTCTTTAAACGGAGGCCTTTTTTATGAATACCCCGTTTGTCGGAGTTTTTATACAACGGTGCGGTTTTCAAATTTTTATTTGTTTTATCATTTTAAAAACCCCTGAATGTGAATCACCCGCAGCGTGACGCTGCACCCGGAATTAATCTTCGATGTGTTTGCTTGCAAACGGGATCGTCAGAAACTGCTCATTAATTTGTTTTATCATTTTTAAAACCCCTGGAGGAAAAATCTCCCCAGCCCGCAGCGTGACGCTGCACCCGGAATTAATCTTCGATGTGTTTGCTTGCAAACGGGATCGTCAGAAACTGCTCATTAATTTGTTTTATCATTTTTAGAACTCCTGAAGGTAAAATCCCCCCAACCCCCTTCATAAAGGGGGAACGCATCATTTCTTCTTTAGACAATTTTCACTAAAGGTGAATCACCCCAGCCCTCTTTAGGAAAGAGGGAGTACATGGGTCTCCGCTTTTTTATTTGTTTCTGAAGGCAAACTCCACTTGTGAGAAGATTCTGTGGATTCGGCATTCACGCCAACTCATCGGAAATTCAAGTTGCCCCTGGCGCTAGCCAGTCATCGAAAATTAATTTTCCTTCCGGGCGTAGCCCGGTGCATCCAATCGCTAGATTGGCAGGCCAACGCCTGCCGGTAAACAATTTTTGCAAAACGTCTTTCATTTAATCTAAAACCCCTGAAGGTAAAATCCCCCCAACCCCCTTCAAAAAGGGGGAGCGCATCATCCCCCGCTCTTTGATTTTCTTCTAAAGGTGAATCACCCCAGCCCTCTTTAGGAAAGAGGGCGATCATCGGCTTCCGCTTTTTTATTTGTTTCTGAATATAAGCTTTACTTTAAAAAAATTTCTGTGGGTTCGACTTACTCAGAAACCTCGCGGAAATCTCTGCTGCCTCCAATCGCCAGATTGGGAAAGAGGGCGATCATCGACTTCCGTTTTTTAATTTACTTCTGAAGGCAAACTTTATTTTAGAAAAGGTTCTTTGGGTTTTGCATTGACCACCGATCATCGAGAAAAAATATTGGGTCCAGCGTCACGCTGGAAAAAGTTCTGTGAATTCGGCATTCACGCCAACTCATCGGAAATTCAAGTTGCCCCTGGCGCTAGCCAGTCATCGAGAATAAATATTGAGTCCAGCGTCACGCTGGCCAATCGCCAGATTGGGAAAGGGGGAGCACATGGGTTGCCTCTCTAAGTTTATGGTGTTTTGTTCAATAGTTACTGTAATGCAAAGCTCTCCTATTTTTTTTAACCGTGTTCGCCGTTTATCCTCTTGGAAGCAAAAATAATTTGAAGGTCGCATAGATTATGGGATTGCTTAAATTCCCTTAAAAATGAGACAATGGGCACCGCTTAGGGTTGACGAGGCGAACCGATAAGTGAACCCATGGCACCCTTAAACCGGTTGTCACCTTCCTATGTCTTGGTCTGAGTTTTCACGATGAATTGCGGACCCAACTTTTGGGTGAAACCTATTGACTCATGAAAAAGATGGTTAAGAAAAAAAAGGATCGGTTGTTACCTGCGATTGGTTGGAGAGAGTGGGTCGCTTTTCCCGACTTGGGAATTAAAGCGATCAAAGCCAAAGTCGACACAGGCGCTCGCACTTCTTCCCTTCATATTTCTGAAGCCCAGTTGAAAAACAAATCAATTGAGTTTCTGGTGCATCCGAAACAAAGAAGCAACACTCCGGAAATTTGCGCCTCGGCCCGTGTGCTGGAGCACCGCTCTGTTAAAAGTTCGAACGGGGAAACCAGTCTGCGTCCGGTGATTAAGACCACGCTGCGCATTGGTGACACGGAGCACATTATCGAATTGACTCTAGTGAATCGCGACCTGATGGGATTTCGCTTATTACTCGGTCGGGAGGCGATTAGAAATCATTATCTCGTCGATCCCGGAAAATCTTTTCTGAGATCGAAGAAGAAAAAGAAGAGGACTAAAAAATGAAAATGGTAATTTTATCACGCGGCCCCAAACTCTACTCCACCCGTCGGTTGGTAGAAGCCGCTAAAAATCGTAACCATGAAGTAGAGGTGGTGAATCCTCTGAAATGTTATATGAATATCACGTCGCACAAGCCCACCGTGCATTACAAAGAACGGGTGCTCAACAACATAGACGCTGTCATTCCGCGGATTGGCGCATCGATTACTTTTTTTGGAACGGCGGTGGTGCGCCAGTTTGAAATGGGCGGCACGTACTCACTGAACGAATCGGTAGCCATATCGCGCGCACGCGACAAACTGAGGTCGCTGCAAATTTTGGCGCGAAAGGGAATCGGGCTTCCCATTTCCGGGTTCGCGCATTCGGCAAAAAGTACCGATGACTTAATCAAACTTTGCAACGGGGCGCCTCTGGTGGTGAAGCTTCTGGAAGGCACTCAGGGCAAAGGCGTGGTGCTGGCGGAAACCTACAAGGCTGCAGAAAGTGTGATTGGCGCCTTCCAAAGTCTGGATGCCAATTTCATGGTGCAGGAATTTATTAAAGAAGCCGGCGGCTCAGACATCCGTTGTTTTGTGGTCGGTGACAAAGTGATTGCCTCCATGAAGCGGCAGGCCCAGGAAGGAGAGTTCCGTTCCAACCTGCACCGAGGCGGTACCGCCAACAGTATCAAAATCACTCCCGAAGAACGCAGTACGGCGGTTCGCTCTGCCAAGGCGATGGGGTTGAACGTCGCGGGGGTGGATCTTTTGCGTTCCAACCACGGTCCGGTGGTCATGGAGGTTAACTCTTCACCGGGCCTGGAAGGAATTGAAAAGGCCACCGAAATTGATGTGGCGACGAAGATCATCGAGTTCATTGAAAAAGACGCCCGGCACGGCAACACCCGAACCAGCGGAGAGGGTTAAGGCATGCCACAGGATTTAGTTATCGGCGGAAAAAAAATTGCGCCCGGAGACCACCGCGTCATCGAGCTCCCTCTTGCCAAGTTGTACGATTTCTCCGAAGTCACGGTTCCCATCGAGGTGCATCGCGGTGAAAAAGAGGGACCCACGTTATTCATTTCAGCAGCCATTCATGGCGACGAAATTAACGGCATAGAAATCATTCGTCGCCTGCTCTCTTTCAAAGCTCTAAAAAAATTATGCGGAACGCTCATCACCATTCCGGTGGTAAATATTTTCGGGTTTAATAACCTGTCGCGTTATCTGCCGGACCGGCGCGATCTCAACCGTTCCTTTCCCGGATCATCGCAGGGTTCCATGGCCGCACAGTTGGCGCATTTGTTCACCACCGAAGTTCTGAAAAAAAGTACACACGGAATCGACCTGCACACCGGCGCCATTCACAGAACCAATCTGCCGCAGATCCGCGGCTGCGTGGATGACCCCATCGTCCGAAACCTTGCGTTTCAGTTTGGAGTTCCGGTCATTATTAATTCCAATACCCGGGACGGTTCGCTGCGGGCAGAAGCGCAAAAGAAAAAAATTCCGATACTGCTTTACGAAGGCGGCGAAGCGCTGCGTTACGACGAGCATGTGATTCGCATGGGAGTCAGCGGAATCAAAGGAGTGATGCGGTCCATCGGTATGCTGCCCAACGCAAAAGAGAAAGCGCGCCCGGAAGCTTTTATTTCTAACAAATCCGTCTGGGTTCGCGCTCCCAACGCGGGAATTTTAACGACTAAAAAAACTCTGGGAACGCATGTGACCGCAAATGAAATCATCGGTTATATACGCGACCCTCTGGGTAAGTGTGAAGTTCCGGTTCTGGCAAAAACCGACGGCATCATCATCGGTAAAACTCAATTGCCGCTGGTCAACAAAGGAGACGCACTGTTTCACATTGCCATGTTTGTCAATACTCACAAAGTGAAAAAAACGCTGAGCCGGTTAAACCCTGCTTTTAAGTAAAGCAGGTCTCCGAGTGAGCCTTAAAAATATCGAATAGTAAAAACGGGATTCAACGAATTTTGAATCGACGGATTGACATTAAAAAATTTTTGATAGGTATACACCATGAATGAATTAACGAAATCACTGAAGAATTGCCCAATATTTTTTCAGGTTTATGGAAACAATTGATTGAGTTTTCGCCCAAACTGTTTGGTGCCATCATTCTGATAATTTTTGGCTGGTTTGTGGCCCGTATGCTTAAAGCGCTGAGCATACGACTGGCAACCCTTTTCAACAGAGTATTGAAGCGACTGTTCTCCAAAGGAAACCTGGCGCGTTTTGAATTATCCAACACCATCACTACGCTGTTCAGCAAAATTGTGTTTTGGGGAACGATTATTTTCTTCGCCGTTTTGGCTACGGAAGTCCTCGGACTCACCGCGTTTTCAATTTGGGTGAACCGGCTCATCGCATATTTCCCGCAGATCTTTGCCGGAATCCTGATCATTGTATTCGGGGTGCTGTTGAGCGCACTCGGCAAAGAACTGACCCTGTCCGCTACGGAAGCCTCGCACATTTCTTATTCGAAACTCCTTGGAGGCATTGTTCAGGGAACCATTTTGATCTCGTCCATTATAATTGGTCTGGACCAGGTGGGAATTGCAGTCGATTTTATCGTCACATTGTTATCCATCATCCTTGGAGCGGTGTTGGGCAGCCTGGCACTGGCATTGGGTTTAGGAACCAAAGACCTGGCCAGCAATTTGATCAGTGGACACCAAATGAAGAAAGTGTACCAGCCGGGTCAAAACTTACGATTCGGCAGCGTCGAAGGAACCGTGCTCGAATTGAATCCCACTTCCATGGTGTTGTCCACAACGGAAGGACGCGTCATCGTACCCGCTAAGTTTTTTCATACCGATCCTTCTTTGCTAATCATTAAGGAGGTGAGCTCTGATGAATGAAGTCATTGCGTTTACTGCAAATTTTTTAAAGCTGCATCCCCGAAACGCCGCGAATGCTTTGGAAAGTCTCCCGGTGGAAGATACGGTTGAGTTGTTAAAGGAATTGCCACCGGACCTGGCGGCTAAAACGCTGGAAGTCCTTGCGCCGCAGTATGCCGCTCAATGCTTTCTCAAGTTTCCGCCTGAAAAATGTACCGAGTTCCTGCACAGCATGAAAGCTTATAAAGGAATCTCATTGTTTCGTTTTATTCCAAACTCTATGTCTAAATTGATATTAAAAGAATTGGTGCCGGCGAAGAAAGCATTAATCAAAAAGAAATTGTCCTACCCTCAAAACTTAGTCGGTGCGTGGATGGATTCCGAAATCCCGGCAGTAACGGAAACCACGTTAGTGGAACAAATCCGCAAAACCTTTCGTCTGGCTCAGAAAGAAATTGATTACGCGCCCTGCGTGGTAGACTCGCATGGCACTGTGATCGGGACGCTGCATATTACAAAATTGATTGCGACGAAAGATTCCAGCCCGGTCTCTAAAATTATGGAACGTGACTTTATCACCCTTTCCGACAGAGCGACCATTCGATCGGTAGCGCCCTCCCCTTACTGGGATCGCTTCGAAGCACTGCCCGTAGTCGACGGCAAATCCCGATTCGTGGGCATGTTGACGCTCAACAACCTAAACCGGGCCATGGCAGTCTCCGGAGACAAAACCGATTCTGAACAAATCGATTCCGTTTTCATGGATGGGATCAACGCTTACATTTCCGCATTAAAGTGGCTGGTCGGTTCGGCCACCGGCGCTTCCCCGGACGACAGCACAACAAGTAAGGAGTCGAGACATGACCGCTAGTTCCAGCAATGCCATAGCAAAATTGAATCACCGATTCTTCACCGATTATCCTTCTGAGGCAGTTAAAGAATTGGAGTTAGTGGAACCGGAAGTCGGCGGAAAATTATTAGAGGTGCAGCCGATTCCGCTGATCACCAAAATTCTGGAACTGCTCAGCCCGGATATTGCAACTGAAATTTTTTCGCGGCTACCCGATGCCACGCTAAGGACTATACTTTATGAATCCAACCCGAATTTAATCCTCAACCTGTTGGGCAAATTGGAACCGGAAGATAGAGATCGGATTTTAGGTTTAGTCGATGCGACGCTGCAAAAAGATTATCGAAGCATGATGACCTACTCGGAAGACTCGGCAGGTCGATTGATGGACACTCGGGCGCATCCGTTTCGCGATTCCATGACCGTTCGGCAAGCGGTGAAGCGACTGCGCCTGCTCAAGTTCAAACCGACGCGCACTTTATTTTTAATCAACGACAAGAACAAACTGGTTTCGCGGTTGGAAATGCAGGACCTGGCACTGGCGGAGCCACTGCAAACGCTTAAAGAATTAGCGCAGCCGATCAAGGCCTTTGTGAACCCGATGGACCCGCGGGAAGAAGTCGTTTCCAAAATGGAAGAGTTTAAAGTTTCCAATTTACCGGTGTTGGATCTTTCCGGAAACCTGGTGGGCGTGGTGCGTTACGATGCATTAGTCAAAGCGGTGGAAGAAGAAGCCACCGTGGATATCCAAACCATGTTTGGCGCGAGTAAGGACGAACGCGCACTTTCTAAACCACTTTTTTCTGTGAAGAAACGATTACCCTGGTTGGAGATCAATCTGGTAACGGCCTTTCTGGCGGCCAGCGTGGTTGGCATTTTTGAGTCGACCATCGCCAAGTTTACCGCGCTGGCGGTGTTGCTCCCGGTAGTGGCGGGGCAATCCGGGAACGCCGGCGCCCAGGCGTTGGCCGTTACCATGCGCGGACTGGCATTAAAAGAAATCAGTGTTCGCCAATGGGCCGCTGTGGTTTTCAAAGAAATGTGGGTGGGACTGATTAACGGAGTCGCCATCGCTTTAACGACGGCTGTCGGCGTTTACATTTGGAGCCATTCCATCGGGCTGGCGCTGGTCATTGCCATCTCTATGGTACTGTCCATGATCGCCGCCGGGTTTGCCGGCGCATCCGTACCGATTATATTGACGCGACTGGGCCAGGACCCGGCAACGGCTTCCTCTATTATTCTAACTACGGTGACGGACATTGCCGGATTTTTTTCCTTTTTAGGAATCGCTACAATGCTTTCAAGTATGTTGTAAAAGAAACCGATTGGAACAACTTTTCACATGATTGTTTTCAACGGTTATATTATATGAACACGATTCGCACGGAGACCCAATGGCATCTCATTCTTCTAAAAAAGTAATCTACGCAGCTCTCATTGGTAATGGTTTAATTTCCGCGACCAAGTTCTGGGCCGCGGCTTATACCGGAAGCTCCACCATGTTCAGTGAAGCCATCCATTCACTGGTCGATACCGGTAATCAGTGGCTCCTGCTATACGGTTTAAAGTCTTCGAAAAAACCGGCCGACGAATCGCACCCCTTTGGCTATGGAATGGAAGTTTACTTCTGGAGTTTTGTAGTGGCGATCCTCATCTTCGGACTGGGTGCAGGTATTTCCATTTATGAAGGGATCGCAAAAATTCAATCTCCGTCACCGATCAGCGACCCGATGATCAACTACATCGTGATTGGAATTGCGATTGTGTTTGAAGGCGCCGCGCTGGGAGTGGCCATTAAAGAGTTTCGCAAAGTGAAGGGTGATCGGGGTTGGATGCAAGCTGTGAGAAGAAGCAAAGACCCGGCGGTGTTCACCGTTCTGTTTGAAGATACCGCGGCGTTGTTGGGTCTGGTCATCGCAGGCGTCTGCATCTACTTGAGTGAACTATTACATTTGCCGATTCTCGATGGTATCGGTTCCGTTTTAATCGGGCTCATCCTCGCCGCCACCGCATCGCTCCTGGCGTTCGAATGTAAAGGGTTACTCATTGGGGAAGCAGTCAACAAAGATGTGCAACGAGAAATTCGCGAAATCATTCTTTCCGAACCCAAAATTCTTCACATCAATGAAGTGTTGACGCTGCACTTTGGACCCAAGGATGTGTTGCTGACCATCAGCCTCGATTTTGTCGACAAAGTATCATCAGAAGATATTGAACAATCCATTTCAAGCATGGAGCTTCAAATCAAGGAACGGTTTGAACAGATCCGGCGTGTGTTCATTGAAGTACAAAGTTGGCGGGGCCACCTGGTGGATAAAAACCTGCACAAACCCAAAGAGGAAGAAGAGAAATGAATATAAAACTGGTAGGGAGAAAACTATCATGTGTTTTATAAAAAGATTTTCTGCGAGCTTCGGTTCGTTTTTACTTACTTTACTATTATCTCTATCTCCCGCATTGGCGCAACAGGGCGGGATTTATTCACAAAAAGATGTGTTTCATCCGGTCACCGGTAAAAACGGCATGGTGGCCAGTCAGGAAGCCACGGCCACTCGCGTGGGATTAAGAATTCTGGAAGAAGGCGGCAACGCGGTGGATGCCGCCGTGGCAGTGGCATTCACGCTTGCCGTTACGCTGCCGCGCGCCGGGAATATTGGCGGCGGTGGATTCATGCTGGTGCATATGGGTAAGACCGGCCAAACCGTTGCCATTGATTACCGGGAAATGGCTCCCTTAAAAGCAACGTTCGACATGTACCTCGACAATGAAGGCAAGGTGGATGTAGAGTTGGCGCAATCGAGTTTTAAATCAATGGGCGTTCCCGGTTCGGTGGCCGGGCTGGCGCATGTTTTAAAACATTATGGAACGCTGCCTTTAAAAACCGTGATCGCCCCCGCCATTAAACTTGCCGAAGAAGGCATCATTGTTAATAAGGATCAAGTGTTCACGTTGAGCAAAGGTAAAGAGCGGCTGCAACGATGGCCGGAAACCCGCAGAATTTATTTCAAACCGGATGGGTCGGTGTATCAGGTAGGGGAACGCATGTTCTTCAAAGACCTGGCGTGGTCGTTACGGCAGATTGCGGAGAACGGACCGAAAGCATTTTATGAAGGAGCCATTGCTGAAAAAATCCTCGCTTCCATGAAGAAACACGGAGGACTCATCACGGAAGAAGATATGAAAAAATATCACATCGCGGTCCGGGAGCCGGTGCGCGGAACGTACCGGGGCTATGAGATTTTGGGAATGTCTCCTCCCAGTTCCGGCGGCATTCATATCATTCAAATGCTGAATATTCTGGAAGGGTATTCCTTAAAAGCAATGGGAGCGCTCAGCGCCGAAAGCATGCATTTGATGGCAGAGTCTATGAAACTGGCGTTTGCTGATCGCAGTAAATATCTGGGAGACCCGGACTGGTGGCACATTCCTATTGAAGGGCTTACCTCTAAAAAGTACGCGGAAAAACTGCGGCAAGGGATCGACCCGCATAAAACCCGTCCCTCTGCAGAAATTCATCCCGAGTCACCGAGTCCTTATGAAAGTGAGGAGACCACGCACTTTTCGGTGATGGATCGCTTTGGGAATGTGGTCAGCAATACCACCACGCTCAACTTTAGTTTCGGCTCCGGTATGGTTCCGGAAGGAACGGGAATTCTAATGAACAATGAGATGGACAACTTTGCCGCCAAACCCGGCGTGCCGAATGCGTATGGTCTGCTCGGCGGACAGGCGAATGCCATTCAACCGACAAAGCGTCCTTTGAGTTCCATGGCTCCGATGATGGTGCTCAAAGACGGTAAACCGTTTCTGGCAACGGGAAGTCCCGGAGGACCGCGGTTGATCAATGCCATCCTGCAAGTCATCATTAATGTGATTGATCATGACATGAACATTTTGGATGCGACCAATACGAGGCGGATTCATCATCAATGGCGGCCGGACAAGCTGCGGGTGGAACAGGGCATTAGCCCGGACACGCTGCGATTGCTGGAAAAGAGAGGACACAGAATTGTTGAAAAAAATGCAATGGGCTCGACGCAGTCCGTTCTCAGAAAAAATGGAATTTTTTACGGTGCCTCCGACCCACGACGACCGGGCGCGCTGACCCTGGGTTACTGAAGGACTCAAAAAAGCGGAAAAGGTAAATTTCAGGATTAAAGATTGTTTTTCTTTTCTTGAATTTCGGCGCGTCGGGTTTTAGCCAGTTTTCCTAATTCGGCCAAGGCTTTTCGGGCTCGGGCCGCGGCGGCTTTGGTGTTCTTTTGTTCAAAGGTCTCGTTTTCTTCCACATAGGTATTGTAAGCAGTCACTATTTGGTCATGGGTATTCATTGAATCGGAACTCCTTGGGAGAAAGTTGATTTTGTGTTCTCGATTTGATGTCGGGGAGCATCCTGCTCCCGGGAAAACAGTTGTTTCCTTAAGTAAAAACCTGAATAAAACCGGGTTGTTTACTTGTTTTCTTCGTGGTCATCATCATCTTTATCATCATCGTCTTTGTCGTCACTTTTAACGATGAGTGATTGAACCGGAGCTTCATTGTCCACAACTAAAGTTTGTGGGGATGAAAATCCGAGATTAGCTGAAAGAAGAAAAGCCATTAATGTAAAAAGAATTGCGAATAATTTAAATTTAGGCATTGGTTTGATCTCCAAAAAAAAATTAATGAAATAGTGAACCACTTGGTTGTTCTGCCCGGCCCCGTTTAGGCAGTGCCATTCTCCTTAAAAAGTTACTCTTAAAATAGACTGTGGATAAACAATCGGAATGAACCAAAAGAAAAATTCAACTTTGGCTCAAAAAAGTTTACGGACTTAAGGTTTCTCTGCCCGGAATGATGGATAAATATATTTTTTGGGCAGATAAAAAAGAAGGTATGGGGGCTTTACATGAACCCTTTGGAAAAGTAGGTCTGTTCCAATTTGTCGACGATGGAGAAGTTTGTCTTGAATATTACCGGTTTGAAGAATAACCCAAGTTGTTTAGGGATATTCATTATATATTCACACTTTCCCAAATTCACTTTTGGAAACTCCTTGTAAAGAATTGGATGAAGGACAATAAGTATCCTACATTTCTAAAACGAAAAGCAATAAAATTCATAATCGAAAGTAAAGAAATTTCTTGAGTAAAACGGGTGGTTTTATTAACTTTCTTTAATGAATGAAATCCAAAACGGCCCTATAGAAAAGTTCGGAAAAGCAGAACCTCTCGTTTTCTAATTTTTTTCGACGGATCCCAACCTTCCCTCTTTTTTATAACTTTTTCGACGCGGGTGTTGTTTTTTTGGTTCTATTTTAAAATTTTTCGTTAAAATGAAACAGCTTTTTACCTCGATTTGCCTTGTGGATATTTGAATGAAATTTTCCCAAATTCATGAATTCAACCTCCAACCGGGAAGGTCTATTGCCGGGAAGTATAAAGTGATTTCGAAACTGGGTGCCGGTTGGGAAGGCGAGGTCTATAAGGTAAGGGAGACCAAAACAGGTTTAGAAAGAGCTGCCAAGTTATTTTTTCCGCAAAGAAACATCCGGGAGCGAGCCTCCAAAATTTATGCTAAAAAACTCTACCACCTGCGCAATTGTTCTTTACTCATCCAATATCTGAATCAGGAAGAAATTATTTTTAAAAAAATCCCAATTTCTGTTTTAATATCAGAGTATGTTGAGGGTATCCTTTTATCGGAATTTCTGAAAAACTTTAGGGGGAACAGGCTGGAACCTTATAAAGCGCTTCATTTGCTGTACGCTCTCACCCAGGGCATTGAAGAAATCCACTTAAAAAAGGAATACCACGGAGATTTGCATACCGATAATATCATTGTTAATAAGTTTGGCCTGACGGTGGAACTCAAACTGCTGGACCTGTTCCACTATGGGTCAGCAAAGCCCATATTTTTTAAAGAAGATCTGATCGGGTTGATCCATATTTTTTATGAAGTTTTAGGCGGCAAAACAACGTATGCTCAGCAACCCAGGATTGTAAAAGATATTTGTTGCGGCCTGAAGAAAAGTCTGATTCTTAAAAAGTATAAACATATTTCAGAGTTAAAAAAATCTCTGGAGGCACTCGAGTGGGCTTAATCATTGGGGGAATTCAATAATGAAAGTAGCTGTTATTTATAATAAATCCAAAGACGTTCAGGGAGTGCTCAACGTGTTTGGAATGCAAAACCAGGAAACGTATAACCCAAAAACAGTGGAACTGGTCGCCTCCGCTTTGGAAAAAGGAGGCCACAACGTTCGAGTCATTGACGGCAATATTAATGTCATTGAACAGTTGCAGAATTTTATGCCGCGGGTGGTGCAGGGCGAACAACCCGGAATGGTTTTTAATATGGCTTACGGCCTCCAGGGAGTGAGCCGTTATACTCACATTCCTTCTTTACTTGAAATGCTGGGGGTGCCTTATGTGGGGTCGAGCCCAGCGGGTCACGGGGTGGCGCTCGATAAAGTAACCACGAAAGTGATGATCGAAGCGGCGGGACTGCCCACCGCACCGTACTGGGTATTTTATAATGCGGATCAGATTCCCGACAACATGCCGTTTCCGGTCATTACCAAACCGAAGATGGAAGCGGTTTCTATGGGAATTCAGGTCATCCATGATCTGCCTTCTTTGAAGACCGCCATTGCCGATCTGGTCGAACAGTTTAAACAGCCCATCTTAGTGGAACAGTTTATTCCCGGACGCGAGTTTGCAGTCGGACTGTTAGGCAACACGAATCCGGAAATTCTCCCGATTCTGGAAATTGATTTGCAGGGCGATCCGGATGCGATCCAAAGCCTCGAAGACAAACTTAAAAAACCCAAAGAAAAAATTTGTCCTGCCAAAGTGGATGACAAAACAAAAGAAGAACTGCAACGGCTGACGAAAGAAACTTTTCGTGTTTTAGGCATCTATGATTTTTGCCGCGTCGATTATCGAATGGACAGTGAAGGCAAATTATATATCTTAGAATTGAACTCTATGGCGAGTCTGGGCCGGACCGGGTCTTATGTCCATGCGGCTCAAGTTGCCGGTTACACCTTTGACACCATGGTGAATCGAATGTTGGATGTTGCGGTGGAGCGTTACTTTGGCGGACAGCAAATAGATCAGGTTGCCGTTCAAGAGCCTGAATCCAAAACCAAAAAAGATCCGCTGCGCATTCGTTTAAGAAGTTATCTTCGCGGAAATCTGAAAACCATGGAAGACGATCTTGAAAAAATGGTAGACATCAATTCCTACGTTCAAAATATTGAAGGCATCAATTCGCTGGGTCGATGGATCGCGAATAAGCTGAGTGCCCTCGGGTTTCATCGACATGTGTACTCGCGAGCGGAGTTTGGAAATATTTTATACCTCACCAATCATATGGAAGAGCATAACGATATTCTCGTTATTGGAAACCTGGATAACCCGGTAGACTTCGAAGACTACAACGCTTTTTTTGAAGAGAAGGGCCGACTGTATGGAACCGGAGTGGCGCGGGGAAAAGGGGGGCTTGCCGTTTTAATGGGTGCCATCAAAGCCTTGCGCTACACTCGCAGTTTAAAAAGGGTGAAGTTGGGTGTTCTGTTGATTACCGATGAATCGTTGGGGCAACGATCCTCCAAACCCGTCATCGAAGAGGTTTCCAAAAAATCAAATTATGTGGTGGGCCTGAGAGGCGCCGGGTTGAGCGGCGAGATCATGACTTCCTGCTTTGGAACGTTACGCTATGAAATTGAAATCAACCGCGCACAAAATAAACAGGGACTCAAAGCCTCTGCCGAAGCCAGCGATCCGGTTCTGTATGCCTCCCAGAAAATAAACTCTTTAAGGAAGCTAAATTCCGAGTCGGATGGAACTTTTATCACCATCACAGGACTGCAAACGAAAGGCATGGAAGACCAGCCAACATATCATGCGGCGTTGTCTTTTATGGTGAGTTACCGAAGTTCCAACCAAAGGAAAAAACTGGAGGACCAGATCAATCAGATTTTTGCGACCAAACCGCAAGACAGTATTAAAGTGCATGTGACGAAGGGAGCGCAAAGAAAACCGTTTATGGAAACTGAAAAATCTCTCCAGTTTTATGAAAAAGTGGAAAAGATGGCTAAGGTTCTGGAAGTCCGGGTCAAAAAAGCAGAGAACAGTATCGTCTCCTGCACGGCAAATGTTACTGATAGTGTTCCGGCTTTGGACGGATTCGGTCCGGTGACCGGAGGCTATGGCTCCAACAATGAACATGTGGTGCGAGACAGTTTGATCGACCGCGGCGTTCTTCTGGCTTATCTCATCTATCAATCTTCCAAGAATTTCAATCTATGAAACTAGAGAAGATTGAAAACAGGTTTTCTCCGACAGAAGACAGAAAATGCGCTGCCGCTGAAAACGGTATGGTATCGACAGCATTTCCCGAGGCGACGGAAGCCGGCGTCGAAATGCTGCGGCGGGGCGGCAATGCAATTGATGCGGCCTGCGCAGCGGCGTTTGCGCTGGGAGTGTGTGAACCGCAGGCCAGTGGCATGGGCGGGCAAAGCATGGCCATTCTGCATTTCCGCGGCAAGACCATTGCTTTAGACGGTTCCAGTCGCGTTCCCTCGCTGGCGCATATTGACCGCATTGATAAAAAGACGCATCGGTTTCAAGGTTACAAAGCCACCACCGTTCCCAGCACGCCGGCCTTACTCGGGTATTTGAATTTTCACTACGGTAAATTGGAATGGTCGACCATTCTTGAGCCGGCGTTACGCATTGCCCGGGAAGGTTATGCCATCACCCAGCTTCAGCATGATCTGCAAACAAGAGAAGTCGATAAATTTCTAAGAATGGATTCGCTTTCCGGAGCGAAGTACTTTTTAAAAGACGGCACCACTCCCTACGCGGTGGGAGACCGGTTTGTGCAGGAAGATTATGCCCAGTTATTGGAGCATATGTCCAAACATGGAGTGAAATCGTTTTACACCGGGGACATTGCCAAACAGATCGATGAGGATATGCGATTCCATGAAGGGTTTTTGCGCGCCGAGGATTTAGCCTTAATCCCCTGGCCGGTGGAAAGGAAACCCATCAGCAGAAATTATCGAAAACTGAAAGTGTTTACCAGCCCGCCACCGGGTGCGGGGCGGACTCTGCTTTTGGTGTTACAGATATTAAAAAATCTTCCGGCCAAAGTATTGAAGCGCAGGAATGCGCAGGCGTATCATTTCATGGCGGAAATTTTCAGAAAAGGACTGTTGAATCACAAAGAGCGTCCTTTCGATCCGAATATATATTCCCAATTGCCGGATGATAAAAAAATTCTGAGTCAAACGTTTGCGCGGCATCTCTCTTCGACGATTCGGAATGGCATCGATCCCTCTCTGCCTTTAACCGAACTGTTTACTCTGGGAAATGACACGACGCATCTTTCGGTCATGGATAAGGAAGGTAACGCCATCGGCATCACACAATCGATTGAACTGGTCTACGGTTCGAAAGTGGCGGCGCGCGGGTTGGGGTTTATCTACAATAATTATATGAGTAGCCTGGACACGCAGGACCCGTCGCACCCTTACTACTTAAGGCCCAATGCGATTCCCTGGAGTTCGGTTGCTCCCGTGATTGCGTTGTATAAAGACAAACCCTGGTTAGTGGCGGGCAGTCCCGGCAGTGAACGCATTTTTTCTGCGATGAGTCAGTTTCTTTCTCATATCGTGGACTCTAGCCTTTCCATTCGCGAAGCCATGCTGGAACCGCGGTTTCATTGTACGGTGGGAGGTAAGTTGAGTATTGAAGCGGAGCGAGTGGATCCGGATATTCTCAGCTATCTGGAACAGGTCGGGTATAAATTGGACCGCAGGGAGCCGTATTCGTTTTACCTGGGGGCCATTCATGCGGTTTTGAATTGCCAGACGAAAAATGAATTTCAAGGGGTGGCCGAAATCAGAAGAGACGGCATCGCCGCTGGACTATAAACCATGACTAAACATCCTATTCTCATCTCGATTCCTCACGGTGGCACCGAAGCCCCGATAGAACTTGCGGGTCGAATCTGCATTACCCCTCTTGATTTATTTGAAGATGGAGATGCGTACACACGGGAAATTTACGGAATTGAAGATCACGTCGAAGCCTTTGTCGACACGTCGATTGCCCGGGCATTCGTTGATTTAAATCGTGATGTTGACGACCTGCCCCCGAAAAACCCGGATGGCATTGTGAAATCCATGACCTGCCACGGAAAACCAATTTACCGGGATGATTCCTATCCGGATGAAGCGATGACACAAACGCTGATAAAAAATTACTATCAGCCCTATCATCAAAAAATCATGAATCTCATGGCAGGTTCGGAAGCAATACAACTTTGCCTCGATTGTCATACCATGGAACCTGTGGGCCCGGAGATTGCCCCGGACTCCGGCACCGAGCGTCCGTTGATCTGTTTAGGGTCCAATCATCATAACAGCTGTTCGGAAGAGATTGTCCATCACCTGGCAGGCTGTTTTCAAACCGCTTTTAACCTGAATGAAAGCGACATCACCATCAACAAGCCGTTCGCCGGCGGTTTAATCACTCGGATTTATGGATACCGCCCACTTCCCTGGATACAAATAGAAATGAACCGTAAGCTCTATTTGTCTGAACCCTGGTTCAATCGCGATACCCTTGAAGTCAGCAAAGAACGTTTAATGGAGTTAAGAGAAAAGTTTCTAAACACTTTGAATCTTTTTTTTAAAACTCAATGATTCGAGAGGAATAACTATTGGGTGGCATGACCTATCATTTCGGTATCTAACGCCATGGTCTTCTCAGTGCAAGTTTTAATTACTCGATCCATGGTTACAATGACCAGCGTCCAGGGGCATTCGTCTGCATTCAAGCTACGCATCAAAGGGTCCCGGATCTTGCTGGGAATTCTATGAAGTGCCCCATCCAATATCAGCAGAGAAGGTTTCCCGACAATCGCTCGTGCCAGCAAAATTCTGAGCCGTTGACTTGGAGTGAAAAGTTTTCCTCCTTCAATGACCTGCGTTTCTAAACCATTCGAAAATTTCTCCAGGTCTAAACGAGTCATGGATAACGCCCACAACAAATCCTTGGTTTCAATTTCAGACCGACCCATTAAAATATTTTCCCTAATGGTTCCATCAAATAAATTCAGGTCTCTTCCAAACACGATCCCACGCTGCGCATTGATTTGTCGGGCCGATAAACTTTTTAAATCGACCCCATTGTACTTAATGATTCCGCTCGGAATCTCATCCAGTCCGGCCAGTGCATAAGATACACGTTTGCGAACTGATTCGTTAGTGCATATCACGGTCCACTTTTCTCCCGGTAAAGCTTCAAAGTTAATGTCTGAAAATACTTTCGCCCTACTCCCCCAATTCAAATTTTTACAGCTTAAATGTAATCCTCTGCTACCATTTTGCGGCATGACTAACCCGGAACCTTCTTCATTTTTTTCCTGCGGCAGTGCAAATAAATGATCGAGCTCGGTAAGAGAAGTAAAGAAGTAAAACATGACATACGTTCGTTTAACAACGGAATCCAGATTGAGCAGCAGACTCGCGACAATCACTTCCGCGGCGACCAGTTGTCCCAATGTTAACTCACCCTGACTGAGCAACCACCCCGCGGTTCCCAACAATCCGGTGTGCATCAGTACCTGAAAAAAAAGCGATCCAATATATTGGCGAAGCAAAGAACTGAACCGACTTTTACGCGCTTCCACATACCTTGTTGCCAGGGTGTCGGTTTTCTGCAGAATCAGGTTTTCACAATTGGTGGCTTTGAAATGGATCAAATTCTCCGCGACTTCCTGCAGCCAATGATAGGCATCGTACTTGGCTTCCGACATGTAAATCGTATTTCGTAATCCGCCCTTACCAAGAATTGCGATCATGATCACAGAGACCAAAAGGAAAATATTGAAGATAATAAAATACGGGTGGTACAAAGCCAACAAAGCCATTCCAATGAACCCACCCACCAGCACGTTGGTCAGATCCACAAACAAACTGGACAAGGCGCGTTGGAGAAAAACCGTTTCAAAAAACCGGCTAACCGATTCCGACCGAAATTTCTTTTCCACAAACCGAGGTAACGATTCTGCTAATGCAAGAATCACGCGGACAAACACCCGCCTTTCGAGAATATCGGTGGCATAAAACTGGAGCACTCGAAAAATCCCAACCAGAAACAGCATGCCTCCCATGATTCCCACCAGCGTCACCACCATGATGGGCGTGACGGCAAAGGCAAATGTGTTCACCAACTCCTGAACGGTAAACGGAATGATAAGCGAGAACAACCCGACCGCGATGGCATAGACAAATATAAAAAAGAAAAGTGATCGCTCCTGTTTCACAAAAGTTCCCAGGCGATCCAGGGTTTCTCTTAATGTAGGAAGTTGACTCATAATTTATTTACTTTGTTTTCTCTTCATTGGTTTTGAGTTTTTAATAAATCCATAACCGTTCACCCACTTGCCGGTGGCCCAATTGTATAGCGCCAACGCTTTCTGATAATCTGCCATTCCGTAAATCCAGGATTCGCTAGCCTCCAACACATTACGTTCGCGAATATTCACCACCAACAAATTAGACGCTCCCAAATCAAAGCGCGTGCGTTCTCCCTCTTCCAGCTTTTTGGCTAAATCCAAACCTTTTTTTAGTAAATGAATGCGTTCCTCAGCCCGAACCACTGCAGAATGAGAGTTCGCAACATCCATGGCAATCTGCTTCCTCCTATATTCTTTAAGAAGTTTCAAACGTTCTGCCTTCCCTTTGATTTGAAGGATTTCTCCCTTGGCCTCACGCTGAAACAAGGGAATGCTCACCTGAACCCCAAACCGATACCCCAAACCCAGCACAAACTCTCCCGGCTTTCGTGTCGGTTGAGCTTCCAAAGACAAATCCGGAAGCAAATTATTTTCCGCCACATCCAAATCAATATTATTGAACTGAGCTTTCAACTTAACCAGCTTAATCTCAGGACGCGTCAGCGTTGCATTCTGTTTCTCGGTTTCCAGATCATTCACCCATTGCTTGGGTTGGACCGGTGGAAACGCAGGCACCCGGCGTTTATCAGGAACCTTCACCTCGCCGTTTTCCCACAGAAACAGGGCCAGTTTGAATTTCTCTTCATCGACCTTGCGCTTGGCCTTGATGAATTTATCCTTTCGCCACTGAACTTCCTGGCTCGCATCAATCGCATCGAATTCTGCTCTGGCTCCCTCTTTCACTTGTTTGGTCAATTGTTTCAGGCGATCTTCAGCTACCTTGACGGACTTTTCCTGAACATCCTTAACTTTCCAGGCGGCAACCCAGTTCCAGTATTGAGTCGCCGCACCCAAATATAAATCCTGCCGTGCCTGCTGGATTTCCAAATTCACTTGATCCTTTGCCAGCGAAGATTTTTTTATTTCCGCACTTTCCGGATTAGTGATAAATCCGCGCAGGAGCGGAAACACAATTCCCAATAACGGCTGGTTCCTGGTATCAATGGCCAGGTCCGCAACTTCCACATCTCCAATTCCAAAACGAAAACCGGCAAACCCTTTCACCCCTGAAGGATGGCGAAGCTCCACAAAAGTATCATTAAAGCCCACACTTTTCGTGGACCCGTCTTTCACCAGCCGTTCCAACTCCCAATCATTAACAAGTTTCGGATCAAATTTTCCGAGCGCTTTCAAAACTCTCCCGCGGGCCAGCATCATATTCGCCTGACTTCGCTTGAGAAGCGGATGCTCTTTTTCCAAACGCTCAAACACCGATCGCAGTGTGAGCAGAGACGTAGGAGTTTCTTTCTCAAAAGGCCGCACCACGCTCTCGGCCTGCATGGGTAACCCAACCGAAACCAGGAGCACCATCAAAACAGTTCTATGAAAAATTTGAATCAAGTGAAACCTTCCTTTTAAAAATGATTTCATCATTATAAACCGAAACTCTACTTTCTCGGTCTTCCCGCTTTGGGTAAAAATACATCTTTCAGGTTAATGTCACCCGACTCATAATCGGCAGGAAACAAATTAAAGCGACGCCAGATTTCATACCACAAAGGCACGCGATTCAACAACACCCAGCCGATGACCTGCGTTCCCTGCCGAACATTTTCCTGAGGCGGCCAATTCCTGCGTTTCGTATCGGGTATGACCCAAAACCGAAACTTCCCGTTTGCAGAAGCAGTTTGATCCACCACTTGAATGGTTCCATCATAAGTTCCTGCCATAAACTCCGGCCAAGCCGGAAGCGGAATTGCCGGAACGCCGTTGAACAAAAGTCGAACCGGTCGACCCGGTTTTAATAGAGGCGCATCAATGGGGCTGCTCCACATTTCAATGGCCGGGGTGACTTTTTGCGGCACCAGTGTGAACAGTAAATCGCCTGAATGCACAATTTCCCCCTGGCCGATGGGTGAAAGCCGCACGACCTTTCCATCAAACGGAGCAATCACTTTTCCGGCCTTTTGCCTCTCAAACGCATTGGATCGGGCCAACTCCAGGTCAGCTAATTCCTTGGACGCCTTCGCAAAATCACTGAGTGCAGTCACCCGTTTGGATTTTGTATCCAATAAACGCTGAATCAATTCCGCATCGATCTGGTCACTCTGGTGCGCCAGAGCGCGTCGTCCCTCTTGCGCCTCACGCAGTTTAGCCTGAGCCGCTTTGACTTCTGCCTCCGCTTCCGTAACGGATTGAATGGCAAGTTCCAGTTCGCGCTGCGAAAGCAATCCCTTTTTCCTAAGAGCGCGCGAACGTTCAAGATTTAATTGTGCGGTCTCCAAAGCTCCTTTTGCCGGGGCCAGCCGCTGCTCGGCATTCAATACCTTATTGTCCGCTTCGGACACTCGGGCCTGAGCCGAGGAATTGGTGGCCTTAGCGAGCGCCTCCATTTCTTTTATACGCTGAGATAAAATTTCTGCCTGGTCCCGGGCCGCCTGCTTTTGTTGCTCCAGCGCTTGCCGAGATTCGTCCAACCTGTGAATCAGATCCGGTGCCATAAACTTGGGATTAATGTCTCCCAAACTCAGAATCAGATCTCCCTTTTTAATTTTGTCTCCTTCATTCACGTGCCAATTGACAATTTTTCCATTGATCTGGGCATGAATTTCCTGCGGCCGATCTTTAGGCAAATAAGAAGACAGTCTGCCTTGAACCGTTATCGTTTGCGTCCAGGGAACAAAGCTCACCGTAACTACCAGGAACAGAAAAATCAGAAATGCCGTTCGGGACCAATATTTTAATCGTCGTGGAATTTTTACGGACTTTATGGATTGCAGGTCAGTATTGCCTGAAGGGAGGCCGTTGGAAAAAGGTCCTTGACCGAAACTAGAGTTGCCGGTTATAGAATTTTGAGTGAGTTGAGTGTCGGCCATAATTTTTCCAATCGTTTCCTGAGGTGAATGCGAAAGTAATTAAATGATTCAATAACTCTTATTGTAAGAAAATTACAGCCTCGAAACGCTCGGTAAACATAGTTTACCAAGCGCAAAATACTTCATAAAGCAGTATTTTCACTTCCTTTGATTCAATTAAGGCTCCATATTCCATTACCCGGTTTAGGATTTTACCATTCCATTGAGATCACTTGGTCCACCTGTGAATAAGCCAGACAATAGAACCGGTTGCAACCTCAATGGACATGGCAAGATCAGTATATATAAAATTGAATCCGCAAAACCCTCCGGTACGGGTTTCACGTGTTTCAATTAGTGTAATTATGACGTATTCCATCAATTCAAGTTATTTTAATGTTTCAATCTATTAGTTTGATTTTATCAAACTATATACATAGGGAATCAAAGGAGATTTCACACAAAATCGGGTTGAGTTGGTTCTATATATATAGAAGCTTCTCTGATAGAGAAAAACCCCTGCCCGGGAGAAGGTCCGGATCGCAAGAAACGGATTGGAAAACGATTCTCTCTGGTTTAGAGTAAAAGGGCTCAAACATTGGGAGGCGATTCGATGGCTTTGGCCGATCTTCAAAAACAGTCGAAAGATTATCAGCGCATTGAACAGGCGATTCATAATTTGGAAAACACTGCGTTGGATCAACCGGATTTAAAAAAGCTCGCCACCAGTTTGAACCTCAGCGAATACCATTTTCAGCGACTCTTTAGCCGCTGGGCCGGAGTCAGCCCGAAACGGTTTTTGCAATTCCTCACTTTGGATTACGCCAAGTCCATTTTAAATCAATCCAACAATTTATTGGACGTTACGTTGGAAGCGGGGCTCTCCAGCGTCAGCCGGTTGCATGACTTATTCATTCAATGCGAATCCGTCACTCCCGGTGAATACAAAAATAGCGGGCAGGGTTTGAACATTACTTATGGATTTCATTCGACACCGTTTGGCGAGTGCCTGTTGGCGACCACCCATCGGGGAATCTGCGGGCTCACGTTTCTGCAACAGGGAAAACAACGTCCCGCATTGGACGACTTGAAGCGACGTTGGCACCAGTCCACTTTGAAAGAGAACACACGCCAAACGGAAAAAGTTCTGAAAACGATCTTCGAAAAAAATCCAAATCCCCAAAAACCCTTATACCTGTTTATCAAAGGAACCAATTTCCAGATTAAAGTCTGGGAAGCTCTGATTCGAATTCCGCAGGGCGCCATGATCTCTTATCAGAAAGTAGCACACGCCATCGGAGCGCCTAAAGCTTCACGCGCCGTGGCCAATGCCGTAGGCCACAACCCCATTCAGTATCTCGTTCCCTGCCATCGTGTGATCCAAAGCATCGGAGCCTTCGGCGGTTACCAGGCCGGACCGGACAGAAAAAAAGCCCTCCTCGCCTGGGAAGCCGCGCAGGTTGAGGCAGATGCTGAATTCATTTAAGTGGCCTCCACAGTCAAACATCGCTTGCCTATCTTTAAGCTTTAAGATGATTTGTTTTGGGTTTAGCGAAAATCCGCCTCACTTGAAATCCTTCTTCGCAGGAAATTATAGGCCCGTAGTCTTATCATATTTTGACTTAAGAGATAAAATCATGCTAATGAGGATAATTTCTAAAAAATTTTCTACATATCGATTTGAAGCATAACTAATTGTTTTTAAATGAATATAAATTGATTTTGAGGATCACTTTGATTTCTGAGGATCAAATTTTTTGATAATCCAAATTTTTTTTGTGCTTTTTTTATATCTATATAGTAATATCCAATGGATCAAATAAATTAGGTCTATTTTTGCGCATACGTTTTTCAAGTTTCTTGCGGCGTTATTGCCTTAAGGATTTCTCCCTATTATTTTTGAGGGGAAACAATTTGTTGTCCATGGTATTGGTTAATACTGCCGGAAGAAAACAAATGTTGAAGGGGGACAAGATGAAAAACTACTTTAATCTTACATTACTATTTATAGTATCTACCATTTTCGCTTTACCTTTAACTGCTCTCAGTCAAACCGGGGTAGGCGGTGAGGGAGAAGCTCATGATTACAGTTATACTTACAAAGGGAAAACCATCACCCTGGTCCCAAGCGAGGAATTATTTGCAGTGGAAGAGGAACAGGGAGGAGGAAACCTTGAATCATTTGCAGTCGCAGAAGGTTTTGATGAGTTAAAAGACGACAAACAACCTTCACAGAAGTTTCGCATTTTTCGACGATCTTCCCAGGAAACCGCTTTCAGTGGTGACTCCAATATGGAATCCGTTCTTTCCCGCGCACCTCATGTTGGACAGGAAGTACAGCCTGTGTTTGAGCAGGGGGGAGCTCTATTGATTCCCACGGATAAATTAATTGTCGGTTTTACGAATCCCACGACTCTTTCGCAGGCGAAAGCCAAACTGGAGCCGCTTAAAGAATCACTTAAAATCAAAGCCATTGAAAATCATCGAAAAAATTCCTTTAGCGTGACCTTTGAAGACGCATCTCACGGAAGAGTTTATGATGTCACGAAAAAGCTTTCGGCTTTATCCGGGGTTGAGTTTGCGGAACCGGATCATGTGGTCGTATTCTTAAATGATCCCAGTCCTCAAATTCCCAACATGGGACAATTGGACGAACAATTCAAATTGAACAGTAATCCGCCAACCCCGTCTCCCGGTGCTCCCCAACCTGTGCCCATTCCCGGAAATTCGGAAGCCGCCGCAGGACAACTGGCCTGGACAACACTTTTGGAGGCAAACTTTGAAGGCTCGAATATTCCGTCGGGTTGGTCCACCACCGGGAGAACCAATCCGGATGTCACTTGGGCTGTTACGGGTCACCGTGCTCATGCCGGAACCCACAGCATTCATGCAACCAGTGGCGGTTCTAACGGAGTCCCGGCACCGGGTAATTATCCCGGAAATGTTGTGAGTATATTAGCTTCACCCCTTCTATGGATCTGACTCCTTATGAAGAGGTTTATTTAGAGTATTGGTTCTATGTTAAATTACAGCAGCCCTCAGCGGCCTGCCACTCTTCCCACCCGAAGATTATGGCAGCCGTCTTTGTTAGAGATTCTGAAAACAATTCATTGGGTGCCTCCGGAATGTTCACCTGTTTCACACTGGAGATTTAACTGCGGACCCCACAACTCAAAAGGGATGGAGACGCTCGTTGGTTCGCTTTCCACCGACGGCCCGATTGAGTAAAGTTAAAGTGGATTTCGGATTTAAAAGTGATGCGAATATTTCCGCAGAAGGTTTGTATATTGATGATGTTCGGATTGTAGGCATCAAAGATGTCGATCAACATAAAATCAGCAATGACCCTTACAGTTCGCGGCAGTACGAGCTGCGCAATGTCGGCCAGATTGCCGGTTTAGGAAATGATAATAATGATCTCCACGTTACCTGAAGCGTGGGACCTTGTTGAAGTTTCCAGTGACATTGTTGTCGCGGTGATTGACGATGGCGTAGATTTGGGTCACCCTGACCTCAACCTGGTAAAAGGTTTCGATCCGGATGGGTCGACCGGGGGTGGTGCCCGCGGAAGCCATGGCACTGCTGTGGCGGGTAATGTCGGTGCCATTAAAGATAATAACAAGGGAGTGGTGGGCACAGCGCCCGGCGTTAAAATTATGCCTGTTTTTTCCGGGGGAACGACCTCAAATATGGCTAACGCCATCGATGTAGCCGTCGCCAATGGAGCAAATGTCCTTTCCAATTCCTGGGGATGGGTTGGGGTTCCCAGCACGGACATTGAAAACGCCATTGTAGATGCCATCGATAAAGGTGTGACCGTAGTCTTTGCCGCAGCCAATGGGCCGGATCGACCTCCTTTCACTTATCAGGTCGCGTTTCCTGCAAGCCTGAATGCCACCACTGATGTGATTGCCGTTGGGGCTTCCAGTCCGACAGATGAACATAAATCAGCATCAAGTAGTGATGGATCTACTTTTTGGGGTTCAAGTTATGTGGGCGAAGGGCCGGACGTAGTGGCACCCAGTCCCTGGAGTTACTCTACCGACCGTAGCGGAAACGCCGGCTACAACGACGGCAGCGCTATTGATCCAAGCGATCCCGACTCCAAAGATTATACGCCTACGTTTGGCGGTACTTCGTCATCCACGCCTAAAGTGTCCGGCATTGTTGCGCTGATATTATCTGCCAACCCCGGCTTGACACCGAAGCAAGTGAAGGAAATTCTTCGCAATTCTGCAGATGACATTGACGCTCCGGGTATTGACGACAAAACGGGCGCAGGCCGTGTCAATGCTGAAAAAGCCGTTCAAATGGCACAAATTCCTCCAAATGGCTCCGGATGTAAGTCAAAAGTGATAGTCAATCCTTATGATCGTTCGAAGGACAGTTATCCTTATCAAATTCCTCCCTGTTTTAAAGAGGAGCCGATGGCTAACTTTCCACCGCCTTCCTGCAATGAAGTTCCAATTTTCTTGGATCTTCCGGGAGGTTCATCGAGTGGAGAAATCCCCTCAACTGACCCAAGATATAAACTAAAGATTTGCCCGGGAGACTGTCCGGGAGGCCCACTCGGGCTTTGTCCGGCAACGACTCTTTTGGGGAAAGACCTTGCGGGAGTGGAAATTCATTACCTTGTGGAAAAAACGGCTTCCGGAGCGTTAGTGTTCCATAATCCCAATAACATTCGGCTGCAAAGCAAAGGTCCGATCCAAAACTTCTTCTACACCATGGGTTTTCCAAAAGTCTCGGTTCCCCAACAAGAAGAAGAAAATTTACTCTTTTCGCAGTCAAATAAAAATTAACCTTGTGCTAACCAGGGAGCCTCATCTTGAGGCTCCCGTTTTTTTGTCAACCGACACCGAAAACGCAGCTACCCTCCATCCATTTCATCAAAAACAACCGCATACGGCTTCCCTGCAATTCAAAAAACATTTCCGAAAATTCAGCAAAAATCGGATTGAGGACCTACCCCGCGGGTTGGGGGGGGCTTTACCACTCTCCGTGGAGGCAGCGGGCCAGCGCCGCAGGAAACTCACTGCCGTGAGGGGCAGCATTTATTCTCGATGACTGGCTAGCGCCAGGGGCAACTTGAATTTCCGATGAGTTGGCGTGAATGCCGAATTCACAGAACTTTTTCCAGCGTGACGCTGGACCCAATATTTTTTCTCGATGATCGGTGGTCAATGCAAAACCCAAAGAACCTTTTCTAAAATAAAGTTTGCCTTCAGAAGTAAATTAAAAAACGGAAGTCGATGATCGCCCTCTTTCCCAATCTGGCGATTGGAGGCAGCAGAGATTTCCGCGAGGTTTCTGAGTAAGTCGAACCCACAGAAATTTTTTTAAAGTAAAGCTTATATTCAGAAACAAATAAAAAAGCGGAAGCCGATGATCGCCCTCTTTTTAAAGAGGGACGGGGTGATTGACCTTTAGGAGGTTTTAAGTTTGTGCTTTAATGTTAACATAACGCCTTCGATATTATTTAACACCTCTGAATTAGTAAATCGAATGACTTTGTAACCAAGCGATTCCAAGAATTGGGTGCGGTTTGCATCTTTCGGGTCATTTGCCTTTGCAGTGTGAGTGTTGCCATCAATTTCGATTACAAGGTTTTGCTGATGGCAGAAAAAATCTACGATGTAGGGTCCAATAGGTTTTTGTCGATTGAAAGTTCTCTTTTGATAAAAAGAACTTTTTCGTAGAGTATTCCAAAATAGTTTTTCGGCGGAGGTAGGATTGTTTCTTAAGTAACGGGCTTTTTCTTTTAGATTTGGGTCGTAGGGAGGTTTAATCTTATGAGGGTCCCGAATATTCATAGACCGTATTCTATAGAAAAAATGTTTGAAGGTAAATTGGCATCATGTATTCGATTAGAAGTTTTTCTTCCGAAGTCTTAGTTTTAATTATATTAATGGATGAGTCTTAAACCCCGGGCGGTCAATCACCCCAGCCCTCTTTAAAAAGAGGGAGCACATGCACTTCCATTTTTTTATATTTTCTTCTGAAGTTAAAACTTGGGAAAATTTTTTACTGATATAGTTGGCAAGCCAACCCATCGCAAATGAAATGCTATCTCCAGGCATTGCCTGGGGGTGATTGACCACTGGCCGTGGCGGCAGCGGGCCACGCCCGGAGGGAACATTAATTTTCGATGACTGGCTAGCGCCAGGGGCAACTTGAATTTCCGATGAGTTGGCGTGAATGCCGAATCCACAGAATCTTCTCACAAGTGGAGTTTGCCTTTAGAAGAAAATTAAAGAGCGGGGGATGATGCGCTCCCCCTTTTTGAAGGGGGTTGGGGGGATTTTACCTTCAGGAGTTCTAAAAATGATAAAACAAATTAATGAGCAGTTTCTGACGATCCCGTTTGCAAGCAAACACATCGAAGATTAATTCTGGGTGCAGCGTCACGCTGCGGGCTGGGGTGATTGACAATCAGGGGTTTTGCGGCGGCACCGCCGCGGGTATAATTTATGTGCGATGACTCACTGGCCGTGAGGGGCAACTTTAATTCTCAGCGGGACATAAAAAATGAAACGGTTAATCGAAAGATTCGAGATCTTTTTTGATATGGAGATCACGTTGCGGGAACGGAATGGTAATATTATTTTCCTTAAACTTTCTCCAAATGGAAAGCATGACCTGACTCTGCGGCGTGTAGCGGCCTTGCGTGACATCTTCGACCCAGAAATACAGTAAAAAGTTCACCGAGCTGTCTCCGAACTCGCGTAAAAAACAGACCGGTCCGGGATCCTGCATGCACCGCGGATGTTCGCTGGCAGCTTCTATCATGAGTTCGCGCGCTTTTTCAATGTCGGAATTGTAAGAAACCCCCACGGTGAAAGCAATCCTTCCCTTCGAGTTGTTGAACGTCCAGTTGACGACGCGGTTCGTTATAAAATCTTCGTTCGGGATCATAACCTCTTTGCCGTCGAACGTTTCAATCAAAGTGAACCGTGCGCCGGTTTTCCTGATAAACCCGTACACCGTGTCATGCACTTCCACCAGGTCCCCGTTCTCAACGGACTTTTCGAATAACAGAATCAACCCGCTGATGAAATTGGAAGTGATTTTTTGCAGGCCGAAACCGATACCGATACCAATCGCGCCACTAAAAATCGCAAGCGATGTTAAATCGATCCCCAGAATTTCCAACGCTACAATGAACGCGATGAAGTAAATCAGAATCTGCGCGATTTT
Source organism: Nitrospinaceae bacterium (assembly GCA_965223245.1). Taxonomy (GTDB): domain Bacteria; phylum Nitrospinota; class Nitrospinia; order Nitrospinales; family Nitrospinaceae; genus CBDCVY01. The sequence continues at coordinate 2,117,507 of CBDCVY010000013.1, read as the reverse complement.
TGTGAAGAGGGCCTTATTGCCTTCCCTCATGGATTGAACCGATTGAATTCTTTTTTCCAGGAATTCAGAGAGAATGCCCGTCACCCAAATCAGCACAATCAGAATCAGGAAGAACTTGGTGACAATATAAACGGAAAACCGCGCATCACCCACACGGAAAGACAGCCTCTCGGAATCGAGAAACTCTTTGATCGGCTGCAGGTAATCCAAAAACCCCAACGCCAAAAACCCAAGCGCGAACAGCGCCAATAACAGTTTGGCCACCCACGCACGCGGTTTCAGGAAAGAAAGCCAGGTTTCATTCATCGTTTAGAATCCATGATAAAAGAATTTAATGTGACGAGGCTAATAACAAGTGAGGGTTCCTATTCTAATTCAAAAATTAAGTATGTCTGCACAGATAAATCTTAAAATCCGACACCCGCATTCACCGCCTAGATTATACCTTCGAAACTCTAAACTCACAATGGGATAAGTGTTGTGACTTTCGTAGGAATCTTGTGGGTTCTAATATAGGACCGACTATTCCACAATCGGAGCTTGCCTTTAGAAAAAATGCTGGAAGGGAAGCCGATGTATTCCCCTTTATGAAGGAGAGCTTTGCATAACCAAGGATTATTGAACAAACAAGTCCAACAAAAGAGCGGAAGCCGATGTGCTCCCTCTTTCCTAAAGAGGGACGGGGTGATTGACCGCCTGGGGTTTTTAGACTAAATGAAAGAAAACTTTGTGAAAAGTTTCTGATGATACCGTTGGCAAGACAACACATCGCAAATGAAATATTGGCGGCGGGGCCTGCCCCGCGGCTGGGGGGCACAGCGTCATGCTACGGGGATTTGTCCTCATTCTTTCGTTTTATTCTTCAATCAAAGGAATCTCCAGTCCTTCGATTTCCTGCAAAGCCTGCCCGGCGATCCCCTGCAAATCCCCATACATGCCCACGGTCGATTCAATGACACCCTGAATTTGCGATTCCCGTTTGGACCATAAGCGCGTCATCGTTTTGCGCTCCCGATCCAGGTCCGCTTTCATATCCGAAAACTTTTCCACGACGGCTTCGACGCGATGCCGAAAGCGCGGTCCCGTTAAGTAATCATAGACCAGCTGCATTTTCGTCTGCTGCCCTTCCTGAAGCTGCTTGGAGTTGGCCACTTCAATTAAAGTCTGGCGCAAGGCAATGGCCAGGGGAATCATGTATTGCGGACCCGAAACCCAAACGCCATCCATCTGACCAAACGATTCAATTTCTTTCGGCATTGCCGTGGAGATCAAAATAGAAATCTCCGCTTTCGATTTACGCTGATCTTCCCGCAGCTTTGGCAGCCAACCGTTGCTCCAGTTCTTGGTTCTCTTCGTTTCCCAGAGAATGGCTCCGCAGATTTGACCCGCAGGGGAATACACTTTCTGGATCACATCGCCGCCAAACTCACCTTTCGGAACCGGCTCGATACCATCCTGCGGAAACCTGGCCTTGAGCATGTCTTCCAATTCCAGTTCCATGACTTCCCCCTGCAGCTGCTGGGAACCCTGTTCCGCCTTGCGCATCAACTCTTCGATCTTGCGCTGCATGGAAGCAATCTGCACTTCCTTTTCTTTCACCTTGAGGTGGAATAATTCCTCGGTGTCTTTTTTGGTTTTTATTCGGACCTGTTCCATCGAAGCCTGAACTTTTTTTTCTACGGTTAAATCGAGTTCCCGTTTGGCATCATCCAGCTCCCGATTCTTTTTCATGACTTCGAGTTGGGCTTTCTGTGCTTCTGCGAGTTTGGCATCACGCTGGGCTAACAGCTGCCTGGTTTCCTCCAACTCGGAAACTTTTTTCTTGAAGTCAGACTCCGCTAAAAGTTTGGCTTTTCTCAATTCCTCTTTCGCGATGGAAGCGCGCTCGGTTTCCAGTTTTTTCCGAACCTCTTCGTCGATGTGTCGTTTCGCCTCCTGAATGCGTTTTTCCTGATCCTTGAGGAAGTGTTCGCGTTTGGAAATTTCCAGTTCCTTCTCGGAGAGTTTGGTTTCGAACTCCTTTTTGGCCGCCGTTAAAAGCGGGGCGGCCAGAGACTCGGTCAGTTTTATATCATAAGAACAATTGGGACAAGCAATCGTCGGTTCCGCCATGGCATGATCCTTTAAAAAATAGTTTGGCCCAACCCTAAATCAATCTGGTGAAGCAATCAAGGAAGAAATAAGATTATTGAGGTAAGGGCAGCAATTCATCGCCAGATTTGCTTTATAAAGTAAAGGTGACAATAAAAAACAATATGGAAGTTTGATAGGGTGGGACTTTTCTCTTTTTACTTTAAAGCGTAATAACTATAGTATACAATTTATCTTACAATTATTTTTTGCATGCTATGTCTTTTAAGAAACTTAATGGGATCGCGCATGATATTGCTCATCATGCGCAAAGTGGATTAAGCTATTTGCATCCCTATTTGGCAAATGGATGCAAAACTTTAGGAATTGCCGAGATTACATTAGATCTCCTCGAAGATCCTTACCCTTCAGATTTTCCTGTTACCAAACCGTTAACACTTTCGACACTCGCTCTAAAGGAAAAATTTTTTAAAATGATTTCTACTTTGGATACGAGTCCGACAGAACTAGAAAGTGCTATTCTGATTTTCCATTTTCCTCTCGGAAGCGATGACTATAGCAGTGTTGTCACTTCCAAATTTCGACTGACTTCTGGAAAAGAAATAAGTCATGTCATTGACCTCCCGAAAAACAAATAAAGGAGAAATCCTCGCAGCGTGACGCTGCACTCAAAACTTGTGTTCGATGAAGTTACTTGCTGACTGAACGCTCAGAAACTTTCCCCGACACTTTCTTCCCATCAATTTTAAACCCCCAGGCGGTGAATCACCCTTGCCCTCTTTAGGAAAGAGGGTACACACTCGCCTCCAACTCTTTAATGGTTTTCTAAAGGCAAACTTTACTTGTGAATAGTTTCTGTGAATTTGGCGTCATCACCGATCATGGCAAATAAATTCTGGGTGCAGCGTCACGCTGTCATCGAATATTAATATCCCCACTAGGCGGGGCCTAGCTGCCTCCATGGATAATGCCCAGGCGGATTCTGAATCAGGAACGGGGGCAGGTGAGGGGGCGGGAACGCATCACTGGTTTCAGTGACGGTTCCACGCCTTCTATGCGAAGCTAGGATCCTCCAGGGTTCAAGTCGATCCGCGCTCGTTTTTAGAACCACTCATGCGTTTCTTCTGTCACGAAACTTTCGTCAAGGTATTGATGCTGATATGCGGCCATTGCGCTCGCCCCGGAAGACCGTCTGCACGGGGAATAAAGAAATCCAGCATGACCACTTGCGAGTACTGCATTCTTAAATTAGGTTTTCCTTTTTTGTAATCATCCTCTAATTCTTGAATCCAAAAAGTCGATTTCATACTGACCGGCTCAGCCTGTTTTGCGACAAAAGGAATATTCGAAATTCCGGCATCTTGACGGGTAGAATCCACTGTCAGAGTCGTGGTCTTCTTTATATCCACATTTTGGTTATCAAACCTTAGAATTTCATTCATTTCGATGGGAGAAAACCCCGGGAAAGCCGGGTTATTGTTTCCTCCTTTAAAGGGATTGTCTCGAAAATGCTTGTACGGTTCTAAATAAATATCGGTATCCAAATCATCAAATCGACCGATAGGCAAACCACTAATCCGCGGAATTTCCGGTGGACCGTCACTAACATTCTGCGTTCCCAACGCCAGAACCGAGTTGCCATGCGGGATGGTTGCCAGGCGGGCGACTTCCAACACGGCGTCACCAGTAATATCTTTATCTGTGGTTTGCAGGTTTTTCATGTAAAGCCACAGTCCGGGCTCGTGATGAATCGGTAAATCCGCGCCGCCTGCTAAACCACTTTCAGGAAAATCTTCCGCATGGGTTTGTTGAATGGTTTGTTGATAGTCCAGCGTTGCGGCAAACTGATCGTCCTCTCCGGAGTCATCGATAATCCCGGCAAGACCTCGGTTAGGAACATTGTCATCGACAAACGAAAACTTCAATTGTTCATTATACTGATTCATTAAAATTCGGTATTTGGGTTTACCGGCCGGCGCGTCGTTAAACGGCAACGCAATCATATTCCAACCGGTTCCCTCTCCCTTCCATTCTCCGGGCAGTAATGCAAGTGGCCCTAATTCTTTGGGTTCAGGATGGTCTTTACAAAATTTACGACCAGGTTTATGCTTTTTCATTGTTCCTCCCTCATTCAATAGTAATTGTTCAAATTGGCGACCTTAGGAAGGCGCCAAGTCCTTAATTGGGTTTTCGAAATTATAGTGGCAAACCTTCTGATTTCCGAATGTTGCTCAAGCTCTGCACCATTTCCCCGGAAAGCCACTCAGGCGAATTAGCCTTAAATAAAGCTATTTCCCCTGTAAAGTGAATGATTTTTCCAAAGTATTTCAGGAATTTCATCCAAATTTGTTATATTAAAATATTTGTTATGCGAAATTTATCACACCCATTAAATAATGAAAACACTTTTTTAGACGGGAAGTGGATAAACCTTTTTGTGGGCGGGTTTTGAGAAAATTCTTGAAGGAAAAATCCCTCCAGCCCGCGGCGTGGCCCCGCTGCCAATATTTCATTTGCGATGGTTTTTTTGCAAACAGAATCGTCAGAAAATCTTTCTCCGCGTTTTTTTCCATTCCATCCAAAACCCCTAGTGGTCAATCACCCTGACCCTCTTTAAAAAGAGGGCAAACATGGGTCTCCTTTTCTAAGCTTATTGTGTTTTGTTCAATAATCCTTAGTTATGCAAAGTTCTCTTTAATGAGAGGGAGCACATCGCTTTCTTCTATTTAAGTTTCTTCTAAAGAACCTACCTTATATATAGAACAAACTCAACTTGTGGAGAGGTTCTGTGGACTCGGCGTTCGTCACCGATCATCGCGAATCTATTCTGAGTCCAGCGTCACGCTGGGAAAAGGTTCTGCGGATTCGGTATTCATACTCACTCATCGAATATAAATGCCGCCCTCACGGCTAGTGACTCATCGCAAATCTATTCTGCCTCTCACGGCGAGTGAGTCCCACCGGGCGTGGCCCGGAAACCCCTGAAGGTGAATCACCCTAGCCCGCGGGGTGACGCTGCACCCAGAATAAATTTTCATCAGGTTTGTCCAAATATCATTTATCCACAAACTTTTAAGAATCCTTATTGCATCCAACCGCCAGGTTGGGGAAAGAGGGAATACATCATCCTTTCTTTTCACATTTTCTTCTAAAGATAAATTCTGTTTTATATAGCAGTGAGTGAAATTTTGTAGGACAGGGTGGAGTGGGTGTCGGTGCCGCGGAAGTGGCCGGTGGTGGGGGCGGCGAGGGCGGGGTGCGCGGCGGAGGCTAAGGCGATATGACGGTCGGCCACGGCCAGTCCGTGTGACGGGTCAAACCCGCGCCATCCGCCTCCGGGAAGGTACACCTCGGCCCAGCCGTGCAGTTCCGGCGGTTCGGTTTCGTCTTCCACAAAATAGTATCCGCTGGTGAACCGGCTGGCCAGTCCGATGGATCGGCACGCGTCCATGAACAACACCGAGAGGTCACGGCAGGCGCCCCGGTTTTTCTGTAAAACGGTTTCGGGTGCTTCCGGATCGCCTTCGTGACGCAGTTCCAGTTTAAAATCTTTATGAATCACTTCCGCTAATTTTCCGAGAAATAATAGCGGGTCCTGCGCCACATCATTAAAAAGTGTTTTCGCAAACGTATCGACGGCGGCAGACGGCTGCGGTCGTTTCACATACGGCGCCAGTGTTTCTTTATAAGGGGTCGAGTAGGTTAACGGAACCTGGAGCAACTCGGGGTCGGTCAAAATAAAATCGTAGGGATTGGTCTTCAGGGTTTCGACTTCGGACGTGGCGGTGAGGGTTAATGTGGAGGTTAATTCCTGAAACCACAAACAGGTGGCGGCGGTTCCGTCGAGTTCGGTGATTTCTGCCCGGCCCTGCGGCGTCGGGTTCACGGTCATTTGAAACCGGTGAAGCTGTTGCCAAATGTCGGTGCGCGGGCGCAGTCTTACAGTGAGCGGTTCGAGAAAAATTTCTTTGCTGTAGCGGTAGCTCAGTTGGTGTTCTATTTTAAAATGCATAAGAAGTTTTTTATCTAAGGTTCTGTGGATTCGGCGTTGGTAACCGATCATCGAAAATTAATATTCCCTCCGGCCGTGGGCCGGAAACCCCTGAAGGTAAAATCCCCCCAGCCCGCGGGGTGGCCCCGCTGCCAATATTTCATTTGCAATGTGTTGTTTTGTAAACCGAATGCTCAGAAACTTTTCTATACGTCTTCTTCCATTCAACGCTAAACCCCCTGATTGTCAATCACCCTGACCCTCTTTAAAAAGAGGGCAAACATGGGTCTCCTTTTCTAAGCTTATTGTGTTTTGTTCAATAATCCTTAGTTATGCAAAGTTCTCTTTAATGAGAGGGAGCACATCGTCTTCCCATTTAACAATTTCTTCTAAAGAACCTACCTTATATATAGAACAAACTCAACTTGTGGAGAGGTTCTGAGGGTTCGGCGTTCGTCACCGATCATCGCGAATCTATTCTGCCTCCACGGCGAGTGGTAAAATCCCCCCAGCCCGCGGGGTGGCCCCGCTGCCAATATTTCATTTGCAATGTGTTGTTTTGTAAACCGAATGCTCAGAAACTTTTCTATACGTCTTCTTCCATTCAACGCTAAACCCCCTGATTGTCAATCACCCTGACCCTCTTTAAAAAGAGGGCAAACATGGGTTTTCAAATTTAAAATTCTTTTGTTTTGTATAGAGTTCATATGTTATGTAAAGGTCCCCTTCATAAAGGGGGAGCGCATGGGTCTCCATTCAAAATTATACTCTGAAGGAAAATCGGCTTGAAAAGTTTTTTAACGATCCGGCAAAAACAAAAACTCATCGCAAATCAATTCTGAGTCCAGCGTCACGCTGGGAAAAGGTTCTGCGGATTCGGCATTCACACTTACTCATCGAATATAAATGCCTCCCTCACGGCTAGTGACTCATCGCAAATCAATTCTGAGTCCAGCGTCACGCTGGGAAAAGGTTCTGCGGATTCGGTATTCATACTCACTCATCGAATATTTATGTTCCAACCAGTCGGGGACTGGTTCCCTCCGGGCGTGGCCCGGAAAATCCCCGATTGTCAATCACCCTTTCCCTCTTTAGGAAAGAGGGTACACACTCGCCTCCAACTCTTTAATGGTTTTCTAAAGGCAAACTCAACTTTAGGAAAGGTTCCGTAGATTTTGCGTGCACCGCAGATTATCGAATATTAATATTTCCACTAGGCGGGGCCTAGTTGCCTGCGGCGGTTGCGCCGCTATTACGATTTCCCGAAGATGTCGTCGATCCAGTCCGAGGGGAGTTCGTCGAGGGAATGGCGGACGCGACTCTGCCACCACTCGGACACGTTCAATAAATCTTCTTTTTCATATTCATGCAAAACCATGTGATTGGAATCTTTTCGATAAAACACGACATTGATGGGGAAGTCGACGTTGCTGGAGCAGCGGCGCGTGGCGTCGAACGCGAGGAACGCTGACTTGACGGCCATCACCATACTGGAATCGTAGTTCAGCACCAGATCGAGCAGCGGTTTGCCGTAGCCGGATTCGCCGATGATCTGATACGGCGTTTCCGGCGTGACTTCCACCCAGTTGGCCTGCGGATACAACAGGTAGAGCTTGTGTTCTTCATCTTCTTCCAGTTGTCCTCCGACAATGGAGTTTAAATCGAACACCATCCCGCTTTCCCGAAGGGCGTCTTTGTCTTCGCGCGCCACTTTGCGGAGTTGTTCCGACAGGTGGTTCACGGCCTTGTAAGTTTTTTTCAGATGCGAACCGGAGTCGTGCGGGTGTTCCTCAAAATAGGTCACCGCTTTATCCCGAACGGAGCGCAGCCCGGAGGTCATCAAAAATAACTGGTGCTGTCCCTGTTGGTGCAGGGAAACCTTACGGGCGGTAGCAACTTCCGATCCCGTAGTTAAGCGGCTGTCAGAAAGGGCAACCAGGCCGCCTTCTACTTTAATGGCAATACAAAATGTCATGAGAGCACTCTCCGAAAATATCTATTTAGATATGTATAGTTTTGGAACGAAATAGGTTTCGTGAATGGCATCGAGGACGGAATTCAAATCTTCCTGAATTTCATCAATGTACTCATGTAAACCGGTTGATATGATTTCTTCGACTACAGAATAATTAAGTTTCGCGCGCAGTTTTCCAAGTCGGCGTTCCGGCAGATTTTGCTGCGGACCTCCGGAATGTGCCACTACAGAATAAAGCGAACGATACGCCATGGCAATACAATGCAGTATGGATCGGGGAAACTGCGCATCCAGCATTAGAAATTCCACTACGTCGCTGGGTGCAATTTGACGATATTTTTTGCGATAGGCTTCCAGGCCGCTAATGGATTTCAAAAGCGCGGCCCACTGAATTTTATCGAGCGCCGAACCGACCAGGTCTACCCGCGGCAGTAACAAAAAATACTTTACGTCCAGGATACGCGAGGTTTTATCGGCCCGTTCCAGGTAACGCCCTAATTGCACGAAGTCCCATTCTTCGCCGTGGTTCATGGTGGCGTTGGTGACGCCGGCGAACAAATGGCAATCCATTTTGATTTGTTTAAAAAAGTGCGGGCTGTCTTCAAATCCTCGATTAGTGGTTTCTGCCGCCTTGCGAACCATCAGGTAAAGTTTATTAATTTGCTCCCACATTTCCGAGGAAATGATCTCGCGAATGGACCGCGCGTTTTCCCGGGCCGCGATCAGGCAGGACAGAATGGAATTCGGGTAGTCTCCATCGAACGTGTGAAAATGAATCACGTTCTCGGCGTTGGCCGCTTCATATTTTTCATTGAACAGGGCTTCGTCTCCGGTGATGTTGACCAGTGGTTCCCATGGGTTTCCAAACTGAGACTCCCGCGGCAAATCCAGAAGCATGGAAAGGTTGACATCGATGAACCGAGCCGCGTTTTCCGCCCGCTCTAAATAAGAGCTCATCCAGAATAAAGAGTTTGCCACACGACACAGCATTTAAAATAAGACTCCTGCGAAATTTTTCATTTATACAATACCCACGTATCTTTACTGCCGCCGCCCTGAGAAGAATTCACAATCAGCGATCCTTTTTTCAAAGCCACCCGCGTCAGGCCGCCGGGGATCACCTGAATTTCTTCCCCGTAAAGTATGAAAGGTCGGAAGTCGACATGCCGCGGTTCAAAGTGGTCGTCCACAATCACAGGCGCGCGGGAAAGCGAAATGACCGGTTGTGCAATATAACCTCTCGGATTGGATTTAATTTTTTCAACAAACTCGTCTTGCTCTTCTTGAGTAGAACTCGGACCCATAAGCATTCCGTATCCGCCCGATTCCGCCACCGCCTTGACCACCAACCGGTCAAGGTTTTCCAGCACGTGTTGACGTTCGCTTTCAATCACGCAGCGGTAAGTGGGAACGTTGGGGATGATGGGGTCTTCTCCCATGTAATACTTGATGATGTCCGGAACATAAGAATAGACGAGTTTGTCATCAGCCACGCCCAACCCCGGGGCATTCACCAGAGCCACGCGGCCTTCTTTGTAAACCTCCATCAATCCGGGCACGCCCAGTAAGGAATCAGAGTTAAACACTTCGGGGTCGATAAACTCATCGTCCACACGGCGGTAAATCGTATCCACCTTAACGAGTCCTTTGGTGGTTTGCATATACACAAACTTGTCTTTCACGACAAGGTCTCTGCCTTCCACCAGTTCTTCGCCCATGCTTTGCGCCAGAAAGGAATGCTCAAAATAAGCGGAATTGTAAATTCCCGGAGTGAGCACCACCGAACTGGGATGGGTAGAGATGTCCGAAGAAAGAAAATATAAAAGGTCCAGCAACCGGCTGGTATAATCCTCCACCGGTTGAATTTGTAGCGATTCGAATACTTTGGGAAACGTCTGTTTTTGAATTTGCCGGTTGCCGAGCACATAGGAGACCCCCGAAGGACAACGCAGGTTGTCTTCCAGCACCATAAACTGACCCTGGCGATCGCGAATGAGATCGATGCCGCTGATGTGACACCAGATTTCCTTCGGCGGGTTCAGGCCCACGCATTCGGGGAGGTAGCCTTTGCAGGACAAAACAATTTCCTTAGGGATGACTTTGTCTTTGATGATTTTTTGCTCGTGATAAATATCGTTCACGAATTGGTTGAGGGCATACACCCGTTGTTTCAGTCCGGGCACCAACTTACCCCAGGTGGCTCCGTCAATGATGCGCGGGATAATATCGAACGGAAAAATTTTCTCGACTCCTTGGGAGTCCGCGTACACGTTAAAGGTACTGCCCAGTTGCATGAGAGCCGACTCTGCAGTGGTTTGCCGATTGATTAATCCTTTAACGGGCAGATCGTTGATGCGCTCCACCAGGGGAAGCACCCAGGGATAAGGTTTTCCCGGAGATTCAAAAAATTCATCGAAAAAATCTCCCGGGTCATAAGAATTGAAATTCATAAATATTCCAGATTAAGGTCCGGTGCAAGCGGAACCCTAGAGCCAAACGAACAAAAAAGAGGTGTGTGTTCTTTAATACAAGAGATCTTTATTTAACCAAAGATTTTTTTTGAAACAACCCAATGTAAAAAGAAAGACCCATGTATTCCCTCTTTCCCAATCTAACGATTGGATGCAGAAGGAATATTCGAAAAGTTTCTGAAGAGATTGCATTGAAATAAAATCATCGCAAAAGAATGTCCCAGCCGGCCGGGGGCCGGGGTAGGGTGATTCACCTCCAGGGGTTTTCCAATTCTATGGTTATGCAAAGGTCTCTCAAAAAGCTATTCCATTATACAGGATTCGTGAATCTAAAACCTACAATATTAAGTTAGAAAGACTCTAAAAAATTAGTGAATCTCATAGAAAATAGGGTGTAAGCCGTGCCGACCGGTCACCTCATAATGGGGGTCTTTGCCAATTATCTGAATGCCGGTGAATTTTCAGAGAAGTGTGCTAGAATTCGGCCAGTGAATGACCAGCCATTGGAGTTCTACCATTTACTATATGACTTTTAAAATGAGGGGAGAGTTGTATGGACTTACAAAGTGTACTGAATCAGTATGGACCGGAGTTTGAGAAGAACGCGCCGGTGCTGGATCAGGAAAACAAATTTGCCGAAGAAAATTTTCTTGAACTGCAAGAGGCGGGAGTTTACAAGGCGCTCATTCCGGCCGACCTGGGCGGAGGCGGCGTTTCTTATAGCGACCTTTGCGTGTTTCTCAAAGATCTCGCAAAGTTTTGCCCCTCAACTGCTTTAACTCTGTCCATGCATCAACATTTAATCGCGGTCCTGACCTTGAAACACCTGAAAGGCGACGGGGCTTCAACCAACACATTAAAAGCTGTTGTTGCGAACGATTGGATTTTAGTGAGCACCGGCGGCGGCGATTGGGTTTCGTCTAACGGCTCGGCGGAAAGAGTTGACGGGGGCTATCGCATCACCTGCCGCAAAGCGTTTTGCAGTGGTGCGCCTCTGGGGAATGTTGCCGTTATGAGTTGTGCTTATGATGATGGAGAAAGCGAACACGTGCTGCATTTTTCGACTCCGCTCTGTACCGAGGGTGTGGAGATCATTAACGACTGGGATGCGATGGGCATGCGCGGCACCGGATCGAATTCCATCGATTTCAAAAATGTGTTTGTCCCCAAAGAAAAAGTGGGTCTCATTCGCGAGCGCGGGAAGTGGCATCCGGTGTGGGACGTGGTGAGCACATTAGCCTTTCCTATTTTTATGTCGCCTTACGCCGGGGTGGTGGAAGCCATTCATGACAAAACGGTGGACTTATTTGCCAAGCGTCCTAAAAAGGATTCTATCTCTGTGGCTTGCATTGGCAAAATGAACAACCATTACCAAATCACCAAATGGGCCATCGAGGATATGGTCCGCCGCGTGAACAACTTTGACATCAGTCCCGACACCACGAGCGCCAGCAAAGCCATTCAAGGGAAATCGATCATCTCCTCACACGGAAGACAAAGCGCACAGTTGGCGATGGAAGCTTTGGGCGGTTATTCCTATTTTAAGAAAGTGGGACTGGAACGGCTCTACCGCGATTTACTCGCCGGCGAGTTTCATCCATTACAATCGCATAAGCAAGAGTTTGCCATCGGCAACTTTCTCATGGGCGGCCCGTTTGTGGAGTAGCGGGCCACTCACCGTGGAGGCAACGGGCCACGCCCGGCCGGAGGGAACATAAATATTCGATGGCAGCGTGACGCTGCCACTCGCCGTGGCGGCAGAATTAATTTTCGATGTTCGGTTGCGAGCACAAAATCCTCAGGACCTATTCCCAAGGTGAGTTTGTCTTTAGAAGAAATTGTTAAATGGGAAGAATCATGTATTCCCTCTTTCCCCAACCTGCGGTTGGCCAGCGTGACGCTGGACCCAATATTTATTCTCGATGATCGGCGGCGGGCGCAGAATCCTCAGAAACTGTTCTCAAGTTTTACCTTAAATTGTCGTCAAAATAAAGATGTCTATAACTACTTGAGAAAATATTCCCAATCTGCAAAAACTGAAGACAAAGTAAAACTATTCCGGCTTGCTCCACAAATAAAATAAATCCTATTGAGTAAACCTAACCATTTCTATTGGCTGACTGGTTTCTAACGAAGGAATTTAAGAACCGTAACACTTGTTAGATGGAAGGCGAATCATGGTGGCGAAAGGTTTAAACGTTTTTGCGGGATGGGCCACGGAGAGAGATCTATCCTTGCCGAGTTCTATCCAGTAAGTTTCATCTTTGGGATTCACACATACTAAAAACCAGTGCCCGGTGCTGTCGGGATTGATGTCATAAGCCTCGACTTTTTCCTCGCCACTGGCAAAACGTTTGGTTAACTTTCGTTCGGGTGCCGCTGAAAAATTCCAGGTGTCATTTTTATTTTGCCAGTCGCCTGCCAAGTGGGTAGGCTTTCGGCGCGGCACGATATCCAACCCGTCACTGAAGAGTTTCCCCTCAGCAAAGTCAACGACGCCATGGAGCCCCTCCGCCAGGGCAACGCCAAATATCGGTTGGTATTGGAAAACGATACAAAAAAATAAGTGTCCGAAAAGTAAACTGGCGTTGCTTAGGGTCTTCCGGTTTTTACGATCTCAAGGCAATTTGGCTAAGGCACTTTCAATATTCTTGGCGTTTTCATTTGCAATTTGCAGCATAGCCTCCAACCGCTGGCGGTTTTCTTTTAGGATGTTTTCTTCATAACTCAGACGTTGCATGGCACTTTCCAGGGCCAACTCGGCATTGGGTAACCCTGCGCCCTGCCGATGTTTGGGCAACCTTAAATTCGTCGCGGTACTCTTGAGAATTTCACTGGCATAATACGGTTGATAATTATCTCCCGTTCGGATTTCCGGGTACGCTTCTAAAATCAATGCGACCAAGCCCGAGACAATGGGGCAGGCCATGGAAGTTCCATCCCAAGCGGCATAGCCACTCGGCACCGAAGAGAGGATGGCGACTCCGGGAGCGCACACATCAATTTCAGGTCCTATGTTGGTGAAGTTTGCTGAAAATAGTTTCCCATCAGGACTAAACTGATTTCCGACTTTTAATTGGTGGCCACTGTCTTCCGGGAAGGTCCCTACTTGTCCCATGGCGGCAACGGCAATGACATGATCATATTTTGCGGGGTACGATACGGGTTTGCCTCTGTCGTTCCCCGCGGCGGCGACACAGGTAATTCCCCGGGCATTGGCTTCCAACAAAGAATTTTCAATTTGAATTGAGGGGGCGCGACTTCCCAGACTCATGCTGATCACATCGATATAATTTTCAATACACCATTCAATGGCTTCAACGAGATCACTGAATCGACCCCCGGGAAACACTTTCAGTGAATACATTTCAGCTTCAGGCGCCATACCGATCACCCCCAAAGAATTTTGTTGAGAGGCGATCACTCCCGCGCAATGGGTTCCATGGCCATTGTCATCCTGATTCCATTTTTTGGGATCCTCACCGTCCAAAGTGTTGTAGCCGCCTTCAGTTTTTAAATCTTCGTGATCTCCAATGCCCGAATCAATCACGGCCACTTTAATGCCTTTACCGGTAAACTTGTCTTGCACCTTGTCCACTCCCAACAATAAATGGCCCCAATCGTAATTACCGGCCACGGGGATTTCTTTAAGTTTAAATTGGATTTCCTTGTCGCTTTTGGCTTTCACAGAGTTCTGGACCTGGGACCAGTAAGTGGCTTTTGGAGAAGCAATGATATGCTTGAAATTCGATTCGAACACTCTAACTGTGGCAATACCGGATTTATTGGTCTTTCCCCTATAAGTGACCTGATTGCCCACGCAGAAAATAGTGACGTCACTGATGGGTTTTTTATTTTCATTCACCACTTTAAATTTGAGAGAGAGCTCTTCGTCGGCAGAGACTAAAGGGGAGAGGCCGGGCATCGGTAAGAACATTTCTAACTCCTGATCTTCCTCAATAATGATATCTCCTCTTTGTTGGGCCAGTTGTTGAGCTTGCTCCTCGGTCATTTCAAGAACGCATTGTCCGGACTTTAATTTGCGGACACATTTGATATCTTTATTTTCTGTGACAAAGCTTTCTACATTTTCGGTTAAACTTTGCGGCATCACGGAGCTGCCTTGAAACCCAATTAAATAACGTTTTTTTGAACTCATTTTTTTTCTCCCATGGTACTTTTATAAGCCTCACTATAGGCAAACTCAGATTGTTCTTCTGCAGAGATGGCCAAGCTTAAATATTTATCCTCCTCTGTAACAATCAAATTCAAGTCAACCATTTCATTTAGGAAATCTCTTAAATCTCTAGGTCGAATCGGATGTTCAGGAAACTCTTTACGAATATGTTGAAGAATTGCCGTAAAGCTGCGAACCAGTTCACAATATTCATAAACGGCTTTTCTTTCATTTTGAAGAATAACCTGAGGTGATTTGGAATTGGATCGCTCATCCTCGATGAGCAGTGAATTTTCAGAAATTTTATGGTAGTACAAGCTTTCCTTTTGTTCATAACATTCTTTCCAATAACCCACCGCCTGGGTTAAACTCGTCTCAAAATTTGGAGGCTTAACTTCCTTTTCGTATTCAAATTCAAAATAATATGCCAGGTTAGAAAGGCTTTCAGTTTTAAATGGATAAATATATTTATAGCACTCCTTCGGTTTTATATCTACGATTCCATATTGCTTGGGATTGGAAAAGTAAGGGCTAAACCGCTGCAGCAAAAATGGACCAAATTGATCCGGAGGCTGTAAATGAGTTAGTTTATAAAGAAGGTCAATCATAGATTGATAGTCTTCACTGGATTCACCCGGAAAGCCATAAAGAATATTCCAGGAGGGGTAAACCCCAAACTGTTCACAAAATTTTAACAACTGAATGTTTTGTAAAGAGGAAACTCCTTTGTCAATTAGTTTGAGAACTTTAGTGTTGAGACTTTCAATGCCAGGTTGAATAGAATAAACGTGTGCTTGCGAAAGCATACGAATTTGTTCTTTGTTCAGATTGGGTTTAGTTTCATAGAATACGGTAGTATCAAAACCCCTTTTAATTAATTCTGGAATTATTTCTTTGAAATAACTCATATCCAGGATGTTGTCTACCATCGAAATTTGAGGAACGTTGTATTTTTTAATATAGTTGTCTCTTAGATAAAAAATTTCCCGGATCACTCGTTCTTTACCCTTGGCACGAAAGCCCATGGACATTCCATTGAGACCGCAGAACGTGCAATGATGTTTTTCTCCCCACCAACAACCTCGGGAGGTTTCCATTTGTACCTCCAGGCATGTGGAAAAAGGCAGGGAAAACTCCTTTAACTGTTCGAAATAGTCATCGTAATCGGGAAAGCTTAATGAATCCATATTTTCTATGGGTACCCATCCCGGACAAAGTACCGACTCGCTAGAATTTTTTTCCCGATAAATAATTCCGGGTACCTCGTCACCGCTCAATTCAGGGTTCAATATTTTTCGAACTAACTGGGGAAAGCTAACATCCCCTTCACCAGAACAAACGTAATCAATGAATTTAAACTGCCGATGCAGTTCCAACCCCATATCGCCTTCGCAATTCGCTCCACCAAAAACGACTTTGATGTCAGGATACTTAATCTTAATTCGCCTTGCTAAAGATACCGAAGCCAGGTTTTGTTCAAACATGGTCGTAAACCCGACGAGGGCGTATTCATCCCAACGGATAGTTTCAATGCATTGGTCCAAAAAACGGCTGATTAAAGATCCGGTCCGCTGAAGAGATTCCATGTAATGTCCCGAATTCTTAGAAATCGAATCCAGGAAGTTGCAATAGTTATCGTCTGTAGGAATTTTTTCAGCAAATAATTCTTGCGAAAAAAACCGTTCGCCGAAGAATAATTCTCCGTTTTGCTCTTTACAAATTTGCTCATACTCACTGACCCCAACCAAATCAGCAAAAACCATATTCAAATATTTGATGTCACAAGGAATTCCCTGATCACATAAGTTGGCTTTGAGCAAACTTAAGGCAATGGACGGGTAAGTTATGGTGGTAAAAGGCATATTAATCAATAAAACTTTTTTCATAACTTAATCTCCTATAGTTAACTATTTAAGCAATAACATTGCTTAAATAGTTAACCTGTTTGGTCCTTCCTAAAATGTTCTCGGCGTGATCCGAGGAGTAATCCTGGGTGTAATTCTCGGAGTAATCCGAGGAGTGATCCTAGGCGTAATTCTCGGTGTGATCCGAGGAGTGATCCTAGGTGTAACTCTCGGTGTGATCCGAGGAGTGACCCTGGGTGTAATTCTCGGTGTGATCCGAGGAGTAATCCTTGGTGTAATTCTCGGTGTGATCCGAGGAGTGATCCTTGGTGTAATTCTCGGAGTAATCCTTGGTGTAATTCTCGGAGTAATCCGTGG
Source organism: Nitrospinaceae bacterium (assembly GCA_965223245.1). GTDB lineage: Bacteria > Nitrospinota > Nitrospinia > Nitrospinales > Nitrospinaceae > CBDCVY01. The sequence goes on along the minus strand of CBDCVY010000013.1, from coordinate 2,100,580 downwards.
AGTCACTCTGGGTGTAATTCTCGGCGTGATCCGAGGAGTGACCCTTGGCGTAATTCTCGGTGTGATCCGAGGAGTGATTCTTGGTGTAATTCTCGGCGTGATCCGAGGAGTAATCCTTGGCGTAATTCTCGGTGTGATCCGTGGAGTGATCCGCGGAATAGGTCCGCCCGGTATAGGGGTAAATTGCGGGTTGGCAGAGCCTTCTTCCTCTCCGGCTAAAGCGGCTTCATAATCGGCCATACCCTGATAATAAGCTTCTTCTTCTGCAGACGACTCCTCACCGGAGCTCTCTTCATCCGCTAAAGCGTCTTCATAATCGGCCATGCCCTGGTAATACGCTTCTTCCTCAGGAGAAAGTTCTCCCTCCTCACCTTCTTGTTCCGCTTCTTCCGCTAAGGCCGCTTCATAGTCCGCCATGCCCTGGTAATACGCTTCTTCTTCAGCGGATCCTGCCTCTTCGGAATATTCTTCCCCGGCTAAAGCGGCTTCATAATCGGCCATTCCCTGGTAATAGGCTTCCAATTCTCGGTTTGTAGACATATCTCCCTCCCTCAATTTTTAGTTGGACTCTGTTTCGAGTAACTCCTTGATAGCATTTGTGAGTTGACTATTGGTTGCCAATAGACTTTGTAAATATTCTTTATACCCTTGAAGCTGAGTATTACGTTCGGAGCTTTCAAGGGTTTGCAAGGAATCATGAACGGCATTAAATTCGTCTACAGCTTGTTCCATGGATTGCAAGCTTTGGTCGAATTCAGCTATAGCAGCGTCCCAGTCGCTGATGAGTTGATGGGTATAGTCAGATTGTAAATCAGTGAGGGTATTAATATTAGGTGGGGAATTTCGACCTGAACCAGGTCTGAAATTAGTTTCGGCCAAGGAGGCTTCGTAGTCAGCCATTCCTTGGTAATAGGCTCTTGTGACAGAATCCTCTTTCATAAGATCGTCCCTCCACGATACTTATTTAGTTTTCCGAATGCGTTCACATTACCATACCGAAAAGTGATATCAAAGAAAAATTTTCGGTAAAAACATAAAAATATAATTTAATATCAGAACTATCTATTTTCGCCCAGTTAGGAATATTGGGTTTATGGCTTGAAAACTATTGAAAATAGCCTGAATATATCAATTGGATAGAGGTTCCGGCCCTGTGATTTTCGCTTTTAATTATTACCGAAATCCAATAATAAATATAAAATTTATTCTATTACGGATAACCTAAAATGGTTACTACGGTAAACTATTCGCAGCCGAAGAGGGTTTTTTTGCTTCAGATTAGAAACTTTGGGGGAATGCTGAAAACCGTTAAACGAAAACCAGGTCAGGTAATAAATGGATCGAAGCTAATTGGAGCCCGGATGGAATGTTGAGCAAGCGGGGTCTCATCGATTGAATTAATTTTATTTTTCCATACCAAAAGTTTTTTCCTCTGCGCGTCTTCGCGGTGTCGTATAAATTCGACAGAAATTTTGAGGATTTACGACACAAATTTCCGAGAAATGACGATTGTTCTCCCACCCTTTTCGGGATTACTCTTACTAAGAGAAAAATAAGTATCACCAAAAAATATTAAAAAATCACTTTATTCAAAGGAGATTGGAAATGCGCTTATTAAAAACCTGGACTCTGGTGGTGACTTTCTTGTTCACGGCCAGTGCCTCGAACATCACCTCTGAAGTGATGGCCAACGCTTTGCAAACCAATGCCAACTCGGACCTCGAAGCCGTTCATAAACTAAAAGGAAACGCCCGCAAAGAAATCAATGCTATTGCAAATATCATTGCACCCGGTTCCAAAATGGTTCCCATCGACGCCACCAAGGCCAGTGGAGAGTGGTGCATGTTGGAAACCGTAACCAAACACAACATGATCCACTTTTCACAGCATCCGGAAAACACGCAGGAAGATGTGGTCTACTATATCAATCCGGCAACGTTTATTGCCAATGGGCTGGACGTGAATAAACTGCCCAGACATCCTGAAGAGCTGGGTAAAATGAAACCGTTGCAATGGTATTACTACGATGGAACTTACGTGGAACCGCATCAAGGCTCAAAGCTAAATAAACCTTTCGTCATCATGACCGTTGACGTTAAATAATAATTTGGCCTGCTCTCTTGTGCCCCTTATTGCAATTCCATCAATACAAAAAGGGGGCAGGTCATTTTTTATTTTGTGTTCACGTATTTGAAAGCCAATCCAACCGCGATATCTAAGGAGAGGTTTTTGTATTAATTGCCAAACCCGCGGACTCTTCTAATAAATAGTTTTGGAACACTTTGTTATTCGCTAACTTAGTTTAAGCCTTTTCTTTGGCACTCTCGCTCGCGTTGACAGTTCACCTTGAATAAGGTAATTTCTCACCCAAAAGGATAATACAACCGCCAATGGTATCAAAGGGAGATGAATCAATGAAAAAGGTTTATGGATTGCTAATCAGTATCGTTTTAATGTTGTCCACCGCACCGGCTTTTGCCGTGACGGATAAATTCTCTAATCCGCAAGACAGCTACGTGCGTGAAACTTCGCCAACCACCAACTATGGTTTTAATCCTGAATTGTTTGCCGATGGCGTGAGCCAGGACCCGAGTGGTGCGATTTATGGAGAATTGGTATCCGTATTTCAATGGGATGTTTCTTCGATTCCTGCAGGTGCCAACATAACGGGCGTGAGCATCAAGTTTAATTTCTTCGATGCCAGTTCCGGCCCGTATCATTTTTATACACAAAACACTTCCTGGTCGGAAGGAAGTATTCTATGGGATGATTTGGATCAGGGAGGAACCATTTTAGGAACGGTGCCTCCATTTACGTTTGGTATCGGAACGGTTCCCTTGAATGCCGATGGCGTGGCGTTAGTAAAAGGTTGGGTGGACGGTTCCGTTCCCAACACCGGTTTGATGCTTCGAAGTGGCGGAACCAATAATGGAATCACTATGCTGTCCAAAGAATCCGGAGCCATTCCTCCTACCCTGGAAGTGACTTACTCCTCAGATGGGCTGACTATAGATGATCTGTTAGCGAGAATTGAAAAATTGGAAAATCTGTTAGAAGGGGTCCGCCGTAAAGGAGATACCATTGTCTATGAAGCCGTCAATGTGCAGATTATAAATGGTACGGGAACGACCAATGGACTTCCGGATAGTCCTGACGATTCAATTATTGGGGCCACCAATGGTTTGGGAAACCTGATTGTCGGTTATGATGAAGAGATTAACCCGAGTGCGCAGGTGCCTTCGGATAAATCCGGTTCGCATAACATCGTCGTGGGTCATGGAAACAATTACGGCGGATTGGGTGGAATCGTTGTGGGTGTGGATAATGTGATTTCCGGGAATTACTCGAGCGTTCTGGGCGGGGCCTCAAATAAAGCGAGTGTGAACTTTTCAACCGTGAGTGGAGGGACGGGTAACACTGCCAGTGGTGCAGGTGCCAGTGTCAGTGGCGGCTCATTTAATGTTGCCAGTGGAAGCCAATCGAGCGTTAGCGGAGGTTTTGAAAATACGGCTACCGGTAGATACTCCAGTGTCAATGGCGGTCAGCAAAATGAAGCCATAGGGTTGTACTCCACCGTGAGTGGCGGAAGCTCCAGAAGTGCGAATGCGGTTAACAACTGGGTCGCCGGCAGTTTATTGGAGAATAATTAAAACCGTATTACTTACCAAACCTGCGGGAGTGGGCTTCCTTTTTGAGTTGCTCCCACGCGGGTTTGGGTTCGCCGGTCCAGGACTGCAGTCCCAGGCTTCCCAGAAACGCACGGAAACTTTGCGAATCGTATTTATAATAGTCGACATACTTCTGCACGCCGTGGTTAGGCGCTTCGTGCATCCACTGAAAATTGAGCAGACGAATACGGTTGGCATGTGCATCCCAGGCCTTAAACGTTTCGGTGATGAACTCGGCTTGTTGTTGCAGCGAACTCTGAAGGGCAGGGCTGGAGGGATAACCGATTTGGTAAAAGAAAACCGGCTTGTCTTCAATCGTATTTACCGCGGTTGCAAAATCAGTATGCACCGCTTGCGGCAATTTTACTGAGGCCAATTTGTTTTGCATGGGATAGTACGAAACGCCTATGGCATCGCTGTGCTGGTGCAGTCGGCGCAAGCGATCCAAATCCGCTCCCGTAAAAGCGGCAAAAGTCGTTTCGCAGGAAATGAGGGTGCCGGGAAATTTTTCACGTGCATACGCCGCGGCCTCTGAGTAAAACCGAATCCACTCTTCCCAACGTTGGGCATCGCCCCACAAATAAATATCGATTTCTGAACCGATGGTCAGCGAAACCAATTCGACTTTCGTGATCTGTCCCTCAACCCAATCCAGCAGTTTCTTAAAGCGCGTAATCATTTGCGGGTCGTCCAGCGGCAAGCTAAACAGATCCGAAGGAACCACTTTTTGACTGGTGTGAATCGGACGCAGGATCACGTGAATGGGCATCTTCTGTGCCGAGTAAAAATAATTTGCTATTGCCAGGTAATTGGCTTGCGGCTCGAAAGTTTCAGGTGAAGTTTCTATATCCCGCCAGTCCATGGAGAGCACTTGTGTTTCGTTTCCCGCTTCCAGCGATTCATTGAACAGCGCATCAAAATCTCCCTCGGCTCCCATGTTTGCCTGAATGCCGAGCATACGTTTTCCTTTGTTGGCATGGGTTAGTTGGGAAGAAGAGTTGGAGCAGGCCGTGAATAAAAAGAGACACAGCATAAAGATGATGCCATTAACGAAGACATTTTCTAAATTTAGTCGAGGCAGTTTTTTATTTTGGTTCCTGGTTAAACTCAGCATGCGGTTCCCTGAAAATTCCTTTCTTTCAGTATAACCACCTCACTGCTGACTCAAATAAAACTTTATTAAAAGGAGACCTTTGCATAAGTCAGAGAATATAAAACCCTTTAAGGTGAATCCCCCCGCCAGGCAACGCCTGGAGGAAGAATAAATTTTCTAAGGTTCCTTAAATTCGTCTATCCATCAACTTCTGAAAATCCCTTTTGCCTCCAATCGCTAGATTGGGAAAGAGGGCGAACATGGGTTTTCGCTCTTTTATTGAACTTGTTTATTCAATAACCCTTGGTTATGCAAAGGTCTCCTTCAAAAAGGGGGAACACATCCACCCTGGTTTTAACGTTTTTTCTGAAGTGAAACTTAATTTTAGGAAAGGTTCTACAGATTCTGAATTTTTGCCCATTCATCGAATATAAATGCTCTTTCCGGACGGGGTCCGGTTTGTAGTTGCATCCGTTAGCTGAAGAGAGTAGGGTTTTGATTATTGTGGACCTGTTGTTCTGGTTTTCTAAGTTGGGCCAGGCGGAATGAAAAGAACATTAATGAACCATAAAAAATTATGAATGATCCGAATAAAAAATCAACTCATGCGGGTCGAGAAATTCGCGTCGGAGGGCATAATGTTCAGGGCGATCACAATACCACCATCGGCGACGTGGGTGGGGATGTGGTGCAGGGGAATAAGACCGTACACTTTAATATTTCCCTGAAGGAGCACAAGGCGGAACTGGAGAAAGAGGTTCGCAAAGTTCAGGAGCAGTTGAAGGCGGAATACGAAAAAGGTCAGCAGCGCGATCAGGAAAAAATTTCTCTGCTGGAAAAAGTATCGAGTTTAACCGAAGCGCGACTGAATGATGTAGAAGCTGATTTGGAGAAAACTAAAAAACTGTTGGCGGAAACGAAGGAGGCTTTGCAGCGGCAGTCCTCGATTCCTGCGGACCAAATTGCCGATGCGCAGGAACATTTAAATAAAGGAAAAACCGAGAAAGCGGAAGCGTTGTTCCAGCAGGCGCTGGATGAAAAGACGGCACAGGCGGCCGAAGCGGCTTACGAAATCGGGCGGCTGGCGCAAAATAAAATCGATTTTCCCAAAGCCCTGAAATATTTTGAACGCGCCGTGCAGCTATCTCCGGAGAATGCATTGTATTTAAATGAAACAGGGTTTCTTTATTATACGTTGGGCCAATGCGACCAGGCCATCGAGTATTATGAAAAAGCCCTGGCCTGTAATTTAAAAGCGAATGATGAGGATGACCCTGAGGTTGCCGTTAATTGGAATAACCTGGGCTTGGCGTGGAAATATAAAGGCAATTACGATAAAGCGATTGAGTATTATGAAAAATCTTTGGCCAGCAATTTAAAACAATTTGGCGAAGAAAGCTCTCAGGTGGCGATCAATTTGAATAACCTGGGGCAAGCGTGGAGCGAAAAGGGAATGTATGATAAGGCCATTGAGCACTTGGAAAAAGCTTTGTTGGTTAGGGAAAAATTGTTTAAAGGGCCACATCCTCATATAGGGTCAAACTTAAGCGATTTGGGTATGGTCTGGGATTGTAAAAAGGAATTCGATAAAGCGGTTCAATATTATGAGAGCGCATTGGAAATATATAAACAGACCCTGGGAGAGCAGCACCCATGGATGGCTACAGGTTTGAACAACCTGGGAGCGGTTTGGAACAATAAAGGCAATTACAATAAAGCGATTGAGTATTATGAAAAAGCTTTGGCGATTGATCATAAAAATTATGGGGAGAGTCATCCGGACATTGCGAGAGATTGGTTTAACCTCGCTTACGCTTACGAATTGCAAAAGAAATTTGATGAGGCACTTAAGACATACCAAAAAGCCCGAGCGATGTATCAACAATTTGGTTTGAATTATATTGTGAAAGAGGTGGATTATTTTCTCAATCGCCTAAAGAAAAAATGAATAAGGAACAAAACTAATGAATATCAAAAGAATCTTTCTGGGAACGGTGGCGTATACGGTCAGCACCTTTATCCTGGCGGTGGTGTGGCATGTGGGGTTGTTCGAGGAACGGTATCGCGCGTTTGGCTACATTGAAGGCGAGCCGAGTTTCTCGCTTGGTTTTTTAACGATACTGTTGCAGGGGTTTGCGTTGTCCGTATTATTTCCGCTGGTCAAGTTTTATGGAATTCCCATTATGCGCGGAATTAAATTTGCTTTTTTAGTAGGAGCGTTTTTCTGGACGTCGCATGTGCTGGCGTTTGTGGCGAAGCAGTCGGTTCAACACGTGCTCCAGTTCATGGTTATGGAAACGATTTACCTGACGCTTCAGTTCGGAATTTTTGGGATCCTCCTCGGCCTCATTTACCACGAAGGCAAAGTGCCGTTGCCCTTCCACACGCAGTAACTGTGGCAAATTTCAATATTAAATTTCTCTGATCTTTTATTGAAATAGAAGGCCCAAAGAGATCGCCGTCAATTGAGCGTGTCTTTAGAAGATAATATTAAAGCGGAGGTTGATGTGCTCCCTCTTTTTAAAGAGGGCTGGGGTGATTGACCGCTTGGGGTTTTGACTAAACGAAAAGAAATGATTCTGAGCGTCCTGTTTGCAAGAAAACACATCGAAGATGAATGCTCCCAGTGGCCGGTGGCCACAGCGTCACGCTGCCACTCGCCGTGGAGGCAGGATTAATTTGCGATGATTGGCCGCGAATGCAGAATTCTCAGAAATTTTCGTAAGTAAAACTTGCCTTTAGAAAAAAATGTAAAAGGGAAGGGCGATGTATTCCCCCTTTGTGAAGGGGGCTAGGGGGATTTTACATCCAGAGATTATTATAAAAAATTACTCTTTATAAATCTCTCTTAATGAAGGATAGGAGACTTTTCTTTTCTCAGTTTTCTTATAAAATAATCAAATGAAAAAACCTGATCCGTCAAAAACCATAATCCCTTATGACCCAAATTCCTTGAAAAAAAGTAGGTCCTTGAGAACAAACTCTACCCCTGCAGAGAAAAAATTTTGGAATGCACTTCGTAAAATGCCCTTTTATCAAAATATAGTTTTTAATCGCCAAAAACCTATTGGACCTTACATTGTCGATTTTTACTGTCATCAGCAAAATCTGGTTATTGAAATTGATGGGGATACCCATGGGGCTGAACCTTACCCTAAAGATTTACAACGCACGAAGTATTTACAATCTTTAGGACTGCGGGTCATTCGATTTACCAATCAGGATGTATTAAATAATATAGAAGGGGTCATGGTGATGCTTGAAAAAACCTTTAAGGGCACGCTAAGGTAAAATCCCCCTAGCCCCCTTCACAAAGGGGGAATACATGGATCTCCAATTTCGTATTTATTATGTTTCATTCATAAATTTGTTGTTACGCAAAGGTCTCCTTTTTAAAGAGGGCTGGGGTGATTGACCGCTTGGGGTTTTGACTAAACGAAAAGAAATGATTCTGAGCGTCCTGTTTGCAAGAAAACACATCGAAGATGAATGCTCCCAGCGGCCGGGGGCCACAGCGTCACGCTGCCACTCGCCGTGGAGGCAGGATTAATTTGCGATGATTGGCCGCGAATGCAGAATTCTCAGAAATTTTCGTAAGTAAAACTTGCCTTTAGAAAAAAATGTAAAAGGGAAGGGCGATGTATTCCCCCTTTGTGAAGGGGGCTAGGGGGATTTTACCTTCAGGGGTTTTGATTGAAGTAAAAAAACTTACAGGGTGGACTTGGGACCGTTGGGAGTATATTGATTTCCCTTATTTTTTTATATATCATGCGGAGAATGTCATCTCCATTCTTATAGCGCAGGTTTTGAAAAACGAAGACCACCGGTTTTTTTCTCCAATGAAGAGGTAGGCGTGGCCCCATTGTCGCAAACGCAATCCTGGAATTTAAAAATGACCCCCACCGCTGCCGAGTCTTTGTGTTTGGAACTGTCCGGTAGTTGGAAGCTGGCGGATAATCTGCCTTCCATTGCGGAAATAAAAAACCAGTTTTTAAATTGGCCAACTGCGAAGCGTGTGGTTTTCGACACAAGTGCGTTAGAGTCCTGGGATACAGGCCTATTGACATTCCTGAACCATATTGAAGCTTATTGCCATTCCCGGAAGGTCCAGCTGGATTTTGCCGGTTTGCCTCAAGGCGTGCGCCGTCTTTTCGAATTAGCGCATGCGGTGCCAAAACGTATCGAAAGCGAACTTGTGGATTCGCCGGACCCTTTGCTCAGTCGCATTGGTATGGGCACTTGCAATATCATCCGTACGACCGGGGAGATGCTCGAATTCATTGGTCAGGCTTTTTTGGCCTTCCTCAAGCTCCTTCAGGGGAAAGCCCGGTTTCAGAAAAAAGATTTATTCCTGGTTCTTTATGAATGCGGTGCGCAGGCGCTTCCTATCGTATCACTTATCAGCGTTTTAGTCGGGTCCACTTTAGCATTTGTGGGGGCGGTGCAACTTCAGCAGTTTGGTGCGGAGATTTATTTGGCCAACCTTGTGGGTTTGGGTATGGTGCGTGTGATGGGAGCCATGATGGCCGGAATCATCATGGCGGGTCGTACCGGGGCGGCGTTTGCCGCACAGCTGGGTACCATGCGGGTGAATGAGGAGATGGACGCTCTCACCACTATGGGTATTTCCCCGATGGAATTTCTAGTGCTGCCGCGTTTGCTGGCGCTGATGTTGATGATGCCGTTGTTGTGCCTGTACGCGGATTTTCTGGGAATCCTGGGTGGAGGTTTTGTAGCATGGAGTATGCTCGACATTTCACCAATGGAGTATTTCATTCAGACCAAAAACGCTATCAGTATGAATGATTTTCTTTCCGGCATCATCCAAAGCGCTGCCTTTGGAGTGCTGGTGGCCGTATCCGGATGCATCCGCGGGATGCAGTGCGGTAAAAGTTCTGCCGCTGTAGGCAACGCCGCCACCTCTGCGGTGGTGACGGGAATCGTATTTATTGTAATCGCTACATCCGTGTTTACGGTTATATTCAATGTTCTGGATTTTTAAAAATGGAAATCGATACCACAATAACTGAAACAGAGAATCACATTCGCGTAGAGCAGCTGGATATGGCCTATGGGGATTTTGTTATCCAACGCAATCTCAATTTCACTGTCAAGCGGGGTGAGGTGTTCATTATTATGGGAGGCAGCGGCTGTGGCAAAAGTACTTTGCTCCGACACCTGGTGGGTCTGATTGAACCGGGCCAGGGAGAGATTTTTTATAACGGGGAAAACTTTTGGGAAGCCGAGCCATGGGAACAGGAGCGGATGATGCGTCGGTTTGGTGTGCTTTATCAAGCGGGAGCACTATGGAGTTCTATGACGCTGGCGGAAAATGTGGCTTTGCCGCTTTCCGAGTTTACAGACCTCACGCCCTCGCAGATTCGCGAGGTGGCTATACTCAAACTGTCTCTGGTCGGGCTTAAAGGATTTGAAGATTTTTATCCCTCTGAAATCAGCGGGGGAATGCAGAAGCGGGCCGGCCTGGCACGGGCGATGGCCCTGGACCCCGAGCTTTTGTTTTTTGACGAACCTTCTGCGGGGCTGGACCCCATCAGTGCCCGCCTTTTGGACGACCTGATTGTGGAACTTAAGTCCAGTTTGGGAACAACCGTGGTTGTGGTCACTCACGAATTGCAAAGTATTTTCGCGATTGGAGACGATTCCGTCTTCCTGGATGCGGAAACCAAAACCATGATTGCCCAAGGGAACCCCAAAAAACTTTTAGCGGAATCCACAGAGCCGAAGGTTCGGAATTTCTTAACCCGGAATGCTCCCACTCTGGAGGCGCGGTGAAAGCTAAGAAAACCAGTCCGACATTGATTGGAGGATTCGTCGTGGGCGCCATCCTGCTGATGGTATTTGGTCTGATCTTTTTTTCCAAAGGAAAGTTTTTTACAAAAACAAAAAAATGGGTGATGTTTTTCGATAGTTCGGTTGCGGGTTTGCATGTGGGGGCACCGGTCAACTTTCGGGGAGTCCAGATTGGCTCAGTTGTAGATATTCTGATGCAGGTGAACTACGAGGAGGTTGATGTGCGAACGCCGGTGATCGTTCAAATAGAAGCGAACCGAATTACCCTGGTGAACGGCGGGAAGGTGGACTTTGACAAGGACGATGATTTTGCTTATAAGTTGATTGAGCGGGGGCTTCGGGCTCAACTTGTGACCCAAAGTTTTGTGACGGGTCAGCTTGCGGTGGAGTATGATTTTTACCCCGACGCCCCGGTTAACCTGGTGGGGGCCTATGAAGGCGTGCCGGAGTTTCCCACGATTCCTTCTAAAATCCAGGAACTGGGAGAGCGACTCGAAAAACTGCCTCTCAACGATCTGGTCACAGCCACCCTGCGCATGGTGCAGTCGATAGATAGTACGGTGCAGTCGATGGATAGTATAGTGGGTACGGGTGAACTGAAGGAAGCTATCGTTTTGGCACGCGACAGTTTGAAGGAGACACGCGACCTGGTGAAAAAAATCAGCGATCAAGCTTCGCCGATTTTAGCTAATATTACTGCGGTGACCACGGAAATGAATGGAACCCTGAAGGCGGTTAAAGAGGATCTCAAACAGGGTAAACAGTCACTCTCTGAAATGGAACAGGAGTTTTCCGAGGCTATGAGAGAGGCCCGCACTCTGGCTCAAAACATAAACGATAAGGTGGACCCTCTCGCCACCCAGCTTTCGGGAACGCTGAAGTCTACGAAGGAAGCTGTGGACGGAGGAAAGAAAACGCTCAAGATTGTTGAGGAAGCTGTCGATACCGACTCGACCCTGCGCTTTGAACTCGACAATGCTCTCAAAGAGCTGTCTACAGCCGCCCGATCCATTCGTATATTGTCCGATTACCTCGCCCGGCATCCGGATGCTTTGCTATACGGCAAGTCCGGCGCACCCAAAAGGAGATAGGTTTTATGATGTTTCGTTGGTTCGCTCTAGTTCTTTCCGTTATGTTGTTGTTCCTTTCGGGATGTGGAGGTTCTTCATCAGTTCCTGCAAAATTTTACGTGTTGTCACCTCTGGAAATTGGCAGCAATGCCGATGCCCTCACCGCGATTCCTCAATCGGACCTGGCGTTGGGAATTGGTCCCGTGGAGCTTCCCGAACACCTCAACCGCCCGCAAATTGTAACGCGCAACAACCAGAATAATGTTGATTTATCTGAGTTTCACCAATGGGCGGAGCCGCTGGAGGCTAATTTTTCAAGAGTATTGGCTGAAAACCTTTCTGAACTGATGAAAACCGATCGGATTTCCATTTTTCCGTGGAGAGGTTCGACGCCCATCGACTATCAGGTCATAGTCGAGGTCACCGAATTCGTTGGGAAGATAGGGAAGGGAAGTGTTTTGAAAGCCAGGTGGACGGTGCTCACCAATAACGGTAAGGATACCCTTGTCATGAAAAAATCCAACTTTCGCCAACCGGTTCCTTCCGCTGACTTTGAAGGCCTTGTGGCCGCCATGAACCAGACTCTCACCGACCTCAGTCTGGAAATCGCGACCTTCCTGCAAACGCTGAATCAATCATAACTGGCGAGCCCCGGCCCCCGGCCGACGGGGAAATTCATTTCCGATGTGTTTACTTGCAAATAGAAGCATTAGAACCTTTCCCTAAGTTGAGTTTGTTCTATATATAACGCTGGTTCTTTAGAAAAAAATGTTAATAGAACGTTGATGTATTCCCCCTTTGTGAAGGGGGCCAGGGGGATTTCCGGGCCACGCCCGGAGGGAACCAGTCCCCGACTGGTTGGAACATAAATATTCGATGAGTGAGTGTGAATGCAGAATCAACAGATACTTTACATATGTTGAGTTAGTCTTTAGAAGATATTGTTAGAACGAGGGTCGGTGTGCTCCCTCTTTTTAAAGAGGGCTGGGGTGATTGACCACTTGGGGGTTTAGTGTTCAGTGGAAGAAAACCTAAAGAAATGATCCTGAGCGTCCTGTTTGCAAGAAACCACATCGAAGAATAAATGTGGAGTGCAGCGTCACGCTGCCACTCGCCGTGGAGGCAACCAGGCCCCGCCTGGTAGGAACATTAATATTCGATGATCGGTGGCGTGCGCAGAATTCATTGAACCCATACCTTTGAGTCTCTATACTGAAAAGATCAAAAACAGCGATGCCTTTTACGATAATGAATCGAAAATTTTCACAATTCCTGAAAGCGGTTGGACGATTTGGAATCTGCCTGATGCTAACATCGTGCTCCATGAGCCCGGACTCCGATTACGAAAACGCCTTCCGGTTCCAGTTGACTCAAATGGTGGCGGATAACGACAGGCACGAAGTCTATTTTAAATTTCATGATTCGGTAAAATACGACAAACGTCTTAGAACTCAAATCGGCCATCTGGTGGTATCGAATAAAGCCAATATTGATCTGCACATGTTCAATTATTCCACCTTGTGCGGACTCATCAAAACACAATCCGACGAAGCCTTAGCGACAGTGCACACTCTGGGCAAACCTTACGAGCTATTGGATTGGTCCAACCCGTTTCTGGATGCTTTTGAATACCGATTGAACTTCCCACCCAAAACCAGAACGACACTTCCGCTTGATCTGGATATTCGTTACGCGGCCAGAGAGCTGTTGGACTCCGTGATGGGACAGGAAATGAAGGTGAATGTCGAAATTTATCCCTGCAACTTCACACCCGGACCAACGAAAGTAGGCAAGGACGCTCTACCCGTGAAAAACCCTCTGGGATCAGTAGATCTATACCTCTCCGGAAAACCTGTTTGATGACCTCTCCGCATCACGTTGCGGCTTGGGATAATTTTTACCTCGCTGGAACACCCAATAAAAAAGGCAACAGGAGAAATTCTTCCCGATGCCTTTCTTTAAAAGCCAGCGTTTGGTAATTTCGAATCAGGATCCGGCAATCCAAACTCAACAGTTAATTGGGATCAAAACCTATTCCAGGGTGCAATCCACACAATAGGTAGTACTTCCTAAAACTTGACCCAGCAAACCGTTTCCTTCCAAAGCCACCCGGACACGGTAGGAACCACTTTTTGTAAAATGAGCACCCATCCATTGAGACCAGCTTCTGCCATTATTATTGAATTTGACCGTTTTTTTATTATTGGAAAAGTTTACAAATTTCCCATTTTTTTTCTTTTGATAAACAAAGACCAGCTTTTTTTGGCCTTTAGGGAGTCTTTTGAAATTGGTAAGAAGCATCACCCTGTCGCCTTTCTTGAAAGTTTTTCCAGCCTTTCCAAAATTTCTTCCACCCTCACCAATACAGGTTGCCGGCCTGGAGCCGGTGGTGTTTCCTATACTTCGACAAGCCTGAAAGTTGTAGAGTGGGTTGATCCACCCCGAGGTGCAACAATTATTAGTTTTGGGTTTGGGAATAACATTTTTAAACCAACATACCGATTTGGGGCCCTGGATATTTGGCTTCACATGGGTCCATGCCAAACACTTAGAGTCTCTCTTGCACATATTGAAGCAAGTATTAGGATTGTTGCCGCCCACTTGTTGGTTTCGATAGTCTGATCCTAACATATCTACCCCACTCATTATTGGCGGCGTATTGATCTCACTGAATCCAACCATTGGAAAACTGAATATTAAAAAAGGTAAAAATATCGCTATAAATAGAATAGGTTTAGTTCTCATCTCAACCTCCTAAATAAATATTTCGGACAAGCGAAATGCTATCACTGTCCTTAATCCGAATCAATAGTGAATTAGGGTTAAGCGGGAAGGGGATATAGAGTACCAATTAAATCGTTAAATAATTTAACTAAAATGGAAGCGGATGTGTCCCTATTTTTAAATCTTGCGGTTGGAGGCAACCAGGCCCCACCTGGTGAGAACATTAATATTCGATGGCAGCGTGACGCTGCACCCAGAATTTATTTGCCATGATCGGTGATGACGCCAAATTCACAAAAACTATTCACGAGTAAAGTTTGCCTATTAGAAAAAATTTTACGAGCGGATAACAATGTGCCTCCTCTTTTTAAAGGAGACCTTTGCGTAACAGCAAATTTACGAATGAGACACAATAAAATATGAAAGTGGAATCCCATGCATTCCCCCTTTGTGAAGGGGGCCAGGGGGATTTTTCCACTCGCCGTGGCGGCAGAATTAATTTGCGATGATCGGTGGCGAAAACTGGATTGAACCTTTTCAAAAAGTTGAGTTCGCCTTTAGAAGAAATTGCAAAAGAGAAGCGGATGTATTCCCTCTTTTCCAACCTAGCGGTTGGAGGCAAAAAGGATATTCTGAAGTTGATGGATAGACGAACTGAATAGAACCTTAGGATATTTATGCTTCCCCCAGGCGTTGCCTGGTGGGGTGATTCACATTCAGGGGTTTCCGGGCCACGCCCGGAAGGAACATTAATTTTCGATGAGTTTCTGTGCAATCCGAATCCACAGAAATTTTTTTAACGTAAAGCTTATCTTCAGAAACAAATAAAAAAGCGGAAGGAGATGTGCTCCCTCTTTTTAAAGAGGGCTGGGGTGATTGACCACTTGGGGGTTTAGTGTTGAGTGCAGCGTCACGCTGCCACTCGCCGTGGAGGCAACCAGGCCCCGCCTAGTAGGAACATTAATATTCGATGATCGGTGGCAAGTACAGAATTCCCAGAACCTTTTCACAAGTTGAGTTTGTCTTTAGAAGCAAAATTAAAAAATGAGAGTAGATGTATCCCCTCTTTCCTAAAGAGGGATAGGGTGATTCACATTCAGGGGTTTAGTGTTGAGTAGCAGAAAATGAGAAGAAAAGTTATTGGGAAATTTCTAGGGATACCGTAAGCAGGTAAACACATCGCAAATAAAATTTACCTGCAGGCGTTAGCCTACCGAGGGCCGGCCCTGGGGTCCGCGGAGAGGGTATCGCCATGGACTTCAACGACCCCGACACCACCCCCCTCGAAATCCATTTTGTGTAGAATGAGAATTGCTGACCCTTCATCTTAAAAATAATCAAAAAAACTTGCAAAAAGAGAGTTTGCGAATTATAGTACGCTTTGCTATAATTAAAGCAAAGGAACGCTGTGGCTGGGGAAGCGCGACCAAAGAATGTGAAGTTGTATGAAGATGCGGAGGGGTATCAACCGTTTGCCGATTGGATCGAAGGGTTGCGGGATGTCATGGGCCGTAAGCGGATTCTGGCGCGCATCAAACGACTGGCTCAAGGCAATTATGGAGATTGCGAACCGGTGGGTGAGGGAGTGAGCGAACTGCGTTTATTTTTTGGACCGGGTTATCGTGTTTATTTTGGAGAAGAAAATAACGACATCGTTATTTTACTTACAGGTGGTGATAAGAGCAGTCAGGAAAAGGATATAGGGAAGGCGAAAGCCTATTGGAAGGAGTACCAAAGCCATGCGTAAATTACAAAACTTTGATGAATATGAAGAAGATTATTTTCGCAAGCATCCCGAGGAAATCGACGATTACCTCAAAATTATTTTTGATGAATATGCTGAAGACGGAGATACAGGGGCGTTGCTTTCTTCGTTACGAGTATTGGCCCGCGTGAAGGGAGTGTCTGCATTGGCCGAAGAAACGGGCATGACGCGAAAGGGATTGCAAAAGGCGTTATCTCCCGAGGGAAACCCGCGACTCGAAAATATCAACGCCATCATGCATGCCCTGGGCTACCGCCTCACACCGGAAAAGTTAAGTCCCGCAAAGTAACCGAATCCTTCTCCAACCCCGACACCAACCACCTCGAAATCCATTTTGTTTGATTGGGTAAAAAAGAAGGAAGATAGGTATTTAAAAATTTTTGGGGTTGTCATTAATTATTGATACCAAATTTAAAAAGTCTGTTTCTCCTAGAATTCTAATTGATTTACCTTTTAAAATTAATTCCTCGGCTTTTCTATGTTTAGAACTTTTTTCATGGCCTTCTAACCTTGAAATATCTTGGTCCCCAACTACCAGCATGGTTGTATTTTTGGTTACCCTTGGGTCAACTTTAAAACCAATAATTGATGCCATTTCGGCAGCTTCCCGCCTTGGCTTTTCAAGTTTTCCAGTAAAAACCATTACTTCTCCAAAAAATGGGCCATCAGGATTCCCTTCTTTTTCAACTCGAATGGTTGTTTTGGGTTTTCTGGGAGTAATGGGTTGTTGTACTTTCTTCAACCAATCTTCAATACCAATATTACATTCGTTTGAAGCACTTACAATAATATGCCCTGCTGCTTTCGCATCTTCTAAAGCATCATGGTGATTAAAATTATACCCTAATTCTTTACAAACATTATAAAGACCATAACCTTTTTTAGAAAATTTGGACCATGCTCTACGCGCAACCCGTGCTGAATCCAGCCAAGTGCATTGGGGTAAATTGATATTGAACTTGTTGCATACTCGGTTTAGAGCGACTCGATCAAAATGTGTATGGCTAACTACAATTCGATTATTTAAAAAACTAAATAATTGATTAGAAATTTCCTGGAAGGTAGGAGAGTTTGCAACGGTCTCTTTATTAATTCCATGAATTGAAACATTATGCGGGTCAAAATAATCCTTCGGGTTAATGTAAGAGCTAAATTCCCCAAATATTTTCCGATCTTTATAGTGAGCAATCCCAACCTGACAAATGGAGGCTAAGTTTGGGTTAGCAGTTTCAAAATCTATAGCTATAAACTCCCTGTCCATAATCAGAAAATTCAAATATTTAAATCTAAGTAAACAAGACCAAAAAAGTTTTTAAATAGCTTATTTAGGCATATAAAAATTTTGTTGTCAAGCATGGAAAAAGAAATGGATACTGGTAATACTACCTTCAACCTTCTAAAAAGTAAGCTAGTAATTTTGATGCTAATCAAAAAGGTTTGTTTTATTTACCTTCATAACTCGATTATTTACTTTAGCCCAAAATTTCCTTGATTCGTTTTGTGAATTAGAATAGGGTAAAAAATCAAATAACTTGTTTTTATGAATACAAAGAATAATTAAAAAAACTATGGACCTATAATGAATAAAAAGAAATTTTTACAAGCGGTAGATACCCTTAAACGTTATAGAAGGGCTGAGCTCTTGGATGAGCAAGGAAGGGAGCTTATAACGAAATTATACGTGGACCCATTACCAGATGACCATGTTTTAGAGACTCTTCTCAAACCCAATACAACTTTTTTAGTTGGGCGAAAAGGTACTGGGAAATCTACTATTTTTCAAAGGGCACAGGAATCTTTGAGTTTAGATGTGCAGGCAACATGGGCTTATATAGATATAAAAACTCTTTACGAATCATCAACATCCGAAATTGTTGGAGAGTTCCAAACTGAAATTCAAAATGCATTATCGCCTGAGGCAGTTCAGAGGTTGAGTATCTTTAAAAGTTTTATTCTTGAGCTTATCCTCGAAATTAAAAACCAAATAAGTATTCGGGTGAATTCCTCAACATGGAATAGAGTGCGAGAGAATTTTTCCGGGTCAGCATCAGAGTTATTTGAAAAGTTAGAAGAATTCATAGATGAGCTAAAGAGAGATCAATATATTAATATTACAGGACAAATTTGTACTTCCCAGCAAGATGAAGAAAAAGTCAAGGAAAGTATAAATGATGGGGAAGAAATATCTGCAAAATTGGATATTAAGCCTTCAATGGGAGCAAAATATATTGCCCAAGAATTTTCAGAACTTGAAAGTAAGCATAGCCAGAATTACTCGCAGATATTTATTAGAGTTTTTAATATTAAAAGGCTAATTTCTCGGTTGCGTGATATTCTGACCACTTTGAAAGTAAAATATCTTTATATATTTATTGATGATTTCTCTGAATTACCACGAAATGAAATGGAGCAAGTTGTGGATACTATTTTGGCTCCATTAAATAACTGGTCTGATGAATTCATTAAACTTAAGATAGCCGTTTATCCTGGTAGGATTTATCCAGGAAAAATTGATCTTTCAAAGGTCGACCAAGTTTATCTTGATATTTATCGGGCATATGGTCGGGATGATGTTGCAAATATGGAAGATAGGGCTATTGATTTCACAAAAAGATTGGTAGTGGCCCGACTTAAGCATTTTTGTGAAGAATCTCCTGACAAATATTTTGAGGCTGATTCAATTGAATTATGGAGAACCCTTTTCCATGCATGTCTGGGAAATCCGAGAATCCTTGGTTATATTTTATATTTTTGTTATGAAACGTCAATCATCTATGGAAAGGCAATTGGAATAAAAGCAATTCAGAGTGCAGCCCGTCGATATTACGATGAGAAAATTTCTTATTATTTTAGGCTTAATAAGTTTCTTCATGAACCATTCGAAGAACGGTCATCCATTTATAGTCTTAAGGAGTTAATAGAAGAACTTGTCAAAAGGGCAAAAGATTTACGCAGTTATCGGAAATCTATTGTAATGAAAGAATTATCAGGACGACCCCCAACCAGCCATTTTTATATTAGTCGAGAATATGAACCAATTCTTTCGTCCTTAGAGTTAAATTTTTTTCTAACAAAATATTATGAAATGAAAGATCGAGATGGAAATGACGTTTCTGTGTATGCATTAAATTATGGTCTATGTCAGCAAGAAACAATAAACTTTGGACGGCCACGTGAAAAGAGAGAACATAGGCTTTACTTTGTCGAAAGAATTTTTAATTTTAATTCAATTATCCTTTCTTACATTAGAGTAAATCAAGAGATTATCTGTAAAAAATGTGGAAATAAACATGAAGCGGAAATGCTTAAAGCAATTGAAGCATTTAACATGTTATGTCCTACATGTAAAGAGGGTACTTGCCATCTCGTAAATCTATCAAGAAAATATGAGGATTTAATTAATTCAGTTTCTGAGGAAAGCTTGCTTCCAGGAACGGAGCTAGGAATTCTAAAAACTCTTCATGATGAAAAAAAACGAATGTTTGCAAAAGAAATCGCCGCGGAATTAGACTGTTCATATCAATTGGTTGGAAAACGAGGTAGAAAACTAGGTGAACAAGGACTAGTTTTTCGTGAGGAAAACCAAAGTGGAAGAAGGGTATTTGCAATTACTGATACGGCAGAAAAAGTATACTTTGCAGAAATTACCGGAGATACAATGAACTTTGAGGAGGAAAGTGAAAAACCAAAGGATGAAGAAGATATTTGATGACTAAAAATTTTATTATGTAAAGCGAACCTTAGAATAATCATAATTCTAAAAGTAATTAATTATCATTACACTGGTGTGATTGGATTTTTAGTTTTGCTGCTTGAGTTTTCTGTAGATTTCACAAAAAATTTTAACCTTATTAAAAAAGCGTTGGTGTTAGCTTAGTTCTTTAGCGTGATACCTATAAATTGCATTCACTTAAGTTTGATCGCAATTCTCGTAAATTTACTAGGTTGGTGAACTATTAAGTAAATCAACCAATCCCCCTCAAATTCCCTTCTTTATATTTTACCACCTTTCCTCGGCTTTACACCTTTTTGGGGTTCCGTTACTCTGGATAATGGGTTAGGCTCGAAATAAGTTCTGATCTCAAAATCTCTCTACTAAAAAACTATCGATTGAAAGGATACCGGGTGGTCATGGTCCATTTCGCCAAAGGTCTTATTGTCATTTATATAACCACGCTCTTCGTGGGATGCGCCATGCAGGGCAATTTGTTTCGAACGGTGCGTCCGCATGCTAAACATGTTAAGGAAGTTTCTAGCGCTCCGTCGGATTGCATCGATCTCGGCACGATCAAAATGCTGGATTTCCCCGAGTACGACGACGAGGAGTACAACTACGATGCGTTCACCAAGTTCTTCACCAACAAAACCGGCAAAATTGGCGGCGACACGTTCCAGGTTCTCAAGCGATGGAAAACCATGGAGGCTTCCAAAGGTTATGATAAGGAACCTTACTTGAACGGCATCGCGCAGGCGTATCGCTGTCATAACAAAGAGCAGTTTGTGATGGATCCCCGACTCAAGGTGAACCTCATTTATGATGAACCGTTGGGATGCAAGTACGTTGGCAAGGCCTCCGAGTATGACATGTACATTCATTATGTGGAAATGAAAGTCCGCGAAGCCGCCGTTGATGACCACGCCAATACGGCGTATATGCATGAAGTGAATAAACTCTATAAAGTGGGCGACCGCAGTTTCTTTTCGCATTACGAAGTGGAGGCCAAGTTGTACAACTGTCCGCTGATGTCTCCCCCGAAAACGCCGGCGAAAATCCGCGTGCGGTCCGGCACCGGAAAAGCTTAACCGGCCACAGCGTGACGCTGCACTCAAAATTTATGTGCGATGAGGTTACTTGCTGACAGAATTATGAAAACTTTTTTGATTTTGATGTTTAACCTTCAGAAGAAATTATTGAATGATGGCCATGTGTTCCCCCTTTATGAAGGGGGCTAGGGGGATTTTACCTCCAGTAGATTTTTAAAATAATTTCAAACCCCTGAATGTGAATCACCCCGACCCTCTTTAGGAAAGAGGGCGAACATGGGTTTCAAATTTTTGGTTGCACTTGTTTGTTCAATAATCCTTTGTTATGCAAAGGTCACTTTAGGAAAGAGGGTGCAAATTCCCTTTCGTTCTTTCAATTGTTTCTAAAGGAAAACTCAACCTTAGAAAAGGTTCTGTGGATTCGGCGTTCACATTTACTCATCGAATATAAATGTCGCCCCTCACGGCGAGTGAGCGGGTCCAGCGTCACGCTGGTCACTACAGATCCACTTTCCCGATAGGCACGTTAAACTGGTCGCACCAAATCAATACTGAATTGTATTCCGCCGGGTTGGTGCCTTCCGGAATCGGGTACTCATGACTTCCGGTGAACCCTTGCAGTTTTCCTAACCGCACACCGCTCGCCTCGTCCAGATCTTTGCTCAGGATCACGCGTCCGTCCGGCGCTTCGGTAATTTGAACGTCTACCAGTTTTACTGTGTTGCCTTCTATTTTGACCAGACCCGATGCAGGATGTTCTGCATCGCCGCCGACTAGGTTTCCAAATCGATTACTCATGATATGCCCCCTTTAACTTGGCTCAGGTTATTAAATTTAACTCGCCGGATGAAGTCCGCCGGCCTTGCGATTCTCTCGCAAGAGCCTATTAGTCTGAGCGCCGCCCGCCACCTTACAAAAATGTTTGGGTGGGCCCGGGCGTGGCTAATTTCACAGTAACAAGATTCCTTACGGAGCCTTTTCCCGCAAGTCATTATTTTTTTCAAATCAGGCGTGAAACCTTTCGAACTCGCGCCCGTTATTTGGTAAAATTGTATTGGGATAAGTGTTGGATCTCATTGAATAGGAACGAATTTATGTTTTATGGATTTGGGCATCGTCAAAGCGAATTGTTGGAAAAACTGTTGTTCCATAAATCGGGACTCACCATTGACGAGCTGGCCACCGAGCTGGGCATTTCCCGCAACGCGGTGCAGCAGCATACGATGGCCCTGGAAAAAGGCGGCTACATTACCAAAGGAGAACTGAACTCCACCCGCGGTCGCCCCAGCCAGGTTTATGTGCTGAGCGAAAGCGGCATTGACCTGTTTCCCAAGCAGTATTCCTGGTTCTCCGAGCTGCTGTTGAATTCCCTGAAAGCACAGTTAGGATTCGAAGGGCTGGAAACCAAGATGGATGAAATTGGCCGAAGCCTGGGAAAAAGTTTGAAGTCAAAATTGGCTGGCATGAGCCTCATCGAAAAAATTCAAGAGGTTTCCGATATCATGCAGGGTTTAGGGTTTGAAACGAAAGTGGTTCAGACCGAGGGCGAAAGCCTGCCCACCATTAAAGCCTACAACTGCGTGTATCATCACCTGGCAACCGAGTTTGAAGAAGTCTGCCAACTGGACCGCGCTTTACTGGAAACGTTATTGGAAAGCGAAATCGACCACCAGGAATGCATTGTGCGCGACGGCGAGGTGTGTAAATTTAAAGTCATTCCGCGCGAAGAGTGACCCGCGTTTTCCAAATCCGGCTGAACCCCCTCAAGTCCGCCTGAGTTTTCGACGCAGACCTTTGAATCGCATCCCAATAACATTCTTACCGGAGTACGATTTTCCCCTTCATCGTCGGATGCAGTTTGCAGATGTAGGAAACCTCTCCCTCGATTTGCCGTGTGAACATATCTTCGGCTTTTAGTTCCTGAGATTTCCATTGCCGCAGCGATTTTTCTGCAATTTGATGCGGGACGATGTCCCGGTTTTCCCATTTCACCACGTCTCCCCGACGGATGACCAAAGTTTCAGGTAAAAACTTAAACTTTTTAATGACGATGTGATGCGTGACCGGATCCGGTAATGCCCCGGGCTGAGAAACAGAATTGGCACAAGACGAAAGCGCCATCAGAAAAAACGGAAGAGCCGCCCCGAAAACAATCGGAGCGACCCTTAACCCTTTGAACCACCTCTGTATCATTGGAGGCTTGCTTGTACAGTTTTACTGTGAGCAAGATGCGCGTCAAACGCGGGAAGCACGGAGGTCAAAGTGTCTTTCAATTCTTTATTGTCCGCTCCGGGAATCAGTTGGGTTTTCACCACGTTGATCACCGCTTCGTGGTAAGCCACTTCGTGATCGATGTAAGTTTTGTCGAACTCTTTTCCGGAAAGCGTTTTCAATTTGGCTTCGTGCTCGGTGGACTGCTTGGCCAGCGTGTGAACCAAATCGTTATCGACCGGGGTCACGCCTAACCGAGTGGCCAATTGGACCGCCGAGTCCAAAACCGATTGGTGATCGGTCACCATACGTTGCGCAAACTCTTTCACTTTCGGATTGGTTGATCGGTCCAAAGCAATTTTACCGGCGGAAATATCAATTTTATTGGCCCCCACCACAATGGCGGCGATGTTGGCATCCGACAACGTATCTTTGGCAACAGTCGCAGCCGGTTCCGGACTGTGGGAACACCCCACAAAAGCAATGCCCAGAAGGAACAGGTGAAACGGTTTCAATAATGTGTTTAATCTCATCACTCCAGTCTCCACTTTGTGTATTGATTTTTTTATTAGGAACTCAAACGAGTTAAAGCAATTATTCAGAACAATACAACATAAATAAAACTTATACAAGTTTTAAATGGTAAAAGTTACTTAATAGGCTAAAAGTTGTGGAAAACTAGACAACCTTTTATGAAAAAAGAGACTTTAGTGTTTGATATATTAGAAATTTGTCACAAGAGGTCCATTTGGGTGACAAATAGTAAGATTGGATGCAAGCATATCACCTAAATAAGGGTGCATCAAGGATTCTTTTGGACTGCATCCACTCCCCAAAAAAGCACAGGAAAATGCCCTATAGTAGGAGATCTTTGCGTAACCCCGGGTTGAAAACTAAACACCATGCATTTAAAAATAGGACCCATGTTCGCCCTCTTTTCCAACCTGGCGCTAGCCAGTCATCGCAAATCAATTTTGCCCCTCACGGAAAGTGAGCCTTTTTATTAAAGTCTCGATCATTGGCTTTTCTAATGATGCCGGACCAGTTGCGGATATGAATCCTGCGTTGCGGATCTTTAGACGCTTCCTCTGCCAACACTTTCAGGCAGATAATTGCCGCGTGTTCCCCTTTCACCGCGGACAACAATTTGTTCAACAACGAGCCTTCAGGAAAATCTTCCGCGCGGATGTCTTTCTCGATTTCGTTGAGTGGGTAAGAATCATTTCGTTTCAAATTAAAAGTCCTCAAGAAGAATTTTTGAACAAAACACAGAAAATATCAAAAGGAAAAACCCATGTGCTCCCCCTTTCCAATCTAGCGATTGGGGGCAACTTTAACCTCGAAAACTTTGTGAAGATATCGCATTGAAATTAAATCATCGCAAAATAATGTTCCCGCCGGCCGGGGGCCGGGCTGGGGTGATTGACCACTAGGGGGTTTAGGAATTGTATGAAAGAATTTTGAATAGTTTCTTTCAATACAGTTTGCAAACAAACACATTGAAGATTGTATATTCCCAGTGGCCGGGGGCCACAGCGTCACGCTGCCCAATCTAGCGATTGGAGGCACTCACTCGCCGTGAGGGGCAACTGAGACTTTTGAAACCTTTGAGACGATACTGTATTTACTTATACTCATCGCAAATGAAATATTGGCGGCGGGGCCTACCCCGCGGCTGGGGGTGATTGACCTCTATCAGCCATCCTTCTATGCACAGACTTTTCCATTGCCATTGGAAGGAATTCCTCGCGGCGCAAAATGAATACACCCGAACTCCGGCCCTGTCTCGTGTTGCTGGTAACCTTGACCCTCCGAGAAATAGACCTCGTACACCATCTTGTCGACTTCCGGATGGAACGTCATCTTCCTGCAGACCCGCATGTTGTGGAAAAACGATTCCGGTTCATCCGACCAATACTGACAATGTTTACACTGATTCAACATATCGTTTGTCTCACTCATTCTTAAGCCGCGCCTCCATTATCAAGGGGAATAGACTTGATCACCAACCGCCGCTTAATTGATTCAATATTTTTCTTGGCCTCCTCCGGCGAAGGACGCACCTCCATCAACTGCCGCTGCTGATCCATGATCCGTTTACAGCGCAGCCGAAGGTTCGCGCTGTGCCGCGCCCGCTTTTTAATTTGGTACACAAAGTTGACCGTCGGCAACGTTTCCACGTTACTGATCAAATCCTTTACCGCCCACACAAAATCCGCGTCCGTAATATGCTGAAGCATCTCGAACCAAACCTCAGCCGTTTTCTGGTCCAGGTTCGGCCCGTTACAACTAACCAGCCAGGCCAGTCCTTCCTGAAACACCCGCCACGTCAATAAGGTCTTTGTTGGGGTCACGCGCCACCTCCTTAGGTTGCAAAGTTGTCGGATCTTTAAGATTAATAATTGTGCTCCGCTTGCGCTCGAACGAGCTTTGAGTTTTCGCGTCCGATGCATTGCCTTTCGAGGGACCTTTCATCTTCAACGTCAACTGATCGAACTTGTCGCGAAGTTTGCGAACCGAAAGTATATTCGATTGCCAAAACGGATCCGAATTCGCAAACTCCCACACTGCCACCATCGACTCGGGGGAGCGCCCATCCGCCTCGCGCATCAAACGCACCTCGTTCGCCCAGACCTTCGGCGACACCAGCTTCGTTTCCGGATTCAGCCGCAGCAGGTCCCGTTGCATTCGCTTCGCAAACGCCAAATCCCCATCCGAAAATTTTCCCCGTCGCGCCTTCGATTTTTTTGAAGCGCGACAAGAAAAAAGATTTTCAGGATTAAGATTAGGATTAGGATTCTTGTCCGTAGCAAGCGGAGCATCCGTAGCCAACTGGAGCGACGACGTTAACCCCTTCTCTTTAAAGAATTTGGAAATGGTGGACATGCTACAGCCCGTCATTGCCTGCAGTTCTCGATAGGTCGGAGTTTTGCCGATGCTGTGTTCCGCATGGGATTCGTGCCGATATAGCTCCAGAGCCTGACTTAATTTTTGGAACGCCGCTTTGGTTTTGGTCGGAAGCCGCGGATCGTTTCCCTTCTCATCCTGTAACCAGGGAGGGCAGGGCGTCTTGGGCGAATGAGTGTTCTCGATATCATTATGCGAACCGAATCCGGGCATCCAGCCATACAAAATCCCATTGGGCGCCGTCCAAAGACGAATGCAATCCACACGCACCAGTTCGTCCAGCCAACTCACAATGTTTTTTTCGCTCACCCGGTGGAGCATCAGCGGGAACAGCTTGCCACGGAGCACCGCCGCCCGCGCATCGAAGCATCCGTAGTCGTCTGTGCTGGGAAGGAGACTCTTAAATAAATTGTTCGCGCCGATGGAACACTGGCAAAGCGATTCACTTGTCCAAATCGATTCCTTAATTAAACGACTAGGCATAAACCCATCCTTTCAAAAAAAAATATGTATCAAGCCGAATGGTAGAATTTTCAAACGCACCACCCGAAACAGACCATGAAAAAATCACTACCCTCCTTTTTAAAAAGAAGACTTTTGCAAAAAAATAATTTTGAACAAAATCCAGAAAATATTAAATGGAGTTCGATGCGCTCCCCCTTTCCCAATCCGGCGAGTGGAAGCGGCAGGAATATCCGATAAGTTTCTGAGGATATTGCCCCCTCAAAAATGGACTGAGATTGAGGTCTACCTGCAGGCGTTGGCCTGCGGGCCGGGGTGATTGACCGCTTCGGAATTTTCTAATTCTGTCCTTACCTAAAGCTCTTCTTAAGGAAGAAACTATTTCATGTCAAAGAATTTCTTAAACAATAAAGCAACTCATGCGCCCCTCACTTTTAAGAAGACCTCCTCAGAAACTTTTCCAACCATATTGTTGCTTCCCTCGCTAGAGGGCCAGTCCACGACTGGAGGGAACTCACTGCCGTGAGAGGCAACTTTTATTTTCGATGACTCACTGCCGTGAGGGGCAACATTTATATTCGATGATCGGCGGCCGGCGCAGAATCCGCAGAACCTTTTCTAAAGTTTTTCTTCAGAAAAAAAATCGAAAACCAGAAGCCGATGTGCTCCCCCTTTCATGAAGGGGGCTGGGGGGATTTTTCCTCCAGGGGTCTTAAATTAAATGATAATCAATATTCAAAAAACTTCTGAGCATTCAGCATCGACCACCGATCATCGCAAATAAAATTTGAGTGCAGCGTCACGCTGCCATTGAAAAAAATATTCCCACCGCCCGGCCAGCGCGGCGCTGGACCTTATATTTTATTGCGACCATCAATTACGCTGACCAAATTCACTAATTCGTTTCGCAAACTTAATTTCCCTTTAGAATTAAATGAAAAACCAGAAGCCGATGCGCTCCCCCTTTCTGAAGGGGGCTGGGGGGATTTTTCCTCCAGTGATTTTAATTCATAGGGTTATCAAAAGGTTTTCTTTAAAAGTAGACATTTGCAAAACAGTAACCTATTGAACAAAACACAAAAAACTTAAAGAAGAAGACCCATGTTCGCCCTCTTTCCCAATCTAGCGATTGGAAGCAACTGGGATTTTCAAAGTCTATTGGAGAAAAGAATCCTAGAGACCCAAAGAGAAAAATCGTTACCTGCAGGCGTTGGCCTGCGGGCCGGGGTGATTGACATTCAGTAATGTTTAATATTATGTTTTCATAAAGCTCACCTTCCTAAAAAGAGCTGAAATGTTTGATCTTTCTCAAGAATTGAATCCAAAAAGAATGTCCGAAAAAATTGTGACAATCCCAACTTCAAGCCGAGCCTCAATTCATCTTATAAATATAAATGTGGCACCCAACCGGAGGTTGGCCAGCCAATAGACTGAGATGGTACCGCATCCAAACAACTTGTAATAAACCCACTCAATCCGATAGTCTCTACCAACCTTATTTTCATCCTAAAGAAAGATTAATGGAGGAGCGGGCCGGTCCTCGAAAAAAACTGCCCTTAAAAAAATAAAGAGATAGCCAAGGAATTCCGAGACCGAGCCGGGACATTTCCACCATAAAAATATTTGATAACCCACGAATGGATCAGCTTCCACCCATGGTTTCGACCTATTCGATTTCTATCGATAGAATGATTCAAAGGAGACGACTTTAATCTTCATTTCGAATGAACGACTAACAGTGGAGAGGGCCGATCCTTGAAAAGCCATCCCAATAATTAAAAAAAGAGATGGCCAAGGAATTTCGAGACCGAGCCGGGACATTTCCACCATAAAAATATTTGATAACCCACGAATGGATCAGCTTCCACCCATGGTTTCGACCTATTCGATTTCTATCGATAGAATGATTCAAAGGAGACGACCGAGGGCAACAAGAAGGCAACGTCTGGAGAGCATTCTCAAAAAGGAGGAAACCGGGTATCCAATTCAAACCACAAAGCTTACCGAAATGGAGCGTCTTCGCGAGGCGAAAAATCCTTGCCCTTTCACGCCGGCGACGCGGGTTCGAATCCCGCTGGGGACGCCATTCCTTCCTTTGTTTTTAAAAAAAAATTTTATTTCGCATATTCTTCGTTAATAACCTTGGCTTGGGTCGATTTTTCAATGGTTATGGCTAACCAAAATAAAGTGTGAATGTGAACGCTTTTTGGTTTGTTGCCTAGTAAAGATGACTTATAAGTATTTGAAAATTAGTAAGTTACTTTCCTTCTCTTCCAGGGGTATTGAAATTATCGGTACACCGTTTAACCTATATATATTCTAAAAAAACAACACAATAGCTAGATTTTATTTGATTGTTGGGAACATTTAACAATCAAAACTTTTCCTTATTAATAGTGCATTTTAGAAATTGAGAGAGGATTAAGTTCTGTTCCAATTGAATCTCTTATCAATAAATTCAATGAAATTAAACTAATGCTAAAAAAATTTGTATTCCCTATATTTCTCTTAATTTGGTACTCAAATAATTTGTGGGCCAGTGAGTCAGAGCCAACGCAAAAAATTCCTGAAGATTTGACAAAGCTCTCCATTTCAGAATTAAAAGGAATTAAGCTTTCAAAGGTAACTTCTGTAACAAAGAAGGAACAAAACCTTTTTGATGCCCCTGCTGCCATTTATGTAATTACCAAGGAAGATATTCGACGTTCTACAGCTCTAAACATACCAGAGCTTTTAAGAATGGTCCCTGGGCTTCAGGTTGCTCAAATCGATGCAAATAAATGGGCGATTACTTCAAGAGGTTTTAATCAAAGAATCTCTGACAAACTGTTAGTTTTGGTAGACGGGAGGGTTGTTTATTCGCTTACTTTTTCGGGAGTTTTTTGGGACCAAATTGATTATCCATTAGAAGACATTGAACGAATTGAAGTTATTAGGGGGCCAGGTGGAACTTTATGGGGTGCTAATGCAGTTAACGGTGTTATAAATATAATTACTAAAAACTCTAAAGATACCCAGGGATTTCATGGCAAAGCCATAGTTGGAACTGTCGAAGAAGGTTCGACCACATTTAGATATGGGGCGAAAATAAATGAAAAAACCACCTACAGAGTCTATGGAAAATATTTTAACCGAGATAGTTTTGAGCCTAGACCCGGGACTTTAGCAAATGATCATTGGAATCAATTTCGCGGAGGGTTTCGGATTGACCTGAAAAAAAGTAAAAATGAAGAGTTTACCTTTCAGGGAGACTATTATAATGGTGAATCCAGCTCTAGAACTTCTAATACAATTGTTTCCTTAACACCGCCTTCAGTAAGGACATTCGACGCAGAGGGAGATATTGATGGAGCTAATATTCTTGCCAGGTGGGTTAAAAAACACACATCAAATTCAGAAACCCAAGTTCAATTTTTTTGGAATCGAGAACACCGGCAAGAACCATTTCTTCCTGAAATTCTAGTCAATACTCTAGATTTGCAAATTCAGCATCGTAGAAAATTATTGAAGAGGCATGATGTTACTATTGGTTTTGGTCAAAACTATACGTTTGATGAGTTTAAAAACGCATTTAATTTAAGAATAAATCCAGAGACAGATTTTAATTTTCGTATAGATGGTTTTATTCAAGATGAGATTACAATTGTTGAAAAGGTTTTAAAGTTTATTGTTGGTTCAAAATTTGAACATAATTCATTTAGTGGTTTTGAAATTCAACCCAATGCAAGATTGGTTTACACCCCAAATAGTAAAAATACTATTTGGTTCGCGGCTTCAAGAGCGGTCCGAACGCCAAATATTGTGGAAGAACGAGTATTTTTATTAGCTGGACTCATACCAACATTACCTCCTACTGTTATTTCTTTACAGGGGGTTCCCAATCCAGTCTCCGAAGATTTATTGTCTTTGGAATTAGGTTACCGATGGAAAGCTTTGAGAAATGTTGTAGTCGATGTTTCAACGTATTTGAATTTCTATGATGACGTGCGATCAGTTGAATTAGGCCCTTTAGACTTATCTAATTTTCCTACCTTTGTAAGACAGACTTCATTTGCGCGAAAGGGTTTCTCCGGAGAAACTTATGGGATGGAGTTATCTGTGTTTTGGAATCCCTTCGATTGGTGGACATTAAAGTCCGGATTTTCATGGTTTGAAATTGATTTGACTCCTGACCCAGGATTAGTTACCGCGCGCTCAGTTGAAGGTCTTGACCCTAGTTTCCAAGTTCAATTGCGATCTACCATGAATTTACCAAAAAATATCGAATTGGATACTTATTTAAATTTTGTGGATGATATTACTCAATTTAATATTCCAAGCTATACACGGTTGGACTTACGTTTGGGTTGGAAACCTTTAAAGAATGTTTCCTTAAGTTTGGGGGCTCTTAATTTGCTAGACCCAAAACATTTGGAATTCCTGGAGCCTACAAGTGCAACGTTAGTGACTCCAACGGAAGTTCCTCGGAGTTACTTTTTTACAATTACTATAAATAATTGACCTGATTTTTAAGCGAATGAAGATAACTCCAAAATACTTTTGGTTTGAAAATAACCCATCTAAGATAGGGAGGCGTTCTACCTTTTTTATTTTAGTTTGGTTTGTTCTGTTTTTACCTTCGTCTGCTTATAATGAAATTAGTTTAGAGTATAAAATAAAAACTGCCTTTACTCTTAACTTTCTTAAATTTGTGGAGTGGCCCAACGGAAAGAAGGCGGAAGGGATAAATGAGGAGATTATTTTGTCAGTTCTTGGAGATGGAGAAATCAATGAAGCTTTGAAGCTAATTGAAGGGCAAATTGTTAATGAAAAAAAAATATCAATCAGATTTATTAATTCAATCAGTGAAATTAAATCCTCGGATGCATTATTTATAAATACTTCAAAATCTAAAAAATTAGAAACGATTATTCAAAAATTAAATGAAACACCCATATTGACCATAAGTGATATAGAAGGGTTTTGTGAAAATGGAGGCATGATCAATATTGTCATCATAGATGATTCGATTGATTTTGAGGTGAATTTGGAAGCAACACAACGATCAAATATTAGCTTGAGTTATAAATTGTTAAAACAAGCGCACAAAGTATACAAACCAAAGGTTTAGTCTGTTATGGAAATCTGTAAAAAAGACTCAATAAGAAATAGAATAAGAACAGCCATTTTTTTATCAAGTGGATTTTTGGTATTGGTGGCTTGTATAGCATTTACCAGTTATGAGCTTTTCTTATTTCGAACCACAGCAACCAAAGAGATATTGAGTATAACTAAAATCATTGCTATTAACAGCGCAGGTCCTTTGGAATTTCAAGATGCTAGTGGGGCTAGAGAATTGTTGAGTACTTTAAAAACAGAATCCAGTATTCGGTTTGCAGCTATCTACGGGCCTAACAAAAAGATTTTTGCAAAATACACCTCTCCTTTAAACAAGATTTCTGCTCCTAAAATTCCTTGGGAAAACGGAGAGTATTTTGAGGGTGGGCATTTGTGGGTTTTTTATCCAATAACATTCAATAATGAAAAACTGGGCACCTTGTTTATTTTAACAGCATTGGACATGATGTATCAGCGTTTTGCTTTTTATGCAATGATTATTGGAGTTGTTATTATCCTTTCATTTTTTATTGCGTACAGATACTCTTCCAAATTACAAAAAACGGTAGCTCAACCTGTCATGGAATTAGCATCTACCATGAAGGAAGTTACAAGAAAAAATAGCTATTCATTAAGAGCCAATAAAATAAATAAAGACGAGATAGGGTTTTTAGTGGATCAGTTTAACCAAATGATTACTAAAATACAGGATGCTGACATTAAACTTCAAAATTCAAATATCTTATTAGAAGAAAGAGTCCAAAAAAGAACCTCAGAGTTGGAAAGAAGATCCCAAGAATTGGAAAAGGCTCAAATAGAAGCAAACTCAGCTAATCATGCAAAAAGTATGTTTCTGGCTAGTATGAGTCACGAAATTCGAACTCCCCTAAATGCGATTATAGGGTTTGCCCAGTTGCTCGATATGTCTTCAAATTTGAAAACAAAAGAAAAGAATAATTTAAAACATATTTTGGATGGCGGTAAACATCTTTTGGAATTAGTTAATGATGTTTTAGACATTTCAAAGATTGAAGCTGGATGCATGGAAATAAATCGTACCGAGTTTTCTATAAGTGAGTTAATTTCAGGGATCTCAAGTATATTTAGTTTCAGGTGTAAAGAGAAGGGAATTACCTGGGATTTGAATTATTCAAAGGAAATGCCATCTATGGTTTTGGGTGATGAAGGAAAAATACGCCAAGTTTTAATTAATTTAATTGGAAATGCAATTAAATTCACAGATTCTGGCAAAGTCTCATTAATTGTTTCTAATGAGGGGAATGATTTTTACAGGTTTGAGGTGATTGATTCAGGTCCTGGTATTCCTGAAAAACAACAAAAACGAATATTCCAACCCTTTAAGCAAAATAAATTGGGTTACGATAAAGGGGGAACCGGTTTGGGGCTAGCAATATCTTCTAAGCAAATTGAGTTGTTAGGGGGAAGGATAGAATTGAAATCTTTAGAAGGCCAGGGAGCAACATTTTATTTTACAATTAATCTGCCCGTATCTAATGAAATGGATTCGAAAAATGATTTTAAAAACCCCCAACTTGGGTTGTCCAAATTGAAAAAGCAAGTCAAGGCTTTAGTGGTGGATGATGTTATGGAAAATAGGGAGGCTTTATGTCAAATGATCCAATTGCTGGGGGGAGTGGTAGAGCAAGCAAAAAATGGCGAAGAGGCTTTAGAGAAAATATATAAGGATAAATTTGATATTGTATTTTTGGACAACCATATGCCTGTTCTAACCGGAAGTGAAACTCTTAAAAAAATGAATGAAGATCTTGGGGATCAAAAGCCACGTGTCGTAATCGTTTCCGCTTCTGTTTTAAAGCATGAAAGAAAAGAATTTGTAGAATTGGGTTGTTCCGAGTTCCTTGGAAAACCAATCATGATTGAAAAAATATTTAATTGTTTAAATGAATTATAATTCTTCTTCTCAAATATTTATCCTTCCTAGTTAGTTTCTATTTGATTTGTCTAAAAATTATTTTTTATAAAATTGAATTAGAATGTTGAAGCTCTAATTTAGCTTATTATGGATAGATAATTATTCCCAATTTCGCAAATCCGCAAAAATAATTTTTCTTACCTTTAAATTGTGTCCTCATTAAAAAATTGGATAAGCAAAGTTTTTTATCGGTAAGCCTTTCAATTTGTCTCTGAAAAATCACTAGTTCTGTAAACATATGCTAAATTTTAATCACAAATTTAAAATTGATCAAAATGTTTTATCTGAAAACTGATATTTTTCATTTTTATTTTAAATAAACTAGGTAATTTAAAAACAAAGCTTTGCTAGAATTAGGACGCAGGTTTAGGGGGGAATGAATTTAAGTACATTGTCCGAGTAATTATTTTATAAATAATTGTTAACTTTATAAGTAATGTTTGAAGAATTTAAAAGTGGTAAAGAAAAGTATTCGATTTCTGATCTTGTTATCGGGTTTGTAATAGCCAGCATTCCTATTGTCGCTATCGTCTTGTATGGTTTGATTTCAGGAGAAATTAATTTTGTTGGTGATTTATCCAATTTTCATTTTCCAGCATTAGGGATTGAAGGATTAGCGAATGCATCTTTTGATGGAATAGGAAGTTCTGGAGATTTGCTGAATGGAATATTGATTGCCGAAGTTATCTTAATTGGACTGGCAATTCCATTCACAATATTAATGGTGTTTAGGTTTATTAAAGACCAAGATAGGCAAATACTCAAATTATATTTCAATGAAAAAATTTATTTAGCTCAATATTGGTTTTTTATATCACATATTATTTTAATTTTATTTGTGAAACTCTTAAATATAAATAACCAATATGTAATGCTCTTAATATATTTTTGGGCAGTTATAAACTTAATTTTATTTGCAGTATTGATTAAAAGGGTCCATCAATATTCCACTGATATTCCTATAATTCTTTTAGAAAAAACTCAGAATTTATTAAAGAAAGTATTTTCATCTAAAAAGGAAGAAAAGCTGGATGATCTTTTTGTTGTAATGAGTAGTTTGCTGAGGTCCGCAAAGCACGGAGTGAGGCAAGCCGATTATAACTTCTTAAAAATAATTCTTGATAAATTTACAGGTTTAACAAGTATGTTTTTTCTTTTAAAAGATAAGAATTATACGAAATATCAAATCCTCATGGGCATGGATAAAGACGAGGTGATTGATGGAGAATTATTTCAAGGAGATATTTGGGAAATTCTAAAAAATGTTCCGCACGAGAGGTCTTTGCTAAATGAGTTTTTAAAAGTTTTTACAGGAATTTGGGAAGAGGCTGTCCAATCTAAAAATTATGAAATTGTCCGAAATACAATCGAGTGTTTGATAAGCCTTCTAATTGATTTAACTGGAAAAGAGGGGAATATTAATCCGGTTAGGAAAATCCTAATTTTATTTAATGAATTTACTATAAAGCGCTTTCAAAGGGATAGTTCTAATAAAAATGAATTTGAAAATTCTGCTTACTTAGAAACTGTGGGTTGGTTTATTAGAGTTTTATCCGAAAAAGAGATAAACGGAAAGAAAATTGATCCTTCCTATTTAGAATTAATGTCGCTTCATGTATTTAAAAATATTCAAGTAATTGAGAATAACAGTCAAATTGAAATTTGGAAAGATTGGTTAAAAGAGGTACCAGCTTTTGTATTTGAAATTCAACAGCAATCTAAAATTAGGAATTACTCGAATGGTTTTAAAAAAATTGATTCTAATGTCTATAATGATTTGGACTTTCATGGAAAAATAGAAGACACCATTTGCAAAATGGAAGAATTGGAAAGTCGCGTAATTAATTTTGAAGAATATCGAAATTGGAAGAAATCTTTAGGTGAATTGAATGTTTTGTTTAAAAGAGAGTTTGCTTCAGCAAATTGGCATGAACTGAAATTGGAAGAAGAAATATTAAATGAAAATATGTTAGGAAGGTATGTTTCGTATTTGATTTTAAAGTTATTGGTTAATCTGGGGGCTTATTTTGTTTATAAAAAGAGGGCCGACTTTGTTATTGAATTTTTCGAACGTATTGATTCTAAGGAAACTGTTTCAAAAATTCCAAGCGTGATCTCCTCCAGTAAAAAAGTAAAGTTTGTGCTTAACTCTTTTTTAGACTTACCTGATGAATTTTTAATAGAAAATTTTGAAAAGGAGCATTTCTCCCAAAAAGTTTATTATAAAAAATTTTTTATAACGCTTTTAATGTTGGCTTTAAACCCCTATTCAGTGAAATCGGAAGAGAAATTAGGAGCGTTAAAAGATATAAAGTGGGTGTCCTCAAAAGAAAGATTAAAGAAGATTGACCATATAGTTCTGGAATTAGAGAATGTTGCTTATGAATTAAGAGAAAATGATGGGGAATTCCTAGAGAGTTTAGGAATTTCCTTATTAAAGCAGAGTGAATATTTTGATGGACAATTAGAAGAAATATTTGACCTGATTGTTAAACGTGCCGGTTTAAACCGGAGTATGGAGATAACCCAATCTAGATTGAGCCCTATTCAAGTTAATCATTTTGTGGAAACTTTCTCACAAACTTTAGTATCTAGCTTAATTTTCTATCATGTTTACGATTATTTTCATCGAATACAAAACCGATTTGGGTGGGAGGTCGATCCAGAAGTTAAAGTACAAATCAAGCGCGTTTATCCTAAAACTCATTTCTTAGAAAGTTCAAATATTTCAATTGAAGAAGTTGCTTTTGATTTAGCTAATTTTGCTGCAAAGGAAATGGATTTTTTGATTTCCAATAAAATTTCTGAGCATTGCGAAAAAATGGAACCAACCCAAATCGATACAATTTTAAGAAGTTATAGTCAAACTTCTCAAGTAATAATTTTTGCTGTTGGGGAAAAAGCCAGTAGCTTTATCAAGAATTCAAATAAGTTTTCTAATCGATGGGATGATAAAAAAAATAATATAGATATTCCCGGGTTTATTGGGTTTTACCAATCCGATGAAAAACGCATTTCCGTTTTTGCCACTGATATATCAGAACAGGCTGGAAAGTTGTTGATCCTAGAAGAAAAAAAGATGGGAAAATTGATTCATTATCAACCCGAAGATTTTAAACCTTATGTGGAAAGAGGGGATAGAAAACTTCAGTTTAAAATTTTAGAATTTAGCAAGAACCCGAAGTTAGCTGATAAGGTACTTCGGGAATATTCTGATTGGGTGAGTGCAAAATGTGGTAGTCAAAGCCCTAAAATCTTTTTAAATACTCAAGTATGGGTTGAATTTTTGGAGGAGTATAATTTGAGAAGTGAGTTTGAAGTAATGGGTCATTGGTTTGATTTTTCATAAATTAATTGATTCTATTGTTATAAGACATTGGGTGTTAAAAGTAATTTTTATAAAAAACTTGTCTTGGGTTATTAATAGGAGTAGTGTTTGTTTTAGAAAAAGTTTTAAATTTGATTGAGTTTTTCAGTTCTAATAGGAGTTTTTTTAACGGCCAAATAGTTTGAATTAAGCGGAAATAGATGAGTTAGTTTAATTTTGAATCTTAATTGTAAGATTTTTGAAACATTTTTTTGAAATTTGTGGTTTAAAATTATTCAAAATATAATTTTCATGTTTTTTTTATGGTTTACATATAATAAAATCATCGCTGAGAAAGGAAATTGAGAATCTAGTTCAAATTCAATTACTTTTAATAATTATTCTATAGATTTGAAATGGCATTTAAGGGAGTTTATTGTAATGAAAAAAATTATTTTATTTGTTTTGATGGTTTTTGTTTTTCAGGGATGCGCCAAGCAACCCATGACGAATGATTTTAATTATTTTAAGAAACACTCTTTTGTTGAAACCTTAAATTTAGATAAAAATTATCAGTCCCTAGCAAAATGCTTTTTGAAGCAAGAAGATCGGTTAGGAGTTGAAAAAGGTGTGTGGTCTAAAGAAAAAACAACTTTTAGAGAATATGAAGACCTGGATTTAATAGTTTGGAATCGGAAAGGATATGATTCTCATATTGCTGCGGTTGAATTTAAAGAAGGAGATGGCGGGAAATCAAATGTTACCATTTACTCCATGTCGGATTTGCCTTGGGGAACACCCTACCCGGAAAATGCTACTCCCGATTCAGGTTGGGCTGATTTACCCAGTATAAAGGCGGATATAATTTATTGCGCTAATCCTAAAAAAGAGTCTACCGGCTGATATTATTACTAAAAGGATTGGCGAATACTTTTAGATCAATGCCAATCCTTTTTTGGAATGGCTGAATCTTATAATTCCCTTAGATATTTAAATATATTTTAATTTTATGAATGAAATATTGTCAAAGATAACAGAGTACCCAATAGCAACAGGAGTTGTGGTGGTTCTGTTGATTATTGGGTATTTTGCGCTCGGAAAAAAATATAGGGCCATTCTCTTTCCTGTGGCATTTTTAAGGAAATATTTGATTCGGTTAGCAATATTGGTAATTATTGGTCTAGCGGTTTACCAGGTAGGAATTCTTATGGATTGGTGGCCGCAGATGAAGACTAAATAAAATTTTTAAAATCCATCCCGGTCCATTATAGGGGGGCCGCTGTTCTTACGTTTTTTCTTCTTTTCCTTTCGGATTCTATCCTCTTCTTCTAAATCTCGCTTATTAACCCCTCGAATTAAAAATACCATGATGATGTAAGCAGGAATGGAAAGAGCGACCCAAGTTAAAAAGAATTGTCCAGCTGGAGAAAAGGGAGCAGAATCGGCCTCCTGATTTGTAGTCTTAAACATCATAGAAAATGCGAATAAAATCAGTCCAAATAAAAAGCCAAATAAGGAAGAAACAGCTACTTTATGTAATACTTCGTTAGCATACAATCCAGAAAAAATTGGAAACTCAGTTACATAGGCTCCAAGTAATCCTAAAGTAAACATTAAAAAAATTGCTGCCAGCAAATAGTCATTTGTCACTGCCACGGTTCCTACCAACTGATAAAGCGGGGCAAACAAAGCTAGAAGAAAGGGATTCCGATTTACTACATTTGCCATTCGAATATACTTCCTTATGAATTGTGTATTAAAAGTATGGTTCAAAATTAAATAAAAGAAGCATTTAAACATAAAGGCCCAGCCTTGTAAAGTCTGGAGAAAAGTCAGATAATCTTGAAAATTTAAGAAATTTTTAATTAATGAAAACCAATAAAATAGAGGATTTAGTTGCGAATAATTGGTGGAAAATTGAAAGGGATAAAGTTAGTTGGTTTGTCCGGAGTATCCATTCGTCCTACTTTGGATAGGGTGCGGGAGTCACTTTTTAATCAATTGGCTCCAGATATGGAAGGTGCCGTATTTTTAGATTTATTTGCGGGAACAGGGGCTATTGGAATTGAGGCGATTAGTAGAGATGCGGAAAAAGTAGTTTTTGTGGAATCCAGTGCTAAAGCTCAAAAAATAATTTATCAAAATTTGGATAAATGCAAGCTGTTTGATATATCTGATCCGAACAAAAAAAAACAGTGGTTGTTGATAAAGAATTCAGCATCTCAGGCGATAAAAATATTACAAGAGCGCGAATACCAGTTTGATTTGGTTTATGTAGATCCTCCTTTTGCAGGAGGATGGTATGAAGATACCATGGTCGAGCTAGCTAAGAGTACTTTGTTGAAGACAACCTCTATTGTTATTGTTGAGCATCATCACAAAACTATACTGTTAGAAAGTTATGGTAGACTGTTCTTAATAAAATCTCGAAAATTAGGCGATTCAAATTTATCGTTTTTTTCAATTAGTTAAAATTTCTAGAAATTGATATGGTAATTATTCCCAAGAAAACTAAAAAAATTGTAGTAGCCATGAGTGGGGGTGTGGATAGCTCCGTAGTGGCTGCATTGTTAAAAGACCAAGGATATTCGCTGATAGGGATTTCTTTGCAATTATGGGATTACAGTTGGGACACAGATAATCGTTTCGGTACTTGTTGTTCATTAGATGATTTATCTGACGCTCGAAGAGTAGCAGAACGAGTTGGGATTCCGTTCTACATTTTAAATTTGGAAAAAGAATTTCGTAAAGACGTTGTGGATTATTTTGTTTCTGAGTACATGGAAGGCCGGACCCCCATACCCTGCACAGCTTGTAACAAAAAGTTGAAATTTGATGAATTAATGCAAAAAGCTGAAATTTATGGGTACGATTATATTGCTACGGGTCATTATGCTTCTGTGGTTCGAGACGAAGACTCGGGTAATTTAACCGTAAAGCGGGGTTTAGATGAAACAAGGGACCAAAGTTATTTTTTGTTCAATCTTTCCCAAGAACAATTGGAGCGAACGTTTTTTCCTCTAGGTAACCTGGAGAAAAAAGAGGTTCGGCAGCTTGCTGAAAAGTATTCGTTGAATGTTGCTGGAAAATCGGAATCCCATGAAATTTGTTTTATTCCGGATAATGACTATGCCAAATTCATTGCAAGCCAAGT
This sequence comes from Nitrospinaceae bacterium, assembly GCA_965223245.1. Lineage (GTDB taxonomy): Bacteria > Nitrospinota > Nitrospinia > Nitrospinales > Nitrospinaceae > CBDCVY01. Next base: position 2,060,593 of record CBDCVY010000013.1, on the reverse strand, counting down.
AGAGGAAGAAAAATTCCAACCCGGGAAAATTGTGAATTCGGAGGGTGATGTCCTGGGTCAACACAAAGGATACCCAGCTTATACGGTAGGGCAAAGGAAGGGATTAAATCTTGGTGGTCTTTCTGAACCTTATTACGTCACATCCATTAATCCGGTTAATAATGAAGTAACAGTAGGCCCAAAAACTAAACTGTTTAAAGATGAGTTTACTGTTCGAGAAGTAAGTTGGTATTTAGATCATTGTGAACCTTTTGAAGCATTGGTGCAAATCCGGTATCGTCATAAAGCTGTGGAAGCTTGGGTAACCCCACTACCAAACAGTAGGGCACGTGTGAATTTAGAGTATCCACAACCTGCTATCTCTCCCGGGCAAGCTGCAGTTTTTTATCGTGAGGATTGTATTGTTGGTGGGGGTTGGATCGAATGACCCGCCCAGTGCAAGTTGCTGTAGAGGCGGCATTGGCCGCAGGAAGAATTCAAAAGGAACGACAGGATCGTGTTGGTAAAATCAGTTATAAAGGCGAAATAAACTTAGTGACTGAGGTCGATCTACTTTGCGAAAAAGAAATAATAAGCCGCATTAAAGAACGGTTTCCGGATCATGCAATCCTGGCTGAGGAATCTGGTGAGACTCAGGGTAATGCAGATCACCTTTGGGTCATTGATCCACTGGATGGAACGGTTAACTTTGCCCATGGGTTCCCATGTTATTGTGTGTCCATAGGATATCAATGTGCGGGGAAGATCGTAGTGGGGGTTGTTTATAATCCCTGTTTGGATGAGCTTTTTGTTGCTGAAGTCGGTCAAGGAGCAAAGCTGAATTCCAAACCGATCCACGTATCCAATATCTCTATTCTTAAGCAGAGTTTGTTAGTAACGGGTTTTGCTTACGACGTAGTAAATTCTTGCCATAATAATTTAGATCACTTTGCGAATTTTGTAAAAGAATGCCAAGCGGTTCGTCGCCCCGGGTCGGCTGCTATTGATTTGGTTTACACTGCTATGGGCCGATTTGAAGGGTTTTGGGAACTGAAACTTCATCCCTGGGATTATGCAGCCGGATGGCTGATTGTCCAAGAGGCAGGGGGAAAAGTAACCCGGTTTGATGGATCCCCTTTTAAATTGGGTGACCGGGAAATTCTTGCTACTAATGGACATGTCCACCAGTCCATGATTGATGTTCTGAGTAAAGGGGAAAGCCGATCTTGAACCAGACCTTGAATCCAAATAAATCTCCTTAGAAAAATGACTTGGTTCGGCTGGTTATTATTTTTGTTATGGCTCAATGCTGTTTTACGTTTGAGTCCCATGATTCGCCATGGTCATTTAGAAAAATTGACCGATTCCCAATCTCCTGAAATGGGATTTCCTTTGTTGTCGATAATAGTCCCTGCAAAGAATGAAGCCAATGACATTGGAAATACAATTAAGTCTCTCCTGAATGCCGAATACCCGAATATCGAAATTATAGCAGTGAATGATCGCTCTACTGACGATACAGGTCTAATAATAGATCAATGGGGAACAGAGGATAATCGCGTTAAGCCAGTACATATTTCTAATTTGCCGGAAAGTTGGATGGGCAAAAACCATGCAATGCAAACAGGAGCGGACGCTGCTAAGGGAGATTTTTTACTTTTCACTGATGGCGATGTTAATTTTAAGCCAGGTAGTTTGAATAGATCTATAAATTATTTGTTGAATTCACAAACAGATCATTTGTGTTTAATCCCGGCAGGGTTAAGTCATGGAGGATTAGATCGGGTTTTTAAAACATTTTTTCTGTTTGGTCTCCTTCTTTACGTCAAAACTCAGGAGCCTATTGCAGATGGGAAATATAGTTATTATGGAATTGGAGCCTTTAATCTAATAAAGGCTTCCACATATAGGTCTATTGGAGGGCATCGTTCCTTTAAAATGGATGTTTTAGATGATTTCATTTTAGGTAAAAGGGTTAAGGAGGAAGGGTATAAGCAAGAGTTACTTTTTGCCACAAACTCTTTGTCTCTCAGGTGGTACGATGGCGTGAAGCCGACTTTAAAAGGTGTTGAAAAAAATATGTTTGCTTCTTTTGAATATTCCTGGGGGAAAATGGTTTTTGGACTATTTATGTTTATAGTCTTATATTTATTACCCTATACAGGTCTTTTTTTACTTCCCGGAATTGAGGCTTATGGATTTATAGTATCTTTACTTTGCATGCATGGTTTGTATGGTTATTTAGGGACCCATTTTGAAATACGGTGGTTTCATCACTTTCTATTTCCTATTGCCGTAATTTTAGAAATGTATGCAATTTTAATGTCCAGCTTTAAAACCTGGAAACAAGGTGGAATATTTTGGCGGGGCACTTTTTATTCTTTAGAGACTTTGAAGCAAGAAAGATATCAAACTGCAAAAAATAAATAATATTATAATTCGAGGTTGAGCTTTCCAGGCAAGGTTTTAAATTTTCCTGGAATTGAAGTATTTAATGCGATTTACGGTTCCTTCTTTTTTCCTATAAAGGCTACATACATCAGAGACTCATTTATCCCATCAAGTTTGAGTAAATCATTTCCTAAGTCATCAAAAAATCCGCAGGTGGTCATTACAGCCAATTGTTGAGCCGTGCAGGATAAATATATATTCTGCCCAAGGTGACCAAGGTCCAGTAAAACATATCGGTAGCCACGCTCTCCATATTTTCTTTTGGTTCTTTCTAATACGGCGCTAATTAAAACAACAACTCCGGCTTCTTGGGTGTAGGGTTGGTCACAACAAATTTTTTGAAGTTGACTGGTAGGATCCCCTGGGGTAAGCATCTCTAATTCATGATTCGGGACATTGTAATGATAAATTCCTTGATCCAATCCAATAACATTTCTTATGCCAAGATAGACTTCGGCAGGATAAAGACCGCCGGCAGAGGGAACAACTCTTTGTAGCCGATCACCCACTCCTGGTTCGTGTTCCTTTCCAGTTGTTCCATAGCTTTGCCACAAAACTTGTGAAAGTTCTCTCATACTCAATGGTTCTTTACTAAAGTTTTTAACCGACCTCCTTGATTCAATTACTTCTTTAAAAGTTTTTTCATTTTCCTCTTTATCTTCGGGTGTGAACAGTTTGATTTTTTTTGCATAAGAATATTGCTTAAAACCCTTAAGCATGGCCCGAAGTTCCATATTTGAAAACTCTATGGCTGGATACACCGCATTAATAGTTGAAGGATATAATTTAGTGTTCTCATGATAAATTTCGCTGATTGGATATGGTGATTTTGGTTTTTGGGGATTCAAATAAAGGTTATCTTTAATAATATTTCCCATGGTGCCTCCTAGCGAATTTATGGAAAGGGATGCGGATCAGGGTTTACTTCATTTTCTTGTAAAGGTTTTGAAACAAGCCCCAACTTAAAGGGAACTTCATACAATCGGTTACCGCCTAAATAAGGATATGCGTGATCCAGGTCCAAGGGTTGCATCTTTGGAATTATTGTACGAACTACTTTAAAGCCAACGTCATCAATATCCACCGTGGTTAAGTCGACTACATAGCCTTCTAAGTCGTTTTTTTGTAAATGGTGTGCTAAAAGTTGATTAGCGTCCATTTGTTTACCATTTTCATAATTTGGCAAATCATTAATGGTGAGAGTTTTTTTATTTTCTTTTAGAAATTGCACGGTCTCCTGGAGTTCGGATTCCATGGCGTGAATAATCCCGTGTTTTGCAGGAGTCGTTACTTGTTTGTATTCCGGGTCGCGTTTGTACTTGGGGTTTTCCCTTTGGTACCGGGTCATTCCCAAATAAACTAAAATGACTTCCTCTAGGGCTCTGGATAATGCTTTTAATGGATCTAAATCAACAGCCATTCCTATAACATTATGCGGTGGGCTGCCCGTTTTGCTGGAGGCCATTACTAATAATGTTGTGACCTCAATGTCTAAAGTCAAAACTTTAATAAAATAATGAACCGGAGTTTGATCTAGTGCATTCAATAAAGATTGAACATAGGGGTCAGTAATGTTGCTGGGATCCAGAGTAGGACAAATTAATTTGTTGTGCCAAACGATCATGAATGCATCTCTTTCAATTATCTCGAATATACCTCGGTATGTTGCCGAAGCTATATCTGTTCCACAGGCCAGTCCAGTAGATATTTGATCATGGAAAATAGGTTCATCTTTGCGGTATAGATAAGGCATAAAAACTAGTGAGGCAGGAATCCATACGGGATCCCCTTGAGAAAGAGAAAAGCCTTTCACCCAATATAAAGGGGTGTTTGAAGTAATTCGAGGAAACTTAAAATTAGGTTGTGAATATTGATTTTCACTAAAAAGAGCCAATTGCTGAAGATCAATGCCTTCCCCATTTAATTCTTCTTGTGTGGCTCGTACCAATTTGTTTTCATCGATGTGTGACGAACAATACCTTTCGATACTTTCTCCCACGGCCTTCATAATGGCAACATCCTGATTCGTAGAGATCGCTGATCCAAAATTCATGGTCTTATATCCTGTGATATTTGAAATGTCCGCTGGAATTGTCCTTGCATGAAATACGGGAGGTTCTCCGGGAGGTAAATTCAAAATTTCTACTTTTGAAAGGATTCCAACTTCATCACTCACCAGCCGAGTAGCTCTTTCAAGACATTCTGAAAGAGGAGGGTTTTTTGAAGATCCAAGCTGAAGAGTTGCATTTTTCAAAATTACTTTTCCTCGGATATAGAATTAGGATCCCAAATTTCCACAGGAGATTTTTGTTTATAGCATGCAGAGCACCCTGGAAAACGTAACACATAATGACCGACGGGTATCATTTCACGGATATCAAATTTGTAATAACGACCAAACGTTTCTGGCGGAGAATAGCCTATAAAAATCCGAGCTATTTCCATAGCGATTTGACTACTAACCAATTTCCCTAAAGCTGTGAAATAACCGGAATCTAAGGAATTTCCATTGTGATTGTTTTTAAAGGCTAAATGACTTTCCAAATTGGGGACATGGGATTCGATACGAGTAGAAAAACATTTATAACATGCAGTTTGAAGAGGAACGATAGTTGGACCTATTAAAGCGGAAGTCCCTTCCATGCTTATATGCAGCCACCGAATTTTTAAATTAATGCAAAGCGCATTTACTTCTTCAAAAAATGAGTAGCTAGCGGATTCCTTGCATACAATTAAAAACTCCAAATTTTCTTCTTTTACTACTTTATATAGAGATTCAATGGTGGAAGGATAAATCTTTTGAATCCCGATATTTTTTAATGATGAATGGATATCATCAACTAGAGATGAGTCCCCAATCAATCCTATCCGAGACTTGGAAAAAATCTCTATAGCATGGCCAGGGTCCTGTAAGACATGGGATAAAGAGACTGCTTGTCGTTTTTCTAAATTACTTGAGGAGGAAAAGATTGGATGGTACTCATGGAGAACCCCATGGGCACGTAACATTTTGAGCAGGAAAACGATTGTTGTTGGGAAATAAACTTCCCCACCCGAGGAAGCTATTTCCTCAACTTCATGGTTCCCATCTAGTAAATCGCGAATTTCACAAAACGCACCAATAAGTAAAGAGTGAGAAAGGGTAAAATTAAATTGAGAACTTCGAAACTGTAACCGCTCATCTCCTAACTGAATGCAATTTACCCAAGGTGCTAGTAAAGGTCTTTGCGGTAGGGAAGTATTTGCGTATTCAACCGCAGAAAAGGTTGATATCTTCTCCATCTGCAATTCCCTTCAAGGGTTCGTGCTAGATTTATTTTCGTACTAATTGTGACACTGAAGCAGTACAACAAATACAAACACAAGAGCTAACCTCATTGTCTGCTACAACTCTTGGACCCGAAGGTAATTCAGAATTTAAGGCTTTATACTCCTTTTCATTTAAGTCAAAGTCTTTTTGAATTTTACCCGGATCTTCTGTTACGGTTTCAAGATAATTAACATCATCCAAGATTTCCATAATTGCATTTTGCATATTTGAGTGCATAATAACCCCCCTAAACTAAATTAATTTATTTAGTATTCCAAAAATTCGTGCTAATTTACCGTATTTTTTTTCTAAAGTCCATGTTTTTTTGCTAAAAATTTTAGTATGGTGAATATAGTGGGTTTGCTCAAAAGATGTAAGGTAGAGTGGATTTTTTATGGGTAAACAATTTTTTCCAAGCCTATCCAGTTTAATTATCAAGAAGCAGTCTTTTTTGCAAAATCGTATTTTATCTATGCTTCTATCCAAGTTTATTTTGGATATTGGTTTAGTTTTTTACATATGCTCTCTTGTTTTTGTGATGATGTCCTTTATACCTTTAAACGCGTTTGCCAAAGAGAAGCAAATAACTGAGGAACAGTTGGAGCTGATGCAAATGGATATGCAACAATTATTAGAAGCCGAAATCACTGTCACTTCTGTCAGTCGAAAGCCACAAGAGTTGCATAAAACTGCTTCGGCAGTTTTTGTGATTACTCAAGAGGATATTAAACGCGTAGGTGCAGTGAACCTTATGGAGGCATTAAGAATTGTGCCTGGCATTCAAGTTTCGAAAATCAATCAAAATACCTATACCATTTCCGTTCGAGGTTTTAACCAAAGAAGAGGGTCAGATAAACTGCTAGTCTTAATCGATGGCCGGTCTATTTACAGTCCTGGAACTTCTTCTGTATTTTGGATTGGTCAGGATGTGGTCCTGGAGGATGTGGATCGAATTGAAGTTATCCGGGGACCAGGAGCGGCGCTTTGGGGCTCCAATGCTGTGTCTGGAGTTATAAACATTATTACAAAAACTTCCAGGCAAACGCAAGGAAACCTATTGGCTGGAGGCACAGGTACAGAAGAAAAGGCCTTTATTACCTATAGGCACGGTGGTGAAATGGAAAATGGATTGACATATAGAGTGTATGGAAAATATAGAGACCGGGACGATGGTGTTGATTCAAATGGAAATCGAGCCTTTGATGAGAAACAGATGGGCCAATTGGGTTTTCGGGCGGATTTTGAAAAGAAGCAGGATTTGTTTACCATCCAAGGGGATGCCTATTATTTAGATTCTGAAACTAATTATCCAAGCGTTTTTATTTCCGATACCGCGGGTAATGCACCTGTTCAAGCAGGTTTAATTCAAAAAGGAGCCAATATTTTAGGCCGCTGGACGCGAACAATTGAAAAGGGCTCAAGATTTATTTTTCAACTTTATTATGATGGTTACTCACGAAAAGCTCAAAACATTGTTGAAAATACCATCCAAAAATTTGACATAGATATTCAGCATGATTTTTTGATTGGAAAAAGAAATGCTTTTTCCTGGGGTCTTAATTATCAATTTCAGGCTTATGATTTTGGTGGAAATTCATTGAGAATTCCTACGAAAAATTCGAACTTATTTGGTTTGTTTATACATGATGAAATTACCTTAATCCCGGAAACCTGGAGTTTAATTATTGGCTCAAAATTTGAGCACAATAGATTTTCCGGTTTTGAGGTGCAACCAAATATTCGAACACTATGGACACCGCATCCCAATCATTCCTTTTGGGCGGCAGTTTCGCGGGCGGTAAGGATTCCCAGTCCTAGAGACGAAGACGCTACACTGAATATTTTTTCAACCGGCGGACCGACCCCTATTGTTTTTAGAGAAGTTGATGGAGAAACGGAAGCTGAAAATTTAACGGCTTACGAAGTTGGATACAAGTTTAGAAAAAATTCAAAACTATTTTTTGAATTATCCGGGTTTTGGTTTGACTATACCGATCTGGTGGATTTTGTTACCTCAGATGGAATCAATTTCAGAAATGCAAATGCGCTGGATGGGTTTGTCTACGGATTTGAAGTGGTTGCACAATGGCAAATTTTTTCCAATTGGAGAATTTCCGGAAACTATTCTTTGGCCATCACTGAATTGAAAGTCACCAATAGTAATGTGGTTGCGACTGCATTTAATGCAGAAGGGGAACCTCAAAATAGGATTGCTCTAAGATCTTTTCTTAATATCACAAAGCATATTCAATTTGATATCTCATATTATTATGTTAGCCGATACAAAGCAGCAAATATTCCCGAATTTCATCGTTTGGATTTAAGGCTGGGATGGAACCCTTGTGAAAAAGTGGATATCTCGTTAGTAGCCCAAAACCTCACGGATGCTAGGCACCAAGAATTTCAAGGTGGTTTCGAAGCGGCATCTGAAACGCAAAGGGGATTTTTTGCTAAGGTGAGTATGAGGTTTTAATATTTAGGACGAAAATGCTTCCAAATGAACCCCTCGAAAATATCCAAAGGATATGTTTTTTCCTTAATTAAATTGATTTCTCTGATTCTATTCCTCTCTCTTTATGTGGAGAAGCTTGTAGAAGCGGCTCCCGTTAGCAGAGAATATACCATTAAGGCCAGTTTAGTATCGAAATTCATTGATTTTTTAAAATGGCCTAATTCCCAAAGCCCTGAAATTGAACTCTCCCAATATGCATTATGCATTATTGGGACCAACAAATTTGGAAACCTTTTTTCAATTGCTAAAGATGAAGGTGTTCTTAAAAAAGACATTGTTGTTTATGAAAATGTTTCGGAAGGGGATCTTAAAAAATGTGACATTGCATTCATAACCGGGAAGAATGATGACAAATTGCAGCGCATATTAAAAATATTAAATGGAAATCCTACTCTAATTATTGGCGAGTCGGAAGGATATGCTTCTTTGGGAGTGGGTATTAATTTTATTGAAAGAAATAATAAAGTTAAATTTGAGATTAATCGAATGGCTTTAAAAAGACAGGGAATAGAAATCAGTTCCTTCCTACTTAATCTGGCCATTATTGTGAAGGACAACCCACTATGAATTCCATTTTAGATTTGCCAATTAAATGGAAAATGATCTGCATGTTTTTAGCGGTTACATTTGTTACCTTAATTTTAACATGTAGTATTTTTACTATAAACGACTTGAGACTATTTAAATCCAACATGGTCAGAAATTTAAAAGTTTTGGCAGAGGCAGTGGGAAAAAGTAATCAGGCAGCCCTTCGTTTTGAAGATAAGGATGCGGCCCTTCAAATTCTTTCATCGGTGGAGGCGGAACCTCAGGTGTATTACGCAGCGTTGTATACCCAATCGAACGAATTGTTAGTGGAGTTCAATCCATTAAATTTAGAAGCAAAAATACCCGGTAAGGGAGAAAATAGGAACGGGTTGTTAGAATTTTTTGAAGAGGATATTGAGATTCGAAGCCCTATATTGCTCAAATCAAAAAAAATTGGAGAAATTGTGATACGAGCAAAACTGGTGGAATACAAGAAACTATTGAAAACGTATTCATTGCTCGCGTTATTTATTTTCCTGACGGTAATGCTTTTATCTCTTTTGTTTTCTATTAAACTTCAATCAGTCATTTCTAATCCAATTTTAAATCTTGCTGAAACGACGAAGCGGTTATCAAAGAACCACGATTTTTCTATCCGCGTAGCTCACAATACCAGAGATGAAATTGGTACATTGTATTTGGGGTTTAATGAAATGCTTACTCGAATCGAAAATAGAGGTAAAGAGCTTGAAAATTATAAAAACCAATTAGAAGAAAAAGTGAAACTTCGAACAAAAGAATTATTGGATGCCAATTTGAAGCTTTCTAATGCCAATAAAAATCTTAATAAGGAAATAGTAGAAAGAGAAAGTGTGCAAGAAAATTTAGAAAGGTCCTTAAAGGATAAGGATATTCTTCTTGGGGAAATCCATCATAGAGTCAAAAATAATTTGCAAATTATTTCAAGCATGTTGCGATTACAATCAAATCATACTTCTAATGTTAACTTAATTGAAGTTTTTAAAGAATGTTCACAAAGAATCGAATCTATGGCATTGCTTTATGAGAAAATTTTTGATTTCCATAACCTTTCGGAAATTGGATTAGAGGAATATTTTAATGATTTAGTAAGTCGTTTGCTTTTGGCATATGGAATTAGAAGTGAACAGATTTCTGTTCGAATTGAAACAAACTCCCTATTATTGGGTATCGATAAAATTGTACCGTGTAGTCTTATTTTGCAGGAATTAATTTCCAATGCTATAAAACACGCGTTCCCGGGAAATCGGAAGGGGGATATTGATGTTTCTCTTAAACTTATGGCACCTGAATCAAACATGGTTGAATTTAAAGTTTGTGATAACGGAGTGGGTTTATCCGAAGATTGGGATTTTGACAAAACACAAACTTTAGGACTTCGATTGGTAAAAAAAATATCTGAAGAGCAATTGCAGGGGCAAATTTTTGTTTCTAAAAAAGGGCAAACTTGTTTTACAATTGAATTTCCAATTAAGGAAGATAAACATGACACTAGAAGAACCCAAAATTTTTATAGTTGAAGATGAATCCATTGTCGCGCTAGATATTGAGTATTGCCTCAAGAACAATGGTTATAATATTGTTGGAACCGCGACTTCTTATAATGAGCTAATGGGTAAGATAAATTTAGCAAAACCAGATTTGGTTTTAATGGATGTAAGAATTCAAGGAGCTCTTGATGGAATTGAATGTGCACAGAAACTATGGGAAGTTTTTAGAACTCCTGTTCTCTATTTGACCGCATATTCAGATAAAAATACAATTAATAGAGCTACTAAAACTAAAGCCTTCGGTTACTTGTTAAAGCCCTTTAATGAAAAGACCTTAATTGCAAATATTGAAATTGCATTAGCAAATTGTGAAGAAGAATTGCGGATTTTAAGAATTCAAAATAATTTTTCTATTACTTTAGATAAATTAAATCTGGGGATTATAATTTTTGATAATGATGGGCTGATTACTTTTTTAAATTTAGCAGCCAAATCTTTAACCGGTTGGAGCGAGAATGAAGTTATTGGAAAACCTCTTAAAGAACTATTTTTTTATGGTAAGAATAAAGAAGGGATAGCCTTCGAAAGAGTTTTTCGAGAAAGGGCTTATTTCAACTTTCTCGAAGTCATTAATCAAAAGAATGAAGGGAAGAGTTCTCTATCTTTTGATTTAACACTATCATCTATTGTTCAATCGGGAAAAATTGATGGGGGAATTTTGATATTTCAAAATTATAATAGCCTAATAAATTCTAATTTACCTAATGGGACAGCTGGCAGCGAAAAGGCTTTGCTAGAAATTTGTCCATGGTGTAAAAAATGGCGAGACGAAGAGAAAAATTGGCATGAAATAGAGGAATTTATTAAACAAAAAATTTATAAAGAAATAATTCATCGAGCTTGCCCGGATTGCGTCCAATCATTATTAAGAAATATTCAATTGAAATTTGAAAATGAACCGTACGGAAGAAGAAATTAAGGGAATTTTTTTGTCTAAGGATTTGTGAAAATTTTCTGTTAATTTATTTTCCTGGGTCTGCACCCCAAATAAAACCTTTCAAGCATTCAGCTTTGGTTTTATCTCCACTTTCAATAATTCTTTTAAGCCCCAAAAATAAATCTTTCAATTCTTGGTTAACTATATCATCCTCAAATTCAGGTGTTTCCTTTTTAAACATATTTCCATCACCTGTTAAAAGCCATAAAATATTTAGGTTCGAATGCTTTGCCAATTTTGCTAAAGTATCCGCCGAGGGCAAGCTATTATTAGATTCAATTTCCGATAATGAGCCAGGACTAATATTAATTTTTTCGGACAATTCGTAACCTTTTAAGTGAATGGATTGCCTCCAAGCACGAAGCCTGTTCCCTAATAAACCATCTGTACCTTTTTTTTTTGTATTCATAGTCAGTCAAAAATTGTTATTTATTAGCATACTATATCAGCTGTAATTTTATTTGGAAAGTCAAATTTTGTTAGGTTAAGTCGATATTCTTAAATGATTACTATTATTTCATTTGATTTTAGGCTTCTTACAGTTAGTTAAAACTTAAAATATTTGTTGGCCGAATTGTTTATATTGAAAAAACACGATTACCTGAATTAAATTACTTTTGCTAAGGGTTTCCCCATTCCTAGGAATTTCAAACTTTATTTAAGAATCTTTTATAAGTGATGCTCTGTATGAGGCTTTAGATTTGATATTACTTTTAAAGCCAAGCAAAATTATTCAAGAGTTGGTTTTATCAAATAGGTATAGCCTGCAAGTCCTTCTTTATACATGGACAAAAATTGGTCTGCCTCTTTTTGGGTGAGCTTGCCTTCATAAACTCGTTGAATAAGAAAAGCCGCCATTCTTCCCTCCAATTCATCAGCACGAAACTGTACATAATCTAAAACATCCGTAACATTTTCACCCTCAATAATTTGTTCATACTTTAAAGATCCATCTTCATTTAAAGAAACATGAAAGGTATTGGTATCTCCAAATAAATTATGTAAATCACCCAGGATTTCCTGGTAGGCGCCGGCAAGAAAAATTCCAATACGATAAGGTTCATCAGGTGATACGGGATGTAATGGGAGAGACTGTTCGGTATTTTGGGAGCCAATAAAACCATCGATAATGCCATCCGAATCGCAGGTTAAATCCATTAAAGTTGCATCCCGCGTAGGTTTTTCATTTAATCGTTGTAGTGGAACAATTGGGAAAACTTGGTCAATCGCCCATGAATCAGGTAAAGATTGAAAAACCGAAAAGTTGCAGAAGTATTTATCTGCCAACTTTTGTTTTAATGACTTCAATTCATCAGGTAAATATTTGAGTCGAGAGGATAGACCTTGAATTTTGCGACAAATCCCCCAAAATATTTTGTCTGCCATTGCACGGTCTTTAAGGGAAATCATGCCCACAAAAAATTCATTGTGAGCTCGTTCCTTTAAATCCAAAGCATCATGCCACGATTCAATTATATTTTTGTTGGTTGCTTGCTCAAGAACATAATGTAATTCATGAACCACGGCCGGAGCTTCATCTAAAATTTGGATATCATTTTCTAATTCTGGAAATGAGTAAATATCTAAAACGTTAAAAACTAAAATGGAATGATGGGCAACAAGAGCTCGCCCCGATTCAGAGATAATGTGGGGATGCGGCAGTTCCTCCTGTTCACAAACTTCGTGAATATGATAAATTACGTCATTAGCATATTCTTGCAGTGTATAGTTCGTACTGGAGGCATAAGTCGAGCGAGTTCCATCATAATCTACTCCCAATCCGCCACCGACATCAATGTATTGGATATTACACCCTTGTTTCATTAATTCAGAATAATAACGTCCAACTTCTTTCAAACTGCTTTTGATTCTACGAATATTTGTGATTTGGCTACCCAGATGAAAGTGAATAAGTTGAATACGTTCTAAAATATTTTCCTTATTAGCAATACCCAAAGCTTCCACCAGTTCAATGGGACTCAATCCAAATTTTGAGTATTCCCCTCCTGAGGAAGCCCAACGCCCAGAACCGGCACTCACTAATTTAACTCTTAACCCTATATTAGGCTCAACATTTAATTCCTTGGCTACTTTTACGATAGAGGTAAGCTCTGCTAATCGCTCTACAACAATAAATACCTTTTTACCAAGTTTATTTCCCATCAAAGCTAATCGAATAAAAGCTTCATCTTTGTATCCATTGCAAATTAAAAGCGAATCGGGATCATCCATGATAGCAAGGATTGCATGCAGTTCCGGTTTTGAGCCTGCTTCTAAGCCTAATTTGTAAGATCGACCGAACTTAACAATTTCTTCAACCACTTGCCGCTGCTGATTGACTTTGATGGGATAGACTCCGAAATAAGTTCCCTTATAGTTATGATCTGCTGCTGCTCGTTCAAATGCACCCGCTAATTCTGAAATTCTGGATTTCAAAATGTCTGAAAAGCGGATTAGGGCAGGAAGAGAATATCCTTTGGATTGGATGTCATCGACTAATTTTTTAAGGTCTATGGTTTGCTTACTTTGGTGATCCGGTCGGACATACAAATGTCCATCGCGGTTGATACCAAAAAAGCCTGAACCCCAACCCTCAATATTATAAAGTTCCAATGATTTTTCTATATTCCACTTTTCCATAGACATTTAATTGTGGTGGTTAAGAATTGATTGCAAATCAAAAATTTTGTCTGAATTCTAAAATCGCCTGACCCACTCGGCTTTTCTTTAGCAAGGGAAACTCAGAATCCAAATTGTATATATACTTGTTAGTTAATTCCTATTTTAAAATTTTTAATCAGATTGATATGGAAAGTCAAACAAATTCTACTCATACGAGCATAAAATTTTTGCTTAAAAAAAGAAATTTTGCTCAAAATTTTACTTTACGATAAACTTCTGAGAATTTTTACCTTGGGTTAGGAGAAGAAATGCAGATCGAAAATTTAGATGTCAGGGAGATTGCTCGCAAATATGGAACTCCAGTTTATGTATACAGCAAAAAATTATTGCGCAAGTCTATTGAAGAGCTAAAAGGACTGGCCCCCGTAGTACGCTATGCGATGAAGGCAAATTCAAATATTCAAATCCTTAAAGAGATGTTAGATCAGGGGATTAAGATTGATGCCGTGAGTGTTTTGGAAGTGCAGCGTGCTTTACGTGCAGGTTTTCAACCGCAGGATATATGTTTTACTAGCGACGTTTTTTTTAGTGCCAGTGATGCTGAATTTTGCATATTGAATGATATTTATTGTAATTGCGGTACCCTGGGAATGCTTGAAGAGTATGGACAAACTTTAAGAAGATTGGGAAAGGGGTCAAATCGAGTTTCTATTAGAATAAATCCGGGGGAAGGTGCAGGTCATTCAAAGAAAACCAATACAGGTGGTCCTTATAGTAAACACGGTATTTGGTATGAAAATTTGAACGAAGTAAAATCTATAACACAACAATATGAACTCGTAATTTCAGGTGTTCATATTCATATAGGTTCCGGTGGGGACATGGACCATTTAAAGAGAATAACCGGAAAATTGGTTGACTACGCCAAAGAGTTCGATGATATCGAAACCGTAAATTTTGGAGGGGGGCTTCCTTACCAATATAGAACCGATCTTCCACAGCAGGACATTTCTGCATATAAGCCTATAATTGAAGAGCGACAGAGAAAACTGCAGGAGTATTTTGGCCGAAAAATTACTTGTGAAATTGAACCTGGGCGCCGGTTTGTCGCTGGCTGTGGTTATTTAATTGGAGAGGTGAGGGCGTTAAATCATACATTTGATGAAGGAGGAAAACGCCTTGATTATGTATTGTGTAATATTGGCTTTTGTCATTTAATCAGACCCATGGCTTATGGCTCCTACCATCCAATATGGTTTGTGGGGGATAATTTGGGTTCTTCTCAAGATTTAATAGTTGCGGGACCTGTGTGCGAATCTGGAGATGTTTTAACACAAGAAAATGAAGAACCTGTTCCCAGGAGATTGCCCAAGCCAAACCCAGGTGACTTAATTGTTATTGGAGGTGCTGGTGCTTATGGATTCGTTATGTCTTCAAACTATAATTCACAACCTTTAATTCCAGAAGTGATGGTAGACGGAGATCAAGGTGTTTTGGCAAGAAGACGTCAATCACTAGATGATATTTTGGAAGAAGAATGTGATAATTAAAAAATTTTCAGTTTTATGAGAAAATCTTTACGATTAATTTCCTCCGCTAATCATGGTATTTAAAAGTTGTGCTACACCCCAGTTTTTTGTGGAACTACCAGATTTGTAATCTGCGTAACGAAAATTTGGTTTAAATTCAAAGTTGTGAATAACTGTTTTTAAAAAACCTTTAGAGTTTTCATATGTTGTAGAGGGTGCAACCCAAATAATTCGTTCAAATCCATCGCGGCCCAATTTAAGAACAATGGAATTAGCCATTCGAGTTTTTCCTTCTACCAATTCAATAGTCCAATAGATGGACTTTCTTTCTCTATCTAAAGTTGGCTTTTGAATCCAGTCTAAAACCTTGGCTTCTGGTAAATTATTTTTCCTTCGGTTGACATTTCCTTCCATCGTTAACTGGATAGTTTTTTGCAATAGATGATCAGCGTCCAGTTCATCCCAGGAATCTAAATTAATATGTCCTATTTTGTGATAACTAAATATGAGTTGGTTTGCTGTTTCAGGGTCGAAGAGAACCGCTTCAGTGTCTGGCCAAGGAAAACCCTGGTTCAAAAACATAAATCTACGAGCCACGTCTCCTCTGGCAAGCAAATATTTTTCAGGAAGAAGGAGAGTGCTGTGTGATTCTGGCAGAGTATAATTAATTGTTTCGTAATCCCAAGGCAATGATTCAATTTCCATGAGAGCTTCTTCAAGGGTAGATGGATATTCTTGTGGCTCAGCGTATGATTGGGTTGAAATGAATATTCCCGTTAGAAAGAAAAATATATAAAGTCCACGTTTCATTATACTCTCCGATTTATATAGGCAGATTCGTTATTTATAAAACTTAAAAAAAATTGCGATTGATAAATTAAACTCCTTGGAGTTGAGGTGGCGTATTGAGTTTTTTAACGACCATCCAAATAATTCCCAGCGTGAATAGGCAAACAATAAAGGTATAAATGTATTTTGTGAAATATGGGGTTTCACTAAGGCCAGATAGCTCTTTGACACCGATATGTGATCCTATTAAAGTGGCTTTAGTTAATTGGCTTATATCCAAATTTGCTAATTTATCTCCCTGGATAAAGTCCTCATATTGTCTTCCGGGTGAGAAGTTGAAATTGGTTATTAGCTCTATTATTTTTTCATAATGGATTTGATAATCTTCAAGAGTTCCAACCCAGGTAAACTTTTCAAAGCCTTGTCTTCCCATCTTTAGTGAAATTAAGTTGACTATTTTTTTCTCCCCTTGTTCAATATTTAAAGCCCAAGAAACAGTTTGATTGGATTCATCCCAAGTGGGCTCTTCAAGCCAATTTTTGAAAAATAAAGGTGTTTGACCTTTAGCCCCGATAAATTGATTTTCCTCTGCAGCGGCTTGAAGCATTTGCTCCATTAGCCTTCCCTTGTCTAAATTTAAATTGGAATTTGAAGCAATATAGCCAACATCGAAATAGCTTAAAGTCCAAAGTGAATTTGTATTTGGATTTACCATTACGGCTTCGAGTTTGTTGGTTGGTTGCTCATTTAGTTGATTTAAAAATGTTTTGGCAGAATGACCTTGAAGGAAAGCGTAGCCAGGAGGTAATTCAAAAACTCCTTTTGACTTGTTTAAAATATAATCTTTAACTTCATATTCCCAATTTAACGAACCTTTGCCGCCATCAAAAAAATTTAATCCTTCACTATTTAAACAATTACTTTGTGATAGATTGGGTTGAAGCAAAAGGGTTAGAGTTAAAGAAATTAAAAATTTGAATTTGCAAGTTCTATTAACCATAAGGAAAAATTGTGAATTCCAAAAAGGTAATGCGTTTTATTAATTTGCTTGTATTTAATAGAGTCAAGGTTGTATGAAAAAAAATCAAGCGAGTTTAAATGGGGATTAGCACATTTAGGCTAATTAAGAATTACATGGAATTCTAGCGGGGTAAACCTGAGGGAGAAAATTAAGATGACTTGGTCCAGTAGGAAAGAATTTTATTGAGCATTTTGTTGAAGTAGTTTGGGAATTTTAGAATCCACATCAAAATAAATGCGAAGAAAACGGGAGTGAGTAAAATAAAAACCGTTGACAAATCAGTAGAAAACGAAGAACCCTCTAGATTGAAAAGGTATAGGGTAAAACTCATTGCTGAGATCGCCATTGCAATGACCGGGAAGTATCTCATAGTTGTTTTTTAGAGTTAATCAAATAAAGGGTCAATTTTTTCGGCCATTTGCACATCTGCTAACGTAACTCCTGATGCCGTGTGAGTCCAGTAACGGATAGTGATTCTTTTATAGTTGATTATAATATCCGGGTGATGATTATTTTCCTCAGCCATTTTTGCAACTTTATTCACAAATTCAATCCCTTCCAAAAATTGGTTTGCATGATGGGTTCGAAAAATATAGGGCACTCCTTTTTCGTTGACCTCTTTTTGCCACTTTGGTGCTAGTTCATTAATTTTTTGATCTAGTTCTTCGCTGGTCAGGGCTATTTTTTCTACCATTGGTTCCTCTAAGATGAATTAAACCATCATAAACGTTTAGGTGATTTAATATTCTTGTAAAATTTTTTCTAATTTTTTCCGAAGCGTAACCTCATGAACTTTGTAAACGAAACTTTCTTCTCCATTGATTAAAATCACAGGAATTTTTTCTTTGTATTTTTCAAATAATTGAGGGTCAGACTCAATGTCTACCATTTTAAGTTCAACGGGAAAACTTTGAATTACATTTTCCACCGTGGTTTTAGCTGTATCACAAAGGGAGCAATCTTCCTTCGTCATAATTTCAAGGGTAATCATGGGTAAATTTTACTGGATATTTTTAGAAAGTAAACCTTTGAATGGAATGATGGTAATCTTACATAGAATGCGTCATGGTTGTGAATTTGCCCCAAAGGATAAGGGCTGCTGATAGCAAGAGACAGATAATCAAAAGCCCGGTAGCAATGGGACGATTTTTCCAAAAGGTTTCAGGGCTGCGGTCGATAAAAGGGATTATGACCAAAAACATTAGAATTACTAAGGGGCCAACGATTAAAAAGGGAACCCATAGGTTTTCTAAAGCGTACAACCAGACAAATTGCCAAGGAGGTTTGGTGACTTCCATTCCCAATACGGGTGGCTCTCCTAAGGGAGGTTTTATTAGAAGAGCCAATATGCAAACCAAAGCAAAAATTCCGAACCCTGATCGATTTAAAAATACAAGGTGTTTCGTAAAAGAAATAGATTTATCTGCATCAGGTTTTTCAGGTAATGGAGAAAGTTTATGATATTTAACATAGAATAAATGTAGGCCAATAAGTGGTATAGTTACCAAAGGTAGGAGACAAATATGTACCATATAAATCCTACTGAGTAATGGAACTCCGGGAGCAAAATCTTCCGTTAAGGGTGTACCCAAGGTTCCCATCTTTTTGACCACCCAAAGAAAATGAGCTAACGCTTCATATGCTTCTTGATCCCACTTAAGTACCGTTCCTGAAAAGAGTAGGTTAACCATCATTACCAACAATCCGACCCCAACTAACCAATTGACTTCCCGCGGTGCTTTATACGAGGCGGTAAATACAATTCGGATCATGTGTAAAATCATGGTGACTGTCAGCACCTCGGCGGACCAAAAATGAACTCCTCGTAAAAACCAACCCATAAAAACTTGATCGTTTAAGTAATGAATACTTTGGTTTGCGCTATCCGGGTGTGGTACGTAAAATTGTGAAAGTAAAATCCCGCTGATCACTAGTAAACTAAACGCTGAGAGGGTCATTCCACCCAGAGAATATTTAGCAGTATTGGCGTGCTCAGGAACTTCGTATTCGAGAACACCGAGGCCTAACCGGTCTTTTAATGTTTTTAGAATGCCATTTGCCATAGGCTTCTGCGGGTAAAGTGGAGAATATTAACTTTACTCAAAGGGTCGTTTAAGCATTAATAATAAAAAAAAGAATAGAATGATCAGAGTAAAACTAAATGCAAATCCGTAACCTTTCTGAGATGTAGAGTTCCATTCATGCTCTGCTAAGTTTACCTTTTTCATTTTTCCCATATCGTGTCCAGAATGGTCGATACGACTTTCGGATTTTTGCTCCGGTTGCACTCCTAATCCCAACGGGTCAGTATTTTCAAAGAGAGAGGTATCTCCCGAACCAGAAAGTGGGTCTCTTGGTAATTTTAACTCCATGGAACCATCCATTGTTTCTATTCCATAGGTTCCTTCTCCTGAAGAGGAAGACGCATCAGATGCGTCAGAGGTTTCAAATAAATCTTCTTCCATGGAGATTAATGGCTCAATTACATGTTCTGATCCAATTTCTGGTGATTTCGGTTTTTGATCTTCGTGATCTTCTCCTCCATGACTCCAAACTTTATTGGGAAGTAGAAGGAACAGTATTATTAAAATAAAACAATTCAAGTAATCACGCATAATTAAGACTGTTCAACAAGTTGAGCGAAAGCTGCAATTGCTTCTTCCGTCGCCCAATCTCTTGGGCCAATGGCTTTATGGACGATAATACCTGCTTTGTTTACAATGAATGTTTCAGGTACTCCCGTTGTTTTGTATGTTTTTTTAGCAATACTTTCCTCGGGATCAAGAAGCACAGGAAAGGTTAGTTTATGTTTTTCCATAAAGGGTTTAATTTTACTCTGGTCTTTATCTACGCTGATCGTTAGCATCTCCAGTCCTTTATCCTTGAACTCGTTATAGACTTTTTGCATAGAAGGCATCTCCACCTCGCACGTGGCACACCAAGTAGCCCAAAAATTGATAAATACGACTTTACCCCTATAATCTTTTAGTGAAATTTTTCCTCCCGAAATGGTGGGTAAATCAAAGTTGGGGGCAATAAAAGCTTCCGCAGGATATTCCACTTCAAAAGGTTTGAGGTCTACTTTATTGATTGCCATAATTAATATAGAAAGCAAGGCTGTAGCCAATAAAGCATAAGGAATATATATGCTAACCGGTTTTTTATTTATTACTTGTTCCATAATTTATTTTACTTACATGTGACGTTTGTAGGGCCGATAAAACTTTTTATCGATGGCAACTACAATTTCATCAATGGTTTTTCCTTCTTTGTATAATTGATAAGAGTAAAGTACTTCTTCAATGCAAACGTCGCATTCAGAACCATGCTTATTGGTGAAGCAAGTTAAGAGTGTTTTATGACCATGATCCCGTTTGCAGTAACAATAGCAAAACTGACTGTCAATAACCTTTGGAATTTCTGCCGCATATCTGTAGGCCAACGCGGCTTTCCCGGTAAAACCTGCGTCAGATAAGATAGGGCGGGTTTCAATCAATTGACCCTTTGCCGCCGCTTGGGGAACCGTAGGCGGTTTTGTATACCAATACACTAATCCCAAAGTTAAAATTATGGGAATAATAAAAGCCGTTGGTCTTGACCATCTATTCTTATGAGATTTTTGTTGTTTGGAGGTTTTTTTATTTTTTCGCTTTCCCACGCCCGGATCCATTTGAATTAAAAAATTTCAATATTTAATGACATTATATAAAGAACCTAATGAAATGAGAAGAGATAAAGATAGCAAACGAAGTATTGATTCTGTTGACTTTTCCCTAATTATTCTCAAATAGTTTCAGTTCTCTTGACAGGTTTCAACGCTTTGGTGGATACCATCGACAAAGTCGGTTAGGAGAAATACCAAGTAGAAAAAGGGTGGAAATTAGAAAATTCCTGGCTGTGGTGAATCCTGTGCCCTCTGCTATCCAGCGTCTTGGAGAGGTATAGGCTCTTTCTTTTAAAATAATCATTGGGCCTCGTTTTTTAAGCCTAATTGAAAAATCCAAATCTTCACAAATGGGAATCGGAGCATACCCGTTAAGTTCTTCAAAAATATCTCGACGAACAAATATGGCTTGATCTCCATAAGTTAAATTTAAAAATCGGGAACGAAGAGTGGCCCAACGTGATATTCGATTTAAACTGGGTTGATCCGAATCAATTTGCAAACTAAACGCCCCACCCAAGTATTTCCCCTTTGCAATTACAGCATTCATTTTTTCAAGGCCTTTTTTTGTTATATAACTGTCTGCATGCTGGAATAATAGTATATCTCCTGAAGCTTCACCCGCGGCCGCATTCATTTGCAAACTCCTTCCCGGGGGACTTAAAACAATCTTTGTTGGATAGGTTTTTGCAATCCTGATGGTTTCATCCTGGCTGCCGCCATCACCAATAATGATTTCATGAGGTTGAAGTTTTTCGACTTTTTCCAAGGTTGTTGCAAGGACTTTGGATTCATTAAGAGTTGGAATAATAATTGTAGTTTTCAAAGGAAAATCAATTGATATTTTGGAAGGTAAGTTTAATTCTATTTAATTTAATAAAATATTAAAACTCTCGATAATCGTAGATTAAAACTTTTTAAATTTCAAATATATTGAAAACCTTAATAATTAAAGGATTAAATTACAAAAAGTTGATTCGTTTGATCTATTCATCTATCCAAATATATAATAGAATGTGTCTCATTATTTTGAATTTATAATGCATTAACAATCCCATGCTTGCCCATTTTATTGAATCTAAACCCTTTCAGTGCGGTTATTTTAAAGACCGACAATCTTTATTCGAAGAATATCTCTTGGAGGATATTTCTGAGGTTGAATTTGAATATATGTTGGCTCACGGGATGAGGCATTTTGGAGAATATTACTTTCGACCTCGTTGCCAAAACTGTTATGAATGTGTTCCCATTCGTTTGCGGACTGAAGATTTTAAAATGAATCGTAGTCAGCGGAGATCCATGAAGGAATGTGAAAGTATTGAGATATTTATGGCCCCTCCAAAATTCACCCATGAAAAGTTCGAACTTTATCTTAAACATAAGGGGCGATTTCAATCATTGCAGGATGATGTCGAAGACGAAGAAAACTTTCGCTTATCCTTTTATACCAATACGCCCTTTGGCTGGGAGTTTGAATATTATTTAGAAGGCAACTTAGTAGGGGTGGCTTTATCTGATGTTACTCGTAAAACATTTTCAGCTGTATATACTTTTTATGATGTCCCTCAGTCAAAGATGAGTTTAGGTACGTTCAGTGTCATTAAGCAAATTCAATTTTGCCAAAGCAAAAGTATCCCATATTTTTACATGGGATATTTCATCTCTAAGAACCAATCCCTATCTTATAAAGCGAACTTCCGACCCAATGAACTGTATGTGAACCATGAATGGCGTCCGTTTCGAAATGGGAAGGGTGATTTCCTGATCCCTGAAGATCGGCTGCTTTGGAAAAACTCTGATACGCTAGTCAAAGCCACATCAAGATCAGGTTATTAAATAGGTCAATTAATCTAGAAACCGTTAATGACCATCATTTTTTCTTGCGTCATGTCGAGCACGGTATGTGGTATGCCACCTACTCCGTAACCGGATTGCCTTCGTCCGGCAAAGGGCATCCAGTCGACCCGAAAGGCTGTATGATCGTTTATCATGACAGCGGTTGCATCTAATTCTCGAATACATTGTGAAGCAATATCCAGGCGATTTGTAAAGCACGAAGCTTGGAAAGCGTAGGGTAGGGCATTTGCTCTTTGAAGGGCTTCTTCAATAGTTTCGTATGAATAAACACATATTACAGGACCAAAAATTTCCTGCGTAGATACTTTGGCTTGATCCGAAGGATTCAACAAGACAGTAGGTGAATAAGTGGTTTCACTTAACTTTTTTGTGCCACATAAGGCCTTGCCACCGCTTTCCAATGCTTCTTTTACCCATAGATCAATTCGGTTCGTTTCTTGGGGGCGAATTAATGGGCCCACTTCAGTTTTTTCATCAATAGCATTTCCAACGACCAGCTTTGTCGCTAAGTCGGCCAATTTTTGTGCAATCTCCCACTCCCTTTCTTTCGGACAAAAAACTCTTTGCACAGAAACGCAAACTTGTCCTGCGTGGTAAAAGCCTCCTTTAGCTAGGGCGGGGATCATTTTATCGATATCTGCACTTTCATCTACAATTACCGGAGCAGCTCCACCATGTTCTAAAGCACATCGTGTCCCTGCAGCTAACTTGTTGCGCAACATCCAGCCCACCTTGGCAGAACCTATGAAAGAAAAAAATGCCACTCGTGAATCAGTAACTAATCGCTCTGCTGTCGGAATATCACAGACTACAAATTGACACCAATTTTCAGGAAGCCCCGACTCATGTAAAATCTCAACAAAAGTTTTTGCGGACAAGGGCGTGTCATCCGCTGGTTTTATAATTACAGGGCATCCTACGGCCACCGCTGGGGCCACTTGATGAACAATTAAATTTAAGGGATGGTTAAATGCCGAAATTGCAACCACAGGGCCAATGGGCTCGCGATAAGTGAAAGCTTTGCGTCCGGATCCCGCTTGGGTTAAATCCATAGGAATTTCTTTTCCCGTTAAATGGTCCAATTCTTTGATGCAAAGGTCTACTCCATCAATGGCACGGGTTACTTCCACGCGAGCATCTATAAGTGGTTTTCCCCCTTCGCTGGCAATTTGAAAAGCTAATTCCTCAAAACGGGTTTCCATGGACCGGGCTACTTTTTTTAATATTTCGATTCTCTTGTATGCAGGAAGCCAGGAATTTTGATTGCGAAATAAATTGACGGCATTGTTTAACATTTGATCCACTCGATCCCATGATGCAACTGGTAAGGAGTCAATCAATTTTTGATCGAAAGGGTTTTTTACTTCCAGGATAGAATCTTTAGAATGTTTTTCTGAAATATCATTCATATCAGGCATACTTTTTGTTTCAATTCATCAATAAGAACCTTAGTGTTTTCTGAATAGTCCATAGGAATTTCAACTAAGTGAACACCTCCCGCTTCAAAGGCAGATTCAAGAAGTGGGACTAATCCTTCGGCACTTTGTGCCCGATGGCCTTTGGCTCCATAACTATCCGCATATTTAACGAAATCGGGATTACTGAATTCCAGTCCCCAATCCGTAAACCCTGCTTGAGCTTGTTTCCATCGAATCATTCCATAAGAGTTATCATTAAGAACCGCAACTACCAAATTGAGTTTTAGACGCACTGCCGTTTCAAGCTCCTGTGAATTCATCATAAAACCGCCATCGCCACAAATTGCCATGACTCTCTTACTTGGATTAAGAATAGCGGCCATCATTGCGGAAGGAAGACCAGCTCCCATGGTGGCTAATGCGTTATCAAGTAATACTGTATTAGGATGGTATGCTTTGTAATTGCGGGCAAACCAGATTTTATACATTCCATTATCCAGTGCAATAATTCCATCTTCACCCATGGCTGTTCTCACATCTGCTACTAATCTTTGAGGAATAACCGGAAAGCGAGAATCCTCAGTTCCTTCTGTGGAATGCTTGTCCACTTCATTTTTGACTGTCAAAAAATATGAAAAATTTGCATTAACTTTTCCAAGCCTATTTCTTAGAAGTTGAATAGATTCTGCAATATCTCCTACAACTTCAATTTGAGGAAAATAGACTTGATCAACTTCTGCAGATTTAAAATTCACATGAATGACTTGCTTGTTTCCATCCTCCATAAAGAAAGGAGGTTTTTCTACAACATCGTGCCCTACATTAATTACCAAATCAGCCCGATCAATTGCACAATGAATATAATCATTGTCGGATAACGCAGCGGTTCCCAGAAAAAGAGGATGCCGCTCATCGATAACTCCTTTTCCCATTTGGGTTGTGAAAAAAGGGATTCCTGTTTCGTTTACAAAGTCACATAGCATTTGACGAACACGCTTCCGGTTTGCCCCAGCACCGATTAACAAAAGGGGGGACTTGGCTTTTTTAATTAAGGAGGAAGCTTTCTCGATAATAGTTTCACCCGCCACTGCGTAAAAACGTTCATGAGGTTCAAATATGGGGGTTTGAGTATCTTCGGCGGCAATGTCCTCTGGTAACTCAAGCAGAACTGCACCCGGGCGCTCTTCTTCTGCTATTCGAAAAGCCTCCCTAACTAATGCAGGAATAGTATTGCCATGAACTATTTGTTTTGACAATTTTGTGATCGGTTCCATCAAACGGACAATATCGATAATTTGGAATTGACCTTGCTTGGATTTTTTAATAGGTTTTTGGCCGGTAATCATTATTAAAGGCATTGCGCCTAATTTGGCATATGCAGCAGGTGTGACAAAATTGGTGGCTCCCGGACCCAGTGTTGCCATGCATACCCCAGCGCGTCCTGTCAGTCTTCCATAGGTCGAAGCCATGAATGCGGCACCTTGCTCATGCCGAGTGACAATTAGCTTAATTTGTTTGGACTGGCGGATGGATTCCAATAAGTCTAGGTTCTCTTCTCCCGGAACTCCAAAGATATACTCGACTCCCTCTTGTTCTAGAGCCTTTACCAATAAATCGGATGCTTTTATTGACTTTAAAGTCATTTTTTTCCTTTACCAAGGACTAAGCGCTTTGAGTTAGTTGAAAATTAAATATAAGTATTCTCTTAGTCTTAGGAGAGACTATTTGATTACAAAAATTTTATTTAATAAAGTCAATAAGACGAAAGGTTAGCAGGGAAAAACAAAAATAATATTTTTTAGCATTATTTTACTCGATTGAAAACAATCTTTACCACTTTCTTTTTTTTTCCTTTGTCAAATTCTGTCCAATGTTGAGTCATTTTATTTTTGCCTTCGATTTTAATTAAGGCTGAATGCATATGATCTTCATGTGCAGCTTGAATATTGGAATCATCAGCCAAAAAAAACTGAAAAGAATTGCCACTCGAAGAAGCTAGAGTCATTTTAGGTTGATTATTGAGCATGCAATAGTGGGTCATATTCAGTTTGCGATGATTGTCATCATGGTAAACGGTGATCATTTCATGAGGCATTCCTTCAAATATTGTTTCTATAAGCGCACTGCCTCCTGAGGTGACTTTATAACTTGCTTTCACTTTTTCTGGACCTTTGCCCATATCTATTGTTCCTGACCAATGCCCGTTTAGCTTTTTAAGTTGTTCAAATTCTTTTGAGCCTACATAAGGTTTAAATTCTTCAGCATATAAAAAAGGGTTTAAAGCAAAAGTGAAAATGATCACCAAAAACATAATTCTTAAAGTACTCATTTTATCTTCCTCCCTAAAATTGGGTGACTATTGTCATGCTTTTTTATTTCTAACAAAACAAATATCTGAATAGATAATTGAAATTATAAATTCCCATAATCTTTTAGCAAGTTTGAAAAATGCAGGGCTGGGTCTACTAGAAGAGTCTCACAAGAGTTTTCACCGGGCAACCCATAGTTTGATGGACTCGTTAGAGAAAAATATTTGTGTTGAATGGAATTTTGCATTGACAAAGTCACCGCTTTATTATAAATGATAATCATTATCATTTTCAAAATAGAAATTTGGTTTTCTACCGGGAGGAATTAAGATGTTTGTAAAAGCAGTTAAGGTAATTGTTTTTATTGGCTTTATATTAGTAGGAGCTCAAAATGCATTAGTTTCAAAAAGCTTTGCTCAGGAAGAAGAAAGTGACCCCCCTGAAATTGCGATTGGAGAAAGGTTGTTTTTGGAAACAAGGTTCGCTCAGTTTTTCTTCAAGATGTCTAAAGGAGATGCCAACCATGTTTTAGAAAAAGGCGATCCTGTAATGGATACCACAGAAACTTTGAACGGCACTCTGCCTGGGCCTTTTGCTGGACATTCTATGAACTGTCGTGGCTGTCATTTTGTTGATGAGCACTTGGATGTCCCCGGTGGAGGGATGCGAACCTATACTGACTTTGCTAGAAGGAGTCCTATCCCTGCAAGACCGAAAGATTTTGGTGGAGATGGAGTTACCCATGCTCCCAGAAACTCACCTCCTTTAGTCAATGCATCTTTACCCAGGCCCAATGGGGTTTTATTTCATTTTGATGCAGAGTTTTTAACCATGGAAGATCTCGTAATAGCAACCCTCACGGGAAGAAACTATGGATGGTTACCAAGAGAATTTAAAACAGCTGTTCAGCATGTAGCTCATATTATTCGTAATGACGACGGAATGGCTGAATTAGCAAAGGAGTTTGGTGGCGCTTACAAAGAAGTGTTTAAAGGAAATCCCAGGGACGAAAACGGAGACCTTATGAAAGATCTTGTATTACCTTCAGAGTTGCAAATTGACATAGAAGACCCAAGCATTACTGATGAAGATGTTTTAAATTTGGTTGCCAAAATTATCGCTGCTTATGTAACTGATTTGATGTTCAGTCAGGATGAAAATGGGGAATTTAATCTATCACCATATGATGTTTTTTTACAATTAAACGGATTGGATCAAAATCCAAGAGAAGGCGAGACTAACCTGGAGTACAGTCGTCGACTATTAAAAGAAATAAAAAACCTTTCAGAAATTAAATATGTTCAGGACCCTGAAAACGGGACTTTCGCTTTTCATGAACAGGATTATGTTTTTGGATCAGAGGAACTAAAAGGGTTGAAAATATTTTTTAAAGAAAAAATTCGCAATCGCCGTTCCTCAGGTGCCGGGAATTGTGTTTCCTGTCATACAGCTCCAAACTTTACGGACTTTAACTTTCACAATACTGGATCTACACAAAAAGAGTTCGATGGTATTCATGGTAGTGGATCATTTAGGAGGTTGTGGGTTCCCGGTTTGAATAAGAGGTTGAGACACCCTAATAGATATTTACCTCCAACCTCAAAGCATCCCAATGCTTCAGGTAAATTTAAAAGTATTCCTTCACCTGATAATAAGCATACTGATTTGGGGTTATGGAATGTATTTGCCAATCCGGATTTTCCCAAACCGCAAGAGCGTATTTTCAATTTGATGTGTGAAAAGGAATTGGGAACTGAAGCAAACTTGTTTCAGTTAATTCAAACTCCTCGTAAATTCCTCCGAACATACCAGAAGTGTCGTTTCCAAAAATTACTGCCTAAGACTATTGCTTTGTTTAAAACCCCCGGGCTTCGTGACTTAGGACATTCTGCTCCTTTCATGCACACGGGGCAGGAAGATACTTTAGAAGATGTAATTCGATTCTATATTGACTCCTCTCAATTAGCTCGTAGAGGTACTTTGAGAAATGGAGCTGAAGAACTTAAGGATATTCATCTAAAGGAGCAAGATGTAACTCCTTTGGTCAAATTTCTAGAAGCTCTAAATGAGGATTATGAGTAATAGGGTTTATTGACAAAAGTGATTTTTGGGGCGCTTGAGGATGGATTCTCAAGCGTCATATTATTTTCTTAAATATGTTAGGATGCATAGTCAATTTATTCTCGAAACATATTATTGAAATCGGATAACTTGGATGAAAAAATTTCATATTGCATTAAGTGTAGTTAAATTTGAAAATACTGTTGAAGATTACGGGCGACGTCTGAAAAGTAAACCTTGTGCGCTGGTTCCGGGAGTTTATGCTCTTTGGCGCACTCCTGAAATTAATTTTTCCATACGGAAAAGTGACAAAGTCGAGCTTCGGCATTTTGGATTTGAAAATGATGAGGCTACAGGCTTCAGTCAGGAAAAGGATGTGAACGGATTTATCTGGGAGTATTTCTCCGCAACCCATCAAAATGAGGAGATTAAATCTCTTTGGCCAGAGGCTCAATTTAAATCAAAAGATCTATCCTAAGTTTAATAAGAATTTTTGAAGAGAAATAATTTGAAAAGTAGACTTTATTTATATTAAATCACGTCAAAAAAAACAAGATAAAGCCAGATAACCAAAATAACGTTGAAGATGACACCTATATGAAAGAAAATATTAAAAAATTTCCCGTAGGTAAATTTATAACTCATTGTATTCTCCTAATCCATTACCAGAGTGATGAGCTTTTTAGCTAAGTCAGACCCTCGGAATTTTTTCCGCACCGGGCGTTCAATAAAATTCAAGCTCATATAAAGTCGTTCTAGATTACCAAAGGTTTGGGAATTCATTAATGCCTCACCACCTTCATCACGGATTTCATTTCGCCAAATACTTAACACACGAAGGGTTTTTAAGTTTTCAGAATTGCATAGTGCTTTCATTCCTTCGTTACCAATTCCATTTGAGCAAAGATAAAGACGTTCTAGCCCTGTCAATTGTTTAGAATTAGCAATAGCGATAACACCTTTATCCACAAGCTGAGTGCTATCTAAATGAAGAGCTTTAAGTTTTGGAAAGTTAGATGAATTGGCAATTGCTTCAGTTCCTTCTGGGCCTATGGGGTTAAAGTCTAAAAATATTTCTTCCAAATTTGAGAAATTCT
Source organism: Nitrospinaceae bacterium (assembly GCA_965223245.1). GTDB lineage: Bacteria > Nitrospinota > Nitrospinia > Nitrospinales > Nitrospinaceae > CBDCVY01. Next base: position 2,030,920 of record CBDCVY010000013.1, on the reverse strand, counting down.
TAGAGTTGGCCAATGCCTCAGCCCCCTTAGGACCTATATTATTTGCTTCCAACATAAGACAAGTCAGGTTCTTGGAAAATTCCGATTGAGCTAAAGCCTCTGCAGAGGAATCTCCCAGCATGTTATGGTTTAAATAGAGAGACTTAAAATTTCCTGGCAAGGTTTTCAAGGTTTCTATTTCAGAATCCCCTAACTGATTGTTACTTAGATAAAGTTTTTCAACTTTTAAAAGATCTTCCCAACTTTGAAGCATTTTCAACTCTTCGATTCCAATATTTTTATCCTCCAGGTCCAGTAAGTGACTTTCTTGAGAAAACTGAGAATTAAAGAGTTCATTTGTAGGGTGTGTGGCCTTGGTCAATGAAATTCCTCGCTAAAATAAATTGATGTATTATTTCTAGTATTATGGTCTTATAATCTATAGGATTTTATTATAAAGATCAAATCAGAGGTTTCGTTTGGAGAAGGAAATATAAACATGATTATTGGAGTTCCAAAAGAAGTCAAAGCAGATGAATATCGCGTGTCTATAACACCTGCAGGAGTAGCGGAACTGGTTGCAGATGGCCACACGGTTCTAATCGAAAATTCCGCAGGTGTGGGAAGTGGTATTCAAGATGAGCAATTTGAGCAAGCGGGTGCAAGAATTGTGTCTTGTAAAGAAGTTTTTAGTAAAAGTGGAATGATCATAAAAGTAAAGGAACCTCTTCCTGAAGAGTTTGACAAGCTACAGGAAGGTCAAATTTTATACACTTACCTTCACCTTGCACCTGCTCCGGAACTCACTGATTCTTTATTAGAGAGAAAAATTGCCGGAGTTGCTTATGAAACTGTGGAAACGGACGATGGAGCTTTACCTTTGTTAATTCCTATGAGTGAAGTTGCCGGGAGAATGTCTGTGAATGAAGGTGCAAAATATCTGGAAAGGGAGAATGGAGGCCGAGGTATATTGTTGGGTGGTGTTCCTGGAGTGGACCCAGGCCATGTGGTGATTATCGGGGGAGGTATTGTTGGAATGAATGCAGCAAAAATGGCTGTAGGTACAGGTGCAAAAGTCACATTACTTGATATTAATTTAGATCGCTTACGTTATATCGATGATATTTTTAACGGACGTGTGGTTACTATCATGTCGAATAGGTTAAACATTTTGGATTATGTAAAGACCGCAGATATTGTAATTGGAGCGGTGCTTTTAACAGGAGCTCGGGCACCCAAGTTAATAACACGAAAAATGCTATCCCAAATGATGCCGGGCTCGGTTGTAGTAGATGTTGGAATTGATCAAGGGGGTATTTTAGAAACGTCTCGTCCTACAACTCATAGTGATCCCATTTTTGAGGAAGAGGGTGTTATCCATTATTGTGTTGCGAATATGCCAGGAGCGTTAGCAAGGACCTCAACCTATGCATTAACTAATGCTACGTTGCCTTATGCCCGTGAATTGGCGGCAAAGGGTTTAAAAAAAGCACTTGAAGATAATATTCCCCTTCGTTATGGTTTGAATCTTTATCGGGGAAGAGTGACGCACCCTGCAGTTGCGGAAGCCCTTGGAAAAGAATATGTTCCTGTGGATGAAGCTATAAAATAATCTAAAATTTTAAAAATTGTTTTTCCCTTCCCTTAGGTCTCATGTATGATTAAGGCCTAACCAATTTTATATTACACGCCATGCGACATTCTGATTTCGTTCATTTACACGTTCATACACATTTTAGTTTGTTGGATTCCTCTCTCCGGCATGAGGCTTTATTTGAGCGCGCGGCAGAATTTAAAATGCCGGCGGTAGCAATGACTGACCATGGCAATTTATTTGGTGCTATTGAATTTTTTAATGGGGCAAAGAAACATGGACTGAAACCTATAATTGGCTGTGAAATGTATGTTGCTCCGGAAAGTCGATTACAAAAGGACACTAATCATGGATTACGGGATGCTTCTTACCACTTAATATTACTTGCCAAGGATGAGGATGGTTATAGAAATCTTTTGAATCTAGTCACCAAAGGTTATTTAGAAGGATTTTATTATAAGCCAAGGATCGACAAAGAGTTATTAGCTGAGCATTCAAAGGGACTGATAGCATTGAGTTGCTGCAATCGTGGGGAGTTAGCTCACAATGTGGGAAAGGAAAATATTCCACGTGCTTTAAAAGTAGCTCAGCAATACTCAGAGATTATGGGCAAAGGGAATTACTATTTAGAACTACAAGATCATAATCAGGATTGGCAAAAACAAATAAACCATGAAGTTATTGAAATAGGAAAAAAGTTAGAAATCCCGGTAGTGGCTACCAATAATTGTCACTATTTAAATAAAGAAGATTTTCGCGCTCATGAAATATTACTGTGTTTGCAAACCGGGAAAACGATGGATGACCCTTATCGTATGAAGTATCACTCTGACGAGTATTACTTTAAGTCCCCTGAGGAGATGTCTCACCTTTTTCGTCATATTCCGGAAGCCATCAAAAATACCATTAAAATTGCCGAACAATGTAATTTAGAAATGGATTTCGAGAAGATCAACCTTCCACAATATCCTGTTCCAGAATCTTTTACTCTTTTTACTTATCTTGAAGATCGTTCCAAGGCGGGTTTGCAAGAGCGTTTTGAGGAGTTTGAAAAGTTGGGAAAAGAAGTGGATCAAGCTCTTTATGAGGAAAGATTAAACGAAGAATTGCAAATCATGAAAAAAATGGGGTACCCGGGGTACTTCTTAATTGTTTGGGATTTCATTCAATATGCTCGGGAACAAAATATTCCGGTGGGACCCGGGCGAGGCTCGGCAGCTGGCAGCTTGGTCGCTTATGCTTTAAGGATAACTGACTTAGATCCTATACAGTATGGGTTGATATTCGAGCGCTTTCTTAATCCTGAACGGGTAAGCATGCCGGATATTGATATTGATTTTTGCATAGAAGGCCGGGATGAAGTGATAAAACATGTCTCCGAAAAATATGGAGGAAATGAATTTGTTTCTCAAATCATCACTTTTGGAAGTATGAATGCCAAAGGAGTGATCCGCGATGTTGGTCGGGTGTTGGGAATGAGCTATGGAGAAGTAGATAAAATCGCTAAATTAGTTCCAAATCGGTTAAACATAACATTAAAGGAAGCACTTAAAGAAGAACCGAAATTTAAAGAACTCAAAAAACAAAATGAGAACGTCGGCGAACTCATGGAGATAGCTTTAAACCTGGAAGGTTTACCTCGCCACTGCTCCACACATGCGGCAGGTGTTGTGATATCGCCCAAGCCACTTACTGAGTTTTTGCCCCTTTATAAAGGGGGGAACGATGAAATCGTTACACAGTTTTCTATGAATCATATAGAAAAGCTGGGGCTCTTAAAAATGGACTTTTTGGGCTTGCGGACTTTGACGGTAATCCATAATACCCTCAAATTGATAAAATCTTCATTGGGAGAAGATTTAGATATTAATGCGATTCCAAAAAATGATGCGGCAACTTTTAAATTGTTAAGCGAAGCCAAAACTCGTGGAGTTTTTCAATTGGAAAGCTCTGGAATGCGAGATTTATTAAAAAAAATGAAGCCGGATAGTTTTGAGGATATTATTGCATTGTTAGCTTTATTTCGACCAGGTCCACTAGAAAGTGGAATGATTGATGATTATGTCAAACGCAAACATGGCACTATGGAGGAGAGTTATGACCTTCCACAATTAAAAGAAATCCTTCAAGAAACACACGGAGTGATTCTTTACCAAGAGCAAGTGATGAAAATTGCAAATGTCCTTGCTGGTTTTACTTTGGGAGATGCGGATTTATTACGTCGGGCAATGGGAAAAAAGAAACCTGAAGAAATGGCTCAGCAAAGAGAGAAATTTAATGCTGGTGCTAAACACAATAAAATTCCCGAAAAAAAATCTGAGAAGATTTTTGACCTTATGGAGAAGTTTGCTGGGTATGGATTCAATAAATCTCATAGTGCGGCATATGCTTTGATCTCTTACCAGACAGCCTATCTAAAGACTCATTATCCTTTGCCCTTTTTTGGAGCCTTGATTACCAGTGAAATGGATAATTCCGACAAAGTCATTCGTTATATTAATGACTGTCGTGAAATGGGAATTAAAATAATGCCTCCTGATGTGAATGTCAGTGAAAAGGATTTCTCCATTTCTGAAGACAAATTGGTATTTGGACTGGGTGCCATTAAAAATGTGGGCTTTTCAGCAGTAGATTCAATTATTGAAACCCGTAATTCCCTAAACGGGTTTTCTTCTCTCAAACAATTTTGCGAACATGTTGATCTGCGTTTGGTGAACAAGAGGGTGATCGAAAGTCTTGTGAAAAGTGGGGCTTGCGATAGTTTTGGTAAAAACCGAGCCTGGATGATAGAAAATTTGCAAAGCTTTATTGACCAAGGTCAGGCAAGACAAAGGGACCAACAGTTAGGACAATCCAGCATGTTTGATGTGTTTGAACAAGATGCTGTTGATGAGAATGGGTCGCAAAACTTTAAAGAAGTTAAGGAGTGGAGTGATTATGATCGCCTTCGATTTGAAAAAGAAACGATTGGATTTTACGTTTCCGGACATCCTTTGAGAAGGTATGAAAAAGATATCATTTGGTTTACTGATAAAAATTCTGCAGGGGTTTCTGAAGAAGATAATGGTAAAAACGTTAACATGGCCGGAGTACCCATTAAAGTGATTACCAAAATCACGCGAAAAGGAGATAAGATGGCTTTAGTAACATTGGAGGACCTACAAGGTACTATGGAGGTTACACTTTGGCCTGAAATCTACCAGTCTTGTATGGGGTTATTAGAGAAAGAAGAACCTATTTTAGTCAAAGGAACTGTGGATTCGGTGGATAGTGTTCCTAAATTGATTGCTAAAGAAATTTTCCCATTAGCGGAAGCCAAAGATCATTGGAAAGGAAAAATTCACATTAACATTAGAACGCCCGGGCTTGAACGAGAAACAATGCTGTCCATAAAAAGTATTTTAGAAAATTATAAAGGAGAAAACTCATTGCTGGTTCATTTTGTTTTTCCGGAAAGAAAAAATAAGGTTAGAACTTTGGAGGCCGGCTTAAAGGTGAAGCCTTGTGATGAGGTGATTCAACAAATTGAAGCTCTGTTAGGGGAAGATTCGATTCATTTCGAATAATATTTTATAAACCTTAGAGACCTTTTCAATTATTTTGGTCTTTGAAATTAAGCTTTATTTTTAAGATGACTTTCTAAAAAGGTTTCGATTTTTTCCAATTCAGCTTGTTGCTGGCCCCCATTTAAATTAAAAGGGACTACAATTGACTTATTTTCTTCTCCCATTATTTTTATGGTTTTAATAAAGCATTTTCCCAATAATATACCGGGAAAAAAGAATTCATTATTTTGGAGAGTTTTGATTGCGTTTTTCCAGGGAAGAGTTGTTTGGGATTCCCTTAAAGGGAAGTGAAAGCGATTAAAATGCATGGCCACACCATTAGGGCTAACAGTAATAAAATAATCTCTGGGAAATAATTCCCGGTTTTTAGCCATAAGAAGAACTACACGAGTGAGTCCGAAAAAAAATAATGCACACCCAACGGTGATGGCAATGGTTGTAAAAGAAAGTTTCCAATTATTGAGGAAACCATAAATAGGGAAAAATACAAGGGCAGCCATTAATAAGGGTAGGGGTGTAAGCATGAATAAGCCATGAAACCTTATCCCCAAGGCGGGCAAGCCTTTTGGAATGATGCAAAATAAGTTGTTTCCGCAGTCCCATAAAGGGGAAGTTTGAGTCCCTTCTTCTTGTTTTGAAATAAATTCTTTTGCCCGTTGATAATCGGACTCACTCCAATTATGATGATTCATAGTATTTTAATTTAAAACAACCTTCCAAAAATTATGAGATACTAACTCCCTTTCAATTTTGAGGTGTTTTGAATGGATGTGAACTTTACTCCTGAAATCGGCATTAAAACATATGAGGACACACTTTCCAATGGTCTGAAAGTAATAACCATAGAAATGCCACACATCCACTCTACGGAGTTAGCGATGTTTGTGCGAGCGGGTTTACGTTTTGAAAATGAAGAAAATAATGGAATTTCTCATTTTCTGGAGCATATGTTATTCCGCGGAAATAGAAAGTATCCCGACTCTATTTCTCTCAATAAAGAGTTTGAGAAAATTGGACGTGATTTCCGCGCTTCTACTCTTAGTGAGTATACTTATTATGGTTTTAGTCCTCATTGTAATGAATTGAAGCGATCAGTTGAGTTGTTTGCAGAATTTTTTTCTGACCCGACATTCCCTGCAATAGAACTGGAACGCGAAATAATTTTAGAAGAATGTCTGGAGGACCTCAACGAAAATGGGGAGAATATTGACATAAATAATCAGGCATGTCATTTGTTGTATCCTGGAAATCCTTTGGCATGGCCTACGATTGGCACAGAACAAACTATTCAATCCATCAACGAAGAGACTTTAAAAAGTTATTTTCATGAATTATATCATCCTGAAAATATGGTGTTTGTTGGCGCTGGCCGTATTGTTCATGAATTTTTTCAGCGGTACACTCGAGAATATTTTTCAGGATTTCAAAGAAAGGGACGCTCGATTTCGAAGAATTACTTTTTAAACTCGGTAAAAGAGGATCAGCAAAAACCTGAGTGTCTTTTTGTGGATAACCCGGATAGTCAGGTCCAAGTTCAAATATGTTATCGAGCTGTTTCTTATAATGATCCGGACTATTTTGCAATAGCTCTTATTAGTCGTATGTTTGATGATGGAGTGGTTTCCAGGTTGCAAAAAGCCCTTCGAGAGGATAAGGGACTAGTTTATTCTTGCGAATGTCGAGCGACAAGCTTATCTGATACAGGTACATTTGACTTTGATGTTTCTGCACGTCTAGAAAAAGTTTTGGAAGTTACAAAGGTAATACTAGACGAAATAAAAAAATTCCTGGATGAAGGACCGTCAAAGGAAGAATTGGATCATGTAAAGAAAAGATATAGTTTTGATTTGGATTTAGATTTAGACGACCCCTATAAGCAAATCATTCGGTTTGGCTTTGCTCAGCTTTATTCTAAAGAAATTTCACTTGAAGAAGAACGAAGATTGATTTACGAGGTAACCCTGGAAGATGTGCATCGGGTGGCTAAAGCGATTTTTGTTCCAAATAAAATGTCCGTAGTTTTGGTTGGACCTTGTACGCAAGAATTGAAAAAGGATGTTGAATCTTTAGCAAACTCCTTTTAATTTATCCAACGAACCCCTGATGTTTTTTAATATGAGAAGATTAATAGTTCTGAGATTATTATATATCGGAATATTCCTGTTAGTTCTATTCGGTATTGGTTGCAACCCGACAAATTCCTCCTTTGAAAACTGCGAAGAAAATGGAGAATGCATTTTGTCCGTTTATGTGACGCCGTTTAAAGGAGTGATCCCTCTTTCACCTGAGGCTTCATTTTGGGTTTCCCCTAAAGGACCTCAAAAGCATCAAATTGAATTAGGCCCTCAACTAATTACTAATCCACAATGGCCGAACCCTTCCATCAAAAAAGTTCAGATGAGTGTTGCAAGAACCGATTCCGAAATAGCAATTTGGCTAGAATGGGAAGACGACTCAGTGGATGATGGTCTAGCAAGTACTCAATTGTATACAGACCAAATTGCAGTTATGTTTCCTTTGCGAAAAGACCGTGAGATTCCTCCGATTACCATGGGTAGCGGAAGTGAGGAAGTAAATATTTGGCAATGGCGAGCTGTGCATCAAAGAAAGATGGATAACCTGCTTAAGAAAAACCCTAGCCCGCCAGATAAAAATTCTATTAATTTTTCACCTGTGGAAGACTTAAATGCAGAAGGGTTTAGTACTCTCACTCAGCAAAAAAGTCAGCATGTTTCAGGTAAAGGTTTACGTACGGAAAAAGGTTGGCAAGTAGTTTTTAAGAGACAACTGACTAACAACGACGATTTAGATGTGCAATTTTTGGGTTCCACCCCAATGGCTATTGCTGCATGGAACGGTGGTAATCGTGAAACTAACGGGCAAAAAGGAATTGCCGGTTGGATTCTCCTACGGTTTTAATAACTCTTCTCAATTTTCTTCCTGTTTTATTTTTTGTCCGATCATTTCGAAAGTTCCTTCAAGATAGGGCACTAAAGCTTTCTTTAATTCGGGGGGGACCCAATTAATTTTGTCGATGGGCCAATTTTCATAATTGTGGATATCTAGATCATATTTTTTATAGGGTGCCTCTAAAGCCTCTTCATAACCATAGACCAGGGCATTTCTGAAAACTTTATGATATTGCTCTTCAATAATTTCTGGATCATGAAGACCGGAAATAAAGTGATCAAATAACTCTTTCACAATAGGTTCTGCGTGCTCAATGAAATCCGGGTTCAATGCAGGTTTAAGTGTAAAATAAATTATTAGAGTATCTTGCAGCATAAATTTAAGTTCTTGTGAATCTTTTTTTTGTGGGCGATGATTGATGTCCAAAAGTTCTTTGATCTGCTTTATATTTCTTATAGAGTCATAAATGATGGACTCTGCCCAGGAAGCTTGATTCCAAACGAAAAATGCTCGAACAAACTTGACTCGGTTGGTCGCATCCCATAATTGGAGAGTTGTAGTGGGCCGAATATTATTTGAATAAGGAACTCTTTCCCCCCAATGTGGATCTACTAATTTTAGTCCATAACTATTGAAGTTGTTTTGAAACGTGGTTTGGTATAGTTGCATCAAGTGTTCGAAGTTTTTGGAGTCGTCCAGTGGCGTGTTTTGCGGCAGGTTCACAATTGAGTAAAGTCTAACCACGTTGGTACGGGAAACCCCTAAGTGGTTTGCCACTAAATAAGATCCTCCCCACATACCGGCAGATATTGGAATATCCCAGCCGTGACTTTCATTTAAAGACTGGCTTACCATATTAGCCGATACCTGAAACAATTGGTGCAGATAATATAAGTTGATTTTATTAGGGCCTGCAAGTAGATGCTTGGGTAAATTTAAAGCAGTACTCATTTTTTTGTCGTCTTAAAAACGGGAGGCAAGGTTGGTACCTCTGGGAATTGATTGCTCCAAAGAAATTCTCTCTTTTAATTTTTGAGAATAATAGGGTGCAATCTTAACAGGAAACAGTGACATTGCAAGTCGGTGTTTTGAGGATAATAAAAGGTAAACTAAATGAAAGTTTGATTTTGTGGAAAAATACTACTCTGTTTGGAGTAGAAAAATTTGAAATGCGAATAATTTTAATTTACATTAAAAATAAATGTATTTATTAAGACCTGGGTCACAGTGATGAAACCGGTTAAAAAATCAGTTTATGGATATTTGTTCTCAAAATAATAACGAACATAAGGGAAGTTATGTTGTATTTAGGGCTATTGCAATTATCTCTATTTTATCTCTTCTCTCAGGATGTGCTCTTTTTACAAGAAATTTAACCAAAGAGGGCGCCAAAGTGGAGGTTTTTGATAGGAAACCCGAGGGTTGTAAAAGTTTAGGAATTATCTCTGCTTCCAGAGCGATAGAAAAAAAGCATTTAATTTTTTATTTTCAAAATTCCGCTGCGGAAAAGGGCGCCAATAGCATACGTGTAAAAAAAATATATAAAGTGAATAACCGCTACTTTGAAGGAGAAGCTTATGCTTATAAATGTCAAGAAGGTTCGACTGCTGATATTGTTGCTTTTACTTTTTAGTGTTGGTTGTGCCTCAGATTCTGGATTGAAACTGATTCATTCCCTTTCAAAACCAGAAAGCCAGGAAGCCATTATCGTGGGTCGTGTTGTTACAACCCCTTTTATTGATTACGAAGGAAAAGTTCATAAGGATGAGAAAGGGATTTCTGAACCTTTGGATACTCGAAGCGTATTTTCATTGTGTTCAACAAAAAACAGATCTGAGGAAAAACTTTGGGATGAAGATTGTGACATTCAAACAGTGGTCAAACCTGCAAACGAATTTTTTGCTATCAAAGTTTCACCGACCAAAGATTTTTCAATGTTTACCCTGGTAGCTGTAATTGAGAATAGAAACATTTTTTCTAAAGTTTTGAGCACTGATTTTGGAGATTCTCAAGGTGAATTTGTTAGTTTTGTTCGTGGTTTTTACTTAAATGCCCAAGATTCTTTGGAACCTGGGCATGTTTATTATATTGGCACTTTCAATTTTCACTTAGGGGATAAATCTTTTGTCGAAACAGGGGATGAAGTATACGATTATGAACAAGCTCTATTTGTTGTTCCAACAAGTATCACTATCCACGATGAATTGTCCAATGCTAAAAAATGGTTAGAAAGCTCTTTAGGTTACAAAGGCCCGGTACAGGAGCTGCCATTAAGGTTAGAATTTAACGATATGGAAAGCAAATTTGTCCGTCACTATATTAGATAATCTACCTCAGAAATTTTAATTCTTAATTTTTTTTATAGATTTTTAATTGTTTGTTTTAATTACGGACTTAATCCGTTACAGCCCCTCTAGAAGCGGTAGAAACTAACTTAGCGTATTTGGACAATACACCTGATTGATATTTTATTGCCGGAGCTTTCCAGGTCTCTTTTCTTTTCTTCAACTCTTCTTCGCTTACGTTAACCTGGATCAAATTTTGTTTGACATCAATAGTAATAGGGTCGCCTTCATTTAATAATGCAATAGTTCCTCCTACTTGAGCTTCCGGAGCCACGTGTCCTACGACTAACCCAAAGGTTCCCCCAGAAAATCGGCCGTCTGTAATCAAGCCGACTTTCTCTCCTAACCCTTTTCCAACAATTGCAGAGGTTGGAGCTAACATTTCTCGCATTCCTGGCCCACCTTGAGGGCCTTCATAACGAATGACTATGATGTCTCCTGCTCGGATTTTGTTTTCAATGATGGCATCCAAACATTCTTCTTCGGAGTTAAATATTCTCGCAGGGCCTTCAATACGACTAGTTTTAATTCCTGAAACTTTAGCAACACAGCCTTCAGGAGAAAGGTTGCCTTTGAGAATTACAAGGTGACCTTCTTTGCTTTTCGGTTTATCAAGCGGCAAAATCACATCCTGATTGGAATTTGGTTGGTCTGGGATGGATTCCAGGTTTTCAGCGACTGTTTTTCCTGTGCAAGTGATGCAGTCTCCATGAATCAATCCTGCGTTTAATAGAGTTTTCATTACTTGAGGAATGCCGCCTGCTTGATGTAAATCGACAGTTACATATTTTCCGGAGGGTTTTAGATCACAAAATACAGGAATTTTTTTTCGAATATTTTCAAAGTCATCAATAGTAAGGTCAATGCCCATACTATGAGCTATGGCCAGCATATGTAAAACTGCATTAGTAGAACCCCCTACCGCCATAATAACCGCAATTGCATTTTCTAAAGATTTTCTGGTGATAATATCTTTGGGGAGAATATTTTTTTCTAATAAATTAAAAATAGCCTTAGAGCATTCTTGAGTACTCAGCTCTTTTTCTTTATCCTCATTTGCCATGGTGGAACTGTAAGGAAGACTCATCCCCATGGCTTCGAAGGCGGAAGACATAGTGTTTGCAGTAAACATACCTCCACAGGATCCATAACCTGGGCAAGCATTTTTTTCAATGTCAGTAAGTTCATTTTTATCAATGGTGCCACCACTAAATTGACCCACGGCTTCAAAAGCACTAACAACGGTAAGATCTTTTCCTGCAAGGTGCCCGGGTTTAATAGTTCCCCCATAAACAAAAATTCCCGGAATATTTAATCGTGACATTGCAATCATGGCGCCAGGCATATTTTTGTCACAACCACCTATGCAAATCACTGCATCCATAGCTGCACCACGGCAAACGGTTTCGATAGAATCAGCAATAACCTCTCGACTTACCAAAGAGCATTTCATGCCTTCAGTTCCCATAGAAATACCATCGCTGATAGTGATGGTTCCAAAAACCTGAGGCATTCCACCACTTTGTGTGATCTGTGAAGAAGCTATATCAGCGAGACGACCCAATCCTGCATTGCATGGGGTAATATTGCTCTGTCCATTTGCGATGCCTACAATAGGCTTTCCAAAGTCATCATCAGTAAATCCCACAGCACGAAGCATTGCGCGATTGGGTGATCGTTTGTCGCCTTCCGTGATCATACGACTTTTTTGGTTTAAGCCTTTTTTACTTATTTCTGACATAGCAATTCCTTTAGGTGAAATCGGAGGTTTTCATTTTGTTGTATAGATTCTCAATCATATACCGACCCATAAAAAATTGAAAATAAAATATACCTTTAAGCTTGGATTCGAACAATTTGAGGTTCACCCATATAACCGGACGATTTAGGGGGGTGGGCAATTGCGTATAAAATAGGGTCAGTCACAGGTGTTAACTGGGTATGATGTCCATTCAGTTTAATTTCATGGTGAAATGGAAAGATAGGAGTTTTCCGGTCACCAGACCAGGTAGATGGTTGAGATTTACCACCATTCGGCCAGGAAGTTTGTAAAAAATCCGGTAGGCGAAAGGTCCTCTGATGGAACAAGTAATCTAATTTTAAAATATCTAAAGACAGCGCTTCCTTAGAAGAAGAGAAGGTTTCTTCAAAAATTTTGTATTGGGTATCCAACGAGGTTGGATTCAAAAAAGCATTATTTTTTTCCATTGATTTCGAAAGGAGGTTGAAAATTTCAACGGGGGTATATTTTTTTGACAAATGGTTAATAGAAAAACTAAATCTTTTCGAGTTGTAAAAAAGATCGAAGGCTTCCTCAAACTTTTTCAAATATAAAACATCTTGAGCTGATAAATCCTTATTTGAAACAATTTCGTATGGAGGGCCGGTCATAAATTGGTACTGATGAGAATCAATTTTTTCCTTAATGGGAGTTCCGGGTAAAAATTTTAAAAACCCCAGTTGTAATTCGTGTGGTCTTAGCTCAAAAATTTCACTAAAGGAGTTTAAGTTTTGTTGCAAAGATTCTCCTGGCAATCCAAAAATTAAATCACAATGAATATGAATTTTATCCTGCTCGATTAACCTTTTAATTGACTTGAGTAATTTTTCTTTATTTTGCTTTCGTTGAATTATCGATTGAGTGACATTGTCTGTAGTTTGAATACCTATCTCGAATTGAAATAGTCCACGCGGCATAGTTTTGAGAAATTGAAACATGTCATCGGTTAACAGATCTCCTACCACTTCGAAATGGTATTCGGCTTCAGGTCGTTTCGAAAGCCATTGCATTAAGCTTTTCATGCGACGAGGATTGAGATTGAAAGTGCGGTCTACAAACTTGATTTTTTTGATGCCAGAATTTAGCAAGCTTTTGATTTGTCGATAAACGGTTTCCTCGTCAAAATACCTTACTGATTTATCTAAAGCAGAAATACAGAAGGAGCAAAGATATGGGCAGCCTCTAGAGGATTCAATATATCCATACCGGTTTTTTAATTGTAAATAATCCTCTTCAATATATGGGGGATGTAATTCCGGTAAATCTTCTCCATATGAGTTCCAGCGATTTTGAACCTCTTGAGAAGGGTTTTCACCTTTATTTAAATAGTTAAGGCATTCAACCCATTTAGATTCACCTTCACCAGAGATTGTGAAATAGTTTTGTGATAAGTGTGACTCAAATGAAACTTCCGGGCCTCCAATAACAACAATCAACTCAGGACTTTGTTTCTTTAAATAGTCAATAAGCTCAAAACTTTGTTTGCGATTCCAAATATAAATACTTATTCCAAGAATGTCCGGTTTGCACCGATCAATTTCTGCTGCAATTTTCCAAATGGGTTGGTGGATGGTAAATTCTTGGATCCATACATTCTCAAAGTTTGCAGCCCTTGCTGCATTTCTTAAATATCTGACGCTAAGAGATGTATGAATAAACTTCGCATTTAAGGTGATAATTCCAATTGATAATGGCATGCCCCATTAAAATATGAATTTTAAAATTTGGCAAGATAAGTTAACGCTTTTGACAAGTTTTACAATAAAACGTGGATCGTCCTGAATGGACTTTGCGACAAATGAGAGATTGACAACGAGGGCAGGGCTTACCTTCCTTCCCGTAGACTGATAAGTCCAGGGTGAAGTATCCTGGTGCTCCATCGGCACTAAAAAAGTCTTTTAAAGTCGTTCCTCCTGCGGCAATGCTTTTTTCTAAAGTTATTCGCAATGCTTCTAATAATCTCTCCCAATCTGGAAGTGAAAGCCGGTGAGCCGGTTTTTTAGGGTTCATAGAGATTGAAAACAAAGTTTCGCAAGCATAAATATTTCCAATACCCGCCAATCGATTTGCATTCATTAAAAACCCTTTGATTGGCCCTCTACATTTTTTAGCGGTTTCTTTAAGGATTTTCGCAGTTGTAGTTTGGGACAATGGGTCTGGTCCTAGATGGTTTATAAGGGAGTGCCCTTTCTCCTTATCTACCCAAAAGATACTTCCAAAACGCCGAGGATCTACAAAATGGAGAAATGTGGAAGGGGTAAATTGAAAAGCGGCATGGGTATGTTTCTCTAAAGGTTTTAAACTATTTCTTTGGATTACACGTCCGCTCATACCAAGGTGCCATCCCATGGCTCCTTTCTCGTTATGAATAAGTATATATTTGCCGACACGGGTTATATCTTTTATTTTGGAATTGCTCATGTTTTTTTCCAGAATTTCTTTAGGGATGGGAAATCTCAGGTTGGGCCGATAAAACTTAAATTGCAGGAGCTTCTTATTAAGGATTAATGGAAGGAGTGCTCTTCGAAGAGTTTCAACCTCAGGGAGCTCGGGCATAGGATATTGAATACCTTAACTAAGCAGAAATTTCTGTTTCGGGAGAGGCGTTACCTGATTTTTTATCTTGAGGGTCTTCGGTAGTTCCATTACCTTCTTTTTCATCAGAAGAAGCTGGTTTTTTAGAAATCACTACTTTTGACGGTGAAATTACACGGTCATTTAACAAATAACCGCGTGAATATTCCTGTATTACGGTGCCTTCCTCATGTTCATCCGATTCCATTTGGGTCATTACTTCGTGAAAAGCCGGGTCAAACTTCTCATTGACTGCCTGAATGGGTTCCACTTTTTCTTTTTTCAAAAAGGATAAAAATTGGTCGGAGATCATTTGAACTCCTTCCTTTAAACTCTCAGGATTATTTTCCGGAGCATCCAGTGCACGAAGTAAATTTTCATATATGGGTATTAAGTCTTTTATCAGGCGTTCATTTGCATACTGAATACTGTCTTGCTTATCTTTTTGAAGGCGTTTGCGAAAGTTTTCTGATTCCGCTCGTTGTCGCAACATTTCTTCCTTAAGATTTTTAATCTCTTCGTCCTTTTTAGAAAGCCCAAGTTTAGTTTGATCAAGTTCACTTAATTCTTCTTGGGTTTCCTCTTCTTCAACGGGAATTTCTGAATCTTCAGGATTATCTTCATTAACTAAACTCTCCAGGTTTTCTTCATTATCTAATTTGTTAGAGGTTTCTTTCTTTTTTGACATTATTGATTCGTTCCCTAGTGCGATTTTTTTGAAAGATATTCTGATATATTGTTTGCTGTTGAGTTTACCAAACTGATCATTTTTAGGTAATCCATGCGTTTAGGGCCGAAAACTGCTAGTGTTCCCATGGTATGGTCCCCCACTTGATAGTTTTGCGCAATCAAGCTGCATCCTTGCATTTCTTCTTCAGAGTTTTCCTGTCCAATTACAATAGACATTCCATTTTTTTGTGTACAGAGATCCAATAGTTTTATTAACTTATCCTTTTCCTCGACCGTTTTAAATAGAGCTTTCATTTTATCTAAATTTGAAGCTAATTCTGGTGGAGAAAGAAGGAGATTTAATCCTTCTATCAGTAGTTTATCTTCTCCTTCGGATTTTACAGTGGCTTTTTCCCAAAGTTCGGCTGCTTTTTTCATAAGTTGGCTATAGTGTTCTCTTTCATTTTTCATTCGCTCAACAAGTTCTTTACGAATAGACTCTAATGATTGCCCAGTAAACTCAGACGATAAGTATTTTGATATGGAAGCTAATTTTTCGGCAGAATAATCTTCCTGAGATTCAATGATTCTATTTTGAATGATTCCAATTTGAGAAACAAATACTGCTAGAATTTGTTTATTATTTACCTGAACAAATTCAATATGTTTTAAAGGGAGATTGCTGAAAGTGGGTACCATAACCAAGCTGGTTTGATTGGCATCCTTAGATAATTGAGTGCAAGCCGCCCCCAAAAAAGCAGCTAAGCTTTCATCATCTTTAAATTCTGAAGCATTGTTTCCCAAGATGGTGTTTTTGTCATTTGCCAGAGAATGCAATTGTAAGAGTTCATTAACAAAGTAACGGTAACCTAAATCTGTAGGTATTCTTCCTGCGGAAACATGGGGTTGATAAAGAAAACCCATTTCTTCCAAGTCGGCCATTACATTTCTTATTGTTGCGGAACTCCACCTTTCGGATAATTTCTTTGCAAGAGTCCTGGATCCCACCGGTTCGGCGGTGGTGACATAATCATTAATGGTCTCCAATAAAATGGTACGAGACCTGGGATCTAAAGGCTTTGCATTCATAAGTGGATATACCAATAATTGAAACGTTTTTCTTTGTTTTTTAACCTATCAATGACAGGAGATATTGTCAACAGATGTTGTTCTTCTTAATTTATTCGGTAATTTTTAAATAATAATGAATTTTTTATCAAAAATTTTAAGAAAAACTCAACATCTTTAAATCATTTGGCAGGAAATTAGATGCGAAAGGAAAGGTTTCATTTTTCCACAATTTGTGTTCCGATGCCTTCTTTTGTGAACATTTCTAGAAGGACTGCATGCTTTATCCGTCCATCTATAATATGTGTTTTTTGGACTCCAGCTTTCAAAGCATCCAGGCAGCATTTTACTTTAGGAACCATTCCATCTTTTATAACTTTCGTTTTAATCAAATTTTGAGCTTGTTTATGGTTCAATCCTGTTATTAATTTTTTATCTTTGCCTTTTACCCCTTCAATATCTGTCATCAGTAGCAATTTTTCGGCTTTTAATGCGGATGCTATTTTTGATGCAACAAAGTCAGCATTGATGTTTAAGGTTTCTCCTTTTTCTCCTTGACCGATAGGTGCAATTACAGGAATAAATTCAGCATGGTCTAATGTATGGAGTATACTGGAATTAATATTTGTTATATCACCTACTAAACCCAGGTCGATGATTTCAGGGCGATTCGTTTCAGGAGATATTTTTTTTGCGCGGAATCGTTTTGCTTGAATTAAATCACCGTCCTTTCCTGTGATGCCAACAGCATTTCCACCGTGTGAATTGATTAGGGATACTATATCTTGATTAATTTTTCCTCCCAAAACCATTTCAATGACATCAATCATTTCTTCACTGGTAACTCTTTGCCCATCAATGAATTTAGATTGAATTCCAAAAAACTCTAGAGTCTTTCCTATTTGAGGACCACCCCCATGAACAATCACCGGATTAATACCGATGTACTTCATCATTACTACATCCAGGGCAAAGTTGTTTTTTAACTCTTCCGAGACCATTGCATTCCCCCCATATTTTATGACAATGGTTTTGTCGTAAAAACGCTTTATATAGGGAAGTGCTTCGATTAAAATTTCAGCTTTTTGAATACTTTGTTTCATGGGTAATTATAAAATGTAACGGCTTAAGTCTTCGTTTTCGATAATGTTTTTTAGTTTATCTTGAACATAATTTGAGTTTATGTGCACGGTTTTATCTTCTAAATCGGAGGCTTCGAAGGATATTTCTTCTAATAATTTTTCCAAAACAGTTTGGAGTCTTCGTGCACCAATATTTTCCGTTCGCTCATTAACCTCGGCAGACATTTGAGCAACTTCACGAATAGCACTTTCATCAACGTTTAAATCCACTCCTTCTGTTTTTAACAAAGCAACATATTGTTTAATAAGTGCGTTGTCAGGCTCTGTTAAAATCCGAAAAAAATCCTCCTGGGTAAGGGACTCAAGTTCTACACGAATCGGAAATCGGCCCTGGAATTCTGGTATTAAATCAGAGGGTTTAGCTGAGTGGAATGCGCCAGCCGAGATAAACAAAATATGGTCTGTTTTTACTATGCCATATTTTGTGTTAACAGAAGATCCTTCTACAATGGGTAATAAGTCTCGTTGAACCCCTTCTCTGGAAACATCAGGGCCTTGCATACCTCCTTGTCGGCCAGTAATTTTATCCACTTCATCTATAAAAATTATTCCGTTTTGTTCGGCTCGTTCTAAAGCTTCTTGAATTACTTTATCTGGGTCGACAAGTTTGTCCGCTTCTTCCTGAGTTAAAATTTGCATGGCTTGTGGAACTTTAAGTTTTTTTCTTTTTTTACGTTTGGGTAAAAAATTACCCAACATGTCTTTAATATTGTTGTCCATCTCTTCCATACCGGGTTGAGATACCACTTCAAACATCGGACCGGATTTTTCTTGAATTTCTAATTCAACTTCTCTTTCATCCAGAGCTCCTTCATGAAGGTAACGACGAAACTTTTCTCGAGTTTCCTCATAGTGTTGTTTACCCAAAGTTGCCCCCTCATTTCCAGGTTGGCCTGCGGATTGATGGCTGGGGTGTGGTGGTAGCAATATATCCAATATTCGTTCCTCGGCTTCCTTTTGAGCTTTTTCCTGAACCGAGGTCTCCATTTCCTGTTTGACAATACCTCTAGACAATTCGACCAAATCTCGGATCATGGACTCTACATCTCTTCCTACATAGCCGACTTCAGTGTACTTTGATGCTTCTACTTTAATAAAAGGAGACTTAGCTAGTTTGGCCAACCTCCGGGCAATTTCTGTTTTTCCTACACCGGTCGGTCCAATCATAAGAATATTTTTTGGAGCCACCTCATCTCTTAATTCAGCAGGTAATTGTTGTCGACGCCAACGGTTTCGAAGCGCAATAGCAACGGCTCGCTTTGCCTTATTTTGACCAACGATAAAGTTATCCAATTCTCGGACAATCTGCCTGGGAGTAAGTTTTTCCATTAACTCTTCTCGATTACTTTTTTTAGGAGGAGAATGCTTTAAGGTTGATTCTTCCATTTTACAACTCCTCAAGTGTTAGGTGAGAATTGGTATATATACAAATCGATTCTGCAACATTCATTGCTTCTTTCACAATTTGGACTGCTTCTAAATTTGAATGCTTGACTAATGCTTTTGCTGCTGCTTGTGCGTACATTCCACCGGAACCTATTCCAACAATGCCATCATCTGGTTCAACAACGTCACCTGTTCCTGAAATGACATAAGAATTATTTTTATCGGCCACCAAAAGCATAGCCTCTAGTCTTCTAAGCAGTTTGTCGGTCCGCCAATCCTTGGCGAGTTCCACTGCGGAACGGGAAAGGTTGCCATTGAATTTTTCCAATTTTTCTTCAAATCTTGAAAAAAGAGAAAAGGCATCTGCTGTTGCTCCAGCGAATCCGCCAATAATTTTATCGTGATACATACGTCGCACTTTGCTGGCGGAATGTTTCATTACAGTGTGGCCTAATGTAACCTGCCCATCACCAGCCATTGCGACTTTTCCTTTGTGACGGACAACTAAAATAGTAGTTCCATGAATTTTTTGATTTTCAGTCATAAGCTTAATTTGATGCTCTTATAAATAATTGGATTTGTTTTTATAGTGCGTAATTAATTATTCTTATTTTTATCATGGTTTCTCAGAAATCTCATCCTCCGTTTTTGATCGAGGATGGGATTTCTCATAGGTTTCAATGAGACGATCCACCGTGACGTGGGTGTATTTTTGAGTGGTAGACAAGCTTGCGTGTCCAAGCATTTCTTGAATGGAGCGCAAATCCGCGCCGCTATCCAATAAGTGAGTTGCGAAAGAATGCCTTAAAGAATGTGGAGATAATCCTCTTTGGAAGTGATTTAAGTATTTATCCATGATTTTACGCAATCCCCGAGTGGTTAACCCTGCGGCGCGGGCATTCAAGAAAATTGTTATTGGGGGGGGATTTATCTTTTTTTCTTTAATTAATTGTTCTCTAAATAAAAAGTATTCTTTTATTGCATTTAATGCTTTTTCCCCCAGTGGGAGGACGCGTTCTTTTTTACCTTTCCCTAATACTTTAGTGAAACCTCTTTCCAGGGAAAGATCCGGAAGAGTTAATTGAGCTAATTCACTTATTCTCATCCCTGTAGAATAAAAGGTTTCTAATATGGCCTTGTCACGGGTGCTAATATAGGTCTTTTTATTTGGAATTTTTAAAAGTTTGAAAATTTCATCAACCGTGAGATACCTGGGTAGCTTTTTCGGCTTAGGTGGAATGGGAATGGTTTTAGCAATATTTTTATTTAGAAATCCCTCGCGGCATAAGAAATTAAAAAATGAACTGATTGAGGATAATTTTCGTGCCTGGCTAACGGGAGAAATCGAATCCGTGTTTAATGAAGCTAAATAGGAGCGTAAGGCAATACGGTCAATCTTTGTGATTTCCACGTTTCCATTTTTATCACAGGAATGGCCTGATTCTTTTAAGAAAATATTAAATTGGCTTAAATCGGTCAAATAACCTGTAACGGTGTTTACAGACGCGTTCTTTTCTGCAATTAGGTATATTTTGAATTTTTCAATATATGTTTCCAAGCTCTAACTCTTTGAGTTTTAATTAATTACACTGTACCGTTCTGATTTTGGGAAGTCAAGTTTGAGGTTTTTAGGGGAAATAAAAAAAATAACTCTAAATTTTTGGAATCCATTGAAATATTTATCATCTTATTAAGAAAGTGAAATGTTTATACAAGGAACTCATATATGACACAATTGTCCCCCGAAGAAGAACAGCGAGCACGTCAGACCTTAAAAGTATTGGCTGAGTTAAAGGAGAAGACTGAAATACTTTCAGAACATGTAGAGTCACGAAAACATGCTCTGGAGGAGGAAATTGAGGAAAGTTTACACGAGGCCATTCAAAATGCTCGAGATATGTTAGAAAAAGTGCAGGAGAACATAGAGCCAAAGATCAAAGGGATCATCCAGGATCAATTAGACGTAATCAAAAAGCAAATGGACCTCTGGAAAAATGACTCTGTAATGGTAGTCCAAGAGGAAATTGAAAAAAAATCAGATGCTTTGAATCAAAGGTTATTGAAAGGATTGGATAATCAAATTAAAGAAAAGTTAGTTGAACCTTTGAATGAAATTCAGCAGAAAATTGAAATTAAATTAAAGAGCCAAATTGAAGAATCGTTAAAAGATTTTAAAACTGAAACGGACCTGAGGTTAGCTTCAACAAAACAAATAGCATTCATCGCTATTGTAGTTTCGGTTTTTGCAATAGGGTTTGCAGTTGCTAATATGTTTTTAAAGTAGATTGAATTGATTGAAGAAAAATAGGTCAGTGCACAGATTTCAAAATAGAAAACTTGAGTTAGGTCACAAGCCAGAATAGAAAAAATAAAAGAAGGGAAGCAATAATAACCTGGAGAGCAAAGTTAAAACCTGGTCCGGTAAATAGAATACCTACCGTCATTACACAAAGGATGATAAAAGCAATAATAAATCGAGTTTTTTGATTGAGTTTCCTCATAGGTTGTTCCGTTCATAATACCTGCGAGGAAACCTAAGTAGACACACTTAATTCATTGTCTCGTTATTGACCAATATTTTTTTCATTTCCTCTACCGTGAAAATGTCATCAACTTCCAACAAAACATCATCAATGTCATTAAACCCGTCTGTTTCTTCCTGATTTAACAAATCCTCTTGGTAAAGGGGTTGAATTTTTTGGCCCATTCTGGGGTAGGAGTTTAAATACTCTTCAATATCAGACAGCTCAAAGATTTCTCTGATTTCTTCTTTAAAATCGATTACATGTCTTTTTAAATCTTCTATTTTTTCAAATGACTTTTGATAGGTGGTTTGAAGAGCAATGGTATAACTTTCCCGGTAAGCAGGATTTCCACCTTCCATCATATTATCCATATTGTTTTGATCATCCACATTATAAAGAAACTTTACATGGGACTCGGCTGTTTTTAATTCCTGCATTAAAGAAAAAAGTTTTTCTCCAATTAAAAAAGCAAGACCCTCTTGCACTCCATATTCCTCTGCAATTTCAAGAGCTTCTTGGCAATATCCTTGTATTTTTTGATTATCCCAGGTTTCCATAATATATTCTTCCATATTGGTTCAATAATTTTATATAAAAATCTGGGAGTAAAATCCAGTATAAAATTTTTTTTTCTAAATGGGTGGGGGTATCCAATAAATGAATTTTAATAAATAGGAATTTGAAACCGAAGTGCTGAAGCAATAAAGGGAGGAAAATTTCGAAAAGTGGTTAATTTAAGAAAATACCAGATTTTATTTGACAGCTTAAATCCCACCTAACTAATTGACTTATATAAGGTTTATAATTAGTGTGTAATTTGAATTTTTGAAACGTGGGGTTATAAGATTCAAAAACGATGAAACTTTAATTTCATGCTTTGAGGTAATTTTAATTCAATTTTGAATTACATTCTTTTTCTAGGTTACCATCTATTATTAATCCACATTGGGTTTTATTTTTTCCCACTACGGCGAAACAATAAGTTTGTTTATCACGGTTTTTGATTATGGAGCAATAATAAGTGCTATGGTCTTTATTTTGATAACGGTTTTTTCTTTGCTCATCAGTTCTGGTTTTTTCAATTTCGAAGGCTCTACATAAGTTTTTGTCATCTAATTCCTGAATTGTTCCACACCCTGCTTCGACATCTTTAGCAGGTTCTGGTTCTGCTGCCACCAAACTAGGTAATACGATTATCAAGCTCATCACAATCGCAAAAAGTCCATGGTTAATAGATTCCTTCATAAGTGGCTCCTTTGTACGTTGAAAAGAAAATTTTGTTGATGTTCAGGGACCCTTAGTTTGATGAACCCCTCCTTCTTTTGATAGGCCTCATTCTATTAAAAAAATGGACGGTACCAAAATTTTTTTTTAATTTTGGGTGTTTCTTTGAAAAAAAACAATAAATCTTTGGGTGGAATTACTTAAAAACACTTTTGTCGTCAAAATATGTGATGAAATATATATTCTAAAATATAGTTTCAAGTTTTATTTTGTAAAATCAATGAGTTAGAATGATCATGTGAGACAATTTATCCTTCCTAAATATTTCTTTTTCATCTTTTTTTCATGCGCGAATCTACTGTTTTACTCGGTGGATTATGTAGATGCACATAGGTTAGATCCCCGCGAGTCTCTTCCAAGAGAGTACTATTCACAAGAAACATTAACTGGAAATTGGTTTGGCAATCGTACCTGGCTTCATGATCATGGATTTGATTTTCAAGTTGAAGTTTATGGAGATGTTTTTGCAAACTTTTTCGGAAATCAAAAACGTAGAGGAGATTTTACTGGGTATATACAAGGCGAAGTAAATATCAATGCTGAAAAGCTTATGGGCTGGAAGGAAGCTCATTTTTTGTTTTTAGGGTATGCCACTTTTAGCACAGACCCTTCTGTTTCAATACAAACCAGTCAAACGGTTAGTAATCTTGAAGCAACAGATACAGCAAAGTTATTTGAAGCTTGGTTGGAGCAATTCCTCTTTAATCATCAATTTTCTGTTAAATTAGGTCTCTATTCTCTGGACACCGAATTTGATTTTAAAGAAACGGCAAACTTTTTTGTCAACGGAGTTTTTGGTACGGGGCTGGATTTGTCGGATGCAACGGTTCAAGGTCCGGCTATTTATGCTGTTAGTGCTTTAGGTGTTAGATTCAAACTAGAATTAGGTAAATTTTATATTCAATCCGCAATCGTAGATGGAATTCCTGGAGACCCTGACAATCCTCATGGAACTCAGGTGGTATTAGACCAGGATGACGGATTGTTATTTGCCAATGAAATGGGATATAAAACAAAAGGGTCTCAATTTCCACGATTTCACATCGGCATCGGCGCTTGGATTTACAGCACCAATATTCCGGACAAGTTCTTGCGTGATTCTAGTGGAAATCCAATTTTAAAGCGGGGTCGATACGGAGTTTATGGTTTTATAGATTTAAGACTTTATTCAGAAAGTAAAAACTCCGACCAGGGTCTAGATGTTTTTTTTCGTGTGGGGAATGCAGATACAAATTCAGCCAGGTTTGATCTTAATATTTCGGGAGGCATAGTTTATACAGGACTTTTTTCTTTTAGGAATAAAGATCGCGCAGGTCTTGCTATTTCATCAGGTTGGGCTGGAAAATCTCTATTAAATGCCAGTCGTCAGGCAGGTGCCCCATTGGAAAACGAGGAAATTGTGATGGAGCTCACATATGAATTTGTCTTAGAGCCTTGGCTCTCCATTCAACCCGATTTGCAATGGTTCCTCAACCCGGGGCTCAACCCAAACTTTGAAGATGTTTTGTTTTTGGGATTACGTTTCGAAATTATTCTTTAGAAAAAACTTTCTCTATCTAATGAACGATATTGAATAGCCTCAGCAACATATTCTGGCAATATTTGATCAGATTTTTCCAGGTCGGCAATAGTACGTGAAACTTTAAGTATTCGATCATGGGCGCGCGCGCTCAATCCCAGTTTATCAATAGCTAAGGACATAATTTTTTGAGAGGGCTCGTCCAATTGACAAAATTTTTGTAGTTGTTTCGTGTTCATTCGCGAATTAAAAAACGTTTTCGTTGAATTAAATCTTTGCAGTTGGATTTGACGAGCTTCTTCTACTCGTTCGCGAATTGCACTTGAAGGTTCGCCAATAGTATTTGAAGAAAGATCTTTATATTCCACAGAGGGTACCTCAACATGAAGGTCAATGCGGTCCATGAGTGGACCAGAAATTCTCGAAACATATTTTTTGATTTGAAGAGGATTACATTGGCACTCCCGTTTGCGGTCAGTTCGATATCCACAAGGGCAGGGATTCATGGCAGCCACCAACATAAAGTGAGTGGGGTAGGTGATAGAGCCTGCGGCCCGGGAAATAGAAACTTTTCCATCTTCAAGGGGTTGTCGTAAAACCTCTAATGCATTGCGCTTAAACTCGGGTAATTCGTCCAGAAACAATACTCCATTGTGTGCCAGCGATACTTCACCCGGCATAGGAAATTTGCCTCCCCCAATTAAACCTGCATCTGAAATAGTATGGTGTGGCGACCGAAACACCCGCGTACTTAATAATCCGCAGCCGTTATCTAAATATCCCATCACACTGTGAATTTTTGTGGATTCAATGGCCTCTTCTAATGTGAGCGAAGGTAATATGGTAGGGACCCTTTTAGCGAGCATGGACTTTCCGCTACCTGGTGGACCTATTAAAATAATATTATGTCCTCCTGCGGCAGCAATTTCTAATGTTCGTTTTACATGATGCTGTCCTTTGACATCTGTGAAATCAATGTCGTAACTGGAATAATCGGAAAAATCTTTTTCGGGATCAGAAATTTTCGGAGCGATTTCAGTTTCTCCGTTTAAAAAAGAAATAGCTGAAGGAAGATCGTTTACCGGGTAAACTTTTAAACCTTCTACAACCGCTGCTTCTGCTGCGTTTTCTTGTGGCAGCAAAATTCCTTCCAACCCCTGGTCTCTTGCCTGTGCGGCAATCGACAAGGCACCTTTGATGGGTCGAATACGTCCGTCAAGAGACAGTTCTCCTAGTATCATGAGTTGAGATAGTTTGTTTTTTTCGACTAATCCATCAGCCGCTAATATTCCAATGGCAATGGGTAAATCAAATGCAGAACCCTCTTTTTTGACATTAGCAGGAGCTAAATTGACAGTGATTTTATAAAGAGGCATTGTTTGAAGGGTATTTCTAATAGCCGCTTCCACCCGGTCGCTACTTTCACGAACCGCTGCATCCGGAAGACCTACAATAGACATTGTAGGAACATGATTCGTCAGGTTCACCTCGACTTCAACAAGGTAACCTTCTATGCCCATTACGGCCCCACTGAACACACGAGATATCATAATTTATCTATTTAACATATTAAGGGTGTTGAAACAATTTAATGTAAACTAAGTCAAAACTGAATAAAAACAACCTAATTGAAGTCACATCCTATAAAATTAGAAAATCATGACCTTTTTTTGGCTAAAACTCTTTCATATTTTATCCGTGATAATCCTTTTAGGAACGGGTCTGGGAACGGCATTTTGGTTTTATCGTGCCAATGCTAGCCGAAATTTAGCGGTTATACATTTTGCTTGCAAAAATGTCCTCTTAGCAGACTTTCTATTTACTGTACCTACGGTTTTAATCGTTCCATGGACCGGTTATCATCTGATCCAAATGGGAGGTTTTGCATATATGGCATCCTGGATTTTATTATCTTTATTCTTATATGTTATTGCGGGTTTGTGCTGGTTGGCCGCTTTCTTTTTGCAATGGAAAATGAAAAGGTTAGCCAGTTATGCCGTGAGGGAGAATCAGGTAGACTTACCTGATAAATATTGGGAGTATGAAAGGAAATGGTTTTGGTTGGGAGTTGCTGCATTTCCTGCAGTGGGCATCATCTTATTTCTAATGTTGTTCAAACCTTTTTTATTTTAAATTTATATGGATCGACAACAAGCGGAAACTAATAAACATAATTTGCAAAAACTTAATTTACTTGGAAAAGATTTGAGAAACGCTGATCTTTCGGAAGGGAATTTGAGTGAATCTAATTTACGTAAAGCAAAATTGGTTGGATCCAAATTGGAGAATGCGAAGTTAGTGGGAGCCAGTTTAAGCATGGCAGATCTTTCTCAAGCTAACTTGTCAAATTCCGACTTGATGAGAGCCGAATGCATTGGAACGAACTTTTCCGAAGCTAACTTAAGAGGAGCCCATTTTGCCCATTGTTCGGTAAGCAAAGCCAAGTTTAATGATGCTGATTTACGTGGAGCAGATATGACTCTAATTATTAACTTAACCTGTCAACAACTTCACTCGGCTCGTATGGATCGCTCCACAAAGTTGCCCGATTATTTGGATGTCCAATGGACTGGAGAAAATTCATTCGAGTGCTTGGATCAAGTCAAACGCATTGATGAAACTTGAGGCGGTATGCTGGAAAAAATTCTTGAAGAACACGAGCTTTGGTTTAAATCTAAGGGAAATCAAGGCAACCGGGCCATACTTCGCGGAATAGATTTCGAGCACTCCGTGCTCCGAAATGCGGTGTTAGTTGAAGCGGATTTAATGGGAAGTCGTTTTTCATACGCAGATCTCAGTGGTGCAGATTTTCGTGGAGCAAACTTACAAGATACAATTTTTGAAAATGCCCGGTTGGAGAATACAAACTTTGAAGAAGCTGATCTCATGATGTCTAATTTTCAAGGGGCACATGTTAAGGGAGCCAAATTCGCCGGAGCCTATTTACAAGGTGCCGACCTTCGAAATGTAAATGGATTTGCCCCTGATCAAATCAAGATAGCTACCAGGATGATATGACTTTGCTCTAAAAAAACTTACATATCTCTAACCACAATTGACCCACAAAATTATTTAAATATTTGATTTTTCAAAGGTTTTTGCGTGATAATGAATTGACGCGTTTAGCCTCGATTTAAAGAATCTTCCTCATTATGTCGATAAATAAGGGTATTTAATTGTTCCATTTTCCACCCTGAAGACTAGAAGAAAATAGAATGGAGTTATTGCATGGTCATTGACCGTCCCAAACATATTTTGATTATTGGTGGCGGAATTTTTCAGGTCCCTCTGATTAAAGTTGCCAAGGAAATGAAACTTAAGGTGGTTGTTACGGATTATGATCCGGAAGCACCTGGTATGTTAATGGCAGACTACCCTCTGGTTGTGAGTACCCGTAATATCAATCTTACTGTAAACGTGGCAAAACAGTTTCATCAAACCTGTCCCATAAACGGAGTCCTCACTGTTGGTACCGATGCTTCGCAAACTGTGGCGGCGGTGGCAAACGCATTGGATCTTCCGGGCATTCCTTTTGAAGTGGCTGAACGTGCCACCGATAAAATTAAAATGCGTCGGCGTTTAAAACAATTTAACGTGCCGATTCCTGAGTTTCGCCCTATTTGGACTTTAGAAGAAGGGCAAGCGGTGTTAGATGAATTATCCTTACCTCTTGTTATTAAACCGTGTGACAATATGGGCGCACGTGGGGTCAGGAAAATTGAACAAAAAGAGGATTTAATTCCTGCCTTTAAAGAGGCTAAGGAAGCTTCTATAAGTGGAAACCTAATTCTGGAAGAATTTATGGAAGGCCCGGAATTGAGTTTAGATGCCATTATTTATAATGGAGAAATTACTATTACGGGAATTGCAGACCGAATAATTGAGCGGTCCCCTCATTTTGTGGAAGTGGGGCATACCTTACCCTCAAATTTATCAGAGAATAAACAAAGTGAAGCGATGCAGGTATTTCGGGCGGCCATCCAAGCCTTGGGTATTAATTTAGGCGCAGCTAAAGGCGATATTAAAATAACGCCCGACGGAGCAAAGATTGTAGAGGTTGCGGCCCGTTTGAGTGGAGGTTGGATGTCCGCATACACTTTTCCTCTTGCAACAGGAGTGAACCTTTATAAAGCCATGATTCAAGTGGCATTGGGCTTACCTCCAGATGATTTAAAGCCTAAAACTCAAATGATAGCTGCGGAACGAGCTCTTATACCCTCACCCGGAAAAATATTGTCTATTCGCGGGGTGGATGATGCACGTAAAATTCGTGGTGTTCGGGAAGTGATATTAATGAAAGAAGCCGGAGAAATGGTGGGAGAGGTTACCAGCAATATGGGTAAAACCGGCTATGTTATCTCAATAGGTAAAACCCGTGAAGAAGCCATCCGAGTCAATGATCTGGCCCGAGAAACCATAAAAATTGAAACCGGTTCTCCCTGTAAATTGACCTGGGATATTATTCGAAATAATGCTCGGAAGAAATTCTATGTCGCCTGTAAGGCTTGTGTTGTCTGTGACGGAGTGGAGTGTTCCGGAAAAGTTCCGGGAATCGGTGGCATTGGAACAGGAGGTTCTTTTCACGAAAACTTGCGGGCTTTGGCGAAATATAAACTCAATCTGCGGACTATTCATTCGGTCAAAAACCCTGATTTATCCATCGAGTTATTTGGGAAAAAATTGGCCCTTCCCATTTTGGCTGCCCCCATTACGGGAATGGAAACTAATCTCGCTGGGGGAATGGATGAAAAAGAATATGCGGATGCTGTACTAGATGGATGTTTAGACAGTGGAACTCTGGGTATGGTTGGGGATGGTGCAAACCCGAAAAAATATTTAATCGGTTTAGATTCTATAAAAAGAAAAGGGGGCCTAGGGGTTCCAATCTTTAAGCCCAGAGAATTTAATCTGGATATTATTAAACGGTTTCAAGCAGCAGAGGATGCTGGGGCTATAGCGGTTGGAATTGATATTGATGCTGCATCGTTTAAGACGATGGCCTTAAAAGGACAAAATGTTAGTCCAAAATCTATAGACGAATTGCAAGAGTTGAAACGTCACTTAAAGGTTCCTTTTATTTTGAAAGGAATTATGAATCCGGAAACCGCCTTGATGGCAATTGAAGCAGGAGCAGATGCGATTGTAGTTTCTAATCATGGGGGAAGGGTAATGGATTACATGCCCGGAACCGCGGATGTACTTCCGGAAATTGCAAATGCTGTTGCAGGACGTATAAAGGTTTTAGTGGACGGAGGAATTCGAGAGGGAGTGGATGTTTTAAAAATGCTGGCACTGGGTGCCGATGCAGTAATGATTGGGCGCCCTATTTGTATTGCCGCATTTGGAGCAGGAATGGAAGGTGTTAGTTTCTATTTAAAAGAAAAATCGAGTGAATTGCGAAAAGCAATGATACTGACAGGATGTCCTTCTATTGAAAAAATTGATCCCTCGATCATTGTTAGAGATAAAAAAGGAGTACTGTAATGAAAACTCGTCGTGCGGCTCTTAAAGTGGTTCCTTATTCAAAAGTTGCCTCGGAAAAAGCTGCGATGGTTGAATTGGTGGAAAGATTTAATGCGTCTTGTATAAAGCTATCGACAGAAGATGCGGGAATGACTATTGCGCAAATTGCTTTTTGGTCTGAGATCAGTCTGGATACCATACCCATTATGGTGAAAATTGGTGGACCAAACGCACGCAATGATATCAAACAATTATTGAATTTACCGATTGAAGGATTAATCGCTCCGATGGTGGAATCAGAATATGGTTTAGAAAACTTTATTGAAGCTATTAAAAGTTACGCTACTCCCATTCAGTACAAAAGAATTAAAAAACATATAAACATTGAGACCAAAGTTTCAATTGAGCAATTAGATTCTATTTTAGAAAGCCCTTTTGCAAAGGAACTTGATGAAATTACCCTTGGTTGTAGCGATCTTTCCAAGTCCATGAATAAGAGTGTGACCGATCCTAATTTACAGCAAGTGGTAGAAAAGGCGGTTCAAAAAATCCGCAAGTATGGGTTGAAAGTATCCGTGGGCGGCGGAATCTCACCTGAATCCATAGATGGATTACTTAAAAAAATAAAACCAGATAAATTTAATACGCGCATTGTTACCTTCGATGTGTACCCTCACCAAACCTATTCCAATGCTGTCCGGCATGCATTGGAATTTGAAATCTTGATGCTCAATCAAGATTGTTCTCAAAAGTTTATTTCAGAGAATGAGAAAAATCTTAGAGTGAACGAGTTAAACAAAAGGCTTTTCTATTCCTAATTAAATTCCCCATTATTATTTAATTTGCATTGAAAAAGTTTCCCTCCAAAAATTTAATCTATCCATTAGATTTTGCTTCGAAATTAAAAATTTCTTAAAAAAAATAAAAAAAATTTCGGGAAAGAAAGATTTCAGAAACCCTTGTAAATAAAGGGCCTGCCTAAAATAGGTGTGCTTGTTTTTATCGCCTATTCGATATTTATTGATAAGTCGAATTTTTGGCTATTGACAATATATGCCGAATTTATTATAAGCTAAGCCAAAAATTAAGGTCTAACTAATGGATTATTTCGTGGAAAATTTTAATACCCCACTAGAGTTATTTATAGATAAAGTGAATTGTAAATTTAAAAAATGTTGAAAAATGGTTATTAAGGTGAAGCTGCCCGGGAGGAAAAATGAGTAACAGAGGAAAAAGAAAGAATAGGGAAACCCAAAGATACTTTTTAAAAAGTAATTTATTACTCTTTTTGGTGTCATTTTTATTGGGTGCTTTTCTATCCTTAAATCCAATTAAGGCCTATGCCGATGGTGGAGATTTTAGTTTGAATTTCGTTGGAGCTGCTCCATTTACCTATACCCATTCCACTGGGGGTGGAGCTTTTAATGATGGGACTAATAATGAAACGGCTGATATCCGTGAGGAATTGGAAGCTTCCGATTACGCATGTGGTGATTTAGTTTCTCATATGGTGAAAATCGATGTGGACCCCGGAGCTGTCGGGAACCAGACCATACAATTGGATTTTAGTTTTACGGCTGATACAACCGGGCAATCCGGAGCTGCTTATACTTCCATAGATAATACGCTCATCAATTATGGCGCTGTTGAAAACGGGGACGATGATACCGGAAACAATCCTGGTACTGGATTTTTTGGTTTAGATTCGGGTATTAACGATGATTTTCAAATCAACCCGGTTTTGGGCGATAGTAATATTCTTATCGGGTCATTAGGGAGTACGGTTACCTTTGTTTCTGCTGGAGCAGACCCACATGATGGTACCGATTTAAATGGGACTTTGACGGGACCGGCTTTTACTGCGGGATCCGATGTCCTTTCCAGTGTTCAAATCGATGACCTGGAACCCGGTGAAACGGTTATTTTTCGTATTGATGCCCGTCTTGGATGTAATGGAGAATCCCCTACCGGGAATTTACAGGCGTCTATTATCCATGGAAAAGTGGTCGAAATAGATGGGCAACCAGTTGATAGCTCTACACCTGCCAACACCATTTCAGCGGGAAATCAAACAGTACCTCTGAAACAAATTAAAGATTTGGTGGGAGTTGTCCCAGAAATTGATTTAGTAATTGAAAAACATGATAGCCCGGATCCTTTGGAAGGAACTGCGC
This sequence comes from Nitrospinaceae bacterium, assembly GCA_965223245.1. GTDB lineage: Bacteria > Nitrospinota > Nitrospinia > Nitrospinales > Nitrospinaceae > CBDCVY01. Next base: position 1,998,942 of record CBDCVY010000013.1, on the reverse strand, counting down.
AAATTGTAGATGGAAACCCAGTAATTGTTTATCCTCCATTGACCTATACCTTGCAGGTAACCAATACCCATGAAACAGATACGGCTACCTTTGTTGTGGTTGAAGATACTTTAGATTCAAAAACCGAATTTGTCAGTGCAGCGGTTATAACGGATCCGGTTCCTCAGGGTAGAAGTTGTTCTTATGATGGTGGTTCACACACAGTAACCTGTGATTTGTTCAACGTGGAACCCGGAGAAATTGTAGATATCGAAATAGTTGTTCAACTACCTAACCAACCCGTGGATGGTCTTTCAAATGATTCGGATACTGCAGCGGTGGATGGATTTTGTTCACAAAGTGATGATGGAAATCTTTCCGGCGTTCCGGATTTATGTAATGTGGCGGAAGTATTTTTTAATTTTCCGGATTTAAATCCTGATAACAACGTAGTTACTGAGCCTACTAATGCGCATGGTACTATTCCAGCGGAATCTCAAATCGACATTATAAAGAGTGTCGATAAAATGCTGATTTTTGAAGGCGAGGATGCGGTTTATTCTTATGAGGTAACTACTAATAATGCAGTAGAAAACGTTGTTGTTACCGATGATCGATGTTCTCCTGTTACCTTTGTGGCTGGCGATACAAATGGTAATTCCATTTTGGAATCGGATGAAACCTGGAATTACACTTGTACCTTGAGCAATGTTACAAAATTAACTCCAGGTGTAACTTGTATGGATGATGGGAACGGAGTAGAGATTTGTCAATTAATCAATATTGCTACGGTTGTTGGCAATGATGTTTTTTCAGGTAACGAGGTTACCGATGATGATGACGCCATAATTAAAATTGGCACTCCGGCAATGGAGGTAACAAAATCGATTAATCTTCTAAAAGATTGCTCTGATCCGGATGTGAATTTCATGGAAGACCCCAACAACCCGGGAGAACAAATTCCGGATGTTTCCTGTGTTCAAGATAATGATGACTCAGGAAGTATTACTGCAGGGGATAACCTGTTCTACGAAATTATGGTGTTGAATACGGGTAACCTGCCTTTATCACCTGTTACGGTTTCCGATGATTTAACCGGAACTGCCAATGCAGAATGTTCTGCCAATTTGTTGGCGGGAGCGGGTTGTGATGTTATCGTTGGATACACTGTAGCTCAAACCGATGTAGATGCATGTTTGATTACGAATACTGCCAGTGCGGTGGGTGGTGTTCCAGTAGGTGATGATCTGATGGAGCAATCCCAGCCGGTTATTGTCACCATTGACCCGAATGTGGATGTGAGCTTCACAAAAACTCTGTTAATTAATGGGGTTGAATATGTAGAAGGCTCGTCTGCTGAGTTAGCGGTTGATGATGAGATTACCTATCAGTTTAGTGCAACTAACAATGGAACTTCTTCCGTAATAGCCACTCTAACTGATGGACTGACTGGAATCATCAATGGTGATTGTCCTGTTGGGCCGCAGACTTTAGCACCCAATGCGTCCATTAATTGTCAAATGACTTACAGCATCACTCAGGATGATATTGAAGCAGGTACGTTAACGAACTCAGCTCAATTAGCTATTGAAGCTCCTGAAGGCGGATGTTTTGAGCCATTCAATCTAACGGATGAAGTGGTTTTGACAATTAACCAGGATCCGAAGATTGAAATCATCAAGGAAGGTGAATTCCAGGATGAGAATGGTGACGGGTTTGCCCAGGTCGGTGAAACTATCAGCTACACTTTGGATGTGACTAACACGGGTAATGTAACCTTGACTAATGTTGATGTTACCGATCCTGTGATCACTGTAGATTGTGGAGCGTTTGACGGCATTCTGGATCCGGGTGAAAGCGTGCAATGTACCGGCAGCTATGTAATAACTCAAGCCGACATAGATGCGGGCCATCGTGAGAATTTAGCGCTTGCTACAGGCGATTGTCCGGATGGTTCAGTCGATTGTGCAGAAGATGAGGATGATGACGATGAACCATTACCACAAGATCCAAAGATTCAGATTGTCAAGGAAGGTGAATTCCAGGATGAGAGTGGTGACGGATTTGCTCAAGTCGGTGAAACTATCAGCTACACTTTGGATGTGACTAACACGGGTAATGTAACCTTGACCAATGTAGATGTTACCGATCCTGTGATCACTGTAGATTGTGGAGCGTTTGACGGTATTCTGGATCCGGGTGAAAGCGTTCAATGTACCGGCAGCTATGTAATAACTCAAGCCGACATAGATGCGGGACATCGTGATAATTTAGCACTTACCACGGGTGATTGTCCGGATGGTTCAGTTGATTGTGCAACAGATGAGGATGATCATGACGAACCGTTGCCACAGAATCCTGGAATTGAGTTAGAGAAGACAGGAAGTTTCCAGGATGAGAACGGTGATGGGTTTGCCCAGGTGGGTGAAACAATCAGTTACAACTTCACGGTGAGTAATATTGGTAATGTGACGTTAACTAATGTGACGTTGGCGGACACTGTGGGTGGAGTGACAGTTAGTGGCGGACCGATTGCTACGTTGGCGCCGGGTGCTTCTGACAACACGACCTTCACCGGTAGTTATACGTTGACGCAAGCGGATGTTGATAACGGATCGTTCTTTAACACTGCGTTGACAACGGGTCAGTGTACGGCTCAAGGTTGTCCGGTAGACGATCCTGACGATCATACCGAGCCGTTACCGCAGAATCCTGGAATTGATTTAGAGAAGACAGGAAGTTTCCAGGATGAGAACGGTGATGGGTTTGCCCAGGTGGGTGAAACAATCAGTTACAACTTTACCGTGACCAATATTGGTAATGTGACGTTAACTAATGTGACGTTGGCGGACACTGTGGGTGGAGTGACAGTTAGTGGAGGACCGATTGCTACGTTGGCGCCGGGTGCTTCTGACAACACAACCTTTACCGGTAGTTATACGTTGACGCAAGCGGATGTTGATAACGGATCGTTCTTTAACACTGCGTTGACAACGGGTCAGTGTACGGCTCAAGGTTGTCCGGTAGACGATCCTGATGATCATACCGAGCCGTTGCCACAGAATCCTGGAATTGAGTTAGAGAAGACAGGAAGTTTCCAGGATGAGAACGGCGATGGTTTTGCTGATGCAGGCGAAACGATCAGCTACAACTTCACGGTGAGTAATATTGGTAATGTGACGTTAACTAATGTGACGTTGGCGGACACTGTGGGTGGAGTGACAGTTAGTGGAGGACCGATTGCTACGTTGGCGCCGGGTGCTTCTGACAACACAACCTTTACCGGTAGTTATACGTTGACGCAAGCGGATGTTGATAACGGATCGTTCTTTAACACTGCGTTGACAACGGGTCAGTGTACGGCTCAAGGTTGTCCGGTAGACGATCCTGATGATCATACCGAGCCGTTGCCACAGAATCCTGGAATTGAGTTAGAGAAGACAGGAAGTTTCCAGGATGAGAACGGCGATGGTTTTGCTGATGCAGGCGAAACGATCAGCTACAACTTCACGGTGAGTAATATTGGTAATGTGACGTTAACCAATATTACGCTGGCAGATACTATTGGTGGCGTGACAGTTAGTGGCGGTCCGATAGCCAGTTTGGCACCAGGTGACTCTGACAGCACAACCTTTACCGGTAGTTATACGTTGACGCAAGCGGATGTTGATAACGGATCGTTTTATAATGAGGCGTTGACAACGAGTCAGTGTACGGCACAAGGTTGTCCGGTAGACGATCCTGACGATCATACCGAGCCGTTACCGCAGAATCCGGCGCACGATATCGTTAAAACTGTTGTTAGAACCGATACAGGTGAAGTTGACTTCGATGATAACGACGGTAATGGCGGCATCTCTTTAGGTGATGTAGTTTATTTTGAAATTTTAGCCACAAACACCGGTAACGTAACTCTTGATATGGTCGTTACTGATGATAGAGATATCATCTTGGATGGTGCCGTGGTTCCTGCGGGTACTTCATTAGAGGAATGTGATGCTGTTGCACCTGGTGGAACCTGTCCTGTTGATCCGACCAATGATCCTCTAATTGTTGGTGTGGAAGTGACTCAGGACGATGTCCAAGCTAAGGTTGTCAAAAACGTAGCTTTTGTCAACAGTGACGATGATGATGACCCGAACAATCCTCCGCCAGTTCCTGAAGACGAGGATGATGACGAAGTTCCGGTCGATTGTTTTGATGAAACCGGCTTCGCGTACTTGGGTGGTGCTTTAAGTACAACTTTCATCGATTTAGGTCTGACTGCTGATCGATGGGGATGGCAATTAGGTCCTCTGGAAGCGGGTCAAACTTATGAAGCTGACCTTTACACCGGAGCGGGTGGAAATGACCTAAGCAAAGGTACACTAGTGGGTAAAGTGATCATTGATTACTCTGATCCAGCCAATGCCACGGTAACCTACATGCTGGATGAGGGCTTCGTGCTTCTGAATACGCACCTGAATGTGTCTACAGAAGCTGATAATGGACCGGATCCAGCAGCACCAGGCCAATTTAACTCCAATGACCTTGCTACGGTAAATCCTGATGGTAGTGTAACCTACCAATTAGGAAGCTTTGAAGAGCAAGCGTTATACATCATTGCCCACGCCGATGTAATCGTTTGTGACCATCAAAGTGATGGTGAAGGTTCTGGCGGTGGTGGAAAAGGTGGTGGAAAAGGAGGTAAAAAGAAATAGAACTCCTTTTTAATTAAAAAATCAAGCCTGTGGGTTTGGCGAATAATATTCGTCAGGCTCACGGGCTTTTTTTATGAAATAGGTAATTGAAAAGGATAATTATTGAGAATTACAGATACTATCGAAAGAAATTCAAAAAGTTTATTTGCTTAAATAGGAAAAATTGAATGAGAGTTTCGATTTTCCTACATATTTTATAGGGATTTGCCCAATTCCGTTGACAAAATCGTTAATTTTTTTAAAATAGTGCGTTCCAATCTAGAGTTCCCACTCTCGATCCAAATAGAGCAGTCATTAGCGGGGAATGAGCGGTTTTCGGGAAAGCTCCCTGTAGGGGGATTGTTTGCTCGCCCAATGATATACATATATAAATAGGGTCTCTAACAATTGGTATTTTTTTGCGTCTACTATTGCCTGGCCATAGGGTAAGAAGAGCTTTACATAAGTTATGAAAGCACAAAACCCCTGAAGGTGAATCACCCCGACCCTCTTTAGAAAAGAGGGCGAACAGGGGGCTCCTTCTTTAAGCTTATTGTGGTTCATTCTAGATTCTCACTTATGTAAAGATATCTAGGGTATGGGGGGCTCAAAAATATACCAATATTTTGGATGTCCAATTAAGAATTATTAAATGTTAAGTAATCTTTAAGGCAGGAGAATTGAGATGCAAATCACTGGAATGCTTTGGGGGAGGAAATTGCTGGACCTTGTAGAATTTCCTCGCTCCGATGTGCGTGGTCCTGAACTGAGTGTAGATGAAATTAAGGATATGATTAAAAAGCATGGGCAGGTTTTTATCAAACCTGTGTTTAAGGGAGGTGTGGGTAAAAAGGGCAAGTCCGGTTTGCTTGGCCGTGTTGATAACATCACGGATGCATTAAAGGAAAAAGAGCGGCTTTATTTTGCCACCCATGAATTCGGTAATGTGACGGCAAAGTCTAATGGAGTTACTTTTGAGGGTGGTGTTCCAGCAGATATTGAAGTTTATTTTTCTATTTCTGATAATACACAGTACCGATCCCCTGCTATGACAATTACACATCATGGTGGAGTGGATATTGAGGAATTGCCTGCAGATAAGCTGGCAGTGGTTCCTTTTGATCCTCTTACAGGGTTAAAAGCATTTCATGTTTCGAATGCTTTAACTAATTTAGGAGCTCCTCAGGCCATTATTAGTCCTCTGGTTCAGAACCTGCCTAAGTTATGGGATTTATATAACAATTATGGAATGTTGATGTTGGAATTGAATCCTATTCGAATGCGGAATGATGGCAAGCGTATTACACCGGTAGCTTGTGACTTTAAATGTGCATTTGATCAGGATGATCCTGCCTGGAAGCGTTTGCATCTACCTGATGATTTATTTGCTTCCGATGACTCTGAATTTGAGCAAGAGATCAACCAATTAAGAACCTATCAGGGTCAAAGTGATGTTTATGTAATTAATGATCAGGGTAGCATTACTTCTCCGACTTTTGGTGGTGGTGCAAATGCCATGGTTACGGAAATGCTCGGTGATGATGCGACGATTTCTTCCGACTTTGGGGGTAATCCTCCTTACGCAAAAATGAATGAAATTTCAAAAATTACTTTTAAGCATTGGTTACCCCAAACTAATGTTTTGTTTATTATCGGTGGTAAAGCGAATAATACCGATATATATGAAACCTTTCGTGCCATGGCTGATGGCATAAAATGGTATTTCCAATCTTATGGTCCCCATCCTTTGTTTGTTGTGGTTGGTAGAGGTGGCCCCAATTTGATTCGAGGAATGTCGTATTTGCGGGATACCTGCGACTCATTAGGATTGCCATATCGATTCTTTGGACATGATAGCGCGATGTCTGAAGTTATCAATTATGCCAAATCGGTAAATCAATGGATGCTTAATGGTGGTAAAGAAGAAATTAAAAAAGGCATGAACATCAAATAACTGGAAATCCAGATTTTAATAATTGGAGGTTAGAACCAATGCATAAAGAAGGAGTGGGAGAATTCCCCTATTACGTCGGAATCAATTCATTGTCAGAGCTTGCGACTAAAGATGACCGAGTTGTGGTTTTGAATATATTGGGTAAAGAGAGTTCCACAGTGACCCCAACCAGCCATGAGTATTCTGGAGGCAATATTGTATTTGGAACGGGACCTGGAAAGTCAGGCAAGTCGTTGCCTACAAAAATTGGAAAGATTCCTGTTTATAACTCAATTAAAGAAGGTATAGAAGCGGGACATAAATTTAATACGGCAGTTGTTTATTTGCCTCCTTCAGGAGTTAAGGACGGAGTAGCAGAAGCGGTTCGAGAAAATCCGGACTTGGAAAAAGTAATTGTTTTGACTGAAAAAGTTTCGGTAAAAGATTCGCGAATTATGCGAGCAATTTGTCAAACCAATGGTGTGGATCTGTTCGGGGGGAATTGTTTAGGACTTGCAGATGCATGGAACCATGTTCGCCTTGGAGGTGCTTTAGGAGGAAATAGTCCGGAAGAATCCTTAATTAAAGGTTCAGTGGCTATTTTTTCAAATTCCGGAAACTTTACCACTACTATTGCCGTTTATTTATCTACTGCAGGTTGGGGAACGACCACTTCAGTTTCCAGCGGAAAGGATGTTTATATTCATTATGGGCCTCATGAGTTTATTCATGGCTTCAATAATGATGACCGATCTAAAGCCGGAGTCATATATTGTGAGCCTGGTGGAATGTATGAAAAGGGAATTGAATCCGATAAACCGATTATTGCTTGTGTGGTAGGACGCTGGAAAGCTAAATTGACCAAGTCTTGTGGCCATGCAGGTTCGCTTGCTGGGTCAGGGGACGATGCGGTTGCTAAAGAGAATTGGTTTAAAGAGTACTTTGGTGTGAATGATATCTATACGCCGGAGAATCCTGTGCTATCGAAAAAAGGCGCTTTGGTTACTAATATTGCACATATCCCAGATGCATTAACTGCAGTTATGAAATTAAATGGTTCGGAGCCGGATTTTGAGCCTAAGGGAAGCTTAGCTTTGAAATGTTGGTTTGGAAACAATAATGGCATTTCTTTACCGGCAAATTTGGATGTTAAACCTGTAGAAGCAATTGATCCCTATAACCAGCAAATTGATTCTTTGAAATTACAAGTGGGAGCCCAACCCAGCCGAGAAACTTTAAAAGATGCAAGTGGCGCTTCCAAAATGGATCCGAAAACTCAGGTTTCGCAAATTCATAATGTTTCCATTTTAGATGCATCGAATAAAACTTTTGAAGAGAACTTAGTGTTTGCACTGACTAAGGTTTATCCTTCTGCGACGGGTGTTCAATTGGTAAACGCAGTATTAAATGGAGAGGTGAATCAACATGGCAAAGCTACTTTAGCTGCTGCCACTGCCTCTAGAGATGCAGGGAGTTCTCCTAACACGGTTTTATCAGGAGCCGTTGCAATTGTAGGGAAGAAATCGGCTCAAGGAGCAATTGATGCGGCCTCGGCATTGTTAGATATCTTTAAACTCAGTGCAATGGATAATCCTGAAGGGAGTTTTGATTATAAATCATTAATTTCAGGAGCATCAGAACATAAGGGTGCCTTATTATCCTCAGAATCCAATTCATGTGCTGTAAAAGCCATCGAAGCATTTAAAGATAAGTCTGTATTCTTTAATTTTTTAAATGATTTTGCCAAGGAACATGGTGGAAACGTATCAATGGATAGCATTGTTGCTGCAGCATGGGTAACACTTGGATGGCAGAGTTTGAGAACTAAGAAAATTTCTCAATCTACATTAGTCCGGTTGCCTTGGTATGGAAAGATTTTTAGTACTATGGTGGGTGTTGCTGCCCCAGCGGATTTACAATCAGAGGATTCATTTTGTGGTGTTAAAAATGAAGATTTGTTGGGCCAAAGTTTTACCAAAACTGCCTTTTTAGCATTAATGGGACGTCAACCTACTGAGGGAGAATTGTTTGAATTTCAAGTGTTGTTAGGTTTGATTATTACTAATGGACCGGGAACTATTTCTGCCCAAGGTTCTAAGGGAGCCGTAAGTGCTGACGGACCGGAGCAGCCGGACCGAGTACAAATTAATAAAAGTTTTATTGGTTTCTTAACTCACACAGGTTTTGCTCATGGTGGAAATGGTTACGAAGCAGCAGCCTTTTTGATTGATCAGTTCAAAAATACTTCTTTGAAGGACCCTGCGGATTCTAATCATGGGGTGGACTTGGAAAAGCTTGCTACTGATTATGCTTCATTTTATGGAAAATATAAAAAGGAGCAGAAAGGGCTGGGCAATTTGGCCTATGATAAAATTCCTTGTGTAAATCATCCTGTGTTCAAAGGTAAGGATGTAAACGTGGATCCTCGTGAGGAATACGTTAGCGGCCTTTTTAAAGAAAAAGGACTCTATAACGTATTTCTGGATTTTTATCATCATTTAGTCCAAGCCCTTTTTAAAACGAAAGTTACCAAAAATGTTTATTGCGTAAATGTGGATGCGGTCATTGCCGTCATTCTTCTTAAAATGGTTTGGTCTGATTACAAAGATGGAAAGTATAAAGAAGAAGATATTGAATGGGCGAGTTTCATGGCCTTCCTCTTTGGTCGAATGATTGGGTGTGCTGCTGAAATTGATGATCACACCAATCGTGGAAAGAATATGGATACTCGTACCCCTGCAAGTAAGTGTTCGTATGTAGGGTAATTTAAAATACTTTTAAAAGTCGTCCTGAGCTTATCAGGGCGGCTTTTTTTATTGGAAACGATAAACTTTGAATCGATACAACTCTTGCGGGTCAGCCTCCTTTATTTTTCCTTTTGCTCTACAAATTCCTAATTGTTCCTTAACGGTGGCCACACCTTCAATATCCGGCAACAAAACCCCTTGATTGTCTTTACTTTTCACGACTAGTCCATAAACTCTGGGATCCAGGCAAGTGGAATTCGGTACTTTTTCTAATGGAGTCAGCACATCAATAGAAAAGGTTAACTGATCTATTTCTTCTGGTGTGATTGGGTCGAAACGAGGATCTGAATGAGCAGCTTTGACAGCATTTTCAATGATTTCCATGGCTAAGTTGGGCTCTTGTGGCTCCAGAGACCCTATGCACCCTCTGAGTTGATTGTTTTTTTTAATGGAGACAAAAGAAGCGGCTTTTTCCTTTAAATCTTTAGATAGTTTATTGGGGCAGGGTAGCTTTTGGTTATGTGAAAGGAAATATCTGACAGAATCTTTAGCAAGCTGTACATAGGGATGTTTATAAGTATTCATCGGAGCCTCTTTATTCCAGACATACTCTCTTATTAATGTAAGTCTAGATTAGAGCGACTGCAACTAATTTAAAAGGCTGTAAAGCTTTATTAAGGGGTAGGGGTTAAAGAAGGACGATTGGATAAGTAGTTGTTAATCACAAAGTCCGCTACAGCGGTGAGAAATTCAATGTATTTGGGTTCAGCAAAATTTTTTCCAGATAAAGAACTTTTAGCGTTATTTATATGGATACAGGCCTTTTCAAAGACTTGTTCAAAAATACGGTATTCGCGCATTTTTTCAGTAATATATTCATAATCTTTTTGAATAATATTTTCATTATCAATAAAAGCTTCAATTTCTCTTTTTAAAGATTTTTCTGCTTTCTGGTAAAGATATAATAAAGGGAGAGTTACATGACCTTCTTTAAAATCGGTCCCAACGGGTTTTCCTAACAGTTCAGGATCACCATCATAATCTAAAAGATCGTCAATTACTTGAAATGCCATTCCCAAATTTTTTCCAAAATCCGCTAGAGCTTTCTCTTCAATGGTTTCGCTCTTAGCCAATTGAGCACCCAATTGACAGCTGAGTTCCATAATGGAGGCAGTTTTACCATAAATTATTTTTTGACATAACTCCTCAGTTATCAAAATATCTCTAGCATTACAGTATTCTAAAAGGCCACCTTCAACGAGGACTTTTGCAGCTTCAGAAAACGTTTTAAAAATTTTTTGGTCTACGTCATCAGCCAGTAAAAGGATGGACCGGGAAATTAAATAGTCACCTACCAAAATACTTGCGTCGCTTCCCCATTTTGAATTTACCGTTTGGCGTCCTCGTCGGAGAGTAGTTTCATCCACCACATCATCATGAAGTAATGAAGCGGCGTGAACATATTCTACAACACAACAATGCTTAATGACTTTTTCATCCAATGGAAGTCCGCAAAGTCTTGAGCTCAAAAGCAATAGGAGGGGACGTATTCGTTTTCCGCCCGCGCTCATAATATAATCACCAATTTCAGGGACAATTGATATTTCAGTCCGATAGTGGTCTCTTAGCGCTTGCTCTACTTGAACAAGGTCATTTCGAAAATGAGCCGCAACTTCAGGGTATTTCATAAATTTACCTTATGATGAATATTCAACTTATCCGCTATTCACACACGGGAATCCATTTAAAAAGAGGCTAATTTTAACATTTAATAAATGGTTCGCGAAGCAGTAAGTAATATGTGAAAATACAACTTTTGTCAAGACATTTATCTGGTGAATAAACCTTTAGTTAAGCTTTAAAAATCAAGATGTTATAATCCGCTTTTGGACTAAAATCACTTAACATTTTGAACTTATTGGGGATACTTAACTTAACCATGCCCTTAAAAAAAAACAATCCAGAGGTATCGGTCATTATACCAACATATAACAGGGATTGGTGCTTGGAGCGATCAGTTCAATCCGTTTTAAATCAAACATTTAAGGACTTTGAATTAATTGTTGTCGATGATGGTTCTACTGACTCTACTCAGGAAAAATTAAAGGGGTACTCGGAGATAACACTATTGAGTTTAAAAAATAATTCTGGGGTGTCTTCCTCCCGGAATATGGGTTTAAATATTGCTCGAGGAAAATATGTTAGTTTTTTAGATTCAGACGACTCTTGGAAACCAAACAAGTTAGAGGAACAATGGCAAAGTATGGAACAAAATCCCAGCGCCCAGGCATGCTATACAGATGAAATTTGGATTCGCAGTGGCAGGAGAGTAAATCCTAAAAAAAAACATAAAAAATATTCGGGCGATATATTTCGACATTGCTTACCGCTTTGTATTATAAGCCCCTCTTCCGTTATGTTACGGGCTTCTATATTTGAGGAAATTGGTTTTTTTGATGAAGACATGCTGGTTTGTGAGGATTATGATTTTTGGTTACGATTGACCTCCAGGTATCAGGTAAAGTATTTAGAAACTCCATTGATAATAAAATACGGTGGACACGCTGACCAACTCTCCCAAAAATTTTGGGGAATGGATCGTTTCCGTGTCTATTCTTTGGAAAAGCTTTTGCGAGAAAAGACTCTCGTCAATGAAAAAAGAAAATGGGTTTTGGAAATGCTGATTGAAAAATGTTCTATTTTAGAAACAGGCTATAGTAATCGAGGAAAATTTGATGAGTCTGAAATATATGGGCAGGCTGTAAAACATTATTTGCAACTTTTGAATTCAAACTTGAATTTGTGGGATGAGTCATCATTGTTTAAAAAAGAAATGCTGTTACCTTTGGGCTAGTAACAAAATGCTATTTCGAGGAATTGTGGCAACCGTATTTTTAGTTTGGGGAGTGCAAATCACTCAAGCCCAAAGCTTAATGAATAAACCAGAGGAAACCCTGGAGAAAATACGAAATCGTTGTTACTCGATTATAGAAGAAGCAATGGCCAGTGAAGAGGCATTTATTCGCAGTGGAGCCGTGCGGGCTGCGGGTGAATCCGGGGATGTGAAATTGATACCTTTATTGAAAAGAGGTAGCCTGGATTTTTATCCAACCACTCGTCAATTCTCTCTTCAAGGATTGCAAAAAATTTCCAATAAAGAGGCACGAGTTGTTGCTCTAGAACGTTTAGAAGATTCTAATGTTTGGGTCAAAAGCACCGCTTTAGATATTTTGGCAGACTTGGGTTTGCCAAAAGATATAGCCCAAATTAAATTGTCTTTGGATACTCCGGATCGAATGGTTCGATTAGCAACCCATTATTCCCTTTATAAATTGGGTGAGAAAAAATATTTTGATGAATTGGTCGATTCCTTAGATAGTGGAGATCTGGTCAATAAATACCAGGCTATCTTCTATTTGGGTAAAATTGGAGACAAAATTTCATTAAAGCATTTAGGTGATTTGCTACAGAGTCATGATGCAGAAGTACTCACTCGAAGCCTGAAAGCGATTGGTGAAAAAATAGATATGGGATTGTTTCGGAATTTGATTCGACTCAGCCAACATTCTGACCCTAAGGTCCGGCGCGAAGTAATTTTAGAACTAGGATATCTTCCAAAAACAGCGACTAAAAATTATATTGAAGCTTTTTGTGATGACCCGGATCCCTTAGTTTCTCTCACAGCAGCAGTTTCTCTAAACCGGCAAGGCGAAAAAAATTGCGAAAAAAATTTTGAAAGCTTGATCAAACATCCTGATTTTGGGGTACGAAGTAGTACGGCCCGTGTTTTAGGAAGCTCTTCCATTTCGCAACGTTCCCAAATATTGGCCAACGCTTTATCTGATTCTACCACACGAGTTCGAACTGCTGCTGTTCGGGCAGTAGGTATGATGGGCGGCGTAGAGGCATTTTCACTTTTGCTGCAGATGTTAGATGATCCACAATTAGTCATTCGCGCATATGCAGCGGGGAATTTGCTGAGGGTGATGGGGCAATGAAATTAAAAGGTTAGTTCAACCTTCCATATTGATCTTCGTATCTAATAATATCTTTTTCCTCAAGGATATCTCCAAGCTGGGTTTCGATTAGGACTAAAGTGGTATTGCAAGAGTTGCTCAATCGGTGCTTGGATCCTTTAGGAATTTCTATTGATTGTGTTGGTTTTAATTGTAGCGATTGGCTGTCTAGTTGAACTGTTGCGGTTCCTGCTACTACCAACCAATGTTCACTTCGGTGCGCATGGGATTGTAAACTTAGACTTTCTCCCGGGTCTACTTCGATTCTTTTAAGAAGAAACCCTTTCCCTTCGTCCAGTACAGTGTATGAACCCCAGGGTTTCTGAACTGTCTTATGGATGGAAGCTTCTTGTCTGTCTGCTTTTTTTAATTGCCCCACAAGTTTTTTTATATCCTGAGCTCGGTCTTTATGACAAAGTAGTAGAGCATCCTCAGTATCAACAACAATAAGATTTTCTAATCCTATCGCACCAATCAACCGTTGGTCCGCTTTAATCAAAGTGCCTTTGCAATCCAGGTGATAGACATTTTTGGAAAATATATTGCCTTGCAAATCTTTTGTAGATAAGCTTTCCAATGCATTCCAAGAACCGACATCGTTCCAATCCATATTTGTTGAAACTACAGTGACGTTTTGTGATTTCTCTAGTACTGCATAGTCTATGGATACTGAAGGAAGATTGCTAAAAATTTCTACACCTTCAGGATCTAATTTTTGATACTTAAGCCTTCCTTCAGCGGGTTGCATTTTTGAAACAATAGAACTCATATTGTTGGAAATATCAGGTACCCATTTTTGTAGCTCTTTTCGAATTACTGAGACCTTCCATAGAAAAATCCCACAGTTCCAAAGGTGCTTACTACCAGCGACATATTTTTGGGCAATTTCCTTATTGGGTTTTTCTACAAATTTATTAACTTGAAAAACTGAGTCTTGTATCATTTTCCCCAATTCAATATAACCGTAACCGGTTTCCGGACAATTGGGTTTAATTCCTATAGTGACTAAAGAGTTTTCTTTAGCAGCTCTTTTACTTTTTTGTAAAGCTTTTTGAAAAGTTTGGGAATCGCGAATTATGTGGTCTGCAGGAAAGACTCCCATAATTTCATCAGGGTTTTTGTTGAAAAATTCAGTCATCCATACAATTGCGGGTGTGGTGTTTTTACCAAGAGGTTCAGCAAAGAGGTTTTGGCAGGGGAAATTGTATTGGGCTAATTGTTGCAAGGTTTTTAAAGCATATTGTTCATTTGTCACTACATATATTTCTTCAATCCTGGATATTGTTAATAATCGTTCCACCGATTGTTGAATTAAGGTTTTATCACCTGTAATTTTGAGCAATTGTTTTGGGTGTTTCTCTCGACTAAGAGGCCAAAACCGCTCGCCGCTACCACCTGCAAGGATGACACTGATCATTGATTAAGGTTTTTATAAACGGAGTTAAAGATTTTTAAATAAATTTGAGCTTTTTGACGGAGCAGATTCTTTACTTTATGGTAACAGTTTAATTAAGAGCTTTAAATTTATTTTTTTCAGCCATAGTATTGATGAAATTTAAAATCTAAGTGCATAAATTATCATCCAAGGTTAATAGAGATAATTGGGCGGAAAACTCGTATTTAAGATATACTGCCGACTCGCAAAATTTTGATAATTTTAAAGGTGGCCTACAGTGATAGATGGTTTTTGGATTTATGTTTTTCTATTATTCATTTTTGCCATAACCTTTATAGGGGGATGGATTCCTACTGTAAAAACCTGGTCTCAAAACACGTTTCGTATGTTGATAAGTTTTTGTGCCGGTATTCTGTTAGGAGCTGTTTTTTTTCATATGGTTCCGGAAATTTCTCCCATACTGGGAAAACAAATGGGTTTTCCAGTCATGTTGGGATTTCTGGGTATTTATGTCATGGAAAAGTTTATTATGGTGCACCCTTGTGAAGAAGGCGCTTGTGATTACCATAAAATTGGATTAGCGGCTTACGTGGGAATTGGCTTTCATAGTCTTTTGGATGGGGTGGCTATTGGTGCGGCTAATGTTTTCAATTTGAGTCTGGTTATTTTGCTTGCTGTCACCATTCACAAATTTCCTGCGGCATTAGCATTAAGCAGTATTCTAGTTAAGGGTGGGGAATACTCTCGAGAAAAAATCATATCATCCATGTTTTTATTTTCTCTTGCCACTCCCATCGGTGCTTTAATCTCAATGACAGTTTTGGATAAATTAAACGACTATCCAGTTGGTTTTGCATTAGGTATTTCCGCAGGAACTTTTCTTTACATTTCCATTGGAGATTTACTTCCCACCGTTCATGAACAAGATGAGAAGAAATACAATAATTTGATTTGCCTTTCACTCGGATTGTTGGTGATGTTTCTATCAATGGGACTGGGTTAATTTTTTTTAAAATTTGGCATTTCCCGAAATGTATTTGTGTTGTTTCCATGGATCGACTCCGACCTTTCATTCCATTCTTTTTAGCGTATCGTTGGGAAATCTTAGTTGGCATCATTGCACTTTTATTTACCGATGCGTTAGGTCTTCTTATCCCCTGGTTGGTCAAGAATGTAATTGATTTACTTCCAAATAAGCCCTCAAGTTCTGTTCTCATTCAATATGCGGGATGGTTATTTCTAGCATCCGTAGGCCAGGGTATTGCTCGTTATGGTTGGCGAAAATATCTTTTTGGGCCCTCGCGAAAAATTGAAGTAGATATTCTGAATAGACTCTTCTCACATTTTCAAAAGCTAGACCAAACGTTTTTTCAAAAACAGCAAATGGGTGATCTTATTTCGCGTTCGACCAATGACCTACGGGCGGTGAAGGAATTTTGGGGACTTAACCTGCTAATTGTAGTTGATGCAGCAGTTGTGATTGTAGCTGGGGTATCAATGATGTTTTACATAAATCCGAAATTGACGCTTTATTCTATGATTCCACTTCCGATGGTTTCAATTTTATTTTTTGTGTTTATTCGTCGAATAAGCCAGCGTCACAAGGCTATTCAAGAGCATTTGGCAAAAATCACCAGCATGGTTCAGGAGAATCTTGCGGGAATTCGTGTGCTCCATGCCTTTGTGCAGGAGCAAAATGAAATAAAGAAATTCGATTTTCTCAATCAGAAACACATTGAGAAAAATATGAGTTTGGCGCGTTTGTTTGGTCTTTTTACCCCGTCATTAGTAATTACGACAGGTATTGCGGCAATGATTTCTCTTTGGATAGGAGGTAAGGAAGTTATCTCGGGTGAAATTTCATTAGGTTCATTTGTAGCTTTTAATAGTTATTTAATAATGCTTTCGTGGCCCATGATGGCAATAGGTTTTGTAATAAATCTGACTCAAAAAGGACTGACTGCGATGGACCGGGTTCAGGCAATTTTTGAAAGTAAGTCAACCTTAAAGCCAACGGAATCTACAGATGAGATTTTACAAGTAAAAGGAAAAATTCAGTTTGTGGATGTGAGTTTTCAGTATCCTAACGATGACAAAAAGGTGTTACGGAAAGTTAATTTAGAAATACATCAAGGGACTTCCTTGGCATTGATTGGAATGATTGGTGCAGGAAAGACTTCGTTAATCCAACTGGTGCCAAGAATATACGATTTGACTGAAGGGAAAATTTTAATTGATGATCATCCTATAGAAAGTATTTCCTTATCAAGTTTAAGGAAGGAAATTGGCTATGTGGATCAAGAGCCATTTCTATTCTCCGCAACTATTCGGGAAAATATTGCTATGGGAAGTTCAAGTGCGAATGATGAGAAAATTGGGAATGTAGTTCAATGTGCCCACCTGACTCCCGATTTGGAAAGATGGCCACAAGGACTTGAAACCATTGTTGGGGAAAGAGGTGTATCTCTTTCAGGTGGGCAAAAGCAACGAATTGCTTTGGCAAGGGCTCTCATAAAAGAGCCTAAAATTTTGATTTTGGATGATGCTTTTTCCAGTTTAGATGTGGAAACAGAAAAAATTATTCTAAATAATATTCAAACACAAATTAAAAAAATTACCACCTTGATGGTAACACATCGATTTTCTCTAACCCCCTATGTTGACAATATTGTTGTTTTGGAAAAAGGAAGAATTGTCGAACAAGGTCGTCATCAAGAACTCATTCTGAAGCAGGGTATCTATCAAAAAGTTTACAGAGATCAAAATCTGGCTCGTGAGATGGAGATTACATTGGAATGAATAATTTTTCTCAGGAGACTATAGAAGATCGTTATTATGATTGGCCATTATTCAAACGAATCCTAAATTATCTCAAACCATACCAAGGCTTAGTAGCCTTATCTGTGTTTTTATTGTTTAGTGTCGCAATTTTAAATCTTGCCGGGCCTTACTTAACCAAAGTTGCTATTGATGACTACATAAAAGTGTCGAATTACAATGGCTTGGATACTATTGCTCTTACCTATTTGGCAGTTTTAGTGGCTGCATTTGTGTTTCAGTTTTTCCAACATTACATCATGCAGTACATTGGTCAGCGGGTTATGTTTGATTTAAGGACTCAAGTGTTTGGTCATATACACAAGATGTCTTTTCGTTTTTTTGACCACAATCCAATTGGCAAATTGATAACGCGGGCCGTGAATGATGTGGAAGTACTAAACGAAATGCTCACCTCCGGTTTGATTTTAGTTTTTAGTGATGTTTTTACTCTGGTTGGAATTTTTGTTATGTTGGCTTGGCTGGATTGGCGCTTGATGTTAGTTGTGTGCCTTGTATTTCCTTTTTTATACTTAGCCACCAATGCTTACCGAACTCGAGCTCGTGATGCATTAAGGAAAAATAGAGCCCATGTGACGACACTCAACACGTTTCTGGAAGAGAATCTTTCTGGAATGTCTACAGTCCAGCTTTTTAATAAAGAGCAGGATCATTATCAAAAATTTAAGACGATTAATGAAAGTAAACTCCAGGAGGATTTGCGTTCTCTTCATTACAGTTCTGTATATTTACCTTCTATAGATATTTTTAGTGCCATGGGTATTGGAGTGGTGGTTTGGTATGGAGGAGGGCGCTTTATCCAAGAGGAAATTCAGCTTGGAGTTCTCATTGCTTTTCTTCAATACTTACAGAAATTTTTCGAACCTATCCGTGACATGGCAGAAAAATTTAATATTATTCAAACTGCTATGGCTTCTTCGGAGAGAATTTTTGAATTGTTGGATACACCCGAAGAATTGCCCAACCCCATGCATCCTGTAGAAATTACAAAATTAAAAGGAAAGGTCGAATATAAGGGTGTATGGTTTGCATATAAAAAGGATGATTACGTATTGCAAAATATTAATTTTGTTTTGGAGCCAGGAGAAAGTTTGGCCATTGTGGGAGCCACCGGCTCAGGAAAATCAACTATAATTAATACCTTGTTTCGTTTTTATGATGTTCAAAAAGGTGGGATTTATATTGATGATATTCCATTGAGCGAGATAAATAAATATGACTTGCGTCGGCAAATGGCTTTAGTTCAACAGGATGTGTTTTTATTTACCAGGAACGTTTTAGATAATATTCGATTAGGAAACCAATGCCAGGGATTGGAAGAAGTGGAATCCATTGCTCATGCGGTTAATTCGCACCATTTTATAGAAAATCTCCCGATGAAATATAATCAACCTCTAAGCGAGCGCGGAAACAATCTTTCCCTGGGGCAAAAGCAATTACTTTCATTCGCTCGTGCATTAGCGTTCGACCCAAGAATTTTAATTTTAGATGAGGCTACTTCTAACGTTGATACAGAAACGGAAAAATTAATTCAAAGCGCTGTGCAAAAATTAATTAAGGGGAGAACTTCGATTATAATTGCGCATCGCTTATCTACTCTAAAAAGTGTTGATAAAGTTTTGGTTTTACAACAGGGTAAAGTTCAAGAGTTTGGAAAACGAGAGGACTTACTCAAACAAAAAGGTATATATTTTAATTTAGTTAAACTTCAAGTTGAACTGTCCAAAGGCAAGTCTCTTTTATAACTCCTACTTTTATTGTAAAAAGTCTGTTGCTCTAATGGGAAAATTAGACTATATTTTTCAATAGGTTAGTTGAGTTTCTCCTTGGAGGCTTCTTGAGCTTTTTTCGAACAATAATCATTGGGGTTTTTGTAAGTAGTTTTTTTATTTCCGGATGCTCTGTTGTTAAAGGAACTTACAATACAATCAAGGGAACGGTTAAAGGGGTTTATGCCGTTGGTAAAGGAACTGCTAAAGCCGTTTACGAAGTTGGGAAGGTAACTTATAAAGTAGGTAAGTTTACTTTTAATGTGATTAAGGCTCCCTTGGAATGGCCTTTGACCAATGAGGATATTGAAACTATTGATGGTCTTCCAGTTAAAGAAGCCATTCGACAGGGCCGTGTGAAAAATTCTCCTTATACTGTTAAAGGAAAAAAGTATTATCCAATGTCTGTTGCAAAAGCGCAAAAGTATAAGGAAACCGGATCAGCATCTTGGTATGGGTTTGAGACATATCGTCAAAAGGGTGGTCAGATGACTGCAAATGGAGAGGCGTTTCACCCAAATGGTCTAACAGCAGCTCATAAATATTTACCATTGCCTACGAATGTCAGAGTAACTAATTTAGAAAATGGAAGGTCAATCATTGTTCGTGTTAATGATAGAGGCCCTTTTCCTAGTGATCATAATAGATCATCTGGTCGTAGGATAATTGATTTAAGTCAGGCAGCTGCAAAGAAACTTGGTTTTTTTAATAAGGGTACTGCGAGGGTTAAAGTAGAAACGGTGAATTTGTAGTTTGTGCGGAAAATTATTTCTTATTAAAGGAAATTTTTAATCGGTCGACGGGTCGATTGTTCTGGATATGCTCGGTAAAAATTTCCTCCATATCTTCCTGTGTGCGTGGGGCATACCAGACAGCTTCAGGGTAAACAACAAGAGTAGGTCCATATTGGCAGGCATCCAGGCATCCAGCTTTATTCACTCGAACGTTCCCTTTTAGTCCGCTCTCATGGACGCGTTTCTTTATATAGTCTAAAAGGTTCATGGATCCGCGGGAAGAACAACATCCTCTTGGATCATCTTCTTTCCTTTGATTATTACAAATGAAAAGATGTTTTTGGAATCTAGTCATATTAAATTGGGATACAAATTTGAAAAATTTTTGATTGTAATTGGAGAATTGGGTTTAAGAATCTGCTTTAGGGACGGTTGTTGTATTTTGTGATTCGAAATATTCTTTGAATTTTCCAAAGTTGATATAACAGGTATCGCAACTATCCGGGAATACAGTGACGATGACTCCACTTTCAATTTGTTTAGCCAGTTCCAGAGCCCCTACCATAGCTCCAGCTGAAGAATGTCCCACCAAAATCCCTTCTTCTTTCTCTAATTTTTCCACCATCTGGTAGGCGTCTTCTGTGGTTACACTGATTTTACCATCCAGGAAGCTTTCATCATAAATTCCCGGAACAATGGAGGAAGCCATATGTTTAAGGCCTTCTATACCATGTAATTCTTCTAGAGGCTCAATGGCATAACATTTAATTTTGGAATTAAGTTCTCGAAGTCCTCGAGTATTTCCCATTATGGTACCACCAGTGCCAATTCCAGCACAAAAGTGGGTTATTTTACCGTCCGTTTGTTTCCAAATTTCTTGAGAGGTATTTAAATAGTGAGCCCGCCAATTGGAATCGTTATTATATTGGTCCGGCATAAAGTATTTTTCCGGGTTTTCTTCATAGATTTTACGAGCTAAACGAATAGCTCCATCGGATCCTTCAAATGGACTGGAAGTAACGATTTCCGCTCCGTAATAATCGGCCATTAATCCTTTGCGTTCTTTGCAAACGTTGGCAGGCATCACAAGCTTTACGCGATAGCCTTTAATTTTTCCTATAAGTGCATAGGCTACACCCGTATTACCTGAAGTCGAGTCTATGATAATTTTATCTTTAGTAAGAGCACCGGATTTTTCTCCATCCTCTATCATTTGAAGAGCCGGTCTTGATTTTACTGATCCGCCAGCATTCCGCCATTCTGCTTTTGCATAGATTTCAACATTAGGGAAATCTTTTGCAAGGTTTTTAATTTTAATTATAGGTGTATTGCCTATTTTTCGAAGAACCGACGAATTGATAATCACCGGGCAAGCCGGTGTTAAATGTTCTTCAGGATGGATGTTTACCTTTACTTTTGACATACAAATATTAGATTCAAAACGCTATAGCGCGTTTCTTATTTTTTGTTTTTATAAGTAATTTTTAAGCAGTCCCGCAAAACTCTTCGTAATCAATTAATTCAGTAATAGTAGGCTTATCGCCACACACGGGACAATTTTCATCGCGTTTTAATTTTAATTTTCGAAATTCAGTTTTTAGAGCATCATAAATAAGTAAACGACCCACAATAGGCTCGCCTATACCTAAAATTAATTTCAAAGTTTCAACAGCTTGAATGTTTCCTAGAATGCCGGCCAATACACCTAAAACTCCACCCTCTTGACAATTGGGTACCAGTCCAGGGGGAGGGGGTTCGGGATATAAGCACCTATAACAGGGACCTTCTTTTGGTTTAAAAATTGTGGCTTGCCCTTCAAAACGGAAAATACTTCCATGGATATTGGTTTTTCCCATCATAATACAAGCATCATTTATTAGGTACCTTGTGGCGAAATTATCTGTTCCATCAACAATGTAATCAAAGTTTTCAAATAGTGTTTTTATGTTTTGTGATGAAATTCGCTCATTAAATACTGTGACTTTGACATCCGGATTGAGAGCTTCTATGGTTTTTTTCGCGGATTCAGTTTTAAGCATACCGATCCGCTCTGTATTATGAATGATTTGGCGCTGTAAATTACTGAGGTCAACGCGGTCAAAGTCAACAATTCCTAAGTTGCCCACGCCGGCTGCTGCTAAGTAATACGCAGCGGGAGATCCAAGACCCCCGGCCCCAATCATTAATACACGGGCTTCTAACAATTTTGCCTGGCCAACTCCTCCTACCTCGGGAAGAATAATGTGCCGACTATATCTTTCTATTTGCTCATCTGAAAAATCCATAATTCTTAGTAAATACCCCCAGCAATAGCGGGAATGATAGAGATTTCATCACCATCTTTAACTGAAGTTTTTTCTCCATCTAGAAACCGGATATCTTCTTCGTTTAAATAAATATTGATAAAACGTCGCGGGGTACCATTTTCTTCGCAAATGCGATCCTTTATTCCGGAAAATTGGGATTCCAAGTTATTTAACAAATCCGCCACTGTATTTCCCTCTGCCATAACCTCACTTTGGTTATCGGTCAGTTTCATTAAAGGGGTAGGAATTCTTACTTTTACTGCCATGAAACATCTCCTTTATTTATACCGTTATACTATTCGCAAAAATTTCTTCAAAGCTTTGGATATTAGGTTGAATGACTGCAGTTTCAGGGTATTGGCCTTCAAGAGCCTCAAGCGTTTTTAACCCATTGCCTGTGATACAAATAACTGTCAATTCATCCGGTTTAATCCGACCTTGTTCGACTAACTTACGGGTCACTCCGACCGTAACGCCACCAGCAGTTTCAGTAAAAATACCCTCTGTTTCTGCTAAAAGTTTCATTGCCTCCACAACTTCTTCATCCGAGACATCTTCCCCCCAACCATTACTTTCTTTGGCAGTTTTAATACCGTAATATCCATCAGCGGGATTACCGATTGCAATAGATTTTGCAATGGTATTAGGTTTAACAGGCTTTATCGTATCAGAACCATTTTTAATAGCTGTAGTTACTGGTGAACATCCTGATGCTTGTGCAGCAAATATCCGTGTGTTTACACTATCGATTAAATCTAAATCCTGGAACTCATGTAATGCTTTATAGATTTTAGTGATTAATGAACTTCCTGCAACAGGGACAATTACGTTATCCGGCGCTTTCCAGCCTAATTGTTCCGCGATTTCGTAACCATAAGATCGAGACCCATCCCCATAATAGGCTCGGATATTAATGTTTACGAAAGCCCATTGGTGTGTGGTCGCGATTTCACTGCACAAGCGATTTACATCATCATAGCTTCCATGTACTGCAATCAATTGGGATCCATAAACCAGAGTACCTAGAATTTTACCAGACTCTAAGCCGTCTGGGATAAAGATACAGCTTTTAAGGCCTGCCTCAGCGGCATGAGCAGCTACAGAATTGGCCAAGTTTCCTGTTGAAGCGCAAGAAACAGTATCAAAACCAAATTCTAAAGTCTTGGAAACCGCAACTGCCACCACCCGGTCTTTGAATGAAAAGGTGGGGTGATTTACGGAGTCGTTCTTCAAATATAGATTGTTGAGACCTAATGCTTTGCCCAAATTTTTTGCCCTGACCAAGGGTGTGTAACCTGTGTGAAGCCCAACTTTAGGTTCTTCATCTATTGGCATTAATTCTTTATACCGCCACATAGATGGTGGTCCTGATTCAATCGATTTACGGCTAACGACTTTTTTAATACCTTCATAGTCGTAATCTACTTCAAGGGGACCAAAGCAATATTCACAAACATGAATGGGAAGTTTTTCATAATTTTTTCCGCATTCTTTGCAACGTAATCCTTTTACAAAACCCATGTAACTATCCTAGTAAAATTTTTATAAAAACTAATTTGCTCCGAAAGTTTATTGGTAACTTTTCGAAAAAAAATTAAAAATATTGATAAAAGCTAAAATATCGTTCTCCTGTGTCAGGAAGAATCACCACAACATTTTTCCCTGCCCCAAGCTCTTTTGCCACTTGGCAGGCTGCATAAAGGGCAGCTCCCGATGAAATACCCACGAGTAATCCTTCCTCTTTAGCCACTCTTTGGGTGTATTCGTAAGAATCTTCATCAGTGACAGGAATGATATCGTCTAAAATAGACATATTCAAAACCTTAGGTTGGAAACCAGCACCAATACCCTGAATTTTATGGGGGCCCGCGGCTTGTCCTGATAAAACCGCAGAAGTAGCAGGTTCTACCCCAATTATTTTGGTTGAACCAAAGTGTTGTTTTAAGACTTCTCCAGTACCCGTAATCGTTCCACCTGTCCCAATTCCTGCCACAAAAGCATCTACAACTTCTCCCTCCATAGCGGAAATGATTTCAGGGCCGGTAGTTTGACGGTGAATTTCAGGGTTTGCTGAATTATTAAATTGCTGAGGCATAAAATAATCTGAGTTTTGGGCAACGAGCTCTTCTGCACGTTCTATAGTTCCCTGCATACCGAATTCTGCTCGACTGAGTTCCAGTTTAGCTCCATAGCTTTCTAAAATAGCCCGGCGTTCCATACTCATGTTTTCTGACATTACAAGAGTTACTTTATAACCTTTAATTGCTCCAACTAAAGCTAAGCCAATCCCGGTATTGCCGCTGGTGGGTTCAATGATAGTGGCGCCTGGTTTAATTTTTCCACTTCGTTCCGCATCTTCAATCATTGATAAAGCAATGCGGTCTTTTACACTGCCACCCGGGTTGTTTGATTCCAGCTTTGCATAAATATGGGCGCCACCCGAGGGAGCCACCTTATTTATTTTTACCAGTGGGGTGCCGCCGATCAGTTCCAGGCTGCTATCTGATTTGCATTTAAACTTTTCTAACATAAGGATTTATGGCCCTAAGGTGCAACAATAATTTTAAATTAAATGGAAAATTATACGGAAACCGTTGGTTAAGTCAATAACCACCCCAGTCTATCAATAAAATCTTTTTTCCAAGATAAAAAAGATGGGGGCATTATATCATGGTTCTGGGAAGGATCATCTAGTTAACCTTCTAAAAAATAATGATTTCCCCTGGTTTTTTACAGAAATTCATTTGTGAGAATTTCTGTGGGTTAGGAACCATCTTCGTGGAAGGCAGTGGGTTTAACTACTTCGGACAGGTTACTTAGTTTTCTCTTGAATTGGTCTGTGATGAACTTTTGATCATCAGTATTTGAAATAATATGAGGTGTGATAAATAACATTAATTCAGTTTTCCTGGTATCTACATTTGTGGTACTAAAGAGTTTCCCCAACCAGGGAATATCCTTAAGAAAAGGAACACCGCTTATGGTTTCAGTTGAGTTAGTTCTCATAAGACCACCCATCACTAGGATTTCGTTATCCTTAAGGACAACTTCAGTTTTTACAGTTCTGGTAATGAATGATGGCGTATTTTGAATTATAGGACCTTGATCACTGATCTCTTGGTCTATTTTTAAATTAACAAAATTGTCTCTGTTTATTTTTGGAAGAATCCCTAACTTGATCCCGACATCTCGAAATTCAATGCTTGTTTGAGTCAAAGGTTGTCCAGCTGTTGGAGTGCTTATGGTAGAACTTTGAATGGGTATATCATCTGTGATGGATATATTAGCTTCTTTATTATCCGAAGTGACCAAAATAGGATTAGCTATGATATTAATTTTGGAATCGGAAGAAAATGCCTGTAAAAGAGCAATGAGTTTATCTTTTCTTTGAACAAAGAAACTGGCACCTGGCGCAAAGAGTGACGTTGCAGTGTCACCAATTTGAGAACCAAGAGTTGGTACCGCTGCAGACCCACTTCCACCACCAACAATCTTGTCACCGCCATTAATACCATCATCTCCCACTGTTCCTTTTAACGCCCATTCTATTCCTAACCGTGTTTCTTCATCCAAAGTTAAATCGAGTATAAGTACTTCTATAAGGACTTGTTGAGGCAGTAAATCTAGTTTTTTAATTAACTCAAGAATGGCAGGATAGTTTCTGGATAAGGTTCTGATCACCAGAGAGTTTGTGTCTTGATCTGGAATAATATGGATCTCTCCTTCAAAGTCTGTGTTGATGCTACCCTTTACATTGACATTGCGGTCATTATCACGGTCTTTAGTCCGTTTCTTTTTGTCATTTTTCTTTTTGTTTTTTGAGGACCTTGAGCTTCTTTTGGATCGCGGATCTGTTTTTTTAGATTTTTTAGTATCAAATATTGAAGTGAGTATGGTCGAGAGTTTATCAGCCTCAGCATTTTGAATGTAGTACACGAAAGTACTTAAGGACCCACTGGAAGCAGGTTGGTCCAGTTTTTGAATCCAAAAATCAACAATACCGTTTATATCGGGCAATGAACTGACAACCAAAATAGAATTTAAGCGTTTTACCGACAGAAAAGTTAATGACTTTTCCAGGGCCGCTCCATATCCAATTGAAGTAAATATTTCATTGAGTTCATCTACTACTTCATCTGAATCAGAATGCGCAATTTTAAATAAATGAATGTCCGATGATGCAAGTTTATCGACATCCAGTGCTTTGATGACCTTACTGATCCGCCTAATATTTGTTCCTAGTTCAATTAGAATTAAATTGTTTGTCTCTGGAACATCTATTAATTGTGCGTTAGGAGAAAGAATAGGGGATATTACTTTTTTCATCGCCGGAGGTGTTAAATGTTTCAGTGGGATGATTTGAATAATAAGTCTGTCTTTATAAGGGATTTTAGAATCATTTCCATAATACAAGCTCAATGGTTTTCTGGCAGCTTCTTTAATAGGAAGGAAACGATAGAATTTACCACTCCGAGTTACTGTAATATTATTGACTGCTAAGATTTGCTCAAAAACTGAGTACAAATCTTTTGCGGGAATTTTGCTAAAAGTTTGAAGGGTAACTTTACCTGAGATATCTCCTTCTATGATGTAATTAATTTTTAAAAGGTCACAAAAGGTGGTGATGATGTCATAGATATCAGTTCCTTCAAAGTTAAGGGTGATATGTTTGGCACTTTTTAATTCTTTGGGTAATTTGGGTTCTGTTCTTAATACACTTCTTACTTTAGAAGATGAGATTTTTTTCCCTTCCTTTAAGCTAACTTTACGCGGCGCTTTAATTTTTTCTTCTGAAAGTTCGGTTTTTAAGCTGGAAATAAACACTTTTCCCAATTCAGGGTATTCTACCAAGTACCAAATAGGTTCACTTTCAGTGCTGGGGATGACTCTTAGTACTTTTAATTTTTCGCCTTTATTGGCAGAGCCCAGGGTTTGAAATTTGACTCCCGGTCCTTTAAGTAAGGAAATATGATCTTCCTTGGTGGTAACAAACTTTTGTAAGGGGCCCTTTTGCAAGTCCTTAATCCGAGAGAGATCGATGTCCTCAGGAGATGGCCCAGCCGGTTTATTTGTTGGGGATTGCTCAGATGATATTATGACTCCATCTTTGGGTGGTAAACGCATTGCTTCTACAGGGTCATTTCCCCTATAGTTAAGTTGTTCAATGGCTGATTTTTTTGAGCACCCGTAAAAGGCCAAGAAGGCCAACCAAATAATTAAAAATAATTTTATGTTTTTCATATCTTTTTATTTTTTCCCGATTGGGGTTCTTGGACAAATCCGCTCACTAGCAACCGAGTTTCCAAAAACTCAGGTTCGCTTCGGTTTACTCTCCGGATTACCATTTCTTCTATTACTAAAAATTTAGAACTGTTTTCTACTTGAAATAAAAATTGCGTCAAATTTCGCAAATCTGACCTTAGAACAATACGAATTGGAATACTTAAGAGTCCTTCTTCATATTTTGGTTTTTCAATTTTAACTTGGATGACATTGACCGCATTTCCCTTGGCATGGTTTTCGACAATTTTCTGTAAGCTTGCCGCCGCAAGCGAAGGTTGCGATGGACTAAGGAACCGTTGAGCTAATTCTCCTTCAAGTTGTTTGTTGGTCACGCCTTTGTTTTGATAGTATTCTTTTTGGTTTAATATGGCATAGTATTTATTGATAAATAAAATTTTGCTTTGTATTTCTTGGTCTGCTTTTTTTTGCTTATCATAAAGAGGCGAAATTATTAATGAATAAATTATGAAGACAACAATAAGTATGCCAGTGATCAATCCAATCTTTTTTTCCCGAGCGGTTAAATTTTTTATCATCTTATGGCCTCCAATTCTGATCGAATTGTAAACCGTTCTCCTCGAGCTTCTTTAACAATTGATCCTTTAAATGAGCTGTTCTTGAAATAGTTCGAATTCTCAAGCAATGATATTAATTTCGAAGCAGAACTTGAGTATCCTTGGATTTCCAATTTGTTTTTAGTGATTGAGATTCGAGTAAGCCACGTGTCTCTTGGCAGCAAAGTAGTCAGTTCTTTTAGGACAGGCATTTTTAGTGGTGTTTTCTGGTCAATGGTATTTAGAGAGTTAATATGTCGACTCAAGGTGGTGAACTCTCTATCTACCCTTTCTAGCGCACCTACTTGACTTTTTACTTCCTTCAGTTGTCCATCTAGAGAATCTAATATGAGATCGTTATGGATAAATTTACTGGCAATCCAAACAATTATTAAAACAACAGATAATGCTGCAAGCATTGTGGTTTTTCGAATGGCCCAAGATCGTTTTTTTAATTCCTCGGGAGCTAATGGCTTTAAGTTGAATTCGAAAGGATTATTTTGAATACCTCTCAAGGACAATCCTAAAGCGGTCATCATAAATCCTGGATCAAAGTATAGTGGCAATTCTTGTTGAATGAATGAAATAGGTAGCGCTGCTTCTGTGGGAACTTCCGCAGAAGCTTCGATTTGGTTCACCAAATAGGATGTAAAGCTTCCTCCTCCAAAAATATGGATTTTTTTTACTTCATCTTCAGGGTTAATTGCACTGCAAGCATTAAGAGTATCCTGTAACGCCTTTAAGGCTTCTTTTGATATTCTTTGAGATGCATTTTCAGAAATAGTCTCAGGGAGATTTTCTTCATAATAAATGGATTTAATTTCTGAATCCTCTAAAGGAATATTTCTTGAAATTTCCATTAATCCATTTTTCATAATGGTTACATCGATTGAGCCGGGAGAAATGTCGACCATGGCTTCAACGGAAGGAATTTTATAGTCTTTATCATAGATGATATTGATATTGCCAAAAGTTGATATATCAATTGTGGCCGGCTCTAAATTTAACTGTCCCAATAACCAAACATAATATTTTAAAGTTTCTTTTTTAGTGGCAGCAGCTATTATATGAAAATTATTTTCTTCTTTTTTCTTGATATGATACGAAAAATTCAATTCATCCAATGAAGAAGAAAAATGCCGATCCAGTTCAAATTCAATCATAGATTCTACAGACTTCAAATCGGGGGCAGGTAGCGTAAAAGATTGAAGAGTTATAGAACCACGCGGTAAGCTGAGGGTTACTGCATCAGGTTGAGCGTCAAGGCTCACTAGGAAATTGCTGACTTCATTTATAAAAGTTTGTTCAAATGCTTCAGCTCCTTGTTGGGAGTCAATATTGAACACACGAGAGCCCAAAATATCGACAGATTTAAACTTCTTGCCGAGCAAGATTAAAGAAACGTGATTTTCTCTAAAGTCGATTCCTAAAGATTTTTCTACAAAAATACTCATTCTAAAATAGCATTGTCCTTCCAATATCGAATAATTAAAGTAGCTTTATCATCTACACCTAATTTTTCTATAATAGCGACAATAGTGTGCTGAGTTTCGCTATCATCCAATTTGCCCGTACTGGTGACTTTGAAGTGGGTTGATTGTGATTCATTATAAAAACCTTTGTCCGAAATAGATGATTGAATATCATCAATTTGTTGACTGGTATAAACTACCGATAATGCAGCTTTGGTTGCTGTGTTAGAGTTAAATAAGGGCACATTTTGTACAGTAAAAATTCTAGCCAACCCAGGCTTTGAACTGTTTTCTAAGAAATCTTCCTTCTCGTAATCATTATTTTCTGATTCGTCATCTTCAGATTCGGTTTCTTCATAATCTGGACTACCATATACAAGCTCTTTGGTAATTCCACGAATTTTCAACAATTCATCAATACTATCTAGTGGTGCGTTTTTAGATTTGTAAGGTGGATTTAATCCCTCATAGTAATTGCTTTCTACACCATTCAAACGGTGATTATCGTCTGCATCAATCCAATCTAATATAGAATCGGCAATTTCATCTCGGTCATTCCCTAATTCAACTCCATTGGCTTGAAGCGCCCGTACCAGGATTTCACGGGACGCAGTATTAATATTAATTTTTCCGTTCTCATCGCTTATTGAATAGTTCACAGTGCCATCACCCAATTCAATTTCAGTTCGACTCCAGGATTCAGAAGATTCATCCTCTGATTCTTCGTTTCCAAAAAGAAAATCCTGGAAAAATGAATTATTTTCATTTTTCTCCTTTTGATTCTTTAATTTAAATCCTTTGGAAATAAGGCTATCTTTGTCCTTTTCCTGCTTTTGGTCGTTTGAATTGAGCCCATTGGAAAAGAGATTATTTTCATCCTTATCTTTAGTATCGACCTCTTTCCCAAAAATGTAACCTGTTTCTTCTGTCATGGAGTGATATTTTACTTTTTGAAGTATTTCTGCCATCGCTAACTGGATTCCGGATTTTGCTAAATAATAGGCTTGCACATCTTCTTTGTAGTTACGTGTAGAGTTTACCTCTGTGCGCATAGAGAAGGCGAAATCGGTCCCTAGAGCGATCAATAACACCATTGCCCAAAGCACAAGAAGCATTGCAAACCCGCTTTGGTTTTTCCTAAATTGGTTGTTCCAGTCCATCTTCTAACGTCGTCCGTTCAAAAACCATTCCAGAGTGAATCGGGATAATAGTTGGAGGTAGAGTTATCAGTTCTCGCTCCCCATTTTCCTCATCAAAGGAATCAGTGAATATCCCAAGAGAAAATTCAATGGCTCTAGGTAAATTGATAGGTTCATCGTCATTGTCTCTGTCTCTCAAAGAATCTGCTTGGGTTGTATCAATAAGACCAAAAACTTCTTGATTGATAGTATCGACCCATTCTCCTTTATATTCTAAGGATTGAATTTTCCCGGAATTGTCTGGAGTTAGATTTTCTTCAACATTTATTTGGTAAAACTTAAATTCTAAATAATCAACTTCATCTGCTAGCAGTAAAAGGTTTCCTTCATTGTTGTCAGAGTCATCCTTAAAGATATCATCGAAGGAGGCAATTTCTCTTTCCAACATTAATATGCCTTCTTCATCTGTTTCGGGATGAGTTCCCAAATAAATTTGAACTTCATGGATCAGCGGCCCCTGGTTAATAGAGTCTAGTTTCTCGGCAAAAGTAATAAATTTAATAGAATCGGATTTACCCTGAAATGCTAAAATTTTTGCGCTCGATTTTGGTTTCTTTCGATCAATAAGATCTTCTTTGTCGGGTTTAGGAATAAACAAAGGGTGAATAGAACGAATCTTTGAATTAAGTTGCTCGTTTATAAATCGCAATCTCTGTAGCGTGTCTAACTTCTTGTCAGAAATTTCACGAGAAGTTACGGCTAACCTAATGACTTGCATGGTTACCAATATCACTAACGTGAATATCATCAATGAAATAAGAAGCTCTAAAAGCGTAAACCCTTTTTGTGAATTAATATGTCTCATTACCTTGCTACACCAATTTGACCTTGATTATCACCACTTGCTGATAAGGGAAAACCGCTGACATCAAACTTAACATCGTCTGAATCCGGTTGAACAGCATCGACAGGTGCTTCAACTGTCCCTGGCCCTGAAGGAGTATTGGTTCCCGTTCCTACAGGTGCGGTGGCTCCGGTTTGTGCTTTAATAGTACTGCGAAGTAAATTGTCAGTTGCGGGATAGGAGTTTCCTAATGCTTTTAACGTTGTCACTTGAATAAATTTTTCTTCTCCTGCGTCTTCCCAAAATACATCTAAAGTTAACTGAGCCATTTGGATATTCTCTTCTTCATTGTTCAAAGGGGAATCAAAAGGTTCTACTTCTAATCGCCAGCTATACCCTTCTTCATTTTCAAATTCTCCACCCAAAGATTCAAATTCAATAGTGGAAAGCTCTAACTCGCTCATTTTGTGATGTGCCAAAGCCACGCCTTTTAAATATTGATCCGAAGCAATTCCGAGTTTAGCTCCTCCTGAAAATAGTTGGATAACAGTAATAAAACCAAATGCCAAAATAGTTAAGGCAATTATGATTTCAAGAAGGGTGAATCCTCGTTCACTCCTCTTCAAACTCAATACTTGGTTTTCCTGTGATTGGATCCACATTAATAAAAAATCTTTCTTCATCTTCAGAGTCTTCGGACTCAGGGGGTGTGAATGTAATTTCACCACCTGAAGAATTTCCTTGCGGAAAAAAAAGAATCGAAAATACACCTTCATTTAAAATCGAGTCACCATCATCATATTCACTGAATATGATTTCATCCTCTAATTCATAAATTTTATAGTCTTCATCCGTTCTTATATTTGTCAGCCAAAACTCATTGCTTTCAAAATCTCCATTGAAAGAGATAGGTGCTTTAAAGGCCACAGCCCGAATCCTGGCAGTTCTTAAAATAGAAGATACTTCCCTCAAGGAAGAGTTTCGTTGTACTCGATCCAGAGTGTCCATGACAACAGGTACAGCTAATCCTGCAAACAGTCCAATCAATAAAACTACTAAAATTATTTCTATGAGTGTAAACCCACGTTCGCAATATATTTTCATGAAAAATTATTTAAAATTTTTCCAGCTTACAATGTCTTGATCGATACCTTCTCCCCCTTCTGCATTGTCTGCTCCATAAGAAACAAGGTCATAATCTCCGTTATTTCCGGGGTATTGATAATGAAAAGGGTTTCCCCAAGGATCCTTCGGGATTTCTTTTTTTAAATAAGGGCGAATGGCCTCTAGTCCATCAGAAGAAGAAGGATATTTCCCTTTTTCTAGACGGTAGAGATCGAGAGCTTGACCTAACATACCAATTTGTGCTTGTGCATCTGTTTGCTTAGCAGTATCTACTTGATCTAAAAATTTTGGTGCTACGAAGGCAGCGATCAATCCAATCATGATGATGACCATAAGTATTTCTATTAAAGTGAATCCATCTTGAGTTTTTTTATTTTTGTTTCGCCTTATAAAATTTCTCATCACATCCAACCTCTTTAGTAAATAAAATTAAATAACCGCATCACTAATACTCATCATTCCTAATAGAGTTCCGGCAACGATGAAAATTATAAAAATCCCCAAGAATATAATAATAAGGGGTTGAATTAATGCAACGACACGTTTGAGAGCTGTATCAACTTCTTTGTCAAATGTATCTGCTACTTTATTTAACATTTCTTCCATTGCTCCCGTCTCTTCACCAACAACAATCATTTGGATGGCCATGGGTGGAAAAATGCCAATTTTTTCGAGAGGCTTTGCAAAACCTTTACCTCCTTTTAGGCTGTCATGTAGACTTTTCATGGAATTTGAAATGACCTGATTGGTGAGGATGGTTCTTACTATGCCTAAGGCCTGCAGGACGGGAACCCCGCTGTTTAATAATGTAGCCATGGTACGACTGAATCTTGAAACCTCAACTTTACGAATTAAATCATTAAATACAGGCACCTTTAACAAAAAACTATCCCATTTATATCGTCCCTGTTCGCTTTTTATAAAGTAAAGAAATCCAATAACAACTGAAATTAATAATAAAAGTAGAATGGGCCAAAAACGATTAGTGATATCGGTGAAGGTGATTAATAACTGGGTTAGTAAAGGGAGTGCTTTGTCGGAGCTTTCAAAAATTACCATGAACTTAGGCATTACCCATATAGTTAAAACGGCTAAAGCTCCCATACCAAAAACAAGCAAAATCATTGGATAAATAAGTGCAGAGATTACTTTCCCCTTCATCTCTTCTATATTTTCTAAAAAACCGGCTAATCTATGCAGGACAGTATCCAATACACCTCCAATTTCGCCCGCATGAATCATGCTGGCGTATAACTTTGAAAAAACCTTTGGATGGCTTGCAAGTGCGTCAGAAAAAGTGCTTCCACCATGAACCCGTTTTTGAATGTCAGAAAACACTTCTTTGCATTTTTCTCTTTCAGAAAGCTGGACGGTAATGCCAAGACTACGATCTAATGTTAAACCTGAACTGACCAAAGTAGCCAACTGTTGAGTAAAGCCAAGTAACTCTTTATGTTTAATTCGTGAGAACCATTGAGCTAGAGGAAATTGAAATAGTTTGGATAATGATTGCCGTTGCTTGCCTTGAGTGACCTTGATTGGGAAATAGTTAAGGCGACGAACTTTTTGCACCGCGGATTTGAAGTCGACTGCTTGAATGTCTCCCTCAACAAATTTTCCCGATTTATCGGTCGCTTGATAAAAAAAAGTTTCCATAAGGTTATTTCTCTTAGCTTTGGGTTACCCGAATTATTTCTTCAATAGTCGTTTGGCCTTTGATGACCTTATCCATCCCATCTTCTCGTAGCATTACCATTCCATTTGCCCTTGCCGTTTCTCGAATTTCTTGAGCCCCAGCTTTTGATAATATTAGATTTCTTATAGGATCTTCTATGACCAGTATTTCATAGATTCCCATTCGACCCCGGTAACCCGTTCCGTTACATTCTTTGCACCCGGCGCCATGGTAAGCATGTATATCTCCATCAGATTTAATGCCAAGTTCTTTCAAGGTTTCAACACTGATTTCTTGTTTCGTTTTACAGTGAACGCAAATTACACGAACCAGACGTTGCGCCAGTATGCCTAGCAGGGCAGAAGATATTAAAAAACTTTCAATTCCCATATCCTGCAGTCGAGTTATGGCTCCCGCAGCATCGTTGGTATGGACAGTACTGAGAACCAAATGTCCGGTTAAAGCAGCTTGAATCGCGATCTCAGCGGTTTCAGAATCACGGATTTCACCAATCATGATGACATCGGGGTCCTGTCTCACGATGGATCGTAATCCATTGGCAAAAGTTAATCCTATAGATGATTTAACATGAATTTGGTTTACTCCTCTAAGTTGATATTCAACAGGATCTTCAATAGTTACAATTTTTTTGTCAGGAGTATTAATTTTTTCCAAGCTCCCATAAAGGGTGGTGGTTTTTCCACTTCCTGTAGGGCCGGTAACTAATATTTTTCCATAGGGTTTATGGATTAGTTTTTGGTATTGCGCTAATTGTTTTTCTGGAAAACCAAGGGAGTCTAAATCAACCACGATATTCCCGCGATCCAAAATACGCATTACAACGCTTTCACCATATAAGGTGGGTAGAGTAGAAACTCGGATATCGATATCTTTTCCTTGGGTTTTTATACGAATACGTCCATCTTGAGGCAGTCGCCTTTCTGATATGTCTAATTTGGCCATAATCTTTATTCTGGTAATGATGGCTGATTGAAGTCGTTTCGGGGGGGCTTCAAAATCATGAAGAATTCCATCAATTCTATAGCGAAGAATCATATCGTCTGAAAAAGGTTCTAGATGGATATCGCTGGCGCCAATTTCAATGGCTTGATTTAAAATATGATTCACTAATTTAATGACAGGCGCTTCGGAGGCCATATCACGAATGTGCTCAGTAGACTCTATGTCGAAATCCGCATCAACGCCTTCTTCTTCATTGATGTTATCTACCATGCGATCCATTGCAGAGCCGCCAACTCCGTAGAACATCTCTATCCCTTCCATTATGTCTTCTTCACTGCTTAAATTTAGGATGAGTTCTTTGCCGGTAGATAATTTCAAGTCTTCGAAAGTATTCCAATCAAAAGGGTCGTATGCAGTAATGGTCAAAACGTTTTCATCTGCTTGAAGGGGCAGTATCAATTTCTCTTTAAGATAACTGTCTGAAAGATCTAAGCCTTCAACAGGCATTTTATCTTTAGGGAAATCGGAGGATTTTAAAAGTGGAATCTTGAGGTTCTGGCTCAATATGTCGAGAAGGGTTTGAACATGGATGTATCCATGATCTACAAGCGCCTTTCCCATATACTTTCCTGATTGCAGGCTATTCTTTTTGAATTCTTCTAAAGATTTTTCAGAAATCTTTTTGCTGCTTAATAGAATGTTTTCAATTGGGTCTACTTTTTTTAACATAAACTCTCTTCGCTAAATTTTATTCGTCAGCATCTGCGTCGACAATTTTAGAACGCGGAACCTTGGCTCCAGAAATATTTGTAGAAGGAGGCAGATTTCTCTTGGGTTTCCTGGGACGAGAAGCCCTGGGAACCGGTTTGTTTCTCGGAGAACGAGGCTCGTCTGGTCTTGCATTCGTCGGACGTTTATTGGAAGAAACATTTCTTCTTTGAAAATTTCTGGAACTTGGGTCTTTATGAAAAAGTTGAGTCCCCTCTCTTTGGATGGGGCTACCTTGATTTTGATTTGAAACCTTCAGGGTTAAATCTTGACCGCTTTTTGCGCTTAAGGTGACGTATGTCTTCTCTATGGATTTTATTTTGTAATGACCAATTTTATCACCAATTTTATAGGGTCGCCTTTTAACAGGTTTATCTGTTATTTTATTATTGGTTTCGCGAATAGGATATGTCCCATTGATCATAGCGATTTGAGTGCCGCCTAAAAGCAGGACTCCCTTTAAAGCGAGTTTAGGAGGGGGGAGTTCAAATCTTTCTTCATTAGGTTTCGCTGCAACAGCCGGAGCTTGTGGTTGAGAATATTGTACTCGTTCTTTCCGGAATAAATTCGCATCCGTTATTTGTTGTTTGAAGGTGGCTGGAATATTTTTGCGTGTGACTACGGGTTTTTCTAATTGGCGAGGAGAAGCTACCTGTATTGATCCGTCGATACGCGAGGGATAGTTCGGAACCATCCAAGTATAAGATGTTCCAGCTAATCCTAGGATAATGATGAAAGTCAAAATCCAGTTTAATAATGCAAGGTTCTTTTTCACGTGATTTAATCCAAGAAAATCAATTACTTAGCATATAAAATCCCTGAAAAATTGTCAACTGGGATCGGTAAGCCAAATGGAAAATAATTTTGACAATAAACTAAAAGAAAAAATGAGAATTTTAAATTGAACTCAAGATGTTTAAAACTAATTGATAAAGGGAACATTAGTTTGTTAGTCAAATAAACTTGTTAGTTCAATGTAAAATTAAGAGCCCATCTCTTTCTGATTTATGTATGCTTCAATAGTATTTAAAAAATTCCCTACTTTGAGTGGTTTAACAATATAAGAATCAAAACCTGCATCTAGCGCTTTACTTATGTCTTGTTTTAAGGCATTAGCGCTTAAGGCAATTACAGGAATTTCTTTGGTCTTATCGGAGTTCTTTAAAAGTTTTAAGGCATCGATTCCGTCCATGTCCGGAAGGTTGATATCCATTAGGATAAGATCGGGTTGTTCACTTAAAGCAAGTTCAATACCGGATTTCGCATGATAAGCAGAAACAAATTCCAAATTGTTTAGTTTGGATAAGATTGCCTTTACCAGATCTAAATTATTTAGATTGTCTTCTACATAGAGCACTTTAAAATTCATTTTCGCAAATATACCCAAATTGGTATACCAAAACTTTTTAGAAAGTTCTGGTTCCAGAGCAGTGTTGTAAGCCTATCTTTTTATTTTACAATATTTTAAACAAATATGAGTAAAAACTATCAGTTATTTTTTGTTGAGGAAATGGTTGTATTGCTGGGATTTAGCCAGCAATGATGGTTTTTGAAATGTTCAAAAGTGTCAAAGATGATAAAAACAATTAAAAATCTTATCTTGAATGCAGAGCAGAATTGATATAAATAATGACATATTTTAGAAATTGTAGAAATTGGAGTTTGAATTGTCTGCAAATAACTTGTTGGTTGAAATCAAATCTAAATTACCCATTCGTGCGTACGGTAATGGTCCTGTCATAGAATTGATGAGAGAAATGGGGATGGTGGCCAACAAAAAAACTCCATTGATAATTTCTGATGCCTTCCGTGATAGTGAATCCGGAGAGATTGTTTGTCAAGTTGCTATGGAGGGGAAGGAAAAATTTAGTGCTGCCCTGGCCAATCTTAAATTAGACATTACTCATCCGCTCTACCGAAGTGTGAAAAACTACCGTGACGAAGTGGCGAACGCGTTATCCCAACCAGATAGTGATAAAAATAATGTCAACTCCCAGTCCTTTCGCCTTGGCTCCCTGTACGGAAAAAAATAATTTTATTTTATTCCTCGTAAACTTTTTCTAAAAGCCACTAGTTAGCAATTAGTAAAGTTTTTAGGCGATAAGTTAATAAATGCAGGTTTAGCGTTTCTGGAATTTGAATAAATTTTTTCTAATGGATTTGTGTTGAGTATGCTTTTGAAATGCTAAGCCATTTATGAAATAAGAACTTCTTTATTCTTCGACCAGCCCTTATATTTAAAAAGTTAGTTCTGTTCTTACTTATTCCTTAAAACCTTTCCTAACTTATCTAACCATCTTGGTTTTGAAAGTATGTCGAGATTAGCTCAATTTACTTTGGATTTCCGATAAAAACTTGATGCACCCTCCTTAGGTTATTAATTTGCAAAAGTAAAAACTATTTAAATATATGCATTTGATTAAAATAATTTATTCGTAAGCCGAAACCTTTTATTTTTCAAAACTGTAAGGGAACTGTAACAAAAAATCCAACTTTTTCCTTTAGGATTTGTATAATCAAATAAAGGTATAAATATAATTCTTTTTAAAGTATAAATAATCAAACAAAAATTCGGCAAACTCAAAAATCTTTAAAACTTGGGCTCTACCGTTTAAAGAAGATAGTGATTCCTTGGGAGGGGAGAGATGGTTAGATGGTTAATTTTTTTGTTCGCGCTTTTTATATTTACTGCACCCGTTCACGCGGATGTCATCATTTCCGAGTTTGTGGCCTCCAATGATTTCACCTTGTTTGATGAAGATGGGGATGATGAAGATTGGCTGGAGCTATATAATAATGGTCTGACCCCTGTAGATCTTAACGGATGGTATCTGACTGATGACGATGCCGAACTGACCCAATGGCAATTCCCTTCCGTTACTCTTAATCCCAATGAATACTTAGTCGTTTTTGCGTCGAAGAAAGACCGCACCTCTCCCAATTTACATACGAATTTTAGTTTAAGCGCTGGTGGTGAGTACCTGGCTTTAGTGATGCCGGATGGTGTGACGATCGCCGATGAGTTTTCTCCCGAGTATCCCTCTCAATCAACAGATATTTCTTATGGACGAGAAGGTAGTTTAATCTCAGCACCTGTGAACGTCGCTGTTGGTGGCACTGCGACTCAATCTTCTACGGCATCTGGTGGTTTGCCGGAGCGCGCCATTGATGGAAATACCAATGGAGTTTACAACCAAAATTCTGTTACACACACCAGTTCAGAATCTGAAGCGTGGTGGCAGCTGGATTTAGGAGAGGTGAAAGAGTTGAGTGCGATCAAGGTTTGGAATCGCACCGATTGTTGTATGGACCGTTTGAAAAATTTTCACGTACTTGTTTCCGATCTGCCATTTGAATCCACTGATTTGGCTGCGACTCAACTTCAAACGAATGTGCTGGACTTGTTTCATCAAGGACCTTCAGATACTTCAGAGTTTTTCCAGGTGAACCGCACGGGTCGTTACGTGCGAGTACAAATAGAGGGAACAGATCCTTTATCACTAGCTGAATTGCAAGTGTTCGATGTTCCACAAGCACGCTCAACCAATTTAGCGCTTAGCGGAACGGCGTCACAATCTTCTTTATTTAACAATCGTTTTGCAAGTACTGCGATTGATGGGAACACCGATGGCAATGGAGAACACTTAGCTTCGCACACTCAAAGTGATTCGGAGGCCTGGTGGCAGGTGGACCTGGGTTCTGTGGAGGATTTGAGTACCATTTCAATCTGGAACCGGATTGATGGAAACACCAGCTGTTGTTCTAGCCGTTTGAGTAATTTTCATGTGTTCGTTTCGGATGCGCCGTTCACATCAACGGATTTAGCAACGACGCAGGCGCAGGCAGGGGTATTGGATTTGCATTATTCGGGTAGCGCCAATGCTGTGGGAAAAATCGATTTTGATGTGAACCGTTCGGGTCGTTATGTTCGAGTGCAACTGGAAGGCACGAATTTCTTACATTTAGCGGAAGTGCAGGTGTTCGAGAAATTGCCACCCCCATCGAATAGTATTGGGTTTCTTGAGCAAGCTACGCCTGGGACATTGAACAGTGAAGCCGCGCGCCCGCTAGTGACGTTTTCTCAACCGAATGGTGTATTTACGGCAAACTTTTCTTTGACCCTGGATACGGAGCAACCGCTTATAGCGGGTGAAGTGATTCGATACACGATGGACAATACTGAGCCGACGGAATCCTCTTCTCTTTACACGGGACCCATTCCAATTTCCGACACCACCCGTATCCGTGCGCGAGTGTTTAGAGATGGTAAAGGGGGTCGCATCACCTTCGGGACTTATACGGAGTTGGATTCGAGTGTCACCAGCTTCAATTCCAATATTCCCATTGTCGTGATCGATACATTTAATACAGGTGTATCCAATACAGACCATTACACCTCCGCAATGATTACTGTGATAGATGTTAACGGGGCTCGTGCCAATATTACTGATGTGCCAAATTTTTCCGGTTATGCGGGTATTCGTATTCGTGGCAGCAGTTCTTCCGGGTTTCCTAAAAAACAATACAAGGTAGAAATCTGGGACGATAACGACGATGATTTCGACGTCGACGTTTTGGGTTTGGGCGAAGAATCCGACTGGGTGTTGTATGCTCCCGGTCGGTATGACCGAAGTATGGTTGCGAATCCCTTGATGTATCGCCTGTCGGGTCAGTTAGGGATGTTTGAGACGGAGACCAGATTTGTGGAAGTTTATCTTAATGATGGAACCGGACCGATCTCTTCAGACGATTATGATGGGTTATACGTGTTTCAAGAGTCCAAGTTTAAGATCGGTGAAAATCGGGTGGATATTGAAAAAATGTCCGCAGGCGATACGACCGAACCAGGGGTTACAGGAGGTTATATTGTCTCAATTGATCGCCCTGATGGCGATGAATACAGCTTTAAAACCAGTCGAAATGTACCTAACTGGGGTTCGCTAACCGTAAATGTCAGACGACCAAAATTAGAAGATATCAATTCAGAACAAATAAATTATATTGAAAATTACGTTCAGGAATTTGAGGATGCTCTGTATGGACCCAACCCGGAAGATCCGACTACGGGTTACCCGGCCTATATAGATACTTTATCCTGGATTGACCAACATATACTTAGACTATTAGCAAAAGATCCCGACACTCTCCGATTGAGCAACTTTTTTTACAAAGATCGCGGAGAAAAATTATCCAACGGATTGGTTTGGGATTTTGATCGTACTCTCAACTCAGCGGATTCCCGAGATAACGACCCAGAGGAGATTTGGAATTGTTGTGATGGCGTCGATCCATTGGGTTGGGATTGGTGGGGGCAATTATTTGCGGGAGTAGAGTTTGATTTTCAGTACCGTGAACGTTGGGCGGAACTGAGACAGGACGTTTTAAGTGAAGCCAATATTTTTGCGATGATTGATGGAATGGAAGCTAAGATCAGTGAAGCTTACATTCGTGAAGATGCGCGGTGGGGAAGTACTTCCGGTTATGGTCCTCGGTATGATGGTGACACAGACGGTATCAATGATCTGCATGGAGAAATTGTTGCCATGAAAGATTGGATTACCCTGCGGTTGGCTTTCCTCGATAACTATTGGGACTATGCGGTGGATGCACCGATTTTTGATTCAACTGGAGGTATCGTCCAATCCGGTTTCACTCTGGATATTTCCAACCCTAACGATGCGGCGACTTCGACGATTTATTATACAACCGATGGTTCCGATCCGCGAGCGTATGGCGGAGGGGTGTCTCTGACCGCGATCGATGGCGGCGACAATACCCAGGTTCAGATTCTGAATAATGTAACGATAAAAGCCCGCGTTAAAAGCGGAAGTGACTGGAGCCCTTTGCAGGAAGCATCCTTTACGGTTGACTTGCCTCCTGTGTTGACCATTCCGGGAGATGTCACCGTTGAGGCCACCGGTACGTTAACACCGGTTTCTATTGGAACCGCGACGGCGGTCGATGATATCGATCCATCACCGGTAATTTCCAATGATGCACCTGCCGGAGGGTTTCCTGTGGGTACGACGGCTGTGACCTGGACTGCAACCGATAGCAATGGGAATGCATCCTCAGATATTCAAAATGTAACCGTCGGCGATACCACCTCACCGGTTGTGACGGCACCTGCAAATCAAACGGTAAGTGCCATTGGAGAAACTACCTTTGTCGATATAGGAACGGCGACTGCGACGGATAATGTGGGAGTGACTTCTATATCGAATGATGCCCCTGCCGGAAATTTATTTCCGATAGGAATGACAATAGTGACCTGGACCGCAGAGGATGCCGCAGGCAATACCGGTACGGCAGTGCAAACAATAATTGTAGAAGCGGGAGGGAGTGTGGTGACTTTAGAGTTCCAGGATGGAGTTCTTCCGGATGCGTCTTATGACGGAACGCGTGATGCAGAACTGGTGGAGACATCACCGACCACGAACTTTGGCAGCAGTGTAAATTTACAGGCCGACGGAGATGCACCGGATCCTTCGAATCCTTCATTACGTGGAGAAAGGCAAACAGTGCTGGCGTGGGATCTTTCAGAGATTCCGGCAGGAGCAATCATACAGTCTGCGAGTATCTCGTTGAACATTTACAACGGCAGCAGCGGAGACTTTGAGTTTTATGAAGCGTTGACGAGTTGGGATGAGACGACGACCGACTGGACAGACTTTGATGAAGCTTCGGAAGTGGGCACCAGTTTGTTGGGAACGTTAAACTCCGGACCGACAGGGTTTAATACCTATGCCTTGAACCTGGACGGAGTGCAGCTGATTCAGGACTGGGTAGACGGTGCGAAGATCAACAATGGGTTTATTCTGCTAACTGCTGGAACGAATGATGGAATTCGTTTTCATTCCAGAGAAGTTTCCGGAATCAGTAGAAGACCTTTGTTGTCGGTGACTTTTAATATTCCCGGTGGACTTGATACCGAGTCCCCTGTAGTGACGGCTCCGGCGGACGAAACCGTGACAGCCACCGGAGTAACTACTTTTGTCGATATAGGAACGGCGACCGCAACCGACAATGTAGGAGTGACTTCGTTAACGAATGATGCTCCTGCCGGGAATTTATTTCCAGTGGGAACGACAATCGTGACCTGGACCGCGGAAGATGCCGCAGGCAACATGGGAACGGCAACGCAATCGGTAACCGTAGAACCTGATGTCAGTGCATTAACTTTGGAGTTTCAGGATGGAGTGTTTCCGGATGCGTCTTATGATGGAACGCGTGATGCAGAACTGGT
This sequence comes from Nitrospinaceae bacterium, assembly GCA_965223245.1. GTDB lineage: Bacteria > Nitrospinota > Nitrospinia > Nitrospinales > Nitrospinaceae > CBDCVY01. The sequence goes on along the minus strand of CBDCVY010000013.1, from coordinate 1,955,476 downwards.
GGAGACGTCACCGACCACCAACTTTGGCAGCAGTGTGAACTTGCAAGCTGATGGAGATGCACCGGACCCATTCAATCCTGCGTTACGAGGAGAGAGACGAACGGTACTGGCGTGGGATCTTTCAGAGATTCCTGCAGGAGCAATCATACAGTCTGCGAGTGTCTCGTTGAACATTTACAACGGCAGCAGCGGAGACTTTGAATTTTATGAAGCGCTGACCAATTGGGATGAGACAACGACGGATTGGACAGACTTTGACGAAGCCTCGGAAGTGGGCACCAGTTTGCTGGGAACGTTAAACTCCGGTTCGACCGGGTTTAATACCTATGCGTTGAACCTGGACGGAGTGCAGTTGATTCAGGACTGGGTGGATGGTGCGAAGATCAACAATGGGTTTATATTGCAAAGCGCAGGAACGAACGATGGAATTCGTTTTCATTCCCATGAAGTGACTGGAATCAATAACAGACCTTTATTGTCGGTGACTTTTAATGTGCCTGGTGGACTGGATACCGAGTCTCCTGTGGTCACGGCTCCGGCAGATCAAACCGTCACCGCAACCGGAGTGACCACTTTTGTCGATATAGGAACGGCGACGGCAACAGATAATGTGGGAGTGACTTCGTTAACGAATGATGCTCCTGCCGGGAATTTGTTTCCAATAGGAACGACAATTGTGACCTGGACCGCGGAAGATGCCGCAGGTAATACCGGAACGGCAACGCAATCGATAACGGTAGAACCTGGTGTCAGTGCGTTGACGTTAGAGTTTCAGGATGGAGTGTTCCCGGATGCGTCTTATGATGGAACGCGTGATGCAGAACTGGTGGAGACGTCACCGACCACGAACTTTGGCAGCAGTGTGAATTTACAGGCCGACGGAGATGCACCGGATCCTTCGAATCCTGCGTTACGCGGAGAGAGACAAACGGTACTGGCCTGGGATCTTTCTGAAATACCTGCTGGAGCAATCATACAGTCTGCGAGTATCTCGTTGAACATTTACAACGGCAGCAGCGGAGACTTTGAGTTTTATGAAGCGTTGACGAGTTGGGATGAGACGACGACCGACTGGACAGACTTTGATGAAGCTTCGGAAGTGGGCACCAGTTTGTTGGGAACATTAAACTCCGGTTCGACAGGGTTTAATACCTATGCGTTGAACCTGGACGGAGTGCAGCTGATTCAGGATTGGGTGGATGGTGCGAAGATCAACAACGGGTTTATTCTACTAACTGCTGGAACCAACGATGGAATTCGTTTCCATTCCAGAGAAGTTTCCGGAATCGGTAGAAGACCTCTGCTGTCGGTGACTTATACTCTCCCTTAATTAGGGGAAGGAATAAAAATAAAAAATAACTTGTCTGGTATTGACTGGAAATTTTATTTGAAATAGTTTTTGCTTGTGACTATTTTTTCAAAGTTTTTCTGAATTGATGAACTTTTTGAGGAAAGGGAACATTGCACCACGTTTCGTGATCATTTCTTCTCGAGACTTTTGTACTACATGCTCATCAATTAAAGCCACGCCACGCTCAGTAGCAAATTTTTCGATTCCTTGCACGACCATTCCACGAGCAAAGGAGGGGATACGGTCTAATCGTTGTTTTGCTTCCTCAGTCCATTTTTGACGGTATTCAACTTCAAGACCTAATGTATCCTCTACCTTAAGTTCAATGGATTTTCCTCCATTTTGTCCTGGTTCATAATCACAGGAAGGATCTTGAGCCATATAATTGCCAGTCTCAGCAAAAGCACGGGCTCGGCAACCGGAACACATTGCAGAAAACTCACAGGTACCACAACGATCTTCCAATTTAGAACGATCTCGCAATTGTTTCATAAGCGGGGCATCGAACCATAGGTTTTTGAAAGAATTTTCCTTTAAGTTTCCAACAGACTCCACAATGAAAGGGCAGGGAGTTAAATTCCCTTCAGGACTTATCCTGCTGTAATGAGTTCCTGCGGGACAACCGCCTGAGTAAGTTCTTTGATAAACGGAGTCGGGATCATTTTCATACACGACACGCTTGTATTGAGGGGCGCATTTAGAGTTGATCATAAGTCGACCCTTATATTTCATTTGCTCATCGTAAAGGATTTTTAGGGCCTCTTCGTAAGCCTCATTGGATATGTCGGTATTACCTTGGCCTCGCCCAGTGCAAACTAAAAAATATAGATTGAAGGCCACGGCTCCAATTTTTTCCGAAAACTCGATAATTTGTGGAATTTCCTTATAATTCATGTCAGAAACGGACATTTGGATAAGAAAATCTACACCTACATCATTGAGAATATTAAATGCATCCATTGACCGTTCCCAGGCCTGGGTCACGCCACGAAATTGATTATGTTTTTCAGGGTCCATGGAATCGATGCTAATTCCCACACCATGTGCACCCGCTTCTTTGATTTTTTCAGCATTTTGACGAGTGATCATAGTTCCATTAGTTCCTAAAACTACCATGAACTTTTTGTCGGCTGCATAACGAGTAATCTCATATATATCTGGACGCAATAAAGGTTCACCACCCGTTAGAATAAGAAAGGCATTAGGGTTAACCTCTGCAATTTGGTCAATTACACGAAAACATTCTTCTGTTGTGAGTTCATCAGATTTGAATCCGCCTCTAAAATCAGCATCCAAATAACAATGGTCACAATTTAGATTGCAGCGTTTTGTGATATTCCAGGAAATGGAATAAGCACGGAATGGATTGCTTTTAGTGGGGGTATCTTTATCAATTACCGGATTATTCATGGTAAACTGCATGTCCTTACTATTAAAGCCTTTAAATAAAGGCAAATTGTCAATTTGGTTCAAATCTTAACATAAAAAAGAGTTTGGAAGGTAGATTTGGTACAAGGATTCACAAAAAATTTAGCTTATTGCTTTCGCAGAAAAATAATTTTTTTTGGATTGATCTTATTTTTTCTAACAGGGTGCGGTAACTTGGGTTCTTCCTCATCTCAAGAAAATGACTTATTTGAGAAGAATCTCGTTAAGGAAATTCCGGTATTACAATCTCTTTCCCGAGAATGGATATCTAGTACCTATTTTGAAAGAGGGATGGGATACAAAGGTTCCCGATTTGAGGTCGTTTCCTTTGCTGATCTAATCAGGGAAAGTAAGATTGATGAATCAACAAATGATGCAGTGATATTAAATTGTAGAGATGATTACCAAGGCGTGGTTTCCTTTGAGGATATAAACAAATATAATTTAAAGCTAGCTATAAATATAGATCTTAATACTTCTCAAAAGCCTTCTTGGTTAAATCCATTGCTGGTAATAGTTCCGGATGGGATAAAAGCACCCTTGCAAGAGCGCTTTATGGCTGCCAACATAAATCAATTACATTTTATTTCATTAGAGGAGTATTACGGCCCAATTGAAAAAATATCTTTAAGTTCAGTTAATGCCCAAAATGGTAAGAGTATGTTTTATGATAATTGTTTGTTTTGCCATTCAATAAATGGAGTCGGGGGAAATAAGGGAGTGAAGCTTCTAAAAAAATATAAATATATTAATAAGGAGGGATATCAAAACTTCCGGAAAGATTTTATTGCTCGACATAATGATCTTAGACCCGAAAAAAGAGATATGAGAGATTTTAAGGATCAAGATGAAGCGCTTACTGCAATCTTTTCTTTTTTAGCCGAAGCGGCAAATTTTGATTTGTGAATCTATATTTGAGAATGAGAAATTTGCTGCACTATTCTTGCTATCTCTTTTTGAAAACTTTGGTGGCATTTTTTGAAGAGACTTTTATCCAAGGTTGAATCAAATTGTTGAGAAAAATTATTTTCAGATTTTTCTTTATTATACAAAGCTACAAGTTGAGTATGGCAAGCAAATAATCGATCTCTACTTTTTATTGTTTTTAGGATTAGGTTCTTGTCCAACCTTTCTGAGGGGATTTGGTAAAAAAAGATAATATCGTAATTTTCATTTAGGAGGGCTTGAAGAATATCTTCAGCTTTTTTAGGATTGTCTAATTGGCAACCTAAATTTTTTAAAGTTTGGGAAAGGATATTGGAAAATTCGTGATCTTGGTCAATTATTAATGCCCTCATAATTGAGGTTGCCCCAAAAGAAATTATAAAAACAGATCACAAAGCCTCCCTCCAAAAACTTTGAATTTCCTTTAGTTGCAAATATGTTACCAATTATTAATTTAAGGAAAATTTCGAGTTAATTTGTTTGATTTTGTTTTTTATCCTATTAAGCCTTTATTTTTCAGTTAGTTATGAAATCTACAAAAAAGGGTGATTTAATGGATTGTAAAGCATTATATATGGAATTTCGTACAAAGATGGAAAGCGTGTATGTAATTTCGGGCTGAAAAAATAAGGGAGATTTCTTTTATTGATATATTTAAAGGGCTTAAAAATTTTAATTTATTTAACTTTTATGGTTTAAGAAAGGCTGGATATGTCATTAATGGTGGCTTTAATTTTTATTATAGGTTCTGTAGTAGAAATGTATTCATTGGCTTGGATGGGATCTATGATTAGTACATTGAATACGGTTTCCCTTTGCATGTTTACTTTATTAGTGGGAGTTATTATTGGAAGAGGCTATGGACCCGAATGGCAAGAGAAAATGATTTGGCATTTGAAGTCTCGACAGAATCCACCTGAGGAGGTGGTGAATGGAGCTGTCATGAAAATAGGAAGTTCTCTTCTTTTAACGCCAGGAGTCATAACAGATTTCTTAGGATTGATTATCATTTTCCCTAAAACACGTTTTATTGCAAAAAAAATTGCTATGAGCTTTTTTAAAAGCAAAATGTCTCGAGGCGAAAATTGGTTTTTCTTTAAAAATTAGATTTTCTTTGGAACTGTTTCCATAAATGGAATAATCAAACAATGTTTTTTTCACCTCCCGAGCGAAATTTCCAGGCAGAACTTTTGGACCTGGATGAAGCCCCCTTTGAAGAAGTTAAAGATAGTTTGCAGGATGTACAACGTGTTAATAAATATCTGAGCGGTTACAGGGTGTTATTGAATCATGTATTACCTTTTTTGAAGAATCATTCCAATTCTCACCCACTATCTATCTTAGATGCAGCTACCGGATCAGCGGATCAGCCAATTGCTCTTGTTAAATATGCGCGAAAACTGGGTGTCCCTATAAAAATCACAGCAATTGATATTAACGCTAAAATGATAAATTTTGCCAGGCAGGAATCTCAGGAGTTTCAAGAAATCCGTTTTCTTCAGTGCAATGTGCTGTCCCTTCCATTTAAATCAGGAAGTTTTGACTTGGTTGTCAATTCTCTTTCTCTACATCATTTTACTTGGGAAGATGCACTCATAATGCTAAAGGAATTTTCAAGATTGGCTCGGAAGGCTGTTGTAGTAAATGACTTGCACCGAAGTAGAGTTGCTTATGGTGCAATTTGGTTTCTTACACGAATATTAACAAGAAATCGACTTACTCGTTTTGATGCCCCGGTTTCGGTAATGAATGCTTTTACCCCGGATGAGTTAAATAAGTTAGCTAAAGAGGCAGGCTGGAAGCGTTTCCAAGTGTTTAGGCATTTTCCTTATCGACTGGCTTTAGTAGAGAGTAAAAACTGAAAACTCCCAAATTTATTATGGATAGATATGATGCGATTATTATTGGGGCGGGTCCAGCTGGGTCGAGTTGTGCCCTGTTTCTTCAATCTATGGGGCATAAAGTCTTGGTTTTAGACCAGGCAGATTTTCCACGAGATAAAGTTTGTGGGGAATTTATTAGTCCTGCCGCAGATTCTATTTTAAAGGACTTAGGTGTATTAAAATTAGTCGAAGCTTCGTCTTCAAACCGTCTCCACGGAGTTGCCCTCTCTTCTTATGGAAATCCTGAGTTAGAATTGAATTATCCAATGGATCCCAAAACAGGGAAAATGCCCACTAGTCTTTCTTTATCGCGATTCAATTTTGATCGTATTTTGGTGGAAGAAATGTGTGAAAGGGGAATCGAGTTTCTACCACGTCATCGGGTTGAAGATATTCTGATAGAAGAGCACCGGGTAATTGGAGTAACTGCACTAGGGCCAAATGGGCGAATAAAAATTAAGGCTTCAATAATTGTAGATGCGGGTGGACGCAATGCGATTTCGCTGAGAAAATTCAAATTGAAAAAAACAAAAAAGGGAGCAGGTAAAATTGCCTTAGCAGCTCATTGGGAGAATATGCACTTCCCGGGTCCTTATTGTTACATGCATATAAGTAAACCAGGTTATTCGGGAATGGCTCCGATGGGGAATGGACTTAGTAATGTTGTGTTAATTTTGGATTCGGAATTAGTAAAGGGGAAGGACCCGGAAACATTGTATCGTGAGGTATTGAATTTGAATCCTCTTCGTAAAAAGTACTTTGTTGAAGCCAAACCTATTAGCCCGGTTCGTATTGTAGATACCTTAGCTTTTGATGTGCATCCCAATCCGTTTGATGGGTTGGTTTTGGTGGGTGACGCTATGGGTTTTATTGATCCCTTTACCGGGGAGGGGATTTATCTTTCTTTACGTAGTTCCCAACTTGCTGCTAAGACGGTCCACCAAAGTTTAGTTGAGAAGAATTATTCCAAATCATTTCTTGAAAGTTATGAGTTGGCTCGAAAAAAAGAGTTCAATAGAAAGTTCTTGTTAAGCAAAATTTTACAAAAAATAATTTATTCCCCTAAATTGAGCAATCTAGTAGTTCATGTTATTTCTCAGAATAAAAGTCTTGCTAATCAATTGGTGGGTGTGATTGGCGATTACATTCCCGCCGAAGAGGTGGTTAACTGCAGGTATTTACTTAGGCTTTTAAGAGCCGTGGGCTATTCATTTAATTTCAAACAAATGAAAAAGTATTCGGCAGAGCCGACAAGCGCGGCTCTCCGAAAATAGATGAAATTGTCAGTTATAGAATGCTAGTGCAGACTGGAATGATACTCTCCAATTATCGTGTTCATTCGATCTTTATTTTTCAGTTTTTGTTTTTGAATTTTTTTCTTTTCGAGTTCCTGTTCGGGAGTAAGAAACTTTAGTTTGTTTAGTTCTTCAACTCTAGATTTTAATTCCGTGTGTTCATCAAAGAGTTGTTTAAATTCGGTGTTGCTGCTTTTTACTTTTTCCAGCAACTCATTGTCAATTTCCATGGCTTAATCTCCTTTCGTGGCAAGTGGATTAAGGTTAATCTCAGCTTCTGATTTTCTAAGGTAATTAATTTTTAAAAAATTCAAGTTGTAGTTTTTTTCAGTATCGAAGTTTTTTTGTGTTAAATGGATAGCGGATGAAGCAATATTCCAATCATTTAACTCGGGGGCATCTAAAAAGTTTTTGCCTAACAGTGATTTTATCTGTTTCTTATATTGCTCCAGGCCTGAGCCTATAAAATAAGTAGGTTCTGTAATCCAATCAATTAATTCTTCCGGATAAATTGCACTTTCTGCCCTGAGAGCTTCTGGTTCTTTATTTTTGTGTTGATATAACCCGGCATACAATTGCTTCTTGCGGGCGTCCAAAATTGAGCAAATAGGTTGTGAGCAGGGTTTAACTATATTTGCTAAAGCCTTTAAAGTACTGATTCCTGCAAATGGCTTTTGGGTAACCAACACAAATCCTTTTACTAAACTTATACCCACACGTAAACCAGTAAAAGACCCAGGTCCTGTAGTTACCGTAAAGCAATCCACATCTTGAATACTTAGTTTGGACTGGGTTAATACATTATCTACCATATTCAAAACGGTTTGTGACCCTTTTGTATTTTCGATAGAGTTAGTTTGAAATAATACTTTCTGATTTAACAGGAGGGCAACGCTACTTTGAGGAGTGGAGGAGTTTATTCCTAAAATTATCATCATTAATTGCCTTAAAACCCAGACTACCCAAAAGTTTAACTGGATTCCACTGAACCTCTGTTTATTGCAATAACTTATTGGATTCTACCCAAAAAGTCAATGCGAAATCTAATTCACGTAGCCTTGTTAATCCATTTTTTTTTAAATTGAAATGAAATAAAAAATTGGATCTTAAATTAGAATAAATCGTGGGAGGAAATTTTCTGATTTAAAGTACTTATTTACTTGACAATTGGTTCAATTATTAATATTTTCTTGGCATGCAATGTAAACCAATATGAGTTTTCATTGCTTTTTAAATTATAGTGTTTGGGAGATGGTGAGTCCTTTCTATTTACTTATTTAACCTCTTTGAAAGGGCATACTATGTTTTATCAGGTAAAAATTTTGAACAAGGACGGATCCTTAAAAAAGGTGATATCCTCAAAATCATTAAGTAAGAAATTTTGGAATACCGACAAGCAAGGTCAAGAGTATTACGGAAACCTTAAAGTTGAAGAAGGAGATTTTAATTATGGAAAAGGGTCCTTAAACTCAGATAGTTCTTCCACTAGGCCCTTTAGCAATTTTGATTAGCATGTCTTAAGTTATTCCCATCTTTTCAGGGTTGGAAACCCAATTCTTACCTTTATAATAGAAATTTGATTTTGCCATAAATTGTTTCTTCCTTTTTTCATTTTATTTTTTACTGAGCGGGTTTTATTGAATTGTGCACAAAATAATTTGAAAAGTTATTTTTGCATTTCCTTTGGAAAGTGAATGTACCTTACTACCCAAGAAGAATTGATTTCTCTTACTGAGAAATTAAAAGACTGTAATGTCTTAGCTATAGATACTGAGTTTGTCCGCGAAAAAACTTATTTTCATCGATTGGGTTTAATCCAAGTTGCAGGGGAGGGGGTTTGCGCGGCCGTAGATCCTATTAAGATTAAGGACCTGAACCCTTTGTTAGAGGTTTTTAAGCAGAAGGATAAAATAAAGGTATTTCATGCTGGGAAACAGGATATTGAAATTCTTTATAGACTATGTGGCAAGGTAGTTAGTCCTATATTCGATACTCAAGTCGCTGCTTCACTTTTAGGGTGGGGAACTCAAATTTCATTTGCCAAAATTGTTTATAAAGCGATCGGGAAAAAAATTGGAAAGTCAGAAACTTACTCTGATTGGTGTCATCGTCCGCTTAGACAAAGTCAAATTGACTATGCCTTGAATGATGTTCTTTATTTACTTCCGGTATATTGGCGGCTACTGGAGAAATTAAATGAATTGGACAGAGTTGATTGGGTTTATGAAGAGTTGAGACCACTGGAGGACGAAAAAAATTATCAACTCCCTGATCCTCATAAGCAGTTTATGAGAATTAAAAATTACAGAACTCTTAAACCTAAAAATTTAGCGGTACTTAGAGAAATTGCTGCTTGGAGAGAAGAGGAAGCGAAAAAGCGAAATTGTTTGGCAAAAGCCGTGGTTCGCGATGAACCTCTATTAGAAATGGCACGTAATTTACCTGATTCCCTTGAGAAGCTTTCTACCATCCGCGGATTACATCCGAAGGAAGCGGCTTCAAAAGGAGAGAAAATTATCAATGCGATTCAAAAGGGATTAAATGTCCCGAAAAGCGATTATCCGGTTATTCCTGAATCCAATAATTATTCTACAAGTCGAGGAGTGGAAGAGTTAATTGCTGCATATGTACAAATTCGTTCGGAGGAATTAAAAATTGAACCCAATGTTTTAGCGGACCGAAAAACCATTCACTCTTTTGTAAGGGGACATGAACAGGAAGATGATTTAGAAGACCACCCTCTTTTTCGGGGATGGAAAAGAGATTTGATCGGTGATGACCTGCATCATATTCTTCAAGGAAAACTGGGTTTAGTTATCAACAAGCACGGAAAAGTCTCGTTAGTACCTTCGGAAATTAAAAACCCAGAGTAGACCTAAGGACGGATTTATTTGAGGTTATCAACCCACTTTTGAAATGCTTGGCTTTTTCGAAGAAATTCCAAATCAGCGTCATTTAAGATGTCACTTTTGGGTTTGTAACCGAGTTCTACTGCACGTTTAATAGAAGACAAGCTGTTTTCAATTTGTTGATTCAAAGAATAGTAGCAGGCTAAGTTATAATGAAGGGACGGAAGGTCCGGTTTTTTGGTTTCTAATGTTTTTAGAGTTTGAAGAGCTCTGTCCCATTGTTCACCCATTAAGAAGGCATTGCTCATGTTTAAATAGACTTGATAGATTTCTGTATCATGGGCTAGTGCCATCTCGTAATTTTCGATTGCCAGTTTCCATTTTCCCTCCTTTAAAAATTTATTCCCTTCATTGTAATGATGAATACCCATTCTTCTTTGTTTAATAGGATCCGGAACCGGGGCGGGTAGTTTGTCAAAAGATGATAACTTATTTTCTTCTTTATGTTTATGGTTGTGGTTTAAGTCTTCTCCATGACTTTCGCTTGAACTATTTGAATGCTCTAATTTTTTGTGGTTGGCTGAGTTGGGCAGAGGCTTGCTATTCCTTTTATCTGGTTTGAGATAATCTTGAAAAAGAGTAACGGTCATAAAAATCAGACCTAAACCAATAAAAATTATTTTTATTCGGGTATTTTTATGGATCATTTGTATAGCTTACTTTTATATTAGATAAAATGCATCAACTCATTGATGGAACCTAAAGGTATTACGTTTTCTATGGCAGCGCCGTGAGAACATAAGCTATATATTTGAGTATGAGGACTGGATTGAATTATTTGTTCAAGAGTCCTTAAATAACTATATAAAATTGTATTTGTGATTACATTTTGTCCATCATATCTTGGTACTTCAATCATTTTTACTTCCTTGTTCTTCCTGGTACCAAATTGTTGAAGGGTTTCAATTTGCGAAACTTCTTTTATTTGATTGTCATAGTTATTTGCATTTCGAGAGTAGTTTCTTTGATTTGGAAAAGCACAATCCTGGCCAATAAGTAAAATAGGGTTACAACCCATTCGTATTAATGTTTCCAAGGCTAAGCATGCAACTGACCCTCCAGCCTTTGTGAACCCTTTTTCTTCAGCAATATTTTTTTCATATTTTAAAGAGGAATGATTTTCTTTAAAAGCAACGAATTTATTTCCACTAAAATTATGGACAATTCTGGGGTTTGCCGTCGGGATAAAAACCAGAGAAGAGTCCTCAAAGTTAAAGTCTATAAAATGATCAAAGCTGATATCTTGAGGATCTAGAGTGAATATATAATGAGGTGAAATTTCTGCGTTTTTAAAAATGGGTAGAGCTGTATCTACACATGACAATATACTTTCTTTAGGAAAGATTGAAAGGTAAGGAATGAGTCCATCCAGAGAAGGACCTGCACTTACTAAAATTCCTAACTGGTTGGAATGTTTTTGAAATAAAGAATTTACTCCCAAGAAATGGTTAAAGGAAGGTTTGTTATAAAAATAGTTCTCAACCTCCTTGTCTCCAAAAACAGCTGGTACCCGACGTTCCATTAATAAGGTTTCAATTGAGTGGGTCAATTTTGGAAAACCTTTAGGGGCAACTTTAAAAGAAGGCGAATGGATCAATATTTCCAGTTTTCCTCTGTCTATTTTGTTTTCAAGGTGGGTCATGTATTTTGAAACTTCACTTGAAACCAAATTTTCATCACTACCAAAAATTAAATGAAAATTTTTTCTAGTGGCAAGGGGAATTAAGTGCCGATTAGAGAAGGCCGCTGATAATAAATCCGGGTTAAGTTCAATAGTTAATAAGAAGCCATCGGGTCCTATGGCATCTAAAATGGATTCTAAGTGGTAGCCTAATCCAAACCCATAAACCATTACCTGACTTCCTTTGGTAATTTTTTGAGCAAAAGTTTTTCCCTCTTTTCGGGGATCATAGGTGCTATGAATCCATTGATTTTCAATTTTTAGAGTGGGATAACCGCTGGGGGTGGTTTGTATTTGAAAATTATGGGGAATTTCTTCAGATATATTTGTTATAGAAGGGGTTTTTAGAGAAAATGCTTCTTTATTTTTTTGAAAGAATTTTTCCATTTAGTGACTTTTGAAAATCCCTGAATTTGAGATACAATCAGCTTTAGTCTTATCGACCTAATTGGTTTATTAGATAACCAGAAAAACCTAATAAAAGGTTTTAAAATAAATGATAAAGATTCTCCCTTTAGAATTATCCAATCAAATTGCAGCGGGCGAAGTGGTGGAACGTCCTGCATCCGTTGTAAAAGAATTGGTAGAAAACTCTATTGATGCAGGGTCGACCCGTATTCAAATTGAAATTGAGGAGTCCGGGAAAAAGTTGATCCGTGTCATTGATAACGGTTGCGGGATGGGATCTGAAAATGCTCGGTTGTCTTTTGAAAGACATGCGACCAGTAAAATATCTACTCAGGACGATCTTTCTCGGATTTGTACCTTGGGGTTTAGAGGCGAGGCTTTACCCAGTATAGCTTCTATTGCAAAAGTAAGGATGAAATCGTTTAATTCCTCCTCAAAGGCTGGAACAGAAATACGTATCGAAGGGGGAAGCAAACCTAAACTGCGCGAAGTGGCTTGCCCGCAAGGAACCACAATAGAAGTTGAGGATATTTTTTACAATACTCCTGCAAGAAAAAAATTCTTAAAAGCAAACAGTACGGAATCGGCCCAAATTACCCAAGTTGTTCAGCAGCAAGCATTGGCTCATCCAAAAATCCAATTTCTACTTATTCATAACCGACGTAAAGTCATTGATACACTTCCAAATGAGCATGTTCTTTACAGAATAGCTGAATTGTTTGGGCCGGAATTAGCAAAAGAATTGATTGTCGTGAACCGTTCAGATGGGAAATACAAAATTAATGGGTTTGTTTCTTCTCCTGTGTTTACTTATAACAATCGAAAAAATCAATTTTGTTTTGTAAATTTGAGACATGTAAAAGATGATGCTTTGCAATGGGCGGTTCGTTGGGGTTACAGTCATTTGTTACCTAAAGGACAACATCCAGCACTTTTTTTGTTTTTAGAAATGGAACCTGAATTGCTGGATGTTAATGTCCATCCGGCAAAAGCTGAAGTTAGGTTTGCTTTTAAAAAAGAAGTTCAGCAATTTGTTGCGGAAGCTATACAGGAAGCACTTCATTTAAATGAAAAAAGTTTTCCTGGAAACTCGAAAGATATAATAGCGGAAGTTGATTTTCCAAAAAATGATGAAATTTCAAGCTACGAATCAAAATTCAATCTTAAACAGTCGACGCAACAATCTCGAATTCCATATGAAAAAGAATATTCAAGCGTAAATAAATTTAATCCTACCCATGTTCCCATTAACCAGGCAGTAGAAACCTTTTTAGGGAGTAGACCTCAATTTACGAATGAATCTCCTTTAAACTGTCCGTCAAATTTTCAAATTGAATTTTTTGACCAGAAACCAAATACAGTTTCAGATTTGATTTTTTCTGAGTTTGAGCCAATCGGACAATTAAATCAATCCTTCATAATTATGCAGGGCTCGCGAGGTTTGCTAGTTGTGGATCAACATATTGCCCACGAACGGGTTCTGTATGAAAGATTCAGGGAGTCTGCTGAAAATAAATCTCTAGAAATTCAAACCTTATTATTTCCGGTTACCGTGGATCTTTCGCCGGTGGAGACTGAGGTGTTAAACCATCATTTAAAGCTGGTCCAATCCTTGGGAATTGAAATTGAACCTTTTGGAGACAATGGATTTCTACTGAGAGCGGTTCCTGCTGTTTTAAAAAAACATGACCCGGTTCATCTTTTACGTGACATTATTGAGTCATTGAATCGGGAAGACCCTGAGGTTTCTTTGAAGGAAAAATATGAAGAGGTTATTATAATGATGGCTTGCCGTAATGCGATAATGATAAACCATCCTATGAAATTAGATCAGATTAGGAAATTAATTTCGGATTTAGAGCAAACACAAATGCCTTTCACATGTCCTCACGGACGACCCATTGCTTTATTATTTGACATCAATGATATATTACGAAAGTTCCATAGAAAATAATTCAGTCCTAATCATTCCTCTTTGTTTTTAGAATTTCTAAAAAGTTATTTTTTATTTAACCTTTAACCGTTATTTTTTTGATGGACTTGGCCATTTTTTTTAATTTTTTTGTGTTTTTTACTTTTTGAGACTTCTTAGAAACTTTCAATTGGTAATCGTTGGAATTATTGCTGGCCTCAATTACCGTTTCTAAGTCCTTTATACATTTTTTTTGTGAAGAGGTATTTAGCTTTCTAAAATGGCTAAGAAGTTTTCTTTCTGCAACTGAAGTGGTAACACAGAAATCCTCTTTAATGCCTTTAAATGTAAGGCGCCCTTCCTTTATTGAACCACTGACGACCTCGGCGTTATCTGCTTTTACTGGAAGAGTTTCCTGGTCAGAAAGCTTTAAGCCATCTGTAGAAAGTTTAGTGGTTAAAAGTCTATCTAAAGTGATATTGCCTAGTTTGGCAATTTTTATTAATACGGAAACGGGAGCATCCCTTTCCCCTGCTTCATAACGAACGTAGGTTCGAAACCCAATGTCAAGTACATCGGAGATTGCCATTTGAGTGCAATTAAGACGCTTTCGGATCGATTTTAAATTTTCCGCCAAAATTGTCATAAAAAGAATTTCCTTTCTAAAATCAACTCTTTGTTAGGTGAACTGCAAGGTTCCTAAACGGGTAGGAAAATAGCGGTGTTGAATTAATAAGGAACGGATTCTAACCCATTTTTTTTAAAAATGGTATCCTAAATCATTGTAAAAAATTTAAAAATAAGGAAGGGAGCTTTTTATAAAGGATAAAGTTAATGCAAGTGTTAGGCCAGTTCCACGCCATTCTTTTTTAAGAATTTGTAAGCTTCTTCTATCCAATGACGTTCTTTTTCAAGTTTGTATTCCGGTAAATCTTTAGAAGACCCAATAATACTTTTCATGTGGTCGATAGCTTCCTGTTTTTTTCCACGTTTGTCTAACAATCGAGCATAATGATAGTAGGCTTTGAAAAAATGATAAGAGTTGATAACGGCTTCATAAGTTTCTAAAGCTTTTTCTTCTTGGCCCGAGAGGCGATAACATTCAGCAAGTCCGAAAATTGCATTACCATAGTCGTATTTTTTATTTATTTTTATCAACTCTTCCAAAATTTCGGCAGCCTCGGCGTGTCTTCCTAAACCATGCAAAGATTTGGCTAAACCATAACGTGCTTCAGTTAATTCGGGATCGCGCTGAATTGCTTCCTTAAAAGGAGAGATAGCTTGCTCATATTGACGTTTTTCTAAGTACAAGGAACCTAACTTTTCGTAGTGGTAGGGTTTATGAAATTTATTTATCAGATCTTTTAACTGCAAAGACTCTTCATTCTCTACCTCCTTGGGGGGTGAGGATTGAAATATTTTTACATTTCCCATGCCTTTGCTTGGAGCTTTATTTTTGACGGAAAAGTAATAAGCTAAAGCCCCTAGGGGAATTGGGTAGCTCAATACAATCATTAATATAATCCAAACAAAATGTTCTTTACGATTAATGCAATCGAAACACATCCAAATTGTAAAAATTAATGATAGGGTCCAGAAAAATTCGGTCATAAAATAGTTTAGGAAGTAAAAGCTAAGGCACCCTGTTTTTCAACAATCTCATTGTTTTCATTTAACAGGATAACCCGAGGTTGATAATTGTCTTCTTTTTCAACATTTATAATACCATAAGCCGCAATAATGATGCGATCATTTCTCTCTACCATTCTTGCGGCAGCTCCATTTACAGAAATTTTTCCACTTCCTCTCTCTCCGGGAATCACGTAAGTGATGAAGCGATTTCCATTATTAATATCATAAATATGGACTTGTTCATAAGACGAAATTCCCACTTCCTCCATTAATAATTCATCGATTTCGATACTTCCTTCATAATCAATATCTCTATCGGTTACGGTGGCTCTGTGCAACTTGGCTGATAACATTATTTTTTGCATTTTTCTTCTCAAATAAGTAGTTGTCAATTAACCGGGCTTTACCGACATGGACAGCTAAAGCCAGTAGTGCATTTCCTGTAATTTCATTTATCGAATAAAACTCTTTTGGGTCACATATATCGACATAATCGATTCGAGTATTGGGGTCGCTTTGAATTACATGACAAATTTGATCACGAATTTTTTTAGCAGAAACCTCCCCGCCTTCAAATAGATCTTTTGCTACATAAATGGCTTTAGACAATACAGCGGCAGAAATACGATCCCGGTCGCTTAGATAAACATTTCGCGAACTTTTGGCTAAGCCATCTTTTTCTCTAACAATGGGCAGGCCCACTATATTAATATCTAAATTGAAATCCTTGACCATTACTTTAATGACTTCTAATTGTTGGCGGTCTTTTTCTCCAAAAAAAGCTGTATGTGGAGAAACAATATTAAAAAGTTTTAAAACAATGGTGGCCACTCCTCGAAAAAATCCGGGTCGACTTTTTCCACAAAGATGGTCAGTGATTTCCTCTACTTGAACATAACTTTTATAACCACTGGGGTACATGCTCTCTGATGTTGGCAAAAATACTGCCTGAACACCAAGTTTCTGCAATTGTATTAGGTCCTCTTCTAGTGTATTCGGATAGCTATCTAAATCCTCTGCCGGACCAAACTGGGTAGGATTTATAAAAATGCTAACGACAGTGCAATCGCAATCTCTTAAAGACCTTTCCACCAAACTTAGGTGACCTTCATGAAGGCAACCCATGGTTGGTACAAAACCAATTTTTTGGTTCTGTGTATTTTGGAAATTTGACCATCTTTTCATTTCATCAATTGTTTTGATGACTTCCATAAAGTTTCGCTCCAAATATTTTTACCTTTTTTCCTGAGGAACCTTTTTAAGCCTTTTCTTAGGTAAAAAATAAGAGTGTTTGTTTTCTGGGAATTGTCCGCTTTGAACTTCACTGGCATATTGATTTAAGGCCGATTCAATGGTATCTCCAAGCTGTGCATAATGTTTTACAAATTTCGGAACAAAATCCTTATTCATTCCAAGCAAGTCTTGAGTTACCAATATTTGCCCATCACAATGTGGGCCGGCACCAATACCAATGGTGGGTATAACCAGAGATTTAGTAATTTCTTCTGCTAATTCCATTGGAATCCCTTCTAAAACAATTGCAAATGCCCCGGCCTTTTGAAGTTCTATTGCATCCTTCTTTATTTTTTTCCCGTCCAGAATATCTTTTCCTTGAACTTTATAACCCCCAAATTGATGAACAGATTGTGGCGTCAATCCTACATGTCCCATAACCGAAATCCCTGCATCTACTACACCCTTCACTTGAGGAAGCACGCGAACTCCACCCTCAATTTTTACAGCCTCGGCACCACCCTCCTGGATAAATCGCCCTGCATTTCGAATGGCTTCTTCTACAGAAACTTGGTAAGACATGAATGGCATGTCTCCAACCAGAAGAGCTTTACTCAATGCTCGTTTAACTGCTTTTGTGTGATGAATCATTTCATCCATGGTCACTGGAAGAGTGTTTTCATATCCTAATGAGACCATGCCTAGTGAATCGCCCACCAAAACAATATCTATCTCTGCCTCTTCAATAAAGCGGGCAAATGTATAATCATATGCAGTGACCGCCACCGATTTTTTATTTATTTTTTTCCATTCCATTAATTTTGGAATGGTGATCTTTTTTGTATTCATATTTTTTATCAGGATGGCTTGATTTGAAAAGAGGGCGGAGATGTTTGTATTGACAAACAATCAAAAACAAAAAGCCCGCCGAAATTTCGGTGGGCACGGAGGGGTCCTAAAAATTTAAAGATATTCTCTTGGGTTGGAAGCCTAAAGCTCAGGTCTTCTACCGTTTAAAATAATAACTCTTTAATTAGGTCACTCCGTCCCGGTCTTTTCAAGATCCAAGCGGATTATAATACTCACGGCCTATTGTATGATTATTGATTTTATGAATCAACTCCTGAAGGTCAATTTTTTTTTCCACAATATCTATGCCATTGGTGTTAACTACTAATAGGGGAGTTTCGGTATAGTAGAAGAAAAAATTATTGAAAGCTCCGTTAACCTCCTCCATGTAAGAATATTCCATGTACCGTTCATAGTCTCTCCCTCTTTTTTCAACACGCGCACTCAGGGTGGGGGTTCCAGCTTGGAGGAAAATCACTAAATCAGGTTTCGGAAGTTTTATCTGAATAAGTTGATAGAGTTGTTCATATAAATGAAATTCTTGATCGGTTAGATTCAATTTGGCAAAAACCATATCCCTTTGAAATAAATAGTCGGTAATGACCACAGAATTGAAAAGATCGATTTGAGCCAAGTCTTGATATTGTTTATACCGGTTCAGTAAAAAAAAAACCTGTGTTTGGAAAGCGTAAGCCTCCCGATCTTCATAAAATTTGCCAATGAAAGGATTTTCAGTTTCCATTTCAAGAACTAGCTTTGCGTTAAAGTGTTTGGATAGCAGCCTTGCTAAGGTGGTTTTACCGGCACCAATTGCACCTTCAATAGCTATAAATCGAGGTTCACTCATTTAGGTTTCCCAATTTCTTGTTGTATTGATAGATGTTTATTTAAATTAATAAATGTATTAGGGATAGCTTAATATTTCCTTAATAGTCAACTTTAATTCTCGAAGGTCAGCAGACTTTACTACATAAGCTTCGGAGGCCCATACCTGAAAGTCTTGTTTGTAGCTTCCATAAGCTGAACATAAAATGACTGGTATGTGCTTTTTGGTGGCTTTTAGTTTTTGTAGGAATTCGATTCCATTCATTCCGGGCATTTTAATATCTAAGGTGATCAAATCAGGTTCATTTTCTTCGATCATTTTAAAAGCTTCTTCAGCATTTTTTGCACATGAGACATCGTAGCCATCATCCTGAAGTTCTTCTTTATAAAGAAGCCTGATATTATCCTCATCATCCACTACAAGGATTTTTTTCAAACTGGACTCCCATTCAATAAAATTTTTATTGGAAAAAATGAATCTACCAAAACCTTTTTTGGCAGAATCCCCCTTAATTTTTATTACATTCAGTGGGTTTTTGCAACGGGAAATACAAATAAACAGACACCCCATTAGGATAATTATTCTTTACCTCAAGATGACCATTATGACTTTCCATTATTTTCCGAGATATTGAAAGGCCTAAACCTGTTCCGGACTCTTTAGTCGTAAAAAAGGGATTGAAAATATTTTGGAAGGTTTCAGGATCGATGCCAATGCCGGTATCAGAAATTATGATTCCCAGCATTTCTTCTCCTTGAATTAAAGCAGGAGGCAAAGAGGTAACATTGATTTGACCTCCCTGAGGCATGGATTCGAACGAATTAAAAAAAATATTTATTAACACTTGTTTGATCCTTTTGAGATCAATATTTATGGATGGCAAATCCTCCGAAACCTCATTTTTTATAGGAATTTTTTTTTCTCTTGAATCAATTTCAAACAAATGAACCACTTCTTGAACTAATTCGTAAGGATGACATTCTTCGTAGTTTAATGAATCAGTTTTTGAAAATAGAAGGATATTTTTAAGTATTGTTTCCAACCTCTGAACCTCTGCCACAATGATATTTGAATATCCCACCAAGCTATCTAAAGAATCGATGTCTTTTCTTTGTTTTGATATTTCGGCTAATTGGGCTTGTAATCTCCTTGAAAAACCCCCAATAGATACTAATGGATTCTTAATTTCATGAGCAACTTCTGCAGAAAGTTCTCCCAATGCTGCTAATTTTTCAGATTGGATCAAAAGCTCTTTCGTTGATAATAGTTCTCGGTTGGATTCCAAAAGTTTTGTGATTAACCGTGAGTTTTCCAAAACCCATCCCATATGCGTAGATAGCCTTATTAATAAATGAATGTTGGAGTCTGTAATAGGTTCGCTATTGTAGCGATTGTCCACCAGAATAACCCCCAACACTTCCTGCTGGGGCATTAAAGGCACCGTTGCAAATTGATTGACTCCGAGAGAAGTGGCAAAATCTTTAGGCACTAAAGGATCATTTGCTGCATCTTGAACAACAAACGGTCGCTTTTGAATGGCCGTTTCAGCAATAACATGTGTAGAATTTTTTAAGGGGATACTAAGGGATTGAGCAAAATGATGAAAGGTGGATTGTTGGTAATTGTTTCGATCTGAATGATTTAAAATCCATTTTAAAGCGCCTTCTTTTTGGTCTTCCAAATTGGACCAAATCTTTTCTGCATCTTCGTTTGAGTCAGGGCCCAATCCGATGCTCCCCTTTAAATGCTGTTCGTTTTCATTTACCAAAAATAGTATTGCCCGATTGAATCCCCCTCCTCCACCCAAAGTCATACCGGTAAGTAAAATCCATAACCGTTGGTCCAATTGGGGAGTTTCTTGAACCGCTATACTGATATCATAAAGCAACGTTTGCTCCTTTAATAACAATTGGCTTTTGCTATAGGCAATAGCGTTTCTTATACAACCCGTCATTTGCCCAGAAATGGTTTCTAAAATTGTGACTTCAGTACGGTTGAATTGCCTGGAATCCTGTGTATGAACATTAATGACACCGATGCAGTTCTCTTGGTCAATCAAAGGAACCGAAAGCATGGAGGGGAATCTTTCTTCTTCAATTTCGGGAAAGTAAACGAATCGGGGATCTTTAATCGCATCACTTAATGCAAGGGTAGATTTGTTTTCAGCCACCCACCCTGTAATACCTGCCCCGGGTTTGAGGTAGATTTGTTTAGCTTGTTGCTCAGGAAAACCACTAGAACCTCTCAACTTTAATCGAGGTTCCTCTCCCTCAATATCCATTAAGTAAATTGAGCATGCATGCATACGCATCCGGCTTTTAATGACTTCAATGGTCTTTTTTAATATTTCATCAAGGTCAAGAGTGGAACTGGAAATTCGTGCAACTTCTCTAAGTATTTCTAAGCCGATGACACTTTCTTGGTCCATATGGTGACTTTAAAATGAATGGGTAATTATTGATTAAGGATATCGTTGTAAAGACTTTCGTATAGCTTAGCAGAATGTGTCCAACTATTGTCCTGGGACATTCCGTTTTTTACTAACTGACGCCAAAGCCCCCGATCTTTATAAGAAAAAAGAGCTAATTGCACCGCTTGAATCAAATATTTTAATTCAAATGAATGGAATAAAAAACCGGTTCCTTCTCCTGACTGATAATCGAATGGTTTAATGGTATCTTTTAATCCACCTACTGCTCGTACAATAGGTACTGTGCCATAACGAAGAGCATACATTTGAGTAAGTCCACAAGGTTCATAGAGTGACGGCATAAACAAAAAATCACTTCCAGCTAATATTTCATGAGCCAATTTTTCATTAAAGCCTAAGGTGCAAGAAACATTGTTTGGGTATTCCTGGGACTTATCAGAAAAAAAATTTTCAAAATCTTGCTCTCCCGAACCCAACATAACAAAATTGGCCTTTTGTTTTAATAACCAGGGAAGAATTTCAACGATTAATTTAATTCCTTTTTGGGATGATAGCCTGGTAATCATGCAAAATAATGGCTTTTTTAGGTCGGGGTTCAAATTTAGTTTTTTTAATAAAGCTGACTTGCATTCTTTTTTTCCGGTTGGAAAACTAATGCTGTAATTTTTGGGAATGTGTGAATCAATTTCCGGATCCCAAATTTCATATTCAACTCCATTTAAAATACCGTGCAAATCTGCTTGACGGTGCCTTAAAACTCCATCCATTCGAAAACCATGCTCCGGAGTTTGGATTTCTTTACTATAGGTGGGGCTAACAGTGGTAATTGAATCGGAAAAAACGAGCCCTGTTTTTAAAAAACTAAACTCTCCATAGAACTCCACCCCTTCCTGATTATATAAAGTCCAGGGCAAGTGAGCTAGGGGCAATACGGAGTCATGAAAATTCCCCTGATAACCTAAATTATGAATCGAAAAAATAGTTTTAGTGTTTTTGAAAAAAGGGTCTGAGTTATAAAGAACTTTAATATAGGCAGGAATAAGGCCTGTTTGCCAATCACTACAATGAATAATATCTGGCCGAAATCCCAAGGATTTACAAGATTCTAATATTCCCCGACAAAAAAAAATGAACCTTTCAGCATTGTCTGAATAATCGTAGCCGCTCTCTCCATAATAAGAATCTCTATTATAATAATGAGAGTGATCTAAAAAATAAATAGGGACTTGATTGTCTAATTTACCCTCGGATAAGGTAGCCCTGATTTTATTAATTCCCACTGGGACGTTGATTTCTAAACCTAATGGACGGATAGGTTGCTTTGTAGATTCAACCGATTTATATTTTGGTAAAAAAATTCGAATATCATGGCCTAAACGACGTAGAGCACCTGGAAGTGCTGAGGATACATCGGCTAAACCACCGGATTTTGCATAAGGTTGGACTTCAGATGTTGCGTATACGATTTTTAAGCTGCGGGCCATTTTAAGGTGGGATTAGGGATCGAACGGAGAGTTTCCGCTGCTTCTTCTGGGGGTACAGGATTGATGTAAAAGCCGGTTGCTTGCTCCATTCCGGCAATTCGGGAAAGTTTGGGCATGATTTCTATGTGCCAATGATAATAATTATTATGGTTACCTTGAATAGTACTATTGTGTAATACCATATTATATGGGGGACATTCAAGTGCCTCGCCAATTTTCAATAATACCATTTTTAATATGTTTGCGGCAGAAGTTAAAGAAGATAAAGGTTCATCCTCGAAATGAGATTGATGGTGTTTGGGTAAAATCCATGTTTCATAAGGAACTCTAGGCGCATAGGGACAAAGAGCAATGAAATCCGAATTCTCCATGACTATACGTCGACCATCTAATCTTTCCTGAGAAATAATGTCACACCAAACGCAACGTTCTTTAAACTCAAAATATTGCTTTGCCCGGTTGATTTCTTCAAGAATAAGTTCGGGTACAATTGGAAGTGCTAGCAGTTGGCTGTGAGTATGTTCAAAGGTAGCTCCCGCCGCTTCTCCGTGATTTTTATGAATTATTATATAACGAAGATTTGGATCTTTTTTTAACTCAATAATTCTTTTTTGATAAGCCCAAAGACAATTTTGAACATTTCTTTCGGGTAATCGTTCTAATACAGCGCTGTGGTTTGGAGATTCAATGATTACTTCTTGTGAACCTATTCCATTCATCCTGTCAAAAATTCCTTCAGCCATTTTCTCTGTCGAACCTTCAGAGATCAGGGATGAATATTTACTTGGGACGACCCTTAATGACCAATCGGGTTCTTGAGATAAAACTCCATTAGAGTGCAGTGTTAATATCTCAGGTTTTGATTGACTTTCGTTTCCAGGACAAAATGGGCAATCGGTAATTTGTCTTCTAAAAGTTACTCTCGGAAAATCTACAAGTTGATTCCATTGTTCTTCGGAGATAATGACCCAACGATCGACTATGGGGTCCTTTCTTAATTCGGGTGTTGCATGCATAAAATAAGTCTCTAATAAGTGTTGATTGTTAGCAATGTTAAGCAAAGCATGATGAAAAGTCAATTTTGGTATAATACTTATTGCAAAAAATTTTAATTATGGAATGATTGTTTATTGAAAAAAAATGACATCGTAAATTTTATTTCAGAAACGCGAAACAGATTTATGCAATTTTAAATTAATTATGACAGAATCTTTAAAAGGCAAAAAGATTGTATTAGGTGTTACTGGAGGTATTGCTGCATTTAAGTCAGTCGAGCTGTTGCGATTAATGGTCAAAGCAGACGCATCGGTTTTTGTTGTCATGTCCGAAAATGCAAAAAAATTTGTGACACCGCTAACTTTTGAAGCTTTATCGGAAAACCCTGTATACCATCAGATCTTTGATGGGGATAATTCGGCCAATATGGAACACATTTCAGTTGCAGAGAAAGCTGACCTTTTCATCATTGCTCCTGCGACTGCAAACTCGATTGCCCAAATGGCACAAGGGTTAGCTGATAATCCCGTCTCAAATTTATTTTTAGCTTATTCAGGTCCTGTTTTGGTTGCTCCTGCAATGAATGAAACGATGTGGGGGAATGCTGCGGTTCAAAGTAACATTCATACTTTAAGGAATAGAGGAATAAAAATTATTGAACCTGAGTCAGGAGTATTAGCTTGTGGGGTAGTGGGGCAGGGACGGTTGGCTGAACCTTCCCATATGTTTGAGGAAATTCAAAAGTATTTTTCTACGAACAGAGATCTCGGAGGGAAAAGTATTTTGATAACCGCCGGGCCTACCCGAGAGCCTATCGACCCAGTACGATTTATCACAAATGCTTCTTCCGGAAAAATGGGTTATGCCCTAGCAATAGAGGCTAAAGCAAGAGGAGCAAACGTAACTCTTATTTCCGGCCCCACTAATTTAGAGTCTCCGGCAGGAGTTAAAGTTCTTCGTTGCCAAAAGGCTGAAGAAATGAAAAATTTAGTTTTAGATAATTTTTCCAATTGTAATATTCTTGTTATGACTGCAGCAGTAGGAGATTATTCTCTGCTAGAGATTTCAAAAGAAAAAATTAAAAAAGAATTTGGTAAACCTTTGGATTTGAATTTAGTCCCAACCATAGATATTTTGCAAGAAGTGGCTAAAGTTAAAAATCATCAATATGTGGTTGGTTTTGCAGCGGAGAGCCAAAATTTAATAGAAAATGCGAAAGAGAAATTAAAAAAGAAAAATTTGGATATGATTGTGGCAAATGATATTAGTTTTCCGGGAGTAGGTTTCAATAGTGATAATAATAGAGTTAGTATTATAAACACCCACGGAAACATAGAGTCTGTTCCCATGATGCCCAAAACGGAAATTGCGAAAATAGTTTGGGATCGTATTTCCAGTCAGTTGGAAAAATAATCTTCAGTTGTAATTTTATTTTTTTGTTTCTGTGGGAGCGTTAACCGCACATCGAAAACCCACAGTTTTATTTCGAACCTTGGGGACGGTCGCATTTCGGTAAGTTAGTCTTACATCTTCTGGGCCATTTCGCCAGTTCCCACCTCTAATGATTTTATATTTTCCTTTTTCGGGCCCTTGGGGATTTTCTTTTGGAGAAAATAAGTAGTATTCGGGATCGTGCCAATCTTTAACCCACTCTGAGACATTTCCAGAAAGATCATGAACTCCGTAGTCAGATTTGCCTTTTTCATAAGAGCCAACATTTGTAGTTTTACCCACTAGATTATTAAAGTTAAGCTTGGTTTTATCGGGTGTTTGATTCCCCCAGGGAAATTTAACGGATCGTTTTCCTCTGGAAGCTTTTTCCCATTCGGCTTCAGTGGGGAGCCTTTTCCCTTTCCAATCACAATATTTTTGAGCTTCATTCCAAGTAATACCAACCACAGGTTGCAGAGGTTGATTGAAATCCTCATTATTAAAAAACCTTGGTGCCTTAGAAATCGCTTTTTCCTTCATATATTCTTTGTAGTCTTTGTTGGTCACTTCAAAAATATCAATATAAAAACTATTTAAAAAAACATCGTGAGCGGGATCCTCTGGTCCTAAATGATGCCTATCTGCTTGAAATATTGATACCGGATCCAACTCCTTTAACGAATGGAAACTACCCATGGTAAATTCCCCTTGGGCAATTAGTGCCATTTTAGAATAATCAGTTGTGGGTTGAGAACCGGTGTTCTGAGTATGTCCGGTTAGTGGGATCAATAAAATCAAATAGATAAGAATTGTAATGGCTTTAATCATTATTTTTTTTGTAGGCAAATAAAATCAGTTAATAAAATTAGGATTGCAATTGGGCGTTTAACAATCATTTGAAATATGGAAACTCAGTGTTAATTGACAGAGTTTTAGAATCATACTAGAATTTCTCCAGTTTCAATAGTTGTTTAAGTGTGGATACAAAATACCATTTTCCGAATGCTTAAACAAAGAGGGAATTATTGATGGATAAAAATAAAAAAGAACCAATTGCATTACGACAACCACAAAATTATCAATTGTGTTTTAATTGTGGTTTTCCCAATCGTCAATCTGATGCCAATTGTATGTACTGTAGCACTAATTTGGTAGAGGATAACGGGTTACTTTCTTGGTTACGCCAAACTTATTATGTTTTGCGTTGGCGATGGCAGTTAAAACAAAAAAGAGAAAACTTACAGAAAAAGTCCCCCTTTGCCTTTTGGAAGAGTGTCGGATACTTTTGCTTAGGATTGATTCTAAGCTTTTCAGGTGTATACATTTTTACGATGTCTATTTCTGAAAACTCTTTTTCAAATGCCATTATTGCTATCTTATTGTTGATATATGGGTTTTATACCATCAAAACTTTCTTATCTAGACGTTAACCCACCTCAGTTGAATTCAACAATAATTCTTAAAGGAGCCCCGCTACCTCCCCCTATTTTCATTGGCAAAGCAATGACTCGAAATCCTTTGGAGGGGATTTTATCTAAATTTCGCAGGTTTTCAAATCCCGGAATATTTGCTTTTCCAAAGACCTGGTGAGCTTTAAATTCTTTTGAGGAGCCAAAATCCAGGCTAGCAGTATCCAATCCCACAGCTACAACTTTACGCAATACTAACAATTCTGCCGCTTTTTCACTAAATCCCGGAAAGTGCAGGTTTGAGGCATCCCCTTGTACATCAGATCCCAGGTATTTGGCTTTATCCGGCCAAAACTTTTCCCAACCTGTTCTGATTAATACAATCACTCCAGAGGGAATAGAACCATTTTCCTTTTCCCAAGCTATAATATCATCTTGTGAAATAAGATAGTCCGGATTGACTAGTGCTCTTTTGCTAACGTCTACCAGTATTCCCGGGGCGACTAAGCTTGATAATGGAATTTGATCCACTGTCCATTTATTCTTGGCGAAATGAACAGGAGCATCCATGTGAGTACCTCCATGCTCTGCGGCTAAATAATTATTTGCTTCATACCAATACCCCCCTTTTGTAGGTCCTTTATGGACGACATCTAATTTGAAGGGCTGGCTTGTGGGCCAATAGATAGTTTTTTCGTCAAAGGAATGGGTAAGGTCTACAAGGTTTTTTTGAGAAAGCCCATTTTGTGGGAAAATCAATATTAAGGGTAGATGAGATATAAGACATATCGTTAGGAGTTTAAATAAATTGGGTTTTTGAGTATTCATAGGTTCTCCCATGCTGATAAATTCATTATTCTCTTTTGGTTGCATCTTATACAATAGGAACATCATCTAAAAGACAGGATGATCTAAATGAATGAAACTACTTTAAAAGAGATTAAGCATATCACGATTCCCATTAAAGGGATGAGTTGTGCGGGTTGTGCCTCAAGAATTGAAAAAAAACTGGCTGGTCTAAATGGTGTGGACCAGGCGACGGTCAATTTTGGGGCAGAATCGGCAACTGTAAATTATCACGCTAATAGTGTTTCCCCTGACGAAATTCTACACACTGTCGAAAGTATTGGATTTGAGGTTCCTTACATAAAAAAAAATCTAACTGTACAAGGAATGACTTGTGCCTCGTGTGTTTCCCGCGTGGAAAAAAAGCTTAAAGAATTAAATGGAGTAGTAAATGCCCAGGCCAATCTTGCCAGCGAAAAGGTCTCAATTGAATATCTGGGTTTGCGAGTAGGTATATTTGATTTCAAAAAAGCCCTTAACGAAATTGGTTATAACCTTATTGTTGAAGAAACAGATATTACGTCTTCCCTTCCAGAAAAAGAAAGTCATCAACGAGAATACAAATTACTTTTTATAAAATTTATTTCTTGCGCCTTTTTAAGTGTCCTTATTCTTGTTTTGAGTATGTCAGGGATGAGTTTCAATCTATTTGGAAATAAGAATTTATTGTTATGGGTTTTGTTAATATTGGCTACTCCTGTGCAGTTTTGGGGTGGTTGGCAATTTTATAAAGGAACATTCACCGGATTCAAACATGGGTTTGCTGATATGAATACTCTGATTGCTATAGGAACATCAGCTGCCTATGGCTATAGTTTTTTTGTGACCGCATTTCCGGATCTCATGGGTAACTTAATTGAAGAAACATCAGTATATTTTGATACTTCGGCAATGATAATCACTCTTGTTTTAATGGGAAGGTTCATGGAAGCACGTGCAAAGGGTAGGGCTTCAGAGGCAATTAAAAAGCTTATCGATATGCGGGCTAAAACAGCTAAAGTCATTAGAGATGAAAAGGAGATTGAGATAGCTGTCGATCAAGTAATGATTGATGAAATTGTTTGCGTAAGGCCTGGAGAAAAAATTCCTGTGGATGGAATTATTATTGAAGGAAACTCTTCAATAGATGAAGCCATGATCACCGGAGAGAGTATTCCTGTTGAAAAGAAAATAGGTGATGCCGTTATTGGTGCCAGTATGAATAAATCCGGGTTTTTTAAAATGAAGGCGAACCGTTTGGGAAAAGACTCTGTTTTAGCACATGTTATAAAATTGGTTGAGGAGGCTCAGGGATCCAAAGCCACCGTCCAAAGACTGGCAGATAAAGTGGCCGGGATTTTTGTGCCTATAGTAATTGGAATAGCTTTTATGGCATTTTTTATTTGGTGGATATGGGGGACTCAAATTACAACAATGACTTTAGGAGCATTTCCTTTTGCAATGATGATTTTTATTTCAGTATTAATTATTGCTTGTCCGTGTGCTTTGGGGTTGGCAACTCCTACTGCCATCATGGTGGGGACGGGTAAAGGTGCTGAAATGGGTGTTTTAATTAAAGGCGGAGAAACTTTAGAACAAATGCAGCGAGTGGATACAATAGTATTTGATAAAACAGGAACTCTTACTGAAGGAAAGCCTAAGGTTACAGACGTTGTTTCCCTAGTCGACTCAGGAATAGATAATGAACAATTATTGGTGTTAGCTGCATCATTAGAGAAAGGTTCTGAGCATCCTTTGGGCCAAGCTATTGTGGAGGAGGCAACCACTAGGAGTTTAGACCTTTTTCCGATAAAAAACTTCAAAAATTTGCCTGGTTTTGGTGTGCAAGCATGGTTGGAAGATGAAGAGGTTTCAATCGGAAGTGCACGCTTAGTGGAGGAGAAAGGTTTAGATTTGTCTGAGATTTCGACCAAGCTAACTCTTTTTTCCAGCCAAGGTAAAACTCCCATGTTTGTCTTAAAAAATAAAAAGCTTTTAGGGATTATTGCGGTAGCAGATCAAATTAAACCGGAGGCGATGGAAATAGTTTCAAATCTTGTGGAACGCGGATTGAAAGTAGTTATGATTACTGGAGATCATTCTTTGACTGCTCAAGCTGTTGCTAACCAAATTGGAATTCAAGAGGTACATTCAGAAATTTTGCCAAGTGGGAAAGCTGAAGAAGTTGAAAAATTAATGAATGAAGGGCGCTTTGTCGCAATGGTTGGAGATGGAATTAATGATGCTCCTGCTTTAGCAAAAGCCAATGTGGGTATTGCAATGGGTTCGGGAACGGATGTTGCAATTGAAACCGCAGATGTGACTCTTATGTCGAAAAAATTGCATGGGGTGATAAATGCGATTGATTTAAGTAAGGCGACGCTAAAAAAAATTAAACAAAATTTGTTTTGGGCATTTTTTTACAATAGTGTTGGAATTCCTATTGCAGCAGGGATGTTATATCCTGCATTTGGAATCTTGTTAAAGCCCATATTTGCCGCAGCGGCCATGTCTCTTAGTTCGGTTTCAGTAGTGAGCAACTCTCTATTGCTTAAAAGATTCCGTCCATTAAATAGAAAAGCTTAATCATTTGAAACAAAGTTAATATTAATTTTTACCTGAAGAGTTTCTCAAAGTAAATTGAGGAAGATTTTGAAATCCGCTGCTAAATTTAATAGTCCCATCCCTTAAAACTAACATTGCTTCTGTCGATTCAAGATTTTCTACCCAATCTAAACCTTTTTGTTCTCCCATTACAAAAATAGATGTTGCAAGAGCATCTGCCTCCATAACCGTTGGTGCGGTCACGGTAACAGAAGTTAAACCTTTTGCGGGCATTCCCGATTTTGGATCGAGAATATGATGGTATCTATTCCCATCTTTTTCAAAGTACTTTTGATAATCTCCCGAAGTTGCTACAGCAATTTCCTTCACACCAAATGAGGCTAAAAGATTTTGCGGTTTTCGTGGATGTTGCAAACCTATAATCCAGGGATGGTCGGGATCTCTGTTTCCAAAAGCGATTAAATCTCCCCCAGCATTAATAATCCCGTTTGAGACTAAACCTTTTAAAATTTTATACGCTAAATCAACTGCGTATCCTTTGGCAATGCTACCAAGATTCAAGGCCATTCCAGGATGCGCCAGACGTACTCTGTTTTTTGAGATTTCAATATTTTGAAAATTCACCAAAGAAACGGCTTTTTGCAAATCCTTTTTAGAGGGAACTAATGGGTTTTTACTGTCTAAGTTCCACAAACTTGCCACAGGTCCGATTGTTATGTCTAAAGCTCCATTTGATTTTTTAGCCCAATATATTCCGGATTGAATTACTTCTAAAACTTCAGGTGAGACTTCTATGAAATCCTTTCCTGAACTGTCATTGATTTGGGATATCTCTGAATCTTTAATATAAGTACTCATTAGTTTTTCAATTCGACCAATTTCATCAAAAGCTTTTGTGGAAGCTAATGCTGCTACTTTTTCATCAGCTCCTGAGATAGTGATCTCAACCAAAGTTCCCATAAGGAATTGAGTACGTCGAAAAGGTGAATTTGCTTCTTGAGGAATGCATCCTTCAAGCAAGTGAAAAGTGATAATACCTAGAATTAGAAATCCAAGTTTTAACCAATTCATACAGTTAACTTTGAACTCCTTGCATTAAGATTTCTCGGTTATAAACCGCAAGAACATCTGATCGATTAATGAAACCAATAATTTTTTGTTTGTCACCTAATTGAACTACCGGAAGTTGATCAACACCTAATTCGGTAAATTTTTCCATAGTTTCTTGAAGATTATAATTAGGTGTTAACGTCATTACATCCTTGGTGGCTAAATCAATGGCTGTTGTATCCGGAGAGATTTCTTTTGACAGAGCAACTTCCCGAATGTCTGAAAAAGTTAATATTCCTACCATATTTTCCTCTGCATCCACGATTGGATAATAGGAATGATTAGTTTTAGAGACTAAATCCTTAAGTTGGGGAAGGGCGAGTGTCGAGGGAATGGTAACAACATCACTATTCATGACATCTCTAACATAGATAGAACTTAATATACTGACAGCTCTGCCGTGACGGATGTTTATTCCGTCATTAACTAAATTTTGAATATAAAGTGAGTTTTTATTGTAATTTCTTAATGTGTATGTTGAAACTATACAACAGCCCATAATAGGGAGAATAATTGTATAATCATTTGTCATTTCGAAAAGGATTAAAATGCAAGTCAAAGGGGCCTGAAGAACAGCACTAGTTACCGCACCCATTCCGACTAGTGCATAAGATTCACTAGTAGCGGTAAGAAAAGGAAACATAGTATGCACTAATGTCCCAAATGTTGCCCCAAGCATGGAACCTATAAATAATGAAGGGGCGAAGGTTCCGCCTATACCACCTGATCCTAGACACATAACAGTGGCTATCAGTTTAAAAAAAATTAAGATGAATGTGATTTGCCAAATCATATTTCCATTTAAGGCTTGCTCCATAAAAGGAAATCCGTTGCCTTTGACTTGAGGAAGAAAGATAGCTATCAAACCTACCATCAGCCCGCCCAGGGCAGGTTTAACCCAGATGGGTAATGGGACTTTTTCTGCGAAAAACTTTTGACTCCAAAAATAGGAGTGAATATAAACCCGGGCCAAATGCCCACAGAGAACACCTAATATTAAATAAAAAATTATTTCAATCGGACTGACTAATTCGTGAAGTGGTGTTTGAAAAGTAAGCTCATTTCCTTCAATGGCACGGCCCGTAACGGTACCTATTACAGAAGCTATAATTATTGGACTAAAGGTGCGGATGGTAAATTCTCCAAGAATAATTTCCATAGAGAATAATACTCCCGCTAATGGAGCGTTGAAAGTTGCTGCAATTCCTGCGGCTGCACCACAGCCGACCAAAACACGAATACGCTCTGTAGATAATCTAAAAAATTGCCCAATTGCAGAGCCGAGGGCTGAGCATATTTGGACTGTTGGGCCAACTCTTCCTGCGGAACCACCTGATCCAATAGTTATGGAAGATGTGATTGCGCAGACAAAAAGAGATCTACGTTTTACTTTTCCATTTTTGAGGGCTACGGCTTCGATGACTTTGTGAATACCATTCTCTGCAATTACATCGGGAAAGTATTTCCATAAAATTCCAATAATTAAACCACCTATTACTGGCATGAAAGGCAAAAAGATAAGTGATGAGTTACTGGAAAGTCCAAAAAATGCCATGCCTTTTTCAGAAAATAGCCACTCGCAACCTGAAATCATCCAGCGAAAAAAGGTAGAAGCCATTCCTGCAAAAAAACCAATGATGGCAGCAAGAATTAGAAAGTTGTACTCTTTTCCCCAAAAGGTTCTTATTTCTAATAAAAAATGTTCGTAAAGGGAGCGCATGGGTATCCATTAATGTTTTCTATTTCACATTATAAGTTGTACCTTGCTTCTTGACTAGTAAACTCCATATAAATATTCTTTGCTTTCAATTAGATATCCAAATCATTGCCCGGACTTATTGGTTGTGTTATTCTCAACCAGTTTTTTAAACAAAAATGAATTGATTAATATGAGAGGCTTAAATGGTAAAGATTGCACCATCTATTTTGTCAGCCGATTTTAGTAAATTAGGCGAGGAAATCAAGGCAGTTGAGGAAGCAGGAGCAGATTGGATTCATGTGGATGTAATGGATGGGAAATTTGTCCCCAATATAACGGTAGGTCCTTTGGTTGTTGAAGCCATTCGACCTATTACTAAACTTCCTTTGGATGTCCACTTGATGATAGAAGATGCAGACAAGTATATAGATGATTTTGCTAAAGCTGGGGCAGACATTATTTCTGTGCATGTTGAGGCGTGTCCGCATTTGCATCGTACGATTCAATTAATAAAAAATGCGGGAAAAAAAGCAGGAGTTGTTTTAAACCCTGGAACCACTATTTTTTGTTTGGACGAAATTATTGAAGATGTCGATATGATATTACTGATGTCAGTAAACCCTGGATTTGGTGGGCAGACTTTTATTCAACAAGTTCTTGGAAAAATTCAATTACTTAGAAGTACATTGGATGAATCTGGGGTGGAAATGGATTTACAAGTAGATGGAGGAGTAAAGCCTGAGAATGCGGCAATAGTTAAAAAAGCGGGTGCAAATGTAATAGTTGCCGGTTCTGCAATTTTTGAAAGTGATGATTATAAAAAAGCCATTCAAGCTTTAAGAGAAGCATAAACTTCTTAACAAGAAACCTAGGAAGAATGTTTCGCTTGTTGATTTTCTAACTTATTTTGTACTTTTTGAACTTGTTGAAGTTTTTCTAAAGTTCCGGGGAGTTTGGGATTGATTTCGAGAGCTTTGGAGAAACTTTTCTCAGCTTCTTTCCATTTTTTTTGCTTCATATATAAATCTCCTAAACTATCCATCAAGTTAGGATCATTTGGTTGAATTTCTAATGCTGTGCGAAATTGTTTTTCTGCTGCGCTAAAATTATTTTGAACCAGGTATAGATAACCTAAATTGTTATGCGCCTTCACAAATTTAGGGTCTAGGTCGATAGCCTTTATGTAAACTTTCTCAGCTTCCTCAAAATCCTTTTTTGAAATATAAAGGTTTCCTAAATTGTAGAAAGCCTCAACATTACTTGGGTCCAATGAAATTGTTTTTTTGTAAGCTGCCTCGGCAGGTGAGTCGTTATTTAGCTTTCGGTAAATTTCTCCCAAATTAAAAAATGCGTTTGAGTTGGTTGGGTCTAATTCGGTTACGTTTAAATAAGCCAGTTCTGCTTGAAGATAGTTTTCTTGACTGAAATGTAAAGTTCCTAAATTCGTATAGGCTTCAATATGTTTTGGATCTAGAGCGATAGTTTTTTCAAGGGAACGCTGAGCTTTTTTGTGGTCATTTTTTTTCCAGTAAAGTTTACCGGAATTAAAGTGAGCCTCAATGTTTTTGCTGTCAAGCGATATTGCTTTCGCAAAATTTGATTCTGCCTTACTTAGTTCATTTTGTTTTTGATAAATTTTTCCTAGCTCTACATATGCTGATGCAAAACTTGGACTAAGGGCTAGCGCTTTCTCAAATGCCGATTGTGCTTTTGGCAAATCATTTTGATTTGCATAAATCTTTCCAAGACTAAAATGTCCACGAACTAAATTAGGGTCTAAATGAATGGCCTTAGCGTAAGAAGCTTCTGCTTGAGTCACCTGGTTTTGATCTGAATACAAATCCCCCAGATGGAGGTGTGGTAAGGCAAAATTAGGGCTCAAATCAATGGCTTTTTGAAAAGCCAATTCAGCTTTTATTCCGTCATTTTGGTCAGCATAAACTTTTCCAAGACTGTAATGTGCTTTTACTGATGAAGGATCCAAGTCGATAACTTTTTTATAGGAAGACTCGGCTTTTTTATATTGCTTATGATTTTTATAAAGATCACCTAAATTCATATGTGCGGAAGTAAAACTTGGATCCAAACTAATGACCTGTAGAAAAGCACTTTCTGCTTTAACTGGTTCTTTCGTTTCCAAGTAAATATAACCGAGTTGATTGAAGGCATCAATATGACTTGGTTCTAATTCAATTACCCGTCGAAAGGCAGATATTGCATTTGGATAATCTTTATTGATTTTGTAAATGTTTCCAAGTCTGAAGAAAGCCTCAGTTTGTTTTGGGTTTAGCTCCACGGTTTTTAAAAAAGCAATTTCTGCTTTTTTAATCTCACTTTTGCTTTGAAAGATTTTTCCTAAATTGAAAAAAGCAATGGTGGATTTGGGGTTCAGGTCCAAGGCCTTTTTATAGTGGATTTCGGCTTTTTCGAATTGGGAGTTTTCCATATAAAGGTTAGCCAAGCCTTGAACAGTAGCAAAATCATTTGGTGTTAAATCGAGTGCTTTAAGGTATGATTGCTCACTCTTTTGATAATTCTTATTTTGATGGTAAAGCCTTGCCAATTGGTAATGCGCAGGAGCGAATTTAGGTTTAAAATCCAAAACTTTTAAATATGCATTCTCAGCATCTTCAAATTGATTTTTTCCTTTATAAAGAAAACCTAAATTAAATAAAGCAGGTACAAAGTTTGGGTTTAATTCGATTGCCTTTCGGTAAGTTTCCGCAGCTTCGTCATATTTTTTTTGTTCTACATAAAGATTTCCCAAACCATTGATAGGGTTTGGGTTTTTCGGGTCAAGTTCCATTGCTTTTCTATATGATTCTTCCGCTTTATCATATTGTTTCTTTTTTATATAAAGATTTCCCAGCCCATTGTAGGAGTAAGCAAACTTGGGGTTAATTTCAATTGTATTTTTATAAGCAGCCTCTGCTTCTAAATATTTTCCTTGTTCAAGATGCAAATTCCCCAATCCATTTAATGGATAAATGAAATTAGGGTCAAGGTTTAACGATTTTTCATAAGCAATTTTTGCTTTTTCGTATTCTTTTTGTTCGTGAAAAAGCTTTCCTATATTGTAATAGGTAAGAGGAAACCCTTCGTGTACAATTAACGCTTGTTTGTAATAATTAAATGCCGAGTCCAAATCTTTTTTTTCGCTAAAAGCCACTCCCACTAAATTCAATAATCGAACTTTAACCACCCTGTTTCTAGGGCTCATTTTCAAACCTTCGATTCCATCCTTAATGGTCCTATCCCAATCTCGACTAATATAAGCATTTGTAGCGGAATTAAGATAATCTTCAGGGTAGAGAATTTTATTTTCAGTAACTTCTTCAATAGGTTCAAAGTACTCTTCATCCTGTTTCGGATTTGTGGAATTGGAGTCTTGTACTTCAATATCCGCTATAGACGTATTAACTCTTTCTATATGGAATTTTGAGTTTTCGTCAGCGACAGTTTTTTGAGAAAAAGTATGGTGGAGAATTTGATTTGATTTTTCCTTAAGGGTTATCGGAGAGAGGAAATCTGAATGACTTAATACCAACCCGGTAGAGATGATTGACGAAAATAAAATAACTTGTTTTAAAATCTTCATTCTGAAGAAATCCGTTGAAGATAATATGAATAATTAGGGACGATTTTTGAGAAAAGAAACCTAGTTGCCATGTAAGGAAAGTAAAACCCTCCCTGAATGAAGGAATATTTTGCCACCTTATCATATTTTTGGTTTGGAAAAATAAAAAATTGTAATTCTTTGATTTAGAGGAATTTAAGGAGATATTCAAGAAAGAAAAATCAAAAACCTAACTAAAGAATTCTCTTGCAATGAATTACCTAGGGGATAGATTAAGGGAGTTTTGAAGGGGTACCTTTAAAACTTTTAAATGTTTTATCGCTTGTGTTTGTTTTGGATCGATTTCTAATACTTTTCTATATTCTGTCTTAGCCTTTTCAACATCATTCTGTTTTTTATAGATCCCACCTAACTTTAAATATGCTTCAATATTTTTGGGATCCTGTTTGACGACAGTTTTGAGTTCAGTTTCAGCTTTAGTGAAATCTTTTTTGGCAATGTATACTTCCGCCAATGATTTTCTTGTGGAAACTTTTTTAGGGTCCAACTGAATCACCTGTTTTAACTCTTTTTCTGCTTTGTCTAATTGCTGCGTTTTTAGATGGAGGGTCCCTAAATTTTTAAGGACACGTGAATTTTTTTTGTCTAAATCTAAAGCTTTTTGAAATTGAGTTTCGGCGTTTTGTGTTTTATTTTTTTTTGTATATAAAACTCCTAAATTATTCAATAAGGTCTGTTTTACCTTGGTATTTTGGGGTTTTAGAGCGAGACCTTTTTCAGTTAAGTTGATTGCCTGATCAATTTGATTGCTTTTAGCTTTTTCAGTTGCCAATAGTAAAAGGTCTTCCGGTGTAGGTTTGATTTTGGAGTTCGACCGGGTTTTTGCCTTTTTAATTAACTTTTCCAGAGGCTCATTTTTTTCTATTGGTGTAGACTTGTCAGTTGAGTTGGTTAAATCTAAAGAAGCCAATTCAATATTTTTTAAATCTTTATCAGAATAAGTGGTTAGCGCAATGCTACCGTTTCCGGCTTTTATGGAAGCAATTTTTTCAGGTCCTATCAGTGAAACCAGTGCAATTAAGGATCCAAAAACAATGGCTGTTACTCGGGTAGCGGCATTAATCTTAGCGAAAAAGGCACCAAGTAAAAGGACACCACCAAAAATAATGCCTGCCAATTGGATAGGGCTCATAAAGAGACCACCCTTCAAGATTATATTTTACAGATGTAAGTCTAAATTATCGGTTAAACCATAGCATTTTTAATAATAAAGGGAAAGAGTTTTTCATTGGGTCTTGGGATTTAACTTATTGAAAAATATGTATTATTGGAGAGTTTTAATGAAAAAAGAAAAGATAAAGATAAAGAAAAATATTATTGAAAAATGTATAAAAATTGTCGAATTCTTCTTGTATTTACCTTTAAAAAAAGGCTACACTGTGCCCACCTAAGATATTAAATCCATTGGAGTTTGCCTTGGTAATTTTGCTAAGGTTAGATTTTTACACGGGAGGATACCGACAATGATGGGAATAGGTTTTCCAGAATTGATGATCATTTTGGTCATCATAATGATTATATTTGGTGCAGGAAAATTGCCTCAAATTGGTTCTGCATTTGGTCAAAGTATTAAGAACTTTAAATCTTCCATGAAAGAAGCGGAAGAAGCAGGGGAAAGTTCTGAAGAAGTCGCCGAAGGAGAAAGTCAACCTGCAGGTGAATTACAGCAGGAAAATTTAAGCGATGAGGAAAAGGAACGGTTGGCCAGGGAAAAAGCCCAAGCCGATGGTGAAGCAAAAGACAAAGCTATGAGGGAGCAAGCGGAAGCATTTACCGCGACCCTTCCAAGAAAAGGCAGTTACGATTTTACGAAAGATCAAGAGGATCAAGCAGAGAAAAAGGCATAGATTTTATAGTTTGTTAAAATAATTTCCCGTGTGAAATAAGAGCCCTAGGAGTATTAATAACTCCAGGGCTCTTTTAAATTGTCTATAGTCCACACAGACCAACCATCAATAGTTTTATATATTCCATTTGTGAAAAAATTAAATGGGTCAAAAAAACGAATTCCTTGTTTAGGATCTAGTTCGAAATTAACTTGGTTCGTTTGAGCGGGGTGGTTTTTGCATTCCAAAAATTTCGCTCCATCTACGCCTGAAAGATTGAAAATTTCTTCCATAGTTTCCGGGGGATAATCTCCCGTTTCTATTATTACTCGAATCTTTTCCATAATAGATTCTACTTGTTCTTGGGATATATGATGCATTTTCATAAAAATAACCTCACAAATTTACCTGAAGTGGATTCTGTAGATGCATTATAAGTAGAAATTGTCCGGGAATCAATATTCCCTAATTGCATTTAGGAAATGAATCGATGGAAAAGGCTGACTATTTAGTGACCTGCTAAAGAAATTATGGGTCCGGGGAAGACACCAAGCTCAATGGTACCAATAATGCCAATTACAATGACAAATATGGTCACGGGGGTTAAGGACAATTGAAGCTCTTGTTGCGGTTCTTTCATATACATATAGACAATTACTTTTAGGTAGTAATAAAAAGAAATTGCGCTGTTTAATACTGCCACCACAACAAGGAATACCAAGCCTTCACTGAGAGCTGCTTGAAATATATAAAATTTAGCTACAAACCCAGCAAGGGGAGGGAGTCCTCCCAGGGACAATAGAAAAATGGTCATGGAAAGGGCCAATAGGGGATGCTTAAAACCAAGTCCTGCATAATTTTCCAATTCAAGGTTTTCATTACCCTGTTTTCCAACCAAAATAA
This sequence comes from Nitrospinaceae bacterium, assembly GCA_965223245.1. Lineage (GTDB taxonomy): Bacteria > Nitrospinota > Nitrospinia > Nitrospinales > Nitrospinaceae > CBDCVY01. The sequence continues at coordinate 1,916,808 of CBDCVY010000013.1, read as the reverse complement.
CAATGCCAAATACACCAAACGTCATAAAGGCATAAGACAACATGTAAAAAAGTAAACTGGCACTTCCCATAGAATTTTTTGCAATTACAGCAATTAGAATATAACCGACATGGGAAATACTTGAGTAAGCTAATAGTCGTTTGATGTTGGTTTGCATAATGGCACCAAGGTTCCCAACAAACATGGTTACAATGGCGACAATAGTTAAAATTAAGTTCCAGGAAGAAGCGAGCTCTGGAATGCCTTCTGCAAAAACTCTATAAAAAGCAGCAATTGAAGCTGCTTTGGGGCCAACGGCCATAAACGCAGTAACTGGAGTAGGTGCTCCCTGATAAACATCAGGTGCCCACATATGAAACGGAACGGAAGCTACCTTGAACCCAAAGCCAATTACCAAAAGAATTACTCCTGCCATTAATAATGGTTGAGCAAATACTTCTCCGCTATTCAGTAGGTAAGCAACTTTATTTAGTTTAGTTGTACCAATGGTTCCATAGACCAGGGTCATCCCATAGAGTAAAAAGCCTGTCGCAAATGCTCCTAAGAGGAAATATTTTAAAGAAGCTTCGTTCGATTTAGTGTCTCTTCTTCGGATCCCCGCCAATACGTATAAGCAGATGGAAACAATCTCGATACCTAAGAAGATCATGATTAGGTCAGTGGAAGAAGCTAAGACGATCATACCAACGGTACAGAATAAAATCAGAGCATAATATTCACCGACTCTAATATTTTCCCGTTTGTTGTAATCGACAGAAATGAGGATGGCCAGCCCGGAGCTAATACAAAAGATCATAGTAAAAAATAAAGACAAATGATCTACAACATAACTCTGGTTAAAAGAATAAACTGGAATGTCCGGAGCCTTAGCGAATGCGCTCACCGCTGCTACTAAAAGACCCGTTAAGCTGACGATAACCAAACCCGATTTGTTTTTTCCGGTAAATAAATCAAATATCAATATCAACATGGAAAAAACACTAAGCACAATAACAGGTGCTAAGCTTATTAAATCGACCTCTGGTGCAGGAATTAAATCCACAAAAACCTCATTAATTTAAATTATGACCTTCTTTAAGTTTAGCTTCAGCAATTTTTACTTTGCTATCTGCAGAAGCATGCTCGTGTCCTGATTTCTTTTTATTTTTTGGCTCGACTTGAGTAATTAAGTGCTCAATGGAAGCGTCAAATGTCTTTGTAAAGGGTTTAGGATAGAACCCTATCCAAAAAATAAAAATGATAAGTGGAACGATAGTAATCATTTCACGTAAATTCATATCAGTTAATTTTAAATTTTTAGGATTTTTACATTCTAAAAACATCACCCGTTGAAACATCCATAACATATAACAGGCGGCAAATATGACTCCCGAAGTTGCAATAATTGCAAAGAAACTGTCTGTTTGAAACATTCCTAAAAGTACCAAAAATTCACCTACGAAACCATTGGTACCTGGAAGACCTATAGAAGAAAGCGTTACAATCATAAAACAAATTGTGAATTTAGGGATGACTTTTGCCAAGCCGCCAAACTCTGAAATTTTTCGGGTGTGCCTACGATCATAAATCATTCCCACCATTAGAAAGAGAGCCCCAGTACTGATTCCATGATTTAAATTTTGTAGTAAAGCTCCTTGCAATCCGTAATGGTTAAAAGCAAATATTCCAAGCATGACAAATCCAAGGTGACTTACACTGGAGTAAGCGACTAATTTTTTCATGTCTTCTTGAACCATGGCCACTAAGGCGCCGTAAATAATTCCAATCACCGAAAGCCAACCGATCAGGGGTAAAAACTCCTGGCTGGCTAATGGAAATAGCGGTAAATTAAACCGAAGAAAACCATAGGTTCCCATTTTCAAAAGTACACCCGCTAAAATCACACTACCCGCTGTTGGCGCTTCTACGTGGGCATCTGGAAGCCAAGTGTGAAACGGAAACATAGGAACTTTGATAGCAAATGCCAGAAAGAACGCCAGGAATAACCACTTTTGCGATGCTAAATCCACGCTCAAATGTTTAGTGATCAGCATCAAATCGGTGGTGAAGACACCCACTGTTTCGTGGAAATGGAAATAAATCCAGATAATAGCCACCAACATTAACAAAGACCCAACGGCAGTATATAAAAAGAATTTTACCGCGGCGTAAATTCTTCTTGGACCTCCCCATACACCAATAATGATGTACATAGGTACAAGCTGTAATTCCCAAAACACATAAAACATAAAAAGGTCTAAGGAGATAAAAACACCCAGCATGCCGGTGGATAGTGCCAGCATCGCCATCATATATTCTTTTACATATTTTTTAACTTCCCAGGAGGCGAGGATTGATAACGCCGTTAAGAACGTCGTCATAATGTAAAGAAGCAGGGAAATACCGTCGATGCCTACGTGATAATTGATTCCCCAATCTCGAATCCAGACGGTACTGAACTCGAACTGCATGAGATGGGTGTGCGTGTCGAAATCGGCATATAATTGCAGAGAAAGAAGAAAATCGGCAATTGCAACGGCTAACGCAGTTTGCTTAATAGCGCCTTCATGCTCTCTGGGAATAAAAGCAAGGACGACAGCACCTACCAAGGGCAAAAATGTAAGAAAAGTTAAAAACATCTATTTCTTGTTAAATTATGATCAATAATAAAATAAAACCCACCACCATAAACATGGCGTAATTGCGAACAAATCCGGACTGAAACGCTTGTGCCTGTTGGCTTATCCAACGAATTATTTGGCCTACACCATTTACTGCACCATCCACTCCTTTAGCGTCAGCTTCTTTCCATAACAGATATGAACCCTTCATGATGGGTTTAACCACTGTTTCATCGTAAACTTCATCAACTAAGTACTTTTGCTGAACTAAATCAAAGCCCCACTGACCTTTGGAAAGTTTTTCTGGTAGGTGAGGTTTCTTGATATAGAAAATATAAGCAGTGATGATTCCAGCCAAGGCAACACAAACTGAAAAAATCATTAATCCGATTTCAACCCAAATATTAGGGTGGTGTTCTTCATGTTCATGAAGGACTTCAGCAAAAGTAGTGTGGTGGCCATGCTCAGCCAGCATTACTTCTGAATTATGTAACATGGTTGCCCAGTCAAACTGGAGTACCGGTTCCAGCCAATTGTGCAGGATATGCCAACCGTGAATGAGAGGAATTCCAAGCAATCCTCCAAAAAGCGCTAAACCTGCCAAAATGATCAATGGGATAGTCATTACCGGTGGTGATTCGTGCGGATGAACATGCGGGTCCACATTGGATGGGCCGTGGAATGTTAAAAATACCAATCGGAACATATAAAATGCTGTGATAAAAGCACCCGTTACCCCCATACCCCAATAAATCACATTACCATCCATAAGGGCATGATAAAGAATTTCATCTTTACTAAAGAATCCTGAAAAAGGAAAGATTCCTGCTATCGCAATTGTCGAAACTAGAAAAGTTATATAAGTAATTGGGAAGTGGTCCTTAAGTCCGCCCATTTTGCGGATGTCTTGTTCATGGTGCATGCCATGAATAACACTTCCGGATCCCAAAAATAAACATGCTTTAAAAAATGCGTGGGTTACCAAGTGAAAAATAGCTGCCGTATAAGCGCCAACTCCGCAAGCTAAAAACATATACCCGATTTGACTGACCGTGGAATAAGCAAGGACTCTCTTGATATCGTATTGGCAGGTTCCTATGGTTGCTGCAAATAATGCAGTTCCTCCACCAATCAATGCCACTATCATCATCGTAATGGGTGCCATATTAAAAAGTACACTGCAGCGAACGACCATATAAACGCCGGCGGTTACCATAGTTGCCGCATGAATGAGCGCGCTGACCGGTGTAGGGCCTTCCATTGCATCAGGAAGCCAGGTGTATAATGGAATTTGAGCTGATTTCCCGGTGGCTCCAACAAATAATGCCAGGGTGATAAGGGTTACTACTTCTCCGTCATAAATTAATTTACTGGGTGCTTCAGCAAAAACCGAAGTGTAATCAATGGTTCCAAATTCACTGAATATAAAAAAGATCCCTAATAGAAATGCAAAGTCTCCAATCCGGTTGACCACAAACGCTTTAACACCAGCGTCGCATGCAGACTTCTTTTCAAAATAATAGCCAATAAGAAAATAGGAGCAAACTCCAACTCCTTCCCAACCAATAAACATTAGGAGGAAATTGTTCCCCATTACCAAAAGAAGCATGGAAAAGAGGAATAGGTTTAAATAGGCAAAGTATCGGTAGTAGCTGTACTCTTCATACATATAGCCAATGGAGTATACGTGGATTACAGAGCCAACGCCTGTGACCACCATCATCATGACCATGGAAAGCGGATCAATTTGAAAACCAAAATCTACGTGAAAATCACCCGCGGACATCCAGGTAAATAAAACCTGCTCAGGGTAGGGAGTTCCTTCCGGATGAAAAAGCAACATAACCCATAAAATAAGGGTAACCACGAAGGATAAAATGGGCCCTCCGCAAGCAATGATACTAACGTTTCTTTTTCCGATTTTAAGTCCGAAAAATCCATTGATGATGGAGCCCAATAATGGAAATAGCGGAACTAGAAAAGCTAAGTTTGCGAAAAAATTCATTCTTTCTCTACCACTTCATCAGGTTAAATTCGTCCAAGTTCACAGTTGGCTTGTTGCGGAACAAAGCGATAACAATAGCCAAACCAACGGAAACCTCGGCGGCGGCAACACACATCACCATAAAACTAAAAATTTGTCCGTCGTGTTGATTGAGATAATTGTCAAATGCAATTAAGGATATATTTACCGCGTTTAACATGATTTCAACACACATGAAAACAACAATGGCATTCCGCCGGATCAAAACTCCCAATACGCCGATGGAAAACAATATTGCGCTTAAAATTAAATAATGTGAAAGAGGAACCATGTTTAATCCAATTTAGTTTTTGCAAGCACCACGGCACCGACCATGGCTGCTAATAGAAGGATAGAAGCTACTTCAAACGGCAAAACGAAATCTGTAAATAGGGAAGTACCTACTTTAACTGTGGTACCAAAATCCTCAGGAATTTTAGCCGGTGAATTAAAGTCTGAACTCATAGTAATGTCTATAAACTTATACAAGACCCCAACCATTAAAACCCCGGTTAATATCGAAAGAACAAGATTTCTTTCTCTTGCTTTCCATTCTCCATCATCACCTTTCAAGTTTAGAAGCATGATGACAAACATAAAGAGAACCATGATGGCACCAGCATAAATTATGACTTGAAGAATGGCGAGGAAATGAGCGTGCATTACAACAAACACACCCGCCAAACCGAGCATCATTGCGATCAAGGAAATAGCCGAGCCAATAGGGCTGTTGTTAAACACCACCAACAAGGCCATGACCACGCATAAAAAAGCTAAGGGATAAAATACTAGTAGTTCCATTTTCCGTACATTTGCCTACAAAATTCCATTCGTTCTTTTAATTCTGAAACAGGAACAAGTAGTTGTTCCATGTCGTATTTCATTTTTTTGCGGTCCAGCATGGAAATGTCATAGCTATTGCTCATGAAAATTGCTTCCTCCGGACAGGCTTCTTCACAAAACCCACAAAATATGCAAACCGCATAATCAATGGTAAATGCCTCAGGATATCTCTCGACTTCATTTTGCTTTCCGCTGTTTGCACCTGGTATGATATCGATACAATAAGCCGGACAAGCAATTTCACATAATCCGCATGCAACGCAATTGGGCCGGTCATGCTCATTTAACGCTAAAACCGGTCGACCACGATATGCAATCGGAAACTCAACTGTTTCTTCCGGGTAGTAAACCGTAAAAATTTCTCGGTCCTTTTTTTTACCCAGGAAAAAAGGAACAAATCCAAATAAATTCTTAAAAAAATGTCGTGATGTAATCCACATTCCCCGAAAAATTTCAGGGATATATAGTCGCTCCCACCACGTCATTTTGACATTTCGATTGACGTAGTAAGCCATAAAAAAACTCCTTTAATTTAAGGCCAAAATAATAATTCCAGTTACAACAACATTGGCCAAAGAAAGAGGAAGCAAAATTTTCCATCCTAATTTCATTATTTGATCATAGCGAAAACGTGGAAGCGTCCACCGGATAGTCATTTGCACCCAAATAAAAAGAACTACTTTACCAAAAAACACACCCACATGAATCAACATGACAACCAGGTTCGAGCCGGTAGTTCCTAAAAAGTCAAATACATCTAATAAATCTTTTGTGGTTACAAAGGGAATATGCCATGCACCAAAAAACAAAATGGTAACGATTGCACCGATGGTTACCATTTCAATAAACTCAGCCATGAAAAACATGCCAAATTTAAGACCACTATATTCTGTAAAATACCCTGCAACTAATTCAGATTCTGCTTCAGGAGCATCAAAGGGAATGCGTTTATTTTCGGCAATAGAAGCCGCAAGGAACATTAAAAAGCCTAAGGGTTGTAGAAAAATCCCCCATCTCCAAAAAGTTTCTTGTTCTGCACCAATAGTTGTAAGTTGCATGGATCCATAAACCATTAAAACTCCAATAATGGTAAGTCCCATGGTCACTTCGTAAGATACCATTTGTGAAGCTGTTCGCATGGAGCCCAATAGGGACCAGTTATTGTTTGAACTCCACCCTGCAACCACATAACCGTAGGTTGCTAAAGAGGCAATAGCAAAAACAAATAAAAGCCCAACATCTAAATCCGAAATAACCAGATTGACTTCTTTACCGAATAAATTGTATTCGCCGCCAAAGGGAACCACAGCGAAAGTAAGAATAGCTGGAATTAATGCTATGATCGGGCTTAAGGTATGTAAGAACTTGTTAGCACCATCGGGAATAAAGTCTTCTTTAGTGAACATTTTCAGGCCATCGGCCATTATATGAAACAATCCTAAAGCTGTGAATCCCATAATATCAGCGCGGTTTGCTCCAATGCGGTCTTGCATGATTGCACTTTGCTTACGCTCTACCCAGGTAAGGATGGGGGCAAAAAATCCTACAGTAACACCGAGGATAAAAAGAATTTTTGCCATGGTGATGGCTAAATCAACCCACATTTTATATCACTACCTCAATTCACAGGCCCAATTAATGGTTGCCTTTTATTAATGGGGTAATCCTTCCTTAAAGGATGTCCTTTAAACCCCTCATATAAGAGAATACGTTTTAAGTTGGGATGCCCTTTAAATTTAATTCCATAAAGGTCCCAAACTTCCCGTTCAAACCAATTGGATGCCTTATATAAAGGAACCAAAGAGTCCACTATGCAATCATCTTCAGGCACCGGGATCTTAATCCGTAAGCGATGATTATGCTTCAAAGAATAATAATGGTATACCACCTCAAATCGCACCGGTTTTTTATTCAAATAATCAACAGCAGTGAGGTCCATTAAAATATCCATGTCTAAAGATGGTTCTTCTTTGACAAATTCGGCGACAGCAAACCCAATTTCTTTATCAACAGTCACCGTTTGGTCGCCTCTGAAGGTATGGGTTTCCAGGACCTTGTCACCAAACTTTGCTTTTACTTTATCTATTAATGAAGTTTCACTCATAATATGAATATTATTCCCAATCCAATCCGCCTCGGATCCAAACATACATGAGTCCCACCCCTAAAATTATTAGGAAAAGAATCATTTCAACGAGGCCAAATAACCCCAATTGCTTATATAGAATGGCCCAGGGAAACAAAAAAACGGCTTCAATATCGAAAAGAATAAATAGAACGGCAACTAAATAGAATTTTACGGAAAACCGCTGGTAAGGAGAAACGATTTGACTTTCTCCACATTCAAACGGCTCCATTTTATCTGCGAATTTTCGCTTGGGCCCGAGAAAGGAAGTACCCACAACCATCCCAACAGCGATAGCAACTGCTATAAAAAACAAAATGGCTGCGCCTATGTACGACTCCATGACTTCCTAGTGGCCTCTTACATGAAGGTTTTAAAAAAAGCTTTTGGTTAGGTTCTTAAGAACCTGGAAAAAAGTGGATTCTAACCTGTAATTCATTTAAAAACCACTGTTTCTTTAATATCATTTTCCCTGTTTATTAACAGGAAATATGCAGGAAAATGTGACGCGCGATACTACTCTATGCACCCTGAGTTGTCAATGAAAAAGCGTTAAAATTAAGAGGATTAAGGGGTTTAAGCGATTTCAGTTTCATGAAAATAGGAAAATTGAATTCAACTCAAAATCCTTGGAATTTTGGATAAAAAAGTAAGAATTTTTATGCCTTAGTTTTATACTTTTTTGTAATCACGAGAACGGAGGTTATCTATTCTCAATTAAAACTGGAACCCTTCATTTTCATTTTGGCTTGGTCGCAAAAAATAACTATAAGTTTTCGGAAAATTGATAAATATTGGACTCGCGCACGGCTTTTAATTAAAATAGGCCGACCCTAATAAAGGGTGATTTAGAACTCCAATTTAATCAAATACTTAACTTCTGCAGTCTTTCTAAGTTTATTTTTTCCAACTCAATAAAAGGAAATTAAGTGCTCAATAAAACTTACTTTTACACTTTTATCCATTTTTTAGTATTTTTTTTAATAACTTTTGGCATTGTTTTCGACGGAAAAGCGGGCCCAACCTCGGGGTCTTGTTTTAAGAAATTACGCGCACTGAACGCTACATTAGAAAATGACCTTTTTGGAGGTGGTTCTGATAAACATTTCACCCATGGAACCCGTCTTTCTTATGTAGAGTTAAAGAAAAAAGTGAGGGATAAATCTAAATGTAACCAGCTGGACGGAAATTTTGAAATTGAGCCTACCAAAAGCTGGTTCCACCGAATGATATCTGATGAAGGGTTTGGTGCCAAGGGGGTTAGTTTTATAATCGGGCAAAATATTTTTACTCCTGAAGACATTACTATTCCAAGCTTAATAACAGATGACAGACCTTATGCAGGATGGCTTTATTTCGGAATTGGGTTAGTGAAACAGGAAAATACCGATTATGGTGCTTTTTTCGTATCGTTGGAAGTTGACCTCGGAGTGGTGGGCCCGTTGTCGTTTGCAGACGATGCACAATTGCGGGTTCATAAAATTATCGACTCGCCTCGCCCAAGAGGGTGGAACAATCAGTTAGATAATGAACCTGGTATTTTAGTCAACTTAGAGTTGAAGTGGCTGCTTGAGCAACTTCAACCCTGGAAGCATGGATTAGAACTCGATTTATTACCCAGTATTGGCACAGCCGCTGGGAATGTAATGAATTATTTTTCTGCAGGTGCAACACTTCGCTTAGGAGTAAACCTTCCCAAAGATTATGGTCCGCCGCGTATTCGACCTGGGGCTCAGGGATCGGATTTTTTTGTTCCCGGTGAAGGAGATCGTTTGGTGAGTTGGTATTTATTTGCAGGATTAGAGGGCAGGGCGGTGATTCATAATATTTTTCTTGATGGAAATACATTTGCCACTAGCCATAATGTCAATAAAAAATATTTTGTTGGTGACCTTCATATAGGCTTTGTGTTAGTTATTTCCCAGTTCCGGATCGCCTTCTCCAACGTTTTTCGAACCGAAGAATTCAATAACCAAAAAGAGCTCGACGAATTTGGGTCCATTACCGTTTCCTGGGCTTGGTAATTAAAGAAGTTTTTAAAAATTTAAAGTTACATTACCATAAACGGCAATACCTCCCCGAAGGGGGAAGGTGTTAACGACTCGGTTGATCCATTCCGGAAAGAACACTTCTTCGTTCAAAAGGTTTTCAGCATAGAGACTCAGTTTAATATCGGGGAGATCGTAGTTGTTAGCTAATCGCGGCACGTCAAAAATAAAGTTTGCGGAAAGCCAATTATAGGAATCTGCCGGGGGATTGACATTTAAAGTCCCCGGTAACGAGACGGCATTACTAAAATAAGTATCAAAAATTCCCAGGGAATAACCTCGGGGGGAAGTATAAGAAAGTCCCGCCTTAGCCATAAAGTTTGGAATTAATCCGACTTCTGCTCCTGTAGAATCTTCGTTTTCCTGGTAGGTGACAGAACCAATCAATTGCCAACCGGAATATATATTTAGTTTTCCCTCGAATTCCAGGCCCCAAAAATCAACATCACCGCCATTAGCAAAGGAAAGAATGCCACCCGGTGCAACAACCATCACAGAATCGGTTTGTTTGCTTTTATAGTAAGTGAAAGAAACATTGCCTCGGGGAGCGTTGTAATAGATTTGAGCGTCAAAAGTATTTATTTTCTCGGGACCTAATTGCGGGTTGCCCACCAATACCCCAGGAATAATGGTGGCTTGCTCAACTCCCGAAGCAGATCTGAAGGCTCTACCATATAATAATTTCACACCCCATCGTCGATCTGGGCTAAAAAGGATTCCAAAGCGTGGCGAATAATTCTCTTCCACACTGGGAGTTTTGTTGACCTGGACGCCGGCAATGAATGTCAGGAAATCCCAGGGTCGGTAATCCGCCTGAGTGTAAAACGTGAACCAATCGTTATGGTAGGAGTTGCTGGGAACTCCTACTTGGATGAACTTACCGTTCAAGCTTTGGTATGTGGTTCCAAGGACAATATTGACAGTTTCATCAAACATCGATCCGAATAAATCAGCCTCAAACAAAAAATCATGATGTCGACTTTTGGGGTCTGTGTCTAAACTGCTTGGGGGGATAATAACTCCGTTATAGGTAATATTAGTTTGTATTCGCCAATAACTAGACAGAGGATGATCGTATTGAATATCGACAAATATATTTTCATCCTGGTTTTCATCCTGCGGCCAGGTTCCGGAAACTCCCGGAACTGTTGCTTTGCGATCACCAAAGATAGCAGATACGGTGAGTTTTTTATATTTCATTTGTCCCCAAATACCATAACGGTCCCGGTTTTGGTTGACGGTGCCGTTGAATCCGTTGGCGTCTGTCATCTGGTATTTCCAACCGTTGGTATCGAAATATTTTCCGGAAATCACAAATTCAAAATCATTAATTATTTTGCTGAAGAATCCGGAGGTTTGCCAGGTGTTAAACGATCCGTAACCCTGGGTGAATGAATGCCGCTCTTCTTCAGAAGCCCCTTTAGTTACGATGTTGATAGTGCCGCCGAAAGCTCCACTGCCATAAAGTACGGATCCAGGACCTCGAATGATTTCTATTCGGTCTATCAGTTCCGCGGGTAGGGTGTGATAAAAAACCATTCCCGGTCCACCATCGAGACTGCTTCTTACGGGACGACCATTGATCAGCAGCAGGGTATGGTTAGCCAGTCCGCCTAATCCCGCGACTCCGCGAAGTGAAACAAAATTATCGGGAACGCCAACGGAACCATAGACATAGGTGTTGGGTTGACGAAACAGAACATCGTGCAACGTATTAGCACCGAATCGAGTAATCTCTTCACCGGTAATGACGGTCACAATCCCCGGAGCATCGCGGAATTTCTGTTCACGCCGGGAGGCGGCAAAAACTTTCAGGCTTTCTATGTCCAGATCTAATAAAGTGTCGAGGTCTTCATCCTGCAGGCTGGCCTTATTCTCGGGTTTCTTTGCCCAACCCTCTTGGATGGGAAATAGAATTAAAAAGAACGTTAAAAATATTAATAAAAGGATCGATTTGATTTTCATGGCAAAAATCTACGTCCAATTTGCAGCGATTCTATCAGGTGGATTGTTATTAGGGAAAACTAAAATGAAATATTAGAATTTTGAATCGCCTTTATTTGTAATTTTGAAAGGAAAGTTAATAAGTCTAGCAAGAAAATTCCTTGCTTATCTTCGCTTAAGGGTAATTAAATAATTTAAAATTTCAATAGAAAAACAATGCTCTCCTTTTTTAGGGTGATATGTATTCTGTTAAGTTCACAGAGTTTTTTAGGTTTAGTTGAAAATTGCGGATAAGGAAAATTAATAATTTAATGTCGCATTACCATAAACGGCAAAAACCCCTGCGGAGAGGGAAGATGTTTAAAGCACCTTTGACCCATTCTGGAAAAATACTTCTTCATCTAATAAGTTTTCAGAATCTATAATAAATTAATTCATAGATTTTCTGTATGAATTTGGGAAGGTTCAATTTATCCAAATTAGACTGAGAATAAAACTTAGAACTTTACGGTGGCACCCACATATGCGCTTATTCCTGGACGAATGGGCGTTGTGTTTATCAAAGGATTAGTCCTAACGGAAGGGGGAAAGAATACATCTTCATCCAACAGGTTTTCAGTATAAACACTGAGGGTGACATCCGGTATGCCGGGTTTCTTAATTAACTTTTTAAGATTTATTGAAGCTTGGAGGGTTAACCAGTTGTAAGATTCAGCGGGAGGATTAAATATAGGGCCTCCCGTGTTCGCAGCATCACCAAAATAACTGTTGAAAACTCCAAGTGTCCAACCGTGAATGGTGGAAGTATATGAAACTCCAATTTTAGCCATGAAATTGGATATCAACCCAACATCGGAGTTGCCTAGATTATCTTCATTGTCCTGGTAGCTGATGGACCCAATAAATGTCCAGGCTCTTGTAAGCCATAATTTAGCTTCAAACTCGATACCATTAGAATCCACACGACCTGCGTTATTAAATTGAAGAGGGCCGGTGCCGGTTAAACGAATGATGTTGTTGATTTGACTGTAATAGTAGGTGAGAGCGGCTCTAAATCGAGGAGACTCATAAAAGAGCTGAGCGTCAAAAGTAGCAATATCTTCAGGGTTTATATTTCTATTTCCTATCAGACCTGGGCGGTTAACATTTGTTTCGGCTCCCGTAGGGGAACGAAATGCTTCTCCATATAAAACTTTGACTCCCCAACTTTTGCCCAGGTTTAGAATTGCACCCACGCGTGGGGAGACATCGGCATCAATGCCACGTGGTTTATTGATTTGGAGACCACCGATTAGCTTTAAAAAACGAAAAATTTGATAGTCCGTTTGAAGGTAATAGCTCCACCTGTTATCAGTGAAGGATAACTTGTTTCCTGTCGGTGTGAAGATCGATTCTGTAAAGTCAGCCTGATGCAAGAGGCCGCTGATAAGGTATATGTCTTTGGTAATATGTCCCTTGATAGCAAATTCAAAAAGAAAACTGTGTGCATCGGCATCTACTCCTGCTGCCTTCGTAGAGAAACCATTGTAAGTGGTATTGAAAACTATGTTCCAGTTTTGAATAACGGGAAGATCAATTTGAAAGTCTACGAAATCGCGGCGACTATTAATTTCAAATGTGATAGGCCAGGGGAGCAAAACTTTTGCAGAAACTATATCTTTCACATAACTGGTAAAACCAGTAAAGGTGATGGGGCCATATTTAGCTTGAAGAAAATTTCCGTGGTTATTCCTTCCGTAATCAATTTCATTGGTCACCCCCAGAAAATCCGAAGCACGGTAATTCCATCCGTCAGTGTCGTCGAATCTCCCAGAGTAAATCACACTCAGTTTGCCGACCTGACCACTTAGAAGGGTGGATGCGTGAAAAGTATCAAAGGACCCGTAGCTTGTAGTCACTGAATTTGAATTTTGTTCCGAAGGGTCTTTCATCACAATATTGATAGCCCCTGCAAAAGCATTGCTACCATATAACACCGAGCCCGGTCCGCGGATGATTTCTATTTGTTTTATGGCCTGCAAGGGAATTCCTGCATACACAGGATTATTGAGTCCGTTGAAGGGTTGTCTTACAGGTCGTCCATTTAAAAGAATTAGAGTGTGGGTGTCATTGTCGGTAAATGTTTGGCCACGGATGCCACTGACATTACGTCGAAATACACTTGAACTCCAGGGTTGAGTATTTGGTAATCTTAAGAGTAAATCTTGTAAATCATTGGCTCCGTACGCGGCAATTTCTTGAGCAGTAATTACCGTAATAATTCCCGGAGCATTATTAAGTTTTTCTTCTTTTCTGGAGGCAACGGAAACCACTAAGTCTTCTACATCTAATATGAGAAGGTCCTCTAGCTCTTCATCCTGTTCATTATTGGTTGGGGGGAACCAAATGTTGTTGGCATCAATTTGGGTGGGAAAAAAATAACAGCCCAAAGAAAGAGCAATGAAAAAGGTAAGGGAAATTTTGAGTCTCATATTTCCAATCAAAATTGGTTTTCGAGGTTTTGTATTTTGAGAAACTCTTGGGTTAAGTGGTGTGTAAATAAATTTTGGAGCAAAAGGCCACTATAAAAACTTAAGCAATGATGTCCTAACACAAATGAAATATTAATGAGTCAATTTAGTTATTCACTGGGTAATAAGTGTAAACGAGATTAGTCGAAAATTTAAAATAAAAAATTCAAAATACGATGAGCACCTAATTTAGGGCAATTAAAATTCTTCTGAAAAAATAAATTAATTCCTAAAATCTAATACTCAAAGTTCCATATACTCTAATTCCACTTTGCTGTGGGACGGAGTTAGTAGCCTGTCCGTTAAAATCAGGAAAAAAGATATCTTCATCCAATAAATTTCCTCCATGCAAGGCAAAAGTCATATCGGGTAAATTAGGTTTTTGCAGAAAAGTAGGTAAATGAAAGGAAACTTTTGCATCCAGTTGGTGGTAAGAAGTGACTAATGGATTAAAGTTTTGAATTCCGGGAAAGATATCTCTGGTTTGATTACTGGGTCTCGCATAATAAGAATTAAAAACACTGGCAAGCCATCCTTTTCCTTTAGGCTCATAACTAATGCCAAACTTGATCATTAAGTTTGGGGTGAAGGTAATGTCTTTTACTCCGCTTTGATTTTCATTTTCTTGGTAAGTCAAGGAACCTCTTATAAACCAATCTTTAAAGATATGTCCTCTCCCTTCAATCTCCACCCCATAAAAATCAATGTGGCCGCTATTACCCCAAAGAAAAATAGAAGCGGGGCTGGGATTGGGAATAAATGATAAAATATCTTCGTATCGGCTTTGATAAAAAGTGACTCCAAAAAACAAATCTCCCTTAGAATAAAAAAGTTGTGCCTCTGCCGTTTTTATGATTTCTGGTTTAGTGTTTAAATTTCCCAATACAAAGGTATTGTTGCTTACAAAAAATTGAGAAGCGAGTGGCGAACGGAAGGCTTTTGAATATTGAAGTTTCAATCCATAATTCTTTAAAAATTTAAAGATAGCGGTTACACGAGGTGAATAGTCTGCATTGAATTCTTCTGCATCATTACGTTGTAGGCCGGCCACCAATTTAAACCACTCTATTGGCTGATAGCTTAATTGTAAATATTGACTGTTCAAGGAGCGGGTATATCTCGTAAAAGTGTGTTCTCCTTTGTGACGTTCGAATATGGCACCGGCTATAATTTTCAATTGATCTCCAATGGCACCGTGAAGGGTGATTTCACCTAAAAGATCATTGGCAAACAGACTTTGAGAAATATACCATTCCATAAGGTTGTAAGTTAGGTTTCCGGTAATATACCAGTCCTCATTAAAATCGTGGCGATAACCAATATCAACAAAACCGCGAAGCAAATCATCATCAATCACAGGAGCGGAGGTTCCTGTGAAGGCATTGGATTTTTGATTTAAAAAGGACCAGAAAGTATTGAAGGTCCAGTTTTTCCAATTTGCGGTTAAGATCAACCCTCCTGCTGTCTCGCTAGCATCCCAAGCAATGGGAACTGGCCCAGTTCCTGCAAAAGCTTGTCTCCAAGTCCATCCCTCGTTATCCGTTATCTTAGCTGTTGCCATAACGTTAAACTCGTCCGATGAATGCCCTCCTCCTGCTTCAATTTCCTTAGTTTGAAAAGATCCGTAAGTTAGGGAAACCCTACGATCTTTTTCTTCTGTGGATTGAGTAACGATATTGACTACGCCGGCGAAGGCATTACTTCCATAAAGTACAGAACCTGGGCCACGAATGATCTCTAATTGCTTAATAGCTGTTAATGGAATTCCCATATATAAAGAACGATTGTTTCCTCCACTAGTTCCTTGTCGAAAAGGTCGTCCATTGAGAAGAAAAAGAACATGAGTATCTTCCTTGGATACGAATTGTCCTCGTATGGTGGAAGTCGCATTAGGAGTAAAAGCATTGCTCACTTCCTGAAAACTCGTTAAGCGTCCCAGTATGTCACGTAAATTCCTGGCTCCAAATCGTCTAATCTCTTCAGCTGTAACCACATCAATAATTCCCGGAGCGTAGAAGATTTTTTCTTTTCTTTTGGAAGCCACAGAAACTACTAACTTTTCGACATCCATGCTAAGAAGTTCTTCAAGCTCTAAGTCTTCCTCAATTCTACTTGGAGGAGGAGAAATGTTGTTAGCAAAGAGGTGAGAATGAGATGAAATAACACCAAAAATAATTAGAGTGATAGTAATCTTTATTTTCATTTTTAATCAATAATTAGGAATTTATTGGAGTTTGTTTAATTAAAAAATATTTTAGAAGCTAAGAGTAAAGAATGTAAATACAAGAATGTGTTGTTTGCCATGTTGGAAAATTTTTGTGCGGACCTAAATCTTCAATCGAGTGTAATGGAAATTGAAAAAAATATTTAAAAAAAATAAATTGAACAGTCTTTTAAGGTTAGTGAGTTGTTAATTAAATTAGTTTTTAATAGGAAAGTTAAGCCTCGGCTTCAAACCTTTTTATATGTTTCAATTCCATCTCTAGAAACACGTCAAAAGTTTACGGTGACATTTCCATAAACAGCAATTCCTCCTCGGAGAGGAAACGTGTTTATCACTTCATTTACCCATTCCGGAAAAAACACCTCTTCATCTAAAAGGTTTTCTGCATAGATGTTTATTTTTAGACCCGGTAACTTGAAATTGTTAGCTAGGCGAGGCACATCAAAAGTTAAATTTGCAGAGAGCCAGTGGTAAGACTCAGCGGGTGGGTTGAAGTTTAAGGTGCCGGGTAGTTGGGCGGCATCACCGAAATAGGTATCGAATATTCCCAGGGAGTATCCTTTAGGAGAAGAGTAAGATAATCCTACTTTTGCCATAAAATTAGGAACCAATCCGACATCTTTATTACCCATACTATCTTCATTTTCTTGGTAGGTGATGGATCCAATTAATTGTAAACCCGCTAACAAATTAACCTTACCTTCAAATTCAATTCCCCAAAAATCGACATCCCCTCCATTGGCAAAGGAAATTATTCCACCGGGCAATACTACAACGATAGAGTTTGTTTGTTTGCTTTGATAATAAGTAATAGAAGCATTCGCATTGGTGGATGCATAAAATAGTTGCGCATCAAAGGTATTTATTTTTTCCGGACCTAAGTGGGGGTTTCCTTGAATCAATCCGGGAAGAATAAAAACTTGTTCAAATCCCGAGGCAGATCTGAAAGCGCCCCCATATAATATTTTTGCTCCCCAATTTTTATGGAGATGGAAAATAGCTCCTAATCGAGGAGAAAAGTTTTCAGCCACATTGGGGGTTTTATTTACTTGTAACCCTGCAATTAGCGAAATAAAGTCCCAGGGGTGATAGTCTGCCTGCGCATAAAAAGTGTACCAATCGAAATGCCAACTTTGGCTTGCGACACCAGCGGGAATAAATTTACCGTTTAGGCTTTGGTATGTGGTTCCCATGACAATGTTGACTTTGTTGTCAAACAAAGAACCAAAAATATTTCCTTCAAACAAAAAATCATTAACTCTTGATTTTGAGTCTACATCAGGACTTTGCTCGGGTATTAAACCCACGTTATAGGTAAAGTTAGTTTGTGCTCTCCAGTTTTTAGAGATGGGTTGGTCATATTGTATGTCGAAAAAAGCGGCTAACTTTGTCTTTGTAATGTCCTGAGGCCAAGTGCTGGATACCCCTAAAACTGTTTCTTTTCGATTTCCCAAAAAAGAAGAAACGGTAATTCGTTTGTATTTAAGCTGACCCCACAGGCCATAAGTTTTTCGACTTCTGTCTATAGAACCATTAAAACCTGTGTTATCAGTGACCTCATATTTCCAGCCATTGCTATCAAAAAATCTACCAGAAAAGACAAGCTCTAAATCATTTGATTTTGCGCTGAAGAATCCTGATGTTTGCCAGGTATTAAAAGATCCATAACCTTGACTTACGGAGCTGTCCCAATCTTTGGAAAGATCTTTAGTTATAATATTAATGGTTCCGCCAAACGCACCGCTGCCATAAAGAACCGAGCCGGGCCCTCTAATGATTTCAATCCGGTCAACCAGTTCAATGGGGAACCCGGTAAACGCCAATGGATCTGCACCTCCGTCTATACTTAAACGGAAGGGACGTCCATTAAAAAGAACTAAGGTATGGTTATTAAGTCCGGTGACCGTTTGTCCGCGGATGGCCGGAAAATTATCGGGTAATGCCATTGAGCCATAAACATACATATTGGGTTGGCGATACAAAATGTCATGTAAGTTATTAACCCCAAATCGAGCAATTTCATCTGAAGTGATTACGGTAACCACACCCGGAGCATCAATAACTTTTTCTTTCCGCTTAGATACGACATAAACTGTTAAGTTTTCTAAATCCATGTCTAAAAGTAAATCAAGATCCTCATCCCTTTTGCTGATGTTCTCCCCCACAGTTTTCGCCCAAATGGAGGGGGAAATGTATAAAAATAAGAAAGCTACAAAAGCGGTAATAATGGGTAATAATTCTCTTTTCATACTTAAATTGAATTTTTTTATTTCTTTGATTTAGCAAAAAAAATCTTAGTCTTAGATTTAGACCTTAAAGTTAAATTCCTGAAAATTTGATTGCTTAGGTTTGATTTTGTTTTTTACCATAGTTTCTAGAGTTCGAGAGAACTGGGGAGTTTGAGGATTTCAGAAAGTTAATTAAAAACTTTTTAGCAATTTATAAAAAATAAAAACTACAAGGTTGATATTAATATTTAGATATACGGCAAAGAATTTAGCATCGATTTTATAATTTCTCTATTTAATTTAGAAAAAATTTTAAAAAATTTGAGAGCCCTATTGAGATTTTCAACTGTTATCATATGGGTAATATGGGGAAAAGAATTATGTACCTTTAAAAAGTCTAAATCAGATCTAACTAAAATGGGTGGCACCCTTTTTTGGCGGGTTTATTTATTAGAAATCTGAATTCTTTAGAAGAAAAAACTTTTCATAGTTTTCTTTATTTAAATTAAAAAGTTAGTTGAGATTCGTTTTAGACAAATTGTATTATAAACGCCTATTTTTGATAGTTACCGACCAAACAAACAGCTCCATAAAACTTCCAAAACTGGTCATCACTACTAAAAAGGGAATTGAAATAATTTGGAAAGGGTCGACTTGAAATGTCTTGTAAATTCAAGATACTCCAATTAAGTAATCAATCCACAAATAAATAGTGATGGAATAGGCCAGTTTAGTTATAAATATAAGCACAGAAAACAAAAACTTTGTAATATATAAAAAGAACGGAAATAGAGAAAAAACGAATTAACCTCCTTTTCTTATTGATGACTCAAAACTATATTTTGTGGTTTACCGAGATTTAAATGAGGATGAGGTTGCAAAACTTCTGATCAAATAGTAGACCTTGAAAATAGAATTACATCATTAAAGTAACTTGGAGAGGTGTTTGTTCTAAAAAATGCCCAGCTTTTATTTGTAAGCCTTACATGCCTGGGCGAGAAATGTATGAAAAACAAGTTTTTGAGCAAAATTCAAATGAATCTAAAGCATTTGATTCGGTCAGCATATTATATTTCTACCTTAACTTTGCTTACCCTTTTCCCCTCATTGTCTTATTCAGATAGCCTTGAAGATAAAACTAAAGCCGTTTTCATTTATAAACTTAAAAAGCTGGTTAAATGGAAAGGAAAGAGTGAAGAAGAGAGTGCGAATAGAGAAAACCTGGTTTTTTGCTCGTATTCAAATTTTCAGTTTTTTGAACATCTTGAATACATTAAAAATAAAAGGGGTGGGATTGATATTACCGTTTTAAATCCTGAAAGCTCTATTGATAAATGTTTTATTCTATATATTGGAAAAAAAGAAGTTGGCGTTTTGGAAAATGTGCCTTCCAATGAAAAAGAAGGATTATTGTTAATTAGTGATCACCCCAATTTTTACCAAAGCTCAGGAATGATTTCTTTTTATTTTAAGGATGGAAAGTTTTTAATTAACATTAATAAAACAAACATTAATAAAGCCAACATGCGAATCAATAGCAAATTATTGAGGATAGCTACACATATTAAATGATTTTTTAAATAGTCATCATAAAAAAGAAGACTTTTTTATGGTCGAGATAAATAGATACATGAATTTACACTAAAAATTTTAGTTACTTTAATTTTAAGCACCAATTATTTGTTTTTATGATGCTCCAATAAAAACATTTTAGTTGATTTGATTGGTTTAATAAAAGAAACAATCAATCCGGTTCGATGGTCTTTCTTTAAAGTTTGAATTGTTTTTTTAATGAATTATCGCTTTTGAATTTGAATTAAATTATGAAAAAAAATAAGCCCCTTATTTTTTTGGTTTTGACTATTATTATTTTCCTTTTCATCTCAATTGTGGCTTGGAATTTTTTTTCTAATCGTGAAGAAGGCCTATTGATAAAAAAAGTTCAAACTTCAGCTCTTGGATTTAGAGAAGAATTAATTAAAACCATAACAGATAATTTATTGGCTTTAGAAAGAATGGCTAACCGATGGAACCGTTTTGATAATTTTTCGCAAAATGATTTCAAACAAGAAGCCGATGACTTAATGAGTGATTTAATAGGATTTAGTCATTTATTCTATATAAATACCGTGAAAAGTAAATTTTGGGTTGCAAGTGACCTAGATGGTATGAGCAATATTAAAAGTCCTTCCTCAGAAGAAAATAATCACATTAATTTACTAATTAAAAACTTAAAGGGTCAAAGCTCAATAGTTTCTAAAATATTTGAAACAGAGACGGGCAATGAATTTCTATTAATCGTTCCTGTTTCCTCTAAGTTCTCAAATACCAATTATCTAGTTGGGGTGATCGGCCTAGATCATTTGTTTGATGCCATTTTATTGGGTAAGTTTAAGGAGGAATTTGATTTAAAGATTTTTCAAGACGAAACACTGGTTTTTAATTCCGCTGAATCTAGCTTAGATATAGTATCAAAATGGACCCAAGTAGAAAATATAAGTTATTTAAATTTAAATCTAAATCTTGAGGTGACTCCAAGTAATGGGTGGCTAGAAAGTAATCAAACTGCCATTCCGTTTGTAGTTCTGATAGGGGGTGTGGTCACAAGTTTTTTAATGGGTTTCATGGTTTTTTTCTGGAGTAAAGCGAGAATCCATTCTGAAAAACTAGAAATGTTGAATCAAGAGTTGGGATTTGAAATTGAAGAGAAAGAAAAAGCCCAAGTCGCACTTCTAGATGCTCACTCCAGCCTTGAAGTTAAGGTTGAAGAAAGAACTAAGGAGCTTAAAAATGCTAAGGAACAAGCCGAGATTGCCAATAAAGGTAAATCAGAATTTTTAGCTAGAATGAGTCATGAGTTGAGAACCCCATTGAATGCAATCATTGGATTTTCCACAATTTTGTTAGGAAATAAAAAGAAAAACCTGTTTCCCGAACAAATGGCTGATGCAAAGCATATAGAGTCTGCCGGACAACATCTTCTTAATCTTATAAATGAGATTTTGGACTTGGCAAGAATAGAATCCGGGAAAATGGTTATTTCTATTGAGAGAATAAACTTATCCGAGTTAAAAAAAGAGCTTCTCGAATTAATAAGGCCTTTGGCAGATTCCAACCATATAAAAATTGTAGATGATATACCTGATTTTCCTCCAATATATATATGGGCGGATATGGGACGTTTGAGGCAAGCTATTCTAAACTTGGCCTCAAATGCAATTAAGTACAATCGACTAAATGGCACGGTAACGTTTTCTGTTGAAGAAGTTGAAGATTTAATGCTTCGAATTAATGTCCAAGATGAAGGTCGAGGAATTTCTCCTGAGAAAAAGGAAAAATTATTTGAACCGTTCAATAGATTTGATGAAGAGTACTCAGAAAAAGAGGGAGCTGGAATTGGGTTGGTAATTACAAAAAACTTAGTCGAATTGATGAATGGGAAAATTGGATTTACTTCCGAAGTAGGTCAGGGGAGTTGTTTTTATATTGATTTACCTCTAAGTGATCAAACCTCTGATCTTGAAATGTCCGAAGCACATGATTCCGTAGGGGATTGGCAAATTAATAGAAACTCATCTTCTATGGCCAGTAAGATATTGTATGTTGAGGATAATCCGTTGAATACAGAATTATTTGTTCGATTTTTAGAGGACTTGGATATTAATGTGGAATTGGTCCTTGCAGAAAATGGTAATCAAGGACTTGCGTTAGCAAAGTCTAGAAAATTTGATCTTATTCTCCTGGATATGAATCTTCCGGGAATGAATGGATTACAGATCTTTGAGAAATTGAAGGATCATAAGGGGTTTGAAGATATTCCCATAGTTGCAGTGAGTGCAAATGCAATGGAAAAAGATATTAAAAAAGCATTAGATGCAGGTTTTAAAAAATATTTAGTTAAACCTTTAGACCTCGAAACTTTATCAGAAACTCTGGGAGAATTTTTAGAATAGATAACAAAGATTCTTATTTATATTCTTAAACTATTATGTTCTGTAATTAATGTTAAAGTTGGTCCCTATTTTTCTGCTAGCTGCTTAATATGGTGAAATACTCGCAAATATATTTTATGGATAATTCTATCTACCAAAAACTTCCAATAAAAGTGTGGGTGGATGTCTATTGAATACCAGGACGTACCTTCCAAGCGCGTTCTTCCATTTGATAGTTTTACCAAACGAAACTCGCCCTTATGTGATTTAACATAATCTGTTAAATGTGGAGGATGAATTTCTCCCCAAGGACTGGTCTCAATCATGGGTTCCGGTTGAGATAAAACATCAAAAGCCAAAATGCTATTTTCCTCCCAAACAGTTATCTTTTCTTTTATAGGGCCGGTTGAAAAGTCACAATATCTTGTGGCACCTACACCTTTACCTTCCAATCGAGTTCCGGTAGGGTAGGCGATTCCTAATTTAAAGACAAAGTCTTCCGGTTGCTTTCTAATGTCAGGAAAACTTCCAATATATTTCCAAACCGCCGAGGGAGGAGCATTTATCTCTACGGATGATTTTATGGGATAAATAACTCGATGGGAATCAATAGGTTCGGTAATGAAAAATCCTGTAAGGACCAAAAGGACGAGCAAGGGATGCATTCCTGCAACAGGTTTCCACCGCAAAGCTAGGGTTCTTCCTAATATGGCGGCAGGAAATGCAACAATTCCTGCCAAGGGCAATGCCATTAATAGGCAAATCAAGCCTTCTAAAGCAAATGCCATCATACCCCAGCCCAGTAAGAAAAACATAAATATCACTAGAATCATCGTAGTGCCGGTTTCTTTGGGTTCTTTCATGTTAAATATATAACCGACTACAACACCCAAAACAAAAGGGGTGCCCACAAAAAGTCCAAGTCCATATTTTTCTAATCCATAAACACTAAGTAATATGGATGCAATCCCCAACACAAAAGTAACACTCAAACCAAGTATTGCACTTTTCCAATTTTTTGATGGATATGTTTTAGGTGTTTCTGACAGCCAAAAAGTTTTTGGAGAGGTGGGTAAAAAGCATAAGCAAAAAATTACCGCCCAATTGATCCATGGAATAAATGTAAAGAATCCCCACCAGGGAGAAATTCCTGCATCGGCAGCTCTGCGCACACTCATTCCCACCATGACCCAAATGAATGGAAGTGTCCAAATTAAGGCCCCCAATATTCCCTGGGTCCAAAGGTCATCAGTGGAAGGTTTTGACCCGGTTATAGATATCGCCATTTTTGCCGGAACCCGGTCGGAAAAAATTGGATTTAAAAATTCCCAAGGGAGTAGAATATGATCATAAGCAAACCAATCGACTATAAATTCTATTAAGTATTTGAATAAAATTAGAAACAATCCTATGGAAAGATACTGTTTGGGATTGACTCGGTGTGTTAAGCCAAAGGAAAGATTAAAATAGTGTTTAATTTGTTCCGAAAACTTCATTGAAAAGGGAAGGCAATGGGATAGAAGTGGATTTTGAAAACTATAATTTAGATTAGCATTAAAAATTCATTTATCAATATCTAACTATTTTGTTTCAAAACAAAATGCCTCTCTAATTTTGAAGTATTGGTCCATTAAAATAGGTAATTGTGAGCTCTGGTCCCTCCGTGGTCGATTCGATTGGTGCCACCGCTTAGGATAGCGAATCTGTAATTGATAACAGTCCCGTCTACTCAACTTTGAATTAGAGAAGCTCTATCTTCATTAAATTCAAAATTTTTTTTAATTGACCTTAAGAGGAAAACTTAACCTCTATTGGAGAGTTTAACAAGGTGTAAAGATAAAATCAGATGGTTTTGAAGAATGTTTATTAGGTTCGGATAAATTTGTAGTGAGAGGGCTGATTTCCATGGAACCAAATTAGTTCTAAAGAGCAGGTAGTGAAAAAGAAAAACCCACTTAGACAAAAAGCCTAAGTGGGTTTTAGAATTAAATTCCCGGCGTTGACCTACTCTCCCACACAGTCTCCCGTGCAGTACCATCGGCGCTGGAGGACTTAACTACTGTGTTCGGAATGGGAACAGGTATGGCCCCTCCGCTAGCAAGGCCGGAAAAAATGGTATTTTGTTTTAACCAAATTCTGAGTATTACAATGATTCTGAGGTGTCTACGGATCATCGTAAAAATTTGTTACCTC
The DNA here is from genome assembly GCA_965223245.1 of Nitrospinaceae bacterium. Lineage (GTDB taxonomy): Bacteria > Nitrospinota > Nitrospinia > Nitrospinales > Nitrospinaceae > CBDCVY01. Next base: position 1,892,138 of record CBDCVY010000013.1, on the reverse strand, counting down.
CAGGCGTTAGCCTGGTGAATACTGTTTGAGAGTAACTGAATTAAGGTCAAGCCTCACGGCTGATTAGTACCGGTTAGCTGAACACATTACTGTGCTTACACACCCGGCCTATTAACCTTGTAGTCTTCAAGGAGCCTACAGTTTCTCCGAAGAGAAAAGAGAGATTTTATTTTGGAGTTGGCTTCCCGCTTAGATGCTTTCAGCGGTTATCCTTTCCAGACATAGCTACCTGGCAATGCATCTGGCGACACAACCAGAACACTAGAGGTCTGTCCACCCCGGTCCTCTCGTACTAGGAGCAGCTCTCCTCAAATCTCTAACACCCACAACGGATAGGGACCGAACTGTCTCACGACGTTCTAAACCCAGCTCGCGTACCGCTTTAATTGGCGAACAGACAAACCCTTGGGACCTGCTTCAGCCCCAGGATGCGATGAGCCGACATCGAGGTGCCAAACCGCCTCGTCGATATGGACTCTTGGAGGCGATAAGCCTGTTATCCCCGGCGTACCTTTTATCCGTTGAGCGATGGCCCTTCCACACGGAACCACCGGATCACTAAGACCTACTTTCGTACCTGCTCGACTTGTAAGTCTCGCAGTCAAGCTCTCTTATGCCTTTACACTCGTTGGCTGGTTTCCAATCAGCCTGAGAGAACCTTCGCGCGCCTCCGTTACAATTTAGGAGGCGACCGCCCCAGTCAAACTACCCGCCTGACATTGTCCCTGATCCGGATTCACGGACCGAGGTTAGAATATCAATATAAGAAGGGTGGTATTTCAAGGTTGACTCCCCCGAAGCTAGCGCTCCGGATTCAAAGTCTCCCACCTATCCTACACATCATAGATCAATATTCAATATCAGGTTGTAGTAAAGGTGCACGGGGTCTTTCCGTCCTGTTGCGGGAAACCGGCATCTTCACCGGTATGTCAATTTCACTGAGTCCCTGGTTGAGACAGTGCAGCCATTGTTACGCCATTCGTGCAGGTCGGAACTTACCCGACAAGGAATTTCGCTACCTTAGGACCGTTATAGTTACGGCCGCCGTTTACCGGGGCTTCAATTTAGAGCTTCGTCCGAAGACTAACCCCTCCTTTTAACCTTCCGGCACCGGGCAGGCGTCAGACCCTATACATCGTCTTACGACTTAGCAGAGTCCTGTGTTTTTAGTAAACAGTCACAGCTGCCTGGTCACTGCAACCCCCTTCAGCTCCAGAAGCAAGTTCTTTCACTTAATGGAGGCACTCCTTTTCCCGAAGTTACGGAGCTAATTTGCTAAGTTCCTTAACCAGAGTTCTCTCAAGCGCCTTAGGATTCTCTCCTCATCCACCTGCGTTGGTTTGGAGTACGGTCACCTAGATTACTCACTAGAGGTTTTTCTCGGTAGCATGGGATCATTGAGTTCGCTTTTACCGTAGTAGAAGCTCCCATTCACATCTCGGAGTTAAGGAGATTCGGATTTGCCAAAATCTCCCTCCTACGTGCTTAGACCGGGACATCCATCACCCGGATCAATTACCCTTCTACGTTACCCCATCGCTCAAATGCAATCCAAGTGGTACGGGAATATTAACCCGTTTCCCATCAGCTACGCTTCTCAGCCTCGCCTTAGGGGCCGACTTACCCTGAGAGGATTAACCTTCCTCAGGAAACCTTGGATTTTCGGCGAACAGGTTTCTCACCTGTTTTATCGTTACTCATGCCGTCATACTCACTTCCATACAGTCCACCCGTTCTTACGATCGAGCTTCAACCCGGTATGGAACGCTCCTCTACCAGAGGTTGAAACCGAAGTTTCAACCAATCCACAGCTTCGGTGATAAACTTTAGCCCCGTTACATTTTCGGCGCAGGGACACTTGATAAGTGAGCTATTACGCTTTCTTTAAAGGATTGCTGCTTCTAAGCCAACCTCCTTATTGTCTGTGTATTCCTACAACCTTTCCCACTTAGTTTATCTTTGGGACCTTAGCTGGTGGTCTGGGCTCTTTCCCTCTCGACCATGGACCTTAGCACCCATAGTCTGACTCCTGTGATACGGTTTACGGCATTCGAAGATTGGTTGGGTTTGGTAACCCGGTGAGGCCCCTAGCCCATCCAGCGCCCTACCTCCGTAAACTATTACACAAGGCTAGTCCT